>NZ_JBNDJX010000001.1:4467500-7358892 GCF_050435205.1 Variovorax sp. W2I14 | reverse complement strand
CCGCGCCGGCGTTGAAGCGCATGCGCAGGGCGTCCCACTCGTCGGCACCGAAGCGGCGGAAGGTCTGGGCCACCGTGGCGTTGACGGTCGGCGCCCGGAATGTGGCCTTGAGCTCGGCGAGGGCCGCGTCGCCGGCCTCGATGGTGGCCTTGAGCATCAGGCCGGGAAGGATCGCGAGCTTGTAGCCCATGGCTTCGGCTTCGCGCAGGTCGAACACCGGCGTTCGGCCGCCCGGCACCACGTTGAGCAGGCAAGGGCCTTTGACGCGCTTCGGCACCGCAGCGACTTCCTCTGGCGTCTGCGTGGCTTCGACGAAAGCCATGTCGGCACCGGCTTCCAGCGCGGCGTTCGCGCGGGCGATGGCTTCGTCGAGACCGAGCATGGCGCGCGCATCCGTGCGCGCGATGACCACGAAATCTTTCGAGCGCCGGGCTTCCACGGCGGCGCGGATCTTCGAGACGAACTCCGCCTGCGAAATCACCTCCTTGCCGTCGAGGTGGCCGCAGCGCTTGGGCGAGACCTGGTCCTCGATGTGGATGGCCGCGACGCCGCGCGCCTCGTACTCGCGCACGGTACGTGTCACGTTCAGTTCGTTGCCGTAGCCGGTGTCCGCGTCGGCGATCAGTGGAATGGCCACCGAGCGCGCCATGACCGCGGCGTTGTCGACCATCTCGCTCATCGTGAGCAGGCCGAAATCGGGAAAGCCGCGCGCCGCCGAGGTGCCTGCGCCCGTCATGTACACGGCGGCGAAGCCGGCCTGCTCGATCAGGCGCGCGCCGATGGCGTCGTAGGCGCCGGGGGCGATCACCATGCCGGGCGCGTCGAGCAGCCGGCGAAGCGTGGAAGAGGAAGTCATGGCGGCGTTGTCCCGTGCGAATCGGCGGAGTTTATGTGTTTATATTCTAAATACAACTCACCGAAAACCGCAAGCCGCGAGCCGACCGCCATCCGGGCGCCTTGCTATGCTCGGCGCCCAACCTCCTTCGCCATGGCACGTCCTCCCGCACCCGCTCCTTCGTTCGACCGCGTCCCTGGCACCTCGCTGCACCGGCAGCTGTTCGTGGTGCTGCGCGACGAGATCACGCGGGGCGTCTACGCCTCCGGCGCGCTGCCGAAGGAAGAGGCGCTGTGCGAGCGCTTCGGCGTCTCGCGCATCACGGTGCGGCGCGCGCTGTCCGACCTGGCTGCGCTCGGGTTGGTGGAGCGCCGCCACGGCCTGGGCACCTTCGTTCGCACCAACCTGCCGAAGGCGCGGGCGCAGCCCAGCCTGGGGCTGGTCGACGGGCTGCGCAAGACGGCGCTCGAAACCGATGTCGAGGTGCTCGAGGTGGCGCAGGCCGTGCCGCCGCACGAGGTGGCTGCCGCGCTGCACCTGGACGCCGGCGAAAAGGCGGTGCATGCGCTGCGCCTGCGCAGCATCGACGGCACGCCGGTGATGCTGACCGATGCCTGGGTGCCCGCGCGCCTGGGCAAACGGGTCTCGGCCGCCGCGCTGCGCAAGCAGGCGCTCTACGAGATCCTGCTCGCGCAAGGCGTGAAGTTCGGCCGGGTGGTGCAGGAGATCACGGCCGAGGTGGCCGAGCCGGCGCGCGCAAGGCTCTTGAACCTGGAGACCGGCGCGCCGCTGCTCAAGTTTGTTCGCCTGCTTCACGATCTCGATGCACAGCCGGTGCAGCACCTCACCGTGTCGCTGGCGGCCGAGCGCAGCCGCATCCTCATGGACATCCCGGGCGAGACGATCAATACGCTTTCCGCGGGTCAGGTGGTGCACGATGTGCACCCGGCCCCTGCGAGGCGACAGCCCTAGTGTCCTGTCCCGCTGATACGTGAGCAAAGTCGATGCAGCTTTTCGAGGATCGAGTCGGCGGTGGCGGTCCACTTGAAGGGGCGGCAGTCGGCGTTGTAGGCGGTGACGAAGCGGTCGATGCGTTGCACGAGTTGCTTGACGCTGGAGAATGAGCCGCGGCGGATGGTCTTGTCGGTGATGAGGGCGAAGAAGCGTTCGACCTGATTGAGCCAGGAACTGTAGGTCGGAATGAAGTGCATGTGCCAGCGCGGCCGAGTCGCCAGCCACGCCTTGATCTTCGGATGGCTATGAGTGGCGTAGTTGTCGACGATGCAGTGGATGTCCAACTCAGGCGGCACGGCCTTGTCGATCTCGCGCAGGAACGACAGGAACTCCTGATGCCGGTGGCGCGGCTTGCACGCCGCAAGCACCGCGCCGTTGAGCACGTTCAGCGCCGCAAACAGCGTGGTCGTGCCATGGCGCTTGTAGTCGTGGGTGAAGCCCTCGACATAGCCAAATCCCATAGGCATCATTGGCTGCGTGCGCTCCAGCGCTTGGCACTGACTCTTCTCGTCCACGCAGATGACCAGCGCGTTGTCCGGTGGGCTCAGGTATAGGCCGACCACATCGCGCAGCTTCTCGATGAAGAACGGGTCATTGGACAGCTTGAAGCTCTGGGTACGGTGCGGCTGCAGGCCAAAGAGTTGGAAGTAGCGCTGCACACTGGTTTTGGAGATGCCTGTCTCGGCGGCCACCGTTCGTACGCTCCAGTGCGTCGAGCCGTTGGCTGGCTTGGTGTGCAGA
This sequence comes from Variovorax sp. W2I14, assembly GCF_050435205.1. Lineage (NCBI taxonomy): Bacteria > Pseudomonadati > Pseudomonadota > Betaproteobacteria > Burkholderiales > Comamonadaceae > Variovorax > Variovorax sp. W2I14. The sequence continues at coordinate 7,356,302 of NZ_JBNDJX010000001.1, read as the reverse complement.
GTCGTCTTGATCAACTGCGCCACGCGCTCATCGTCGATCGTGCGCGGCTTGCCCGGACGCACATCGTCGTACAGCCCGGTGATGCGCCGCTCGATGAATCGCGCGCGCCACTTGCCCACCGTTTGCTTGGTCATCTTCAGCCGCGCGGCAATCGCGTTGTTTGGCTCGCCCGCTGCACTGGCCAGCACGAGGCCCGCACGATTGCACAGCGCGGCGGGCAGCGAGCGGCTGCGCGCGAACGACTGCAACTGCGCTCGCTCGTCGTCACTCAACACCAACTCTGCCTTCGGCCTGCCTGTTCTCATCGCGGTATCTCTGTTCCCAAGATACCGCATCGACATGCAGAATTAATGCCAGTTATTTGCGGGACAGCACACTAGCTCATAGCAAGCGTCCGCTCAAACTACGACGGTCGAGTCGTGGTGAACCACGTCTACTTCATTGCCTGGCCAAAGAAAACAGGGCTGGCCGCGGAAAGGGCGAAGGCGCCAGCTGTTGCCGCGTCTGCATCGTCGAACTGCAGGCACCTTCGAGGACGAACCCAAGGTCACCGACAACAATTTCCCCGGCCATCTACACGCTCGTACCGCAACCGGGAGCCCGCAGCGACGCGCAACTCATACGCGACACAGTCCTCCGCTGATCAATTTCGTGCCATCAAGATCTCGTCGCGGATCGCTTCGGCCGTCTTCAGTTAACGCGGCATGTGGGTCTCCTCACAATGGAGGGAGCCAGTATCCCGCGTCAGTCTTCGAGGTCGAACTGCATCTGCAACGCCCGGATGATCTGCGCGATGTCGGCCCGGTGCGTGCCGCGCGACACGCCGTATTGCGCACGCAGGTCTTCTTCGGTGGGCAGCTGGTCGCCGTCACGCAGCCTGCTGCTGGCCACCATGTCTTCGATCATGGTGGTGATCTGGTGATGCAGCGCGACGCCGGGTTGCCGAGCTTCAACGTACCCGCGAAAGAACCCGCAAAGCAAAGCGGCCCCGAAGGGCCACCCGCTCGTTTGCGCAGTGCTGCGCGATGCTTACTTCTTCTTTGCAGCGGCCTTCTTGGGGGCAGGCTTGGCCGCTGCGGCCTTGTCCGCCTTGCGCTTGGCCGCCTTCGGGTCCACCGCGGCCTTGAACGCAGCGCCGGGCACGAACTTCGGCACCTTCTGCGCCGCGATCTTGATCGCGGTGCCGGCCTGCGGATTGAAGCCGGTGCGGGCCGCACGCGCGACCTGCTTGAAGGTGCCGAAGCCGACGATCTGCACGGGATCGCCCTTTTTCACGGCGGCGACGATCGCGCTGGTGACGGTCTCGAGGATGCGCGCGGCTTCGGCCTTGCTGACGGTGTGGGTGGTGGCGATTTTTTCGACGAGTTCGATGCGGTTCACTGTTGATTTTTTCCTATGACGAGAGATCAGGCGAAGAGCCTCTGCACACCGCAGGCGGATGCCCACGGCGAGCGGCGGCAGTGTAGCCGCAGCGCCGAGACGGCCCGAGGCGTGCGGCGAACCAAACGACGCCCCGCGTCTCATTGCCCAAGAGAAGCGGTCACCCGACATGAAGGCACGAGCGGCACCACGCGCGTCGCATTACCGCCTTGCGATCTGTCGTTCGCGCAGCGTAGGACAGGTACGGGCAGTTGGCGTCGCCTTTGGCGGATAGCGACGGCCTTCACCGATGCGGAAAGTGCTTGTGCACTGCAACGGCATTCAAGGGAGCACGTATGACGGATCGTTTGATCGGCGGCAGACTGCAGGTGGGCGCGTAAGGGCTGGGGAAGCGATGATGACCTCCATCGGCGGCTGCGCCCACACGCGCTGCACCCACGTCTCAAACACTCGAGGCCGGAAGGCACGAACATGAAGTTGATCCGGACGATTCTGGAGATTGCGGCGATGCCGCTGTTCGCTGTCGCGCTGTTTGCGGTCGGGCTCATCGCGGCCGTGGCGCATCTTCTGGCCTTGCCCGGCCTTTATCTTTGGGAGAGACACCAGGAGAACAAACCCGTGTCGCCAAGACGCCCGAGCGCCGATCCGTGAGGAGAAGCAGATCGATCAGGATTGCGCGTCACCCGGTCATCGGGTGTTGCTCGGCCGAGCAAGCTGAATCCCAAAGCAGCGCGTCGAAGTCACCACGACGAGAAAAACAACATTGACTTCTGCAAACGAATTTGCCGTAGCGTGGACCGCGTAAGAGTTCACGACCATTTTCCGAAGCCCTCCCCCGTGAGGGCTTTTTTCATGGATCCACGACATGCACGCCGCTCAATCTCGTGCTGGCGTCGCACTTCGGTGACGTCTGTCGCTGCGGCGTGCGCATTCGCGCCAACTCTTGCCTGACGGCTGGCTCCCCGTCTGTCCTCACAAGCTTGTGATGCCGCACTCGGCGAGCGCGGCTCTACGTCGTGGCTGGCGTAAAGACGTTCCCTGTCGCTGTGGATGAAAGGCAAAGTCGTTCTCGGGAAATTGGCGCCCTCAGCGGACTGCACAAGCCGGGGTTGAGCCTTCGAGCAGCGGCGACGCGCAGGTTTGTCGCTTCAGGTCGGCTGCTTGCCGGCTTGCAATCGCCGGAATGCGCTGAAGTGCCGGATGGCCATCTGTTGCCGCCCGCTGTCGGCATACAGCAGGGCCGCATTCCGATGCGCGTCGAGCAGGTCCGGCTGCAGCCGCAGCGCCGCTTCGTAGCTCGCCAATGCGCCGTCCACGTCGGCGACACCCTCGAGCGCCACGGCGAGATTGAAATGCATCAGCGGATCGTCGGGACAGAACCGCAACCCTTTTTCGTAGAGCGACGCAGCCGCATCGAACTCGCCGGATTCGCAGAGCATGAAGCCGAGATTCAGGTACGCGTGGGCATACGTGGGGTCGTCCGCCAGGATGCTTCGGTAGAGCGCCTCGGCGATCCTGGGGTCCGTTTCTTCCAACGCTTCAGCCTCGGTAAAACGCGCATCGAGCACGGCGGCACCGACACTCGGCCCAGGTTTCGAGGGAAAGAAGCGCAGAGGGCTTTCGCCAGACCTGATCTGAAGATCCAGCACGAACTGCCCCGTCCGGGGTTCCCAGTGCGCATCTCCGAAGCGGACCGTCACACGATCCCCTTCGGACGTGATCCGCATGCCCTGCAGCGGCTGATCTTCGGGCAGCGACGCACGAAGCTGGCGCAGCGCCTTGAGAATCTGCCGCGTGGGAATACGTGCCGCTCGCAATTCATTTGCGGACCGAAGGAGCACGAGGTCCTGGAAGGAAAATTTCCAGACCTTGTCATCCGCCTTCACCGGCGCAACGAAGCCGAGCTCGATCAGCTTGAGCACCGTGTGGCGCGACAGGCCGAACGACTTCAGCACGTAGCGCAGCGACAGCGGGAATTCCTCGGGCGCCGTCACTTTTTCATTCTCGTGCGTGGCACAGGTGCGGCTGCCTTTGCAGCAGCCTTGGGCGCGCGCTTGGCCTTGGCGATCGGCTTGCGGATGGGCGTCACCACCTGGGTGCCTTTGGCCGGCATCGTCCGCGGCTTGTGCGCGCCCCCGCCCTTGCGGTCGAGACTCGCCATGAGCATCTGCGTCAGGTCGATCACCTGGCCGGAAGATTCGCCGTCCTCGGGATGTTCGGTCGCCACGATCTCCTGGCCCGCGATCTTCGCGTCGATGGCCGCCAGGATGCGTTTTTGCTCCTCGTCCTCGAACATCGTCGGGTCATAGCTGTCCTGCGAAATCTGATCGATCAGCTGCAGTGCCAGCTTCAGTTCCGCGGCCGAGGGTTCGAGCTTCTCGATGCCGAGGTCCTGGATGGAGCGCACCTCCTGCGCATACAGCAACTGCTGCAGGACGAGTCCGTCTTCCTGCGCGCGCACCTGAACCACGTACTGCTTGGACTTCCAGGCCCACTTCGCCAAGGCGCAGCGCCCGCTCGTCAGCATCGCCTTCTTCAGCAGGTTGTACGGTTTGCCGCCGCGTTTGTCCGGCGCGAGGAAATACGGCTTGTCGTAGTAGATCGGATCGACCGCGTCGGCGGGAATGAACGCGACGATGTCGATCAGGTGGCTCGCGCCATCCTCCAGCGCTTTCAGCTCGTCGGGCTGGAAGATGACGAAGCGGTCCGTATCGAACTCGTAGCCCTTGACCATTTCCGCGCGGGGAATGACCTTCTTCGGGTTGAGCGCAGAAACGTACTGCTGCTTCACGCGCGTCCCCTCCTTCGACAGGAGGTTGAAGTGAATGGCCGCCGAACTCTCGGTGGCGGTGTAGAGCCGCACGGGTATCGACACCAGGCCGAAGCCGAGCGACAGGGAGGCGATCGAGCGAGGGGTGGGCATGGCGGCTCCTTTGCGACGCAAATCAACATGCCATTTTTTTCGGCCGTGGGAAAGAGGCCAAAGGCGTCAATGCGGCGCATCTATCTGTATCAACCTGCCCAGGCTGACTTGCAGAACCCAGGTTCGCCCCGCCCTGCTTCATGCCGGGGCTTTCTGTCAGTCGATGCGGGCATCCCCGACGGGGTCGGCGTCTTCGTTCTCGCGCGACATTTCCTGTCGCCACCGCACGGCGCCCGCCTCGAAGGCTTCGTGCGCGGATGCAAAGGACTTGTCCGACGCGTCGAACTCCTTGACCTGGTCGGCATCGCCGCTGGCCGTCAGGAGCAGCCAGTGATAGCGACCATCGTGCAGCGGGTCTTCGATCACGGTCAGGGCGAGATGTGAAAGCTTCATGATTTCCTGTCCTCGTTCAGTCAGCGTTTTTCATAGCCGAGTCGCTTCATGGCCTGCGTCAGCGGCTGGCGCGTTTTCCAGTAGCCGGCCCATGGATCCTCTGTCTGGAAAGACAGGTGTTCGCGCGCCGTTCGAACGTTCCATTGCGAGCCGCTCTTGAGGCTGCCCAGGTCGTCCCATGAAACCGGGATCGAAACGCCCAGGCCGGGCCGCGCGCGCGCCGAGAACGCAGCCGCCGTCGTCGCACCGTGCCCGTTGCGCAGGTAGTCGACGAACAGCTTTCCCACGCGGTTGCTCGGGCCACTCTTGGCCACGAAGCGCGCCGGGATCGTCCTGGCCATGTGCTGCACGATCGCCTGGGAGAACCCCTTGACGGTGTCGTAGTCGTATCGCGGCGCCAGCGGGACGACCACATGCAGCCCCTTGCCCCCGCTCGTTTTCAGCCATGCCTTCAGGCCAAGGGCTTCGAGCATCGCGCGCACCAGCGTCGCCGCTTCCTGGATGTGGCCCCAGGCGGTCCCTTCGCCGGGGTCGAGGTCGAACACCATGCGGTCGGGCTTGTCGATCGCCTTGGCTGTCGAGTTCCACGTATGAAACTCGATCACGTTCATCTGGGCGGCGCCGGCGAGCGCCTTGGCGTTGCCGATCTCCAGCAGTGCGGCGTGGCCCGGCCACAGGCTCTCGGGCAGTTCGGTGATGCCCGGAATGCCGATCTTTTCGCCGTGCTTCTGGAAGAACAGCTGTCCGGTCACGCCTGTCGGGCCGCGCACCAAAGAGCAGGGACGACCCTTGAGATGCGGCAGGATGAATTCGGCCACAGAGTCGTAGTAGCGCACCAGATCCAGCTTGGTGATGCCCGTGGTGGCATCGATGACCCTGTCGCCGTGCGTCACCGTGATCGAAGCGCTCGACGAGCCGGCGGCCGTGCGGTTGGACGCCGCAGCGGCAGGCGCGCCGACGGCCTTGGGGCGCTCCCGCACGATGACCTTGGCGGGCTTGTCGTCGCGCAGGCCGATGAACGAGGCGTGGCGGATTTGCCCGTCGGGCGTCCATTCGGCAAAGCTGACCTCCGCCAGCAATTGCGGCTTCACCCAGCGCTCGCTGCCGGCCTTGCGCCTGGACCAGCGACCCGGCTTGGTGTCGCCTTTTTCGAAAGGCGAATTCGCGGCCGCCAGCGGCAGCAGCTTCTGCTTGATCTCACGGGCTTCCTCGCCGCTCCAGCCTGTGCCGACGCTGCCGACCGACGCCAGCTTGCCGCCGTCGTCGTGAACACCGAGCAGCAAGCTGCCGATCTGGCCGGCCTCGTCGGTGCGGTCGGTGTAGCCGCAGATCACGAACTCCTGGCGCAGCTTGCACTTGAGCTTCAGCCAGGTTTCGCTGCGACGGGAAACGTAAGGCGCGTCGGCGCGCTTGGCGATCACGCCTTCCATCTCCATCTGGCAGGCCGAGCGAAGCAGCGACGTCGGATCGGCTTCGAAATTGGCACTGAACCTGACGTGTTCGCTGGCCTTCTCCGCAAGGAAGTCGTGGAGCAGTTGCCGGCGATCGCGCAGCGGCACCTGTCTGAGATCCTGGCCTTCGAAGAAGGGGGCGTCGAACACGAAGAACACGATGTCCTGGGTGTCTCGCCCGCGATCGAAGGCGTTCTGCAAGGCGTTGAAGTCCGGCGCACCACGGGGTCCCAGCACCACGATTTCGCCGTCCAGGAACGACGAGCCGAGGCCCAGGGCGCCGAGTTCGGCCACCAGCGTCGGCATCCTGGCCGCCCAGTCGTGTCCGCCGCGCGTTATCAGCGCGACCTCGCCCTTGTCGAGCCGGGCCATGAGGCGGTAGCCATCGAACTTGATTTCGTAGAGCCACTCGCCGGCCGACGGAACGCCTGCGACCAGGGTCGCCAGCTGCGGCTTGATCTGCGCCGGCAGCGCCGTCGCGCGCGCGCGGGCGAGCGGCTTGGGCGCCTTGGAAGGCGGCGGGCGCGCCGACGCGGTGCCACGGGCGCGCACCTTCTTTATCGGCTTGGCGATCACGCTGTCGGGCAGCGCAGTCACGACGTCGTAGTCGGCATGCGCGCGCGCGTATTCGTCCTTCTTCTTGAACAGAATCCAGGGCTCCTGCCGTTCGCCGCCCTTGGCGATGTTGACCAACTCCCACAGGCCCTCGAGCTTCTGGCCGTGCAGCCGGAAGACCAGCTTGCCGGCGGCCAGGCCTTTGCGTGGATCGCCCACCGGCTCCCAGGTGCCGTTGTCCCAGACGATCACCGTCCCGGCGCCGTACTGCTTCGGCGGAATCGTCCCTTCGAAGGATGAGTAGGAGATCGGATGGTCCTCCACGTGGATGGCCATGCGCTTTTCCTTGGGGTCGAAACTGGGCCCCTTGGGCACCGCCCAGGAAACCATCACCCCATCGAGCTCGAGCCGGAAGTCGTAGTGCAGCCGCGACGCCGCATGCTTTTGCACGACGAACGACAGTGCGTGAGGACTCGGCCGGCCACCTTCGGCGGGCTCCGCCGTCACGGCGAAATTCCGCTTGGACTTGTACGTGGAAAGCGCGTCGCCCTTGGCCATCGTTTGTCGTTGCTCCAATTGCGGCGCCTTGCCGCCTGAACGGACGGCTTGGCCTGCTGTCCGCTACGCAGCCTTCCTGGCCGCCGTCTTCTTCGCAGCCGTCTTTCGCGCCTTGGTGGATTTCGCCGTGGTCTTGGCGCTGCGCTTCCTGGCCGCGGGGGCCTTGGTCTTGGTCGATCCGCCTCCCTTGAGGCTGCGCTGGAGCAACTCGGTCAGGTCGATCACGTTCGAGGCTTCTTCCGGCGCCTCCTCTTCCGGCTGGATCACGGTTTCGGTGTCGCCCGCCTTCACCTTCTTCTCGACGATTTTCATCACCGCATGCTTGAACTCGTCCTTGAAATCCTCGGGCTCCCACTTGCCGGACATGTCGTTCACGAGCTGTTCCGCCATCTTCATTTCCGCGGCCGATACGTTGGCACCCTTGACGCCGGCGGCGGGCAGGTCGAGACCTTCGAGCGTCTTGACTTCGTCACCCCAGCGCAGCAGGTTGAGCACCAGCGCCTTGCCCGACGGCACCAGCACCGCCAGATGCTGCTTGGTCGCGATGACCACCTTGGCCAGGCCGACCTTGCCGGACTTGATCAGCACCTCGCGCAGCAGCGCGTAGACCTTCTGCCCCTTGTTGATCGGCGCCACGTAGTACGGGCGCTCCAGATACACGAAGGGGATTTCGTTGGCATCGATGAAACGCTGGATCTCGATCGTCTGGGTGGTGCGCGGATACACGGCTTCGATCTCGTCGGGCGAGATCACGACGTACTTGCCGTCCTCGTATTCGACGCCCTTGACGATGTTGTCCTTGTCGATTTCCTTGCCCGTCTTCTTGTTGATGCGCTTGTAGCCCACCGGGTCCATGGTGCGCTTGTCCAGCCAGTCGAAGTCCACGCCCTGCTCGATGCTCGCCGTGTGCAAGCCGACGGGAATGTGGACCAGGCCGAAGGTGATCGCGCCTTTCCAGAGGGTTCTGCTGCCAGTGGCCATGGACTTTCCTTGGGGGAGTACTTGGGGTACGAAGATGTCCGGCAGCATTGCGCTGGCTGACCCACTGCGATGTGGGACGCGACCGGCGCTGCCCGGAGGACAGGCCCCACATGGGCTGGCGACTGGCGGCCGGCGAGGCGCTATGGCATCACGCCGAACCCGAATGCCGTGCGGGTGCGCCCGGCCGGCTTGGCAGGCGGGTCCTGCCTCGGCGCCGCGCGGGCAGCACGCTTGCCGGCGCGTTCCCTTTCCGGGGCGGTCTCAGGCTCGGGCTCGTGGTCATGGGCCGTGCTCGATCGGGGACCTTTGTCGAGGTTGTCGATCAGGGATTCGAGCGCGACCAGACCGTCGGCCATCGCCGCCTTGTAGGTGCTCGCGGCCCTGCGGGAGCGCTGGAAGGGTTTCCAGTTGCCGGTGTCCTCGGCATCCGCCTCGCTGAGCACCCATTCGAACGCACCGGCTTTGGGCTCTTCGATGTGTACGGAGATCTGTCGCAGATCACCTTGCGTCTTCGTCGCCATGTTCGGTTCTCCTCAGGGGGTGCGGATAAAAACTTGGACTGGTTTTATGCCGCAAGCCCAAGGCTCACCCGGTATTCGATAGTGCTGAGAGAGCCAAGAGAGATCTTGATCCGCTTCTCGTTGTACCAGCGGATGTACGAGTCGACCGCCTCGATGAATTGCTCAATGGTGGCGTTCTTCCAGTTTCGAGGATAGAACAGCTCGTTGTTCAGCCGACCGAAGAATCCTTCGCAAGCTGCGTTGTCAGGTGAGCATGCCCTCCTGGTAGTCCAAGTTTTCGTCCGCCCCCGCCTCGCTGTTTCCACCCAATACGCTGTTGCACCCTGTTGGGGCGTCCACAAGGCAAAGTCGAGGGCTTTTGCTAAGCTGGCTAACTTCGTTCCCGGCGGCCAAGTGCAGCGAAGCATAAAACGGGTACGCTGGCGGGCATGTAGCAAAACAGGTGCATCGAACAGGTAAAAAAGCCTTTTAAAATCAACAAGTTACCACATTTCATGAAAATTGCCACCTGGAACGTCAACTCCCTCACCGCCCGGCTGCAGCACGTGCTCGACTGGCTGATCGCCAACCCGGTCGACGTGCTCTGCCTGCAGGAACTCAAGATGACCGACGACAAGTTCCCGCTCGAGGTGCTCAAGTCGGCCGGCTACGAGGCCGCGGTGTTCGGCCAGAAGACCTACAACGGCGTTGCCATCCTGAGCCTCGCGCCGATGCGCGACGTGGTGAAGAACATCGGCGGCTTCACGGACGACCAGTCGCGCGTGATCGCCGCCACCGTCGAGACGCCCACGGGCCCACTGCGGGTGGTCAACGGCTACTTCGTGAACGGCCAGGCGCCGGGCAGCGACAAGTTCGAATACAAGCTGAAATGGCTGGACGCCTTGCGCGACTGGCTGCGCCAGGAGCTGGTGACCCACCCGAACCTCGTGCTGCTGGGCGACTTCAACATTACGCCCGAAGACCGTGACAGCTTCGATCCGGTGGGCCTGAAGGAAACCATCCATCACACGACCGAGGAGCGCGAGCATTTCAAGGCGCTGCTGGCACTCGGCTTGACGGACAGCTTCCGCATGTTCGAGCAGCCCGAGAAGAGCTATTCGTGGTGGGACTACCGCATGCTCGGCTACCAGAAGAACCGGGGCCTGCGCATCGATCACATCCTCGTGAGCGAGCCGCTGCTGCCGCGCGTGAAGGGCTGCATCATCGACCGCGTGCCGCGCAAATGGGAGAAGCCGAGCGATCACGCCCCCGTGGTGCTCGACCTGGCCCCAGGCGCCTGAGTCCCAAGCCCACCATGACCGAACACCTGCTTCTGCGAACCGGCCGCACCCTTGGGATCTTCGCCATCGCGCTGACGCTGTGCGCCTGCTCGATTCTCAAGCCCGCCGAGAAGACGGAAGACGGCAAGAGCGCCACGACGCCCACGGACGAAGCGGCACCGTCCGGCAAGAGCGACGTGCCGACGGTGCGCCTGATCACCGCGCAAACGCCCGCCGTGCGCACCTATCGCAAGACCGGCGCGCGCCACATCTACAAGGCGTACGCCAACCGGATCTACAAGGGAAAGATTCCGCCGCTGGTCTACGCCGTGGTGGTCGTCGAGACGGACATCGATGCGGATGGCAAGGTGACCAACGTGAGCTTCAGTCGCGTGCCGAGCCATGCGCCGGAGGTGCCGCCGATGATTGCCGAGCTCATCAAGGCGACGTCGCCGCTGCCTTCGCCGGGCAAGCTGGGCGGCCACACATATGTCGATACCTGGCTCTGGGACAAGAGCGGAAAGTTCCAGATCGACTCGCTGACGCTGGGCCAGCGAAGCCGATAAAACACCCAAGGCGCGGTGCCTCGGGCCCGCGCTTACTCGATGCCGAGTTCCTGGATCTTCCGGGTGATGGTGTTGCGCCCGATGCCCAGCTTCTGAGCGGCCTCGATGCGGCGGCCGCGGGTGCTGCCCAGGGCTGTGAGGATCAGGCGCGATTCGAAGCGGCGCGAAAGCACATCCCAGACGTCGGTGCGGCCGGCGGCCAGCAAGGCCTGGGCTTCGAGTTCCAAGCCGCTTTCCCAACTGCTCACACCAACAGGCGCTTCCACGGCCTCGGGGACGGCGGAGGCCGACACCGATTCGCGCTCGACGCCCGAGCCCGACAGGCCCGGCGGGCTCGGCAGGGGCACAGCCGACGGTTGTACAGCGGCGGCCACCGGTGCGGCGACCTCGGCCGCATGCGTGTCCAGGCCGACGGCCATCACCTCGGGCGGCAGGTCCTTGGTTTCGATCAGCTGCGCGGGCGCCATCACGGTCAGCCAATGGCAGATGTTTTCGAGCTGGCGCACGTTGCCCGGGAAACCGAAGGTGGCGAGCTTGGCGAGCGCCGCATCGGAGATGCGCTTGGGCTCGACGCCGAGCTGCCTTGCGCTTTGCTGCAGGAAGTGGCGCGTGAGCGCGGGCACGTCCTCGCCGCGTTCGCGCAGCGCCGGAAGGCGCAGGCGGATCACGTTGAGGCGGTGAAACAAGTCTTCGCGGAAGCCGCCGAGCTTGACGCGCTGCTCCAGGTCCTGATGGGTCGCCGCGATCACGCGCACGTTGGCCTTGACCGAGTTGTGGCCGCCCACGCGGTAGAAGTGACCGTCGCTCAGCACCCGCAGGAGGCGCGTCTGCAGGTCGAACGGCATGTCGCCGATTTCGTCGAGGAAGAGCGTGCCGCCCTCGGCCTGTTCGAAGCGGCCGCGCCGCATGGTTTGCGCGCCGGTGAAGGCGCCGCGCTCGTGGCCGAAGAGTTCGCTCTCGAGCAGGTCCTTCGGGATGGCCGCGGTGTTGATGGCCACGAAGGGCCCGTTGGCGCGCGGCGAGTGCTTGTGCAGCGCGCGCGCCACCAGTTCCTTGCCCGAACCCGATTCGCCGGTGATGAGCACCGTGACGTTGCTCTGCGAGAGGCGGCCGATGGCGCGGAACACGTCCTGCATCGCGGGCGCCTGGCCGAGCATTTCGGGCGCGGCGACCATGCGCTCTTCGGACACTTCCTCGCGCTGGCTTTCGTCGACAGCGCGGCGGATGAGTTCGACCGCGCGCGGCAGGTCGAAGGGCTTGGGCAGGTATTCGAAGGCGCCGCCCTGGAAGGCCGAGACGGCGCTGTCGAGGTCGGAGAACGCCGTCATGATGATGACCGGCAGGCCGGGGTGCTTGGCCTTGATCTTGTCGAGCAGATCGAGCCCGGAGCCGCCGGGCATGCGGATGTCGCTCACCAGGACCTGGGGGCCCTGCTGCTCGTCGTCGTCGGCCTGCTCCAGGGCTGCGAGCACCTCCCGGGTATTCGTGAAACTGCGGGTGGGCAAGTCTTCGCGCAGCAAGGCCTTCTCGAGCACGAAGCGGATCGATTGGTCGTCATCAACTATCCAGATCGGCTTCATGCATCTCCTTGTTGCCGTGCTGCGCTAGGGCAGCGGTATCAGTATCTTGAAATCGGTTCGGCCCGGGACGCTGTCGCACTCGATCACGCCGTGATGCTGTTGCACAAAGGTTTGTGCAAGGGTCAGCCCGAGGCCTGTTCCGCCCTCCCTGCCCGATACGAGCGGATAGAAGATGCGGTCCTTGATCGTGTCCGGCACACCCGGTCCATTGTCGATGACATGCAATTCCAATGCCAATCGATACCACTGCTTGTTGAATATCACTTGCCGGGCGATGCGGGTCTTGAAAGTGATCTGCGCATCGCCTGCCGCGCGGCGCTCGGCAAGCGCCTGTGCGGCGTTGTGCACGATGTTGAGGGTGGCCTGGATGAGCTGCTCGCGGTCGCCGCGGAACTCGGGGATCGACACGTCGAAATCGCGCTCGATGTGCAGGTCGCGCGGAAACTCCGCAAGGATCACCGAGCGCACGCGTTCGCAGACTTCGTGGATGTTGACGTCGCCCACCACGTGCGGCCGGCGGTGCGGCGCCAGCAGGCGGTCGACCAGCGTCTGGAGCCGGTCGGCCTCGTGGATGATGACCTGGGTGTATTCGATGAGGTCTCGCGACTCGACCTCCATCTGCAGCAGCTGCGCCGCGCCGCGAATGCCACCGAGCGGATTCTTGATCTCGTGCGCGAGGTTGCGGATGAGTTCCTTGTTCGCCTGCGCCTGGTCGATGAGCCGCTCTTCGCGGTCTTGCCGCACCTGGTGCTCGAGCGGCGACATCTCGATGATGAGTTCGCCCTTCTTGTCGCCGTGCGCGAGCGTGACCTGCACCGGCATCAGTTCGTGATTGACGCGCCGCAGAAAGGCTTCGTAGCGCAGCGTGGCGAAGTCGTTGCTGCTAGCGCCGTCGAGCGCGGTGCGCAGCACCTGCGGCTCATGAAAACAGGCGCCGAACTGCGAACCTTCGAGAGTTCGCCGCGAGGTGCCCAGTGCGTCTTCGAGGCCTGCATTGGCGAACAGCACGGAGCCGTCGCTGTTGACCACGGCGATCAGCGTGGACAGCAGGTCGAAGGTCTGAAAGCGCGTGTTGGCGCCAACCGCCTTCTTCCCGAATGCCATGCGATTACTGGGGTTTGTTGGTGGGCAACCGGCCGATTTCCCGGCGGATGCCTGCGATGTCGCTCTCGTTGCGCGCGAGTTCGGCCTTCATTTCGGCCACGCGATCGAGGTACTTCTGGTAGTTGCGGCCTTCGCTGCCCTGCTTTTCGGGCTCGCCGTTGTTGTATTCCTTCTGCAGCTCGGCTTGGCGGGCCTCGGCCTTCTTGAGCTCGGACTCGAGCACCGAACGGGCTTCGCCGTCCCGGGCGCGCTGGTCGACGCCCTCGACGCGCGGACTGCCGGCCGGCGCACGTGCAGCGGAAGCGCCCGACGAGCCGCTCGACGACGACTTCGTCGTGCCACCGCCACCCTGGACGACGGTGACGTTGCCGCCCTCCATGACCTTGCAGCCCTTCTGCTGGGCGATGGTGGCGTTGTTGGTGTATTCATTGCCGCAGCGCCACACGCGCTCTTGCGAGGACGCCGGCAGGGCGGCCAACAATGAACCGGCCAGGAAAATGAGAGAAGCAGTCTTCATGTGAATCGGTGGGTGGCGCGACAAAGGCGCATTTTCATGCAATTCCGCGCCACTGGTGACAAGATGTTCCGCGTCAAGGAAAAAGGACGGCCGAGGCCGTCCTTTTGTCTTACTTCCCCGCGAGGGGCTCGCTTTACAGCGAGTAGTACATGTCGAACTCGACCGGATGGGTCGCCATGCGGAAGCGGGTGACTTCCTGCATCTTCAGCTCGATGTACGCATCGATGTACGAATCGGTGAACACGCCACCCTTGGTCAGGAACGCACGGTCCTTGTCGAGGTATTCCAGGGCCTGGTCGAGGCTGTGGCACACGGTCGGGATCAGCGCGTCTTCTTCCGGCGGCAGGTGGTACAGGTCCTTGCTGGCGGCTTCGCCCGGATGGATCTTGTTTTCCACGCCGTCGAGACCGGCCATCAGCAGCGCGGCGAAACCGAGGTACGGGTTCATCAGCGGATCGGGGAAGCGCGCTTCGACGCGGCGGCCCTTCGGGTTGGCCACGAACGGGATGCGGATCGAGGCCGAGCGGTTCTTGGCCGAGTAGGCCAGCTTCACCGGGGCTTCGAAGCCGGGCACCAGGCGCTTGTAGCTGTTGGTGCCGGGATTCGTGATGGCGTTCAGGGCACGGGCGTGCTTGATGATGCCGCCGATGTAGTGCAGCGCGAAGTCGGACAGGCCTGCGTAGCCGTCGCCGGCGAACAGGTTCTTGCCGTCCTTCCAGACCGACTGGTGCACGTGCATGCCCGAACCGTTGTCGCCGACGATGGGCTTGGGCATGAAGGTGGCGGTCTTGCCGTAGGCGTGGGCCACGTTGTGGATCACGTACTTCTGCAGCTGGACCCAGTCGGCGCGCTGCACCAGCGTGCTGAACTTGGTACCGAGTTCCATCTGGCCGGCGTTGGCCACTTCATGGTGATGCACTTCGACCGGGATGCCGAGCGATTCGAGCACCAGGCACATTTCCGAGCGCATGTCCTGGAAGCTGTCGACCGGGGGGGAACCGGGAAGTAGCCACCCTTGACCGCGGGACGGTGGCCGGTGTTGCCGTGCTCGTATTCCTTGTCGGTGTTCCACGAAGCTTCTTCGGAATCGATCTTCACGAAGCAGCCCGACATGTCGTTCTTCCAGCGAACGCCGTCGAACACGAAGAATTCGGGTTCCGGACCGAAGAAGGCGGTGTCGCCCAGGCCCGAAGCCTTCATGTACGCCTCGGCGCGCTTGGCGAGCGAACGCGGATCGCGCTCGTAGGCCTTGCCGTCTGCCGGGTCGATCACGTCGCAGGTCAGGATCAGCGTCGTTTCTTCGAAGAAGGGATCGATGTTGGCGGTGTTGGGGTCGGGCATGAGCTGCATGTCCGAAGCTTCGATCCCCTTCCAGCCAGCGATGGACGAGCCGTCGAACGCGTGGCCCGAGGTGAATTTGTCTTCATCGAAAGCCGAGACCGGCACGGTGACGTGCTGCTCTTTGCCACGGGTGTCGGTGAAGCGGAAGTCGATGAACTTGACCTCGTTTTCCTTGACGAGCTTGAGTACATCGGCGACGGTCTTTGCCATCAGTTTCTCCTGAGTTGGATGGTGGTTAGGAATACGGGAACGAAGGATGCAGTTTCTGTGCCATTGTCGCCTCACGGAATGAGACTTTATGGACCGATGCACCGCTTAAATACGTGCGGGATATCACCGAACTGGTGCATTGACTTTTATCGCACCAATTCTGGGCCAAGCTTGGCATCGAAAGTGTGCAACCCTTCGATCAGCTGGGTATAGGCCGCATCGAGCCGGCCGGGGTCGCCTTTGACGCCCAACTCGATGTGGCGGCCGTATTGGGGGTGATCGACGCTCGGCAGGCTGAACACCTTGATGCCTGCGTGGGTCTCCTCGATGGCCTGCATCAGGGGCGTGAGGGTGGCTTCCATCGCACCGAAAACGATCACCGACTTCTCGGCGACGGCATTGTGGGTGAAGAGATCGGCATAGCGGGTGTCGAGCACCGATTCGATCATCGGCCAGGCCATGACCGGGAAGCCCGGCACAAAGTGGACGTGATCGACGCTGAAGCCCGGGATCTTGTTGTAGGGGTTCCGGATGATCGTCGCGCCCTGCGGAAACACGCCCATGTTCAGGCGGTGGATGTTGTCGGGCCGGTCGGGCTCGTAGACCGTGCCCTGCTCCTTGGCCGTGTCCTGCATGCGTTCGCGGATCAGCACCTCGGCTTCGGGGTGCAGCGCGAGCGGCACGCGCAAGGCCTTGGCAGCGCACTGGCGGGTGTGGTCGTCGGGCGTGGCGCCGATGCCGCCGGTCGAGAACACGATGTCGCCCGAAGCGAAGGCACGCATGAGCGCGGCGGTGATGCGCGTCGGCTCGTCGCCCACGTACTCAGCCCAACCGAGTTGCAGGCCGCGCGCGGCGAGCAGCTCGATGACCTTGGGCATGTGCTTGTCGGCGCGCTTGCCGGAGAGGATCTCGTCGCCGACGACGATGAGACCGAATGCGCGTGTCATGGTGAACCCCATTGAGAAAGTGCTGCCTGGTTGGCTTCGGCCGCATCGAGGGCGGGCGTGCCGCCTTCGGCCGAAGCCAGCGCCGCGGCGCGCTGCGTGCGCAACTGGGCCAGGGCATCGAGGCAATAGTGCGCGAACCAGAGTGCCGAGAAGGCGAAGACCAGTGTGTAGATCCAGATCGCGATCGGCACCAGCACGAAGAAGGCGGCGGCGAACAGCAGGCCCGAGGCCCACACGATGCTCGGCGCGGCGCCGAGGTAACCGCACAGCACGCCGATGCACAGGAGCGGCAGCCGGTGCGTGCGCAGCAGCGTGGCGCGCTCCTCGGGGCTCGCGTGCTCGGCCAGAGCGTCGAAGCTCATGACCCGGTAGGTGAGCCAGCCCCAGATGAGCGGCGGAAGAATCAACACCAGCGGCGGAATGAGCCAGAGCGGCATCGAGACCACCAGCGCCAGCAGCGCGAGGAGGGTCACGCCCAGCGAACGCGCCACGCTGCCGAGGAAGGAAGCGCCCTTCTTCTGCTCCAGCGACGGAAAACGGCGTTCGCCCACGAGTTTGGTGAGCGCGGGGGACATCAGTCCCGCGACGATCAGCAGCGACACCACCACGATCAACGGCGTGGCGGCGAACACCACGACCAGCGAAGCCAGCACGAACGTGACGTCGCCCGAGAAAAGCCGTCCGATCCAGGCCCAGAAGCTCGCGAGCAGCGGCCAGGCGTCGAGCGCGCTGCGCGTCCAGGTGACGGCCGAATCCCAATAGAAATAGCCGAGCCCCGCGGCCAGCAGCACCATCAGGCCCAGCGGCAGCAGCGACAGCACGATCACGCGCGGCAGCATGCAATAGGCGACCGCGCGCCAGAAGGAGTCGAGGAGCAGGCGCATGAGGCAGCGAGGATAACGCCTGGGATCGGGCCCGGGGCGATTCAGCCGCGGCCGACCATGCGCTTGAGGCCCAGCCACTGCTGCGCCCAGAAGCCACGGCCGTAGTCGCGCGTGCGGCCGCGCGCGTCGGGCTCGACCTGGTCGCGGATGCCGGTCGGGTCGTAGCGATCCTCGAAGTTCGCGGTGCGAAACAGCATGTCCCACCAGGGCAGCAGCACACCGAAGTTGTGGCCGCCAAGCGTGCTCTTGCCGCGCGACTCATGGCCGAGGCCGATGCTGTGATGCAGCCGGTGGAAGCGCGGGCTGACCCAAAGCCGCTCGCCGATCGCGCCGAAGCTCAGCCTCAGGTTCGCGTGCTGCAGGCTTTCGCTGAGCTGCGTGAAGGCGACGAAGGCGATGAACTGCCCCGGCGCCACGCCGATGAGCTGCGCCACGACGACGATGATCGCGTCGTGGACGATGTCGTCGACCAGGTGGTTGCGGTCGTCGCTCCACATGGTCATCTGGCGCTGCGAGTGGTGCAGCGAATGCAGGCCCCACCACCAGTTGAACTGGTGCTGGCCGCGGTGAATCCAGTAGCCGACGAAGTCGAGCACCA
Organism: Variovorax sp. W2I14; assembly: GCF_050435205.1. Lineage (NCBI taxonomy): Bacteria > Pseudomonadati > Pseudomonadota > Betaproteobacteria > Burkholderiales > Comamonadaceae > Variovorax > Variovorax sp. W2I14. Next base: position 7,338,534 of record NZ_JBNDJX010000001.1, on the reverse strand, counting down.
CGAGGTAGATGGCGAAGGCCACCACCGGCACATCGGTCACGCCGGGCCAGACTTCGTCCAGGTGAAAGGTGCCCCAGCCCGCCGTGCGCAGGCTCCCCAGCGCATCGTCGAAGAAAGGCTGCAGCGTGAAGAAGAGCGCCAGGCGAAAGAGCCCCAGCTTGTGGATCAGCGTGTAGAGCACGTCGATGCGGATCGCGTGGCGATCGACCACCGGCTCCACCGAACGCCAGCGCTGCAGCGGCCCGATCACCGCGAGCAGCACGACGATCTGGATGAAGCCGACCAGCAGCCAGCCGGTGGCGTCGAAGGCGTCCTCGGTCCAGCCGCCCAGGCCGACGGCGTACACCAGCGGCTGCACCACCGCCTCGAAGAACCAGCCCTGCAGGGCGGAGAAAAGGTCCGTCAACCAGTCGATCACGAGTGCAGCCTCAGGGGTGGGATGCGATCCAGGCGCGGTAGTCCGGGTGCTGGCGCAGGGTCTGGAAGCAGAAGCCCTTGGCCTTCAGGCCGACGATCAGCGGCTCCAGGTTGGCCGGCGCCCACGGGTCCTTGCGCGACCAGATGCCCAGGTGCGCGAGCAGGATGTCGCCGGGGCGGATGGTGTCCAGCGCCTGCGTCAGCAGCTTCTCGTTGCTGAACTTCTCGCTCGGGAGTTCGTCGCCGAGAAAGCCGGCGGGCGCCCAGCCCACGTGCTCGAAACCGCAGGCCTTGGCGGCCGCCAGCAGCTTCGGCGAGGTCTTGCCGCCGGGCGCGCGGTACAGCGGCAGCGGCTTCTTGCCGGTGATGAGCGCCAGCCGCTCGGAGGCCTTGCTGATGTTGGCGCAGTACTCGGCCGCGGTCCAGGTGAACTCGCGGCCGGCAAACGCGCCCGCCGAGGGCTTCACGCGGAAGGTCGGCGTGGTGCCTTTCAGGTCGGCGCGCCAGTAGGTGTGGTCGTAGGTGTGCGAGGCGAACTCGTTGCCCTCGGCCGCCCTCGCCTTCCACCATGGCGCCCAGTGGTTGTCGAGGCTGTCGCCGTCGGTGGTGGTGCGCTCGGCGGCGGCGAAGAAGGTGACGCGCACGTCCTGGCGCTTGAGCACCTCGGCCACCAGCGGGGCGATGCCCATGTGGCCGGTGTCGAAGGTCAGGTAGACCGGCTTTTCGCAAGTGCCGCCCTGCGCCCAGGCGGCGGGGACGACAGCGACGGCCATCGCCAGCGCGATGGCCCGGCGGCCGCGGCTAGATGCGCTTGGCATGGTCGAGGGTCCAGACGCCGTGTGGCGAACGGCCGACGTTGACTTGCCGCACCACCTTCTGCGTGGCCAGGTCGACCACGGTGAGCTTCTTGGCCCAGCGCGAGGTGACGTAGAGCGTCTTGCCGTCGGCCGACACGTCCATGCAGTCCGGGCCGCCGGGCACCGCATAGGTGGCGCTGACCTTCAGCGTCGCGATGTCGATGCGGCTGATGGTGTTGGCCACGCGGTTGCTCACGAACACGCTCTTGCCGTCTCCGGCCGAGCGGAAGGCGTGCGCGCCCTTGCCGGTGGGAATCTTGCCGACCAGCTTGGGCTCGGTGCCCGCCACGTCGAACACCTGCACGCCGTCGCTGCCGGTGAGGCCCACGAGCAGGGTCTTGTCGTTGTGGATGCCGTAGATGTCGGCCGGCATCGCGCCGGTGGCCACGCGCCAGCGGATGGTCTGCGTGGGCAGGTCGATGGCGATCATCTCGTCGCTGTCCTGCATCGTCACGTAGGCGATGGTGCTGGTGTTGTCGATCCAGATGTGGCTGGGCGTCTTGCCCGAGGCGATGCGCTTGGCGAGCTTCAGGTCCTTGCCGTCCCAGCGGTACACGTCCACGTGGTTCAGCCGGTTGCCCGCGGTGACGAACCACTTCATGTCGCGCGAGAACTGCAGCTGGTACGGATCGATGATCCCGTAGACCACCCGCTGCACCTCCGCCGTCTTCGGGTTGAGGAAGGTGAGCGAATCGCCCGCCGAATTGGCCACGATGACCGACTTTTCGTCGGGCGTCATGTAGATGTGGTGCGGCTCCTTGCCCGTGGGAATGCGCAGCTTCTCGGTCCAGTCGACGGGATTGATCACGCTGACGTTGGCGTCCAGCGAGTTGAGAACGAAGATGGGAGGAGGTTCGGCCGGCGCGGCGGTGGCGGCGTGGGCCACCAGGACGGTCAGGCAGGAAAACAGGAAGGCCGCAACGCGGCCGTTCGGGCGGGCAGGAAGTCGCAAGGGGAAGGTTCCGGGAAAGAGCTGAGGATCTTAACGGCCGGCCCTGAAGGCTGGCTGACCGTTCCGGCTCTCTTTCTCTCCCCTTCTGCCTCTACTTTGGTGGCTTGGCGGGCTTGGCCGGCGCACGCAGCGCCGCCACTTCTTCGGCTGTCAGCCAGCGCCACTGCCCCGGCGCGAGGTCCGCGGGCAGCGACAGCTCGCCGATGCGCGAACGGTGCAGCCCCTCGACCCGGTTGCCCACCGCGGCCAGCATGCGCTTGACCTGGTGGTACTTGCCCTCGGTGAGCGTGAGCCGCAGGTGCAGCGGGCTGTCGGATTCGCAGGCCGCTGCGCGCACCGGCTTCGGGTCGTCGTCGAGAACCACGCCGGCCAGCAGCTTGGCGATCTGCGCCTCGTCCACCGGGTGCTTGGCCGTCACCTCGTAGACCTTGGGCACATGGTGCTTGGGCGAGCCCATCTTGTGAATGAACTGGCCGTCGTCGGTCATCAGCAGCAGGCCGGTGGTGTCCTGGTCGAGTCGGCCGATGGCCTGCACGCCCTGCACCGCGCCCTTGTTGGGCCGAAGGCGCAGCGGCGAGGGCAGCAGCGTGTAGATGCTCGGATAGGTCGAGGGCTTCTGCGAGCACTCGGTGCCGGCCGGCTTGTGCAGCATCAGGTAGGCCTTCTCGTGGTAGGCCCACGGCGTGCCCTGCACGGTGTAGAGAAGACCTTCGGGGTCGAGGTCGGCGAAGGGGTCGGTCACGGCCTCGCCGTCGATGGTCACGTGGCCTTGCTGGACCAGCCCCGCGCACACGCGTCGCGTGCCGAAGCCCTGGGTGTAGAGGATGTCTTGCAGGTGCATGGGAAATGAAAAAGGCGGCCGCGCCAGCGTGGCACGACCGCCCTGAGTTTGCAGGATCAGTAACCGGCTGCCAGGCCGGTGTTGCGGCGGGGGTCGTTGGCGCCGTAGAAGCGGTTGGCACCGACCGGCTTGCCGCCCAGCGACGGCGCTCCGACGATGATCGCCGCAAGGTGGTTCGCCGGCTGCGGCACGCCCAGGTTGTGGCCCATGTCGGTCAGGATCTTGCGGGTGTCGGGGCTGATGGCGAAGGTCTCGACGTTGGTGACGTCGGGCAGCCACTGCTGGTGAAAGCGCGGCGCATCGACGGCTTCCTGCACGTTCATGCCGTAGTCGACCACGTTCAGGATCGTGTGCAGCACCGCCGTGATGATGCGGCTGCCGCCGGGCGTGCCGACCACGAACACCGGCTTGCCGTCCTTCGACACGATGGTCGGGCTCATCGAGCTCAGCGGACGCTTGCCCGGGGCGATGGCGTTGGCCTCGCCCTGCACCAGGCCGTACATGTTGGGCACGCCGATCTTGGAGGTGAAGTCGTCCATCTCGTTGTTCAGCAGCACGCCGGTCTTGTCGGCCGTGACCTTGGCGCCGAACCAGTCGTTCAGCGTGTACGTCACCGAGACCGCGTTGCCCCACTGGTCGGTGATCGAGTAGTGGGTGGTGTTGCTGCCTTCATGCGGCGCAACGCCGGGCTTGATGTCCTTGGAAATGCCGGCCTTCTTCGGGTCGATGGCCGCGCGGATCTTCTCGGCGTAGCCCTTGTCGAGCAGGCGATCGAGCGGGTTCTTCACGAAGTCCGGGTCGCCCAGGTAGCTGTTGCGATCCACGTAGGCGTGGCGCATGGCTTCGATCTGGTAGTGCACCGATTGCGCCGAGCGGAAGCCTAGGTCCTTGAGCGGATAGCCCTCAAGGATGTTGAGCATTTCGCAGATGATCACGCCGCCCGAGCTCGGGGGCGGTGCCGACACCACGCGGTAGCCGCGGTAGTCGCACTCGACCGGCGCGAGTTCGCGCGTCTTGTACTGGTCGAGGTCGGCCTGCGTGATGATGCCCTTGCCGGCCTGGCTCGAGGCCACGATCGCCTTGCCGACCCAGCCCTTGTAGAAGCCGTCGGGGCCCTTGGCACTGATTTCCTTCAGCGTCTTGGCCAGGTCTTTCTGCACCAGCTTCTGGCCGACCTGGAACGGCTGGCCCTTGTTCAGGAAGATCGCGCCGGAGACCGGGTCTTTCTGGAAGTCGGCGGTGGAGGTCCAGAGCATGTCGATGTCGCCCTGCTCCAGCGCGAAGCCCTTGTCGGCCAGCTGGATCGAGGGGGCGATGAGGTCGGCGCGCTTCATCGTGCCGTACTTCTCGCGCGCGTATTCCATGCCCGACACCGAGCCCGGCACGCCCACGGCGAGGTGGCCGTTGGTGCTCAGGCCCTTGATGACGTTGCCGTCCTTGTCCAGGTACATGTTGGCCGTAGCGGCCAGTGGCGCCTTCTCGCGGAAGTCGAGGAAGGTCTTGCGGCCATCGGCCAGCTGCACCGTCATGAAACCGCCGCCGCCGAGGTTGCCCGCCGCCGGGTACACCACCGCCAGCGCATAGCCCACGGCGACCGCCGCATCGACCGCGTTGCCGCCGCGCTTGAGCACGTCGACGCCGACCTTGCTGGCCAGGTGCTGCGCGCTCACGACCATGCCGTGCTCGGCCGCGACCGGCGCCTGCGAGGCCGCCTGCGACGCGCCCGCGGCAGTCAGCGCGAGCGCGGCTGCGACGGCGGCGCGCAATGTCGGCGTCCAGTGGAATTGCTGCATCGGAAGTCTCCTCTTTGAGTTGGATGAAGAACGAGGGAATGGGTACGGGAACGGTCAGGCCGTGAGCAGCGCCTTGCGCCGCAGGTCCTTCAGGGCCAGCGCGACCTGCTGCTGCGCGAATTCCTTCAGCGCCTCGGGCTCGGTCAGCGGCTTCTCGTCCTTGATGAAGCGCAGGCGATCAGCCCGCACTTCACCGGCCAGGTGTTCGGCGAGCGCTTCGTGCGAATGCGCGCCGTCGAGCAGCGGCAGCAGGCTGCGCTCCAGCAACGTGAGACCCACGGGCTCGTGCCACTGGTTGCAGGCCTGGGCATTGGCGCCGGCCGTGAGCGCGAGGCCGGGCGCGCCCCGCACGGTGGCCAGGGCCTGCGGAAGGCCGGACACCTCGGTCGCCGCCGATACCGGTGTGCGCCGGAACCGCAAGGCGCCGAGGATCACCAGTTCCTCGAGCATCGCCAGCACGACGCGTTCGACCGCATCGCGTGACTCGCCGGTGAGCTTTGCCGCGGCATCGATCAGAGCTTCTGCCGGCACCGACGCCGGATAGCGCGCCTCGAGCACCTGGGCCACGGCCTTGTGCGCGGGCAGGCGCAGCGTGACCTTGAGATTGCGCATCGCATGGCAGGGCTGCTCGCGCGCATCGAGCGTCAACGCGCCGCCGTCCTCGGTGGTGAACACGCCGGCAAATTCCAGGGCACGGATACGCGCCGGATCGAGGCGGTAGCGAATGTCCCGGGCGCGCTCCTGCTTGACCAGGAGGGTCTGCCGGAAGGTGCGGTTGACCAGGAAATCGAGGTACTGCTCCATCATGATCTGGCTGCCGCCGCATTCGCGCAGCAGCGGATCGCGCACCTTCTCGCCGTAGTTCTGCACGAACATCGTCGAGGGCTCCGCATCGCACAGGTAAGCCAGCCCGCCGGCATCGGCACGTGCGGCGAATTCCTTGAAGTAGCACGGCTCGTTGCAGGGCTCGAGAAATTCGTGCAGCAGGTAATAGCCGCTGGAGCCGCGCACGATGGGCATCGTCTCTTCGAGCGTTTTCTTGAGCACGCTGTCGGGGCGCGCCGACTGCTCGAGGAACTCGAGCATGCCGCGCGCATAGGCCAGCTTCTCGTCGGGCGTGTCGCGCGGGCCGCCGCGAAGAATCATCGCGTCGCGCACGATCTCGCGCGCCTTCCAGCCCGGGTACACGTTGTAGCTCACGTAGGCCACACCGTTCGGCGCGAGGTTCTCGGAGCAGATGCGCAGGATCGCGTCCTGCACCGGCCCCGGCACCCAGCTGTAGACGCCGTGGCAAACGATGTAGTCGAACTGGCCGAACGAGGCGTCGATGTCGGCGATGTTGAATGCCCTCAACTCCACGTTCGACAGGCCCGCATGGGCGATGGCCGCCGCACCTTGCGACACCTGGACGGTCGACAGGTCGACCCCGAGGGCGCTCGCCTCGGGATGGCGTGCCGCGAAGGGAATCAGGTTACCGCCGGCCGCGCAACCCAGTTCGAGCACGCGGGCCGTGGCGGGAGCAGGCGCATCAAGGCCGAACAAGAAGGCCAGCGCCTCCAGGTGCTCCATCGCGGACTGTGGGAACGGGTGCGAGTCGTAGGGCACCGTGTCGTAGTAGCTGGTCAGCGTGGAAGTCAGTGAATCCGGCACGAACGTCCTTTGAGGATCTGCGAAGGTTCTGGGGGTTGCGCTGTGAGAGCGCTGGCCGACTATAGCCCCGCGATCGGGCAAAAAAAACCCAGCGGTGACGCTGGGCTCAAGCCTTTCTGCTGGCATGGCATCAAGGACCCCGCACAGGTGGCTGGCGGGGGACGGCTGACCCGTCAAGGAGAAATCGGGAGGTACGCTGGAGGCAGTAGGTTGGGTGGAGCGGTCAGCGCGTGCGCCGAGGCTTCCGTGAGAGGACGAAGCCAATCGTCGGCGGCCTCCTCGGGCGGCATGGCCCTCAGCCGCGCATCGCGTCGAAGCGTGCGCGCCATGTCTTCCAGTTCGAAGACGTCGACTGAGTGCCAACGCTGCCGCAATCGGTGCGCGCAGGCGGCGATCCAGAGGGTGGCCGGGATGTTTTCCATGAGAGGATTTTACTGTATATTTGTACAGTCATTTCATCAAGGATGTCGCAATGTCTACGACCGAAGATATGGCTCCCGCCCCCAATCACGCATTGACCGAGGCCCTCGCCTGGATCTCGAAGTTCGCGCACGCCTGGAAGGCCATCGAACCTGCTCCCAGGACCCTCAGCATCGATGGCTTCATCATCTGGGGACCGGTGCTCTACGAGAAGCACAAGGGCGAGGACCCGGTGATGCTCGCACAGCAATTGTTCGGCAAGTCCGGTGCGTATTGCACGTACCTCTATCCCGGACGCACGTCCGGTACGGGCTCGAATCTCGCGTCTTAGAATGCCCCGATGAATTGGCGCACTCCTCTCCTTCCGCTTGCCTTGATCACCACCGCCATCACCGGTTGCACGGCCCCGAACGAGATCGTGCCGTTTCGCGAAGGCGTGCTGCGTGCGCCGAGCTACACGCTGGCGGCGGACTACTGCAGTGCGAAGAGCCTGACGCCGAAATGGGTCGGCAAAGCACCGGCGGAGTCCGGCGTGCTGTTTCAGTGCTACTGAACTTCAGAGGCTGAAGCAAGAAAAAACGGCAGCCGTTGGTGACAACGACTGCCGTTCTGTTGAGTGGTGGAGCTGGGGGGATTTGAACCCCCGTCCGCAAGCCTTCATCGCGCAGTTCTACATGTTTAGTGATCTGATTTGAGTCTCGCTTCCGGAGTCGCGCAGTCACACGCTAAACCGGACGCCAGCACCCTATTTTCTCGCCCCGACCCAAGGTACCCGGATCGGAGCCAGCCGATGTAATTATCTTTGCAGCCGGGAGGATTCAGATTGCTCTGTCACCCCCTTGCCCAGCCCATCGGCCTGCTGTTGCAAAGCTCACTGGCAATTAAGCAGCGAGTGCGAAACGTTCGTCGTTTGCAGTTAGTTTGTTTGAATCTGTTTTACGAGCGCATTCAGCTCGACATGCCCCGCTGCGACTCCGAACCCACGTCGAAACCAGTGCAGCCCCAAGCGCTCTATTTTAGGCGCTATCGAGCAAATGCAAGAGCTCCATGGGCAAAGAGATTGAGGCGTCGGCCTCCCAGAGCGTGGCATCGGCCCGCGAACCCATGTAGCCATAGGTGGCCGCCACGGTCCGCATGCCGGCCGCACGGCCCGCGATGATGTCGCGTTCGTCATCGCCCACGTAGACGCACGCTTCGGAGGGAACACCCAATCGGCGCGCCGCTTCGTGCAGCGGTTCGGGATGCGGCTTGGCATACGGCGTGGTGTCGCCGCTCACGATGGCGCCGGCGCTGGCGAAGAGCGGCATCGCGCGGGTCAATGGGTCTGTGAATCGCATCGACTTGTTGGTGACCACACCCCACAGCAGGCCGCGCGCCTGGATGGCGTCGATCAGCGCCTGGATGCCCTCGAACACCTGCGTGTTGAGCAACATGCGACGCTCATAGGCGACAAAGAATTCTTCTCGCAACTCGGGGAATTCGGGAGCATCGGGTGTGATGCCGAATGCCACGCCAAGCATGCCGCGCGCACCCGAACCCGCATGCGGGCGATAGCGCTCGAGAGGATAGGACTCGAGGCCACGATCCGTTCGCATCTTGTCGGCGGCAGCACCCAGGTCAGGCGCGCTATCGATCAGCGTGCCGTCGAGGTCAAACAGCACGGCTTGCGTGAGTGCCCCCTTCATCGCTGCGAGCCCGGCAGCGGAGGCCTCTGCGTCGCAAACATGTAGTTGACGCTGGTATCGGCACTGAGCCAGTACCGGCGGGTCAGCGGGTTGTGCTCCATGCCGCGGGTGTGCCGCAGATCGAGGCCCGCCGCGCGACAGTAGGCCGCAAGCTCGCTGGGGCGAATCAGCTTCGCATATTCATGGGTGCCGCGCGGCAGCATGCCAAGGATGTATTCCGCGCCCACGATCGCCAGCGCGAAGGACTTCAGGTTGCGGTTGATGGTCGAGAAGAAGACCCACCCACCAGGCTTGACCAGCGTGGCACAGGCCTGAATCACCGAGGCCGGCTTTGGCACGTGCTCCAGCATTTCCATGCAGGTGACGACATCGAAGCTGCCGGGCTGCTCGGCGGCGAGTGCTTCGGCGCTGATCTCGCGGTACTTGACACCGCGCGTACCGGCTTCCAACGCGTGCAGTTGGGCGACCTTGAGCGCCTTGCCCGCCAGATCGATGCCCAGCACGTCGGCGCCCTTTCGGGCCATCGAATCGGCCAGGATCCCGCCACCGCAACCGATATCGACAACGCGGCGCTGCGAAATTGGCGCAATACCGTCAATCCATTCAAGGCGCAATGGATTGATTTCATGCAGCGGGCGGAATTCGCTCTCCAAATCCCACCATCGATGCGCAAGTTCTGAAAACTTGGCGAGTTCTGCCGGATCGGCATTCACGTTTTCTGTCATAGAGCAATTATGAAGCGGGCAATGGCCGACATGCACCGGGCGATCTTGTCGAATGCTCGCCAACGAATTCGACAGGCATAAAAAAACCCCGCCGAAGCGGGGTTTCATCATCGATGGAATCGATTGATTAGTTGGCGCGGGTGCCGACCACTTCGATTTCCACGCGACGGTTCTTGGCGCGGCCTTCCTTGGTGCGGTTGTCAGCCACTGGCTGCTTCTCGCCCTTGCCTTCGGTGTAGACGCGGTTGCGTTCGATGCCCTTCGAGACCAGGAAGGCCTTGACGGCTTCGGCGCGACGCACCGACAGACGCTGGTTGTAGGCGTCCGTACCGATCGAGTCGGTATGGCCCACAGCGATGATCACTTCGAGGTTGACGCCACGGATCTTCTCGACCAGGTCGGTCAGCTTGGCGCGACCTTCAGGCTTCAGAACCGACTTGTCGAAGTCGAAGAAAGCGTCGGCAGCGAAGGTCACCTTCGAAGCAGCGACGGCCGGCGGTGCGCCAGGAGCAACGGGAGCTGCGCCAGGTGCTGCAGGTGCAGCAACTGCGGGAACCAGAGCGCCGTCGCAACCGGCGGCGGCGGTAGCCGGCGTCCAGTTGGCATCACGCCAGCACAGTTCGTTCGTGCCGTTTTTCCAGACCAGCTCGCCGGTGCCGTTTTGCCAGTTGTCGATCGTAGGACCGCCGTTCGCAGCGGTGACACGGGTCTGCGCGCCGGCGGCAGTGGCGAGCGCAGCGACTGCAAACATCATCGCCACTTTATTCAGTTTCTTCATGGTTCTCCTCTTGGGGAAAAAGCCGCAGCCGCGCTGCGAATCAAGGACGCTTTAAGTGACCACCACCCAAAACGTTGAGACGATTGTGCCATAGGGTCTTTGGCAAACAGGCCGCCGGACGCCCCCGAAGCGTAGGACGGAGGCGGAATAGCCGGCTTGTGTTGCGGCGGAGCGACACCCCTCACAGCGTAAAATTTCGCCTTCCTGCCGCCAGCCTCTCGCTCAATGACATCCTTCGCCAAAGAAACCCTGCCCATCAGTCTCGAAGAGGAAATGCGCAGCAGCTATCTCGATTACGCGATGAGCGTGATCGTGGGCCGGGCGCTCCCCGATGCACGCGACGGCCTCAAGCCCGTGCACCGGCGCGTGCTCTTCGCCATGCATGAGCTCAACAACGACTGGAACAGGCCGTACAAGAAGTCGGCCCGTATCGTCGGTGACGTGATCGGTAAATACCATCCGCACGGCGATCAATCGGTCTACGACACCATCGTGCGATTGGCGCAGGACTTCTCCATGCGCCACATGCTGGTCGATGGCCAAGGCAACTTCGGGTCGGTCGATGGAGACAACGCAGCCGCAATGCGTTATACGGAAATCCGGCTGGCCAAAATTGCGCATGAAATGCTGGCCGATATCGACAAGGAAACCGTCGACTTTCAGGACAATTACGACGGTTCCGAAAAAGAACCAAAAGTTTTGCCGAGCCAGTTGCCCAATTTGCTGGTCAATGGCTCCGGCGGTATTGCGGTCGGCATGGCCACCAATATCCCGCCGCATAACCTGAATGAAGTGGTGGACGCCTGCCTCCACCTGCTGCGCAATCCGCAAGCGACCATCGACGAGCTGATGGAGATCGTGCCAGCCCCCGACTTCCCCACCGCCGGCATCATCTACGGCATCAACGGCGTGAAGGACGGCTACCGCACTGGCCGCGGCAAGGTCGTGATGCGCGCCAAGTGCCACTTCGAGGACATCGACCGCGGCCAGCGCCAGGCGATCATCGTCGACGAGCTCCCCTACCAGGTCAACAAGAAGACGCTGCAGGAGCGTATGGCCGAGCTGGTGCACGAGAAGAAGATCGAAGGCATCAGCCACATCCAGGACGAGTCCGACAAGTCGGGCATGCGCCTGGTGATCGAACTCAAGCGCGGCGAAGTGCCCGAGGTGGTGCTCAATAACCTGTACAAGCAGACGCAGCTGCAGGACACCTTCGGCATCAACATGGTGGCGCTGGTCAACGGCCAGCCCAAGCTGTGCAACCTGAAGGACCTGATCGAGGTCTTCCTGCAGCACCGCCGCGAAGTGGTCACGCGCCGCACCGTCTTCACACTGCGCAAGGCGCGCGAACGCGGCCACGTGCTCGAAGGCCTGGCGGTGGCGCTGGCCAACATCGACGAGTTCATCCGCATCATCCGCGAATCGCCGACGCCGCCCGTCGCCAAGGCAGAGCTGATGACCCGCAGCTGGGACAGCAAGCTCGTGCGCGAGATGCTCACGCGTTCGCGCGCCGATGGCGGCGTGATCAACGCCGACGACTACCGCCCCGAAGGCCTCGAGCGCGAGTTCGGCATGGGGTCGGATGGCCTCTATCGCCTCTCGGAAACGCAAGCGCAAGAAATTCTGCAGATGCGTCTGCAACGCCTGACCGGCCTTGAGCAAGACAAGATCGTCGCCGAGTACAAGGACGTGATGGCCGAGATCGACGACCTGCTCGACATCCTTGCCAAGCCCGAGCGCGTGTCGGTCATCATCGGAGACGAGCTGGGCACCATCAAGCAGGAGTTCGGCCAGAGCAAGCTCGGTGCACGCCGCAGCCTGGTCGAGCACAGCGCGTTCGACCTCTCGACCGAAGACCTGATCACGCCCACCGACATGGTGGTCACGCTCTCGCACAGCGGCTACATCAAGAGCCAGCCGCTGGGCGAATACCGTGCGCAGAAGCGCGGCGGCCGCGGCAAGCAGGCCACCGCCACGAAGGAAGACGACTGGATCGACCAGCTCTTCATTGCCAACACGCACGACTACATCCTGTGCTTCTCCAACCGCGGCCGGCTCTACTGGCTCAAGGTGTGGGAAGTCCCCGCGGGTTCGCGCGGCTCGCGCGGACGGCCGATCGTCAACATGTTCCCGCTGCAGGAGGGCGAGAAGATCAACGTCGCGCTCGCCCTGACCGGCGAGAAGCGCAACTTCCCGGCCGATCAGTACGTGTTCATGGCGACCTCGATGGGCACCGTCAAGAAGACCGCGCTCGACGAGTTCAACAACCCGCGCAAGGGCGGCATCATTGCCGTGAACCTGGACGACGGCGACTATCTGATCGGCGCCGCCCTCACCGACGGCAAGCACGACGTGATGCTCTTCAGCGACGGCGGCAAGGCCGTGCGCTTCGCCGAAGACGACGTCCGCCCGCTGGGCCGCAATGCGCGCGGCGTCCGCGGCATGTCGCTCGACCCAGGCCAGGGTGTGATCGCCATGCTGGTGGCCGAAGACGAGCAGCAGAGCGTGCTCACCGCCACGGAAAATGGTTACGGAAAGCGAACAAGCATTACGGAATACACGCGACACGGCCGCGGAACCAAAGGCATGATCGCGATTCAACAGAGTGAGCGCAACGGCAAGGTCGTTGCCGCCACTCTCGTGCATGCGGACGATGAGATCATGCTCATCACCGACAAGGGCGTGCTTGTGCGCACCCGGGTTGCCGAAATTCGTGAACTGGGTCGCGCGACGCAAGGCGTCACGCTGATCGGGCTTGACGAAGGCGCCAAACTCAGCGGGCTACAACGTATCGTCGAGAACGACGCGAACGGCGAAAGCGAGCCGGACGCGGACGATACTTCCTCATCTTCAACGGAGAATCCTCAGTGAAAAAAATCAAACTCGCACTTCTGACGGTAGCTTTGGCCAGCAGCTCGATGGCCGCCATGGCCCAGGACAAGGCCACGCTGATCAAGCAGTTCATCGACATCCAGCGCCCCGGCATCGAGTCGCTGGCGCGCGGCCTGGTCGAACAGTCGAGCGCCCCGATCGCGCAAGCCGGTTCGCAATACCTGCAGACGCAAGTGCCTGAGGCCAAGCGCGAATCGGCCGCCAAGGCTGCCGACGCCGAGTTGAAGAAGTACTTCGACGACGCTTACCCCCTCGTGCGCGACAAGGCCGTGCAACTGGCACCGGGCGCCCTGACCCCGCTGCTCGAGCAGAACTTCAGCGAAGACGAACTCAAGCAACTGCTGGCCTGGATCAACTCCCCGCTCAGCAAGAAGTACCAGGACCTGAATCCCAAGATGCAGACCGCATTGACGGAAAAGCTGGTGGCCGAAACCCGCGGCAGCATCGAACCGAAGATGCGCGCGCTCGACACCAATGTCGCCAAGGCTCTCGGCGCTCCGACCGATGCCCCGGCCCAAGGTTCCGCACCCGCCAAGGCGCCAGCCAAGGCACCTGCAAAGAAGTAAAGACAACGTGACTCAGCAGCAGACGCCGGCCGGCAAGCGCCCCTACAACTTCTCGGCCGGTCCGGCTGCCATGCCGGAGGCGGTGCTGCAGCGTGCCGCCTCCGAAATGCTCGACTGGAACGGCAGCGGCATGAGCGTGATGGAGATGAGCCATCGCGGCAAGGAATTCGGCGCAATCTGCACGCAAGCCGAAGCCGACATCCGCACGCTGCTGGCCGTGCCCTCCCACTTCCACATCCTGTTCATGCAGGGTGGTGGCCTTGGCGAAAATGCCATCGTGCCGATGAACCTGTCGCGCGGAAAAACTGCCGACTTCGTCATCACCGGCAGTTGGAGCATCAAGTCGCACAAGGAAGCGCAGCGCTATTGCACGGCACGCGTGGCCGCAAGCAACGTCGGCGACCAGCACACGAAGCTGCCCGATCCCTCGACCTGGCAGCTCGCCAAGAACGCCTCTTACGTGCACCTGTGCACCAACGAGACGATCAACGGCATCGAGTTCCAGCAGTTGCCCGACCTCGCCGCGCTCGGCAGCGATGCGCCGCTCGTCATCGATTTTTCGTCGCACGTGGCTTCGCGCAGCGTCGACTGGAGCCGTGTGGGCCTCGCCTTCGGCGGCGCGCAGAAGAACCTGGGCCCGGCCGGCCTCACGATCGTCGTCGTGCGCGACGACCTCCTGGGCCATGCGCTCGAGATCTGCCCGAGCGCCTTCAACTACAAGACCGTGGCCGACAACAACTCCATGTACAACACCCCGCCGACCTGGGGCATCTACATGGCGGGACTCACGTTCCAGTGGCTGCTGCAGCAGACCGAAGGCTCGCTCACCGGCGTGGCCGCGATGGAGCAGCGCAACACCGAGAAGGCGAAGTTGCTGTACGACTTCATCGACGGCTCCGACTTCTACGCCAATCGCATCGATGCAAGCTGCCGCTCGCGCATGAACGTACCGTTCTTCCTGGCCGACGAAAGCCGGAACGAAGCCTTTTTGGCCGGCGCACGCGAAGCCGGGCTGCTGCAGCTCAAGGGCCACAAGTCGGTCGGCGGCATGCGCGCCAGCATCTACAACGCCATGCCGCTGGCAGGGGTGCAGGCCCTCGTGGGCTACATGCGAGAATTCGAGCGATCGCATGCCTAGGCGCATGCCCTAGCTGCTCGCACCGATGACCGCCTCCGCACCCACTCCGCCCTCCTCCAACTACAACTCCGAAAGCCTTGCCGATCTGCGCGTGCAGATCGACTCGCTCGATCAACGCCTGCTGAGCCTGCTCAACGAGCGGGCTCATGTGGCCGAACTGGTCGGCGAGGTCAAGAAGCGCGAAGGCACCCCGTTCTTTCGTCCTGACCGCGTTGCCGCCGTCATCGACAAGATGCAGAAAAGCAATGGCGGTCCGCTCAAGGACCTCCATGTGGCCGCCATCTGGCGCGAGATCATGTCGGCCTGCTTGGCGCTCGAATCGCCGCAGCGCGTGGCCGTGCTGGGGCCTGAAGGCACCTTCTGCGAACAGGCCGCCATCGAATACTTCGGCGGCGCGGCCGACCTGATTTACTGCGCCAGCTTCGACGAGGTATTCCACGCCACCGCCGCGGGCAGCGCCCAGTACGGCGTGGTCGGCGTCGAAAACTCGACCGAAGGCGTGGTCACCCGTTCGCTCGACCTGTTCCTGCATTCGCCCACCCATGTGGTCGGCGAAGTCAGCCTGCTGGTACGCCACCATCTGCTGCGCAGTGAGAACTCGCTCGAAGGCATCGAGGCCGTGCTGGCCCATCCCCAGGCACTTGCGCAATGCCAGACCTGGCTGTCCAAGCATCTGCCCAATGCCGAGCGCCGCGCCGTCTCGAGCAATGCCGAAGGCGCACGCCTCGCGGCTTCCAATCCGGCCTGGGCCGGGCTCGCCGGCGAACGCGCCGCCACCCGTTTCGGCCTGCACATCGTGGGCGCATGCCATCCAGGACGATTCGTACAACCGCACCCGCTTCTCGGTGATTTGCCTGCCGCAGACGCTGGCCATGCCGCCTGCATCGGGCAAGGACTGCACGAGCCTCATCGTCTCGGTGCCGAACCAGCCCGGTGCGGTGCACGACCTGCTGGTGCCGCTGAAGGCCAACAACGTGTCGATGACGCGCTTCGAGTCGCGCCCCGCGCGCACCGGCCAGTGGGAGTACTACTTCTACATCGACCTGGACGGCCATCCCTCGCAGCCCAACGTGGCCGCGGCGCTGGCCGAACTGCGCGGGCTCTGCGCGTTCTACAAGGTGCTTGGCGCCTACCCCGTCAAAGCCTGAGCCGGACAGACACACGATGTTCGAGCAACTGGGATTGATCGGCTGCGGCCTCATGGGCGGCTCCTTTGCGCTCGCGCTCAAGCGCGCGAAGCTGGTGAAACGCGTGGTCGGCTACAGCAAGTCGCCCTCCACCACCGAACGGGCACGCCAACTCGGCGTGATCGATGTGGCGGCGCCCTCCGCGCTCTTGGCGGTGTCGGGCGCCGACCTCGTGCTGCTGGCCGTGCCGGTCGCGGCATCAGAAGCCATGTTCAAGGCAATCCGCCACGGCATCTCGAACGAGACGCTGGTGATGGACGTCGGCTCGACCAAGGGCGACGTGATCGAAGCCGCCCGCAACGGCCTGCAAAAGCAGTTCGCCAACTTCGTGCCGGCGCATCCGATCGCCGGCAAGGAGGTCTCGGGCATCGAGCATGCCGAAGCCTCGCTCTTCACTGGCCGCCAGGTCGTGCTGACGCCAGTGAAGACCACGCTGCGCTCGAACGTGCAGCGCGCCTCGCAGGTCTGGAGCGGAATTGGTGCCAACGTCGTCACGATGACGCATGAAGCGCACGACGCCGCCTTCGCCGCCGTGAGCCACCTGCCGCACCTTCTGGCCTTCGCGTACATCAACGCGCTGACCGCGCAGCCCGATGGCGACCGCTTCCTGGACCTCGCCGGGCCGGGCTTTCGCGACTTCTCGCGCATCGCCGCCAGCGACCCGGTCATGTGGCGCGATGTGCTGCTGGCCAATCGCGAACAGGTGCTCCAACAGTCGCGGGCCGTCCGCCAGGCGCTCGATGATCTCGAAGCGCTGATGACCGCCGGCGACCTTCAGGGACTGGAGCAATCCATCGCCTCCGCCAGCAAGGCGCGCGCGCGATGGAAGCCGAATTCGAGCTCCGACGCTTCAGCCCAGCAGGACAGCTGACACTCATGTTCTCGACCGCCTTCCTCGACCTTCCGCCCCTCGTGGGCGCCGCCGGCACGGTCCGGTTGCCCGGCTCCAAGAGCATTTCCAACCGCGTGCTGCTGCTGGCCGCGCTCGCGAGCGGCACCACCACGATCCACGACCTGCTCGACTCCGACGACACGCGCGTGATGCTCGACGCCCTGCGCGCGCTCGGCTGCGGCATCCAGCCTTCGGGGAGCACGCTGCAGATCACCGGCCTTGGCGGCCAGTTGAAGTCCAGCGGGGCGCTGCTGCCGCTGTTCCTCGGCAACGCCGGGACCGCGATGCGCCCGCTGACGGCCGCGCTCTCGCTGCTGGGCGGCGATTTCGAACTGAGCGGCGTGCCGCGCATGCACGAGCGGCCGATCGGCGACCTGGTCGATGCGCTCACCCAGCTCGGCTGCAACATCGACTACCTCGGCAACCCCGGTTACCCGCCGCTGCGCATCCACCCTGTCGACCACGAGGACCTGGCGCTCCATGCGCCGATCCGCGTGCGCGGGGACGTCTCCAGCCAATTCCTGACGGCCCTGCTGCTGGCCTTGCCGCTCGCAGCCCGCAACGACATCGTGATCGAGGTGGTCGGCGAGCTGATCTCCAAGCCTTACATCGAGATCACGCTGAACCTCCTGGCGCGCTTCGGCATCACGGTGCGGCGCGACGGCTGGGAGCGGTTCACCATTCCCGCCGGCAGCAGCTACCGCTCGCCGGGCGACATCCACGTCGAGGCCGACGCCTCTTCTGCTAGTTATTTCATAGCACTGGGCGCTATCGCCACCGGTGTTTCCGGCAAGACCGGCATCCGGATCGAAGGCGTGGGCGCCGATTCGATCCAGGGCGACATCCGCTTCATCGACGCAGCCCGCCAGATGGGCGCCGAGGTCGACAGCGGTCCGAACTGGCTCGAAGTGCGCCGCGGTGCCTGGCCGCTCAAGGCCATCGACCTCGACGCGAACCACATCCCCGATGCGGCGATGACACTCGCCGTCATGGCGCTCTACGCCGATGGCCCGAGCACGCTGCGCAACATCGCCAGCTGGCGCGTCAAGGAAACCGACCGCATCGACGCCATGGCCAACGAGCTCCGGAAACTCGGCGCCACGGTCGAAGCCGGCCCGGACTTCATCCGCTTGCATCCGCTTGCGCAGGCCGGCTGGCAGGCGGCGAGCATCCGCACGTACGACGACCACCGCGTGGCGATGTGCTTCTCGCTCGCAGCGTTCAACCCGGCGGGCGTGCCGGTGCGCA
The DNA here is from genome assembly GCF_050435205.1 of Variovorax sp. W2I14. Taxonomy (NCBI): domain Bacteria; kingdom Pseudomonadati; phylum Pseudomonadota; class Betaproteobacteria; order Burkholderiales; family Comamonadaceae; genus Variovorax; species Variovorax sp. W2I14. The sequence continues at coordinate 7,320,493 of NZ_JBNDJX010000001.1, read as the reverse complement.
TCCTCGAGCCGCATTGCGTCGCGAAGACCTTCCCCGACTACTTCGAAACCATGTTCTCGGTCGCCAAGGCCGCCGAGGTGCCGGTGATCTGCATCGACGGCCCGACCGCCTCGGGCAAGGGCACGCTCGCGGCCGAAGTGGCGCGCCTCCTGGGCTACCACTACCTGGATTCGGGCTCGCTCTACCGCGTGACCGGCTTGGCCATGCGCCGCGCCGGCCTCAGCGCCGATCCGCAGCACGAGGCGCAGATCGCCGCGCTGGCAGCCGCCCTCCCCCTGCAGTTCACCGAGGGCAAGGTGCTCCTGGACGGCGAGGATGTGAGCGACGAAATCCGTACCGAAGCGGCCGGCATGGACGCCTCGCGCGTCTCGACGCTGCCTGCAGTTCGCGAAGCCCTTCTGGCGCTGCAGCAGCGCTTTCGCCAGCTCCCCGGCCTGGTCGCCGACGGCCGCGACATGGGCACCGTGATCTTCCCGGACGCCACCCTCAAGGTCTTCCTCACGGCCAGTGCCGCGCAGAGGGCGGAACGGCGTCATAAGCAGTTGATTTCAAAGGGTATTTCGACTACACTCGACAGTCTTCGCTCCGACTTGGAAGCACGCGACGCCCGGGACTCCTCCCGCAGCGTTGCCCCTCTGAAGCCGGCGCAGGATGCCCGCCACCTCGACAACTCCCAGCTGTCCATCGAGCAATCGATCGATACGGTGTTGAACTGGTGGCAGCAAGTGCAGCCTTTCAAGTCCGCTTGAAAGGCCCGCGCCAACCGGAATGTTCCGGGTGGCGCCTACCGCTCCAGCAGGCTCTTTTCGCGCGACAGCGCACCGGCCTTCTGGTTGTTCAACCAACCCGGGCACCAGCCCACAAAACCGCCGTCTCCAGATCCACAGCAGCCGCACGCAATTTCGCAAGAGCGCCTGCCAACCCTGCCTGACGGAAGGAACCATAAATGTCTGAATCTTTTGCCGACCTATTCGAAGAGTCCCTGAAGCGTTCCGAAATGCGCACCGGCGAGGTCATCACGGCCGAAGTCGTGCGCGTCGAACACAACCACGTCGTCGTCAACGCCGGTCTGAAGTCCGAAGCGTATGTGCCGATCGAGGAGTTCAAGAACGACAAGGGCGAGCTCGAAGTGCAGGCCGGCGATTTCGTTTCCGTTGCCATCGGCAGCGTTGAAAACGGCTACGGCGACACCATCCTCTCGCGCGACACCGCCAAGCGCCTCGCTTCGTGGCTCGCCCTCGAGAAGGCCCTGGAATCGGGCGACTTCGTCACCGGCACCACCAGCGGCAAGGTCAAGGGCGGTCTTACCGTTCTGGTCAACGGCATCCGCGCATTCCTGCCGGGCTCGCTGATCGACACGCGTCCGATCAAGGACCTGACCCCGTACGAGAACAAGACCCTCGAATTCAAGGTCATCAAGCTCGACCGCAAGCGCAACAACGTCGTGCTGTCGCGCCGTGCCGTGGTCGAAGCCAGCATGGGCGAAGAACGCGCCAAGCTGATGGAAACCCTGAAGGAAGGCGCTGTTGTCCGCGGCGTGGTCAAGAACATCACCGAATACGGTGCGTTCGTGGACCTCGGCGGCATCGACGGCCTGCTGCACATCACCGACATGGCATGGCGCCGTGTCCGCCACCCGAGCGAAGTCGTTCAGGCCGGCCAGGAAATCACCGCCAAGATCCTCAAGTTCGACACCGAAAAGAACCGTGTCTCGCTGGGTCTGAAGCAAATGGGTGACGACCCGTGGATGGGCGTTTCGCGCCGCTACCCGCAATCGACCCGCCTGTTCGGCAAGGTCACGAACATTGCCGACTACGGCGCGTTCGTCGAACTCGAACCCGGCATCGAAGGCCTGGTGCACGTCTCCGAAATGGACTGGACCAACAAGAACATCGCTCCGAACAAGATCGTCTCGCTGGGCGACGAAGTCGAAGTCATGGTCCTGGAAATCGACGAAGACAAGCGCCGCATCAGCCTGGGCATGAAGCAGTGCAAGGCCAACCCGTGGCAAGAGTTCGCGCAAAACACCAAGCGTGGCGACCGCGTCAAGGGCCCGATCAAGTCGATCACCGACTTCGGCGTGTTCGTGGGTCTGGCTGCCGGCATCGACGGCCTGGTTCACCTCTCGGACCTCTCGTGGAACGAAGCCGGCGAAACCGCCGTTCGCAACTACAAGAAGGGCCAGGAAGTCGAAGCGATCGTGCTGGCAGTCGACGTCGACCGCGAGCGCATCTCGCTGGGCATCAAGCAGCTCGACAGCGACCCGTTCACCACGTTCACCACCGTGAACGACAAGGGCCAGATCGTGACCGGCAAGGTCAAGACCGTTGACGCCCGCGGCGCTGAAATCGACCTCGGCGAAGACATCATCGGCTACCTGCGTGCTTCGGAAATCTCGCGCGACCGCGTCGAAGATGCCCGCAACGTGCTGAAGGAAGGCGACGAAGTCACCGCCATCGTCGTGAACGTGGATCGCAAGACCCGCAACATCCAGCTGTCCATCAAGCAGAAGGACATGGTCGACGAACAAGGCGCCATGGCCAACCTGAGCCAGCAGTCGGCACGCGAAAACGCGGGCACGACGAGCCTGGGCGCCCTGCTGCGCGCCAAGCTCGACAACAACGACAGCAAGTAAGCTGAGTCCGAAGACAGAGCAGGCCAGGCTCTCAGCTTGGCCACTCTGTCTTTTTTTTCGTCCACGTTTTCTCTGCACTGGCCTTATGACCCGCTCTGACCTCGTCGAAGAACTCGCAGCGCGCTTTGCGCAGCTCACGCACCGCGATGCCGAATACGCCGTCAAGACCATCCTGGACGCAATGAGCGACGCGCTGGTGCGCGGACATCGCATCGAGATCCGCGGGTTCGGCAGCTTCTCGGTCAACCGGCGTCCGCCGCGCATCGGGCGCAATCCGCGTTCGGGCGAGAGCGTGCAGATCCCCGAAAAGCGGGTGCCGCATTTCAAGCCGGGCAAGGCCTTGCGCGAGGCTGTCGATGCGAAGACCGCCGAACTCGACGCCAAGGAAGCCAAGGGCCGCAAGGCCTGATCCGCGTGGATGCTGCAAACGTAGAATGCCCCCGGCAACGGGAATGGCTATGAAATACCTCCTGTGGCTGCTCAAGGCAGCCATTTTTTTTACGCTCTTCGCCTTCGCGCTGAACAACCAGCACGACGCGACCGTCTATTTCTTCTTCGGCACCCACTGGCGCGCACCGCTGGTGCTCGTCGTGCTCGCGGCCTTTGCCGGCGGGCTCGTGGTGGGCGCCCTGGGCATGCTGCCGGGCTGGTGGAAACACCGTGCCGCCGCGGCAGCACAAGCCCCCTCGGCGACCGAAGCCCTCTCCACAACAACGGCACCGACGGCCGTGTCCGCTCCGGCGGCGGCACCGTCCATCTCCGCCACCGACCTTCCCGCCGTACGTCAACATGGACTTTGATCCCAGCTGGCTGCTGATCGGCCTGCCCGTCGCCTTCGTGCTCGGGTGGCTCGCATCGCGCTTCGACATCCGCCAGCTCAAGCTCGAGAACCGGCAGGCGCCCAAGGCCTACTTTCGCGGCCTGAACTTCCTGCTCAACGAGCAACAGGACCAGGCCATCGATGCCTTCATCGAAGCTGTGCAGAACGACCCCGACACGCAAGAGCTGCACTTCGCGCTCGGCAACCTGTTCCGCCGCCGCGGCGAATACCAGCGCGCCGTGCGCGTGCACGAGCACCTGCTCGGCCGCGGCGACCTGAGCCGCACCGACCGCGAGCGCGCACAGCACGCGCTGGCACAAGACTTCCTGCGCGCCGGCCTGCTCGACCGCGCCGAAGCCGCACTGCAGAAGCTCGAAGGCACGCGCTACGAGAACGAGGCACGCCTCTCGCTGCTCGCCATCTACGAGCGCTCGCGCGAATGGGCCCAGGCCGCCGACGTGGCGCAGAAACTGGACGAGTCCGACCAGGCCAGCTACGCCACGCGCCGCGCGCATCACCTCTGCGAGCAAGCGACCGAACGTGTGGCAGCCGGCGACTTACCCGCAGCAGCAAAGCTGCTCGCGCAGGCCGTCGAGCTCGCCCCGCAAGCGCCGCGCCCGGCCATCGACACCGCCAACCTGCAACTGCGCAACGGCGATGCAGCCGCAGCCTTCGACACGCTCGTGGCACTGAGCGACACCGCGCCGCTCGCGCTGCCCCTGTACGCCGCGGCACTGCAACAGGCGGCGGTGGCGGCGCACCGCGAAGCCGAGGCGCTCGCGCTGCTGCAGCGGCGCTATGCCGACTCGCCATCGATCGACGTGCTCGAAGCGCTGATCGCACTCGGCGGCACCCCGTCGGCGACGGCTGCCGCCGACGAGCAACAGCCGCCCGCTCCACGCGACGGCTACATCGCCCACCTCGCGCACCAGCCCTCGCTGGTCGCCGCATCGCGCTGGCTCGCGGGCGAAAAGTTCGAGCACGAGCAGTTCCATCCGCAAGTGCAGCGCGCGCTCGACCAGGCCACCCGCCCGCTGATGCGCTACCGCTGCGCCGCCTGCGGCTTCGAGGCGCACCAGTACTTCTGGCACTGCCCCGGCTGCCAGGCCTGGGACAGCTATCCGCCGCGCCGCGTCGAAGAACTCTGAGCAAGATTCCGACCACGATTCGGAACAATGGTCACCAGGGCGCAGACCTCGTCAACGCCCCTTTCCCTGGCCTCGTTGAACGCCAGCCGACGTGTTTGTCGGCTGTCAGTCATACCAACAAATCAGGGAGTTTTCAATCATGTTCAAGAAGATCCTGGCCGCCTCGGCCATGCTGTTCGCGGCCGCTTCGTTCGCTGCCGTCGACGTCAACAAAGGCACCGAAGCCGAGCTCGACGGCCTCAATGGCGTCGGACCCGCCATGTCCAAGCGCATCCTCGAGGCGCGCAAGCAAGGCGAATTCAAGGATTGGCCCGACCTCATGCAACGTGTGAAGGGCGTGAAGGAGAAGAAGGCCCAGAAGCTCTCGGCCGAAGGCCTCACGGTGAATGGCCAGGCCTTCGGCGGCGCAGCGCCCGCGGCAGCGAAGGAAGCGAAGGCCCCCAAGGCCGCCAAGCCCTGATCCCGCAGATGTAGCAACCGCAAAAGCCGCCCTCGAGGCGGCTTTTTCATGCGCGCACCAAGGCAGGGAAATGCCTCAGAGATGGCCCGGAATTTGCACGTATGCTCATTTTCGTTTTCACTTTCATACGTTCCGGAGCGCTCAATGAATCACAAGTTCGGCATTGCCCTCGCTGGCCTGACCCTCGGCGCAGCAGCCTTTGCGCAGACCAAGTGGGACCTGCCCACCGCCTACCCGGCGAGCAACTTCCACACGGAGAACATCACCCAGTTCGCAAGCGATGTCGACAAGGGCAGCGGCGGCAAGCTCAAGATCACCGTGCATGCCAACGCGTCGCTCTTCAAGGCGCCCGAGATCAAGCGCGCCGTGCAAGGCGGCCAGGCGCAGCTCGGCGAAATCTTGCTGGTGAACTACCAGAACGAATGGCAGATGTTCGGTGCCGACGGCATTCCGTTCCTGGCCGACAGCTACGACGCCGCCTGGAAGCTGTACCAGGCGCAAAAGCCCGCGCTCGAGAAGAAGCTCGCCGAGCAAGGCATCCAGCTGCTCTACACGGTGGCGTGGCCGCCGCAGGGCATCTTCGTGAAGAAGGAAATCGCATCGGCCGCCGACCTGAAGGGCGTGAAGTGGCGCGCGTACAGCCCCGCCACCGCGCGCATCGGCGAACTCGTCGGCGCGCAGCCCGTCACGGTGCAGCAGGCCGAGCTGTCGCAGGCCATGGCCACCGGCGTGATCGAGTCGTACATGTCCTCGGGCTCCACCGGCTACGACACCAAGACCTACGAGTACATCAAGAACTTCTACGACACGCAGGCGTGGCTTCCGAAGAATGCGGTGCTCATGAACAAGAAGGCCTTCGACGCGCTCGACAAGCCCACGCAGGATGCAGTGCTCAAGGCCGCGGCCGATGCCGAGAAGCGCGGCTGGGACCTCTCGAAGAAGAAGAACGTCGAATACCTCGACCTTCTCAAGAAGAACGGCATGACGGTGCATGTGCCCTCGGCGCAGCTCAAGACCGACATGAAGAAAGTCGGCGACACCATGATCAAGGAGTGGACCGAAAAGGCCGGCCCCGAAGGCCAGGCCGTGATCGACGCCTACAAGAAGATGTGATCGGGTCTAGAACTGCACCCGATGCGCAAGACGCTTGATCTTCTCTACATGAGCGCCGCCGCACTGGCGGCGCTTTTCATGATCGGCCTGCTGGTGATGGTGCTCCTGTCCATCATCGGCCGGCAACTTCACTTCAACATCCCTGGCATCGACGCCTACGCCGGCTACCTGATGGCCGGCGCGGGTTTTCTCGCGCTCGCGCACACGCTCAAGCGCGGCGAGCACATCCGCGTGACGCTGGTGCTGCAGCACCTGCCACCCGCGGCGCAGCGCTGGCTCGAACGCTGGGCCATGGGCGCCGCGGCGCTGCTCGCGCTGCTCTTTGCCTGGTACAGCGTGCGGCTGGTCTGGCAATCGCTCGACTACCACGACATCTCCACCGGCAACGACGCCACCCCGCTGTGGATACCGCAGCTGTCGATGGCGCTCGGTGCCATCGTGTTCGCTGTGGCCTCGTTCGACGAATTCGTGATCGAGTGGCGCGGCCGCCCGGCCAAGCCCATCGAGACGGAGGCGCTGCGCCATGAGTGACATCGCCATCGCGGGCCTCCTGATCGCCGCGCTCTTCCTCATCCTGGGCAGCGGCGTGTGGATCGGCCTCACGCTCTCGGGCGTGGCGTGGATCGCCATGCAGATCTTCTCGTCGCGCCCTGCCGGCGACGCCATGGCCGTGACCATCTGGGGCTCGGCCTCGAGCTGGACGCTCACCGCGCTGCCGCTCTTCGTGTGGATGGGCGAGATCCTGTTCCGCACGCGGCTTTCGCAGGACATGTTCAAAGGCCTCGCGCCCTGGATGCAAAGCCTGCCGGGCCGGCTGCTGCACACCAACGTGGTGGGCTGCGCGGTGTTCGCCGCGGTGTCGGGCTCCAGCGCCGCCACCTGCGCCACCATCGGCAAGATGAGCCTGCCGGAGCTCAAGCGCCGCGGCTACCCCGACGACATGGTCATCGGCACGCTGGCCGGGGCCGGCACGCTCGGCCTCCTGATCCCGCCCTCGATCATCATGATCGTCTACGGGGTGAGCGCGGACGTGTCGATCGCGCGGCTGTTCATCGCGGGCGTCATCCCGGGCATCCTGCTCGCGCTGCTGTTCTCGGGCTACATCGTGTTCTGGGCGCTGCGCAACCCCGACAAGGTGCCGCCGGCCGACGCGAAGCTGCCTTTCAAGGAAAAGCTCAAGGCCTCGATGTCGCTGATCCCCGTGGCGTTGCTGATCCTGTCGGTGCTGGGCTCCATCTACGCGGGCATCGCCACGGCCACCGAGGCGGCGGCCGTGGGCGTGGTCGGCGCGATGGTCATCTCGGGCGCACAGGGGTCGCTCACCTGGCACAGCTTCAAGGAAGCGCTGCTGGGCGCCACGCGCCTGTATTGCATGATGGCCCTCATCCTCGCGGGCGCGGCCTTCCTCACGCTGGCCATGGGCTACATCGGCCTGCCGCGGCACCTGGCCGAGTGGATCGGCTCGCTCGGGTTGTCGAAGTTCCAGCTCATCCTGATGCTGGCGGCCTTCTACATCGTGCTCGGCTGCTTCCTGGACGGCATCTCGATGGTGGTGCTGACCATGGGCGTGATCATGCCGACCGTCATCGCGGCGGGCATCGATCCGGTGTGGTTCGGGATCTTCGTCGTGCTGGTGGTCGAGATGGCGCAGATCACGCCGCCGGTGGGCTTCAACCTCTTCGTGCTGCAGGGCATGACGGGCAAGGACCTGCTCTACATCGCACGCGTGACGCTGCCGATGTTCTTCCTGATGGTGGCGGCGGTGCTGCTCATCTACTTCGTGCCGCAGCTGGTCACGTGGCTGCCCCAGCAGATGGCGCCCTGACAATGAGCTCGCCCCCAGGCTCCGCGCACTTCGTGTCGCTTCTCCACCCCCTACCGGGGGCAACACCTGAGGCCTGGCAAAGCCAGTTCCTCGGTGTTCCACGAAAAGAAACACGGGCTCCCGAGAGGCCGTGGATCAGGGCAACGAGTGCCCGGACAATAGGCCCATGCTGCTTCCGATTCTTGCGATCTGCGTCGGCGCCTCGGTCGGCGCCCTGGCCCGCTGGGGCCTGGCCCTCTGGTTCGGCGTTGGCGGGCTCATGCCGTGGGGCACGCTGGCGGCCAACCTGATCGGTGGCTATCTCATCGGCATCGCCATCGCCGCGTTCCAGCTGCTGCCCGACCTCGATCCGGTCTGGCGGCTCGCACTGGTGACCGGCTTCCTTGGCGGGCTCACGACGTTCTCGAGCTTCTCGGCCGAGGTCACGACCATGCTGCTCGAAGGCCGGCTCGGCGTGGCCATGCTGACGGCCTCGGCCCACCTGGGCGGCTCGCTCTTTTGCACCTGGGTGGGCATTCGCACGGTGCAGGCGTTCTCGGCCTGATCGTCCCCCCAAAACCGCCTTATGTCCTGCGGTTATAGATAAGAGCTTCCATAGGGGCCGCCGATAGAATCGACCGCAATGCCCCTGGTCTTTCTCGTCGCACTCCCTTTCATCGCCAGCGTGCTGGCCGCGTTGATGCCGTCCAACGCGCGCAACAGGGAGTCGACCCTCGCGGGCCTCGTCGCACTGGGCTGCGCCCTCCAGGTTGCATGGTTCTTTCCGCAGATCGCGCACGGCAATGTGTTGCGGCAAGAAATCGAATGGCTCCCCGCCCTGGGCCTGAACCTCGTGTTCCGCATGGACGGCTTCGCGTGGCTCTTCTGCATGCTGGTGCTGGGCATCGGCGCGCTGGTGGTGCTCTATGCGCGCTACTACATGTCGGCCTCCGACCCGGTGCCGCGCTTCTTCTCGTTCTTCCTCGCGTTCATGGGCGCGATGATGGGTGTGGTGCTCTCGGGCAACCTCATCCAGATGGTGCTGTTCTGGGAGCTCACCAGCCTGTTCTCGTTCCTGCTGATCGGCTACTGGCACCACCGGCGCGATGCGCGGCGCGGCGCGCGCATGGCGCTCACCGTCACCGGCGCGGGCGGCCTCTGCCTGCTGGCCGGCGTGCTGGTGCTGGGTCGCATCGTCGGCAGCTACGACCTCGACGTGGTGCTGGCCTCGGGCGACCTGATCCGCGCGCATGCGCTGTACCCGGTCGCGCTGGTTCTGGTGCTGCTCGGCGCCTTCACCAAGAGCGCGCAGTTTCCGTTCCATTTCTGGCTGCCGCGCGCCATGGCCGCGCCCACGCCGGTGTCGGCCTACCTGCACTCGGCCACGATGGTGAAGCTGGGCGTGTTCCTCATGGCGCGCCTGTGGCCCGTGCTCTCGGGCACCGAACAGTGGTTCTGGCTGGTGGGCGGCGCGGGCGCGATCACGCTGCTGCTGGGCGGCTTCATCGCGATGTTCCAGCGCGACCTGAAGGCGCTCCTGGCCTACTCGACCATCTCGCACCTCGGGCTCATCACGCTGCTGCTGGGCCTCAACAGCCCGCTGGCGGCCGTGGCGGCGGTGTTCCACGTCATGAACCACGCGACCTTCAAGGCCTCGCTCTTCATGGCCGCCGGCATCATCGACCACGAGACCGGCACGCGCGACATCCGCAAGCTCAGCGGCCTGATGCGGCTCATGCCCATCACCGGCACGCTGGCCATCATCGCCAGCGCCTCGATGGCCGGCGTGCCGCTGCTCAACGGCTTTCTCTCGAAGGAAATGTTCTTCGCCGAGACGGTGTTCATCCAGTCCACGCCCTGGGTCGATTTCAGTCTGCCGGTCATCGCGACCATCGCTGGCATCTTCAGCGTGGCGTACTCGGCGCGCTTCGTGTTCGATGTGTTCTTCGGCCCGCCCTGCGGCGACGAAGTGCCCAAGCATCCGCACGAGCCGCCGCACTGGATGCGCGTGCCGGTCGAACTGCTGGTGCTGATCTGCCTCGTGGTGGGCGTCGCGCCGGCGTGGTCCGTCGGGCCGATGCTGGCGGCGGCCGCCACCCCGGTCGTCGGCGGCACGCTGCCTGAGTACAGCCTGGCCGTGTGGCACGGCTTCAACCTGCCGCTCGTGATGAGCTTCGTGGCCCTCGCGGGCGGCGCGGCGCTCTACCTGCTGCAGCGCCGCCGCCGTGCGGGCGGCGGCCTCGAACACACGCCGCTTTTGCACCGCTTCGACGGCCAGGTCATCTTCGAGCACCTGCTCGCGCTCCTGAGCGAAGCCGGCCGGCGCAGCCGCCGCGTCCTGGGCACGCGCCGCATGCAGACGCAGCTCCTGCTGCTGGTGGTCGTCGCAATCGCCGGCGCCTTCGCCGCGCTGATGCAGACACCCGCGGGCACCGGCACGCGCGAGCTGCTGCCGTTCTCGCCGATGTTCGCCATGACGTGGCTGATCGGCGGCGTCTGCGCGATCGCCGCGGCCTGGCAGGCCAAGTTCCACCGGCTCGCCGCGCTGATGCTGGCCGCGGGTGCGGGCCTGGTCTCGTGCGTGACCTACATCTGGTTCTCGGCGCCCGACCTCGCACTCACGCAGCTGGTGGTCGAGGCAGTGACCACAGTGCTGATTCTCCTGGGCCTGCGCTGGCTGCCGATGCGCAGCAAGGACGTCATTCAACCCGCGCGCGCCCGCCTTCGCCCCTGGGGCCGGCGCGGGCGCGACCTGCTGGTGGCCATCGTGGCCGGCGGCGGCATGGCGGCGCTGGCCTGGGCCATGATGACGCGCACCTTCCCGCAGAGCATCTCGCCCTTCTTCCTGGAACGCGCGCTCACCGAGGGCGGCGGCACCAACGTGGTCAACGTGATGCTGGTCGACTTCCGCGGCTTCGACACCTTCGGCGAGATAACGGTGCTCGGCGTGGTCGCGCTCACCGTGTATGCGCTGCTCAGGCGCTTCCGCCCGGCCATCGAGTCGATGGCGCTGCCGCCGCAGCAGCGCGCGCAGTCGGACGACGGCAGCAGCGATCTCTTGAACCCGCGCCGCGCCAAGGACACCGCCGTGGGCTACCTGATGGTGCCGGCCGTGCTGGTGCGCCTGTTGCTGCCGCTGTCGGTGCTGGTGTCGGTCTATTTCTTCATGCGCGGCCACAACGCGCCGGGCGGCGGCTTCGTCGCGGGGCTGGTGATGTCGGTGGCACTGGTGCTGCAGTTCATCGTCTCGGGCACCGAATGGGTCGAGGAGCACCTGCGCATCTACCCGCGCCGCTGGATCGCCATCGGCCTCCTGTTCGCGCTCGCCACCGGCAGCGGTGCGGTGTTCTTCGGCTATCCCTTCCTCACCACGCACACCGCGCATCTGCACCTGCCGGTGCTGGGGGACATCCACGTGCCCAGCGCCCTCTTCTTCGACATCGGCGTGTTCGCGCTGGTGCTCGGCGCCACCATGCTGATCCTCACCGCGCTGGCCCACCAGTCCATCCGCAGCCACCGCTGGGCCGACGAACAGGCCGAGAAGGAAGCGCAGGCCGAATCCGAGGCTGTGGAGGGAGCGCACTGATGGAAATCGTGCTCGCCATCGCCATCGGCGTGCTGACCGGCTCGGGCGTCTACCTGCTGCTGCGTCCGCGCACCTTCCAGGTGATCATGGGGCTCACGCTCATCTCGTACGCGGTCAACCTCTTCATCTTCAGCATGGGCCGGCTCAAGGTCGACAGCGAGCCGGTGCTGATACCCGGCTTCGCGGCCACGCTCGCCAACACCGCCGACCCGATGCCGCAGGCGCTGGTGCTCACCGCCATCGTCATCGGCTTCGCGATGACCGCGCTGTTCCTCGTGGTGCTGCTGGCTTCGCGCGGGCTGACGGGCACCGACCATGTGGACGGCGAAGAGCGCCAGGAACAGGAAGAGGCGCGCGAATGAGCGAACTCTTCCGCCTGCTCGACCAGCTGCTCGAATTCAGCATGCCGCACCTGGTGGCGGTGCCGATCCTGGTGCCGATGCTCACCGCCGCGCTGATGCTGCTGCTGGGCGAGAACCGGCGTCGCGCCAAGTCGTTCCTGAGCGTGGTCTCGGGCCTGGTGGGCCTTCTGGCCGCACTCGCGCTGCTGCGCTGGGTGAACGCGGCCGACACCGGCGGCGGGGCGGGCTCCATCGGCGTCTACCTGCCGGGCAACTGGCGCGCGCCCTTCGGCATCGTGCTGGTGGCCGACCGGCTCTCGACCATGATGGTGGCGCTCACCGGCGTGGTCGCCTTCGCCGCCTCCATTTACTCCACCTCGCGCTGGGACCGTGCGGGCGTGCACTTCCATCCGCTGCTGCAGCTGCAGCTCATGGGCCTGAACGGCGCCTTCCTCACGGGCGACCTGTTCAACCTTTTCGTGTTCTTCGAGGTGATGCTGGCCGCCTCCTACGGGCTGCTGCTGCACGGCTCGGGGCGGCTGCGGGTGCAGGCCGGGCTGCAGTACATCGCGATCAACCTGGCGGCTTCGTCGCTGTTCCTCATCGGCGCGTCGATGCTCTATGGCGCCACCGGCACGCTGAACATGGCCGACTTGGGGCTGCGCATCGCCCAGATCGCGCCGGCCGACCGCGGCCTGGTGCACGCGGCCGCGGCCATTCTCTTCACCGCCTTCTTCGCCAAGGCCGGCGCGTGGCCACTCAACTTCTGGCTGGTGCCGGCCTACAGCGCGGCGGTGTCGCCGGTGGGTGCGGTGTTCGCGCTGCTCACCAAGCTGGGCGTCTACACCGTGCTGCGCCTCTGGACCGTGCTCTTCGCGCCCGACACCGGCGACTCGGCGGCGTTCGGCCAGGTGGTGCTGATCGGCGCGGGCATCGCCACGCTCTTCGTCGCCGCCATCGGCATCGTCGGCACGCAACGCCTGTCGAACCTCGCGGGCTTCAGCGTGCTGATCTCGGCCGGCACGCTGCTCGCGGCGGTGGGCCTCGGCCAACCGGCGGTGTGGGCCGGCGCGCTGTTCTACCTCTTGAGCTCGACGCTCGCGGTGAGCGCCTTCTTCCTGCTCACCGACATGATCGAGCGCTGGCGCAACGCCGGCATGAGCGTGGCGCCGCACGAGGCCGCGGGCAACGCGCCGTTCCTTGCGGAAGACCTGCGCGCGCTCGACGACGTGAACCTCGACGACGACGCGCAGGCGCTCTACGGCCGCGCCATCCCGGCCGGCGTCGCCTTCCTCGGCCTGAGCTTCATGATCTGCACGCTGCTGCTCACCGGGCTGCCGCCGCTGTCGGGCTTTGTCGGCAAGTTCGCGATGCTCTCGGGGCTCATGGGCGGCAGCGCGGCGATCACCGTCGCGGGCTGGACCTTCCTCGTGCTGCTGATCGCCTCGGGCTTCCTCGCGCTGATCGCGCTCACGCGCACCGGCATCCGCCACTTCTGGACCCAGCCGCACGGGAACCTGCCCTCGTTGCCCGCCGTCGAGGTGCTGCCCGTGGCCGGCCTGATCGCCGCGTGCATCGCGCTCACCGTGTGGGCCGAGCCGGTCATGCGCCATGCGATGGCCACCGCCGAGGGCCTGCGCACGGCCGGCGCCTACCGCGCGGCGGTGATGAGCGCGCGGCAGGTGCCGAATCCGCCGAAGGCCGACGCGAAGGGCGCCACGCCATGAAACGCCTGATTCCTTCGCCGCCGCTGTCGTTCGCGCTCTTCATCGTCTGGCTGCTGCTCAACCAGTCGGTCGAGGCCAGCACGCTGGTGTCCGGCGTGCTGCTGGCCATCGCGGTGCCGCTGCTGACCAAGGGCCTCCGGCCCGCCACGGTGCGCATGCGCCGCCCCGGCGTGGCGCTGAAGCTCTGGCTGGTCGTACTCTACGACATGTCGCACTCGGTGTTCGCGGTGACGCGCGCGCTGCTCAGCCGGCGCAGCGAACAGATCCAGTCGAAGTTCGTCCTCATTCCGCTGGACATGCGCGACCCCAACGGTCTCGCGGTGCTCGCGATGATCATGTGCCTCACGCCCGGCACCGCCTGGGGCGAGGTCGCCTTCGACCGCAGCGTGCTGCTGATCCACGTGTTCGACCTGGAGGACGAAGCCGCCTTCATCGCGCAGATCAAGACCCGCTACGAACGCCCGCTGATGGAGATCTTCGAATCATGACGCCCATCCTCTTCTGGTCGCTCAAGTTCGCGCTGTTCCTGCTCGCGGTGGCGATGCTCTGCGCCCTCACCCGCCTCCTGATCGGCCCCTCCGCGCAAGACCGCGTGATGGCGCTGGACTGCCTCTACATCAACGGCATGCTGATGATGCTGGTGCTGGGCATCGTCTACGCGAGCGACGTGTACTTCGGGGCCGCCATGCTGATCGCGCTGTTCGGCTTCGTGGGCTCGACGGTGATGGCCAAGTTCCTGCTGCGCGGGGAGGTGATCGAATGACCGATCCAGTGCTGGGCCCGCTGCCGCTCTGGGCCGAAATCGTCACCGCGGTGTTCGTGGTGCTGGGCGCCGCATTCGCCGCCATCGGCTCCTTCGGCCTGGTGCGGCTGCCGACCTTCTTTCGCCGCATCCATGCGCCCACGCTGGGCGCCACCGGCGGCGTGTGGTCGATGACGGTCGCCACCATCGTCTACTTCTCGGTGCAGAGCCACGGCATCTTCCTGCACGCGGTGCTGATCGTGCTGTTCGTGGCGCTCACCACGCCGGTCACCACCATCTTCCTGATGCGCGCGGCGCTCTTCCGCGAGCGGCAAAAGAGCGGCGACGTGCCTCCTTCTGCGCAGTCGGACCAGGCGCCGATCCCCAAGCGGATGGCCGAGGAAGAGTAGAAGAAGGAAGGGCTGGCCGGCCTGCGGCCAACGCCGTCTCAAGCGGCCAAGCGTTCCTTGGCGCGTGCCACTTCCATCTCTCGCGGCAGCGGCACCGTGTTCTTCACCGCAAGGATCTCGGCCATCACGCTCACCGCGATCTCCGGCGGCGTCTTGCTGCCGATGTAGATGCCGATCGGGCCGCGCAGGCGCGCGAGCGACTTGTCGGTCTGGTCGAAGTGCTCGATCATGCGGTCGCGCCGCGCCTCGGCATTGCGTCGCGAGCCGATGGCGCCCACGTAGAACGCATCGCTCTGCAAGGCCTCGAGCAGCGCAAGGTCGTCGAGCTTCGGATCGTGCGTGAGCGCGACCACGCAGCTGCGGCGGTCTGGCCTGAAGGCCAGCACCGCGTCGTCGGGCATCTCGGTCGTGATCGTCACGCCCGGCAGCGACCACGCGGTGCGGTACTCGGCACGCGGGTCGCACAACGTGACCGCGAAGCCGCTGAACTTGGCCATCGTCGCGAGGTACTCGGCGAGCTGGCCGGCGCCGATGAGCAGCATGCGGTACTCGGGGCCGAAGGTGTTGGTGAGCTCGGTGTCGTCGACCTTGAGCTCGTCGGGTGCGGTGGCTTCGGTGAGCTTCACCGCGCCGGTCGCGAGCGTCACGGTGCGCTGCATGAGCCGGCCTTTTTCGAGTTGGGCCACGAGCGTGTCGAGCGCGGCGGCATCGGGGTCGTATTCGAGCAGCAGCTCCAGCGTGCCGCCGCAGGGCAGGCCGAAGCGGTGCGCCTCGTCGGCGGTGATGCCGTACTTCACCAGTGCGGGCGGCGTGCCCAAGGGCACGCTCTCGCCGTTGCCGTGCGCGCGGCTGTAGCGCGCGATCAGGTCGTCCTCGATGCAGCCGCCCGAGACCGAACCGACCACCGCGCCATCGTCCGCCAGCGCCATGATCGAGCCGACCGGCCGGGGCGACGAGCCCCAGGTGCGCACCACCGTGGTCAGCAGCGCGCGCTTGCCGGCCTGCCGCCAGTCGCGCAGCGTGCGAAGCACCATGACGTCGAGGTTTTCCATGGGCGCGTTCGTCTTCAGTTCGTCGTATCGCCTGGCGCGGCGGGAGCGTCCTTGTCGTCCTTCTTGCCGAGCCCCATCTTCTTCATGAGGCCGGACATCACGCCCGCCTTCTCGGCGGGCGCGTCGGCCGTGTCCGTGGCGACGGCAGGCGGCGGGCCGTAGCGGCTTTGCATTTCGGCCTCGAAGCGCTTGAAGAAATCGTCGGCGGTCGACTTGGCGGCGCCGTCGATCAGGCGCTGGCCCAGTTGGGCGATCTTGCCGCCGACCTGCGCCTGCACGGTGTAGTCGAGTTCGCAGCCGGCAGGCGCCAGGGCGGCCTCGGCGGGAACGCCGTCAGCGGGGGCGGCATCTGCGGCGACAGGCGCCTCGGCTGCACTGGCCACCGGCTTGAGCGTCACGCTAGAAGAACCCTTCGCAAACCCCGCCACGCCGCCCTGCCCTTCGAAGGTGAGCTTGTAGCCATCGGGCGCCACGATGTCCGACAGCACCACCTTGCCGCTGAACTTGGCCGACACGGGACCGATCTTCAGTGCGAGCCCCACGCTGTACTGGTTGTCGCCGGTGAGCTCGAACTTGTCGCAGCCGGGAATGCACTTCTTGAGCGTCTCCGGGTCGTTGAGCGCTTCCCAGGCCTGTTGTTGCGTGACGCCGAGGCGGCGGTTTCCGAGCATTTCCATGGTGGGTCTTCCTTGTTTTATTTGAGGGTCTAGCGACCGGACCGCATCAGCGCGGCAAGGCTGGCGGCGAGTTGTTCGAGGGCACTGAGATTGTGAACCGCGAGCATCGCGTCCGCGTGGCGGTGCAGCACGGTGGCCCCACGCGCCAGAGGGGCGTAGCCCTCGAAGCGCAGCAGCGGGTTGAGCCACAGCAGCCGGCGCGAATGGCGCTTGAGCCACAGCAATTCATTCTCCAGCACGGCGGGCTCGCCGGTGTCCAGACCGTCGCTGATCACCAGCACGAGCGTGCGGCGGCCGGTGAGGCGACGCGCATGCGCACGCCGGAGCTCGGCCAGCGAACTGCCCAGCCGCGTGCCGCCCGCGAAATCGTCGATGGCGAGGCTGGCCGCGCCAAGCATCGCATCGGTATCGGCGAGTCGGAACGCAGGCGTCAGGTCGGTCAACCGGGTGCCGAAGGCGAACACGTCGCGCCGCCCGGCCCTTCGCGTGGAAGCATGCAGAAACGCGAGCAGCAGGCGCGCGTAGCGCTCCATCGAGCCCGACACATCGACCAGCACCAGCAGCGGCAGGGGTTGCTCGCGCCGAGACAGTCGCGGCAGGCGCAGGATCTCGCCGCCGGTGCGCGCGGCCTCGTGCAGCACGCCGGGCCAGTGCATTCGCGCATGCTGCCGGCCGGCATCGCCCGCCGCGCGCAAACGCCGCGAAGGCAACGAGGGAATCGGCAGCGTCACGTCGCGCGCGAGCCGTTCGACCAAACGGTATTCGGAGGCGCCGAGCGCGTTGAAGTCCGCATGCTGCAGACGCTGGCGGTCGCTCGATGTCATGGCGGCATCGAACTCGATTTCCTTGTCGGGCTTGGCGGCCACGGCCGGCTTCGCGGGATCGCGCGGCGCCGTCAGCGCTTCGCGCACGCGCGGCCGGCGTTTGGAGGGTTCGGCCTTTCCCTCGGCGCTCGGCAGCATCTGGGCAAGCAGCTTGTTCGCCAACTCGGGATCGCGGAACCAGGCATCGAAGAGCTCGCGGAACACCATGCGGTCCTGCTCGCGGCTGACCATCACGGCTTCCATCGCGGCGCTCAGATCGAGCTTGTCTTCCACGCCGACCAAAGTAACCGCTTCGGCGGCGAGCGCGATGCGCATCGCATCGGTGCGCACGCCTGCGCGGCGCAACGCGCGGCCGAAGGCGGTGATGTTGCCGGCGAGCTTGCCGCTGCGGACGTCGCCGAGTTGCTGGATGCCGGCCATGCGCAACGGCCTCGGTCTGCGGCCGCGCTCAGCGCGCGACCGGCTCCTCGGGTTGCAGCAGATCGGACGCCAGCTCGCGCGTGAGCGCCGCCACGTCGTCGCGCTGCTTGAACAGGATGCCGGCGGTGTCGACCACCACCTCGGGATCGAGCTCGACGGTATCGAGCGCAATCAGCGCCCTCGCCCATTCGACGCTCTCGGCGATGCCGGGCGCGCGCTGGAAGGCGTTGATGAACGGCGCATCGCGCAACCGTGCGACGAAAGCGGCGACCTGCGCCGAAAGCTTCTCGCCGGCCTCGGGCACCTGGGCCCGCACGATCGCCAGTTCGCGCTCGCGCTCGGGGTAGTCAAGCCAGTGATAGAGACAGCGCCGCTTCACCGCATCGTTGAGCTCGCGCGTGCGGTTGCTCGTGAGGATGGTGACCGGCGGCACCACCGCGCGCACCGTGCCGAGTTCGGGAATGCTCACCTGGTATTCGCCCAGGTACTCGAGCAGGAAGGCCTCGAACGGCTCGTCGGCGCGGTCCACTTCGTCGATCAGCAGCACGGCACCGGGCGCCGGCGTCTGCAACGCCTGCAGCAGCGGGCGGCGGATCAGGTAGTGCGGCTGGTAGACCTCGGCTTCCACGTCACGCGCCGCACCGGTGGCCTCGGCCGCACGCATGTGCAGCAGCTGCGCCGCGTAGTTCCATTCGTAGAGCGCCTCGCGCTGCTCCAGCCCGTCGTAGCACTGCAGACGCAGCAGCTCGCGGCTCAATGCCTTCGACAGCGCCTTGGCCAGCTCGGTCTTGCCGACGCCGGGCTCGCCCTCGAGCAGCAGCGGACGCTGCAGCTTGAGCGCGAGGAACACGGCGGTCGCCAGGCGGCGGTCGGCGAAATAGCCGGCCTGCATCAAGCCTTCGGAGAGGGAGTCGATGGTCGGGAAGATCATGGCAAAGGGTAGCGGAAGACGCGAGCGCGTCGCGCCTTCCGGTGATCGGCTTGCTGCTTCAGCCGAGCGCCTTGGTGACGGCGCGTTGCGTGAGCACGCTGA
Source organism: Variovorax sp. W2I14 (assembly GCF_050435205.1). Classification (NCBI taxonomy): domain Bacteria; kingdom Pseudomonadati; phylum Pseudomonadota; class Betaproteobacteria; order Burkholderiales; family Comamonadaceae; genus Variovorax; species Variovorax sp. W2I14. The sequence goes on along the minus strand of NZ_JBNDJX010000001.1, from coordinate 7,301,701 downwards.
TCAGGTTCGCGCGATAAGCAGCCGAAGCGTGCAGGTCGCTGTTGAGACCGCTCGCATCGATCTTCACGGCCGCAGCGGCTGCCGCGGTGAAGCTCTTGTTGAGCGCATCCTCGAGCCCCGCATGGCGGAACACGCCGTTGCCCGCGCCGGTGATGGCCACGCGCACGCCGCTGTCGTACTGCGCGAGAAAGATGCCGACGAGCGGGAAGTGCGAGGCCTTCTGGCGCAGCTTCTCGTACACGGCGCGCTTCGGGACAGGGAAGCGGATTGCGGTGATCAGCTCGTCTTCTTCCAGCGCCGTGGTGAACAGGCCCTGGAAGAAATCGTCCGCCGCGATCTCGCGCTTCGAGGTGATGACCGTGGCGCCGGAGCCCAGCACCGCGCTCGGATAGCACGCCGCCGGGTCGTTGTTGGCCACCGAGCCGCCGATGGTGCCCATCGCGCGAACCTGCCGGTCGCCGATGCGCGAGGCCAGGTCGGCCAGCGCCGGGTAGGCGGCTTTCACGTCGGCGTTGTTCGCCACGTCGAGGTGACGCGACATCGCACCGATGGTGATGGTGCCGCCATCTTTCTTGATGCCGGTGAGTTCCTTGATGCCGCCCAGATCCACCAGCTGCTCGGGCGCGGAGAGCCTGAGCTTCATGGAGGCAAGGAGCGTCTGGCCGCCGGCGAGCGGCTTGGCGCCCGCGGCAATGAGTTTGGCCGCATCGGCCACGGTGGCTGGCCGTTCGAGTGTGAAGGCGTACATGGGGTGTGATTCCTTCTGTGTTGTTGTTCAGGGAGCGGGACGGCCTTGGGTGCTGGCGGCGAGCGAGGGCGCTTGCGCGTCCTGCGGCGTGCCGCCCTTCTGCATGGCTTCCCAGACGCGGCTGGAAGATGCAGGCATGTCGAAATCCTTGACGCCGAGCGGCGCCAGCGCATCGAGCACCGCGTTGATCACGGCCGGCGGCGAGCCGATGGCCCCCGCCTCGCCGCAGCCCTTGGTGCCCAGCGGGTTGTGCGTGCACGGGGTGCACACGGTGTCGAGCTTGAACTGCGGAAAGTCGCCGGCGCGCGGCATGGCGTAGTCCATGAAGCTGCCGGTGAGGAGCTGGCCGGTTTCGTTGTCGTAGACGCAGTTTTCCAGCAGCGCCTGGCCGATGCCCTGCACCAGCCCGCCGTGCACCTGGCCCTCCACGATCATCGGATTGATGATGGTGCCGAAGTCATCCACCGCGGTGAAGCGGTCGACCTTCACTTCGCCGGTCTGCTTGTCGATCTCGACCTCGCAGATGTAGGTGCCGCCCGGGAAGGTGAAGTTGGTCGGGTCGTAGAAGGCGGTTTCGTTCAGGCCGGGTTCGAGCTTGTCGAGTGGGTAGTTGTGCGGCACGTAGGCCGTGAGCGCCACCTGCCCGAAGGGGATCTTCTTGTCGGTGCCCTTGACGGTGAATTCGCCGTTGGCGAACTCGATGTCGGCATCGCTCGCCTCCATCAGGTGCGCGGCGATCTTCTTGGCCTTGGTCTCGATCTTGTCGAGCGCCTTCATGATGGCCGCGCCGCCCACCGAGATGGAGCGCGAACCGTAGGTGCCCATGCCGAAGGGCACGCGGCCGGTGTCGCCGTGCACCACGTCGACGTTCTCGACCGGAATGCCCAGCCGCGCCGCAACGACCTGCGCGAAGGTGGTCTCGTGGCCCTGGCCGTGGCTGTGCGAGCCGGTGAACACCGTCACGCTGCCGGTCGGATGCACGCGGATCTCGCCGCATTCGAACAAGCCGGCCCGCGCACCGAGCGCGCCTGCGATGTTCGACGGTGCGATGCCGCAGGCCTCGATGTAGCTGGAGTAGCCGATGCCGCGCAGCTTGCCCTTGGCCTCGGTCGCCGACTTGCGCTGTGCATAGCCTTCGACGTCTGCCAGCACCCGTGCCTTGTCCATGCACGCATGGAAGTCGCCGGTGTCGTACTGCAGCGCCACCGGCGTCTGGTACGGGAAGCTGGTGATGAAGTTGCGCTTGCGGATCTCGTCCTGGCCCAGGTTCATTTCCCAGGCGCAGCGCGACACCAGTCGCTCCAGCAGGTAGGTGGCCTCGGGCCGCCCCGCGCCGCGGTAGGCATCGACCGGCGCGGTGTTGGTGAACCACGCATCGACCTCGACGTAGATCTGCGGCGTCGTGTACTGGCCCGCGAGCAGCGTCGCGTAGAGGATGGTCGGTACCGCGGTCGAGAAGGTCGAGAGGTACGCGCCGAGGTTGGCGTCGGTGTGCACGCGCATGGCCAGGAACTTGCCGTCCTTGTCCATCGCCATCTCGGCGTGGCTCACATGGTCGCGGCCGTGCGCATCGGACAGGAAGCACTCCGAACGCTCCGCCGTCCACTTGATGTTGCGGTTGAGCTGCTTGGCCGCCCAGGTGAGGCACACGTCTTCGGCGTACAGGAAGATCTTGGAGCCGAAGCCACCGCCCACATCGGGCGCGATCACGCGCACCTTGTGCTCTGGCAGGCCCAGCACGAAGGCCGTCATCAGGAGGCGTTCGACGTGCGGATTCTGGTTCGACACATAGAGCGTGTAGTCGTCGGTGCCGCGGCTGTAGCTGCCGATGGCCACGCGCGGCTCGATCGGATTCGGAATGAGCCGGTTGTTGACGAGGTCGAGCTTGGTGATGTGCGCGGCGGTGGTGAACACGTTGTCGACCGCCGCCTTGTCGCCGAGCACCCACTTGTAGCACTGGTTGTCGGGCGCTTCGTCGTGCAGCGTGGTGCTGCCGGTCTTCTTCGCTGCGTCGGCCACGCTCACCAGCGCGGGCAGCACCTCGTAATCGACCACCACGGCTTCGGCCGCGTTCTTGGCCTGTTCGACCGTCTCGGCCACCACCATGGCCACATGGTCGCCCACGTAGCGCACCTTCTTGATCGCGAGGATCGGGTGCATCGGCTCCTTCATCGGGGTGCCGTCGGGGTTGTTGATGAGCCAGCCGCAGGGCAGCCCGCCCATCTTTCCCTCGATGTCCTTGCCGCTGAAGATGCCGACCACGCCGGGCATCTTCGAGGCCTCGGCGATGTCGATCGACTTGATGACCGCGTGGGCGTGCGGCGAGCGCACGAAGACCGCATGGCTCTGGTTGGCCAGCGTGATGTCGTCGGTGTAGTTGCCTGCGCCGGTCAGGAAGCGATAGTCTTCCTTGCGCCGCAGGGCCTCACCGATATGGGGCAGGTTCGAGAAGTCGGAAGCACCCATGATGTTGCTCCCTTCACGCCGTGGCGGTGGTCTTGACCGGAGTGCCCGAGGCCATCGCCTCGCCACCCATCTTCACGGCCTTCACGATGTTCTGGTAGCCCGTGCAGCGGCACAGGTTGCCGTCGAGCAACTCGCGAATTTCCGATTCGCTCGACTTGGGGTGGTGGGTGCACAGGTCGATGGCGCTCATGACCATGCCGGGGGTGCAGAAACCGCACTGCAGGCCATGGCATTCCTTGAAGGCCGCCTGCATGGGGTGCATGGTGCCGTCGGCTTCGGCGATGCCCTCGATGGTGGTGATGTCGGCGCCGGCCGCCTGGGCGACCAGCACGTTGCAAGACTTGATGGCCCGGCCGTTGACGTGGACCGTGCAGGCGCCGCACTGGGCGGTGTCGCAGCCGACGTGGGTTCCGGTGAGGTGAAGGTGCTCGCGGATCGCGTGCACAAGGAAGGTGTTTGGCGGTGCGTCGACCGTGACTGCGCGGCCGTTGACCTTGAAAGCTACCTGCATGTGGCTGTCTCCGTGAAAGGTGATGGCTGGTTCAGCGAAAGGCATCTTGGATGCCCACCTTTCGCACTATCCTAGGCAAAACCCTCGTCACTTGCGCAGTGCCCGCGAAATTCTCAAAATGAAACAGCTTGCCTCCCGGTGAGCCAGGAAAAGCGGGGCCACCCCCGCGAACCCACACGATGAATACCACGATCGTTTCGCCTCCCCCCGAGCGCTCCCTGGCCATTGCCCAAGCCCGGCGCGAGCTGCTCCACGGCGATGCGCCGCACGCCCGGAGCACGGTGCGCATCGATCCCTGGATCACCCGTTCATGGCAGCGCTGCATCGAGGCCGGACGCCGCCCGCAGCACCGGGTGAGCTTCGATCCGGTGAGCCGGTCGGCCAGCCGCGAAGCGACCGAGCGCAACCGGGCGCTGGTCACGGCAGCCCGTCCGGTGATCGAACGCCTCTCCCGCGCCATTGCCGACACCCGCTATTTCGCGATCCTGACCGACGCCGACGGCATCGTGATCGACGTGGGCGCGCTGCCCGACGGCACCGACACCGCCAGCCGCTATGCGCGGGACATCGGCCGGATCGGGGTCGATCTTTCGGAATGCGCGATCGGCACTTCGGCCATCAGCACCGCGCTGGCCGAGCAGGAATCGGTGTGGCTGCACCGCGGCGAGCACTTTTTCGACGACACCAGCGTCTACAGCTGCGCCGGCGCACCGCTCTTCGGGCCCCGGGGCGACTGCATCGGCATGCTCGACCTGAGCGGGGTCCAGACGGTGGAGCGGCCCGAACTGCGGCACCTGGCCACCCTCTCGGCGCGCAGCATCGAGAACATGCTGGTCATGCAGGACCCGTGCGAGCTGCTGCTGCACCTGGCCTGGCCCGGCCATCCGGGCAACGAAGCCACCGAGGGCCTGGTCTGCATCGACGCCAGCGGCAACGTCACCGGCGCCAATGCCGCCGCGCGGCAGATGCTGCACCAGCCCCTGGCACGCGGCCAGCACGCCCTGCATTTCAACGACCTGTTCGCGCTCCCGCTGCACATGATGTTCGATGCCGCCCGGCGCGGCGACGCGGCGCTCGAGGTGCCGCTGTGGTCGGGCCTGCGGGTGCAGGTGCGGCCCCAGCGCGGCGGCAGCGGCGCGGGCGGGACGGTGCCCGATGCGCGGCCAAGGCTGCGCGATGTGGAAACCGCATTGATCCGCAAGGCAGTGGCCGATGCGCGCGGCAATGTGGCGGAGGCTGCGCGCGCGCTGGGCATCAGCCGCGCGACGGTGTATCGCAAGCTCTGGCGCGGCCGGCCGGCCGGCGCGCCGGACTGAACGCCCGGCGTCCGGCTTTCGCTCAGGCCCCGACCGGCACCTTATCGAGAAAACCGGTCACCGACCGCAGCTTCCCCGCATCGATCTGCGCGAAGTCGGTGCCCTGAATCAAGTCTTCAGCCCCGCTCGGGCCGAGCGTCCACGAGAAGCGCAGGTTGTCGCCGTGCGCCTCGGCCTTGCCCAGCAGGTTGAAGCGAAAGCCCGGGTAGCGCTGATGCACCGCGCCGACCAGCGCGCTGATCTGCTCGCGGCCGCTGGCCTGGGCAATGGGGTCGACGTAGTGCGCATCGGCGGTCCAGCCGGCCTCGATCAGCGCGGCGCGGCGTCCAGCGTCGGCTTCGTTCCAGACGGCGATGTAGCGTTGGGCAATCGTGGTGGCGTCGTGTGCGGCGGTGTTCATGATGACCATTCCTTTTCGAGGGTTCGTTCGACCCGCAACATCGCGGGGTGAATGAATGGTCGCGTCGCACGCGTCAGGCGTCGATGACGTGGGAGGTCATGGAATGCGGCTGCCGTAGCGGATGCTCGCGAGCGCGCCGTCGCGGAACAGCAGCATCGTCTCGAACTGTCCCGAGCCGGGGCGATAGGTCCACTCCTCGGCCTGGTCGCAGCGGTTGTTGTTGACGATCACGGTCTGGCCGCCGGGCGAGGCCGACGACGGCGGATTCACGATCACCTCGGGCTTGTTGCCGTCGGGCCTGGCGCAGAAGTTTTCCTTGAACACCGGCTCGCCGCACTTCTGCAGGATGGTGAACTTGGAGTCGCCCCTCTGCGCGAAGTCGCGGTTGCAGTTCAGGGTCTGCGCCTCAGCCGGCACGACGGACGCGAGGGCCAGCCATGCGGCGGGAATCAGGAGGGATCGCTTCACATGAATTTCCTTTTTTCAGGGAAGCGATGGTAGTGAGATTTCCCCTTTGAAATCGCCCTAAATCGCGTCGAGCGGAAAGACCGGCCGACGTACCTTGCTGAACGGGAACAGGCTGTAATCCGAACTGGTGACACCGGGACTGTCGCACTCCACCAGCGCCGCGGAGAGCGGCTCGAACACCGGCCGGCAGTACATGCGCGACTTGAGAAGAAGAAAGCGTTCATTGCGCGGATCGAGCCCCGCGCATTCGAAAACGCCGATGTCCCACGGCTCCTGCGTGCGCTCGGTCACCACGATGCGCGCCGCGCCTATGTCGAACAGCACCGTGCGGCCCATGCTGCTGCGCTGGCCGGTGTAGGTCGGGCCGCTGATCACGTACTCGCCATTGCCGATGGTGCGCACGGTGCCGGTCAATCGCACGGGCGTCTTCTGAAGGCCGATGCCTTCGAGCGACACCTTGTTGCCGAGCGCGACCGTCACCTCGGCGCCCTCGCCCGCCGCGATCAGCTCCGCCACCGCCTCGGGGTCGCACAGCGGCCCGACGCCGATGCCATGCAGCCCTTGCGCGAGCGCTTCCTGCAGCACGTCCATCGTGTCGCAGCTTCCGCCCGACATGCAGTTGTCGCCGTGGTCGAGCAGCAGCACGGGGCGCGTGGCGCTCTCTGCGATCAGCTTGGCGCGCGCGACCGATTCGGCCAGCGGCTCGCTGCGGTAGATGAAGGCTTCGCGCTCTGCCCACATCTGCGCGGCGATGCGGTCGGCCGTGGCCTGTGCGCGTTCGGGCGACGTGGCATCGACCACCACCACGCTCATGCAGGGCGCCTCGATGTCCGACAGCGAGAAGCCCGCGAAGATCGAGACCGCGAGCGATTCCGAATTCTCGGCTTCCCGCGCCGCTTCGATGGCCCGCTGCATCGCGCCGGTGAACGAGGCGCTGCGCAGCGTGTGCGCCATCAGCGGCAGCGGATGCCAGCGCAGCGCGGGCTTGCTGCGGCCTTCGAGCAGGTCGAACAGCAGGCGCCCCGCATGCTCGCCGGTCTCGTACATGTCGATGTGCGGGTAGGTCTTGAAGCCGACGATCACGTCCGCATTGCCGACCATCGCGGGCGTCACGTTGGCATGCAGGTCGAGCGCCACGCCGATGGGCACGCCCGGCGCCGCGGCGCGCAGCCGCACCAGCAGGTCGCCCTCGCCATCGACGCTGTTCTCGGCCACCATCGCGCCGTGCAGGTCGAGCAGGATGGCATCGCAGCCCGGCGCCGCATCGACGATGCATTGCGTGAGCGTGGTGTAGGCGCCGGCGTCGACCGGCCCGCTCGGATTGGCCGAGGCCGACACCGGCGTGACCAGCGTCGCACCCGCCCGCTCGGCCAGTTCGATGAAGGCCGACATCGCGGTGCGCATGCCCTTGTTGTCCCTGTAGGCCGCGTCGCCGAAGGTCGGACCGTCGGGCCCGAACGCCGCGAGCGGCGTGGGCACCGGCGAGAAGGTGTTGGTCTCGTGGTTGAGACGTGCGATGAGGACTTTCATTGGGCAAACTTTCCGGCGCTTCCCAGCATCGTGATGTCGCCGAAGCTGGAGCCGTTGCGGTTGTCGGGACGGAATGCGACCTGGAAGCCATTCAGGTTCATGGCCGGCGAGTTCTCGATGGTGCGGCGCAGTGACTCGGTGGAGATCGGCCCTTTCACGCGCTGCAGCGATTCCGCAAAGGCCTTGGCCGTGACGTAGCCCTCCAGCCCCAGGTAGGAGCCCTCGCCTTCGCTGCCCGCGGCCTTTCGTGCGCGCTGGTATTCGTCGACGATGGGAAAGCGCGTTTTCCAGAACGGCGGCATCACCTGCGACAGCACGATGCCGCGGCTCTTGTCGCCCAGTTCCTTGTACAGAAGGAACGAGCTCGCCACCGAGTTCGTGTAGATCTGCGGATGGATGGGCGCGGCGACCAGCGAGCGGATGATGTTGATGGCCGGCGTGCCGGCCGCGATGACGTACACCGCCTGCGCCCCGCTCGCAATCACCTGCTGCGCGATGGCGGGATGGTCTTTTTCCTTCGGATCGAAGCGCAGCGACAGCAGCGCCGGCTGCTTGCTTTTCTCGAGCGCGGCCAATGCATCCTTCTCGATGCCCTTGCCGTACGCATCGTCGCTGGAGACGATCGCGATGCGGGTCAGGCCCACGGTCGTCAGGTGGTTCATCACGCGTGCGACCTCGTCGGCATACGACTCCCGCACGTGGTAGATCGGCACCTTCGGCCCGCGCAGCACGGCAGCACCGGTCAGCCCGCCGAAGATGAAGCTGTCGTACTTCGCCGCCACCGGCACCATGGCCGCACCGATGCCGGTGCCCATGGTTCCGAACAGGCAGACCACGCGATCGGTAGCGAGCAGCTTCTCGGCGTTGGCTGCCGCCTTCTCGGGGATGTAGGCGTCGTCGTAGGTGATCATCTTGACGGGCCGCCCGCCGATGCCGCCCGCCTTGTTCAACTGGTCGAAGAACAGCGTCTGGCCTTCCATGAACGCGAGGCTGTTCGGCGTGAACGGGCCGGTGAGCACCGCGGACTGGCCGACCAGGATCGGCTCTCCGGCCGCCAGGGCGGCCGTCGATGCCGCGACCATGCCCATCGCCATGAAACAGTGAAGGCCGATGCGGCGAAGCGCCGCCTTCATGCGACGACTCCGGCGCTCTGCAGCATCGCTTGCAGCAGCACGTTGCAGCCGGCTTCGAGGTGAGCAGGCTCGGCGTCTTCGATCTCGTTGTGGCTGATGCCATCGAGGCAGGGCACGAAGATCATCGCCGTGGGGCACACGCGGGCGAGGTACACGGCGTCGTGGCCAGCGCCGCTGATCACGTTCATCCAGCTGAGGCCCTGTGCCTCCGCGGCGTCGCGCACGGCAGACACGAGCTTGGGCGTGAAAGGCTGAGGCGGGAAGTACACGACCTGCGCAACCGTCGCCTCGACCTTGCCGGCGGCGGCGAGGCGCTGCACGGCTTCCTTCAGCGCCGCGTCCATGGCCGACAGCACCACGTCGTCCGCCGCGCGCAGGTCCACGCTGAGCTTGACGCGCCCCGGAATCACGTTGCGCGAATTCGGGTAGTTGTCGATCCAGCCGACCGTGCCGCGCGCATGCGGTGCGTGCGCGAGTGCGATGCGGTTCACCTCGATCACGAGTTCGGCGGCGACCAGCAGCGCATCCTTGCGCAGCTCCATCGGCGTGGGGCCGGCGTGCGCCTCCATGCCCTGCACCACCACGTCGTACCAGCGCTGGCCGAGCGCGCCCTCGACCACGCCGATCACGCGCGCGTTGGCTTCGAGCACCGGGCCTTGTTCGATGTGCGCCTCGAAATACGCGCCCACGGGCGATGCCGACGCCGAGGCGGGCACCGTGCCCGCGTAGCCGATCGCATCGAGTGCCTCCGCCACACTCACGCCTTCGGTGTCGCGCTGCGCGAGCGCGTGTTCCAGCGTGAAAGCATCGACGAACACGCCCGAGCCCATCATCACCGGAACAAAGCGAGAGCCTTCTTCATTGGTCCACACCGCCACTTCGAGCGGTGCTTCGGTGACGACCTTCGCATCGTTGAGCGCGCGGATCACTTCCAGCCCCGCGAGCACGCCGTAGTTGCCGTCGAACTTGCCGCCGGTCGGTTGTGTGTCGATGTGGCTGCCGGTGGTGACGGGCGGCAGTGCGTTGTTGCGGCCGGCACGGCGCGCAAAGATGTTGCCGATGGCGTCCACGCGCACTTCGCAACCCGCCTCGCGCGCCCAGCGCGTGAAGAGGTCGCGGCCTTGGCGGTCGAGGTCGGTCAGCGCGAGGCGGCACACGCCGCCCTTCTCGGTGGCACCGACCTGGGCGAGTTGCATCAGCGAGTCCCAGAGGCGCTGGCCGTCGATGCGGAGGGCGCGCACATCGGGTGCGGAAGAAAGTTCAGTGGTGGTGTTCATGGCTTTGCGAAAAAAATCTGAGGGGCGAAACGCTCATGCGAATTTGTGATTGGTCAGCAAGACAAGAGCCGTTCGGGCTGAGCCTGTCGAAGCCTTGCGCGGCGCTTCGACAAGCTCAGCGTGAACGGATAGCCGGCAAACGCGACTGCCCATCACGCAAGGCCGACGCCGAGGTAGCGGTCTTTCACGTCGTGGTCGGCCATGAAGGCGGCGTTGCCGGCTTCATGAACGATCACGCCCTGCTCCACGATGTAGTGGCGGTCCGCGAGCTGCACGCACACCTCCAGGTTCTGCTCGACCAGCAGGATGGCGACGCCCGCGGCCTTGATGGTTTTCAGCTGCGCGACGATTTCCTCCACGATCACCGGCGCGAGGCCTTCGACGGGCTCGTCCAGGATCAGGAGGCGCGGGTGGTTCATCAGCGCGCGGCCGATGGCCAGCATCTGCTGCTCGCCGCCCGAGAGCTGCCCGCCGCCGTTGCGGCGACGCTCCTTCAGGCGCGGGAAGATGCGGTAGATGTCGTCCAGCTGCCAGGGCGAATCGCGCCGCTGGCCGAGCAGCAGGTTCTCCTCGACCGTGAGCAGCTTGAAGATGCCGCGGTGCTCGGGCACGAGGCACACGCCGCGCGTGGCGATGCGATGCGGCGGCAGTCCGGCGATGTCCGCGCCCTGGAAGCGCACGCGGCCCTTCGTCGGCGTGACCGCACCGGCAATGCTCTTGAGCGTGGTCGACTTGCCCGCGCCGTTGCGGCCCAGCAGCGTGACGAGTTCAGCTTCGCCCACCGTCATCGACACGCCCTGCAGCACGTGGCTCTTGCCGTAGTGCGCGTGCAGGCCTTCGACTTCGAGGATGTTGGCGGCGCTCATGCCTTGCCCCCGGTGATCATGTTGCCGAGGTAGGCCGAGCGCACGCGCGCATCGGAACGGATGTCGCCCGGCAGCCCTTCGGCCAGCACGCGGCCCAGTTGCATCACGGTCACGGTGTCGGAGATGTCCATCACGATGTTCATGTTGTGTTCGATCAGCACCACCGTGTGCGCATCGCGCAGGCTGCGGATGAGGTGCTTCATCTCGTCGAGGTCGTCGATGCCCATGCCCGAGGTCGGTTCGTCGAGAAAGATCGCCTTGGGCTTCGCAGCAAGCGCCATGCCCACTTCGAGCCGGCGCTGCTGGCCGTGCGAGAGCACGCTCGCGGGCGTGTCGGCCAGCCGTTCGAGGCCGACGCGCGCGAGCACTTCGGCCACCGTCTCGGTGCAGGCGCGGTCGCCGACCGGCGCACGCCAGCAGTTCATGGCCTGGCGCGGTGCGATGCCCTGCGCCGCGACGCGCAGGTTCTCGCGCACCGAGAGGCTGGGGAACAGGCTCGTGACCTGGAACGAGCGCGCCATGCCGCGCTGCACGCGCTTGTGGTCGGGCTCGTGCGTCACGTCGTGGCCGTCGAACAGGATGCGCCCGCCCGTGGTGGTGCCGGTGCCGGTGAGCATGTGGAACAGCGTGGTCTTGCCCGCGCCGTTCGGGCCGATCACCGAGTGCACCGTGTTCGGCTTGATCTTCAGGTCCACGCCGCCGAGCGCGGCGAACTTGCCGTAGTGCTTGGTGACGCCGATGGCTTCGATGAGAACGGGTTGCGTCATGCTTTTTCTCCCTGCGCTTCAGTGGCGGCCGGGGCGGAAGGCGTCTTGCGGAACACGCGCCGCCACACGCTCTCGCCCAGGCCCCAGAGGCCGCGCTGCATGCCGATGCTCACGCCGATCAGCAAGAGCCCCAGCAGCAGCAGCCATCGCGGCCACAGCGTGGAGAGCCAGTCGGCCAGCAGCACATAGAAGGCCGAGCCCAGCACCGAGGCAAAGAGGTTGCCGGTGCCGCCGATCACAGTGATGACCAGGATCATCTCGCTCGTGTGGTACTCGGCGTTCGACAGCGGCGCGATGCCGGTCATCATCGCGTGCAGCCCGCCCGCGAGGCCCGTGACGGCGCCCGAGATCACGAAGGCCAGCAGCTTGAAGCGCTTGAGGTTGTAGCCCACCGCGGCGGCGCGGTCCTCGTTGTCGCGGATCGCGAGCAGCGTGCGGCCGAAGATCGAATCGGTCACGCGCAGCAGCAGTGCGAACGCGATGAGGAACATCACCGCGACGAAGGCGTAGTACTTCCAGGGCGTGTCCATGAACGCGGGGCGCGGCACGTCGAGCAGGCCGTTGTCGCCGCCCGTGAGGCCCGAAGCCGTGTACGCCACGAAATAGAACATCTGCGCAAAGGCCAGCGTGAGCATCACGAAGTAGGTGCCGCGCTGGCGGATGGCGACCCAGCCGACCACCGCCGCACCCAGCGCGCCCATGGCGATGGCGGCGAGCAGCGCGAGCGGCATCGGCAATTGCAGCCGCGTGAGCAGGATCGCAATGGTGTAGCTGCCGAGGCCGAAGAAGATGCCCTGCCCGAACGACAAGAGCCCCGTGTAGCCCAGCAGCAGGTTGCAGCCCAATGCGGCAAGCGCATAGATCAGCACCTCGCTCGCGAGCGAACCCGAGCGCATGAACAGCGGCAGCGCGAGCGTGACGATCAGCGCCAGCAGGAAAGTGATTTTTCTTGGCATACGTTGTTCACCCTCTGCGGCCGAGCAGGCCATGCGGGCGCAGCAGCAGCACTGCCCCCATCGCGATGTAGATCATCAGGCTCGCCCCCGGCGGCCAGATGGTGCTCATGAGGCTCTGCACGATGCCGATCAGCACGCCGCCGACGAGCGCGCCGCCGAAGCTGCCGAGCCCGCCGATCACCACCACCACGAAGGCGACGCCGAGCGCCTCGACGCCCATGAAAGGTTCGGCGCCGCGGATCGGCGCGGCCAGCACGCCGGCGAGCGCCGCCGTGGCCGCACCCAGTGCGAACACCAGGCTGAACACGCGGAACACGTTGATGCCGAGCAGCGAAACCATCTCGGTCGATTCACTGCCCGCGCGCACCGCACTGCCCAGGCGCGTGCCTTCGAGCACCCACCACAGGAGCACCGCGAGCACGGCGGTGAAGCCGATCACGAAGAGCCGGTACTTGGGATAGACGAAGTCGCCCCACATCACCACGCCCTGCAGCAGGTCGGGCGTCGCCACGCTGTTGCCGAGTGGCCCCCAGAACACGATGACGATCTCCTGCACCGCGAGCGCCAGGCCCACGGTCACGAGGATGTGGAACTCGTGCGGCTTGGCGTACACCCGGCGCAGCAGCAGCTTTTCAGCGAGCCAGCCGAGCGCGCCGACGAACAGCGGCACCAGCACCAGCGCGGCCCAGAAGTTGAGGCCCCACTGCATCACCTGGAAGCACAGGTAGGCGCCCAGCAGATAGAAGGCGCCGTGCGCGAAATTCACGAATCGCAGCAGGCCGAACACGATGGACAAGCCAACGGCCAGCAGGAAATACAGCATGCCGATGCCGATTCCGTTGATGGTCTGGAGGAGATAGACGGTCATGGAGATTCAGTGAATTGCGCGCATTCCGCACACCGTTCGCCCTGAGCCTGTCGAAGGGCTGGGCGCAGCGTGAAAGGCTTCGACAAGCTCAGCCCGAACGGCTGGTGGGCGTTGCGCTGACAGCGAAGGACGCACTTGAACTCAGGCCAGCTTGCAGCCGGTCTTGTCGATGGGAAGGAACGACTTGCCGGAGCTCACCACGTCCACGTAGTCGGCCGCATCCTTCATCTTCGACTTCGCCTTGCCCTTGAGCAGGTAGTAGTCCTTGATGACCTGGTGATCGGCCTTGCGGATTTCCTCGGTGCCCGTGAGGCCGTCGTACTTCATGCCTTCGAGCGCGGCGATCACGGCCTTCTGGTCGACCGTGCCGGCTTTCACGATGCCGTCGATCAGGATCTTGGTGCAGATGTACGAGCCCGCGAGGCTGTAGTTGGGCACGATCTTGAGCTTGTCGGCGGTGCGCTTGACCAGGTCCTTGTTGAGCGTGGTGTCGGCCGTGTGCCAGTACTGCGCGCCGAAGTAGACGCCGTCGCACAGGTCCGCACCGAGTTCATCGAACTGCTCGAGGCCCGAAGCCCAGGCCATGAGGATCGTCATGTTCTTGTGCATGCCGAAACTCACCGCCTGGCGCAGCGCGGCCGACGATTGCGCGCCGAAGTTCAGCAGCAGCAGCACATCGGGCTTGGCGGCCATCGCGTTGGTGAGGTAGCCGCTGAACTCCTTCTCGTTGAGCGAGTGGTAGCTGTTGCCCACGTGCTCGATGCCCTTCTCCTGGAAGATGTTCTTGGCCGCGCTCAAGAGGCCGTCGCCGAACACGTACTGCGGCGTGATGGTGTACCAGCGCTTGGCCTTCGGCATCGAGGCGATCAGCGGGCGCACCGTCTGCTCGATGGCGCCGAAGGTCGGCACCGACCAGCGGAACGTGGCGGGGTTGCAGTCCTTGCCGGTGATTTCGTCGGCACCCGCGGTGGTGATGAAGAGGCCGCCGGCCTTCTCGGCCTCCTTGCCCATGGCGAGCGCTTCGGACGACAGGATGCCGCCCGCGAAGAACTTGGCGCCCTGCTGCTGCGAGGCTTCCTGCACCTTGCGCACGGCGGTGGCGGGCTTGCCCTCGGTGTCGAGCACCGTGTAGGCCAGCGGGCGCTTCAGGACGCTGCCGTACTGTTCGATCGCCAGCTTCATGCCCAGGTCGGCGAACTTGCCGTTGGCCGCGAAGGCGCCCGACATCGGGACCGGGCAGCCAAAGCGGATGGCTTCCGCCGATTGCGCGAAGACCGAGCGGCTCGCCAGGAGCGAAGCCGGGGCGGCCGACAGGGCGGCCAGCTGAAGAAGGTGTCTGCGTTGCATGGAAGTTTCTCCGGTCGTGGTGTGAAGTAAGTGAAACGGGTGCCTGCGAATGCCGGCGAATTTAAGCGGATAAATAGGATTAATATGTTGGTAAAAACCCGCTAGCAATCACCGTGCCAAAATCCGGCGCACGTTCCACGGTCCAATACCTGCATACAGGCTGCCATCTACTTTTTCCACCGCTCTGACCGCATGAATTCGTCTCCATCCGATCGTGAAATGAACCCCAGGGCGCCGTTGCTGGCGCATGGAGCGTTTCAATGAAAGTGGGAGAGAACCGCCCGAAGCGGCAAAAGCTCTCGGACGTCATCGTCGAAGACGTCAAGCGATGGATCGTTGCCGAGCGCAAGCAGCCCGGCGACCGCCTGCCGAACGAGAAGGAACTGATCGAGCTCTTCGGCTATTCGAAGAGCACGGTGCGCGAGGCATTGAAGGCGCTGGAAGTGCGCGGCCTTATCTCGATCCGCACCGGCCCGGGCGGTGGGGCGTACCTGCAGCAGGTGTCGGTCGATCACGCGTCCGAGCCGCTGCGCAACTTCCTGCACTTCCATCACCTGGACGGGCATCACATCTACCAGTTGCGCAAGGTCCTCGAGCCCGAACTGGCCGTGAGCGTGGTCGGCCGGCTCACGCCCGAGCAGTTCGAACGGCTCGAAGACAACGTGCGCCTCTGCACCATCGAGCCGACCAACGAAGACGACCTGCGCATGCAGCGGGAGGCCGAACTGGCGTTCCACACCATGCTGGCCGAGGCCTGCCCCAACCCGGTGCTGTCCTTCATGTGCCGCTTCCTCAACGACCTGCTGCGCGACCTCGTGGTCTACAAGAAGGCGCTGGACCATCACCACTTCGGCGAAGCCAACGTCGATTACCACACGCAGTTGCTCGCGGCCTATCGCAAGGAGGATGCGGAGGAAGTGCGTCGGCTGATGGCCGAGCACATGGTCGATGCGGAGGTGCACATGCACGAGATGGAGGCGCACATCGGGGCCAAGCACTTGCTGCTGCCGAGCGGGCAGCGGTGACCGGCTGAGTCGAGGGGGCCGGTGGCCTTGTCCGCTCTCCCCTCGGAGAGAGGGTTAGGGTGAGGGCCGCCGGCCTTCGCGTCCGCGTGCCCGTTGCCATCGCCGATACCCTCACCCCAGCCCTCTCCCGCTAGCGGGAGAGGGAGCAAGTCCATCGTCCCTTACCTGTGCGCCTTCTCCAGGCACGCCTGAAACGCCAGTACCGCCCGTGACGGCTTCGGCGACCGCCGCAAGAGGCTCACGAACCGGCACGCATAGTTGAAGCGCGCCGGCAGCACCGCCTTCATGAGCCCGCGCTGCTCGAACACCTGCGCGTAGTGATCGGGCAAAAAACCCAGGAATCGCCCCGAAAGAATCAGCGTCGCGATCGCCTCCTGGTCGAACCCCGTCGCCTTGCGCGACAGCCTCGCGCGGTGGCTCAGTTCCATGTTCGGCGAGTGGTAGCCGAGCCCCGCAAAGTGATGCTCGCCCAGCTTCGACCATGTGAGCTTCGCGTGCGGGCTGTCGAACAGCGGATGGCCCTTGCCGCAATACAGCAGCATCGTCTCGTCGAACAGGTCCGCATACACGAGGCTCTTGGAGCTGCGGTGCGCCGGGATGATGCCGATCTGAAAATTGCCCTCCAGCACGCCCTGCTCGATCGCGTTGATCGAGCCCACGTGCACCGCGAGGTTCACTTCCGGCGCGATCTCGGTGAAGCGCGCGATGGCCTCGCCGATGCGCGCCTTCGGGTTGGTCGCGGTCTTGTCGAAGAGCGCCACCTCCAACTGCCCGCCCATGCGGTTGTGGATGTCGTCGATGCTGCCGCGGAAGGCGTCGACCGAGGCCAGCAGCCGCAGTGTCTCGTCGTACACCCGCTGACCCTCGGCCGTGAGCGCGAAGCCCGCCCGCCCGCGCCGGCAGAGCACGAGGCCGAGGCGCGTCTCCAGGTCCTTCACATGCCGGCTCACGGTGGAGGTTCCGATGTTCAGCTCCAGCTCGGCCGCCGCCATGCCGCCGCAATCGACCACGCTCTTGAACACCTTGAGCAAGCGCAGGTCCATGTCGCTGAGCTGCCCCAGAACCGCACGGTTTCGGGCGCTGGGGGCACTGTTTTGGGAGGCTTGTGGAGCCTTGGCCTTTACTTGCATGGATCGTCAAGTGAACATTGATATTGCGCCATTCTCCACACCGAAGGCTCTGCCAACAATCGGGCACATCCCATCACCCCCGGAGCCCGCCTGCGTGCGGGAAGCGCCATGACTCTCGCAACGCCCGCCATCGAACCGACGCCCACTGCGCGCACCGACGCCGCCTGGCTCGAAGCGCACTGGATGCCCTACACCGGTAACCGCAACTTCAAGGCCGATCCGCGGATCATCGTGGAGGCCAAGGGCGCCTACTTCACCGACAACGACGGCCGCAAGATCTTCGACGGCCTCTCGGGCCTGTGGTGCTCGGGCCTCGGCCACGGCCGCCCCGAGATCACCGAGGCGGTGAGCCGCCAGATCGCCAAGCTCGACTACTCGCCCGCCTTCCAGTTCGGCCATCCGCTCTCGTTCGAGCTGGCCAACAAGATCAAGGAACTCACGCCCGCGGGCCTGGACTACGTGTTCTTCACCGGCTCGGGCTCCGAGGCCGCAGACACCTCGCTGAAGATGGCGCGTGCCTACTGGCGGACCAAGGGCCAGGCGAGCAAGACGCGCCTGATCGGCCGCGAGAAGGGCTACCACGGCGTCAACTACGGCGGCATCTCGGTCGGCGGCATCGCGGCCAACCGCAAGCTCTTCGGCCAGGGCGTCGAGGCCGACCACCTGCCGCACACGCAGCTCGCATCGAATGCCTTCACGCGCGGCATGGCCGAGAACGGTGCCGAGCTGGCCGATCGCCTGCTCGACCTGATCGCGCTGCACGACGCGTCGAACATCGCGGCCGTCATCGTCGAGCCCTTCGCGGGCTCGGCCGGCGTGGTGATTCCGCCCAAGGGCTACCTGAAACGCCTGCGCGACATCTGCACCGCGAACAACATCCTGCTGATCTTCGACGAGGTCATCACCGGTTTCGGCCGCTGCGGCGCGCTCACCGGCGCGGAAGCCTTCGGCGTGACGCCCGACATCATGAACATCGCCAAGCAGGTGACCAACGGCGCGCAGCCGATGGGTGCGGTGGTCGCGAGCAAGGAGATCTACGACACCTTCATGGCGGCAGGCGGCGCCGACTACATGCTCGAATTCCCGCACGGCTACACCTACGGCGCGCACCCGGTGGCCTGCGCCGCGGGCATTGCCGCGCTCGACGTGCTGCAGAAGGAAGACATGATCGGCCGCGTGCAGACGCTGGCCCCGCACTTCGAGAACGCGGTGCACAGCCTCAAGGGCAGCAAGCACATCACGGACATCCGCAACTACGGCCTCGCCGCCGGCCTCACGATCGCCGCGCTGCCGGGCGAACCCGCCCGCCGCCCGTACGAGATCGCGATGAACTGCTGGAAGAAAGGCTTCTACGTTCGCTACGGCGGCGACACGATCCAGCTCGCGCCGCCGTTCATTTCGGAGAAGGCCGAGATCGACCGCATGGTCAATGCCCTGGCAGACGCGCTCGCCGAAACCAACTGATCAACCTCCACCCCTTAGCCCTGAGTCCTTTCCTCCCGTTCGCCCTGAGTCCGTTCCCCTCGTTCGCCTGAGCCCTTGCCCCCCCCCGTTCGCCCTGAGCTTGTCGAAGGGCTGTTCGACACGGGCGCAAGGCTTCGACAAGCTCAGCCCGAACGGGTGGTGTTCCAGCCCGAACGGGTGGTGAGTAATTCCATCCCTATCAAGACCCTGACCATGCAACACGACAAGAACGTCACCGCCACCATCGGCCATTTCATCGACGGCAAGCGCGTCGATGGCGGCACCCGCGTGCAGCCGGTGTTCGACCCGGCCACCGGGTTCTCGGACAAGAGCGTCGCGCTCGCCGACAAGCTCACGGTCGAGCAGGCCATCGCCTCGGCGCAGGCGGCCTTCCCGGCCTGGCGCAACACGCCGCCCCTGAAGCGCGCCCGCGTGATGAGCAAGCTCAAGACCCTGCTCGAAGCCAACGCCGACCGCATCGCCGCGCTGATCACCGCCGAGCACGGCAAGGTGCTGTCGGACGCGCACGGCGAGCTGCAGCGCGGCATCGAGAACGTCGAGTACGCGAGCTACGCGCCCGAACTCCTCAAGGGCGAGCACAGCAAGAACGTCGGCCCCGCCATCGACTCGTGGAGCGAGTTCCAGGCGATGGGCGTCACGGCCGGCATCACGCCGTTCAACTTCCCGGTGATGGTTCCGCTGTGGATGTGGCCGATGGCCGTGGCCTGCGGCAACACCTTCGTGCTGAAGCCTTCGGAGCGCACGCCCTCCTCCACGCTGCTGGTGGCCGAGCTCGCGCTCGAAGCAGGCCTGCCGCCCGGCGTGCTGAACGTGGTGAACGGCGACAAGGAAGCCGTCGACACGCTGCTGACCGATCCGCGCGTGAAGGCCGTGAGCTTCGTCGGCTCCACCGCCATCGCCGAATACATCTACACCACCGGCTGCGCGCACGGCAAGCGCGTGCAGGCGCTGGGCGGTGCGAAGAACTTCGCGGTCGTGATGCCCGACGCCGACATCGGCAACGCGGTGAGCGCGCTCATGGGTGCGGCCTATGGCTCGTGCGGCGAGCGCTGCATGGCGATTCCGCTGGTCGTCACTGTCGGCGACGACACCGGCGATGCCGTGGTCGCGAGCCTGAAGGCCGAGATCGCCAAGATGAAGGTCGGCCCCGGCAACGACAACGGCAACGACATGGGTCCGCTGGTCACCAAGCCGCACTTCGAGAAGGTCAAGGCCTTTGTCGATGCGGGCGTGGAAGCAGGCGCCAAGCTCGTGGTCGACGGCCGCGGCGTGAAGGTCGAAGGCCACGACGGCGGCTACTACCTCGGCCCCTGCCTCTTCGACGGCGTGAAGCCCGGCATGACGATCTACCAGGAAGAAATCTTCGGCCCGGTGCTCGGCGTGGTGCGCGTGAAGACGCTCGCCGAAGCCATGGCAATGATCGATGCACACGAATACGGCAACGGCACCTGCCTCTTCACGCGCGACGGCGAGGCCGCGCGCTGGTTCAGCGACAACATCCAGGTCGGCATGGTCGGCATCAACGTGCCGCTGCCGGTGCCCGTGGCGTATCACTCGTTCGGCGGCTGGAAGCGCTCCCTCTTCGGCGACCTGCATGCCTACGGCCCGGACGCCGTGCGTTTCTATACGAAGCGCAAGACCATCACGCAGCGCTGGCCCTCGGCCGGCGTGCGTGAAGGCGCGGTGTTCGCGTTTCCGTCGAGCCGCTGATGCGGCAGTCCCCGCGTGCCTGCCCAGGATGAGCGGGCATGCGGGTTCGTTCACACCTTCTCAAGCCTTGTCGGCTTTGCCCGCCGCGCTCGCGAACCTGCTGAGCATCCGGTCGACCAGCCAGGGCGCCCGGCTTCGGTCCTCGGCCTCTTCCTTGCGCCGGATCGCGTTGCGCACCACGATCGAACCCACATAGCGAATGGGCTCTGGAGGGAACTGGCCCAGGGGCCCTTGCGTGAGCGGGCTGCGCGTCCACGCGTTGTCCTGGTCGAGGACCAGCGACGAAAGGATCTGCCCGCCCATGTAGGTCGGCCCGACGCCGTTCCCTGAATAGCCGAAGCCGTAGTAGATGTGCGGCGCGCCATCGAGCTTGCCGAAGAATGGAAAGCCGGTCACCGAGCGGTCCGACGGGCCGTTCCAGCTCGCGGTGATCGGCGTCTCGCGCAGTGCGGGAAAGAATGAATGCAGAGCCTGCGTGAGCTCGGCTTCGTAAGGCGAGCGCTCGTCGAACACCTTGGCCATGCGGCCGCCCCATGCGAAGGTGTTGCCGCCCTTGCCCAGCATGATGCGGCCGTCGACCGTGCTGCGGTAGTAATAGACGAAGGTGCGCGAGTCGAGCACCGACACGCCATCGGCGAGGCCGATCTGCCGCAGCAACTCGGGGCACCGCTCGGTGATGATCATGTCGCTCGACACGATGGCGATGGTCCGCTCGAACTGCGGGAACTTGCTCGCCATCCATGCGTTCATCGCGAGCACCAGCTTCTTCGCGCGCACGCTGCCGGTGGGTGTGCGAACGACCACCGGATGGTCGGTGCTGAAGTCGAGCATCGGCGTGCGCTCGTGAATGCGGATGCCCATGGCCATCGCCACGCGCCGCAGCCCGCGCACCAGCTTGCCCGGATGCACGGTAGCGGCAATGGGCGAATACACGCCCGCCAGGTTGCGCGCGGAGCCTGAACGTTGCGCGACCTCTTCGGGCGGCAGCGTGCGGTAGGAATGAATACCGCGCGCCTCCAGCGCCCGCATCATCGGATCGAGCGTGCCGATCTGCGCCTGCGAGGTCGCGGTGTAGAGCGTGCCGTCCTTTCGCAATTCGGCATCGATGCCGTGCGCGGCGCAGAAGTCGGCGATGTGCTGCACTGCGGCCTCCGACGCTTTCACCAGCCGCACCGCTTCGTCTTCGCCGAACAGCCGCCGCAGCGTCAGGAACTTGGCCGACCAGGTGAGCAGGCAACCGCCGTTGCGGCCGCTCGCGCCGGCGCCGCAGAGGTCGCTTTCGATGATGACGATGTCCAGCGCAGGCGCCTGCAGCTTGGCCTGGATGGCGGTCCAGAGGCCGGTGAAGCCGCCACCGACGATGCAGACATCGGCGCTCTGTTCGCCTTGCAATGCAGGGGCCAGGTCGCCGTCGTTGAAGAGCGCCTGTTCGATCCAGAAGGGGCGCATCCGTGTGCCTTAAACAGTACGAGCCTGCCGGTGCTCGGCGGCGCTGATTTCGAGATGGCGCACGAAGTGCGCAAGATCGGGCATGTCGGCATCGGCCAGCTTGGCCGTGTCGTCCCATTGCCGCAGGCGCACCGCGTCCATCGCATAAGGCAGCGCCTCGAAGGCTTTCGCCTGCGCCTCATCAAAGACGCCGCCCTGCAGTTGCAGGCTTCGCTTCGAGTCGGGCGACAGCGCCTCCAGATAGCCTGGCACGCGCGCGCACAGGAAGCGCTTGGCATCCACGTGCAACCTGATCGGCTCCAGCGTCGCCGGCCCGAACAGCGCGCGCAGGAACGGCAGGCAGCGGTACTGGTGCAGGTCGTCGAGCCCCTGCTGCGTCGGCGTGCCGCCGAAGTCGTGCAGCAGATGGCCCAGGTCGTGCAGCAGCGAGGCCGCGATCAGCGCGCTGCCCGCGCCCTCCTGCTCGGCCAGGTGCGCCGACTGCAGGGCGTGCTCCAGTTGCGTGACGGGCTCGCCGTCGTACTGCGCATGGCCCTTCGTCTCGAAGAGGCCGACGATGTCGTCAAGGCTCAGGCTCATGATCTTGCGATTACCAGGGCAGCGAATAGGTCTTGGTGTTGGTGAAGCTCTTCATCGCCTCGAGCACGCCTTCCTTGTAGCCCAGGCCCGAGTCCTTGATGCCGCCGAAGGGCGTGAGCTCCAGCCGGTAGCCCGGCACTTCGCGCACGTTGACGCTGCCCACGTTCAGCTCGCGGATGAAGCGCGTGATGTAGTCGAGGCGATTGGTGCAGACCGCCGACGAGAGGCCGTAGGCCGTGCCGTTGGAAATACGGATCGCCTCGTCGATGTTCTTGAAGCGGATCACCGGCGACACGGGCCCGAAGGTCTCGTGCTTGGCGACGGTCATCTCCGGGTCCACGTGATCGAGCACCGTCGGCGAATAGAGCGCGCCGCGGCGCTCGTTGCCGTAGCGCAGCTTGGCACCCGCGGCAATCGCTTCGTTGACCACGGCCTCGAACTGCTTGGCCGCGGCTTCGTCGATGACGGTGCCCATGTCGGTGTCGGGGTCCATCGGGTCGCCGTACTTCAGCGCACGGGTCTTGGCGACCAGCAGCTCGACGAACTGATCGGCCACCGACTCGTGCACCAGCATTCGCTTGACTGCCGTGCAGCGCTGGCCCGAGTTCTTGTACGAGCCGTTGGCCGCGAGCGTGGCGGCTTCTTCCACGTCGGCGTCTTCCATCACGATGATCGGGTCGTTGCCGCCCAGCTCCAGGATCTGGCGCTTGTAGACGGCCTTGCCCGCGATGTACTTGCCGATGGGCACGCCGCCGGTGAAGGTGACGAGATCGACGTCGGCATTCGTGAGCAGCTCGTCGGCGATCTCCTTCGGGTCGCCGGTGAGCACCGACAGCATCTGCGGCGGCAGGCCCGCTTCGTACAGGATGTCGGCCAGCAGGAACGCCGTGAGCGGCGTCTTCTCGCTGGGCTTCAGCACGATGCGGTTGTTGGTGGCAATGGCCGGCGCCACCTTGTGAATCACCTGGTTCAGCGGATGATTGAACGGCGTGATGGCGGTGATGGCACCCAGCAGCGGCTCGCGCATCGTATAGACCTTGCGGCTCTTGCCGTGGTGCGTGAGGTCGCACGAGAACACCTGGCCGTCGTCCACCAGTGCCTGGTTGGCGGCGAACAGCAGCACGTCGGAGGCGCGGCCCACTTCGTACAACGAGTCCTTGCGGCACAGGCCCGATTCCATCGTGATCACGCGCGACATTTCATCGAGCCGCGAGGCGATGATCTCGCCCGCGCGCATCAGGATCTTGTAGCGCTCGTAGCGGGTGAGCGTGGGCTTGTAGTCGCGGGCGATGCGCAGGGCGTTGCGCACATCGTCCAGCGTGGCCTTGGGCACGGTGGCGATCACTTCGCCGGTGTAGGGATAGGTGACCTCGATCGTGCGGTCGCGGTGGACGCGTTCACCGGCGATGCGCAGGGCTTCGCGGTGGATGGTGCCTGGCTTCAGGATGGCTTGGCTCATGGTGTGCTCCGGGGACGTCTCTGTTCGGGTTACTGGGCGTGGTTCAGCGCAATGTCGAGCGCATCGAAGTTGCGCAGGCGCCGACTCGCAGCGATGCCCGTCACAGGGCGATTGCAGATGAGCGGCACGCGCTGCTCCGACACGCCGCCGTGCGAGCGCAGCGGCACTTCGAGCGCCGACAGGTCGTGGCGGCTCGCCGCGGTGCCGATGACGGTGTTGCGCTCGCTCACCACCACGATGTCGCCGATGCGGTCGGGCGGCAGCTCGAAGCGCTGCGCGGCGTCCTTGCGCGAGAGCACGAGTTCCATGCCCGGCACGCGCTGGATGCGGTCGATCCAGCCCGCCACGCGCGCCTCGTCGGGTGCGTACACGGTCGCGAACGAACCGAGGGCGCCGTGGTGCACCACGTACGGGTCGGTGATCGGCAGGATCACGCGGGCGACGCCGGCGCCGTACCACTCGTCCAGCACGTCCTGCAGATAGATGACGTTGGGCGAGCCGTCGGTGCCGTGCTTGTCGTTCATGCCGTGGTCGGCGGTGACCACGATGGTGGCGCCCAGCGCATCGAGCTGCGCGAGGTAGCCGTCCATCATGGCGTAGAAGGCATTGGCGGCGGGGCTGCCCGGCGCGGCCTTGTGCTGCACGTAGTCGGTGGTCGAGAGGTACATCAAGTCGGGGCGGCGCGATTCCATCAGCTTCACGCCCGCCGCGAACACGAACTCCGACAGCTCCGCGCTGTAGACCGAGGGCACCGGCATGCCGACCATGCCGAGCACGTTGTCGATGCCGTTTTCTTCCATCGTCACCTGGTCCGACTTTTCCGACGAGAAGCAGATGCCCTTCATCTTGTGGCCCAAGAGCTTGCGCAGCTTGTCCTTGGCCGTGACCACGGCGACCTTGGCGCCCGCATCGGCGAACGCGGCCAGCACGGTGCCGGCGCGCAGGTACTTGGGGTCGTTCATCATCACTTCCTGGCCTAGCTCGCGGTCGAAGAAGTAGTTGCCGCAGATGCCATGCACCGCCGGCGGCACGCCGGTCACGATCGACAGGTTGTTCGGGTTGGTGAACGAGGGCACCACGCAGTCGCCCAGCAGGTTGGCGCCCGACTTGATCATTCGATCGAAGTACGGCGCGACGCCGGCCGCGATGGCCGCATCGAGGTAGGCCGGCTCGCTGCCGTCCACGCACACGACCACAACGGGGCGTGCCATCCAGCGATAGCTTCGGGCATTGACTTCGAGTGTCTCCGGTGTCATTTCAGACTTCCTTCTGGGGTGGGTTGTTCGATGCCGAGGTCGCGCCGGAATCGGCGCGGCCGAAGGCCTTGTGCATGCGCGAGCGGCTGCCCGCGACGTGTTCGCGCAGCGCGCGCCCCGCCGTCTCGGGGTTGCCGCTGGCAATGGCCTCGACGATGTGGCTGTGCTCGTCGGCCGAGACCCGAAGGCCCCCGCCGCTGTCGAGCGCGCGCATTCTGAAAAGGTGCAGCTCCTTCACGAGGCGCTTGTAGGTCTCGGTGAGCTTCTTGCTGCCCGCGGTGTCCAGCAGGATCTCGTGGAACTGCAGGTTGAGCTGCGCGTATTGCTCCACGTCCTGTGCCTGGGCGGCAGAGCGCATAGCTTCCACCATGGCGCGCAGCCGCTCGATCGCGTCGGGCGCGATGGCCAGCGCCACGCGGCGGCCGATGATTTCTTCCAGCGCCTCACGCAGTTCGTAGATCTCGTCGGCTTCTTCGAAAGCGATTTCGCGCACGAAGACGCCGCGGTTCTTTTCGTTGCGCACGAGGCCGGCTTCCTCGAGGGCGCGCAGCGCCTCGCGGATCGGGCCGCGGCTGGTGTTGAAGCGCTGCGAGAGCTCGCTCTCGTTGATGCGGCTGCCCACGGGGAGCTCGCCGGTCATGATCAAACGCTCGATTTCCTCCTGCATCAGCATCGGCAGCGAGCTGGATTGGAGGAACGCGAGGGCGGCGGAGTGATTGCTGGTGACCATGGGGCGTATTTTCCCGAAGGATTGAAAACTGTCAACAATTTTTTATTGACAGTCATCAATCGTCAATCTACATTGCGTTCACCGGACGGCGCTCGCCCTCTTGCGCCAAGCCAGCCCTTCACCCTCTCAGTGACAGCCAGCCCTTCAGGAGAAACAGATGACGATGAAACAAAGCACGCGCCGTCTCACGGCCGCCCTGTGTGTTGCGGCGCTCGGCCTCATGGCCGGCGCGGCGTGGGCGCAGAAGACCCCGCTCCTGGTCTACACGGCGCTCGAGACCGACGCCATGAAGCTCTACAAGGACGCATTCGAAAAGGCCAACCCCGACATCGAAGTGAAGTGGGTGCGCGACTCCACCGGCATCGTCACCGCCAAGCTGCTCGCTGAAAAAGCCAATCCGCAGGCCGACGTGGTGGCCGGCCTGGCTGCCAGCAGCCTTGCGCTGCTGCAGCAGGAAGGCATGCTGCTTCCGTACGAACCCAAGGGCTTCAAGGACCTGAACCCCGCGTATTCCGATACCGCGCGCCCACCGGCCTGGGTCGGCATGGACGTATGGGCCGCGACCATCTGCTTCAACCGCGTCGAAGCGCAGAAGCTGGGCCTGCCCAAGCCCGAGAGCTGGAAGGACCTGGCCAAGCCGGTCTACAAGGGCACCATCTCGATGCCGCATCCGGCCTCCAGCGGCACTGGCTATCTCGACGTGTCGTCCTGGCTGCAGAACATGGGCGACGCGGAGGGCTGGAAGTACATGGACGCGCTGCACCAGAACATCGCCCAATACGTGCACTCGGGCTCCAAGCCCTGCAAACAGGCAGGCGCTGGCGAGTTCCCGATCGGCATCTCCTTCGAGTTCCGCGCGCACCAGGTCAAGAAGTCGGGCGCGCCGGTCGACCTGATCTTTCCGAAGGAGGGCCTCGGCTGGGACATCGAGGCCACCAGCCTCATGAAGACCAGCACGAAGCTGGAGCAAGGCAAGCGCTTCGCCGACTGGATGGCCAGCAAGGAAGCCAACCAGATCAGCGCGCGCTGGTGGGCCGTCGTCGCCTATCCGGGGGTGGTGTCGAAGCTCGAAGGCATTCCCGACAACTACGAAAAGCTGCTCGCCAAGAACGACATCAACTGGGCAGCGAAGAACCGTGAGCGCATCCTTGCGGAGTGGAGCAAACGTTACGAGGGCAAGGCCGAACCGAAATAAAGCTCGCCCCCAGGCTGCGCGCACTTCGTGTCGCTTCTCCAACCCCCTACCGGGGGCGACACCTGCGGCCCGGCGAAGCCGGTTCCGCGGTGTCCCACGAAGCAACCCGATACGTCAACGGCCTTTTTCAAATCCGCGACGCCGAGCCCTGTGGCGCGCCAACGACGAGTGCGAAAAATGGACATGACCGACACCCGATTCATCACCAGCCCCGTGTCCGCAGCCGCCCCCGCAGCGCTGGAGATCATTGGCGTTCGCAAGGACTTCGAGACCTTCAGCGCACTGCGCGACGTGCACCTGCGCGTGAACCCCGGCGAGATGCTGTGCTTTCTCGGCCCCTCGGGATGCGGCAAGACCACGCTGCTGCGCATCATCGCGGGCCTGGAGACGCAGACCGCCGGCCAGATCCTGCAGAACGGCACGGACGTCTCGTGGCTCTCGCCGGACAAGCGCGACTACGGCATCGTGTTCCAGTCGTATGCGCTCTTTCCCAACCTCTCGATTGCCGAGAACATCGGCTATGGCCTCGTCAACAGCCGCGCCAAGCGCGGCGAGATCAAGGCGCGTGTCGAAGAGTTGCTGAAGCTCGTCGGCCTGCCGACCTCCGGCAATAAATACCCAAGCCAACTCTCCGGCGGCCAGCAGCAGCGCGTGGCCCTCGCCCGCGCGCTTGCCACGCGCCCCGGCCTGCTGCTGCTCGACGAGCCACTGTCAGCGCTCGATGCGCTGGAGCGCATCCGCCTGCGCGGTGAAATCCGCCGGCTGCAAAAGCAGGTCGGCATCACCACCATCATGGTCACGCACGACCAGGAAGAAGCGCTCTCGATGGCCGACCGCATCGTGGTCATGAACCACGGCGTGATCGAGCAGGTCGGCACACCGATGGAGGTGTACGAACAGCCGGCCACGCCCTTCGTGGCGGACTTCGTGGGCAAGGTCAACGTGCTGCGCTCGGTGGCGCTGGGCAACCACCGCTTCCAGGTCGGCGACATGGAGCTCGAATGCGATGCCTGCGAGGGCGCCTTCGAACCCGGCGAGGCTGTCAACCTGTACCTCCGGCCGGAAGACCGCGCGGTCGAGCATTTGCGCGACGACACGCCCAACCGGTTGCGGGCCAAAGTGACGAAGGTCGAATTCCTCGGCGGCCTCTGCATCGCCGAGGTGACGGCCGATGCGCTGCATGGGCAGGTGCTGGGCCTGCACTTCTCGCTCAACCAGCTGCACGATCTGGACATCCGCGAAGGCAACACCATCGACATCGCGCTGCGCGCCAACCGCATCCGCGCTTTCTCGGCCGCACGCACGCCCAAGCCATGAACACGCTGGCCCACCCTTCCGCCGTGAAGGCTTCGTCGTTCGCCGCGCGGCCCACGATGCGCTGGAGCCGCGACGAAATCATCGCGCGCGCCATCCTGTTCGTGGTGATGGCGATGCTGTTCGTGTTTCTCATCGCGCCGCTCGCGACCATCCTCGCCCACGCGGTGCAGGACAAGGACGGCCGCTTCGTCGGCCTCGCCCACTTCATCACCTACTTCCAGACGCCCAGCCTGCTGCGCGCGGCCTGGAACTCGGTGTGGGTCTCGGCGGCTGTGGTGATGATCTCGGTGCCCATCGCCTTCGTCTTCGCCTACGCGCTCACGCGCAGCCGCATGCCGGCACCGCTGAAGGCGGTGTTCCGCCTCATCGCGCTGATTCCGCTGCTCGCGCCCTCGCTGCTGTCGGCGATCTCGTTCGTGCAGTGGTTCGGCAACCAGGGCGCGCTCAAGTTCCTCCTGGGCGGCATGTCGATCTACGGCGCGCCGGGGATCATCCTGGCCGAGGTCTACAACACCTTTCCGCATGCGCTGATGATCCTGGTCACCGCGCTGTCGCTCGCCGACGGCCGCTTGTACGAGGCGGCCACCGCGCTGCGCACGCGGCCGTTCCGCCAGTTCATGACGATCACGCTGCCCTCCTGCAAGTACGGCCTCATCAGCGCGGCCACGGTGGTCTTCACCTACGTGGTGAGCGACTTCGGCGCGCCCAAGGTGATCGGTGGCAACTTCAACGTGCTGTCGGTGGACGTGTTCAAGCAGGTGGTGGGGCAGCACAACTTCTCCATCGGCGCAGTGGTGGGCATGTTGCTGCTGCTGCCCTCGATCGTCTCGTTCGTCATCGACTACGTGGTGCGGCGCAAGCTGAAGGCGCAGCTCACCGCGCGCTCGGTGCCCTACAGCCCCAAGCGCCGCAAGGTGGCCGATGCAGTGCTCACGCTCTTCTGCACGGTGGTGTGCGGCCTCTTGCTGGCCACCATCGGCATGGCGATCTACACCTCGCTGATTTCGCTCTGGCCTTACGACCTGTCGTTCACGCTCAAGCACTACCACTTCGTGCTGGTCGAGAGCGACATGGCCGCGGCCTACGGCAACAGCCTGCTGGTGGCCATGGTCACCGCCGTGGCCGGCTCGCTCATCGTCTTCATCGGCGCCTACCTGATCGAGAAGACACGCAACCTGGGTCTGATGCGCAAGGGCATGCACCTGATGGCGGTGCTGTCGATGGCGGTGCCGGGCCTGGTGCTGGGCCTCGGCTACGTGATGTTCTTCAACCATCCGGCCAACCCGCTGAACTTTCTGTACCAGACGATGGCGATCCTCATCATCTCGATGGTGGTGCACTACTACACCTCGAGCCACCTCACGGCGGTGACGGCGCTCAAGCAGATCGACAACGAGTTCGAAGCCGTCTCGGCCTCGCTCAAGGTGCCGTTCTTCAAGACCTTCCTGCGGGTGACGGTGCCGGTGTGCCTGCCGGCCATCCTCGATATCGGGCGCTACTTCTTCGTGGTGTCGATGGCCAGCCTCTCGTGCGCCATCTTTCTCTACACGCCAGAGACCATCCTCGCCTCGGTCGCGATCATGCATCTGGACGACGCCGGCGACATCGGCCCGGCCTCGGCGCTCGCGAGCCTGATCGTGGTCACCTCGACGCTCGTGTGCATCGCCTATTCGCTGCTCACGCGCGTGCTGCTCGCGCGCACGCAGGCCTGGCGCAACCTCGCCCGCGGCTGAACACACAACGCCTCTCTCTCATTTCCTTTCCCCGCCTGGAGACACCATGAGTCAAGCCCCCCACCCTGCCTACCCGATCCTGCTCACCCCCGGCCCCCTGACCACCTCGGACCGCACGCGCCAGGCGATGCTGCGCGACTGGGGATCATGGGACGCCGACTTCAACCAGATCACCGCGCGCATCCGCAAGGAAGTGCTCAACATCGTGCACGGCACGGGCACGCACGAATGCGTTCCGCTACAGGGCAGCGGCACCTTCTCGGTGGAAGCGGCCATCGGCACCATCGTGCCGCGCAACGGGCATGTGCTGGTGCCGAGCAATGGCGCGTACTGCCAGCGCCTGGCGAAGATCTGCAAGGTGCTCGGCCGCAAGCTCGCCACCATCGACTACACCGAGGAAAAGCAGGTCTCGCCGGCCGACGTCGATCGCGCGCTCGCGGCCGACCCCAGCATCACCCACGTGGCCGTGGTGCATTGCGAAACCGGCGCCGGCGTGCTCAACCCGCTGCACGAGATCGCGCTGGTCGTTGCCAAGCACGGACGCGGCCTGATCATCGATGCGATGAGTTCCTTCGGCGCACTCGAGATCGATGCGCGCAAGACGCCTTTCGATGCGGTGGTCGCTGCATCGGGCAAGTGCCTCGAAGGCGTGCCGGGCATGGGCTTCGTCGTCATCAAGCGCAGCACGCTGGAGAAGTGCGAAGGCAACTGCCACTCGCTGAGCATGGACCTGTACGACCAGTGGGTGTACATGGAGAAGACCACGCAATGGCGCTTCACGCCGCCCACGCACGTGGTGGCCGCGCTGGACACCGCCATTGCGCAATACATCGAAGAAGGCGGCCTCGCCGCGCGCGGCGCGCGCTATGCACGCAACTGCAAGGGGCTTATCGACGGGCTGGCGGCACTCGGTTTCCGCAGCTTCCTGGACCCTGCGATCCAGGCGCCGATCATCATCACCTTCCACGCGCCCGACGATGCCAACTACGACTTCAAGACCTTCTACCAAGAGGTCAAGAAGCGCGGCTACATCCTCTACCCCGGCAAGCTGACGCAGGTGGAAACCTTCCGCGTCGGCTGCATGGGGCACTTCGGCGAGGCCGGCATTCCGGGCGCGGTGGCGGCGATTGCGGACACGCTCAAGGCGATGAACATTCGCCAGGTCACCGCGCCTGCGACGGCATGACCGAAACAACACCACGCCGCTACATCCTCACGCTGACCTGCCCGGACCGCACAGGCATCGTGGCGGCGGTGGGCAGCTTCATCGCCAGTCATGGCGGCCTGATCTCGCAGGCGGCCCAGCACGGCGATGCGCTGCACAACCGCTTCTACATGCGCGTGGAGATCCAGGCCGACACGCTGCCGTTCTACCTCGATGAGTTCCGCGACCGCTTCGCCCCGCTCGCAAAGCAGTTCGAGATGGAATGGGGCATCTCCGACAGCTCGGTGAAGAAGCGCATGGTGGTGCTGGTGAGCAAGCTGGACCACTGCCTGAACGACCTCCTGCACCGCTGGCGCAACAAGGACCTGCATTGCGAGATCCCGTGCGTGATCTCCAACCACAACGAGCTGCGCTCCTTCGTCGAGTGGCACGGCATTCCCTACTTCCACGTGCCGGTGACGCCCGAGACCAAGGAGCAGGCCTACGCCGAGGTGGAGCGGCTGTTCCGCGAATTCAGCGGCGACTTCATGGTGCTCGCGCGCTACATGCAGGTGCTGTCGGACGCGATGACCGAGCGCCTGCGCAACCGCATCATCAACATCCACCACAGCTTCCTTCCGGCCTTCGTCGGCGGCAAGCCGTACCACCAGGCCTTCGAGCGCGGCGTGAAGATGACCGGCGCCACCAGCCACTACGTGACCGCCGAGCTGGACGCCGGTCCGATCATCGAGCAGGGCGTGATCAACATCGATCACGGCAACTCGATCGAGGAAATGGTGCGCCTGGGCAAGGACATCGAGAAGAGTGTGTTGTCGCGCAGCGTGCGCCACCACCTGGAAGACCGGATCCTGGTCCACCGCAACAAGACGGTGGTCTTCAAGTAACCCTCACCTGACGAATCCCCTACACACCATGGCGACACCACTTCCCTCTCATGCGCAGGTCGTCATCGCGGGTGGCGGCATCGCCGGCTGCAGCGCGGCCTACCACCTCACCAAGCTCGGCTGCACCGACGTGATCGTGCTCGAGCAGGGGCAGCTCACCTGCGGCACGACCTGGCATGCCGCAGGGCTGGTCGGCCAGCTGCGCGCCAACCGCAGCATGACCCGGATGAGCCGCTACGGCATCGACCTGTACGCCTCGCTCGAAGCCGAGACGGGCCTGGCCACCGGCTGGAAGCAGTGCGGCAGCATCACGGTGGCGCGAACGCCCGAGCGCATGACGCTGCTCCAGCGCACCATTGCCACCGCGCGCAGCTTCGGCATCGAGGCGGAGTTCATCACGCCCGCCGAAGCGAAGGAACTGTGGCCGCTGATGCGCATCGACGATCTCGTGGGCGCCGTCTGGCTGCCCGGCGACGGCAAGGCCAATCCGACCGACCTCACGCAGTCGCTGGCCAAAGGCGCGCGCAACCGCGGCGC
The DNA here is from genome assembly GCF_050435205.1 of Variovorax sp. W2I14. Lineage (NCBI taxonomy): Bacteria > Pseudomonadati > Pseudomonadota > Betaproteobacteria > Burkholderiales > Comamonadaceae > Variovorax > Variovorax sp. W2I14. Next base: position 7,269,394 of record NZ_JBNDJX010000001.1, on the reverse strand, counting down.
GAAGGTCTTCGAGGGCGTGCGGATCACCGGCACGATCATCGAGCACGGCCGCATCGTCGGCGTCGAGACCGACCGGGGCACGGTGCGCTGCGAGACCTTTCTCAACTGCGCGGGCCAGTGGGCGCGCGATCTGGGAAAGATGTCGGGCGTCAACATCCCGCTGCATTCGGCCGAGCATTTCTACCTGGTCACCAAGGAGATCGAAGGCGTGCACCGCGACCTGCCGGTGCTGCGCGACCCCGACGGCTACATCTACTACAAGGAAGAAGTCGGCGGCCTCGTGATGGGGGGCTTCGAGCCGGTGGCCAAGCCCTGGGGCATGGACGGCATTCCGCCGAAGTTCGAGTTCCAGCTGCTGCCGGACGACATGGACCAGTTCCAGATCCTGCTGGACGAAGCCGTGCACCGCACGCCCGCGCTGGAGACCACCGAGATCAAGCTCTTCCTCAACGGCCCCGAGAGCTTCACGCCGGACGGCAATTTCATCCTCGGCGAAGCGCCCGAAGTGCAGGGCTATTTCGTGGCCGCCGGCTTCAACTCTGCCGGCATCGCCAACGCGGGCGGCGCGGGCAAGCTCATCGCCGAATGGATCGTCGGCGGCGCCGCGCCGGCCGACCTGCTCGATGTCGACATCCGCCGCTTCGCGCCCTTCAACAGAAACAAGCGCTGGCTGAAGGACCGCACGGTGGAAGCACTCGGCCTGCACTACGCCATGCGCTGGCCGCGCCACGAGTTGGAGTCGGGCCGGCCGCTGCGCCGCTCGCCGCTGTACGACAAGCTCAAGGCCAAGGGCGCCGCCTTCGGCAGCAAGCTCGGCTGGGAACGTGCGAGCTGGTTCGCGCTGCCGGGCCAGAAGCCGGAAGCGCGCTACGGCTTCGGCCGCCCCGACTGGCTCGATGCCTGCATCGCCGAACAGATGGCCGTGCGGCAGGACGTCGTCGTCTTCGACCAGACCTCGTTCGGCAAGCTGATGGTGCAAGGGCGAGACGCCGAGCTGCTGCTGCAGCGCCTTTGCGCCAACAACGCGGCCGTGCGGCCCGGCCGCATGGTTTACACCGCGCTGCTCAACGAGCGCGGCGGCTTCGAGAGCGATCTCACGGTCATGCGGCTGGAAGCCGACTGCTTCCTCATCATCACCGGCTCCGCGCAACCTTATCGCGACATGGGCCACATCAAGCGTCACCTGCAACCCAACGAGCATGTGACGGTGACGGACGTGACCTCGGGCTACTGCACGCTCACCGTGACCGGCCCGAAGGCGCAGCAGCTGCTGTCGCGCGTGACGCCGCAGGACCTCGGCAAGGAAGCGTTTCCGCAATCGGCCGTGATCGAGATCGACGTCGGCCATGCGCGCGCACTCGCGGCCAAGGTCTCGTACGTCGGCGGCCCCGGATGGGAGCTGTACATCCCCACCGAGATGGCGGTGCATGTGTACGACACGCTGTTCGAAGCGGGCTCAGACCTCGGCCTTCGCGATGGCGGCTACTACACGATCGATGCCCTGCGCATCGAAGCCGGGCGCCGCGCCTTCGGCCTCGAACTGGGGCCGGACGAAAACCCGTTCGAGGCGGGGCTGGAGTTCGCGGTGCAGCTGGACAAGCCGGCCGCGTTCATCGGCCAGGCCGCGCTCGCGAAGATCGCGCCGGAGCGGCTTTCCAAGCGGCTCCTGATGTTCACGCTCGACGACGAACAGGCCTTCGCATGGGGCGGCGAGCCGATCCTTCGCAACGGCAAGGCCGTGGGCGAGTTGACCTCCACGGCCTGGAGCGCCGTGCTCGGGCGGATGGTGGTAATGGGCTATGTGCGCAGCGCCGAGCCGCTGACGCGGGACGAGGCGATGCAGGGTTCCTACGAAATCGACATCGCCGGTCATCGCTTCGCCGCCACGGCACAATCGCGGCCGCCTTACCCCTCGCTCGTGAAGGCCGCGCTCGAACAGCGCCGCCCATAGCGGGACGAGAACACGGACGGCTGGAGACAAGGTATCTCTTCGGGGTACACATGGCCGCACAGAACTTCCTGCATCTCTGGGACAGCAGCTTTCTCTACGTCACGCCGGCCATCGAGTCGGACCTGACGGCCCGCTCGTCGGTCACGCTGCTCGCCTCGGTCAGCGGGCATCCGTTCAGGCTGGAAGCCGCCGACGGTACGCGCGCGCTCTGCACGGCCGCGGTGGTTGCGGCGGGCGCGCAGCGGCGGCTGTATGTCGATGGCTGCGGGCTGCTCTCGCTCAACTTCGATCCGGGCTCCGGCGCCTACCGCACGCTGTCGCAATGGATCGGCGACCGGGGCATCGTGCCGGTCGATGCGCAATGCTTCGGCCGGCTGCGCGACAGCTTCGAGGCGGCGCAGTGCGGGGCGCTGGCCGAGCATCACTTGCAATCGCTCGGCATGCGGATGGTCGAGGCCATCACCGAGCGCCCCGGGCGCTGCGAGCTCTCGGGCGGACTCGATCCGCGCATCGACAGCGTGATGCGCGTCGCGCGATCACATGCGGGTCCGCTGTTGCTGCAGGACCTGTCCGAGGTGGCGTGCCTGTCGCCCGACCGCCTGACGCACCTGTTCCGCGAGCAGGCGGGCGTGTCGATCAAGAACTACCTGCTGTGGGCCAAGGTGCGCCGTTCGGTGCAGCAGTTCGCCAGCGGCCGTCCGCTGGCCGACATCGCGCTGGACGGCGGCTTCGCCAGCGCGGCCCACATGAGCCGCACCTTCCAGTGCTCCTTCGGCCTGCCGCCGTCGTTCCTTTCGCGCCAGGTGCGCGTGACGGCGGACGACCAGGCCGAGCGCGTCTGGGGCCTGTGAACACGGCGCGGCCGGGGCGGGCCGGGTCGATCGCATCGTCTCGTTTTCACCTAGAACCTTAGCGGCTGCATGAAAGTGGGCGCCGCTGTCCCTGTCTACGCTTCCCGGGTGACGGAAACGAAGAAGACAAGAGACAAGAGAGGTTCACCGTGCGCTCCCGCTTATCCACATCCGCCCGGCTCGGCCTCGGTGCCGCGGCCGTTCTGACGGCGCTCGGCGCCTGGCTTTTTCCAGGCGACACCGACAGCCACGCCGCCGCAACCAGCACGTCGGCCGACGCGGCAGCAGCGGCCGCTTCGCAGGCACCCACGAGCCGGGAAGGCGTCGTGCTCGCCCGGCGCGCCGCGGGCTACATCGCCTTCGCGCCCGGCGCGTCGCCCTATCTCACTTCGGCCGGTGCACGCGAACGCGGCCTCGACGTCGTGAAGCTGCGGCGCGACCTGGCCGGCACCGGCAAGGACGTGACCACGGAGGTGGACCGCATCGTCGCGCTCGCACGGTTCAGGGACCGCATGGACACCTTCGCCCGGGTGCTGCCGACGCTGAGCGACGAGGAACGGCGCGACGAGTCCTACGCGATCCTGGACCAGTTGCCCCAGCACGTCGCCAATGGCGAGATCCTGCCGGTGGAGGCCATCGCCTCCACCCGTGCGCTGATCCAGATCGGAGAGCCGGACCCCGAGATCCGGGACGCGCTCACGAAGCGACTGACCGAGTCGCTGCAATCGCACGCCCGGCAGATGCTGGGGCCGGAGCCCACCTCCGAGCCCCGCTACCAGAGCTACACGCAGGCCAGGAACCAGATGGCCAGCGAAGTGCAGGCCATCGTGCAAGACCCCGAAGAGCGGCAGCGCGTGATGGCGCAAAGAGAGTTCGAGATCAGAAGCCGCCACTACTGAAATCCTTCATCGCAAAAAAATCAGGAGCCACACAACATGAACCCGACAAGAGTTTTCTGGAGAGTCGCGGCCGCACTGGCCTTGTCGCTCTCGATGGGCGCGGCCGGCAGTGCGCCGTCTTCCCAGGAAGGCAGCGCGCAAGGCTCCCAGGCCGTATCTCCACAAAGAAGCCGAGCCGATGCACAGGCCTTCATCGACGAAGCCACGCGCAAGTACAACGCGGGCCTCACCAACAGTTCCAGGCCCGGGCAGACCATCGTTCCCGCCGCGGGACCCAACTGGGCAGCCGACCTGGACACCTGGGTCGAATACACCTTCCCCGCGAGCTCGGGCGCCTCGTGCATGAACGGCACGCCCTATCGCATGTACTACAAGGTCTCCTCCGATGCCGGCATGCGCGACAAGGTGCTGGTCGACTTCGAAGGCGGCGGCGCCTGCTGGGACTTCCAGTCGTGCCGCCCCGATGCCGAAACGGGCGCGGCCAACCCCGACGGGCTGCCCTCCGGCTACATCCAGGGCGACGGCATCGTCTCCAAGACCGCGCTGCTGCTCACCTCGCCGGTGCTGGAGGGCAACACCTTCCTCGTCGAGGCGGCCGCACGCCTTCTGTTCGGGCGAGGCTCGGGCAAGCTGGACGACGGCTGGTGGGGGCGCCTCTGGCAGACGACCACGGCACCCGAAACGCAGAAGTGGACCAAGGTGGTGTTCCCGTATTGCACGGGCGATGTTTCCGCCGGCGCCAGCTTCAGGTCGTTCAACGATCCGGCCGCGCCGGACGATGCGACGAAGACCAAGTACGTCAACTTCAACGGCCTCAACAACGTGCGCGCGGCCATGAAGTTTCTGCAGGACAACAAGTTCACCCAGAGCCTTTCGGACAGGGGCTACCTGCAGCAACTGCTGGTCTACGGCGGCAGCGCGGGCGGCTACTCGGCGCAGTTCAACTATCCGATGATCCGGCAGGCGCTCGCGGGAGAGAAGACGCGCGTCGCGCTGCTCAACGACTCGGGTCCGCTGCTGACGGCACCGGTCTACGGCTCCGGTGAAATCATCTCGCCAGCCGACCTGGAAAAGACGCCCGCCGCCAAGTTCTGGCAACTGGCTTCCCACACCTGGGGCTTCTTCCAGCAGCCGCTGGCCGCCGACCTGCGCGTGCCCGGCCACCCCGAATACGCCGAGCAGGCCAGCGGCGTGATCGCGCGGTGGGAGAAGACGACGGGCAAGAAGGTCAACATCACCAAGGCCGCCGGCGGCGACACCGGCAGCTTCAGCACGGTGCTGTCCAACCGCTACCCCAACGACCGTTTCGGCCTCACGAGCTTCCAGCAGGACCAGGTGATCTCGCGCTTCTTCTTCATCGGGGCGCAGAACGCCGAGGTCGCGGGCCTGGAAGGCTCGGCGCTGCGCGATGCCAAGCTCAAGCTCTTTCAGAAGGAGATGGACCTGGTGCGCGGCAACCTCGGCCCACTGCCCAACTTCGGCTACTACATGCCGTGGTCGCGGTACCTGGTGATCGGCAGCCACGTCACGACGGCGCTGACCTTCGCGGGCACCGAGACCTCGCGCGCCGCGAACATGCGGGACGACGGCGGGCGCATCCAGCCGGCGTTCGATGGCGACGTGGGGCACTTCCTGAACAACCTGCTGAGCACCAACAGCCTGGAGGCGGAGCCCGTGCTGAAGGAAGTCGGCCCCGAGAAAGCCGAGCCGCTGAACCTGGCGGGCGTGGCGGGCTGGCTGCTGTCGCTGTTCAACGTCTTCGGTTGATCGGCGCGAGGCCGGGCGCGCGAAGCGGCGTCAAAGACTGCAGGTGCGAAAGCCGAAGAAGCCGTCGTCGCGCTCCGGCAGCGCAAAGCTCCGGCGGCGCGGCGAACGAAGCCGCGCACGCGTGGCGAACGATGCGCCCCGCAGCACGCGCGCACGGCCGAACGCGGCCACCGGATCGAACTCGCCGCCCGCGCTCCACGGGTCGGCCCGGAAGCCGGGCCATGGCTGCAGCGTGCCCGCGGTCCACTCGTGCACATCGGCCCAGCGAAAGCCGCGCCGCGCGGCCGTGTGCGCCGCAATCTCCCATTCGACCTCGGTCGCGATGCGGCGCCCCGCCCAGCGCGCCCAGGCGTCGGCTTCCCACCAGCTCAGGTGCACCGCGCTGTGGTGCCCCGCCGCGCGCACGGTCACGCCGAAGCGGTGCTGCAGCACCGAGCCGCCGGTGCCGTTGCGCGCCACGCCGATCTGCTCGACATGGCGCGGCCCGCGGCGCCCCTCGACCTGTGCGGCCAGCCAACGCCAGCCTTCGGGGTGCCACAGCTCCTCGCGGTCGTAGCCGCCGTCGTCGACGAATTCGATGTACTGGTTCCAGGTGACGGGCTGCGCATCGATCTCGAACTCGGGCACGTCGATGCGGTGCACCGCGCGTTCCTGCGCAAAGGCGAAGCCGCTCTCGGGCAGGCCCAGTTCCCAGCGCGTGGCGGGCACCAGGAGCGGCTCGCGCGTGACGGCGATCGGCACCTGCTCGATGCCCAGCGGCAGCCCGAGCGTCTGTGCCATCACCACGAACTGCTCGCCGCGCAGGTCTTCGTGGAACAGCGCGAGGCGGTAGAAGTACAGGCCCGCATCGGTCTCGGCCGCGTGCTCGAGCAGCTCGAGCGTGCTCTCCAGGGTTTCGAGCAGGTAGGCCTTGGTCTGGCCGAGGTAAGGCAGGTCGGCCGACCAGCGGCGGCCGGGCGAACTGTGCGCCGGGTTCCACCAGTCGTCGGCACTCGGTTCGATGGCCGCGAGGCGCGTGGGCCGCACCGGGCAGTCGATGCCGAAGGCGCGCTGCGTGTTGCGGCCGATCCACCATTCGGCGAACCAGCCGATATGCCCGGCCAGCCAGACCGGAGGCACCACGCCCTCTTCTTCGGGCACGGGCGGCACGGCGAGGGCTTCGGAGCCCAGCGCCTCTTCGTACAGGGTGAGCAGGTGGAGCGTGTGGTTGCGCGCGTCGATCAGGGCCAGCGAGAGCAGGTCGCGGCCAGCGCTGCGAATCTCGGGAGCGTCGATCGACCACGATGCCGCCCCGGCGGCAGACGGGGTGTGTCGCGGTGTCTGGGCCATGGCGCCATTATGAACAGCCGACGACCCTGGGTACGCCCTCAAAGAACTTTCCGGCTACACCGATAGAATTCGCACCGCCTCACGCACCCGACCCGCTGGCACACAAGGCCAGCGCGTCGGGTGCCGTCGTATCTGGAGGCTCCCAATACAAAAATGGAGATGTAATGCAAGGCTTGCTCAAGCTGTCCCGGGCCATCGATTGGCTCAATGCCCAGGTGGGCAAATATGCGATATGGCTGATCCTGGCCGCTACCGCGATCAGTGCCATCAACGCCATCGTGCGCAAGGTGTTCAATACCAGCTCCAACGCTTTCCTCGAAGTGCAGTGGTACCTGTTTGCCTGGTCGTTTCTCATAGCCGCCGGCTACACGCTGCTGCACCGGGAACACGTGCGCATCGACGTGGTCAACAGCCGCCTGAGCAAACGCAAGCAGGTGTGGATCGACATCATCGGTTTCACCTGCTTCCTGACGCCGCTGTGCATTACGGTGCTCTATCTGTCGACGCCGGTGGTCTTGCAGATGTACAACTCGGGCGAAATGTCGGGCAACTCAGGCGGCCTGATCCGCTGGCCCGTGTGGGCTGCGCTTCCGGTGGGCTTTGGCTTGCTGCTGCTGCAAGGCTGGTCGGAGCTCATCAAGCGCATTGCGTTCCTGCGCGGCGAAGGCCCGGACCCCATGGGCCGCCTGACCGACAAGACAGCCGAAGCCGAACTGATCGAGGCCTTGCGCCTTCAGGCCGAGATGGACGCCGCCAAGGCCGCCGCCGCGACGGGCAACGCCCCGAAGCCGCAACACTGAACGGCCGACGAGACATAAAACCATGGAATTCATCGTTGCCAATTTCGCCCCGATCATGTTCGCGGGCCTGATCTGTTTTCTGCTGCTGGGTTTTCCCGTTGCGTTCAGCCTCGGGGCCTGTGGCCTCTTCTTCGGTTTCGTCGGCATCGAGCTCGGCGTGTTCCAGTCGTCGGTGATGGCGTGGCTGCCGCAGCGGCTGATCGGGATCATGGCCAACGACACGCTCTTGGCCGTGCCCTTCTTCACGCTCATGGGGCTCATCCTCGAGCGAAGCGGCATGGCCGAGGACCTGCTCGACACGGTCGGCCAAGTCTTCGGCCCGATGCGCGGCGGCCTCGCGCTGGCGGTGATCTTCGTCGGCGCGCTGTTGGCGGCGACCACCGGCGTGGTGGCGGCATCGGTCATCTCGATGGGCCTGATCTCGCTGCCGATCATGCTGCGCTACGGCTACGACCGGCGCCTGTCCAGCGGCGTCATCGCCGCCTCGGGCACGCTCGCGCAGATCATCCCGCCCTCGCTGGTGCTGATCATCATGGCCGACCAGCTCGGCAAGAGCGTCGGCGACATGTACAAGGGCGCCTTCCTGCCCGGTTTCATGCTGATGGGCCTGTACGTGCTGTACGTCGTATTTCTCGCGATCTTCAAGCCCACGCACGTACCCGCGCTGCCGCCCGAGGCACGCACCTTCCGCGAACCCAACGGCGGCGGCGGCTATGCCTCGCTGGTGGGCATCACCGCGCTGTCGGCGGTAGTGGCCGTGATCCTCGCGCGCAACATGGAAGCGGTGCACACCTGGTTCCAGGGCCATGAAGTGACCTCGGTGGCGACCGACGAAAAGGTCGTGGTCGCCATGTGCGGCGGCGTGTTCGTGGCGCTGGTGATCGCACTGATCAACAAGGGCCTGAAGCTCAATCTCCTGTCGCGCCTTGCCGAGCGGGTCACCTTCGTGCTGATTCCGCCGCTGCTGCTGATCTTCCTGGTGCTGGGCACCATCTTCCTGGGCGTGGCCACCCCGACCGAAGGCGGTGCAATGGGTGCCATGGGCGCGCTCATCATGGCCTGGGTCCGCCGTCGCATGAGCTTCTCGCTGCTCAAGCAGGCGCTGGGCTCGACCACGCGGCTCTCCAGCTTCGTGATGTTCATCCTGATCGGCGCCACGGTGTTCAGCCTGGTGTTCCAGGCCGCGGACGGCCCGATCTGGGTGGAGCATCTGCTGACGTCGCTGCCCGGCGGACCGGTGGGCTTTTTGATCGCGGTGAACGTGCTGGTCTTCTTCCTGGCGTTCTTCCTCGATTACTTCGAGCTGTCGTTCATCGTGGTGCCGCTCCTGGCACCGGTGGCGCACAAGATGGGCATCGACCTCATCTGGTTCGGCGTGCTGCTGGCGGTGAACATGCAGACCTCGTTCATGCACCCGCCCTTCGGCTTCGCGCTGTTCTTCCTGCGCTCGGTCGCGCCCGAGAAGCAGTACGTGGACCGCGTGACGCAGAAGGTCATGGAGCCGGTCACGACGATGCAGATCTACAAGGGCGCGATCCCGTTCGTGCTGATCCAGCTCACCATGGTGGGCATCCTGATCGCGTTCCCGCAGATCGTGACGGGCAGCCTCGACAAGGAGGTGAAGGTCAACATGGAGGACATCGGTGCGCAGATGCGCGACAGCCTGAAGTCCGACGAAGGCGCAACGCCGACCGACCCCTATGGCGGCCCCGAAGAGGCCGCGCCGGGCACCGAGCCGAAGACCGAGCCGGGCGCGCCGGGTGCCGCTGCGCCAGCAGCGCCGGAACCGTCGGTGGAAAGCACCGAGAGCGATCCGATGAAGGCCATGCAGGACGCCCTCAAGGCGCAGAACCCCAAGCCCTGAGCGACAAACACCGCCTCCTCCCCGGGAGGCGCACCATGAAAAAAAGGCCGGCCCGCGCAAGCGGACCGGCCTTTTTGCTGCACGCCGCCGGCAAGCCGGCGGCGGTGCATCGCATCAGATCTTGACCGAGTTCATGTACTGGTTGAACGGGTACTCCGAGAAGCGGTTCCACAGGATCTGGTCGCGCTGGAAGGCGCGCATGTCCTGGTGAATCTTCTTGAAGTCGGCCGACTTGGCTTCGTGCTCGGCGAACACTTCCATCGAGGCCTTGAAGCCTGCGTCCATCACGGCCTTGGGGAACGGCTTGAGCTGCGTCTTGGCGGCCACGAGGCGCTTGATCGCGAGCGGGTTGAAGGCGTCGTACTTGGCGATCATGTCGCGCGCGGCAACCTTGGTGGCCGCATCCAGGATGGCCTTGTTCTCGTCCGACAGCTTGGCGTAAGCCTTGTTGTTGATGAAGAACTCCAGGTCGGCACCGCCTTCCCACCAGCCGGGGTAGTAATAGTACGGGGCGACCTTGTTGAAGCCCAGCTTCTCGTCGTCGTAGGGGCCGACGAACTCGGCGGCGTCCAGCGTGCCCTTTTCGAGCGCCTGGTAGATATCGCCCGCGGGCATGTTCTGCGACACCACGCCCAGCTTGGCCATCGCCTCGCCGAACACACCGCCGCCCATGCGCATCTTCAGGCCCTTCAGATCCTCGACGGTCTTGATTTCCTTGCGGTACCAGCCGCCCATCTGCGTGCCGGTGTTGCCGGCGCTGGCGGTGCGGAAGTTGTACTGCGCGAAGAAGGCGTCCAGGAGCTTGCGGCCGTTGCCGTACTCTTTCCACGAATCGGTCTGGCGTGCTGTGAGGCCGAAGGGCACGGCGCAGCTGAACGCGAAGATCGGGTCCTTGCCGGTGAAGTAGTAGGCGGCGGTTTGCGCCATTTCGAGCGTGTCGCCCTGCAGCGCGTCGACCACGCCGAATGCGGGCATCAGCTCACCGGCGGGATGGACCGAGATTTCGAACTTGCCGCCCGACAGTGCCTTGACTGTTTTCGAGAGCATTTCGGCACTGCCGAAAATGGTGTCGAGCGAACGGGGAAAGCTGGACGCGAGACGCCAGCGAATCGCAGATTGCGCGTGAACGGCCGGCGCAATGCCGGCGGCCAAAACGCCGGCGATGCCCGCGTTTTTGATGAGGGAACGACGATCCATTGAATGCACTCCGAGTTCTTGGGAAAAACGAAACGCGGCTTGTGACCGCGTTGGGGACTTTTGTATAAGTCTTCTTGATTGTAAAAACCGGCTTACAGGCGTCCGGCGGGGGTTTACCCTGCGACGGTGCCGAAGCGTTGCACGATCGAGGCCGCAATGCCCGTTGCATCGAGCCCGATCGATGCGAGCAGCTTGGCCGGATCGCCATGTTCGATGAAGCGGTCGGGCAGGCCCAGTTGCAGCACCGGTTTCTGTACGTTGGCAGCCTGCAACGCCTCGAGCACCGCACTGCCCGCGCCGCCCATCGTGGCGCCCTCTTCGAGCGTGACGATGGCATCGTGCGTGCCCGCCACCTGCAGCAGCAGTTCGACGTCGAGCGGCTTGGCCCAGCGCATGTTGACCACCGTGGCATCGAGCGATTCGGCCGCGGTGAGCGCCGGATACAGCAGCGAGCCGAACGCGAGGATCGCGATGCGCTTGCCCTCGCGGCGCACTTCGCCCTTGCCGAGCGGCAGCGCGTCGAGCGTGAGGTGCGGCGCAATGCCGGCACCCGCGCCGCGCGGATAGCGCACCGCCACCGGGTGGTTCTGCTCGTAGGCGCTCGTGAGCAACTGGCGCAACTCGCGTTCGTCCGCGGGGCAGGCGATGCTCATGTTGGGAATGCAGCGCAGGAACGGAATGTCGTAGGCGCCCGCGTGCGTCGCACCATCGGCACCGACAAGGCCCGCGCGGTCGAGCGCGAACACCACAGGCAGGTTCTGGATAGCGACGTCGTGGATCAGCTGGTCGTACGCGCGCTGCAGGAAGGTCGAGTAGATCGCGACCACCGGCTTCAGGCCTTCGCAGGCGAGACCGGCCGCGAAGGTGACCGCGTGCTGCTCGGCGATGCCGACGTCGTAGTAACGATCGGGAAAGCGCTGCTCGAACTCCACAAGCCCCGAGCCTTCGCGCATCGCGGGCGTGATGCCCACGAGCCGGCCGTCGTGCGCGGCCGTGTCGCACAGCCACTGGCCGAACACCTGCGTGAAGGTCTGCTTGGCCACCGCGGTCGATTTGACGAGGCCCACTTGCGGATCGAACTTGCCGGGCCCGTGGTAGGCCACCGGATCGGCCTCGGCCAGCTTGTAACCCTGCCCTTTCTTCGTGACCACATGCAGGAACTGCGGGCCGCTCAGGTGCTTCAGGTTCTCGAGCGTGGGCACCAGCGAATCGAGGTCGTGGCCGTCGATCGGGCCGACGTAGTTGAAGCCGAACTGCTCGAACAGCGTGGCCGGCACCACCATGCCCTTGGCATGCTGCTCGAAGCGCTTGGCGAGTTCGAACAGCGGCGGTGCGGCGCGCAGAACGCTCTTGCCGACGTTCTTGGCGGCGGCGTAGAAATTGCCGCTCATCAGCTGCGCGAGGTAGCGGTTGAGTGCGCCCACGGGCGGGCTGATCGACATGTCGTTGTCGTTCAGGATCACCAGCAGCTTGCAGTCGCACACGCCCGCGTTGTTGAGCGCCTCGAAGGCCATGCCGGCCGTCAATGCGCCGTCGCCGATGATCGCCACGGTGTAGCGGTCTTCGCCCTTCTGCTTGGCCGCCATCGCCATGCCGAGCGCGGCCGAGATGCTGGTGGACGAGTGCGCGGTGCCGAAGGTGTCGTACTCGCTCTCGCTCCGCTGCGGAAAGCCAGAGATGCCGCCGATTTGCCTCAGCGTGGGCATGCGCTCGCGCCGGCCGGTGAGGATCTTGTGCGGATAGGTCTGGTGGCCCACGTCCCACACGAGCCGGTCGTGCGGCGTGTTGAACACGTGGTGCAGCGCGACCGTGAGCTCGACCGTGCCGAGGTTGGAACTCAGGTGGCCGCCGGTGCGCGAGACGTTGTCGAGCACGCAGGCGCGCACCTCGTCGGACAGCTGCCGCAGCTGTGCGCGGTCGTACTGGCGGATCGGCGAAGGGTCGTGGAGAGTGGGAAGCAACGGAGCCATGTGGGATTTGTTCTTTTCTCAGCGGTCGCGGTCGACCACCATGTGTGCGAGAGCGCGCAGCGCGGCGGTGTCGGCCAGGCCGCTGTTGGCCAGGGCGGCGAGCGCATCGGCCAGCAGTTGGCGGGCCTGCGTACGCGCGCCGTCGAGGCCGAGCAGCGACACGTAGGTGGGCTTGTCGGCGGCGGCGTCCTTGCCGGCCGTCTTGCCCAGGGTTTGGGAATCGGCGGTGACGTCGAGGATGTCGTCCACCACCTGGAATGCGAGGCCGATGGCTGCGCCGTAGTCGCGCAGCGCCGCCAGCGCAGCGGCACTCACGTTGCCGCATGCAGCGCCCATCTCGACGCTGCCCTGCAGCAACGCGCCGGTCTTCAGGCGATGCATTTCGCGTAGCTGGGTTTCGTTGAGTGCGATGCCGACGCTGGCGAGATCGATCGCCTGCCCGCCCGCCATGCCCTGGCTGCCGGCGGCGCGCGCGAGCAGGCGGCACAGCGTGGCCTGCGTGGCCGCGGGAATCTCGTCGCCCTCGGGCGTCAGCAGTTCGAAGGCCAGGGCCTGCAGCGCGTCGCCCGCGAGCAGCGCATCGGCTTCGCCGAACTTCACATGCACCGTGGGCTTGCCACGGCGCAGCACGTCGTTGTCCATGCAGGGCAGGTCGTCGTGCACCAGCGAATAGGCGTGGATCAGCTCGGCGGCGCAGGCCGCACGCAGCGCCGCGGCTTCATTGCCGCCGACCGCCTCGCTGGCCGCGAGCACCAGGAGCGGCCGCAGCCGCTTGCCGCCGTCGAGCACCGCGTAGCGCATCGCATCGCCCAGCAGTACTGGCGCCTCGACGCCGACCCAGCGCGACAGCGCCGCCTCGACACGGGCCAGGTGCGGTTCGCTCCAGCCGGCGAGCCGGGCGGCGGTCCAGTCGGTCATGGTGGCCGCGCTCATTCGGCCGTCCAGACCTTGAGGCTGCCCGCGTCGAGCACCTTGATCTGGTCTTCGACCGCCTGCAGCTTGTCGCGGCAGAAAGCGAGCAATGCGGCGCCGCGCTGGTAGCTGCCCAGGAGCTGGTCGAGCGGCAACTGGCCCGATTCGAGTTCTGCAACCAGTTGTTCCAGTTCCTGAAGCCCGGCTTCGTAACTGACGGGCAACGGCCCCGTATCGGGCGTGGCCGCCGGGCTGGAAGAGGAAGGAGAAGGCACCTTGGGCATGCAACGGAACGTGGGTGAAACGGGGCATTTTAGGACGGGGGGCAAAACGGGGCCCCCCGGGTACAATGCGAACTCTTCTTGTTGGCAAACCAACACACTTCTCGGGCCGTCGCACCTTCTGACGGCGCCTTCCGTTATTTCCTTTTTTTCTCCCTGTGGGGAGCTTGGTCAGGTCCTCCATGTCTGATTTAAGTCTTCAACTGCAGCAGGCCGCGAGCCAACTTCCAGTTTCCGCGTATTTCGACGAGGCCCTGTACGCCCGCGAAATGCAAAACCTTTTCTCGCGAGGGCCCCGCTATGTCGGCCATCGCCTCGCCGTGCCCGAAATGGGCAACTTCCACACCCTGCCGCAGGAACACCAGGGCCGCGCGCTGGTCCACACGCCCAAGGGCGTGGAGCTGATCTCCAACGTGTGCCGCCACCGCCAGGCGCTGATCCTGCAGGGCCGCGGCCAGTTGGACAACCAGGCCGGCGGCAACATCGTCTGCCCGCTGCACCGCTGGACCTACGCCGCGAGCGATGCGCGCACCACCGGCACGCTGATCGGCGCCCCGCATTTCGACCAGGACCCGTGCCTCAACCTGCACAACTATCCCCTCACCGAGTGGAACGGCCTCCTGTTCGAGAAGAATTCGGACGGCACCGGCCGCGACGTGGCCGCCGACATGCGCGGCCTGGGCCCGCAGGCCGACCTCGACTTCTCGGGCTACGCGCTCGACCGCGTCGAACTGCACGAGTGCAACTACAACTGGAAGACCTTCATCGAGGTCTACCTCGAGGACTACCACGTCGGCCCGTTTCATCCGGGCCTCGGCAGCTTCGTCACCTGCGACGACCTGCGCTGGGAGTTCAATCACAACTATTCGGTGCAGACCGTCGGCGTGGCCAACCGCCTCGGCCGCGCGGGCAGCCCGGTCTACCAGAAGTGGCAGGAGCAGCTGCTCAAGTACCGCGACGGCAAGCCGCCGAAGTACGGCGCGATCTGGCTCACCTACTACCCGCACGTGATGGTCGAGTGGTATCCGCATGTGCTCACCGTCTCGACGCTGCACCCTGTAAGCCCGACCAAGACGCTCAACATGGTCGAGTTCTTCTACCCCGAGGAAATCGTCGCCTTCGAGCGCGAGTTCGTCGAGGCCCAGCAGGCCGCCTACATGGAAACCTGCGTGGAAGACGACGAGATTGCCGAGCGCATGGACGCCGGCCGCCGCGCGCTGATGCTGCGCGGCGACAACGAGACCGGCCCGTACCAGAGCCCGATGGAAGACGGCATGCAGCAGTTCCACGAGTGGTACAAGGCCGCGATGCAGAAGAGCACCTGAGTCGATGACTGCCGCATCGACGGGTGTTCTGGGAACACCGCGGAACCGGCTTTGCCGGGCCGCTGGTGTTGCCCCCTGTGAGGGGGTTGGAGAAGCGACACGAAGTGCGCGAAGCCTGGGGGAGAGTCAATAGTGCAAGCGCTCTGGATGGTGCTCGGCGCCTTTTTGTTCGCGACGATGAGCGTCGTGGTGAAGGTCGCTTCGCAATGGTTCAACAGCGGCGAGATGGTGCTGGGCCGCGGCCTCATCGGCATCGTTTTCCTCTGGCTCCTGTCGCGCAAGATGCGCGTGTCGCTCGCCACCAAATACCCCGGCATGCACGCCTGGCGCAGCACGATCGGCGTGATCTCGCTGGGCGCGTGGTTCTACGCCATCGCGCACATGCCGCTGGCCACCGCCGTCACGCTCAACTACATGAGCAGCGTGTGGGTCGCGGCCTTCCTGATTGGCGGCGCGCTGCTCGCGTGGGTGCCGGTGCCCGGGCGCGACGGCCGCGTGGCCAAGCCGCCGCTGCAGGGCGCGCTCGCGATGACGGTGCTCGCGGGCTTCATCGGCGTGGTGCTCATGCTCAAGCCCACGGTCAGCGGCAACGAAGGCTTCGCGGGCATGCTGGGCCTCTTGTCGGGCCTGACAGCCGCCTTCGCCTACATGCAGGTGGTGGCGCTCTCGCGCATCGGCGAGCCCGAACTGCGCACGGTGTTCTATTTCGCGGTCGGCTCGGCCGTGGCCGGCGCCTTCGCCACAGCGGCCACGGGTTTTTCGGGCGGCAGCTCGTGGACCTGGGAACACGCGTTGTGGCTTCTGCCCATCGGCCTGCTCGCCGCCCTCGGGCAGCTCTGCATGACCCGTGCCTACGCCACGGCCAAGACGGAAGCCGGCACCCTCGTGGTGGCCAACCTGCAGTACTCGGGCATCATCTTCGCGGCGTTCTATGGCGTGG
Organism: Variovorax sp. W2I14; assembly: GCF_050435205.1. Classification (NCBI taxonomy): domain Bacteria; kingdom Pseudomonadati; phylum Pseudomonadota; class Betaproteobacteria; order Burkholderiales; family Comamonadaceae; genus Variovorax; species Variovorax sp. W2I14. The sequence continues at coordinate 7,253,308 of NZ_JBNDJX010000001.1, read as the reverse complement.
TGGTGTTCGATGACCGCATCGATGCCGCCGGCTGGGGCGGCATGGCGCTCATCATCGCGAGCGGCATCGCGGCCACGGTGCTGCGCCAACGGGCGGTGCCCAAGGCGCCGGCCGAAGAACACTGAAGACAACCTCTCCGAAGGAGACCACGACCATGTACACCACCCTCGTCAGCGTCGAACAACTCCAGCAACTGCAGGCCAGCGACGCACCGCTCATGGTGTTCGACTGCAGCTTCGACCTCATGAAGCCCGAGGCCGGCCCGCAGCTCTACGCCGCGGCCCATATTCCGGGCGCGCAGTACGCCAACCTCGATACCGACCTCAGCGCCAAGCACGGCCTGCCCGGCGCGCACGGCGACGTGGTCGTCGCGCAGGAAGACGGCGTGCCCGCCTCGGGCGGGCGCCATCCGCTGCCCAGCCGCGAAAAGTTCGCGGCGTGGCTTTCCAGCGTCGGCTTCTCCAACGACATGCAGGCCGTGGTGTACGACCGCAACGGCGCCAACTACTGCGGGCGCCTGTGGTGGATGCTCAAGTGGATGGGCCACAACGCGGTGGCCGTGCTCGACGGCGGCCTGCAGGCCTGGCAGGCCGCGGGGGGCGAAGTCACCGACCGCGAGGAGCCCGCGCGCTTCCAGTCGAATTTCGTACAGGGCGAGCCGTTGGCGAAGCTTGTGACTACCGACACCGTGTTGCGTCGGCTCGGCCAAGCTGACCAGCAGCTGATCGACGCACGGGCCGGTGCACGATATCGCGGCGAGGTGGAACCTCTGGACCCGATTGCCGGTCACATCCCCGGGGCCCTCAACCGGCCCTTCGCCGAGAACCTCGGCCCCGACGGCAAGTTCAAGCCGGCATCGCAATTGCGTGCCGAGTTCGAAGCGCTGCTCGCGGGACGCGATGCGGCGACAGTCGTCCACCAATGCGGCAGCGGCGTGAGTGCGGTGCCCAACCTGCTTGCGATGCAGATCGCCGGGCTCGGGACGACCGCGCTCTATGCCGGCAGCTGGAGCGAATGGAGCAACACGCCGGGGCTGCCGACCCGGCAAGGCGCAGAACCATGAAACACCACATCCGACTCCGACGCATCTCCGGTCTCGCACTCCCCTCCTTATTCGCCGCAGCCCTGTTCGCTGCGGCCCCGTTCGTTTCCGCGCAAGCCCAGCAGCAGCACGCCCATGTGCACGGCCAGATGAAGCTGGACGTGGCCATCGACGGCCCCACGGTGGTGATCGACATGGAATCGCCGCTCGACAACATCGTCGGCTTCGAACGCGCTCCGAAGACCGATGCCGAGAAAGCCACCGTCGAAGCCGCCGTCGCCCAGTTGCGCGCGGCCGACAAGCTTTTCACCATCGACCCCGCCGCCAACTGCAAGCTCGGCCCGGTCGATCTGCGCTCCGGCGCGCTGGGCCTCGGCAACCCCGATCCGAACGAGCCTCCGGGCCATGCCGACCTGGACGCCACCTTCTCCTTCAACTGCACCAACGCGGCCGCCGCGAAGTTCATCGACCTGAACCTGTTCAGCGTGTTCAAGGGCCTGCGCCAGATCGATTCGCAGATCGCTTCGGCACAAGGCCAGTTCAAGCGCCAGCTCAAGCGCCCCGCGGGTGCGCAGGCGGCCCAGCCCGCTCGCCTGAGCTGGGGCAAGTAGCACTGTGAGCACCGCTTCGCAGGCCGACTCGACGCCCCTGCGCGTCGTGCTCGCGGCCGAATCGCTGCGCTTTACATGGCCCGGCGTGAAGGCGCCCTGCATCGACATCGAGGCCTTCCGCATCACGGCCGGCGAATCGGTGTTTTTGCACGGCCCGAGCGGCTGCGGCAAGAGCACGCTGCTGTCGCTGCTGGCCGGCGTGCTGGTGGCCGACGAAGGCCGCGTGAGTTTGCTGGGCCACGACTGGTCGCAGCTCTCCAGCGCCGCGCGCGACCGCTGCCGCGTGGCCCATGTCGGCTACATCTTCCAGCAGTTCAACCTGCTGCCCTACCTGAGCGTGCTCGACAACGTCCTGCTGCCCTGCCGCTTTTCGGCGCGGCGCGAAGCGCAGGCCGCGCGCCGCGGCAGTTCGCACGGTTCACGCGAAGAGGCGGAGCACCTGCTCGACCAGATGGGCCTGGACAGCAACCTCTGGAAGCGCCAGGCGCTTCAGCTCTCGGTGGGCCAGCAGCAGCGCGTGGCCGCGGCGCGTGCGCTCATCGGCCAACCCGAAGTGGTGATTGCCGACGAGCCGACTTCCGCGCTCGACGAAGACCGGCGCGAGGCTTTTCTCGACGTGCTGCTGACCGCCTGTGTCGAGAACCACAGCGCCCTCGTCTTCGTGAGCCATGACCAGCGCATTGCACAGCGCTTCGCGCGGCATGTGCTGCTGCCCGAGATCAATCGCGCGGCTTCGACGGCGATGGCGGTGGACGCATGAAGGCGCTCTTCTCCATCGCATGGCGCAGCGCCTGGAACCGGCGCTTCACGCTCGCGCTCACCGTGTTCTCGATCGCGCTCTCGACCTTCCTGCTGCTCGGCGTCGAGCGCATCCGCACCGAGCTGCGCGAGAACTTCGCCTCGTCCGTCTCGGGCACCGATCTCATCGTCGGCGCGCGCACGGGCTCCACGCAGCTGCTGCTGTACTCGGTGTTCCGCATCGGCGCGGCCACCAACAACATCTCGTGGAAGAGCGTGCAGGCGCTGGCCGCGCACCAGGGCGTCGACTGGGTCGTGCCGCTGTCGCTGGGCGATTCGCACCGCGGCTTCGCGGTGCTGGCGACGTCGCCCGAGTACTTCGCGCGCTTTCGCTATGGCGACAAGCAATTGCTGAAGCTGCGCGAGGGCAAGCCCTTCAGCGAACTCTTCGATGCGGTGGTCGGTGCCGAAGTGGCCGACAAGCTCGGCTACCACGTGGGCCAGAAGATCACGCTCGCGCACGGCAGCGGCGAACTCAACGTGGCCGAGCACGCCGACAAGCCCTTCACCGTGGTCGGCGTGCTCGCACGCACCGGCACGCCGGTGGACCGCACGGTGCACATCGGCCTCGAAGCGATGGAGGCCATCCACCTCGAATGGGTGGGCGGCGCGCCGATGCCCGGCGTGAAGATTCCTGCCGAGCAGGTGCGCAAGTTCGACCTCACGCCCAAGAACGTGACGGCAGCGCTCGTGGGCCTGAAGAACCGCGCCGCGGTGTTCGGCGTGCAGCGCTGGATTTCGACCTACAACGGCGAACCGCTGATGGCCATCCTCCCCGGCGTCGCGCTCGATGAACTGTGGAGCGTGATCGGCATCGGCGAGAACGCGCTCTTGCTGATGTCGGCGTTGGTCGCGCTGGTGAGCCTCGCGGGCTTGGTCTCGGTGGTGATGGCGGGCCTGAACGAACGGCGGCGCGAGCTGGCCGTGCTGCGCGCCGTGGGCGCCGGGCTGCGCCATGTGCTGGCGCTGCTCGCGCTCGAAGGCGCCATGGTCACCGTGCTCGGCGTGGCCTTCGGCGTGGTGATGGCGGTGCTCGGCATCGCCCTGTTGTCGCCGTGGCTGCAGTCGCAGTTCGGGCTGACACTGAGCCTCTCGGAACCTACACTCAACGAGTGGCTGCTGATGGCGAGCCTGCTGGTCGCAGGCTGGCTGGCAAGCCTGCTCCCTGGCATTCGCGCCTACCGACTCTCACTGGCGGACGGCCTCTCACCGAGGATTTGAACCATGCGCATCGCAAAGAAGACTTCCACGATCACGGCTTTCAATCGGCTTTCATTGCTGCTGGCCGGCGCCGGCCTCGCAGCGATGGCATGGGCCGCCGAGCCCGCGCCCAAGGACACCACCGCATCGAACCCGCTCGGCGGCAAGGCCGCTGCACCCGCCGTTGCCAAGGGCACGCCGGGCCAGCCGCGGCAGATCACCTGGGAAGAACTGGTGCCCAAGGACTGGGACCCGGCCAAGGAGTTCAAGGGCATGGACCTGAGTGCGCTCGACGACGGCGACCCGCGCGCCAACGAGCTGCTCATGAAGATGCAGGAGGTGTCGAACAACGCACCGACCAACCCCGCGATGAACGGCACCGAAATCAAGATTCCCGGCTTCATCGTGCCGCTCGAAGAGGCCAAGGGCGAGGTCACGGAGTTCCTGCTCGTGCCCTACTTCGGCGCCTGCATCCACACGCCGCCGCCGCCGGCCAACCAGATCCTGCACGTCATTCCGCAGAAGGGCGCCAAGTTCCGCGCGATGGACACCGTGTGGGTCACCGGCAAGCTGCAGACCCAGCGCAACGATTCGATGATGGGCGTGAGCGGCTACCACGTGAGCGCGAGCAGCGTCACCAAGTACTCGGGCAGCGCCAAGTAAGACAAACGCCCGCGCGACCCTGAGGCCGCCCCCTGTGGGCGATGCCCCACAGAGGCAGCAGCGCGCGGACGACACAGACGGTTGCATCACCGGCGCACAGTCGGTCATCGCAGACCGTCAGGGACCGTTGAGAGAGTCAGGCGTGACGTCGGCGCCTTGATGGAACTCAGATGAACATCCAACGTCCCCCCCTCCCTCGCCTGCTCGCGGTCTCGCTGTGCGTCGGCGCCCTCGTCCTCGCAGGTTGCGACAAGTCCGCACCACCGACGGCATCGAACGCACCGGCCAACGCAGCAGACCCCGCCATCTCGATGCCCGCGCCGTCGGTGCCGCAAGCACCCGCTGCGCCGGTGCCTGCCGCCTACACGCCGCCATCGGCCGAGCAGCTCTACCAGCTGGTTGCACCCATCGCGCTCTATCCCGACAAGCTCGTCGCGCAGATCCTCGCGGGCGCCACCTACCCCGAGCAGATCACCGCCGCGCACGACTGGCTCGGGCAGAACCAGTCGCTCAAGGCCGGCCCGCTCGCCGATGCGGCCAACCAGCAGCCTTGGGACCCGAGCGTGAAATCGCTCACCGCCTTCAGGCCCGTGCTCGACCAGCTCGCCGGCAACATCACCTGGACTGAATCGCTCGGCAAGGCTTATTACAACGACCCGGCCGACGTGATGAACGCGATCCAGGTCATGCGGCAGCGCGCATCGAAAGCGGGCCGCCTGAAGAACAACGACAAGCTGCGGGTGGCAAGCGCCCAGGCGCCGCGCGACTACGTGCCGGCACCGGACATGCAGGCCGCGTACGGCGGACCCGCCGTGATCGAGGCGCCGCAGCAACTGATCACCATCGAACCCGTGCAGCCCGACGTCGTGTACGTGCCGCGCTACGACCCGCAGGTGATCTACGGCGAGCCCTTGCCCGTGTATCCCGGCTATGCGTACGCGCCGCCGCCGCCCGTGGAGGTTGTGCCGGGCTACAGCCGCGGCCAGGTTGCCGCGGCCGGCGCGCTGGCGTTCGGCACCGGCGTGATCGTGGGCGCTGCACTGGAACGCCACGGCTGGGGCTGGAACTCATGGAACGTGAACTGGGGCGCACCGCGCGATCGCAGATACGACCGCGATCGCGACCGTGACCGCGTGGTGCAGCCGGCCTTCGCACGGCCTGCGGTGGTCTACAACAACAGCACCTACATCTCGCGCTCGACCACGGTGGTGAACAACAACGTGCGCAACGTCTACAACAACAACGATCGCAGCGACCGCAACGGCGGATCACGCGGCATGCCGCCCGGCGCGCCGCCGCCCAACTTTGCGCAGCAGCAGCAACAACAAGCGCAGTTCGCGCAGATGCAGCAACAGCAGCAACAACAACAGGCACGTCAGCAGCAGGCCGCGGCGCAACAGCAGCAGGTGCAGCAACAGCAAGCACAGCAACGCGCGCAGCAGCAGGCTCAACAGCAACAAGCGCAGCAGTTGCAGGCTCAGCAAGCACAGCAGCAACAGCAGGCGCGACAGGCACAGCAGGCCCAGCTTCAGCAACGCGCGCAACAGCAGCAGCAGGACCAGGCGCGCCGCCAGCAAGCGCAGCAGGCGCAACAACAGGCACAGCAGCAAGCGCGCGCCGCCAACCAGCAGCAGCAGCAGCAGCAGCAGCAGGCCCGGCTCCAACAGCAACAACAGCAGGAGCAGTTGCGGCGCCAGCAAATGGAGCAACAACAGCAGGCACGCACCGCGAGCCAGCAGGCCCAGCAACAGCAGCAGCGCGCGTTGCAGGACCGGCAGCGCCAGCAGCAGCAACAACAGCAATCCCAACAGGCGCAGCAAGCCCAGCAGGATCAGTCACGGCGCCAGCAGATGCAGGCGCAGCAGCAAGCGCAGGCTCAAGCCCGCGCGGCCCAGCAGCAACAGGCTCAACAACAGCAGATTCAGCGGCAGCAGGCGCAGCAACAACAGCAACGCCAGCAGCAAGCCCAGAACGAGGCCCGTCAGCAGCAGGAGCAGATGCGCCGCCAGCAACAGCAGCAGCAACAACAGCAAGCCCAGGCCGCTCGCGCGCAACAGCAACAGGCGATGCAGCAGCGCCAGCAACAGATGCAGCAACAGCAACAGCAGCAGCAAGCCCGCCAAGCGCAACAGGCCCAGATGCGCCAGCAACAACAGCAGCAACAGGCCCAGCAGCACGCCGCTGCGGCAGCCGCCGCGGCCGCGGCTCGCCGACCGCCACCGAATCGCCCCGGCGAGCCCCCGAAGCAGCAGCCCTGAGGCCGGCCTTCCCGTCGCCTCTTGCTACTGCTTGCCGATCTCGGTCAGCAGACGCGTGACGAGGTAGATGCGCGGCACGATCGAATCGACCTCGATGTACTCGTCGCGCGCGTGGTAGCCAAAGCCCGCGAGGCCGAAGCTCTCGACCACCGTCGCCTTGCCCGAACGGCCGGCAAAGCCCGCGTCGGTGCCGCCACCGGTCATCGGCGTAAGCGCGAGGTCGCGGTCGATTTCCTTGTAGATCGCCTGCGCCTTCTCGGCCAATGCGCGGCCCTTCGCGCCCGCCACGAACGCCGGACGGCCGACCTCGACCCTCACCGTGGTCTCGGTGTCGGGAATCAGCTTGCCGCTCGCGATCTTCGCCTGCAGCACTTCGTTGAGTTTCTTCTCCGCACCCGGCTGCGTGATGCGGATGTCGCCCAGCGCCTGCGCCTTCTCGGTGATCTGGTTGATCGGGCCGGTGGCGCGCGCCACGGTCCAGTTGAGCGTCACGCCCGGGATGTCTTTTGCGAGGTCCTTGGTCTGCAGCATCTGGTACGAGAGCTCGTACAGCGCGTTGCGGCCCAGCTCGGGCGCGGCGCCCGCATGCGCCGCGCGGCCCTTCACTTCCATCGTCGCCTGCGCGATGCCGGCCGCGCCGAGCAGCAGCGACTCGCCCTTGGCGACCGACTTGGCGGCCGTCGGCTCGAACGACAGCACCGTGTCGTGCAGGTCGGCCGTGGTGGCGATGAGTTCGCCCGAACCCACCGAGCCCACTTCTTCATCGGGATTCACCAGCACGGTGAGCGTGTCGTAGTCGCGCCAGCCCGCATCGGCCAGGATCTTCAGCGAGCCCAGCATCACCGCGATGCCGCCCTTGTCGTCGGCGATGCCCGGGCCGTAGATGCGGTTGCCGTCCACCTTGTAGGGCTGGCTGCCGAGGATGCCCGCCGCATACACCGTGTCCATGTGGCCCTGCAGCATGATCTTGCGCTTGCCCGTGCCCTTGAGCGTGCCGATGACGATGTCGGCGCCCGCGCCGGCCTCGGCTTTGCGGCGCTCGGTCTTGAAGCCCGCGGCCTTCAGGCGGCCCTCGATCACGTCGGCCATCTTGAGCAGGCCATCGACGTTGAGGCTGCCCGATTCGATCTGCACCATCTCCTTCAGGTTGTCGATGACGGCGGGCTGCGCCTTCTCGGCGGCGGCGAGCAGCTTGGCATCGGGCGCGGCCTGCACGGCGATGGCGGCCAGTGCGAGACCGGAGGCCAGCGCGATGGAACGCAGGGCGAAGAAGGACGAAGAGCGCATGGACATGAGGGTTCCCGTTTTGCTGAAGTGAATGGCGGGCGACAGCATAGCGGCGGCATGGGAGAAGGCTGCGCAAATCGGCGACAGCGCGGCGACTTGACGGGCGGCGCCGGCGTGCCAACGCGACGCGCTGCACCGGCTGCTCGCCGCATCGCTCGGGCTGCTTCACGGCCGCATCGAAGGCGAATGCGATGCGCTGATGACCTAGCTGGTGCGCTGCCCCGCCCCTGCCTCTCAGCGAGGGTTTCGGAACTGCCGTCGACATTGCTCGCTCCTTGCGTGCGTCAGAATCCGGCGAGGAGCAGGCGCTCCGCGACAGCGCCCTCTTCACCTCGGCACACCGAAGCAGCATGCGTTTCGGACCCTGATACACAGGAAGGAAGAATGACGATGCCCAAGCATTCGATTTTCACGATGGCCTTTGCGAAGGTCTATCCGATGTACGTTCAAAAGGCGGAACGCAAGGGCCGCACGAAGGAAGAAGTCGACCAGATCATTTGCTGGCTGACGGGCTATGACGAAGCGGGACTGCGCCGGCAGATCGAACGGCAAAACGATTTCCAGACTTTCTTTGCCGAGGCGCCGGCCCTTCACCCGAACAGCTCGCTCATCAAGGGCGTCGTCTGCGGCGTTCGCGTGGAAGACGTCGACGATCCGCTCATGCAGAAGATCCGCTACCTGGACAAGCTGATCGACGAGCTCGCCAAAGGAAAGGCGATGGAAAAAATTCTGCGGGTGCAGTTGTGAAGATCCGAACCGGAAGCAGACGCTCTTAAAGTCGGGAACCGTTGTGCGCCAGGTCAGCGACAGCTTCGGATTTTTCGTCGCGGTGCTGTTCGTCGAAATCTTGCCTCGCTTCTCGGAAGCGATCCGCGTTCTCCACGATCCAGGTCCACAGCGGGACCATGCGAACGAGCAGCTCCATGCCCGTGTCGGACAGCTCGTACTCGACTCTGGGGGGCACCTCTTCAAAATCATGACGGAGCACTAAGCCGTCACGCTCGAGCTGTCGCAAGGTGCGCGTCAACATGCGTTGAGTGACCCCGTGCATGCGCCTTCCGATCTCTGCGTGGCGCAGTCTTCCATACACGCCGAGCGTGTGGACGACACCGAGTGACCAACGGCTTCCGGCATGTGCAAGCACCTCTCGCCGCACTCCGTCATCGTCGTCTCTCAGGCCGTCACACACGGTCTGCGAATACTGAAGTATTTCGTCTCGATTCAATTCTTTAGCTCGCGGTATCACGCGTGTGCCTTCTTTCATACATGCCCATGCATCGATAGACTGCCGCGACGCATTCTCCAGTGGGCTACACCATGAACCAAACGGATCCTAACGCTACATCTCAGAAAATTCTCGTGCTCGGTGCCGGTGAACTCGGCCTGCCTGTACTGCGCAATCTCGCGCGCCGGGCGAAAGATCTGGATGGCGCAAAGATCAGCGTGTTGCTGCGCGCAAGTGCGGTCGAGTCCAGTGAAGCAGGCAAGCGACAGGACATCGCGGAGATCCGAGATCTGGGGATCGAGATCGTCTTGGGCGATCTTGTGAAAAGCGCCATCGATGAGCTCGCCGTGATGTTCGCGCGATACGACACGGTGATCGGTTGCGCGGGCTATGCAGCCGGGATCGACACGCCAATGAAGTTGGTGCGGGCCGCATTGCAGGCGCGAATCCCGAGGTACTTTCCATGGCAGTTCGGGGTCGATTTCGACGTCATCGGCCGGGGCAGTCCGCAGGACATCTTCGACGCACAGCTGGACGTGCGCGAACTGCTGCGCAGCCAACGGCAGACGGAGTGGGTCATCATCTCGACCGGCATGTTCATGAGCTATCTTTTCGAGCCGGACTTCGGTGTCGTCGACCTGCAAAATGACGCAGTCCACGCCCTCGGCAGCCTCGACACCGCCGTGACGCTGACGACGCCCGATGACATTGGCGCGTTGACTGCCGCGATCGTGTTCGCCAAGCCCCGCATCCGCAACGAGATCGTTTATCTCGCCGGCGACACCGTGACTTACGGGGAGGTCGCCGACAAGCTGCAAGCGGCCCTTGGCCGCCCCTTCACCCGGTCGGAGTGGAGCGAGCAATATTTGCTGGATGAGCTGGCGCGCGATCCGCACAACATGATGCGCAAGTACCGTGCGGTTTTTGCTCAAGGTCGGGGTGTTGCATGGGAAAAGAGCGGGACGTTCAATCAACGCCGCGCCATTGCGGTTACCGACGTGGCGTCATGGATCGACGCGAACCTTCTTTCGGGCCGCAGCGAGTGATCGTGGGTCCGCCACTCTGAGCAAGCCGCATCGACGACAGCTTCCTCGCTGGCATCGCGGCGCTGGGCCTTGGCTTGCTCCCTTGGTCGCCGCGTGCAGGGGTCGCAACCAGCCGGGTTTCGACCGACGGGTCAACAGCGAGAAGACGCGCGACCCCGCGGCTTGGGCCTGGCAACGGGCGTCGCTCGTTCGGCCAATGCCGCGCCGGCCTCATGGTCCGCCATGTTGCGGATCACGTCCATGAATGCCAGCACGGCCGTGCCGGGGGGCTCGCCCTGCAGCGTGATCAGGCCGAAGTCGGGCATGCGGTTGGGGAGCTCGGCCGCGATGCGCGTCAGCAGCCCGCGCCGTACATATTTGTCCACCAGCGCGGCGGGCTGCAGCGACAGCATGGTCGTGCTCTGCATCAGCTCTAGCGCGAACAGAAACGACGGCGTCTCGACGATGCCCGAGGTGAGCGACAGGCCTGTGCTGCGGAAGATGTCATCCGACACCTTGCGCAGCGCCGTGGAGGCCGGATACAGAATCCACGGCCAACTCGACAGTTCCCTCAGTCCAGGAGTGTTCGGTCCACGCAGCGGATGGTGCACGCCTGCGGTGATCTGCAACCTTTCACCGGTCAGGTTTTCGTAATGGAACTGGTCGCGCTGAGACTCGTCGGTGAAGCGGCCGATCATCACGTCGATCTTGCGCTCGGCGAGCCACACGATCAGCTGATCGCTGCTCTGTTCCAGCACCTTCACCACCAGCAGCGGCCGCAGGCGCTGCAGCTCGGCCACGGCGGCAATCAGCAGATGCGCCGCCGCACCCGAGATGGCGCCGATCGACAGATGGCCGTGCCCTCCCTGTTTCAGATTGCTGAACTCGTCCACGAACTTGCGATGGCCGTCAAGTGCCGAATGCGCGTAACGCAAGGTGAAGAGTCCCAGCTCATTCGGTTGCATGTCGCGCGGCAGGCGATCGAACAGGCGCGCTTCCAGCATCTCCTCGATGTCCATCAACACCTTGGTGGCCGCCGGCTGCGTGATGTACATCTGCTCGGCAGTCAGGCGCAAATTGCGCGTCTTGCCCAGGATGTCGAGGAACTGCAGGTGCCGGAAACGCAGACGCGAGACTTGCGCCAGCATCAGGGGTTTGTCAGAGGTCTTGCCTGAACTCATCAGCATTTGGAATGGATGCTAGCGAAAAAGTAAGTGGACCGGCAGGGGGCCGTCACCTAGCCTTCGCGCCCTGAAGTGCCGCCGCATCGCTGAACGCACGCCTGCTGCAGGGCGCGCGGCTGTGACAGCCGCGCGCCTCACGGGATCGCGCCATGGATCGCCGCCGCACTCGCCGTGATGGGGGTGCTGGTGTTCGGCGATGTCCATCGAGGTCCCGAACGCCGTCCCGCCCGGGAGTGATTCCTTTCAACCCAAGGAGACAAGCATGCATCTGACCATCGAACGTCGATCCGCGAGAGGGCGCACAGGCGCCTGCCGCAGAGCCAGCCAACGAGAACTCTCCGGTCGTCGGAATCATTAGGAGGATCGGGACCATGTTCAGCAGACTCGACTTCAAGCGTCTTTTGATTGCGCTGCCCACCGGACTTGTGATCGCGAACGCCGCCCTGGCAGCTGAGCGGCCTGCGAATCCTGCCGATTGGCCGGCGCTGAAGGATGTGTACAAGAACTACTTCCTGATCGGCAGCACCAATCTCGACGCGCGCAACTTCGGCTCCGACGTGGTGCCGGGTGAAAACTCGGTCGCCGCCATGACCCTGAAACACTTCAATGCGGTGACGCCCAGCAACGCGATGAAGCCCGATTTCTGGAACGGGGGGATGAGCAATCCAAGCCCCAATTTCCTTACCAACCTGACCTCGGGCATCAACGCGGACATCAGCGCGGCCAACGCGCGCGGCGTCAAGGTCACCGGGCACGTGCTGCTCTGGCACAACCAGTCGGCCCAATGGCCCGCCCCCAACGTCCTGACTCCGAGTGGCGGATGGGAAACGCCGTGGGACTACGCAACGGCGAAGACGGGCCTGGAGTATTACGTTCGGACCGTGGCCGGCCACTTCGATCGGGAACCCTTCAAGGCCTACGCCTGGGACGTCGTCAACGAAGCGTTCAAGGACAACCCCGACAACCCCGCCGACTGGAGGAACGCCCTGCGAACCGGTTACAGCCCCGAGGAGCGGCCGGCCCGATGGGCCCAAGCCTATGCCAAGGGCGGGAAAAGCTGGGACTACATGTACGACGCTTTCTATTACGCGCGCCAGAACACGACGGCCATCCTGAACTACAACGACTTCAACGACAACGAGCGCGCCTCGAAGGCGACGGCGATCGCCGCGATGGTCAAGGAATTCAATGAACGGTACGCGGCCGAATCGGCCGCAGGCAAAGGGCGGGTACTTCTGGACGCCAAGGGGAAGCCCAGGCCGCTGATCGACGTCATCGGCACGCAGGGGCACTGGGACATGAGGCTCAACCTGGACGCCTTCGAGAGGACCCTCAAGACCTATCTCGAAACCGGGGCGAACGTCGATCTGACCGAGCTGGATCTCGCGCCGGCCCTGGGCCTGGACAAAGGCCTGCGGATCCAGAATGGCCCTGAGATGGATGCCCTGTTCATGGAACAGGGCGTCCAGTACGCGAAACTTTTCAGCCTGCTCAAGGAGTACGCCGCCGGCCCGGGAGGTCGGCACCCTGAGTACAAGGGAGGCGTGCACCGGGTCACCTGGTGGGGAATGACGGACCCGGGCTATCACACCAATGGGTATCCGTGGTCTGGAGTCGGCCGACCGAAGGAGGCGTACTGGGCCACGACGAACCCGGAGCAGTACCTCATCGATGCGGGCTTGCCGCCGAACGGCGTCACCGCGACTTTCAGCTATGGCGGCGAATCCTTCAAAGCCCGGACCTGGGGCGGCAAGAACGCTCAGGCAATGCTCGACATCAACGTGCCGGTCGACACGAAGAACGTCGTTTTCACCGCTGCCAACGTTTCCCTGCCCTCGGGGTTTGCCGTTGAGAACATGAAGTTCAACCCGCCCGACTGCGCTGTGGTTCCCGGCAAACCCTGCCATGTCACGGTGACCGCGAGGGGGCCCGCACCGGCCACTGCGTCTGCGGAGAACACGGCAACCTTCGTCCTGTCCTTTGGAAAGATGACCGTCGGGTGGATGGATGCCGCCAACGCCTTGGCGGCACCCTTGTCCTATGCGGAAGTTCGCTTCAGCGACGGCGTGACCCCCTTCAAGCAATACAAGACCTCCTATGGGAGCGACGGCATGGCGAGAGCGTCCGGCGTCACGGAAACGAAGGCGGTGCCGAAACATGGTCGCGACACGCTCATCCTGTCATCGCAGGACCCGGTCGCCAACCCCTTCGGACTGCGGTTGCACAAGCATGCGGCAACGGAAAAAGCCTGGCGGCTCGTCACGAGAATTGAACCCGGAAGGACCTACATGGTCGTGTCCGGCGAGTCGGAATTCAACGGACAGACGCAGGCCGCCGCGTTGACCAACCGAAGCAAGCCCGCGACGACGGCCTCGCCGGAATCGCTGTCGCGCACGCCCGTCATCGTCCGGGGCGACATCCTGGTGCCATTGGCCAATTTGAATGGGCCCGCGAGCGAGCCCGCCCTGGCGCAGGACAACCTCAAGTTCGTCTTCGAAGAAGCGAAGAGTCCTGCCGCAGGGCCTTACGCCGCTCAGGAAGGGCACACGATGCAGAGCTTCATCCATGGCACCAATGCCTACCCGCATGTCATGTTCAGAGGCAATGGCGCGAATGGCACTGTCGTGGCGGGTCGGCATTCGCTGATCACGCGGCAGACGAACGGCCAGGAGGGTTCGCAGATCGCGGAGAGAGCGCTGGACCAGGCGGTCTGGTTCAACACGCCCATCGACCCGAAGACCGGCGAGATGAAGATGTTCCTGTACACCGAGAGGGACGGTGTCAAACAACACTATGTTCTGAAGGAAGTGGGCGATGGCGAGACGCCGAACAGGGACGCCGGGAACGCCATCAGCCAGCGGCAGGCGTCCGTTGGCGGGTTCGTCGCCATGCAGGCGGAGAGTCCCAAGGAGGGGACGAGTGTCAAGCTCTACGCCTACGACATCGAGCCCTACGCGTCGAACAATGAGCCGCCGACGACGACACCGCCGACGACCGAGCCCCCTGCGCCGGTGATGCCGATCGCCTTCCCATTCAGCAGACGCGGCGGATCGCTTGATGTGGGCGACCTCGCCCTGGCGCTGGCCGGCCTCGCGGCGCTTGCGCTCGCCCGACGCCGCCGGTCCTGAAGTGGTGAAGCCGGCGCCGAGGTCAGGCCTCGGCGCCGTCTCGGGCCCGCCGCAAGCGCGGCCACGCACCCTGCCAGAGGCAGAGCGCCAGTGCGCACAGCGCGCCGTACAGGTGCGCCTCGACCATCACCTCGCCGCCGATCAGCGCACGCTGCGCATCCGAAGGCGGATGGAACATCTGCCAGCCGATGCGTGCGATGACGGCCACAAGGACGATCCAGGCCACGCGATCGCCGCGCCAGGCGCGTGGCGCCAGCACCCAGATGAACAGCCCGTAGAGCACGCCCGAGAGGCCCGCGTAGTTCGTGGCCTCGGGCGATGCAGCCACCAGCAAAATCCCCACGCCGATGGCCAGCACGACGATCGCGGTGGCCCAGGCACACCAGTTGCGGGTGCCTGCCGCGAGCGCGGCGCACAGCGCCAGCCCGCCGGCGTTCATCAGGCAGTGCGCCCAGCCCAGATGCACCGCATGCGCCGAAAGCAGGCGCCAGTACTGTCCACCGAGCACGGCCGCGCGTTCGTAGCGCAGCGCTTCGTACACCGGCTCACCGCCCGCCTGCAAGGCCAGCACGAGGCAGGCGAGTGCGACGGGAACGAGCCAATTGGCGAAGGACCGCAGTGGAAGAGGTTGCACGGGGCGCGGCCCATTCAGGGATTCGGGCAATTAGCCGTGAGGCAGGATGAAGGTACTCGGCGAATGCCTTGTTGTGGCGGAATTGTGCCGTTGGCTTGCTCCGGCTGCCAGCGACTGCAACGCTGCAAAGCAGCCGCCCGGTGATCCTCTCCACGACTTGCCCGCCATGCGCGGAAGGCGAGAAGCTCATCCACCGAGTCTGCCCGATCACACCGTCTGCCAAAACCTGGAGCTACGAGCGTTCTCGACCCATGCTGGTACGAAATTGCTCCGCGCTATCCGGCGACCTGGGCACACCGACGGAGGGGCGGTTCTGGCCGAACTCCGACCTGGCCGCACGTGAACGTTCGAGTCCTGACTTTTTACTTCTTCGCCAGGAAGGCTGCCACCAGCGCGTTTGCGTGCCCATGGCCGATTTGATGCTCCGTCTTGAGCCGGTTCACGAGTTCCATGTGTTTGAGAGGGCCTGCATCCTGAAGAACATTCATCCAGTGGGCAATTGGCTTCGCGTAGGTCTTTTCGATCGAAGGAAAGTACGAGGCAGGGCCTTTGACTTTGGTCGTTTCTGTCATTGACATCCCGTTGGTGAGGGGGCTGGTGGGGCAAGGCGAGCAACGGCATTGAAGAATGGCAGGCCAGGCGTTCGACGTCGAATGCTACTTCCGCTCCTGACCGACCGTAGCCTGTCGCACTTTCATCATGAATGGGTCCGAAGCGACTATACATTTCGCTCCGAGGCGGTCACTCGGGAATCTATAGATGCTATAGATGCGGGCTCAACCAGACCCATGCCGCTACGCCCATCGCCAGCCACACGGCTACGACTAGGAGCGCGCCGGCCCGGCTGCTTGGCTTCGAGCCCTTCGTTTGCATCCACTCTTCTGCTTGACTGCGACATTCCGCAAGGACTTCAGGCGGCAGCAGCCTGATGGTCAACCAGATGAGGGCGGGAAGCAGCATCACATCATCGACGTAACCCAGCACAGGAATGAAGTCTGGAATCAGGTCGATGGGGCTTAGCGCATAGGCCACCACGAATACGCCCAACGCTTTCGCATACCAAGGCGTTCGGGGATTTTTACCCGCAAACCAGAGCGCCACGCCGTCGCGTTTGATTCGCCTGGCCCAACTCTTCAAGTTATCACTGATGCTCATCAATGCAGAACGCGAACTTGAACTCTGCCAAGGAACCGTCCATCGGCCGAGCAGCCGAAGCGAGTTCAAATTCATCAGCCTGGTCGCCTTGGATCTGCGCCGCCAATCGCGGCGCGGGGCACTTGAATATCGGCATCACAGCTCCGTGTAACGGCTTGAGGTCATCGTGCGTCTACGCCATCGCGGCAGTGTAGCGACCAGGCCGCTCCTGGCGAACAGCGGCTCTGCGATAGCGATATCAGCCCTTGACGTCCGAGTCCCCCCTCTCCATCAACACATCGACCTCACATTACAGGCAACAAAGCCCCCGTCATCAATCGCAGGTTCTGCACCGCCGCACCTGCGGCCCCTTTGCCCAGGTTGTCCAGAACCGCGCTCAAGACGATCTGCCCCGTGCGTTCATTCCACGCGACACCCAGGCTCATGTCGTTCGATCCGTTGTGCACTTGCGGATCGAGTTCCGTCATCGGTGCGGCAGAAGACATCGGCATCACACGCACATGCGCCGCATCGCGATACCGCTCCATGAGGCACTCATGGATGCGCGCGCCAGACACGCCGGCAGCAAGCATCCGCGCGTGCAGTCCGATGGTGAGCACGATGCCCTGCCGATAACTGCCATAGGCCGGCACGAAGATGGGCCGCTCCGTCAAGCCGGCATACGTCTCGATCTCCGGCACGTGCTTGTGCTCGAGTGCAAGGCCGTAGACCTTCAGTGAATGCGCCCCCGCACCCACGCCAGCTTCGTACGCTTCCACCCCCGCCCTGCCCTGGCCCGAATAGCCCGAGACGGCGTGAATGACCAGCGGATAGTCGGCGGGCAACAGCCCCGCATCCGTCAGCGGCCGCAGCAAGGCAACCGCGGCTGTCGGATAGCAGCCCGGATTCGTGACCCGCAGTGCAGACGCGATGCGCTCGCCCTGTTGCGCATCGAGCTCCGGCAGGCCGTAGACCCAGCCGGGGCTGGTGCGGTGCGCCGAGCTGGCGTCAATGACGCGCACCGAAGGGTTCTCGATCATCGACACCGCATCGCGCGCCGCGGCATCGGGCAGGCAGAGGATGGCGATGTCGCTCTCGTTGAGGGCGGCCCGGCGGGCGGCCGCGTCCTTGCGCAGGTTGGCCGGCAATGTGCGGATGCGAAATTCCCCGCCGCGCAGGCGGTTCTGCAGGTCGAGGCCGGTGGTGCCTTGATCGCCGTCGATGAAGATGTTGAAGTCCATGGAGCGCGATGGTAGGGACGCGGCTTCGATGGCTCCAGCTAAATATCTTCAATGCAGGATTAAGAAAAGTTAAATTAGCGCGATGCGAGAACTCAGCCTTGACCACCTGCGCACCCTCGTCGCCATCGCCGACCTCGGCTCACTGGCAAATGCCGCGCGCGCCCTTCATCTGGCGGCGCCCACCGTCACCGTTCAGATCGCGGAACTGGAGTCGCGCCTGGGTGGCCAGTTGCTCGTTCGCGGGAGAGGGCCCGCGCAAGCGACCGCCCTGGGCGAGCGGTTCATCGCACGTGCCCGCAGGCTGCTCGCGGACGCCGACGACGCAGTGGAAGACGTTCGACGCCAGCTCGCCGGTCAAACAGGCCGCGTGCGCGTAGGTGCCTCGACGGGCACCATTGCGCACCTGCTGCCGCCCGCGCTCAAGCGTCTCGCCCAGCACCATCCCGGCATCGACGTGAACGTGCAGGTACTGACCTCCAACGACAGCATGGCCCGGCTCGCCGCGGGCAGCCTGGACCTGGCGGTCGTGGCGCTGCCGCAGGCGCCTGTGCGCGGCGTTCATGTCACGCCGCTGCGGCGCGAGTCCGTCGTCGCCTTCTTGCCGGCAGACTGGAAGGCGCCCAGGCGGCTCACGCCGCAGTGGCTGGCCGAGCGGCCGCTGATCATGAACGACGCCTCCACACGTCTCTATCGGCTGACCGCGGAATGGTTTTCCGCGGCTGGCGTGCATTGCCGCCCGCGCATCGAGCTCAACTACAACGATGCGATCAGGACACTGGTCGCGGCCGGCTACGGGGCCGCCCTGCTGCCGGAGGAATCGCACGGCGACGACAAAGAGCCCGCGCGCGACCCTCGCATTGCCATTCGTCCACTCAGCCCGGCGCTTTGGCGACAGCTGGGCCTTGCGGTCAGTGATCGAGGTGCGAGCGGGCCGACGCGTTTCGTGCTGGAGGCGTTGCAGCCTGAGAAGCACGCTTCGGCTGCTTGAGTCGGCGATGCACTGCGCGAGAAAAATGCGGCGTGGAAGAAACTCGTCTCGCTAGTCGCTGCGGCCGAGCCGCAAGGAAGGCAGCAGGCACAGTGCCGCGCAGGTCGCGCCTGCACCGACGAGAAAAGCCGCCGTGATGCCGAACCACTGGATCGCAAAACCGACCACAGGCCCGGTCACGCCCATCGCGATATCTGCGAAGGCGATGAAGTTGCCCACCGCACGGCCGCGCTGTTCAGGCGGAACGGATCGGGTCGCGAGCACCCCCATCGCGGGGAACACGAGGGAGAAGCCGAGCCCCGTCAGCGTCGCGCCCAGCACGGCCATGCCCGGTGCGGGAGCGCACCAGATGAGCAGTTGGCCGATGGCCTCGAAGATCAAAGAGCCCACTGCAACCCGCGTCGCGCCGAAGCGGTCCGGCAGGCCCGAGCCGACCAGGCGCACAAGCACGTAGGCGGCGCCGAAACCGAGCAGCGCCGTGCCGGCTCGCGGCCAGCCATGTGCGGCGTAGTCGAGCGTCAGGAAGGCCGCCATCGCGGCATAGGGAACAGTCGCCAGTGCGAGCACGAGGCCGGGTCGCCAGATGAGGCCGAGCACGCGATGGAACGGCACGCGCTGCCCGCCGGCGCCGGGCACAGCCGGAAGGCGCAGGGCGATGACCCAGGCGAGCATCGGGGTCAGCAATGCCGCGGCGCCGACGCCTACGAAGCCGAATGCCGACTGCACGGCCAACCCCAGCGGCGCACCAAGCCCGAGCGCGGCGTAGATGGCGATGCCTGTCCAGGACATGACCTTGCCGGTGCGAGGCGCACCCACGCGCGCGATGCCCCAGCTCATCAAGCCGGTGAGGAAAAGGCTTTCACCCAGGCCCGCCACCAGCCGGCCTAGAAGCAGCACGGCGAGTTTCGCAGCGGGGTCGATGGGCAGCACGCTCGACAGGCCGTAGGCCAGGCCCGAGCAGGCAGTGAGCGGAAGCCCGAGAAGCACAGCAGCGCGGGGGCCGCGCTGGTCGCAGAGCGTGCCCGCCCGATGGCGGGTCAAGAGCGTGGCCAGCGACTGAACGCCGATGGCCCAGCCCACGGTGGCGGCACCGAACCCGAGCTGGTCGCGCACCTCGAGGGCGAGGGCCGCCAGAGGAGCGCTGATTGCGAGGAATCCGAGGAAGACCGCGAGCACCACGGGAGCAAGCCCCGTCAATGCAGAAAGGGTCCCGATTGGGCGAACGGATGCAGGGGAAAAAATTGATGTCATGTCATGCCAAGGCGCGTCTTTATGGATCGAGATATTCCCTACTGGGATCCTCTCGACAAAGGACGCGTTGGATGACGGTAACGCTTACGACAGTGCCGCGAAGGCGCTGCGGCGGCGACTATAACTTCGTCGCTTCGACGCGGTCAATCCCCTTTTGCAGCACCGGTCGTCCGCTCCGCGGATGTTCTCAGTCCACGTTCGACGACGGTTACTCGTGCCCCAAGCGCTTCGAAGCGATGAACCAGGTAGTCCTTCGCCGCATCGCTGACGTTGTCGACCAGCAGCGGCAAAGGCAGTTGATGCTTGAGCTTCAGCAGGCTTGCGCCGGCCAGGTGCTTGTAGTCCGAATGGGTCTTGAGCGCGGTCAGCACCTGCAGGGGCTGAGGGCCCAGGTCCGCGAGATGCACCGTGTAGAAAAGGATCTTCGACGGAACATCGTCCGAGGGAACTGGCGCATCGATCTCGATGCGCTCCATCAGCATTCGAAGATTCGGGAACAGCGGCTGCGGCGACCAGCTGCCGCTCCCGTGATAGTCCCAGAGCACCGGTACTTCGGGCTGGCTGATGTCGCCGATCAACGGATCGCCATTCGCGTTTTGCAGGACCACCCAGTGCGGCTGCCATTCGCCGGTCTGCACGGCGTCGCGCCATACCAGATGCTCCGGCGTGCTCGCCTCCTGATCCAGGATGAAACGGTAGCCCTCCATCTCCGCCAGGAGGCCGGGCACATCGACGGCGCCCGCGCCGGTGAGCTCGCCACGCCAACCCTCGCGCCAATCCGCCTCGTCCAGCACGAGCGACTGGGTCCCCATGCGGCGGCACCAGGCGAACCAATCCTGCATCGGTGGAGGCAACGGCGGCAGAGCGAACTGGGCCGCCAACGAGGTCTGGACGACGGCCCGGCTGGGCCAGTTTTCACGGGTCAGTGCCATTGGATGTTCGAGCAATTCTTCAGTTTGCTTCCGCTGTCTGTGCGCCGCGTCAGCCCTTGCCGCCGCGCCCCGCCTTCTTCGCCACCGCCTTGCGCGCCGGCTTCAGCACAGGCGCCTCGCGCGCCGACTTCATGTGCCCGCTCTCCCCCGAGGTCACGCCGACGATCTTCGCGAGCTGCCGGCTCACGCTCACGTACGCATGGCCGATGCTGCTGTCGTAGTACAGCGAATCGCCGCGCGCCAGGTGGACGACTTCACCCGTGTCGAAGTGCACCTCGATCTCGCCCGACAGCACATAGGCGAACTCTTCGCCCGGATGCCGCGCGAAATCTTCAGGGCCATTGACGCTGCGCGCATGCACCGTGCCGACGACGGGGCTCATCTGCTTGCCGGCCGCCGTGGTGCCGAGGAACTCGTAGGCGAACGAGAGTCCGCGGTAGACCACGCCCTTGCCCGCGCGCGTGACCACCGGCCCGTCGAACTGCGCGGGCTTGACGCCAGCACCCGCGAACATCGCGTTCATGTCCATCTCGAGCGCGCGGCCCAGCGCGGCGAAGTTCTCGTAGCCTAGCGCGAGCTGGCCGCGCTCGGCGCGCGAGATGGTGGTGATCGACACGCCCGAGCGCTCGGCCAGCTGCGCCAGCGTCCAGCCGAAGCGCTTGCGCGCGGTGCGCAGGCGGTGGCCGAAAGTGGTGCGGTCCAGCGTGGGCGCCTCGTCCTTTGGCTTCGTCCCCGGCTTGGTCCCTGTGTGTGGATTCACGCTTGGCTTTCTCTTTGTGGTGCATGGCGATTCTGCCAGCGGGTCCGCACGCCATCCATGCCAACCCGGATGACTCGGGCGCGGAAGTTGCGTATACGCAAATTGCATTGACGCAAATTTCACCGATGAGGTGCACCATGGTTTCCCCTTGGTGCGCCGCAAATAATTTGCGTATCCGCAAATTTCTTTCTACACTTTTCGGCAATGACCTCAACGACAACAGCGCCCATGGTGGCCGACTACCTCGTGATCGGCGGCGGCATCGCCGGGGCTTCGGTGGCCCACTGGCTCGCCCCGCATGCCCGCGTGATCCTGCTCGAACGCGAAGCCCAGCCGGGCTACCACTCCACCGGCCGCTCGGCCGCACTCTTCATGGAAAGCTACGGCACGCCGCAGGTGCGCGCCCTCACCATGGCCAGCCGCGCCTTTCTCCAACACCCGCCCGAAGGCTTCTCCGAGCACCCGCTGCTCACGCCACGCGGCGCGCTGATGGTCGGCGGCACGGCACAGTTCGCGGAGCTCGACGCCCACTGGGATGTGCTGCGCGCGATGGACACCGGCGCCAGCCGCCTGAGCAGCGAAGAAGCCCTCGCGATGGTGCCCGCCCTCCGGCCCGACCAGGTGGCCGGCGCGGTGTTCGAACCCGATGCGGCCGACATGGACGTGCACGCCATCCACCAGGGCTACCTGCGCGGCATGCGCAAGGCCGGCGGCAAGCTGGTGTGCGATGCGGACGTGACGGCCATCGAACGCATCGGCGATGTGTGGCGCGTAACGGCGGGCGGCAACGTCTACGAAGCGCAGGTGGTGCTCAACGCCGCGGGCGCATGGGTCGACACCGTCGCCAAGCTCGCGGGCGTGCAGCCCATCGGCATCGAGCCGCGGCGGCGCTCGGCCTTCATCTTCGCGCCGCCCGAGGGCCAGAGCGTCGCGCACTGGCCCATGGTCTTCAATGCCGACGAGGGCTGGTACATCAAGCCCGACGCCGGCATGCTGCTCGGCTCGCCGGCCAACGCCGACCCGGTCGATCCGCAGGACGTGCAGCCCGAAGAGCTCGACATCGCTATCGCGATCCATCGCATCGAAGAGGCGACCACCCTCGCCATTCGCCGCCCCACACGCACCTGGGCGGGCCTGCGCTCCTTCGTGGCCGATGGCGACCTCGTCGGCGGCTTCGACCCCGATGCGCCCGGCTTCTTCTGGGTCGCGGCGCAGGGCGGCTACGGCATTCAGACGTCGGCGGCGATGGGCGAAGCCTGCGCGGCGCTGGCACGCGGGCTGCCGCTGCCCGAGCGCATCGCGGGCTTCGGGCTCACGGCCGAGATGCTCGGGCCGCAGCGGCTGCGCACTGTCGCCACCGCCTGACAAGAACACCCACAACAACCACAGAGACCATCCCCATGCGTGTCTTCAGCGCCTCCCTCGCCACCGAAACCAACACCTTCGGCCCGATGCCCACCGGCCTCGCCTCGTTCAAGGACCGCGGCCACTTCCCCGCCGGCAAGCACCCCGGTGCGATGACGCTGTTCTCGGGTCCGCTGTGGGCCGCACGCATGCGCGGCGCGGACAAGGGCTGGCAGCTCTTCGAAGGCATGGTGGCCGGCGCGCAACCCAGCGGCACGACCACGCGCCACGCGTATGAAACGCTGCGCGACGAATTGCTCGACGACCTGCGCGCGGTGCTCCCGGTGGACATGGTGCTGCTCGGCCTGCACGGCGCGATGGTGGCCGACGGCTACGACGACTGCGAAGGCGACCTGCTGGCGCGCGTGCGGGAGATCGTCGGACCGAAGGTGGTGATCGGTGCCGAGCTCGACCCGCACAACCATCTCACGCCCGAGATGATCGCCAACTCCGATGTGATGATCTCGTTCAAGGAGTACCCGCACACCGACGTGCTGGAGCGCGGGCTCGAGTTGGTGGACATCTGCGCCGCGATGGTCGAAGGCAAGGTGAAGCCGGTGGCCGCGGTGGTCGACTGCGACATGATCGTCACGGTCCACACCTCGCGGGAACCTGCCCTCGGCTTCGTCAAGCGCATGCAATCGCTCGAAGGCAAGGACGGGGTGCTGTCGGTCTCGCTCACGCACGGCTTCTCGTGGGGCGACGTGCCGGAGATGGGCACCAAGGTGCTGGTCTACACCGATGGCGACCAGGCCAAGGCCGACGCGCTCGCGCGCCAGCTTGCGGATGAGGTGATCGCGATGCGCGACGGCCTCACCGTGAATTACCCGAGCATCGATGCCTCGCTCGACCAGGCGCTGGCCTTCGACGGCGGCCCCGTGGTGCTGTCCGATGGCGCCGACAACCCCGGCGGCGGCGCGGCGAGCGATTCCACCTTCATCCTGCGCCGCATGGTCGAGCGCGGCATCACCAACGCGGCGCTCGGCCCGATGTGGGACCCGATCGCGGTGCGCATCGCCTTCGATGCGGGCGTGGGCGCGAAGCTGGCGATGCGCATCGGCGGCAAGATCAGCCCGCTCTCGGGCGATCCGCTGGACCTCGAATGCACCGTGAAGGCGCTCAAGCACGACCTGGTGATGACGGGCCTTGCCGGCACGCCCACTTTCATGGGCGACAGCGCGCTCATCGAAGCCAACGGCATCGAGATCGTGCTGATCACGCTGCGCAACCAGGCGATGGGCACCGACCTGTTCACGCAACTGGGCTGCGACCTGGCCGCGAAAAAAATCATCGTCGTGAAGTCGTCGCAGCACTTCTACGCGTCGTACTCGAAGGTCGCGAAGCACGTGATCTACGCGGGCGCACCGGGCGCCGTGACGTTGGATCTCAACACCCTGCCCTACAAGAAAGCGCGCCTGCCCAAGTGGCCTATCGGCGTCGCGGCCTGATTTCTTTTCTCTTCCTTCTTTCGCCCCACCGGAGTACCGACGATGAAACGACGAACGCTTGCCGCCTCTGCCGCCTTTGTTGCCCTGGCGCTTTCCGCCGCGTGCCTCCCGGCGCTCGCCCAGACGCCTGCGCCCAAGACGCTCAAGGTGGTGGCGCATGCGGACCTGAAGATCCTCGACCCGACCTTCACCACCGCCTACATCTCGCGCAACTTCGGCTACATGGTCTACGACACCCTGTTCGCGCAGGACTCGACCGGCAAGCCGCAGCCGCAGATGGTCGAGAAGTACACGGCCTCGAAAGACGGCAAGCAGTGGAGCTTCACGCTGCGCCCGGGCCTGAAGTTCTCCGACGGCAGCGCCGTCACCTCGGCCGACGCGGTCGCCTCTCTGCAGCGCTGGGCCGCGCGCGACAGCCTGGGCCGTGCGATGACCGCGAGCGGCGCGGAGTGGAAGCAGGTCGATGCGCGCAACTTCACGCTCACCCTCACCGAGCCCTTCGGCATGGTGCTCGATGCGCTGGCCAAGCCCTCGGGCTTTCCGCCGGTGGTGCTGCCGGAGCGCCTGGCCAAGATGCCGGCCACCGCGCCGCTCACCGAAGTGCTGGGCTCGGGGCCCTTCATCTTCAAGCGCGACGAATGGGTGCCGGGCAACAAGGCGGTGTTCGTCCGCAATCCCAATTACGTGGCGCGCAGCGAACCGCCGAACGGCCTCGCGGGCAGCAAGAAGAGCAACTTCGAGCGGGTCGAGTGGCTGTACTTGCCCGACTCGAACAGCGCCATCGCGGCCCTGAAGCGCGGCGAGGTCGACCTGGTCGAGCAGCTGCAGCCCGACTACATCGCACCACTGCGCACCGACTCGAGCGTGAAGATCGGCTCGGGTGGCGCCTACCAGGGCTTTCTGGTGATGAACCAGCTGCATCCGCCCTTCAACAATCCGAAGGTGCGCCAGGCCTTGCTGCAGGCAGTGAACCAGGAGCGCTTCGTCGCGGCCATGGGCTATCCGCTCGACATGCGCATGGCCTACTGCCCCACTTTCTTCATCTGCGGCAGCCCGAACGAAACCTCGGCCGGCGCCGAGCCCTACCGCAAGGCCGACGTCGCCAAGGCCAAGAAGATGCTGGCCGACGCGGGCTACAAGGGCGAGAAGGTGGTGCTGCTGGTGCCCAGCGACGTGCCCTACCTCAACGCCGAGGCGCTGATGGCCGCGCAGACCATGAAGAGCATCGGCATCAACGTCGATGCGCAAAACCTGGACTGGGCCTCCATCGGCGCACGCCGCGCCAAGCGCGATGCGCCCGAGGCCGGCGGCTGGAACATGTACGTGACGGTGGCCGGCGAGTTCGACGCCAACTCGCCCATCAGCAACGCCTACCTGGGCGCGGCCTGCGGCAACACGCTGCCCGGCTGGCCCTGCGACAAGCAACTGGACGAACTGCGCACCGCCTGGCTGAAAGAGACCGTGCCCGCCAAGCGCAAGGAACTGCTCGACGCCTTCCAGGCCCGCGCCTACGAGGCCGTGCCGTACATCAACGCGGGCCAGTATTCGGCCGCCTTCGCCGCGCGCGCCAACCTCAAGGGGCTGGACAAGCTCTGGGCCGGCATGCCGATGTTCTGGGCGCTCGACCGCTGACGACTACGCACGACGCGCACTGCCATGGGCTACATCGTTCGACGCTTTCTCTCGACGCTTCCCGTCATGGCGGTGGTGGCCGTGGTGGTGTTCCTGCTGATCCACCTGTCGCCGGGCGACCCGGCCGCGCTCATCGCGGGCGACCTCGCGAGCGTGGAAGACATCGAGAAGCTGCGGGCCGCGCTCGGGCTGAACCTGCCGCTGTGGCAGCAGTTCGCAGTGTGGCTCGGCAAGCTCTTCACCGGCGACCTGGGCACCTCGATCTTCACGCAGGTGCCGGTGTCGCAGCTGCTCGGCCAGCGGCTGGAGCCGACGGTGTCGATCGCGGCGCTCACCATGCTCATCACGCTGGTGGTCGCGGTGCCGCTGGGCACGCTCGCGGCCTACCGCGCGGGAAGCTGGGTCGACCGGCTGGTGATGGTGTTCGCGGTGCTCGCGTTCTCGGTGCCGGTGTTTCTCGTGGGCTATCTGCTGATCTACGCGTTCGCGATCCAGCTGCCGTGGTTTCCGGTGCAGGGCTATGTGCGTTTTGCCGAAGGGCCGGGCGAATGGCTGCGCTCGCTGGTGCTGCCGTGCGTGAACCTCGCGCTGGTGTACATCGCGCTCGTGACCCGCATGACGCGCGCCACGGTGCTCGAGGTGCTGCATGAGGACTACATTCGCACGGCGCGCGCCAAGGGCCTGGGCGTGCTGCCGGTGCTGGGGCATGCGCTGCGCAATGCGGCCATTCCCATCGCCACGACCATCGGCGTCGGCATCGCATTGCTGATCGGCGGCGTGGTGGTCACCGAGACGGTGTTCGCCATTCCGGGCGTGGGGCGCCTCGTGATCGATTCGGTGCAGCGCCATGATTACCCGGTGATCCAGAGCGTGCTGCTGCTGTCGGCGGGTGTGTACGTGCTGATCAACCTGCTGATCGACTTGAGCTACCGGCTCTTCGATCCGCGCATCCAGTACTGAGCCCCGACCATGTCCATCGCCTCTCCCTTGATGAAGCACGAACCCGGTCAAGCTGATAGAGCCGTTCACGCTGAGCTTGTCGAAGCGCCGCGCAAGGCTTCGACAAGCTCAGCCCGAACGGATCCCGCACAGGCCGACGAAGCGCCCTTCGTCCCGCCGCGCTGGCGCTGGGTGCGCAAGCACCCGACGCTGATCATCGGCGCGCTGCTGCTGATCGCGGTGGCCGCGCTCTCCATCGCCGCGCCGTGGATCGCCACGCACGACCCGCAGGACATCGACCCGCTCGCGCGCATGCAGCCACCGGGTGCCGAGCACTGGTTCGGCACCGACGCGCTGGGCCGCGACGTGTTCAGCCGCGCGGTGTGGGGCGGGCAGGTGTCGATGATCGTCGGCGCCTCTGTCGCGGTGCTGGCGACGGTGTTCGGCGTGCTGATCGGCCTGTTCGCGGGCTTCGTGCGCTGGGCCGACGGGCCGGTGATGCGGGTGATGGACGGGCTCATGGCCATCCCCGGCATCCTGCTCGCGATCGCGCTCATGGCGGTGACGCGCGCGAGCCTCACGACGGTGATCGTCGCCATCACCGTGCCCGAGATTCCGCGCGTGGTGCGACTGGTGCGCTCGCTGGCGCTCACCTTGCGCGAGCAGTTGTACGTGGAGGCCGCGCATGCGGTGGGCACGCGGCTGCCGGTGATCCTCTTTCGCCACGTGCTGCCCAACATGGTGGCGCCGCTGATCGTGCAGTCGACCTTCGTCGCGGCCGCCGCGGTGCTGACCGAAGCCGCCCTCTCCTTCCTCGGGGTGGGCGTGCCCGCCCAGACACCGAGCTGGGGCAACATGATGGCCGAGGGCCGCAACTTCGTGGCGGTGGCGTTCCACATCATCCTCTACCCGGGGCTGCTGCTGGCGGCGACGGTGCTGGCGATCAACCTCTTGGGCGACGGCTTGCGCGATGCGCTCGATCCGCGTCTTGCGCGGCAACTGTGAGCACGCCATGAAGACACCCATGTCCCACGTGGCACTCGCCCCCGGCGAGCCCCTGCTCGAAGTCGACAACCTGCGCACGCACTTCCACACGTTGAACGGCGTGGTGCGCTCCGTCGACGGCGTTTCGTACACCGTGCGCGCGGGCCGCACGCTCGGCGTGGTCGGCGAATCGGGCTGCGGCAAGAGCGTGACCGCGCTCTCGATCCTGCGGCTCGTGCCCACGCCGCCCGGCCGCCACATGGGCGCCGTGCGCCTGCGCGGCACCGACCTCATGCAGTTGAGCGAACGCGAGATGCGGCAGATCCGCGGCAACCGCATCTCGATGATCTTCCAGGAGCCGATGACCTCGCTGAACCCGGTGCTCACCGTCGGACGGCAGATCGCCGAGACGGTGCAGTTGCACCAGAAGGCCAGCCGCGCCGAGGCGCTGCAGCGCGCGGTCGAGATGCTGCGTGTGGTGCAGATCCCCGAGCCCGAGCGGCGCGTGAACGAGTACCCGCACCAGCTTTCGGGCGGCATGCGGCAGCGCGTGATGATCGCGCTGGCGCTGGCCTGCAACCCCGAGGTGCTGATCGCGGACGAGCCGACCACGGCCCTCGACGTAACGATCCAGGCACAGATTCTCGACCTCATCCGCCGGCTGCAGAAGGAACTGGGCATGGGCGTGGTGATGATCACGCACGACCTGGGCGTGGTGGCCGAGAGCTGCGACCGCGTGGTGGTGATGTACGCGGGCAAGAAGGTCGAGGAAGCCGATGTGATCGATCTCTTCGACCGGCCGCTGCACCCTTACACGCGCGCGCTGATGGCCTCGATGCCCGCGATGAACACAGCGAGCGCGCGGCTCACGGAGATTCCAGGCCTGGTGCCGGCCGCGCATGAACTGGGGCGCGGCTGTGCGTTTGCTGCGCGCTGCAGCCATGCGCGCGAGCGCTGCCGCGTCGAGACGCCGCAGCTCACGCAGCAAGGTGGCGACCATGTGGTGGCCTGCTTTGCCGTCGAAGAACAATGGGCCGATGCAGAGGTGACCGCATGACGACGACCGCAGCCCCGCTGCTCCAGGTGCGCAACCTGCGCAAGCACTACATCTCGCCCAAGCGCTGGCTCCGGCCCGCGAAGCCGGCGATCCAGGCGGTCGATGGGGTTTCGTTCTCCGTTGCGCGCGGCGAAACGCTGTCGCTGGTCGGCGAGTCGGGCTGCGGCAAGACGACGACCGCGAAATCGGTGATGCGGCTGGTCGAACCGACCTCGGGTTCGGTGGCGCTCGACGGCGAGGAGCTGCTGACGCTCTCGCCCAACGAGATGCGGCTGCGCCGCCGACAACTGCAGATCATTTTTCAGGACCCGTATGCCTCGCTGAACCCGCGCCTGACGGCCGGCGACATCGTGGCCGAGCCGCTGCGCAACTTCGGCATGGGCGCAGCGGCGGAGCGGCGCGAGCGCGTGCAGTGGCTGTTCTCGCGCGTGGGCTTGCGGCCTGAAGCCGCGAAGAAATTTCCGCATGAGTTCTCGGGCGGACAACGGCAGCGGCTGGGCATCGCGCGCGCACTGGCGCTGAACCCGAAGCTCATCGTCTGCGACGAGCCGGTCTCCGCGCTCGACGTTTCGGTGCAGGCGCAGGTGGTCAATCTGCTGATGGATCTGCAGGCGGAGTTCGGCATCGCATACCTCTTCGTCGCGCACGACCTCGCGGTGGTGCGGCACATCAGCCACCGCGTGGCCGTGATGTACCTCGGGCACATCGTGGAGATCGCGGACCGCGACACGCTGTTCTCCGCGCCGCTGCATCCATACACCGAGATCCTGCTGTCGGCCGTGCCTGTGCCGAATCCGCGCACGCCCGCGCGCCGCATGCTGCTGCAGGGCGATCCGCCGAGCCCCGCGAACCCGCCTTCGGGCTGCCGCTTTCACACGCGCTGCCCGATGGCGCAGGCCGTGTGCAAGGAGAAGGTGCCGGCGCTGACCGAACGCCCTTCGTCTTCCAACGGTGGCGCCAGCACGCACCTGGTCGCCTGCCATTTCCGCTGAAGAAAGAGCCTCACCGATGACCGACAAGACACCCCATTACGACCTGCTGATCCGCGGCGGCACAGTCATCGACGGCACCAAGGCGCCGCGCTTCGACGCCGACGTCGGCATCGTCGACGGCCGCATCGCCGCCATCGGCAAGCTCGCGGGGCACACGGCGGGCCGGACCCTCGACGCCACGGGCCGCATCGTCGCGCCGGGCTTCATCGACTCGCACACGCACGACGACCAGGCCGTGCTCTCGCAGGCACAGATGCCCTTCAAGGTGTCGCAGGGCGTGACCACGGTGGTGGCGGGCAACTGCGGCATCAGCGCCGCGCCGCTGCGCGTGGACATGGACCTGCCGATGCCGCTGAGCCTGCTCGACACGCCGGCCGAGGGCCGCTTCACCACCTTCGCCGCGTACCTCGATGCGCTGCGCGCCACGCCGTCATCGGTGAACGTGGCCGCGATGGTGGGCCACTCGACATTGCGCGCGGTGGTGATGTCCGATCTCGACCGCCCCGCGAACGACACAGAGATCGCCGCGATGCAGGCGCTGGTCGAAGAAGCGATGCAGGCAGGCGCCATCGGCCTCTCGACCGGCACCTTCTACCCGCCAGCCGTGAAGGCGACCACCGAGGAAATCATCGAGGTCGGCCGTCCGCTCACGTCGCGCAAGGCGCTCTATGTGACGCACATGCGCGACGAGAGCGACCGCGTGATGGAGTCGCTCGAAGAGACTTTCCACATCGGCCGCGCGCTCGACATTCCGGTGGTGGTGTCGCACCACAAGGTACAGAACGCGCAGAACTTCGGCAAGACGAAAGTGACGCTGCCCTTCATCAAGGAAGCGATGCAGCACCAGTGCATCGGCCTCGACTGCTACCCGTACACCGCAGGCTCCACCATGATCCGCACCGACCGCGGAATGATGGACGGCCGCGTGCTCATTGCCTCGAGCGTGCCGCACCCTGAATGCGCGGGCCGCGACCTGAAGGACATCGCGGCGGAATGGGGCGTGTCTGGCGAAGAGGCCGCTCAACGCCTGCAACCGGGCAGCGCGATCTATTTCATGATGGACGAAGACGATGTGCAGCGCATCCTCGCCTTCGACGACACCATGATCGGCTCGGATGGCATTCCGCTCGGCGAGAAGCCGCATCCGCGCCTCTGGGGTACCTTCCCGCGCGTGCTCGGGCACTACAGCCGCGATGTCGGGCTGTTCCCGCTGGAGACTGCGGTGTGGAAGATGACCGGGCTCACAGCGCGCAACTTCGGTCTGCATGAGCGCGGAACGCTCAAGCCGGGCCACCATGCCGACGTGGTGATCTTCAACGCGGCCACGGTGCGCGACACCGCGAACTACGAAACACCGACGCAGCCGGCCGAAGGCATCGATGCGGTGATCGTGAATGGCGCGGTGACCTGGCAGCACGGCGTGCACAGCGGTGCACGCAATGGGCAGGTGATCGTGCGGCGCGAGGCGGCCTGACGAGGATCAGTCCGGCGCGTTCATCACCCGGTCGAACTCTTCGTCAGCCGGCACGTTGTCGGCATCAAGTTCGCTGGCATCGGTGAGATCGATACCGGTTTCTTCCGAGAGGTCATCCGTGATGTCGCTGTCGGTTTCCTCGAAATCGTCGGCTGGCGTGTTGTCGTCATCGTCCTCGGATGGCGAGGCGGAACGCGCGGTGGCGTCGACGTGATTCATGTTCGGCTCCTCGGCAGATGAATGCTGTACGGCCCCCTATGGTGCGCCTGTTTGGGCCGTTGCGGTTCATTCGGGCGGCAGCGTCGGTGTCGGAAAGTTTCCCGCCCTGCCCGCTGCCCCTGCAAGCCGCGCCGTCAGTCCTTGTGAACGTGCCCGTGCTCCCCGTGTCCCGGGTCATCGTGGCCATGGTCATGCCCGTGCTCGCCGTGCGCGAGCCGACTCACCAGCGTGACCAGCACAATGCCCGCCACCAGCCACAGCACCTGCGCCGCGGTCTGGCGGGCGGGCAAGCGTTTTTGCAGCTGGGGAATCAGGTCGGCCAGCGCTACATAAACAAAGCTGCTGCCGGCCAGCACCAGGAAGTACGGCAGCCAGCCGTGCAATTGGTCGACCAGCCACCAGCCGGCAATGCCGCCGAGCATGGTCATGGTGCCCGCAAGCGACACCTTGACGAGTGCCGCGCGCTGGTTGGCCGAGCTCTGGCGCAGCACGACGAGGTCGCCGATGTGGTGCGGCACCTCGTGCGCGAGCACGGCGATGGCGGCCACGAGACCGAGGCGCATGTCGGCGATGAACGCCGAGGCGATCAGGATGCCGTCGCCGAAGCAGTGCACGCTGTCGCCGGTGAGCACGGCCCAGCTGCCGCCGCCCTTGGGGGTGTGGTTGTGTACATGGCCGTGATGGTCGTGTGCGTGATCGTGACCGTGGTCATGGCCCTTGTGCGCATCCGGCGTCTCCCCATGGTGATGCTCATGCCCGTGATGCCACAGCTCGGCCTTGTCGAGCAGGAAGAAGAACACGAGGCCGAACAGGAGCACCGCGAAGAGCAGCGCCGGTTCAATGCGGCTTTCGAAGGCCTCGGGCAACAGGTGCATGAAGGCGGTGGCGAGCAGCGCGCCGGCCGCCAGGCTCAAAAGATGCTGCGGGTTCACGCCACCCGAGCCGCTGCGTACGCCCACGCGCAGCAGCAAGGCTGCCAGCCAGACGCTTCCGATGCCGGCGACCAGGGTCGCGGCGATGATGACTATCAAATTCATAGCTGCTTGCGCAAGAGGAGCGGTCGGCAGGACCGCATACCGTTCATAAAAAGGAAAAGGCCGTCACACAGGACGGCCTTCGGCGGAGAGTGGCTACAAGGCGCCGTCTTCAGGCGACGCCATTGGCTTTGAACCAGGCTGTGGCGCGTTGCCAGCCGTCGTCCGCCGCGCTCTTTACATAGCTGGGGCGGTAGTCGGCATGGAACGCGTGGCCTGCTTCGGGATACACGACGAAGCTGGATGCCTTGGCCGCCGGAGTCCCATTGGCCAGAGCAGCTTTCATCTTATCAACCGTGTCAAGAGGGATGCCCTGGTCTTTTCCGCCGTAGAGGCCGAGCACCGGCGCCTGCAGGCTGGCGGCGATGTCGATGGGGTGCTTGGGCGTCAAATCGCTCGCCTGGCCGACCAGCCGGCCGTACCACGCCACGCCCGCCTTGACCTTGCCGGTGGCCGCATACAGCCACACGATGCGCCCGCCCCAGCAGAAGCCGGTGATGCCGGCCTTGCTGGTGTCGCCGCCGTTGGCCTTGGCATAGGCGAGCGCGCCGTCGAGGTCGGCGATGACCTGCGCGTCGGGCACCTTGCTGACGATGTCGGCCTGCAGCTTCGGGATGTCGGTATAGCCGCGCGGATCGCCCTGGCGCGCATAGAGCTCGGGCGCGATGGCCAGGTAGCCCAGCTTGGCGAAGCGGCGGCAGGTGTCGGCGATGTATTCGTGCACGCCGAAGATTTCCTGGATCACCAGGACGACCGGCAGGCCGGTCTTGCCGGCCGGGGCGGCGGCATAGGCCGGCACCTCGAAGCCGTTGACGGTGTACTTGATCGGGCCGGCCGTGAGGCCTTCGGCCGAGGTGCTGATGGCGGTCTGCGCCATCACCGGCATCACGGCGGCTGCGTAGCCGACACCGATGGCGGCCTTCAGTGCGGTGCGGCGCGTGGCGCCCTGCTCGGTGCTGTCGCCGGGGCGAAGCGAATCGAAGTCGGAACGGCTGTCGTCGAGTTGGGACATTGGACGGGCTCCAGTTGATCGTCGGACAAGGGGCGCTGCGCGAAAAAACGCACGCCGCAATGTAGGCGAAATCGACCGGGCGCCTCTATGCCCGGGAATTCAGTGGGGTTGGCCCTGCGGGCCGTAGGCCCGCAGGGCCAGCGCGGCCGCCAGCACCTCTGCCGGATCGACAAGGCTCAGCCCGGCCACTGCGGCCGAACCCTGCAGGCCCAGCGGCACCTCGGTGCAGCCCATGATGATGCTGACGGGCCCGTGCCGCTCGGCCAGCCGCAGCGCGACTTCGGAGAAGCACTGCTCGGCCAGCGGCATGTTGCCGGCTTTCACGCCGTCAAAGATGCCGCGCATGATGGTCTGGCGCTCCTCGGCCAGCGGCACGTGGCAGCCGAGGCCGGCTTCCGCCAGTGCCTGTTCGTAGAGACGCACGCGGTAGGTGCCCTCGGTGGCCATCAGCGCCACCTCGGTCGCGCCCTGTGCGGCCAGTTGCTGCGCGGTCTCGCGCGCCATGTGCAGCAGCTCGACCTGCGGAAAGCGCTCCTGCAGGTTGCCGTGCCAGGCATGCGCGGTGTTGCAGGCGATGGCCACGGCCCGGCTGCCGAGCGCGGCCAGCCGGCCCAGCGCCTGCAGCATCGGTTCGAGCGGCTGGTGCGCGCCGCTCGCGTCCGAAGCCAGCGCGCCGGTGCGGTCGGGCACCGGCACCTGCGCGAGCCAGTGTTCGGGAAAGGACTGGTCGCGCACCGGCTCGCCGCGTGCGCGCATCTGCTGCGCACAGGCCTGCACGAAGAGCCGGACGAAGTCGGCGCCCGCCGCAGGGCCCATGCCCCCGAGGATGCCGACGACCTGCGTTGCTGCAACCATGTCTTTTCTCTTGATGCGACCGGATCAGGTCGCGGGTTTGTCGCTGAAGGCTTTCAGGTTTTCCTTCAGCTGATCGCTCATCGGCAGGTTCAGCGGCACGTTCTTCGGCGGAATCGGCTGCATGAACCATTTCGTGTAGAGCTTCTCGAACTCGCCGCTCTTCATCATGCCGATGAAGGTGTCGTCCACCAGCTTCTTGAAGGCCGGGTCGTCCTTGGGCAGCATGCAGGCGTAGGGCTCGACCTGCAGCGACTCGCCCACCACTTCGTAGTCGGCCGGGTTCTTGGAGTTGGCGATCAGGCCAAACAGCAGGATGTCGTCCATCGCGAAGGCGACGGCGCGGTCGCTCTCGACCAGGAGGAACGCATCGGCGTGGTCCTTGCCGAGCACGATGTCCATTCCGAGGTTCTTCTCGGTGTTGTACTTGCGCATGACCAGCGCGTTGGTCGTGCCGGTGGTGCTGGCCACGGTCTTCTTGGCGAGGTCGGCGTAGTCCTTGATCTTCGAAGACTTCTTCGTCAGCAGGCGCGTGCCCGTGTAGAAGTGATTGACCGCGAAGGCCACGTCCTTGCCGCGCGCGGAGTTGTTGGTGGTCGAGCCGCACTCCAGGTCGACCGTGCCGTTGGTGATCAGCGGAATGCGGTTCTGCGAAGTGACCGCCATCAGCGAGACCTGCAGGTTGGGCTTGTTCAGCTTCTTCTTCACCGCTTCGACCACGGCGTTGGAGAGCTCCACCGAGAACCCGATCGGCTTGTTGGGGCCGTCCAGGTAGCTGAAGGGCACCGACGATTCGCGGTAGGCGAGCGTGATCTTGCCGGACTCGGCGATCTTGGCGAGCGTGTCGGCGGCTTGCGCGCCGGTGGCGGTGAAGAGCACCGCGGCAGCCATGGATGCCATCAAGACGGAGAGTTTCATTCGAGCCTTCATTCGGTTGGATTGAACAGAAGCGCAGTGTAAGAAGGAGTGACACATCGCGACAATTCCAAATAACCCCGGGGTCATGCCCAAAGGTTATGGGCGGGGGTTCTTTTGGCATTTCCGGGCCGCGCGGGGCGCCCCTAAAGTCGCAGGCAATCTCTTCTTTGTCTTCACTCCCCGGAAAGTTTTTTCATGCATGTGTGTGTGCTCGGTGCCGGCATCGTGGGCCTGGCCACCGCCTGGCAGCTCGAACGCCGGGGCCACCAGGTCACGGTGATCGACCGCGCAGCGCCCGGTGCCGGCGCGAGCGGCGGCAATGGCGCGCAGCTGAGCTATTCGTATGTGCAGCCGCTGGCCGATCCGTCGATCTGGAAGCAGTTGCCCAAGCTGCTGCTCTCGCCCACCTCCCCGCTCAAGCTGCGGCCGCAGCTCGATCCGCTGCAATGGCGCTGGGGCATGGAATTTCTCGCGGCCTGCAATGCAGAGACCTCGCGCGACACCACGGCCAAGCTGCTGGCGCTGGCCGCATCCAGCCGCGCCGAGTTCGAGGCGATGCAGGCCGAAATCGCACCCGACTGCGACTTCTCGGCCACCGGCAAGCTGGTGCTGTACGCGAGTTCGGCGTCGCTCGAAGGCGCGCGTGCGCAGCTCGAACTGCAGCGCACCATGGGCAGCGAGCAGCGCATCGTCACGCCCGACGAGTGCATCGCCATCGAGCCCGCGCTCGCAAGCTACCGCGGCCAGATGTCCGGCGCGGTCTACACGCCGAGCGAGTGCGCGGCCGATTGCCTGAAGGTGTGCGCGGAACTGATGCGCGTGCTCAGTGCGCGCGGCGTGCGCTTTCTGCTCGGCACCGACGTGCATGGCTTCGCACGCAACGGTCATCGGATCGCGGCAGTGAACACCAGCCAGGACGACATCGAGGCCGACGCCTTCGTGATGGCGCTGGGGTCGGCCTCGCACAAGCTCGGCCGGGCGCTCGGCGCCTACCTGCCGGTGTATCCGCTCAAGGGCTACAGCATCACGGTGGAGGTCGATCCTTCGCCCGGCGCGGCGCCGACCGTGAACGTGACCGACAGCGCCCGCAAGGTGGTGTTCGCGCGCATCGGCTCGCGCCTGCGCGTGGCGGGCATGGCCGAGCTGGTGGGACACAACGCGAGCATTCCGGCAACGCGCATCGAGACGCTGGCGGCCGCCACGCGCGCCCTCTTTCCGCATGCGAGCCGGCTCGAGGAACTGCATCCGTGGACCGGCATGCGGCCCGCCACGCCGAAGGGCCTTCCGATCATTGGGCGACTGGAGAGCGCACCGTCGAACATGCTCTTCAACACCGGCCATGGCGCACTGGGTTTCACGCTGGCCTTCGGCTCCGCACTGAAGATCGGCCAGGCCCTGCAGGCCTGAGCGCGGCCGCCCGCGACCTCAGCTGGTGGAAACCAGCTTGAGCCCGATCACGCCGGCCAGGATGAGCGCGATGCACAGCAGCCGCATCGGCGCAGCCGAGTCGCCCAGCACCACCATGCCCACGATCGCGGTGCCGGCCGCGCCGATGCCGGTCCACACCGCGTAGCCCGTGCCCATCGGCAGCGTGCGCATCGAGAGCGCCAGGAGCACCACGCTCGACAGGCCGGCGCCCACGGTGAACAGCGCGGGCACCAGCCGTGTGAAGCCTTCAGATGACTTCATCGCGAAGGCGAAGACGATTTCCAGAAGCCCGGCGATGCCGAGCAGTGTCCAGGCCATGGCGCTTCAGGCCGCAGCCGCCGCAGCAACCGTGGCGGCGGGCGTCGAGCGGAAGGTGACACCGAAGCGGTTGAAGGCGTTCATCAGGCTGATCGCGTAGGTGAGATCGGCCAGCTCCTTGTCGCCGAATTCGGCGGTGGCGGCTTCGTAGTCGGCGTCGGGAACGCCGGTCTCGGCGACGCGCGTCACGGTTTCCGCCCAGGCGAGCGCGGCGCGCTCACGGGCACTGAACACCGCGCCCGCGTCGTGCCACACCGGCACCAGCACCAGCTTGTCGACCGCGAGGCCGGACTTCAGCAGGTCGCGCGAATGCATGTCGATGCAGTAGGCGCAGCCGTTGATCTGCGACACCCGCAGATAGACGAGATCGACCAGTTGCTTGGGCAGGCCGCTTTTCTGGACGGCGACATACACCCCGCCGAAGGCCTTGTAGACGTCGGGCGAAACCTTGGCGTAGTCCATGCGATTGCTCATGAGGAGTCCTTGTGTGTTTGCTGATTGAGAAGGACTCTATGGTCGAATATCTTGGTCCAGTTAAGAAGAGCCAAGAATGGCATCCGGTTCTAGACCATGATTCCCCGCATCACATCAAGGCCAGGATGCGCTTTCCCAGCTTCTCGGCCGTCGCCCGGGAATCGATGTTCGTGAAGTTGACGAGCAATGCCGAGGCGCCCTTGCCGATCTGCTGCCATTCCGACAGCGCCTCCGCGAAGAGGCCGTCTTCCCGCATGCGCAGCATGAGCTTGCGGTCCGACTGGCGGCCCGTCAGCCGCAGGATCAAGTGCATGCCGCCGGGCAGCGCGTCGATCTTCACGTGCTTTCCCAGTACCTTCTCCAGTCCCACCTTGGTGGCCTCGCGGCGCTCGGCGTAGAGCTTGCGCATGCGCTGGATGTGGCGCGCGAAGTGGCCCTCCTTGATGAAGGCCGTGACGATGGACTGCGTGAGTTCGGGGCTGCCACCCGCAAAGGTCTGGATGATCTGCTCGAAGCGCTCGACCTGCGCCTGCGGCACCACGATATACGCCAGCCGGAGGCTCGGAAAGAGCACCTTGCTGAAGGTGCCCGCATAGAGCACTCGCCCGTCGCGGTCCAGGCTCTTGAGCGCAGGCAGCGGGCGGCTTGCGTAGCGGTACTCGCCGTCGTAGTCGTCCTCGACGATCCAGGCATTGTTCCGCCCCGCCCAGTCCAGCAGTGCGAGGCGCCGCTGCAGGGACAGGGATACGCCCAGCGGACTCTGGTGCGCCGGCGTGACCACGGCCATGCGCGCACGCGGCGCCGACCGGACGCCTTCGGCAACGACCATGCCGTCCGCATCGACCGGCACCGGAACGGTCGCGATGTGCATCTGCGCGAGCAATTCGCGCGTGGGCGGATAGCCGGGGTCTTCGAGCCAGACGCGGTCGCCCGCCTTGAGCAGCGCAAGGCCGATCAGCTCGATGGAGTGGCGGTATCCCGAGGTCACGAACACCTGCGACGCCGCGCAGTGGATGCCGCGCGACACCTGCAGGTAGGCAGCGATTTCCGCGCGCAGCGCGGGCTGGCCGTAGACGGAAGGATGCGTCATGTCCGACGGCTGCATGGCCCGCGCGCACCGCGCACCGAGGCGTGCCCATATCTTTCGGGGAAATTCATCCAGCGCGGGCAGACCCATCTGAAACGGAAGGATCGAATACGGACGAAAGCCGATCGAGGAAGTCCCGTTGTCGATCACGGGCGACGGCATGGCCACCGGCGTTCGCGGCTTGAGGCCCGGCGTGACGATGGTGCCCGCCTGGCCGCGGGCCTGGATGTAACCCTCGGCGGTCAGCAGGGAATAGGCCGTGTCAATGGTGCCCCTGGCCAGGCCCAGCTCCTTGGTCAGTGCGCGCGCCGAGGGAATCCGGTCGCCCGGCTTGAGCAGGCCGCCGGCGATGGCGCTGCGGAACCGCTCGTAGATCTGCCGGTAGTAAGGCTCGGCCGCGCTGGGGTCCAGGGGCGAGAGGTTGCTGGTCTTCCCGGCGGTCATGAAGGGTCTTCTTTCTCAGCCCGTTCGGATGAACGCGCCGTGGTGGTGACGGCAAATTATGGTTCAGTGCCAATCTTGATTCATGGCTCTATGACATAGGCCATGCGCTTCCTAGACTTCCGCTTTCACAAGAATCTGAAGTGGTCACTATGAAGATCCTGCACATCGTCTGCAGCCCCCGCGGGGAAGCCTCCGAGAGCTACCGGCTCTCCCGAAAAATCGTCGCGCGCCTGATGGGTCGCGAGCCGACTGCAACGGTGAAGAACCGGGTGATCGGGGGCAACGCCCTGTCCCACATCGACGCAAACTACGCGCTCGGCCAGCACTCGGCCACGGCGGAGATCACGCAAGGCGGCTCCGTGGCCCGGTCCGACGAACTGATCCGGGAACTGGAAGATTCGGATGCCGTGGTCATCGGCACGCCGATGCACAACCTGGGCGTGCCCTCGGCGTTGAAGGCGTGGATCGATCACGTCGTGCGGGCGCGCCGCACCTTCGACACGGGACCGGGCGGCAAGGCGGGTTTGCTCCGGGACCGGCCGGTATTCATCGCCATCGCTTCGGGTGGCAGTTTTTCCGGAGAGTACGCGCGGCAGCCGGATTTTTTGACGCCGTACCTGACGGTCACCCTGGCCCAGATCGGCTTGAAGGACCTGCATTTCTTCTCGGTGCAGGGAACGGGCCTGGGGCCACAGATTCTTGAGAAATCGAGGACGGGCGCCGACGAAGCTCTGCAGGCGTATTTCCCGCTGCGAGGCTAGAGCGTTTCCTGGATCGCCTGCTGCATGCAGCGCGTGATGCCGCGCACCGCTACCGAATCGGGCCGGCCGGTGAAACGCAGCGCGCGCACAGGCACCGGGATGTGCGGCTCGAGCGTGAGCACATCGACCTTTTCGCGGTCCGCCGAGCGCGCGGTGCAGCCGTCGACCAGCGCCACGCCGAGGCCGTGGTGCGCCATGGCCAGCGCCGCGTGGTAGGTCTGCACCGTCACCACCGCCTGCTGGAAGCCGACGCCGGCCTGCCGGCAGGCTTGGCTGAGACTCGTGCCGACGGGGTCGCGGCTGTCCAGGCCGATCACCGGCCGGTCGACCAGGTCGTGGAGCGCCACCGAGCCGTTGCGCACCAGCGCGCGCGGGAGCATGCCCTTGGGCGCGATGCAGACCATGCGGCTGTCGGCCAGCGTCTCCTGCGTGAGCGATGGGTGCACCACGGGGCTGAAGGCGAAGCCCACGTCGGCCTCCTGCAGCAGCAGCGCCGACATGATCTGCGGCGAATGCAATGACTCGACGGTGATCGCATAGCCCGGATGCTTTTCGCGGAACGCCTTGAGCGCGCGCGGCAATATCTCGTAGCTCAGCGCCAGCACGCTCAGGATGCGCAGCTCGCCCGTGTCGCTGCCGGCCTTGAGGTTGGAGGCCAGCCGCTGCACTTCGTCGAGCTGCGCGAACAGGCGCTCGATGTGCGGGTACAGGGTGAGCGCCTCGGTGGTCGGCGAGAGCCGGCCCTTGGCGCGCTGGAACAGCGGAAAGCCCAGCTGCAGCTCGGCGTGCTGCAAGGTGCGGCTCACCGCGGGCTGCGTGATGTTGATGAGCCGCGCCGCCGCGCTCACGCTGCCCGTGAGCATGATCGCGTTGAAGACCTCGATGTGACGCAGCCGCATGAAGGCTTGAGCGAATCAGTTGCCGCCGGTCTTGCCGCGCGAAATGTCCATCACCATCCGAGTGGCGAGATACAGGCGCGGCTCGATGGAATCGATCAGCACATATTCAGCATCGGCCGAGTGCGCGCCGAAGCCCTGCAGGCCGAAGCGCTCGACAACCGGTGCCTTGGTCTTGAGCGAGGCGAAGGCGGCATCGGTGCCTCCGCCGGCTGCCTTGTCGTCCGCGCCCAGCGGGCGGCCGAGTTCGTCCTTGTAGATGGCCTGCGCATGCTTGGCGAACGCGATCGAGGCGGGCGTGGCCTCCAGCGGCGGACGGCGGCGTTCGAACTTGAGCTCCACCTTGGCCTCGGGAATCAACTGCTTCTTCACGCGCTCGTTGACCTGTTGCTCGATGCGGTCGTAGTCGGCGACCTTGAGCACGCGCACGTCGGCGCCCGCGGTGGCGGCGGCCGGAATCACGTTGCGGTTGCTGCCCGATTTCGAGATGGTCCAGTTCATCTTCAGGCCCGTGGCCGGGTCGGAGAGGTCGCGCATCTGCAGGATCTGGTGCGAGAGTTCGTAGAGCGCGTTCACGCCCAGTTCGGGCGCGGAGCCCGCATGCGAAGCCTTGCCGGTGACGTTCAGCGTGACCGAGGCGATGCCCGCGGTCGCGAGCGAGAGCTTGTCGTCCTTGATGGAGGCGCCTTCGAAGGACATCACCGCATCGTGCTCGCCGCCGAGGCGCGTGAGGAGCGCGCGCGAGCCGGGCGAGCTGATTTCCTCGTCGCCGTTGATCAGCACGGTGAGCGTGCCGTACTCCTTGAACTTCAGCGCCTGCAGCATGGCCACCGTGTGCGTGATGACGGCCACGCCCTGCTTGTCGTCGGAGATGCCCAGGCCATAGGCCTTGTCGCCATCGATGCGGAACTGCTGCTTGTTGAGCATGCCCACTGTGTAGACCGTGTCCATGTGCGCGATGAGCATGATCTTCTTCGTGCCCGTGCCCTTGAAGGTGGCGCGCACGACGCGGCCGATTTTCTCGGGCGTGTCTTCCATGCGGTAGGCCTCGGCGCTCGGATCGATCAGCTCGACCTCGCCGCCCAGTGCCTTGAACTTCGCGGCGATGAGGTCCGAGATTTTTTCCAGGCCTTCGAGGTCGCGGCTGCCCGACTCGATGGAGACCAGTTCCTTGAGCGTGTCGAGCAGCGCGGGCTTTTCTTTCGCGGCGAGCGAAGCGATGCGGGCATCGGGAGCGGCGAAGGCGGTGCCGAGGAAGGCGGCGCAGACGGCGGCGAGCAGGAATTTGCGGGGCTGGATTTTCATGGGTGCGGTTCTTCTTTGGGTCAGTGGGCTTTGTCCCAGTTGGGACCGATGCCTATCTCGGCCAGCAGCGGCACCTTGAGCGCCGCCACGCCGGCCATCAAGCGCGGGATTTCGGTGCGCACCCATTCGACTTCGGCCTCGGGCACTTCGAACACCAGTTCGTCGTGCACTTGCATGATCATCTTGGTGGCGCGCTTCTCTTCGTCAAGCACGTTCTGTACCTTGACCATGCTCAGCTTGATGAGGTCGGCGGCCGTGCCCTGCATCGGCGCGTTGATGGCCGCGCGCTCGGCGCCGCCGCGGCGCGGGCCGTTGGGCGAATTGATCTCGGGCAGGTACAGGCGCCGGCCGAACACGGTCTCGACGTAGCCCTGTTCCTTGGCGAGCGCCTTGGTTTCGTCCATGTACGCCTTCACGCCCGGGTAGCGCGCGAAGTAGCGCTCGATGTAGGAGGCCGCGGCCTTGGTCTCGATGCCCAGGTTCTTCGCGAGGCCGAAGCTGCTCATGCCGTAGATGAGCCCGAAGTTGATGACCTTCGCATAGCGGCGCTGCTCGCTCGACACCTGGTCGGGCGTGGAGCCGAACACTTCGGCGGCGGTCGCGCGGTGCACGTCGATGCCTTCGGTGAAGGCGCGCAGCAGCGACTCGTCGCCGCTGATGTGAGCCATGATGCGCAGCTCGATCTGCGAGTAGTCAGCGCTGGCGATCACGCTGCCCGCCGGTGCCACGAAAGCCTCGCGCACGCGGCGGCCTTCGGGCGTGCGGATCGGGATGTTCTGCAGGTTCGGGTCGTTGCTGCTCAGGCGCCCCGTCACTGCGACGGCTTGCGCGTAGTGCGTGTGCACGCGGCCGGTGCGCGGGTTGGCGAGCTGGCCGAGCTTGTCGGTGTAGGTGCCCTTGAGCTTGGAGAGGCCGCGGTGCTCCAGGATCTTGGCGGGGAGCGGGTAGTCCTCGGCCAGTTTCTCCAGCACTTCCTCATCGGTGCTGGGCGCGCCGCTCGGTGTTTTCTTGACCACCGGCAGGCCCAGCTTGGTGAAGAAGATTTCGCCGATCTGCTTGGGCGAACCAAGGTTGAAGGGCTGGCCCGCGATCTCGTAGGCCTCCTGCTCCAGCGCCATGATGCGCGTACCCAGTTCGTGGCTCTGCGCGGCGAGCGTGGCGCTGTCGATCATCACGCCGTTGCGCTCGACGCGGTAGAGCGCCTCGC
Organism: Variovorax sp. W2I14; assembly: GCF_050435205.1. Classification (NCBI taxonomy): domain Bacteria; kingdom Pseudomonadati; phylum Pseudomonadota; class Betaproteobacteria; order Burkholderiales; family Comamonadaceae; genus Variovorax; species Variovorax sp. W2I14. Next base: position 7,210,062 of record NZ_JBNDJX010000001.1, on the reverse strand, counting down.
TCGAATCCATCTCGAGCTGGTAGACGAAGCGCAGCTTCTCGTTGGCTTCGAGCTGGGGCCACAGCGTGCGGTGCACGTCCAGGGTCTGGTCGCTGTCTTCGCACGAGTATTCGGCGGCCTTGGCGATGTCGACCTGGCTGAAGGAAATCTGGTGCGCGCCCTTGCCGCACAGGTCTTCGTAGGAGATGCCGCTGCGGCCCAGGTGGCGCTCGGCCAGGGACGCGAGGCCGTGCGGCTTGTGCACTTCGAGCACGTAGCTCTGCAGCATGGTGTCGTGCGCGTAGCCCTCGACCTCGATGCCGTGGTTGGCGAACACATGGCGGTCGTACTTGATGTGCTGGCCGAGTTTTTTCTTCTCGGGGTTCTCGAGCCAGGGCTTGAGCTTGGCGAGCACCTCGTCGATGGGCAACTGCGCAGGCGCGTCGGGGTAGTTGTGCGTGAGCGGGATGTAGGCCGCTTCGCCCGGCTCGACGCTGAAGCTCACGCCGACGATCTGCGCGACCATTTCGTCGAGCGATGTGGTCTCGGTGTCGATGGCTGCGAGCTCTGCGGCTTCGAGCTTCGCGAGCCAGGCATCGAACTGTTCCCAGGTAGTGATGGTGTCGTACTTGAGGTTGCTCGCGGGGGCGGCGGCCTCGAGCGCGCTCAGGTCCGAAGGCTCGTCGAACAGTCCGCCCTGGTCGGTGCTGGCCTTGGCGGCCTTCTTCTTGATGTTTTCCTCGATCAGCTCGGGCGGAACTTCCTGCGCTTCGAGCGTCTTCACGAGGCTCTTGAAGCCGAACTTCTCGTAGAAGGGCTTGAGCTCGGCGGTCTGCGGTGCGCCGACGGGCAGGCCTTTGAGGGACGGCAGGCCGACGACGTGGCCGTCGAGGTCGCAGTCGGTGCGGATGGTGACGAGCTTGCGGCTCAGGGGCAGCTTGTCGAGCGCCCTGCGCAGGTTTTCACCGGCGGCGCCCTTCACTTCGGCGGCGCGTTCGACCAGCGCATCGAGCGAGCCGTATTCGAGCAGCCATTTGGCAGCGGTCTTGGGGCCGACCTTCTCGACACCGGGCACGTTGTCGACCGAGTCGCCCACGAGCGTCTGGTAGTCGACCATGAGGTTCGGCGGCACGCCGAACTCGGCCGTGACGCCCGCCACGTCGCGCTTCTTGCCGTTCATCGTGTCGATGATGGTGATGTGCTCGTCGACCAGCTGGCTCAGGTCCTTGTCGCCGCTGGAGACGATCACCTCGATGCCCTGCGCGGCGGCGATCTTGGCGAGCGTGCCGATCACGTCGTCGGCCTCCACGTCGGGCACCGTGAGCACGGGCCAGCCCAGGAGCTTCACCACTTCATGGATGGGGTCGATCTGGCTGCGCAGGTCGTCGGGCATCGGCGAGCGGTTGGCCTTGTACTCGGGATACCAGTCGTCGCGGAAGGTCTTGCCGGGTGCATCGAAGATGCAGGCCGCGTAGTCGGCGCGCACCTCGCGGCGCAGCGCGGTCATCATGTTGATCATTCCCCGGATGGCGCCGGTGGCCGGGCTCTTCGGGTCGCCGGGCACGGCGCGCAGGTCGGGCATGGCGTGGAAGGCTCGGTACAGGTAGCTCGAGCCATCGACGAGCAGCAGCGTTTTCTTGTCGGTCATCGGGCCATTTTGCCGTGCCCGGACCGGCGTACAGAACCACGGCGCCATGCGCTCGGCACCGACACCCTTGGCGCAGGTGCGCGCCTACAATGAAGGCATGCCTAGCTCCACACTCCTGATTGCCCGCCGCATCCTGCTGGCGCTGGCCTTTGCAGCCCCCTTCGCCGCCGCGCAGGCGCAGTCCGCGCCCGCTGCCACCCCGGCACCTGCGGAGCCGCTACAAAATCAGGAGCAGGCCGACGGCCGCCGCAACCAGAAGATCGAGCACATCCACACGGAAGACAGCGGCGCCTCGGTCGATGAAGTCCGCTACGGTGGCCGCACGCAGAGCATCAACGTCAAGCCGAAGTCGAACATGCCGGGCTACGAAGTGCTGCCCAACGACGGCGGCACCGCCCGGGGTTCGAGCGACGCCGAATTCCGGCAGCAGCGGCGCCCGCGTCTGGAACGTGATGAAGTTCTGACCGTGCCCTCGTCGTTCCAGTCCCCCGCATTCCCGGCTCGTCGCTGAGCACCCCCATGGCAGTTTTTACCGAAGTCGAGTTCGGCGAGGCAGACGCGCTCGTCCAGCGCCTGGGCATGGGCGCGCTGCGCGACCTGCGCGGCATCGAGGGCGGCATCGAGAACACCAACTACTTCGCGACCACCGAGTCCGGCGAGTTCGTGCTCACGCTGTTCGAGCGCCTCAGCGCCGAGCAGTTGCCCTACTACCTTTGCCTCATGAAGCACCTGGCAGCCCGCGGCCTTCCGGTGCCGGAACCCGTGGCCGATCCGGCCGTGGAAGCCCCCAAGGGCCACGCGCTGACGGTTCCCGCCAATGCGCCCTGCGAGCTGCTGCACATCGTGGCGGGCAAGCCGGCGGCGCTGGTGCAGCGCCTGTCGGGCCACAGCGAACTCGCCCCGACCGCTGCGCACTGCGCCGAACTGGGCGAGATGCTGGCGCGCATGCACATCGCCGCGCGCGACTTCCCGCGCATCCAGCCGAACCTGCGCGGCCTCGCGTGGTGGAACGAGACCGTTCCGGTGGTGCTGCCCTACATCGACGAATCGCAGGCCGCGCTCCTGCGCGCCGAGCTCGCCTATCAGAACCACATCGCCGAATCGTCGGCCTACGCGGCGCTGCCACGCGGGCCGGTGCATGCCGACATGTTCCGCGACAACGTGATGTTCGCGACCGATGTCGAGCCCGGTTCGGCACCTCGCCTGACCGGCGTGTTCGACTTCTACTTCGCCGGCACCGACACTTGGCTCTTCGACCTCTCGGTGTGCCTGAACGACTGGGCCATCGACCTCGCCACCGGCGTGCACGACGCCGCACGTGCCGACGCCCTGCTCTCCGCCTACGAGACCGTGCGCCCGCTGAACGCCTCCGAGCGCGCCCTGCTGCCCGCGATGCTGCGCGCCGCGGCGCTGCGCTTCTGGATCTCGCGCCTGTGGGACTTTCATCTGCCGCGCGAGGCCAGCATGCTCAAGCCCCACGACCCCACGCACTTCGAGCGCGTGCTGCGCTGGCGCGCCAACCACCCGCATGCCATGGCGCAGGCTCTCGAGCCGCTCATGGCCGCATGATCCGGACCCCATGAAACTCAACCTCGTGCCGGCGCGAACCGGCGCCGCCTGGGTCCGCTCCGGACTCAAGACCTTCTGGCAGCAGCCGCTCGCCTTCATCTCGCTGTTCTTCCTGTTCATGGCGGCGATCTCGATGGTGTCGGTGCTGCCCATCATCGGCAGCGTGATCGCGCCGGTGCTGCTGCCCTTCATGACGCTCGGCCTGATGGTGGCGACCTCGGTGGCGCACGAGAACAGCAACCCCGACGCACTCATCCGTGCGACCCGCCCCGGCGATCTGCAGCGCCCCACGGGCTCCGCGATGTTCGTCGCGGTGTTCGGCGCCATGCGCACCGAATGGCGCTCGCTCGTGGTGCTGGGCGCGATCTCCGCGGTGTATTTCGTGTTCGCGGTGATGGTCACCGCGCTGGTCGACGGCGGGCAGCTCATGCGCGCCTACCTGCTCGACGACGCGATCACGCCCGAGGTGATGGCCAGCAGTGATTTCCAGCTGGCCCGCGTGCTCCTGATGTGCCTGAACCTGCCGCTGTCGCTGGCCATGTGGCACGCGCCGGCGCTGGTGCACTGGCACCGTGTGGAGCCGGTCAAGAGCATCTTCTTCAGCATCGTTGCGCTGTTTCGCAACTTCGGCGCCTATGCGCTCTTCGTGCTCTCATGGTTCGGCGTGTTCCTCCTGGCCGGCATCGCGATGGGCCTGGTGGCTACCGTGCTGGTGGGCGTCGGCGCGCTGGGCGCCGGCGGCGCGGCCGTGGCGGTCGGCAACATCCTGATGATCGGCACGGCGCTGGTGCTGGCGGCCATGTCGCTCAGCTCGACCTGGTTCACCTTTCGCGACAGCTTCGATCCGAACTGACCGTCGCCGGTCAGTCGTTCGCAGCCTTGTCCTTGCGCAGGCTCGCGAACAGCGACCACGCCATGCCTGCGAGCAACAGCAGGCCGACACCCAGAGCACCCCAGAGCCACCACTTGCGCGACGGATCGTTCGGCACCGCCTCGGGAACGGGCGCGAGCGCGGCGGCAGCGACTGCTGCTTCCACTGCAGCCACGGGCAGCGTGACCGAAGCATCGTCCGCCACAACCGGTTTGTCCGCGACGTAGCCCGGGATCAGCGTCGACAACGCAAGCGGTGCCCCCGGCACCGAACCTTGAACCGCGCCCTTGTCGGACGCCGCGCTCCACGCCAGCGAGAACGGCGCGCCGCCTTGCGCAAGAAACACCAGTGTGCGCGGCGTGGCGCCCACCGCAATCGTCGGCGGCGTTGCGCCGAGCACGCTCACCGGACCTGAAGTGCGCAGCCTGAGGCGCGAATACACCGCGCCGTCGAGCGCCAGCACCGGAGAACGCGCTTCACCGCCGGCCTGCGCGAGCCTGTACACGACCGTGTCGAGCAGCGGCGCCTCGCCCGGGCCGGTGGGCAACGGGGTCGTTCGACGCTGCTGGTGCCGCAACGCGTAGAGCGGGTTGCGCGGCACGAACTGCTGCTGCGGCGTCGCCGAAGCCGGTGCGGCATCGACCAGACCCGACACGCCGACCTGCGCGAGCGTGTTGATGTCGGCCAGGTCGATGCGCAGGCTCTGCACGGGCAGGCCACGCGGCAGCAGGTAGTCGCAGTAGTCCTCGGCGCAGCGCTCGGGCTTCAGCGCGCCGGACCATTCGATCGGCGCCGCCGGCTCGACCTCCTGCACGCTGTCGATTTCCACCTTGGCGAGCGGTGCGCCTTGTTGCGGATCGCTCCAGCGCAGGCGCAGGAAGCGCGTGCGCAAATTGCCCAGCTCGACCGCCATCCGCTCGATGGTCTGGCCGCCGTGAGCCAGACGCACCAATTGCTCCTCGCCGCCCACCGGACGCCATTGCCGCAGGTCCTCGCTGGCCTCCAGCCGGAAGGCGAACAGGCCACGCGCATCGGGCGCGATCTCGAAGCGCGCCTGCAGCAGGCTGCCCTTGACCTGGCTCACGTCGATGAGCCACTGCGTCGCGTCGTTTGGCTTGGCGGTGGCCTTGTTGTCCAGCGCCAGCGAGCCGTCGGGTCGCACGGTGAACGCAAGCGCGGTGTCGCCCGGTGCGGCACTGCCGGGCAACGCGAAGATCGGCACCGCCTGCGAGGCCGTTCGCGGCGCTGACGCTTCATTGCGCAACCAGGCATAAGGCACCGCGTGCCCGGCGGCGTTGTGGACCCGAAGGTCGCCGAGGTCGCCATAGGCGGCACGGCCGTAGATGGCGAGCGGCAGCGCGAGCCGGTGGTACGGCCCGGTGCCATGCAGCGCGATGGAGGCGGAAGTGACCGGCTGCGCCTGTGCAACGCCTGCCGAAGCCGCGGCCATCAGCGCGGCGAAGACGATACGAATCGAACGATCGCTCATACAGCACCTCCTTCGGCCGGTGCCGTCTTCGGCTCCGGCTCTTCCTTCTTGGGCGGCACCGGCGCGAAGTACCCCACCAGCAACAGCAAGGCCCCGACGGCGATGAACGACACGATGCGGAACAGCCCGCCGCGGTCCGCCAGTTCGACGAAGAACAGCTTCAGCACCACGACGCCGAGCAGCGCGGCACCCGCGATCCACAGCGTGCGCACCCGGCGCCCGTGGCCGAGCACCATCGCGACCACGCCACAGATCGCCCAGGTGATCGACAGCGCCGCCTGCGTGAGCCACGAGGCGTAGAGCGCGTCGAAGCGCCATTCCACGCCCGCGTAGTGATGGCAGGTGCGCAGCACCATGCCGGTCAGCAACGCAAGGCCGGTGAAGCCGACCGCGCCCTTGGCGACCATCGGCTGCACACGCGCAAACGAGGCGGGCGGCAGCGCGCGCCACCAGAGCACCAGCGCGAACAGCACGAGCCATTGCGCGAGTTCGAGCGGGTTGAGCAGCGGCACATACGGCAGCGGCGCCGCATCCCCGGGGCTCACCGCGTTGGTGACCCAGACCCATGCGAACAGGTACACCGCCACCGGCGTTGCGGCGAGTTCCAGGTAGGCGCTGCGGTATTCGCTGAGCGGCCAGCGCTGCAGCAACACGCGCGAGCGCAGCGCCCACAGCACCAGCGCCGGCACGAGGGCCCAGCCCAGCAGTTGCCAGCTCGACCACTCGGCACCGACGCGGCCGAGCTGCCACTGGCATTCGCGCGCCGCGAGCAGCAGGAAAAGCCAGAAGCCCGCGACGTGGAACGGCGTCAGCACCGAGGCGTCGAGCCAGCGCTTCTGCGCGCGCAGCAGGCGCAGGTGCCACGCGAGCGCCAGCGGCCACGCGATCCAGCCGAGCGCGCTCGACGGCACATAGAACAGCGTCAACCCGCCCGCGATGCCGTAGGCGGCGATCAGGCCGAAGCCGGGCAGCGTGGCCAGGGTCGCCCGGCCGAGTTGCGACCAGTCGCGCCGGTGCGCCACGAGCGCCGACAGCACGGACGTCACGAGAACCACCGCCATCGCGACCGCGGGCACGTGGCTCGCCAGCGCGTGGAGGTTCAGCACCCGGACGCTCTCGTCCAGCGCGCCGAACAGCCACCAGAACAGGCCCCAGACCACCGGCGTCCACAGCACCGCGGGAAGGGCACACCAGGCGTTGACCCAGCGCTTGCGCGCCACGCCAGCGGGCTCGCCCGCGCGCGGCCGCGCTTCGTCGCGCAACCAGTCGCCGGCCAGGAGCGCCGCAAGGCCCATCACCACCGGCGTCCAGAAACCAAGGTGACCGAAGGCGGGACGCAGCACGCGCATGTCGCCCCCCATCTCCGCCAGCATGACGAAGAGAATCGCCGAGACCGCATGCAGCACGCCCGCGAACGCCGCGAGCGGCAGGTGCGCCATGCGCAGCGCCACCCACAGCACGACGGTGGCGGTCAGCGGCCACAGCAGCGCGGCCTGGGCAAGGCTGATCTGGAACAGCATCGCCAGGTGAAGCAAGCCCACGCCCGCGATCACACCCACCACATTGCCGATCGACCACACGGGCTGCACGCCGCGCGCCAGTGCCGCACGGTGCGCCTGCAGCATTGACCAGGCTGCGCTGCCGAGCACGCTGAGGGCGATCAGGCAGGCGGCCGCGGCGCCCTGCCAGCCGCTTTCGAGCGCCTGCCCGGCGTCGAGGCCATCGCCCGTGCGGTGCAGCGTGGCGATGAAGCCCGCCACCGCCAGCGCCTGCATGCCGAAGCTCACGTAGGTGAGCGGCAGCAGCGCGAAACGCACGGCAACCGCGAAGGTGACCGATGCGAGCACGGCCGTCGCGGCCGCGGCCCACGGCGGTGTGAACCACTGCCACAAGAGCAGCGTGAGCGCGGCCATGCCGAGCCACGGCAAGGCGCCGCCGACGATGGCTTCGAGGCTGTCGCCTTCATCGAGCCTGGCGCGGCGGTGCATGGCCCACATCGCGAAGGCGCTCGCCGCCACCAGCAGCGGCCCGATCACCGAGCCCTGCAGCAGCGGATGCCCCGCCGCCCCGTCGAGCTGCGTGGCTTCGAGCAGCTTCCACACCGCGCCGGCGAACACCAGGAACGAGAAGGCCCGCGCATAGACACGCCCCTGCCGCGCGCCGAGCCAGTACATGCCGGCCGCTTCGACCGCCCACGCCGCACCGGTCCACTGCCCTTCGAGGCCGAGCGGAATGGCGAGCGTGCCGAAGATCACGCCGACGATGGCGTACGCCTCCGCCAGCAGCGCGAGACCCTTGGGCTGCGTGGCGAACACCAGCCGGCCCATCACGAGATAGAACGCCGCGAGCGCCATCGCCGAGAACGCGGCGCCGTATTCCAACGGACGCATCAGCAGGTACTGCATGCCGAAGGCGACCATCGGCGTGCCGAACACCAGCGAGCTGTCGACCCGGCCGGCGCGGCGCAGCGTGTCGAGCGCGCGCGTTGCGAGCGGCTGCGCGGGCTGCACCGGTGCATCGAACAGCGTGCGGCGCGCGAAGAACAAACCGATGGCGGTGAACAGCAGGAAGAACACGATGAGGAACGGCTGCACGATGCCGTACTGGTCGTCCGTGTAGTACTTGTGCGCCCAGCCGGCCGCGAGCGTGAAGGTGCCCACGAAGCCGATCAGGTTGAGCACGCGCCAGGCCTTGAACCACGCGATCAGCACGATGCCCACGTCGAGCACCAGCAGGTAGGTGAAGAGGCCCACCGGCTGGTTGGAGCCGGTCGATGCCAGCACCGGCGCCGCGAAGCCTTCGAGCGCGGCGACGATGGCGAGCAAGGGCGCGTTCTGCAGCACCGCCAATGCAGCACTCAGCACCGCCACGCCGAACAGGAACGCGAAGCCCACGCTGGCCGGCAGCAGGCCGCTGAGCTTCATGGCTGCGAGCGTCGTGAGATAGAAGACGCCGATGCCCGCGCCCTGCAATATCAGCGCATAGCCCGCGCGCTTGTGGCGCAGCAGCCAGCCCAGCACCAGGAGGCCCGCGCCCACCAGGGCGACTGCGGCGTAGCGCAGCTCGATCGGCACCGTGACGCGTTCGGCCGTGTAGCGCAGCAGGAAAGCGAGGCCGAGGAACAGGATCAGCACGCCGAGCTTCACCAGCATGTTGCCGCCGAAGATCAGGTTGGCGATCGGTGCGGGCAGGCGGTCGCGCAGCGGGACCGGTGGCGGCGGCGGCGGCGGTGGTGGACGGCGAACCAGCGGCGGCACGGCGACCTGCGGCGTGGGTGTGGCGACGGGCTCAGGTGCGCGTGGCGCGGCGGGTTTTTCTGCGGCAGGAGCGACGGGTGCTGCGGGCGGGACCGGCGCTTCTGCAACAGGCTTCTCGGCAACGACGACGGGCCGCGGGACCTGCATGGTGGCGATGCGGGGCCGCGTCATCTCGGCAGCTTGTGCCGCCGCAGGTTGAGCCAGCGGCAGCGAAGGCGACTCCGCAGCCGGCGTGCTGGCCATGGATGTGGCGAGGTCGCCGATTGGCGCGGCTGCCGTCGGGACGATGGCTACATCACTCGCGCCCTGCGCGAGCCGGCGTTCGAGCTGGCTGACGCGCTCCTCGAGTTCTGTCACCCGCTGCTGCAGCTTCAGCACGCCGCCTGCGGGTGCGGTCGCGGCCGGCGTGCCGGCGACGCGGCCATCAGGCAAGCCGACCTCAGCTTCGGTGCGCTGCGGCTCGCCCTTTTTCTTCTTGCCGAACAGCTTGGCGAACGCCAATGCGCCAACGAGCGCAAGAACCAGCGCCACGGGCACCGATTCGAACAGCGCCCCAATGAACAGGCCGGCCATCATGCCTATGAACCACATCCCCGACTCCCCTTGTTTTGGCGAGTCCGGAGTGTACGGCTGATCCCGGAAAAACCGGGCTGACGCCCGCCCGGCCTATGCTGTCAGCTATAGGTTTGGTAGCAGCCTCAGACCGGCGTGAGCTTGGCCACCGACAGCGCCAGCCACTTCACGCCGTGGCGCGTGAACTTGACCTGCGCACGCGCGTCGTCGCCTGTGCCTTCGAGGGCCAGCACGGTGCCCTCGCCGAACTTGTTGTGGAACACCTGCATGCCCGAGCGCAGGCCATGCGACGGTGCGGTCTTCTGCGGTGGCACCGGCGGGCTGGCGAAGGTGTCCTTGCTGCCGCCGTAGCCACCACCTCCATATCCGCTGCTTCCACCGCTGTAGCCGCCACTGCCGCCGCGCGTGCTCCCGTAGCCGCCGCCGTAGCCAAAGGCCGACGGCGTGAAGCCCTGGTTCTTGGGCGTGAGCCACTTGAGCGCCCCTTCGGGCAGCTCATCGAAGAAGCGGCTCTTGACGTTGTAGCGGGTCTGCCCGTGCAGCATGCGCGTCTGCGAATGGCTCAGGTACAGGCGCTTGCGGGCGCGCGTGATCGCCACGTACATCAGGCGGCGCTCTTCCTCGAGGCTCTCGAAGTCGCTCATCGAGTTCTCGTGCGGGAACAGGCCTTCTTCCATGCCGGTGATGAACACACAGTCGAACTCCAGGCCCTTGGCGGCGTGCACCGTCATGAGCTGCACCGCGTCCTGGCCGGCCTGCGCCTGGTTGTCGCCCGATTCGAGCGCGGCGTGCGTGAGGAACGCGGCCAGCGGGCTCAGCGTTTCGCCGGTCTCGGCGTCGGGTGCGAGCGGCTCGTCGAGCACCGGGCGGGTCGGGTCGATCCCCTGGCTCGCGGGCGACTGGCGCAATTCGTCGACCGGCAGCGCCACCGCATCGCGGCCGAAGCCTTCCTGCGTGACGAAGCTTTCGGCCGCGTTGACCAGTTCGTCCAAGTTCTCGAGGCGGTCCGCGCCTTCGCGGTCGGCCTTGTAGTGCTCGACGAGGCCGCTGTGGTCGAGCACCAACTCGATGATCTCGCGCAGGCTCACGCCCTGGGTCTGCTCCCGCAGCACGTCGATCTTGGCGACGAAGCCGGTGAGGTTCGCGCCCGCCTTGCCGCCGACCACGCTGACCGCGTCGTGCAGCGAACGCCCGGCCGCGCGGGCCGCGTCCTGCAGGGTTTCGAGCGTGCGCGCGCCAATGCCACGCGGCGGAAAGTTGACGACGCGCAGGAAGCTGGTGTCGTCGTCCTTGTTCTCCAGGAGGCGCAGGTAGGCCAGCGCGTGCTTGATTTCGGCGCGCTCGAAGAAGCGGAGGCCCCCATACACGCGGTACGGCACCGAGGCATTGAAGAGCGCCGTTTCAATCACCCGGCTCTGCGCATTGCTGCGGTAGAGCACCGCCATCTCTTTCCGGTCGAAGCCGTCGCGCACGAGCTGGCGCATTTCCTCGACCATCCACTGCGCTTCGGCGAGATCGGTGGGCGACTCGTACACGCGCACCGGTTCGCCCGGGCCCTGGTCGGTGCGCAGGTTCTTGCCCAAGCGCTTCTTGTTGTGGCTGATGAGCTCGTTGGCCGAGTCGAGGATGTTGCTGTAGCTGCGGTAGTTCTGCTCCAGCTTGATCTGGTGCTGCACGTCGAACTCGCGCACGAAGTCGGCCATGTTGCCCACGCGCGCGCCGCGAAAGGCGTAGATGCTCTGGTCGTCGTCGCCCACCGCGATCACGCTGTTGTTGGGGTTCGGCGTGAACTGCCCGCCGACCGTGTTGCCCGAGAGCATCTTGATCCACGCGTATTGCAGGCGGTTGGTGTCCTGGAACTCGTCGATCAGGATGTGACGAAAGCGCCGCTGGTAGTGCTCGCGCACAGGGTCGTTGTCGCGCAGCAGTTCGTAGCTGCGCAGCATGAGCTCGCCGAAGTCGACCACGCCTTCGCGCTGGCACTGCTCTTCGTAGAGCTGGTAGAGCTCGACCTTCTTGCGGTCGTCGTCGCTGCGGATCTCCACGTCCTTCGGACGCAGGCCGTCTTCCTTGGCACCGGCGATGAACCACTGGGTCTGCTTGGCGGGGAAGCGCTCGTCATCGACGTTGAACTGCTTCATCAGGCGCTTGATGGCCGAGAGCTGGTCTTGCGTGTCGAGGATCTGGAAGGTTGACGGCAGGTTGGCCAGCTTCCAGTGCGCGCGCAGGAGGCGGTTGCACAGGCCATGGAAGGTGCCGATCCACATGCCGCGCACGTTGACCGGCAGGATTGCCGTCAGCCGCGTCATCATTTCCTTGGCGGCCTTGTTGGTGAAGGTCACGGCGAGGATGCCGCCGGCGGAGACCTGACCGGTCTGGAGCAGCCAGGCGATGCGGGTGGTGAGCACCCGGGTCTTGCCGGAGCCGGCGCCCGCGAGGATGAGCGCATTGCCCTGGGGCAGAGTGACCGCAGCGCGCTGCTCCGGGTTCAGGTTCTGCAGCAGTGGCAGTTCCGAGGGGTTGGCATCAGCCGCAGGATCGTTAAACAACATCCACCGATTGTAGAAACCACCGCGTATGCGGGTTATACGAAGAACTGGAAGACCTGCCTCCGGGACCCCGCGTAAAATCAATCACCGGGCCCAAGATTCTTGCGCCCGGTTTTTTGTGGGCGTTTCCTTTTCGAGAAGCACCGCAAAAGCCGGCCGGACCAAGCGCTCATTCGTTTTTTTCAACGATTCCTTTCAGGAGCCTGGTCATGCAGATTTTCGATTACGACAACATCCTTTTGCTCCCCCGCAAGTGCCGCGTGGAGAGCCGTTCGGAGTGCGACGCCAGCGTGACGCTGGGCGAACGCACATTCCGCCTGCCGGTGGTGCCGGCCAACATGAAGACGGTGGTCGACGAGTCGATCTGCCTCTGGCTCGCGCAGAACGGCTACTTCTATGTGATGCACCGCTTCGACCTGGACAACGTGAAGTTCGTCAAGGAGATGCAGGGCAAGGGCGTGTTCGCCTCGATCTCGCTCGGCGTGAAGAAGCCCGACTACGAGACCGTCGACCAACTGGTGACACAAGGCCTCGTTCCCGAATACATCACGATCGACATCGCGCACGGCCATGCCGACAGCGTGAAGAACATGATCGGCTACCTCAAGGAGAAGCTGCCGAAGGCCTTCGTGATCGCCGGCAACGTCGGCACGCCTGAAGCGGTGATCGACCTGGAGAACTGGGGCGCGGATGCGACCAAGGTCGGCATCGGCCCGGGCAAGGTCTGCATCACCAAGCTCAAGACGGGTTTCGGCACGGGTGGCTGGCAGCTGTCGGCGCTCAAGTGGTGCGCGCGCGTGGCGACCAAGCCGATCATTGCGGACGGCGGCATCCGTGACCACGGCGACATCGCGAAGAGCGTGCGTTTTGGCGCCTCGATGGTGATGATCGGCTCGCTGTTCGCGGGTCACGAAGAGTCGCCCGGCAAGACGGTCGAGGTCGACGGCGCGCTCTTCAAGGAGTACTACGGCTCGGCCAGCGACTTCAACAAGGGCGAGTACAAGCACGTCGAGGGCAAGCGCATCCTCGAACCCATCAAGGGCAAGCTGGCCGACACGCTGGTCGAGATGGAGCAGGACGTGCAGAGCTCCATCAGCTACGCGGGCGGCCGCACGCTGATGGACATCCGCAAGGTCAACTACGTCACGCTGGGCGGCGCCAACGAGGGCGAACACCTGCTGATGTAAGCGCCCTGCCCCGGGCCGTCTCGGTCAGGCCTCGAGCAGTTGCACCGCGTGGCGGTGCAGCGCGTGGGCCGGATCGGCGAAGGCGTCGACCACGCTGAAGTGGTCGAGGCCCGGAAGCACCTCGCACACAGGCACGGCATTGCGGCCCCAGGCGTCGCGGATCATCGTGTTGTGGCGGATGAATTCCGGGCTCTCTTCGCCACCGGCGACTGCATAGAGCTGGCCCCTCGGCGGTGCGGGCCAGAGCACCGGGCTCGCACGGCGAGCGTCGGCATCGGTCAGCTTCAGCGTGTTCTCCAGGAACGGCGTGTGTTGCAGTGGCCGCAGGTCGTAGAGGCCCGAGACCGAGAGCGCGTTGCGCACCAGCTGCGCAGGCAGATCGGGCGCGACCGCTTTCCAGTCGCACGCCAGCAGCGCCGCCGCCATGTGGCCGCCGGCCGAATGACCCGCGACGGTGATGCGCGAAGGATCGCCGCCATAGGCCGCGACGTGGCGCCAAGTCCACTCGAGCGCATGCACCACCTGCATGAGGATGCCCGGCACGGTGACGGGCGCCTCGACCGGTCCGGGACACAACGCGTAGTTGGGCACGACGACACAGATGCCGCGGTCGTTGAACGACGGCGCGATGAAGGAATGCTGGCTCTTGTCCATCGCACGCCAGTAACCGCCGTGGATGAAGACCAGGACCGGCGCGTCGGGGATCGGCGCCGGAAAAATATCGAGCGTTTCGTTCGGTCCGTCGCCGTAGCGAAGATCGATCCGGCCGGGCAAGGCGTCGCGCACCGCCGCCGATTCGCGCGTCCAGCGCTCGAAATACGCGGGGTGGTTTTTCACCCGTGCGAGATTGTTGTACATGCCTTCCAGCCAGGCGGGGTCGTACGAGGCCATGCGGTTGCTGCTCTTGTGTTCTTGGTTTGCGAGGCGCGGATCTTGGCACGACACCACGTGCGGCGAGACGGGAGTCTGGTTAGAATTTACGCCGTGTTGGGGGGGTAGCTCAGCTGGGAGAGCGCCGCGTTCGCAATGCGGAGGTCGTGAGTTCGATCCTCATCCTCTCCACCAACCGATTCGAAAAGGCCTTGGCAACCGCCAAGGCCTTTTCTTTTGGCACTCAGGTATCGAGCGTCAGGTGCTGGCCATGCAACGCAGCGGCTGCAGGCGATGCGAGGAAGCCGATGGTCTGCGCCGCGACCGACGTCGACACCCATTCGGCCGGATTGGCATCGGGCATCGCCTGGCGATTCGCCGGTGTGTCCAGCACGCTCGGCGCGACGCTGTTCACGCTGACGCCGTGCGGTGCGGCTTCGGCCGCCATCGCTTCCACCAGGCGCTGCAATGCGCTCTTCGATGCGATGTACGCCGCCATTGCCGGCACGCCGCGCGCCGCCACTTTTGCCGTCACCGCGACGATGCGGCCGCTCTTGCGTTCGATCATCGAGGGCAGCACGGCTTGCGTCACCGCGACGAACGACCACGCATTGAGATTCATCATGCGGTCCCAGCTTGCGCGCGACAGCGCATGCGTTGCCTCGCCCATCTCGAAACCACCGGCGATGTGCACGAGCGCGTCGACGCGGCCGAAGGCCTTGAGCACCTGGCCGGTCAGCAACTCGGCCATGTCGGGCGCCGAGGTCACGTCGCCCGCGAGCAGCAGGTGCTGCGAGTTGTCGAGCCCCGGAAAGACCTCGGTCAATCGGCCGGCATGGTGATCGACCAACGCAAGGCGTGCGCCTTGCTCAAGGAAGTGCTGCGCCACGGCACGACCCAGCGCGCCCGCGGCACCGGTGATCACGACATGGGGCGTGGTGTTTGCATCGCTCATAAGAAAATGCTCCTGATTGAGGAGGGGCATGGCCCCGTCGGTGGCGCATCCTAACGCCGCGGTTCACATTTTTTTTGGACACCGGAAAATTCTGGGATATACTCGTGGTCTTGCCTGAAAACGCTAGTCGCTTACAGCGCAGGGGCTCTTAGCTCAGTTGGTAGAGCAGCGGACTCTTAATCCGTAGGTCGAGTGTTCGAGTCACTCAGGGCCCACCAACCAACGCCGCGTCATCGCTGAAAAGCCCGCTATCCAAAAGGTAGCGGGCTTCTTTCATTGCGGGGAACATGAAACGCGTCCCATATCCATAGGTCGCCGCATACCCGCCGCACTCACACGAAGCAATGTGCGAGAAGCTGCGACTGGAAGCGCTGGTGCCATTCGATGAATCGATTACCACGACCACCACGCCACAGGCGCGATCTACGCGGCGAGCAAGCGGCGCGCCGCGCAGGTCGTCGTCGCGAACCTCGCACTGTTCCGTGGTGCCGAGGCCTACTCAGGCACGGTGTTCGAGAAGGGCATGGCTACCGCTTCGGGATTGCCTGTGGTGCCGCCGGGCTTGGTGCGATCTTGACCAACGCGGCGACCCGCATCGCGAACGCGGAAGAAGCTCTCGCCGTTATGGTGAGGACAGTTCGCGCTGCACCATAATCCCGCCGATGACCACGTCCCTCAAGGAAGAATTGCAGCGCCGCATAAAAGCTCGAGACGAGATAGCCAAGTTGATGCGCCTAGAAAGTCCGGAGGGAAGGCGCGAGGCCGCGCTCACGCTGGCCAGCGGCCACAAAGCACCCGCCGTCCGCCGACGCCGAGAGAGAGCTGCCGCGCCGCGTCGAGGCACTGGAATGGAACGCGAGATTGCCGAGCTGTTGCATCACCCCACGGGCACGTCGAAAGGCTTCGTCGAGGAGCCTGTGCCAGTAGACGCCAGATATCTCAGTAGCCCAGGCGGCATGCACTGCCCGCCCAGTTCGGGCGAACGCCCACCGCCGAAAAAACCAAACCGGGACGCTATGTCCCTCGCAATCAATGCTCAACTCTGTCACGCCCTTTCGCCAGCTCCGCCGCCTGTATGCGGCGGCACTTTCCGCAGCGTCTGCTCTTGACCAGATCAAGTCCGCCCAGGCGCACGCGCAGCCATCGATTTCGCCGACGCTTGAGGAACACCTCTGCGTGATTTCGACCCGGGTAGCCGCGCTCGGCTCCCACGCCGGCCTGAGCGGCGCTCGCACCATTGGCCACACGTGGCAAGACTCCGCGCAGCTGATTCGCGAGTTGCAGAAGGAGATCGCGAAGGAAATGCCCGGCAACATCGCTGCACTGGGCTGGAACTCCTTCGCGCAGTGCGACGAAGACGGGATGATCCGTGCTTGCCTGCAGCGAGTCTCGCAGTTGACCCCGCTGTCGAAAACCTTCATCGAAATCGGATGCGGCAATGGCTTGGAGAACAACACGCACCAGCTGCTGCTTGACGGGTACCGCGGCGGCTGGCTTGACGGCAGCGCAAGCAACATCGCGTTCATCGCTGAGCACCTCGGCGAGCTGAAGAGCGATCAACTCCTGGTCACGGAAGCCTTTGTCACAAAAGAATCCGTCGGGCCGCTGGTGGCGCAGTTCAGGGAGCATCTTGACGAAACCAACATCGACTTCTTCTCGTTCGACATCGACGGCAACGACCTGCACCTGGTGCCGCTGGCACTGAAAGAGATCGCGCCGAAGGTCATTTGCGTCGAATACAACGGCAAATTCCCGCCGCCTAGCAGCATGGCCATGGCCTATGCAGGCGACCATCAGTGGGCGCAGGACGACTATTACGGAGCATCCCTTCAGGCCTGGGTGGATCTGTTCAAAGACGACTACACGCTGGTCAGCTGCAACCTGAGCGGCGTCAACGCTTTCTTCGTCCGCAATGACCTCGCGAGCGCCTTCGCGGTGTACCCGGTAGAGCTACTGTTCCAACCTTGCCGCTATTGGCTGGTTGGGAACAACGGCCACCGCTCAAGCATGAAGTGGCTCAAGCAAAAGCTGAGAGCCCAATGAGAAAAGCTCTCAGCCTATAGCCCCTACTTGAACTCATCGGTCCAGGCTTTGTTGAGAGATACATCAAAGCTCGCTGGTCAGAAAGCACCACGCCGCACCAAGTAGCAACACTGAAATCCGTCTTACATACTGTGGTTTTTCTGGAATCGTTCGAGCGCAGGACGGCAAAGACAGAACACCGAACATGAGACACCACTGTACAAACTCTCAGCCCTAACGCGGCCTGCGGCCTGTTGCAGAGTCGGCCTCTTAATCCGTAGGTCGAGTGTTCGAGTCACTCAGGGCCCACCACCAACATGGCGGAAACGCTGAAAAAGCCTGCTACCTCACCGGTAGCAGGCTTTTTTATTTGCCCACGACATCACGATCACGGCGCTCTCGCTCAGCCTTGGCGCGCGATCCAGTCATCGACAAAGCGCACGAGCACATCGCGCTTCTCGCCGACTTCCGCCATCAGGTACTGCCGTGCATGCGTCTGCGCCAGTTCGTTCGACAGGAACCATTGCTCCCGCTCAGGGCTGCCTTGCGACGGTGGCGTGCCCCAAGCCGCGATGCTCTTGCCGAGAAAGGCCTCGGTGACAGGCAATCGCCCATCCGTCTTGCCGATGTCCGACAGCGCATTGCGCGGCTCGCCGAGCGTGACGCGCGCCCGCACGATGTCGCCGTCCACGTGAATGGAGGCACCAAGGCCGCCGGCCTGATGCACCTGCCAGAGCTGGTCCGCCGAGGCATGGCGAATCCAGCTTTCGAGTGCGCGGGTCAGGCTCTCAAGGATGATTTCTTGGTTCATATATGCACTATTTCACATTTACAAATGGCGACTTCGGCCGACGGTGCCCCGTATCCATGAAGTGCGGTGCGTGACATGGCATCTTGTACCCGCTGTCACACAGCACAACAACCAGGATTTCAGGGACATCACATCGAAGCAAAAAAGCTCGTTGAACCCGCTTCGGCGGGTTATTTTTTGCCCCCCTCGATCCAGTGCAATCGGCGATGTCCGACGACAACACAATCCACCAACCGGGCAAAGTGATTTCCGGCCTGCGCTATATTTCTTCCATGGAAAAGGCTTCCGACATAGGCAAACCCACCGTCCCCATCGATCTGATCGGGCCGGAACACTGGGGCCGCTCCAAACGCGGCAATGGTCGGGTCACGAAAGTGCTCTGCATCATCGTCGGCGGCATCGCGGCGGCAGGGGTGATCGCCTATCGATTCTTCGGCGTCGGACGCTGAACACCCCATCCGCACGATAGAAAGCCCGTTGTCCAAAGACAGCGGGCTTTTTTCTTGAGGGTCGAGCCAAAGCACAGCAGAGCGCCCTCTCATTGAAGCCGCGAGCCCTTGGGCAGCCGCCTCGCCAGCCACTCGTGCACGTCTGCGCGGATGTTGCGGCCTTCGAGCAGGAAGTTCTCGAAGCGGCTCGGCACGTAGGGAAGATAGACCAGCGGCATGCCGGCTTCCTCCGGCGTGCGCGCGGCCTTCCTGTTGTTGCAGACGGCGCACGCGCTCACCAGGTTGGTCCAGGTCCACGGACCGCCGCGCGATTCGGGCATCACGTGCTCGCATTGCAGGTCGCGCTCGTGGAACACGCCCGCGCAATAAGCGCAGGTGTGGCGGTCGCGACGCAACAGCTTGCCCTTGGTGACACCGGGCACGACGTCGAACAGGTTGATCTTCGATGCGCCACGCAGCGCGATGATGGGTGCCACGTCGATGCGCGACTGCACGCCACGCGCGACGTTGAAACCGCCGCGCAGCGTGGCCAGCGGCAGGTCGCCGTCTTCCCACGCGACCGATCCGGTGGCGTAGTGCAGCGCCGCCTGCTCCAGCGAAATCCAGGCTTGCGGCGTGCCCTGAATATCGAGTTGCAGGACGTGAGGGTGCATGTTGGCTCGCCTCCTTTGCGGCGATGGTCGAAGGGTTGAAAGAAAAAGATGGATGGGGTGCACGAACGGAATCGAACCGTCGTCAGCGGGATCACAACCCGCGGCTCTGCCGTTGAGCTACGCGCACCGTAAAGAAGAAAGAGCTGAGAGCCCGGCTACCACTCGCCCACTTCACGCACACGCTGATCGAGGTCGAGACTTTCGACAGCACGCTCGCGGCCAGGCGAAGTGGATGTACTTTCCGCCGTGCGCCAACCGATGCCGAAGCGTTGCGCCAGTGCCTGCACCATGCGCCTGCGCGGCTGGGCCGGGCGCACGGTGATCATCCGGATCGGGGTGTTGCGCTTGCGCATGGTGACTCCTTGGTTGTGGTGGTGACAGCAAAAAAAAATGGCCCCACGTGCACGACTCGAACGTGCAACCCCTTGCTTCGTAGGCAAGTGCTCTGATCCATTGAGCTAACGCGGGATGAATGAAAGCGAAAAACAAAAAGTGTCCGGTTACGAGTTCCGGCGCCGCCCAATCTTTGCGGCCGGTTTCCGCGGAAGGACCATCTGCAATGGCCCGGTTCCGCTCGGGTTCGATGCGAAAAAACGAATGCCCCGCTTTTCCATTTCGGTTGTGTCCTCACGCGACGGACAGCGCGCTGGGCGCTGCCCCGTACGACGTCGCTGCACAGGAGGGATCAGTTCCTGCACATCCCGCCAGACCGTCTACGCGGTGGTTCCTGGCGGTGTGGTGAAGGCACACCCGAAATGGCAAAGCACGAAAAACAAAAGCAAAAAACAAAACAAAAAGGCCCGGAAACCTTTCGGTGTCCGGGCCTCTGCTGGAGAGAGCTTGGAAGGTATGCGCCTATGCGCAACCTCCACCCGGTAGCACCTGATCCTCGAACTTGCCAACGCGCAGGCGGGCTGCGGTTTGCGTGGCATGCACGTAGCTCTGGCGCAGATTCGATTTCGACGACGGCATGCCGAACCCACCGCCACACGACCACACGCGCACGAACGCCCGGCCCGATGCGGGTCGAATGTTGGTGAGGGTCAATGCGGTGTTCACGATGGTTCCTGGGTCAAAAATTGCCGCTGTCGGCTGTCAAGGGTTGGAAAAAGGGGACGGCTTGAGCCGCGAGTGATGGCAACTGTAAATAGTGTTTACGGCGACGTCAACAACCGGGACAATCTTTTCTTGTCTTGTTGTTGTTTTTGAACAGTGCCCAATACCACCGTCGCGCGCCGTCGCAATGTCCTCGCGCTGCATCGCCGCTTTCTCGAGGGCGCCATTGCCGCCGGCCTGCCAGCCAAGGGGCTGGACCAGTCCTTCGCTAAGAAGATCGAAATCTCCCCGAGCATGTGGAGCCAGATCAAGAGCGCCCGGCCCATCGGCGACAACCTCGCGCGGCAGATCGAGCGGCACTGCGAGGTGGAGCCCGGTTGGCTCGACAAGGAAGACCGTCCCTCCGAGGTGCCCGATGCGGCGGAAGAGCGCTTCATCGCGGCTGCGCGCGAGGCTTGGCGCACGGCCAACGCCAAAGGCAAGAGAGAACTCAGCGGCTGGCTGAAGAAACACGCGCAGGACGCCGACCCGTCGCCCTGACGTTCACCTCGCCAACGCCGGTGCGTCGCGCAGGATCGCCGCGCGCATGTCGTCGGGAATGGCAACTGCGCGATGCGTCTCCAGCGATGTCGTCACGATCACCTGCGTCATCCGCATCCGCACTTCGCCGCTCTCGGCGCCGAAGCAGCGCACCGCCAGCGTCATCGAGCGCGAGCCCAGTCGTTCCACGGCAAGACCAAGCATCACCTGATCGCCCATGCGGCTCACTGCACGAAAGTCCACTTCGAGCTTCACGGTCGGCAGCCCGATGCGGCGCTCCGCCACGAGCCCGTGATAACTCAGGCCCAGCCCTTCGTTCACCCAGTCTTCGACCAGCCCGTTGAGCATCACGAAGTACTGCGGATAGAACACGATGCCCGCCGGATCGCAGTCCGAAAACCGGATCAGCCGCGGCCGCCGGAACTCCGCGCTCGGCGCCGCCAGGTCGACATGCGTGGCATCACTCACGCTCACGCCTCCTCGCCGGCCGCCTCGCCGCGCATCACATGCACGCGCAGCAGCCCGAGCTGGCTGTGCATCTGCTTGACCGTCTTCATGTCGAGGCCCGAGAACATCTCGAGGATCCACTGCTCGTGCTCGCTCGCCATCGTCTCGAAGGTGCGCCGCCCCGTGGGCGTGAGGCTCACGATCCATGCGCGGCGGTCGTCGGGGCTGGGCGCGCGCGCCACCATGCCTTCGCGCTCGAGCTCGTCGGTCAGGCCCGTCACATTGCCGCCGGTCACCATGAGGTAGCGCGACAGCACGCGCATCTTGAGCCCGTCCTTGTAGCGGTAGAGCTGCGCCATGTAGTCGAAGCGTGCGAGCGAGATGCCGAAGCGCTCGCGCAGACGGCGGCGGATCTCGGCCTCGATCTGCGTGGTGCTCGCGAGCATGCGCAGCCACAGCTTGAGCATCGCGTGGTCTTCGTGACCGGCGCGTGCTTCATGACCGAGTTCTTCGGCGTCGCTGAGCGCGGCGTGCGAGGCATCGTTGCGTGTCATGTCACCTCTCCTCCCGAAACCGAAATCGACTGGCCTGTGACCGACGCCGCGCCTTCGCCGCACAACCAGCGCACCGTATCGGCCACCTCGGACGGCTGCACGATGCGCTTCTGCGGATTCACGCTGGAGAACTCCGCCAGCGCATCGGCTTCGCTGCGCCCGGTCTTGCCGACCACGTTGGCGACGCTGTTGCGCAGGATGTCGGTGTCGGTATAGCCCGGGCACACGGCATTCACCGTGATGCCCTTGCGCGCCACTTCGAGCGCGAGCGAGCGCGTGAGGCCGATCACGCCGTGCTTGGCCGCGGTGTAGGCCGAGACATAGGCATAACCCTTCTGCCCCGCCGTGCTCGCGATGTTGACGATGCGGCCCCAGCCGGTTTCCAGCATGTCGGGCAGCGCGGCCTGCGCGCACAGGAAGCTGCCCGTGAGGTTCACCGACAGCATCCTCTGCCAGAGTTCGACGGAAGTCTTGAGGAACGGTGCGCTTTCGGCGGCACCCGCGTTGTTGACGAGGATCACAATCGGCCCTCGCGCTGCGCGAGCCTGCGCAAAGGCGGCTTGCACGCCCTCCGGATCTGCCACGTCGGCAGTGGCCACGCCATGTCCGCTGCCGGCGAGCGTGTCGGCCACGCGCTGCAATGCTTCACGGTCGCGCCCGAGCAGCGTGAGCACCGCACCCTCGGCCGCGAGGGTCCGAGCGATCTCCGCACCGATGCCGCGCGCAGCGCCGGTCACGAGCGCGTGACGGCCAATGAGTAGATTTGATTGCATACCTGAATTGTTTAGTCCTGAATCATTTTAGCGACGCGGCACGACCGAAGCTGTCACCGCGTGAAACGCCCGCTATTCATCCAGGTCCAGCGGCAAGGTGCGCACCGGCCTACGACCTCGCGGGCCGGCCGTCCCAGGTCTGTGGCCCCACGCCGCGCTCGCGCAGCTTGAACTTCTGCACCTTGCCGTTCTCGGTGCGCGGCAGGTCGGGCAGCACCTCGATGTAGCGCGGCACGGCGAAATACGGCAGCCGGCCCTCGCAGAAGCGCGACAGCTCCACAGGGTCGATGCGTTCGCCCTCGCGTGCGACGAGCGCGGCCATCACCTCGTCCTCGGCCAGCTCGGAGCGCACGGGATACACCGCGCACGACGCTACGCCGGGATGGCTCAGCAGCACCTGCTCGACCTCGAACGAGGAGATGTTCTCGCCGCGCCGGCGGATCGCGTCCTTGATGCGGTCGACGAAGCGAAATGCGCCGTCCGCATCGCGCACCACGCGGTCGCCCGTGTGGAACCACAGGTTGCGCCAGGCCTCGACCGTCTTCTCCGGCATGTTGAAGTAGCCACTCGCGAAGGCATACGGCTCGTCCGCGCGCAGCAGCAGTTCGCCGGCCTCCCCGGGCGGCAGCGCCACGTCGTCTTCATCGGCCACGCAGGCCTGAAAGCCCGGCCGCAGCCAGCCCATGACGCCGCCGCGCGGGGAATCCGGCGCGGTGGCGATCGCGAAATTGGTTTCCGTCGAGCCGTAGCCCTCGAGCAGCGAAACGCCCGTGCGCGCCTTGAACGCCTGCCCCGCCGCCGAAGGCACGCCCGGTCCGAGCCCGATGCGCACGCGATGACCGCGCTCGCCTTCGCCCTCGGGCTGCGCGAGAAGGATCGGCACCATCGCCCCCAGCAGGTAGACCACGGTCGCGCCGTTCGCGCGCATCGACGGCCAGAAGCCAGACGCCGAGAAGCGCGATTCGAAAACAACCTCGGCACCCGTCAACGCAGCCTGCGCGAAGGTGTTGAGTGCATTGATGTGAAAGAGCGGCAGCGTGGTGCACAGCACGTCGTCGCCCCTGACGCCCAGCACCTCGGCGCTGTTCACGCCCCACCAGAAATACTGCGCATGCGGACAGATCACGCCCTTGGCGGGACCGGTGGTGCCCGAGGTGTAGAGGATGGCGAGCGGATCGCCCGGCTGCACCGCCGCAGCCGCGACGGCCTCCGAGCCTTCTGGATAGTTCGAGACACGCACACCAGCGGGTGCCTCCCACGATGCAGCACCCTCGCCCACCACCCACACATCGCGCAATGCGGTACGCCCGAGATCGGCCGTCTTCAACCGCTCGAGAAAGCCAGCCTCGATCACCAGCAGCTTTGCCGCGCTGTTGTCGAGGAAGTATTCGATCTGCGGCCCCATCGACGCCGTGTTCACCGGCACCACCGACGCGCCCAGCCATCCCGCACCGAGGAAGGTCTCGAGAAACTCGATGCGATTGCCGCACATCACCGCGATGCGGTCGCCGCGCGCCACGCCGTGCTGCGCCAGCGCTCCGGCTCGCACCGCTGCCGCCTCGGCCGCATCGCGGTGCGTCCACTGCCGTCCTGCGATCCGCAACAGCGGGCGCGTGCCGAACAGCGCCGCCTGCCGCTGCAGCATCGCCGGCAGCGTGCGCTGCGCGGGTGGCAGCGCGCGCACCTCACTCGTCATCGTGCGTGCCTCCGCCAAGATACGTCGCCTGCACACGTGGGTCGCTCGCCAGCTCGGCCGACGCGCCCGTGAGCGCGATCTCGCCCGTCTCCAGCACATAGCCCTGGTCCGAGCTTTCCAGCGCGGCGCGCGCGTTCTGCTCCACGAGCAGGATCGAGACGCCGTCCTCCCGCAGCTTGCGCACGATGGTGAGGATGTCCCGCACGATCAGCGGCGCGAGGCCCAGGCTGGGCTCGTCGAGCATCAAGAGGCGCGGCGCCGACATCAGCGCGCGCCCCACCGCCAGCATCTGGCGCTCGCCGCCCGAGAGCGTGTCGGCGCGTTGCGCGCGGCGCTCCGCCAAGCGCGGGAAGCGGTCGTACACCGACTGCAGCCGCTTCTTCATCGCATCGCCGCGCAGCCGCTTGGCATAGGCGCCCAGCTGCAGGTTGTCGAGCACGGTGAGTTCGCCGAACAACTCGCGCTTCTCGGGCACGAGGCAGAGGCCGCGCTCCACGCGCGCCTCCACGTCGAGCCCTTGCAGGTCTTCGCCCTCGAAGCGCAGCGTGCCCTTGCACGGCAGGAGGCCCATCGCGGCCGCCAGCAGCGTGGTCTTGCCCGCACCGTTCGGACCGATCACCGAGATGATCTGCCCCGGTTGCAGGTCGAGCGATACGCCGCGCACCGCCTCCACCTGCCCATAAGACACATGCAGGTCGCCGATCTCCAGCATCGCGGTCATACAACGCTCCCCAGGTACGCCGCCTGCACACGCTCGTCGGCACGCACCGCCGACGGCACGCCCTCCACGAGCTTGGAGCCGAAGTTCATCACCACCAAACGGTCCACCAGTTTCATCACGAAGTCCATGTCGTGTTCGACGATGAGGATGGTCACGCCCTCTTCGCGGAGCTTGCGCAGCAGGTCGCCGAGCGCCATCTTTTCCTTGCGGCGCAAACCGGCCGCGGGCTCGTCGAGCACCAGCAGCACCGGGTCGGCAGCCAACGCACGCGCGATCTCCAGGATGCGCTGCGTGCCCAGCGGCAGGCTGCCCGCGAGCTCGTGCGCGCGGTCGCCGAGGCCGATGCGGTCGAGCTGGCGCTGCGCCTCCTGCAGGATCTGCATCTCCTCCTTTCGGTCGAGCCGGAGGCCCGCCTTCAGGATGCCCGAGCGCGTGCGCGAATGCGCGCCCAGCGCGACGTTGTCCAGGAGGCTCATGTGCGGCCGCAGCTTCACATGCTGGAAGGTGCGCGCCAGGCCCAGCCGCGCCACCTGCCGCTGCGGCATGCCGGCGATGTCGTGGTCGAGAAAACGCACCTGGCCCGATGTCATCGGCAGCGTGCAGGTCAGCAGGTTGAACATGGTCGACTTGCCCGCGCCGTTCGGGCCGATCAACCCGACGATCTCGCCGGCCTTCACATCGAAGCTCACGTCGTTGACCGCCACCAGCCCGCCGAAGCGCTTGACCGCGCCGTTCACCGACAGCACCTGTGTGCCGCGCGCCGGCAGTTGCCGATGCGCGAGCGGTTCGACCGGCGCCGCCGCGTGACGCGAGGCACTCTGCGTGGCGCCGCGCCGACGCGTCCAGCGCCGCAGCAGCCCCATCAACCCGCCGCGCGCAAAGTGCAGCAGCAGGATGAAGAGCGCGGCAAAAGCCACGGCCTCCAACTGACCCGCGCGCTGCGTGAGCATCGGCAGCACATCCTGGAGGCCGTTCTTGAGCACCAGCACCAGCGCGGCGCCCACCAGCGCACCCGCCAGTTGCCCGAGCCCGCCGGCCACGGCCATCAGCAGGTACTCGATGCTCGCGCGCACGTCGAAGGGCGACGGGCTCACGAAGCGGTTCATGTGCGCATAGAGCCAGCCCGCCAGCCCCGCGAAGAGCGCCGCCGTCACGAACAGCGTGAGCCGCACGCGATACGCATCCGCGCCCACGCTCGCCAGCAGCGTCGCACCGCCGCGCAGCCCGCGAATCGCACGGCCGGGCCGCGACTGCAGCAGGTTGTGGCTGAACAGGCAGGCAAGCCCGACCACCACCCAAATCAGGTAGTACATCGACCGCGGATCGGCCAGCGACCAGCCCCCGACCTGCAGCGCCGGAATGTTCGAAAGCCCCGTGTGCCGCCCGAGCGCATCGACGTTGCCGAACAGCATCGCGATCGACAGCCCCCACGCGATGGTGCTGAGCGGCAAAAAGTGCCCGCCGAGCCGCAGCGTCAACATGCCGATGGCGAGCGCCGAGATGCCCGTGAGCAGCAACGCGAACAAGAGGCCGATCCACGGCGACATGCCCTGCGTGGTCGTGAGCCATGCCGTCGCATAGGCCGCGATGCCGACGAAGGCGGCCTGGCCGAACGAGGTCGCACCACCCACGCCGGTGAGCAGCACCAGCCCGAGCGCCACCAGCGCACCGATGCCGATGTCGTTGAGCAGCGAGACCGTGAAGCTGCCCGCCGCCGCCGGCACCAGCGCCAGCACGACGACCACCGCGGCGATCCACAGCATGCGTTTGCGGTTGCCGTTCATTGGTCCACCTCGTCTTCTTCCTCTTCCGAATGGGCCGCCATGAAAGAGCGCAGCATGAGCACCGGGATCAGCAGGCTGAAGACGATCACGTCCTTCAGCGCGCCGCTCCAGAACGAGGCGAAGCTCTCCACCACGCCGACCGCGAGTGCGCCCACGGCCGTCATCGGGTAGCTCACGAGCCCGCCGATGATCGCGGCCACGAAGGCCTTCAGGCCGATGATGAAACCGGAGTCGTAGTACATGGTGGTCACCGGCGCGATGAGCACGCCGATGAGGCCGGCCAGCAGCGACGCGCAGCCATAAGCCAGCAGCGCCGTGCGCACCGGCCGGATGCCGACCAGCCGCGCGCCCACTCGATTCACCGCCGTTGCGCGCAGCGCCTTGCCGGCCACCGTGCGCTCGAACACCAGGAAAAAGAGGCCGCTCAGCACGATCGCCGCACCCACCATCAGCACCACCTGGCCGCTGACCGTGAAGCCATCGCCCAGCGTGAACACCGCGCTCGTGAGCGGCGTGGTGCGCGAACCTTCAGGACCGAAGAACAACAAGCCCAGGCCCGACAGCAGGAAGTGCAGCGCCAGCGACACGATCAGCAGCACCAGCACCGATGCATCGGCAATCGGCTGGAACACCACCCGTGCGAGCAGCGGCGCGATCGGCACGACCAGCAACACAGCCACCGCGATGTGCACCGCCACCGGCACGCCCGGCCGCGCCGCGAGCCACGCGAGCACGCACGGAATCGCCGGCAGCACGCCCCACATGAGCACCGCCTTGGGAATGCGTGCGGCCTCGCCGCGCCGCAAGAGGCTGCCGACTTCCGTCGCCAGCGCCAGCACCGCGAGCACCGCCACCATGCCGATGGTCGCCGGCACGCGGCCGGTCTCGAATGCCGCGAGCGACAGGGCCGCGAAGGCCGCGATGTCGCCGAACGGCACGAACACCACCCGCGTCACGGAAAAGATCAGCACCAGCCCGAGGCCGGCCAGCAGATAGACGGCACCGTTGGCAAGACCGTCGGTGATGAGAATCAGCGCGACGTCCCACGTCATAGGAAAACCTCAGGCATTGCTTTCATCTTCTTGTTCGTCGTTCTTGTCGTTTGCGAAAAAGAGCGGGCCGCTCAGGGAGCGAGCTTCCATTGGCCGTTGTCGAGCTTGACGATCACGCGGGCGCGTTCGTCCACGCCGTAGAGGCTGCCGGGCTTGAAGCTGTAGACGCCGTGCGTGCCCACCACTTCCTTGGTACTGAAGATCGCGTCGCGCAACGCAACGCGGAACTCGGGGGTTCCCGGCTCCGCCTTCTTCATCGCGCGCGAAGCGGCATCGGCGAACACCAGCCAGCCGTCGAAGGAATAGGCCGAGAAGGCATCGCTGGTCGGCGCGTTGTTGACCTTCTGGAACACGGCGCGGAAATCGGTTGCGATCTTCTTGGTGGGGTAGCTGTCGGGCAGCTGCTCGGCGACGATCACCGGACCGGTGGGCATCAGTGCGTTCTGGCCCGCGGCGCCGACCACGCGCACGAAGTCGGGGTTGATGAGCCCGTGCTGGCCGTACACGCCGCCCTTGTAGCCGCGCTCCTGCAGCGCGAGGAACGGCAGTGCGCCCGGCGTGCCGGCGCCGCCGGTCATTACCGCGTCGGGGCGCAGCGCCACGATCTTGAGCACCTGGCCGGTCACCGAGGCGTCGGCGCGCGCATAGCGCTCGTTGCTCACCACCTTGATGCCGGCGCCGGGCGCCGCCTTCATGAGCGCGTCGTACACCAGGTCGCCCCATGCGTCGGTGAAGCCGATGTAGCCCACGGTCTTGACGTTGTTGCGCTTCATGCGCTCGACCACCGCATCGATCATCAGTTGCGTAGGCTGCGCGACCGTCATGACCCACGGGTTCTCGTTGGGGTCGAGCAGGATGGGCGTGAGGCCGATCATCGGCGTCTTCGCATCGCGGCCGACCTGCGCCATTGCAATGGCCGCCGGCACACCCGAAGTGCCCATCAGCACATCGACCTTTTCCTCTTCGACCAGCTTGCGCGCATTGCGCCCGGCCGTCGTCGGATCGGAGCCGTCGTCCAACACGATGAGTTGCACCTTGCGGCCGTTGATCTCGGGCTTGTAGGCCAGCGCAGCCTGCATGCCCTTCGCATAGGGCACGCCGAGCGAGGAGTTCGGCCCCGAGAGCGACACGCTCAGTCCGACCTTGAGGTCGGCCGCGAAAACGCTCGCAACACCACAGGCGGTCAGCGCCGCGGCGAGGGCACCGCGCGTCAGGGTCAGCATCAGGCTCTTCATGTCGTAGCTCCGGTGAGGATGGTTGGAATGGACAGGTAACTCAGATGAACAACTGGATCGCGGGCAATGCGCGCCCGGCGTTGAGCAGGTCGATGCGCTTCTGGCGGATGGCCCAGCCCGAAGGCGTCGATGGCGAACGTACGAGGTGGTGGCGGGCCGTGCCGCTCAGCAGGATCTGCGATTCGCCGCGTGCTTCGACATAGAGGAACGGCGTGCGCAGCCGCACCTCGCCGCCCGTTTCTTCCTCGATGCGCGAGGGCTGCAGCACATGCTGGCTGTGGCTCGCGGGGTGCTGCGAGTGCGCGCGCGGGTTCTTCAGGCGATCGACACGCAATTGCAGCAGCAGCCGGTCTTCGTAGGCCAGCGAGTTGTGCGACAGAGGATCGGCCTGCGCCGCACCGAGCAGCGGCACCCAGTAGTGGCCATCGTCGGCGAAGAGCGCGAGCCAGTCATCGAAGCGCCGCTCGTCGAGCAGCGCGGCCTCGTGGGCGATGAAATCACGGGGATCGTTCATGCCGCGACCTCAGACGCCATCGCCTTGATCCAGGCGCGGAACTGGTTGCGCATGAGCAGCTCGTTCGTTCCGTTGGTCGTGATGGTCGATTGCGCGAGCTCGGCCGCGTCGAAGTTGCGGTGCAGGCTCACCCATTCGTTGCCGCCGGCGCGCAGGCCCTGCTGGATGCTCTCGAACAGGTGCACGTCATCGTGCGCCACCACCGACATCGGCGAGAACACGAGGCGGTTGTAGCTCATCGCGCGCTCGAAGAGCAGCGCGGGCGCACCGGCCGCGCGGAAGCTCCAGGCCTCGATCAGCGTGCGGTCGGCCGCGAGCGGGCGGATCACGCGGATCGCCTGCGGCGAACCCTTCACCGACAAGCTCGGATACAGCACCGAGTTCTGCGGCGAGCGCTGCAGGATGTCGGCCGCGCGCTCCGCTCCGTGCGCGGCCTGCATGGCGGCCTCGTACTCGGGCAGTTGCGCGTAGTTGGAATGGATGCTGAAGTTCACCCCGAGCACGCTGTGCCCGTTGGCGAACACCCGCCCACCCATCTTGTCGAAGAACTCGTAGCCCGAGCCGAAGGGCAGGATCTGCTCCATCGCCATCGGCTTGGGATCGGTAGGCGCGTGCCCCTCCCACAGCGCCTCGGCCGCCTTGGTGGCCGACTCGTGCGTCGACATCGGATGCACCGTGTCGTTGATGTTCTCCAGGTACATCTTCCAGTTGCAGTGGACGATGTTGCGCAGCACGCCGCCGCCCACGGTGAGCTTGCCCTCGGGAGAGCGGTCGACCATGTTGTCGATGGCGCCGAGCACCTCGCCGAAGTAGTCCTCGAACGAAGGACCGGTGTCGGCCAGGCGCACGAACACGAAGTCGCGATAGACCTTCACATGCTTCACCACGGAAAGCCCCTGCCCCGATTCGCAGGCCTTGAGCTGCGTGCCTTCGTAGCCGTTCTTGAGCGGCAGGCCGAGCGGCGCGCCGTCCAGCTTGTACGTCCACGCGTGGTACGGGCAGCGAAAGAACCGGCCAGTGTTGCCGCTCTCGTCCGTCACCAGTTGCGTGCCCTTGTGGGCGCAGCGGTTGTACATGACGTGCACCGCGCCATCGGGCTGTCGCACCATCAAAAGAGGCCGGCCCGCGACCTCCTGCGTCACGAAGTCGCCAGCCTCCGGCACCTGGCTCGCGTGGCCGAGGAAAACCCAGGTATTCGCGAACAGGCGCTCCTGCTCGAGCGCGAAGATTTCTTCGCTCAGGTACAGGTCGCGGTGCACGCGGTCGTCCTGCACCAGGGCGGCGATGCGGTCGGGATGATGGCGGTAGCTGGTCATCGGCGGGCGCTCAGGTTTCGGTCAGGGGACCAGCTTCCACTGGCCCTTGTTCATCTGCACGATCACCACGCCGCGCTGGTCGGAGCCGTAGCGGTCGTCGGGCTTGAAGGTGTAGATGCCGTGCGTGCCCACCAGCTCCTTCGTGCTCACGATGGCATCGCGCAGCGCGGTCCGGTATTGAGGCGTGCCGGGCTCGCCCTTGGTGCGCGAGGCGGCGTCGGCCAGCAGCAGGTAGGCGTCGTAGGTGTACGAGGAGAAGGCATCGGTGGGCACCGCGCCGTTCACCTTTTGGTAGGCGTTGCGGAAGCCCATCGACACCTTCTTGATGGGATTGCTGTCTGGCAGCTGGTCGGCCACGAGCACCGGGCCGCTGGGCACCTGCAGCCCTTCGATGGAGGCGCCGCCAACGCGCACGAAGTCGGCGTTGATGAGCCCGTGCGTGCCGTAGATCCTGCCTTTGTAGCCGCGCTCGGCGAGTGCGATGTAGGGCAGCGCGCCCGGCGTGCCGGAGTTGCCGGCGAACACAGCGTCGGGCCGCGCCGCGACGATCTTCAGGACCTGCCCCGCCACCGACGAATCGCTGCGCGCATAGCGCTCGTTCGCCACCACCTTGATGCCGGCCGTGGCCGCGCTCTTGACCAGCGAGTCGTAGGCCAAGTCGCCCAGGGCGTCCGAGAAGCCGATGAAAGCCACCGTTTTCACGCCCGACTTCTGCATGCGCTCGACCACGCCCGCGACCATGAGCGGGAAGGGCTGCGACACCGTCACCGTCCATGCGCCTTCGGGGCCGGCGATGGTCACCGGGGTGGGCGAAATCAGCGGCGTGTTGAGTTCGCGCGCCACCGAGGCGATGGCCATCGCGCCCGGCACGCCCGAGGTGCCGATGAGCACGTCGACCTTGTCTTCGGTCACCAGCTTGCGCGCGTTCCGCCCCGCCGTAGTGGGATCGGAGGCGTCGTCGAGCACGATCAGCTGCACCTTGCGCCCGCCGATTTCCGGATGCTCGGCAATGGCTGCGCGAATGCCCTTTTCGTAAGGCACGCC
Source organism: Variovorax sp. W2I14 (assembly GCF_050435205.1). Classification (NCBI taxonomy): domain Bacteria; kingdom Pseudomonadati; phylum Pseudomonadota; class Betaproteobacteria; order Burkholderiales; family Comamonadaceae; genus Variovorax; species Variovorax sp. W2I14. The sequence continues at coordinate 7,178,448 of NZ_JBNDJX010000001.1, read as the reverse complement.
CAGTGCGGCAACGGGGCCGGAGAGCGAGCTGATGAAACCGATCTTGAGATCGGCCGCCACGGCTTGTGCGGCTGCCAGTGCAACGGCGGTAAGGCCGAGGATGCGGGCCAAGTTCTTTTTCATTGAGGTTGCTCCAGCGTGTGTTGTGCGCGTTGAATCAGGGGACCAGCTTCCACTGGCCCTTTTCCAGCTTCACGACCACACGCGAGCGCTCGTCCGATCCATAGCGGTCGGTCGGCTTGAAGTTGTAGACGCTGTGCGTGCCCACCAGCTCCTTGGTGCTCACGATGGCATCGCGCAGGGCAAGGCGGAACTGCGGCGTGCCCGGCTCGGCCTTGGTGGCGAGGGCGCGTTGAGCCGCATCGAGATACAGCAGCCAGGCGTCGAAGGTGTAGGCCGAGAAGGCATCGGTCGGCGGTGCGCCGTTGGCCTTCTGGTAAGCGGCGCGGAAGTCCATCGACACCTTGCGGATCGGGTTCTCGCTGGGCAGCTGCTCGGCCACGATCACCGGGCCGGTGGGCGCGAGCATGCCTTCGACGGCGGCACCGCCCACGCGCACGAAGTCGGGGTTGATGAGCGCATGCATGCCGTAGATCTGGCCCTTGTAGCCGCGCTCCGCGAGCGCCAGATACGGCAGCGCGCCGGGCGTACCCGAGGTGCCGGTGATCACCGCATCGGGGCGCAGCGCCACGATCTTGAGTACCTGGCCGGTCACCGACGAATCGGCGCGCGCATAGCGCTCGTTCGACACGATCTTGATGCCCGCCGGCTCCGCGCTCTTCTGCAGTGCGTCGTACACCAGGTCGCCCCAGGCGTCGGAGAAGCCGATGTAGCCGACCGTCTTCACGCCCGACTTCTTCATGCGCTCGACCACCGCGCTCACCATGAGCGGTGCGGGCTGCGGCAGCGTGACCATCCACGCACCCTCGTCGCCCGGCAGGTTGGCGTTGGCGATGGAGATCAGCGGCGTCTTCGTCTCGCGCGCCACGCCGGCAATGGCCAGCGCACCGGGCGATCCTGCGGTGCCGATGATGACGTCGACCTTGTCCTCGTCGATCATCTTGCGGGCATTTCGCGCGGCCGTGGACGGGTCCGACGCGTCGTCCAGCTGCACCAGCTGGATCTTCCGGCCGCCCAGGTCCGCCTTGTAGGCGAGCGCGGCCTTCATACCCTTTTCATAGGGAATGCCCAGCGACGACACCGGCCCCGAGAGCGACGTGATGAAGCCGACCTTGAGATCGGCCGCCCAGGCGCCCGCCACGGCACTCAGGGCGCCGAGGCCCACGGCAATGCTTGCGAGGGCACGGAATCGGTTCAGGACTTTCATGGCGATGCTCCAGAGGTGATGTTTTTTGAACGGAACGAACGAACGCTGAAATGAAAACTAGAGCGTCAGGCTGCCGACGCTGGTGCCGCCGCAGACGTAGAGCACCTGGCCGGTGATGAAGCTGTTGTCGGCGTCGGCGAAGAAACGCACGGCGCGTGCCACATCGGCCGATTCGCCCAGGCGCCTGACGGGCACGGAGGCCGCGAGCGCGCGTTCCTTCTCGCTACCGGCTTCAACAACGTCGTAGAACATGTCGGTGCGAATCGGGCCCGGCGCCACGACGTTGACCGTGATGCCGTCCGCCGCGAGTTCGAGCGCCCAGGTGCGGGCCATGCCGAGCATGCCGGCCTTGGTCGCGGAGTAACTGGTGCGGGTGGCGAGGCCCAGCGCCGCACGCGACGACAGCAGCACCACGCGCCCGAAGCGCTGCGCGCGCATCGCGGGCAATGCGCCCTGCACGAGCTGTATCGCGCAGCCCAGGTGCAGGTCCACAAGCGCATCGAGATCGTCGAGCTTCACCTCGGACAGCAGGGCGGCGCGAATCACGCCTGCGTTGTGCACGATGGTGGTCGGCGCAAAGCGTTCGACCAGTTCGCGCACCGCTTCGCCCGTGGCCGCGCGGTCGCTCAGGTCGACCTCCAGGCTGTGCAGCTTCGGATGGTCGATCTCGGCCTTGCGGCGCGCGAGCGAGACCACCTCGTAGCCCTGTGCGAGCAGGTCTTCGCAGATCGCCTTGCCGATGCCGGCGCTGCCGCCGGTGACGGCCGCGACCTTCGGCGTCATGCCTGCGCTCCCACGAGTGCCAGCACGCGAAGCGGGCTCCCGCTGCCCTTCTCGATCTTCAGCGGCGGGCAGATCAGCACCGCGCCCGCGGGCGGCAGCAGGTCGAGGTTGCTCAGGCACTGCAGTCCATAACGCCCGGCGCCATGCATGTAGTAGTGGCACGGGTACGGCGGGCGCAGGTGATAGCCCTGCCCCGCATCGGTACCGATCGCCTCCGAGCCGAAGCCCAGCACGTCGCGCTGCTCCACCAGGAAACGCACGGCCTCGGTGCTCGGGCCAGGCGTGTGCTGGCCGGTCTCGTCGAAGTTTTGATAAGCCTCGGGGTCGCTGCGCTTGGACCAGTCGGTGCGCATCAGCACCCACGCACCCTTCGGGATGCGGCCGTGCGCGGCTTCGTAGCGCTCGATGTCGGCAACGCTCAGCAGGTAGTCGTCGTTGGCCTGCACATCGGCCGAGCAGTCGATCACGCAGGCCGGTGCGACGAAGTTCTGCACGGGGATGGTGTCGACCGAATTGTTCGGCAGGTCGCGTCCGGAGATCCAGTGGATCGGCGCATCGAAGTGCGTGCCGGTGTGCTCGCCGCAGGAGAAGTTGTTCCAGTACCAGGCCGGACCGCGCTCGTCGTACTTCGACACTTCCTCGATGCGGAAGGGCCAGCACTGGCCCATCTCGGGCGGCAGCGCGATCTGCGGAAATTCGGGCGTGAGCGTCTGCGTGAGGTCGATCACGCGGATGCGGCCGCTTGCCATGGCGGTCACGAGGCCGGCGAGGATTTCGGCGGCGGACATGAGGTCGGTGGTTGTCGTCATCGTGTGGCTCCTGTTCTCAGCCGCCTGCGGCCAGCTCGCGTTCGAGCACCTTCGGGTTGTCGCGCCAGCGCTCCAGCCACTCCTGCGCCACGTCGCCGGGATAGACGTCTTCGACGCCATCGCGCAGCGCCTTCACGATGGCGTTGGCCAGCGCGGTGGGCGCCAGCTTGGGCGGCGGCGTGTGCTGGTTCCATTCGTCGTCGATGGGGCCGGGGAACACGTTGATCACGCGGATGCCGGCCAGCCGCATTTCGGCGCGCAGGCACTGCGCCAGCGAATGCGCTGCCGCCTTCGAGGCGCTGAATGTGCCGTGCGGCGGAAAGTTGCTGAGCGCGTAGATCGACAGCAGGTTGACCCATGCGGTCGCGCCGGTCGCGCCATCGGCCGAGCGGCCCTTGAGCGCTGGCCCGAACTCCTGCGCGAGACGCAGCAGGCCGAAGTAGTTGATGTCCATCTCGGCCTTGGCCACGTCGGTGCCGCGGCGCGCGCCGATGCCGAAGGTGCGGTGCACCTCGGCGTTGTTGATGACGATGTCGACCTTGCCGCCGATGGAGCCCGCAAGCTCGGTCACCTGCCGGCCGTTGGTGAGGTCCAGCGGCACGAGCGTCACCTGCGGCAATGTGGAGATATCGTCCAGCCCGTCGCCCATCTTCTTCCAGGGCTCGGCGTGGCCGACCCAGACGATGTCGGCGCCGGCCTTCACCAGCGCGCGCACGATGGCCTGACCGGTCTCGGTCTTGCCGTCGGTCACCAGCGCCTTGCGGAACTTGGGGTCGCTGGTCATTTCACGCAGCATCTTGTCGTCGGCCATGTGGGCACTCCCTTCATTCGGAAAACCAATGAGAACGGCCTGGCCCGCGCGGTCGAGCCGGGCGCCCACACGGACGCGTGTAGGCGCATCGCCGACCTCGCCGTGCAGGTGGACCATGAGCGTCGGGCCTGCATCCAGGTGCACCAGGCCCAGCCGCCAGGGCAGCCGCTCGCGGAAGAAAAGGTCGTTGCTGTGATGCAGCGTGGTGCTGCCCAGCAGCTCGCCCTCGCCGCTCTGCGTGCGCCAGCGCAGCGCGGCCGAGAGGCACTTGTGGCAGACCTCGCGCGGCGGGTACTGCACGGTGCCGCAGTCTTCGCAGGTCTGCAGTTCGAAGCGGCCTTCGGCGGCGGCGGCCGTGAGGCCGAGCGCCACGCGGCCGCGCGCGCCGGGCGGCAGGTTCATCTGCCGGGTGCGCAGCACCGGGTTCTTGCGCGGGGGGCGCATCAGGGGCATCGTCATGCGGGTCTCCCCAGGATGACCGCGCCGGTACACAGGCAGCGGTCGTAGGTCACCATGCCGAACCCGGCAACAAGGCCGAGTTGCGCGTCGGGCACCGCGCGCGGTCCGGCTTGATCGGTCAACTGCCGGATCGCCTCGACCATGCCGAGGAAACCACCCGCCGCGCCCGCCTGCCCCGCCGAGAGTTGCCCGCCGCTCGTGTTGTTCGGAAAGCTGCCGTCGAAGGTCATGGTGTGCGACTGCACGAAAGCCGAGCCCTCGCCCTTCTCGCAGAAGCCCAGATCTTCGAACTGCATCATCACGATGACGGGGTAGTCGTCGTAGGTCTGCACGAAGTCGAGCGCGGCGGGCTGCACGTCGGCCTGCGCGTAGAGGTCGTCGCGGTCCTTGCGCCAGCCGCCCTGCACCATCACCGGGTCTTCGGCGTAGGCGTTGTGGCGCTCGATGGCACCGCGGATCACCGCATGCGGCAGGCCCAGGTCGCGCGCGCGCTCCTCGCTCATCACGAGAAAGGCGTCGGCGCCCGCGCAGGGCATGACGCAATCGAAGAGGTGGATCGGGTCGGAGATGGGCCGCGCCGCCATGTACTCGTCGAGCGTGAGGCGCTTCTTGAACATCGCATTGGGATTGCCGAGCGCGTTGGTGCGCTGATCCACGCAGATGCGGCCGAAGTCCTCGCGCTTCGCGCCGTAGTTACGCATGTAGTTGGCGGTGATGAACGCGAAGATCGAGTTCGGTCCGCCCGAGCCGTAGGGGTAGCTCGCATCGCGCGCGAAGTTGCTGAAGCTGCCGAGCGTCTGGCGGAAGGAATCGACGTGGTTGTTGTCGGCGCCGACGCAGGCGACGATGTCGGCATCGCCCGCCTGCACGGCGCGTGCGGCGCGGCGCAGGCACATCACGCCCGAGGCGCCGCCGGTAGGTACGTGGTCGAGCCAGCGCGGCGACATGCCAAGGTGCTGCGTCACGCCCACAGCCGTGTCGGGCGCGAGCGAGAAGCTGCTGAGGCACAGGCCGTCGATCTCTTCCTTGGCGACGCCGCTGGCCTCCACCAGCGCCTGCACGGCCTGCCCGATGAACCAATGCGCGGTGTGCGTGGAGTAGCGCACGTAGGGCACCGTGATGGGCACGGCCACCGCGACGCCTTCGTAGGAAAGCCGGTTGCGACTCATGCTTGCCTCTTCTTCATCGACCGGGTGTCGATGCAATGGCCCTGCCCCGGCAGCGAATGCGCCATCTCGCGCAGTTGCCCGCGCTGGATCTTCTGCGAGGGCGTGAGCGGAAGCGCGTCGACGAAAGCGACGTAGCCCGGCGCCTTGTAGTAAGCGAGTTGATCGAGCGCGTGCTGGACGATGCTGGCTGCGATCTGCTCGCGCTGCGATGCATCTGCGTCTTCGCGCATCACGATGCAGGCCAGCACCTCGTCGCCGCGCACCGCGTCGGGCGTCGCGGCCACGGCCGAGGTCTTCACGGCCGGGTGCTGGTTGAGCACGCTCTCGACCTCGACGGCCGAGATGTTCTCGCCGCTGCGGCGGATCACGTTCTTCTTGCGATCGACGAAGAAGAAATTGCCCTCGGCGTCGCGGCGCACGAGGTCGCCGGTGTGAAACCAGCCATCGGCCCAGGCTTCGCGCGTGGCTTCCTCGTCCTTGAGGTAGCCGGAGAAGAAGTAGCGCTTCGGGTCGCCGCCGGCCGAGCGCACGAGCAACTCGCCCGGCGCATCGGTGCCGACATCGCTGCCGTCTTCACCCACGAGGCGGATCTGCACGAAGTCTTCCTGCCGGCCGAAGCAGCTTGCGCCCACCAGGCGCGGCTCGCGGTTGGCCATGATGCAGGCGGCCGCGCCGGTCTCGGTCATGGCCCAGGCCTCGACCAACGGGAAGCCGAATCGCTCCTCGAAAGGCGCGTGGTTCTTGCGGTCCACGCCGGCACCGAAGCCCCAGCGGATCGCGTGGTCGCGGTCGGCGGCAGAGGGCGGGGCAGAGAGCAGCATCGCCGGCATCACGCCGAGGTAGTGAACGATGGTCGCGCCGCTTTCGCGCGCGCTCGCCAGCCAGGTCTTTGGATGGAAGCGATCGAGCTGCACCAGGCAGCCGCCTGCCACCAGCACCACCATGGTGGAGAACGCCATCGCGTTCATGTGGTTGAGTGGCAGCGGCGTGATGACGCGCTCGGTGTCGGGGCGGATGCTGCAGACGCCATCGAGCGCGGCATACCACTCGCCTGCGCGCAGGAAGTACGCGTTGCTCAGGATGCAACCCTTGGGGCGCCCGGTGGTGCCCGAGGTGTAGAGCAGGCCGCATTCGGTGTCGACGCCGATGGGCTCGTGGGCGCGCGACGCGGAGGTCTTCGCGCTGGGCACCGCGTCGTCGGGCCCCATAGTCTCGAAAGCCACGCCGGCTTGCGCGGCGGCTGCGCGCAAGTCGTTCGCGCGTTCGGGCAGCGTCACGGCGAGGCCGATTTCGCTGTGGCCGATCAGGTAGACCAGTTCGGCCGATCGCATCTCGGCGTTGATCGGCACCACGCTCACGCCGAGGGCATTGAGCGCGAACCAGTGGAAGAGGAACGCAGGCCGGTTCTCCAGCAGCAGGCCGACGCGGTGGCCGTGCCCGTAGCCGGCCTCTGCATAGGCCGCGCGCAGGCGCTCGACCTCGGCAGCGGCTTCGCCCCAGCGAATGGCGCCGGCTGCGATGCCATAGGCTGCGGCCGTCACCGATTCGGTGAAAAGGAATTCGGCCTCCGGCGTGCGCGTCGCGGTCGCCGAAAAAACTTGATGGACGGTGGCGTATTGCATCGCGTCCTTAGATGAAAAGCTGCACGGCCGGAAGCGCCGCGTCGCAATTGAGCAGGTTCACGCGCTTGAGCGTCATGCGCAGGGCACCGTCCTGCAGCGTGAGGTGATGGAAGAAGGTGCCGACGTAGAACTGCAGCTCGTCACCCTGCGATTCGGTGTAGTGGAAGCTGGTACGCACCACGAAGCGGTTGCCCTCGGCGTCGAAGGTCTCGACGACCGGCACCTGCAGCAGGTGATGGCAGCGGCTCGGCGGCTGCTGCGAGAACGCGCGCGGGCTCTTCAGGCGCTCGATGCGCAGGTCGCGCAGCAGCTTGTCCTCGTAGAGGTGCGAGGTGTGGTTGAGGCCGTCTTCCTGGTCGGGCACGAGCGGCACCCAGTAGAAGGCGTCGTCGGTGAAGAGCGCGTTCCACTCCTCATAGCGGCGTGTGTCGAGCAGATGCGCTTCGTTCACGACGAAGTCGATCAGGTCCTGGCGGGTGACTTGGGTGTCGGTGCCGGCCATCACATCGTCTCCGTCATGCGCTCGACCCAGCTGCGGTACTGGTTGCGCATCGGCAACTCGTTCGTGCCGCCGGTCGTGATCTCACCGCCCTTCAGTTCGGCGGGGTCGTAGTCGCGGTGCAGGCTCACCCATTCGTTGCCGCTCGCATGCAGTCCGGCCTGCATGCCGCGATACGCCTGCAGGTCGTCGTGCCCCACCACCGAGAACGGCGAATTGATGAGCCGGTTGTACATGGTGGTGCGCTGCAGCAGCTCGGGCGGCGCGCCTTTCAGGCGAAAGGTCCAGCTCTCGATCAGCGTCTTGTCGGCCGAGATCGGCTTCACCACGCGGATCGCCTGGATCGCGCCCTTGATCGTGAGGTTCGGGTAGTACACCGTGTTGTGCCGCGCCATGCCCAGGATCTGCGCGGTCTTCTCTTCGCCGTAACGCGCCTTCATCGCGTCGTCGTATTCGGGGATCGCCTTGTACTTGCTGTGGATGCTGAAGTGCACGCCCGTGAAGCTGTGGCCGTGGTCGTAGGTGCGGATGCCCATGTCCTCGAAGAACTTGTAGTCGGACATGAAAGGCACGAACTGCTCGACTGCCATGGGCTTGGGCTCGTCGGCCGGCTTGTCGGCCCACATGCGCTTGGCGGTTCCCGCCGAGGACTCGTGCGCCACCATCGGATGCATGGTGTCGTTGAGGTTCTCCACGAACATCTTCCAGTTGCACTGGTGCATGAAGCGCAGGCAGCCACCGGCGATTTCGAGTTCGCCTTCGGGCGAGCGATCGGCCATGTTGTCGATGGAGCTGAGCGAGTCGCCGAAGTATTCGTCGAAGTCCGGCCCTGCGTCGTTGATCTTCACGAAGATGAAGCCGCGGTGGCTGCGCACGTGCTTGAGCGTCGTCAGGCCCTTGGCCGACTCGCACTCGTGCAACGCGGTGTTCTCGTAGCCGGTCTTCAGCGGAATCGCGAGCAGCGAGCCATCGGTCTTGAAAGTCCACGCGTGATAGGGGCAGCGGAAGAACTTGCCGGTGTTGCCGCAAGGCGCGCTCACGAGCCGCGAGCCCTTGTGGGCGCAGCGGTTCATCATCGCGCGCACGCTGCCGTCGGTGTGGCGCACGACGATCAGCGGGCGGCCGGCGATCTCGTTGCTGATCCAGTCGCCGGGCTTGGGCAGCTGGCTTTCGTGGCCGACGTAGTTCCAGGTGTTGGCGAAGAAGTGCTCCTGCTCCAGCTCGAAGAGTTCCTGGCTGGTGTAGAGGTCGCGATGCACGCGGTCGTTCTGCACGAGCGCACGGACGGCTTCAGGGTTGTCTCTGTACGAAGGCATGGTTCTCGTGGCTCCTGCTTCAGATGTCGAGCACCAGGCGCGCACCCTTGGCGCGCGAGATGCAGATCTGGATGACGTTGCCTTCCGCCTTCTCGCGGGCGGTGAGCACGTAGTCGCGGTGGTCGATTTCGCCTTCGAGCACAGGCACGGCGCACACGCCGCATTCGCCGCGCTTGCAATCGAACATCGGGTCGCAGCCGTTGGCGATGAGGCAGTCGAGGATGCTCTGGTCGGCTGCAACCGTGAAGCGCTGGCCCGACTGGGCGAGTTTCACCTCGAAAGGCTGGTCGCCTTCTTCGGCGACCGGCTCGGTGAAGAGTTCGAAGTGCACGCGGTCGTGCGCCCAGCCGCGCGCCTGGGTGCGGGCAAGCACGGCATCGAGCATGACCTTGGGACCGCAGACGTAGAGGCGGTCGCCGGCCGGCACGTCGTCGAGGAGCGCGTCGATGTCGAGCGGCGCGCCGGCTTCGGCGTCGGTATGCACACGCAGGTCGTTGCCCAGCAGCGCCTGCAGCTCGGGCAGGAAGGCCATCAACTCGCGGCTGCGGCCGGCGTAGTGCATGCGCACGGGCGCCTCTTCGGCGCGCCGGCGCGCGGCCATGGTGGCGAGCGGCGTGACGCCGATGCCGCCCGCCACCAGCACCGAGCCGCCGGGGCCGGTGTGCAGCGGGAAGTCGTTCTTCGGCGCCTCGATGGCGAGCGTGTCGCCCTCCTTCAGCCCCTCGTGCATGAAGAGGGAACCGCCACGGCCGTCGGCTTCCTTGCGGACGGCAATCACGTAGTCGGTCGGCGCGTTCGTCGCGTTGCGCGCGGTCGCGAAGTTGATCAGCGAGTAATGGCGCCAGTCGGTCTTGCCGTCGGGCAGCGACACCTGCACGCGGATGTGCGCGCCGGCCGCGAAGCCCGGTAGCGGGCGACCGTCTTCCGCGCGCAGGCGCAGCATGCGGATCAGCGGATTGAGTTCGCGCGCTTCGGCGACGCGAAGCTGGAGCGTGGCGGTGGGAGCGGTCATCGTGCGTCCGTCGTCGTCTTTTCAGGCCAGTGCGTGCTGCGCGAGCGCAGCCTGCAGCTTGTGGCCGTGTTCGTCGGCGAGCGCCGCGTCACGCAGTTCACGCAAGGTGGCGGGCGCGAGCTGCGCGCCGGCGCGCTCGACCGCGCGCATCACGGTGTCGTAGTTGCGGATGCCGCGCTCGTGCGTGTCGCTGTAGCCCTTGACGAGGCGCTGGCACTGCGCGAGTTCCACCGCCAGCTCGGGGTTGCGCTGGGCGGTGGCGGCGATGCGCTGCAGCCATTCCTCGATGCGGCGGTTTTCTTCGGCGTAGCGCATCGTCGAACGGCGCCAGCGCTTCATGGCGGCCACGGTGCGCAGCATCAGGTAGCCGCGCAGCGAACTGGTCTGGATCACGCGGCCTTTCTGCGTGAAGCGCTCGACGATCTTCTTGGGCGTCGAGGAATTCATGAGCCAACGGCCGATGCCGCCCGGCAGCGTTTCGCAGATTTCCTGCAGGCGCGGGTGCATGTACTCGTTGATGGCGAGCACCTGGCCGGACTGCACGCGGGCCTCGCCGCGCACGCGCTCGAAGCGGGTGGCACGGGTCTTGAGGGCCGCCACGCGGGCGGTGTCTTCGTAGGACATCCAGAGGGCGAGATGCCGCGCCGTTTCGCGCAGCAGACGGTGATCGCCAGTTCCCGGCAAGGCGGCGATGGTGGCCATCCGGTCCAGGTACAGGCCGGCATAGGCCAGGTCCTGGTAGTCGATGAGGCGGCGCACGCCTTCGAGGAGGAAGTCTTGCGCGGCGAGCGGGAAGTCGTGTTGCACGCGTTCGACCAGAGCGCGCACGGCCGGGTGACGGGGTTGTGGCGTGGGCGTGGCCAACGCGGCTTCAGGCGGCGTCTCACCATCGTCACCGCCTTGAGCGCGAGCGAACGCGCCACCGAAGGCTTTAAGACTGGGCTTCACGCCGACGCCGCCGCGTTCGATGGTCGCTTCGAACTGCGCGCGACTGAACGGCAGCACGCCCGAGCCCGCGAGAGCGCCGAAGAGCACGGCGCTGATCACGCTGCCCGAGGCTTCGGCGGCCTGTGCCATGTCGAAGCGGATGAAGCGCTTGGCAGCCTTGGCCGTGTGCGCGAGCAACTGAGCGCTGTCGACGCGACCATCGCCCAGCGCGCTCTTCTCCGCAATGGAGAACACGCGATGCGTCGACGCGATGAGCGTGGTGCGGTCGTTGGTGACCAGGCCGCGCTGCACCGCGCGGCCGGCTTCCATGAGTTCGGATGCGAGCACCACATCGACGTCGCCCGGCAATGGCATCAGCGCCAGCACGGGCCGGCCGCCATCCGCTTCGGCTTGCGCGACGGGATAGAGCTCGACGTAATAAATGGTGGCGCCGGTGCGCTGGGCCACGCCCGGCACGGAGGTGGTCTGGGCGACATAACCGTTCGCCTCGCCCATGTCGACGATCCAGTCGGCCAGCACGCCACCGCCCTCCCCGCCCATGGCGAGGATCGCGATCTTGATCGGTTGTGCCTTGGTGTTCGTCATCGCTTCAGAACGCATAGGCTTCGCGGCGGCGCGCTTCGCCGCGCTGCAGCCAGCCGATGACCGCGGAACGCACGCGCTCGCGCAGCTTGTCCCAGCCGGTCGGGTTGCTCACGATCTGCGCCTTGTAGAACGAGGGGCACAGCACCGCGGCATGCGAGACCTCGCCGCACACGCCGCAGCCCACGCAGCTGTCGAGCACGGCCGCGACCGGGTCGGTGCGCAGTGGATCGGGGTTGGGCTTGATGGAAAGCGACGGGCAGCCCGACAGGCGGATGCACGAGTGATCGCCGGTGCAGGTGTCGGAATCGACGCCGAACTTCTCGCGCACCATGCGCTTGCCATCGGCGATGGCCTTGCGCACCAGCGGCTTCTCGCGGCGCTGCTTGTTGAGCATGCACTCCGACTGCGCGATCAGGACCTTGGGGCCCTTCTTCGTGGTGGTGAGCGCTTCTTTCAGCGCATCGCGCATGCCGGCCACGTCGTAGGTGCGGCGCAGCGTCTTCACCCATTCCACGCCCACGCCGCGTACGGCGCGCTCGATCTCGTGGCCGGTGCTGCGCGTCTTGTTGACGGCGTTCGACGAGAGGATGTCCTGCCCGCCGGTGGCCGAGGTGTAGTTGTTGTCGACAACGATGGTGAGGTTGTCGCTCTTGTTGAAGACCGCGTTCGCTACACCGCTGGTAAGGCCGTTGTGCCAGAAGCCACCGTCGCCCATCATCGAGATCGCGCGCTTGCCGGCAGGGGCGTTCAATGCCGCCGCACCGGCACCGCCGAGGCCGTAGCCCATCGTGGTGTTTCCGATGTTGAAGGGCGGCAGGATGGAGAAGAGATGACAGCCGATGTCGGCGCTCACGTGGTGCGCACCGAGTTCGCGCTCGACCAGCTTCATCGCGCTGAAGATCGGGCGTTCGGGGCAGCCGGTGCAGAAGCCCGGCGGGCGGGCGTGCACGACATCGCCGAGGGCTGTGGATGGCACAGCGGGCTCGGGCGCGGCATCGACGCCGATGGCAGCCACTTCCTTCAGCGGGATGACCTTGCGCACCGATACGGGCACCGGCAAAGGCGCGAGGCGTTCGTAGCGCTCGCAGAAAGCGCGCGCGCCCTTGAGCAATTCGGAGGACGTGTACTCGCCGGCGACGGGCAGCATGTCCTTGCCGTGCAGCGCGGTTGTCGAGCCCGCCTGGCGCAGGATGGTCGCGAGGTTCTGCTCGACGAAATTGGGCTGGCCTTCTTCCACGATCAGCACCGCGCGCTTGCCCTCGCAGAAGCGGATGACTTCGCTCTCGATGACCGGATAGGCGACGTTCATCACGTAGAGCGGGACCTTGGTGTTGCCGTATACGTCGGCGAGGTCGAGCCGCTCCAATGCGCGCAGCAGCGTGTTGTAGCTGCCGCCCTGCACGATGATGCCGATGTCGTCGGCGTCTTCGGAGAAGAACTCGTTGAGCCGGCGCTCCTCGATGAAGCGCACCGCGGCGGGCCAGCGGTCCTTCACCTTCTCTTGTTCATGCACGAAGCTCGCGGGCGGCAGCACGATGCGGCTGACGTCGCGCTGCGGGTTCTCCAGCGCCTCCTGCAGCGTGAATTTGGCGCGCTTGTTGTCACCCGCGATGAAGTGGCCGTGCACGTGGCAGGCGCGTATGCGCAGCTGCAGCATCACAGGCGTGTTGCTGGCCTCGGAGAGATCGAAGCCCGTCTTCACCGCATCGACGATGCTCGGCAGGTTGGGGCGCGGATCGAGCAGCCAGATCTGCGACTTCATCGCGAACGCGTGGCTGCGCTCCTGCATGATCGACGAGCCTTCGCCGTAGTCCTCGCCCACGATGATGAGTGCGCCGCCGGTCACGCCGCCCGATGCGAGGTTGGCCAGCGCATCGGATGCGACGTTGGTGCCCACGGTGGCCTTGAAGGTGACGGCGCCGCGCAGCGGGTAGTTGACTGATGCAGCGAGCGTGGCGGCGGCAGTCGCTTCACTCGCGCTGTTCTCGAAGCGGATGCCCTGCTCGGCAAGGATGTCCTGCGCATCGGCCAGCACGTCCATCAGGTGCGAGATGGGTGCGCCCTGGTAGCCGGCCACATAGGAAACTTCCGATTCGAGCAAGGCCTTGGTGACCGCCAGAATGCCTTCGCCACGAAACACATCTCCGCCGGAAAGCCGCAGCTTCTTGACTTCTTCGACGAACGAACGCTCAGCCATGTGGGTCCTTCTTCTTTCTCGTGGGAGGATGCGCTTCAGGTGCCACATCACGCTTTCTATAATGTTGACAAATGAATGTATCCACAATCATGAATTACCCTAGACATGCAAGCGGCGTGCCCACGGCTGGTTTGACGTGCCTGGCAGCGAGGTGCCTTCGTGGCTGAACAAGACCAACTCACCGAATCGCATCGCTTCGTCGACGACTACCTGCCGGCGCTGCTGGCGCAGGCCAGCCAGCTGATCTCCTCGGAGTTCCACGAGGTGGCGCGACAGCAAGGCTTCTCGGTGTCGGAGTGGCGCGTGATGGCCTCGCTCGCGGGCAGTGAGCCGATCAGCATCGGCCAGCTTGCGCAGGTGACCGTGACCAAGCAGCCGACGGTGACGCGCCTGCTGGACCGCATGGAATCGCGCGGACAGGTGGAGCGCCTGCCCCACGAAAGTGATCGCCGCATCACGCTGGTGCGCATCACGCGCAAGGGACTGAAGGCCGTTGAGCACCTGATGGAACTGGCGCGCGAGCACGAGCGGCGTGTGCTCGAACCCTTCGGCCTGCGGCGGGCCGAAGAGCTCAAGCAGACGCTGCGGCGGATGATCGAACTGCACGTGCACGTGCCGCTCGAGGAACCGGAAGAAGACTGAGGCCGCCTACGGCACGAGCACCGCGCGGCCGCGATGTCCGCGCTGCGCGATCCATTCGAGTGCGATAGCGGCATCGGCGAGCGCGAAGCTCTGCACGTCGAGGCGGAGGCGCCCATCGGCCAACCGGGCGAGCAACTCGGGCGCTGCGGCACGGCCCTCGGCCTCCCGCCTGAACATGTTGAGCGGCAGCAGCGCCACATCGCGCTGCAGGAAGTGCGCGATGTCCAGTTGCAATGTGGGACCTGCGGTGTAGCCGATCAGCACGGCGCGCCCGCCGGGGCGCACCGCAGGCAATGACGCTGCGAGCACATTGCCGCCGACGGTGTCGATGAGCAGGTCGGCGCTGGCAGCGGCGGGGGCAATGTTCGGAGCGACCGGCGTTACCGTGCACCCTGCATCGCGCGCAAGTTGCATCACGAGAGAACCCACCGCGCCGCTCGCACCCGTCACCAGGACCTGCTCTCCAGCTTGCAGCTTCGCGACTTCATGCAACGCCACCCATGCCGATGTGGTGGGCGAGAAGAACGCGGCGCCGAGTGTCATCGGCAATGCATCGGGCAAGAGGCCGAGCGCTTCATCGGGGGCATCGATCTGCTCGCACCATGTGCCGTCGAACAGGGTACCCAGGCCGCTGCCGCGCAGCCACACGCGTTGCCCCACCTCGTAGCGCCCGCTCGCAATGACGATGCCCGCGGCTTCCACGCCCGGCGTGTAGGGCAGCGGCGGATGCCGCAAGAAACTGCCGCGCCACACGGTGCGGTCGATGTGGCCAACCGTGGCGGCTTGCATGCGGACGATGGTGCGGCCAGGGCGCGCGACGGGATCGGCCACCTCTTCCAGCACGGGCACTGCGTCGAAACCGTGGATGCGGATCGCCTTCATGGCAACGTAGAAAGAAACTCGAGCACGGTCTGCGCGAAGGCTTCGGGCATCTGGTCCGGCAAGGGCACCATGCCGCCTTCGATGTCGACAATGCGCGCGTGCGGCAGATGGTGCTGCAGCTCCGTCGCATGCGGTGCAGCAAACGGATCATCGGTGGCGCGGATGATGAGTGTCGGTTGCGTCACTCGGCCGATGCGATCTTCCATGCGGTAGGACGCAACGGCGCGATGGCCCTCCTCCACGCGATGACCGACCTTCAGCGCATCGAGCACGAAGGCTCCGAGCAAGTCGGGTCGCCCCGCCGGATAGAAACCCTGACGCTTTTGCCACAGCGCGGCGAGATGGCTGCCGTCTTCGCTCGGCGCAACCTCGTCGATGGGCGGCCGCTGGGCACGCGCGATGCGAAAGGGCTCGTCGGTGTATGGCGTGGACGACAGCACCAGACCGCGCACGCGATTCGGAAACGCGGCAGCCAGTTCGATGGCGACGACGCCTCCCGTGTGGTGGCCCACAGCATCAGCTTGTTGGATACCCAGCGCATCGAGCAACTCGCACGCCACGCGCGCCCATTGCTCAATGCTCGCGGACACACCGCCGTCCGAAGAATCGCCAAAGCCTGCGGTGTCCATCGCGATGGCGCGGTAGCGTGCGCCGATCAGCGGAAGCACCTCGCGGTACTCGGCCCAGCTGCGCGGCGACTGGTGCAGCAGCAGCACAGCCGGGGCATCCGTGTCGCCGTATGCCGCGTAGTGCACCTGCCCCACCGACAGATCGACAAAAGCGCGGCGGATCGTCATGACAGCGTCTCGTCGGCAGGCGCGCGCCAGAGACCCGCTTGCTTCAGCTCGCCGAGCGTGCGCGAGAGCACGTCGCGCCGGTATGCGGCGACGTCGCGGCCCTCGTAGTCGTAGAAACCGCTGCCGCTCTTGAGACCGAGGCGCCCCTCGGCGACCATGCGCTCGACGATGGCCGGAGCGGTGTAGCGGCCCTTGTCGATCGAGGTGGACATCTCGCGGCTCGCGTGATGCAGGATGTCGCAGCCGCCGAAGTCGATGAACTCGACCACGCCGAGCGCGGCGAAGCGCAGGCCGAGGCCGTAGCGCGTGGCCTTGTCGATTTCCTCAGCGGTGGCGGCGCCCTCCTCGATCATGCGGGCCGCCTCATTCATCACCAGCGCCTGCAGACGCGGCACGATGTAGCCGGGCGACGCGCCGCACACCACGGGCAGCTTGCCTATCGCTTCCATCAGCGCCTTCGTGCGTGCGAGCACTCCGGCGTCAGTGCCCGGGTGGCAACTGAGTTCCACCACGGGGATCACATACGCCGGGTTGAGCCAGTGCATGTTGAGAAAGCGCTCGGGCAGGCGCACCAGCGCCGCGAGCTGCGTTACGAGGATGCTGCTGGTGGTCGAGGTCAGGATCGCGTCGTCGCGGCAATGGCGGTTGAGGTGCTCGAAGGCTTCGCGCTTGGCCTCCATGGTTTCGGGGACGCCTTCGAATACCAACTCGGCGGCCGCGAGTGCTTGCGGGGCGGCAGCGGCATTCACGAAGTCCACGCGGGCGGCGATGGACTGGATCTGCGCTGCATCGATCACGCCGAGTTGCGCGAGGCCCGCGAGGCTCGCTTCGATCTCCGCCTTCGCCTCCTCACGGAGGTGCTGCCAGGCCTCGTCGCTGCGCGGGCGAAGGTCGATCAGCGAGATGCGGTGACCGGCGTAAGCGAACGCAATCGCGATGCCGCGCCCCATGCGGCCGGCGCCGACGGCTGCGAAGCGGGGTCGCGCGGGCTCATTCGCCATCGTGCAGCCTCTGCTTGAGCTGCGCCGCGCTCATGTCGGCGAGGCCCAGGCTTTCGAAAGTGCGCAGACCGTGGCGCAGGTCGCGGCCGAGAAAGCCCCCCACGATGGCCAGCAGGCCGTGTGCGATCGGCGCGTCCACGCCTGCATGACGGGCGGCCGAGGCGAGGAAGGCCAGGCCAAGCTCTGTGTCTTCGGTGATGTAGCGATGCGTGTGCAGGTCGATGTTCTCGCGCCAGTCGCCGGACTTGACGAGCTGCTTGTGCGCGTCGCCGTACATCCACTGGTCGTTGTTGTAGTGGTCGGCCAGCGGGTAGTGCGGCGCGCCCTGCCCGAAGGCTTCGCGCACGGCCATGCGCTCGCGGTCGAGGCGGTCGGTCACGTCGCGCACCGCGCGCTGGGTGCCTTCGTTGTGGATGTCCCAGCGCTCGAAATGCTGCAGCGGCGCGGCGTTCATCACCATCAGTGGCGGGTGGATGACCGGGCCGGCGTTCATGAGCGCGCCCGATAGCGCATCGCCGCAGCCATGCACGGCCGGGTAGGCCTTGCGGATCACCGCGATCGCCTCGGCCTCCTTGCGCGCCGGGTAGACGCCGGTCGGCAGGCGGATCGCGCGGATGGTGACGTTCACCTCGCGCTCGCCGTGCTTGCGTGCGAGGTACGGCAAGGTGCCGGTCTCGGCCCAGGCTACGTCGGCGTGGTTGCCGGCCTTTTTCACCGCTCGCGCCATCACGTAGCTACCGAAGGTGCCGGGCGGCAGGAAGACGACCTGACCGTCGACGAGGTGCGGGGCCATCGCGAGTGCGATGTCGTGCTGGGCGATGGCGGGGGTGGGGATGACGATCAGCTCTGCGCCTTTCAGCGCCGCGGCGATGTCGGCGGTCGCGAGCGACAGCGGCACCTCGCGTGCGCCGTCGGCATCCTTCAGCGTGATCGCGCCGGCCTGCACAACCGGCTCGAGTGCTGCGGCATCACGACGCCACAGGCGCACCTCGTGACCGGCTTCGGACAGGTCCGCGGCGGCTGCGTAAGCACCGTGGCCACCGCCAAGAATTGCAATTTTCATGTTCGGAATTTGAAAAGCAGATGTCGATGAACCGGCAGCCGAAGCGCGGACCGGGGCGCAATGCGCTATTACATTACTTTTCATCGATTCAGATGTCAACCAAACTCGGGGGCGAAAGCCCTCTCGGAAACCCGCAATGAAAAAGCCCGCGCTTCTTGCGAAGCGCGGGCTTTCTTTTGGGGCGAGACGGCCGCTGGGCCGCTCTGGAATTGGATCAGCGCGAGGGCTTGAACGCACGCTTCTGTGCGTCGCGGGGCACGAACACCTTGCCCGGGCCGCCATGGCCTGCGCCATTGCCGCGCGGCGCGAAACCTTCGCGGGGTGCGAAGCCTTCACGGGGCGCGAAGCCGCCGTCGCCGCGACCACCACCGTGGTGGCCTTGGCCGCCATGGCCGCCGCGCGGGGCGCTGTCGCCCCAGCCCGGCTTGCGGCCGTAGCCCGCGCCACCACCGTTGTTGCCGCCATCGTCACGACCGCCGCCGAAGCCGGCGTTGTTGCCGCCCTGGAAGCCGCGCGGGCCTTGGTGACCTTGGCTCGGGGCCGGACCGCGTGCGTTGCGGTCGTTGAAGCCGCTGGCGCCGGCATAGCCACCGCCGTTGTTGCCGCGATAGCCACCGCCGCCGCCTGCACCGCCATTGCCGAACTTGCGGTCGCGCGACTGGTTGTCGCCACGGCCACCGCGATACTCGCCCATCGGGGGGCGCGATTGCGGCATGCGCTGTTGCGGCTCGAGGCCGGCAACCACTTCAGCCTTGAACTGCTGGCGGCTGTATTGCTCGATGTCCATGATCTTGCGGCGATCGCGGAACTCGGCAAACGTGATGGCCAGGCCATCGCGGCCGGCACGGCCGGTGCGGCCGATGCGGTGGGTGTAGTCCTCGGCCTTCATCGGCAGGCCGAAGTTGAAGACGTGGGTGATGGTCGGCACGTCGATGCCGCGGGCGGCAACGTCGGTGGCCACCAGGATCTGCACCTGGCCCTGGCGCAGCGCCATCAGGCGGCGGTTGCGCAGGCCCTGGCTCAGGGCGCCGTGCAGCGCCACGGCGCTGAAGCCTTCTTGCTGCAGGTCGTTGGCGAGGCCATCGCACTCGACTTGCGTGCTGGCGAACACGATCGCCTGGTTGATGCTGGTGTCGCGCAGCCAGTGGTCGAGCAGCTTGCGCTTGTGCTGGCTGTTGTCGGCCCAGTACAGCGACTGCTTGATGTTGGCGTGCTTTTCCTGCGGGCTGTCGATGGTCACGCGCTGCGGCTCGCGCATCACGCGCTGGGCCAGTTGCTGGATGCGCGGCGCGAAGGTGGCGCTGAACATCATCGTTTGCTGGCGCTCGATGGTGAGCTGGTTGACTTCGGCCAGGTCGTCGGAGAAGCCCAGGTCGAGCATGCGGTCGGCTTCGTCGACCACCAGGAACTTGACCTGGTCGAGCTTGAGTTGCTGCGAGCGTTGCAGGTCGAGCAGGCGGCCGGGCGTGGCAACCACGAGGTCGGCGTTCTGCAGCTTGGCGATCTGCAGTTGGTAAGGCATGCCGCCCACCACATTGGCGATGCGCAGGCCGCGGCAATGGCGAACCAGTTCGATCGCGTCGTGTGCGACTTGCTGCGCGAGTTCGCGCGTCGGGCACAGGATCAGGGCGCCGGGGGTGGCAGCCTTGAAGTGACGGGTGTTGGTCGGGTCCTTGCGCTTGGGCTTCTTCGGCGCGGCTTCACCGCGGGCGGCAGCTTCGGCGGCCAGGCGCTGGAATTCGGCCTTGGCTTCTGCTTCGGCTTCGGCCTGGCGCTTCAGGAGGGTGTGCAGCACGGGCAGCAGAAAGGCAGCGGTCTTGCCCGAACCGGTCTGGCTCGAGACCATCAGGTCGACGAAACGGGCCTTGCCGTCCTGGCCGGCTTCGCCGCCCATGGCGAGCGGGATCACCTTGTCTTGCACGGTGGTCGGCTGGGTGAAACCCAGGTCGGCCACGGCGGCGATCAGTTCGGGTGCGAGGCCCAGGCGGATGAAGCCGTTGGGCAGGCTGGGTTCTTGTTCGACCGCAGCGGCCTCGGGGGCGGCTGCATCGAGCGCCTCGAGGATCGGCGCTTCGGACACAGTGTCCACAGCGGCGGTGAATTCGTTGTTGGTAGCGGATTGCACAGGCGCGAACTCGCCCTGCGCTTCAAAAGCGTCGGTCATGTAGATATCAATCTCAAACGCGAGCGCTGCCGTAGGCGGCGCCCCGTTGGTGGTTAAAAACATCAACCATCCAACGACATTCAGCTTCCGGCTAACGCCTGAGGCTGTGGCCCTTTTTGATCAGCGAATGCGATCGGGCGCGGTGTGCAAGATAGGGAGATGCAAGAGACGCTGATCTGTGTCCTGTGACAAATGCAAATCAGCGAAGCCTGCAATTATGGCACGGCTTCGGGTTTTTACCTAATCTCTTGTCAATGAACCTCAATCGGTCAGGCGAATGAAGGTTTCCCGGTAATGGGCGAGTTCCTCGATGGACTCATGCACGTCGGCGAGGGCGGTGTGCGCCTGCTGTTTCTTGAAGGCGCTGTACGCCGAGGGCTTCCAACGCTTGGCCAGTTCCTTGAGGGTGCTGACGTCGAGATTGCGGTAGTGGAAGTACGCCTCCAGCTTGGGCATGAACTTCACCAGGAATCGCCGGTCCTGCCCGATGGTGTTGCCGCACATCGGCGAGCCGCCGCGGGGAATGTATTTGGCGATGAATTCGAGCAGTTGCTGTTCGGCCGCGGCCTCGTCCAACGTGGAAGCCTTCACCTTGTCGATCAGGCCGCTACGGCCGTGGGTGCCTTTGTTCCAAGCGTCCATGGCGTCGAGCACGGCGTCGCTCTGATGGATGACGAGCACCGGGCCGTCGATGCGGGGCGTGAGGTCGGGGCCGGTGACGACCACGGCGATCTCCAGCAGGAACTCTTTCTCGGGGTCGAGGCCGCTCATCTCGCAGTCCAGCCAGACCAGGTTCTGGTCGCTTTTCTTCAGGGTGGGAACAGCTGCGGGGGGCGTCGGGTCAATGGATTCGGGCATCGCAGGATTGTCGCCCAAGGCCTGCGCCCCGATTTACCGGGGACTAAACTCGCCGCTCCATGTCCTATTCGCTCATCTTCACCATCGCCTTCGCGGCCGCGCTCGTTGCAGGCCTGCTCGTGAAGTTCTGGCTCGCTTCGCGTCAGGTGCGCCATGTGGCCCAGCACCGCGGCGCCGTGCCGGAAGCTTTCGCGCAGACCATCACGCTCGCCGCCCACCAGAAGGCCGCCGATTACACGATCGCAAAGGCCCGCTTCGGCTTGGTCGAGATGGCCTGGAGCGCGGCGTTGCTGCTCGGCTGGACGCTGCTCGGCGGGCTCGACGTGCTCAACAAGCTCTTGCTCATGTGGCTGGGTGGCGGGATGGTTCAGCAACTGGTGCTGCTGGGCGCGTTCGCAGCCATCGGCGGCCTGCTCGAGCTGCCCTTTACGCTGTGGCAGACGTTCCGGCTCGAAGAGCGCTTCGGCTTCAACAAGATGACATTCAAGCTCTGGCTCGCCGACACCGTCAAGTCGACGCTGCTCGGCGCGCTGATCGGCCTGCCGATCGCCGCGTTGATCCTGTGGCTCATGGGTGCGGCCGGCACGCTCTGGTGGCTCTGGGCGTGGGCCGCTTGGATGGGGTTCAACCTGCTCCTGATGCTGATCTACCCGACCTTCATCGCCCCGCTGTTCAACAAGTTCAAGCCGCTGGACGATCCCACACTGAAGGCACGCGTCACGGCATTGATGAAGCGCTGCGGCTTCGCAGCCAAGGGCCTGTTCGTGATGGATGGCAGCACCCGCAGCGCCCACGCAAACGCGTACTTCACCGGCTTCGGTGCAAGCAAGCGCGTGGTGTTCTACGACACGCTGCTGCGCCAGTTGAATGCCGGCGAAGTGGAGGCAGTGCTCGCCCATGAACTCGGCCACTTCAAGCACCGTCACATCGTGAAGCGGCTCGTCGCGATGTTCGCGCTCAGCCTCGCCGGCTTCGCGCTGCTGGGCTGGGTCTCGACCCAGGTCTGGTTCTATACCGGCCTGGGCGTGCAGCCGAACATGTCCCCCGCCGCGCCCAACAGCGCGCTGGCCCTCCTGCTGTTCATGCTCGCGTTGCCGGTGTTCGGCTTCTTCGTGGCGCCGCTGCCGGCGCGCCTCTCGCGCAAGCACGAGTTCGAGGCCGATGCCTACGCCGTCGCGCAGACCAGCGGCGCCGACCTCTCCGCCGCCCTGCTCAAGCTCTACCAGGACAACGCATCGACGCTCACGCCCGATCCGGTGTTCGTCAAGTTCTACTACTCCCATCCGCCCGCGTCCGAGCGCCTTGCGCGCATGACTGCGGCGTGATCAACCACCCCAAATTTCAGCAGAGCCCCTCATGAGCAGCATGTTCAAACCCAAGGACTGGAAGAACCTTCCGGTCCGCAAGGCACTGAGTGCCACGGAGATCGTTTCCGGCCTCTCCAAGCTCGACGGCTGGAAGCTCACCGGCGACGGTGCCGATGTCGCCATCGAGAAGACCTTCACCTTCGCCAACTACTTCGAGACCATCGCCTTCGTGAACGCGCTGGCGATGGTTGCGCACACGCAGGACCACCATCCCGACCTGTCGGTGCACTACAACCGCTGCGTGGTGCGCTTCAACACGCATGACGTGAAGGGCCTGTCGGTCACCGATTTCGATTGCGCACGGCAGGCCGACGCGCTGGTTGCGAGTCCCTCCGCGTGAGGAAACACGCCTGTGGCTAAGCCGGGCCGCGCCGCCTTCACCCCTGCTGCGCACAACACGGGGAAGACGCGGCACGACGGCCTCGTCGTCGCCAGCCATGGGCGTCACTGCCTCGTCGAAACGCCCACAGGCGAGCGGTTGATCTGCCGCCCGCGCGGCAAGAAGAGCCAGGCCGTGGTCGGCGATCGCGTGCGCTGGCAGGCCACCGAGGACGAAGGCACCATCGAGGAAGTGCTTCCACGGCGCAATCTCTTCTATCGGCAGGACGAGATCCGCACGAAATCTTTTGCGGCCAATCTCGACCATGTGTTGATCCTGATCGCGGCCGAGCCTGAGTTCTCCGAGCACCAACTGGCGCGCGCGCTGATCGCGGCGGAAGCCGAGCGCATCACACCGATCATCGCGCTCAACAAGAGCGACTTGGTCGAACCTTTCGAGCGCGCCTGGACCAAGCTGGCGCCTTATCGCCGCATGCATCACGGGGTGCTGCCGCTGTCGCTCAAGGCGTCGGGCGAGGCGGACTATGCATCGCTGATGAAGCTGCTGTCCGGCAAGTCCACCCTCGTGCTCGGCCCTTCCGGTTCGGGCAAGAGCACGCTGACCAACCTGCTGGTGCCGGGCGCGACCGTGCTGACCCAAGAGATCTCGCAGGCGCTGAATTCCGGCAAGCACACGACCACGAGCACCACCTGGTACTGGATCGACGAAGCGCGCACCACCGGACTGATCGATTCCCCGGGCTTCCAGGAATTCGGCCTGAACCACATCGAGCCGATGCAGCTCGCCGGGTTGATGCCTGACATTGCCGAGCACACGGGCGACTGCAAGTTCTACAACTGCACCCACCTGCACGAACCCGGCTGCGGCGTGATCTCGAACGTCGAGACACCCACGCATGCAGGCCCGATCAGCGCATCGCGCTACAGAATCTACGGCGAGCTGTTCGCCGAGCTGAGCCAGACGCGCTACTGAGCGCCCAGGATCGCTTGCAGCGCCTGCACCAGCGCGCTGCACTGCTCGCGCGTGCCGATGCTGATGCGCAGGTACTGCGCGATGCGCGGCTGCTTGAAATGCCGCACCAGCACCGCGCGCTCGCGCAGCAACGCGGCCAATTCCGCCGCATCGCGTTGCGGATGGCGCGCGAGCACGAAGTTGGTCTGCGAGGGCAATACCTCGAAGCCCAGGTCTTCGAGCTGCAGGTGCAGCCCTTCGCGGGTGTCGACGATCTTGTCGCGGGTGGTGTTGAACCAGGCCTCATCTTCCAGCGCCGCGACGGCGCCCGCCGTGGCGAGCCGGTCGAGCGGGTAGGAATTGAAGCTGTCCTTCACGCGCACCAAGGCGTCGATCAGGTGCTGCTGACCGCACGCGAAGCCGACGCGCAATCCCGCCAACGAACGCGACTTGGAAAGGGTCTGCACCACGAGCAGGTTCGGATATTTGTCGATAAGCGGCAAGGCGCTTTCTCCGCCGAAATCGACATACGCCTCGTCCACCAACACCACGCGGTCGGGGCACGCTGCGAGCAGCCGTTCGATCTGCGAAAGCGGCAAGCCGATACCCGTGGGGGCGTTCGGATTGGCGATCACGATGCCTGCGCATCCATTGCGCGCACGCACCGCAATGGCTTCGATGTCGACTCGCAAGCCGGCATCGACCGGCTGCACTTCGCAGGCAATCCCATAGAGCTGGGCATAGACCTTGTAGAAGCTATAGCTCACGTCGGGCATCAGCAAGGGCTCGGCCTGCTGGAAGAAGGCGAAGAAGGCATGCGCAAGCACTTCGTCCGAGCCATTGCCGGCAAACACCTGCTCGACCGTCAGACTGTGCCGCCGCGCCACCGCTTCGCGCAGCGCGAGCGAGGTGGGATCGGGGTAGCGCTCCAACCCGTCTGCAGCAGCTTGCTGAATCGCGTCGACAGCAAGCGGCGACGGCGGATACGGGTTCTCGTTGGTGTTGAGCTTGACGAGGTTCGCGATGCGCGGCTGCTCGCCCGGCACGTAGGGCTCGAGCGCGGCGATGCGCGGGCTCCAGAAGGCCGGCACTGCGGTGGTCATGTCACGCCACTCAGCCCAGCAGACGGGCCAGCGTCAACAACGCCAGCAGCACCATCCACATCACGACCGAGCGCCAGACGAGGCCGACCACGCTGCGCAAGTGGCCGGGCTCAGGCTCGCGCCCCGGCGTGCTGCCGCTGTCGGGCCTGCGGCCGTCGATCACGGATTCGCCGGCCTGTGCGCGCGGCAGCGGGTCCGTGACCGGAATGGGGCTCAGCGAGCCGCCGCCGAGGCGCACATTGACCGCGCCCGACGTGGCTGCGAGGATCACGCCGTCGTTTTCGTTCGGAAAGCGCCGGGCATCGTTGCGCCAGCAGTCGATGGCTTCCTCGAAGCTGCCGACCACCGCGAAGCCCAGCGCCGTGATGCGAGCGGGCAGCCAGTCGATGCCGTGCCAGGCGCTCTCTGCGGCCTGCTGCACAGAAATGCTCGACGGTTGCACCGCCGCGCCGTTCTTGTGGGCCCAGTAGCGTGCGACGAATTCGCTCATCCGATAGAACACCGCGCCAGCCGGTCCGAGGCCGATAGCAGCGAGCACCGAGAACCACGCCAGCACGCCGAACACATGGCGGTGCGCGGCAATGACCGAATGCTCGATCACATGGCGCACGATCTCGCTGCGCTTGAGCTCGGCCGCATCGACGCCTTGCCAATGGGCGAGCAGCGAGCGCGCGAGCGGCTCGTCGCCCTCGTCTAACGCATCGCGGATGTCGGTGAAGTGGTGGCTGAATTGCCGAAAGCCCAGCGTGACGTAGAGCACCGCGATGCTCCAGAGCACCGCGAAGGGCAGGCCCAGCGTGAGCACCAGCAGCCAATGCACGCCGAGGGCCACGAGCGTGGGCACGAAAACGGCGAGCCCCCAGGCGATCCATCCGTGATGGGGCTTGCCCGCATCGAAGTTGCGGCTGGTCCAGCGGGTCCACGCGAGGACTGTGCCGTACACGGGGTTGTGAGGGCCCAGCGGCCTCACTTGCTCGATCAGCAACGCGCACAGGATGGCAAAGAAGCTCATCCGTCGATGATAGCGAGAGAGCCTGCAGATCCAGCCGGGATTCAGGCGGGATTCAGGCGCTCAGGAAACGGTAAAGATTGCGCAGCATGCCGGCGGTGGCACCCCAGACGAAGCGCTCGTCGGCCCCGTCCTGGTAGGGCATCGAATACCACTGGCGCTTCGTGCCGTCGGGTGCGGGCACGGTGTGGTGGCGGTGGTTGGCCGGGTCCATCAGCCACGCGAGCGGCACCTCGAAGGCATCGGCGACCTCGTAGGGATTGATGGCGAGTTCGAAGCCGGGCTGCACCAGCGCGACCACTGGCGTCACGATGAAGGACGTGACCGTCGTGTACGTCGGCAGGTTGCCGAGCACTTCGATGTATTGCGCGGAGAGGCCGACCTCTTCCCATGCCTCGCGCAACGCAGCGGCTGCAACGTTCGCATCTTCGGGATCGACGCGGCCGCCGGGAAACGCGACCTGACCCGAATGGGTCGAGAGGTGCGCGGTGCGCTCGGTCAGCAGCACGGTCGCGCCTTGCGGGCGCTGCACGATCGGCACGAGCACGGCAGCCTGCGCGGGTACGCGCTCGGTCATGCGCGGCTCACGGCGCAGTTCAGGCATCCAGACCGGCGGCGTTTCGAAACGGGCCCGCAGGGCCTGTGCCGTCAACTGCGCGGCCGGCACTGCCGGCAATCCATCGTTCCTCACCGTGAAGGGCGCCTTGCGCGGATCGAACGGCGGCAGCGTGGACGGCGCCACGGCGTTGACGGGTTCGAGGGAGGCGTCCTGCGGGGATGTGGATGAGGTGGTCAAGAGATGAAAGGTGCCGGAGCCGGAAGGAAGAAGTAGAGCGGAAAAACGGAAAGTTGTCTTCGGGCGGAGCAACAACGCAAAAAGCCGCCAGAACGGCGGCTTTTTGCACTGCAGGAAAACGGCTTACTTGGCGGCCGCTGCTGCTTGCGACTTGCCCGGCAGCTTTTCCTTGATACGTGCCGAACGGCCGCTGCGATCGCGCAGGTAGTACAGCTTGGCGCGGCGCACATCGCCACGACGCTTGACTTCGATACCGGCGATCAGCGGGCTGTAGGTCTGGAACGTACGCTCCACGCCTTCGCCGCTGGAGATCTTGCGCACGGTGAAGCCGCTGTTGAGGCCGCGATTGCGCTTGGCGATCACGACGCCTTCGTAGGCCTGAACGCGCTTGCGGGTGCCTTCGACGACGCTCACGCTGACGATGACCGTGTCACCGGGCATGAAATCGGGGATCTTCTTGCCGAGGCGGGCGATTTCTTCCTGCTCGAGGGTTTCGATGAGGTTCATGATTTCCTGATATTCGATCGTGTCGGGCTACACAAAAGGCGCCGTTGGTATCTGTCGCCCTGAGGTGAACAGAATGCCAGGCGCGGCCGGGCAGAGGATCGGGGAGCCCGAGATTATAGCTTTTTTTTCAGCACTGTCTCATCGGCCTTGTTCAGGCGGCCGGCGGCGCGAGCGGCGTCGATGAGATCGGGGCGCTTGGTGGCCGTCACAACCAGCCGCTGGTCGCGGCGCCAGCGCTCGATCTGCGCATGGTGACCCGAGAGCAGCGGCGCCGGAACGCCCTGCCCGTTCCATTGCTCTGGCCGGGTGTAATGCGGGCAGTCGAGCAAGCCATCGAGCGCGGGGTTGAAGCTGTCCTGCACATGGCTGGCCTCGTCGCTCAACACCCCTGGCTGCAGCCGCGCCACAGCATCGAGCAGCGCCATGGCCGCGATCTCGCCGCCGGAGAGGACGAAGTCGCCGAGGCTGATCTGATGGGTGACGCGCGTATCGATGAAACGCTGGTCGATGCCTTCGTAGCGGCCGCAGACCAGCACCGCGCCCTCGCTGGCCGACCATTTTTCGACCGCCCCGTGGCGCAGCGCCTCGCCGATGGGCGAGAACAGCACGACCGGTGCTTCCGCTCCGCGCGCAGCCAGCGCCGCATCGAGGCAGGCCGCCAGCGGCTCGGCCATCATCACCATGCCGGGACCGCCGCCGAAGGGTCGGTCGTCCACGCGCTTGTAGTTGCCCTGAGCGAAATCGCGCGGATTCCAGAGCACGACCTCGACCTGCTTGGACTCGTAGGCGCGACGCGTCACGCCGCTGGCCATGAAAGGCGCGAACAGTTCGGGAAAGAGCGTGAGGACGTCGAAGCGCATGCGCGCAAGCCGCGGGGTCAGAACTCGGGTTGCCAGTCGACCGTGATGAGACGGCCGGCCAGATCGACCTTGTCGACGAAAACAGAGACGAAGGGCACCATGCGCTCGACGGTCTTGCCGTCTTCTTCGGCGGTGAGCACCAGCGTGGTCTGCGGGCCGGTGGCGAGCAGTTCGCGCACCGTGCCGAGCGTCACGCCTTCGCGGTTGACGACCGACAGGCCGATCAGGTCGACCCAGTAGTACTCGTCGTCGCCGGCCGTCGGGAAACTCGAGCGCGGCACGAACACGCGCGCGCCGCGCAGGGCCTCGGCCGCATTGCGGTCAGGCACCTCTTCGGACGAGGCGACGATGCAGTCGGAATGTTCTTTGGCTTCGCGGATCGCAAGCCGGAAAGCGGCGTTCGCCGAGGCTCCGGGAGCCTGCAGGAACCAGCGCTTGGAAGAAAAAAGCGCCTCGGGTTGGGCGCTGTGGGGCAGGACCTTGAACCAGCCCTTGATGCCCCAGGCATCGGCGATGCGTCCTACCTCGATCGCGTCCGCCGGCAATTCGGCGGCTTCGAGTGCGGGCAACATCGCCGTGCGTGACGGCTTAGGCTGCCGCCTTGGGGGCTGCGGCTGCAGCTTGCTTGATCAGGCGCAGGACCGTGGGCGAGGCTTGGGCGCCAACGCTCTTCCAGTAGGTCAGGCGATCCTGGGCAATGCGGATGCTTTCTTCGTTTTCCTTGGCGGTCGGGTTGTAGAAACCCAGGCGCTCGATGAAACGGCCATCGCGGCGAACGCGCTTGTCCGACACGACGATGTTGAAGAACGGACGGCCTTTGGAGCCGCCGCGGGAGAGTCGAATGACGACCATGATTTATCCTTGGGTGGTCAGCGAGCCAGTTGGATGAGAAAGAGGCCCGCTCACAATGTTCTTCCAGCGTCGAGACACGCGACATGGCCACCCGGCCAGCGACACGCTGAAAAGCCTGCGATTATAGCCCGCTACGCGTTTTCTCCGAATTTTCGGCCCCGCCCCGTCTCTTTTTCACCCATGACCCTCTCCATCCGCCCCAGCCGCGACGACGACGTCGCGGCCATCACGGCCATCTACGCCCACCATGTGCTGCACGGCACGGGCACCTTCGAGACCGAGGCGCCCTCCGGCACCGACATGGCTGCGCGCCGCGCCGACGTGCTGAGCAAGAACCTGCCCTACCTGGTCGCCGAAGAAGATGGCGAGGTGTTGGGCTTTGCCTATTGCAACTGGTTCAAGCCGCGCCCGGCCTACCGTTTTTCGGCCGAAGACTCGATCTACATGGCGCAGTCAGCACGCGGCAAGGGTCTGGGCGCCAAGCTGCTGGCGGCGCTCTCGCAGGCCGCGGAAGCGGTCGGCGTCCGCAAGCTGATCGCGGTGATCGGTGACTCGGCCAACGCCGGCTCCGTCGGCGTCCACCGCAGCCAAGGCTTCACCCACGTGGGCGTGCTGAAAGACTGCGGCTGGAAGTTCGGCGAATGGCGCGACGTGGTCCTGATGGAAAAGGTGCTCGGCGAAGGCAGCACGACAAAACCCGAATGAAAAACAAAACTACCGCGGCCTGGCTCTCTTTCCTCGGCGGCCCCCTGGGCCTGCACCGCTTCTACCTGCGCGGCATGGGCGACCTGCTGGGCTGGCTGCTGCCCATTCCGACGGCACTGGGCATCTACGGCATCGAGCGTGTGCGCATGTACGGTGTGGACGACGGCCTGAGCTGGGCGCTGATTCCGCTGCTGGGCTTCACCATCGCCGGCTGCGCGCTGACGGCGATCGTCTACGGCCTGATGGCGCCCGAAAAGTGGAATGCCCGCTTCAACACCAGCGCACCGGAAGACGCCGCGCCGGGCCAGACCAACTGGTTCACGATCGGCGCCGTGGTGCTGTCGCTCTTCTTCGGCAGCACGATCCTGATGGCCAGCATCGTGTTCAGCTTCCAGCGCTACTTCGAACACCAGATCGAAGAAGGCCGAAAGATCTCGCAGTAGCCGTCAGAACAGCTGCATGCTGAGCCAGTAGGCGATCGCGGCCACGAAGGCCGACGCCGGGATCGTGAAGATCCACGCCCACACGATGTTCCCCGCCACGCCCCAACGCACCGCGCTCGCGCGCTGCGTAGAGCCCACGCCGACGATGGCGCCGGTGATGGTGTGGGTGGTCGACACCGGAATGCCCAGCGCCGTTGCCAGGAACAGCGTCAGCGCGCCGCCGGTTTCTGCGCAGAAGCCGCCCACGGGCTTCAACTTGGTGATCTTCTGGCCCATCGTCTTGACGATGCGCCAGCCGCCAAACATGGTGCCCAGTGCGATGGCGGTGTAGCAGCTCACGATGACCCAGTTCGGCGGTGCCGCGTCGCCGGCCGAGGCGTAGCCGGTGGCGATCAGCAGCATCCAGATGATGCCGATGGTCTTCTGTGCGTCGTTGCCGCCGTGGCCCAGGCTGTAGGCGCCGGCCGAAACCAACTGCAGCCGCCGGAACCAGCGGTCCACCCGCGACGGCGTGGCGCGCCGGAAGCTCCAGGCCACCACGATCATCATCATCGAGCCCAGCAGGAAGCCCAGCAGCGGCGACACAAAGATGAACGCCACGGTCTTCCAGATGCCCGAGGCCACGAGGCCGGTCGTGCCGGTCTTGGCGATCACCGCGCCCACGATGCCACCGATCAGCGCGTGCGACGAGCTGCTCGGGATGCCGTAGTACCAGGTCACGAGGTTCCAGCTGATGGCACCGATGAGCGCACCGAACACCACGTGCACATCGACCACGCCGGGCTGGGCGATGCCTTTGCCCACCGTGGCCGCCACGCTCAAATGGAAGATGAAGATCGCGATCAGGTTGAAGAAGGCCGCGAACACCACGGCCTGCCCCGGCTTGAGCACGCCGGTGGAGACCACCGTCGCGATCGAATTGGCGGCGTCGTGGAATCCGTTCATGAAGTCGAACAGGATCGCCAGCGCGACCAGCACTATCACCACCCAAAGGGCGACCTGAGCCGTTGCCATCGGTTGCTACCCGCTCAGGAGTTCTCGAGGACGATGCCCTCGATCACGTTGGCCACGTCCTCGCACTTGTCGGTGATCGTCTCGAGCAGCTCGTAGATCGCCTTGAGCTTGATCACCTCGCGCACATCGGGCTCCTCGCGGAAGAGCTTGCTCATGGCGCTGCGCATCACGCGGTCGGCGTCCGATTCGAGGCGGTCGATTTCCTCGCAGGTCTTGAGCGTCGCCTCGGCCACGGCCGGGTCGGCGATCTTGCCGAGGAACTTGACGGCGTCCTTCAGGCGGTCGCAGCACTTCACGCTCAGGGCAGTGAGGCGCACGATCTCGTCGGTCATGTGGCGCACGTCGTACAGCGCCATCGTCTCGGCCGAGTCCTGGATCAGGTCGGCCACATCGTCCATCGTGTTGATGAGCTTGTGGATCTGCTCCCGGTCGATGGGCGTGATGAAGGTCTTGTGGATCAGCCGGTTGACGTCGTGCGTCACGCGGTCGGCCGCGCGCTCGGCGTTGTCGACGTCGCGGTTGTACTGCTCCCGCAGGTGCACGTCGCTGTAGTTGGCAACGAGTTGCTCGAAAGCCCTCGCTGCCTCCACGATGCGCTCGGCGTGCTGGTTGAACATCTCGAAGAAATTGCCCTCGCGGGGCAGCAGCTTGCCGAACATGGAAACTCCTGGGGTGTGCCAACCACAACTGGATGACACCTGCATGAAAAACCGGCGAAGTTTAACGGGAGCGACGACCGTGTCCCGGCGCGCCGGCTTTTCCCGGTCGCTGGATTGCCCGAAATCACGATGCCGGTCGCCGAACCATCGCAAGGCAAAGCGGGTCGCTTGCCGTGCGGTTTCTCAGACGATGCGCTTGACCACTTGGCCCGTGACGCGGGCCAGCGCCGCGCGCGGCACCTTGTCCGGGGCGATCTCGGCGAGCGGCTTCAGAACGAAGGCGCGCTCGCGCATGCGGGGATGCGGCAGGGTCAGCGTGGGCGTGTCCATCACCGAATTGCCGTGCATCAGGAGGTCCAGGTCGAGCGTGCGCGGCGCGTTGGGGAACGGCCTTTCGCGGCCGGCCTGCGTCTCCAGGCGCTGCAATGCCACGAGGAATTGCTCGGCATCCAGGCCGGTTCGCACGGCCACCACGGCGTTGACGAAATCGGGGCCTTCTGCATCCACCGGTTCGCTGCGGTAGAGCGACGAGCGGGCGGTCACCGTGGTGCGCTGCAGCGCGCCGATGGCGGCCATGGCGGCCTTCACCGAAGCCTCGGCATCGCCCAGGTTGGCGCCGATGGCGACGAAGGCCTGTACGGTCGGGTAGTCCTCGCGCGGGCCGCGGGGGCGGCTCGTGGGGGCTCGGGCAGGCGCACGACGTGCGGGGGGGCCGCCGGGCGGGCCCTTCCTGGCGCCGGCCGACGGAGGCTTCGCACCGCCCGCGCGCGGCGGAGCGGCCTTGGCCTTGTCACTGGCCTTGGGGTTCTTCTTGCCGCCCTTCGGCTGGTCGGACGCGCTCATGCGCCGTCGGCGCTTCCGCCGCCCTCACCACCACCGCCACCGGTCCGGGGTTTGCGGCGGCGCCGGCGCTTGCGCACCGCGGGCGCTTCGCCATCGGGCGGCACGGCGCCAGCCTCGACTTCGACTTCTTCGTCCTGTTCCGAATCCTGGACCAGGGCTTCACCCTGGCGCTGCCGGCCGGCCGGCTCGCTGCGTGGCTTCGACGGCGGCGGGGTTTCACGCACCCGCACGCGCTGGCGGGTCTTCTGCTCGTCGCGCACCTGCTCCAGCAGGTCCTGACGGCGCACGTCGTCGGCGGTGCTGAATTCCTGCCACCACTCGGCAATCGCCTCTCCGACCTCGCCCACGTCGGCGCGCAGCCGCATGAAGTCGAAAGCAGCCCGAAAGCGCGCCTGCTCGACCAGGCTGTAGGGCGTGGAGCCGGTGCGCTTGTCGAAGCGCGGCTGCATCATCCAGATCTCGCGCATGTCCGCGGCCAGCTTGCCGCGGCCCGACACGTCGCCGATGCGCGAATTGAACACGTCGTCGATCGCGTCCTGCAGCGCAGGGAACGGCGGCTGCGGACGCTGGCCGTGACGGCCTTCCTGACGCTGGGCCCAGCCGTCGCGCACGTCGGCCCACAGCACGCAGGCCAAGAGGAAACTGGGCGCCACGGGCTTGCCTTCGCCCACGCGGCGGTCGGTGTCCTGCAGGGCCGCCTTCACGAACGGTTGGTCGGCGCGCTCGACCACCACGTCCAGCAGCGGATAGATACCGGTGGCGAGCCCCAGCTTTCGCAGTTGCTCGATCGTCGCAATGGCGTGGCCGGTCTGCAGGAGCTTGAGCATCTCGTCGAACATGCGGCTCTGCGGCACGTCGGCCAGGAGCTTGCTCGACTCGATCAGCGGCGCGGCGGTCTTGGCTTCCATCTTGAAGCCCAGCGCCGCGAGCTTGGCCGAGAAGCGAATGGCGCGAATGATGCGCACCGGGTCTTCGCGGTAGCGGGTGACCGGGTCGCCGATCATGCGAAGCGTGAGCTTCTGGGCGTCCTTGATGCCGTTGTGATAGTCGACCACCACCTGGTTGGCCGGGTCGTAGTACATGGCGTTGACGGTGAAGTCGCGGCGCGCCGCGTCTTCTTCCTGCGGGCCCCAGACGTTGTCGCGCAGCACGCGGCCGCTGGCGTCCACGGCGTGCTTCATGCTCGCGAGCTCGCCCTTGCTGGTGCGCTCATTGCCGGCCACCTGCTCGGCGGCGGCGCTGTCCATGTAGGCACGGAAAGTCGAGACCTCGATCACCTCGTGCTCGCGCCCCCGGCCGTACACCACGTGCACGATGCGAAAGCGCCGGCCGATGATGAAGGCGCGGCGGAACAGCGATTTCACCTGCTCGGGCGTGGCATTGGTGGCCACGTCGAAGTCTTTCGGGCGCAGGCCCAGCAGCAGGTCGCGCACCGCGCCGCCCACCACATAGGCCTCGTAGCCCGCCTGCTGGAGCGTGGTGACCACGTTCTTCGCGCGTTCGTCGACCAGGGCCGGATCGATCTTGTGAACCTCTGCCGGCACCTCCTGGCGCTTGCCGAAGCGGCTCTTGCCCTGCGTGCCGCCGGCGGATTTGCCCAGCAGCTTGTCGATGAATGTCTTGATCATTGGTTGTGAAAGCTCTTCTTATTCGTTTTCGAGCATGGATCGGATCAACGGGATGGTGATCGCGCGTTGTGTCTGGAGCGCGTAGCCGTCGAGTTGCGTGAGCAATTCCATCAGGCTGCCGAGGTCGCGGCTGAAGCGGTGCAGCATGAAATCGAGCACGTCGTCGGACAGCATCACGCCGCGCGCATCGGCCGCCTGGCGCAGCACCGCGCGGCGCTCGGTCTCGCTGAGCACCTGCAGGTGGAACACATGGCCCCAACCCAGGCGGGTGCGCAGGTCTTCGCGAAGCGGCAGGTCGGCCGGCGGCAGCGCGCCGGCGGCGACCACGCCGCGCTGCAGGGTCTGGGCGTTGACGAACCAGTTGAAGGCCGCGTGCTGCTGCACGGCGGTGTAGAGGTGCACGTCGTCGAGCAGCACGGCGCCCCAGCGCTCGTCGAACTCGGGCGGCTCGAGCAGGCCGGCGTGCAGCCAGCCCACGCTCGCGCCCTGCTCGCGCAGTGCGACGCGCACCGATTCGAGCAGATGGGTCTTGCCACTGCCGCCTTCGCCCCAAAGATAGGTGGGCACCGGCGAGTGCAGCGCAGGGCTGCCGGCGCTGCCCACCCACACTTGCAGGTGGCGCAGCGCCGCCTCGTTGGGGCCGGCAAAAAAGGCGTCGAAGCTGGGGCCCGTCGCAATGCCGATATCGAGCGCGAGCTGTTTCATCCCGGGAAGGTTCATGGAGGGGGCCGCTGGGGCCCTTAAAATCAACAGGAATTCTATCGGCCCGGCCGCTCCGGTTGCCGGCGCCTCTACCACCCCGCCTCTTGTGGGCTCTCTTGTTCGCTTTCGCACACCCATGACCTCCCCTACGCCCACCCCGCTCAGCTACAAGGATGCCGGTGTCGATATCGATGCCGGCGACGCGCTGATTGACCGCATCAAGCCCCTGGCCAAGAAGACCATGCGCGAAGGCGTGCTGGCCGGCATCGGCGGTTTCGGCGCCCTGTTCGAGGTGCCCAAGCGCTACAAGGAGCCGGTGCTGGTGAGCGGCACCGACGGCGTGGGCACCAAGCTCAAGCTGGCTTTCGAGTGGAACATGCACGACACCGTCGGCATCGACCTCGTGGCCATGAGCGTCAACGACGTGCTGGTGCAGGGCGCCGAGCCGCTCTTCTTCCTCGACTACTTCGCCTGCGGCAAGCTCGATATCGACACCGCGGCAGCGGTCATCGGCGGCATCGCGCGCGGCTGCGAGCTCTCGGGCTGCGCGCTGATCGGCGGCGAAACCGCCGAAATGCCCGGCATGTACCCCGCCGGCGAGTACGACCTGGCGGGCTTCGCGGTCGGCGCGGTCGAAAAATCGAAGATCCTCACCGGCCAGAACGTGAAGCCCGGCGACGTGGTGCTCGGCCTGGCCTCGGCCGGTGTTCATTCCAACGGTTTCAGCCTGGTGCGCAAGGTGATCGAGCGCGCGGGCGCCGACCTGCCCGCCACGCTCGACGGCAAACCCTTCCGCGAAGCCGTGATGGAGCCCACCCACCTCTACGTGAAGCCGGTGCTCGAGGCGCTGGCCAAGCACCCGATCAAGGCACTGGCCCACATCACCGGCGGCGGCCTGCTCGAGAACATTCCGCGCGTGCTGCCCGAAGGCACCGCCGCCCACCTCAAGAAGGGCAGCTGGCCGCAGACCGAGCTCTTCGCCTGGCTGCAGAAGGTCGCCGGCATCGACGACATCGAGATGAACCGCACCTTCAACAACGGCATCGGCATGGTCGTGGTCATCGATGCGGCCGAAGCCGCCGCCTGCGCTGCCACGCTGCGCGCATCGGGCGAAAAGGTGCATGAGATCGGCGTCATCGCCGAGCGCGGCGCAGGCGCCGCGGTGGTCGTGGGCTGATCGCCCCAGGCTCCTGCCACAACCACACCGAGCAGCGCACCCGAACCCCGGATGGCCAAAAAGCCGCAACCCACCTTCGCCAACGCCGCCGCATCCCCCGCGGCGCCCATCGTCCGGCCCACGGCCTCGCGCGGCGTGATGCTCGCCAGCTACCTGCTGATGCTGGGCGCGCTGATGCTGGTGATGTGGGAGCAC
The DNA here is from genome assembly GCF_050435205.1 of Variovorax sp. W2I14. Classification (NCBI taxonomy): domain Bacteria; kingdom Pseudomonadati; phylum Pseudomonadota; class Betaproteobacteria; order Burkholderiales; family Comamonadaceae; genus Variovorax; species Variovorax sp. W2I14. The sequence goes on along the minus strand of NZ_JBNDJX010000001.1, from coordinate 7,142,353 downwards.
CTGCTGCCCGGCCTCATCTGCGTGTGCATCGGCTTCCTCGTCACGCGCCGGTTCGCCCGCCTGCTCGAAAAGGGGTTCCTCCGCATTCCGGCCATGCGCTCCAGCGCCGCTGGCTGGGCCGGGGTGCTGGCGGTGATCGTGGTGTTGCTGGCCCCGGCCGCGCTGGTCACGCTGGGGCTGTCGCAGGCGCGCGAGTACATCGTCGATGCGCCTGACCAGTACCGTGAACTGCTCGACTACACCGCCCGCACGGTGCTCGAACTGCGTTCCAAGCTGCCGCCCGACATCGCGACCTATCTGCCCGAGGGCGCGGCCGAGATCCAGCGCGTGATCGCCAACTACCTGCGCGCGCAGGCCGGCTCGCTCGCGATGGCTGGGCGCGCCTGGCTGCACGGGCTGCTCTTTTCCTATGTCGGGCTGATCGTCGGCAGCCTGGCGGCCGTGGCCGCGGTACCGCTGCGGCGCAAGCCCCTGGCCGAGCAGCTGCACCAGCGCGTGGAGACTTTCGGCGAAGCCTTCGCCCAGATCGTGGCGGCCCAGTTCTGGATCGCCGCCTTCAACACGCTGCTGACCGCCATCTTTTTGCTGTTCCTGATGCCGCTGTGGGGCGCCCACCTGCCCTACACGCCGGCACTCATCACCCTCACCTTCCTGGCGGGGCTGGTGCCGATCGTGGGCAACCTGGTCTGCAATTCGGTGATCACGCTGGTGGGCCTGTCGGTTTCGCCGGTCACGGCGGCGGCCTGCTTGATCTTCCTGATCGTGATCCACAAGGCCGAGTACGTGATCAACGCCAAGGTGGTGGGCGCCCGCACGCAGATGAGCGTGTGGGAGCTGCTGGCGGTGATGTTCGTGGCCGAGGCGGTGTTCGGGCCGGCCGGGCTGGTGGCGGCGCCGCTGTACTACGCGTACCTGAAGAAAGAGCTGCAGGCCGCATCGCTGGTCTGACGGCTTGGCAGGACAGCATCGATGTCCTGATCTGATCGGTTCTGGTCCGCTTCGGCGCGGACCGAACCCCTGGCGGCGCACAAGAATTGGCGGCATCATCCACTCCGCTTCCGCGCCAGCCACCGCCATGAAAACCTGTCTGATTGTGATCGACGCCCAGGAATCGTTCCGCCAGCGCGCCTATTGGAACGAAGGCGTCGCGGCGCCCTACTTCGCCGCCCAGAACGCGCTGATCGAAGGCGCCGCAGCGGCGGGCCTGCCGATCGTGCGCATCTTCCACGTCGACGAGCCCAGCAACGCGAGCAACCCGTTCGCCGTGGAATCGGGCCATGTCCACCCCATCGGCGGGCTCGTGCCGTTCCAGGCTGCCGCCACCTTCACCAAGCACCGCCACAGCGCGCTGGTCAACAGCGGGCTCGATGTCTGGCTCACCGAGAACGGCATCCGCCGGCTGATCGTGAGCGGCATCCGCACCGAGCAATGCTGCGAAACCACCACCCGCCACGCCTCGGACCTGGGCTGGGAAGTCGACTACGTGACCGATGCCACGCTGACCTTCGACATGGTTCAGCCGGATGGCCGGCCGCTGCTGGCGGCCGACATCAAGTCGCGAACGGCCGCCGTGCTGGCCGGCCGTTTCGCGACGATCTGCAGCGTGCCGCAGGCGCTGGAACGCGCTGGTTCAGCGGCATGACCGCCCTGCGCGTGCTGATCCTGGCCTACGACGGCGTCGAGGCGCTGGATTTCGTCGGCCCCTTCGAGGTGTTCACCACCGCCAGCCGCGTCAGCCAGCGCCTGCGGCGGGGCACGGCGGCGCCGTTCGAAGTCGCGTCGGTCGCGCTCGCATCGCCCGGCCAGCCCTTACAGGCGCGAGCCGGCCTGCAACTGCTCGCCGACCACACCATTGCAAGCAACCCTGTAGCCGACGTGCTGATCGTTCCCGGCGGCGTGGTCGATGCGCCAATGGCGAGCCCCGAGACCTTGCACTGGATCGCCGATTGCGCGGCCGGCGCGCAGATCGTCGCCTCGGTCTGCACCGGCGTCTTCCTGCTCGCCAGGAGCGGCGTGGTCACGCAGGAGGCCGTCACCACGCACTGGGAAGACATCGCCGACCTGCGCGCGCAGTTCCCGAAACTCGAAGTGCGCGACGATGTGCGCTGGGTCGACACCGGCCGCATCGTCAGTTCGGCCGGGATCAGCGCAGGCATCGACATGAGCCTGCACCTGGTCGAGCGCCTCGCAGGCCGTGCGTTGGCCGAACGCACCGCACGCCAGATGGACTACGCATGGACCCACAACAGCAGCCACCCATCCGCGTAGTTTTCGTGCTGCTCCCCGGCAGCCTCGTGCTCGACTGGGCCGGGCCGGCCGAGGCACTGCGGATCGCGAACCAGCGGCTCGTGGCGTCGGGCCGGCCCGAGCGTTTCGCGATCGAGTTCGCCAGCCCGCGGCCGACGTCCATGGCCTCGGTCGGCGTCGCGCTCGCCGGGCTCTCGCCCCTGCCCGCGCAATGGGACGGCCCCGCCTGGGTCGTGCTCGTCGGCCTGACCGGCCAGACCATCGCCATCGACAACCCCGAGACACAGGACCTGCTGCACTGGCTGCGCGGCCAGCGTTTCGAGCGCGGCCGCGTGGAGTTGGTCACGGTCTGCGCAGGCGCGGTGCTGGCCGCGCATGCCGGCGCGCTCGCTGGGCGGCGCGCCACCACGCACCACCATCACCTGGACGAACTGCGCATGGTCGAGCCGCGTTGCGACGTGGTGAGCAACCGCGTGTTCGTGATCGATCCGCCGCTCTACAGCAGCGCGGGCGTCACGACCGGCATCGACCTCGTGCTGCACCGCATCGCCGAAACCTGCGGCGAAGCGCTCGCGGCGCAGGTGGCGCAGACCATGGTGGTGGCGCAGCGGCGCGGCCCGCACGATCCGGAGCTCTCGCCCTTTCTCGCCTACCGCAACCACCTGCACGCCGCGCTGCACCGCGTGCAGGACGCCGTCAGCGAACAGCCGCAGGCTGACTGGAGCGTGCCGCGCATGGCGGATGTGGCCCACACCTCGGCGCGGCACCTCACGCGGCTCTTCGTGGAGCATGCGGGCGTGGCGCCGCTGGCCTATCTGCGGCGGCTGCGGCTTGCGGCGGCGCAACTGGCGCTGTCGTCAGGCGCGAGCGTGACGCGGGCGGCGGAGCTGTCGGGCTTCGGCTCCGACACGCAATTGCGGCGGGCGTGGCATCAGTTCGGATTGCCGGGCTCGCCGTCGGAAGCGAACGCGGCGCTGAAAAGCTAACGGTCAGTCCGTGCAGGCCCGCGCACGCGCACGCAGCAACGCCTGCTCGCGCGTGTTGCGCGTGAGCGAGGCGGCGCGATCGAATTCCTTGCGCGCCTCGTCGCGGCGGCCGAGCTTGAAGAGCAAGTCGCCTCGCACTGTCGGCAGCAGGTGGTAGCCCTTGAGCGCCGGCTCGTCCATGAGCGCATCGACCACCTCGAGCCCCGCCGCCGGCCCGAAGGCCATCGACAGCGCGACCGCGCGGTTGAGCTCGACGATGGGCGACGGCGCGAGTTCGGCCAGCGCGTCGTAGAGCGCGGCGATGCGCGGCCAGTCGGTTTCGTCGGCGGTGCGCGCGCGGCCGTGGCAGGCGGCGATGGCGGCCTGCAGGGCGTAGGGGCCGAGCGCGCCAAGCGCTTCGGCGCGCGCCAGGCCTGCGAGGCCGCGGCGGATCAGCATCTGGTCCCAGCGCGCGCGGTTCTGTTCGAGCAGCAGCACCGGTTCGCCCGAGGCGCCGACGCGCGCGGCCGTGCGGGAGGCCTGGATTTCCATCAGCGCCACGAGGCCGTGCACCTCCGACGCATCGGGCACCAGCCCGGCCACGATGCGGCCCAGGCGCATCGCCTCGTCGCAGAGCGCGGGGCGCATCCAGTCGTCGCCGGCGGTGGCGGAGTAGCCCTCGTTGAAGATCAGATAGAGCACCTCGAGCACCGAGGCCAGGCGCCCTTCGAGTTCGTGGCGGCGCGGCACCTCGAAAGGCACGCGCGCCTCGAGCAGGGTGCGCTTGGCGCGCACGATGCGCTGCGCCACGGTGGCTTCGGGCACGAGGAAAGCACGGGCGATCTCGTCGGTCGTGAGGCCGCCCATGAGCCGCAATGTGAGCGCCACGCGCGCCTCGGTCGAAAGCACCGGGTGGCAGGCAGTGAAGACGAGGCGCAAGAGGTCGTCGCCGATGTCATCGTCAAGCGCCGCATCGACCGCCTCGGCGAAATCGGCCTGCGCCATCTCGTGCTGCGCGTCGAGTTCGCGGCCGATCTCGGGCGCCTTGCGTTCGGCCAGCTGGCCGTGGCGCAGGCGGTCGAGGGCTCGGTGCTTGGCCACCTGCGTGAGCCAGGCGGCGGGGTTGTCGGGCACGCCGGCCCCGGGCCATTGCTCAAGGGCGGCGACCAACGCGTCCTGCGCCAGTTCTTCGGCCAGGCCCACGTCGCGCACCATGCGCGCGACGGTGGCGATGATCTTGGCCGATTCCATGCGCCAGACGGCGTCGATGGCGCGGTGGATGGCCGCTTCGTTGCTGCTGTCGCTCACGCTACATCCGCCTCTTTTGCGCTCATTGCGCGCGCTAGCATGCGGCCATGAAACAGTGTCTTCTGATCCTGTGCCTCATCCTGGGCAGCGCCCAGGCTGCCGAGGTGGAACGCAACAGCCTCGGCATGGCCTTCGTCAAGTTGCCGGCCGGCGAATTCATGATGGGCAGCGACGAGACGCCCGAAGCGCTGGCCGCCGCCTACCCCGAGCTGCCGAAGGAGCGTTTCACCAAGCTGGGCGACGAAGGGCCGGTGCATCGCGTGCGCATCACGCGCTCGTTCTGGATGGGTCAGCACGAGGTGACGGTTGGCCAGTTCCGCCGTTTTGTCGAAGCCTCGGGCTATGTGCCGGAATCGATCGCCGATGGCACCGGCGGCTACGGCTGGCGCGCCGACTACGACCCGGCCACGACCCGGCGCGGCGATGCCTTCGAAGGGCGCGACGTGCGCTACTCCTGGCGCAACCCGGGCTTTGCACAAAGCGACGAGCACCCCGTGGTCAATGTGACCTGGAACGACGCGCAGGCGCTTGCCGCTTGGCTGAGCAAGTCCGAAGGCAAGCACTATCGGCTGCCGACCGAGGCAGAGTGGGAATACGCCTGCCGCGCCGGCACCCGCACGCGCTACAGCGCGGGCGACGATCCGCAATCGCTGCTGCGCACGGCCAACGTGTTCGATGCGCGCACCGCCAGGTACTGGCCGCGCTGGGCGTCGATGGCGCTGAAGGGCGACGACGGCTTCGCGTTCACCGCGCCGGTCGGCAGCTTCGCGCCGAACGCCTGGGGCCTCTACGACATGCACGGCAATGCCTGGGAGTGGGTGGCCGATTGGCATGGCGAGGAATACTACGCGCGCTCCCCGGTCGACGACCCGCAGGGCCCGGCCGAGGGCACGGTGCGGGTGCGCCGCGGGGGCTCCTGGCACACCTGGCCCTTCTACGCGCGCGCCGCATACCGCAACTGGAACGCACCGGACACGCGCTACACGCTCGTGGGCATCCGGCTGGTTCGCGAACAGTAAGACGGTTATTTTTTCACCGTCTGCATCGACGGGAAGCTCTCGGCCACGGCCTGCAGGTCGGGCGAATAATCTTCCAGTTCCTGGATCTGCCGCACCTCGATGACCTCGTTCTCCCCGCCCGGGCAGCGCGTGGCCCATTCGATGGCCTCGGCGCGCGAGGCGACCTCGATGACCCAGTAGCCGCCCAGCACTTCCTTGACCTCGGCGAAGGGGCCGTCGACCACCTTCGGCTTGCGCCCCGGAAAGCTCACGCGCGCGCCCATCGAGGGTGGATGCAGGCCGTCGCAGCTGATCAGCACGCCGGCTTTCTGCAGGGATTCGTTGTAGGCCATCATCGCGGCCATCGCCTCGCGGTCCTCGGGCATCGTGCCGGGCGCGGCCGTCTCGTAGCCGTGGGGAATCATCAGCATCATGAATCGCATGGTGTGTCTCCTTGGGATTCGATGGGCTCAGCCGGCGGCGCCGGTGCGCTTGGCGGATTCGGTGCGCAGGCGTTCTTCCTGGGCCAGCAGTTCGGGGGTCATCGAATCACCGAAGTCGGTGGCTTCGAACACCTGGCGGATCTCGATCTCGCCTTCCTGGAAGGGGCTGCGCTTGATCCACTCGATGGCTTCTTCCTTCGACTTGACCTGCAGCAGCCAGAAGCCGGCCAGCAGTTCCTTGGTTTCGGCGAAGGGGCCGTCGATGACGGTGCGCTTCAGGCCCTCGCAGCGCACGCGCGCGCCCTTGGAACTGGGATGCAGGCCCTCGCCCGCCAGCAGCACGCCGGCCTTGACCAGCTCTTCGTTGAATTTGCCCATCTCCGTGAGGATCTCGGTGCTGGGCATCACGCCTGCTTCGGAATCCTTGTTCGCCTTGACCAGAATCATGAATCGCATGTCGTTTCTCCTGAGGGTTGATGAAATCGGGAGCCGTTGAAATTGCGTGCTCCTGTACTCACGTCGGACGAGCGGACGCCGGATCGACACCCTCGCATCGGTCCAGTTGTAATTTTGTATTTCTGAAATTCAGGGCAGGTAGCCGCAGAAACGCAGCACGTGGCCGTCGGGTTCGCGGATCGCGAATTCGCGCAGGCCCCAGGGTTGGGAGACGGGCGGCTCGATGACCGTCACGCCGCGCTTCACATAGGCGTCGTGCAGGCCGTCGATGTCCTTGCCTACATGGATGACGATTTCGCCGCGCCAGGGTGGAGTTCCGCGGGTGTTGCACTGCCAGAGGCGCAGGTAGACGGGATCGCCGTAGCTGCGGTCGCCCTTTTTCACCCGCGCATAGCTGGGCGGCTCGCCGGCGATGAAGTCGAGTTCGAAGCCCAGCACGTCGCGAAACCAGCGTGCGGCGCGGGACACATCCGATACGGGCAAGACCGGCTGCACACCATGGAATTCGTGCAGGGTGCCCAGGTCGGGCGCCGTGCCGCTCACGCCGGCCTTGGCGGTCATCCGTTGGCCGTTCGGCGCAAGGCGGCCACGCGCTCGGCGATGGCGTCGATGTCCAGGGCGTCCTCGGCGTGGGTCAGGTAGACCTCCAGGTCGTGCACCGCCAGCGCGGTGTTGCCCTGCTCCGCGTGCGCGATGCCGCGGTCGCGGTACTCGCCCCAGGCGCTGGGCAAGAGCGCGATCAGGCGATCCTGCACCGCGATGGCACGTTGCCAGTCTTCCTGCGCGCGGTGCACTTCCTTGAGGTTGCGCAGCATGCGGCCGATGATTTCGCGCGAACTGGCCGGCTGCAGGTAGAGGCCGAGCGGCACGTCGAAGTCGCCGACCAGCCCGTTGCTGCGCTTGTAGGGCTCCAGCCGCTCGCCCAGTTCTTCGCGCGAGAGCGACTTGCCGGTGAACGGATCGATCACCACCTGCCCCTTGGGCAGTGTCACCTTGAGCATGAAGTGCCCCGGAAAACCGATGCCGCGCGCCTGCAGCCCGAGGCCCTGCGCCAGTTCCATCCACAGCACCGCCAGCGAAATCGGAATGCCGCGGCGGGTGCGCAGCACGGCGTTCAGGTAGCTGTTGTCGGGGTCGTAGTAGTCGTTGACGTTGCCGCCGAAATTCAGGTCGTTGAAGAAGAACTGGTTCAGCGCGCGCAGCCGGGCGAGCGGTGCGGCGTCAGCCGGCAGGCGGCGCTTCAGGCGGGCGAGGAGCTGGTCGACGTCGCCGAGGACCTGCTGGACGTCGAGCTCGGGGTATTCGTCCTGCGCCAGGCTGGCGGCCGCCTCGAGCAGCGGGAAATGGTCATCGCTGCGGACGAGCGATTCGAAATATTCCAGAGCGGTTGGGACCTGAAATGTGAACGTCATGTGTCTTTGTAGAGGAGCATCCGGGGAGCGTCAAGGCGGGACACATGCGTATTGCACAGGTATCGCCAGGTGGCCTAACGGCGCATGAAACTGCGCAGCCGCACCCCGACGGCCGCCAGGATGGCGAAATAGATCAGCGCGGCGCCGGCGACTAGCGCGGCCAGAAGGCCGATGCGGTGCAGGGGCTGCGCGCGCAGGCCGATCCAGTCGAAATAGCGTGCGCCCCACACCAGGAAAGCCGCCAGCACCAGCGTACCGGCCAAAACCTGCAGCGTGAACTTGCCCCAGCCGGGTTCCGGCTTGTAGCTGCCGCGGCGCACGAGGCCCACCAGCAGCCAGGTTGCATTGACCAGCGCGCCGATGGCGATCGTGAGCGTCAGCGCCGCATGCTGCAGCACCGGCACCAGGAAGAAATTGAGCACCTGGGTGAAGACCAGCACGCCCACCGCGATCAGCATCGGTGTGCGCGTGTCCTGCTTGGCGTAGTAGCCCGGCGCGAGGATCTTGATGGCCACGATGCCGACGAGGCCCACGCCGTAGCCCATCAGCGCCAGGGTGGTGCGTTTCACGTCCTCGTCACCGAAGGCGCCGTTGTGGAAGAGCACGGCGACCAGCGGCTGCGCGAAGAACAAAAGCGCGATGGCGCACGGGGCCGAGAGCAGCACCACGAGGCGCAGGCCCCAGTCGAGGAGCGCGGAATAGCGCGCGTCGTCCTTGGCTGCGCGCGCGCTGGACAGCTGCGGCATCAGCACCACGCCGAGCGCGACGCCGAGCATCGCGGTGGGGAACTCCATCAAGCGGTCGGCGTTGACCACCCAGGTCACGCTGCCGGTTGCGAGGTGCGAGGCGATCTGCGTGTTGATAAGCAGCGAGATCTGCGCGACGCTCACGCCCAGCAGGGCAGGGAGCATCAGCTTCATCACCTTGCGGGTGGTCGGGTCGGTCCAGGCGGCGCGCAGCGCCTTGAAGCTCGCGCCGACGCGCGGCATCAGGTTGAGCGCGCGCAATGCCGGGATCTGCAGGGCCAGCTGCAGCACGCCCCCGACCAGCACGCCCACGCACTGCGCGTAGATTGGCTCGATGCCATAGCGCCGAAACAGCGGCGCGCCGACCACGATGGAAAAGATCAGCGCCAGGTTCAGCAGCACCGGCGACGCCGCCGGCACCGCGAACTTGCGCCATGTATTGAGAATGCCGCCCGCCAACGCCACCAGCGACATGAAGCCGATGTAGGGGAACATCCAGCGCGTCATGACGATGGCCGCGTCGAATCCCTTCAAGCCGCTGGCCATGGCCCAGACCAGGAGCGGCGCGCCGACCACGCCGGCCACGCAGACCACCAGAAGCGTCCAGGTCAGCAGCGTCGCGACGTGGTCGATCAGCTCCTTGGCGCCCTCTTCGCCGCCTTCGGTCTTGCGCCCGGCCAGCACCGGCACGAAGGCCTGGCTGAAGGCGCCTTCGCCGAAGACCCGCCGGAACAGGTTGGGGATGCGGAAGGCGACGTTGAAGGCGTCGGTGAGCGCGCTGACGCCGAACACCGAGGCAAAGAGCACATCGCGCACGAGGCCCGTGATGCGCGAGGCGAGGGTCAGGAGGGAGACGGTGGAGGCGGATTTGAGCAGGGACACGGTGGGCGAGTGTAGGGCCCCGAAAGCGACCGGAAACCGCGCCCAAAAGACCCGATTCGGAGGAAAAGCCAACCCGGCCTATAATGGAAGGCTTTGCTGCATCATCCTCAGACACCTAAGGAACTAAATCATGGCATCCGCCAAGCCCAAGAAAAAGAACCCGCGCCTCGCCTCCGGCCGTAAGCGCGTCCGCCAGGACACCAAGCTCAACGCTGCGAACACCTCGCTGCGCTCCAAATACCGTACCGCGGTCAAGAACGTCGAAAAGGCTGTTCTGGCTGGCGACAAGACCAAGGCAAGCGAACTGTTCGCGAAGGCCCAGAGCATCGTCGACACCGTCGCCGACAAGGGCATCTTCCACAAGAACAAGGCAGCCCGCGACAAGAGCCGCCTGTCGGCCAAGGTCAAGGCCCTCGCCCTCGCGCCTGAAAAGGCCGCCGCCTGACACCAGTCAGGCAAGCCCGGACCGGAATTCTCCGGTCCGCCGTTTGATCGGGGTGCGCTGCAGCAAAGTGTAAAAAACCGCCTTCGGGCGGTTTTTTCATGGGCGTTCGGTTTCGGATTTGCCGGTCAGTCGGCTTTGGGCTGCTCGACGGGAATCACTGGCGCGGCGGGCTCCGACCGCACAGCAGCCGCCACCGGCGTTTGCGCGGCCTTAGGTGCAGCCGGTGCGGGCGCCGCCGGACACACCTCGGAGACCTGCAGGTCGTTGTCCTTGGCGAAGTTCACGCAGAAATCCCAGGCCATGGGCTCGGCATCGCGCAGGTCGCGGTTCACGATCACGCACTTGACCCCGTTGATGCTCGTCGGCACGCACCACGGCGAATAGCTCAGATAGCTGCCCGGAAAGGCGCCGCCGGGCCGGAAGGAGCTCATGACGCCCGCCAGCCGCTCGGCCCAGTCGCTGGGGCGGAAGGTCCGGCCATCACGGGTGATGCCCTGGATGAAGATTTCTTTGGCGGTGGGGGAAATCATCGTTGATTGAGGCGACCGAAACAGGTGCTGCGGTGCAGCAACGGATTCTATCCGGGGCACTTTTTGCATCCTGAAGAGCGGGCATTGCTGTAATGCGGAATCCTCAACGAAGCCGTCAAAACGCACGCCTAGAATCCGCGTTCCCTATCTGGAGAACCCAATGAGCGCTACCGCCCAACCCACCTCGCCCCACGTCATGAACACCTACGGTCGCCTGCCGATCGCACTGTCGCATGGCCAGGGCTGCCGAGTCTGGGACACCGCGGGCAAGGCCTACCTCGACGGCCTGGGCGGCATCGCCGTCAACACGCTGGGCCACAACCACCCCGAGCTGGTGCCCGCGCTGCAGGACCAGCTGGCCAAGCTGATCCACAGCTCCAACTACTACCACGTGACCGGCCAGGAACAGCTCGCCACCAAGCTGACCGAGCTCTCGGGCCTGACCAACGCCTTCTTCTGCTGCACCGGCCTCGAAGCCAACGAAGCGGCCCTGAAGCTGGCGCGCAAGTACGGCCACGACAAGGGCATCGAGCGTCCCGAAATCGTCGTCTACGAAGCCGCCTTCCACGGCCGCAGCATCGCCACCCTGTCGGCCACCGGCAACCCCAAGGTGCAGGCCGGTTTCGGCCCGCTGGTCGAGGGCTTCATCCGCGTGCCGCTGAACGACATCGAGGCGCTCAAGAAGGCCACCGAAGGCAACCCCAACGTGGTGGCCGTGTTCTTCGAGACCATCCAGGGCGAAGGCGGCATCAACCCGATGCGCGTGGACTACCTGAAGCAGGTGCGCCAGCTTTGCGACGAGCGCGACTGGCTCATGATGATCGACGAAGTGCAGTGCGGCATGGGCCGCACCGGCAAGTGGTTCGCCCACCAGTGGGCGGGCATCAAGCCCGACGTGATGCCGCTGGCCAAGGGCCTGGGCTCGGGCGTTCCGATCGGCGCCGTGGTGGCCGGCCCGAAGGCCGCCAACATCTTCGGACCGGGCAACCACGGCACCACCTTCGGCGGCAACCCGCTTGCGATGCGTGCCGGCGTGGAAACCATCCGCATCATGGAAGAGCACAAGCTGCTCGAGAACGCCGCCACCGTCGGCGCGCACCTGAAAGCCGCACTGGAACGCGAAATCGGCGGCCTGCCCGGCGTGAAGGAAATCCGCGGCCAGGGCCTGATGCTCGGCATCGAGCTCGATCGTCCCTGCGGCGTGATCCTGAACCGCGCATGCGACGCCGGCCTGCTCCTGAGCGTGACCGCCGACAAGGTGATCCGCCTCGTGCCACCGCTCATCCTGAGCATTGCCGAGGCCGACGAAATCGTCGCGATCCTCGCGCCGATCGTCAAAAACTTCCTGTCGGAGCCTGCCGCGCAATGACGACCGCCACGACACAGCCCACCATCCGCCACTACCTGCAGTTCGCCGACCTCACGGCCGACGACTACGTCTACCTCTTCGATCGCATGGCGATCATCAAGAAGAAGTTCAAGACGTATGAAAAGCACCAGCCGCTGGTCGACCGCACGCTGGCCATGATCTTCGAGAAGGCCAGCACGCGCACCCGCGTGAGCTTCGAGGCCGGCATGTACCAGCTCGGCGGCAGCGTGGTGCACCTGACCACCGGCGACAGCCAACTGGGCCGCGCCGAACCCATCGAGGACAGCGCCAAGGTCATCAGCCGCATGGTCGACCTCGTGATGATCCGCACCTACGAGCAGACCAAGATCGATGCCTTCGCTGCGCACTCGCGCGTGCCGGTCATCAACGGCCTCACGAACGAGTTCCACCCCTGCCAGATCCTCGCGGACATCTTCACGTACATCGAGCATCGCGGCTCGATCCAAGGCAAGACCGTGGCCTGGGTGGGCGACGGCAACAACATGGCCAACACCTGGCTGCAGGCGGCCGAGATCCTGGGCTTCACGGTGCATGTGAGCACGCCCAGCGGCTACGAGGTCGACCAGTCGATCGCGGGCATCCGCTCGGGCGACAGCTACAAGGTCTTCAAGGACCCGATGGAAGCCTGCCGCGGCGCCGACCTCGTCACCACCGACGTCTGGACCAGCATGGGCTACGAGGCCGAGAACGAGGCACGCCGCAAGGCCTTTGCCGACTGGTGCGTCGACGAGGACATGATGCGCATCGCGCAGCCCGGCGCCCTCTTCATGCACTGCCTGCCCGCACACCGGGGCGAGGAAGTACAGGCCGAGGTCATCGACGGACCGCAGTCGGTGGTGTGGGACGAGGCCGAGAACCGCCTGCACGCACAAAAGGCGCTGATGGAGTTCCTGCTGCTCGGCAGGCTCTGACGAGCACCTGAAGAAGAAGGCGCAGCCGCGTGTCCCCTTGCCAGCAATGCGGCGCCTGCTGCGCCAGCTACCGGGTCGACTTCAGCGTGCATGAGCTCGACGACAACGGCGGCCGCGTGCCGTCGGGCCTTGCGGTCGAGGTGAACGACGCGCTCTGCCGCATGCGCGGCACCGACCACACGCCGATGCGGTGCGCAGCGCTCACCGGAAAGATCGGCCAGACGGTCGCCTGCGGCATCTACGAATGGCGCCCCAACCCGTGCCACGAGCTGCAGTCCGGCAGCGACGCCTGCGAACGGGCGCGCGCCCGGCACGGACTCCCCGCGCTGGACGCCTGAGCCACAGCATCTGGTCACGCGGTGTGTTGGAAATAACCGACACCACGACCCCTCGCCCGGCGCTAACTTCGCGCCATGCGTTCTCTGCAACCCCAACCCCGCGTCTGGGACATCTCCCCTCCGGTGCATGAAGGCGCGCCGGTGTTCCCCGGCGACACGCCCTACCAGCAGCGCTGGGCCGCGACCATTTCACCGGAGTGCCCGGTCAACGTCAGCGAGATCAAGCTCTCGCCCCACATCGGCGCGCATGCCGATGCGCCCCTGCACTACGACCCCGAAGGCCAGACCATCGGCCACGTCGATCTCGCGCCCTTCCTCGGCCCGTGCCGGGTGATCCATGCGATCGCCAAGGGGCCGCTGATCGAGTGGGAGCACATCGCCCACGCGGTCACCAGCGACCTGCCGCCCCGCGTGCTGGTGCGCACCTACGCCACCATGCCGGTCGGCCACTGGGACCCGCAACTGGCGGCCTACGCGCCCGCCACCGTCGAGCGGCTCGCCGCCATGGGCGTGAAGCTCATCGGCATCGACACCGCCAGCATCGACCCGGCCGACAGCAAGACGCTGGAGAGCCACCAACGCATCCGCCGCCTGGACCTGCGCGTGCTCGAGAACCTCGTGCTCGACGCCGTGCCCGAGGGCGACTACGAACTCATCGCGCTGCCGCTCAAGCTGGTGAGCGCCGATGCCTCCCCCGTTCGCGCCGTGCTGCGCGATCTTCCCCGCTGAAACCTGCCCCCATGACAACCCTTGCAGACTGCCGCGCGCTCGACGCGCAAGACCCGCTGCGCGCCCTGCGCGATCAGTTCATCCTTCCCGAGGGCGTGCTGTACCTCGACGGCAACTCGCTCGGCGTACTGCCCAAGTCCGCACCAGCCCGCATCGCCGAAGTGGTGACCAAGGAATGGGGCGAAGGCCTCATCCGCTCCTGGAACACCGCGAGCTGGTTCGACCTGCCGCAGCGCCTGGGCGACAAGGTGTCCCGGCTCATCGGCGCAGCGCCCGGCGAAGTGGTGTGTACCGACAGCACCTCGGTCAATCTCTACAAGGTGCTGTTCGCCGCGCTCTCGCAGCAGAAGGAAAGCGGCCGCAAGCTGGTGGTGAGCGAGCGCAGCAACTTCCCGACCGACCTCTACATCGCCGAGTCGCTGTGCCGCGAGCGCGGCTTCACGCTCAAGCTGATCGACGCGAGCGAACTTCCCGCGGTGCTGACAGACGAAGTGGCCGTGCTGATGCTCACGCACGTCAACTACCGCACCGGCGCCATGCACGACATGAAGGCAATCACCGCCGCCGCGCACGCAGCCGGCGCGCTCACGGTGTGGGACCTCGCGCACAGCGCGGGCGCCGTGCCGGTCGCGCTCAACGACAGCAACGCCGACTACGCGATCGGTTGCGGCTACAAGTATCTGAACGGCGGCCCCGGCGCACCGGCTTTCGCCTGGGTCAATACGAAGCACGCGGGCCAGTTCGAGCAGCCGCTGTCGGGTTGGTGGGGCCATGCGGCGCCCTTTGAATTCACGCCGCACTACCGGCCCGCGCCAGGCGTCGGCCGCTATCTCTGCGGCACCCAACCCATCATCGCGCTGGCGGGTCTGGAATGCGGCCTGGACACCGTGCTTGCCGCCGAAGCCTTCAACAAGGACCAGGGCGCGATGGCTGCGCTGCGCACCAAGTCGCTCGCGCTCACCGACCTCTTCATCGCACTGGTCGAAGAACGCTGCGCCGGACAAGGGCTCTCGCTCATCACCCCGCGCGACCACGCACAGCGCGGCTCGCAGGTCTGCCTCAGCCGCGAAGAAGGCGCCTACGCCATCGTGCAGGCGCTGATCGCGCGCGGCGTCATCGGCGACTACCGCGCCGGCGATTCGCAGATGCCCGACATCCTGCGCTTCGGCTTCACGCCGCTGTACGTCGGCTTCGAGGACGTGTGGAACTCGGTCGAACATCTCGTGCAGGTGCTCGAATCCGGCGAGTGGAAGCGCGAAGAATTCAGCCGCAAGAACGCAGTGACCTGAGCAACGCCTCCGCATGAAACACCGATTGATCGCGTTCTTCGCGTCGCTCCTGATGCTGGCTGCCCCGGCCTTCGCGCAGCAGCCGAACTTCACCCTGCCCCAACTCAAGGCCTTCGTCGCCATGTCTCCCGACGCCTTCCGGCAGGAGATCAAGCGCCAGGGCTTCTCTTACCGGGACAAGACCACGACCGAGTGGGTCAGCATGATCGAGTACGACAGGTTCGCGGGCGACCACACCACCAACGTCATGAAGTCCACCTATGTGGAAAGCCGCGCCGGCGAGGACAGCATCCAGTTCTCCACGACCGACAAGGCCGTCTTCGATGTGCTCGTGAAGGAAGCTCGCGCCGCGGGCTACGCACCGGCCGACAAGGGCCGCATCCCGGGCGGCGAGACCTACCAGGAGTTCAAGCGCAAGAACGAGGTCGTGCGCTTCGTCTATCCGAAGAAAGAATCCGGCATGGGCCTGTCTTCCTACACCGCCGTGGTCTGGCGATGACCGGCCGGCACACATCATGAGCATCGACAAATCCCCCGAGAACATCGTCCACGAAGAGAAAGCGCAGCTGGACTTCAGCAAGTCCATGAGCTACGGCGACTACCTGCACCTCGACGAGATCCTCAACGCCCAGCACCCGCTTTCGCCCGCGCACGACGAAATGCTGTTCATCGTGCAGCACCAGACCAGCGAACTCTGGATGAAGCTGATGCTGCACGAGCTGCGCGCCGCCACCACCTGCATCGCCAACGAGAAGCTGGCCGACGCCTTCAAGATGCTCGCGCGCGTGAGCCGCATCATGGAGCAGCTCGTGAGCGCATGGACCGTGCTCTCGACCATGACGCCGCCCGAGTACACGGCGATGCGCCCCTACCTCGCCAACTCCAGCGGCTTCCAGAGCGCGCAGTACCGCTGCATCGAGTTCGCGCTCGGCAACAAGAACGCCGCGATGCTCAAGCCGCATGCGCACCGCGCCGATCTGCTCGCGCAGGTCGAGGAGGCCTACCGCTCGCCGTCGCTCTACGACGAGTCGCTGCGGCTCCTTGCGCGCCACGGCCTGCCGGTGCCTGCCGACCGGCTGGAGCGCGACTGGACGCAGCCCTATGAATCGAGCGACGGCGTCGAGGCGGCATGGCTCGTGGTCTACCGCAACCCGCACGACCACTGGGACCTGTACCAACTCGGCGAGAAGCTCACCGACCTCGAAGACGCCTTCCGCCTCTGGCGCTTCCGCCATGTGACCACGGTCGAGCGCGTGATCGGGTTCAAGCGCGGCACCGGCGGCACGGGCGGCGTGAGCTACCTGCGCAAGATGCTCGATGTGGTGCTGTTTCCCGAAATCTGGAAGCTGCGCACCGACCTCTGAGCGTCACAGGCCGCGTGCAACAATCGCCGCGGCACCGGACCTTCAAGACTCGACAAGGCAGGCGATTCGTCGCTTTCCTTGTGCTGCGGGGCACCCCCGCGGTGGATGGATGGGTACACATTTCGGCGCGAAAGCATCACTGCGCTGTCGCGCAGCGCAGCTGGCGCATCACCGGCTGGTTGAAGGGCCGGTTGCCACCTTCGTTCCACTTCACCGCCTTCATGACGACGCGCGAACCGAGCTACAGGGAATGGATTGCACGCGGCCTCGCGCATGCCCTGTTGGCGGATGCGAGGCAGCCCGGCGGCACCACGCCGGATGCGTTGCGTGCGCGGGCCGAGGCGGCGTTGGGCGTCAACCTGCCGTGGCTGAAGCTGCTGGCAGAAGAACTCGGCAAGCGGTCGCTCGCAACTTGGGAGCGCACCGATCTTCCCGGACTGACGCAGGCGATCCTCGATACGCCAGCGCTGGAACTCGCCTTCGAACAGGATGAACTTCCCCGCATCCACAGGCTCATCCTGCGGCCTGCCGAGATGCTCCCGCGCCCGATGGGCCTCGATCACTTCGCCTTGCCTCGATTGCCCACGCTGGCCGATCTCGCGCTGTGGCTCGAACTCGAACCCGACCGCCTCGCGTGGCTCACCGCCGCGTCGCAAGCCTTCCGTACACCCGACGCATCGAGCCCTCGCCCCGCATCGCACTACCGCTACCAGTTGCAGCCCAAGCGCCTCGGCGGCCTGCGGTTGCTCGAGATTCCCAAGGCTGACCTCAAGCGTGTGCAGCGCCGCATCCTCGAAGACCTGCTGCAGCGGGTGCCGGTGCACGAGGCGGCCCATGGTTTCGTGCAGGAGCGCTCGGTGGCGAGCCATGCGGCCGCGCACGTTGGCCAGGAGGTGGTGATCGGCTTCGACCTGCGCGACTTCTTTCCCAGCGTTCGCGCCTCGCGCGTGCACGCGCTGTGGCGCACGCTGGGCTATCCCGAGGGCGTGGCGCGCGCGCTCACCGCGCTGTGCACGCACCGCACGTCGGCAGCGGTGATCGAACGCCTTCGCGACGATGGCGGGCTCGACTGGATGGGCGCCAAGCGTCTGGCCGAGCCGCATCTGCCGCAGGGTTCACCCTGCTCGCCCGCGCTGGCGAACCTCTGCGCCTTTCGCCTCGACCTGCGGCTCGAGGGCCTCGCGTGGGTTTTCGGCGCGACCTACACGCGCTATGCGGACGATCTCGTGTTCTCGGGGCCCGCGTCGCTGCGCGGACGGTTCAGCGCGCTGCGTGCCTGGGTCGATGGCATCGCCGCCGACGAGGGTTTCGCGCTTCATCCGCGCAAGGTGCGCTGCATGCCGCGGCATCACCAGCAGCGCGTGACAGGCGTGGTCGTGAACGAGAAAGCGAATACGCCGCGCGCCGACTTCGACCGGTTGAAGGCGGTGCTGCATCAGTGCGTGCTGCACGGCCCCGCGAGCCAGAACCGCGCGAAAGTGGCCGACTTCCGTGGCCACCTGCTCGGCCACATCGCGTGGATCGGCCAGTTCAATCCGGCGCGCAAGGCGAGGCTGATGCGCCTCTTCGAACGCATCGAATGGCCAGTCGTTTCGCAATCAACAGGCTGAACGCTCGCATGTACCGGTTGCCACACCCGCGCAAAGCGCTACATTTTTGGCAACAACGACGGAGGCCACTGCCATGCACAACATCCGGTTCTCACCCGACGAGATATCCACCTTGCGGGCACACGGCGTCGTGATGTTCGCGGACCGCGTGATCTTCGATGCGCAGCCGCCAATGCCGGCGCAGCAGATCGCCGCCGTGCAGGCCCTCTGCGCAGGACCGATTCCCGAGGCACTGGTCGCGTTGTGGCAAGAGACGGCGGGCGGGCGCCTCGACTACGACCTCGCGCTGCCGATGAACGGCAACATCGAGAGCGTGAGCTGGTCGGAACTCTTCTGGGACGGCAGCGACGGTTACCACGACCTGCAGGGCTGGATCGAGCACGAGCAGGCGCTGGCCAAAGACGCCGCCGCCGAGAACGGCGCGCCCTGGAACGGCAAGCTCACGCACCTGCCGTTCGGCGGCTTCGAGTACCTCGACCGCATCTACGCCGTGGTCGAGCCCGGCGAGGCGTACGGCCGGGTCATCGCATGGAAGCAGGGCCTGCCGCCGGCCTGGACGCACGCCTTGCACGAAGACACGTTGAGCACCATCGCACCGGACCTGCAAGACGCGTTCGCCGCGCTGCACCTCGACGAAGACCCGCTGGCCCCCACGAGCGATTACTTCTCGGGCCAGACCCTGCTGCAGTACCTGGACGACCGCCACCAGGACCACGGGCTGGACCTCGACCTGATGGACAAGCTGGTCACCTTCTATTGCCGCGCCGTGGTCGACTGGCGCACGCCGCTCGCGGACGGCACGCTGCGCCATCACCCGGCGCTCGCGCGCGCGGCGCTGCATCACGCAATCGCGACCGACGATGCGCCGCTGGTGGTCGATCTGGCGGCTTCGGGCGTGAGCTTCGACGGGCCGCAGCAAGGCAGCGCCCTCGCGACCGACGTGGCGTTGAGCCAGAGTGCCTTCTCAGCGGCCGCGGCCTTGGTGCGTGCGGGCGCGCCGGTGGCGGCCGACGCCTTGCGCAACGTCGATGGCCAGATCGCGCCCGAGCTCACGAGCGCGCTGCTGGCCAACGGTGCCGAGCCGAGCGTGGCGGCCATCGTCAAGTGCGTGGCATGCGGTGCGCCCGCGAGCGCGCATCTCATCGCCGATGCCTGCACCGAAGCCGGCATCGACGTGCCGCCGGCCTTTGTCGCGGAACGCGATGCGATGCTGGCGGAACTGGAAACGACGTTGGTGAAAGTGCGCGATGGCTCGCTCGGGCACTACCTCGGGCCGGAAGGGCTGGCGGAACGCATCGAGCACCTGCAGACCTTCAGGCTCTGAAGGTCCGAGGGTTCATTCAACCGCCGTACAGCCAGGGCTGGTCGAGCAAGCGCGCACCGAGCGTGCGCATCGCGAGGTCGCGCCCCAGGCGCACAGCGCCGGTCGCATGGAAGACCTCACCGTTGCGCCGTGCGCGCGCCTGCACCTGCGCGTTGCGCTGCCAACGCGCCTCGGCGTAGCGCGCGAAGGCTGCGGGCACCTCGGCCGCGCTGCCTTCGCCCAGTGCGTCAGCCAGCGCGACCGCGTCTTCGATGGCCATGCCGGCGCCCTGCGCAAGGTACGGCACCATCGGATGCGCCGCATCGCCCACCAGCGCGACACGTTCGTGCGCCATGTCTGCGGCGGAGGTCAACGGCGCGCGGTCGCTGAGCGACCAGGCGCGCCAGCCGGGCATCGCTTCGAGCAGCGCCTGCAGGCCGCCGCCGCTGCGGCCTGTGGCCTGCTGCAGGGCCGCGATGCTGCTGGACTGGTCCCAGTCACGTGCATCGCCGGCCGGTGCGGATTCGGCGATGACCACCACGTTGAGCCAGTCGCCGCCGCGCACCGGGTACGCCACGGCGTGGAGATGCGGGCCCAGCCACACATCGATCTGCCGGCGCCGCAATGCCGCGGGCAGGTCGGATTGCAAGGCCAATGCGCGCCATGCCGTGTGGCCGGTGCCGCGTGGTGGCTCCGCAGCCGCGGGCGTATCGAGTTGGCGCCGCACCATGCTCCAGAGGCCATCAGCGCCCACCAGCGCCTCGCCCTCCCAGGCGCGGGCATCGGCGCTCGAAACGCACACGAGGTCGTCGCTGGTCTCGACCTGCTTGATCTGCTCGGCCGTCACCAGCATGCCGGTGCCGCGCGCGCGCACCGCTTCGAGCAGCAGTGCATGCAGGTCGGCACGGTGTGCGCAGAAGTAAGGGGCGCCGTAGCGCTGCTGCATGGCATCGCCCAGCGGCAGGCGGGCCAGCACGGCATCGCTGCCGGCGCTGCGGACCACCAGTGCATCGGGGCGCGCCGCGATCTTCGCGAGGCCCGTGGCCAGGTCCAGTTGTTGAAGGCGCCGCGTGACGTTGGGTCCGAGCTGCACGCCCGCCCCGATCTCGCCGAAGACCGCCGCCTGCTCGAAGACATCGGCGCGGTGCCGGCCCCGCGAAAGCGCCAGTGCCGTGGCCAGCCCCCCGATGCCGCCCCCGGCGACGAGGATGTGCGTGGGCATGGATCTCAGCGGCTGTTCGAGAGGGCCGTGTCGGCTTCCGTGGCCTTGGTGTTGCCGGGTTTCTTGGGCGCGCAGCTGCCGCAGGTGTCGCACGAGCCGCAACCCGAGGTCTTGGCGAGCGAGGCGGCCAGCTGGTTGGCGCGCTCCTGATCGACCAGGCCGGCGCGCTGCGTGCCGGCTGCCAGCTTATGGGCCGCGCTGCGCCGCCAGCCTGCGGGCATCCAGCGCCAGACCGCGTAGAACGCGGCGGCTGCGACGATCAATCCGACGATCAGTTGTTGCGTCATTTCTTCTTCAAACCTTTCAGCGTCAAGGGCGGTTTTAACCCGCTCCGAGTGCCACTGCAACGTGGTAAGTGATGAAGCACGCCGCGTAGGCGAGCGCGAACAGGTAGCCCGCCATGATCCACACGTACTTCCACGAGGCCGTCTCGCGCTTCACGGCGGCCAGCGTCGAGATGCATTGCGGCGCGAACACGTACCAGACCAGGAGCGACAGCGCCGTCGCCAGCGACCAGCTGCCGGCGATCAGCGGCTCGAGCGCACCGGCCACGTCGTCGCCGGTGGCCGAGAGCGCGTACACCGTGCCCAGCGCGCCCACCGCCACTTCGCGCGCCGCCATGCCCGGCACCAGCGCGATCGAGATCTGCCAGTTGAAACCGATGGGCGCGAAGATGTATTCGAGCCCGCGGCCGATCATGCCGGCCAGGCTGTATTGGATGGCCGGGCCGGTCGCGCCTTCGGGTGGCGACGGGAAGGTCGAGAGGAACCACAGCAGGATCGTGAGCGTGAGGATGATCGTGCCCACACGCTGGATGAAGATCCAAGCCCGCTCGTAGAGGCCGAGCGCCAAGTTGCGCAGGTTCGGCCAGCGGTAGGCCGGCAGTTCCATCAGCAGCGGCGAATGCTGCGTGTTGTCGCGAAAGCGCTTCATCACCCAGGCCACGGCCATCGCCGAGACGATGCCGAACACGTACAACGCAAAGAGAACCACGCCCTGCAGGTTGAAGATGCCGCCAACGGTGCGCGCCGGAATGAAGGCCGCGATCAGCAGCGCATACACCGGCAGCCGCGCCGAGCAGGTCATGAGCGGCGCGATCATGATCGTCGTGATGCGGTCGCGCCAGTTGCTGATGGTGCGGGTCGCCATCACGCCCGGAATGGCGCAGGCGAAGCTGGAGAGCAGCGGAATGAACGAGCGGCCCGACAGGCCCACGGTGCCCATCACGCGATCAAGCAGGAAGGCCGCGCGCGGCAGGTAGCCCGAGTCTTCGAGCGCGAGGATGAAAAGGAACAGGATCAGGATCTGCGGCAGGAACACGATCACGCCGCCCACGCCCGCGATCACGCCATCGACCAGCAGGCTCTGCAGCATGCCTTCGGGAATGGCGGTCTTGAGCAGGCCGCCGAGCGCCTCGGTGCCGGCCTTGATGGCGTCCATCGGCACGTTGGCCCAGCTGAACACGGCCTGGAACATCAGGAACATCGTGACGGCCAGCACCAGCATGCCCCAGACCGGGTGCATCACCACGCGGTCGATGCGATCGCTGGTGGCGAGGCTGCCGACCGGCTCCTTCACAGCGAGGCCGAGGATGCGGCGCACCTCGCGCTGCGTGGCCAGAACGTCGTCCAGACCGGGCGCCTGCCAGGACTGCGGTGCGACGGCGGCGACCGGTGCGTCGAGCGCTTCGAGCAAATTCTTCGCGCCGCCGGTGTGAACGCCGACGGTTTCGATCACCGGCACGCCGAGTTCGCGCGAGAGCACGGCGGTGTCGACCGCGATGCCCTGCTTCTTGGCCATGTCGGTCATGTTGAGCGCCACCACCATCGGCAGGCCGAGCTTCTTCGCCTCGAGCACGAGGCGCAGGTTCAGGCGCAGGTTGGTCGCGTCGGTCACGCACACCAGCAGGTCGGGCAGGGCTTCGTTGCTCTTGCCGGTGACGATGTCGCGGGTGACGGCTTCATCGGCGCTGAGGGCGTTCAGGCTGTAGGCGCCCGGCAGGTCGAGCACGAAGACGCGGCGGCCCGTGGGGGTGCGCAGCGTTCCCTCCTTGCGCTCGACGGTCACGCCGGCGTAGTTGGCGACCTTCTGGCGGCTGCCGGTCAAGAGGTTGAAGAGCGCGGTCTTGCCGCAGTTGGGGTTGCCGAGCAGCGCGATGCGCCCCGGCTGGGCGGTGGGCGCGAAGCCGCCGGGTCCCTGGATGACGGCTTCAGCCATGGTTGGCGGCTCCCGGCGTGACGTGGATGAGCGCGGCCTCGTGGCGGCGCAGCGCGAAGGTGGTGTGCCCCAGGCGCACTGCCAGCGGCTCCCGGCCCGGAATGCCGCTCGCGACGATGCGCACCGCCTCGCCCGGCACGAAGCCGATTTCGGTCAGCCGCAGCACGAGCTCGCGGTCGTCCGCGCCCTCGGGGCGCGCCACGTCGAGCACGGTGGCCCACTGGTTGTTCGGAAGCTGGTCGAGGCGCAGGGCGACGGCCGTGGTGTTGGCCGGCGCGGTGCCGAAATCGTTTGTTCGCACGGTGGGGCGGCGCCCTGGAGACCGGGCGCACCTGTAAGCAAAACCTAGATGCTATCAATTCTCAATTGCAGCCACCTGACTAAAGCCCTATGACCACGAAGATCGGGGCTTTTCTACAGAGGGAATTCAGACGAGCTCGACGATGCGCGCCGACACCGAATTGCCATCGACGATGAGCTCGGCGACCGCGATCGGCAATTTGAATCGCCGCGGGCCGGCGCTGCCCGGATTGACATAGAGCACGCCGTCGCGCTCCTCGATCTTCGGCTTGTGGGAGTGGCCGGAGACCACCACACGGACGCCCGCCCCAGCGGGATCGATGTCAATCTGCGAAAGGTCGTGGATGGCGTAGATCACCACGCCGCCCACCTTCAGGAATTCCGACTCGCCGATGCCGTCGGCCCAGGGCTCCCAGTCGTTGTTGCCGCGCACGACCGTCAGCGGCGCGATGGCGGCCAGCGCTTCGAGGATGCCGGCGTTGCCGATGTCCCCGCCGTGCACGATGAAGTCGCAGCCTTGCAGGAAGGCGGTGGCTTCCGGCCGAAGGAGGCCGTGCGTGTCGGAGATGAGGCCGATGCGATGCATAAGTTGAAAGTTCTTCTCGCTAACCCGAGGGTGCGGCAATGCAGGTCGGGGGTGCCGTTTGGCAAAGGCATGATCGCCGCCATGCCCGAGGACATCATCGCACCCCCCACCGTTGCCGAAACGCCCGAAGCGGCACCGGCCCTTCCCCTTTCGCCACCTGCCGACCCACACGCTGCGCCCCATGCGAGCCTGCTGCACTGGATCGCGGCGGGCCTGCGCACCGCCTTCCTGCAGCCGCCGCGCATCGAAGCCGGGCCCGCGCCCTGGCAACTGTTGCTGCTCGTGCTGCTGCCGGAGTTGGTCTGGCTCGGCCTCGGCCGTTTCGAGGTGCGCGGGCCGGTCGAGCTCAGCCCCACGGTCGCGCTCTACCAGTTCTGGATGTGGGGCGCGCTCGCATGGCTGGGCTGGGGCGCGTTGCAGGGGCGGCCGGGCCGGCTCGCACGCTGGCTGGTGCTCGCCACCTGGGCCTCGTTCCCCGTCAACCTGCTGTTCATGAGCCTGACGCTTGCCCTCGCGTACGGCTGGTCCCCTGCGTTCCTCAAGAGCACGACGAACGTCTGGCTGGTCTACGGCGTCGGCTATGCGTGGATGCTGATCGCGATCACTCGCCTCACGGTGCGCGAGGCCGTCGTGCGCTGGCGGATCGCCTTGTTCGTGCCGGGGCTCGTGGTGCTGATGGCACTGGGTTTCTGGCAGTCGCTCAACATGCAGGAGCGCGTGTGGCACGTCGACTACGCCGCCGCGGCGGCCGCCCAGCCCCAGCGCCCGACGCTGGAACTCACGCAGGAAGTCTTCGAGCAGCAGCAGGCGCTGTGGGAGCACACGGTGGCCGGCCTCGGCGAGCGGCAGCCGGGGCAGGTCAATGTCTACGGCCTCGTGTTCGCGCCCTACGCCGCCGAAGACGTGTTCTTGCGCGAAAGCACGATGGTCGCCAAGCTGCTCGAAGAGCGCTTCGATGCGAAGCAGCGTGTGCTGCATCTGGCCAACCACGCGACCACCGCCGGCACGCTGCCCTGGGCCACGCCGCTCAACCTGCAGCGCGCCATTGCCGCGCTCGGCCAGCGCATGGACCGCGAGAACGACCTGCTCGTGGTCTATCTCACCTCGCACGGCGCGCACGACCACCAGCTGGCCGCCACGAACGGCGTGCTGACCGTGCCGTGGCTCACGCCCGAAGACCTGCGCAAGGCGCTGGACGACGCCGGCATCCGCCACCGCGTGCTGGCGATCTCGGCCTGCTACTCGGGCGGCTGGATCGAACCCCTGGCGAGCGACGACACGCTGCTCATGACCGCCGCCGACGCCACGCACACCTCGTACGGTTGCGGACGCCTGTCGGAGCTGACCTTCTTTGGCCGCGCGATGTTCGACGAGGAACTGCGCAAGACACACTCGTTCGAAACCGCCTTCGCGGCCGCGGTGCCCGTGATCAAGCAGCGCGAAATTGACGCCGGCAAGGACGACGGTTTTTCCAACCCGCAGATCAGCGTCGGCGAAAAGATCCGCCCGGTGCTCGACCAGCTTGCACTGCGGCTCGACGCCGCCGGCAAGTAGGCACGGCTACAAAACGGCGGCGACGATCAGGCGGCCAGCAACTGCCGCAGCACGAACGGCAGGATGCCGCCGTGCTTGTAGTAGTCGACCTCGATCGGCGTGTCGATGCGAAGGCGCACCGTCACCTCCTGGTGGTTGCCGTCGGGGCGGTGCACGACCAGCTTCACGTCCATCTGCGGCTTGAGCTCGCCGCCGATCACCACGTCGATTTTTTCGTCGCCCGTGAGGCCCAGCGTCTGCCATGAATCGGCGCCGCGGAACTGCAGCGGCAGCACGCCCATGCCGACCAGGTTGGCGCGGTGGATGCGCTCGAAGCTGCGCGCCACCACGGCCTTGATGCCCAGGAGCTGCGTGCCCTTGGCGGCCCAGTCGCGCGAGGAGCCGGTGCCGTATTCCTCGCCGCCGAACACCACCGTGGGGGTGCCCTCTTCCATGTACTTCATGGCGGCGTCGTAGATGAACATCTTCTGGTTGCCGGGCTGGAACAGCGTGACGCCGCCCTCTTCCTGCGTGCCGTTGGCATCCGGCGGAATCATCAGGTTCTTGATGCGCACGTTGGCGAAGGTGCCGCGCATCATCACGTCGTGGTTGCCGCGACGCGAGCCATAGCTGTTGAAGTCGGCCTTGGGCACGCCGTGCGCCTTGAGCCAGATGCCCGCGGGCGAGCTTTCCTTGATGGAGCCGGCCGGCGAGATGTGGTCGGTGGTGATCGAGTCGCCGAACAGCGCCATGATCCGTGCGCCCTTGAAGCCCGCATCGGCGGCATGCGGCTTCATCTTGAAGCCCTCGAAGAACGGCGGCTCGGCGATGTAGGTCGACTTGGGCCAGTCATACACCTGGCCCTCGGTGCCCTTGATGCTGCTCCAGAACTTGCCCGGGTCGGTCTTCACCTTGTCGTAGTTCGCGCGGAACGACTTGGCGTTCATCGCAAAGCGCAGGTTCTCGTCGATTTCCTTCGGGCTAGGCCAGATGTCGCCCAGGTACACGTCCTTGCCGTTCTTGCCCTTGCCCACGGGCTCGGTCATGAGGTCGGTCATCACGTTGCCCGCGATCGCGAAAGCCACCACCAGCGGCGGCGAGGCCAGGAAGTTGGCCTTCAGGTTCGGATGGATGCGCGCCTCGAAATTGCGGTTGCCCGACAGCACGGCCGCACCGATGAGGTCGTTCTTGGTGATGGCTTCGTTGATCTCGGGCGTGAGGTCGCCGGCATTGCCGATGCAGGTCGTGCAGCCGTAGCCCGCGAGGTAGAAGCCCAGCTTCTCCAGGTACGGCAAGAGGCCCGCCTTCTCCAGGTATTCGGTCACGATGCGCGAGCCCGGGGCCAGCGAGGTCTTGATGTGCGGCTTGACCGTGAGGCCCGCCTCCACCGCCTTCTTGGCCAGAAGGCCCGCCGCGAGCATCACGCTCGGGTTCGAGGTGTTGGTGCACGAGGTGATGGCCGCGATCAGCACGTCGCCGTTGCCGATGGTGACCTGGCCCTTGGGCGCGGGCGGCGCCGTCGCGCTCGTGTGGGCCGCGGCCTTGGTCGAGCGGTTGGCGACCATCTCGACCAGTTCGCGCGGCGAGCCGGCGGGCGGTGCGGCGGCCTCTTCGTCGTTGCCTTGGCCGGCAATGGCGAGCGGATAGCGCTGCTTGAGCTTCTCGGGCGGCTGGTTGAAGCCGTTCGCGTCGTTGGGCTTGCTGTAGAGCTCGGAGAACTTGGTGGACAGGTGGCCGAGGTCGATGCGGTCCTGCGGGCGCTTGGGACCCGCGAGGCTCGGCGACACGGTGCCCAGGTCGAGCTTGACGA
This sequence comes from Variovorax sp. W2I14, assembly GCF_050435205.1. Classification (NCBI taxonomy): domain Bacteria; kingdom Pseudomonadati; phylum Pseudomonadota; class Betaproteobacteria; order Burkholderiales; family Comamonadaceae; genus Variovorax; species Variovorax sp. W2I14. The sequence goes on along the minus strand of NZ_JBNDJX010000001.1, from coordinate 7,115,319 downwards.
TCTTGGTGTAGTCGATGTCGCCCGGCGCGGGCATGCCGAACAGGCCCTGCGCCTTGTAGTAGGCCTCGAAGCGCTCGACCTCTTCCTTGGTGCGGCCGGTGCCTTCGAAGTACGCCACGGTCATTTCGTCGACCGGGAAGAAGCCCATCGTCGCGCCGTATTCGGGCGCCATGTTGCCGATGGTTGCGCGGTCGGGCACGGCGATCGATGCAGCGCCGGGGCCGAAGAATTCGACGAACTTGCCGACCACCTTTTCGGCGCGCAGGATCGCGGTGACGTACAGCACCAGGTCGGTCGCCGTCACGCCTTCGCGCAGCTTGCCGGTGAGCTCGAAGCCCACTACGTCGGGCGTGAGCATGTAGACCGGCTGGCCCAGCATCGCCGCTTCGGCCTCGATGCCGCCCACGCCCCAGCCGACCACGCCCACGCCATTGATCATGGTCGTGTGGCTGTCGGTGCCCACCAGCGAGTCGGGGTAGTAGGTGGGCACGTCCGCGTTGTCATGCGGGCTCTTGTAGACGCCGCGCGCGAAGTATTCGAGGTTGACCTGGTGCACGATGCCGAAGCCCGGCGGCACGACACGGAAGGTGTCGAAGGCCTGCATGCCCCACTTCATGAACTGGTAGCGCTCGTTGTTGCGCTGGAATTCCAGCTTCATGTTGAGGTCGAGCGCCTTGGGCGTGCCGTAGTAGTCGACCATCACCGAGTGGTCGACCACCAGGTCGACGGGCACCAGCGGCTCGATGGTCTTGGGCGACTTGTTCAGCTTGGCGGCCACGCTGCGCATGGCGGCCAGGTCGGCCAAAAGGGGCACGCCGGTGAAGTCCTGCAGCACCACGCGGGTGACGACGAACGGAATCTCGTCGGTGCGCTCTGCATTGGGCGCCCAGTGGGCCAACTCTTCGACATGCTTGGGCGAGACCTTCTGGCCATCGCAATTGCGCAGCACCGATTCGAGCACGATGCGGATCGACACGGGCAGCCGCCCGATGGTGGGATATTGCTTGGCCAGCTCCTTCAGGGACCAGTATTTGCCGGACTTGCCCGATGCGGTCTTGAAGGTCTTGAGGGTGGACGCAAAGGCGTGAGCCGGTGCTTTGGCCATAGGGGAACTCCTGTTGTTTCGTGGAAGCTCCTCAAGGATAGCGGGGTTCAATGTCAGCTGTTGTAGTCGGTCTTCCCTCTCGCGCTCCCTCCGCGCTATGTTCCTCATAGCGAGAAATGCCGGGTAGACGGGCGTTGCCGGCACCTCTCGCGTCGCCTCTCGTTCAGGCCAGTGCCATGCCGGTGCGGCTGCGGGTGCGGCGAAGGCCCGTCCACTGCAGCTCGGCCAGCACGACCACGCACAAGGCCTGCGCCAGCACCCAGGCCACGCCCAGCGCAGTGACCGCGAACATGCCGCTCACCAGCAATGCGATGCAGGCCACGGCCCAGCCGAAGTTGCCGAAGATCACGAGGCCGATCAGCGTGCGCGGCGGTGTGCTGCGGCTGGCCATGAAGGCGGCGAGCGCCGCATACGCCAGCAGGAACACGCCGGTGCCCATCAGCAGTGCGGCGGGCAGCCCGGTGAGCGCTGCCAATGCGTCGGTGAAGGCCACCTGCAGCGCACCGGTCGCGGCGCAGGAGGCGGCGTCGGCCCACATCACGTTGGGCAGGAAACGGGGGGAAGCGAAGACGGACATGTGAATCTCCTTGGGGGTCACTGGGGTGGTACGCCGCAAGCCAGTCCTGCCGCGTTGGAGCCAATGATTCCGCGGGGCATGCATCGCGTCGATGACTTGGGAGGTCATGGCGCCGCGCCGGCACCGCGCCAGAATGCGGGCCATGAACACCACCCGCAGCACCCATTCATCCAAGGCCGGCCAGCCCGGCGCGCGCGATCCGTTCGGCGCGCACCTACGGCACTGGCGCACCCACCGTCGCCTGAGCCAGCTCGACCTGGCGCAGGAGGCCGAGGTCTCGACCCGCCACCTGAGCTATGTGGAAACCGGCCGCGCCGCGCCCAGCCGAGAGATGGTGCTGCGGCTGGCCGAACGGCTGGAGGTGCCGCTGCGCGAGCGCAATGCGCTGCTGGTGGCCGCGGGCTTTGCGCCGATGTACCGGCAGCGTTCCCTGGACGATCCGGCGATGGCCGCGGCACGGCGCGCGGTCGACCTGGTGTTGAAGGGGCACGAGCCCTTTCCCGCGCTGGCCGTGGACCGTCACTGGAACCTGGTGGCGCACAACGCGCTGGTGCCGCTGCTGATGGAAGGTGCCGCGCCCGAGTTGCTGAAGCCGCCCATCAACGTGCTGCGCCTGAGCCTGCATCCCGAGGGCGTGGCGCCGCGCATCGCCAACCTTGCGCAATGGCGCACCCACCTGCTCGAGCGGCTGCTGCAGCAGATCGCGGCCACCGGCGACGCGGTACTGCAGGCGCTGCACGACGAACTCGCGGCCTACCCCGCGCCCACCGTGAGCCACGACGCGCCCGTCATCGACACGGCGCTGTCGGCCGTGGCCGTGCCCTTCCAGGTGGTCATGCCGAGCGGCGTGCTGAGCTTCATCAGCACCATCACGATCTTCGGCACGCCGGTCGATGTCACGCTGCAGGAACTCGCGGTGGAGTCGTTCTTTCCGGCGGACGAGCAGACGGCGGCGGCGCTGACGGCGTTGGCGGCGGCGCAGCAGGCGGGTTGACTGACGAGCCGGCAGGCCGATCGAGATCGCCCCGGCCGTCCGCGTTGCGCGGCGGGCCTTCGAAATCATCCACCTGGATGACCTTGTCCGCCGCCTTCAGGTAGGCCAGTGCCAGCTCCGGATCGGGCGCCGAACGAGCCGCCTCTTCCAGCGAGTTCGTGCGGCGCAGCACTTTGTTGAGCGCCGCCGCCGTGTCGCCGAGCTGCGCGCCCAGTTCCATCGCATGCATCAGGTCGCGCAAACCTCCGGCCGCCGCTTCGCTGAGGTCTGGCGCCAGGCGTTCGACGATGCGTGGGTTCGTGCGCAACAGGTCCGCGAGTTCGATGAGCTGCACATCGCGCAGCGGCGCCAGGTGCGCGGTGCGGCGCAGCACCAGCGCGCCAATCACGCGCCGGCCGGCTGTCGGCAAATTGGCATACAGATCGCGCAGGATCTTGCCGGCCTCGTCGAGCTGCAGCCGGATCGCGGCCTGCGCAAACGGCAGCAGCTCCGGCGCCGCATCGACGCGATAGCGCCAGACACAGGCGCTCGCCAGGTACAGGCGCGCGAGCACATCACCCAGCCGCGCCGACAGCAACTCCATGCGCTTGAGCTTGCCGCCGAGCATGCCCATCGCGAGGTCGGCGGTGAGCGCGTACTTGGCGCTCATGCGCGCAATGAGCCGTGCCTCGCGCGCCAGTTCCTGCGGCGGTGCGCCGAGCACCGGCGCGCCGAACAGGCTATGCCACAGGTTGACCGCCACATGCTTGCCGTGCGCGATGAGCGCCTTGCCGAGCGCGGCTTCGTCTTTCGCCTGCACGGCCGCCATTTCATCCAGCACATGCGGATGGCAGCGCACCGCGCCCTGCCCGAACACGATGAGCGCGCGCGTGAGGATGTTCGCGCCTTCCACCGTGATGGCGATCGGCGCCTGCCGGTACGCGACGCCCAGCAGGTTCGACGGGCCCGAGATGATGCCCTTGCCGCCGAGGATGTCCATGCCATGGTTGACCGCGCGGCGCCCCGCTTCAGTGAGCTGCACCTTGAGGATCGCGCTCGCCACGCTGGGCCGCTCGCCCTTGTCGAGCGCGGCGGCGGTGAAGCGCCGCGCCGCATCGCTCGCATAAAGCTCCGCCGACATCTGCGCCACCAGCCCGGCAATCGCATGGAACTTGCCGACTGGCAGGCCGAACTGTTCGCGGATCTGCCCGTAGCCGTTGCTCACGTACAGCGCCGTCTGCTGCATCGAAGAACCGAGTGCCGGCAACGAAATCGCGCGCCCCGCGGCCAGGCATTCCATGAGCATCCGCCAGCCCTGTCCGACTTGTTTTTCGCCGCCGATGATCCAGTCCATCGGCACGAAGACCTGGCGGCCGTGGATCGGGCCGTTCATGAAGGCGCTGTCCATCGGGCGATGGCGCCGGCCGATTTCCATGCCCTCGTGCGGCACGGGAATCAGCGCGCAGGTGATTCCCAGCTCGCGCTGGCCCTCGGGCCGGCTCTCGTCCACCGCATGGAAGGCCAGGCCCACCACGGTGGCGACGGGAGCAAGCGTGATGTAGCGCTTGTCGAAATCGACCAGGAAGCCACGCGTCAATTTGCCGTTGAACTCGCGCTCGACGATCACGCCTCGGTCCGGAATCGATGCGGCATCGGAACCGGCATAGGGCGATGTCAGCCCGAAGCACGGCAGCTCGCGGCCATCGGCCAGGCGCGGCAGGTAGTGCTCTTTCTGCGCGTCGGTGCCATAGCGCAGCAGCAGCTCGGCCGGCCCGAGCGAGTTGGGCACCATCACGGTGACGGCCGTGGCCACGTTGACGGTCGCGATGCGCGCCACCACCGTGGCGTGCGCGTAGTGGCCGAAGCCGAGGCCGCCGAACTCCTCGGGAATGATCATGCCGAAGAAGCGCTTCTCGCGGAGGAACCGCCACACCTCGGGCGGCAGGTCGTGCGCCTGGTCGATGGCGTGGTCGTCGAGCATGTGGCACAGCGCGCGCACCTCGTTGTGCAGGAAAGCCTGCTCGCGCTCAGTGAGTTGGTTGGGCCCCATGGACGTGAGCGCATCGAAGTCCGGACGCCCCGCGAAGAGCTGGCCTTCGTAACCGACGGTGCCGGCCTCGAGCGCCGCACGCTCGGTGTCGCCCAGCGGCGGCAGCGCCTTCGAGAAGGGCTGCATCGCCCATCGGCCGATCAATGAAGCCAGAGGCATGGGGTCTCCTTCGCCGCGACGGATGCGCGGATCGGCCTTCATGCTGAACTTCAGCGCGCCCGCGCCGGGCCGGTCAAGGGCGTCCCTGCGTGTCGGATGCGGACGCGCCCCAGCCCGCCCGCGATGAGGCCGGCTAGCGGCGCTTGGGAGCCTGTCCGGCCGGAGCTGCCGCAGGTGCCGGTGCAGCGGCGGTGGCCGACGGATCGCGCCAGCCGTATTCGACATAGCGGCGGATCACGAGACAGCCCGGCGGCGAATCGATCAGTGACACCGACGAGGTCGGCTCCCTGGGATCGGTGTAGACCGCGTAGATGGGCAGCAGGCGCGTCATCTGGTAGTCCTTGAGTTCCTGCTCGGCGACGCTCTGGCAGGTGAAGGGCGCCACCGAGATGCGCTCGGCCGACACGGTGCAGCTGCCGCCGTCGCCGGGAATCGCGGTGATCGAAGCCGCCACCCCGGCGTTCGGGTATTGGATACCGACCAGCGAGAACATCGGGCCGTCGTCGGGACGCTTGCGGTCCCAGTCGAGCAGCACGTCGTGGCCGCGGCTGCCCTGCACGGTGAGCGTCGCGAGCCGCGTGATGGCGGGCAGGCAGCGCTTGATGCCCACGCTGGTGGCGGCGCGCGTGAGCGTGTCCTGCGGCGCTGCGGCCGGTGCCTGGGGGACCAGCACGCCTTGTGCGAGCGCAGTGCCGGCAATGGCCCACGCAGCCACGGTTGTCGCAATGGACAGCAGCCGCGCGGATCGTTGTGTTGCAGCAGTCTTCATCCGGGGTCTCCTCTCACGTGTGCTCACGTGTAAAGGCTCTCGATGGCGGCGGTGTAGATGCGCACGTTCTCCTCGCCCTCGGGATCGAGCCTGGCGACGAGTTGGCGTGCGCGCTCACGGTAGGCCGGCAGGTTGGCGTCGTGCGTGGCAAAGGCCTCCTGCAGCGCGCGGCCGCCCTCCTCGCAGTCGAAGTCGTGGTAGCGGTAGCCGCAGTCGCCGATGAGGTGCGAGTTGTGGATCAGCGGATAGCCACCATAGAGCGCCTCGTAGTAGAGGTAGTTCTGCGCGTTCTCCCAGTGGTGCGCGAAGACGGCATCGACGTTGCCCGGCAGCACCTGGTACAGCGGAAAGCGACCCTCGAAGGTCGCCAGCCCGTGCTGCACGATGTTCAGGCTCTGCGCGAAGCCGACGAACAGCGGTTTTTCCTTGAGATGGAAGCTGTTGTAGACCCACACCCGCTCGAGCAGCCGCGGCTGCGCACGGTGCGCCGCCTCGCAGCCGAGCATGGGAATGAAGCTGGTCTTCACCATGCAGATGTTGGGCTCGAAGATGGCAACGCGCCAGTGCTTGCGGCCAGGCACGTAGTCGAAGCCCTTGTCCTTGTCGTCGCCTTCGGCACGCGCCATGGCTTTTTCCAGAACCATCGGGCTCCAGAGGTGCGGCATCAGCCGCACCGGCGCGCGGAAGGTGCTCGCGAAGTACGGCTTGCACGACACCTCGTACTCCGGCAGCGTCCAGACCTCGTCGTAGGGCGCGCCCGAGACCAGCATGCCGTGCGGCTTGTTGAAGATCATGCGTTCGATGTCGATCACGTAGTCGTTGCCCACGCGCATCGAGACGATCTTGCCGCCGCGCGCCTTGAACGCCACCGACCACTCGCGCGCCAGCTGAGCGCTCATCTCGATCATGAGATCGAGCTCCTGCGCGGCGGTGGCCATGTCGATGATCGGCACGGGCGAATCGGCCAGGAAGTTGGTGGCGTCCGCCGGGCCGCCGTCGCCGCCGCCCGCCACCAGCACGGTGCTGCCCACGCGCGGCGAGCGCATCAGGAGCATCACGAGAAACAGGCAGTTCTGGTAGACGCCGTTTTCCCAGAGGCTCTGCTCGCCCTTGCGGATGAAGATGGAAACGCCGACGCGGAGCTTCGCGGGCATCGCAGCGGCGGGTGAAGAGGTGTTCTGCGCTTCGCTCATGCGGCCTTCCTCACGCCATCGGCACGGAATGCGGGGTCGCCGCCCACGAGGTGCAGCAGCCGCTGCGCGTAGCCGTCGATGTTCGCCTGATGCAGTGGATCGATCGCATCGAACATGCGCTGGCTGCGGGCGCGGTAGTCGTCCAGTTGGGCGTCGTGCCCGCGCACCGCCTGCAGCAGCTGATCGGTGCCGGCGGCGATGTCGAAATCGGGGTAGTAATAACCGGCATCGCGCAGCCAGGGCGAGTTGTGCACCAGCGGGTAGTTGCCGTAGAGCGCGTCGAGATAGCTGTAGTTCTGATCGTTCTGCCACTGGTGCGACACCACCGCATCGGCAAACTGCACCATGAACCCCGCGAAGTCGTGCCGCCCGTGGAAGATGGCCTTGTGCTGTCGCACGATGTCCAGCGAGTTGGCCATGTAGAGCATCGTCGCGTGCTCCTTCAGGTGCAGGGTGTTGAGCACCTGCATCGAAGTGACGGCGTTCGGGTCGATGCGGTAGGCGCCGTCGCAGATCAGCATGGGCACGCTGCTGGACTTCACCACCGAGATGTTGGGCTCGAAGATCGCCACGCGGAAGCCGGGTTGCTCGGCGGTGCGCGGCGTGTAGCCGAAGCGATAGCCCGACGCTTCGACCTCGGCCACGCGCTGCTCCAGGAACTGCGGCGACCAGAGGTACGGGACCTCGTGCACCGGGCAGCGGTGCAGGGTGCGCATCATCGGTGCGAAGACGCCGTCCTTGGGCAGCAGCCAGACCTCGTCGCAGCGGTCGGGCTTGCTGAAGTGGCCCTTGTCGCTGAACACGATCGGCTCGGCCAGTGCCACGAAGGGTTGCCCCACACAGTGGAAGACGGCGCGCCCGCCGCAGGCGCGGAAATAGGAGAGCCATTGCACGTCGAGCGCACCGGCCATCTCGATGACCACGTCCAGCGCATCGGTCAGCTCGCGGGCGCGTCCGAAGGCCAGTCCCATGGCGGACAAGTCGACTTGAGGCGGCATGGCCTGCTGATCGCCCGCATCGACCAGCGTGACGGACTCGACGAAGTCGATGCGTTGCAGCAGCCGGGCGAGAAACAGGACGTTCTGCCCCATCCCGTTTTCCCAGATGTTCTGCCCCGCGTGGGTGAGGACTGAAATACCAATGCGCATGGGGGTGAGTGTGTACCAAAAAAAATGGCTCCCGCACCATCGGTGCAGGAGCCACGTTGCCGAGGCAACGCTGATTCAGTGGCTTATTTCCACTTCCAACCGATGCCGGCGTTCACGCCCCACTCCTTGCCGGTGGTCGACAGACCCGCGCCCCAGGACATCTTGCCGTCGTCCGACAGGGCCTTGAAGGTCAGCGCCACGGCGCTGTAGCCCTTGTAGTTGCCGAAGCCCACGCCCACGGTCTTCTCACCCGGGTAGAGCGTCGGCAGGTACGTGCCCGACATCGCAAAGGCCATCGCCGAGCCCGAGTAGGCGATGCGCGCCACCTCGCCGACCTGGCCCTGCACCTGGTTCAGCTGCTGCACGTTGACCGCATCGCCCGGCAGGATGCCTGGCGCCACGTTCGAGATGCGCGTGCCGCCCGGCGCCTGGCCGCCACCCAGCGTGATCTGGTTGTAGTTGACCGAGCCGTCCGGGTTGGTCGCGTACTGCACGCTGCTGGCCTTGGCTGCGGTCGATGCGGCCCTCAACTGTGCGACGTTGGTCGCATCGCTGTCGGCCGAGCCTGCCGCCACACCAGTGATCTGGCGGAACTGGCCATTGGCCGCGTCGCCCACGGACACTGCAGCTTGGGTGCTGGTCGTGGCCCTGATGGCTGCTTCCTGCTGCGCATTGGCGCTGCCGGGGATGTAGCCGACCATGCCGGCTGCGGTCGTCGCCTTGGACCCCGCGCCCAGCGCCACGCCACCGCTCTGTGTGACCACCGCGCCGAAGCCGATGGCCGTGCCTTGGGAAACGTTCTGCGCCTGGCTCAATGCAGTGCCGCCGGCGTCAGCCTTGTCACCAAACGCTGCACCACCGTTGCCTGCACGGGAATCCGCACCGAACGCCTGTGAACCCGTCGCCAATGCTCCGGCACCGATCGCGATGGCGTTGGCGCCGACAGCCTGGGCGCCAGAACCGATCGCGATAGCGTTGGTTTGGGTGGCTTGTGCGCCGAAGCCGATCGCAACGGTGCCGCTGGCCGTCGCCTTCGCGCTGTTGCCGGCTGCGAAAGAGTTGTCGCCGCTGGCCACCGACTGCGGGCCGATCGCCACGGCTTCCTGGCCGCTGGCCACCGCGTCAGCAGCGGTCGACTTGGCGTGGAAGTACTTGGTGCCGCCGTTGTAGATGCTGCTGACCGACGTGCTCAGGCTGCTGATGCCGCTGGTGGCAGTGCTCAGGCCCGAGGAAGTCGAGGTCGACAGGCTCGCCAGGCCGCTGGTCGCGCCGCCGACGCTGGTGGACAGGCTGGACAGGTTGCTGTCCGTCGTGCTCAGGCCGGTCGACAGGCTGTTGATGCTGCTCGTCGCAGTGCTCAGGCCGCTCGACGTGGACGTCGACAGGCTGTTGACGTTGCTGTTCGTCGTGCTCAGGCCCGTCGACAGGCTGCCGACGCTGCTGGTCACGGTGCTCAGACCGGTCGACAGGCTGCCGATGCTGCTGGTCGCAGTGCTCAGGCCGCTCGACGTGGAGGTCGAGAGGCTGTCGACACTGCTGGTGACCGTGCTCAGGCCAGACGATGTCGAAGTCGAAAGGCTGTTGATGCTGCTCGTCGCAGTGCTCAGGCCGGACGATGTCGAGGTCGAAAGGCTGTTGATGCTGCTGGTGGCAGTGCTCAGGCCCGACGAAGTCGAAGTCGACAGACTGTTGACGTTGCTGTTGGTCGTGCTCAGGCCGCTCGACAGGCTCGAGATGCCGCTGGTGGCGGTGCTCAGGCCCGTGGAGAGGCTGGTGATGCCGCTGGTGGCAGTGCTCAGACCGATGGACAGGCTGCCAATGCCGCTGGAAGCCGTGCTCAGGCCGGTCGACAGACTGCCGATGCTGCTCGTCGCAGTGCTCAGGCCGCTCGAAGTGGACGTCGAGAGGCTGCTCACGGTGCTGTCGGTCGTGCTCAGGCCGGTGGACAGGCTCGTGATGCCGCTGGTGGCGGTACTCAAGCCGCTGGACGTGGAAGTCGACAGGCTGTCAATGCTGCTCACTGCAGTGCTCAGACCAGACGACGTGGAGGTCGACAGGCTGCTCACGTTGCTGTTGGTCGTGCTCAGACCGGTAGACAAGCTCGATATGCCGCTGGTCGCGGTACTCAAGCCGCTCGACGTCGAAGTCGACAAGCTGTCGATGCTGCTGGTGGCAGTGCTCAGACCCGACGATGTTGAGGTCGACAAGCTGCTGATGCTGCTCGTCGCTGTGCTCAGACCCGACGAGGTCGAAGTCGACAGGCTGTCGATGCTGCTCGTGGCAGTGCTCAAGCCGGACGACGTGGAAGTCGACAGGCTGTCAATGCTGCTCGTGGCGGTGCTGAGACCCGACGATGTGGAGGTCGACAGGCTGCTGATGCTGCTGGTGGCCGTGCTCAAGCCGCTGGACGTCGAGGTCGACAGGCTGCTCACGTTGCTGTTCGTCGTGCTCAGGCCGGTAGACAGGCTCGAGATGCCGCTGGTGGCGGTGCTCAGGCCCGACGATGTGGAGGTCGACAGGCTGTCGATGCTGCTGGTGGCAGTGCTCAGACCAGAGGAGGTCGAGGTCGACAAGCTGCCGATGCTGCTTGTAGCTGTGCTCAAGCCGCTCGAAGTCGATGTCGACAGGCTGTCGATACTGCTCGTCGCGGTGCTCAGGCCGGACGATGTTGAGGTCGACAGGCTGGAGATGCTGCTGGTTGCAGTGCTCAAGCCAGACGACGTCGAGGTCGACAGGCTGTCGATGCTGCTCGTCGCAGTGCTCAGGCCACTCGAAGTGGACGTCGACAAGCTGCCAACAGTGCTGTTGGTTGTGCTCAGGCCAGTAGACAGGCTGGAGATACCACTGGTCGCAGTGCTCAGGCCCGACGAGGTCGAGGTGGACAGGCTGTCGATGCTGCTGGTAGCGGTGCTCAAGCCGCTCGAAGTGGACGTCGACAAGCTGCTGACGTTGCTGTTGGTCGTGCTCAGGCCAGTAGACAGGCTGGAGATACCACTGGTCGCAGTGCTCAGGCCCGACGATGTCGAAGTCGACAGGCTGTCGATGCTGCTGGTGGCAGTGCTCAAACCGGACGACGTTGAAGTCGACAGGCTGCTGATGCTGCTGGTCGCCGTGCTCAGACCAGACGACGTCGAAGTAGACAGGCTGGAGATACCGCTGGTCGCCGTGCTCAGACCACTCGAAGTCGAGGTCGACAGGCTGTCGATGCTGCTCGTCGCGGTACTCAGACCCGACGATGTGGAGGTCGACAGGCTGGAGATGCTGCTGGTTGCGGTGCTCAAGCCGGATGATGTCGACGTCGACAAGCTGCCAATGCTGCTCGTGGCAGTGCTCAGGCCGGATGACGTCGAGGTCGACAGGCTGGAGATACCGCTGATCGCCGTACTCAGCCCGCTCGAAGTCGAGGTCGACAGGCTATCGATGCTGCTGGTCGCAGTGCTCAGGCCCGAGGAGGTCGAAGTCGACAAGCTGCCGATGCTGCTCGTGGCGGTGCTCAGGCCAGACGACGTCGAAGTCGACAAGCTACTGACGTTACTGTTGGTTGTGCTCAGGCCAGTAGACAGGCTGGAGATACCGCTGGTCGCCGTGCTCAAGCCAGACGACGTCGAGGTAGACAAGCTGTCGATGCTGCTGGTCGCAGTGCTCAAACCAGACGACGTCGAAGTCGACAAGCTGTCGATGCTGCTCGTCGCTGTGCTCAGACCCGACGACGTGGAGGTCGACAGGCTGCCGATGCTGCTCGTTGCAGTGCTCAATCCGCTTGAAGTAGACGTCGACAGGCTGCCAATGCTGCTCGTCGCGGTGCTCAGGCCAGACGACGTCGAGGTTGACAAGCTGCTGATGCTGCTGGTCGCAGTGCTCAGACCAGAGGAGGTCGAAGTCGACAAGCTGCCGATGCTGCTGGTTGCAGTGCTCAAACCCGACGACGTGGAGGTCGACAGGCTGCTGATGCTGCTGGTGGCAGTGCTCAAACCGGACGACGTTGAAGTCGACAGGCTGCTGATGCTGCTCGTGGCAGTGCTCAAACCGGACGACGTTGAAGTCGACAGGCTGCTGATGCTGCTCGTGGCAGTGCTCAAACCGGACGACGTTGAAGTCGACAGGCTGCTGATGCTGCTGGTCGCCGTGCTCAGACCAGACGACGTCGAAGTAGACAGGCTGGAGATACCGCTGGTCGCCGTGCTCAGACCACTCGAAGTCGAGGTCGACAGGCTGTCGATGCTGCTCGTCGCGGTACTCAGACCCGACGATGTGGAGGTCGACAGGCTGGAGATGCTGCTGGTTGCGGTGCTCAAGCCGGATGATGTCGACGTCGACAAGCCTGCCAATGCTGCTCGTGGCAGTGCTCAGGCCGGATGACGTCGAGGTCGACAGGCTGGAGATACCGCTGATCGCCGTACTCAGCCCGCTCGAAGTCGAGGTCGACAGGCTATCGATGCTGCTGGTCGCAGTGCTCAGGCCCGAGGAGGTCGAAGTCGACAAGCTGCCGATGCTGCTCGTGGCGGTGCTCAGGCCAGACGACGTCGAAGTCGACAAGCTACTGACGTTACTGTTGGTTGTGCTCAGGCCAGTAGACAGGCTGGAGATACCGCTGGTCGCCGTGCTCAAGCCAGACGACGTCGAGGTAGACAAGCTGTCGATGCTGCTGGTCGCAGTGCTCAAACCAGACGACGTCGAAGTCGACAAGCTGTCGATGCTGCTCGTCGCTGTGCTCAGACCCGACGACGTGGAGGTCGACAGGCTGCCGATGCTGCTCGTTGCAGTGCTCAATCCGCTTGAAGTAGACGTCGACAGGCTGCCAATGCTGCTCGTCGCGGTGCTCAGGCCAGACGACGTCGAGGTTGACAAGCTGCTGATGCTGCTGGTCGCAGTGCTCAGACCAGAGGAGGTCGAAGTCGACAAGCTGCCGATGCTGCTGGTTGCAGTGCTCAAACCCGACGACGTGGAGGTCGACAGGCTGCTGATGCTGCTGGTGGCAGTGCTAAGACCGGACGACGTCGAGGTCGACAGGCTGCCGATGCTGCTCGTTGCAGTGCTCAATCCGCTTGAAGTAGACGTCGACAGGCTGCCAATGCTGCTCGTCGCGGTGCTCAGGCCAGACGACGTCGAGGTTGACAAGCTGCTGATGCTGCTGGTCGCAGTGCTCAGACCGCTCGAAGTCGAGGTCGACAGGCTATCGATGCTGCTCGTCGCGGTACTCAGACCCGACGATGTGGAGGTCGACAGGCTGGAGATGCTGCTGGTTGCGGTGCTCAAGCCGGATGATGTCGACGTCGACAAGCTGCCAATGCTGCTCGTGGCAGTGCTCAGGCCGGATGACGTCGAGGTCGACAGGCTGGAGATACCGCTGATCGCCGTACTCAGCCCGCTCGAAGTCGAGGTCGACAGGCTATCGATGCTGCTGGTCGCAGTGCTCAGGCCCGAGGAGGTCGAAGTCGACAAGCTGCCGATGCTGCTCGTGGCGGTGCTCAGGCCAGACGACGTCGAAGTCGACAAGCTACTGACGTTACTGTTGGTTGTGCTCAGGCCAGTAGACAGGCTGGAGATACCGCTGGTCGCCGTGCTCAGGCCCGACGATGTGGAGGTCGACAGACTACCGATGCTGCTGGTCGCTGTGCTCAAGCCAGACGACGTCGAGGTAGACAAGCTGTCGATGCTGCTGGTCGCAGTGCTCAAACCAGACGACGTCGAAGTCGACAAGCTGTCGATGCTGCTCGTCGCTGTGCTCAATCCGCTTGAAGTAGACGTCGACAGGCTGCCAATGCTGCTCGTCGCGGTGCTCAGGCCAGACGACGTCGAGGTTGACAAGCTGCTGATGCTGCTGGTCGCAGTGCTCAGACCGCTCGAAGTCGAGGTCGACAGGCTATCGATGCTGCTCGTCGCGGTACTCAGACCCGACGATGTGGAGGTCGACAGGCTGGAGATGCTGCTGGTTGCGGTGCTCAAGCCGGATGATGTCGACGTCGACAAGCTGCCAATGCTGCTCGTGGCAGTGCTCAGGCCGGATGACGTCGAGGTCGACAGGCTGGAGATACCGCTGGTCGCCGTACTCAGGCCACTCGAAGTCGAGGTGGACAGGCTGTCGATGCTGCTCGTGGCTGTGCTCAAGCCGCTCGAAGTAGACGTCGACAGACTGCTGATACCGCTGGTCGCCGTGCTCAGGCCGGATGACGTGGAAGTCGACAGGCTATCGATGCTGCTGGTCGCGGTGCTCAAGCCGGACGACGTCGACGTCGACAAGCTGCCAATGCTGCTCGTGGCAGTGCTCAAGCCGCTCGAGGTCGAGGTCGACAAGCTGCTGACGTTGCTGTTCGTCGTGCTCAGGCCAGTAGACAGACTCGATATGCCGCTGGTTGCAGTGCTCAAGCCGGACGATGTCGACGTCGACAAGCTGCCAATGCTGCTTGTCGCGGTGCTCAGGCCGGACGACGTCGAGGTCGACAGGCTACCGATGCTGCTCGTGGCAGTGCTCAAGCCGGACGACGTCGAAGTCGACAGGCTGGAGATGCCGCTGGTGGCCGTGCTCAGACCGCTCGAAGTCGAGGTCGACAGGCTATCGATGCTGCTTGTAGCCGTGCTCAAGCCGCTCGAAGTAGACGTCGACAGGCTGCCAATACTGCTCGTTGCAGTGCTCAGGCCAGACGACGTGGAAGTCGACAGGCTGCTGATGCTGCTAGTGGCAGTGCTCAGGCCGGAAGACGTCGAGGTCGAAAGGCTGCCAATGCTGCTCGTTGCAGTGCTCAAGCCAGACGACGTGGAAGTCGACAGGCTGCTGATGCTGCTGGTCGCCGTGCTCAGACCGCTCGAAGTCGAGGTCGACAGGCTGCCCACGCTGCTGTTCGTCGTGCTCAACCCCGAGGACAGCGAAGTGGCAACACCCTTCAGTTGGTCCACGATGACCACATCGGAACCGTCGCTGCCAGCACTGGCACCGGTGATCTGCCGGTTGCCAACGTTCACTTCACCCGACGAACTCTGTTTGCTGGTTAGCCCGAACGCGTCGTAATTGGTCTGGGCCGCCGCAGTCCTGCTGGCAACCGAACCCGCCCCCAGCGCCACGCTGTTGTCGCTGTTCGCGATCGCGCCCTGGCCGATCGCCACGCTGTTGGCCCCGATGGCCTGGCTGTCCGCGCCGGTGCTGTTGGCGTGGAAGTATTTCGTGCCGGTGTTGTAGATCGAGCTGACCGACGAACTGAGCGTGCCCAGGTTGCTGTTGGTCGTGCTCAGGCCCGTCGACAAGCTGCCGATGCCGCTGACGGAAGAGCTCAAGCCCGTCGAGAGGCTGCTCACGCTGCTGTTGGTCGTGCTCAAGCCGGTGGACAGGCTCGATATTCCGCTGGTGGCGGTGCTCAGGCCACTCGACGTCGAGGTCGAGAGGCTGTCGATGCTGCTGGTCGCGGTGCTCAAGCCGGACGATGTGGAGGTCGAGAGGCTGTTGATGCCGCTTGAGGTGGACGTCGACAGGCTGCTGATACTGCTCGTCGCGGTGCTCAAGCCAGACGACGTCGAAGTAGACAAGCTGCCGATGCCGCTCGTCGCAGTGCTCAAGCCAGAAGACGTCGAGGTCGACAGACTGCCGATGCTGCTGGTCGCAGTGCTCAGACCAGAAGACGTGGAAGTCGACAGGCTGGAGATACTGCTCGTGGCCGTGCTCAAGCCACTCGAAGTCGAAGTCGAGAGGCTGCTGATGCCGCTCGAAGTGGACGTCGAAAGGCTGCCAATGCTGCTCGTTGCGGTGCTAAGTCCCGACGACGTGGAAGTCGACAAGCTACCGATGCTGCTGGTTGCAGTACTCAGGCCGGACGACGTCGAAGTCGACAGACTGCTGATGCTGCTCGTCGCAGTGCTCAAGCCAGACGATGTGGAAGTCGAGAGGCTGCTGATGCCGCTTGAGGTGGACGTCGACAGGCTGCTAATGCCGCTCGTCGCGGTGCTCAAGCCAGACGATGTCGAAGTCGACAGGCTACCGATGCTGCTGGTCGCCGTGCTCAGACCAGAAGACGTCGAGGTCGACAGGCTGGAGATGCTGCTGGTTGCAGTGCTCAGACCCGACGACGTGGAGGTCGAGAGGCTGCTGATGCCGCTTGAGGTGGACGTAGACAGGCTGCTGATGCTGCTGGTCGCGGTGCTCAGACCAGAAGACGTGGAAGTCGACAGGCTGGAGATGCTGCTCGTGGCCGTGCTCAAGCCGCTCGAAGTCGAGGTCGAAAGGCTGCTGATGCGGCTCGTCGCAGTGCTCAGGCCAGACGATGTAGAAGTCGAGAGGCTGCTGATGCCGCTCGAAGTGGACGTCGAAAGGCTGCCAATGCTGCTCGTTGCGGTGCTCAGACCCGACGACGTGGAAGTCGACAAGCTACCGATGCTGCTGGTTGCAGTACTCAGGCCAGACGACGTCGACGTCGACAGGCTGCTGATGCTGCTGGTAGCCGTGCTCAGACCAGAGGAAGTCGAAGTCGACAGGCTGCGAATACTGCTGGTCGCAGTGCTGAGGCCAGACGACGTGGAAGTCGACAGGCTGCTGATGCCGCTCGAGGTAGATGTCGAGAGGCTGTTGATGCTGCTCGTGGCCGTGCTCAACCCGCTCGATGTCGAGGTCGACAGACTCGTGATGCTGGTCGAGAGGGTGGTGTTGCTGGTGCTCAATTGCGCCACGGTCACCGCGTCCTGCTGTGCCGAGCCATCGGCCAGATTGGTGATGCGTCGCGTCGGCGTGGCGCCGGAAGCCCCCACCGAGACTTCCGACGCCGGAGCTGCCGTGCCGGTCATGAAGCCGGCGCCGGTCGGCGAAGTCGCGGCGGTGGTCGAGCCCGAACCCAGCGCCACCGAGTTGTCGGTCCGCACCAGTGCTCCAGCGCCCAGGGCGACGGCGTTCACGCCCGTGCCTTGAGCCCCCTGCCCCACCGCGATGGCACCCGACTGGGTCGCATTGGCGTTGGTGCCGAAGGCGATCGCGCTGGTATTGCTGGCGTTGGCCTGGTCGCCCATTGCGACGCTGCGCAAGCCCGATGCCTTGCTCTGGTTGCCCACCGCCACCGCGGCGAAATTCGACGCGACGTTGCCGACGCCCAATGCCAGCGAATTGCCGCCGCTGGCGTTGGCCGCATTGCCGAATGCGGAGCTCGAACCACCAGTGGCCCTGGCGGTGACGCCAATCGCCGTGTCCTGTGTTCCCGATGCCAACGCGCCGTTGCCGAGGGCCGTTGCGTCGGTGTTGGCCGCGTTGGCGTTGACGCCGATTGCCGTACTGGTCCCGACACTCGCCCTCGCCCCGTTGCCGATGGCGGTGATGCCGCTGCCGCTGCCGGATGCATTGGCACCATCACCAATTGCCAGGGCAAAAATGCCATTGACGACCGCACCGCGGCCGACCGCGATGCCCGAGGTGGCCGTCGCGGCCACCGAAGACTGTCCACCGATCGCGATTGAATCTTTCGCCGCAGCGGACGCGCTCGCGGTGGCGTTGCCCCCCACCGCTACTGCGCCATCGGCGCTTGCATTTGCAAAGTTGCCCACCGCGGTGCTGGAGTTCCCGCTCGACGTCGTTGCTGTGCCGATCGCGACGCTATCTACTTTGCTTGCCGTCGCGGCATAGCCGAACGCAAGAGACCTGGTGCCTGCGGCATTCGCGATCGCTCCGAATGCAACGGACGCACCGGCCGTGGCTTTGGCGCCATTGCCGAAAGCCATCGCAGGCGACGTTCCATCAGTGCCGACGGCAAGCGAACCGACGCCGAAAGCAACGTCGTTCACGCCAACCGCATTGGCGTTCTGCCCAAGGGCCATCGCCGAGCCGCCGCTCGTCCGGGCATTGGTGCCGATGGCGAGCGTATTGCTGCCACTGGCCAAACTGTTCAGCCCTAAAGCCATCGCCCCCGAGCCCGCAGTGGCGTTGGCATTCTGGCCAATGGCAACACCCGACGACGCTGTGGCCGTCACGATGGATTCAGCGCCAATGGCAACCGAATTGGCGGCAAGTGCCCTGGCCGAAGCCGTCCCGTTGGCGCCGATCGCTGTCGCACCGATGCCATTGGCATTAGCTCCCGCACCCACTGCTGTTGCGAAGTTTGCATTTGCAACGGCGTCCGCCCCAAAGGCAGAGGAGTTCGCGCCAGCCGCCTTCGTGGTGTTGGTGCCCACGGCCACGGCGTTCAGGCCGCTCGCTACAACTTGACCACCAATAGCTACGGAATCCTGGCCTGACGCGTTGGCGCCGGTTCCGATCGCCAAGGAATCGCCCGAAGTCGTCGTGGCCGAATAGGCCTTGGCGCCGGCGCCAATGGCAATCGCAGTACCGGCACTGATCGCGGCGGCATTTGCGCCATTGCCAATAGCGACGTTGTTTGTCGAAGCAGCTATCGAGTTGAAGCCGACAGCCACGCTGCCTTGACCGGCAGCGTTGGCTTGCAGCCCCGAAGCCGTCGCCCATTTGGCAGCCGATGCAGCAAAACCCACTGCGGTGCCGCCGTCGCCGGTGACATTGGTGTACGTCCCGAAGTTCGTGACACCTAAGAAGTTGTTGCCTCGCGCATAACAGCCCGCGACCACCGAGAAATTTCCGCTTCCATCGGAGGGCGCCACGGCGGTGTAGCTGGTGACACCATCCGGCCCTGTTCCCACCGAGCCGGTTGCCCCGCAGACCGAGCCCCCAGGCGTCCCACCGGTTCCCAGGCCAATCGTGCTGGCATGAACACTTGGTGCGGAACCGACCACAAACGCCAGCATCGCAGCCGCAAAGACACTCTGGAAATTGAATCTAGCGAACACCGGGCCGTCAACGACGGCGTTGGATGCGTGCCCTGCTTTAGAGGCCTTGCCCCGCGCCTTGGTGATTTCGGCGGCGGCGACCCAAGCCCCAAGGGCTTCGTTCCAGATACTTCTAAATGACTTGTTCATGTGCTTTGGGCTCGTGGCGAATGGCCGATACGGATCGCTCGAAAGAGCAACGGTTGTCAGCGGACGACCACCGCTCGTTGCTCAATCAGTCAGGCGCAACGTGCGCCAGCGTTTACAGGAATGCTGGAATGTACGCAGTCATTTACATTCCTGAGGCAGTGCGACAGGACCAAAAAAACATAGGGATGATTTAGTTCACAAAATCTAACGATCGGTGTCCGACGCCGATCCCGATCGTTGCAGCCAAGAGACGGTGGGCGCGGCGCAACCTAAAATCGGCCGCCCTTTTCCTTCTTGGCTTTTGCCCGTCGTCGGGCCGCACAGGCTGCATTTCACGCAACAACTCATGACCCCCAGCACCGGCCTGCGCATCGGCATCACCATCGGCCTGCACCACGAAGCCGAAACCCTCTGGAACAACGGCATCAAGCAGAACGCCGTGTTCCTGGCCGAAGCGCTCAAGCATTGCCCGAGCGTCGCCTCGGTCGTGCTGGTCAACACCACGGCCATTCCCATCACACCCGCCTTGCCATGGGACCAGTCCCGTTGGCCCACCGTGACCTTCGAGGCTGCGAAGGACAGCGTGGACGTGCTGATCGAACTCGGTGGCCAGATCGATGGCGCGCAGACCGACTACCTGAAGCAGCGCGGCGCACGCCTCGTGTCGTACTGCTGCGGCTTCGAGTACGTGCACGCCATGGAGTCGATGCTGTTCAACAAGCCCCTCTGGGGCCAGAACCTGTACGTCAACCAGCGCTACGACGACATCTGGATGGTTCCGCAGGTCGCCAACATCAGCCAGCCGTTTTTCGAGGTGCTGCGCCGCACGGAGGCCCGTCCCGTGCCTTTCGTCTGGAGCCCGGTGTTTCTCGACGAACGCAGCCGCGCCCTGCCCGATGCCGGCGTGTACCAGCCGCGCAGCGGGCCGCGCCGGCTCAGCGTGATGGAGCCGAACATCAACGTCGTGAAGTTCTGCCTCTATCCAATCCTCGTTGCCGAGCTGTCGTACCGCGCCCGGCCCGACGCCATCGCCCTGCTGCAGGTCACCAATTCCGAACGGATGGCCAAGGAAAACATGGAATTCATCACGCTGATGAACCAGCTCGACCTGGTCCGCCAGCACAAGGCGGTGTTCCTGGGCCGGCATGAAACGCCCGTGTTCCTGGCGCAGAACACCGACATCGTGGTGTCCCACCAGTGGGAGAACCCGCTCAACTACTTCTATCTGGAAACCTGCTGGCAGGGTTACCCGCTGGTGCACAACGCGCACCTGTGCGCCGACCTCGGTTACTACTACCAAGGCAACGACGTGGCAGCCGGCAGCGCCCGGGTGCTCGAAGCCATCGACACCCACGATGCCGAGGCCACCGCCTACCGCGAGCGCCAGCGCGGCCTGATCGACCGTTACCTTCCCGGCAACGCAGCGGCCACCGAGGTCTACAACCAGTTGCTGCTCGGCCTGATGCAGCGTCCTGCCCGATGAACGGACACCTTTTCCATGCTTGACCCTTCCGAGCTTCGGCAGTTTTTCCCGGTGGTCGTGTCACCCAGCCACGACGGCAAGTTCTTCCAGAACTATGTGACCTCGCTGCTGAACTTCGCGATCGAATCCGAACGCGCCGGCATGCGCATGCAGGTGCTGTTTCACCAGGGCGAGAGCCTTGTGACGCGCGCGCGGAACAACTGCGTGGCCCAGTTCCTTGCCAATCCGAACTGGACGCACCTGTTCTGGATCGACGCCGACATCGGTTTCTCGGCGCAAGCCGCGTTCCGGCTGCTGCTGTCGGGCTACGACATCGCGGCCGGCGTCTATCCGCTCAAGCGCGAGAACTGGCCCGCCGAAGGCGTGCCGGCAGGCACGACGCAGCAGCAGTTCGAAGCCACCTTCACCCGCTACACGGTCAACGCGAAGGCGTCCGAGCTCACTTCGCAGGTCGAACTCGAAGTGCAGCCCGACGGCTTCATGAAGATGACCGAGGCGCCGACCGGCTTCATGGTGATCAAGCGCGCCGTGTTCGAACGCCTCATCGCGAGCTATCCCGACCTGAACTACGTGCCCGACAGCATCGGCGAAACCGACCAGGGTCTGCACTACCGCTTCTTCGACGTGATGGTCGACCCCGAGACGCGCCGCTACCTGTCGGAAGACTACGGCTTCTGCCGCCTGTGGTCGGGACTGGGCGAGTCGATCTACATCGACGCGAACTCCAACCTGAGCCACCAGGGTGCCAAGATGTACCGCGGCGATTTCGCCAGCTCGCTGTTGACCTCGCTGCCGCACGCGGTGGGTGGCCCCGTCGGCGCGACGATGGTGCTCAAGGGCCACGAATACCTGCAGCCGAACCTGCCTGGCTGAGCCAGGCGCAGCACCCAAGAAAAAGCCCCGTCGAGACGGGGCTTTTTCAATGGACCTGCGGGATGAAGATCAGGCTGCCGCCGTCTCCGCCACCTTGTAGTCGTCGATCTTGTCGAAGTTCAGGTATTGGTAGATCTGGCTGCTCGACGCATCGAGCACGCCGGTTGCGGCCATGTATTCCTCGCGCGTCGGGATGCGGCCCAGCCGCGAGCAGATCGCAGCCAGTTCGGCCGAGCCGAGGTACACGTTCGTGTTCTTGCCCAGGCGGTTCGGGAAGTTGCGGGTGCTGGTCGACATCACCGTCGCGCCTTCGCGCACCTGTGCCTGGTTGCCCATGCACAGCGAGCAGCCCGGCATTTCGGTACGGGCGCCGGCATTGCCGAACACGCCGTAGTGGCCTTCTTCGGTGAGCTGCTGCGCATCCATCTTGGTCGGCGGCGCGATCCACAGCTTGACCGGGATGTCGCGCTTGCCTTCGAGCAGCTTCGATGCGGCGCGGAAGTGGCCGATGTTGGTCATGCACGAACCGATGAACACTTCGTCGATCACGGCACCGGCCACGTCGCTCAGCGTCTTCACGTCATCCGGATCGTTCGGGCAGGCCACGATGGGTTCGTGGATCTCGGCCAGGTCGATCTCGATCACGGCGGCGTAGTCGGCGTCGGCATCGCCCTTGAGCAGTTGCGGGTCCGCAAGCCAGGCTTCCTGCGCGGCGATGCGGCGTGCCAGCGTGCGGGCGTCGGCATAGCCTTCGGCAATCATCCACTTCATCAGCGTGATGTTGCTGTTGATGTACTCCTGGATCGGTTCCTTGTTCAGGTGCACCGTGCAGCCGGCGGCCGAGCGTTCGGCCGAGGCGTCGCTCAGCTCGAAGGCTTGCTCCACCTTCAGGTCGGGCAGGCCTTCGATTTCCAGGATGCGGCCCGAGAAGATGTTCTTCTTGCCTTGCTTGGCCACGGTCAGGAGACCCGACTTGATGGCGTACAGCGGAATCGCGTTGACCAGGTCACGCAGCGTGACGCCCGGCTGCATCTTGCCCTTGAAGCGCACGAGCACCGATTCGGGCATGTCCAGCGGCATCACGCCGGTGGCGGCCGCGAAGGCCACGAGGCCGGAGCCCGCGGGGAAGCTGATGCCGATGGGGAAGCGGGTGTGGCTGTCGCCGCCGGTGCCGACGGTGTCGGGGGTCAGCAGGCGGTTGAGCCAGCTGTGGATCACGCCGTCGCCCGGACGCAGCGACACGCCGCCGCGGGTGGCCATGAAGTCGGGCAGTTCGTGGTGCATCTTGACGTCGACCTTCTTCGGGTACGCCGCCGTGTGGCAGAACGACTGCATCACGAGGTCGGCCGAGAAACCGAGGCAAGCCAGGTCCTTCAGCTCGTCGCGCGTCATCGGGCCGGTGGTGTCTTGCGAGCCGACCGAGGTCATCTTGGGTTCGCAGTACGTGCCCGGGCGAACGCCCGTGCCTTCCGGCAGACCGCAGGCGCGGCCGACCATCTTCTGTGCGAGCGAGTAGCCCTTCTTGGTGTCGACCGGGCTGGTCGGCAGGCGGAACAGCGTGGAGACCGGCAGGCCCAGCGCTTCGCGCGCCTTGGCGGTCAGGCCGCGGCCGATGATCAGCGGAATGCGGCCGCCGGCGCGCACTTCGTCGAAAAGCACCTCGCTCTTGACCTGGAATTCGGCGATGACCTTGCCCTCCTTCAGCGCCTTGCCTTCGTAGGGACGCAGTTCGACCACGTCGCCCATGTTCATCTGCGCCACGTCGAGCTCGATCGGCAGTGCGCCCGAGTCTTCCATGGTGTTGTAGAAGATCGGCGCGATCTTGCCGCCGAGGCAGACGCCGCCGAAGCGCTTGTTCGGCACGAAGGGAATGTCTTCGCCGGTGAACCACAGCACCGAGTTGGTGGCGCTCTTGCGCGACGAACCCGTGCCGACCACGTCGCCGGCATAAGCCACGAGGTGGCCGCGCGCGCGCAGGTCTTCGATGAACTTCACCGGGCCGCGCTTGCCGTCTTCTTCGGGGACGATGCCGGGGCGGGCGTTCTTGTGCATCGCCAGGGCGTGCATCGGAATGTCGGGACGGGTCGTCGCATCGGGTGCGGGCGACAGGTCGTCGGTGTTGATTTCGCCAGCCACCTTGAAGATGCTGACGGTGATGCTCTCGGGCACTTCGGGGCGGCTGGTGAACCACTCGGCATCGGCCCAGCTCTGCAGCACGCCCTTGGCGTTGGCGTTGCCCTTGTCGGCCTTTTCCTTGACGTCGTGGAACTGGTCGAACATCAACAGGGTTTTCTTCAGGCCCTCGGCCGCCACGGCACCGACTTCGGCGTCGTCCAGCAGGTCGATCATCGGGCTGATGTTGTAGCCGCCGAGCATGGTGCCGAGCAGTTCGGTGGCACGGGCGCGCGAAAGAAACGCGCTCTTCTCGGTGCCATGCGCCACGGCGGCGAGGTAGCTCGCCTTGACCTTGGCCGCGTCGTCCACGCCGGCGGGCACGCGATAGGTGAGCAGGTCCAGCAGGAAGGCGCCGTCCTTTTCGTTCGCGCTCTTGAGGAGCTCGATCGCTTCAGAGGTCTGCTTCGCGCTCAGGGGCAGCGGCGGGATACCGAGCGCGGCGCGTTCGGCAACATGGTCAACGTAGGCTTGCAACATCTTCTTTTCTCCGGAAACTGACTGGCGGGTGTGCAGCGCGGCAAGCAAGAGCCGCGCCGCATCCCGTGGGGACTCTTACTTCTTGGCCGGGTCGGCGCCTTCGAAAAGGCTCTTCGGCGGGTTCTTCTTCATTTCTTCGGCAAACGCGACCTGGGCGGCCGTCTGGCACTCGTCGGCGATGCGCAGGCCCGCCTTCTGGTTCATCAGCATCGACTTGTTGCCCAGCTGGAGCCACATGGCGCCGGCACGCGGGTCTTCGAGGCGGATGGCGCCGGTGCGGCTTTCGACCGGGTGCATGCGGTACTTCAGGCCTTTGGTGGTCACGTTGAAGAAGCCGGGCTTCTTCTCGTCTTCGGTCACCGTCACGTCAGCGCCGAGTTCGCACTGGGCCTTGCCGGTGGACACGCGCTTGGCGACTTCCAGGTCGGCGTCGGTCAGCACGACATTGGTTTCGTCGGCGATCGGCGTGACTTCCTCGACGGCCTTGGCCGCCTTGCGGGTGACCTGGCGCTTGGGTGGGGCCTTCTTCTTTGCTTCGGTGGACTTGGCAGCCGGCTTGGCGGGCGCCGCGTTTTGTGCCATGGCACCGAACGGCAAAGCCAGGGCCAGTGCGGCGATCAGGGCAATTTTCTTCATGTGTGGGTTTCCTTGAGGCTGGGTTCGAAGGTTTCGTTTCAGGAGGCCGCGAATGCAAACCAGGCTTTCGCCTCGGAGGGCAACGCGCGCCCTGTTGCGTGGGCGCGCGTCAGGATCTGCCAGAAGTGGCGGTAGCTCGCGCGGTCGTGCAATGTGCCATCAATTTGTGTCGGAGCCCAATCGGCGGCTGCGGCTTTTGCAATGATTTGTGTAGCAACCTGGATCTGCGCCTCTTCGGGCGCGAAGGCCTCGAGGATGGGGCGGATCTGGTTCGGATGGATGCTCCACATGCGTGTGTAGCCGAATTCGGTGGCCGCCTTGCGGGCCGCGACGCGCATCGCGTCGGTGTCGTTGAACTCGGTCACCACGCAGTGCGAAGGCACCTTGCCGTAGGCGTGTGCCGCCGAGGCGATGGCCAGCTTGGCGCGCACCACGAGCGGATGGGTGAACTGGCCGGCCGCGCCCATGCCATCGGCGGGAATGGCGCCGGCATGCGCCGACACGAAATCCATCAAGCCGAAGCTGAGCGACTGCACGCGCGGATGCGCGGCGATTTCGAAGGCGTTATGCACCGCCAGGGGCGATTCGATCAGTACGTGAAGCGGCAGCGCGTCGGCATCGGCCGCTTCGAGCGCAGCCACGGCCTGCAACACGTCAGCCAGCGATTCGACCTTGGGCACCATCAGGTGACTCAGGCGCTGACCGGCGCGTCCGGCGATGGTGATCACGTCGCCGGCGAAGGCCGGGTGATCGACCGGGTGCACACGCACGCCAACGCGCATGCCCGGCTTCGCAGCCAGCGCCAGCTCGGTGACGAGCGCGGCATGCTCCGCCTCGCCGCCCACCGGGGCGCCGTCTTCGCAATCGAGGGTGACGTCGAACACGCAGGCGCCGAACTCCTCGGCCATCTCGGCCTGGAGCGCGAGGCTCTTCTTCATGCGCGCTTCGACGCCGCTGTAGTGGTCGCACACGGGCAGCGTCACGGCGCCGGCCTGCGCGCCGAGCAGCACTTCACCCGGGTGGACGGCTTTGGTCATGCTTTCTTCTGCGCCACGATGAACATGCGCGGGAAGGCAAGCAGCCGCTTGCCGTCGGTGCGCGCCGGATAGGCCTCGTTCACGCGACGTTCGTATTCGGCGAGGTAGCTCGCCTGCAGGTCGGGCGGCAGCCGGTCGACGAAGGGTTTCAGCCCCGTGCCGCGCACCCATTCGACGATGGAAGCTGCGTCGGCCATGCGGTGCTGATAGATCGTGTGCCAGACATCGACATTGGCCGCATGCGGCGCCAGGAGGTCGTAATAACCACCCAGCGGCAGCAGCTTGGTGCGCAGCCGGTCGGCATCGCCGATGGGCTCGGCCCAAGGCGCTTCGGCAGCGAGCGCGCGCATCAGGCGGTGCGTGGGCTCCTGGCGGTTGTCGGGCATCTGGACGGCGAGCACGCCGCCCGGGGCCAGCGCGTCGAACAGGCGCGGGATCAGCGTTTCGTGATCCGGCACCCATTGCAGGGACGCGTTGGCATAAATGAGGTCGGGCGCTTTGTCTTGCGGCGCCCAGGTCGCGATGTCGCTCAACTCGAAGCGCGCACTGGGCAGGCGCTCGCGCGCGCTGACCAGCATGGCTTCGGAGTTGTCGGTCCCGAGGGCCTCTGCCTTCGGGAACCGGTTGACCAGCAGTTCGGTGGAGTTGCCCGGCCCGCAGCCGAGGTCGACCACGCGGTCGGCTTCGGCCAATGGCACCCGCGCCAGGAGTTCCTGTGCGGGTCGTGTGCGCTCGTCCTCGTAGCGACGGTAGAGCGCGGGGTTCCAGTCGAGCATGCGGTCCGCTTTGCTTGGCTTACAGCAGGTGGGCGACGCCGGCGCGTTCGCCTTCGAGCTCTTCGAGGGTCTTGTTGATGCGTTCCTGGCTGAATGCATCGATTTCCAGGCCTTCGACCAGCTTGTACTCGCCGTTTTCGCAGGTGACCGGGAAACCGAACATCACGTCCTTCGGAATGCCGTACTGGCCATCCGACGGGATGCCCATCGTGACCCACTTGCCGTTGGTGCCCAGGGCCCAGTCGCGCATGTGGTCGATGGCGGCGTTGGCGGCCGAGGCAGCCGACGACAGGCCGCGGGCTTCGATGATGGCCGCGCCGCGCTTGCCGACGGTCGGCAGGAAGGTGTTGGCGTTCCATTCCTGGTCGTTGATCATCTTGGCGACGCTTTCGCCGTTGATGGTGGCGAAGCGGTAGTCGGCGTACATCGTGGGCGAGTGGTTGCCCCAGACGGTGAGCTTCTCGATGTCGGCCACGGCCTTGCCGGTCTTGGCAGCGATCTGGCTGGCGGCACGGTTGTGGTCCAGGCGCAGCATGGCGGTGAAGTTCTTGCGCGGCAGGTCGGGCGCGCTCTTCATGGCGATGTAGGCATTGGTGTTGGCCGGGTTGCCGACCACCAGCACCTTGACGTTGCGGCTGGCAACTGCGTTCAGAGCCTTGCCTTGCGCAGTGAAGATGGCGCCGTTGACGGCCAGCAGCTCGGCGCGCTCCATGCCGGGGCCGCGGGGGCGCGAACCGACCAGCAGGGCGTAGTCGGCGTCCTTGAAGGCGGTCATCGGGTCGCCGTGGGCTTCCATGCCGGCCAGCAGCGGGAAGGCGCAGTCGTCCAGTTCCATCATCACGCCCTTGAGCGCCTTCTGGGCCTTCTCGTCGGGGATTTCGAGCAATTGCAGGATGACCGGCTGGTCTTTGCCGAGCATTTCGCCGGAAGCGATACGGAACAACAGGGCGTAACCGATTTGACCGGCGGCACCGGTAACGGCAACGCGGACAGGCTTTTTGCTCATGGGAAGACTCCAGAAGGTGGTGAAACGGTGTCGGCGCTCTCGTGGGGCGCCAAGGTCCGACGGGGAAAACAGTGTCCCGCGGCGCGAGACCGGCCCGCATTTTAAGCCGATTCAATGAGCCTCGTCTTATGTCTTATATAAGATATCCTCGGGGGCGACGCCAAGGCGCACCCCACCGCTGCCATGAACACCCCCACCGCCCTCGACGAGCCCCCTACGCCGTCTACGCCGTCTACGCCGTCCTTCAGTCCGCTCTACCAGCAGATCAAGACATTGATCCTGCAGAGCCTGCAGGCGGGCGAGTGGAAGCCGGGCGAACCCATTCCGAGCGAGATGGACCTGGCCGTGCGCTATCGCGTGAGCCAGGGCACGGTGCGCAAGGCCATCGACGAACTCTCGGCCGAAAACCTGGTGGTGCGGCGCCAGGGCAAGGGCACCTTCGTCGCCACGCATGCCGAGCAGCATGTGCAGTACCGTTTCCTCAAGCTGGTGCCCGATGCCGGCGACCCGAACATCGAAGGCCCCGCCGAACGCACGATCGTCGACTGCAAGCGCCTGCGCGCATCGGCCGACGTGGCGCGCGCGCTCGGTCTTCGCACCGGCGACGCCGTGCTGCAGGTGCGGCGCGTTCTTGCCTATGCGGGCGTGCCGACCATCCTGGAAGACCTCTGGCTGCCCGGCGCGCCGTTCAA
This sequence comes from Variovorax sp. W2I14, assembly GCF_050435205.1. NCBI lineage: Bacteria > Pseudomonadati > Pseudomonadota > Betaproteobacteria > Burkholderiales > Comamonadaceae > Variovorax > Variovorax sp. W2I14. The sequence continues at coordinate 7,087,297 of NZ_JBNDJX010000001.1, read as the reverse complement.
GGGACTCACGGCCGAGCGCCTGCGCGCATGGCCCGGCCCGATGTACGCGCTCTTCGAAACCGAGTTCGGCGTGCGCATGGTGCGCGCCGAAGAAAAAATCCGTGCGGTGCTGCCCGATGCGGAGCAAGCTGCGCTGCTCGCGGTGACGTCGCAGATGCCGTTGCTGAGCGTCGAACGCGTGGCGCACACGTATCACGACATGCCGATGGAGCTGCGCCGAGGCCTCTATCGCACCGACACGCACCACTATCGCAACCAGCTCGGCTGACGAAGCATCGACATGGACCACCGAACCAACCGCCTCGAAGCGCCCGCACTGCGCGCACAACACGCTACGAAGTCAATAGCATCCGACTGCTGCGGTGCGCCGACTCGAACGCGTCCGATACGCAATGGTGCATTGCAATAGAATTTTGCGTTGTTTGCATTTCCGCAGAAGAGAAACAAAAGCGTTCGCTCTCAGAACAAGCCACCAACAAGCCACGAAAGCCCCTCAATGACAGAGCTTGCATCTCCCCCCCGGCCACCGCGTCGCGAATTCCGAAACATCAATGCGTTCACCGATCTCACGACGTACCGGCTCCCGCCGGCCGGCATCGTGTCGATCCTGCACCGCGTCAGCGGCGTGCTGATGTTCCTGTTGCTGCCGTTCATCATCTGGATGTTCGACACCTCGCTCTCTTCGGACTATTCGTTCGCTAAATTCAAGGCCGCATTCAACAGCGGCCTTGGTTTCGTTCCGGGATGGTTTTTCAAGCTCGTCGCACTCGCGCTGATCTGGGCCTACCTGCACCACTTCATCGCGGGCCTGCGCCACCTGTGGATGGACGTGAGCCACGCCGCCGTGACCAAGGAGTTCGGCCACACGTCGGCCGTCGTCACGCTGGCACTGAGCGTCCTGCTCACCGTGGTGCTCGGCGCCAAGCTGTTCGGCCTGTACTGAGAAGGAGCCACCCATGTCTGTGAACTACGGCTCCAAGCGCATCGTCGTCGGCGCTCATTACGGTTTGCGCGACTGGCTCAGCCAGCGCATCACGGGCGGCCTGATGGCGCTCTTCACGGTCATCCTGCTCGCGCAGATGATCTTCACGCGCGGCCCCATCGGCTACGACCTCTGGGCCGGCATCTTCGCCGCGCAGTGGATGAAGGTGCTGACCTTCTCCGTGATCGTCTCCCTGCTCTATCACGTGTGGGTCGGCATGCGCGACGTGTGGATGGACTACGTCCAGCCCGTCGGCATCCGTCTCGTGCTGCAAATTTTCACCATCGTCTGGCTTGTCGGTTGTGCGGGTTGGGCCATTCAAGTGCTTTGGAAGATCTGACCTGACATCCCCACCATGACATATACAAAAGAACAAATCACCAAGCGCAAGTTCGACGTCGTGATCGTCGGTGCCGGCGGCTCCGGCATGCGCGCTTCGCTGCAACTGGCACGCGCCGGCCTCAACGTGGCCGTGCTCTCCAAGGTGTTCCCCACCCGTTCGCACACCGTCGCCGCGCAAGGCGGCGTGGGCGCATCGCTCGGCAACATGAGCGAGGACAACTGGCACTACCACTTCTACGACACGATCAAGGGTTCCGACTGGCTCGGCGACCAGGACGCGATCGAGTTCATGTGCCGCGAAGCACCGAAGGTCGTGTACGAGCTCGAGCACTTCGGCATGCCCTTCGACCGCAACCCCGACGGCACGATCTACCAGCGTCCGTTCGGCGGCCACACGGCCAACTACGGCGAGAAGCCCGTGCAGCGCGCCTGCGCCGCGGCCGACCGCACACCGGCCACGCGATGCTGCACACGCTCTATCAAAAGAACGTCGAGGCGCGCACCCAGTTCTTCGTCGAATGGATGGCACTCGACCTCATCCGTGACGACGAAGGCGACGTGGTCGGCGTGACCGCGCTCGAAATGGAGACCGGCGACCTGCACATCCTGCAGGCCAAGACCGTGCTGCTGGCCACCGGCGGCGCGGGCCGCATCTTCCAGGCCTCGACCAACGCCTTCATCAACACCGGCGACGGCTTGGGCATGGCCGCACGATCGGGCATTCCGCTGCAGGACATGGAGTTCTGGCAGTTCCACCCGACCGGCGTGGCCGGCGCCGGCGTGCTGCTGACCGAAGGCTGCCGCGGCGAAGGCGCCATCCTGCTCAACAGCAACGGCGAACGCTTCATGGAGCGCTATGCGCCCACGCTGAAGGACCTGGCACCGCGCGACTTCGTCTCGCGCTCGATGGACCAGGAAATCAAGGAAGGCCGAGGCTGCGGTCCCAACAAGGACTACGTGCTGCTCAAGCTCGACCACCTGGGCGCCGACACCATCCACAAGCGCCTGCCCTCGGTGTACGAAATCGGCGTCAACTTCGCCAACGTCGACATCACGAAGGAGCCGATTCCCGTCGTGCCGACCATCCACTACCAGATGGGCGGCATCCCGACCAACATCAACGGCCAGGTCGTCATCCAGAAGGGCGAGGACAACAGCGCCGTGGTGAACGGCCTCTACGCGGTGGGCGAATGCTCCTGCGTGAGCGTGCACGGCGCGAACCGCCTGGGCACGAACTCGCTGCTCGACTTGCTGGTGTTCGGCCGCGCGGCCGGCAACCACATCGTCGAGTTCAACGACAAGCTGAAGGAACACAAGGAACTCCCGAAGGATGCGGCCGACCGCACGCTGGAGCGCCTGAACCGCCTCGAATCGACCACCACCGGCGAGTACGCGCAGGACGTGGCCGGCGAGATCCGCGCCGTCATGCAGCAGCACGCAGCGGTGTTCCGCAAGCAAGCCTCGATGGACGAAGGCGTCGTCAAGATCGCCGCCGTGCGCGAGCGCGTCAATTCGATCGGCCTGAAGGACAAGTCCAAGGTGTTCAACACCGCCCGCATCGAAGCGCTGGAAGTCGACAACCTGATCGAAGTGGCGCAGGCCACGATGGTCTCGGCCGCCGCCCGCCGCGAATGCCGCGGCGCCCACACGGTGGAAGACTACGAGCGTCCCGCGGACGATCCGGTCGCACCGCTCGGCCGCGACGACGCCAACTGGATGAAGCACACGCTCTGGTACAGCCAGGACAACCGCCTCTCGTACAAGCCGGTCAAGCTGCAGCCGCTCACGGTGGCCTCGGTTCCGCCGAAGGTCCGCACGTTCTAAGTCACGGCTCACAGTCAGCCAATAAAAGCATTCACAAGGTCACTACGATGAAGCGCACATTCCAGATCTACCGCTACGACCCGGACAAGGACGCCAAGCCCTACATGCAGACCATCGAGATCGAACTCGACGGCCACGAACGCATGCTGCTGGACGCCCTGATGAAGCTCAAGGCGCAAGACCCGACGCTGTCGTTCCGCCGCTCGTGCCGCGAAGGCGTCTGCGGTTCCGATGCGATGAACATCAACGGCAAGAACGGCCTGGCCTGCCTCACCAACATGCTCACGCTCAAGGGCACGATCGTGTTGAAGCCGCTGCCGGGCCTGCCCGTCATTCGCGACCTGATCGTGGACATGACGCAGTTCTTCAAGCAGTACAACTCGATCAAGCCATACCTGCAGAACGACAACGTGCCGCCCGAGAAGGAACGCCTGCAGTCGCCCGAAGAGCGCGAAGAGCTCAACGGCCTGTACGAATGCATCCTGTGCGCGAGCTGCTCCACGAGCTGCCCGAGCTTCTGGTGGAACCCCGACAAGTTCGTCGGCCCGGCAGGCCTCCTGCAGGCCTACCGCTTCATCGCTGACAGCCGCGACGAAGCCACGGCCGAACGCCTGGACAACCTGGAAGACCCGTACCGCCTGTTCCGCTGCCACACGATCATGAACTGCGTCGACGTGTGCCCGAAGAACCTGAACCCCACCAAGGCCATCGGCAAGATCAAGGAATTGATGGTGCGCCGCGCCATCTGATCCTTCTTCAAGAAGAAACCACCATGCAAACCGCCGACGAACTCCAGCAGCCGCTCAGCGAACGTGCGCTGAGCAAGCTGAAATGGCGTTGCCGGCGCGGCCTGCTCGAAAACGACCTGTTCATCGCCCGCTTCTTCGAGCGGCACGAATCCCACATGACCAATGGTCAGGCGGGAGCGATGGAGACATTGATGGACCTGTCGGACAACGACCTCCTCGACCTTTTGCTGCGCAGGAAGGAGCCCGAGCCCGAATGGGCCGGTGCCGAGGTGGTCGCATTGCTGCAATTGATGCGCACCGACGGCGCCCAGCGCCCCGCAATTTCTCCTTCGTCCTGAATCCTCCTCTGAAAGTAAATCGAAATGAAAGCATCCGATACCAAGGCCACGCTGTCGTTCAGCAACGGCGGCGACAGCGTCGAACTGCCGATCTACAAGGGCACCGTCGGCCCCGACGTGATCGACATCCGCAAGCTGTACGCACAGACCGGCATGTTCACCTATGACCCGGGCTTCATGTCGACCGCCGCCTGCCAGTCAGCCATCACGTACATCGATGGCGACAAGGGCGAGCTGCTGTACCGCGGCTACCCCATCGAGCAGCTCGCGACCAACTGCGACTTCCTGGAAACCTGCCACCTGCTGCTGTACGGTGAACTGCCCGACGCCGGCAAGAAGGCCAACTTCACCAAGCTCGTGACGAACCACACGATGGTGAACGAGCAGATGCAGTTCTTCCTGCGCGGCTTCCGCCGTGATGCCCATCCGATGGCCATCATGACCGGCCTGGTGGGCGCGCTGTCGGCCTTCTATCACGACAGCACGGACATCAATAATCCCGAGCACCGCGAGATCGCCGCGATCCGCCTGATCGCGAAGATGCCCACGCTCGTGGCCATGGCCTACAAGTACACGATCGGCCAGCCGTACATGTACCCGAAGAACGACCTGAGCTACGCCGGCAACTTCCTGCACATGATGTTCGCCACGCCTTGCGAGGAGTACAAGGTGAACCCGGTGCTCGAGCGCGCGCTCGACCGCATCTTCATCCTGCACGCGGACCACGAGCAGAACGCCTCGACCTCGACCGTGCGCCTGTGCGGCTCGTCGGGCACCAACCCCTTCGCGGCCATCGCGGCCGGCGTGGCCTGCCTCTGGGGCCCGGCCCACGGCGGCGCGAACGAAGCAGCGCTCAACATGCTGTACGACATCCAGCGCGAAGGCGGCGTGGAAAAGATCGGCGAGTTCATCAAGAAGGTCAAGGACAAGAACTCGAACGTCAAGCTCATGGGCTTCGGCCACCGCGTGTACAAGAACTACGACCCGCGCGCCAAGCTGATGCAGGAAACCTGCAACGAAGTGCTGACCGAGCTGGGCCTGGAACAGGACCCGCTCTTCAAGCTGGCCAAGGAGCTGGAAAAGATCGCCCTCGAAGACGAGTACTTCGTCTCGCGCAAGCTCTACCCGAACGTGGACTTCTACTCGGGCATCGTGCAGCGCGCCATCGGCATCCCGGTGCCGCTGTTCACCGCGATCTTCGCGCTGGCCCGCACGGTCGGCTGGATCGCCCAGCTGAACGAAATGATCGGCGACCCCGAGTACAAGATCGGCCGCCCGCGCCAACTGTTCGAAGGTTCGCCCAAGCGCGATGTGAAGCCGATTTCGGCTCGCTGAGCGGTTCGCGAAACCCTCGCCCCTCAAAAAAGCTGCCTTCGGGCAGCTTTTTTTATTGCCCGTTCGAGATGCCTCTCTTCGCAGGCCGGCAGCAATGCCATCTCAGATGACGATGGCCACAGCAGGAAATAGGTAAGAAAATAGCCACCTCATCGCAAAACGCGATGCCCCACACCCCATGAGCACGTCCGAACGCAATTTCGCCCGCCGCATCGACCTCACGTCGTTGCAGTTGTTCGTGGCTGTTTGTGAACTGGGCAGCATTGGTCGCACGGCCGAGCGCGAATTCATCGCGGCATCGGCCATCAGCAAGAGGCTGTCGGACTTGGAGGCCACGCTGGGCACCACCCTGCTCTATCGGCATGCGCGCGGCGTGGACCTGACCCCGGCCGGTGAAAGCCTCCTGCACCACGCCCGCTCGGTGCTCTACAGCTTGGAGAAGATGCAGGGCGAGCTCAGCGAATACGCCGATGGCGTGCGTGGCCACGTACGGGTGCACGCCAACATCTCGGCCATCGTGCAGTTCCTGCCCGAGGACCTGGGCGTATTCACCCGGGCGCATGAAGCCATCAAGATCGACCTGGAGGAGCACCTGAGCAGCGAGGTGATCCGCGCGGTGCAGGAAGGCGCGGCCGACCTCGGCGTGTGCCATGTGGCGGGCGGCGCGGGCGAGTTGCAGAGCCTGTCGTACCGGCACGACCGCCTCGCGCTGATCGTGCCCACGGGGCATGCGCTGGCGTCGCACGGCGCCGTCGACTTCATCGACTCGCTCGACTTCGACCACGTCGGCCTGCACACCAACAGCTCGATCTACGTCGCGATGCACGAGGCGGCGCTGGGCGCGGGGCGCAGCGTCAAGCTGCGCATCCACGTCACCGGCCTCGATGCCATGTGCCGGATGATCGAGAACGGCCTGGGCATCGGCGTGATGCCGCAGCGCGCCTTCGAACTCATGCAGAACGGCATCGGCCGCGGCCTCGTGAGTGTGGCGCTCAACGACGCCTGGGCGGCGCGCGAAATCCGCCTCGTGGCGCGCGACTTCTCCACGCTGCCGGTGGCGGCGCGCACGCTGGTGAACCACCTGCACGCGGCGGCCGATTCTGCCGACGCTCCCGAACAGCTCGCGGCCCGGGCCGCATAGACAGACAATCCATTTCCCCACGAAAGAAGAGACCGACATGGCACGCACGCTCTACGACAAGATCTGGGACGAACACGTCGTCCACACCGAGGAAGACGGCACCGCGATCCTCTACATCGACCGCCACCTGGTGCACGAAGTCACCAGCCCGCAAGCCTTCGAAGGGCTGCGCGAAGCGGGCCGGAAGCTCTGGCGCATCAGCTCTGTAGTGGCCACCGCCGACCACAACACGCCGACCACCGGCTGGGAACGCGGCTACGAAGGCATCGCCGACCCGACCAGCAAGGAGCAGGTCACCACGCTGGACAAGAACATCGCGGAATTCGGCGCCGCCGCTTTCTTTCCGTTCCTGAGCAAGCGCCAGGGCATCGTGCACGTGATCGGCCCGGAGTCGGGCGCGACGCTGCCGGGCATGACGGTCGTCTGCGGCGACTCGCACACCTCCACGCACGGTGCGTTCGGTGCGCTCGCGCATGGCATCGGCACCAGCGAGGTCGAGCACGTCATGGCCACGCAGACGCTGCTGGGCAAGAAGGCGAAGAACATGCGGGTGAAGGTCGAAGGCAAGCTGCCCCTCGGCTGCACCGCCAAGGACATCGTGCTGGCCATCATCGGCAAGATCGGCACCGCCGGCGGCACGGGCTACACCATCGAATTCGCGGGCTCCGCCATTCGCGACCTGAGCATGGAAGGCCGCATGACGGTCTGCAACATGGCCATCGAGGCCGGCGCGCGCGCCGGGCTGGTGGCGGTCGACGAAAAGACCATCGCCTACATCAAGGGCCGCCCGCTCGCCCCGACCGGCGTGGAGTGGGAGCAGGCCGCCACCTACTGGCGCACGCTGCAGTCCGACCCCGGCGCGGCCTTCGACGCCGTGGTCGAGCTCGACGCCGCGCAGATTCCGCCGCAGGTCACCTGGGGCACCTCGCCCGAGATGGTGGTCGACATCAACGGCCGCGTGCCCGATCCCGACAAGGAAAAGGACGCCAGCAAGCGCGGCGCCATCGAGCGTGCGCTGGTCTACATGGGCCTGGAGCCGAACAAGGCGATGAACGACATCTTCATCGACAAGGTGTTCATTGGCTCGTGCACCAACAGCCGCATCGAAGACATGCGCGAAGCCGCTGCAGTCGTGAAGAAGCTCGGCCAGAAGGTCGCCAAGAACGTGAAGCTCGCGATGGTCGTTCCCGGCTCCGGCGTGGTGAAGGAACAGGCCGAGCGCGAAGGCCTGGACGTGATCTTCAAGGCCGCAGGCTTCGAATGGCGCGAACCCGGCTGCTCGATGTGCCTCGCGATGAACGCCGACCGGCTCGAACCCGGCGAGCGCTGCGCATCGACCTCGAACCGCAACTTCGAAGGCCGCCAGGGCGCCGGTGGCCGCACCCACCTCGTGAGCCCGGCGATGGCCGCCGCTGCCGCCGTGCACGGCCATTTCGTCGACGTGCGCACCTTCGCCTGACCTGGAGACATCACATGCAGAAATTCACCGTGCACAAGGGCCTCGTGGCCCCCATGGACCGCGAGAACGTCGACACCGACGCGATCATTCCCAAGCAGTTTCTCAAGTCGATCAAGAAGACCGGCTTCGGCGTGAACCTGTTCGACGAATGGCGCTACCTGGACGCCGGCTTCCCGGGCCAGGACCCGGCCACCCGCAAGCCGAACCCCGACTTCGTGCTGAACCAGCCGCGCTACGCAGGCGCCTCGGTGCTGCTCGCGCGCAAGAACTTCGGCTGCGGCTCATCGCGCGAGCACGCGCCGTGGGCGCTGGATCAGTACGGCTTTCGCGCGATCATTGCGCCGAGCTATGCGGACATCTTCTTCAACAACAGCTTCAAGAACGGCCTGCTGCCGATCGTGCTGTCCGAAGCACAGGTCGCACAGTTGTTCGATGAGGCCTTTGCCTTCCCGGGCTACTCGCTGACCATCGACCTGGAGCGCCAGGTGGTCGTGAAGCCGGACGGCGGTGAGCTCGCGTTCGACGTGCAGGCTTTCCGCAAGTACTGCCTGATCAACGGCTTGGACGACATCGGCCTCACGCTGCGCCACAAGGACAAGATCAAGGCCTTCGAGACCGAGCGCCTGGCGCAGAAGCCGTGGCTCGCGCACACGATGATCTCGTGATCAGCCTCACCATTTCCGCATTCAAAAAACCTCAGACCAACTTATGAAAATCGCAGTTCTCCCGGGTGACGGCATCGGCACCGAAATCGTGGCGGAAGCCGTCAGGGTGCTCGACGTCCTCGACCTGAAGTTCGAGATGGAGTCGGCGCTGGTCGGCGGCGCAGCCTACGAGGCACACGGCCACCCGCTGCCTGAATCGACGCTCAAGCTCGCCAAGGAATCCGACGCGGTGCTGTTCGGCGCAGTCGGCGACTGGAAGTACGACAAGCTCGACCGTCCGCTGCGCCCCGAGCAGGCCATCCTGGGGCTGCGCAAGAACCTGGGTCTGTTCGCCAACTTCCGCCCCGCGATCTGCTACGAGGAACTGGTCGACGCTTCGAGCCTGAAGCCCGAACTGATCGCGGGGCTGGACATCCTCATCATTCGCGAACTGACCGGCGACATCTACTTCGGCCAGCCGCGTGGTCGCCGCATCGCGACGGATGGGCACTTTCCGGGCGCCGAGGAAGCCTTCGACACGATGCGCTACTCGCGTCCCGAGATCGAGCGCATCGGGCGCGTGGCCTTCGAAGCGGCCCGCAAGCGCAGCAAGCGCGTGACCAGCGTCGACAAGAACAACGTGCTGGAAACCTCGCAGCTGTGGAAAGACGTGATGCTCGACATCGCGAAGGAATATCCGGACGTGGAACTCGACCACATGCTGGTCGACAACGCAGCCATGCAGCTCGTGAAGGCGCCCAAGAAGTTCGACGTGGTGGTCACCGGCAACATGTTCGGCGACATCCTCTCGGACGAGGCCGCGATGCTGACCGGCTCGATCGGCATGCTGCCCTCGGCGTCGCTCAATTCGAGCAACCAGGGTCTGTACGAGCCCAGCCACGGCAGCGCGCCCGACATTGCCGGCAAAGGGGTTGCCAATCCTTTGGCTACAATCCTGTCCGCTGCCATGATGCTCCGCTTTTCACTCAACCAACCCGAAGCTGCCGACCGTATCGAGTCGGCGGTCAAGGACGTGCTGGCCTCGGGGCTGCGCACGGGTGACATCTGGTCAGAAGGTACGAAGCGCGTCGGCACCCGCGAAATGGGCGACGCGGTCGTTGCAGCAATCACCAAAAAGACGATTACCGGCTAACCGCAGCCCGCTTCGTCACGCCCCTCCCCGGCTCGACGAGTCGGGGGCAAGAAAAGACAACTTCTTTCTTTTTCATAAGGGCAAACTGAAATGGCGAACGCATCTCAACCTCTGGTCGGCCTCGTAGGCTGGCGCGGCATGGTCGGCTCGGTCCTGATGGACCGTATGCAGGCCGAAGGCGACTTCGGTCTCATTGAGCCGGTCTTCTTCTCGACTTCCAACGCCGGCGGCAAGGCCCCGGCGATGGCCAGGAACGAAACCGCGCTGAAGGATGCGAACGACATCGACGCCCTGAAGAAGTGCGACATCGTCATCACCTGCCAAGGCGGCGACTACACCAGCGAAGTCTTCCCCAAGCTGCGCGCCGCGGGCTGGACCGGCCACTGGATCGACGCCGCCTCGACCCTGCGCATGCAGGACGACGCGGTCATCGTGCTGGACCCGGTCAATCTGCCCGTGATCCAGAACGCGCTCACCAACGGTGGCAAGAACTGGATCGGCGGCAACTGCACCGTGAGCTGCATGCTCATGGGCGTAGGCGCCCTCTACAAGGCCGGTCTGGTCGAGTGGATGACCAGCATGACCTACCAGGCAGCCTCGGGCGGCGGCGCGCAGCACATGCGCGAACTGCTGACCCAGTTCGGCACCCTCAACACCGAAGTGCGCGCCCTGCTGGACGACCCCAAGTCGGCCATCCTCGAAATCGACCGCAAGGTGCTGCACAAGCAGCAGAACCTGAGCGCCGCTGAAACGGCCAACTTCGGCGCCCCGCTCGGCGGCTCGCTGATCCCCTGGATCGACAAGGACCTGGGTGACGGCATGTCCAAGGAAGAATGGAAGGCCGGCGCCGAGACCAACAAGATCCTTGGCCAAGGCGCAGGCTTCGGCACTGCCGCTGTGCCGGTCGACGGTTTCTGCGTGCGCATCGGCGCCATGCGCTGCCACAGCCAAGCGCTGACCTTCAAGCTCAAGAAGGACGTGCCCCTGGCCGACATCGAAGCGATGATCGCCGCGGACAACCAGTGGGCCAGCGTGGTGCCGAACACCCGCGAAGCCACCCTGAAGGACCTGACGCCGGTGGCGGTGACGGGCACCATGAACATTCCGGTCGGCCGCATCCGCAAGCTGGCGATGGGCCCCGAATATGTCGGCGCCTTCACCATCGGCGACCAGCTGCTGTGGGGTGCGGCGGAACCGCTGCGCCGCATGCTGCGCATCCTGCTCGAAGCCTGATGCGGGTCGCTCAGGCCCTCGAATCTCGGATTGTTGCAGTTTGGCAACGAAAAGTGTGTTCGTAAGTATGCGCGCACTGGGTAGAACAGGCGCATTGCCTTGTCAGCCCGGGGTGATGATGCTAACGTCCTCTTACAAATTCTGGGCCTGAGCCGCCCCTATCAGCATGACAAGACATCTGTTGCCCGCGGCCCGCCCATCGGCCGTTCGCCCCGCCCCATCGTTCAGCGGTTGGCGCCTTTCCATATTGGGTGCGGCCGCCGCCGTGGCCCTGGGAATGGCCAGCACCGACGCCAGCGCGTTCACGCTGGGACAGCTGAAGGTGCAATCGGCGCTGGGCGAACCGCTTCGCGCAGAGATCGATGTGACCGAGATCGCGACCGCTGAAGCGGACGGTCTGAAGATCAACATCGCCACCCCTGAAGCCTTCAAGAACGCAGGCATCCCCTACAACTCGGCATTGGGCGACGTCAAGGCGACGCTGCAGCGCCGTGCGGGCGGCCAGTATGTGGTGCGCCTGAGCGGCAGCCGCCCGCTCAGCGACCCCTTCATCGACCTGCTGCTCGAAGCCAACGGCTCCTCGGGCCGCATCGTGCGCGACTACACCGTCCTGCTCGATCCGCCGGTCACGCGACAGGCAGCCGCCCCAGCCGTGCCGATCGCGCCCCAGATCAGCACCCCGGTCGAGCGCCCTGCCGTTGCGGCAGCCCGCGCACGCCGCGAACGTGCCGCGGCCGCTGCATCCGCAGCGCCGCCCGTCGCGGCAGCTGCGCCCGCGCCCGCAACCCCGGCCACCGCTCCCGCAACGGCGGCAGCAACGGCGCCCCGCGCAGGCGGCGAGCAAGTCACGGTTCAGCGCGGCGATACCGCCGGCAAGATTGCCGGTGCCCACAAGCCGGCCGACGTGTCGCTCGACCAGATGCTGGTCGCCCTGCTGCTCGCCAACCCCGATGCGTTCATTGGCGGCAACGTCAACCGCATCAAGGCAGGCGCCGTGCTCGAACTGCCGGGCGCCACCGAGGCGAGCGCCGTTCCCGCCGCCGAGGCACGCCGCACGGTCACAGCGCAAAGCCGCGACTTCGGCAACTACCGCCAGCGCCTCGCAGAGAACGCCCCGACGTCGAACGTCGCCGCCGCCAGCCGCAAGGCCTCGGGCAAGCTGCAGGCGAACGTCGAAGACCGCAATGCGGCGGCCAGCGCCCCCGACAAGCTCACGATTTCGCAAGGCAGCGCCTCCACTCGCGCGGCCGACGAAAAGGTCGCGCAGGCCCGCCAGGCGCAGGAAAGCAGCAACCGCGTGGCGGAGCTGTCCAAGAACATCAACGAGCTGAACAAGCTCAAGGCGGGCGCCGGCTCCTCGGCACCCGCTGCCGCACCAGCACCTGCCGCGCCCGGCATTCCTGTGCCGACGCCATCAACCAGCGCCACGACGCCGCCGGTCGCCGCCAACCCGGCGCCCGCAGTCGTTGTGCCTGCCCCCACGCCCGCACCTGTGGCAGCACCCGCTTCCGCAGTGACGGCCGCCGCACCGACGCCTGAAGCAACGGCCGCACCCTCGCCTGCGCCAGTAGCGGACCCGGCCGTCACGCCCCCAGCCGCCGCCGCAGTGCCCGCGGCAGCCGCCAGCGCCGCGGTCGCGACGCCCGCACCGGCTGCCGCTCCGAAGCCGGTGGTCAAGGCCGCTCCGCCTCCGCCGCCGGAACGCAGCTTCTTCGAAGAATTGCTCGACAACCCGCTGATGCTCGGCGGCGCCGCGCTGATTGCGCTTCTGGTCGGCTTCCTGCTGTACCGCGTGTTGGGCCGCCGGCGCGAGGAAATGAGCGAAAGCGTGTTCCTCGAGAGCCGCATTCCGAAAGACTCGTTCTTCGGTGCCAGCGGCGGCGAATCGGTCGACACCAAGCATCGTGGCGACTCCAGCGTTTCGTCGCTGTCGTACTCGCCGAGCCAGCTCGATGCGGGCGACGTCGACCCCGTCGCCGAGGCGGACGTCTACCTGGCCTACGGCCGCGACCTGCAGGCCGAGGAAATCCTGCGCGAAGCACTGCGCCTGAACCCGGACCGCACCGCCATCCACCTCAAGCTGCTCGAGATCCACGCCAAGCGCCGTGATGTGCGCGCCTATGAAGGCCTGGCCACCGAAGTGCACAAGCTGACCGGCGGCTCGGGTTCCGACTGGAACCGCGTGGTCGACATGGGCAAGGACCTCGATCCGGGCAACCCGCTGTACGAATCGGGCGCCCCCCGCAGCGCAAGCCAGGCCGAAACGGCGGCCTTCGCAGGCGCCCTGGCGTCCGCCGCCAAGCCGCCAGTGACCGCAGTGCCGACGCCCGTTGCACCGCCGCCGATCGCCTCGGCCCCGCCGCCCGCCTTCGTGCCTTCCGTGGCACCGCTGGACTTCGACCTGGACCTGAGCCAACCGATGCCGCTGGCACCGGCACCAAGCCACGCACCGGTCGGCGCGAGCCTGCCGAAGTCGGCCTATGCACCCGCTCCGACGACGGCACGCCCCGCAGCACCGCTGTCCAATGGCCATGTGACGCCGCCCGTCGACCTCGAGAACGATTTCGACACGGCACCCGGCGCCCTCACGCCCAATACGCGTCCCTTGAACCTGAACGATGCAGACAACACGCGTCCGGCCACGCTGGGCAATGCGTTGCCTGCCGACTCGGGCTTCATCGAGTTCGACATGAGCGCACTGGCAGGCCTGCCGGCCCGCTCCAACGGCGCGTCCGAACCGGCGCGCGCCGGCAGCTCGTTCGAGGACGAAGGCGAAGACAGCCCCCACGCCGTCAAGCTCTCGCTGGCGCGCGAACTGCAAGCCATCGGCGACGTCGAAGGCGCGCGCTCGCTGGTCGAGGAAGTCGAAGCTGAAAGCGCCGGCGACCTCAAGTCGCAAGCCAAGCAACTGCTCGCGGAACTGCGCTGAGCCATTGCTGTTTCCGTTTCTGAATTCGTGAGGCTGGCGCTCGGCATCCGCTACAACGGCCAGGCGTACGAGGGCTGGCAGAGCCAGCGCTCGGGCCGCACGGTGCAAGACAAGCTCGAAGCGGCCCTCGCGAAGTTCGCCGCAGACCCATCAGGGCGCATCGGCACGCTGTGCGCAGGCCGCACCGATGCCGGCGTGCACGCGCTGATGCAGGTGGTGCACTTCGACACCGAGGTCGAACGCGAGCCCTTCTCCTGGATGCGCGGTACCAACCGCTTCCTGCCCGACGACATCGCGGTGCAGTGGGCGCAGCCGGTGCCCGACGAGTTCCATTGCCGCGCCAGTGCCCTCGCGCGCCGCTACCTCTACGTGCTGTCGCAATCGCCGGTGCGGCCGAGCCTCGATTCGGGCCGGGTCGGCTGGTCGATGCATCCGCTCGATGGCGACGCGATGCGCAAAGCCGCCGCCGTGCTCATCGGCACGCATGACTTCAGCTCGTTCCGCGCCTCGGCCTGCCAAGCCAAATCGCCTGTGAAGAATCTGCGCCGCATCGAGATCACGCGTGTCGGCGACGGCGAGCGCTGCCGCTGGCATTTCGAGTTCGAGGCCGATGCCTTCCTGCACCACATGATCCGCAATCTGATGGGCTGCCTCGTGCGCATCGGCCGCGGCGATGAGCGGCCCGAATGGATCGCCGAGGTGCTCGAGGCGCGCAGCCGCAAGGTCGCGGCGCCCACCTTCTCCGCGGACGGTTTGTACTTCCTCGGCCCGTTGTACGACGCCAAGTGGGGTCTGCCGGCCGAGGCGACGCTGCAGGCCGGCGGTGCTCTTTATGATGGCCCGCCATGACGTCTTCGCCTCCCCGCACCCGCATCAAGATCTGTGGCCTCACGCGTGAGGCCGACGTGGATGCCGCGGTCGAAGCGGGTGCCGATGCCGTCGGTTTCGTGCTCTACGCCAAAAGCCCTCGCGCCATCACGGCTGAACGTGCCGCCGAACTTGCCGCTCGCCTTCCCCCCTTCGTCACGCCAGTGCTGCTGTTCGTGAACGAGGATGCTCCCAAAGTCATAGCATCGCTTGCCCGTGTGAGCGGCGCCATCGCACAGTTCCATGGCGAAGAGACGCCCGAACAGTGCGAGGAAGCCACCGGCCCCGGCCGTTTTCGCTACATGCGCGCCGCCCGCATTCCGCTGGGGGCTGCCGGTGCCGGCTTCGACCTCGTAAAATACGCGTCCGATTACTCCCACGCCCAGGCCATCCTGCTCGACGCCCATGTCGAAGGTTATGGCGGTGGCGGCAAGGCTTTCGATTGGTCACTTCTTCCACCCGCCGTCGACGCTCACCTCGTCTTGAGTGGTGGGCTCACACCTGCAAACGTGAGCGATGGCATTCGCATCCTGCGGACGCGCTGCAAGACGCTGTCCGTTGATGTGAGCTCGGGCGTCGAAATCGACGGTCCCGGGAACAAGGGCCTGAAGGACGCCGGAAAGATCCGGCAATTCGTCGCCGCCGTCAGGGCGGCAGACGCCTCGTCCTTCTCCAGTTAGCCGCCGCACCCGATCGTCATTCGGGCTGCGGCCCAACGATCGAGAACCATGCAAAGCCATTTCCAGGATTACCAGCAACCCGACGCCACCGGCCACTTCGGCAACTACGGCGGCACCTTCGCGAGCGAGACGCTCACCCACGCGATCAACGAGCTGCGCGACGCGTATGCGAAGTTCAAGGACGATCCGGCCTTCCTCGCCGAATTCCACTACGAGCTCAAGCACTTCGTGGGCCGGCCCTCGCCGATCTACCACGCCGCGCGCACCAGTCGCGAGATGGGCGGCGCGCAGATCTACCTGAAGCGCGAGGACTTGAACCACACCGGCGCCCACAAGATCAACAACGTGATCGGCCAGGCGATGCTCGCGCGCCGCATGGGCAAGCCCCGCGTGATCGCCGAGACCGGCGCGGGCCAGCACGGCGTGGCCACCGCCACCATCTGCGCGCGCTACGGCCTCGAATGCGTGGTCTACATGGGCAGCCAGGACGTGAAGCGCCAGAGCCCCAACGTCTACCGCATGAACCTGCTGGGCGCGACCGTGGTGCCGGTTGAATCGGGCAGCAAGACGCTGAAGGACGCGCTGAACGAGGCAATGCGCGACTGGGTCACCAATGTGGAAAACACCTTCTACATCATCGGCACCGTGGCCGGCCCGCACCCCTATCCGACGATGGTGCGTGACTTCCAGAGCGTGATCGGCACCGAGTGCATCGCGCAGATGCCCGCGATGCTGGCCGCCGACGGCATCACCGGCGAAGCCGAGGGCAAGCAGCCCGACGTGGTGGTCGCCTGCGTGGGCGGCGGCAGCAATGCGATCGGCATCTTCCATCCCTACATTCCGTTCGCCGGCACCCGGCTCGTCGGTGTGGAAGCGGCGGGCGAAGGCCTGGACAGCGGCAAGCACGCCGCCTCGATCCTGCGCGGCAGCCCCGGCGTGCTGCACGGCAACCGCACCTACCTGCTGCAGAACGAGGACGGCCAGATCACCGAGACCCACAGCATCAGCGCCGGCCTCGACTACCCGGGCGTGGGCCCGGAGCACGCGCACCTGGCCGACATCGGCCGTGCCGAGTACGTCGGCGTCACCGACATCGAGGCGCTCGAAGCCTTCCACTACCTGTGTCGAACGGAGGGCATCATTCCCGCGCTCGAATCCAGCCATGCCGTGGCCTATGCGCTGAAGCTTGCGAAAACCATGCGCCCCGACCAGTCGATCCTGGTGAACCTCTCGGGCCGCGGCGACAAGGACATCGGCACCGTCGCCGACCTGTCGGGCGTCGATTTCTACGACCGCCCCTCGATGCGCGGTCTGAGCGTGAAGGGAGGCAAGTGATGAGCCGCATTGCCGCCACCTTCAAGACGCTTCAGGCGCAGGGCCGCAAGGCGCTGATTCCGTATGTCACCGCCGGCTTCCCCTTCGCCGACATCACGCCCGAGCTGATGCACGGCATGGTCGAGGCGGGCGCCGACGTGATCGAGCTGGGCGTGCCTTTTTCCGACCCGATGGCCGACGGCCCCGTGATCCAGAAAGCCGGCGAGGCCGCGCTGGCGCTGGGCGTCGGCATGAAGCAGGTGCTCGCCATCGTGGCGGCGTTTCGCCAGAAGGACACGACCACGCCGGTGGTGTTGATGGGCTATGCGAACCCGGTCGAGCGCTATGACCTCGTGCACGGCAAACAGGCCTTCATTCGCGACGCATCAGCCGCCGGCGTCGACGGCCTGCTGATCGTCGACTACCCGCCCGAGGAATGCGAGGCCTTCGCCGCCGACCTGAAGGCCGCGAACATCGACCTGATCTTCCTGCTGGCGCCCACGAGCACCGACGAACGCATGGCCCAGGTCGCGCGCATCGCAAGCGGCTACGTGTACTACGTGTCGCTCAAGGGCGTGACCGGCGCGGGCCATCTGGACACCGAGGCGGTCGGCCAGATGATCCCGCGCATCCGCCGGCATGTGAGCATCCCGGTCGGCGTGGGCTTCGGCATCCGCGACGCGCGCACGGCGCAGGCGGTCGGTTCGGCGGCGGACGCCGTCGTGATCGGCACCAAGATCATCCAGCTGATCGACGGGCAACCGCGCGAAAAGGTGGTGCCCGCGTTGCGCGAATTCCTCGCCGGCATTCGCGAGGCGCTGGACGCCCTGCCGGCGGCTACCCCCAAGAATGCGGCTGGCCGATAATCTCGGTTGCCCTCACCCCCAGCCCCTCTCCCTCCAAGGAGAGGGGAGCTAATTCCGGAGTCCTATGAGCTGGCTTGAAAAACTGCTACCCGCCAAGATCGCACAAACCGACCCTGCCGAGCGCCGCCAGGTGCCCGAGGGCCTGTGGATCAAATGCCCGGCCTGCGAGACGGTGCTCTACAAGACCGACCTGGAGCACAACCAGAACGTCTGCCCGAGCTGCAGCCACCACCACCGCATCGGCGCCCGCGCGCGCCTGGACGCGTTCCTCGATGCCGAAGGCCGCTACGAAGTCGGCCAGGAAGTGCTCCCGGTCGACGCCCTGAAGTTCAAGGACAGCCGCAAGTACCCCGAGCGCCTGAAGGAAGCCCTGGAAAACACCGGCGAGACTGACGCGCTTGTCGTCATCGGCGGCTCGGTCCACAGCATCAACGTGGTCGTGGCCTGCTTCGAATTCGAATTCATGGGCGGCAGCATGGGCAGCGTGGTCGGCGAGCGCTTCGTGCGCGGCGTCGAGACCGCCATCGAGCAGAAGGTGCCGTTCATCTGCTTCACCGCCACCGGCGGCGCGCGCATGCAGGAAGGCCTGCTCTCGCTGATGCAGATGGCCAAGACCAATGCCGCGCTCACGCGCCTGGCGAAGAAGGGCCTGCCCTACATCAGCGTGCTGACCGACCCGACCATGGGTGGCGTGAGCGCCGGCTTCGCCTTCGTGGGCGATGTGGTCATTGCAGAGCCCAAGGCGCTGATCGGCTTTGCCGGCCCGCGCGTCATCGAGTCGACCGTGCGCGTGACGCTGCCCGAAGGCTTCCAGCGCGCCGAGTTCCTGCAGACCAAGGGCGCGATCGACTTCATCAGCGACCGCCGCGAACTGCGCAAGACGATTGCCAGCACGCTCGCGATGCTGCTGCGCCAGCCAGCCGATGCGGTGAGCTGAACGGCGAGCCACGAAGCGCGACAAGCCAAGGCAAAAGGGCCCGGGTGCAATGCACCCGGGCCCTTTTTGTTTGTTTTTTGCTGGCTGCGACTCAGAAAGTCAGTTGATAGGCAAACACCAGCAGACTGCTCAACACGATCGCAATCACCTGCAGCACCACGATGGCGGCAAGGGGCGACAGGTCCACGCCGCCGATCAGCGGGATGAAGCGGCGGAATGGCCGCACCAGCGGGTCCGCCAAACGGGAAATCAGGTCGAGCAGCATCGGCGACGCGCCCGGCACCCACGACAGCACGGCATAGACCACCAAGAGTGCGGTCAGCCCCGAGATCGCGAGCTGCAGCAATCCCACGAGCGACACCAGCGGCAAGGTGGCGATGCGGCCGAGATTGCCGATCAGGAGCCACAGCAGCAGGAACTTCAGCAGCACCAGCAGCCAGGCGGCGATCAGGCTCGCCAGGTCCCAGCGCTTGACCGAAGGCACGATGCGCCGCAGCGGCAGCACGATCCAGTCGGTGATCGCGAAGATGAAGCGTCCGAGCGGGTTGCCGAACGGTACCCGGTGGTACTGCATGTACAGGCGCAGGAGGCAGGCGCCGCCGAGCAGGCCGACGATCACGTCGAGAAGGAACGAAGGAATCTGGTAGAGCATGGGGGCGCGGTCGTGAGCGGAATGCGATGATAGCCACGCAAGGTTTTTAGATGACGACACAGCCCCTTTTGCATTCACTGCCATTGTTCCCGCTCGGTACGGTCCTGTTCCCGGACGGCCTGCTTCCTTTGCGCATCTTCGAGGTACGTTATCTCGACATGGTCGGCAAATGCCGCAAGGCCGACGCGCCGTTCGGCGTGGTCAGCCTCACGAGCGGCAGCGAGGTCCGTAAAGCCGGTGCCGATGCGGAAAGCTTCGCGACCATCGGCACGCTGGCCGTCATCCGCGAATTCGAATCGCCGCAAAGCGGCCTCCTTCAGATCGAATGCGTCGGCACGCAGCGCTTCCGCGTTCGCAGCACCGAATTGCAGAAGCACGGCCTGTGGGTCGCCGAGGTGGAAGCGGTGATCGAAGATGTCGCGCTCGAAATCCCGGACGACCTCAAGCACACGGCCACCGCGCTGCGGCGCTTGGTCGACACGCTCGAAGAACGCCGCCGGGCCGAGGGCTCCAAGACTGTGCGGCTGCCCATCGGCGAGCCCTACCGGTTCGACGACTGCGGCTGGGTCGCGAACCGCTGGTGCGAGCTGGTGCCGATGCAGCTCGAACTGCGGCAGCGGCTGATGGAACTCGACAGCCCGCTGATGCGGCTCGAACTGGTGAGCGATCTGCTTGCACGCACGGGCATCACTGAATAGTTCGCTATATTTTCCGTAGCGCATCGCGCAGGATTGGCGGGCACTGTGAGCCAGTTTCACTCGAACCTGATCGGCTAAAATCCCGGCTCGCGCACGCTCCTGTTGCGCTCACCCGCTCCCCATGTCCGATCACCTGACCCCTCCCATTCCTACGCCCGCTGCCGCTCCTGTCGCAGCCCCTGCAGTCGACGACAACAAGCTCATCGCCGAACGCCGCGAAAAGCTCAAGCTGCTGCGCACCGCGCAGGTCGAGGGCAAGGGCGTTGCGTTTCCCAACGACTTCAAGCCGGGCCATCGCGCCGCGGCGCTCGTCGCGGCGCACGATGCGGTCGAGGCCGAAGCGCTCGAGGCGCAGGCCGTTCCCGTGAGCGTGGCGGGCCGGATGATGCTCAAGCGCGTGATGGGCAAGGCCAGCTTCGCAACGCTGCAGGACGCCACGGGCCGCATCCAACTCTACGTGACGCGCGACGCCGTCGGCGAAGAAGCCTATGCGGAATTCAAGCGCTGGGACCTGGGCGACATCCTGGGTGCCGGAGGCACGCTGATGAAGACCAAGACCGGCGAGCTCTCGGTCAAGGTGACCAAGCTGCGGCTGCTCACCAAGAGCCTGCGCCCGCTCCCCGGCGACTTCTACGGCATGGCCGACCAGGAGCAGAAGTACCGCCAGCGCTATGTCGACCTGATCACCGACGAAAGCGCACGCACCCGCTTCACCGCGCGCAGCAAGGCCGTGAGCGCCCTGCGCGAATTCATGGTGGCCAACGACTTCCTCGAAGTCGAGACGCCCATGCTGCACCCCATTCCGGGCGGCGCGAACGCAAAGCCCTTCAAGACGCACCACAACGCGCTCGATCAGGAGATGTTCCTGCGCATCGCGCCCGAGCTGTACCTGAAGCGCCTGATCGTCGGCGGCTTCGAGCGCGTGTTCGAGATCAACCGGAGCTACCGCAACGAGGGCATCTCGGTGCGGCACAACCCCGAGTTCACGATGATGGAGTTCTACGCGGCCTACTGGAACTACCGCGACCTGATGGACTTCACCGAGACGCTGATCCGCACTATCGCCGACAAGGCCGTGGGCTCGCAACAGCTTTCGTACGGCGGCAAGCCCGTCGACCTGGCCCAGCCCTTCGAGCGCCTGACGATCCGCGAAGCGATCCTGAAGCACACCGACGCCGGCGATGGCGTCGACGACACCGCCTGGCTCATCAACGGCCTGCGCAAGTTGGGCCTGAGCGAGGAAAAAGACAAGCTTTCGCAGCGCAGCCTCGCGAGCCTGCAGGTGATGTACTTCGAAGAAACCGTCGAAGAGAAGCTCTGGCAGCCGACCTTCATCATGGAACACCCGACCGAGATCTCGCCGCTGGCACGCGCCAACGACGAGCGCCCCGAGGTCACCGAGCGCTTCGAGCTTTACATCACAGGCCGCGAATTCGGCAACGGCTTCAGCGAGCTGAACGATGCCGAAGACCAGGCCGCGCGCTTCAACGCGCAGGTGGCCGCCAAGGACAGCGGCGACGACGAAGCGATGTACTACGACCACGACTTCGTGCGCGCGCTCGAATACGGCATGCCGCCCACCGGTGGCTGCGGCATCGGCATCGATCGGCTGATGATGCTGCTGACGGATTCGCCGAGCATTCGCGACGTGATCCTGTTCCCGGCGCTGCGCCGCGAAAGCTGAAATGAGGACGACTGACTGCCATGCCTGAAAAAAACGACTTGACCCCAACTGCGGCGCCGCACGGCATCGAAATACCGGGAGGCGCCGAACTGCGCGCTTTCCACGATGCCGCAAATCGCCTGTTCTTCGAGTCGCAAGGCATGCTGGCTGCGCCGGCACAAGGCGATGCCTGGACCGCTGTCGCGCGCAACCACGAGAACAACATGCGCCTGTGGGCCGAAGAAGATCTTGCGCGCAGGCGCCAGGTTGCCGACGCCGACATCGTGGCCAACAAGCGCCACATCGACGGCTTCAATCAGGCACGCAACGACGCCATCGAGCAGATGGACGACCTGATCCTGATCTCGATCGGCCCCGACCGCCTCAATGGCCAGTCTCGCCTCAACAGCGAGACCGCGGGTTCGATCATCGATCGCCTCTCGATCGGCAGCCTCAAGCGCTACCACATGGCGCAACAGGTGCTGCGTACGGACACCGATGAAGCGCATCGCGAGACCTGCCGCGCCCGCGTGGCACGGCTGGAAGAACAGACGGACGATCTGCTGGCCTGCCTTCACGCTTTGCTGCAAGACTGCGCAGCGGGCCGTGCTCGATTCAAGACCTATCGCCAGTTCAAGATGTACAACGACCCGAGCCTCAACCCGTGGCTGGTCAAGGAGCGCAGCCAGCACGGCTGACGCTTGGGCGCATCAAAGCGCCAGCAACTGCTGTCTCAGGTCTTCCACGGCGCTGCGCCAGTCGCCTGTCGTCGGTTGGCGCACCAGGCGAACCGATGGATACCACACCGATTCGGTTTCCTCGTTGAAGTGACGCCAATCGAGCGACCGCCCGGCCAGGAACCAGGTGGGGACGCCCAGGGCCCCTGCCATGTGCAGCGAGTACGAATCGATCGCCACCACACCATCGAGACCCGAGAAAAGCGCCCCTGTATCGTCGAACGTGGAGGTCTCGGGGATCACGGAGCAATTCGCGTTCAGGCCCGAGCGCATGAACTGCCGCAACGCCACACCCCGCTGCGAAATCACCCAGTGGACGTTGGGCAATCCGAACAGCGGCAACAACGTGCCCAAGGGCACGCTGCGAAGACTCCCGTCGCCCATGTCGCTGTGCCATGCGATGGCGATGCAGCGACGTCCGGCCGCACGCTTGCGGATCAACGCCAACTGGGCGTCGGCCGGACGGCTTGGCGGCGGTGTGAGATAGCGCTGCGTCGGCAACGGCCCCTCATCGAGGAAGAGGTTGCAGCACAGGCCGAAGATGGATGTCCAGCGGTCGGCGGTGCGGAGTTCTTCGAGCGACCCGATGCGTACGTCGGGAATGCTCTGGAACAGGCCTCGAATGCGTTCGGTGGGCAATGCAAGGACAACTTCGCGTGCACCCCGCTCGCGCAGCGTTCGCGCATAGCGAATGAATTGGATGTAGTCGCCAACCCCGCCATGAGGCCGGACCAGGATCGATTTGCCTTCGAGCGATTCACCTTCCCACATCCGATCGAGGTCGACATTCGGGTCGGGGTAGTACTGGGCCCAGAAATCCCTTGTCGTGTAGCGCTGGTATTGAGCCATCCCCTGGCGCTCGCCAAGGCACATCCTGGCCATTCCCACCTGGTGGATGAGATAGTTATCCCCGGGCATCTCGGCAAGGGCCGCCTCGTGGCTCGCGAGCGCCTCCCGTGTGAGGCCCAGCATCCAGAGGTGGATGCCGGGCCAGGCGCGATCCGAGCCGTAGGGTCTCGTGTAGTGCTCACGATAGATCGCTGCTTTTTCGCGTCCCATGTCGATCAGGCCCAGCTGCGCGCAGCAGACCACGAACTCGCGCAAAAAAGAATGCCTCCCGAAGAAATCGCCCCGGGTCAACTCGATGCCTCGCCGGGCAACCTCCAGTGCCGGTGCGAACGCCATCTGCCCCATCAGGCTCAGGCAGAGCGCGTTCACCCATCGGATGTCCTGCGGCTGATCGCGCTGCAACGCCCGGGCCAAGGACTCCGCCTCTTCCGTGCGGCCGCTGCCGGCCAGCAGGGCGAGGCGCCCACCCACATCGTGCTCACTCATTGCAGCTCCCTGTCAAAAAGTACGCAACACGATGTCGGGGAGGTCGGACGCACACGGAATATCCAGGGGTCCGGGTATTGGGTCGAGAGAAGGCACGAATCGGTCGCGGTCGTTTCGCAGCAGCGTCAGCTTCACGACATCGGGTACAGGCACGCCCTCGATGATGCGGAAGGCCGCCCTGTTATTCGCATGCAGGTGAACGGGCGTGTGCCGCGCCGTCAGCAACGCCATGCGCCGCAAGAACAGGTCCAGATTGGCAGGCTCGGCCAACAGGCAAAGGCCATGCAATTCGGCAGTGATGATTCTGAAATGAGAAAGAAGCTCGTCTGTACAGGAATTCAAGGCGCCCCATTCCGTGCTCCCGACATTGAACTTCAGCACCATGTCGAACGAAGATTCCAGCGCATGTCTCGCCAGGATTTCCGCCAGGCTGACCATATCCGCCGAGTTCTCGGCTGCCCACCCCATGCGATGAAAGTGAAGGTTTCCATGCGTCTCCGGCTTTTCGGCGGCCGGGTCGTACTGGTAGACCTGAATGCCGCGCACGGCGAAGTGGCGATCAAAGCCCGCGTCTTGCTCGGCGCCGATGGAAACGATGGCGCTCAGGCCCTCGATATCGTCCGGAAGAATGTAGCTCCCGGCCCCCTCGCCTCCCACGCGGATCTTCGGCAGAGCGGCCGGCTTCTGCGGTCGCATCATGCCCATCAGTTTCACAATATCCGATTGGCTGATTCTCGATGTCATGAATCAGTTTATCGTACGCAATTCGATGCTCGACCGAACCCGCCAAGCGCCTTGCACGAGGCTGGCCGACAGGTTCACTACACTCCCCAGCCCAGCCGCATGCCCGCACATCTGCGCGCATTCATCGGTGGCCCCTCCGTCATCGCTCATTTCCATGCACTCGCACGCGCCTTACTGATTGAATGAAGTCTCAGCAACTCGACACACTGGGTATCGACTTCGGTACGTCCAATTCCGCCATCGCCTGCGTCGGCGGGGACGGCGTCGCCCGCCTTCTGCCGCTCGAAGGCACAGCCGGCACCATGCCCACGGCCATCTTCTTCAATGCCGAGGAACGCAGCACCCATTTCGGACGAGAGGCCATCGCGCTGTATCTCGCGGGCACCGAGGGACGCCTCATGCGCTCCCTCAAGAGTCTTCTGGGCAGTGCCCTGATGCAGGAGAAAACGGCCATCCACGAAGGGCTCGTGAGTTTCGAGGACATCATTGCCCGTTTTCTTCATGAGCTGGCGACGCGCGCCAGCCAGGAACTCGGCGAACGGCCCGAACGCGTGGTGATCGGGCGTCCCGTCCACTTCGTCGACGACGATGCCAAGCGCGATCTTCGTGCGCAGGAGAGCCTGTTTCAGGCTGCGCGCACGGCGGGCTTTCGCGACATTTCCTTCCAACTCGAGCCGATCGCGGCGGCTTTCGACTACGAGCAGCGCGTCCGCCGCGAATCGCTGATCCTCATCGCCGACATCGGTGGCGGCACCTCGGACTTCACCGTCGTGCGCGTCGGGCCGGAGCGCATCGCACGCGAGGACCGCAGCGACGACGTGCTGGCGACCAGCGGCGTTCACATCGGCGGCACCGATTTCGATCAGCGGCTCAACCTCGAACGGGTCATGCCGCAGCTCGGATTCAGACACACCGGCTCGCAGGGGCGCGAAGTCCCGAGCAAGGTCTTCTTCGAACTGTCATCCTGGCACCTGATCAACTGGCTTTACGCACCCAAGGCCATCCGCCAGGCCCGGGAGCTGCGCAGCAGCTATGCCGACACGCGCCTGCACGATCGGCTGATGGCAGTGCTCGATGGCCGTCACGGCCACCGTGTCGCCAACGAGGTCGAGAGAGCCAAGATCGAGAGTTCCGTCACCGACGCCGAAGTTGCGATCGACCTGTCGTGCGCCGAACCTGGCCTCGCTGGCTCGCTGTCCCCCTTGGAGATGGGCCAGCAGCTCGCGGCGCCGCTGGAGAGCGTGGTCGCATGCGCCCATGCCTGCGTGAAACGGGCGGGGCTGCGCAGCGGCGACCTCGATGCCATCTACTTCACCGGCGGCTCTTCGGCGCTGCGTCCGTTCCAGCAAGCCATGCGCAAGAGCTTCGCCGATGTGCCGCTGGTCGAGGGCGATCTGTTCGGCGGGGTTGCCGCCGGGCTGGCCTACGCCGCTCGCTCCGCGCGCCGGACGTGAAATATCTCGCGGCTTACGGCCCGGCACTGCAGGCGCAGGTACTTCAGTTGCTGGCCGATGACGGCTTGGGTGCGCTGCTGCAGCGGCGCTACCCTGCCAGCGCGCACGACGTCCGCACGGACAAGGCGCTGTACGAGTATGTGATGACGCTCAAGAACGAATTCCTGCGCAATGCCGCACCGCTCTCGAAGGTCGCATTCGACAGCAAGCTGCACGTGATCCGCAATGCGCTGGGCACGCACACCACCGTGTCCCGCGTGCAGGGCGGCAAGCTCAAGGCCAAGCGCGAGATCCGGGTGGCGAGCCTCTTCAAGGAAGTGCCGGAGCCTTGGCTGCGCATGATCGTGGTGCACGAACTCGCGCACATGAAGGAGCGCGATCACGACAAGGCGTTCTATGCCCTGTGCACCCACATGGCGCCGGACTATCACCAGCTCGAACTGGATCTGAGGCTGTACCTGACCCATCTCGACAACGGCGGCGCTAGGCTCTGGGAAGCCTGAACGCCCCCCGACAAGGCCGCAAGGGCCGAAGATCAAGCGCCCGACGGCAATCCGGACAGTGCATGGCGCGCCTGCTTGTAGACGTGCGAGGCTGCCAGCGCTTCCCATTCAGGCGCCGGTGCCTCCGGCAGCAGCGAACGTCGACGCGCCTCGCTCGCGGCGGCCGGCCGCCACCGCTTCGCATGGCTCGCCGCCTCAAAGCCTTCCAGCAATTCGTCGAGCTGCGCTCCATCCCCGATGCTCTGATTGCACAGAAGCGCCAGATCGCATCCCGCATCCAGAGCCGCCAGCGCGGCCTCGGCGAAGCTCAACAGCTCCCCATCGATGTATCGCCCCGCCTCCATGCTCAGGTCGTCGCTGAAGATCGCACCATCGAACGCGAGCCGGGTGCGCAGCACGTCCTTGAGCCACTTCGACGAAAAACCCGCCGGACGTGCATCGACCTTGGAATAGATGACGTGTGCCGGCATCACCGCAGCAAGCGTGCTGGCGAGCCAGTCGTACGGCTTGGCGTCGTCCGCCAGGATCGTCCTGAGACCGCGTCGATCGACCGGGATCTCGACATGCGAATCCGCCTTCACGAATCCATGCCCCGGAAAGTGCTTCCCGCAATTGCGCATGCCCATCTGCAGCATGCCGTGCATCACGCTCTTGGCCAACAGCGACACCACACGCGGATCGCGGTGGAAGCTGCGGTTGCCGATCACGCTGCTGCCGCCGTAATCCAGGTCGAGCACCGGTGCAAAGCTAAAGTCGATGCCGCAGGCACGCAGTTCACCGGCGAGCACCTGCCCTGCTGCTGTCGCGGCCTGCGTGGCGCGCATCGCGTCGCGCATCCACAACTCGCCCAGTGAACGCATCGAAGGCAGATGCGTGAACCCGTCCGTGCGAAAGCGCTGCACGCGCCCGCCCTCGTGGTCGACGCAGATCAGCAGGTCGGGGCGAATCGCCTTGATCTCGGAATTGAGCGCGGTCATCTGCGCGCGGTCTTGCCAGTTGCGGGTGAAATGGATCACGCCGCCGACCAGTGGGTTGGCGAGGCGCCGACGGTCGGCGCCGTTGAGTTCGGTGCCCGCCACATCGATGATGAGCGGCGCGTGGATGCTTGTCGTCGTCGCGGTCATGCTTCGTTCTTGATGTCTTTGTGCTCCACCACGACGAAGCTCGCGGCGTATTCGGTTTCGTCGGTCACCGTGACGTGCGCGGTGAGGCCCTTGGCCTCGAACCAGTCCTTGAGCTCGCCGTGCAGCACGATGACCGGCTTGCCGCTGCGCAGGTTGGCGATTTCGCACAGGCGCCAGGTCATTGGCATCCGCATGCCGAGGCCGATGGCCTTGCTGAAGGCCTCCTTGGCAGAAAAGCGGGTGGCGAGATAGCTGAGCCCCCGCTTGGGCCAGCGCGCACTGCGGGCTTGCCAGACCGCGAATTCGCCATCGCTCAGCACCTTGCGCGCGAACCGTTCGCCCTGGCGCTCGAAGGTCGCGGCGATGCGGCGCAGGTCGCAGATGTCGGTGCCGATGCCGTAGATCATGCAGGCCGGGCCTGTTGCTGCGCCTCTGTGATGCAGCGCAGGTATTCGCGCGTGGTCGCGGTGTAGCCGAGTTCGAGCGCGTCGGCGACGAACGCGTGGCCGATCGAGACCTCGTGAACGCCGCGCACGGCGCGGAGGAACGCGGTCAGGTTGTCACGGCTCAGGTCATGGCCGGCGTTGACGCCGAGGCCCGCGGCCTGCGCCGCGCGCGCCGATTCGACGTACCGCGCGAGCACAGCCTCTTCGTCGGCGGTGCCGCGCGATGCGGCATAGCCCTCGGTATAGAGCTCGACGCGGTCCGCGCCCACCGCCTTGACCGCGGCCATCATCTCGGGAATCGGGTCCATGAACAGGCTGACGCGCACGCCCAGCGCCTTGGCTTCGGCGATCAGAGGGCGCAGGCGCTCGGCGTCGTCGGGAAAGCTCCAGCCGTGGTCGCTCGTCGACTGGGATTCGCTGTCGGGCACGAAGGTCGCCTGGTGCGGACGCAGTTCGCGCACGAAGTCCATCAGGTTGTGGAAGGGGTTGCCTTCGATGTTGAATTCGATGCCCGGCCAGTCTTTTGCAAGCAGAGCCGAGAGGTCGCTCACGTCGTGGGCGCGAATGTGGCGCGCATCGGGCCGGGGGTGCACGGTGATGCCCTGGGCGCCGGCGGCGAGGCATGCATTGGCTGCGGTCAGCACGCTTGGAATACCCAGATGGCGCGTGTTGCGGACCAGCGCCACCTTGTTGAGGTTGACTGACAGGGAGGTGATCGTGGGGCCGGCGTTGCCTGAAGTGCTCATAGTGCTTGCAGATCTCTCATCATTTGCCGCGTGCGCAGCGTGGACACGCCGCAATGGTAGTTGAGCAAGGCGCGCAGCTGGTTTCTGAGGGCGCTGTTGCTGCCGGCGTTCATGGTGGCGATCTCGCGCAGGGTTGCCGTGAAGGGCGCGCGGTCGTCGAGAACGGATTGCAGGGCTTGCCAGTCGGCGCCGGCCAGCCCGACCTCGTCGTCCGCAGCCGAACGCAGGCCGGCTTCCGGCACAAGGCTGTAGCGCACGGCGTCGTCGAGCGGCTCCAGGGTCAGCGTCTGCACGTCCAGCGAAGGCAGCAAGCCGACTTCGCGCAGCAGGATCAACTCGAAAGCGCGTAGCGCGGCGGCCTGCGTTGCGGCCTGAGCCCCGGCATGGTCGCCCGCGAGCACCTGCACCACGCCGGCATAGGCGTCGAACAGCGCTTGATGGGCATCATCGCGCGCCAGCAAACGCAGCAGCAACTCGTTGATGTAGTAGCCCGAGAGCAGCGCCTCGCCCGTCGGCATGACATGGCCGCCCATCCATTCGGCACCCTTGAGCGTGCGGATCTCGGCATCGCCGCCGTAGTTGAGCTGCAGCGGCTGCAGCGGCAACAGCACCGGCCGGAAATTGGAACTGGGCCGCTTCGCCCCCTTGGCCACGAGCGCGATGCGCCCGTGGTGCCGGGTGAAGACCTCCAGGATCAGGCTCGACTCGCTCCAGTCATAGCGATGGAGCACATACGCCGGTTCGTGCGAAACGCGGTGGGCAGTGGCCACTTCATTCGTAGCCGAAGGAACGCACGCGCGCCTCGTCGTCGGCCCAGCCGGAACGCACCTTCACCCACAATTCGAGGAACACCTTGGCGTCGGCCAGCTTCTCGAGCTCGACGCGCGTTTCCATGCCGATGCGCTTGATGCGTTCGCCCTTGTCGCCGATCACCATCGCCTTGTGGCCGTCGCGCTCGACCACGATCGTGGCGGCGATGCGCAAGAGGCGCTTCTGGCCCTTCTTCTGGGGCGGCTCTTCCTCGAACTTGTCGATGATGACGGTCGAGGTGTAGGGCAACTCGTCGCCGGTGAGGCGGAAGAGCTTTTCGCGCACCAGCTCGCCGGCCAGGAATTTCTCGCTGCGGTCGGTGAGTTCGTCCTCGGCGTAGAACCAGGGCTGTTCGGGCAGGTACTTTTCGCAGATACCGAAGAGGCGCTCGACGTCCTTGGCGTTCTTGGCCGACATCGGCACGAACTCGGCGAAGGCGTGCTTCGCCTGCATGGTCTGCAGCCAGGGCGCGATATCGCCGCGGCGGTGCACGTTGTCCAGCTTGTTGGCGAGCAGCACGGTCGGAATGCCCTTGCCGAGCAGCTTGAGCACGCGCTCATCGGCCGGCGTAAAGCTGCCGGCCTCGACCACGAAGAGGATCAGGTCCACGTCGCCGACCGCGCCCTGCACAGTCTTGTTGAGTGACTTGTTCAGCGCGTTGGCATGCAGAGTCTGGAAGCCCGGCGTGTCGACGAACACGAACTGCGTCGCTCCCAGCGTGCGCATGCCAGTGATGCGATGCCGCGTGGTCTGCGCCTTGCGCGAGGTGATGCTGATCTTCTGGCCGACCAGCGCATTGAGGAGAGTCGATTTGCCCACATTGGGCTTGCCGACGATGGCGATGAGGCCGCAGTGTTGGGGGCCGCCTGCGGCAGCGCCGTCGCCTGCTGCATCTTGGGGTCCGGCTTCTGGATTGGTAACGTCGTTCATTGTGATTTCACGCAGCTCCGCGTGCCTTGAGCCGGATCAGCATGGCAGCCGCGGCAGCCTGCTCGCCGGCGCGGCGCGAGCCGCCGATGCCGCGTTCGCGAAGGCCCAACTCGGGCACCTCGCACTCGACATCGAAAGTCTGTTTGTGCGCTGCACCCAGCGTCGCTGCCACGCGATACACCGGCAGCTTCATTTTGTGGCCCTGCAGCCATTCCTGCAATTCGGTTTTCGGGTCCTTGGCCGCCGCCTCCATGCGCGGAGTGATCTCGACCGATTCGTACAGCCGACGCACCAGCGCCTCGGCGGCCGCGAAACCGGCATCGAGATAGACGGCGCCGATCAGCGCCTCGAGCGCGTCGGCCAGGATCGAAGGCCGGTTGGGACCGCCCGAGCGCGCCTCGCCCTCGCCGAGCCGCAGCAGCGGTGACAGCTGAAGTTCGAGCGCCAGGCGATGCAGGGTGTCCTGCTTGACCAGGTTGGCCCGCACGCGCGACAGATCGCCTTCGGGCAGGGCCGACAGGCGCGTGTACAGCAGGTGCGACACCGCCAGATTGAGCACCGAATCGCCGAGGAATTCGAGGCGCTCGTTGTGGTCGGCCGAGAAACTGCGGTGCGTGAGCGCGAGTTGGAGCAGCCGCGTATCGGAGAACGAATGCTTGAGGCGCGCCTGCAGCGCGACGAGGCTGCCGTCCACCTTTTTCAGCGCCGCGTTCAGTGGGTCTCGCCCTTGTACTTGAGCGTCAGGTAGGCCGGGCCGAACAAGGGGATCTCCCGTTCGTAGGCATACGAGACGACAACCTTGTCGCCGACCTTCTTGATGTCCAGATCACGGCCGCTGACCGACTTGAAGTCGTCGATGGCCTGGGCGCGATCGAAGATGGCGCGCACTTCGGGCACGGTCGTGCCCTCCTTGGCCTTGTTGGCGGCCTTGTCGATGGCTTGCCATTCGATCAGCGTCGGAATGACCTGTGCGACGACCACGCCCAGACAGCCAAGTACGACCGCAACGAACAGCAGGCCAATGAACGAAATGCCGCGCTGGTGCGCGGCCCTGCTGCGGATGGACCGGTTTGCTCTCATGCCCTCTTACCCCTCGAACAGTGTTGATGACTGCTTATTGAAATGGACCGATGCGGCCGAAATCGCCGAAGTTCATCCAGACGAAGAACGCCCTGCCCACGATGTTCTTGTCCGGAACGAAGCCCCAGAAGCGCGAATCCGCCGAATTATCGCGGTTGTCGCCCATCATGAAATACTGGCCGGCGGGCACCTTGCAGACCACGCCTTCGACGGAGTAGCGGCAGTTCTCGCGGAACGGAAAGTCGCTGGCGCCCGGCACGAAGGACGGTGCGCCTTCGTCGTTGAGGATCTTGTGCTGCTTCTCGCCGAGCTTCTCGTCGAACTGCTTGAGCAGGCGCATCGATTCGCCATCGAGATAGTCGGGCGCCGCGACCTTGGAGACCGGCTGGCCGTTGATCGTGAGCTTCTTGTTCAGGTAAGCCACTTCGTCGCCCGGGATGCCGACCACGCGCTTGATGTAGTCCATGCTGGGCTTGGGCGGATACCGGAATACCACCACATCGCCACGCGCAAGCGGCGTGCCGTCGGTGATCTTGGTGTTGATGACCGGCAGGCGCAGGCCGTAGGTGAACTTGTTGACCAGGATCAGATCGCCGGTCAGCAGCGTGGGCATCATCGAGCCCGAGGGAATCTTGAAGGGTTCGTAGAGGAACGAGCGCAAAAGGAACACCACCAGGATCACCGGGAAGAGGCCCGCCGTCCAGTCGAGCCACCAGGGCTGCATCAGCAGGCGCTCGCTGGCCTTGGTGTCGGCCGTGTCGACTTGGGTGATGCCCTGGGCGGCCAGCCGCGCGTTGCGTTCGGTCATCGAGGCTTCGAGCCCGGCTGCCGCTTGCTCGCGCCGGGGCAGGAAATAGAAGCGCTCGGCCAGCCAGTAGAGGCCGGTGACCACCGTGGCCACGAACAGCAGCAATGCGAAGTTGCCTTCGATCGCGCCGAAATACCAGGCGCCGACATAGCTGGCGAATGTCGCAAGGACCAGGGAGGTGATGAGTGCCATTTTTTGATCAGTCTTCGACTTGCAGAATCGCGAGGAAGGCCTCTTGCGGGACCTCGACGGAACCGATCTGCTTCATTCTTTTCTTGCCCGCCTTCTGCTTCTCGAGCAGCTTCTTCTTGCGGGTGATGTCGCCGCCGTAGCACTTGGCCAGCACGTTCTTGCGGAGCGCCTTGATTGTCTCACGCGCAATGATGTTGACCCCGATGGCCGCCTGGATCGCCACGTCGAACATCTGGCGCGAAATGATCTCGCGCATCTTCGAGACCACCGCCCGGCCGCGGTACTGCGACTGGGTGCGGTGCACGATGATCGAGAGCGCATCGACCTTCTCGCCGTTCAGCAGGATGTCGACCTTGACCACGTCGGACGCACGGTACTCCTTGAACTCGTAGTCCATGGAGGCATAGCCCCGGCTGACCGATTTCAGCTTGTCGAAGAAGTCGAGCACGATCTCGCCGAGCGGCATCTCGTAGGTCAGCATGACCTGACGGCCGTGGTAAGCCATGTTCATCTGCACGCCGCGCTTCTGGTTGGCCAGCGTCATGACGGCGCCGACGTATTCCTGCGGCATGTAGAGATGCACGGTCACGATCGGCTCGCGGATCTCGCTCATCTTGCCGACGTCGGGCATCTTGGACGGGTTCTCCACCATGATGACTTCGCCGTCGTTGCGCACCACCTGGTAGACCACGCTGGGCGCGGTCGTGATCAGGTCCTGGTCGAATTCGCGCTCCAGGCGTTCCTGCACGATCTCCATGTGCAGCAGGCCGAGGAAGCCGCAGCGGAAGCCGAAGCCCAGCGCCTGGCTCACCTCGGGCTCGTAGCGCAGCGACGAATCGTTGAGCTTGAGCTTCTCGAGCGCGTCGCGCAGCGAGTCGTACTCGCTGGCTTCGGTCGGATAGAGACCGGCAAACACCTGCGGCTGGATTTCCTTGAAGCCCGGCAGCGCCTCGGTTGCTGTGGCAGCGGCGCCGCCCGTGCCCGCCTTGATCAGCGTCACGGTGTCGCCGACCTTGGCGGCCTGCAGTTCCTTGATGCCCGCGATGATGTAGCCCACTTCGCCGGCTTCGAGCGAAGGACGCGGTTCATTGGCGGGCGTGAAGACACCGATGTTGTCGGCGTTGTACATGGCGCCGGACGCCATCATCTTGATGCGCTCGCCCTTGACCAGCCGGCCGTCGACCACGCGCACCAGCATGACCACGCCGACGTACGGATCGAACCAGCTGTCGACGATCATCGCGCGCAGCGGGCCGTCGGGGTTGCCGCGCGGCGCCGGCATCTTGGCGACGATGGCCTCGAGGATCTCGTCGATGCCCATGCCAGTCTTGGCGGAACACGGAATCGCGTCGGTCGCGTCGATGCCGATCACGTCTTCGATTTCAGTGCGTGCGTTGTCGGGATCCGCGTTGGGCAAATCCATCTTGTTGAGCACCGGCACCACTTCGACGCCGAGGTCGAGCGCCGTGTAGCAGTTGGCCACCGTCTGCGCTTCGACGCCTTGCGATGCATCGACGACGAGCAGCGCACCTTCGCATGCCGACAGCGAGCGGCTCACTTCATAAGAGAAGTCGACGTGGCCCGGCGTGTCGATCAGATTGAGGTTGTAGACCTGTCCATCGAGTGCCTTGTAGTGCAGCGCGGCGGTCTGCGCCTTGATGGTTATCCCACGCTCTTTTTCGATGTCCATCGAATCGAGCACCTGCGCTTCCATCTCGCGTTCTGCGAGGCCGCCGCAACGCTGGATCAAACGGTCTGCGAGCGTCGACTTGCCGTGATCGATGTGCGCAATGATCGAAAAATTTCTGATGTGATTCATCAACGGGAACGCTTAAGTACTTGAATTGGCTCGTGCCCAGCAGTGAGCGGGCAAGAAAAAAGGGCGCGTCTTCTGGAGACGCGCCCTGAACCAACAAGCAATGGCAACTGCAGTAGTTGGAACTTCATTGTAGGCAAAAAGGGAGGCACGTACATCCGGGAACAGGGTCCAAAGGGCTCGTTGCGGGTCCACAACATCAAAGATATATACAGGTTATCCACAGATTCGGTGGAGCAGTCTATGAACAACTTGTGGGCGATCTGTGGAGCACCGGTGGACTGCTGTCTGACATCTCGCATCGTGAAGGTCGTTGCACTCCTTATGCGCTGACCGGCCGCCGCGAGTGCTCTATTCTACCGAAAACCGTCCTTAGCCTTCCAAGAAGTTAGTGAACGCAAACAAAAATCGAGGTTTTTGGAGGCCCATATTTTTTTAGGGACCTGCGCCTGATCGTCGTAAACACCTCAAAAAAACGGCCCCAAACCCGACTGCCGGGTGGGGCCACTTGACGGCAGCGCCGTATCAGCGTGCGGGACGGATCAGGGCGTATTGCGCCCAGTCGCCGCGGCGGAACAGCACGCTGAGCGCCTTGCCCTTGTCTGCCTTGGCCAGTGCGGCCTCGAACTCGCGGGTGTTGGCCACCTCGATGTTGCCCACTGCCAGGATGATGTCGCCCTCGCGGAGGCCCGCACGTGCAGCACCTTCGCTGGCGGCATCGACCTTCACGCCGCCCTTGAGCTTGAGCTCCTTCTTCTGCGCATCGTTGAGGTCGCTCACAGCGAGGCCCAGCGACTTGGCAGCGGCGGAAGCCGAGGGCTTCGGTGCCGGCTCCTCGCGATCGGACGCGCGCTTGGCCGGCTTGTCGGGCTCGATCTCGGCAATGGTCACGCTCAGGTCGCGCGAGCTGCCGCGGCGGAACACCGTAAGCGTGCTCTTCGTACCGGGCTTGGTGTTGCCCACCAAGCGCGGCAGGTCACTCGGCTTCTCGATGGCCTTGCCGTCGAACTTGGTGATGACGTCGCCCGGCTCCACGCCGGCCTTCTCGCCCGGCGAGCCCGCTTCGACGCCGCGCACGAGTGCACCCTGCGCCTTGCCCAGGCCGATGGCCTCTGCGACGTCCTTCGTGACCTGGTCGATCTGCACGCCGATGCGGCCGCGGGACACGCGCCCCGAGGTGCGCAGCTGTTCGCTCACGCGAATCGCCTCGTCGATCGGAATCGAGAACGAGATGCCCATGAAGCCGCCCGAGCGCGAATAGATCTGGCTGTTGATGCCCACGACTTCGCCGCGCATGTTGATCAGCGGGCCGCCCGAGTTGCCGGGATTGATGGCCACGTCGGTCTGGATGAACGGCAGGTATTCACCAGTGTCGCGTTGCTTGGCGCTCACGATGCCGGCGGTGACGGTGTTCTCCAGCCCGAAGGGCGAGCCGATGGCCATCACCCATTCGCCGACGCGCAGCTTGGAGATGTCGCCGACCTTCACCGCGGGCAGGCCTGTGGCTTCGATCTTGACGACCGCGACATCGGTGCGCTTGTCCGCGCCGATGATCTTGGCCTTGAACTCGCGCTTGTCGGGCAACGTGACCAGCACCTCGGAGGCATCTTCCACCACGTGCGCGTTGGTCATGACGTAGCCATCGGCCGTCAGGATGAAGCCGGAGCCCACACCGCGTGGGCGCTCCTCTTCCTGGGGCTGCTGCGGCCTGTTGGGACGCGGCCCCTGGCGCGGCGTGCCCGGCGCGGGCTGCCCGAAGAAACGACGGAAGAACTCCTGCATCTCCTCGTCCATCTCGCCGTTGCCGGCGCCGCGCTGGGCGACCTTCTCGACCGTGCGGATGTTGACGACGGAGGGGCCGACCTGGTCAACCAGATCGGTGAAGTCAGGCAGCGTGCGCGTTTGCGCGTGGACGGGCTCGACCGGAAGGAAAGTGGCTCCGGCTGTCAGTGCGAGCGCGAAAGCCAGCACGCCGGAACGAAGCTTGTGTCCTTCGACTTTGAACATCATCGGTTTTCTTTCAAAAGAACAGAGAGCGGCTAAAACAACAAAGGGCTATGAGTCTGCGTTGCGAGCTTGGTTCAGCGCAATCCGCGGGGCAATGGCCAGTCAGTGTGTCAACGCGTGCGGGCGAGGCTTTGGGCGAATGCGTTGAGCGTCTGCTGCGGCACTTCGCCCACCGCGGTCAGCCACCAGTCACTCGCGGGTTCGGGCAACCGCCGGCGGATGGCGTTGGTGGCGCCGATGGTCAGCACGCCGTCCCGCGGCGCGCGCGCGGCATCGTAGCGCTCGATGAAGAGCGAGACCGAGGCCAAGCCGTCGGAGAAAGTCCACTGGACCGTGGCCGCATCCTGCTTCGACTTGTCGCTGCCGGTGGCGGGCCGGCGGAAGAAACTGCGGGGCTTGAAGCCGGCCACGGGCGCGCTGAGCGTCCAGCCTTCCTCCTGTGCGGCCGTGCGCTCGAGCTCGAGCTTTTCGACGCGATAGCCTGCGGTGTTGGTCATCATCTGCGCGAGCGCCTGCGCCTTCACCGGCGCATCGAGCTGCAGTTCGGAAAACGCCGACTGCTCCACCACCCGCGATTCGCTGTCGATGGTCTGCAGCTTCACCACCAGGCCCGAACGGCGCTCGCTCCAGATGCGGTAGCCGAAACGCAGGCCGTCGTGCGGCACCAGCTGCACCACATCGGCATCGAAGCCAGCCACGCGGTCCTTGCCGATCGCGCGCACGTCGTAGAAATCGCCGATCGACGAATCGGTCTTGTCCGGCAGGTTGGGAAAGAGATCGAGGTTCTCGCGCTTTTCCACCTTCACGACCTTCGCCTCGGGCAGGAAGGTCATGACATTGCGATTGCGCCGGAAGGTCGAGCGCGGCGGCCCCGACAGGGCTTCGATGCGCTCGATCTGGTGATCGCCGTCCCTCACATGCCAGATGCGCGCGCTCGACAGGTCGCCGCCCGGCGCCGACACCACGAAGGTGCCCACGTAATTGCGTTGCCGCGCACCGGTGTGCATGCGCTGCAGCCAATCGGCCACGCTCATCGCCGGCGGCTCGTCCGTCTGCGCCGAAGTCGCACCCTTGGTGGTCGCCGGTCCGGAACGGTTTTGTGCGGTGGCAACCTGCGCGAAGCAAAAGGCTGCAAACACAAGCACGAACGCGCGTGCGGAGATCGGCATCTGAACGGTCATTGCGGGCAGTGACGGGCGCGCGATCAGCGCGTAGGTCCCTCGAAGGTGGCGTTGCGCAGGAAACCGGAGGGCATTTGCGAAGCGCCGCCAGCCTGCTGGTGCGCTTCGAGCAGTTGATCGAGGCGCGGATCGCGCAGCATGACTTGCGGATTGCCGTTGCCGACCATCACGCGGGTCGGCGTCAGCGTGGTGCCTGAGGGCTGCTGGCTGTTGACGGCCGCTGCCGCCAGAACCGAATTCACCGCCGGCTGCTGCTGCGCCGCGATCTGCGCGCCGGCCTGCGAACCAGCCGTGCCGCTGCCGATCAGCGTCCAACTGATCGCTGCCACGGCGACCATCGATGCGGCGCCTGCCACCAGCTTCCAGCGGAAGACCGGCTCATTGGCCGCATCGGCCCTGCGTTGAACCTGAACGGCGACCGGTGGCGTCACCGGCTGCAGCGCAGGCATCGCGACCACCGGCTCCGCGGCCAGTCGCTGCTGAAAGCGCGCGAGGAACGCCGCACTGTCGCTGCACGGCGAATGAGAACCCGAGCGCAGCACATCGCCCACCACGTGGTACGCGTGCCAGGCCGCGCGCGACTCGCCCTCGGTGCAGACGGCTTCGATCGCTTCTGCGAACGCCTCGCCCTGCAAATGACCATCCGCAAGTGCGGACACCTGTTCCCGAACCGTCATCGTCTGATTCATTTCATTCACCTGCTTACTTACCAACGCTTGCCGGACTGGTTGTCGAGCAGCGGTTTGACCCTGGCCGAAATGGCTTCGCGCGCCCGGAAAATACGTGAGCGCACCGTGCCGATAGGGCAATCCATGACCTCGGCAATCTCTTCGTAACTCATCCCCTCGATCTCGCGCAGCGTGACGGCCTGGCGCAACTCGGCAGGGAGCGCTTCCATGGCCGCCTCGACGGCGCTGGCGATTTCATTCGCCGCCATGACCGATTCGGGGGTTTCGTCGCTGATTGGTTCGTTTCCGGGACGGTAAGTTTCATCGTCGTCCTCAGAAGAAGGCCTCAGGGCGCTTTCGGAGATGGTCGGGTCGCGCTTCATGTCCACCAGAGCCTTCTTGGCGGTATTCACCGCGATCCGGTAGAGCCAGGTGTAGAACTGCGCCTCGCCGCGGAACTGGTGCAGCGCGCGGTAGGCGCGAATGAAGGTTTCCTGGGCGATGTCTTCGACCAAGTCGACATCGCGCACCATGCGGCCGATCAGCCGCTCGATGCGGCGCTGGTACTTGATGACCAGGAGTTCGAAGGCCTTCTGGTCGCCCGCGACCGTGCGCTGGACCAACTGGAAATCGACCTCGCCCGGGCGCGGGGCCTCGGCCGACGCGTCGGTCAGGCCGGACTCCGGTGGTACGGGCGGGGGGGACGTTGTCATCGATGGGATTTCAGGGCGCGTCAGCGGGAGCCGTGGCGCGCCACGGATCGCCCGCAGGCTCGGCGGCCGGCGCGCGCGAATAGACCGCCCGGCGCACATCGCGCCAACGCTCCGGCATGGCCCGCTGCTCGAGCCAGACCCAGCGCGCGGCGCGGCCAGGCTCCGAGAGCCTGACCAGCATCAGCGTTTGAAAATCGAGCGCGACCATGGCCCGCGCTACACGAACACCGCGGGTCGGATCAGCCCCCGTCAAGGACCAATAGAGCCCGTCGAAGTGCAGTGTGGCGGCCCCATCGCGCCGCAAGCCGAAGCCCGCGGCAACGCCAGAGAAGACGACGCTGAGAACCAGCAACAACTGGCGCCATCCGGCGCTATCGAAGAGATAGCAGGAAGCGCCCGCGCAGCAGGCACCCAAGGTCCAGAGAACGACAAGAATCCGGGTAGCGCCACGCGAGCGCCCCACCGGATAGGTCACCGACGGCGCGCTGTGCATGAGAGAGCAATGCTCAAGCGCGCTTGAACACCAGCGTGCCGTTGGTGCCGCCGAAGCCGAAGTTGTTCTTGACCGCGACATCGATCTTCAGATCGCGCGCCTCGTTGGCGCAGTAGTCGAGATCGCACTCCGGATCCTGGTTGAAGATGTTGATGGTCGGCGGGCTCTTCTGCTCGTGCAACGCAAGCACCGTGAACACCGATTCGATGCCGCCCGCGCCGCCCAGCAAGTGGCCGGTCATGGACTTGGTCGAATTCACGACGAGCTTCTTCGCGTGATCGCCGAAGGCGAGCTTGACCGCGTTGGTCTCGTTGAGGTCGCCGATCTGTGTCGAGGTGCCATGCGCGTTCAGGTACTGGACCTGGTCGGCATTGACACCCGCGTTGGCCAGTGCCATCGCCATCGAACGGCGGGGGCCGTCGACGTCGGGGGCGGTCATGTGGTACGCGTCGCCAGTCAGGCCGAAGCCCGCGACTTCCGCATAGATCTTGGCGCCGCGCGCCTTGGCATGTTCGTACTCCTCGAGCACCAGCACGCCGGCGCCCTCGCCCAGCACGAAGCCGTCGCGGTCCTTGTCCCACGGGCGCGAGGCCGTGGCGGGATCGTCGTTGCGCGTGCTCAACGCGCGAGGCGCGGTGAACCCACCGATGCCCAGCGGGGAAATGGTCGACTCGGCGCCGCCCGCGATCATGACGTCGGCATCGCCGTACTCGATCATCCGTGCCGACGTGCCGATGGCATGCAGGCCCGTGGTGCAGGCGGTGACGACGGCAATGTTCGGGCCCTTGAAGCCGTACTTGATCGACACATGCCCCGAGATCATGTTGATGATCGATGCCGGCACGAAGAACGGCGAAATGCGGCGCGGGCCGCGATTCGCGTATTCGGCGTGCGTCTCTTCGATCATCGGCAGACCGCCGATGCCCGAGCCGATGTTGCAGCCGATGCGAACGGCCTTTTCATAGGACAGCGCTTCGCCGGTCGGCAGTCCGCTGTCCTGCACCGCCTGGATGGCGGCGGCAAGCCCCAGATGAATGAAGCGGTCCATGTGACGCGCTTCTTTCTCCGAGATGTATTGGGTGATGTCGAAACCCTTCACCTCACCGGCGAACTTGCAAGCGAAGGCGCTTGCATCGAACGCGGTGATGTTCGCAATGCCCGACTTCCCGGCCAACAAGTTGGCCCAGGATTCGGTTGCGGTGTTTCCGACAGGAGCGATGCAACCGAGTCCGGTCACGACGACGCGGCGTTTGGTCATGCCGGCAAACCTTTCTGGAAGCGCTGAACAGTTGCTGGTCGGCGCGTGCGGTTCGATAAAAAGCCGCCGGCCGCAGTCGCAGTGTCAGCTGGCCAATCAGGCCTTTTGATTCTTGGTGGCGTAGTCGACGGCGTTTTGCACCGTGGTGATCTTCTCGGCATCTTCATCGGGGATCTCAATGCCGAACTCGTCTTCGAGTGCCATCACGAGTTCGACCGTGTCGAGCGAGTCAGCGCCGAGGTCGGCCACGAAGGCCTTTTCGTTCGTCACTTGGGACTCTTCCACGCCGAGTTGCTCGGCGATGATTTTCTTGACACGTGCTTCGATATCGCTCATTTGGTTCCCTCTGAGGGTTGTAGGTAATCGGTGGATTTTAGCCGGGCGGATTGTGGCATTTGCCTCACCCCCGGTACGGGAAAAGATTGCGCCTTGCGGCTACATGTGCATGCCGCCATTCACATGCAACTCCTGCCCGGTCACATAGGACGCCTGGGGCGATGCGAGGTACGCCACCGC
Organism: Variovorax sp. W2I14; assembly: GCF_050435205.1. Lineage (NCBI taxonomy): Bacteria > Pseudomonadati > Pseudomonadota > Betaproteobacteria > Burkholderiales > Comamonadaceae > Variovorax > Variovorax sp. W2I14. The sequence goes on along the minus strand of NZ_JBNDJX010000001.1, from coordinate 7,045,930 downwards.
ATGCGCGATGTCGGCTGGCTTGCCCAGATGTCCCAGCGGGATCTGCTGCAGGAGTGCTTGTTGCTGCGCCTCGGGGAGGCTCGCCGTCATGTCGGTTTCGATGAAGCCCGGCGCGACGCAGTTGACGGTGATGTTGCGGCTGCCCAGTTCGCGGGCCAGGGCGCGGGTCATGCCCGCGACGCCGGCCTTGGCGGCTGCGTAGTTGGCTTGGCCGGCATTGCCGGAGGCGCCCACCACGCTCGTGATGCTGATGATGCGGCCGTAGCGCTGTTTCATCATCGGTCGGATCACCGCGCGCGAGAGGCGGAACACGGCCTTGAGATTGGTGTCGAGCACCGCGTCCCAGTCGTCGTCCTTCATTCGCATGGCGAGCGTGTCGCGCGTGATGCCGGCGTTGTTGACCAGCACGTGGATCGCGCCGTAAGCCTGCACGATCTCGTCGATCAGCGCCTCGACGGCTGCCGCGTCATTCACATTGAGTGCACGGCCACGGCCATCGAATGCGCTCAGGGCCGAAGTGATCTTGGCCGCACTGTCTTCGGTGGTGCCGGTGCCGACGACCTTCAGGCCGCGCTGCGCCAGCTCGAGCGCAATCGCTGCGCCGATGCCGCGCGATGCGCCGGTGACCAGGGCGACTTGCCCTTCGAATTTGGGAATGCTCATATAAAAAGTATCGGGGCCTTGGGCCGTTCAGCCGGCGAGCGATTGTCGGACGTCCGCGAGCGTCGCCGGGTCGTACACCGACGCAGCTTCCAGATCGGGGGCGATGCGCTTGACCATGCCGGCCAGCACCTTGCCGGGCCCGCACTCGATGATGGCGGCTACACCGCGCAGTTTCAAGGCCTGAACGCTCTCGACCCACCGAACCGGGCCGGCGGCCTGGCGCACCAGGGCGTCGCGGATGCGATCCGGATCATTCTCGACAGCGACGTCGATGTTGTTCAGCACCGGAATCTGCGGCGCGGCGAGCGTGAGGGTGGCGAGCTTTTGGCGCAGAGCCTCGGCAGCCGGCTTCATCAGGCTCGAATGGAAAGGGGCCGAAACGGGCAGCAGCAGCGCGCGCTTCGCGCCATTGGCCTTGAGCAGCTCGCAAGCCTTGTCGACGGCGGCCTTGCTGCCGGCGATCACGGTCTGCGCCGGGTCGTTGAAATTCACGGCTTCGACGATTTCAGCGCTGCCTGCGCCGAAGGAAGCCGTCGCTTCCGCGCAGCCCGCCACGACCTTGGCGGACTCCATGCCCAGCACGGCAGCCATGGCGCCGACACCGACGGGAACAGCCTGTTGCATGGCCTGCGCACGAAAACGCACCAGCGGCGCGGCTTGCGCCAGGGTCAGCACACCGGAAGCGACCAGCGCTGAATACTCGCCAAGCGAATGACCAGCGACCACGGAAGGCGTTGCACCACCTTCGGACAGCCAGGCGCGCCAAGCGGCGACACCGGCGACCAGCATCACGGGCTGCGTGTTGGTGGTGAGTGCCAGATCTTCCTTGGGGCCGTTCTTGATCAGCGCGCCGATGTCTTCGCCCAGCGCTTCGGAAGCTTCGCGCAGCGTTTCGGCCACGGCCGGATGGTCGCTCCAGGCGTCGAGCATGCCGACAGCCTGCGAGCCCTGACCCGGGAATACAAAAGCAAAGGATTTCATTGTTCTATGTCATATCGCATCGCAGCCCTGGAGAGGACCGCAATACGCTACAGAGTGAGCAGCACGGCGCCCCAGGTGAAACCACCGCCCACGCCTTCGAGCATGAGGGTTTCGCCCTTCTTCACCTTGCCGGAGCGCACCGCTTCGTCGAGAGCCAGTGGAATCGAGGCGGCCGAGGTATTGCCGTGCTCGTTGACCGTGACGATCAGCTTCTCGCGCGGCAGCTTCAGCTTCTTCGCCGTGCCTTCCATGATGCGGATGTTGGCCTGGTGGGGAATCAGCCAGTCGATATCCGCATCGGTCTTGCCGGCCTTGGCCAGCGCGGTGCGCGCCGCTTCTTCAAGCACCCGGACCGCCAGCTTGAACACAGCCTGGCCATCCATGTGCAGAAGCGGCGTACCGAGCACATTGCCGCCGGACACATGGCCTGGCACGCAAAGAATGCCGACATGCTTGCCGTCGGCATGTAGATCGCTCGACAGGATGCCGGGCTCGTCGCTGGCTTCGAGGACCACCGCACCCGCGCCGTCGCCGAACAGCACGCAGGTCGTGCGGTCGTTGAAATCGAGGATACGGGAGAACACTTCGGCGCCGATCACCAGCGCGCAACGCGCAGTGCCGGTGCGAATCATCGCGTCCGCCACGGTCAGCGCATAGACAAAGCCGCTGCAGACCGCCTGGACGTCGAACGCCGGACAGCCGGCGATGCCAAGCTTGTTCTGAAGGATGGCGGCCGACGACGGGAACACCATGTCGGGCGTCGAGGTCGCGACGATGATCAGGTCGACGTCGCTCGCCTTGCGGCCCGCGGCTTCGAGTGCGTGCTTCGCAGCCTCGAGACCGAGATCGCTGCTGCCGACATCCGGCGCTGCAAAGTGGCGCGCATGGATGCCGGTGCGCTCGACGATCCACTGATCGGAGGTTTCGATGCCGCGCGACGCCAGTTCCTTGGCGAGATCGTCATTGGTCACGCGGCGTGGGGGCAGATAGCTGCCGGTGCCGGTGATGCGTGAAAAAGGGGTCATCAAACGTGAAGGGCCGTCGCGTCGACCGGCACCGCCGGTTCCTGCCGCGCGAGCAAAGGCGCGGCGTGGGCGATGCGGGCCCGCACGCGATCGAGCAGGTTGTTGCGAGCGGCATCATAAGCGCGATCCAGCGCATGTCCGAAAGCCACTTCGTCGGCCGAGCCATGGCTCTTGAAAACCAGGCCGCGAAGCCCCAACAAGGCCGCCCCGTTATACCGACGGTGATCCAGCCTGTTTTTGAACGCTTTTAGGACCGGATAGGCAACAATTGCCGCAGCCTTGGTAAAAATGCTTCGCGAAAATTCAACGCGAATGAACTCGCCGATCATCGAGGCAACGCCCTCACTGGCTTTCAGTGCCACGTTTCCGACGAAGCCGTCGCACACGACGATATCGGTCGTGCCCTTGAAAATATCGTTGCCTTCGACGTTGCCGTAGAAGTTCAGATCTTTGGAATTAGCGGCCGTACGCAACAAGTGGCTTGCCTTTTTGATCGTTTCGCTGCCCTTGATAGCCTCTTCGCCAATATTGAGCAGACCGACCGAAGGCGCCTCGTTCCCAGTCAGCGCCGAGACCAGCGCCGAACCGAGCACTGCGAACTGAAGCAGATCCTCGGCATCGCAATCGACGTTCGCACCCAAATCGAGCACGGTGGTTGCGCCACCTTTCGCATTCGGAAGTTGCGGCGCGATCGCGGGACGATCGATGCCGTCGAGCGTCTTGAGCAGGTAGCGCGCGATCGCCATCAGCGCGCCGGTGTTGCCGGCGGAGATGGCCGCCTGAGCGGCGCCATCCTTGACTTGCTGAATCGCGATTCGCATCGAAGAGTCTTTCTTCTTGCGCAGCGCAATTTCAATGGGATCGTCCATGCCCACCACTTCGCTGGCAGCAACGATACGGGCGCGTGGATGCGCGGCGAACCCCGCCAATGCGGCTGGCGCACCGACCAGCAGCAACGAAGCTTCGCTGTGTCGCTCGAGAAACGCGCGGCAGGCCGCGAGCGTGACTCGCGGCCCGTGGTCGCCCCCCATGCAATCCACGGCGAGCGTGATTGCGGAAGGCGCAGCAGTGAATTCGGGAGAAGAAGGCGTAGCCATCAAAACAAAGGCCCGACGCTACAACGAAAGTAGCTTCGGGCCTTGGCCTTGGAGTGCGAAATCAGGCTTCGGACTTGTTCTTGAGCACCTGACGGCCACGGTAGAAACCGTTCGGGCTGATGTGGTGGCGCAGGTGCGTTTCGCCAGTGGTCGGCTCCACGGCGATGCCGGGCACGACCAGTGCATTGTGGGAACGGTGCATGCCGCGCTTGGAAGGCGACTTCTTGTTTTGCTGGACGGCCATGATGGCTCCTGGACTGTTAGGTGAGTGACTGGATACGGGCTCAAGCGGTGGCGATACAAAAAAGTGAGCGGCATGTATGGAATGCCCCTGCCTGTTATCTCTGTATCGCTGCTCACGGCGGCGCGCGCGAAGCCCATGATTATAGCCTAGCTGCCGGGAAAGGGCTACTTGCCCTCTTCCGGCTTGCGCGAACGCAACGTTCCGAGCACCGCGAACGGGTTCGGCTTGGCTTCCTCGGCTGCGTTGAAATCGTCATCGCTGGACGACAAGCGAACCGGCTCGGGACAGACATCGTGGACAGGCATGACGGGAATTTCCATCAACAGCTCGTCCTCGATCAGGGTGTGCAGGTCGAAATCCCTGCTGATGACCAGCAGGTCTTCGTCGGCTTCATCGTCTTCGGCTTCCGCCGTGGCCTCGTCGGCGACGAAACGGAACCAGCGGTCCACCACGAGCTCCGTCTCGACGGGTGCCAGGCAGCGCTGGCAAGTCAGCGGAACGATCGCCTCGGCTTCCAAGTGCAGCCAGGGCGCGGCCTTGCCGTCGGCGCCCGGACGCTCCTCGCCGGTGGCTTTCCAGTGGACGACGGCGCTAGCAGCCGGATCCGCCAGTTCAGCGACAAGGCGCACGTAATTGGGAACCGGGTCGGCGGCATTCAGGGTTGCGGCTGCGGCGGCGAAGCCGGCCACGTCGAGCCGTTCGGGGGCAAATTCTCTCTTCATCCGCGCCAGTCTAGCGCGCCAACAGCTTCACTGGCATGGTGCGAGCCAGAAGGTTTTTGCGTGGCTCACGCACAATCCTCCCCATGCAACGCCCCGTGATCCTCGCCTCGACCTCGCGCTATCGCCGCGAACTGATGACCCGCCTGCACCTGCCCTTCGATGTGCACGCCCCTGAAGTCGACGAAACCGCGCTGGCCGGCGAAACGCCCCGCGCCCTCGCCGAACGCCTCGCCCTGGAAAAAGCCAACGCAGTCGCCGCCCGCTTTCCAGAAGCCGTGGTCATCGGCTCCGACCAGGTGGCCGACCTCTCGGGCGAGGCGCTAGGCAAGCCCGGCGACCACGCCCGCGCCACCGCCCAGTTGCGCCGGATGCGCGGCCAGACACTGATCTTCCAGACGGCAGTCGCCGTCGTCTGCCACGCCACTGGCTTCGTCCAGCGCGACCTGGCGCCCGTGCGCGTCGTGTTCCGCGACCTCAGCGATGCCGCCATCGAGCGCTACCTCCAGGCCGAGCAGCCTTACGACTGCGCCGGCAGCGCCAAGAGTGAAGGCCTCGGCATCGCCCTCTTGAGCGCCATCGACAGCGACGATCCGACCGCACTGGTCGGCCTCCCGCTGATCCGCACCTGCCAGATGCTGCGCGCCGCGGGGGTCGAACTCCTGTGACCCACGGCAAGCTCTACCTCGTTCCCGCGCCGCTCGATTTCGGCTGCGACGTCCAAGCCCCGCTGCAAGACGCGCTGCCGCTCGGCACCCTGCAGGTGGCGGCCGGCATCACGCACTGGATTTGCGAGAACGCAAAATCCGCCCGCGCCTACCTCAAGCGCATCGACGCGGTCGCGCCGCTGGCCGCTCCGCTGCAGGCGCAAGACATCCAGGAGCTCCCGCGTGAAGTGCACAAGAAAGGCGACCACGCCGGCCAGTTCGACGCCCGGCCGCTGCTGGCCGCCGCGCTCGAAGGCCACGACGTCGGCTTGCTGAGCGAAGCCGGCATGCCGGCGGTGGCCGATCCGGGCTCCTCGGTGGCGCGCGCCGCGCACGACCTGGGGATCACTGTCGTGCCGCTGACCGGCCCGGTCTCGTTGCTGCTGGCGCTGGCTGCGAGCGGCCTGAATGGCCAGAACTTCGCCTTCGTCGGCTACCTGCCGCAGGACGCGAGCGAGCGCCAGACCCGCATCCGCGAGCTCGAAGCGATCGCGCTCAAGACCGGCCAGACGCAGCTCTTCATCGAAACGCCCTACCGCAATGCCGCACTGTTGCAGGCGCTGGTTCAGACGATGCACCAGAACACCCGCCTCGCCGTCGCGCGCGGCCTGACCCTCGCAACCTCCCATGTGCGCAGCGAAACAGTGAAATCCTGGCGCGCGAAGCCGCAGACCGCAACCGACGAACGCCTGCCCGCCGTGTTCGCGATCGGCCGCTGACGATGATGGTGGTGACCGCCAGCACGCGCTGGGCCTCGCGTGCGCAGTTCTTTTCTTCCGGCTTCATCTTCGCGACCTGGGGCGTGCATGTGCCCACGGTCAAGGCGCACTACGGCCTCGACGAGGCACAGCTCGGAATAGCGTTGCTCGCCGCAGGCGCCGGCGCAATGTTCGGCCTGACCAGCGCGGGCCGCTGGATCGGCCGCCACGGTCCGCGACGGATCGCCGCCCTTTCCGGCTGTGTTTATGCACTGCTGCTCGCCGGCCTGATCGCCATGCCGGGCTACTTCGCACTGATGGGTTTGCTGGCCGCGTTCGGCCTCGTCACCAGCGTGTTCGACGTCGCCATCAACACCGAAGCAGCCCAGCTCGAAATGCAAAGCGGCAAACCCCTGATGAGCGGCATGCATGGCATGTTCAGCCTGGGCGGCATGGCCGGCGCAGCGAGCGGTAGCGCGGTGCTTGCCGCGGGCATGAGCGCGCAGGCGCATCTGCTACTGGTCGCAGCGGTGATGTTGCTGCTGGTCGCCCTGTCCTCGACACGCATGCTGCCCAAGGCGGCCACGGGCAACACAGCCGGTGCCGACCACAGTTTTCGCCTGCCCCGCGGCCCGCTCGCGGTGCTCGGGGTTCTGGCCGCACTGGGCCTGATCGCCGAAGGCGCGATCTACGACTGGAGCGTTCTCTATATGCAGCAGGAGCTCGGCAGCCCGCAGAAGCAGGCGGCGCTGGCCTATGCGGCCTTCTCCGCGGCCATGGCGGCTGCGCGTTTCGGCGGCGACGCGATGCGCGCCCGCTTCACCCCGATTGCCTTGCTGCGTGGAAGCGGCGCACTCGCCGCTGCATCGATGACGCTGGTGCTGCTGACCGACCTCCCCTGGCTCGCGCTGGTCGGCTTCGCAGGCGTCGGGGTCGGCTTTGCAAACGTGGTGCCGATCCTGTTCGGCGCTTCGGCCCGCGTGCCAGGCGTCGAGCCCGCCAGCGGCATCGCGTCGGTATCGGCCGTGGCCTATCTGGGATTCATGGCCGGCCCCGCGGTGATCGGCCTGCTGGCGCGGGCCAGCTCGCTGACCGCCGCGCTCTACGTGGTGGTGATCTTCGCCGCGGCGCTGGCAGCCTCGGCCCGCTTCACACGCAGCGAAGCGGCCTGAGAGCTTTTGATCTGCTTCAGCGCAGCGCGGGTGTCGCCACCTGCAGCGAGCGCACTGAGGCTTCGCCCATCGCCGCGCCGAACTTCTTGGCCAGTTTCTCGGCCACGTTGTCGCGGCGGGTGTAGTCGATGACCTCTTCGGCCTTGATCACCTCGCGCGCCACGAAATCGACGTTGCCGAGCTGGTCGGCCAAGCCGTACTCGACCGCCTGCTCGCCGCTCCAGAACAGGCCGCTGAACAGGCCCGGGGTGTCGAGCTTCAGCCGATCGCCGCGGCCCGTCTTCACCACGTTGATGAACTGCGCGTGGATCTGGTTGAGCATCGTCTGGGCGTGTGCGCGCTGTGCATCGCTCATCGGGCTGAACGGATCGAGGAAGCCCTTGTTCTCGCCAGCCGTGAGCAGGCGGCGCTCCACGCCCACCTTGTCCATCACGCCGGTGAAGCCGAAGCCGTCCATCAGCACGCCGATGCTGCCGACGATGCTGGCCTTGTCAACGAAGATCTTGTCGGCGCCGGCGGCAATGTAATAAGCGGCCGAAGCGCAGGTCTCCTCGACCACCGCGTAGACCGGCTTCTTGTGCTTGGCCTTCAGGCGCTTGATCTCGTCGTTGATGATGCCGGCCTGCACCGGGCTGCCGCCCGGCGAGTTGATCAGCAGCACCACGCCCTTGGCGCCCTCGTCCTCGAAGGCGGTCTTCATGGCGGCCACGACGAACTCGGCGCTGGCGTCGCCGCCCGCTGCGATCTCGCCCTTGATCTCGACGACCGCCGTGTGGGCCGTGGTCTTGGCGGTGCTCGGCGTGCTGCGCGAGAGCGCGAACCACGCCAGGAAGATGAAAAACGCGAGCCATGCGAGACGCACGAAGGTCTTCCAGCGGCGCGTGGCCTTCTGCTCGCCGAGCGCGGCGAAGGCAAGCTTTTCAAGCGTTGCGCGCTCCCAGCCGGGGCGCTGTGTAGGGTCTTGAGCCATGTTCTTGGGGGTGGTGAGGGGAGCTACCGGTTCCAACGGATCGAAACCCTCGGGGTCCCTGCGATTCGGGTCGGTCATGTGTCAGAAGGTGAGAGGTTGGAGGTTCCAGGCAGTATGCCAGTGCACCACGCCGTCTCGTTCGCTCAAGGCGATCTTCACGAGGCCGCCGCGGCAGGGGCCGCCCATGCATTCGCCGGTGTCGGGCTGGTAGACCGCGCCGTGGGTGGCGCACAGCAGCCACTGGCCGGTGTCGTCGAAGAAGCGGTCGGGCTGGAAGTCCATTTCCATCGCCACATGGCTGCACCGGTTGAGGTACGCATGCGGCTGGCCCTCGAAGCGCACCGCGAAGGCGCGGCAGGTTTCGCCGCCGTGAACCACATCGAAGGGCACGGCGCGGCCGCCTTCGACGAGGTCTGAGGCGTTGCACAGCGGGATGCACTCTTCGCTCATGACGAAATTCTCAGGCGTTGTCGAGGAGCCACGTTTCGAGCGCGGGCACCGAATGGGCGACGAAGAGCGGCTTGAACTCATCGAAGCTCGACGGCTCGTGCGCGCCATAGCTCACACCCACGCTTGCGCAGCCGGCATTTGTCGCGAGCTGCAGGTCGTGCGTGGTGTCGCCGATCATCAGCGTGCGCTCGGCGGGCACGTCGAGTTCTTCCATCAGCTCCAGCAGCATGCGCGGATGCGGCTTGCCGAAGGTTTCGTCGGCGGTGCGCGAGGCATCGAAGCGGTCGCGCAGGGCGACGGACTTCAGCGCTTCGTTCAGCCCGCGGCGCGACTTGCCGGTGGCCACGGCCAGCTTGTGGCCGCGCGCCCGCAGGGCATCGAGCATCTGCAGCACGCCGTCGAACAGCACCAGGTCATCTTGATGCTGCAGGTAGTGGTAGCGATAGCGCGCGCCGAGTTCGGCGTACTTTTCCTTCGGCACATCGGGCGCCGCGCGCGCGAGCGCTTCCGCGAGCCCGAGGCCGATCACCCAGGCGGCATCGTTCTCGGTGGGCTTGGCGCCGCCGACATCGATGACCGCGGCCTGGATGCAGCGCACGATCAGGCGCGTGGAGTCGTAGAGGGTGCCGTCCCAGTCGAAGGCGATCAGGTCGAAGCGGGGAGGTCTGGCGGAAGAATCAGTCATGGGCCGTGGGAGTGGGGTGTTGGGCCAGCGTCTGGAGCGCGGAAGGGGGCATCAGCGCGTGCAGTTCGGGCGGCAGGTCGGCCTGCAGCGCGACGCGCTCGCCGCCCGCCGGGTGATTGAACTGCAAGCGCCATGCGTGAAGAAACATGCGCTTCAAGCCGAGCTTCTGCAACGTGCGCTGGCGCTCGAAGTCGCCATATTTGTCGTCACCCGCGATCGCATGGCCGGCCGAGGCCAGGTGCACGCGGATCTGGTGGGTGCGGCCGGTCTTGATCGTCACCGCCAGCAATGACAGCGGCGTGGCGTCGCCCGGCAGCGTGAGCCGCGCGAGCACGCGAACCAGCGTGATGGCGCGCATCGCGTCCGGATGGTCCTTGGCGACCACACGCACGCGGCGCTCGCCGGCACCGGCGCCGGAACCGTCGGGCAGCAAGTATTTGGCGAGCGGCGCATCGAGCACCTTCTTGTTTGCGGGCCAGTCGCCTTCGACCAGCGCCAGGTAGGTCTTGCCGGTTTCGCGCTCGCGGAACTGGTCCTGCAGCGCGACCAGCGCGCTGCGCTTCTTGGCGACCAGCAGGATGCCGGAGGTTTCGCGGTCCAGCCGGTGGACCAGCTCCAGGAACTTGGCGCCCGGGCGCGCCGTGCGCAGCTGCTCGATCACGCCGAAGCTCACGCCGCTGCCGCCGTGCACCGCCACGCCGGCGGGTTTATCGATGGCCAGCACGGCGTCGTCTTCGAGCAGCACCGGGAATTCACGGGCAGGTGCGGGCGGCGTTGCGCCCTCTTCGGCGCGCGGCGAAATCCGCACCGGCGGGAGCCTCAGCACATCGCCGACCTCGATGCGGGTCTCGGCCTGCACGCGCCCCTTGTTGATGCGCACCTCACCCGACCGGATGATCCGGTAGACATGCGTCTTGGGCACGCCTTTCAGATGGCGGAACAGGAAGTTGTCGAGCCGCTGCCCCGCGGACTCCGCGTCGACGGTGATGAATTTGATGGCCGCATGCGCGCCTGCCTCGGCCCCGGCATTTCGATCTGCGGGATTTGGAGCGGTCTCGGGGCTTTGCTTCGCACCTATAATGTTTTTCACCAGCGCGGTCGTGTAAGTGCTTGATTAGACAGAAGTTTAGAGCACTGACGATCATGCTGTGAGGTCGATGCCGCTTTGGCGCCGAGCTGCAAACCCCGCGCAATTGCGCAAAGTGGCAGGCCCGGCACCCAAGTCAAGCCGACACCCACGAAACACCGATACGGAATACCCAGCCTGCAGCTTCCAAGCTGCCGGCGGATCGAAGCGAGTCCCTTGTTGTGTTGATGCTGCTGATTCAAATATGCCTTCGCTGGCCGACCTGGCTTCTGCCAGCGGCCTCCGGCATTGAATCATCCGCAGCGCGCGCCCCCCTTGCGCAACCGGCGATCGAAAAGATCGCCACTCAACACCGAATCTGGCTCGCGCCCATCCACGCGCCCCCACCCCGGCTGTCTTCTTGAGCTGACGCTCGAGAGGCCTGCTCGCGCCTGGCGCGGCAGCGACAGCATCCGGGGCCAAGCGGCAATTCCCTGGTTTCGCGGGCGTCGTCCGTGCATCGTTGGCTCGTCAAGAGCCGGTAAACGATACATATAAGGACAACGCATCATGAAGCGGATGCTGATCAATGCCACGCAAGCCGAAGAACGGCGCCTGGCCATCGTCGACGGGCAAAAGCTCCTCGACTACGAAATCGAGATCGAAGGGCGCGAACAGCGCAAGGGCAACATCTACAAGGCGGTCGTGACGCGCGTCGAGCCCAGCCTCGAAGCCTGTTTCGTCGACTACGGCGAAGACCGCCACGGCTTCCTGCCGTTCAAGGAAATCTCCAAGCAGTACTTCGCCGAAGGCGTGTCGGCCAGCCAGGCCCGCATCCAGGATGCGATCCGCGAAGGCCAGGAACTCACCGTCCAGGTCGAAAAAGAAGAACGCGGCAACAAGGGCGCGGCCCTCACCACCTTCATCTCGCTGGCCGGCCGCTATGTCGTGCTGATGCCCAACAACCCCCGCGGCGGTGGCGTTTCGCGCCGCATCGAGGGCGACGACCGCGCCGAGCTCAAGGAGGCGATGGACCAGCTCGAGTACCCCAAGGGCATGAGCATCATCGCGCGCACCGCCGGCATCGGCCGCTCGGCGCCCGAACTCCAGTGGGACCTGAACTACCTGCTCAAGCTCTGGTCCGCCATCGACGGCGCGGGCAAGGGCGGCAAGGGCGCCTTCCTGATTTATCAAGAATCGTCGCTCGTGATCCGCGCGATCCGTGATTACTTCAATCACGACATCGGCGACATCCTCATCGACACCGACGACATCTACGACCAGGCGCAGCAGTTCATGGCGCACGTCATGCCCGAGCATGCCGCCCGCGTGAAGCGCTACCGCGACGACGCGGCGCTGTTCAGCCGCTTCCAGATCGAGCACCAGATCGAATCGGCCTACGCCCGCACCGTGCAGCTGCCTTCTGGCGGCGCCATCGTGATCGACCATACCGAGGCGCTGGTCTCGGTCGACGTGAACTCGGCCCGCGCCATCAAGGGCGGCGACATCGAAGAAACCGCCACCCGCACCAACCTCGAAGCCGCCGACGAAGTGGCCCGCCAGATGCGCCTGCGCGACCTGGGCGGCCTGATCGTCATCGACTTCATCGACATGGACGAGTCGAAGAACCGCCGCGAAGTCGAAAGCCGCCTGCGCGATGCGCTGCGCCAAGACCGCGCCCGCGTGCAGTTCGGCTCGATCAGCAAGTTCGGCCTGATGGAAATGAGCCGCCAGCGCCTGAAGCCGGCGCTCAGCGAAGGCTCGTCGATCCCCTGCCCCCGTTGCGGCGGCTCGGGCCACATCCGCGACACCGAATCGAGCGCGCTGCAGATCCTGCGCATCATTCAAGAGGAGTGCCTCAAGGACAACACGGCCGCCGTGCACGTCCAGGTGCCGGTCGAAGTGGCTTCGTTCCTCTTGAACGAAAAGCGCCCCCGAAATCGCCAAGATCGAACTCAAGCAGCGCGTCACCGTGCTGATGGTGCCCAACAAGACGCTCGAAACGCCCAACTACAAGCTCGAACGCCTGAAGCACGACGATCCGCGCCTGGATCACATCGAAGCCAGCTACAAGATGGCCGACGAGATCGAAGATCCGACGGCAGTCACCCGCCGCTCGCAGGAGCCGACCAACAAGCAGACGCCGGTCATCAAGGGCGTGCTGCCCGACGCGCCCGCGCCGGTCGTTCCGCCCAAGCCCGAAGCGGTGCGCGCGCCTGTCGCGGCACCCGCACCGGTCGCACCGCCTGTGGTGAGTGCACCGGTTCCGGCGCAGAGCGGCTTCTTCGGCTGGATCAAGAGCCTGTTCGGCGGCACGCCGGCCGAAGCGAAGGCGCCCGCGCCGTCCGCGATTCCGGTCGAGGCACCGAAGCCCCGCCGCGATGGCCGTCCGGGCCGCGATGGCGAAGCCCGCGGCGGTGCACGTGACGGCGAACAGCGCCGTGGCGGCCGCGGTGGCGAAGGTCGCGGCGAAGCGCGCGGTGAAGGCGGCGAACGCCGTGGTGGCCGTGACGGCGAACGCCGCGGCGGCCGCGGTGGCGAGCGCCGCGAAGGTGGCCGTGGCGAAGGACGCAGCGAAAACCGTGAAGGCCGCAGCAGCGAACTGCGCAACGACGCAGCCGCAGGCCAGCCGCGTGAACAACGCGAGCCGCGCGAGCAGCGTGAACCCCGCGAACCGCGTGAGGCACGCGCCCCGCGCGACGGCGAACAACGCCGTGGCGGTCGTGGCGAGCGCCGCGAAGGCGAAGGCCGCAACGCACCGGCCGAGGCACTGGTCGACGGCAACGTCAACCTCGAAGCCCAGCAGGCAGCGCCCGGCGCAGACGAAGTCAACGCAGCGGAACGCGCACCGCGCGCCCGCGGCGAGCGTCGTGAACGCGGCGAGCGCAGCGACCGTGGCGAACGCGGTGAGCGCAGCAACGACCGCGGCGGTGAACGCAACGGCGACGCCCAACCGCGCGGCGAAGCCGTCGCCGGTGAAGACGCCCCGCAAGGCGAACGCCAGCCCCGCAACGGCCGCGACGAGCAACGCGCCCCGCGCGGTGACCGTGGCGAACGCGGCGAGCGCAACGACGGCCGCCGTGAGCGCCGCAACGATGCACCGCCCGCCGCCAACGAAGGCGAAGCGCGCGTGGCTGAAGTGGCGTCCGCCGATGGCGAACAAGGCATCGACAACGCGGGCAACGACCAGGCACCGCGCCGCGAAGGCGAAGAGCAGCGCCGCGGTCGTTCGCGTGACCGTTACGGCCGCGACCGTCGCGAACGTGGCCCTCGCGAAGAGAGCGAAGCCGGTGCACCGGCCGCCGAAGGCGCCGTCGCAGCCGCTGTGGAAGCCACCGGCGAGTCGTACGAAGCGCCGGTCGCGCGCCAGCAGCCACTGCCGCTGGTGTCGGAACCCGTCGCCGAACGCCAGGTGAGCGAAGTCGCCGCAGCCCCTGAAGTGCGCGAACCCGCACCACAGCCGCAGCCGCGCTTCGAGCGCCCTGCAGCCGCGCCGGTCGCAGCGCCCATCGTGGTCGAAACCGCCAAGGCAGCACCCGCCGGCAACGGCCGCGCCCTGCCCAAGGTGCAGGCCTTCGAACTGCCGCTGAACGAACTCGCGCAGATCGCCGAGAACTCGGGCCTGCAGTGGGTCAACTCGGATGCCGATCGCATCGCGCAAGCGCGCGCCGCGATCGCCGCCGAGCCGAAGCCGGTGCATGTGCCGCGCGAACGCCCACCGGTGATCGTGCTCGACGAAGGTCCGCTGGTGCTGGTCGAAACCCGCCGCGACCTGGGTTCGATGTCGCTGCCGTTCGAGAAGACGGCCACCGACGCACAGGCGCCGGGCGCACACTGAGCACGAAGCAAGCTCGCAAATGAAGAACGGCGCCTCTTTGGCGCCGTTTTTTTATGCCCGCTCGCCGACCGGCAGCTCCGGCATTTCCAGGATCATCTGGCCGAAGCGGCAGGCGCACAGCGTCTTGCCGCTCACTCCAGATCAGCGCGAACTCGACGCTCGGCAACGGCGGCAGGCCGTAGCGGTCGTCGACGATCTTCGTGCCCGGTCGACCTCTTCAAATCGAGTTCCCCAGCCCGTATCGCCACGCGCAGATCGATGTGCATGCTCACGCAGAACTCCAGGCGCACCGCGAGAAACGCCCGCGCGAACTGCGACAGCAAGGGCGGCAAGCGATGACCCATGAAGTTGTCCGGCGCACCGAAGCGCACCGCACCTCGCCCTGAATGAATCAGGTCAGGTGCTGGGCGCTTGCGCCGCGCGCTTCCAGGCGGCGGCGGCCTGTTCGGCGTCCTCGCGCGCTTCGGCCAGCTCGGCCAGCGCGAGCCAGGCGCGGCGATAGAGTTCGGCGTCCTGCAACGCGAGCCCGGCCTGCGTCAGCAGTTGCTGCGCCTTGCCCCAGAGCTGGCGCTTCATGCAGGCCATGCCGGCGAGGTATTGCAGGTTCGCGTCGCGCGGGTTGTTGCGCTGGGCGGTTTCGATGCGGGACAGCCAGTCGGCGTCCACCGAGTCGAGCCCCGCCTCCAAAGCGCGCGCGAGCTTCACGCGCAGCGCATCGCCGAGGCCGCGCGGGTTCGCCACCATGCGGTCCCAGGCGGGCAGCAGCCAGTCGCGTGCGAGTGCCAGGTCGCCATGCAGCACCACCATGCGCTGCGCGCCGTGGATCGCCACCTCGGGCATCTGGCGTTCGTTGCTGTCGAGTTCGGACCAGGCACGCATCAGCTGCGCCGGGTCGTGTGCGCCCGACAGCAGCTCGGTTGCCAGGCCGCGCATGATGCTTTGCGCCGCCGCATCCGAAAAGGCGCGGTGCTTGGCCAGCAGGCGGGCGGTTTCAAGTGCTTCGAGCGTGCGCCCGTCCTGCCGCGCCGCCTTCAGGCGAAGGCGCAGGGCCAGCGTGCGCCGCTGCGCGCCCTGCGGGAGTTCTTCGAGACGGGCGAGCGCCGCGGCCGCATCGCGGTCTTCGAGCGCCCAGCGCGCGGCGCGCAACTGCACGCCTTCGCGCGTCTCGGGGCTTGCGAGCACCGTGCGGTCGACGCTCTCGTTGAGCGCCTGCTGCAGATGCGCATCGCGCGCTGGCTTGTCCTGCAGCGCCTGCGCGCTCTCGGCGGCCAGCAGGTGCGAGAGCACGCGCACCTGCTGCGCCTGGGGCAGGTTGGCATCGAGTGCAGCCAATGTTTTTTCCTGCACCAACGCCGACTGGGCCGCCTTGCGCGCGCGCGAGAAGCGGCCGGCGATCAACTGCACCATCGCATCGAGCAACGCGGCATGCAGCGTGCGTTCCTTCTGCTGGAGGCGCCACTGGCGCGCCTGTGTCGGCAGCGAGAACAGCGCGGCCAGCGCACGCAGCGCAACGTGCAGCAACACGAAAGTGCCCAGCAGGATCACGAGCACGAGGTTCAGCGACAGGTCGACGCGCCAGGGCGGCCAGAACACCGTGATCGTGCCCTGGTTGTTGCCCGCGAAAAGAGCCACTGCCGCGGCGACGGCGAACAGCGCGAGGAGCCAGATTGCAGCGCGCATGTCAGCGACCGCCGCCGGGCCGCCCCAAGGCGGGTCGAGCCTCCCCCTCGGGGGGTGGCGAATTACACGGAGCGAAGCGAGTGAAAAGCCGGGGGGTCATTGTTCAGCGCCCTGCGGCCGCGGTGGCCAGTGCCGCGAGCGTGTCGTCGACGCGTGCCGGCTCGGTGGTCTTCACCTGCGCCTGCAGTTGCTGCAGCAGCGTGGCCGCGGCCTGCGTGCGGCGCGATGCGGGGTCAAAATAGCGGTTGAGCGATGCAGTCACCTGGCCCAGTTCGGTGCGCGTGGCATCGACCTGGCGCGAGAGCAGCGAGAGGCGCGCATTGAGCAGCTTGAGCTTGAGGTTCTCGCGCAGGAAGTAGGTCTGCTCGGGCGCCAGCAGGATCGCCTCGGGGCTCTGGATGCGGCCGACGCGCACCAGCGAACGGACTTCGCCGCGCACCGTGAGCAGCGCACGCTGCCACCAGGGCGCATCGGCCGGAATCGGTTCGGGCTGCCATGCGTTGACGCCCGTGCCGCGCACAGCCACCGCATTCAGCGTGGGCAGGTCGTCCACGTTGCGCATCAGCTCGTCGAGCTTTTGCAGCGCCTCGGCGCTGTCGACGCTCGAGTTGCTGCGGAGGCGGTCTGCGTCGCGCTGCATCGCGCGCTGCAGCGGTGCGAGCCGGGGCTGCGCGGCGCGCGAAATGCGCAGGTCGCCCGCCTTCAACGCAGCCAGCAAAGGCTCGACGTTGCCGGTGACCTGGGCCTGCTGCAGGGCGAGGCGCACGGCCGATTCGATGTCGACCACGAGGTTCTCGTCGCGCGAACGCGAGAGGCTCTGCATCAGCTCTTCGAGTTGCGAGCGCTGCAGCGCGACTTCGGCCACGCGGGTTTCGATGAGGGCCACGCGGGCCGCGGCATCGCGCACCGTGTCGCTCGCCTGGCGCGCCAGCGTGCGCGCTTCCATCGACTGCGCCGTAGCCTCGGCGCTCTGGCGTGCCAGCTGCTCCTTCATGCCGCTGACCTTGTTCCACAGCGCGATGGTCATCACCAATGCGAGCAGCGCCATGAGAGTGAGGAGCCCCAGGCCGATGCGGGACAGCAAAGTGGCTGCGGCGGCCATGGCGGCGGGCGTCTGATGCGGCGCCAGCGTGGCGGGCACCGGCGCCGTCGCGGCAGCGGAAGAGGAAGAAGGAGGAGAAATGTCGTCTGACGGGGACGCGGCGCTCATGCCAACGATTCTATCGACGCGATCAACGCATCCCGCAGGGGTGTGCAGACACGCAACGCACCAAAACCCGCGGCCCGCGCGGCTTCGCCGATGCGTGCGTGCGTGGCGACCGCGCTTGCGGCGTGCCAGTCGGTGCCGGGCATCGCGCGCTGGAGATTGGCGATCGCTTCGGAGCTGCTGAAGAGCCAGATCGCGCGGCCTTGCGCACCATCGATGGCGAGCTGATGTTGTCCGACATCGAACAACGGCGGCAATCGGCGATAGGCCACCACCGTGTCGCGCTGGCCGCTCGCCGCATCGATCTCCTTGGCGAGCCAGTCGCGGCCGGCGGGCTGCCCGGCCTCATCGCCGCCGCGCACGATGAGCACGCGCACGCCAGTCGATACCTGCGTCTGAACGCGCTCCCACAGCGCCTCGGAGTCGAAGCGCGTGGCTTCGGGCGGCGGTGCATCGATGGCTTCGGGCGGCACGCCGGCGCGCAGCAGGGCACGCGTCGTGCCAGGGCCCGTGGCCCAGAAGCGGCGACCGGCCATCGCCTCGTCGGATGAATCCGCGTCCCTGCTCTGGAAGAAATGCTCGACGGCCGTGGCGCTGACGAACATCAGCGCCGCGTAGTCTTCGATCCGCCGCCAGGCCGCGCGCAGCGGTTCGGCATCGTGGACCGACTCGATGACGATCAGCGGAAGCGCCACCGCGTCAAGGCCGGCGGCACGCAGGTCATCGACCCACTGCCCCGCCTCGCGCGCGGGCCGCGTGACGATGACGGGCCGCGCAGTCATCGGACGACCACGGATTTCAGTGGGCGCCTGCGTCGCGCAGCAGCGCGGCGGCGTGTTCGCCGAGCGCGTCGGCGCGTCCGAAGTCACCGACGTCGGCCTGCGCATGAACGCGAACGAGCGGCGCATTGCCTTCAGGGTCGCCCCAGGCCGCATCGATGCGCAATGCGCCATCGGCCTGCCAGCGGGCATGCGCCGCGAGCGGCATCGAACAACTGCCACCCATCGCGCGGCTCACCGCGCGCTCCGCGGCGGTCGAGAGCCAGTCGCCGCGGTGCGCGAGCGGCGCGAGCAATTCGATCAGATCCTCGCGGTCGGCGCGCACCTCGATGCCCAATGCGCCCTGCCCTGCGGCCGGCAGCATGTCGTCGGGTTCGAAGGCTACGCGGATGCGGTCTTCGAGGCCCAGGCGCTTCAGGCCCGCGGCCGCCAGGATGATTGCGTCGTACTGCCCTTCGTCGAGCTTGCGCAGGCGCGTGTCGAGGTTGCCGCGCAGCGGTTCGATGCGCACGTCGGGTCGCCTGGCCTTGAGCAGCACCACGCGGCGCAGGCTGGAGGTGCCGACCACCGCGCCGTGCGGCAATTCGTCGAGCGAGGCATAGCGGGGGGAGACCAGTGCGTCGCGCGGATCTTCGCGCTCCAGCACGCAGGCGAGGACGAAGCCTTCGGGCAGGTCCATCGGCACATCTTTCAGCGAATGCACCGCGATGTCGGCGCGCCCGTCTTCGATCGCTGTTTCGAGTTCCTTGACGAAGAGGCCCTTGCCGCCGACCTTGCTCAGGCTCTTGTCGAGGATCTGGTCGCCCCGGGTCGTCATGCCCAGCAGGCTGACCGTGTGGCCTCGTTCTTGCAGAAGCGCTTGCACGTGTTCGGCTTGCCAAAGGGCCAACCGGCTTTCGCGCGTCGCGATCACGATATTGCTCAAGACCGCTCCCAAAAAGTACATGTTTTCAGACGCCGGAATGCTAGCATGTTGCGCCGCAGCAACGCAGGCGGCGCGTCCATTCAAGTCCCCAGGAACAACATCGAATGAAAGCCAGCAAGACCCCTGCCCTCCCCAAGCGCCGACAGGCCGAAGACCAGCCACTGATCGACGACATCCGGCTGTTGGGCCGGATCCTCGGCGATGTGATCCGGGAGCAGGAAGGAGACGAAACCTATGCGTTGGTGGAGAAGATTCGCACCCTGTCCGTGGCCTTTCGCCGCGACGCCGACCAGGCGGCCGACCGGGCGCTCAAGAACCTGCTCAAGGGCCTGAGCGCCGCCGAAACGGTGCGCGTGATCCGCGCCTTCACCTACTTCAGCCATCTGGCCAACCTCGCGGAAGACCGCCACCAGATCCGCCGCCGCACCGAGGCCGATCGCGAAGGCGTGCTGGCCGACGGCGACCTGCAGACCGCGCTTGCCCGCATCCGCAAGGCCGGCGTGAAGCCCGACGAAATCGTCGCCTCGCTCGCTCACAGCTACGTGTCGCCCGTGCTCACCGCGCACCCGACCGAAGTGCAGCGCAAGAGCATCCTGGATGCCGAGCGCGCCATTGCCCTGCTGCTCACCACGCGCGACGAAATCAAGCTGCGCCAGAGCGCCTACGCAGGTGGAAAAGACGCACTCTCGCCGATCGAACTCGCCGACAACGAAACACAGATGCGCACGCGCGTCACGCAGATCTGGCAGACGCGCCTCCTGCGCTTCTCCAAGCTCACCGTGGCCGATGAAATCGAGAACGCGCTGAGCTATTACGAAGCCACGTTCCTGCGCGAAATTCCGCGCGTCTATGCCGACCTCGAAAAGGCGCTGACGCAAGGCGGCCACACGCCGTCGGTTGCGCCGTTCCTGCGCATGGGCCAGTGGATCGGCGGCGACCGCGACGGCAACCCGAACGTCACCGCCGAGACGCTCGAATACGCGCTCGGCCGGCAGGCCGAACTGGCGCTGCGCTACTACCTCACCGAGGTGCATTACCTGGGCGGCGAGCTTTCGCTTTCGGCCACGCTGGTCGATGTGTCGGTCGAGATGCAGGCGCTGGCCGAGCGCTCGCCCGACACCAGCGAGCACCGCAAGGACGAGCCCTACCGCCGCGCGCTCACGGGCGTGTATGCGCGCCTCGCGGCGACCCTGCGCGAGCTCACCGGCGGCGAGGCCGCGCGCCATGCGGTCGCGCCGCAGAATCCGTACCACAGCGCGGAAGAATTCCTGGCCGACCTGCGCACGGTGGAAGAGTCGCTCGGCGAGAAGCACGGCAGCGTGCTCGCCGCACCGCGCCTGCGGCCGCTGATCCGCGCGGTGGAAGTGTTCGGCTTCCACCTCGCCACGGTCGACCTGCGCCAGAGTTCCGACAAGCACGAGGCGGTGATCGCCGAGCTGCTCGCCACCGCACGCATCGAGCCGTCGTACGCCTCGCTCGCCGAAGAGGCCAAGCAGACGCTGCTGCTCAAGCTGCTCGACGATGCGCGTCCCCTGCGCGTGCCCGACGCCGACTACTCGCCGCTCGCAAAGAGCGAGCTGGCCATCTTCGCCGCCGCCCGCACCGCGCGTGCGCGCTACGGCGCCGCGGCCATTCGCCACTACATCATCAGCCACACCGAAACGGTGAGCGACCTGCTCGAAGCGCTGCTGCTGCAAAAGGAAGTGGGCCTCTTGCGCGGTGCGATGGCCACCAACGCGGTGTGCGACCTGATCGTCGTGCCACTGTTCGAAACCATCGAAGACCTGCGCAATGCCGCGCCCATCGTGCGCGCCTTCTATGCGCTGCCGAACATCCAGGCGCTCATCGAGCGCTCGGGCGGCGAGCAGGACGTGATGCTGGGCTACAGCGACAGCAACAAGGACGGCGGCATCTTCACCAGCAACTGGGAGCTGTACCGCGCGGGCATCGCGCTGGTGTCTCTGTTCGACGAACTCAACAAGAAGAAGGCCAACCCGATCCGCCTGCGCATGTTCCATGGCCGCGGCGGCACGGTGGGACGCGGCGGCGGTCCGAGCTACCAGGCGATCCTCGCGCAGCCGCCGGGCACGGTGCGCGGCCAGATCCGCCTCACCGAGCAAGGCGAAGTCATCGGCTCGAAGTACGCCAACCGCGAGATCGGCCGCCGCAACCTGGAGACGCTGGTGGCTGCCACGCTGGAGGCCACGCTGCTGCCGCAGGGCAAGTCGGCGCCCGCCACCTTCCTTTCGGCCGCGAGCGAACTTTCCGCCGCCAGCATGGCCGCGTACCGCAAGCTGGTGTACGAGACCCCCGGCTTCGGCGACTACTTCTTCGGCTCCACGCCGATCCGCGAAATCGCCGAACTCAACATCGGCTCGCGCCCCGCATCGCGCAACCCGAGCCACAAGATCGACGACCTGCGCGCGGTGCCATGGAGCTTCAGCTGGGGCCAGTGCCGCCTCACGATTCCGGGCTGGTTCGGCTTCGGCGCCGGCGTGGAGCAGTTCCTCGCCTCGGCCGGTAACGCCGCTGGCAAGAAGGAGCGCGTGGCGCTGCTGCAGCGCATGTACGCGCAGTGGCCGTTCTTTCGCACGCTGCTCTCGAACATGGACATGGTGCTCGCCAAGAGCGACCTCGCACTGGCCTCGCGCTATGCCGAGCTGGTGACCGACCGCAAGCTGCGCCAGAAGGTGTTCTCGATGATCGATGCCGAATGGCACCGCACCTCGGATGCGCTCACGCTCATCACCGGCGCGAAGCAGCGGCTCGAAGGCAATGCGGAGATGCAGCGTTCGGTGCGGCATCGCTTCCCTTACATCGATCCGCTGCATCACCTGCAGGTGGAACTGATGCGGCGCTACCGCGCGGGCGACGGCGGCGAGCGGCTGCAGCGCGGCATTCACATCTCGATCAACGGGGTGGCCGCGGGCCTGCGCAACACGGGATGAAGCGCAACGCCGAGGGTGCACGGTGAGCACCATCCAGTCCCGCCGCAGATTGATCGTCGTCATCCTGCTGTGCGTGGCGGTCGGCGGGGCGGTGGTGCGGCACTACGCGGAGCGCGGCACCACCACACGCGACATCGCCACGCTGCTGATGGTGCTGTGGGTGCCGATCATCGGCAACGTGATCGCCTGGCTCATCGGCAAGCTGCCGCGCCGCGCGCCGCCGCCCGAACCCGTGACCTTCGACGCGCTGGGTGCGTTCACGCCGCACCTGCGTGCCGACATCACGCTGCGCCCGCCGGCGCTGCCGATTCATGACGTGCCGCTCGCCGCGGGGGAATACCGCTGCGCGCTGGTGATCGACAACGAAGGTTTTTCCGCGCGATGGTTCGTGCCGCAGGGCGAAGCGCTGGAGCGCGGCAAGGCGCATTCGCTCGACATCGAGTTCCTGAAGCCCGACCTCGCCAAGCCTCGCTTCGTGCAGGGTGTGGACTTTCGTGTGCTGGTCGGCGATTCGTTCATCGCCGACGGCCGGGTGCTGCAGCCTCGATAACGAATGATGGTGGTGGCGATAGCCGCCACGGTGAACAGGCCAGCAGCCACGGAGCTGCAAAAAGGCCCGATTGTTCGCCCACGGGAAACTGACTACTGCCACGAGCCCCCTTTGTCGCGAGAGCATCCGCTTTCACACTCCCTGGACTCCCGCAACAAGCATCGGCACGCGCTTCGCCGATGCGCTCCAGGACCCCTCTCCATGATGAATGCACCCAGCAGCAATCCCTGCATCGACGACGTGTCGTCGCCGCCGCCGTCCGGGCTGGTCAAGACCACCCGTTCCGCCTGGCTCGCGGTCGGCTCCATTGCCGTCGGCACCTTCGCGATGGTCTCGACCGAGTTCATGCCGATCGGCCTTCTCACCGACATCGCGCGCGGCCTGAACGTCTCCGACGGCACGGCCGGTCTCATGGTCACGATGCCCGGCGTGCTCGCCGCCTTCGCCGGACCGGCGCTGATCGTCGCCTCGGGCAAGCTCGACCGGCGCACGGTACTGATCGCGCTCACCACCTTGCTGATCGCCTCGAACCTGCTCGCGGCGTTTGCGCCCAACTTCGCCACCATGCTCGTCGCGCGCCTGCTGCTCGGCCTGTGCGTGGGCGGCTTCTGGACCTTTGCGCCCGCCGCGGCCACGCAGCTGGTGCCCGACGCCTCGAAGGCACGCGCCATGTCGCTGGTGCTGGCCGGCGTGTCGGCCGCCACGGTGCTCGGCGTGCCGGCGGGTTCGTTCCTCGGCACGCTGTTCGGCTGGCGCGCTTCGTTCGCGGTGACCGGTGCGCTGGCCGCGGTGGTGCTGCTGGTGCAGCTGTGGTTGCTGCCCGCGATTCCGCCGGCGCGCGCCATCGGTGCCCGCGACCTGCTGACGCCGCTCACGCGCCGCATGGCGCAGGTCGGGCTGCTCGCGGTGCTGTTCTTCATCGCCGGGCACTTCGCGGCCTACACGTACCTCAAGCCGCTGCTGCAGCAGGTGTTCGGCCTGGAGCCCAACGCGGTCTCGACGCTGCTGCTGGTGTACGGCGCGGTCGGCTTCATCGGCACCTTCGTCGGCGGCAGCCTGGTGGCGCGCAGCGTGCGCGGCACCACCTTGCTGGCCGCGCTGATGCTGGCGACGGCACTGCTGCTGTCCACGCTGATCGGCAGCGGCTTCGTGCCCGGCGCGGTGGTGGTCTTCATCTGGGGCGTGGCCTTCGGCCTGATCCCGGTGGCGCTCACCGGCTGGATGATGGAAGCCGTGCCCGATGCCCCCGAAGCCGGCCAGGCGCTGCTCGTGAGCGGCTTCCAGGTGGCGATCGCCTCGGGCGCCCTCATCGGCGGCCTCACGGTCGACAACTTCGGCATCTCCAGTGCGATGGTGCTCAGCGGCGGGCTGGTGCTGATCGCCGCGCTGATCGTCGGCACGCTGGGCCGGGCGCGGGGCGGCCCGGTGCTGGCTACCTTGCCCGAGTAACCGGCCCCGCCTTCTTGCCCGCCGCCGCGATCGCATCGAGCACCACGCGCAGGGCCTTGTTGACCGGCTTGTCGCGCCGGATGACGACGGCCAGTGTGCGGTGCATGCGCGGCGCAAGGCGGCTGATCTTCAGGTCGGGGTGGGCGCCGCGACCGGCCATCGCCATGCGCGGCACGATGCCGTAGCCCAGCCCCGCGGCCACCATCTCCTTCATCGCCTCGACGCTGCCCAGCTCCATCACGGGCTGCGGCTGCAGGCCTTCGGTGGCGAACCAGCGATCGACCAGCTTGCGCGTGTTGGCCGCGGGCTCGAACAGCACCAGCGGCAAGCCGCCCAGGTCGGCCGGCGTCACCCGCGCCTTCAGCGGTGCGAGGTCGCTGCGGCCGATGGCGACGAACTCGTCGTCGAGCACCGGCGTCACGCTCAGCGACCGGCCGGCGGCGGGCAGCGTGACCAGCGCCAGGTCGATGCTGTTCTCCTCGACCCTGCGCACATGGTCTTCGGTGTTGCCGGTGCTCACCACGATGCCGAGCGCCGGAAACTCCTCCCGCAGCGCGCGCAGCACGGCCGGAAGGAAATGCAGGCACGCGGTGGCACCAGTGCCCAGGCGCACGCGGCCCGTGACGCCGCTCGCGTGATCGGCCAGGGCGTCGATGGCGTTGTCCACTGCGGTTTCGATGTGGTGCGCATGGCGCAGCAATTCCATGCCGGCCGGCGTGGCCCTGGCGCGCTTGCCGACGCGTTCGATCAGTCGCACCGAGAGCCTGCGTTCGAGTTGGCGCACCTGCAGGCTGATGGCCGGCTGAGTGAGGCCGAGCCGGTCGGCTGCGGCCGAGAAGCTGCCGGTTTCGATCACCAGCCCGAAGGACTTGAGCTGGTCGAGGTTCAGTGTCTTTTCCAAAGTATTGCTTATGCTCCGCATAGGTCAGCGAAGCTTCACTTATCGATGATGGAACGTCAAGATTCGCGGCATGCACTCACCGACGCTCTCGCCCGCAGCTTCCACCACCGTTGAAATCCTCGATGCCGAGCCGCACCACATGGCCTCGGTGCAGGCCATCTACAGCCACTACGTGCAGCACGACCTGTGCTCCTTCGAGGAAGAGGTGCCCACTGTCGAAGAGATGCAGACGCGCCGCACCGAGGTGCTGCGCCGCGCTCTTCCCTACCTGGTCGCACTGAAGAACGGCGAGGTCGTCGGCTATGCCTACGCGAGCCCCTACCGCGCCCGCTCCGCCTACCGCCACACGGTGGAGGACTCGATCTACGTCGCGCACGGCATGCACGGCCATGGCATCGGCAAGGCGCTGCTGCGGGCGGTGATCGCGCGCTGCACCGAGGGCGGCTTCACGCAGATGGTGGCGGTGGTGGGCAACAGCGCCAATGCCGGTTCGCAGCGCCTGCACGAAAGCCTCGGGTTCGGGACGGTCGGCGTGCTGCGCAGCGTCGGGTTCAAGTTCGGGCAGTGGGTCGATACCGTGCTGATGCAGCGTGCACTGCGCTGAGCACCGTGCTCAGCCGGCCTCGTCTTCCGACCACTCCGGGCTGTAGCCCCCCCAGCGTCGGGTGGTACATCTCATCGCCCGAATGCTGGGTGAACTCGACGTTGAGACGGTCTTCGCGCAGGCCCAGTATGTCGATGCAATCGCGGCACAGGGCCTTCGCGACCTCGAGCCGCAACTCGGCGGAGCGGCCGCGCCGGATGTCGCACATGAGCACCGACACCTCGGTGGCCTCGCCGTCCACCATGCGCCAGACGCCGCCTTCGCCCACCTCTCGGATCGCGACGCTGATGCGGCGGATGTCGACGCTCATCAGTTGCGCATAGGTTTCGCAGAGCTGGCGCGCGAGGCGCTTCTTGTCGGCCACTTCGTGGCGGCCGTTCACGTCGAGTTGGAGATAAGGCATGGCAGCGACCTTACGGACAAACGATTCCCATCAGTTCCATTGCAGGCATTCAGGTTTTCATTTGCCACCGGAAGAGCATCGCCGGTCTAATACGGCCCCATGGCCAAGAGACGAAGCCTCAAATCAGACACCTGCCCGATGGCGCGCTCGCTCGACATCGTGGGCGACCAGTGGTCGCTGCTCATCATTCGCGATGCCTTCGACGGCATGAAGCGCTTCGGCGAATTCCAGCAGAGCCTGGGTGTGGCGAAGAACATCCTCGCGGACCGGCTGAAGAACCTGGTGCAGGAAGGCGTGCTCGCGCTCGCGCCCGCATCCGATGGCACGATGTACCAGGAGTACGTTCTCACGCCCAAGGGCAACGGCCTCTTCCCCGTGGTGGTGGGGCTCAGGCACTGGGGCGAGCAGCACCTCTACGGCAAGGGCGAGGCGCACTCGGTGCTGGTCGAGCGGGGCAGCGGCAAGCCGGTGCGCAAGCTCGACCTGCGCACGCACGACGGCAAGCCGCTCGATGCGGCCGACACGTTCGTGAAGAAGCTCCCGGTGAAAAAGCCGGCGGCGAAGAAGCTGCCGGTGAAACAAGCGGCGCGCGGCAAGGCGCAGCCGGGCTGAGCGCCCTTATTCGCCCAGCAGTTCGCCGATGGGCTGCAGGTCTTCCACCCGGTCGCAGATCGACTTGATCACCATCGTGATCGGAATGCCCAGCAGCAGCCCCCAGATGCCCCAGAGCCAACCCCAGAAGATCACGCCGACGAACACCGCCACCGGGTTCATGCGGCTGGTGCGGCTGGTGAGCCAGGGCAGCAGCAGGTTGCCGATGATCGTGTGGATGGCCAGCGAAGTGCCGGCCACCGCGAGGCCCATCTGCAGGCTGTTGAACTGCAGGAAGGCCACGAGCCCCGCCGCAGCGAGCACGATGACCGAGCCGATGTACGGGATGAGGTTGGTCACCGCGGCGATGATTCCCCACACCGCGGCGTTCTCCAGCCCGATGGCCCAGAACGCGAGGCCGGTGGCCAATCCCACGAGCACGCTGGTGAAGATCTGCACCAGCAGGTAGCGCTCGATGTTGCGCGTGATGTCGTCCAGCACATGCACCGTGACCTTCTTCTTCTGCAGGCTCGAGCCGGTGATCTTGATGAGCTTGCGCCGGAAGGTGTCGCCCGAGCACAGCGCGAAGTAGGTGAGAAAAGCCACCAGCGTGAACTGGCCCAGCGCGCTCAACAGGCCGACGGTGCCGCTCAGCAGGTAGTCGCGCACGTTGAAGCCGGGCCGCTCGATGACGACGCGGGCCACGCCGCGCCGCGAGGCGACGCGCGCGGAGTTTTCCTCGGCCGCCTTCTCCAGCTGCGCGGCCGCCTGCTGCACGCTTTCGAGCGGCGTGGCGCTGGCGCCCTTGTCGCGGCGCATCGCCTGTCCGAGCTTCTGCGCGGCGACGGGCAGCGAATCGACCAGTTGCGAGGCGTTGCCCGAGAGCGAATAGCCCGTCCAGCCGATGCCGCCGAACAGGCCCACGAGGATGAACGCCGCGCCGATCCAGCGCGGCAGGTGCCAGCGGTGGAGCATCTCGACCAGCGGCGACAGCGCGTAGGTCAGCAAAAGGCTCAGCATCAGCGGGATGAACACCGCCTGGCCCCACTGCAGCGCGAAGACGCTGGCCAGCACGGCGAGCACGACCAGCGAGGCGCTGCGCACGTCGACCGGCATGTGCAGCATGAGGCGCCGGCGCTGGGCCGCGGTGGGCTCGGCAGCCGGCTCCTCCGGTGCGGGTACCGGTGCAAGCGCGGCAGTGGGAGGAGAAGGCGTTCCGTTCGATGCGGGGACTTGCGCGCTCTCGGCGGCCGGAGGTTCGGTCGCGCGTTGGGGTGCCGGCTCGGCCGGTGGCTTGTCGGGCGCAGGGGGGCGCTGCTCGTCGTTCATCGCGTCTCCTTGAGCACTTCGCGCACTGCGGCAAGTTGGCGCCGCGACACAGCGACGGGTTCGGGAATCGCATCCAGCCGGAGGGCCCAGCCTTCGGCGTCTTCGCCGTCGTCGTATTTCTCGAGCGCGCGGATGGCCGAGCGGGCCACCAGCGCATTGCGATGCACCCGCAGGAAGCGGTTCGGATAGCGCTCCTCGAACTCGTTGAGCGAGCCATCGAGGATGTGGCTGCGCGTGGCGGTGCGCACCGTGAGGTACTTGTATTCGGACTTCAGGTACAGCACCTCGGAGAGCGGCACGCGCTCGGCGCGGCCGCGGTCCTGGATCAGCACGGTCTCGGGCGCGGCATCGGCCTGCAGCGCGCGGCGCTCCTTCAGGAAGCGTTCGGCCTTCAGCAGCGCCTGCTGCAGGCGCTCGGCGCGCACCGGCTTGGTCAGGTAGTCGACCGCGTCGAGCTCGAAGGCGGTGACCGCGTGCGTCGCATGTGCTGTCACGAACACCACGGCCGGTGCATCGGGGTTGCTGCGCAGCGCGCGCGCCACCTCGATGCCGTCGACGCCGGGCATGTGCACGTCGAGCAGCACCAGATCGAGGTCCATCGTGGCCAGGTGCTGCTGCGCCTCGGCGCCCTGCGAGGCCTCGGCCACCACCTCGGCGGCGGGCGCGCTGCAGTCGCGCAGCAGGGTGCGCATGCGGGAGCGCGCCAGGGCTTCGTCGTCGACGATGAGGGTCTTGAGGGTCATGATGATTCGGCGGGGATCGCGATGCGCACCCGGTAGTTTTTCTGGTCCATGCCGGCGCTGAACTGCATCTGCATGTCGTGCAACAGGCGCAGCCGGTCGCGCACGTTGGCCAGCGCAATGCCGTGGCCGCGCGGCAGCGGCTCGTCGGCCCAGCGCAGCGGCGGCAGGCTGTTGACCACCTCGATCACCACCATGCTGCCGCGCCGCTCGGTGCGGATGCGCAGCTTGGCGCCCTCGGGGCTGGGCTCCACGCCGTGCTTGATGGCGTTCTCGACCAGCGGCTGCAGCAACAGCGGCGGCAGGCGTGCATTGCTGGCGGCGGCATCGAGGTCCCAGCGGATGCGCAACCGGTCGCCGAAGCGCACCTGCTCGATGGCCAGGTAGCGCTCGGCCAGCGCGATCTCGTCGGCCAGCGTGCCCGATTCGCCCGGGTCGGCCAGCGCCTGGCGAAACAGCTCGGCCAGGTCTTCGAGCATGGTCTCGGCCTTGGCGGGCTCCTCGCGCACGAGGGCGATGGCGCTGTTGAGCGTGTTGAAGAGAAAGTGGGGGCGGATGCGCGACTGCAGTTCCTCGAGCCGGGCCGTGGTGGCGGCGGGCGTCTGGCCGAGTGCGCGCAGGGCCATCGCGGTCATCACGAGCCCTGCGAACAGCGCGCCGGCCAGCCCGCTGGCCAGCCACGGCGCATTGGCGAGCACGCCGGTCAGGCGCAAGAGGCCGCAGCCATAGAGCGATGCCAGTGCGCCCAGCACGGCGCCGGCCGCGTACTGCCACTGGCGCGGCAAGCGCCGCAACTGCTTCTTGAGCCCGCAGGCCGTCACCAGCCAGAGCAGCGTCGCGGGCAAGGCGCCGCCGGTGACGGTGGCGGTCTGCACCAGCCATTCGCCGGGCGTGGAGATCACGAAGAGCGCGGCGATGGCCACCACCACCTCGACGAACACCACGGTGCGCAGCACCACGCCGATCTGGCAGGCATCGAACAGCGACGGCTCGGCGCGCAGGGACGCGCGAGCCCTCTCCGACGGCGTCGGGGGCGTAGAGCCAGAGGTGGCCGATAAAATCGCCGGGTTGCGCATCGCGGACATCACAGTTACATCGGGTGACCAACCCATTATTGCCTCCTGGACGGCTCCCATGACCCAAAACCAACTCGACAAGAAATCCGAAGCCTGGTCGGCCCTTTTCTCCGAACCGATGAGCGACCTGGTGAAGCGCTACACCTCCAGCGTCTTCTTCGACAAGCGCCTCTGGCAGGCCGACATCGAGGGCTCCCTCGCCCATGCCGGCATGCTCGCCGCCCAGGGGATCATCCAGAAGCAGGACCACGCCGAAATCGAGCGTGGGATGGCGCAGATCCGCAGCGAAATCGAATCCGGCGCCTTCGAGTGGAAGCTCGACCTGGAGGACGTGCACCTGAACATCGAGGCGCGCCTCACGCAGCTCGTCGGCGATGCCGGCAAGCGCCTGCACACCGGCCGCAGCCGCAACGACCAGGTCGCCACCGACGTGCGCCTCTGGCTGCGCGGCGAAATCGACCTCATCGGCGACCTGCTCACCGAACTGCAGAAGGCGCTGGTGGACATCGCCGAGAAGAACGTCGAGGTGATCCTGCCCGGCTTCACCCACCTGCAGGTGGCCCAGCCGGTGAGCTTCGGCCACCACATGCTCGCGTACGTGGAAATGTTCAGCCGCGATGCCGAGCGCATGGGCGAGGTGCGCAAGCGCGTCAACCGCCTGCCGCTGGGCGCTGCCGCCCTCGCCGGCACGAGCTACCCGCTGGACCGCGAGCTCGTCGCCAAGACCCTGAACATGGACGGCGTGTGCCAGAACAGCCTGGACGCCGTGAGCGACCGCGACTTCGCGATCGAGTTCACTGCCGCGGCGAGCCTGTGCATGGTGCACATCAGCCGCATGAGCGAAGAACTCATCCTGTGGATGAGCCAGAACTTCGGCTTCATCCAGATCGCCGACCGCTTCACGACCGGCTCGTCGATCATGCCGCAGAAGAAGAACCCCGACGTGCCCGAGCTGGCGCGCGGCAAGACCGGCCGCGTGGTCGGCCACCTGATGGCGCTCATCACCCTCATGAAGGGACAACCGCTCGCCTACAACAAGGACAACCAGGAAGACAAGGAGCCGCTGTTCGACACCGTCGACACGCTCAAGGACACCCTGCGCATCTTTGCCGAGATGATCGGCGGCATCACCGTGAAGCCCGAGGCAATGGAAGCCGCAGCCCTGCGCGGCTACGCCACCGCCACCGACCTGGCCGACTACCTCGTGAAGAAGGGCCTGCCCTTCCGCGACGCGCACGAAACCGTGGCGCACGCCGTGAAGGCAGCGACGTCGCACAAGGTCGACCTGGCCGAGCTGCCGCTTGCGGTGCTGCAGCAGTTCAATCCGAACATCGAGAAGGACGTGTACGACGTGCTGAGCCTGCGCGGCTCGCTGAACGCACGCAACATCCTCGGCGGTACGGCGCCCGCGCAGGTGAAGGCGCAGATCGCGCGCCACCGCAAGCGCCTCGGCTGATCGCGGCACCGCATCAGCAGCAGCAACCGGCCGCCCCACCGTGTTCTACGCCATCCCGCTCGAGAACAAACCGAGCTGGCGCAACCCACCGTGGCTGACGGTGCTGCTGATCCTCGTGAACATGATCGTCTGGTGGGGGCCGCAGACCAGCGAAGAGAACGGCCGCGAGCGCGCTGACCAGTACTACGTGAAGAGCGCGCTGCCCGCGCTGGAACTGCCGCCCTTCGTGGAGTGGCTGAAGAAGACCGACGCGAAGCGCGGCAAGCTGGGCGAGCGCATGTTGAAGGCCGAGGCCTACGAGCAGTTGATCCAGGCCATGGAGCACGACCGGGCCTTCCAGAAGAAGCTGAAGGCCGAAGAGATCATCACGCCCGCCCACCCGCAGTACGCCGAGTGGAAGCGCGACCGCCAGCAGTACGAGTCGATGCTGCCCGCCCCCTTCACCGAGCGCTGGGCGCAGGACTACGGCAAGGACGCCGGGTTCAGCAAGCCCTGGACGCTGATCACCTCCGCCTTCCTGCACGGCAGCACCGGCCACCTGCTGGGCAACATGCTGTTCCTCTTCCTGTTCGGTGCCTCGGTCGAGCTGGCACTGGGCCGCAGCACCTACCTCACCTTCTACCTGCTGGGCTGCGTGGGCGCTTCGGCGCTGGCGGCCTGGGCCTATGCGGGCAAGGGCTCCTACGGCCTGGGCGCCTCGGGCGGGGTTTCGGCGCTGATGGGCATGTATGCGGTGATGTATCGGCTGCGGCGCATCCGCTTTTTCTACCAGCTGTTCTTCTATTTCAACTACGTCAGCGCGCCGGCCCTGCTCCTGCTGCCGGCCTGGATCGTCAACGAGCTGATGCAGCACTGGCTCGCCGACGAGGGCGTCGCCTACATGGCGCATCTGGGTGGACTGCTCACCGGTGCCGCGCTGATGGCAGGCGCCATGCTGCTCGGCCGCGTGAAGACGCCCGAGACGGTGAAGTCGGAAATGGTGAACGACGACGACCGCTTCGATGCGCACGTGGCCGCTGCCCGCCGGCTGGGCGCCGCGATGAAGTTCGAGCAGGCCGCGGCCGAGTGGCGGGCCGCCGCGGCCCTGCACCCCGGCGACACCGACACGCTGCGCGCCTGGTTCAACACCGCGCGTCTGCAGCCCGCGAGCGAAGACTTCCACCACGCCGCGCGCCGCATCTTCCGCCTGCCCGCCACCGATGCCGAGACGATTGCCCTGCAGCACGCGAGCTACCGCACCTACCTCGACCAGGCCAAGCCGGGCCTGCGCCTGAAGCCGGACGACATGGCCCGCCTTGCGCGCCGGTTCGCGCGCATCCGCGAGTTCGGCGATGCCGACATGCTGTGCCGCATCCTGCTGAAGACGGCCCCCGACCATCCGCAATTGGCCGACACGCTCTCGGTGTGCGCCAACGGCCTGCTGCACGCGGGGGAGCGCGAGAAGGCCATCGGCTTGTTGCCGCACCTGCTGCGGCTCGCGCCCAACGACATGGTCACGCGCGCCCTGCAGCGCGCCTGAAACCACGCCCCTCCTCCGTTCTCCGGGGCTGTCATGCCCCTGTAGACCTCCGCTGCCACCATGCGTGGCATTGCAGGCACTGCAATTGCTGCGTCTCGCGTGTAAAGCCGGCCCTTGCGCCCGCGCCTCGTTGAACTTGAGGCTGCCCGCTCGCTCCATCTGGAGCTTTTTCCTACTTCCGTTGCCTGATTCATGCCTGACCACACCCCCTCCCGCTTCGCTTTGCTCTTGACGGCCCTGACCATCGCCGCGCTCGCAGGGTGTTCACGCACCAGCGTGGAGGCGCCCGGCACCGCCAAGGCGGCCGCCGCCGCACCAGAAAAGGAAGTCGGTGCAGTCACCCTGAAGCACGAGACCCTCGCGCTGAGCACCGAACTCCCCGGCCGCACCGCCGCGCCGGTCATCGCCGAGATCCGCCCGCAGGTCGGCGGCATCCTGAAGGAGCGGCTCTTTACCGAAGGCTCGCAGGTCAAGGCCGGACAGGTGCTCTACCAGCTCGACCCGGCCTCGCTGCAGGCTGCCCATGCAAGCGCGCAGGCCAGCGTACGCAAGGCCGAATCGGCCCTGGCCACGGCCCGCACGGTGGCCAAGCGCAACGCCGAGCTGGTGAAGATCGACGCCATCAGCCGCCAGGTGTTCGACGAATCGCAGGCCGCCGAGCAGCAGGCCGAAGCCGATCTCGGCGTGGCCCGCGCGGCCGAGCAGACCGCGCGCATCCAACTGGGCTACACCCGCATCACCTCGCCGATCACCGGCTGGGCCGAACTCTCGACCGTGACCCCGGGCGCGCTGGTCACCGCCAACCAGGCGGCGGCGATGACCACCGTGCAGCAGCTCGACCCGATCCATGTGCATGTCACGCAGTCGAGCAGCGAGCTCTTGCGCCTGAAGCGCGAACTCGCCAGCGGCCGGCTGCAGCGCGCGAACGGCGCCGAGGCGAGCATCCAGTTGCTGCTCGAAGACGGCAGCAAGTACCCGCATGCCGGACGCCTCACGTTCAGCGGCGTCACGGTCGATGCGGGCACCGGCAGCGTCACGCTGCGCGCGGTGGTGCCCAACCCCGACCGGTTGCTGATGCCCGGCATGTACGTGCGCGCGGTGCTGCAGGAAGGCGTGAACCAGGCCGCGCTGCTGGTGCCGCAGCAGGCCGTCACGCGCGCGCCGGACGGCAGCGCCTCGGCACTGGTGATCGACACCGAGAACAAGGTCGCCAAACGCCCGATCACGGTGGGTCGCGCGGTCGGCACGCACTGGCAGGTGCTCGACGGCCTCGCAGCGGGCGACCGCGTGATGATGGAAGGCTCGCAGCGCGTGAAGGTCGGGGACAAGGTGCGGGTGGTCGACCTGGGCGCGAAGCCGGTCACAAGCCCCGTGGCCGCCGCCGCTTCCGCCACCATCGCGCGCTGAGGCCCCGCCATGGCCCAGTTCTTCATCGACCGCCCCATCTTCGCGTGGGTGCTCTCCATCGTCGTCATGCTCGCCGGGCTGATGGCGATCCGCACGCTGCCTCTGGAGCAATACCCCGACATCGCACCACCGCGCGTGTCGATCAATGCCACCTACACCGGCGCCTCGGCCAAGACGGTCGAAGACTCCGTCACCCAGGTCATCGAGCAGCAGATGAAGGGGCTGGACAACCTGCTCTACATGCAGTCGACCAGCAACTCCTCGGGCGTGGCGCGCCTGTCGCTCACCTTCAACGCGGGCACCAACATCGACGTGGCCCAGATGCAGGTGCAGAACAAGCTGCAGCAGGCCATGTCGCGCCTGCCGCAGCAGGTGCAGAGCCGCGGCGTCACGGTCACCAAGGGCGGCAACGACTTCCTGCTGATCGTCTCGATGTACTCGGGCGACGGCAGCGCTTCCGCGGTGGACGTGGGCGACTACATCAGCAGCAACCTGGTCGACGTGATCAGCCGCATCGACGGCGTGGGCGAGGTGCAGACGCTGGGCACCGGCTACGCGATGCGCCTGTGGCTCGACCCCGACAAGCTGCGCAAGTACGCGCTGATGCCTTCGGATGTGGGCAGCGCCATCACCGCGCAGAACGCGCAGGTGTCGGCCGGCCAGCTCGGCGCCCTGCCGGCCGGCGCGCAGCAGCAGCTCAACGCCACGATCACCGCGCGCAGCAAGCTGCAGACGGTTTCGCAGTTCGAGAACGTGGTGCTGCGCGCCACGCCCGATGGCGCCGTGGTGCGCCTGCGCGACGTGGCGCGCGTGGAGCTTGGTGCCGAGAACCTCACGGTGCGCTCGCAGCTCGGTGGCCGTCCCGGCGCGGGCCTGGGCGTGGTGCTGGCCGACGGCGCCAACGCGGTGCAGGTGGCCGAGGCGGTGAAGGCCAAGGTGGCCGAGTTGCAGCCGCTCTTTCCGAACCAGTTGCAGACCTTCGTGAGCTACGACACCACGCCCTTCGTGAGCGCGTCCATCGACGAGGTGGTGAAGGCGCTGGCCGAGGCCATGCTGCTGGTCGTGCTTGTGATGTACGTCTTTCTGCAGAACTTCCGCGCGACGCTGATTCCGGCGATTGCGGTGCCGGTGGTGCTGCTGGGCACCTTCGGCGTGCTCTCCATGGCCGGCTACTCGATCAACACGCTCACCATGTTCGGCATGGTGCTGGCGATCGGCCTTCTGGTGGACGACGCCATCGTGGTGGTCGAGAACGTCGAACGCGTGATGCATGAAGAGGGCCTCTCACCCAAGGAGGCCGCGCGCAAGTCGATGGCCGAGATCACGCCCGCGCTCGTGGGCATCGCGCTGGTGCTGTCGGCGGTGTTCATCCCGATGGCCTTCTTCGGCGGCTCGACCGGCGTGATCTACCGGCAGTTCTCGATCACCATCGTCTCGGCGATGGCGCTGTCGGTGTTCGTGGCGCTCACGCTGACGCCGGCGCTGTGCGCGACGCTCTTGAAGCCCGTCGCCAAGGGCCAGCACGCCGTGCCGCGCAAGGGCGTGCTGGGCGCGGTCGACCGTTTCTTCGCGGGCTTCAACCGCAACTTCGACAAGGGCGCCGACCGCTATCAGGGCGTGGTCGGCGGCATCGTGCGGCGCGGCAAGCGCAGCCTCGTGGTGTACCTCTTGATCGCGGCCGCGATGGCGGTGCTGTTCATGCGCCTGCCCACCTCCTTCCTGCCCGACGAGGACCAGGCCTTTTTGCAGGTGCAGGTGACGCTGCCGCCGGGCGCCTCGGACGCGCGGCTGCAGCCGGTGGTCACGCAGATGCAGGACTACTTCACCAAGCAGCCCGAGGTGGTGAGCGTGAACGTCATCACCGGGCAGAACGGCGACCAGAGTTCGGCGCGCGCTTTCGTGAAACTCAAGGACTGGGCCGAGCGCGAAGGCGACGGGCAATCGGCCGCGGCGCTCGCGCGCCGCGCCAACAAGGATCTCTCGACCATCCGCGATGCGCGCGTGTTCGTGCTGCTGCCGCCGGCAGTGCGCGGGCTGGGTGCCAACGCGGGCTTCAACTTCCACCTGAAGGACATCAATGGCCTGGGCCACGACGCGCTGGTGAAGGCGCGCGACCAGGCCATCGACCTGCTCTCCAAGCGCTCCGACGTGGTCGTGAACGTGCGCAGCAACAACCTGGACGACACGCCGCAGTTCGCGGTGGACATCGACGATGCGCGCGCCGGCGCGGCGAGCCTCGCCACGGCCGACATCGACAGCACGCTCTCCAGCGCGATGGGCGGCACCTACATCAACGACTTTCTCGACAACGGCCGCGTGAAGCGCGTGTACATGCAGGGCGACACCGCCTTTCGCATGCTGCCTGCCGACATCGACCGCTGGAGCGTGCGCAACAGCCTCGGGCAGATGGTGCCGTTCCCGGCGTTCTCGAGCACGCGCTGGACCTACGGCTCGCCGCAGCTGCAGCGCTACAACGGCAGCCCGAGCTACGAGTTCGTGGGCGATGCCGCACCGGGCGTGAGCTCGGGCGACGCCATGGCGGCGGTGGACGAAGTGATGAAGCAGATGCCGCCCGGCATCGGCTACGAATGGACCGGCGCGTCGTTCCAGGAGCGGCTCTCGGGCGCGCAGGCGCCTGTGCTCTATGCGATCTCGATCCTGTTCGTGTTCCTGTGCCTCGCCGCGCTGTACGAGAGCTGGTCGGTGCCGTTCTCGGTGATCCTGGTGGTGCCGCTGGGCATCGTGGGTGCCTTGCTGTTCACCAGCTTCCGGGGCTTGAGCAACGACGTGTATTTCCAGGTAGGACTGCTGACGACCGTCGGCTTGTCGTCGAAGAACGCGATCCTGATCGTGGAGTTCGCCAAGCAGTTGCAGGAGCAGGGCAAGGGCGTGATCGAGGCGACGCTGGAAGCGGTGCGCCTGCGGCTGCGGCCCATCCTCATGACCTCGCTGGCCTTCGGCTTCGGCGTGCTGCCGCTGGCCATCGGCACCGGCGCGGGCGCGGGTGGCCGCCAGTCGATCGGCACCGCGGTGCTGGGCGGCATGGTGGTGGGCACCGCGCTCGGCATCTTCTTCGTGCCGCTGTTCTTCGCGTTGATTCGCGGGTGGCCGGAAGGAAGGCGCAAGCCGGCGAAGGCCGAGGCTGCGGACGCATTGCCTGCGCCCACCGCGGAACAGGGAGGCCACTGATGCGGCGCACATCCCTCCTCCGCTTTCCGCTGCGTACGCTGGCCTGCGCGACCATGGCTTCGGCCGTGCTCTCGGGCTGCATCAACCTCGCGCCCGCGTATGAAACCCCGGCCTCGCCGGTGCCGCAGGCCTTGCCTTCGGGCGGCCTCGCCACGGCCACGCCGCTCGACGTGAGCTGGCGCGATTTCTTCGTCGACACGCAACTGCAAGGCGTGATCGAACTCGCGCTCGCCAACAACCGCGACTTGCGCGTGGCGGCGCTCAACATCGAGCGCGCACGCGCCCAGTACGGCATTGCGCGCGCGGGCCTGTTCCCAGGCATCGACGCCGGTGCAGGCGGCAGCCGCTCGCGCACGCCGGGCAGCCTGTCGACCAGCGGCGAGGCGCGCATCTCTTCGCAATACAGCGCCGACCTCGGCATGACGGCTTACGAACTCGACCTGTTCGGCCGCGTGCGCAACCTGAGCGAATCGGCGCTGCAGAGCTACTTCCAGACCGAGGAAACCCGGCGCAGCACGCAGATCAGCCTGGTGGCGTCCGTCGCCACGGCCTGGCTGCAACTGGCCGCGGACGAGCAGCGCCTGGCGCTCGCGCGCGGCACGCTCGAGAGCCAACGCAAGTCCTACGACCTGATCCAGCGCAGCCATGCATTGGGGTCGCAGTCGGGCCTGGCGCTCGCGCAGTCGCAAAGCACAGTGGATGCAGCGCGGGCGGATGCGGCCGCGTTCGACAGCCTGGTGGAGCAGGACCGCAACGCGCTCACCTTGCTGGTCGGCACCACGCCGCCGGCCGAATTGCTGCCGACCAACGCGACGGCCGAAGCTGCCCAACTGCTCGTGCCGCCGGCCGGCCTCTCGTCGAGCGTGCTGCAGCAGCGCCCCGACGTGCGCGCCGCCGAGCATGCGCTGCGCGCAAGCAACGCCGACATCGGCGCAGCGCGCGCGGCCTTCTTTCCGCGCATCGCGCTCACGGCTTCGGCGGGCACGGCAAGCAGCACGCTCTCGGGCCTGTTCACGAGCGGCAGCAAGGCGTGGAGCTTCGCGCCTTCGGTGAGCGTGCCGATCTTCGACGGCGGCGCGAACCGCTCGAACCTGAAGGTGGCCGAGGCGCAGCAGAAGATCCAGCTCGCGACCTACGAGAAGACCGTGCAGACGGCCTTCCGCGAAGTGGCCGATGCGCTGGCCGAGCGCCGCACGCTGGCCGAACGGCTCGATGCGCAGCGCTCGCTGCTGGGTGCGACCTCGCGCAGCTTCGAGCTGTCGCAGTCGCTCTTCAGGAGCGGCGCGACGAGCTTCCTCGACGTGCTGGATGCGCAGCGCGCGCACTACGCGGCGCAGCAGACACTGATCGGCCTGCAGCTCACCGAGCAGACCAACCGGCTCACGATCTACAGGACGCTGGGCGGCGGCTGGAGCGAGGGCGCCGACGGGAACGGCTGACTAGGCCGCTGCCTGCGGCGCCGGCCGCAGCAGCCAGCGCACTTCCTGTGTCTGCTCGCTGTCGGGGTAGCGCGACTCCATCGTGGTGAGGATGGGTTGCGCCATGTCGGCGCGGCCCAGGCCCTGCACCAGCGCGCGCGCCGCGAGTTCATAGGCCTGCGGGATCGCCTCGTTGCCCCGGAAGCGCCGGTCGAAGCCCGACAGCAGCGCCAGCGTGGCGTGCGCATCGCCGTTGCGCCATTCGGCCCGCGCCATCGCGATCACCATCACCGCGTCGTCGAGCGAGAACGCCTTGTCCTTCTCGCGGCAGGCCTTGAAGACCTTGAGCGCTTCGGACGACAGGTCGCGCCGCATCAAGAGCGGAATGAAGCGCCTGGCCTGGTCGAGCAACGTGCTCTGCTTGTCCGGCATCATCGACAGCACCCGGTAATAGCGGCGCTGCGCGGCCAGGTCGTCGATGGGGGCGGTGCGCTGCGCCTCGTAGGCGGTGCCCAGCGCGGCGGGCAGGTCGCCTTCGGTGATGAACTGCGCCACCTCGGCGTCGATGCGCTGCGCGGCGATCTGCGCGGGCGAGCGGCGGTCCACCGGCATGCCCTCGCCCACACCGCCGCCGGGCACCACGTCGATGCCGAAGGCGTCGTGGTGCTGGTACATCACGTAGCCGAGCAGGCTCGCCATGACCCAGCCGAAGTAGATGAACGCGAAGTTGACGATCGGCAGGATGATCCGCCCGTCGAACATCGGCACCACCATCGAAATGGCGATCTGCGCGCCCGTGCTCAGCATGAACAGGAACAGGCACAGCAGCGCATAGGGCCAGCCGACGGTGCGGATCGCATCCCACACATGCCCCGGGTTCATCGCCTGGAAGAAGCTGCCCGACTGCACCAGCACCAGCACCGCGGCCGGGAAGCTGAACGACATGACGAACAGCGCGACCGTGCCCAGCACCGGCTCGTACCACGCGAGCCAGGCGATCAGCACGCCCTGCACCAGCGAGATGGCGAAGAGCTTCCACGGGAGATACGTCCACTCGTCGCTCGACTCGCG
Source organism: Variovorax sp. W2I14 (assembly GCF_050435205.1). Classification (NCBI taxonomy): domain Bacteria; kingdom Pseudomonadati; phylum Pseudomonadota; class Betaproteobacteria; order Burkholderiales; family Comamonadaceae; genus Variovorax; species Variovorax sp. W2I14. Next base: position 7,006,373 of record NZ_JBNDJX010000001.1, on the reverse strand, counting down.
CCCGAACTCGGACGACTGCCAGATGCCGCGTGCGCCCAGCGCGGTGATCTTGAAGCCGTAGCGGCTGGCGGCCAGCATGATGCCGATCTCGATGACGATGAACGCCAGCGCATCGGGCAGGAAGAAGATCGCCTCGAACAACAGGCTGCAGAACGACAGCACGATGCCGTAGGCCAGAGGCCGCAACTGGAGCGGAAAGGCGAAGAAGCTGTTGAGGCGGTGCCAGAACGGCGGCGGGGGTGGCAGTGAATCCTGGACGATCATGGCCGACCCTTTTTTATTTACGGAAGAACTCGCTCTGGCTCATGGCGCCGCGCCCACCGACGCGCACCACCGTGGCCTCCTCGGCATGCACCAGGCGCACCTGGCCCAACTCGCGCTCCAGGCGCTGGGTGAAGCTGGTCTTGAACTGCAGGAGCGACTCGCCCATCTTGAGCACGCTGGTGCCCTGCACGGAGGCGCTCTTGCGGTCGGGCGCGAGCTCGACCTTGTCGATCTGGTAGTCGTACTCGATGGCAAGGATGCTGCCGACCTGGTCGCTGATTCCGCGCAGCTTCTCGAAGGTCCGGTGCTGGGCCTCGCAGGCTTCGTCGCGGTTGTGCGTGGTCTCCACCGTCTTGCCCATCATCGTGGTCTTGCTCTCGATGACGGCCTTGCGGCTGAGCTGCTTGCAGAGCTTGTCGGCGTCGTTGGCGGAAATCGCGCGCGCTTCCTTGTGGTAATAGTCGCGCACCATCGGCTCGTCGAGCTTGCGGCCGCCGATAAAGAAGTACCACGCGCCCACGCAGAGCACGATGACGATCGCAATTTGCTTCATTCCACCTCCCGCGCATTGGCGGCCCGCTCCGATTTTGCGGGGCAGTATACGTTAACGAATGTTTCCAAAACCGGGGTTGACCGGGGTTCTGGCGGTCTGTTGTTTGAATCCGGCGACCCGGTGCGGCCGTACCTTGTCCATGCCCACCGATGCCCGACAATCCGCCGATGACAGCACCCAGCCCCGACGCCGAACTGATGGCGCTGATCGATCGGATCGGCCATCGCGACGAAGCCGCCCTGCGCCAGCTCTACGACCGCACCGCACCCAAGCTCATGGGCTTGGCGATGCGCGTGGTCCGGCAACGCGAATGGGCCGAGGATGTGCTGCAGGAGGCGTTTCTGACGGTCTGGCGCGTGGCCGGCGACTACCGCGCCTCGCTGAGTCCACCGCTCGCCTGGCTGGGCCTCATCGTGCGAAGCCGTGCGCTCGACCTCCTGCGCCGCCGCACCGCCGACCGCGCCCAGCTCACGCAGGAGTTCGACGAGCTGATGGCCGACACGCTCGAATCCGATGCGCCCAACCCCGCCGACACGGCCGATGCGAGCGAACAGGCCTGGGCCCTGCACCAGTGCCTGAGTCAGCTCGAGAGCAAGCAGCGCGAAGTGGTCAGCCTCGCCTATCTGCGCGAAATGAGCCACGGCGAACTGGCCGAGCAGCTCAAGCTGCCGCTGGGCACGGTCAAGACCTGGATCCGGCGCGGCCTCGAGAAACTGCGCACCTGCATGGGACGCTTCGCGTGACATTCGTATGAAACTCACCGCCCACCCCGAACTGCTCGAACTGCTGGCCGCGAGCCACGCGCTCGGCACCTTGCGCGGCGGCGCGCGGCGCCGCTTCGAAGCCCTGGCGCGCGAACAGGCCCCGGTGCGCGCCGCGGCGCTGGTCTGGCAGAGCCGGCTCGCGAGCATGACCGAGCTGCAGAGCCCGATCGTTCCCGACGCCGCCGTCTGGACCCGCATCCGCAACATCATCGACGCCGAGAAGGCGCAGCACGCCATCGAGCGGCAGCGCGACGACGCCAATGCCCGGGCCGCCGCCAAGCCCCAGCCACAAGGCGGGTGGCTGCGCAGCCTCGCGCTCTGGCGCGGCGCCACGGCGGCCGGCGCGCTTGCGACCGTGCTGGCCGTGGTGGTCGGGCTGAACCTGCGCGACCAGCTGGTCAATGCGCCGGCGGTGCAATACGTGGCCGTGCTGTCCGACGACCAGGCCGCCGCTTCGATGCTGGTGACCTTCGATCCGAAGAAGAAGCAGCTGGTGCTGCAGCGCGTGGGCAGCTACAGCGAAGGTACCGACAAGTCGCTGCAGCTCTGGGCCCTGCCGCCCGGCGGCGCGCCGCGCTCGCTGGGCGTGCTCGACAACGCGCCGGCCCTGCGGCTGGCTGCGTCAGAATCCGATGTGCACCAGGTGCCGACCCTGGCCGTTACCCTGGAAGCCAAGGGCGGCGTGCCGCCGGGCAGCGGTCCGAAGGGCCCCATCGTGTTCAAGGGCGCCCTGATCGAAAAAACAATCTGATTTGCTTTCTTCCGTCTTTCCGATGCCTTCGATGAAATCCGCGCTGGCCGCGGCCGCGCTGCTGATGGCGGCGCTCGCCTCCCACGCCCAGACCGCCTCGGCCGCCTTCCCCTACGAAGCCGACGGCGCCACCGCCGCCGACGCCACCTCCGACTACCTGGCCGCCAAGGCACGCTGGCACAACGAGCTCGCCGCCTTCGCGCGCGCCGACCAGGAGCGCCTGCCGCCCCCGGGCGGCGTGGTGTTCGTGGGCAGTTCCACCGTCCGCATGTGGACCCGCCTTGCGCAGGACTTTGCTCGCGTGCCCGGCGGTGTCGTCAACCGCGGCTTCGGCGGCTCCACGCTGGCCGACTGCAGCCTGTTCGCCCGCGAGCTGGTCGTGCGCTACAAGCCCCGGCAGGTGGTGGTGTACGCCGGCGACAACGACCTGGCCGAGGGCCGCACGCCGCTGCAGGTGCTCGACAGCTTCGCGCGCTTTGCCAACACGGTGCGCGCCGAGCTGCCCGACGCGCGCATCAGCTTCATCTCGGTCAAGCCCAGCCCGTCGCGCGAACAGCTGATGCCGCAGATCCGCGAGACCAATCACGTGATCTCGGCCTACCTCAACCTGCTGCCCAACAGCGAGTTCATCGACATCTACACGCCGATGCTCGGCGCCGATGGCCGACCGCGGATGGAGCTATTTCGCGGGGACAGGCTGCACATGACGGATGAAGGCTACCGGCTGTGGCATTCGGTGATCGCGTCGCACCTGCCGGGCGCGAACCCGCCACCTGCGCCCGCCAGCCTGCCCTGAACCTGTCTCAGGCCTTCGCCGGCGCGGTCGGCATGTCGTCCGCCGGCGGCGGCACATCGGCCGCGCGCGTGAACCGCGCCACGAAATACATCCCCGCGAACACCGCCAGCAGCAAGAGGCCGTCGCCCCACCACGGCCGCGCGGTCTGGCTGTCGCCGTAGAAGGCCAGCACCAGCAGCACCGCCACGAGGTGCGCGCAGAACACGGGCAGCGATGCCGAACCCATCGCTTCCAGCCAATGCAGCCGCGGAATGCGGCGCATCAGCCAGGGCCCGAAGCGCACCGCCAGGATGCCCAGCGCCACGAGGTTCACGAGGCGCAGCGGGCCGAGCTGCCACTTGTCGAACAGTAGGTTCAGTTCGACATCGCCACCGAACGGCGCCTGGCCATTGATGCCGGTGTGGCGCCAGTAGATGCCATAGAGCGCGATACCCGCCGCCAGCACCAGCAGCCACCACGGGAAACGCAGCGGGCGCGCCTCGGGCCCGTTGCGGGTGGCGCCGATGCACAGGCCCGCGAACCAGAGGAACTGCCAGGCGTAGGTGTTGAAGGCGCCCATCTCGTGGAACGGCACCGGAATGTGCAGGTAGTGCACAGCGAGGCCGTAGATCCACTCGCTGATGCCGAACTGCGCCGCCGCCCAGACGCCGACGCTGGCCACCATCACCAGCGCCCAGCCGTGGCGCATGGCGAAGGCCAGCACCCAGGGGCTCATGAGCATGAAGAAGATGTACATCGGCAGGATGTCGAGCAGCGCCGGTTCGTAGATGAGCAGCAGCCCGAAGAAGAAGCCGTCGCGCGGCTCCGCCAGGTAGTACGACACCAGGTTCTTCACCGCCGGCTGGTCGATGTGCAGCCCGAGCGCGGCGATCACGGTAAAGAGGAACAAGAGGATCGCCGCCTGGCACAGGTAGACCTTGACCACGCGCCGCCAGAACGCGACGCGCATCGACTCGACCCCGCGCATGTAGCCGATGCGGCTGTAGACCAGCCCCGCCACGAAGGCCGACAGCAAGACAAAGCCTTCGGCGGCCGAGACGAAGCCAAAGGGCTGTCCCAGCGGGTCGGTCAGGCGGGTGGGCAGGTGGGTGACGGTCATCAGCACGAGCATCAGCCCGCGCAAGGCGTCTATTTCCCAGTAGCGTTTCATCGGTCGGCGGCGAGGTCCTGGTGGCGGTCTGCGCGGCGCACGCACGACGGGGTGGATTGTAAGAAGGCTGGCGTCAGCCTCGCCTGACGGGGGTCGTGGACACGAACGACATATGACCGTTGGCACTGACGTTTTGAAGCACAAATCGGCTACGCTGCGCGCTGCCCCAAGGAGGAGATTCCGTGACCCGTTTCGTTCCCTCATTGCTCCTGGCCGCGAGCACGCTGCTTGCCGCCCCGAGCTTTGCACTCCAGATCACCAGCCTGACCCCGCAGGGCGAGGTCGCGCGCGTGCGCCAGATCGTCGCCAAGTTCGACCAGGCCGCCGTCAATTTCGGCGACCCCAAGGCGCCCGCCCCGCTCTCGGTGAGCTGCTCCGATGCGCAGGCCGGCAAGGGCACCGGCCGCTGGACCGACGCCAAGGCCTGGGTCTACGACTTCGAGAACGACCTGCCGCCCGGCGTGCGCTGCACCGTCACCCGCATCCCCACCTTCAAGCCCAGCGCGGGCGGCGAGCTCACCGGTCCGGAGCGCTACCAATTCAATAGCGGCGGCCCGTTCGTGCGCAGCTACATGCCGGGCACCTACTCCCCCATCGACGAGCAGCAGATGTTCGTGCTCGAGCTCAACGGCGCGGCCACCCTGGAGAGCGTGCGCCAGAACGTTTGGTGCTCGGCCGACGGCGTGGGCGAGCGTATTCCGGTCAAGCTGCTCGACGGCGAGCAGCGCACCGGCGTGCTCAAGGCCTTCAGCCGCGACAAGGCGGCCGAGAAAGATCCGCTGCGCTTCATCACGATGCAGTGCAACCGCACGCTGACGCCGGGCACCAAGGTGCAGGTCGTCTATGGCAAGGGCGTCGCCACGCCCTCGGGCGTTGCCAACAACGTCGAGCGCCGGCTCGACTACCGGGTGCGCGAGCCCTTCGCCGTGTCCTTCACCTGCGAGCGCGAGAACGCGCAGTCGGCGTGCCTGCCGCTGCGCCCGATGCAGTTGCAGTTCAACGCGCCGGTCACGCGCAAGTTGGCTTCGCAGATCGAGCTCAAGGGCGACGGCAAGACGATCAAGGCCAAGCTGGACAACGACGGCGGCACGCAGAGCGACGACGACGTGGTCAACAACGTGAGCTTCGGCCCGCCGTTGGCCGAGAGCACGCAGTACAGCATCGAGCTGCCCTCCAAGTTCGAAGACGCGTCGGGCCGCCCGCTGGCCACGCCCGGCACCTTTCCGCTGAAAGTGGCGACCGGCGCGATGCCGCCGCTGGCCAAGTTCGCCGCCTCGCCTTTCGGCGTGATCGAGCGGCTCGCCGAGCCCGACACCCCGGCCATGATGCCGGTGACCGTGCGCCGCGTGGAGCCGCAACTGCTGGTGAACGCGCTCACGCCCGGCAAGGTGAGCGACATGAACCCGAAGACCGACGCGGAAATCATCGCGTGGTTCCGCAAGGTGCGCCGCTACGACAGCTACACCGTCTCGCGCGAGCAGGCGCGCAAGGACGTCAAGGGCGCGCTGCCCCCCGTGATCGACAAGGACGACCGCACCAGCCTGCAGACCCGCATGCTGTCGCTGCTGGCCGGCCAGCCGGGCGTGAAGGCGCTCGACATGCCCAAGTCCGACGCGGGTGATCCGCGCCCGTTCGAAGTCATCGGCATTCCGCTGACGCCAGGCTTCCACGTGCTGGAGATCGCCTCGCAAAAACTCGGCGAAGCCCTGCTCGACGAGCGCTATCCCGCCGGCCGCACGATGTACGTGCGCACCACCGCGCTGGCCACCAACCTGGCGGTGCACTTCAAGCTGGGCCGCGAGAACTCGATGGCCTGGGTCACGACGCTGGACAAGGGCAAGGTCGTCGCGGGCGCCGAAGTGCGTGTTTCCAGCTGCGACGGCAAGGCCGTGGCCACCGGCACCACCGATGCCAACGGCATCGTCACGCTGCAGGGCGTGTCGCCGCAGGCACCGAGCTGCAACGGCCCGAACGAATACGACAGCGGCGCCTGGTTCGTGAGCGCCCGCGCCAAGGACGAGAAGGGCGTGGAAGACCTCGCCTTCACCTTCAGCGACTGGCAGCGCGGCATCGAGCCCTGGCGCTTCAACGTGCCCACCAACCTGCAGCCCGAGCCCGACCGCATCGCCCACACCATCTTCGACCGCACGCTCTTGCGCGCCGGCGAAACGGTGTCGATGAAGAGCCTGATCCGCACGCAGACCAGCAAGGGCTTCGGCCTGCCGGAAAACCGGCCCGACACGCTCGTCATCACGCACACGGGCAGCGGCCAGCGCTTCACCCAGCCGCTCACCTGGCGCAAGACCGCCACCGGCGGCCTGAGCGCGGAGAACAGCTTTGCCATTCCACCCGCCGCCAAGCTCGGCGTGTACGAGGTGATGCTGCGCAGCGGCGGCGGCAAGGACGCCAACGGCGACAGTGAAGAAGGCGAAGGCGACGAAGGCGGCGGCAGCCGCAGCTTCAGCACCGGCATGTTCCGCGTCGAGGAGTTCCGCCTGCCCGTGCTCGAAGGCCGCATCTCGCCCACCGAGAAAAAACCGCTGGTGGCCGCGACGAGCGTGCCCACCGACGTGCAGATCAACTACGTGGCCGGCGGCGGCGCCGCCAACCTGCCGGTGCGGGTGTCGGCGATGGTGCGCGGCAAGAGCCTGAGCTTCTCCGACTACGACGCCTTCAGCTTCACCCCGCCGCGCGCCGACCAGGGCGACGGCACGCAGGCGGCCGCCGCGGCCGACACCGCGGGCGCCGACGAAGACATCAACAGCGCCAGCGACACCCGCGTGATCGCCGACAAGCTGCCGCTCACGCTGAACAAGGACGGCGCCGGCACGGTCACGATCGACAAGGTGCCGAAGGTGAAGTCCGCGCGCGAGCTGCTGCTCGAAGCCACCTACGCCGACCCGAATGGCGAAGTGCAGACCATCCGCAGCACGCAGACGCTGTGGCCCGCTTCGGTCATCGCCGGCATCAAGACCGAAGGCTGGGTCTCCACCAGCCAGAAGCTCAAGTTCCAGGCGCTCGCGCTCGACCTCACGGGCAAGCCCCAGGCCGGCGTGACGCTCAACGTGCGCGCCGTGGCGCGCATCACCACCACCAGCCGCAAGCGCATGGTGGGCGGCTTCTACACCTACGACAACAAGACGGAGACCAAGGACATCGGCACCGTCTGCAGCGGCAAGAGCGATGCGCGCGGGCTGCTGCTGTGCGAATCGGAGCTGAAGGAAGCCGGCGAAGTCGAACTCATCGCCAGCGCCACCGACGGCGACGGCCGCGACGCCAAGGCCGTGAGCTCCGTCTACGTGACCAAGCAGGGCGAACTCTGGTTCGGCGGCGAGGACAACGACCGCATCGACGTGCTGCCCGAGAAGAAGAGCTACCAGCCCGGCGAGGTCGCCAAGTTCCAGGTGCGCAGCCCCTTCCGCTTCGCGACCGCGCTGGTCTCGGTGGAGCGCGAAGGCATCATCGAAACGCACGTCGTGCAGCTCGACGGCAAGGACCCGACGGTCACGCTGCAGGTCAAGCCCGAATGGGGGCCGAACGCCTACATCAGCGTGCTCGCGCTGCGCGGCCGTTTGCGCGAAGTGCCTTGGTACAGCTTCTTCACCTGGGGCTTCAAGGCCCCGCGCGAGTGGTGGACCGCCTTCTGGTACGAGGGCAAGGAATACGTCGCGCCGACCGCGATGGTCGACCTGAGCAAGCCCGCCTATCGCCTGGGCATGGCCGAGATCCGTGTCGGCACACGCGCCCACCAGCTGGACGTGACCGTCACCAGCGACAAGCCCAGCTACCCGATCCGCAGCAAGGCACAAGTGACCATCACCGCCAAGCTGCCCGACGGCAAGCCGGCCGCCGGCGCCGAAGTGGCGCTGGCCGCGGTCGACCAGGCCCTGCTGGAGCTGATGCCCAACGACAGCTGGAACCTGCTGAATGCGATGCTGCAGCGCCGCAGCTGGGGCGTGAGCACCTCCACCGCGCAGATGGAAATCGTCGGCCGGCGCCACTACGGGCGCAAGGCCGTGCCCGCGGGCGGCGGCGGCGGCAAGGGCCAGACGCGCGAACTGCTCGACACCCTGCTCGTGTGGAACCCGAAGGTGGTGCTCGACGCCAACGGCCAGGCCGTGGTGACGGTGCCGCTGAACGATGCGCTCACCACCTTCAAGATCGTGGCCGTGGCCGATTCGGGCACCAGCCTCTTCGGCACCGGGCAAGCGAGCATCCAGGCCACGCAGGACCTGCAGATCATCAGCGGCCTGCCGCCGCTGGTGCGCGAGGACGATCAGTTCCGCGCCCAGATCACGCTGCGCAACACCACGCAGAAACTGATGAAGGTCGAGGCCACGCCGCGTGCCACGCTGCTCACGCTGGAGACGCAGACCGTGGACATCCCGGCCGGCGAAGCGCGTGAAGTCGCATGGACCGTGACCGCGCCTGCGCAGCTCGCGCAGACACGCGCCGAAGCCATCCTGTGGGAGATCGAGGCCAAGGACACCGTCGGTGGCGCACGCGATGCGCTCAAGGTGCGCCAGCGCATCGTGCCCTCGGTGCCGCTCACGGTGCAGCAGGCCACGCTGGTGCAGATCGACGGCCCGTTCACGCTCGACGTGGCGCCGCCGGCAGACGCCCTCCCCGGCCGCGGGGGCCTGAAGCTGTCTCTGCAGCCCAAGCTCGCCGAGGGCCTCCCGGGCGTGCGCGACTGGTTCGCGAACTACCCCTTCATCTGCCTCGAACAGAAGACCAGCAAGTCGGTGGGCCTGCGCGACGCGAAGATGTGGCAGGGCGTGCTCGCGACGCTGCCGACGTACCTGGACGGCGACGGCCTCGCCAACTACTTCCCGCCGCGCGACGGGGAAGCCAACCGCGGCAGCGACATCCTCACTTCGTACCTGCTCGCAGCGACGAACGAGGCCGCGCAGCTGAACCCCGCCTTCGCGCTCGCCGACGACGTGCGCGCGCCGATGGAATCGGGCCTGATCGCCTTCGTCGAAGGGCGCATCACGCGCGAGTTCTGGAGCCCGCGCAAGGACCTGGACGTGCGCAAGCTCGCCGCGCTCGAAGCGCTCTCGCGCTACGGCAAGGCCAAGGGAAGCATGCTGGGCAGCATCACCATCGCGCCGAACCAGTGGCCCACCAGCGCGGTGATCGACTGGCTCAATATCCTCAAGCGCGTGAACGACGTGCCGCAGCGCCAGCAGCGCCTGGACGAAGCCAACAACGTGCTGAAGGCGCGCCTCTCGTACCAGGGCACCAAGCTCATCTTCAGCACCGAGCAGGACGACTACTGGTGGTGGCTCATGACCAACGGCGACGTGAACACCGCGCGCCTGTTGCTCAGTGTGATGGACGACCCGAGCTGGAAGGACGACATCGGCAAGCTGGCCAACGGCTTCATCGGCCGCCAGCAGAACGGCGCCTGGCACACCACCACCGCCAACCTGTGGGGCGGGCTCGCGCTGGAGAAATTCAGCAAGGTGTTCGAGAGCACGCCGGTGGCCGGCGTCACGGCCGCCACGCTCGGCGCGGTGAAGGCCCAGGTCAACTGGAGCCAGGTCGAACGCGTGAAGACCAGCGACGCGGCCGGTGCGCCCAACCAGACCACCTTCTTCGGCGCGCCCGCATCGCCGGGCAACCTGAAGAACAACACGATGTTCCTGCCGTGGGCCGCATCGCCATCGGGCGCGCCGGTGCGCGACACGCTGCTGGTGACGCAGCAAGGCACCGGCAAGCCGTGGCTCACGCTGCAGTCGATTGCCGCGGTGCAGTTGAAGGCACCGTTCGCGGCCGGCTACGCGATCAAGAAGACGATCACCCCGGTCGAGCAGGCCACCGCGGGCAAGTACACCCGCGGCGACGTGCTGCGCGTCACGCTGGAAGTGAACGCGAGTGCCGACATGACCTGGGTGGTGATCAGCGACCCGATCCCGGGCGGCGCGACCATCCTGGGCGGCGGCCTCGGCCGTGACTCGCAGATCGCCACGCAGGGCGAGAAGAAGTCCGGCGCCGGCTGGGCCGCCTTCGAGGAGCGCAGCTTCGAGGCCTTCCGCAGCTACTACGAGTACCTGCCCAAGGGCGTGGTGAGGATGGAATACACGGTGCGCCTGAACAACGTCGGCGATTTCGCGCTGCCGCCCAGCCGCGTCGAGGCGATGTACGCGCCCGAGATGTTCGGCGAGGCGCCGAATGCGCGCGTGAAGGTGGAAGCGGCGAAGTAACGAAGAACCAACGGTGAAGGCCGGCCGTCATGCCGCCTTCACCCGTTCTCGCCACCATCGCAGCGAACCCCACCAACAACCTGGAGAACCCATGGGCCTGGCCATTTCCGTCGGCATCCTCGCCGACCTGATCGAAAACGACCCCGAGAGCGCCGAGCATTTCGATGAAGACTTCGCGGTCGTGAACCGCAAGCTCGCCGAGGCGGGCCTGCCGCCGCACGTGGAGCCCCGCGTGCTGCCGCCGCTCGATTCGCGCGCGCCGATCGATGGCCTGCCCTACTCGTTCATTCACTACCTGCGCCGCGCCTACGCGCACCGCGTGACGACGCCCGGATGGATGGCGACGCCGCTGCCCGAAGACACCGACCCCACGGAAGACGAGACGCTCGAAGACGTGGCGAGCACCTTCGAGAGCCATCTGCTCTGCCATTCCGACGCGGAAGGTTTCTATGTGCCGGTCGACTTCGAGGAAGTGATCTTTGCCGAGGAAGACGAGGCCGACCTGCCCGGCGGCATGCTCGGCTCGTCGTACCGCTTGCTCGAGGAATTGGTGCTGGTCGCGCCTGCGCTGGGCATCGCGCTCACGGACGGCCAGTTGTCGGACGAGGAAGCTGAACGGATCAGCGACGGCATGGGCGAGGACGAAGGCCTCTACCGGGAAATCGAGTCGTGGCTGCTGCTGTATGAGTCGGCGCGGTTGAGCATTGCGCACAAGACGGCGATTGTTTTCACCTGATTGGAATTGCCATGACGAGCCGCAGACGGCACACCGAATCTCCCGCATGAGCATGTCGCCCGCATTGATCCGGCAGCTTGTCGAGGCCGAGGTCTCCCACATCCGCGATGCACGTGTCCAAGCTCACATCCAAAGCCTTCTCGTAGAGCCGGTGGCAATCATGCGCGAGTGGGACTACGGCACTCCGGGTGAAGCGTATCCGTGCTGGGCCGTGCTGAACCATGCGACATCGAACACCGGAATCGCTTACTGCGAATCCGGCTTCGGCCCAGAGGCTCCATGGGGTCTGGTCGCACTTTCGGGTGAGCAGATGAGCATTGGCATGGACTCTGGCTGGTTCTCCTCGCTGACGGAAGCCTATTTCGAATCCCATGCCTCCACGGATCTGCCTATCTGGCGGGCCTTCAGGCAAGAAGGCGAAGAGGCGTACCCTGGCACCGCCCTGACGCCAGAATCAGACTGGACCTCTACCTGGGAGGAGGTCTATCGATTGCGTGCAGCCGACCCGGCCGCCCGCTACCACTGCGCCCACAGCGTGACCCATCGATGACCCAGCCTTCCGTGCCCCGCCATCTGGCCACCGTCACCCTCCTCGTTCACGACTACGACGAAGCCATCCGCTTCTTCACCGAAGCGCTGCGCTTCGACCTCCTCGAAGACACGCCCCGCGGCCCGGGCAAGCGCTGGATGGTGGTCGCGCCTTCGCGCAACGCCAGTGCCACGCTGTTGCTCGCCAAGGCCGCAAGCGACGAACAGCAGGCGGCGGTCGGCAAGCAGGCCGGCGGCCGCGTCTTCCTGTTCCTGCACACGCGGGATTTCGCCGCCGACCACGCGCACATGAAGGCGCACGGGGTCCGCTTTCTGGAAGAACCGAGGCACGAACTGCACGGCACAGTCGCGGTCTTCCTGGACCTCTGTGGCAACAAGTGGGATCTTCTCCAACCGGCATGACCCTTCTCTTGCCCCTTCTTTTCATGGTCGTCCTGATTGGCGCCATCCTCTTCGGCTGCTATCTTTTGCGCGCCATCCTGCCGCGAGAGCATTCACTGCAGCCGCGGCTCACCGACGAGGCCATATCGAACTACGTCGGCCATGCCGCGAAAAATGCAAAAGGCATCCTGGCATGCCTTCTCGTTCTGTATTTCACGGTCGCTCTGCTCATCTATTCGTAGCTTGAGGCAAGGGCGGACCGTGGGCGCCGGCAAGCCAACCATGAACCGCGTCGAAACCCGCATCTGCGCACCGCTTTGGCAATCGTCCGCGGGACGTCGACCGTTCGTGCCTCCCGACAGCACGCCTCGAAACACGCAGAGGTAGCGCGCGACACCAGCCCAAGCCTACACTCCCGCCTCCGCCATCCCCCTGCGTCTTTCATAGGAGAACCCATGAACACCCTGGAAATCGCCAACAAGCTCGTGGCGCTCTGCAAGGAAGGAAAGTTCGACGAGGCCCGGGTGCTCTACGCACCCGAAGCCGTGAGCGTGGAGGCCGGCGGACCGCCCGGCCAGTCGCGCGAGGCGGTCGGCCTTGCGGCCATCCAGGCCAAGGGCGAATGGTGGACCGCCAACCACGAGGTCCATTCCTGGCAGGTCGCGGGCCCGTGGCCGCATGACGACCGCTTCATCGTCGGCTTCAAGTTCGACGTGACCATGAAGCCCACCAAGCAACGCTTCACGATGGAAGAAATGGCGCTCTACACCGTCAAGGACGGCAAGATCGTGCGCGAGGAATTCTTCTATTCGATGGGCCAGTGAGCGAGGATGCGCAGCGGAGTGTCGCAATGAACCTCGAATGGCGACACACGCTCGAAGTGCTGGACTGGAACGAGCTCTCCCGCCTCTACGAGATCGCCCCGCTCGGCCACAAGAAGCCGGCCGACCTGCAGGTCGTGTTTTCCAAAAGCCTGTTCAAGTGCCTCGTCTATGAAGATGGCCGGCTGGTCGGCGCCGGCCGCGCAGTGGCCGACGGCCTCGACTGCTCCTACATCTGCGACGTGGCCGTACATCCGGACTGCCAGGGCATCGGCCTCGGCAAAGCGATCGTCGCGAAGCTCGTCGAGTTCTCGCGCGGGCACCGCAAGATCATCCTGTATGCGGTGGCGGGCAAGGAGCCCTTCTACAAGAAGCTGGGCTTCAAGCGCATGCGCACCGCGATGGCGATCTTCGGCAACGAGCAGCAGGCGCGCGAGCGTGGGTTGATCGACGACAGCTGACGGCGCCTGACAGTTACGGCCGTTACGCGGGTGACGAAGCGACAGGCTGCTTGCGTTGTGAATGGCGAGCGTGCGCCGGATGATCCGGCACGTTCCATTCCGCACAGCACGCAAACCATGCCTCTTGTTCCAGCCCCGTTCACGACCCGCACGCCCCGCGCCGCACGCCGCAGGACTTTTCTCGCCCAGAGCGGCTGCGGCGTGCTCGCCGCGCTCGGCGCCACCCGGTTTGCCGACGCGGCCACGCCCCTCGCACATGTCGAAGAGCGCCCTGACCTCGCCACTCACTTCAAGGAAGCGGGCGTGCGCGGAACCTGGGTGGTGCTCGACAGCGCCACCGCGAAGCTCACCGTGGTCGACCGCCGGCGCGCCGACAAGCGCTACAGCCCCGCATCGACCTTCAAGATCCCCAACAGCCTGATCGCGCTGGAGACCGGCGCGGTGAAGGACATCGACGAAATCCTCCCCTACGGCGGGGGCACCTACAAGCGCAAGGAGTGGGAGCGCGACATGAACCTGCGCGACGCGATCCGCGTCTCGCACCTGCCGATCTATCGCGAGGTGGCGCGCCGCATCGGCCTCGCGCGCATGAACGAGTGGATCGCGAAGCTGCACTACGGCAACGAGACGCTGGGCACCGAGGTCGACCAGTTCTGGGTCAACAACAAGCTGCAGATTTCGGCCGCCGAACAGGTACGCTTCTTGATGCGGCTCGCGCAGCGCAGCCTGCCGATGTCGACGCGCACGCAGGACATGGTCCACGAGATCACGCTGCTGGAGAAGGCACCGACGCACGCCCTGCACGGCAAGACTGGCTGGTACGAAACGCCGGGCTTCTCGCTCGGCTGGTGGGTCGGCTGGGTCGCACAGGCGAACGGCAGCGTGCAGAGCTTTGCGCTGAACATCGACATGCACGGCGAAGCCGACGTGGCCAAGCGCATTCCCCTGGGCCGCAAGCTGCTCGCGCGGATGAACCTGCTCGCGGCCTAGCGAGGGGATGACTTTTAGTCATTTCTCGCATGAGTTAATTGTGATTGAAGCGCAGCGTGCAGACCGCTATCTTTGGCGCCTAAATCATTAAGAGACAAGGCTTTTTCCGGCGTCGTGCACGTGGGAACAAGTCGAGCGAGATCATGAAAATCCTGGCCGAGGGTCTGCAATTTCCTGAAGGCCCGGTGGCACTGGGCGATGGCTCGGTGGTGCTGGTCGAGATGCGCGCCGGGCGCATCGTGCGGGTCGCGCCTGACGGGCAAATCCACACGCTGAGCGACTGCGGCGGTGGCCCGAACGGTGCCGCGATCGGACCGGACGGCGCGCTCTATGTCTGCGACAACGGTGGCAGCGCCTATGTGCCGGGCCGTTTCACCTCCACCGGGCCGGCGCCCGGCTACGAGGGCGGCAGCATCCGGCGCGTCGACCTTGCCGGCGGCAGCATCACGCCGCTCTACACCCACTGCGGCGAACACCGGCTTTCATCGCCCAACGACCTCGTGTTCGACGCGCACGGCGGCTTCTACTTCACCGACTTCGGCAAGAAGCATGCGCGTGCGCGCGACAGCGGCGGCGTGTACTACGCGCTGCCCGACGGCTCGCGCATCGTCGAGGTGGCCTATGGCCTGTTGTCGCCCAACGGCATCGGCCTGTCGCCGGACAACCGGGTCCTGTACGTGGCCGAAACCGAGACCGCGCGCCTGTGGGCCTTCGACATCGCCGCACCCGGCATCGTCGACAAGCACCCGTTTCCCTCGCCGCACGGCGGGCGCCTGGTCTGCGGGCTGCCGGGCTTCCAGCGCTTCGACAGCCTGGCGGTGCAAGCGAGCGGGCATGTGTGCGTCGCCACGCTGGTCACGGGCGCGATCTCGGTCATCGCACCCACCGGCGAGCTGGTGCGCCAGCAGGCATTTCCCGACATCTACGTCACCAACATCTGCTTCGGCGGACCGGACCTGCGCACCGCGTACCTGACGCTGTCGGCCACCGGCCAACTGGTGTCGCTGCCTTGGCCCGAACCCGGCCTGAGGCTGCACTTCAATGCCTAGCCGCCCGCGCCTTCGCCTCCCGTTCCATCGCACGTCAACACCGCCATCAGCGCGCCATCACCCGGAGAACACCATGAACCGTCGAGAACTCATCACTGCGCTGGCCGGGGCCTGCGGCACCGGCCTCCTGGGCGCGGTGCCGTCGCATGCCGCCAGCCCCTACCCCAACCGGCAGGTGCGGGTGGTGGTGCCCTTCACGGCCGGCGGCGGAACCGACGTGGTCGCGCGGGCGATCGCGGTGAGCATGTCCGAATCGCTCGGTCAGACCTTCTACGTCGACAACAAGCCCGGCGCCAGCACGGTGATCGGCTCGGAGTACGTGGCCAAGTCCGCGCCCGACGGCTACACGCTGCTGGTGGCGAGCGTGCCGCACGCCACCAACCCGTCGATGATGAAGAACCTGCCGTTCGACACCGTCAAGGCCTTCGCGCCGGTGAGCCTGGCGGTGCAGTCGCCCTTCATCATGGTCGCGTCGTCCACTTCGTCGATCCATTCGATGGACGAGGCGCTCGCCCAGGGCAGGGCGCGGCGCCTGTCGTTCGCATCCACGGGCAGCGGCACGGCCGACCACCTGTCGATGGAGCTGCTCGCGCTGCAGTCGGGCGTCTCGATGACGCACGTGCCCTACAAGGGCACCGGCCCTGCCCTGGCCGACGTGATGGGCGGCCACGTCGACCTCATGTTCGCCAACGTGGTGGCGGCCGGGCCGCTCGTGAAGTCCGGCAAGCTGCGCGCCCTCGCGGCGTCGACGGCCAAGCGCTCGGCGTCGCTGCCCGAGGTGCGAACGGTCGGCGAGATCAGCGGCAAGCCCTTCGACGTGAGCGCCTGGACCGGCGTGCTCGCGCCCGCAGGCACCGACCCCGCGGTGGTCGAGCGCCTGAGCGCCGAGGTGCGCGAGGCGCTGCAGACGAACATCACGCGCGAGGCCCTGGTGACCAACGGCGCCGAGCCGGTGGGCAGCACGCCCGCGCAGTTCCAGGCCTTCATCGCGCGCGAGATGCAGACCTGGAGCGCCATCATCGCCAAGGCCGGCATCACGCCGAGCTGAAGAGGCCTCCTCCGCAAACGACCGCCGGGAAGTCCCCATGCCATTCGCCATCATCGCGCTCGACAAGCCGCACGCAGAGGCGCTGCGTGCAGCGCTCAAGCCCGCCCACCTCGACTACCTGACCGCGCGCCAGCACATGATGCTGGCCGGCGGCGCGCTGCTCGATGCCGACGGCCAGCCGATCGGCGGCCTGATCGTCGTGGACACCGACGACCTGCAGACCGCGCAGGCATTCGCGCGCGAAGACCCCTTCAACAGCGGTCAGCTGTTCGCCTCTGTCGAGGTCATGCCCTGGCGCCAGGCGTTCTTCGACAGGAAACGGACCCGGTGATCCGGCTCGCGTTCGCGTCCGCAAGCGCGAACCTGAGCGCCATTGCAGGACACGTTGCGGGCAAAATGCCCCGCAGGTACCTCATGAATACAAGATTTGTCGAAGCCTTCCTCTGGGCCGCACGCCTCGGCAGCTTTCGCGCGGCGAGCGACCGGCTCCACATCACGCAGGCGGCGGTGTCCAACCGCGTGGCCTCGCTGGAAGAAGACATCGGCGCGCGCCTCTTCGAGCGCGACGCGCGCGAGCTGCGGCTCACGCCCGTGGGCGTGCGGCTCATGGACTACGGCGAGCGGCTGCTGGAGCTGCGCCGCGAGATCGTCTCGCTCGGCCGCCCGCGCGGCGACATCCTCGGGCTCGTGCGTATCGGCGCCATCGAGACGGTGGTCCACACGTGGCTGCTGGGCTTTCTCACCAATCTGCGCTCTACCTACCCGGGCATCGAGGTGCAGCTGACCTCCGAAACCACGCTCGCGCTGCACCGGGGCCTGCGCGAAGGCGCACTTGATATCGCGCTGCAGACCGATCACATCGCCGGTGCGGGCATCGTGAGCACGCCGTGCCTGCCGATGCCGATGGGCTGGGTGGGTCCGGTCGGTGCCGAGGGCACGCAGACGGTCGAGCAGTTGCTCCGCCAGCCCGTGCTCACCATGAGCCCCGGTTCGCAGCCGCACGAGGCGCTCAAGAACCTCTTTCGCGCGGCGGGCATTCCGCTCGGCAAGGTGCATTGCGTGAGCTCGATCTCGGCGCTCGCGCGGCTCGTGAAGGCGGGCTTCGGCAATGCGCTGGTGCCGCTGCCGCCCTGCTACGAATACGTGGCCGCGGGCGACGTGCGGATCATCGAGTGCGACGCGCTCATCTCGCCGCAGCGCATCGTGGTGAGCCACCTGGAGGCGGCCGACTCCGACGCGATCCGGCTCGTGGCCGAGCTGGCCTGCCGGGCCTCCGACCAGTTCACGACCTCGGCAATCGCACCAACCTGGAGCGCAGCTTCAGAGGGTTAACCCTCAAATTGGCGCATTCCGGCCCCGAAAGGGGGCCAGTAATTCTTGTGGCTGTCGCCCAAAAAAACTCGTTTGTGACAGTCCGACCTCGCGACGGAAGATCGCGCCTTCATTTTTCGAAGGCCCGCCTCCTCTTCCGTCGCCATGAACAACGCACCTGACTCTTCCCCTCTCGCAGCGAACGCGAACGGCATGCTCTTCGTCGCGTCCGACGTGGCGCCGGCCGACGAGGCCGACTTCAACCGCTGGTACGACAGGGAGCATGTGGAAGAGCGCGTGCGCATCCCCGGCTTTCTCTCGGGCGCGCGTTACTTCTCGCTCGAAGGCGGGCGCAAGTACCTGGGGCTGTACCGCACCGAATCGCTGGCTGTGTTCGGCTCGCCGGGCTACCGCGCCGCGTTCGAGAAGCAGACGCCGTGGTCCCTTGCCAACCTCGACCGCATGCGCCAGCCGATCCGCCGCGTGTGCGCCGTGCGGGCGGTGACGGGCTTCGGCAGCGGCAGCCACGTGGTCGTGTTGCCGCTCGGTCTTGCAGGCGACATCGAGGCGCTGGTCGCGCGCGCCGCTGCCGCCGGCCGCCGGCTTGCAGAGCAGGCAGGCTTCGTGCAGTCGTACCTGCTCGCACCCGACACCACGCTCAGCACGCCGCTGCCGCGCGAAGCCACCGAAGGCCGCGTGCTGCAGCCGATGCTGGTCGTCGAAACCAGCAGCGCCGATGCCGCGCGCGCCGCACGTACCGCAGCAGCCTCCGCACTCGACGCCGACCCGGCCGCCGGCTGGCTGCTCGCACTCGGCTGGAAGCTGAGTGCGGCCGAGCTGAACTGATCTCACGCCTCCCGACTTTCCTCTCTCCATTGAACAAGGGCATCTCCATGACCGAACACGTTCTCAAGGCCCCGGCCACCGCCGCGGCACCGCCCAAGATGGGCCGGCTCGCGATGGCCAGCTCCATCGGCACCACGCTGGAGTGGTACGACTTCACCGTCTACAACATCATGGCCGCACTGGTCTTCAACGCGGTGTTCTTCCCGTCGTTCGATCCGCTCACCGGCACCATCCTCGCCTTCTCGACCTATGCGGTCGGCTACATCTCGCGGCCGCTCGGCGGCGTGGTGTTCGGGCACCTGGGCGACCGGCTCGGCCGGCGCTTCGTGCTGGTGGCCACGCTGGTCATCATGGGTGTCTCGACCGGCCTCATGGGGCTGCTGCCGACCTACGCGGCGTGGGGCATCTGGGCACCGGTGGCACTGGTCGCGCTGCGCTTCGTGCAGGGCGTGGCGCTCGGCGGCGAATGGGCCGGCGCGGTGCTCTTGTCGATGGAACACGGCAAGCCTGATGAGCGCGGCCGCAACGCCTCGTTCACGCAGATCGGCCCGTCGTTCGGCACGCTGATCGGCACCGGCTTCATCGCTGCGGTCTCGGCCTGGCTGAGCCCGGAAGACTTCATGGCCTGGGGCTGGCGCATTCCGTTCATCTCCAGCGTGGCGCTGGTGCTGTTCGGCCTGTGGTTGCGCCGCGGCGTGGACGAGACCCCGGTGTTCCTCGAGATGGAACAGAAGAAGGCCACCGCCAAGACGCCCGTGAAGGAGGTGTTCACGCAGCACTGGCGCCGCCTGCTGGTGGCCGGCGGTTCGCGCATCGGTTCCGACGTTCTGTATGCGCTGGTGGTGGTGTTCACGCTCACCTACGTGACGACGGTGCTGCACCTGTCGCGGCCGCTCGCCCTCACCGCGACGATGATCGGCGCCGCCTGCAACGCGATCGCGGTGCCCTACTTCGGCAGCTTGTCGGACCGCATCGGCCGCAAGCCCGTCTACATCGCCGGCGCCGTGCTGGGCATCGTCTGGGCCTTCGTGTTCTTCGTGCTGATGAACAGCGCGCAGCCTATCGCGATCTGCGCGGCGGTGGTGGTCGGACTGATCATCCACGCGATCATGTACGGCCCGCAGGCGGCCTTCGTGACCGAGCAGTTCCCGGGCCGCGTGCGCTATGCCGGCTCGTCGCTGGCCTACACGCTGGCCGGCATCCTGGGCGGCGGCTTCGCGCCGCTGATCATCGCCAGTCTCTACAAGTCGTGGGGCACCACGGTGGCCGTGTCGCTGTACGTGACGGTGGCTCTCTGCATCACGCTGGTCGCGCTCGTCATCGCCCGCGAAACCGCCAAGAAGCCCCTGGAAGCCTGAGACCGCCATGCAATTGCGTTTTGCCTGCGAAACCGTGAGCGCCGACGGCGCCCGCGCCATCGAACTGCGTTCCGTCGAACCCACCGCGCTGGTGGTGGCCGGATGGACCGGCCGCGACGTCGCGGCCATCGAACACCACATCGAGGAGCTGGCCGCCATCGGCGTGCCGCGCCCTTCGAGCGTGCCGCTGTACTACCGGGTGGCCGCACAGCTGCTGACCCAGTCGCCCGCCATCGAGGCGCTCGGCGACCAGAGCTCCGGCGAGGCCGAGCCCGTGTTCTTCTTCTCGCAAGGCGAGTGGTGGCTGAGCGTGGCCTCGGACCACACCGACCGCCAGGTCGAGAGCTACTCGGTCGCCGTCTCCAAGCAGATGTGCGCCAAGCCCGTGGCCCAGGTGGCCTGGCGCTGGCGCGACGTGCAGGCGCACCAGGACGAGATCGAATTGCACTCGCGCATCCTCGAGGATGGCCGCTGGGTGGACTACCAGCGCGGCACGCTTGCGTCGATCCGCCCGCTGGCCGCACTGCGTGACGGCATGCCGGGCGCGGATGCGGCACCCGAGGGCCTCTTCATGACCTGCGGCACGCTCGGCGCGCTGCCGAATGCGAAGGGCGAAGGCATCCGCCCCGCCGCGCAGATGGAAATCGAACTGCGCGACCCGCGCCTGCAGCGGCGCATCGTGCATCGCTATGCAGTGAACGCACTGCCGGTGGTGGCGTGATGCGCGGCACCGGCAACCTCTCCATCGCCGCGCTGCGCGAAGGCATTGCGCGCGGCGAGCTGACGCACGAAGCGCTGATCCAGCAGGTGCTCGAAGCGGCCGCGCTGCCTTCGGCGCAGCACGTGTTCACCAAGACCTACGCCGATGCGGCACTCGCGGCGGCGCGCCATGCGGACGCGGCGCAGAAGGCCGGCGTGCAGCTCGGCGCGCTCGCGGGCCTGCCGGTGTCGGTCAAGGACCTGTACGACGTCGCGGGCGAAACCACGATGGCCGGCTCCGCCGTCTGCAAGGGCGAACCGCCGGCCGCGCGCGATGCAGCGGCCGTGGCGCGGCTGCGCACGCAGGGCGCGGCCATCGTCGGCAAGACCAACATGACCGAGTTCGCGTTCTCGGGCGTGGGCATCAACCCGCACTACGGCACGCCGCGCAACCCGGCCGATGCGAACACACCGCGCATTCCGGGCGGCTCCTCGTCAGGCGCGGCCGTGTCGGTGGCGCTGGGCCTCGCGGTCGCGGGGCTGGGGTCGGACACGGGCGGGTCGATCCGCATCCCGGCCGCGCTGTGCGGGCTCGTGGGTTTCAAGAGCACGCAGTCGCGCGCGCCGCGCACGGGTGCCTTCGAGCTCGCGCGTTCGCTCGACACCGTCTGCGCGATGGCGCGCAGCGTCGAAGACTGCCTCGTCGCCGATGCGGCCATTGCCGATGCGCCGCTCGTGGTTCGCCGGCGTCCGCTCCAGGGCCTGCGCCTCGCGGTGCCGCGCACGCTGATGTTCGACGGCATCGAGCCCGCGGTCGCGCGCGCCTTCGAGCGTTCGGTGCAGGCTCTGTCGGCGGCGGGTGCACAGGTGGTGGACATCACGATGACCGAACTCGCCGAGATCGCGTCGATCAACGCGCCCGGCGGCTTCTCGCCCATCGAAGCATCGGCCGTTCACCGCGAGCGCTTCGCTGCGAAGCGCGAGGGTTTCGACTCGCGCGTGGCCGCCCGCATCGCGCTCGGCACCGAGGTGCGCGCCGCCGACTACATCGTCATGCAGGACCGCCGCCGCGACTGGATCGGCCGTGTCGAACATGCGCTCGAAGGCTTCGACGCGCTCATCTGCCCGACCGTGCCGGTCGTCGCGCCGCCCATCGCATCGCTGGCCGAGGACGCGGCGTTTTTCCAAGCCAACGGCCTCCTGCTGCGCAACACCTTCGCGATCAACTTCCTCGACGGATGCGCGTTCAGCCTGCCATGCCATGCGCCGGACGAACTGCCGGTGGGGTTGATGCTCTCGTCGGTGCGCGGCGACGACGCGCGGCTCGCGGCCGTGGCGCTGGCCGTGGAGCCGGTGCTGCGCTTCGCCTGAAGCGGAGGGCGCCGGATCAGGGGTGCCCCCTTGATTCGGCTATCTTCTTGCGAAAGCCGCTTTCCGCCGTCGGATCCACTGGCAACGAGGCCTCTCGCATGACTGTCCATTCCATCGTTTCTACCGAAGAGCGCCACTTCGAGAGCCTGCACAAGGCGCTCGACGTCGTGGCACGCGAACAAAAATACCTCGCGCTGACCCAGGCGCCGCCGTGGGAACGATCGCTTGCCTTCTACCGCGACGTGCTGGCACAAGGCTTTCCGCATGTCGTCGCGGTCGACGCCGGCGACAAGGTCGTGGGCTGGTGCGACGTGTCGCCGGTATTCGGGCATTCGCGCGCGCACATCGGCATCCTGGGCATCGCCCTGCTGCCCGAGGCGCGCGGTCGGGGCCTGGGCACGCAGCTGCTGCAGGCGGCCATCGACAGGTCGTGGGCGCGGGGGCTGACGCGCATCGAGCTCTCGGTCCGCGCGGACAACCTGAATGCCAAGGCGCTGTACGAGCGGCTGGGCTTCGAACACGAAGGCCTCGCGCGGCGCGCGAGCCTGATCGATGGCATTTACCACGACGCGTTCAGGATGGCGCTGCTTCGCTAGACTGAAGCATTCACTGCAATTTGGAGAGCGTGCCCATGTGCAGAAGCATCAAGACCCTCTACAACTTCGAGCCCCCCGCCACCGAGCAGGAGATACGCGCCGCCGCGCTGCAGTTCGTGCGCAAGCTCAGCGGTTTCAGCGTGCCGTCGAAGGCCAACGAACAAGCCTTCGAGCGCGCGGTCGACGAGGTGGCCGCCACAGCGGCGCGCCTGATCGACTCGCTGGTCACCACCGCCGAGCCGAAGGACCGTGCCGTCGAGGCCGAGCGCGCCAAGGCCCGGTCGGCCGCCCGCTTCGGCACCGCACCGGCCTGAAAAGAAGAAGAAAAGCCCTCGCCGATGCCAGTTGGCACGGCCTTTGATATCGTGTTTGCCGGCTGCTCCCATCGACCCACGGAGCACCGAACAAGCACATGAAAAAGACCTACACCGGCGGCTGCCACTGTGACGCCGTGCGATTCGAAGCCGACATCGACCTGAGCCTGGGAACCCTGCGGTGCAACTGCGCGATCTGCACCCAGACGCGCTTCTGGCCCGCCATCGTCGCGCCCGACGCCTTCCGGCTGCTCGCAGGCGAATCCGAACTCACCGAGCAGATGCTCGACACCAGCAACAGCCACTACATCGTGTGCAAGCGCTGCGGCGTGCGCGCCTTCGGCGTGGGCCATTCGCCGGACACCGGCGCCAGTGCCTATGGCGTGAACGTGACCTGCCTGGACGATGCGGACCTGGACGACCTGGCCAATTCGCCGATCAGCTACGTGGACGGCCACCGCGGCGCCTGGCATGTGGCGCGCACGGCCATCGGTAGCTGACGAAGCGCCCCGCTTCCACCAACCCAAACACCAACACCACCAGGAGACAACCTCATGCCCATCGAACTCTGGCTCGCCTTCGTCGCGGCCTCCGCCGTGCTCCTGATCATTCCGGGGCCGACCATCCTCACGGTGATCAGCTACTCGATGTCGCATGGCCGCCGCGCCAATGTGCCGCTGGTCGCCGCGGTGGCGCTGGGCGACTCGACCGCGCTGGTGGTGTCGCTGCTGGGGCTGGGCGCGCTGCTCGCGACTTCGGCCTTCTGGTTCACGGTGGTGAAGTGGATCGGCGGGCTGTACCTGTTGTACCTGGGCATCCGGCTGATGCGCGCGGGGATCATGTCCACCGAGATGGCCGCGCCCGCGGCGCCGGCCTCGCGGTGGAAGCTCTTTGCCAACACCTATCTGGTGACAGCGCTGAACCCCAAGGGCATCGTGTTCTTCGTGGCGTTCCTGCCGCAGTTCATCAGCCCGGCCGCCGACGTGACGCGGCAGATGTGGGTGCTGGCCGTGACTTTCGTGGCGATGGCCGCGCTCAACGCGACGCTGTATGCGGTGTTCGCTGGCTCGGCGCGCAAGCTGCTTTCGTCGCCGCGCGCGCAACGGCGCTTCAATCTGACCGGGGGTTCGCTGCTGAGCGCGGCGGGCATCTGGGCGCTGATGGCGCGCCGGCCGGGATAAAACGAGATGCTCAAAAAAAAGGCCGCGAAGCGCAGTGCTTCGCGGCCTTTTTTCTTTAGCGGTTCGGGTTGTTCGGCGCCCGGTCGTAGCGGTTCGGGACACCGTCGCCATCGCGGTCGCGGTCATAGCGGTTCGGCACGCCGTCGCGATCACGGTCGCGCTGGGCGCGCGGCGGCGGGTTGTTGTCGTACGGTGCGACCACGCAGCCGGCCAGGGCGGCCGATGCGGCCAGCACGATCGTCAGTGTCTTCATCATCATGATGCGTTCTCCTTGGAGTGGTTATGAAACCGCGCTCGCCTCCAGCGAGCCGGTAGGGCATTGAAGGCCACGCCGGTACGCGTTGGGCTTCTCCATTGAAGCCTTCGCGTGAAGTTCGTTACCGGATGTGGAATCTGCTGTGAACTTTGGGTCGAAGTCGTCGTGCCGGCAAGGCGGCAAGCCACCCGTTGCCGAGTAGGCGGGGGGCTCGTGGTGCATCGCAGAGAATGCGGGCACCCGTCCTGAACCCTCCCTCGCCTTCGATGCCGTTGCTTGCGCTTTCCATTCATCGAGCCTTCGCCGTGGCCGTGCTGTCCGCGGCCTGTGCGCACCCGGCCTGGGCGCTCACGAGCTTCGAGGACGTGAAGCGCGATTTCCGCTCCTCCGACACCGCCGTGCTCGACCGCAACGGCGAGCTGCTGCAGCGCGTGCGCACCGACGCCACCGTGCGGCGCGGCCAGTGGATCGCGCTGGCCGACGTGTCGCCGGCCCTGCGCACGGCCATGGTGCTGAGCGAAGACCGCCGCTTCTACGAACACAGCGGCATCGACTGGCGCGCGGTGTCGTCCGCCGCCTGGAGCAATCTCTGGAACACGCGCACCCGCGGCGCATCGACCATCACGATGCAGCTCTCGGGCCTGCTCGACGAGGACCTGCGACGCGCTTCCGGCGGTCGCAGCTTCACGCAGAAGATCGGCCAGACCGTGGCGGCCACCCAGCTGGAGCGCAACTGGCGCAAGGACCAGATCCTGGAGGCGTATCTCAACACCGTGCCCTTCCGCGGCGAGATCGTGGGCATCGATGCGCTCTCGCGCACCTTGTTCAGCAAGGCGCCCAGCGGCCTCGATGCGCGCGAGGCCGCCGTGGCCGCCGCACTGGTGCGCGCGCCCAATGCCAAGCCCGCGCTCGTGGCTCAGCGCGCCTGCGAGGTGCTGCGCGCGATGGAGCCCGAGCGGAAGGTCGATTGCGATGCCATCGACATGTTCACCAGCGCGGCAGTGCAGCGGCGCGCTTTCGATGCCAACGAGGGCATCGCGCCGCATGCCGCGCGGCGGGTGCTGCGCGAGATGCGCGATGCGGCAGCTACCAATCCGGCCGCTCCGCAGAAAGGGAGAGACACGAGCGTTCGCACCACCTTGCGCGCGCCGTTGCAGCGCTTCGCGCTCGACTCCCTGCAGCGCCACCTGCGCGAACTGCGCGACCGGCACGTGGAAGACGGCGCGCTCGTGGTGCTCGACAACGCGAGCGGCGAAGTGCTCGCATGGGTCGGCTCCTCCGGGCCGCTGAGCCACGCGGCCGAGGTTGATGGCGTGACCGCATTGCGCCAGCCGGGCTCCACGCTGAAGCCGCTGCTCTACGGCCAAGCGATTGCCGAGAAGCGGATCACCGCCGCCTCGCTGATCGAGGACTCGTCGGCGCAGATCAGCACCGCGAGCGGCCTCTACATTCCGCAGAACTACGACCGGCAGTTCAAGGGCCCCGTCTCCGCGCGCACCGCGCTGGCCGCATCGCTCAACGTGCCGGCGGTGCGCACGCTGGTGATGGTGTCGCCCGAATCGTTTGCGCGCAGCCTGCGCGCGGCCGGCCTGCCGCTGCGCGAGAGCGGCGACTACTACGGCTACAGCCTCGCGCTCGGCAGCGCCGAGGTGTCGCTGCTGTCGCTCGCCAACGCCTACCGCATGGTGGCCAACGGCGGGCGCTACGGCACGACGACACTGACCGCGCAGCCGCCGGCATCCGCCGCCGACAAGGCGAAGGCGGCCGCGGTGGCACCGCTGCTCGATCCGCGCGCCGCGTTCATCGTCGGCGACATCCTCTCCGACCCGAATGCGCGAACACGCACCTTCGGCCTGGACAGCATCCTCTCGACCCGCTTCTGGACCGCGGTGAAGACCGGCACCAGCAAGGACATGCGCGACAACTGGGCGGTGGGCTGGTCGCAGCGCTACACGGTCGGCGTGTGGGTGGGCAACGCGAGCGGCGCGTCGATGTGGGATGTGAGCGGCACCAGCGGCGCCGCGCCGGTGTGGGCCGAGGTGATGCGCTTCCTGCACGCGCGCGAGCCGAGCCGCGCGCCTGCGCCGCCCGCCGGCCTCGTCGAGGCGCGCGTGGAGTTCGGCCCCGCCGCCGACGGCAACGCCATCGAGGCGGCACGCAGCGAGTGGTTCCTGCAAGGCACCGAGCAGCCGCTCTTCGCCCTGGACACCGGCATGGCGACCGACGCCTTCGCCGCGCGCATCACCGCGCCCTCGGACGGCACCATCATCGCGCTCGACCCCGACATTCCGCCGCTGCGCCAGCGCGTGCGCTTCGAGTCCGAGGGCCGCGGCGTGCAATGGCGCATCGACGGCAAGCCCTTTGCGCGCGGCAACAACGCGCAGTGGCTGCCATGGCCCGGGCGCCACGTGATCGAACTGGTCGATGCCTCCGGCAAGGTGGTCGACCAGCGCAAGCTCGAGGTGCGCGGCGCTGGCGTGGTGACGAAGAGCGCGCGCCGATGAGGATGCAGGGCGAGTCGACAACAACTATCGCAACTGGAGGACCGATTCCGATGCAGTGTCGCAAGGGGCAGAAGACAGCCTGGCCATGGCTGCAGTTGTGGATGGGGCTTTTGTTCATCGCCATGCTGGCCTGGCATGGCGGCGCTGAGGCCAGGCCGGTCCCCGTGCCCGCCATGGACTCGCGCTTGGTGGACCTCACGAAAACGCTGGACGCGCGCGAAGCCGACGCGCTTCGCAGCGACATCCGCGGCCTCGAGCAGAACACGCAGGCCCAGCTCGCGGTGCTGATCGTGCCGACCACGGGCGAGGACTCCATCGAGCACTACGCCACCCGCGTCTTCGCAGAGTGGCAGCTCGGCCACGAGGGCGAAGACGACGGCGTGCTGCTGCTGGTGGCGCTGAAAGACCGCAAGATGCGCATCGAAGTCGGCACGGGCCTGGAAGGCCGGATCACCGACATACAGGCCGCTCGCATCATCGACCAGCAGATGAAGCCGCGCTTTCGCGACAACGACTATGCCGGCGGCATCCAGGCGGCCGTGCAGTCGCTGTCGGCGCTGATCGAAGCGCCCGTGGCGACGCAGCCGGTCGAATCCGAAGCGTCCGCGCCGGAGGAAAAGAAGCCACATCCGCTCGCGGCGTTCCTGCAGCCTCTCGAAGGCATGCAGATGAACTGGGCCGTGCTCGGCGCGATGCTCTGGACGCTGGCCGTCGGCATCTGGTACGGACGCACCGCGCCCGCCACCGGCTCCGGACCGCGTGTGGTGGTGCGCGGCACGGGCAAGCGCGGCCGCAAGGTGCGCCGCGCCGCTGAGCGCGAAGCCGTGGTGCGCTCGGCACTGTGGGCCGACCTGCAGACGCAGGAAACGCCGCCCCGCAAGCGACCGGGCCGGCTCACGGTGCTGGGGCTGGTGGTCGCCGGCCAGGCGGCCGCGGCGCTGGCGGTGATGAACCTCGCGCTGCCGCTCTTTCTCCTCACGCCCGCCGGCCTGGTGTACGGCGTCGGCTACCTGTCGGGTCGGTTCAAGGGCGCGCGCTGGTTTTTCATCGGCCTGGCGGCGCTGATCGCGGGCCTGGTCGCCCTCGGCGTCTACCTCGGCGCAGACCGCTTCTTCTGGGGCCTGCTCTGGGTCATGTGCGGCGGCGTCGCGCTGCTGTTCACCAGCCTCATCGTCATCGGCAACCGGAAGAGCTGGCGGCGCAGCCAGCTGGGCTTCTTCATCCGGTGGGTCATCGTGCTCGGCATCCTCGGCTTCATGCTGGTGGAGACGAACCCGGGCCCGGTGCCCGACGAGAGCTGGATCCCCGCCGCGCTGGCGACCTTCCTTGCGCTGCTGTTCGCATTCCTGCCGTTCGAGGGCGGCGGCGGGCGGGACGATGACAGCGACGGCAGCGACAGCGGATGGAGCAGCAGCAGCAGCAGTTCTTCAAGCAGCAGCAGCTCGTCGGACAGCTCGTCGTCTTCGTCTTCCGACAGCGGCGGAGGTGGTTCCAGCAGCGGCGGCGGGGCGTCGGGCAGTTGGTGACAGGTTACCCACCCGGTCAAACGCCAGCTATTCACCGCCTCGCGAGTGACTTAGGATGGCGCCGCCTCCCACTCCCACGGCCTCCCTATGGATTCATTGACCGCACTCTGGGGTGACTTCCTCGTCTTCGCGGGCGTCATCTTCGGCATCCTGCGGAAAGTGCCCGACGTCTTCTGGGCCGCGCTGATCGCCGCCGCCCTAGCGCTGTGGGGCGTGAAGGTCGCGAACCGCGACAACGCGCGGCACTTCATGCGGCAGCTTCGGCACGACAAGGACGAGAAGGCGGCCCAGCGGCTGGCGGACCTGCGCCGCGACGTGTATCTGCATGCCATCGACCAGTTCGTGCATGCCAGTTCCTACCTGAGCTCGCTGCCGACTGCGGACCTCAACAAGGCCGACGCGGCACAACCGCTGCAGGGCTTCTTCGCGGCGGCGGCCAAGCTGCAGATGGTGTCGGAGGCCAAGACCTCGGCGCTGGTGTCCGACCTCATCGGCACCTTCAGCGCGCTGCATTTCAAGCTCATCGGCGCGGCACAGCCGATCCAGCAGGTCTTGAGCGAAATCGACTTCTACACAACGCTCTGCGAAGGCGCGGTGGCCGAGCAGAAGCGCGCGCTTTCTGCCATCGACCAGTTCGTGCCTTCGGGCAACGCCGAAAGCGACGAGGCCCGGCGCCGCGCGCTCGACCTCGCGCTCGACACGCAGACCAAGTTCCTGCGCGACCACAGCGAGACGCGCCAGGCCCTGCACGTCGAGCGGCATGCGCTGCACGGCGAGTTCGTCAAGAGCCTGATGCTGGGGCTGCAGGCCATCAACACGAAGATGCAGCCGATCATGGTGGCGATCCGGCGCGAGCTGAACATCGACAGCCAGATCGATGTCTACGCGGACGCCGTGTCCGAGCAGCAGGACCGCGTGGCCGGTGCCGTCGCCGAGCTGATGGCGCAGTTGGACGACCCGCGGCAGGCGCCGCCGCGGACCAAGCCCGCCAGCCTCGAGAACCGCTGAACCCGGCTGGGAGGGCCGCAGGGCCGAAAGACGAAGAGCCCATGAGGCCGACTGCGGCTTTTCGCGGATGCCAAAATTCATCCAATGATTCAATGAATAGGCACCCGAGACATGCTCGCCCAAGCCCCCCGAACCTCGCTGGCGGACGCCGCAGCCGACAGCATCCGCAATGAAATCTCCGCTGGCCGCTGGGCCATCGGCGCGCGCATTCCCATCGAGCCGCAACTGGCGCAACTGCTGGGGGTGAGCCGCGGCACGGTGCGCGAGGCCGTCAAAACGCTGGTCTCGCGCGGGCTGCTCGAAGTGCGCCAGGGCTCGGGCACCTATGTGCGCTCGGGCTACGACCCGTCGGCCAGCCTGCAGAAGATGCGGCTGGCCAGCCTGCGCGACCAGTTCGAAGTGCGCCGCGCGCTCGAGGTCGAGGCCGCCCGGCTCGCCGCGGTGCGCCATACGGCGCGGGACCTGCGCCGCCTGCACACCCTGCTCGACAAGCGCGGCGTGCCCGATGCGGAGGACGACGGCGACGGCTTCGTCGAACGCGACCTCGCCTTCCACCTGGCCATCGTCGACATCTCGGGCAACCTCGCGCTGGCCGAGACCTGCCGCTTCATCACCGGCTACATCAAGGAAACCATCGCGAGCACCCTGAGCACCAGCCTGCCCGAGCCCGACGAGGCTGCGCACCGCTCTGTCGTCGAAGCCATTGCGAGCCGAGACCCCGAGCGCGCCGCCACGGCCGTGCGCGACTTCATGGCACCGATGCTCGACGCGCTGGCGCGGAGGACGGCATGAGCGCCGCGCCGGGCCGCCCCGAGCAAGCTCGCACCGCAGTGCGAAGCACGAAGGTATTCCAATGAGCGCGATTCCCTTGAACGCCGCCACCGTGCACCGCACCCAGCCCTCGCATACGAGCACCACCGAGGAGCTGCTGATCGACGCCGAGGCCGACAGCCTGCCCGCGCCGCGCCCCACCCCAGCCCCCAGTCTCGCGCGCCGCATCCTGCTCGGCGCCAGCGTGGTGCTGATCGCCTTCAACCTGCGGCCGGTGTTCGCGAGCCTCTCGGTCGTGCTGCCCGAGATCATCCAGGCCACCGGCCTCTCGGCCACGGCCGCGAGCCTTCTGACCACGCTGCCGATCCTGTGCCTGGGCATCTTCGCGCCGCTCGCGCCCTGGCTCGGCCGGCGCTTCGGCACCGAGCGCACGCTGCTCGGGTGCATGGTGCTGATCCTCGTGGGGACGGTGCTGCGCGGCACGGGCAACATCCCGCTGCTGTTCCTGGCCTCGGCCATCGCGGGCAGCGGCATCGCGGTGTCGAACGTGCTGCTGTCGGGCCTCGTGAAGCGCGACTTCGCGAAACAGGCCGCGCTGATGATGGGCCTCTACACGATGGCCGTGTGCGGCGGCGCCGCGAGCGCTGCGGGCCTCACCGTGCCGCTCGAGCATGCGCTGGGCGGCGGCTGGACCTACGCCCTCGCCATGTGGGCCGTGCCGGCCCTGCTGGTCACGCTGATCTGGGCGCCGCAGGCGCTGCCTCTCAAGCCGGTGGCGAGCGAGTCGGGCTTCACCGTGCAGGGCCTCTGGCGCGACCGGCTCGCGTGGCAGGTCACGCTCTTCATGGGGCTGCAGTCCGCCCTCGCCTACATCGTGATGGGCTGGCTCGCGCCGATCCTGCGCGAGCGCGGGCTCGGCGGCGAGATGGCCGGCTACGTGGTGTCGCTGTCGGTCATGACGCAGGTGGTGACCTGCCTCGTGGTGCCCGCGCTGGCCGTGCGGCTGCGCAACCAGCGCGGCCTGGGCGTGGTGCTGGCGCTGCTCACGGTGAGCGCGATGCTGGCCATGCTGTTCGCGCCGCTGGGCGGGGCGTGGGTCTGGGCGTGGGCCGTGATGCTGGGCATTGCGCAGGGCGGCACTTTTGCGCTCGCGCTCACGATGATTGTGCTGCGCTCGCGCGATTCGCACGTCGCCGCGCACCTCTCGGGCATGGCGCAGGGCGTGGGCTACATGGTGGCTGCCTGCGGGCCGCTGCTGGCGGGGCTGCTGCACGGGTGGACCGGCAGCTTCCGCGCCTCGGCCTGGCTCTTCGTCGGGCTGGGCATTGCGCTGGTGATCGCGGGGCTGGGCGCGGGGCGCACGCTGTACGTGGGAGCGGTGACGGTGCCGAAGCACTGAACGAGGCCGGCGTCCGATGAGGTACAACCTCGCCTCGTGAACACCACCCCCTCGCACTCCCCCGTCCTTCGTCTGCAGGACATCGACTTCGCCTACCCCGACCAGCCCGCCATCGCCGCCGGCTGGAACGCCGCCATCGGCCCCGGCGTCACGCTGCTGTACGGCGACACCGGCGCCGGCAAGTCGGCGCTGCTGCAGGTGATCGCGGGCGTGCTGCCTGCCACCAAGGGCCGGCTGACGGTCGCGGGCACGAGCCCCGATGTGTCGCCCGAGGCGTACCGGCGCCACGTCTTCTTCGTCGACCCGGCCACGGACCGCTTCGACCAGGTCACCGCGCGGGCCTGCACCGCAACCCTCCGCGAAGGCGACGCCGGCTTCGACGACGACCTCTGGCAAACCCTGGTCGAGGGCTTTTCCCTGCCCCCGCATATCGACAAGCCGATGTACATGCTCTCCACGGGTTCGAAGCGCAAGGTGTGGCTGGCCGCCGCCCTCGCCTCGGGCCGCCCGCTGGTGCTGCTGGACGAGCCGACCGCGGCGCTGGACGCCGGTTCGGTCCGCCGCCTGTGGAGCGCCCTGGCCGACGTGGCAAGCCAGCCGGGCCGGGCCGTCATCGTCGCCAGCGCCGCGCGCATCGACGAGGTGCCGCTGGCCGCCACCATCGAGCTTCCCCTCCATTGACAGAGCCTTGCGCGGGGAGATAACCCCGGCGGCTGTCCGGGCGGGTCGCCGCCCGGCGACAATCGCGGATTCCGGCGGTCAGATCCCGCCGGAGTCTCCGGCGGAAGTTCCCGCCACCCCGACCTCCCTCAGCTTTACGGAAGCAAGCGCATGAGCACGAAGCAACCCACCATCGTCTACACCCTGACCGACGAGGCGCCCCTCCTGGCGACCTACGCGTTCCTCCCCATCGTGCGCGCCTTCACGGCCCCGGCCGGCATCAACGTCGAGACGAGCGACATCTCGGTGGCCGCCCGCGTCCTGGGCGAATTCCCCGAATTCCTGAGCGACGCACAGAAGGTGCCCGACAACCTGGCCGAACTGGGCAAGCTCACGCTCAAGCCCGAAGCCAACATCATCAAGCTGCCCAACATCAGCGCCTCGGTGTCGCAGCTCAAGTCGGCCATCAAGGAGCTGCAGGACAAGGGCTACAAGATCCCCGACTACCCCGAGAACCCGACCACCGACGAAGACAAGGACATCCGCGCGCGCTACAACAAGTGCACCGGCAGCGCCGTGAACCCGGTGCTGCGCGAAGGCAACTCGGACCGCCGCGCCCCCAATGCGGTGAAGGAATACGCCCGCAAGAACCCGCACAGCATGGCCGAGTGGAGCCAGGCTTCGCGCTCGCATGTCTCGCACATGCACGGCGGCGACTTCTATCACGGCGAAAAGTCCATGACGCTGGACCGCGCGCGCAACGTCAAGATGGAACTGATCACCAAGAGCGGCAAGACCGTGGTGCTGAAGTCCAAGGTCGCGCTGCTCGACCGCGAAGTCATCGACTCCATGTTCATGAGCAAGAAGGCCCTGCTGGCCTTCTACGAAAAGGAAATCGAGGACGCGCACAAGACCGGCGTCATGTTCTCGCTGCACGTCAAAGCCACCATGATGAAGGTCTCGCACCCCATCGTGTTCGGCCACTGCGTGAAGATCTTCTACAAGGAAGCCTTCGAGAAGCACGGCAAGCTGTTCGACGAGCTGGGCATCAATGTCAACAACGGCATGGTCGATCTCTACAACAAGATCGCCACGCTGCCCCAGAGCACGCAGGACGAGATCAAGCGCGACCTGCACGCCTGCCACGAGCACCGCCCCGAGTTGGCCATGGTCGACTCGGCCAAGGGCATCACCAATTTCCATTCGCCGAACGACGTGATCGTGGACGCCTCGATGCCCGCGATGATCCGCAACGGCGGCAAGATGTGGGGCGCCGACGGCCGCCTGAAGGACGTCAAGGCCGTGATGCCCGAATCGACCTTCGCCCGCATCTACCAGGAGATCATCAACTTCTGCAAATGGCACGGCGCCTTCGACCCCAAGACCATGGGCACCGTGCCCAACGTCGGCCTCATGGCCCAGAAGGCCGAGGAATACGGCTCGCACGACAAGACCTTCGAGATCCCCGAAGACGGCGTTGCCAACATCACCGACCTGGACACCGGCGAAGTGCTGATGAGCGAAG
Source organism: Variovorax sp. W2I14 (assembly GCF_050435205.1). Taxonomy (NCBI): domain Bacteria; kingdom Pseudomonadati; phylum Pseudomonadota; class Betaproteobacteria; order Burkholderiales; family Comamonadaceae; genus Variovorax; species Variovorax sp. W2I14. The sequence continues at coordinate 6,972,526 of NZ_JBNDJX010000001.1, read as the reverse complement.
ACGTGGAGCAGGGCGACATCTGGCGCATGTGCCAGGTCAAGGACGCCGCGATCCGCGACTGGGTGAAGCTGGCCGTCACGCGCGCGCGCAACTCCGGCATGCCGGTGGTGTTCTGGCTCGATGCCTACCGTCCGCACGAGGCGCAGCTGATCACCAAGGTCAAGATGTACCTGCACGAGCACAACACCGCGGGCCTGGACATCCAGATCATGAGCCAGGTGCGCGCCATGCGCTACACGCTGGAGCGCGTCGTGCGCGGCCTGGACACTATCAGCGCCACCGGCAACATCCTGCGCGACTACCTCACCGACCTGTTCCCGATCATGGAACTGGGCACCTCGGCCAAGATGCTGTCGATCGTGCCGCTCATGGCCGGCGGCGGCCTCTACGAAACCGGCGCGGGCGGCTCGGCCCCCAAGCACGTGCAGCAACTGGTCGAAGAAAACCACCTGCGCTGGGATTCGCTCGGCGAATTCCTCGCGCTGGCCGTGAGCCTGGAAGACCTGGGCATCAAGACCGGCAATGCCCAGGCCAAGATCCTGGCCAAGACGCTCGACGCCGCCACCGGCAAGCTGCTGGACAACAACAAGAACCCGTCGCCCAAGACCGGCCAGCTGGACAACCGCGGCAGCCAGTTCTACCTGGCGATGTACTGGGCGCAGGAACTGGCCGCGCAGACCGACGACACGGCGCTGCAATCCAAGTTCAAGAAGCTGGCCGAGACGCTGAGCGCCAACGAGAAGAAGATCGTCGACGAACTCGCGGCCGTGCAGGGCAAGCCGGTGGACATCGGCGGCTACTACCTGGCCGACCCGGTCAAGTTCGAGACGGTGATGCGCCCGAGCGCGACGCTGAACTCGGTGCTTGCATCGGCGCAAGCCTGATAGCGCGACAGAGGGCCGCATCCTCGCTTCACTGAAGTCGGATGCATGCCTCGACAACGGCCTGCCGCACATGCGGCAGGCCGTTGTCGCTTGTGAAGCTGGGTCCACCGAAAACCGAATCGAGGAGACAGAATGCAGATTCGCGAATTCACCGCTTCGGACCTCGAAGCCGTCTTGCGCCTTCTCGCGGCCAACGGGTGGTCGCACCGGATTCCGGACGAGGCCTATCTCGCCAGGTTGATCGCAGCGTCCCAGCATGCGTGGGTCGCCGTGCTCGATGGAGAAATCGCCGGCTTCGCACGCGCCCTCACCGACGGGCTCTCGAACGGCTATCTGTCGATGGTGGTCGTCGCAGCGCCATTTCGGGGGCGTGGCATCGGCCGTGCGCTGGTCGAGCACATCCTGGGCGCCGAGGACAACGTCACCTGGGTCTTGCGCGCCGGCAGGGAAGGCGCGCCGGCGTTCTTCGCCAAGCTGGGCTTCGTGCACTCGACCCTCGCGATGGAGCGGCCGCGCAGGGCGGCGTACTAGACTGTTTGCCCGTCAACCAAGCTGCGAAAGGCAGGCCAATCATGAAACCCTGGTTGATTTCCATCGCGTGCATCGCAACGGCCGGCGCGGTCCACGCCGCCGAAAGCTGCGAGACCCTGCGCGCGCAGATCGAAGCGAAGATCGGCGCCGCGGGCGTCACGCGCTTCGCGGTGCTCGTCGTCGATGCCAACGCGCCAGCGGCTGGCCAGGTGGTGGGCAGTTGCGAACTGGGCACCAGGAAGATCGTCTACCAGCGCGAGGGCGCAGGGTCGGCCCCGGCAGCAGTTCCGGCACCGGCCAGCTCGCCCGAAGACGACGACATCCTGACCGAATGCAAGGACGGCACCGTGTCCGTCGGCGGCGACTGCAAACGCTGAGAAGAAGGTGTGAACGATGGCTGACAAGATCCTGGTGTTCTATGGCTCGTACCGCTCGGACCGCATGGGCGTGCGGCTCGCCGACTTCATCGTGAGAGGCCTCGCCGCACGAGGCGCCGATGCGGAGCTGATCGACGCCAAGGCGGTCGACCTGCCGATGCTCGACCGCATGTACAAGGAATATCCGAAGGGCATGGCGCCCGCGGCGATGGAAACGCTGGCGGAAAAGATCCGCACGGCGGACGCCTTCATCTTCGTGACCGGCGAATACAACTGGGGGCCGCAGCCCGGCCTGAAGAACCTGACGGACCACTTTCTCGAAGAGTGGTTCTGGCGGCCGGCTGCGGTCGCGAGCTATTCGGCGGGACGGTTCTCGGGCGTGCGCTCGGGGACGGTGTGGCACTCGATCCTGTCGGAGATGGGAATGGTGGTGGTGTCGAGCACGCTGGCAGTGGGGCCGATTTCGCAGACGCTCGATGAAGGCGGCCAACCGACGGGCAAGGCAGGCGAAGCGCTGGAGCGCGCTTTCCCTCGGTTCGCCGATGACCTGGCTTGGTGGACCGAAGCTGCGCGCGCGCAAAGGGCGCGGAAGGCGCCGCCTTACTGACGCAGCGCGGCCAGCACCAAGGCCATCTTCTGCAGCGCCGCCTCGGGCGTCGTCTCGATGTGGATCGAGCAAGCCAGCATCAGATTCAACGGCTGGCCGAAGTCTTCGACCGCGATGCCGGTGCCGCTCTCGCGCAGCACGCCGTTCGCGTCGTGCGTGCATGGCAACGTGGCACGCGCACGGTCCGCGTAGCTGCCTTCGGGCACGCCATAGGCCACGACGGGAATCCCCAGCGCCACGGCAGCGCCGACCTCGAACACCGTGCCCGAATCCGGCTCCAGCCCCCTGAAGGACGAGAGGTTCGCCACCACGCCATCGGCGCCGCGAAGGCGCTGCATGTTGGCTTCGTAGATGCGTTTCTCCAGCGCGTCGGGCGATGGCTCTTCTTCGCCATCGGCGGGCAGCAATGCCGCCAGGCCCAATGCATCGCACGCCACCTTGAGCCGCACGAAATGGTCCCTCGCGTCCGGACGGAAAACGTCCGGGCCCGCGAGATAGATCCGGGGGCGCGTCGGGGTGTCGGTGGTCTTTGGGTCCATGGCAACAGCTTCGTCGATTTCCGGGCTCAGCTCAATATGCGACGAAGCGCCGCATTTCGGCACATCACTGCGGCGGAGCCGGCAACGGCCGCGACCACAGCCACGTCAGCACGACGGCCATGCACCCGATGGCCAGCACGGCCATCCATACCCGATGAGCCGTGAAAGACACGATGACGGCGCAGGCCGCCATGGTGATGGTCGCGCTCCACTTCGCGCGCCGGCTCACGGTGCGGCCGTTCTCCCAGTTGCGCAGCAGCGGACCGAAGATGCGGTGATTGCGCAGCCACGCGTGCAGCCGCGGCGAGCTGCGCGCCGCCGCCCATGCGGCCATCAGGATGAACACGGTCGTCGGCATGCCGGGCAGCACGACGCCGATGAGCCCGAGGACGAGGCACAGCACCGCGAAGCAATGCAGCAGCACGCGTGCAAGCAGCGACAGGGGCTTGGGGCCAGGGTTCAACGCAACGTTCTCGAAAAGGATCGGATGGCGACGGCGGACCGGACCGGTACTTTCGCCGGTGCCCATTCTTCACCAGCTTGCGGCCCGAGTGCCAAGGAACGGGCAGAACGCCGACGGAGCGCCGGGCACTTACAGTCACGCGAACCGATGAAAGACCCCCATGCCCCGTCCCGTTCTCGAAGAAGCCCGCATCCATCCCGCCATCCGCACCAAGGTCGCCGAGAGCCGCCAGACCATCGTCCGCGAGGTCATGGCAGCCATTGCGGCCAACGATGTGGTCGTGGTGGGCATGGGCATCAACCCGCATCCGAAGCAGGCGCGCAAGGCGCTCGACGCGATCGGGCAGCCGTACAAGTACCTCGAATACGGCAACTACCTGAGCCAATGGCGCGACCGCAACGCGCTCAAGATGTGGACCGGCTGGCCGACGTTTCCGATGGTGTTCGTGAAGGGCTCGCTGGTGGGAGGTGCTTCGGATTTGCAGAAGCTCATCGACAGCGGCGAGCTGAAGGGTCTTCTCGGCTGACCGACTGCGGCCGGACACTCCGATATCCCGCGGCACCGAAGGGACGGTAAAGTCCCATCCCGGCATCGAAAGCAATTTCAGAAAGGGAGCTTCACCATGTTTTTTCATTCCACCTTCCCGCGCAAGACTGTCGCCTTGTTCTTGGCCTCGCTTCTGATGGGCGCCTCCGCGGCACATGCCGTCGAAGCAACGCCCTGGCCGTTGGGTGAGCAAGGTGTTCTGGTCGAAAGATTGCCCGCACCGGTTCACGCCGGGAGCGTCATCGTCGAGGAAACAGGCGCACATGGTGTCGATGCGCAGGGCGTCAAACGCCATCTGGCAGCGAACCTGAAGACCGACATGGGTCTTTACCCACGCAGCGAGGCACGGTCTTTCTTCGGTGGCGATGTGAAGATGGACTATCGGGTCGCGCGTCCCGCAATCGATCGTCCTTTCGGCGACGAGCGCGCCATTGTGGAATTGCCCAAGGTGTCGAGTGCTTTACAGCGTGCGATCCGGGCGATTTCCACGAACTGATCTCCCGTCATCCCGGCCTTGACGCCTCCCGCCAGAGCAAACTGCACGAAGGGTTGGCACGTCCCGTCAGCGCGCTTTTTCCAAGCCCTCGCATTGGCATTCGATATCCGCGTGCAACATGCCGAGCGAGGCGATTGCCAACCGCTGAAGCGATGCGCGATCGGCCGCGCTGAACAGCGGCACCGGGGCGGGGCCATCCGATGAACGCGCTTCATCGCGTCGATCTTCATCCCACGCGAGCAACTCCATCAGCGTGTGCGCCCCCCTGCACCACGTCGCGCGCATCGTTGAGGAACAAGGCGTATCGCCGCTCCTTGTGGTCGAGCCCCTGCAAGGGATTCCACACAAAGGGTTTGAACTCCGCACTGTCATGCGCAGTGCTTGATGACTCGGCCATGTCGGCCCTCCCTGTCGGTTCAGCTTTGCTACAACCGCTGCATTCGCTGTCAAACGAAGGCGGCGGCTCGAACGGGTTGACAGACCGGGAACCGCTAGGCGAAACCGGCAGGGCGCGAGCCCTCCCATCCGAGCCGCCTAAAAGGAGGCCGGAATGGCAAAAGCCGCAAACCATTGCGGGTATGCGGCTTTCACCGCGGTTCTTTCAGGCTGTCAAACCCGGCCTCGCTCATCACGAGGCGACTGGAATGTAGCGGTGGGGTTGGCTCGCGTCAATCGATCCTCTGCATCCGCCGAGACATACGCCAACAAGCGCACGACTCCCGCATCACGTTTCGCAGAATCAGGCAAGAACCCCGTTCAATCCGGATACCGCTCCAACCCTCATCCGCACGAAACTTCTCTCCATGCCCGGCGCACCGTTCGCGCCATGGTCCACCACCCAGCACGAGGAGTTTTGTATGAGCGCAATCCAGGAAAAAGTCGTCCTCATCACCGGTGCGAGCAGCGGGATCGGCGAGGCCACCGCGCGGCTGCTGGCGCGGCGTGAGGCCAGCGTGGTGCTCGGGGCGCGGCGCACCGACAGGCTCGAAGCCCTCGCGGCCGAGATCAACGCCACGGGCGGCTCGGCGAGCTTCCAGCATCTCGACGTGACGCACCGCCCCAGCGTGGAGGCCTTCGCCGAGTTCGCCTTCGACACGCACGGCCAGATCGACGTGCTGGTCAACGCGGCGGGCGTGATGCCGATGTCGCCGCTGTGGAACCGCAAGATCGAGGAGTGGGAACTCATGATCGACGTGAACCTGCGCGGCGTGCTGCTCGGCGTGGCCGCCGTGCTGCCGACGATGCAGTTGCAGGGCTGGGGCCACATCGTGAACGTGGCGCCCGTGGCCGTGCAGGGCGTGACGCCGGAGTCGGCCGTCTACCACGGCACGCAGTACGCGGTGAACGCGATCTCCGAGGGGCTGCGCCAGGAGCATGCGGGCCACCTGCACGTCACGGTCGTGAGCCCCGACGTGACCGGCTTCAGCGACCCGCTGGCCGAGCGCCTGGCGGCGAGCTACAGCGTCGAGCGCATGCGCACCCGGCGGCGCCTTGCCTCGCCGGTCGAGAGCGTCGCGCGATCGGTGGCCGGCGCCATCGAAGGCTACGGCATCACGATGCCGGTGCGGCCGGGTACGGTGTCGAGGTCGGCCGAGCACGCGTGGTGATCAGCAAGACCGGCAAGTTCGGCGAGTCCGACAAACGCGCCGAGCGGCGGCCGCGTCAGTAGGTCTTGTAGGGCAGGAACTTGCCCGACAGAACCACGTTGACGCGGTCGCCCTTCGGGTCGGCCTGGCGCTGGATGTCCATGCTGAAGTCGATGGCGCTCATGATGCCGTCGCCGAACTCCTCGTGGATCAGCTCCTTGATGGTGGTGCCGTACACGCTCACGATCTCGTACCAGCGATAGATGAGCGGATCGGTCGGCACGGGCGTGGGCAGCGAGCCCTTGTAGGGCACGACCTGGAGCCACTTCTGCTCTTCCGCGGTGAGGCCGAAGATCTTGCCGATGACCTTGGCCTGCTTGTCGTCGAGCGTCATCTGGCCGAGGCACGCGGCGGTGGTCCACTCCTTCGACTGGCCGACCTTCTTGGCCACGTCGGCCCATTGGATGCCCTTGGACACCTTCACGGTGATGATCTTCTCGGTGACGTCGTTGCGGTTCATGGCGCTTGGCTCCTGGGTGAAAGGGGATGGAGGGGATAGAGGAGGACAAGCAACAGACATGCCCAGCGGTGTTGCTCCCTCTCCCCTTGGGGAGAGGGTTGGGGTGAGGGTGCGGCGGCGATGGGGGAAGCGCGGCCTCGCGAAGGCCGCACCCTCACCCTGGCCCTCTCCCGCAAGCGGGAGAGGGGACAACACCGGTCAGCGCTCCCAGCGGAACTTGCGATCCGACTCCGCGATGGGCTGGTCGTTGATGCTCGCGTAGCGCTTCTGCATCAGGCCGTTCTCGGCGAACTCCCAGTTCTCGTTGCCGTGGCTGCGGAACCACTGGCCCGCGGCGTCGTGCCATTCGTACTCGAAGCGCACCGCGATGCGGTTGTCCATGAAGGCCCAGAGCGTTTTCTTCAAACGGTAGTCGTGCTCGCGCTCCCACTTGCGGGTGAGGAACTCCACCACCTGCTCGCGGCCGTTGACGAAGTCGGCGCGGTTGCGCCACTCGGTGTCGGGCGTGTAGGCCAGGCTCACGCGAACCGGGTCGCGGGTGTTCCAGGCGTCCTCGGCGGCCTGGACCTTCTTGGTCGCGGTCTCGAGGGTGAAGGGCGGCAGGGGCGGGCGGGATTCCATGAAGAGTCTTTCAATGGTTGAGGGGTTGTCGAGGCCCGCAATGTGCCACGAGTAGACAGACCTGTCTACATGCTGGCGAACTGCCTACAATCGCCGCATGGACATCTCGGCACTGCCCGCGCGCGAGCGCATCCTCGTCACCTCGCACGACCTCTTCTATCGCGACGGCATCCGCGCCACCGGCATCGACCGCGTGATCGCCGCCTCTGGCGTCACCAAGGTCACCTTCTACCGGCACTTCCCCTCCAAGGACGACCTGGTGCGCGAGTTTCTCGACCATCGGCACACGCGGTGGATGGCATGGTTCGTCGATGCGCTGGGCCGGCGCGGCGCGCACGAGCGCGCGGGCGATGCCAACGCCCTGCTGCTGCTGGCCGATGTGATGGCCGAGTGGTTCGCCGACCCGGTGTTTCGCGGCTGCGCGTTCATCAACGCGACGGCCGAAGTAGGCGGCAGCGTGGAAGGCGCACTGGAACGATCGCGCGAGCACAAGCGCGAAATGGTCGAGGTGATCGCAGGCCTCTTGCCCGCGCAAACGCCGGCACGCATGGCGCTCGCGCAGGCCGCGGGCATCGGCATCGACGGCGCCATCATCAAGGCCCAGATGGGCGATGCCGCCGTGGCGCGCGAAGCCGTGAGCGACCTGCGACGGCTGCTGGAGGCGCTGGTGGCCTCCGTCGAACAAACTACTTCACGACCATCAGCGTGAACGGCCACACATAAGCCTGCAGCGTCACGTAGAAACCCACGAGGCAGGCCAGCGCAATGGAGTGAAAGAACACGTAGCGCAGGATCTCGCCCTCGTGGTTGAACCAGCGCGTGGCGGTGGAGGCCACCACGATCGACTGCGCATCGATCATCTTGCCCATCACGCCGCCCGAGCTGTTGGCCGCGCCCATGAGGTTGGGGCTCAGGCCCAGTTGGTCGGCCGCGACCTTCTGCATGCCGCCGAAGAGCACGTTCGATGCGGTGTCCGAGCCCGTGAGCGCCACGCCCAGCCAACCCATCAGCGTGCCAAAGAACGGATAGAACACGCCCGTGTTGGCAAAGGCCAGGCCCAGCGTCGTATCGAGCCCCGAGTAGCGCGTGAGCGTGCCGAGCGCGAGCATCAGCATGATGGTGAGCAGCGAGAACTTCACCAGCCACAGCGTGCGGCCGTAGGCGGCGACGAGCTGGACCGGGTTGTACTTCATCACCAGCCCGCCCACGAGAGCCGCCACCAGAATGCCGGTGCCCGTGGCCGAGAGCAGCAGCAGCTGGTACACCGCGCCCTCCTTCGTCGGCTTGGGCACCACCGGCGCCACCTTCTCGATCATGTTGTGCAGGCCGTCGATGGGGAAGTTGGGCGCGAAGATGCCGTTGAGCCAGGTCTTGACCACCGGCAGGCCCCAGATGAAGACGAACACGGTGAGGATGAGCCAGGGCGTCCAGGCGCGCACGATGTCGGCGCTCGAATGCTTCTTGGGCGCGACCGCGGGGCCGGCCTCGCCGCCGTCTTTCTCGTGACCCTTGAGCGAGACCGAGGTCCACACGGTCTTCGGTTTCCACACGCGCAAAAAGAGCACCAGGCACACCATCGAGACGATGGCCGCGATGATGTCCACCAGCTCGGGGCCGATGTAGTTCGACACCAGGAACTGCGGAATCGCGAACGACAGGCCCGTCACCAGAATGGCCGGCCACACCTCCATCATTCCCTTGCGCCCCGCGAAGGCCCAGATGAGCCAGAACGGCACCAGCAACGAGAAGAACGGCAGCTGCCGCCCGATCATCGCGGTGACGGCCATGAGGTCGTAGCCGTGCACCTTGGCCAGCGTGATCACCGGCGTTCCCAGCGCGCCGAAGGCCACCGGCGCGGTGTTGGCGATGAGCGAGAGCCCCGAGGCCGCGAGCGGCGAGAAGCCCAGGCCGATGAGGATCGCGGCCGTCACCGCCACCGGCGTGCCGAAGCCCGCCGCGCCTTCGAAGAAAGCGCCGAAGGCAAAGGCGATGAGCAGCAGCTGCAGGCGCCTGTCTTCGGTGATGCCGGCAATCGAGTCCTGCAATATCTGGAAGCTGCCGTTCTGCTGCGTGAGCTGCTGCAGGAAGATGATGTTCAGCACGATCCAGCCGATGGGCAGGAGGCCGGTGATGCCGCCGAGAAAGGCCGCCTTGCCCGCCATGTCGGCCGGCATGCCGAAGGCGAAGACCGCGATGAGCACGGCGCTCAGCAGGCCGAGCCCCGCCGCGTAATGCGCCTTCACGTGCAAGAGCCCGAGGCACACGAGCATGACCACCACCGGTATCGCGGCCAGTGCCGTCGATACCACCATATTGCCGAACGGGTTGTAGACCTGTTGCCAGACCATGGGTTTGTCTCCTGTTGGATTTGGTTATGAGACGGTGTGCGGAACGCACCGAAAAATCGCCGAAGGCAACACAAGACAAACGAGAACGACGCCACGAGCCACCGACAGCGATTCGCTAACATCCTACCCCCCGGCACGCAACAGCACATGGCATCCACGCGACTCCCCTCGACCCAGGGCCTGCAGGCCTTCGAGGCCGTCGCACGGCTGCGCAGCGTGAACCTCGCGGCCGAAGAACTCAGCGTGACGCCCAGCGCGGTGAGCCACCGCATCCGGCAGCTGGAGACGCAGCTCGAACTCAAGCTCTTCACCGGCAACGACTTCGGCCTGAGCGCCGACGGCGTGGCGTATCTCGCCCGCGTGCGCGAGGCCATTGCGGCGCTGCAGCAGGTGCCGGGGCGCGAGCCCGAGTCGCAGGTGCGGCGGCTGCGCGTGGCGGTCACGCCCACGTTCTCCCGCCAGATGCTGCTGCCCCGGCTCGCGCGGTTTCGCGATGCCTATCCGAACATCGAACTGATGCTGCAGGTGACCATGCCGGTGCGCAACCTCACGGCCGAAGAGGCCGACCTGGAGCTGCGCTTCGGCACCGGGCCTTTTCACGACCGCGAGTTCTGCCAGTTGCTGGCCGACGACGTGGCACCCGCCTGCAGCCCGGCGTATCTGCAGCGCCACGGGCCGTTCGATGGCTTCGCGACCGATGCCGAGGTCTCGCGCGTGCAACTGCTGCGCACGCCCCTCGAATCGTGGCGCACCTGGTTCAAGGCGCACGGCATCGGCCTGCCGGAGCCGGCCACGGGCCACCAGTTCAACGACTTGGGCCTGGCGCTCGACGCGGCGGCCGAGGACTTCGGCGTGGTGCTCATGCACCTGAAGCTGGGCAGCGCGTGGCTGGACAACGGGCGCCTGGTACGGCTCTCGGCCGAGAGCGTGCCCTCGCCCAACGCCTACTTCCTGTGCTGGCGTCCGGGGGCGATGGAGCGCTGGGAGTGCGCGACCTTCGTCGAATGGCTGCGGCAGGCGCTGCGCGACTGATGGATTGATCGACGGCCCGGCCGGCTGAATTCTTTTCAGGCACGGCCCGGGTATTTTTCAGATCGGGTTCCGTTTCGGACGCCACACTCGGCCCGCGGCGGAGCCTGCCCATAATCCCCGCTCGCGCGATCGAACAACAGAGACAACCCAGGAGACTCCCCCGTGGCCGACCTTTCCAAGATCACCAACATCGAAGACCTGCGGGTGATCGCCAAGCGGCGCGTGCCGAAGATGTTCTACGACTACGCCGACTCCGGCGCCTGGACCGAGGGCACCTACCGCGCCAACGAGAGCGACTTCCAGAAGATCAAGCTGCGCCAGCGCGTGGCGGTGAACATGGAGGGCCGCTCCACGCGCACCACCATGATCGGCCAGGACGTGGCGATGCCCGTCGCCATCGCGCCCACCGGCCTCACCGGCATGCAGCATGCGGACGGCGAGATCCTCGGCGCCCGCGCGGCCAAGGCCTTCGGCATTCCGTTCACGCTCTCGACCATGAGCATCTGCTCGCTGGAAGACATCGCCGAAAACACCGACCGCCATCCCTTCTGGTTCCAGCTCTACGTGATGAAGGACCGCGACTTCATCGAACGCCTCATCGAGCGCGCCAAGGCGGCGAACGTGACGGCGCTGCAGCTCACGCTGGACCTGCAGATCCTCGGCCAGCGCCACAAGGACATCAAGAACGGGCTTACCGCGCCGCCCAAGCCCACCATCAGGAACCTCATCAATCTCGCGACCAAGCCGCACTGGTGCATGGGCATGCTGGGCACGAAGCGCCGCACCTTCGGCAACATCGCGGGGCATGCGAAGGGCGTGAAGGATCTGTCGTCGCTCTCTTCGTGGACCGCCGAACAGTTCGACCCCGCATTGAGCTGGGCCGACGTGGAGTGGATCAAGAAGCTCTGGGGCGGCAAGCTCATCCTGAAGGGCATCATGGACGTGGAAGACGCGCGCCTCGCGGCGAGCAGCGGCGCCGATGCGCTCATCGTGTCGAACCACGGCGGCCGCCAGCTCGACGGCGCGCCCTCCTCCATTGCCGCGCTGCCGGCCATCGTCGAAGCGGTGGGCAGCGAGATCGAGGTGTGGATGGACGGCGGCATCCGCAGCGGACAGGACGTGCTCAAGGCCCGCGCGCTCGGCGCCCGCGGCACGATGATCGGCCGTAGCTTTCTCTACGGCCTCGGCGCCCACGGGCAAGAGGGCGTGACGCGGGCGCTGCAGATCATCCACAAGGAACTGGACATCACCATGGCCTTCTGCGGCCACACGCAGATCGACACGGTCAACTCCGGCATCCTGCTGCCCGGCACCTTCTGAAGAGAAGAAAGAGACAGGTAAGAGGCAGGGCCGACAAGGCCACTTCGACGGCAGGTGGATGCGGCGCCTGCTGACACGCGCAGCGGGCGTGCGGGACAGAATGTTGCAGCAGACAACAACACAGCCGCCCTGCATGGCGGCACAGCCACCATGAGCGCAGTCACGCCCACTCAAGGAGGCCAGACGGCCTCTTCCTCTTCGCCCCCGCACTACACCGCCGAAGAAAAACGGCACCGCGTCTTCGCCATCATGGCGGCCTCGTCGGGCAATCTGGTCGAGTGGTTCGACTTCTACGTCTACGCGTTCTCGGCGCTCTATTTCGCGCCGGCCTTCTTTCCCAAATCGGACCCCACCGCGCAGCTGCTCAACACGGCCGGCGTGTTCGCGGCCGGCTTCCTCATGCGGCCCATCGGCGGCTGGCTCTTCGGCCGCGTGGCCGACCGGCTCGGGCGCAAGACCTCGATGCTCATCTCCGTGACGATGATGTGCGGCGGCTCGCTCGTCATCGCGTGCCTGCCGACCTACGCGCAGATCGGTGCGTGGGCACCGTTTCTGCTGCTGGTGTGCCGTCTGTTCCAGGGCCTCTCGGTCGGTGGCGAATACGGCACCACGGCGACCTACATGAGCGAGGTCGCGTTGCGCGGACAGCGCGGCTTCTTCTCGTCGTTCCAGTACGTCACGCTGATCGGCGGGCAATTGCTCGCGGTGCTGGTGATCGTGGTGCTCGAGCAGTTGCTCACCGAGGCCGAACTCAAGTCGTGGGGCTGGCGCATTCCGTTCGTGATCGGCGCCATCGCCGCGGTCGTCGCGCTGCTGCTGCGCCGCACGCTGCATGAAACGCAGAGCGCCGAAGCCAAGGCCAACAAGGAGGCCGGCAGCATGGCCGGGCTCTTCAAGCACCACACGCCGGCATTCCTCACGGTGCTGGGCTACACGGCCGGCGGCTCGCTGATCTTCTACACCTTCACCACCTACATGCAGAAGTACCTGGTGAACACGGTGCACCTGCCGATCAAGACGGCTAGCTATGTGATGACCGGCGCGCTGTTCGTCTACATGTGCATGCAGCCGGTGTTCGGCGCGCTGTCGGACCGCATCGGGCGGCGCAACAACATGCTGCTGTTCGGTGGCCTCGGTGCGCTTGCGACCGTGCCGATCCTGACGGCGCTGCAGCACACGACGAGCCCCGTACTGGCCTTCGTGCTGATCATCGTGGCGCTGGCGATCGTGAGCTTCTACACGTCGATCAGCGGTATCGTGAAGGCGGAGATGTTTCCGCCTGAGGTGCGTGCTCTCGGTGTCGGCTTGGCCTACGCTGTGGCGAATGCGATCTTCGGTGGGTCGGCCGAGTACGTGGCGCTCGGGCTCAAGTCACTGGGGCATGAGTCGGCGTTCTTCTGGTACGTGAGCGGGATGATGGTGATTGCGTTCCTCGTCAGCCTGCGGCTGCCGCGGCAAGCGAGCTATTTGCATCACGATCATTGATGCGAAATCATCGAAGCTCATCATGAAGATGGCCTACCCGCCCAGTGGTCGGGCCGTGGATTGACAGCAAGCGGACCCTTCGGGGTCCGTTTTTCGTTACAGCTCGAAGATCCGCTCCATCCCCACCCACTTCTCCCCTTCAGGCGTCCACGGCGTAGGCGCCTGAAACTTCCACATCAGCGCCTCCCACTCCCGAATCTTCGGATCGCTGCCCGTTGCAGCCGCCATCGCCTCCGCGTCATACCGCGCGTCGTCCGTCTCCATCAGCATCACCATCCGTGTGCCGAGCCGGTAGATCTCCATCCCCGTCACGCCATGCGCATGCAGGTGCGCGCGCACCTCGGGCCAGATGTTGCGGTGATAGGCCTCGTACTCGGCGATCAGTGCCGGGTCGTCTTTCAGGTCGAGGGCAAGGCAGTGGCGCATGGGTCGTTCGATCCGGTAGTCGATAGAAGAAAAAAGAGCGATGAGAGATCAGGTCAGCGCCCGGTCCAGATGCGTATACCCACCATCCACGAACACCCACTGCCCCGTCGTGTGTGAGGAAGCAGTGTCGGACAGCAGGAACACCACGGAATTCGCAATCTCCTGCGGCGTCGTCATCCGGCGCCCCAGCGGAATCTTGTCGGTGATCGTCGCGAGCTTGCGGTCGGGCTCGTCGAAGGCCGAGATCCAGCGCTGGTACAGCGGCGTCATCACCTCGGCGGGAATCACCGCGTTGACACGCACGCCATCCTCCAGCAAGGAAGCCGCCCACTCGCGCGTCAGCGACAACTGCGCGCCCTTGGCCGCGGTGTAGCCGCTGGTATTGCCCTGCCCGGTCAGCGCGGTCTTCGACGAAATGTTCACGATGGCACCGCGGCTCGCCTTCAGATGCGGCAGGCAGAAATGCGCCATCACGTAGTAGTGAATGAGGTTCCGGTCCAGCGACGCGATGAACGCTTCGCGCCCGGCCTCGAGCCCCACGCTGTCGTTCACACCCGCGTTGTTGACCAGCCCATCGATACGCCCGAACTCCGCGACCGTACTTTCTATCGCCTTGCCGCAAGCCGCTTCTTCCATCAGCTCGAATTGAAGAAACCGCGCCCGCGGCTGCAATCCGCGCAGTTCCTCCTCGAACGCCGCATCCAGCGGATTCTTCCCGCAGATCACCGGCACCGCGCCCTCACGCGCAAGCGTGAGCGAAATGGCCGCTCCGATGCCGCTGCCGCCACCGGTGACGAGCACCACCTTGTCTTTCAGATTCAAGTCCATGACTGCGCGACGCCCTTCCTGTCGTTGTTCATTTACCCGCGAAAGCGATAACGCTCGAGCGACGCTGGCTTCATCGTGATCGAGAAGCCCGCTCCCGTCGGCGGGAAGTACGCCGCATCGCGAACCACGCAGGGCTCGACGAAGTGCTCGTGCAGGTGGTCCACATACTCGATCACCCGCCCTTCGCGCGTGCCCGAGATGCACAGGTAATCGATCATCGACAGGTGCTGCACGTACTCGCACAGCCCCACTCCGCCCGCGTGCGGGCACACGGGCAGCTTGTACTTCGCGGCCATCAGCATCACCGCGAGGATTTCGTTCACCCCGCCGAGCCGGCATGAATCGATCTGCACCACGTCGATGGCGCCGCGCATGATGAACTGCTTGAACATGATGCGGTTCTGGCACATCTCGCCAGTGGCCACCTTCACAACCGGCGCGATGCCTTCGCGGATCTTGCGATGGCCTTCGACGTCGTCCGGACTCGTCGGCTCCTCGATGAACCACGGCTTGGCGAATGCGAGTTGCTTCACCCAGTCGATGGCTTGGTCGACCTCCCACACCTGGTTGGCGTCGATCATCAGATGGCGATCGGGCCCCAGCACTTCGCGCGCCACCGTCAGCCGACGGATGTCGTCCTGCAGGTCGCGCCCCACCTTGAGCTTGACGTGGTTGAAGCCTGCATCCACCGCCTCCTGCGCGAGCCGCCGCAGCTTCTCGTCGGAGTAGCCGAGCCAGCCCGCCGACGTCGTGTAGCAGGGGTAGCCCTCGGCCTTCAGCGTGGCAATGCGCTCGGCCTTGCCGACGGAGGCTTCGCGCAACAACACCAGCGCTTCCTCGGGCGTGATGCAGTCGGTGATGTAGCGAAAGTCGATGCAGCGCACGAGCTCTTCAGGGCTCATGTCCGCCACCAGTTGCCACACCGGCTTGCCTTCGGACTTGGCCCACAGGTCCCACATCGCATTGACCACCGCGCCGGTCGCCAGATGGATCGCGCCCTTGTCCGGGCCGATCCAGCGCAGCTGGCTGTCGGAGGTGATGTGCCGCCAGAAGCGGCCCATGTCCTCGGCCACCCACTTGAGGTCGAGCCCGACGACGAGGTGACGCATCGACTCGATGGCTGCGCAGCAGATCTCGTTGCCGCGTCCGATGGTGAAGGTCAGGCCGTGGCCTTCGAGCCCCGGCTGGTCGGTCTCCAGCACGACGTACGCCGCGGAGTAGTCCGGGTCGGGGTTCATCGCGTCGGAGCCGTCGAGCTGCTGCGAAGTGGGAAAGCGCACGTCCAGTACGCGCATGGATCGAACGATGGTCATGAACGGGGTCTTCAGAGAAAAAGGAAATCAGTCGTACAGAACCGCCGCGATCTTCGGGTCGGCGATGTTCGTCTTGTCGTACCAGAAGAAGCCCGTGTCCACGATCTTGGGCAGCTTCTCGCCCTTGATCGCCTTCACCGCCATCTCCACGGTCTTGTAGCCCATGCCCACCGGGTTCTGCGTGATCGCGCCGGCCATGCTGCCGTCGACGATCGCGTTCTTCTGCTGCTTGCCGGAGTCGTAGCCGATGATCACGATCTTGCCGTTGCGCTTCATCTCCTTCACGCCGTTGACCACGCCGATGGCGGAGCCCTCGTTGGCGCCGAAGATGCCCTTGAGGTTCGGCGAGGCCTGCAGGATCGATTTGGTGATCTCGGTCGATTTCAGCTGGTCGCCGCCGCCGTACTGCACGCTCACGATCTTGATGTTCGGGTAGGTCGACTTGATGCGGTTGACGAACCCATCGCGCCGGTCCACGCCGGTGCGGCTGGTCTGGTCGTGCACGACCAGCGCGACCTCGCCCGACTTGCCGATCAGCTCGGCCATCTTGTCGGCGGCCAGCGCCGCAGCGGCCTTGTTGTCGGTCGTGGTGGTGGTCACGGGAATGTCGCTGTCCACGCCCGAGTCGAAGGCCACCACCGGAATCTTCGCGGCCTGCGCCTTCTTCAGCAGCGGAATGGCGGCTTGGCTATCAAGTGCTGCGAAGCCGATGGCTTGCGGCTTCTTGGCGAGCGCGGCGGAGAGCATGTCGATCTGCTTGTCGACCATCGCCTCGGTCTCGGGGCCTTCGAAGGTGACCTTGACCTTCAGGTCCTTCGCGGCCTGCTCGGCACCCGATTTCACGGCCTGCCAAAACTGGTGCTGAAAGCCCTTGGAGACGAGCGGGATGTAAATCTCCTGCGCCTGTTGCGCTTGTGCAAGGCCCGACAGGCCGATGAGGGCCGCGCCCAGCGTGGTGGTGACTGCTCTTCGTTGAATCATGCAAAGGTCTCCTGTGGTTGTAGAAATGGGAAATCGGATCGGATCGGGTCAGTGCTTGTTGCTGCTACGGCGGCGCAGGATGTCCGCATACACGGCCAGGATGATGATCACGCCCGTGATCACCGTCTGCCACTCCTGCGCGACCGAAAGAATGCGCAGCCCGTTGGTCAGCACGCTCATGATGAAGGCGCCGATGATCGTGCCGACGATGGTGCCGGTGCCGCCGCTGAGCGACGTGCCGCCGATGACCACGGCCGCGATCGCATCGAGCTCGTAGCCCTGCCCGAGCGCCGGCTGCGCCGAGTTCAGCCGCGAGGCGATCAGCAAGCCCGCGATGCCGCAGATGCCGCCGCTCACCGTGTAGACCACGACCTTCCAGAAATCGGTGTTAACGCCCGAGAGGCGCACCGCCTCCTCGTTGCTGCCGAGTGCGAAGGTGTAGCGCCCGAGGATCGTGCGGTTGAGCAAAATGCTCGCTGCCACCGCCACCAGGAACAGGATCAGCACCGCGTTGGGAATCGGCAGCGACGGAATGAGGTCGCCGATCAGCGAATCCTGCGAGATGGCGGTGAAGCCCGGCGTGTCGTTGAAGTAGATCGGCTTGGTGCCCGAGATCACCAGCGACAGTCCTTTGAGCAGCATCATCATCCCGAGCGTCGCGATGAACGGCGGGATCTTGAGCTTGGCGATCAGCACGCCCGAGACGAAGCCGGCCAGCGCGCCGAAGAAGATCGCCGCCGCGATGCCCAGGCCGAGCGGCATGCCCATGTAGGTGAGCACCACGCCGGCCATGACGGCGCAGAAGGTCATGAGCGTGCCCACCGAGAGGTCGATGCCCGCGGTGATGATGACGAAGGTGCATGCGATGGCCAGCACGCCGTTCACCGCGGTCGACTGCAGGATGCTCACTAGGTTGTCGGTCTGCAGGAACTGCGGCGAAGCGAAGCTGAAGAACACCATCAGCGCGATGAGGCTGGCAAATGCCAAGAGTTTTTGCCGCGTGGCTGGGCGAAAGAGCCGCGCCCTCAGCGAGAAGCCGGGTGCGGCAGTGGCGGCGGTGGTAGCAGTGGGGGTCGTCAAAGCGTGTCTCCAGTCTTCATGCGGTGGCTGCAGCTTCGCGCCGGGTGGCGAGCTGCATGATCTTTTCCTGCGAGGCTTCGCGCCCCGCCAGTTCGCCGGTGATGCGGCCTTCGCACATCACCAGCACGCGATGGCTCACGCGCAATATCTCGGGCAGTTCGGAAGAGATGATCACGATGGCCTTGCCCTCGGCGGCCAGCTCGTTGAGCAGGCGATAGATCTCGGCCTTCGCGCCCACGTCGATGCCGCGCGTGGGTTCGTCGAAGAAGAGCACGCTGCAGTCGCGCAGCAGCCACTTGGCGATCACGATCTTCTGCTGGTTGCCGCCCGAGAGCAGCCGCACCTGCTGGTGCACCGAGGGCGTCTTGATGTTGAGCTGCTTCACGTAGCGCTTGCCGGCCGCCTCGATGGCCGCCTGGTCGATGAAGACGCCCATCGATACGAACTTCTTCATGCTCGGCAGCGCGATGTTGGTCTCCACGTCCATGCCGGTGGCCAGGCCGAAGTGCTTGCGGTCTTCGGAGAGGTAGCCGATGCCGTGCGACACCGCATCCTCGGGCGACCTGATCGACACCTTCTTGCCGCGCACGAAGACCTCGCCTGCATCGATGGGGTCGGCGCCGAACACCGCGCGCGCGAGCTCGGTGCGGCCTGCGCCCATGAGCCCCGCAAAGCCCAGGATCTCGCCCCGGCGCAGCACGAAGCTCGCATCGCGCACCATCGCGCCGCGCGTGATGCCACGGGCCTCCAGCACGATCTCGTTGCCCGAAGTGTCGGGAAAATCGTTCTCCACCTCGGTGAGCTGGCGGCCCACCATCATGGCGATGAGCGAATCCATCGGCGTATCGGCCATCGACACGGTGGCGATGTACTGGCCGTCGCGCATCACGGTCACGCGGTCGGCAATGCGCTTCAATTCGTCCATCTTGTGCGAGATGTAGACGATGGCCACGCCCTGCGATTTGAGCTGGCCGATGATGCGGAACAGGTCGGCCACTTCCTCGTTGTTGAGCGCGGCGGTGGGCTCATCCATGATGAGCACGCGCGAATCGAAAGAGAGCGCTTTCGCGATCTCCACCATCTGCTGCTTGGCCACCGTGAGCTCGCCCACCGGCGTGTGCGGGTCGAGCCGCAGGTTCATGCGATCGAAGATGCGCTGTGTCTCGGCGCGCATCGCCTCCTCGTCGATGAAGAAGCCCAAGCGCCCGCGTGGCTCACGGCCGATGAAGATGTTCTGCGCAGCGCTCAGGTGGTTCATCAGGTTGAGTTCCTGATGGATGATCCCGATGCCCAGCGCCTGCGCGGCGCGCGGGCTCGCGACGTCCACTGGCTTGCCGTCGATCAGTACTTCGCCCGAGTCCTTGCTGTAGACGCCGGCCAGCACCTTCATGAGCGTGGATTTGCCCGCGCCGTTCTCGCCCATGAGCGCATGCACCTCGCCGGGCCGCAGATCGAACTGGGCCTTGTCGAGGGCGCGCACGCCGGCAAAGGATTTGCAGAGGTCGCGGATGGTGACGATGGGTTGCATGATGGCGCGTTCAATCCGGCTGGAGGTCATAGAAGCGTTGCGCCGTGCCCCGCCAGACTTGCGACTGCTCGCCGGCCGAGAGGCCGCCAATGCAAGCCTCGCTGACCGCGATCCAGCCCGCGTAGTCACCGGCCAGATTGAGCACCGGCCAGTCGCTGCCCCACATGAGGCGCGAGGGACCGAAGCTGTCGAGCAGGTGTTCCCACACCGGGCGCACAATGCGCGCCGCAACGTCGACATCGTGGTGTGCAGCCCGCGGCGATTCGCTCCAGAGGCCCGAGAACTTGCAGCACACCTGCGGCAGCGCCGCAAGCGCATTGATGTGCTTGCGCCAGAGGGCGAAGGCTTCGCTGTCGCGCGCACCCAGAGGCGGTTTGGCGGCATGGTCGATCACCACGGGCAATTGCGGCCACTCCTTCAGGAAGCGGATCAGCGAAGGCAGATGCTGAGGTTTCACCAGCGCATCGAAACGCAGGCCCAGGCGCACCAGCGCCTGCACCGCATCGGGATGCGGCATGCGCGCGATCCAGTCGTCGTCGGCCAGGTCTTGCAGCATCGGCCGCACGCCCTTGAACTTGGGGTGCCGCGCCATGCGTTCGAGCGAGGCCACTGCTGCAGCGCTGCTCAGGTCGACCCAGCCGACCACGCCACCGACCACATCGTGCGCGGTGGCGAGCTCCAGCATGAAATCCGTTTCGGCTTCCGAGTCGGCGGCCTGAACGAGCACCGTTCGCTCGACACCATGCGCTTGCAAAAGAGGCGCGAGATCTTCGGGGAGAAAGTCGCGCACCAGCGGCGCGAGGGCTGGCACATCGGCGCGCAGCCACGTGTAGTCGCCGCGCGCGGGTCGCCAGAAATGCTGATGCGAGTCGATGCGTGGAGTCATGCTGCTTGGCACCCTTCGTCTCTCGTCAAATGGTAACGCCGCCATCGACGAGCACCACCTGCCCGGTGACGAAGCGCGACTCGTCGCTCAGCAGGTACACGACCTGCGGCGCGATGTCTTCCGCCACCGCGAGGCGGCCCATGGGCTGGCGTGCGATGAAGTCGCGCTCGGCCTGCGCCGGATCGGGTGCGGCGGCGATGCGCTGGCGCAACGAAGGCGTGTCCACGGTGCCGGGGCACAGCGCATTGCAGCGCAGCCCCTGCTTCACATGGTCCGCCGCGAGGGCCTTCGTCATGCCGATCACCGCGGCCTTGGACGCGCCATAGGCAAAGCGGTTCTGGAATCCCTTCACCGACGAAGCCATCGACGCCATGTTGACGATCGATGCACCGCCACCTTCCTTCTGTGCCTTGTCGAGCATGCCCGGCAGGAAGGCGCGCACCATGCGGTACATGCTCTTGACGTTGAGGTCGAAGCTGAAGTCCCACGCGGCCTCGTCGCAATCGAGCACGCTGCCGTGGTGCACGTAGCCTGCACAGTTGAAGAGACCATCGAGCGCGGGCAGCTCGGCGGCCAGCGCGGCAATTGCATCCGCGCTGCGCACATCGAGCACCGCGGTGCGGATGCCGGGCGACGCATGCGCCAGCCTGTCGAGGAGCGCGGCGTTGATGTCGGTCGCAATCACCTCTGCACCTTCGCGTGCGCACGCCAGCGCGGTGGCAAGGCCGATGCCTTGCGCTGCCGCGGTGATGAGGATTGTCTTGTTCTGGAGTCTTGTGGAAGTCATCTGTTCATTGCGTCACGTGGGCGTGACATCGCGTTCTTCACCGTTGATGCGTACGCGCACCGGCGTCTTGTCGCGGGCCTTGTCCGCGACGATTTCATAGGACGTGACCACACCGTTCTTCCACACGCAGCTCACGCGGTAGCCGCCGCGTGCGCGCAGGCCGTTGAATGCGCCGGCTGGCTTCCAGTCGTCGGGGCAGGCAGGCAGCAGCACGATCACGCCCTCGTGGCTTTGCAGCAGCATCTCGGTCAGCGCGCCGGAGATGCCGAAGTTGCCGTCCATCTGGAACGGCGGGTGGTTGCAGAACAGGTTCTGCAGCGTGTTGTAGGTCAGCAAACCGCGCAGCATCGTCTGCGCGCGCCCGGCATCGCCCAGCCGCGCGAAGAGCGCGCAGCGCCAGGGCCAGGTCCACGAACGGCGGCTGTCGCCCGTGACCATCGACGCGGTGAACGGTTGGCCGGCCACTTCGCCGCAGCGTGCCTTCAACGACACCAGCGCGGCAGCGGCGAACGCAGGCGTTTTCGCCGGAGTGATCTGGCGCCCCGGGTACACGGCGAACAGGTGCGAGGTGTGGCGGTGGTTGTCCTTGGGGTCGTCGATGTCGCCCTGCCACTCCTGCAGCTGGCCCCACTTGCCGATCTTGTTCGGGGCGAGCTTCGCCTGCATGCCGGCCACGGTCGTTTGATAGGCCGCGTCGACGTTCAGCGTGCGGGCCGCGTCCAGGTAGTTCTGGAACAGGTCCCAGATGATCTGCTGGTCGTACATCACGCCGTCTTCGGTCGGCCCGTGCTCGGGCGACCAGCCGTTGGGCGCCACGAGCAGGCCGTCGGCGCGCAGCTTCAGCCGGTCTTCCCAGAACTGGCAGATCTCCTTGAGCATCGGATAAGCGGTGTTGCGCAGGTAGTTCAGGTCCTGCGTGAATGCGAAGTGCTCGTACAGGTGCTGTGCATACCAGGCGCTGGAGACGTTGTTCCAGTTCCATGCGTTGCCGCCGAAGATGCTCTGGCTGGTGCGCGCCGTCCAGCCGCGCGTGTTGGCGCCGAAGGCGTTCCTCGTCGCGATGCGGCTCGGTCCGGCGACCTGCGAGACGAAGTCGACCAGCGGCGTGTGGCAGTCCGGCAGGCCGGTGCTCTCCGCGCCCCAGTAGTTCATCTGCACGTTGATGTTGGTGTGATAGTCGCTCGCCCAGGCCGGCGAATTGCTGTTGTTCCACAAGCCCTGCAGGTTGGCGGGCAGGCCGCCTTGCCGCGACGAACTGACGAGCAGGTAGCGGCCGTAGTCGAACATCGCCTGCTCCAGGCCCGGGTCTGCCGCGCCGCGTGCATAGCGTTCGAGCCGCTGGCGCGTGGTGAGCCCCACCACGGAGGCATCGCTATTGCCCCAGGTAACGGAGGCGCGCGACATGACCGCGCCGAAGTCGGCGACATGCGCCTGGCGCAATGCGGCATAGGTCTTCGAAGCCGCCGCCGCAAGCGCGGCCTGCACGCGCGGCGCGGGGTCGGTGCTGCGCCAGCCGGCGGCGTAGTCCAGCTTGTAGTCGGTGCGCGCATCGACCAGCAGGGTGAGGCTGGTGCATTGATCGAAGCGCAGCGCGTTGCCGGACACGGCGAGTTGCCCGTCTTCCTTCACCACCTGCACCGCGCAGGCGTATTTCAGGCTGTTGGCCATCGCGCCGCTGAACGACACCTGGCCGGTGGCGGCATCGGCCGTCGCGGTGGCGCCCTGCATGGACGTCAGCGTGAGCGTGCCGGAGAACGCATGCGCATCGGTGGCGGTGTAGCGGAACACCATCACGTCGGCGACCTTGCTCGCGAAGGCTTCGCGCACGATCTTGCGACCGCCGGTGCTGAACTCGGTGGTGTGCACGCCGGTGCCGAGGTCCAGCGTGCGCCGATAGCCCGTGGTGGCCGCTTCGGCGCCGGGCTTCAGGTCGACGCCCGCGAGCGCGATCTCCGCGACCTGGAAGTGGCTCACGCCCGCCTTGGGTACGAAGGCGAACCGGTAGAAGCGAAAGGCCGTCGTGTTGGTGAAGGTGAACGCCTTGGCTTGCGCGCGCGATTCGAACGGCACGGGCAGCGAGCGCGTGTCCAGCGTCGTCCATGCCGCACCGTCGTTCGATCCCGCGAAGGTCCATTGCTGCGGATCGCGCGCCGGAACATCGTTGGCGCTCGTCAGCGTGTAGGCGGACACGGCGGCCGCCTGCGGCAGCTCGGCCTGCCACAGCACCAGAGCGCCCGGGCCGTCGATGCACCACTTGGTTCCGCTGCTTCCATCCACGCTCTTGGCCACGCCTTCGCTGGCAGAAGCGGTGCCTTGCGGCGCGGGCCACGCCACCTGGGGCGATGCGGTGCCGCCTGTGAAGGCAAGCGCGATGTCGCCGAAGGCCAGGTAGCTGCCGAAGCCCGTCACGCTCGTGTCGAAGGCATCGTCGTTCTTGCCGGCGAGCGCGTTGTCGTAGTTGTTGACCCCGCCCCACAGGCTCTGCTCGTTGAACTGGATGCGCTCGTTGAAGGCGCCGCCGAACAGCATCGCGCCGAGGCGTGCATTGCCGATGGGCAGCGCCTGCGATTCCCAGTCGGTGGCCGGGCTGTCGTACCAGAGGGCGCGCGAGGCGATCGCGGCCGGGGCGAAAAGGGCTGCCACCTCCCCGGCGGCGAGCGCTGAAGATGGCGTGGTGCCGCTGCTTGCGGCCGGTCCCCCTGCAGCGCTGCCATTGCCCGCACCACCGCCGCCTCCGCAGGCCTGCAGCACCGGCAGCATGGACACAGCGCCGCTCAGCTTGAGCAACGCGCGACGTCGAAGGTCTTGAGGATTGCGGGGCGCTTCCATGGATCGGCTCCTCCTGTTTCTCAGAACGTGTGGCTGATGCCGAAGTACGTACCCGACTGCTTGCCGCCCGCGGGCGGGTTGTTGTTGGTGGCTTCCACCGAGAAGTTGGCGGTCTCGCTGTTGTAGACCTTGCCCACCGATGCGTAGAGCAGCGTGCGCTTGGAGAGCGCGTAGTTCGCGCCCAGCATGTACAGGTTGGCGCTGCCTGCGTTGCGGTTCTGCGTGACGCGGAACATCGAGCCGATCAGCGTCAGCAACGGCGTGATCCTGTAGTTGGCGCCGACCCAGTAGTGGTTGGCCTTGCTCGGCGCGCCGAGCGGCGCATCGGGCGCCGACAGCCGCTGGTAGCCGACGAACATCTTCAGGTCGTCGTAGAAGGTGGCGGTGCCGCCGAGCGTGAGCTCCTTGGACTGGTTGAAGAGATCTGAGTACTTGCCGTTCTTGTCGCGCGCCACGTCGTAGATGGCGCGCACTTCGAACGAGGGCGCGATGTACGACACCGAGATGCCGTCCTTGCGCAGCTTCGTGAAGCCGTCGGTCTGCTCGCCGAACCCCGTCTGCACGGTGGCGCTGAAGCCGCCCCAGGTCGGCGTCGTGTACTCGACGCCGTTGTCGTTGCCCTGCCAGTTGCGCCCGCGCACCAGCGTCGCGGTGCCGATGAACTGCTGGCCCGTCGGGTCGAGGTACCAGACGTCGTTGGCGATCGACAGGTTCTTGCCCAGCGCCAGCTTGCCCCAGTAGTCCTGCAGGCCGACGTAGGAGCGGCGGTTCAGCAGCAGATCGGCGCCGTTGGGCTTGGCCTTGGGCAGGTCAAAGCCGCCTTCGAGCACGAAGAAGGCCACCATGCCGCCGCCCAGATCCTCCGTGCCCTTCACGCCCAGCATGCTGGTGCCCCATTGGTTGCCGGCCGCGCGCCACAGGTGCCCCCTGCCCTGGCCCGCGTCGTTGGCGATGTTGTTCTGGTAATCGACGCCTGCCACGGCGCGACCGTAGAGGGTCACGCTGCTCTGGGCCTGGGCGCTCGTCGCGCCGAAGCCGAGGCAGGCAAGGCAGGTGCCGAAGGCGCTCGCCATGGCAATGGATCGCAAATTCATCTTCTTGTCTCCTGTTGTTTTCTGAATGGACAGATGCAGAACGGGGGCCCAGACTGGTGTGCGACCTATTTTTGGCCTTACCAATTTGGTATGACCACTTTGCCATATCAATGAATTGGCCTTACCAGAAGAAACCCTTTTCGGGTTTTCCCAGGGGCAGAACAGGGGAATAAGCGGAAAGTAGGCGTTTGGAAATGTCAAACTGGCATGACCACATACGTTTTACTGTTCCATCGATCCCATGCAGCCGCCCGCCAAACCCACCGACACGCGCCGCCTCTACCAACAGATCGCGGACCAGATCCGGGCTTTCATCCGCGACCGCAACCTGCCTGCGGGCGCACGGTTGCCGCCCGAGCGGGAACTGGCGCTGCAACTTGGCGTGTCGCGGCCCTCGCTGCGGGAAGCGCTGATCGCCCTGGAAATCGACGGGCGCATCGAGATACGGATGGGTTCAGGCGTCTATGTCTGCGCGTCGCAGGACACCTCGGAGCGCGCAACGCCGGCGGTCGGCGAGAGCCCTTCGGAAATGATGCAGGCCCGCGCAATGCTCGAAGGCTCGGTGGTCACGCTGGCGTCGGCGCGCGTCACGCCGCAGACCCTGGAGCGGGTGAAGGCAACGCTGGAAAACATGCGCCAGGACGGTCTCAACGGCCGCACGCAAACCGAGAACGACAGGCGTTTTCACATCGCCATTGCGGAGATGACGGGCAATTCCGTTCTGGTCCGGCTGGTGGGGGAACTGTTCGATAGCCGGCACAGCCCGATCTCGTCGCGCATGACTGCGCGCACGGAGGATTCACACGCGTGGAAGGCGGCGTTTGTCGAGCACGAGGTGATCTATCGCGCGCTGGAGGCGCGCGATCCGCAGGCCGCGGTGGCGGCGATGCTGCATCACCTGCATGCTTCGCATGCGCGGTGGACTGCGGAGTCCACGTCGGCGTCTGCGGAGTAACAGGCGGAGCGGTTCGGGGGCAAAAGACAGGGTGCTTCAGGGCGGATGCACAGGCCACCGGGTACTCCCCTCCGCGAATGTCCCCCGCTTCGCTCCTCCTTTATTTCGCTGCGGGGAGCACCCGATGCCCTGCGCACATGGGCACGCTGCGGGCATATCACTGATCAACGACCGCTCTGAAAACGATCACGCCGATGGGGTGCCTTGCGCAGCGAAATCAAGGGGGAGCCCGAAGGGCGGAGGACATTCGCGGAGCAAGGTACCCCGTCGGCGGGATCGCCGCCCTGAACGCAGCGGCGTCCCCACAAGCCACGCTCAATCCGCGTAGACGCCGGCCGCCTTGATCACAGGCGTCCACTTCGCGATCTCACCCATCACGAACTTCTTGTGGCCCGCGGGTTCGATGCGGCCATCGGTCGCGACCACCGCGCCCAGCAGTTCTTCGCGCTTGATGAAGTCAGCGTCTTTCAGCGCAACCTTCAGCGCATCGTTGAGCTTTTTGAGCACCGGCGCGGGCGTGCCCTTGGGCGCATACAGGCCGTGCCAGATCGTGACCTCGAAGTTCTTCAGGCCCGCCTCGTCGAGCGTGGGCAGGTCTTTGAGCAACGGCGTGGTCAGGCGCTTGGGCGTCGTCACCGCATAGGCCTTGACCTTCTTCGCCTCGATCTGCGGCGAGGTGTTGGTGCTCTGGTCGCACAGGAGGTCGATCTGTCCGCCGATCAAGTCGGTGATGGCCGGCGCGGTGCCCTTGTAGGGCACGGGTGTCATCTCGGTCTTGGTCGCGCTCTGGAACAACAGGCCGCACAGGTGCGAGGCCGAGCCCACGCCCGCATTGCCGATGTTGATCTTGCCCTTGTTGGCGGCGATCCAGGCCGTCAGCTCCTTGTAGTTGTTGGCCGGCAGGCTGGGCTTGGAGATCAGCGTCATCGGCACGTCGTTGACGATGCCCAGGTACTCGAAATCGGTCTCGACCTTGAACGGCACGTTGCGCACCAGCGTCGGCACTGTCGCCATCGCAATGTGGTTGAGCAGCAGCGTGTAGCCATCGGGGTTGGCGCGCGCCACCTTGGCCGCGCCGATGGAGCTGCCGGCGCCGGGCACGTTGTCGATGATCACGCTCGCGCCGCCCAGCGGCTTGCGCAGCGCTTCGGCAAGGTCACGTGCCACGCGGTCGGTCGGGCCGCCTGCGGCGAAGGGCACGACGATGGTCACGGGCTTGCCCGCGGGGAAGTCCTGCGCGTGTGCGCCGACAGCCAAGGTGGCAAGGGCGATCGCTGCGAGGGCGAACAGTTTTTTCATGAAGTCTCCGTCAAGGTCAAAAAAGAAAGATTCAGGGCGCGCGCGAGGGCACGCGGCTCTCGAGCGTGGGCGGTTGCCACTCGGGCTTGATGTGGCAACCGTTCTTGCCGTCGGTGTCATAGCGCGGCGCGAGCGAGGCGCAGCGTTGCGCGAGGCTCTGCGGCGTGGGCTTTTCGCCCTTGTCGACCCAGTCCATCAGCGCGCCGAAGAGCGCGGGGTATTCGGAATCGCTCAAGTAACTGTGCTCGCGCTCGGCGCTGAAGCTCTGCACCAGATTGCCGCCGGTGCCGGCCGCGTCGCGGATGCGGCGGTAGGCGTTCTCGAGCTCGACGAACGCGGTCGGATCGTCGATGGCATGCAGCCCCACCGTGGGCAGCGAGGTGCGGCCCGTGGGCTGGCTGTCGGCCGCGAGCGCGCCCTTGGCCTGCGGGTCGGCGGCATAGCGCAGCACGCCGGCGTTGAGCGCCGCGTCGTCGGCAGAACCGCTGTAGACCACGCCGATGTTGCCGAAGGGGTTGCGGCCGTTCAGGCGCTTCTGCACCAGGTCCTGGAACAGCCACGTCGCCCAGTTCAGGTGGCCGACCAGCGAGCGCTCCTGGATCTTCACGACCGAGAGAATCGTCTTCAGGCGCGCCGCCTGCTCGGGCGTGCGCTGCGCGGCGGGCATGCCGACGCCGGTGCATTCCTTGACGCGCGCGGCGAGCTCGGCGCGGGTGAGTTTCGAATCGAGCGGCAGGCCCATCCACAGCGGGTACTGCGGTTCGTCCGGGCGCGGATGGTTGCGGCAGACGTACTGGTAGACCACGCGCAGGTCGAGCCGGAAGTCATAGTTGTTGTTGCCGCCGCCGATCACACCGCTCGTGAGCAGCAAGCCGTCATAAGGGCTCTTCGCATCGCCGACGGGCGCGTACAACTCGGCCGCCTTGGCGGCCACGCCGCCGCCGTAGCTCTGGCCGTGCAGCAGCGTGCGCGTGGGCTGGCCGAAGTGGCGCACGAAGATCTGGCGCAGGCGCTCGGTGTCTTCGGCCGCCATCGTCACGCCGTAGCCGCCGCGCCGGTAGGTGGAGCCGGCCCACGCATAGCCGGCCTTCACGGTAACGGCCCAACGCTTGAGGTCTTCCTCGCTGCGTTCCAGCTTGGGCGGGCCGGTCTCGGGACCGCCGTGCGCGTGCATCACGAGCACGCCGCGGTTCCAGTCTTTCGGAATGGCGATCCAGTAGAGCGCGCCCGCGCCGTCTTCACCGGTGTAGCAGCGGGCGGCCTCGGGCACGGGGGCCGGGCAGGTTGCAGACTTTGGCGCCGTCGAGAGAGCCGCGTGCGCGGAAAGCAGCGGGGCCGTGCAGAGCAGGGCGAAGGCAGCAAGGTGCGAGAGGTGTTTTTTCAATGGCGTACTCCGAGTTCGAGCGCCGCGTTCGTTCCTGTCGTGGAAACGAAGCCCAGGACGCCGCTGTTGAAGATGAAATTGCCCGGCCGGCCCGCGTCGGATTGCACCACGCCGGGCACGGGCGTGTCGTAGCTCAACGATGCGGTCGCGCCGCCGAGATTGAAGTCGCTGCCCGCCACCGTCGCCTCGCGGCTCTCGCCCTTCGCGCTGGCCATGGCGTAGCTCCCATCGGCCGCGCCCGCTGCCAGGCTTTGCTGCAGGCCGAAGATGCGCAAGCCCGCGGTGGCAGCCGAGTCGCGCACCAGGTGCAGCGGCACCGCGGCGCCGTTGACGAGCCCGATCACCATCGAGCCGGTGAGCGTGCCGCCGGTGGTCGCAGCGCCGCCGGTCGGCGCGGTGGTGCGCAGGTCGAAGGCGCCGCGCGTGGTGTTGTAGGTGATGTAGCCCTTCTCGGTTTCTGTGCAGTTGGCGTCGTAGACCATGAAGCTGCCGGCGCTGCCCGCCGCGCTGCGGCAGTACTGGAAGGTGCCTGCGTTGCGCAGCCGCACCGCGCCGGCATAGGCTGCCGCACCGGCCGTGCCCTGCTGCACGCCCACCGTGTTGAAGATGTTCGCCACCGGATTGAAGACCGCGGGCGAGGCCGTGTTCTCGAAGGTGTTCTGGAACGCCACCAGCGGCGCGAAGCCGCCGCCGCTCGGCGCGTTCACGCCGCCCAGCAGCACGCCGCCCGGCGCGAAGCTGAAGACCGCACCGCTCTCGCCGCTCGTGTAGCTGCAACTGCCCTGTGCCACCAGCGAGCCGTTGCGCACCGTGCCCGCGGCGCGCTGCAGGCTGGCGTCGACAGTCACGGTGTAGGCCATGGTGGCCGGGTCGATCTGCACGCGCAGTTCTTCGCCGAAGCTGTCGCCGCCCTTGTAGGTCGTAACGGATGCGGGCAGGTTGGGACAGGCGAGCGGATCGCCAACCTCCGTCACGCAGCTGTAGTTGACGGCCGCATCCAGGCTGCCGGCACCGCGGTACTTGGGCCACGACGGGAACTGGCACAGCGGACGCGTGCGGCCGTAGCTGCCGGCCACCGCATCGACCGCCACGCCGGTGGCGGGCGCGAGGCCGCCCTCGACCCAGCCTTGGAGCGCGGCGAGCGAATCCCAGTTGGGAATGAAGCTGCCGGTGCCGTGGCCCATGCCGGGCACGGTGTAGAAGCGCACGCTCTGGTCGACCGCCGCCTGGCCCACCGTGGCGATGAGCTGCTTGTAGTAGTCGATGGTCGAGTTCGGGCTGATCACTTCATCGGCCAGGCCGTGCAGCATGATGAGCCGGCCGCCGTTGGCAAAGAACGGTGCGAGGTTCGGATTGGTCGCATCGGTGAGATTCGACATCTCGGTCACCCGCGCGGCATAGCTGCCGGGATCGAGCGGATCGAAGGTCAGCGAATCGAAGCCCGCAATGCGCGTGACGAAGTACTTCACCCACTGGTCGCCGGTGACGTACATGTTGGCGTCTGCCGATGTAGCCGGGTTGGCCGGCACCGGACGCGTGCCGAGGTCGCGCGTGGTGTACGGGCCCGCGACGAGCGCGCCTTCAAGGATGTTGTAGCCGCCCGCGCGCTTCACGCCGTTGGCGAGCGCGTAGGTCGTGAAGTCGAGCGGCGATTCGATGGTGCGCACCGTGGCGAGCTGCGCATCCGAGAGGCACGTGTTGCCCGCGTCCGCACCGCCGGGGCAACGCAGCGAGGCGAGGATCTGCGTGTTGAGCAGCCGGCAGCTTTCCACGTTGCTCACGATGTTGTCGACCGCGCCGTCGAGCTTGTCGCAGGCCTGCATTGCGGCCTTCTGCACGAGCAGCGTCTTGGCCACGTTCATCCAGCCCGCACCGCCGTTGTTGTAGAGCGCGCGCCCCACCGCCACGTTCGACAGCCGCGTGCCCGTGTAGTTGAGCGCCGGCTCGTTGGCGATCACGCCGTCGTAGTCCAGCGGCCAGCGCTGGATGTAGCTGAGCGCGTCGCGCCCGCCGGTCGAGGTGCCGAGGAAGTAGGCGTGCTTGGGCTTCATGGCGTAGCGCGCGAACACCAGCGCCTGCGCCACGTCGCGCGTCTTCTTGAGCGACTGGCCGCCGTAGTTGGCCAGTTGCTCGTCGTTGGCCGCGAACCTGCCGTCGGTGATGCTGCTTGACTGGTGGCCCGAGTCGTCGCCGTAAGTGGCGTAGCCGAGCGCGAGCGGCGCGGGCTTGCCGGCGGGGCCGAAGCGGATGACCTCGGTGCCGTCGATCAGTACGCCGTCGAAGCCGCCGCCGCCGAAGTGGATCGTCTTCTGGTTCCACTTCTCGGGCAGGTTGACCGCGAAATTGATGGACTGCGAGGCGGGATCGACCGGCTGAATCGTCCCGCGCACCTTGCAGTAGTCGCCATTGGGGTTGCCGGCATCGCCCGCCGCCACGGCCGTGGCGCTGACGACGGTCGCGCCGCCCGTGGGCAGGCTGATCAGCGAGGCGGGCAGGCTCTTGCCGGCGAGGTCCGCGCAGGCCACCACCGGCACCACGGTCGGAGGCGGCGGATTGTCGGGCGGGCCACCGCCGTCGGCCGGCGGGTTGTTCGGCACGATCGGGAAGAAGCCGCTGCTACCGCCTCCTCCGCCACCGCCGCCGCAAGCGGCCAGGACCAGTGAAACCAGCGAGATGCCGACCGCGGGGCCGAACGAACGGCGGGCGCGACGGGCGGCGTCAAGCATCGAGAAAATCGAATGGGGGCGCGGTGTGCGCATGTCTTGTCTCCGGCATGCGGCCTCGGTGGACCGCTCTTGTTTTGAATGGGCGGCCGGACGATAGATTCGGGGTGACCTAGGGTCAAATAAAATAAAGAGGTCATTTCGATACTAAAAAAATATGGAGACACCATGGAGATGAGACCGCTCCGGTATTTCGTGGCCGTCGCCGAGACCGGCCACATGACGCGCGCCGCCGAGCAACTGGGCATCCAGCAGCCGCCGCTCAGCCTGACGATCAAGTCGCTGGAACGCGAGCTCGGCGTGCAGCTCTTCAGACGCCATCCGCGCGGCGTGGCGCTCACCGATGCGGGGCGCCTCTTCCAGGTCGAGGCGCTGCGCATGCTGCAGGACATGGAAGCCATGAAGCAGCGCATGGCGCGCGTGGCCAACGGCGAAGTCGGCACGCTCGCGGTCGGCTTCACCAGCTCGGCAGCGGCGCACCGCTTCGTGCCGGAGGCGCTGCGCGCCTTTCGCCGCGAGCACCCGGGCGTGGAGCTTCAACTGCGCGAGAACAACGCCGCCGAATTGACCGAAGCGCTGGCGGCCGGCCGCCTGCACTGCGGCTTGCTGCGCGTGCCGGTGGCGCGGCCCGAGGGCTTGATCTTCGAAACGCTGCTGCGCGAGCCGGTGCTGGTCGCGATGCCGAGCGATCATCGTTTTGCCCTCGCGCGCAGCAAGGCTTCGCGCCCGCTGCCGCTCGCGCGGCTGTGCGAGGAAGGCATCATCCTCGTGCGCCGTCCGGGCGCGCCGGGCCTCTATGCCGAGCTGCTGGCGCTGTGCCACGCCAAGGGCCTGCGCCCGCGCGTGGTGGCCGAGGTGGACCGCATGATGACCAACCTGAATCTCGTGGCCGCGGGCGTCGGCCTGTCGGTGGTGCCGGCCTCGATGACCGGTGTGCACGCGCATGCCATCGCCTACGCGCGGCTCGCCGACGGCGGCCAGCTCGACGCGCCGCTCACGCTGGTGTCGCGTGTGGAAGAAGACAACCTGCCCGCGCAGCACTTCGCCGCGCTGCTGCGCAGGCACGCGAGCGAGAACCCCGGGTCATGAGCGGCGTCTTCTTGCTGCCCCGTCGCCATTTCGTGCTGCGCAGCACTGGCGCCCTGCTGGCCGCTGCGTGCGGCATGCCTCAGTTGCTGCATGCCGCAACGACGTCATCGCCTTGGCCGAACCGCCCGATGCGCCTGATCGTGGTCTACCCGCCGGGCGGCGTGAGCGACGGCATGGCGCGCGTGCTGGCTGACCCGCTCTCGCAGGCGCTGGGCGTGCCGGTGCTCATCGAGAACCGCGCCGGCGCGGGCGGCAGCATCGGCATGGATGCGCTCGCGCGCGCCGCGCCCGACGGCAGCACCCTCGCCTTCTCCGCCATCAGCCCGCTCACGCTGCACCCGCTGATCGCGCGCGTTCCGTATGACCCGCTGCGCGCTTTTGCGCCAGTGGCGAGCGTGATGCGCACGCCGGTGCTGGTGGTCGGCACGCCGGCTTTCGCGGGCCACGGCTTCGGCGACCTGATCGCGCGCGCACGCAGCCAGCCTGGCGCGGTGCGCTGGGCCACCTCGGGCGTGGCCACCATCGGGCACCTGGTGCTGGCGCAAGTGCGCATGCAGAGCCGCACCGACATCACGCACATCCCGTATGCGGGCGGCGGGCCGCAGCTCAACGATGCGCTCAGTGGGCAGTTCGAGGTGCTCTCGACCAATGTCGCGGCGCAGCAGTTGCAGTACATCGAGGGCGGGCGGTTCCAGGCGCTGGCGGTGGGAGCGCCGGCGCGCATCGAGGCACTGCCGGCGGTGCCGACACTCGCGGAGCTGGGGTACGAGCGGGCGAATCGCGATTCGCTTTTTGGCATCTTCGCGCCGGCACGCACGCCGGTGGTGGTGGTGCAGCGGCTGAATGCAGAGGTCAATCGCGTGTTGCGGAGCGATGCGGTGCGCGAGCGGCTGCGTGGGGCTTACAACCTGCCGGCCGGGGGGAGCATCGAGGACTTCGCGCATGAGATCGCCGTGGATCGGCGGCGCAACCGGGCGCTGGTGGCGGGGGATCGGTCGCAGTTCGACTAGGGACTAGATTTCGGCAACCCAGAGCCGCGGATAGTCGCTCACGAAGCCATCCTCCGTGACCTTCAACACCGCCTCGTAATCGAAGCGCTTGGCCACATACGCGTACTCGCTCTCGCTGCGCCGCTCGTAGCGCTGCATCAGCTCGCTCAGCACACCGCCGCCATCGAGATCGACCCACGCAGCCGGCGCATCGGCCGCCTCGCCCACCGAGAGACTGAGCCTTCGCAACTGCAGCAGATTGGTCGCAGGCGTGAACCCCAGGTCGAGGTCCACGCAGTGCGACAGGTCGGGCACAGCCTCGTCATTGAGCTTCCAGTGACCATGCGCATCGCGCGCGATCGACAGCTCGATGGCCGAGTCGCCGAGCCAGCCGCGCACCATGCCCCACTGCGTGTGCCAGTGCAGGTCGCAGCGCACCCGGTAGTGCAGCTGGGCGATGCGGCCGCTCTCGTGGCGGAACACCGCGGCGCCGTCGAGTTGCCAGGCCGAGGCGTTGCGCTCGAGCCGGCACGCGTCGTGGCCCGGTGCATCGAGCCTGCGCCAGAGAATGGAGGCGACGGTTTGCATGGCGCGGATGATGGCACCGGCATGCGGCGCCGCGCAAGCGCCATCGCTCAAAATGCCCCGCATCATGAAGGCTCTTTTCACCGCGCTCCTCGCCCCTCTGCTCATCCTGCTGGCGGGCAGCGCCACACATGCGGCGGCGCTGAAGGACGGCGACATCATCTTCCACACCTCGCGCTCGGCCCAGAGCGTGGCCGTGCAGCGCGCCACCGGCTCCCGCTACAGCCACATGGGCATCGTGCTGACGCGGGACGGCAAGCCCTTCGTCTTCGAGGCTGTCGCTACCGTGCGCTACACGCCGCTCGCGCAATGGACGGCGCGCGGCAACGGCGGGCACTACGTGGTCAAGCGCCTGCGCGATGCCAACAAGCTGCTGACACCCGGCGCCATCGCCCGCCTGCACGCCCGCACCGCCGACTTCGCGGGCCGCCCCTACGACCTCACCTTCGAATGGTCGGACGGCCGTATCTACTGCTCCGAGCTCGTATGGAAGCTCTACCAGCGCGCGCTGGGCGTGCGCATCGGCGAACTGCAGAAGATCCGCGAATTCAACCTCACCGATCCGGCCGTGCGCGCCAAGATGCGCGAGCGCTACGGCGACAAGGTGCCGATGGACGAACCGGTGATCTCGCCCGTGGCGATGTTCGATTCGCCGTTGCTCATGACCGTCGAAACGCGCTGAACGACGAGCGATCCCTGTGCCCCTCGGCGGGCGAAACCCCTCCGGTCGCGAGACAATCGTTTCCGTGAGTTCCCCGCCCCCCTCGACAGGCCCGATCCGCCGCATCGCCCACCTCGACATGGACGCCTTCTACGCGTCGGTCGAGCTGCTGCGCTATCCGCAGCTCAAGGGCCTGCCGGTGGTGATCGGCGGCGGGCGCCGCAGCGTCGACGAGGCCATCCGCAACCTGCCCGAAGGCGGCACGCTGGCCGACATTCCCGTCGATGCCTTCCCGCGCCTGAAGGACTACGCGGGCCGCGGCGTGATCACCACCGCCACCTACCCCGCGCGGCAGTTCGGCATCGGCTCGGCGATGGGGCTCATGAAGGCCGCCAAGCTGTGCCCGCAGGCGCTGATCCTGCCGGTCGATTTCGACGAGTACCGGCGCTTCTCGCGCGCCTTCAAGCAGGTGATCCTGGAGATCGCGCCGCTCATGGAAGACCGCGGTGTGGACGAGGTGTACATCGACTTCACCGACGTGCCCGGCGGCCAGCGCGACGGCGGGCGCTCGCTGGCGCGGTTGATCCAGAAATCGATCCTCGATGCCACCGGCCTCACCTGCTCCATCGGCGTCGCGCCCAACAAGCTCATCGCCAAGATGGCGAGCGAATTCAACAAGCCCAATGGCATCTCGGTGGTTTACGAAGGCGACCTGGAGAGCCACATCTGGCCCCTGCCCTGCCGCAAGGTGAACGGCATCGGGCCCAAGGCCGACGAGAAACTCAAGCGCTTCGGCATCGAGACCGTCGGCCAGCTCGCCGCGCGCGACCGCGACTGGCTGATCCAGAACTTCGGCAAGGCCACGGGCGCGTGGATGCACGAGGTGTCCTGGGGCCGCGACGACCGGCCGGTGGTGACCGAGAGCGAGCCCGTCTCGATGAGCCGCGAGACCACCTTCGACCGCGACCTGCACGCGGTGCGCGACCGCGCCGAGCTGGGCGCGATCTTCACGCACCTGTGCGAGAAGGTCGCCGAGGACCTGCAGCGCAAGGGCTACGTGGGCAAGACCATCGGCATCAAGCTGCGCTACGACGATTTCAAGATCGCCACGCGCGACCAGACCATCGGCCGCTTCACCGCCGACGGCAAGACCATCCGGCAGATCGGCGGGCAGTGCCTCAAGCGCGTGCCGCTGGAGCGGCCGCTGCGCCTCCTGGGCGTGCGCGTGGGCGCGCTGGCAAAGGCGGGCAGCCCGGAGGCGCTGGCGCCCACGGGCGCAGCGCGCACGACGGCGGCAGAACCGGCTGCGACCACCGCGTCGCTCTTCTGAAGAAGCCGCGGTGATCCAACGCTGGCTCCGGCGCATCGCATTCACGCTGCTGGGGTTCGTGCTCGCGGTCGCGCTGTATGTGGCCGTGGCCTTTGCGCTGGTGCTGTGGCCGGCCAATGCAACGCCGCCCGCGGAGGCCCCCGCCATCGAAGCCTGGGTGCTGAGCAACGGCGTGCACACCGACCTCGTGTTCCCGGTCCGCTCGGCGACCATCGACTGGCATCGGCTCTTTCCGCTCGCCGACTTCAAGGCCGTACCGCCCGATGCCGAGTTCATCGCCATCGGCTGGGGCGACCGCGAGTTCTACCTTCACACGCCCACCTGGGCCGACCTGACGGCCTCGCGCGCCTTCGGTGCGCTCGCGGGCGGCAACCGGGCGCTGATGCATGTGACGTATCTGCAGCGTGCGCAGATGCGGCGCGGCGCTTACAAGCTGCCGCTCTCGCAGGCGCAGTACGCGCAACTCGTGGACTATGTGCGCGCCTCGCTGCCCTCTGGTCGCGCAACGCCGATCGCCGGCGCGCACTACGACAACCAGGATGCCTTCTACGAAGCCGAAGGCGGCTACAACCTCGTCGAGACCTGCAACACCTGGACCGGCCGCGGCCTGCGAAGCGCGGGCGTCAGGACCGGCCGCTGGACGCCGTTCGACTTCAACGTCGTCTGGCACCTGCAACCCGCAACGCCCTGAGCATCGGGGGTTCAGTCCAGCCCATCGAAGTCCGCATCGTCGGGGCCGATGTGCGCGGGCGAGCGCCAGCCCGCATCGCGCATCGAACGGGCCACCTGGTGCTCGACCCCCATCAGCACCGCGAAGAGCGCCATGCGCACCGGGATGCCGTTGTCGGTCTGCCGGAAGATCGCCAGCCGCGGATCGTGGTTGAGGTCGATGCTCAGGTCGTTCGCGCCCGGGCGCCCGTCGCGCGGCAGCGGATGCATGAGGATGGTGTCGGGCTTGCAGAGCGTGTCCACCAGCGCCTTGCGGATCTGGAACTCGGGCGTGTAGCCCTCGATCTCCTCGCCCGCGAAACGCTCCTTCTGGATGCGGGTGGCGTACACCACGTCGGCGCCGCGCAGGCCCTCCTCGAGCGACTGGGTCTGCTCGATCACGTGGCCATTGCGCGCCACCAGGTCCAGCAGGTAGGCGGGCATCTCGAGCGAGGGCGGCGCGATGAGGGTGAATTTCAGGCCTCGATAGAGCGACAGCAGGCGGATCAGCGAATGCACCGTGCGGCCGTACTTCAGGTCGCCGACCATCGCCACATGCGTGCCGTCGACCAGCTTGCCCATGCGCGAGAACTCGCGCTGGATCGTGTACAGGTCAAGGATGGCCTGGCTCGGATGCTCGCCCGGCCCGTCGCCGGCATTGATGACCGGTATGTTGGTGGCCCGCGCGAACTCGGCCACCGAGCCCTGCTCGGGATGGCGCACCACCAGCGCATCGACGTAGCCGCTCATCACACGGCTGGTGTCGTAGATCGATTCGCCTTTGGCCATCGACGAGAAGGTGAATCCCGTGGTGTCGCAGACCGTGCCGCCGAGCCGGCAGAACGCCGCGCCGAAGCTCACGCGGGTGCGGGTGCTGGCCTCGAAGAACAGGCTGCCGAGCACCGCGCCTTCGAGCACGCGCGTGACTTTCTGGCGCCGCGCGATCGGCTGCATGACATCGGCCACCTGGAACAGGGCCTCGAGGCTGTCGCGGTCGAACTGCGCGACCGACAACAGGTGCGGCCGCCCCTCCGACGCAATGCGCTGCGCCAGGGGCCGATCGTCCGCGCCGGTGGTTGCCTGCGCCTCGCGCTGCAGGATTTCAGCGACGAACTTGCCCACCATTTCGGGCATGGCCCGCGACTCGCCGGAGTCGGCGGGCAGCAGCCAGGTGTCGAGCGCCCGGCGGCGGACACCCAGGCGCTCGGAGAACGCGTCGCGGGTGAGATTGAGGCGGCGCATGGCGTCGCGCAGGATGTCTTGTTGCTGGCTCACGGGTGAAATATACGCCATGCGTCGAAATTCACAAAAAAATATACGCAATGCGTACATCGACCAACACCAGTTCGCCCTTCGCAGGGCCGTGCAGCAACCTTCAGGGCTTCGGCACGCCGGCCCGCCACTGCGGCCAGTTCTTCACGATGTGATCGACCACGCGCGTGCCGACCAGCGCGATGTTCTCCACCGTCTCCGCGAAGCCGCCCGCTGTCTCGCCCGGCGCCGGGTCCAGGTGCTGCAGCGTGCTTTCCTTCGGATTGCCCTGGTCGAAGTTGACCGCACCGCGCAGGCTCATCACGCGGTCGGTGCCGTGGGTGCGCTTGATCACGAGGGTGATGGCTGCGGCTTCCATTTCGGTGATGACGTAGTCGTCGGCGCCGTAGAGCTTCGCGATGTACTGCGCCTGCTTCGACATGCCGGGGCCATGGAAGAAGGTGTCGCCCGTCATGTGGGTGCCGGTGCCGACGAAGGGCGCGCGGCGCGCCGCTGCATCCGGGTAGCGCAGGCGGTACTTGCGGGCGGCGTCGGAGTCTTTCAGCGGCGTGTCGGCCGAGAGCTTCATGGCCCAGCCGACGAGGTCGGGGTTGAGTTTGAAGCGGCGGTAGTCCTCGTAGCCCTTGCGCGGCATGAAGGTCGGCTCGCCCGCCTTGTTCTCCTCGGGCGCCCAGCGGTGGCCGAGGTCGTAGTCCACGAGCCAGGTGGCCCAGCTCACTTCGCCGATGGTGCCGCGCGAAGGCGGCGTGCCGGCAACGCCGGAGATCACGTAGTAGGCCTCGGAGAAATCGAACTGCGGGTTCAGCAGGATCGCCTGCATCGACGACGACGAATTGACCTTTCCCATGCCGAGCACCGCGCCGCAGACGCCATCGGTGTTGCAGTACACGGGCTGCAGCGCGCCGGGCACGGCCATCGGCTTGGCGCCCTTCCAGTAGCGCTCGTACCAGTACTGGAACTCGCCGG
Source organism: Variovorax sp. W2I14 (assembly GCF_050435205.1). Classification (NCBI taxonomy): domain Bacteria; kingdom Pseudomonadati; phylum Pseudomonadota; class Betaproteobacteria; order Burkholderiales; family Comamonadaceae; genus Variovorax; species Variovorax sp. W2I14. The sequence goes on along the minus strand of NZ_JBNDJX010000001.1, from coordinate 6,933,458 downwards.
CGCGGTCGCCGGTGTTCTGGCCGATCTCGAACATGGCGGCGACGAAGACCTTGACCTTGACGGGCGCGGCCGGTGCGGTCGCCGATGTCGATGCAGGCGAGGTCGAAGCACAGGCCGTGGCGAGCAGCGCCGCGGCGCACAGCGCCGACCAGCGGGCGCAGAGAGAGGTCCAACGAGGAAGCATGATTTTTCGGGCGGAGATAAGTGGAAGGGAGGGCACCAACAGCTTGCGGCGTCCTACACCGGGCGATTCTCGGTGCTGGCACAAGCGGATGCACCTCCAGACGCAAACCCCATGCCGGCATCCACCTCGCCCGTTCCCAGACCGCCTGCCAAGGCCCCCTCCAAACCCACGCCCATTGCCAACGGCCTGGTCTACGTGAACCCCGACATGCCCGGCATCACGCGCCTCAAGCACGGCGAGCGCTTCCGCTACCGCGATGCGAAGGGCCGATGGGTGCGCGACGTGGACGAGCTCTCGCGCATCCGCATGCTGGCCATTCCGCCGGCCTACACGCAGGTATGGATCTGCCCCTTGCCCAACGGCCACCTCCAGGCCACCGGCATCGATGCGCGCGGCCGCAAGCAATACCGCTACCACGCCGACTGGCGCGTGATGAAGGACGAGACCAAGTTCGAGCGGCTCGAAGCCTTCGCGCTCGCATTGCCGCGCATCCGCGCCCGCGTCGCGCGCGACCTGCAGCCCGAAAAGGGCCAGAAGATGCCCGGCCGCCGACAGGTGCTCGCCGCGCTGGTGCGCCTGCTCGACACCACGCTGCTGCGCGTGGGCAACGAGGAATACGCGAACACCAACGGCTCCTTCGGCCTCACCACGCTGCGCAATCGCCACGCGGCCGTGCAGGGCACGGCGCTCAGGCTCCGCTTCAAGGGCAAGAGCGGCGTGATGCACGAGGCGAAGCTGGACGACCCGCGCGTGGCGAAGGTGGTGCGCCAGTGCCAGCAACTGCCGGGGCAGGCGCTCTTCCAGTACGCGGACGAAGACGGCGAGCTGCGCGGCGTGTCCTCCACAGACGTCAACGACTACATCGCCGAAGCGGCGGAAGGCACCGAAGGCGACCGCTTCACCGCCAAGGACTTCCGCACCTGGCACGGCACGGTGCAGGCGCTGGAACTCACGCGCCTGGCGTGCGAGCCGGGCCGTGTCGCAGTGGACGGGAGCCGCTACAGCGCCAAGGACATCCTCGCGGCCGTGGCCAAGCAGCTCGGCAACACGCCGGCCGTCTGCAAGAAGGCTTACGTGCACCCGGCGGTGCTGGCGCTGGGCAGTGCGCTCGCGAAAGACGACGAGGACGCGGCCACCGCGCTGTTCGAGAAGATTGCCGGCGGCCCGACGGCCAAGCCTTCGCGCGGGCTCTATGCGGCGGAACGGCGGCTGCTGGCATTCCTGCGGACGCACCGGCAGGCGCAGGCGCGCGAACGACGTGCCGAGGGGCGCGGCAATCGGCGGCCGGCCACCGGCACGGCGGGTCGATCTCAGCCGGTCGCGAGCGCGAAGCGCACGCTCTCGCCTTCCAGCGCGATGGCGTAGCCCATGTCCTCGGCGAGGTTCTGCAGCGCGACGGCATCGATGGCCAGCGCGCGCGGCGCGCGGTGCGCATCGAGCACCGGATTCGCGCCACCGGCCTCGCGCGGCACCGCGACGAAGCGCAGCGCATCGGTGCCGACCGGCTCGACGCGGATCGCGCCGGCTTCGGCCGCGCCGTCATGCAGGTAGCCCAGCGCACCCAGGAACAGATAGCGCAGCGCGGCCGCGGCGGGCCAGCGGGCTTCGTCTTCCTGCGGGTCGAGCGCGGCGTCGACATCGAGCGTCACGCCGTGCAGGTCGAAGGCCGATCGCATCAGGTTCACGCATTGCGCCACCAGCGCGCTGCGGGTGATGCCGTCGTCGGTGGTGGCCAGCTCCCAGTCGCGCAGCGACCGGATGGCTTCCACCAATTCAGAAACCTGGTTGTCGATGAGGGCCACGCGCTCTTCGCACGCGGCACGGTCGATGGGATTGGCTGCGACCTGGCGCTTGAGCATCAGTACCGCCATGCGCACCACCGAGACGGGCGCGGCCATGTCGTGGCGCAAGGCCGGCAGGGCGCGCGTGAGCAGTTCGTGGCGCACGCCGGCAGCGATCCAGCTGCGCGCTCCGGGCGAGGACTTCATTGCGCTGCGGCCCTGGTCGGGGCGCAGCCCACACGGCGGAGGGCGACTGGAGGCGTGGTCACTGGGAAACTTCCTGAAAAGCGGGGAACAAGGCGACGAGTATCGTGCGCCCCTCCCCGCCCCGATGTAGGAGCGTGCCTACGCCTTGCGCCGCCCCATCGGCTCATCGGCCCATTCAGAGGGTCAGGGTTTTCCGAGGTAGGTGCGCACGTCCTTCACCTCGACACCGGCAGCGGCGACGGCCGAGCGCAGTTGCGCCTCGGTCACGCCCAGCGTCTGCGTCCAGTAGCGGACCTCGTGGGATTCATTGACGTTGATGCGGGCTGCATCCTGCGGTCCGCGCTTGCTCAGGTCATCGGCCATGGTGTGGGTTCCTTGTTGAAGGTCCCCACGATGCAGCCTCCGCGGGCGCCCGGCTGGCGGACGGCAGCGCACCTCCTTGCAGGATAAATCCGAGGATGCGCTGCAGAGGTTGGAGATGTCCGGAAGCAGCGCGCCCGCGCAGGACGCCACGCCTATCGTCGGCCGCTCCTTCACTCCGACCACCAACACAGCAATGACACCCGAACAGAACAAGCGCGCCGTCACCGAGGCATGGAAGGCATTCGCGAGCCGCGACGCGGGGCGCATCCGCGCCGCATTCACCGACGATGCCGAATGGCTCGCGCCGAAGGACAACGCCACCGGCGTGGCGCTCGGCTTCACCGACCACATGATCGGACCCGACACGATCGTGCGTTTCCTCTTCGAAGAATTTCCGAAGCTCTTCGTGGCCGACGTCTCGGTGGACTTCACCCATCTGCTCTGCGATGGCGACACCGTGGTGCTCGAAATGCGCCTGCAGGCCACGCTCGCCAACGGCCGGCACTACGACAACGACTACTGCTTCATCCTCGAACTGCGCGATGGCCGCATCGCCCGCATGCGCGAGTACATGGACACGCAGAAGGGCCGCCGTATCGTCATCGGCGACCTGCCTGCGGACCTCAGAGCTGCCGGGCCCGCGCTTGCAGTTCCCGCTTGAGCAGCTTGCCGTTGGCCGTGGTCGGCATCGCGTCGATCACCTCGATGCGCGCCGGCTGCTTGTAGGGCGAGAGGTGCTCGGCCAGGTAGGCCCGCAATGCAGCCTCGTCGAGCGAGGCGCCAGGCTTCATCTCGGCGAAGGCGACGATCTGCTCGTTGCCATCGGCCTCCGGCACGCCGACCACGGCGCAGAGGTGCACGCCCTCGAAGCGGCCGATCGCCGCCTCGATCTCCGCCGGGTACACGTTGAAGCCCGAGCGGATGATCATTTCCTTCAGCCGCCCGACCACGAACAGCGCGCCGTCGTCGCCGAAGCGCCCGAGGTCGCCGGTGGCGTACCAGCCGCCGGGACGCATCACCTGCGCGGTGGCCGCGGCATCGCGGAAGTAGCCGAGCATCAGGCCGGGGCCGCGCAGCCAGATTTCTCCGGTCTCGCCCTGGGCCGTGTCCTTGCCGTCGAGGCCCACGATGCGCGCCTCGCCACCTTCGACCGCATGGCCGGCCGCGGTGTCCGCGCGCGGCGCCTCGGTGCGCGTGAGGAACACCGAACCCGCGTATTCCGAAAGACCGTAGCCGTAGTGCAGCGGCTGGCCGAACAGGCGCTCCACGCGCTGCTTGAGCCCGAGGTCGAGCGGCGCGGAGCCGGTGTACACGTAGCGCAGCCGCGGAAAGCGCGGCACCACGCGCTCGGCCTCGATGTGCGCCAGCAGCCGCGCATACATCGTCGGCGGCCCGAGCAGGTTCGACACCTCCTCGTGCGCCAGTGCCTGCAGCACATCGGCCGGCGAGAAGCTGCCGCGCAGCACCAGCGACGCACCGCCCGTGAGCGCGGCCATCAGCACCGTGCCGATGCCGAAGATGTGCGTCATCGGCAGGAACGCGTAGACCCGGTCGCGGGCATCGAGCGACCGCACCGCCGCCGACACGCGCCCGAAATGCAGCAGGCCGCGGTGCGACACCATCACGCCCTTGGGTGTGCCTGATGTGCCCGAGGTAAAGATGATCGCAGCCGTGTCGGCCAGCGCCGCATCGGGCTCCGGCCGTGCCTCGGCGCGAACGGCCGAGTACATGACGCCCGTCAGCCTGGCCGGCGTTGCGGCTGCGCGCTCCGCATGCAGCCGCGCGGCCGCCGAGGCGCCGGCCGTGAAGCAGCACAGGCGCGCATCCGCACGCTCGACGATGGCCGCGATCTCGCCCTGCGCCATGCGCGCATTCACGCCGCACGACCACGCGCCGACGCGGCTGCACGCCATCAGCAGCGCGATGTGGGCGGCGCAGTTCTCGGCGACCAGCACCACGCGGTCGGTCGGGCGCACGCCGGCGTCCCGCAGGTCTTGCGTGGCCGTCTCGGCCATCGCCTGCAGCGCCGCGTAGGTCGTGGTTCCGCCGGGTTCGAAAAGGAAGACCGCCTCCGGCGTGCGGGCCGCGCGTTCTTCGAGCAGGCTGTGAATGCGGTGATGCATCGGTTATTCCGCCTCGATGCCCTTGGACGCCGTCGCCCAGAGCTTGCGGTCGGACTGACCCTTGGTCGCCAGCAGCTCGGCCCCGCCCGACCACACGTCGTAGCCCTGCTCGCGCAGGCGGCTCGCGATGTCTTCGCGCGCCAGCATCCTGTGCGTCGCCGCGTTGATGCGCGCGACCAGCGCCGGGTCCATGCGCGCCGGGCCGTAGAGGCCGAACCAGCCGCCCACGTCGTAGTCGGGCACGCCCGACTCGATCATCGTCGGCACGTCGGGCAGCATGCGGTTGCGCTGCCGCGACGTGACCGCCAGCGCACGCAGTCGCCCCGACTGGATGAAGGGCCGCGAGGTCGCGATGATGTCGAACATCATCGGCACCGTGCCCGCCATCACGTCGGCGAGCGCGGGCGCGCTGCCCTTGTAGGGCACGTGCGTGAGCTGCACGCCGGCTATCTTCTCCAGCAGCGCGCCGCTCAGGTGATTGGAGGCGCCCACGCCGGCCGAGCCGTAGAAGAGCTTGCCGGGCTTGGCCTTCGCATAGGCCAGCAGCTCGGCCACGTTGCGCACCGGCAGGTCCTTGTTGACCACGAGCACATTGGTGTAGTCCACCAGCGGCGCGATGGGCGTCAGGTCCTTCATCGGATCGAAGGGCATGTTGCGCTGCACGTTCGGGTTGATGGTGATCGTCGGGCTCGCGCCGAGAAACAGCATCACGCCATCGGGCGGCGCCTTGGCGACCGCATTGCCGCCGAGCGAGCCGCCGGCGCCGGGTCGGTTGTCCACGATCACCTGCGTGCCGAGTTCCTGCGACAGCGCGGGCGCGAGCAGGCGCGCCGCGCCGTCGACCGGTCCGCCGGCGGAATAGCCGACGACGAGCTTGATGAGCGGCGGCAGCGCTGGCTGTTGTTGCTGCTGCTGCGCGAACGCACGCGAGGGCAGCACGGACAGCACCGCGCTGCCCGCCAACGCGGCGACGGCGTGGCGCCGGGTGAGGTCGAGGGATGGCATGGGCGTTGTCTCCTGTTGTGTATTTCTTCGGCGCCTCGCATCGCTCAGGCTGGCAAGTCCAGGACCTGTCGCGCGAGGATGTTGCGCTGGATTTCGTTCGTGCCGCCGTAGATCATTGCGGCCGTCGAACCGATGAGCGGCGAGAGCACATTGAAGGTCTGCCCGTCGAGCACCTGGTCGCCCGCGACCGCGCCCTGCTCTTCGCCGGCTTCGACCAGCAGGGCGCCGATGCGGTGGTAGGTCTCGCTCGCCCAGATCTTCAGCAGCGACACCGATGCGGGCAGCGGCTTGCCCGCGCGCACGACGTCGGCGAAGCGGGTGTACGCGGCAGTGAGGTCCGCCACGTCGAGCCGCAGCGCCGCGAAGCGTTGCGCGAACACCGGGTCCGCGAACAGGCGCCGCGCCTCCGCGAGCCGCGCAAGCTGCCCCAGCGCGTACTGCGACTGCTTGGGGCTGCCGAGAAAGATGCGCTCGAAACCCAGCAGCGCCTTCGCGATCGTCCAGCCGCCATGCAGCTTGCCGACGAGGTTGTCGGCCGGCACGCGCACGTTGTCGAAGAACACCTCGCAGAACTCCGGCTCGCCCGCCAGCGTGTGGATCGGCCGCACCGTGATGCCCGGTGTGCGCAGGTCGCACAAGAGAAAGCTGATGCCCTCTTGCTTGCGCGCCGCCTTGTCGGTGCGCACGAGCATGAAGATGTGGTTGGCGTCCTGCGCGAGCGTGGTCCAGATCTTCTGGCCATTGACGATGAAGTGATCGCCTTCGGCATCGCGCCCCGCAACGGCCTCGGTGCGCAGGCCCGCGAGGTCGGAGCCGGCATTGGGCTCCGAATAGCCCTGGCACCAGACGTGCTCGCCACTCAGGATGCGCGGCAGAAAGCGCTGCTGCTGTTCGCGCGTGCCGTGCTGGATGAGCAGCGGCCCGATCATCACGATGCCCTGGTCGGGCGCGCGCGCCACGCCGTATTGCTCCAGCTCCTCGATCCATGCGATGAGCTTGTCGGCCGGCAGGCCCATGCCGCCGTGCGCCTCGGGCCAGGCCGGCGCGATCCAGCCCTGCGCGGACAGCGTGAGATACCAGTCGCTCATCTCGCTCCATCGCGCGCGGTGCGAAAGGTAGCGCAGCGCCTGCGGATAGCGCTGCTGCAGGAAGCCGCGCACCATGCGGCGGAACTCGGCCTCGGGCATGGCGGACCAGTCGGCGGTGCGGGGGAATTCGCCGGCCCATGCGATGGTGCTCGGTGCGGCTTCGCTCTCGCTCGTGAGCGCAGCGTGCCGATGCTGATGCGCTGTGACGTTGCCCAGCCACGCCGAGAGACACAGCACGCGCTTGTAGAACAGGCTCAAGTCGCATTCCTGCGTGTAGCCGATGGCGCCGTGCAACTGCACGGAGGTGCGCGAGGCCTGCAGCGCGGCGGCCGTGCAGCGCGCATTGATGCGGCTCGCCTCGGCTTCGAGCCGGTCCACCGGCAGCCCTGCACCGGCCAGCGCCAGCACTTCGTTCAACGTGGCCTGCGCGACTTCGAGATGAATGAACATGTCGACGCACCGATGCTGCAAAGCCTGGAAGCTGCCGATGGGCTTGCCGAACTGCGAGCGCGTGCGCAGGTAAGCCAGCGTCTGCGCGAGCATCGCCTGCCCCGCGCCGAGCAGTTCGGCCGCCTGAAGAATCTGGCCGGCCGCGAGCGCATGGCGCAGCGCCTCCTGCGCGGCCGGCCCTTTGGCCAGCACCGCATCGGGCGGCAATGCAACCTGCTCGAAGCGCAGGCTCGATGCCTGTCCGCCATCGACCAGCGGCATCAGCGTTTCCGTCACGCCTTCGGTGCCGCGCGGCACCCAGAGGATGACCGCGTCGTCATCGCCGCGGGCCGACACCAGCCAGCCGCTGGCGGCACTGCCGGGCAACACCATGAGCTTTTCGCCTTGCAGCAGCACACCGCCACGCCGTTCTTCGCAACCGCAGGCGAGTGGCACCGCGCTCAGGTCGCCCGCGCTTTCCTGCCAAGCCAGTGCGGGCAAGCTGCGGCCTGCAATCAGGTCGGCGAGCAATACACGGGCGGCGGGAGAGTCCAGCCGTGCGAGCAACAACGCGCTGAGGCCGGCCGCGGCCAGCAGCGGTTCGGGCGCCGCATGCTCTCCGGCCACGCGCAGGATTTCCGCCGCACCGTCGAGTTCAAGCCCCAGTCCACCCGCTGATTCAGGCGCCAGCATGCCCGTCCAGCCCAGCTCCGCCATCGCGCTCCAGCCCTCTGCTTCACCGGCATCGGGCCGCTCCATCAGCGCGCGCCGTCTCTGGGTCGCGCGGCTGCGTACGAAGTAATCGAGCGCCGCTTCGCGCATTGCCGAGAGTGATTCGATATCCATGGCTGCAGCGTGGCAGAAGACCCCGCTAGGCGGCATTTGCATTTGCCGAAGGGAGGGTTTCGCAATCACGGAGCCGCCTCGCGCGAGACGGGACTAGATTCGGCGCATGACCACCAAGATCAAGAAATCCCTGCACACCGAACTGGGCCACAGCACCCCCGACAGGATCACCGTGCGCGGGCGCGACCTGCCCTCGGAAATCCTGGGCCACCTGAACCTCGGCGACATGGCCTTCCTGGAACTCACGGGGCGCATCCCGACGCCGCAGGAATCAATAACCTTCAACGCCATCGTCGTCACGCTGGTCGAACATGGCGTGACGCCCAGCGCGCTGGCCGCGCGTCTCACTTATGCGGGCGCCCCCGAGGCATTGCAGGCTGCGGTCGCCGCAGGCCTGTGCGGCCTCGGCAGCGTGTTCGTCGGCAGCACCGAAGGCGCGGCCAAGATGCTGTACGAGGCGATCCCCTTCGGCGAGAAGCCGACCCGCCCGCTGGCCGACATGGCCAAGGACATCGTGGCCGATTTCCGTGCGCGCAAGCAGATCGTGCCGGGCCTCGGCCATCCGCTGCACAAGCCCATCGACCCGCGCACGCCGCGGCTGTTCCAGATCGCGACCGAGAACGGGCAATCCACCCACTACGTCGCGCTGATGCAGGCGGTGCAGGAAGAAGCCGAGCGCGTCTCGGGCAAGTCGTTGCCGATCAACGCCACGGGCGCCGTCGGCGCGATCGCCGCCGAGTTCGGCTTTCCCTGGAAGATCATTCGCGGCCTCGGCGTGATGGCGCGGGCCATCGGCCTCGTGGGCCACATCCTGGAGGAGATCGACGACCCGATGGCCATCGAGATCTGGCAGCGCGTGGAAAAGGAAGCCGGCGGCCCTCGCCAAGACTGACATGGACCCCAAAACCGTTCGGGCTGAGCTTGTCGAAGCCTTGCGCGGCGCTTCGACAAGCTCAGCGTGAACGGTTTTTTTCCCAGCGCGAGCGGTTTTTTTCTTCTCAGCGTGAATGGATTACTTTTTTAAGCGCAACCTGGCATGAACAACCACCATAGCGAACTCCGCTTCCCCGACATCCGCGACGCCGTGCGCGACCTGTGCGCGCAGTTTCCCAACGAGTACTTCCGCAAGATCGACGAGGCCCGCGGCTACCCCGCCGAATTCGTCGATGCGCTCACCAAGGCCGGCTGGATGGCCGCGCTGATCCCCCAGGAGTACGGCGGCTCGGGCCTCGGCCTCACCGAAGCCTCGGTGATCATGGAAGAGATCAACCGCTGCGGCGGCAACTCCGGCGCCTGCCATGGCCAGATGTACAACATGGGCACGCTGCTGCGCCACGGCAGCGAGGCGCAGAAGCGCGAATACCTGCCGCGCATCGCGACCGGCGAGCTGCGCCTGCAGTCGATGGGCGTGACCGAGCCCAGCACCGGCACCGACACCACCAAGATCAAGACCACCGCGGTGAAGAAAGGCGATCGCTATGTGATCAACGGGCAGAAGGTGTGGATCTCGCGCATCCAGCACTCGGACCTGATGATCCTGCTCGCACGCACGACGCCGCTCGCGGACGTGAAGAAGAAATCGGAAGGCATGTCGATCTTCATCGTCGACCTGCGCGAAGCCATCGGCAAGGGGATGACGGTGCGGCCGATCCTCAACATGGTGAATCACGAGACCAACGAACTGTTCTTCGAGAACCTCGAGATCCCCGCCGAGAACCTGATCGGCGTGGAAGGCCAGGGCTTCAAGTACATCCTGGACGGCCTCAACGCCGAGCGCACGCTGATCGCGGCCGAATGCATCGGCGACGGCTACTGGTTCATCGACAAGGTGACGGCGTACACGAAGGAGCGCGTCGTGTTCGGCCGACCCATCGGCCAGAACCAGGGCGTGCAGTTTCCGATCGCCGAGGCTTTCATCGAGATCGAGGCAGCGAACCTCATGCGCTACGAAGCCTGCCGCCTGTTCGATGCGCACGAGCCCTGCGGTGCACAGGCCAACATGGCGAAGTACCTTGCGGCCAAGGCGAGCTGGGAAGCGGCCAATGCGTGCCTTCAGTTCCACGGCGGTTTCGGCTTCGCCTGCGAATACGACATCGAGCGCAAGTTCCGCGAGACGCGGCTGTACCAAGTGGCGCCGATCTCGACCAACCTCATCCTGAGCTATGTGGCGGAGCACATGCTCGGCCTGCCCCGCTCGTTCTGAAGGGACCGCATCCATGACCGATTCGAACCACCCGAGCAAGGTGCTCGCCACCTTCGCCGCCGAGCTGAAGTTCGCGGACATTCCCGCACCGGTTCTGCGCCGCACCGAAGACCTGATGCTCGACTGGCTCGGCTCCGTGCTCGCGGCCCGCACCGCGCGGCCGATACGCAGCATCGAGCGCTTCGCACAGATGATGGGCCCCGCCGAAGGGCCGAGCGAAATACTGACTTCGCGCCGCACCAGCTCACCGGTGTTCGCCGCGCTCGTCAACGCCGCAGCCTCGCACTTCGTGGAGCAGGACGATGTGCACAACGGCTCGGTGTTCCATCCCGCGGCCGTGGTCATCGCGCCCGCGCTCGCGGTGGCGCAGAGCATCGGTGCGAGCGGTGCGCAATTGCTGACCGCCGTGGTTACGGGCTACGAAGTCGGCATCCGCGTCGGCGAATTCCTGGGGCGCTCGCACTACAAGACCTTTCACACCACGGCGACGGCCGGCACGATTGCTGCCGCTGCGGCCGTGGGTCGCCTGCTCGACCTCACGCCGCAGCAGATGCTGCACGCCTTCGGCTCGGCCGGCACGCAATCGGCCGGCGTGTGGGAGTTCCTGCGAGATGCGGCGGACTCCAAGCAACTGCACTGCGCGCATGCGGCGGCGAGCGGCCTGATGTCCGCCTATCTCGCGCAAGACGGTTTCACCGGCGCCGCAAAGATCCTCGAAGGCGCGCAGGGCCTGGGCGTCGGCATGTCGAGCGACGCCGACCCTGCAAGGCTCACCGATGGCCTGGGCACGCGCTGGACACTCGCCGAGACCTCCTTCAAATACCACGCCTCCTGCCGCCACACCCACCCCGCCGCCGACGCGCTGCTGCAGGTCATGACGCAGAACAAGCTGAAGCACAGCGACGTCGCGCACGTCACCACGCATGTGCACCAGGGCGCCATCGACGTGCTGGGCCGCGTGACCGTGCCGGCGACGGTGCATCAAGGCAAGTTCTCGATGGGCACGGTACTCGGCCTGATCGCGGTGCACGGCCGTGCAGGCCTCGGCGAATTCGACCGCGACTTTCTCGCGCCCGAAGTCGCGAGCTTCCGCGACAAGGTGGCGATGCAGCTCGACACCGAAGTCGACACCGCCTACCCCGCACGTTGGATCGGCAAGGTCAGCGTCGAGACGGCTGACGGCCGCACGCTGCAGGGCCGCGTCGATGAGCCGAAGGGCGACCCGGGCAACAGCCTGAGCCGCACGGAAATCGAGGACAAGATGCAACGCCTGGCGCACTACGGCGAAGGCGCCACCGCAGAAGAAGCCAGTGCCATGTGCCAACGCATCTGGCAACTCGCCGACACGCCGAGAGTGGCCCGCTGGCTCCCCTGACATCAGCGATCACCTCACCACCGAGCCCGGTCTGCGGTGCGGCGCAGCCGGCCCCTCTGCGCCGCCGAGGAGCGCAGCGTTTCGCGGATCAGGGCTCGCAGCTGTTTGAGCCGCAGGCGAGTTCTGCGAGACCCCGCGAGACGCGAGCACCGCAGGGAAGCCCGAAGGGCCGGCGCAGTAGGGCCGGCTGCGCCGCACCGCAGACCAGGCAGCACTCCAAACAAGCCCCTAACAGCAGCGTGCGCTAAGGCGGCGCAACGAGATGGTCGAACAGCTCCCGCGCCGACGCAGGCAGTTGCTCGCGGTTGCGCGCAATGAGCTTGAGCTCCCGTTCCGCCCACGCATCGCTGAGCGCAACCGTAGAGATCTGCATCGCCATCGACAACCGTTGCGCAGATGAAGCCGGCAACACGCCAACCCCCACGCCCGCCTCGATCATCAAACAGATGGCTTCGAAACTGCTGACCTGGATGCGCGGATTGAAGCCGCGCCCCGCCAACTCCGCGCGCCGCTGCAAAAACCGATGGATCGCGCTGCCATGGTGCAGCCCCACATGCTGCTCGTCGAGCGTGTCGGCAAAGGCCACCGAGGGCGCGCCCGCCAGGTGATGCGACTTCGGCACCACCAGCACGAGCTGGTTGCTGCCGAAGGCGCGCGCATCGAAATCGCCGGTGTGCACATCGCCCGCGAGGATGCCGATGTCGGCCTCGCCATCGGCCACCGCGCGCACGATTTCTTCGCTCAGGTATTCGCGCAGGTCCACCTGCACGGCCGGATGCTGCGTGAGAAAGCCCGCGAGCTTCTGCGGCAGGTATTCGGTGATCGAGGTGGTGTTGGCGAACACGCGCACATGGCCCTTGATGCCCTTGCCGAAGTCCTGCATGTCGCAGCGCAGGTGCTCCATCTGCTGCATCACGCGCTTGGCGTGGTAGAGCACCGCCTGCCCTGCGGCCGTGAGGCTCACGCCCTGCGCACTGCGGTGCAGCAGCTTGCCGCCCACGGCCTCTTCCATCTGCTTGATGCGGGTGGAGGCAGCGGCCAGCGAGATGCAGGCCTTCTCGGCGCCGCGCGTGAGGCTGCGCGCATCCGCCACGTAGACGAACAGTTTCAGGTCGAACAGGTCGAAATGCAGGTTCACCGGGCGGGCACGGAGGAAGCGGGAGGAATCTGCATTGTCCGGCGAATGGCGCCGCCCGCACCCGCTTGCGGGTTTGTCCTCATGTGCTCACGTCCTCAAACTGGGTCCCAGCTGAACACGTCCGCCGAGCGGTCCAGCGGATAGAAGCTCGCGCGCATCGCAGGCATGGCGTGTTCGGCGATGCTCTGCGGCGTCCAGCCTTCGGAGCGGTGCACCGAGCGCACCGGCCGCGGCTGGCTGATGAGCGAGATCTCGTTGTTGCGCACCGAAAAAATCTGCCCGTTGACCGCGCTGGCCGCATCGCTCGCGAGGTACACCGCGAGCGGCGCGACCTTGGCCGGCGTCATCTGCTTGATCTTGTCGACGCGGGCGCGCTGCTCGTCGGTGTCGGTGGGAATCGCGCCGATCATGCGGCTCCACGCGAAGGGCGCGATGCAGTTGGAGCGCACGTTGAACTTCAGCATGTCCAGCGCGATGGATTTCGAGAGCGCGACGATGCCCAGCTTGGCCGCCGCGTAGTTGGCCTGCCCGAAGTTGCCGATGAGGCCCGAGGTCGAGGTCATGTGCACCATCGCGCCCGCGTTCTGTTCCTTGAAGTGCGTCGCGGCCGCGCGGCTCACGTAGTAGGCGCCGTACAGGTGCACCTTGAGCACCGCGTCCCATTCGTCCACCGACATCTTGTGGAAGAAGCGGTCGCGCAGGATGCCCGCGTTGTTGACCACCGCATCGATGCGGCCGAAGCTTTCGACGGCGCACTCCACGATGCGCGCGGCGCTGTCGGCATCGGCCACGCTGTCGGTGTTGGGCACGGCCTCGCCGCCTGCGGCGCGGATTTCATCGACCACCTGCTGCGCCGGGCCTGCGCTGCCGCCTGCGCCATCGAGCGCAGCACCGATGTCATTGACCACCACCTTCGCGCCGTTCTTCGCCATCGCCAGCGCAATGTCGCGCCCGATGCCGCCGCCCGCGCCGGTGACGACGACCACTTTTCCTTCAACCATTTTTTGTCTCTGCTCCGGAGGTTCGTTCGACCGCGGGTTCGCGGGCTCGACCCAGAATGCCACAGGGGGCACAGAGCGGGTTTCTGATTTCCGAAGAGGGGCTTCGCGAAAGAATCGCCGTCAGTGCAATGCGGCGGGCATGGCCCCGCCGCGCAGCCCCGGATGCCGCGCCGCCGCCGCATCGACATCGCCGGGCGCGTCCAGCAACGGCTCTTGAAGGAACGCCGCCAGCACGTCGTTGCTGGCGGCCTGGCTGCGGGCCGGCCCGCGCGAGCCGCCGATCAGCATGGCGACGGCGAAACGCGCCGGCGCCGACAGGTAGAGCGGCACGTCGGTGAAGCTGTAGTGGTTGGCCTCCGTGATCTGCCAGCGGTAGCCGCCCGCGCGCAGGTGATGCACGAGCGCGAGGTTGCCTTGCAGGTAGTTCTGCGAATGCCGGGTCTCGCGGTGGTCGCTTTCCAGCAGCAGGAACGGCACCGGCATCGGATCGGTGGCCGCGCGGCCGTACAGGGTGCCGTCGAGGTTGGCGACGGCGCGGATGCGCGCATCGCCCATGGCCGCCTCGACCGCGCTGGCGCCGCCGAAGGAATGGCCGATCGCGGCGATGCGCTGCGGATCGAGCCGCGGCGACAGGCCCGCGCCGAACGCATCCGGCCGGCCAACCTGATCGGCAACGTAGCGCAGGTCCGCCGCCCGCACGCTCTGCAGCGCGCTCATGTAGCGCGTGCGGTCCGGGTCGTTGGGCAGGAAGCGCTCGATGGGCGTTGCCAAGCGGCCATCGGCGAGTTCCACGACCGGGGCCTCATAAGGATGGTCCAGCGCGAGCACGACGAAGCCGCGGCTCGCGAGATCGGCCAGCAGCCCCGAATAGAACGCCCGCGATGCGCCATAGCCCGGCGAGAACAGCACGACCGGCCAGCGCGCACGTTGGGCGGACACGGGCGCATCGGTGCGGGCATGCGTGTCGATGCGGTCGTAGCGCTGCATCGCGAGGCCGGGGATCAGCGACACCCAGGACGGCAGGCGCCCGAGGCCGTCGATGTAGCCGGGCCGCGTGCCCTCGCCCGGTTCGGCCGGATACCAGGCCTGCACCACGACGTTGCGATGGTCGTGCGGGTCGTCGGTCGCGGGCTCTTCGCGCTCCGGATCGATCCACCGGAACACCTGGCTGCCGACCGCATAGGGGCCGCCTGGCGCGGGCAGTTCCGGCACCGGCACGAAGGTCCACGCGAGCAATGCCGAGAAGGCGAGCGCCGCCACACCGCCGCGCCCCAACCATGCGAGCGCGCGCTGCTGCTGCGGCAGTGGCCGGTTGCGCCGCCAGGCCAGCACCAACAGCGCCGCGAGCAGTGCATAGATGGCCGCGTACTGCCAATAGAAGCCCTCGCGCCACACCTGCACAAGGCAGGCGACCAGCAGCGCCGCGCCCAAGACAACGATGGCCCGCGCGCCGATTCGCCGCGTCGTCGCCGCCGCGAGGGCGAGGACGACCGCGACAAGGACGATCGCGCCATCCAGCATCGACATCGCCGCTTCAGCCGCCGTACCGGGCAAGCATGCCCAGCTTCTCGTTCAGCGCGGCCTGGAACTGGTCGCGCTGCGAGGGCACCCACATCGGCGGATCGAACGCGGCCACGATGCGCTGGCCCTCGATGCGGATCGTGCCGGCGAGCGGCTCGCGCACCGCGAAGCTGTCGCCCTGCACATCGACCTGGAAGCCGAGCGCCTCGCCCTCCTTCAATTGCGCCTTGAGGGATTCGCGCAGCCGCTCCGGCCGGCCGGCGTGCGGAATGGAGATCTCGATCGGCCGCAGGTCCGGCAGCGGCAGCAGCACCGCGGCGGTGACCTTCGACGGCCCGCCCGCATCCGGAAAGCGCAGCTTCGCTGCGGCATCGAGCACCAGCGTGCGGACCGCGGCCACCTCGTCGTCGGGCGCATGGCCGCTCTGCGGGATGACGAAGTTGTCGGTCAGCACATCGACCGATGCCACGCCGCCATCCGCATTCACCGAAAGACGAAAGCTCATCACGCCCTGCACCTCCTTGTGGGGCCTGGCCGTCTCGGCGAGGGCGCGATGGAAGTCCAGCACCACCCGGCGCGTGGCCGCCGCGTCGAGCGCGCCGCTCACCACCGGCGAGGTGGCGCGCAGATGGCCGACCAGCGCGATGCGCGCCTGAAGCGGGTCCATGCTGCCCTCGATGGCCTGCGTGCCGTGCACGATGCGGTCGTCGAACAGCAGCAGCTGGTTGAACTCGGCCGGCACCAGCTCGTACAGCACCTCGCGCTGCACATGGTGCTTCTTGTAGCTGGGCACGCCGTCGCGCATCAGCAGGGTTTCGCCGCCCGCGAACCTGCGCGCCTGCCAGCGCGTGAGCGAGTAGACGAAGCCCCAGGTGCCGTTCTGGAAATCGCTGTGCATTCCCAGCATGCAGCCGTTCACCATGAGGTGGAAGTTCGGCGCGCCGGTCGGCAGCATCCCGAGGTGGTCGATGCACCACTGCTTCAGGTGCCGGGTGAAGCGCGTCCACAGCGCCTCGGGAAAGAGCTGCTGCGGCACCGTGCGCAGATAGGTGTACATCTGCGGCTCGCAGAAGTACTGCCACTGCACGGTCTGCTGGTAGGCGTTCTTCACCTTGCCGTCGTAGGCCGTGCGAAGGGCTTCGGCCTCGGGGAAGAAATCCTTGACGACGTGCTGGCGTTTGATGGTCATTGGACGGCCCGCGCGGGACGGCGGCTGTTGCTCCCTCTCCCCTCGGGGAGAGGGTTGGGGTGAGGGCCGGCGGCGCTGGCACAGGCAGCGTGCATGCGAAGGCCGATGCCCTCACCCCCGCCCTCTCCCCGAGGGGAGAGGGAGCAAGAGGGGGCGTTCACGCCGGCTCCCCGACAGCCGCCGCCGCATGCTCCTTCATGTCCCCGAGCGCCACGCGCACCTGCCTGTTCCCGCTGTACGGCAGGCGCCCATGGGCCATCAGCAGGTTGTTCACCAGCAGCACGTCGTTAGCCTGGGTCGGGATGTGGATCGCGCATTCGGTCAGCACCCGGTCGATGGTGCGCACCCACTCGGTCGGAATCGGGCTGCCGTCGCCGAAGCACACGGTGCGCGGGTACTGGTCGCGCCTGAAGTGCTTGCCCAGCATGGCGTCGATCTGGCCCGGCAGCGCATCGGGGTGATGCAAGAGGATCTGGTTGAACCAGGCTTCGGTGTCGTGCTCTGGAATCTGCAGCAGCGCATGGGTCCGATACGACACGGTGAGGTCGTTCTCCGAAATCACGTCGATCTCGTGCCCGGTCGGTGTGATCTTCTCGCGCAGTTCCTCCAGGCTGTCGACCTGGAAGAACTGCTCCCACGACGCATCCAGCCCGCGGATGAAACGGCGCCTGTAGACCAGCCCGAGTTCGCGGAAACGCTCCAGCATGTCCGCGGGCAGGCGCTCGACCACGCGACGACCGTCCGACAGGGTCCACTCGCCGCCTTCCGACGCGGGCTCCAGGCAGAAGAAGAGCTGGCGCGAAGGCCAGGTCTGGGTGTGCGAGGCCTCGTTGTGGAAGCGGATCTCCAGGTGCTTGGGATAAGGCGTCGCGAAGTACACGTTGTCGCTGGCACCGGCACCGACGCTGGCGAGCGGCAGGTCGCCGTAGTGCCGGTAGAGCGCGTCGCAGGCCGAAGCCGCCGAGGCCTCGAAGCCTTCGAGGCCGCCGACATCGAACTCGCGGAACAGCACATGGCCGTCGGTCCACAGGGCTTCGTCGATGCGGTCGCGGTGTTGGCGAATCCAGGGTGCGAGCGGTTCGCGCGAGGGAGATGTGATGTGCATGGGATGGCTCGATGCGAAGTTGAAAAAAGGGGCTTCTCAGGACATGGCGACCAGAATCCGCCGCGGCCCGTCGAACGGCAGCCGGCCGTGCGCCGCCAGCAGGTTGTCGACCACCAGCAGATCGCCCTGGCACCAGCGGAATGCGCGCCGCTGCGCGCGCAGCACCTCGCGCACGCGCGTCAGGGTTGCGTTTTCGATGCGGCCGCCGTCGCCGTAGTACGCCGCCATCGGCAGGCCCGCCTCGATGCGCGCATCGACGTTGCTCGCCATCGGCGTGTTGGAGGCATGGAACAGGTGCACCTGGTTGAACCAGACCCGCTCGCCGGTCAGCGGATGCACGCGCGTGGGCGGCCGCCGCTCGTGGATGCGCAGGCCGCCGCCGGGCTTCCATTCGCAGCCGATGTCCATCTCGCGGCAATGCGCCTCGACCTGCGCGCGGTCGTCGGTCTCGAAGGCCTTGCTCCAGGCGTTGTAGCGCGCGTTGGCGGGCGCGAGGTTGCGCACGTACAGGAGCTCGCGGCGCTCGAACTCCTCGACGATGGACGCCGGCATCTCCTGCAGGATGCGCCGCGAATCGGCCAGCGGCGTCTCGCCGCCCACCTGCGGTTCGGTCGCGCAGAAAAAATACAGCCGCGCGGGCCAGCGCACGCTGTACGACATCTCGTTGTGCAGCGGAATCTCCAGCTGCTTCGGGTATTCGGTCGAGGTGTAGATGCCCTCGGCCACGCGGCTGCGCGGCGAGGTGCCGCCCGCGTAGCCGCGCAGCTGCGGCGCCATTGCTGCGACCGCGCGGCGAAAGTCCTCGGGCTCGCGCAGCGGAAAGCCGCGGAACAGCAGCGCACCGGCGCGCAGCAGCGCGGGCTCCAGCCGCGGCATCTCGTGCGCGAACCAGCGCTCGAAGTCCGTCGCGCCGGGGTCGGCGTGCACGCAGTGCGGAAAACCGCCGTCGATGCTTTCGCCCGCCTCGTGCGAGTCGATGAGGCTTTCGGTCTCGCTCATGCGCATCGCCCCAGGTACCAGTGGCGGCCGACGATCTCGAGCACCCGATCGACGTGCGGCGGCGCGAGGATCGACAGGTGATCGCTGCCGGGCACATCGACGCTGCGCAGTTGCGGCGCGTGCAGGCGCCACGCGCTGTCGTCGATGGTGTCGTCCGCGCGCAGCAGCAGCACCTGGCCATCGAACGCGGCGTCGGGCCGGTAGCCGATCGCGCACTGGCGGCAGAACATCTCCAGCACCGGCACGAAGTCGTTCAGCCGCGCATTGGCCGGCAGCAGGCGCGCACGGCGCATCGCCTCGAAGATCGGCAGCGCCTGTTCGTGCAGCGGCAGCGCGGCCAGCGCATCGGCATCGAGTCCATGGGGGCGTTTGCTCTGCAGCGCAATCAGCGCGATGTATTCGCGCAGCGCGTGGCCGCGATCGCCATGCCCTTCCGCGCGCGGGGCGTCGGTATCGACCAGCACCACCGGCGCGACCACGGCGCCGGCATCGGCCAACTGCCGGGCTGCTTCCAGCGCGATCCAGCCGCCGAACGAATGGCCGATGAGGTGATACGGCCCCTCGGGCTGCACGGCACGGATCGCATCGACATAGCGCGCCGCCGCCTCCTGCAGCGTCGGCTGCCCGCCGCCGTGGCCGAGCAGCGTGGGCGCTTCCAGGCCGATGAAGTGCGCATCGCCGGTGCTGCGTGAGGCGAACGCGAGGAACGACGTGGCGTTCGCGCCCGCGCCCGGCATGCAGAACACCGTGCGCGCCGCGGTGCCGCCACGGCGAATCGTCACCGCGGCGCCCGGTGCGATATCGGCGGCGATATCCGGCGTGACGCCATCCAGGCGCGCCAGGATCGAAGCGATCGCGCCGCCGACCCGGCCGGCGGTGCTCGGCGCGCATCATGATGCTCCAGTGATCGCCGCCGATGGGGTGCACCTGCAGGCGGTTGCCCAGCACCCCGCTCCAGCCATTCGACGGATCGCCCCCGTCGCCCGCATTGCCCGTGCCGCCCGTGCCGCCGGGCTGCGCCGCGAACAGATGCGCATCGAGCTCCAGCGGCTCGGCGTAGTACCGGTGCGCTGCGGCGCGCAGGTTGAACCACAGGTCGGCACGCGCATCGAATTCGGCCGGGCTCATTTCCTTCGTGAGCCAGCCCTCGCTGCGTGCGAGTGCAATCGCTTCAGGCACATCACGGGTCGCAAGAATCCGCCCGACTTCGGCCGCCTCCAGCTTGCGCCCGTGGTACTCGGCGAACGCGACCAGCAGCAGCTTCCTGTCGTTCACACCGAGGTCGGACACGCCGCGCTCGCCATCGCCGCGGTACCAGCTGTCGATGAGGCCGAGGAACTCGACCTGCTCGCCGGCCGCCAACAGTTGCCGCGCGACTTCGAAGGCGAGCACGCCACCGGCCGACCAGCCCGCCAGGCGGTACGGCCCCTCGGGCAGCGCTTCGCGAATGCGCTGCACGTAGCCCGCCGCCAGGTCCTCGTAGCGGCTGTCGGCATGCACCGCCTCGCGGTCGGCGCGAATGCCGTAGAGGCCCACTGCCGGATCGATGTGCGCTGCCAACCGCTCATAAGACAACACTTCGCCGCTGGGCTCGTGCACGAACACCAGCGGACGCCGCGCACCGCCCTTGCGCAGCGTCACCCACTGCGCATTCGCATTCGCGCTCGCCACGCCTTCGCGCGGCCGGTCGATCAACGCGGCCAGCGCGCTCAGTTGCTGCGCCAGCAGCACGTCCTGCAGCGCAACCTCGTAGCCCTTCTGCTTCAGTCCCTCGATGACCTGGAACACCATCAGCGAGTAGCCGCCCAGGTCGAAGAAGTTGTCGTGGCGGCCGATGCGCTCGACGCCGAGCAACTCCGACCAGAGCGCGGCAATGACGCACTCCGCCTCGCCCCGCGGCGCCTCGTAGCGGCTCGACGCCAGGCCCTGGCCATCAGGCGCGGGCAGCGCATTGCGGTCGAGCTTGCCGTTCGGCGTCAGCGGCAGCGCGTCCACGGCGACGAAGGCCGAGGGCAGCATGTACTCGGGCAGGCACGCGGCGAGGCCGGCGCGCAGTTGCGCCGGGTCCACCGAACCGGCCACGTAGGCGACCAGGCGCTTGTCGCCGGGGCTGTCCTCGCGCGCGATCACCGCGGCCTCGCGCACGCCCGGCTGCTGCGCGAGGCGCGCCTCGATCTCGCCCAGCTCGATGCGAAAGCCCCGCAGCTTGACCTGCGAATCGTTGCGGCCGAGGTATTCGAGCGTGCCGTCCTCGCGCCAGCGGCCGAGGTCGCCGGTGCGGTACATGCGCGCCTCGCCCTCGCCTGCGTTCGCATCGGCTCTGGCGAACGGGTCGCGGAGGAACCGTTCCGCGGTCAGCTCCGCGCGGTCGAGATAGCCGCGGGCCACGCCCGCGCCGCCGATGTGGATCTCGCCGGCCACGCCGACCGGCACCGGCTGCGCCGCCGCATCGAGCACATAGACCCGCGCACCCGGCATCACCTGGCCGATGTGCGGACGGCGCCCGTCGACGATGCCGCAGCTCGCATCGACGCTGCACTCGGTCGGCCCGTACATGTTGAAGAACAGGCGCTCATCGACGGCTGCCAGTTCGCCCCAGGTCGCGGCATCGATGGCCTCGCCGCCGAGCAGCAGCTTGCGCAGGCTCGGCGCGCGTCCCTGCAACAGGCCCGCGCCCTGCATCAGGCGCAGGTGCGAGGGCGTGCATTCCATCACCTCGATGCGATGCGTTTCCAAGAATCCGAGCAGTTCCTTGGCACCGAGCCGCGCCGCCTCGGGCAGCAGGAACACGCTGCGCCCGAACGCCAGTTGCCCCCACGCCTTGACCGCCATGTCGAAGCCGAACGAGGAGTTCCACGCCACGCGCCGGCAATCGGGCGCCACGCCGTGGACAGAGGCCTCCATCGCGTGGAGAAAGTACGCCAGGTTGCGGTGCTCGACCATCACGCCCTTGGGCGTGCCGGTCGAACCCGAGGTGTAGATCACGTAGGCCAGGTGCGCGGGCGTGAGGCCGACGTCGGCACGGTCCGGGTTGTGGGACGGGGCCAGCGCCCAGTCGGGATGCGCGGCATCGAGCACCAGGCGCACGCAGCGCGCGCTCCCACCAGAGGCCTTGAGGCGCCCGTCCAGCCGTTGCTGGGTCAGCAGCACGACGGCACCGCTGTCGTCGAGCATGTGGGCGAGCCGCTCGTCGGGGTACACAGGGTCGAGCGGCACATACGCGCCGCCCGCCTTGAGCGTGGCCATCAGCGCCACGACCAGTTCCAGGCTGCGCTCGGCGCAGATCGCCACCCGGTCGTCGGGCCTCACGCCGAGCGCGCGCAGGTGGTGGGCGAGCTGGTTGGCGCGCGCGTTGAGTTCGGCGTAGCTCAAGGCCTCGCCCGCGTATTCGATCGCCTCTGCATCGGGCCGGCGCGCCGCCTGCGCCTCGAAGAGCTCGTGCACCAGCACCGGCTCGGCGGCGATGGCGTGGCTCTCGTTGAAGCCCTCCACGATCGCTTCGCGCTCCGCTGCATCGAGCAGGTCGATGCGATCGACCGGCTGGCTGTCGTCGGCGACCATGCCGCGCAGCACCGCCTCCAGGCAGCGCCAGTGGCGGCGCACCGTGGCCTCGTCGAACAGCGCGCTCGCGTAGTTGATCTGGCCGCCGATGCCTTCTTCGCTCTCGCGCAGTTCCAGCGAGAGTTCGAACTGCGCGCTGTCGGCGCCGCCGCCCAGGCTCTCCGCATGCAGGCCGGCCAGGTCGAGCGCGGCCTTGGGCGTGTTGTGCCACGACAGCATGACCTGGAACACCGGATGGTGCGCCAGCGAACGCGGCGGGTTCAGCGCCTCGACCAGGCGCTCGAACGGCACGTCCTGCAGGCTCTGCGCCTGCACCGCGGTCTGCCGCGCCTGGGCCAGCAGCGCCTGCACGCTGGGGCCGCCCGCGAGGTCGATCTTCAGCGCCTGCGTGTTGATGAAGAAACCGATCAGCGGCTCGACCTCGACCCGGCTGCGGCCCGCATGCGAGCTGCCGATCACCACCTGCTCCTGTCCGCTGAGCCGGCCCAGCACCACCGCCCAGGCCGCGAGCAGCGTCATGTACAGCGTGGTGCCGTGGCGCTGACCGAGCGCGCGCAGGCCGTCGGCGAGCGCGGCATCGAGCGCGATGGCGATGTTCGCGCCGCGGTAGTCCTGCACCGGCGGACGCGGCCGGTCGGTCGGCAGGTCGAGCAGGGCCGGCGCGCCGCGCAACTGCGCCACCCATTGCTGCAACTGCTGCTGCAGCAGCGGCCCCTGCAGCCACTGCCGCTGCCACATGCCGAAGTCGGCGTACTGGATCGCGAGCGGCGGCAGCGGATCGGGCCGGCCTTCGCGAAAGGCGCGGTACAGCGCCGAGAACTCGTTCGCCAGCACACCGCCCGACCAGCCGTCGGAGACGATGTGGTGCATGGTGACGAGCAGCACATGGTCGTCAGCGCCGAGCGCGAGCAGGCGGCCGCGGATCAACGGCCCGAGGGCGAGATCGAACGGGCGCAGCGCTTCCTCGCGCGCGATGCGTTCCAGCTCGGCGTCGGTGGTGCCGCGCAGGTCTTCATGCCGCAGCGCGAAGCCGCGGGCCTCGTCGATGACCTGGAGCGCCTGGCCGCCGATGCCCACGAAGCGCGTGCGCAGCACCTCGTGGCGTTCGACGATGCGGTCCAGGGCCGCCTGCAGCGCCGCCACGTCGAGCGCGCCGCGCAACCGCACCGCATCGGGCACGTGATAGGCCTTGCTCGCTTCGGGATCGACCCGCGCGATGAACCACAGGCGCTGCTGCGCGAACGACATCGGCAGCGGCGCCGAGCGGTCGGCGCGGACAATCGCGCCCAGCGCGTTCTGGCTCGCTTCGGCCACGCCACGCGCCATGTCGGCCAGTTGCGGATGGGTGAAGAGCGCGGGCAGCGGCAACTCGACGCCGAGCCGCTCGCGCACCTGCGAAACCAGCCGCACCGCGAGCAGCGAATGGCCGCCGAGCTCGAAGAAGTTGTCGTGCCGCCCGACGCGCTCCATGGCCAGCAGGTCGCACCAGATCTGGGCGAGCGTGTCCTCGATCTCGCCGATGGTCGCCTCGTAGGCGCGGTGCGCGAAGGCCTGGCCAGCGGGCGCGGGCAGCGCCTTGCGGTCGAGCTTGCCGTTGGGGGTCAGCGGCAAGGCCGCGAGCGGCACGAACGCGCCCGGCAGCATGTGATCGGGCAACTGCGCGGCCAGGCGCATGCGCAGCTCGGCGGGATCGGCCGCCTGCACGTCGCCCACCATGTAGGCGACCAGGCGCCTGTCGCCGGGCACGTCCTCGCGCGCGATCACCACGGCTTCGCGCACGCCGGGCAGCTCGCTCAGCCGCGCCTCGATCTCGCCCGGCTCGACGCGGTGGCCGCGGATCTTGAGCTGGAAATCGTTGCGGCCGAGGAATTCGATGGTGCCGTCGTCGCGCCAGCGGCCGAGGTCGCCGGTTCTGTACATGCGCGAACCCGCACCGCTCAGGTCATCCGAGAACGGATCGCACAGGAACCGCTCGGCGCTCAGCTCGGGCTGGTGCAGGTAGCCGCGTGCAACCTGCACGCCGGCGATGTGAATTTCTCCGGCCACGCCGCGCGGCACCGGCCTGCGCTGCGCGTCAAGCAGGTAGATCCGGCAGTTGTCGACCGGCGCACCGATGGGCGGCAGGTCGGCCCAGTCTTCGGCCGGGCCGGCGAGCGTGTGCGCGGTGACCACATGGCTTTCGGTCGGGCCGTAGTGGTTGTGCAGCCTGGCATTGCGGCCGGCGAACAGGCGCCGGATGGCGGGCGTGATGCGCAACTGCTCGCCCGCGACGACGAGGTCGCGCAACGCCGGCAGCGGTGCTTCGCGCTGCGACCACAGTTCGCTCAGCGCGTGGAGCGCGATGCAGGGCAGGAAGAGCCGTTCGACCTGCTGCTCGCCGATCCAGTCGGCCAGCACGGGCAGGTCGCGGCGCAGCGCGTCGGGCAGCAGCACGAGCGTGCCGCCGCCGGCCAGCGTCGCGAAGATTTCCTGGAACGCCACATCGAAGCCGAGCGCCGCGAACTGCAGTGTGCGCGCCGCGCCCGGCAGCGCCTCGCGCTGCCACGCCAGCAGGTTGACGAGCCCGCGATGCGGCATCGCCACGCTCTTGGGTCGGCCGGTTGATCCCGAGGTGTAGATGACGTAGGCCAGGTGTTCGCCGCTCAGGCCCAGGGCCTCCGGGTCGGGGCGCGGCGCGGCAGCGGCCTGCGCCCATGGCGCCTGGCCGATGTCGTCGAGCAGCACGCGCGCGCAGGCCACCGCCGGGAGCAGGCGACCGGCCAGCCGCTCCTGCGTCAGCAGCACGCGCGGCGCGCTGTCGCCCAGCATGTGCGCCAGTCGTTCGTCGGGGTAGGCCGGGTCCAGCGGCACATAGGCGCCGCCGGCCTTGAGCGTGGCCAGGATCGCGACCACCATCGCCGGGCCGCTCTCGAGGCAGATCGCCACGCGCTCATCGGGCGCGACGCCGAGCGTGCGCAGATGCGCCGCCAGCTGGTTCGCCTGCGCCTCCAGTTCGCCGTAGCTCACGCGCTGCGCACCGAACTCCAACGCTGTAGCCGACGGATCGCGCGCCACCTGGCGTTCGAACAACACGTGGACCAGTTCGCCTTCAGCGCCGTGATCGCACTGCGTGGCATTAAAGCCGTGCAGAACCTCATCGCGCTCGGCCGGCGGCAGCGTTTCGATCGCGTGCATCGGCGTTTCGGGCGCGCGCTCCAGCGCCTGCACCAGATGAACGAGGGCTTCGCGCACCATCGCGGCGATGCGTGCGGCATCCACGCGCTCGACGATCTCCGCGGTGACGCTGAAGCCCTCGCCATGGTCGTCGACGTGCAGCACGAACGGATAGTTGGTGCGGTCGCGGCTCTCGATGTGATGGATGCCGGCAATGCCCTCTTCGCCCGGCGCCGCAGCTTCATCGCGGCTGTGGCGGTAGTTCAGCAGCGCCGAGAACAGCGGCGTGTTCGCGGCGGCCAGCCCGCTGCAGCGCTGCGCCAATGTCAGCGGCGCGTGCTCGTGGCGCAGCAGTTCGGCGAGTGTGGCGGCGGTCTCTTCGAGTGCCGCGCCGGCGCTGCGCCCGTCCAGCCGCACGCGCAGCGGCAGCGTGTTGATGAACATGCCCATCGCGCGGTCGGCACCCGCGCCGCCCTGCAGGCGGCCGAACAGCACCGTGCCGAACACCACGTCCTCGCGCCCGCTGCAGCGCGCGAGCACCTGCGCCCAGGCGAGGTGGAACACGCAGGCGGGACTGACGCCGCGCGCCCGCGCAACCCGGCGCAGGTTCGTGCACAACGCCGCATCGAGCCTTAGCTTCGACTGCACCGCGTCGCTGCCGTTGCCCTGCACATCGAGCAGGTCGAAGGGCGCGGTCGGCTGGTCGATGTCGCCGAGCATCGTGCGAAAGAACTGCTCGTGCTCGGCCTCGCGCGCGGAGAGCCGCGCCTGTGCGACGAAATTGCGGAACGGCACCGGCACGGGCAGCTCGGCGCGGCGGTCCTGCATCACGAGGCCGACCTCGTGCACCAGCTGCTCCAGCGTCACGTGATCCATCACCAGGTGGTGGTAGAGCATCTGCAGCAGCCAGCGCCCGCTTGCCGCGTCGAAAGCGGCAAAGCCGCGCATCAGCGGCGCCTGCCGCACGTCGAGGCGGTAGCGGTCGGGATCGGCGTGTGCCTTGAGGCGTGCCTGCACGTCGCCGGCCAGCTCCAGCGTGTCGACCTCCAGCCGCGCACGGCGCCACACCACCTGCACCGGCTCGGGCAAGCCGTCCCACTGCACCGCGGTGCGCAGCACGTCCTGCCGCGCGATCACCTCGTTCATCGCGGCGACGAAGCGGTCGAGCAGCGCGCGGCTGTCAAAGCCCATCAGCAGCCGGTTCAGGTAGGCATCGCCCCGCTGCTGCAGGAGGTGATGGAACAGGATGCCCTCCTGCAGCGGCGCGAGCGGATAGATGTCCTGCACGTTGCCGGCACCACCCGGCGTGGCAGCCACGATTCGGTCGATCTGCGCCTGCTCGAGCCGCACCAGCGGCAGCATCTGCGGCGTGATGCGCGCCTGCTGCGCCTCCTTTGCCGCGGGCGCCGGCGCGGCGTGATCGCCGTTGGCCGCGACCCAGTTCATCAGCACCTGCTTGTGCAGCTTCAGCGAAGCCATCACGCCCGGCGTCAGCACGCCGCGCGGCGCCTTGACCACCAGCTCGCCCTGCTCGATGCGCGCCAGGACCCGGCGTTGTTCGAAGAGGCCGATCAGGGCCGGGGCGTCCAGCGCGTTCAGCCCGTTCGGTCCGCCCGGCCCACCCGACGATCGCATGCTTGCAACTTCCACATTCACAGTCTGAACTCCTCGGTTTCCGATTCGGTGGCATCCCACGCGGCGTCCTCTGCAGCGGGTGGCGCGGGGATCGCGTTGTGCGGCACGTCTTCGACGCGTGGTGCGGTCCGCACCGCCTCGGCCATCGCGGCCAGTTCGGGCCGGGCGAAGACCGCGCGCGCGTCGATGGACCAGCCGCGGCGGCGCAGGTGTTCGAGCAACTGCACCGCGAGCAGCGAGTGCCCGCCGAGCGCGAAGAAGCTGTCGTGGCGCCCGATGCGCCCGATGTCGAGCAACTGCGACCAACTGGCCGCGAGCGCGAGTTCGATCTCGCCCTGCGGCGGCGCATAGGCGCGGTGGCCGAAGGCTTCGTCTCCCGGCGCGGGCAGCGCCTTGCGGTCGAGCTTGCCGTTGCCCGTCAGGGGCAGTGCCGCGATGCGCACATACGCCATCGGCAGCATGTGTTCGGGCAGGTGCGCGGCGAGCCTGCTGCGCAGTTGCAGCGGCGCCAGGATCTCGTCGGGCGACTTCGGCACCACATAGGCGACCAGCGCCAGCGCGCCGCTGCGGTCTTCCCGCGTGAGCACCGCCGCATCGGCAACGCCATCGAGCGCGCGCAGTTGCGCCTCGATCTCGCCCGGCTCGATGCGCTGGCCGCGCAGCTTGATCTGGAAGTCGTTGCGGCCCAGGTAGTCGATCGCCCCATCGGCGCGCCAGCGGCCGAGGTCGCCGGTGCGGTAGAGGCGGCCATGCCCGAAAAATGGATCGGCGAAGGGATCGACGAAGGGATCGGCGATGAAGCGCTCTGACGTCAGGTCCGGCCGGTTGAGGTAGCCGCGCGCCACCTGCACGCCGCCGATGTACAGCTCGCCCGCGACGCCGACCGGCACCGGGCGCAGCGCGGCGTCGAGCAGGTACAGACGGGTGTTGGCGATGGGCTTGCCGATGGGCACGGCATCGCGGTCGTCGTCGCTGCAGGTCCAGGCGCTCACATCGACCGCCGCTTCGGTCGGACCGTAGAGGTTGAACAACTGCGCGTGCGGCAGGCGCTCGCGGCATTGGCGCGCAAGAGCCGCCGGCAGCGCCTCGCCGCTGCAGACCACGCGCCGCAGCGTGTCGCAACCGCTCGCCGCATCCGGGTGCGCAAGAAAGACCTGCAGCATCGACGGCACGAAATGCAGCGTCGTCACGCCGCTCGCACGGATCAGCTCGCCCAGGTACGCCGGGTCCTTGTGCCCTTCCGGCCGCGCCAGCACCAGCCGCGCGCCGGCCATCAGCGGCCAGAAGAACTCCCACACCGACACGTCGAAGCCGAACAGCGTCTTCTGCAGCACGACGTCGTCGGGCGTCAGCGCGTAGGCCTGCTGCATCCAGTGCAGGCGGTTGACGATGCCGCGGTGCGCGTTCATCACGCCCTTGGGGCGGCCGGTCGAACCCGAGGTGTAGATCACGTAGGCCAGGTGGCCGTCGTGTAGCGCGGGGACGGAGGCATCCGGGCCGGCTGCGAAAGCGTTCGGGGGCGTGTCGCGGTCCGGCACCAGCGTGCGCGCGTTCGGTGAATCCGGCGAATCCGGCAGATGCGGCGCCAGTTCTGCATCGGCCAGCACCACCACGGGCCGGGCCTCGTCGAGCATCTGCCGCAGGCGCTCCGGGGGATGCAACGGATCGAGCGGCAGGTACGCACCGCCGGCCTTGAGGACCGCGAGCAAGGCGACCACCAGCATCTCGCTGCGCTGCATGAACACGCCCACGCAGGTGTCCGGCCCGACGTCCGATGCGCGCAGTTGCAGTGCCAGAAGATTGGCGCGGGCATCTAGTTCGGCGTAGCGGAGCTGGCGGTCCTCGAACACCAGCGCGACGGCGTCGGGGCACTGGGCCGCCTGGCGCTCGAAGAGCTGGTGCAGCAGCAGGCCGCGCGGATATTCGACGGTCGTGGCGTTGAAATCGCTCACCACTTTCTGGCGCTCGTCCTCCGGCAAGACGTCGATGCGTTCCAGCGCCCGCTGCGGCTCGCTTTCGAGCGCATCGACCAGCGCATGAATTGCCTGCGTGACGAAGCGGCCGATCCGACGCGCATCGACGCTGCGATCGATCTCGGCGGTGAGGCCGAAGCCGTCGCCGTGGTCGTCCACATGCAGCACGAACGGGTAGTTGGTGCGGTCGTGCCCGCCTAGCGATTCGATGCCCGGCAGCGGCGCGGCCTCGCCGTCGCGCTGGCTGTAGCGGTAGTTCAGCAGGCTTGCGAACAGCGGCGTGCCGGGCGGCAGGCCACTGCAGCGCTGGGCCAGGCTCAGCGACGCATGCTCGTGGCGCAGCAGTTCGGCCAGGTCCGCATGCACGCGGCGCAATGCCGCTTCGGTGCCGCCGTCATCCACGCGCACGCGCAGCGGCAAGGTGTTGAGGAACATGCCCATCGCGCGTGCTGCTTCGGCACCGGCCTGCAGGCGGCCGAACAGCACCGTGCCGAACACCACATCGCCCCGCCCGCTGCAACGCGCGAGCACCAGCGCCCAGGCCAGGTGAAAGACGCTGGCGGCACCGACGCCGCGCAGCCGCGCCTGTTCGCGCAGGCGCCACGCGAGCGAGGCATCGAGTTCGCTGCGCGCCTGCACGGCGCCGCTGCCGTCGCCGCGCACATCGACCAGGCCGAACGGCGCGGTGGTTTCCTCGACATCGCCCAGCGCGGCGCGGAAATACGCTTCGTGCCCGGCCTCGGCCGCGCCCTTCAGCGCCTCCGCGACGAAGCGGCGGAACGGCACCGGCGCCGGCAGCAGCGCGCGCCGGTCCTGCAGGATCAGCATGACCTCCTGCACCAGCAGTTGCGAGGCGGTGTGATCGAGGATCAGGTGATGGTGCTGCAACTGCAGCAGCCAGCGCCCGCTGCCGTGCTGCACCTCGATGGCGTGGCCGCGCAGCATCGGCGCACGGCGCACGTCCAGGCGCGCGCCGGCCAAGGCTTGCAAACAGTCCATCGCGTCTTGTTCGGGTGCGGCGGGCAGCACGTCGATGTGCAGATCAACCTTGCGATGAACCAGTTGCACCGGCTGCGCCAGCCCTTCCCAATGCACGCTGGTGCGCAGGATGTCGTGCCGCGCGATCACCTCGCGCAACGCCTGCACGAAGCCATCGAGCCGCTCGCGGCTGTCGAAGCACAGCAGCGTCGGCATGACGTAGGCATCGCTGCCCTCGCCTTCGCCCTCGTCTCCGCCTTCGTGCAACCGGTGATGGAACAGGATGCCCTCCTGCAGCGGCGCGAGCGGATAGATGTCCTGCACATTGCGCACGCCACCCGGCACCTGCGCCACCAGGCGATCGATCGCGCCCTGGTCGAGCGCGAGCAGCGGCAGCATCTCCGGCGTGATCGCCCCTGCCGCTTCGTCGATGCGGTACGCCAGCGGGTCGCTGCGCTCGCGTTCGCGCAGCAGCGCGATCAGCTCGGGCTTGCGCTCGCGCAGCGCCTGCACCAGGGCCGGATCGGCGAGCAGGCGCGCATCGCCCTGCAGCGCCAGCCGTTCGCCGTCCAGGCGCAGGGTGAGGCCGCGCGCGGCCAGCGTGTCGAGAAGGTGCGACGGGCTCACAGGACGATCTCCTCCAGTTGCACGGTCGCGGCGGCAAGGTCGGCGAGCGTCGGTGCGTTGAACACCATCTGCACATCGACCTGCAGTTGCTGCGCGCTCATCGCATGGATCAACTGGATCGCCAACGCCGAATGCCCGCCGAGTTCGAAGAAGTTGTCGTGGCGGCCGACCCGCTCGACGCCGAGCAGTTCGCGCCACACCGCCGCGAGACGGGCCTCGATGTCGCTCTCCGGCGCGGCATAGGCCTGCCGCGCGAGGCCGTCGTCGTCGGGCGGCGGCAGCGCCTTGCGGTCGAGCTTGCCGTTCGCATTCAGCGGCCAGGCCGCGAGCACGACGAAGGCACCGGGCAGCATGTAGTCGGGCAGTTGCGCGCCGAGCTGCGCGCGCAGCATGGATGGCTCCAGCGCCGCGCCCGGCTGCGCGAGCAGGTAGGCGACCAGGCGCGGCTCGCCAGGCGGCTCGGTGCTCGCGACCACGACGGCTTCGCGCACCCCGTCCAGCCGCGCGAGCCGCGCCTCGATTTCGCCCAGCTCGATGCGGTAGCCGCGCACCTTGACCTGGAAGTCGTTGCGGCCCAGGTACTCGATGGTGCCGTCCGCGCGCCAGCGGCCGAGGTCGCCGGTGCGGTACATGCGCGCGTCGGATTCCTGTTCGCTCGCGAACGGATCGCGCAGGAAGCGCTCGGCGGTGAGCCCGGGCTGCCCGAGGTAGCCGCGCGCGACCCCGGCGCCGCCGATGTGGATTTCGCCGGCCACGCCGATCGGCACCGGCTCGCCATGCACATCGAGCAGGTAGACGCGCGCGCCCGGCATCGGGCGGCCGATGTGCGGCACCGCACCCTCGACCGGGCCGCAGGTGGCGTCGACGCTGCATTCGGTCGGGCCGTACATGTTGTGGAACCGCACCGTGCCGGCCTCGGCAAGGTGCCGCCATGTCGCGGCATCGAGCGCCTCGCCGCCCAGCAGCAGCTTGCGCAGCGAACCCGCGCGCCGCTGCTGGCCGAAGCCGGCCGCGTGCAGCATGCGCAGGTGCGAGGGCGTGCACTCCATCGCCTCGATGGCATGGCGCTCCAGGAAGTCGAGCAAGGCGCCCGCATCGAGGCGGGTGCGCTCGGGCAGCAGGTACACGCTGCGGCCGAAGGCAAGCTGCCCCCAGGCCTTGACCGCCATGTCGAAACCGACCGAGGAATTCCACGCCACGCGCCGGCAGTCAGGCGCCGGGCCATGGATGCGCCGCTCCAGGCCGTGCAGGAAATTGAGCACGTTGCGGTGCTCGACCATCACGCCCTTGGGCACGCCGGTCGAACCAGATGTGTAGATCACATAGGCCAGATGGGCCGGCGTGAGGCCCGCCACTTCGGCATCGTGCGTGGGTGCATCGCGCCAGGGCGGCGATGCGTCGTCGAGGACCAGCACCTCGCAGCCTTCGGGCATGCGCAGCCGGTCGCAGAGGCGAGCATGGGTCAGCACCGCGACCGGCGCGCTGTCGGCCAGCATGTGGGCGAGGCGGTCGTCGGGATGCACCGGGTCCAGCGGCACGCAGGCGCCGCCGGCCTTGAGCGCGGCCATCAGCGCGACGCCCAGGTCCACGCTGCGCTCCAGGCACAGCGCGACGCGGTCGTCGGGGCGCACGCCCAGGCCGCGCAGATGGTGGGCGATGCGGTTGGCGCGGCGGTTCAGTTCTCCGTAGTCGAGCGCTTCGTCTTCATGGGAAAGAGCGAGCGTGCTCGGCTGCGCGGCGGCCTGCGCTTCGAACAGGCGGTGCAGCAGGCCGTCGCAGGCGGTGTGACGCGCGGCGTTGAACGCGTTCAGCACCTGCGCGCGTTCGCTTGCGGCCATCAGGCCGATGCGGTGCATCGGCGCGCGGGCATCGGCCACCATGCCGCGCAGCATCGACACCAGCGCATGCCAGTGGCGCCGCACCGTGGCCTCGTCGTACAGCGCGGTCGCGTAGTTGAACTGGCCGGCGATGCGTTGGCCCGTCGGCTCCAGATCGAGCGACAGGTCGAACTGCGCGCTGCCCGCATGGCTCGCGAGGTTGTCGAATTCGAGGCCCTCAAGCTGCAGACGTGCAGGCGGCGTGTTCTGCCACGCCAGCCGCACCTGGTAGACGGGGTTGAAGGCGCTCGAACGCGGCGGGTTGAGCGCCTCGACCACCTGCTCGAAAGGCACGTCGCGGTGTTGCTGCGCCTGCAGCGCGACCTGCCGGGCCTGCGCGAGAAGACTACCGACGTCGATGCCCTCGTCGATGTCGAAGCGCAGCGCCTGTGCGTTGACGAAGAAGCCGATCAGCGGCTCCAGCTCGGCGCGGTCGCGTCCCGCGATGCTGCTGCCGAGCACCACGCGCGACTGGCCGCCGAGCCGCGCGAGCACCGCCGCCCATGCCGCGAGCACCGCCATGTACACGGTGACGCCGTGCCGCTGTGCCAGCGCCTCCAGTTCACGCGTCAACGCCTCATCGAGCCCGACGTCGATGCTGGCGCCGCGGTAGTCCTGCTGCGCCGGCCGCGGCCGGTCGGTGGCCAAGCCGATGAGCGGCGGCGCATCGCGCAGACGCTCGACCCAGTGCTGGAGCTGCGGCCGCAGCGCCTCGCCCTGCAGGCGGCGGCGCTGCCATGCGGCGTAGTCGCCGTACTGGACCGGCAAGGCCGGCAGCGGATCGGGCTCGCCGCGGCGGAACGCGCCGTAGAGCACCGAGAACTCGTGCGCCATCACACCGAGCGACCAGCCATCGGAGACGATGTGGTGCATCGTGACCAGCAGCACATGGTCGTCCTCGGCGAGGCGCAGCAACTGCACACGCAGCGGCGGGTCGCGCGCGAGATCGAACGGCGCCGCGGCCTCGGCCCGGCACAGCGCGCGCAAGCCGTCTTCGCCGATTCGCCCGATGTCGCGACAGGCGAGTTCAACGCCCAGCGCCGGTTCGATGCGCTGCCGCGGCTCGCCGTCGACGACGATGAAGCGCGCGCGCAGCGACTCGTGCCGCGCGGCGATGCGATCCAGCGCCTGCTGCAGCGCGATGCGGTCCAGTGCGCCGCGCAGGCGCAGCGCGGCCGGCAGGTGATAGGCCGCGCCGACCTGCGCATCGATGCGCGTCACGTACCACAGGCGCTGCTGCGAATGCGAGAGCGGCAGCGGCTCGGCGCGGTCCGCCTTCGGGATCGGATCGGCAGCGACCGGCGCGGCCCGCGCCATCTCGGCGGCCAGTTCCGCGAGCCGCGGCCGGGCGAACACCGTCGCCAGCGACAGCTCGATGCCGAAGTGCTGGCGCAGTTGCGAGAGCATGCGCACCGCCAGCAGCGAATGCCCGCCGAGTTCGAAGAAGCCATCGTCGCGGCCGATGCGCTCAATGCCGAGCAGCGACGACCAGATGCGTGCCATCGCCCGCTCGTGCGCGCCTTGCAGTGCCTGGTAGCGGCGCTGTGCGTAGGCGCCGTCGTCCGGCGCGGGCAAGGCGGCGCGGTCAAGTTTTCCGCTGGCGTTGAGCGGCAGTGCGTCCAGCCGCACGAAGGCCGCGGGCAGCATGTGATCGGGCAGGTGTTCGGCCAGGCGCGCGCGCCATTGCGACGCGTCGGGCGGGTCGGGTGCGTCGTCGCTGACCACATAGGCCAGCAGGCGCTTGTCGTCGTCTTGTGTTTCGGTGGCGATCACCGCCGCTTCGCGAATGCCGCCCATGCGCATCAGCGCGGCCTCGATCTCGCCGGGCTCGATGCGGAATCCGCGGATCTTGACCTGCCGGTCGTCGCGGCCAAGGAACTCGATGGTGCCGTCGGCGCGCCAGCGGCCGAGGTCGCCACTGCGGTACATGCGCGGCATCGGCGCATTCGCGGACGGCGGCACGAACGGATCGGCCGCGAAGCGCTGCCCGGTCAGGTCAGGCCGATGCAGATAGCCCCGCGCGACGCCGGCGCCACCGATCCATATCTCGCCGACAGCACCGATGGGCACCGGCTCGCCGTGAGCATCGAGCAGGTAGATGCGCGCATTGGGCACCGGGCGGCCGATGCTCTGTGGCGAGTCCTCGGCGCGACAGAACGCAACGGTCGCGTTGATCGTGGTCTCGGTTGGACCGTAGGCATTGGCCAGGGCCGGGCGATGGCCACCGCGCCGCCACCACGCATCGAGCGCGGCGGCACCGACCGCATCGCCACCGATCACGACCTGGCGCAGCGACGGCGGCAACACCGCCTCGCTCGCCTGCGCGATGCGTTGCCAGAACAGCGTCGGCAGATTCGCCACGGTGAGCTTGTGCGCTGCGCAGAGCTCGCACCAGCGCCGGGGTTCGGCCAGCCATGCATCGGTGCGCAGCACGAGCGTCGCACCATGGCTGAGCGCACCGAAGATTTCCTCGCCGGCAACGTCGAAGCCGAGGCCCGAGAACTGCAGCACGCGGTCTTCGGCGCTGAAGCCGTAGAGCGACTGCAGCGCCGCGATCTGGTGGGCCAACTGGCGGTGCTCGACCATCACACCCTTGGGCGTGCCGGTGGAGCCGGAGGTGTAGATCACGTAGGCGAGGTGCGAGCCGTCTCCGGGCAAGTCGCTTGAGTCAGTGGCGGATGCGGGAACGGTCTCCCATGGCGCATGTTCGTCGAGTGTGATCGTCGTGCAGCCCGGCGGCGGTTGGAGGCGCGGGCGCAGGCCGACGTGCGTCAGCAGCACCCGGGGTGCGCAGTCGTCCAACTGCCATGCCAGGCGCTGGTCCGGATAGGACGGATCGAGCGGCACATACGCGGCACCGGCCTTGAGCGTGGCGAGCAACGCGACGATCACATCGAAGCCGCGCGGCAGGCACAGCCCAACGCGGTCATCGGCGCCGACACCGACGCTGCGCAGATGGCGAGCAAGCTGGTTGGCGCGCTGGTCGAGTTCGCCATAGCCAAGCCGTTCGCCGTCGTGTTCCAGCGCGGTGGCTTGCGGCCGCAGCGCGGCCTGGCGTTCGAAGGCGGCGTGCGCGAGCACATGTCCGGGCGGCGCCGACGCGCCATCGGCGAAGGTGTGCAGCAACCGATGCCCTGCGTCGGCATCGATCAACGCGATGCGATCGACGGGCCGGCCTTCGTCGGCCGCCATGCCGCGCAGCATCGCGACCAGGCTGTGCCAGTGGCGGCGCACCGTCGCCTCATCGAACAAGGCGGTGGCGTAGTTGAGCTTGCCGGCGATGCGGTCGCCCTCCTCCTGCAGGTCCAGCGACAGGTCGAACTGCGCGCCGGCCGGCAGGCTCTCGATGCGCTCGACGGCGAGGCCCGCCAGCTCCAGCGCCACGGCGGGCGTGTTGTGCCAGGCCAGCATCAGCTGGAACACCGGGTGGTGGGCCATCGAGCGCGGCGGGTTCAGCGCTTCGACCAGGCGCTCGAAGGGCACGTCCTCGCGCGCCTGGGCCTGCAGCGCGGTGCGGCGCACCTGGACCAGCAGGTCGGCGGCGGTCGGGCTGCCGTCCAGCGCGATCTTCAAGGCTTGCGTGTTGATGAAGCAGCCGATCAACGGTTCGATCTCGGCCCGGCCGCGTCCAGCGTGCGAACTGCCGATCACCACCTGCGGCTGGCCGCTGTAGCGCGCCACCACGGCGGCCCAGGCGGCCAGCACGACCATGTAGAGCGTCGCGCCGTGACGCTGGGCGAGTGCGCGCAGGGCTTGCGTGGTTTCGGCGTCGAGGGCGACCTCGAAGCTCGCACCACGGTAGTCCTGCAGCGCGGGGCGTGGCCTGTCACAAGGCAGTTCGACCAGCGACGGAGCGCCCTGCAATTGCGCGACCCCTTCCTGCAACCGGGTTTGCGCCGCCGCGCCTTGCAGGTGCGCGTGCAGCCACGCCGCATGGTCGGCGTACTGGACCGGCAGCGAAGGCAGGGACGGCACCTGCCCGCCCCGCAAAAACGCGCTGTAGGCGGTCGCGACCTCGCGCATCAGCACGCTCAGCGACCAGCCATCGGAGACGATGTGGTGCATGACCACCAGCAGCACGTGATCGTTGTCGGCCACGCGCAGCAGAAGGCCGCGGATCGGTGGACCGGCCGCGAGATCGAAAGGCTCGGCGGCGGCTTCGCGGCAAAGCGCTTCGATCTGCGCTGTGTCCGATCCGCCCGCGTCCTGCTCGCGCAATGCGAAGGCACATGGCGGGTCGATGTGTTGCCAGGGCTGGCCATCGACCGCGACGAAGCGCGTGCGCAAGGCTTCGTGCCGGGCCACGACGAGGTCCAAGGCGGCACGCAGGGCCATGCGGTCGAGCGCGCCACGGAGGCGCAAGGCGCCGGGGATGTGATACGCGACGCTGGCCTGCGCATCGACGCCGGCAATGAACCACAGGCGCTGCTGCGCGGGCGACAACGGGAGTGGCCGGCTGCGGTCGGCGCGCGGGATCGCGGTCAGTTCGCTGGGGCCGGCTGCGGCCACGCTGCGAGCCAGTGCGGCGAGGCGCGGCTGCGCGAACAGCGTGGCCAGAGCGAGCTCGGCATCGAAGCGCTCGCGGATGCGGGAGACAAGCCGGATCGCCAGCAGCGAATGGCCGCCGAGTTCGAAGAAGTCGTCGTTGCGGCCGAGTTGCTGCACGCCGAGCAGGTGCGACCAGATGTCGGCAAGGGCTTGCTCGATCTCGCCTTGCGGGGCTTCGTAGGTGCGGTGGCCGAACGCTTCGCCATCGGGTGCGGGCAGCGCCTTGCGGTCGAGCTTGCCGTTCGAGGTCAGGGGCAGTGCATCGAGCACGACGTAGGCCACGGGGACCATGTAGTCCGGCAAGCGTTGGCTTAGTTGGGCACGAAGTTGTGCGACGTCGGCATGGCCGGTGAGGTAGGCGATCAGGCGCTTGTCGCCCGGTTGGTCTTCGCGTGCGATCACAGCGGCTTCGCGCACACCATCCAAACGAGCCAGTTGTGCTTCGATCTCGCCCAACTCGATGCGATAGCCGCGCACCTTGACCTGATGGTCGTTGCGCCCGAGGTATTCGATGCTCCCGTCGTCGCGCCAGCGGCCCAGGTCGCCGCTTCGGTACATGCGTGCGCCGTCGAACGGATCGGGGAGGAACCGCTGCTCAGTGAGTTCAGGCTGCGTCAGATAGCCCTGCGCAACCTGCACTCCGCCCAGATACAGCTCGCCGACAACGCCGACTGGCACCGGGTTGCCTTGCGCATCGAGGACGTAGATGCGGCTGTTGCCAATTGGCCGGCCGATAGGCGGCAAGTCTTCCCACGCGTCTGCTGGGCCGCTCAACGTGTGCGCGCTGACCACATGCGTTTCTGTCGGGCCGTAGTGGTTATGCAGCTTCGCCTGCGGGTGCCTTGCGAACATGCGGCGGATCGCCGGTGTGATGCGCAACTGCTCGCCTGCGGTGATGACATCCCGCAGCATCGACAGTGGCTCGCCGCGCTGCGACCAGAGTTCGCTGAGGTTCTGCAGCGCGATGTACGGCAGGAACAAGCGTTCGATGGATTCTTCGGCCAGCCATTCGGCCAAGGCCGGCAAATCCTGCCGCAGCGACTCATGCAAAAGCACCAATGTGCCGCCGCCGGCGAGCGTGCTGAAGATCTCCTGGAAGGCGACATCGAAACCGAGCGCAGCGAATTGCAACGTGCGCGCAGGTTCAGGTAGCTGCTCGCGCTGCCAGGCCAGCAAGTTGACCAAGCCTCGGTGCGGCATCGCCACACCCTTGGGCACGCCGGTCGAGCCGGAGGTGTAGATCACGTAGGCCAGGTGCTCGGGGCGTAGGCCAATCTCAAGCGCGTGCAGGTTGGTTGTGGAAGCGTCGGCCCACACGGGTTCTGCCTCGTCGAGCAAGACCGATGTGACGCCAAGCCGCTCGGCCAGAGCCGCTTGACTCAGCACCGCCACCGGATCGCAATCGCGCAGCATCTGCGCCAGCCGCTCATCGGGATGCATCGGGTCGAGCGGCACGCAGGCGCCACCCGCCTTCAGCGTGGCCACGACCGCGACCACCAACTCGAAGCTGCGTTCGGCACAGATCGCCACGCAGTCGTCCGGCCCTACCCCGAGCTTGCTCAGGTGTCGTGCCAATCGGTTGGCCTGCTCGCTGAGTTCGCGATAACTCAGCTGCGCCCCATCGAGTTCCAGAGCGATGCGATCCGGATGCGCCGCCGCCTGCTGTTCGAAGGCCTCATGCACGAGCGCAGGCGCGGCGTACTCACACCGCGTTTCATTGAGGCCGCGCAAGACACGCTCGCGCTCTTCTGCCGGCAACGCATCGAGCCCCAGCAACGGCGTATCCGGCGCCTCTTCCAAAGACTGCGCAAAGGCTTGCAAAACCTGCTGCACGAACCCCGCGATGCGTTCGGCTGAGACCGCGGCATCGACCTGCACCGTCAGTTCGAAATCGCTCCCGTCGTCATCGACATACAGCCCAAACGGATAGTTGGTGCGGTCGCGCACATCGAGCAATCGCACGCCGTCGAGCACCTCTGCATGGGCGACGCGGCGGTGCCGGTAATTGAGCAATGCGGAGAAGAGCGGCACCTGCGCCGGCATCGCACTGCAACGCTGGGCCAGCACCAGCGGCGCATGTTCGTGACGCAGCAGTCCGCTCAGCACCGCATGCGTTTCGTGCAGCCCCTGCGCCAGCCCGCGACCACCGAGCACGATGCGCACCGGCAGCGTGTTGATGAACATGCCGACCGCGCGATCGGCGCCCGCACCGCCCTGCATGCGGCCGAACAGCACCGTGCCGAACACCACGTCGTCGCGCCCGCTGCACAGCGCCAGCACCCGCGCCCAAGCCAGGTGGAACAGGCTGGCCGCGCCCACGCCGTGGCGCATGGCGAGCGTGCGCAGCCGCGCCGAGAGTGCCGGTGGCAGCGTCAGGCGCGCCTCTTCGATCCGCGAGCCATCGCCTTGCACATCGACCAGGCCGAAGGGCGCGGTCGGCTCGTCGACATCACCGAGCATCGCGCGGAAGAAGGCTTCGTGCGCCGCTTCGCTCACACCCTGGCGCGCCTCTGCGACGAAGTTGCGGAACGGCACCGGCGGCGGCAACCCGTCGGCATCGCCGCGCTGGATGGCGTGGATCTCCTCCACCAGCCGCTCCAGCGTGGTGTGGTCCATCACGAGGTGGTGGTACGAGAGCTGCAGCAGCCAGCGCCCACCGGCGGCATCGTCGCGAGCGGCAAAGCCATGCAGCATCGGCGCGCGGCGCACGTCGATGCGGAGACCGCGCACCTGTGGATGCGCGCGAAGGCGCTCGGCTGCCGTGCCCGTGCCGGGCGCCAAGGTCAACGTGTCCACGGCGAACGCGGCGCGCCGCCACACGACCTGCACCGGCTCCGCGAGCTGCTCCCAGTGGACCGCGGTGCGCAGGATGTCGTGGCGCTCGATCACCCGCGACAGGGATGCGATGAAGCGGTCCATGCGCGGCCTGCTGTCGAATTCGAGCAGGGTCGGCAGCACATAGGTGTCGGCGTCGCGCTCCAGGAGATGGTGGAACAGGATGCCCTGCTGCAGCGGCGCGAGCGGATAGATGTCCTGGATGTTGGCCGCGCCACCAGGCGTGGCGCTGGCGATGCGTTCGATCGCGGCCGCGTCGAGATCGACCAGCGTCAGCATCGCCGGCTCGATCGCCTGGCAGTCCGGCGGAATCAGGTTCGGCGGCACGGCCACCGCAACGTCGTGCCGGATCGTCGCGGCCAGGGCGGCCAGCTTCGGATGCGTGAACAGCGAGCGGATGTCCGCCGACCAACCGCGCCGGCGCAGTTGGTCGAGCAACTGGATCGCCAGCAGCGAATGGCCCCCAAGTTCGAAGAAGTCGTCGTTGCGGCCGACCTGCCGCACGCCGAGCAGGTGCGACCAGATGTCGGCGAGGGCTTGCTCGATCTCGCCTTGCGGGGCTTCGTAGGTGCGGTGGCCGAAGGCTTCGCCGTCGGGTGCGGGCAGTGCCTTGCGGTCGAGCTTGCCGTTCGGGGTCAGGGGCAGTGCGTCGAGCACGACGTAGGCCACGGGGACCATGTAGTCCGGCAGATGCTTGGTCAGTTGGGCGCGAAGTTGTGCGACGTCGGCGTTCCCGATGAGGTATGCGACCAAACGCTTGTCGCCAGGTTGGTCTTCGCGTGCGATCACTGCGGCTTCTCGCACGCCGTCCAAGCGAGCCAGTTGTGCTTCGATCTCGCCCAACTCGATGCGATAGCCGCGCACCTTGACCTGATGGTCGTTGCGGCCCAGGTACTCGATGCTCCCGTCGTCGCGCCAGCGGCCCAGGTCGCCGCTTCGGTACATGCGTGAGCCGTCGAACGGATCGGCGAGGAACCGCTGCTCAGTGAGTTCAGGCTGCGTCAGATAGCCCTGCGCGACCTGCACTCCTCCCAGATACAGCTCGCCGACAACGCCGACTGGCACCGGGTTGCGTTGTGCATCGAGAACGTAGATGCGGCTGTTGCCGATCGGCTGTCCGATTGGTGGCAAGTCTTCCCACGCGTCTGCTGGGCCGCTCAACGTGTGCGCGCTGACCACATGCGTTTCTGTCGGGCCGTAGTGGTTATGCAGCTTCGCCTGCGGGTGCCTTGCGAACATGCGGCGGATCGCCGGTGTGATGCGCAACTGCTCGCCGGCCGTGATGACATCGCGCAGCATCGCCAGCGGTTCGCTGCGCTGCGACCAGAGTTCGCTGAGGTTCTGCAGCGCGATGTACGGCAGGAACAACCGTTCGATCGATTCCTCGGCCAACCATTCGGCCAGCGCGGGCAAGTCCTGTCGAAGTGCTTCATGCAGCAACACCAGAGTGCCGCCGCCAGCGAGCGTGCTGAAGATTTCCTGGAAGGCCACATCGAAACCGAGCGCAGCGAACTGCAACGTGCGCGCAGGTTCAGGTAGCTGCTCGCGCTGCCAAGCCAGCAAGTTGACCAAGCCTCGGTGCGGCATCGCCACACCCTTGGGCACGCCAGTCGAGCCGGAGGTGTAGATCACATAGGCCAGGTGCTCGGGGTGCAGGCCCAGTTCAAGCGCATGCAGGTTGGCGGCGGAAGCGTTGGCCCACACGGGTTCTGCCTCGTCGAGCAAGACCGGTGTCACGCCAAGCCGCTCGGCCAGAACGGCTTGACTCAGCACCACCACCGGATCGCTGTCGCGCAGCATCTGCGCCAGCCGTTCATCCGGATGCGCCGGGTCCAGCGGCACGCAGGCGCCACCCGCCTTCAGCGTGGCCACGACCGCTACCACCAACTCGAAGCTGCGTTCGACACAGATCGCCACGCGGTCATCCGGCCCCACCCCGAGCCGGCACAGATGCCGCGCCAAACGATTTGCCTGCTCGTTGAGCTCGCGATAACTCAGCTGCGCCCCATCGAGTTCCAGCGCGATGCGATCCGGGTGCGCCGCCGCCTGCTGTTCGAAGGCCTCATGCACGAGCGCAGGCGCGGTGTACTCGCACCGCGTTTCATTGAAGCTGCGCAAGACACGCTCGCGCTCTTCTGCCGGCAACGCATCGAGCCCCAGCAACGGCGTGTCCGGCGCCTCTTCCAGCGCCTGCGCCAATGCCTCCAGCGCCTCTGCCATGAACCCCGCCACGCGCCCCGCCGACACCGAGACATGGATCTCCGCCGTCAGCACGAAATCGCTGCCCAGGTCATCGACGTACAGGCTGAACGGATAGTTCGTGAGATCGCGCCCGCCCACGTAGCGCATGCCTTCCGCAATCTCGGTCTCGCCGAAGCTCTCGCCGCGGCTGTGGCGGTAGTTGAGCAGCGCCGAGAACACCGGCGTGTTCGGCGCGAGGCCGCTGCAGCGCTGGGCCAGCGTCAGCGGGGCGTGCTCGTGGCGCAGCAGTTCGCTCAGCGCGGCATGCGTCTCTCGCAGTCCCTCGGCCGCGCCGCGACCGCCGAGCGCGATGCGCACCGGCAGCGTGTTGATGAACATGCCCATCGCGCGGTCGATGCCCGCACCGCCCTGCATGCGGCCGAACAGCACCGTGCCGAACACCACGTCGTCGCGCCCGCTGCACAGCGCCAGTACCCGCGCCCAGGCCAGATGGAACAGGCTGGCCGCGCCCACGCCATGGCGCATGGCGAGCGTGCGCAGGCGCGCGGACAAGGCCGCAGGCAAGGTCATGCGCGCCTGTGCGACCTGCGAGCCATCGCCCTGCACATCGACCAGGCCGAAGGGCGCGGTCGGTTCGTCGACATCGCCGAGCATCGCGCCGAAGAAGGCCTCGTGCGCTGCATCGCCCACGCCTTGCCGCGACCGCACGACGAAATCGCGGAACGGCACCGGCGCGGGCAGGCTTTCGCCACGCCCCTGCAGCAGCGCCACCACCTCGTGCAGGATCAGCTCGGTGGTGGTGTGGTCCAGCGTCAGGTGATGGTGCAGCAGCTGCAGCAGCCAGCGTTGCGACACCGCATCGAAGGCCGCATGGGCCTGCAGCATCGGCGCGCGGCGCAGGTCCAGGCGCACGCGCCGCGCATCGGCATGCGATTGCAACTGCGCCTGCACATCGCCGTCGGCCGCGTCGAAGTGCAGCTCGTGCAAGGTCAGCGCGGCGCTGCGCCAGACCACCTGCACCGGCGCGTCCAGCCCTTCC
Organism: Variovorax sp. W2I14; assembly: GCF_050435205.1. Classification (NCBI taxonomy): domain Bacteria; kingdom Pseudomonadati; phylum Pseudomonadota; class Betaproteobacteria; order Burkholderiales; family Comamonadaceae; genus Variovorax; species Variovorax sp. W2I14. The sequence goes on along the minus strand of NZ_JBNDJX010000001.1, from coordinate 6,890,473 downwards.
CACTGCACGGCGGTGCGCAGGATGTCGTGCCGCGCGATCACCTGCTGCAGCGCCGACATGAAGCGGTCCAGCCCCGCGCGGTCGTCGAAGCGCAACAGCGCGGGCAGCACATAGGCATCGCCCTCGCCTTCGCCCTTTCTCTGCAGCAGATGGTGGAACAGGATGCCTTCCTGCAGCGGCGCGAGCGGATAGATGTCCTGCACGTTGCGCATGCCGCCCGCAACGCCGTCGGCGATGCGGGCGATCTGTGCCGGGGTCAGTGTCACCAGCGGCAGCATCTGCGGCGTGATGCGCTCGCATTGCGGCGGGATGGCGTTGGCGGGCACCGGTGCCGCGCCCTGCCCGGCCTGCGTCACACCGGCCGCGAGCGCGGCCAGCGTCGGTTCGGAAAAAAGCTGGCGGATGTCGACGTCCAAGCCTTCGCGCTGCATGCGTTCGACCAGTTGCACGGCAAGGATCGAGTGGCCGCCGAGCTCGAAGAAGTTGTCATGCCGACCGATGCGTTCGATGCCGAGCACGTCCGCCCACAGCCGCGCCAGCGCCTCTTCGGTCGCGCCTTGCGGCGGTTCATGGTCGCGCCGCTGCCAGGCGCGCGCGTCCGGTGCGGGCAGCGCCTTGCGATCGAGCTTGCCGTTCGGCGTCAGCGGCAACGCGTCCAGTACGACGAAGGCGGCCGGGACCATGTGGTCCGGCAGGTGCTCGCGCAAGGCGGCACGCGCGGCGGATGCATCGAAGGCATCGCCGGCCACGAGATAGGCAACCAGCCGCGTGTCGCCCGGCGTGTCCTCGCGCGCGATGGCGACCGCATCGGCAACGCCATCGAGCCGCAGCAACTGCGCCTCGATCTCGCCGAGCTCGATGCGGAAGCCACGGACCTTCACCTGCTGGTCGTTGCGGCCGATGTATTCGAGGCTGCCATCTGCCAGATAGCGGCCGAGGTCGCCGGTGCGGTACATGCGCGCGCCTCGCACATCGCTGAACGGATCGGACACGAAGCGTTGCGCATCGAGTTCGGGCCGGCGCAGATAGCCGCGCGCGACCCCGGCGCCGCCGACATACATCTCGCCCGTGCAGCCGACCGGCAGCGGGCGGCCGTGCGCGTCGAGCACGTACACGGCGAGGTCGGGAATGCGCACGCCGATCGGGCTCGCGCCGGTGCGCCCGGCGTCGGCGGCCTCCAGCACGCGGTAGGTGACATGCACCGTGGTCTCGGTGATGCCGTACATGTTGACGAGGCGCGTGCCCGCGTTGCGCTCGTCCGCATACCAGGGCGCGAGCGCCGCCGTGTCCAGCGCCTCGCCGCCGAGGACCACGCAGCGCAGCGCGTGCGGCGGTCCGGCAAGGCAGGCGGCAGTGAACTGGCGGGATGCGCTCGGCGTCTGGTTGAGCACGGTCACGCCCTCGTCGCACACCAGCCGATGAAACGCCGCCGGCGCGCGGCTGACCGCATGCGGCACCACCACCAGGCGCCCGCCGTGCATCAGCGCGCCCCACAGCTCCCACACCGAGAAATCGAAAGCGAAGGAATGGAACAGCGTCCACACGTCGTCGCGGCCGAAGTCGAACCACGTGCGCGTCGCATCGAACAGGCGGCTGACCTGCGCGTGCTCGACCATCACGCCCTTGGGCAGCCCGGTCGAACCCGAGGTGTAGATCACGTAGGCCAGGTGCGACGGCGCGAGCCCTTCGACCTGCGGGTTGCCGGCAGGCGCATCGGCCCACGGCGCGGGTTCATCGAGGTTGACCCGCTTGCACGGCGCCGGCGTTTGCAGGCGATCGAGCAAGGCACTGTCGCCGAGCAATGCCACCGGCGCGCTGTCTCGCAGCATGTGCGCGAGGCGCTCGTCGGGGTACACCGGGTCCAGCGGCACATAAGCGCCGCCGGCCTTGAGCGTGGCCAGGATCGCGATCACCATGTCGAGCCCCCGCGCGAGGCCGATCGCGACGAGGTCGTCGGGCCCGGCGCCCAGCGCGCGCAGGTGATGGGCCAGCTGGTTGGCGCGATGGTTGAGTTCGCCGTAGCTCAGTCGTTGATCTTCGAACTGCACCGCGATGGCATCGGGATGAGACGCGGCCTGCCGCTCGAACAGCGCGTGAATCAACGATGGCGCACCGGTATCGCAACGCGGCCGGTTGAAGCCGTGCACGACGCGTTCGCGCTCGGCCGCGTCCATCAGCGGCAGGTCGCGCACGCGGGTGGCGGGCGTATCGGTCGCGGCACGGCACAGGCCCTGCAGCCGCCGCAGATGCGCGGCCATCTCCTGCGCCGGGAACAGCACCGGATCGTGGTTGAACTCGATGTGCACCGGACGCCCGTGCTCGTAGTCGCGTACGTACACCGCCAGCGGCTGGCGCTCGTGGCCGTTGTGCAGCGGAAGCACCGTGCTGCGGATGCCTTCGAACCCCAGGTCACCCTGGAAGCTCTCGACCGACAGCGACACATCGAACAGCCCGCGGCGCTCGCCCCTGCCGGCCAGCAGCTCGCGGTGCAGGTCGGCCAGCGGATAGCGCTGGTGGCGATAGCACTGCTTCAGCTCGGCGGCGACGCGGCGCAGCGTCTGCGCGAAGCTCTCTTCGGGGTCGACCGCGATGCCGACCGGAATCGCGCCGGAGAACATGCCGGGCATGCGCCGCTGCGCCGCGCCGGTGCGGTTGTGCACCGGCATGCCGATCACCACCTCGCCTTCGCGGCCGCCTTCGTTTTTGCGCCCATTCATCAAACCCGCGAAGTACACCGCGAGCAGGGCCGCGAGGAAATGCGTGCCCGATGCGCCCTCGGCCGCCGCCACTTCCCCGAGGCGGTCGTGGTCGGCGCGGTCCAGGTGCCAGACGGTTTGTTCGACCTTGCGGCCGGCGCGGCCACGCTGCGCATGCGTGTCTTCGAACAGCGGCGCGGCCGGTTGCGCATGGCGCTGCAGCCAGAAGTCGCGGTCGGCGGCGTAGCGTGGCGAGGCCAGGTACTCGGCGTCCTTGCGGATGAAGTCTTCGTAGTCGTCGCCCGCACGGCCGTCGTCGGCCACCGCGGACTCGCCGCGCCCGAGCCGGTTGTAGGCGTCGGCCACGGCATTGCCGATCAGCGACACCGACCAGCCGTCCGCGATCAGGTGATGAAAGCACCCGAGCCAGTAGCCGCAGTCGGGCCCGACCTGCAGCCATTGCATGCGCCACAGCCGCTGGCCGTACAGCGCGAACGGAGCAAGGAACGCCGCGCGCAGGTGCGCCCGGGCGCTCGCCTCCGGATCGGCCTCGCCGCGGAAGTCGAAGCGCTGCAGCAATGCGTCGTCCACCTCGTCGGCGAAGCGCTGCATCGGGCCGCCATCGCCATCGTCACCGCCGCGCTCGAGCACGGCGCGCAGCGCCTGGTGGCGCCCGGCGACCGCGCGGATCGCCGCCTCCAGCCGGTCGGGGTCGGTCGGCCCCTCCAGGCGCGTGGCGACGCCGATGTTGTAGCAAGGCAGGTCGGGCGCGAGCGACTGGTCGAGCCAGACCGCCTGCTGCGGCGAGCTCAGGGGATGGAGGTCTGCGCGGCTGCTCATGGTTCGCTGCCGTCCGGCACCAGGGTTTCGAGCCGGCGCAGGCGCGGATGGCCGAGCGCGAGAACGGTCAGCACCAGGCCGATCGCGCCGCTCACGAAGAACAACAGGCCGATGCCGCGGCCCGGCCCGGTACCGAACCACGCGCCGACCGTGGAAACCAGCGCGCCGCCGGGGCGCAGCGCGGGCTCCAGCACCGCGTCGGCGAGCCAGCCGCCGGCCAGCAGCACCACGCACATCACCGCCATGTTGGACGCGGTGATCAACGCGAACACGCTGCCCTGGCGGCCCATCGGCGCCTTGCGCATCCACAGCGCGTGCGAACACGCGACCGAGGTGCTGCCGCAGAAGAGGCACACGAAGGCCGCCGCGCACCACCAGGCTGGCGTGGTCGCCCAGCCGGCCGCGAGCACCGCCGCGCACTGCACCGCGTCGCAGGCGAGCACCCACCGCATCAGCCCGCGCCGGATGAAGGCGGTGGCGACCAGCACCGAACCGAGCAGGCCGCCGACGATGCCGACCGACATCACGAGCCCCAGCACATCGCTGGAGTGGGTGGACAGCACCAGCGGCGTGACCAGCGTGGTCGCCAGCACCAGCAGGCACTGCACCAGCGCGCCGTAGCCGAGCAAGGCGGCCATCAGCGGTTGCTCCCGCAGGTACGCGAGCGCGCCGGAAAAGCTGGCCCAGGGCGATGTGCGGACGGGCGGGTCGCCGGCACGCAGACCATGGCGAGGCCCGCCGCGCACGTCGCCGCCGGCCCGCGTCAAGGCCGCGAACACCAGCGCGGCACCGGCCAGCAGCAGGCACAACTGCATCGCCATCACGCCCTGCAGGCCCATGCGCGCCATCAGGAAGCCGGCCGCGGCGGGCGCGCCGACCTGCACCAGCGCGCGGGAAATGCCGGTCAGCCCGCCGACCTGCGCGAAACGGTCGCGGGGCACGAAGCGGCTGACCGCCACCCGGATCGCCGGGCGGCGCAGCGCGCCGACCGCCGACGCGACCGCGGCGTAGGCATACAGCGCGCCGATGCCCAGGCGCCCGGACGTCAGGGCCAGCACGATCGCGAAGGTGCCGGCGATGGCCGCGAGGTCGCACGACAGCACCACCCAGCGCCGGTCGTGGCGGTCGGCCAGCGCGCCGGCGAATGGCGTGGCGAGCATCGCCGCCAGCGCGGCGGCCAGCACCGAGAACGAATAGTCCTGCGCGGAACCGGTGCGGGAGAAGATCCACACGCCCACCGCGAAGCTGACCAGCGTGGTGCCCAGGTCGAAGGCCGTCTCGCTCAGCCAGAGCAGCGCGAATGTGGATCGCGTGCGCAACGACGGGGCGGGAGGCGACGGGGTGATGAGCGAAGGCGAAGGGACCGGTTCGTCGCGGGGCGTGGTGGCGGCGGCTGGCACGGTCGCTTGTTGCATGGCGTGCGCTCTGTGAATTCCCACGTTCACCGAAACCGAAGCGCGGGCACGGTTAATACGAATTTCGCAGTGTTCGAATTATTGGATGCGGACACGGTGAGAAGCTTTGAAGTAGAGAAAGCCCATCGATTAAGAAAATTCGTTCCATTTCCATTGATTGCGGCCGCGCGCGCCACGCGAATAGCACGAACCATGCGGTGTTTATGTTTAAATTTGTTGGCAAAAACCCAATAGGAACTTTGGAATAGCGTCACCAAATTAATTACAAGATTCGTTCTGTTTCAATTCGTGGAGGTGGCGCAAATTTGCCCCTCCCTCAGAGGAGATCCAGTCTAATTCGAAACGCAATCCCGGTTTTTTGCTATGTGTTCAGATGACAACGAGGTACCGGCAATCGGGCAAGAACGGGCCTGGCGATATTCACCATGGCCGTCTGAAATAAACGACGTATTGTTTTAATTTGTTGGCGTAAATTCGCCAGAATGCGGGAACGGCGCCGCGCAATTAAGAAGATTCGTTCTATTTCAATGAACAGAACGACACAGCCACGTCACAAATCCAACAGAACGTATTGAGCCTTTTGACTGAAGGCCGAATCCCCGGAAATAGCGGGTGTTTTCCGTATTCGAGCGCGCAGGGGCAAACCGCCGGCCGTTGCAGCCGGAGGCGGGCGCCTCGAGACGGGCGCTCTTGCTCGCTGAGGTCACTCAGCCGCTGTGCAAGCGGCTGCTGGCCTTACTGCCGCGCGGTGCGGATGTTCGGCGGCAGCGCCTGCGGCCAGCTCGTGCGGAACGGGTTGATGTCCAGCCCGCCGCGCCGCGTGTAGCGCGCATACACCGCGAGCTTGGTGGGTTTGCAGCGGCTCCAGATGTCCGTGAACATCCGCTCGGCGCACGGCTCGTGGAATTCGTTGTGGTTGCGAAAACTCACGATGTACGCGAGCAGCCCGGCCTGGTCGATCGGCGGGCCGCTGTACCGGATCTGCACGCTGCCCCAGTCGGGCTGGCCGGTGACGAGGCAGTTGCTCTTGAGCAGCCGGCTGGTGAGGGTTTCGTTCACATGCACCTGCGTGGTGTCGCTGGTGAGCAGCTCGGGCGCGGGCTGGTAGTGCGTGCATTCGATGTCGAGCCGGTCGAGGTCCAGGCCGTCGATCTCGTGCACCGGCTCGCGATCGAAGAGGTCGGGCGTGAGCAGCTTCACGCCGATGCCGGCCGACTGGTCGCTGCCGCGCCACGCCGCTTCGGCCAGGTCGGTGCGCAGGTGCTCGCGCACCGCGTCGATGCTGGCGAAGGTGCTGTTGTTGAAGCTGTTGAGGTACAGCTTGAACGACTTGCTCTCGATGATGTTGGGCGTTTCGCAAGGAATGGTGAAGTGCGCGATGGCCAGTTGCGGCTTGCCGCGCGGGTTGAGCCAGCTCACTTCGAAGGCGGTCCAGAGGTCTGCGCCGAAGAAGGGCAGCGCGCCGGTCTTGATGCCCATGGCCTCGCGCTGCGTGGCTGGCGCGCGCGATCGGGAAGAGCAGCGACGGGTCGTAGTGGTCGGCGTAGGCCGAGGCGCGGCCAAGTTGCGATTGTTCGGGCGTGTTCGGGTTGTCAGGTTGGTTGTCGAGGCTCATGGCGTCTGGTCCTTGGCGTCCGCCGCATGGGCGAACGGGGCGATGTGGTTGGCGAGGATGGTGCAGACCTCGGGCGGCAGGTCGTGGCCCATGCCGGGAATGGAGATGAAGGTCGAGCCCGGAATGCGCGCGGCCGAATCCTTGCCGCAGGCGATGGGCACGAGCGCATCGGCTTCGCCGTGCAGCACCAGCGTCGGGCGCCGGATGCGCGCGAGCACGTGGGGCCGGTCGTCGTCGGCGCCGATGGCGAGCATCTGGCGCATCAGCCCGGCCGGGTGGTAGGCGCGGCGCATGCTGAAGGTGAGGCGCTCGGCCAGTTCTTCGTCGGTCTGCGGATAGGCCGGGCTCTGGATGAGCCGCAGCAGCCGGATGCTGTGCGCGACGAGCTCGGCCTCGCCCTTGCCCATCGGGCGTCGCATGAGCATCGCGGCCACTTCGCGGCGCGGGCCGGGCAGGCCGCGCGCGCCGCTCGAACTCATGATGCTCACGAGGCTGGCGGTGCGCTCGGGCGCGGTGGCGGCCAGGCGCTGCGCGATCATGCCGCCCATCGAGGCGCCGACGATGTGCGCGCGCTCAATGCCCAGCGCATCGAGCACGCCGATGGAATCGTGCGTCATGTCCTGCAGCGTGTACGCCGAGCGCACCTTCAGGCCGAGGCGATGGCGGATGGTTTCCCACACGATGTTGCCGACGCCCGCATGGTCGAAGCCCTGGCTGAGGCCGATGTCGCGGTTGTCGTGCCGCACCACGCGAAAGCCTTTGTCGACCAGTTGCTGCACGAAGGCGGTCGGCCATGCCACCAGTTGCATGCCCAGGCCCATGATGAGCAGGATGACGGGGCGCCCTTCGCCTCCGGTGTCGTCGACTTCGATCTGCAGCCCGTTGGCGGTGACTTTCATCGGTTCCTTGTTATTTGAATTCGCGCTCTCGCAGCCACTTGGTGGCGACCCACTTCTCGCCGGCCAGCACCGGCGCGCCGCCATGCAGCGTGCGGGTGACGGGATCGGGCCGGTCGTAGCTGAAGAAGACGCCGGTGCCGCGCACGGGCGCCACTTCGAGCCCTACGTCGGGGAAGGTGGTGGCGCCGCCCTGCTCGGGCTCCTGCAAGTACATCACGAGCGTGGCCACGCGCTGGCCGCCCCGCTTCAGGATGGTGGGCGTGCCGGGCTCGTTCGGATCGAAGTAGTCGTAGTGCGGGCGGTACTGCGCGCCGGGCGCGTAGCGCAGGATCTGCAGGCCTTCGCCGTATTCGAGCGGCCAGCGCAGCAGCATGGCCAGGCGCTGCTCCAGGCGCGCGACGATCTCGTTCTCGCCGCGCTCGAAGAACATGCCGTCGCTCGTGCGATCGACGTTGAGCACCTCGCCGCCGGTGCGTGTTTCCACGGTGAGCGAGCGCGCGAGCCGCACGCGCGCCGCGGCGATCAGCCCTTCGCATTCCTCCACCGACAGCAGGTTGCCGAAGACGATGACGCGCGGATGCCGCATCGTCTGCAGCACCTGCACCTGGCGATCGCCGGCATCCAGGTACAGCGGCGCGCCGTCGAGGTCGGGGCCGGGCATTTCGGTGCGCGCCGGCGTCAGCGCCACCTCGACATTGGGGAAGCCGGCCTCCAGTTGGGCCAGCGCCACGTCGGTGGCCGAATCGTGCCAGCCGGCCGCGCGCATCGACGCACGCAGCGCAGGCACCGAATGACCGGCCGCCAGCTGGGCCACCAGCCATTCGCGCAGCTCCGGACTGATCGGTTGGGACATCTCAGCATTCCTCCATGAAATCCCACGAATCCATTCGAGAAACACCGCGGAACCGGCTTTGCCGGGCCGCAGGTGTTGCCCCCTGCAAGGGGGTTGGCGAAGCGACACGAAGTGCGCGAAGACTGGGGGTCATTCCAGTTTCCTCCTGAACACCAGCCTTTCGGCTGTCGATGCACTCGCGTCGAAACCATAACCCTCGAGGTCGAATTTTTCCAGCGCCTTGGGCGTGGCCGCCTTGTGCTGCACGGCCCAACGGGCCAGCAGGCCGCGGGCGCGCTTGGCGAAGAAGCTCACGATCTTGTACTTGTCGCCCTTCCACTCCTGGAACACGCACTCGACCACGCGGGCCTTGAGCACCTTCTGATCGACCGACTTGAAGTATTCCTGCGAGGCGACGTTGACGACCACCGGCGTGCGGTCGGCCGCGAGGCGCTCGTTCAGGTGCTCGGCGATGCGCGAGCCCCAGAAGGCGTACAGGTCCTTGCCGTGGCGGTTGGCCAGTTGCGTGCCCATTTCGAGGCGGTAAGGCTGCAGGCGGTCGAGCGGGCGCAAGAGGCCGTAGAGGCCGCTCAGGATGCAGACGTGGTCTTGCGCCCAAGCCAGTTGCGCGGGCGTGAGGCTGCGTGCATCGAGGCCGCCGTAAACGTCGCCGTCGAATGCGAAGGCGGCCTGGCGGGCGTTCTTCGCGGTGCTCTTGGAAGACCAGGCCTCATAGCGCGCCGCGTTGAGGGCGGAGAGCTTGTCCGACAGGTGCATGAGCTCGGAAATCTCGAGCGGGGACTTCTCGCGCAGAATCTTGATGAGCTCGGTCGAGGGACCGTGCGGGCTTTCGAAATGGGGTTGGGTGGCAGGGACTTCAGGGGGGACCGGAGTGTCGTAGTCGAGTGACTTTGCAGGGGAAAGCAGGAAGAGCATCCCGGAATTATGAGTGGCTGCCGTGTCAGCAAGCCGCCCGGTAAAATCGCCGGCTGTCCCACCTGTCCCCACGCGGCGCCCTCGAAGGCGCCGCTCTGCACTTCCCCGCATTCCCCATGAGCGAACCCACCACCCCTGCCGCCCAACCTGGTCTGGAGAGCCTCTCCAAATCGTTCGAACCCACCGCCATCGAGGCGCACTGGGGCCCCGAATGGGAAAAGCGCGGCTACGCCAAGGCCGGCTACCGCGGCACGCAGCAACCCAAGGAAGGCGCCGATTCGTTCGCGATCCAGCTGCCGCCGCCCAACGTGACGGGCACGCTGCACATGGGCCATGCGTTCAACCAGACGGTGATGGACAGCCTCACGCGCTACCACCGCATGAAGGGCGACAACACGCTGTGGGTGCCGGGCACCGACCACGCCGGCATCGCCACGCAGATCGTGGTGGAGCGCCAGTTGCAGGAGCAGAAGATCAGCCGCCACGACCTGGGCCGCAAGAACTTCGTGGCGCGCGTGTGGGAATGGAAAGAGAAGTCGGGCAACACCATCACCCAGCAGATGCGCCGCATGGGCGACACGGTGGACTGGAGCCGCGAGTACTTCACGATGGACGACGACCTCTCGGCGGTCGTGACGCAGACCTTCGTGAAGCTGTACGAAGAGGGCCTCATCTACCGCGGCAAGCGCCTGGGCAACTGGGACCCGGTGCTCAAGACCTCGGTGAGCGACCTGGAGGTCGAGAGCGAAGAGGAAGACGGCTCGCTCTGGCACATCGCCTACCCCCTTGAAGACGGCAGCGGCACGCTGACCGTGGCCACCACCCGGCCCGAGACCATGCTCGGCGACACGGCCGTGATGGTCCACCCCGAAGACCAGCGCTACAAGCACCTGATCGGCCAGCGCGTGAAGCTGCCGCTGGTGGACCGGCTGATCCCGATCATTGCGGACGACTACGTCGACAAGGAATTCGGCACCGGCGTCGTGAAGGTCACGCCCGCCCACGACTACAACGACTACGCGGTCGGCCAGCGCCACAAGCTCGAGATGATCGGCATCCTCACGCTGGACGCGACCATCAACGACAACGCGCCCGAGAAGTACCGCGGCATGGACCGCTTCGTGGCGCGCAAGGCCATCGTGGCCGACCTCGATGCACTCGGCCTGCTCGTCGAGGTGAAGAAGCACAAGCTGATGGTGCCGCGCTGCGCGCGCTCGGGCGCCATCGTCGAACCGATGCTCACCGACCAGTGGTACGTGGCGATGACGCGCCCCGGCGCCGACGGCCAGTCGATCGCGCAGAAGGCGATCGACGTGGTGAAGTCGGGCGAAGTGCGCTTCGTGCCCGAGAACTGGGTCAACACCTACAACCACTGGATGGAGAACATCCAGGACTGGACCATCTCGCGCCAGCTCTGGTGGGGCCACCAGATTCCGGCCTGGTACGACGAGGAAGGCAATGTGTACGTGGCCGAGAGCGAGGCCGATGCGCAAGCCAAGGCGCCGGGCAAGAAGCTCACCCGCGACGAGGACGTGCTCGACACCTGGTACTCCGCGGCGCTGGTGCCCTTCTCTTCGCTGGGCTGGCCCGCAAAGACGCAGGACCTCGAGCTCTACCTGCCTTCGCAGGTGCTCGTGACCGGCTACGACATCATCTTCTTCTGGGTCGCCCGGATGATCATGATGACCAAGCACTTCATCGGCAAGGTGCCCTTCAAGGACGTGTACATGCACGGCCTGGTGCGCGATGCGCAGGGCAAGAAGATGAGCAAGTCCGAGGGCAATGTGCTCGACCCGGTGGACCTGATCGACGGCATTCAATTGCCCGAGTTGCTCGACAAACGCACGCAAGGCCTGCGCAAGCCCGAGACGGCGCCCGCGGTGCGCAAGAACACGCAAAAGGAATTTCCGGACGGCATTCCGGCCTTCGGCGCCGATGCGCTGCGCTTCACTTTCGCATCGCTCGCATCGCTGGGTCGCAACATCAACTTCGACTCGAAGCGCTGCGAGGGTTATCGCAACTTCTGCAACAAGCTGTGGAACGCCACGCGCTTCGTGCTGATGAACTGCGAAGGCCAGGACTGCGGCCTGATGGAGCACACGAAGGAAGAGTGCAAGGTCGGCGGCCCGGCCCACGGCTATCTGAAGTTCAGCCGCGCGGACTACTGGATCGTCTCGCAACTCCAGCGTGTGGAGGCCGAAGTGGCCAAGGGCTTCGAGGAATATCGCCTCGACAACGTGGCCAACGCGATCTACCAGTTCGCCTGGGACGAGTTCTGCGACTGGTACCTGGAGATCGCCAAGGTGCAGATCCAGACCGGCGACGAATCGCAGAAGCGCGCCACGCGCCGCACGCTGATCCGCACGCTCGAGACGCTGCTGCGCCTCGCGCATCCGATCATTCCGTTCATCACCGAAGAACTCTGGCAGAAGGTCTCGAAGGTGGCGGGCCGCGAAGGCGAGTCGATCATGATCGCGGCCTATCCGAAGAGCCAGCCCGAGAAGATCGACGAGGCGGCCGAGGCGCACGTCGCGCGGCTGAAGGCGCTGGTGGATGCATGCCGCACGCTGCGCGGCGAGATGAACGTGTCGCCCGCCACGCGCCTGCCGCTCTACGCGGTGGCCGACGATGCCGAAGGCGCGGCGTTCCTGCGCGAATCGGCGCCGGTGCTGCAGGCGCTCGCCAAGCTCAAGGAAGTGAAGGTCTTCGACGACGAGGGCCTCGTGGCAGGCGGCGGCCGAAGCGGCCCCCGTGGCTGTAGTGGGCGCTGCGCGCCTGTGCCTGCACATGGAAATCGACAAGGCCGCAGAGAAGCTTCGCATCGGCAAGGAGATCGCGCGCATCGAAGGCGAGATCGCCAAGGTGCACGCCAAACTCGGTAACGAAGCGTTTGTCGCGAAGGCCCCGCCGGCGGTGATCGAGCAAGAACGTAAACGTCTGACTGACTTTAGCGCCATGTTGGAGCGACTTCGCGACCAACTTGTACGCCTAGGCTGACAGACGCAGGGCATCGAAGGCGTTTAGGATTCTGGATGCGGCTTCTTGCCGTCCCGCATCCGGAATTTCCCTCCCCTTTCAGAAAGACGCTGAACTGCCCATGTCCACTTCCTCGACACGCATCCGCAAGGCCGTATTTCCTGTTGCTGGCTTTGGCACCCGCTTTCTGCCAGCCACCAAGGCACAACCGAAGGAAATGCTGCCGGTGGTCGACAAGCCGCTGATCCAGTACGCCGTCGAAGAAGCCTATGCCGCAGGCATCCGCGACATGATTTTTGTGACCGGCCGCAACAAGCGTGCGATCGAAGATCACTACGACACCGCTTACGAACTCGAAAGCCAGCTCGAAGCCAGCGGCAAGGATGCGCTGCTGAACATCGCACGCTCGGTGATGCCCGATGACATGACCTGCTCCTACGTGCGCCAGCCGCGCATGCTGGGCCTCGGCCATGCCGTGCTGTGCGCCGAGCACCTGGTCGGCAACGAGCCCTTCGCCGTGCTGCTGGCGGACGACTTGATGGTCGGCCCCGAGGGCGGCGAGCCGGTGCTCGCGCAGATGACGGCCGCATTCGCGCGCCTGGGCGGCTCGCTGCTGGCGGTGCAGGAAGTGCCGCTCGCGCACGTCAAGCGCTACGGCATCGTGGCCGGCGAGCAGATCGAAGAGGGCCTGGTGAAGGTCAACCGCATGGTCGAGAAGCCGAAGCCCGAAGACGCGCCCTCGCGCCTTGGCGTGGCGGGCCGCTACATCCTCACGCCGGGCGTATTCGACGAGATCCGCAACCAGCCCAAGGGCGCGGGCGGCGAGATCCAGCTGACCGACGGCATCGCGGCGCTGATGAAGAAGGAATCGGTCTACGCCTATTCCTACAAAGGCATCCGCTACGACTGCGGCAGCAAGGAAGGCTTCCTGCAGGCCAGCGTGGAACTGGCCCTCGCGCACCCCGAGGTGGGCGCCGAATTCCGCGAATACCTCAAGAGCCTGAAGCTCTGAGGGGTGCCGGGAAGCACTGAATAAGAAAGGGGCCACGCAGGCCCCTTTCCTTTTGGTGCGTGCTCTCGCTAGCGCCGCTTCAATACGTGAATGAAGTCGGTGCCGACCGTCTGCTGCTCCATCAGCTCGTTGCCGGTCTGGCGCGCGAAGGCCTGGAAGTCGCGCACCGAGCCCGGATCGGTCGACACCACCTTGAGCAGTTGTCCGCTCGCCATGTCGTTGAGCGACTTCTTCGCCTTGAGGATGGGCAGCGGGCAGTTCAGTCCGCGCGTGTCGATTTCGCGATCAACTTCCACGCTGGGGCTCCTCGGTCGGCAGGTTGAGCCCGCGACGCCGCTCTTCGTTTTCGGCAGCGGTGAAGAACACGGGCTCGTGGCCGCGCGTGCGCAGCCAATCGGCCAACGCATAGCCGGTGCCCGCGGGCCAGCACCGGAGGTCAGGCAGGTCGTAGAGGCGGTAATCGACCAGCTCGGGCGAGAGCTTCACCTCGCCATCGGCCACCACGTGGTAGGCGATGATGATCTGGTTCATGCGCTGGAAGTCGTAGGCGCCCACGAGCTTCGTGGCGCTCACGTCGAGATTCGTTTCTTCCTTCACCTCGCGCGCGATGCCTTCCTCGGGTGTCTCACCGGCTTCCATGAAGCCGGTGATCAGCGCGAACATCTTGCCGGGCCATGCCGCATTGCGCGCCAGCAGCACCTGGCCACGATATTCGACGATGGCTGCGAGCACCGGCGTCGGGTTGTTCCAGTGCGTATGGCCGCAGTTCGGGCAGCGCAGGCGCTCCTTGGGACCGCCGTCTTCCATCAACGCGATCCATTCGAGGGGCGTGGCACAGACCTGGCAAAACTTGGGGTGGGGCATGGGGCGGCTCTTGTTATGGCTTGCAGCGCCCATTGATCGGGGCTGCAGCGGGATCTGTTATTGATTTATGCGGGGAAGACGCCGGTCGACAGATACCTGTCGCCTCGGTCGCACACCACGAACACGATGGTGGCGTTCTCGACCTTCTTGGCGACCTCGAGCGCCGCCCACAACGCACCCGCCGCCGAGATGCCGCCGAAGATGCCCTCTTCGCGCGCAAGGCGCCGGCACATTTCCTCGGCGTTGTCCTGGCTCACGCTGATTTCTTCATCGACGCGGCTCGGGTCGTAGATCTTCGGCAGGTATTCGGTGGGCCACTTGCGGATGCCCGGAATGCGCGAGCCTTCGGCCGGCTGCGCGCCGATGATGCGCACCGCGGGGTTCTTTTCCTTCAGGAAGCGCGAGACGCCGGTGATGGTGCCGGTGGTGCCCATGGCGCTCACGAAGTGCGTGATCTTGCCCTTCGTGTCGGCCCAGATCTCGGGGCCTGTCGTCTCGTAGTGGATGCGCGGGTTGTCGGGGTTGGCGAACTGGTCGAGCACCCGGCCCTTGCCTTGGGCGACCATCTGCTCGGCGAGGTCGCGGGCGTATTCCATGCCGCCGCTCTTGGGCGTGAGCACCAGCTCGGCGCCGAAGGCCTTCATGGTCTGGGCGCGCTCGACGGAGAGGTCCTCCGGCATGATCAGCACCATGCGGTAGCCCTTGATGGCCGCCGCCATCGCGAGCGCGATGCCGGTGTTGCCCGAGGTGGCTTCGATCAGCGTGTCGCCGGGCTTGACTTCGCCGCGCTCCTCGGCGCGCTTGATCATCGAAAGGGCTGGCCGGTCTTTCACCGAACCGGCGGGATTGTTGCCTTCGAGCTTGCCGAGGATCACGTTGCCGCGCTTGGCGTTTTCAGCTGCATCGATGCGTTGCAGGGCGACCAAGGGGGTCTTGCCAATGGCATCTTCGATCGTCGGATAATTCATGGCAGCCACTGTGCCATAATTTTGGGCTTCGTTCAGAACCCTGCCCGGGTGGTGAAATTGGTAGACGCAGGGGACTCAAAATCCCCCACCGAAAGGTGTGCCGGTTCGATTCCGGCCCCGGGCACCATCGATACCTTGCTGTCGATATGGGAAAAAGGCTTCCCCGTTCATCGTCGAGAGGCACACTGAACGCCATGCGAAATCGCTCGCGCCGTACCGTGCGCCCCCTCCCCACTCTTCTCTGGCTGGCCCTGGCGCTTGGTGCCGCACCCGCTCTTGCAGCGCCCGATTGCACCGTTGCCCTCTGGGGCGATTCGATCCTCTACGGCGGGTTCGGCGCCTCGCTGGCGAACCGCATCAAGGAACCGCCGGCTGCCGCGCTCAAGCGCATTCGCCCCGCCTGGACGATTGCCGACTACAGCTCACCCGGCGACAGCGCCCACAAGCGCTTGCCGACTTTCGTGCTGCAACCGATGCCGGCGCGCGTCGTGGTGCTGCAGTACGGGATCAACGATGCCGGCAACAACTACCAGTACGAGCCGGCCCTGCGCGGGATGGTCGATTACGTCCAGGCCGCCGGCAAGACATCGATCGTCACCGGCCTCTCGCAGGTGAAAGCCGACCGCATGCCGCAGCGGGACGGCTACGACGCCACGGCACGTCGCGTGGCACAAGAAGAAGGCGTTCTGTTTGCCGACTGGGGCGCGGCGCGCTTCGACGCCGCCGACATGGTGGACGACATCCATCCCCAGCAACCGTACAGCACACGCCTCGTGGAGCGGCTCGTGCTGGCACTCGACCAGGTCGCGCCCGAATGCGCATCCCCTGCTAAACGGGGTTAGCCGGCCAACTTGGCCGCGGTGACGAGCGCATCGCGCCTGCCCTTGCGGCACCGGCGTCCGCAAGCCGTGCGCCAGCTTGCGCATGGCACTACGCTGTCAGCCGTCCTCTCGCAGGCCGGTGTGCACCGTCGGATGCGCGAGCCGCACCCGCAATTCGCGCTTGAGCCGCGTGTTGTCGAGCCGGCGCGATTCGCCCATGAAGCTCAGCAACTGCAGCGGCAACTGGCGCTCGGCCTCCTCGCGCGCCACGCGCGGCGGTCGCTGCATGCCATAGAGATCGGCCGCGAGATCGAAGTAATCGCCCATCCGCAGCTCGGTGTCGTCCGACGCATGGACGATGCGCTGCGGCCGCCCCCGGAACAGCGAGGCGATGCAGGCGCGCGCCAGGTCGTCGGCATGGATGTGGCTCGTGTAGACGTCGTCCTCCTGCCGCAGCACCGGCGTGCCGCGCTGCAGACGCGCGCGAGGCGTGCCGTTCTCCCGGTCCGGCGCGTAGATGCCCGGAATGCGCAGGATGCTCGCGCGCACGCCCGCACTACGGCCGAGCCAGCGCACGACGCGCTCGGCGTCCACGCGGCGGTGGGAGCGTGGCGTGTCGGGCCGCACGGCGCGAGTTTCGCTCACGCGAGCACCGCCGCAATCGCCGTACACCCCGCTGGTCGAGCCGTAGACGAAGGCCAGGGGCACCGAGCGCAGCCGAAGCGCCCGCGCCAAGGCTGTGGTGCGCTGGTCGCGCCACCAGGCGGCGCCGCCGTCGCGTGCGGGCGGTGCGAGGTGCAGCACCCGCGTCGCGATGCCCGCCAGCCGGCGCAGCGTGGCCGGCTCGTCCAGGTTGCCCACCAGCGGGCGGATTCCCGCTTCGCGCAACGCGGCGACCCGCTTCGCCGAAGACGTGAGCGCCACCAGCTGCATGCGCCCGCGCAGGTCGCGCGCCACGCGCTGTCCGACATCGCCGCAACCGACGACGAGGAGGCGCTCGCGCCGGAACCGCGCCGGCAGCGCGCCGGAGGGGCTATTGATTGAAGGCAAAATCCTGTTCCCTTTCCGATTCAGACCCAGGCTGAAAAAACAAGCCGAAGAATACAGATGACTGCTGCACCGCCGCACGAAGCCGGTTTTTCCATCACCGTCGAACCCAGCGGCCGCCATTTCACGGTCCATGGCGACGAAACCATCCTGGCAGCCGGCATCCGCCAAGGCATCGGCCTCCCCTATGGCTGCAAGGACGGCGCCTGCGGCTCCTGCAAGTGCAAGAAGCTCTCGGGCGAGGTCACCCTCGGCCCGCACCAGAGCAAGGCCCTGAGCGCCGAGGAGCAGCTCGCGGGCTACGTGCTGACCTGCTGCGCCCACGCCACGAGCGACGTGGTGCTCGAATCGCGCCAGGTCACCGAGGCCGGGGCCCTCCCGATCCGCAAGATGCCGGTGCGGGTGCTGGCCCTCACGCGCCAGTCGCACGACGTGATGATGCTGCGCCTTCAGCTGCCGGCCGGCGAGCCGCTGCAGTTCCATGCGGGGCAGTATGTGGAATTCATCCTGCGCGACGGCGCGCGCCGCAGCTACTCGATGGCCAACGCGCCGCACACGCTGAGCCAGCCGGGGACCGGCATGGAACTGCATCTGCGGCACCTGCCAGGCGGCAAGTTCACCGACCATGTGTTCGGCGTCATGAAGGAAAAGGAAATCCTGCGCATCGAAGGTCCCTTCGGCAGCTTCTTCCTGCGCGAGGACTCCGACAAGCCGATGATCCTGCTGGCCTCCGGGACCGGCTTCGCGCCGATCAAGGCGCTGCTGGAGCACATGAAGTTCAAGGGCATCGACCGGCCCGCCGCGCTCTACTGGGGAGGCCGCCGGCCCGAAGACCTGTACATGGACGAATGGGTGCGCGGGCAACTGGCCGAGATGCCCAACCTGCGCTACGTGCCCGTGATCTCCAATGCCACGCCCGACGACAACTGGACCGGCCGCACCGGCTTCGTCCACCAGGCGGTGCTGGAAGACTTCGCCGACCTCTCGGGCCACCAGGTCTATGCCTGCGGCGCGCCCATCGTGGTCGACTCGGCCAAACGCGACTACGTGGCGCTCGCGGGCCTGCCCGAAGAAGAATTCTTTGCCGACGCGTTCACCACCGAGGCCGACAAGGCCATGCCCTGATTTCCTCTTGCCGCTTTCCGATTACCGCTCCCTGATTTCCCCTCTGCAGAAGACAAAAAAATGAAGACGAGACGCTTCCTCCTCACCCTGCTCGCAGGCGCCGCCACCCTCGCCGCGGGACACGCCACGGCCCAGCAGCAGCGCCCCATCCGCCTGGTCGTGCCTTATGCCGCGGGCGGCCCCATCGACGTCACCGCGCGCATGCTGGCCGAGCGCGTCAAGGACACTCTCGGCACAGTCATCGTCGACAACAAGCCCGGCGCGGGCGGCAACATCGGTGCCGACATCGTGGCCAAGGCGCCGCCGGACGGCCTCACGATCGGCATCGCGGCCACCGCCACCAATGCGGTCAACCCGTGGCTCTACAGCAAGATCCCGTTCAACGCCGCCACCGACTTCGCGCCGATCACGCAGATGGTCCGCGTGCCCAACGTGCTGGTGATGAACGCCGACACCGCGAAACGCCTGAACATCAATTCGGTGTCCGACCTCGTCCGCTATGCCAAGGCCAATCCCGCCAAGCTCAACTACGGCAGCGGCGGCAACGGCAGTGCCGGCCACCTGGCGGGTGAACTCTTCAAGAAGGAAGCGGGCATCTTCGCGCTGCACATTCCGTACAACGGCGGCAACCCGGCGCAGCTGGCGCTGATCTCGGGGCAGGTCGATTTCAACTTCGACAACCTCGCGACCGCGGCGCCGAACATCCGCTCGGGCAAGTTGAAGGCGATTGCGGTGACGACGCTGCAGCGCAGCAGCGCGCTGCCCGAGGTGCCGCCGGTGGCCGACACGCTCAAGGGCTTCTCGATCGACACCTGGTGGGGCCTGGTCGCGCCGGCCGGCACGCCGCCCGACATGGTCGTGAAGCTGAACCAGGCCTTCGTCGCCGCGCTGAATGCGCCGGAAACGAAGACTCGCTTCGCATCGCTGCTGGCCGAGCCGGTGGGCAACTCGCCGGAGCAGTTCGGTGCTTTCATGAAGACCGAACTGGTCAAGTACGAGAAGGTCGTGAAAGCGACCGGCGCAAAGGTCGACTGAATCGAACGTTCCGGCTGAGCCCGTCGAAGCCTTGCGGCGCTTCGACAAGCTCAGCGTGAACGGATTTTTGTGCTCAAGCGCGGGCGGCCATCAAGGGCCGCCGCCGGTTATTCGCCCAGGTAAGCGGCGCGAACGC
Organism: Variovorax sp. W2I14; assembly: GCF_050435205.1. NCBI lineage: Bacteria > Pseudomonadati > Pseudomonadota > Betaproteobacteria > Burkholderiales > Comamonadaceae > Variovorax > Variovorax sp. W2I14. Next base: position 6,871,256 of record NZ_JBNDJX010000001.1, on the reverse strand, counting down.
GCGGATCGCGCAGCAGTTCCTTGGCGTCGCCGTCCATCGTGATGAGCCCCGACTCCATCACATAGCCGCGGTCGGCCAGTTGCAGCGCGCGATTCGCGTTCTGCTCCACCAGCAGGATCGTCACGCCCTGCGCGGCGACGGTCTGCACCACCTCGAAGATCTTGTCGCACATGATCGGCGACAAGCCCATGGTGGGTTCATCGAGCAGCAGCACCTTGGGGCGCGCCATCAGCGCGCGGCCCATGGCGAGCATCTGCTGTTCGCCGCCGGACATCGTGCCGGCGAGCTGGTCCTTGCGTTCGCGAAGGCGCGGGAAGGTGACGAACACGCGTTCCATGTCGCTCGCGATGCCGGCCTTGTCGCTGCGGATGTAGGCGCCGATCTGCAGGTTCTCGGTGATCGTCATGCGCGTGAAGACACCACGGCCTTCGGGCACCATCACGAGGCCCTCGCCCACGAGGTCCCACGCGCCGCGGCCCTTGATGCTGCGGCCCAGGAATTCGATGCTGCCCGCGCCCGAAGGCAGCGTGCCGGTGATCGCCTTCATGGTGGTGGTCTTGCCGGCGCCGTTGGAGCCGATCAGCGAGACCAGCTCGCCCTCGCGCACCTCGAAGTCCACGCCCTTGACGGCCTGGATGCCGCCGTAGCCAACCTTCAGGCCGCTGACCTTGAGCAGCGTCTTGCCGGCCGCCTTGGCCTCGACCGCCGTGGCGCGGGTTGCTTCTTCGCTCGTCATCGTTGCTTCGGTCATTTCAGTGGCCTCCCGTTCCGAGGTAGGCCTCGATCACTTTTTCGTTCTTCTGCACGTCGGAAGGGGTGCCCTCGGCGATCTGCTTGCCGTAGTCGAGCACGGTCACACGGTCGCACAGGCCCATGATGAGCTTGACGTCGTGTTCGATGATCAGGATGGTGCGGTCGTCCTTGCGGATGCGGTCGATCAGCTCGCGCAGCAGCACCTTCTCGGTCGAGTTCATGCCGGCGGCGGGTTCGTCCAGCGCGATGAGCTGCGGGTCGGTGGCCAGCGCACGGGCGATCTCCAGGCGCCGCTGGTCGCCATAGCTCAGCGTGCGCGCCTTGTAGTCGGCGAACTTGCCGATGCCCACGTAGTCGAGCAGCTCGTGCGCGCGGTCGGCGATGGCTTTTTCCTCGGCCTTGAAGCTGCCGGTGCGCAGCATCGCGCCGAACACGCCCGAATGGGTGCGGATGTGGCGGCCGACCATCACGTTCTCGAGCGCCGTCATTTCGGCGAAGAGGCGGATGTTCTGGAAGGTGCGCGCAATGCCGGCCTTGGCCACTTCGTGCACCGCCGTCGGCTGGTAGGGCTTGCCGGCAAGCTCGAAAGTGCCGCTGTCGGGCGTGTAGAGCCCGGTGATCACGTTGAAGAAAGTGGTCTTGCCAGCGCCGTTCGGGCCGATCAGGCCATAGACCTGGCCGCGCTTGATGGTGATGCCGACATCGGAAAGCGCCTGCAGGCCGCCGAAGCGCTTGGAGATGCCGCGAACGTCGAGGATGGTGTCTGTGGTGGTCGTCATGTCTGTTTCTCCTCGGCTCACGGATTGATCGACATGGGACGCTCGGCACCGCCGGGCAATTCGTCGGCTGGGCTATCGATGCCCGGTGCGTGGGTCTGCAGCGAGCCGGGAGCGACCGCCGCATGGGCCGGATCGACCGGCACGCCGCCCTTGCGGGCCAGCGTCTTGCCGTGCTCGGGCGACGGCCAGAGGCCGCGCGGACGCACCAGCATGATGACGATCATGGCGAGCGCGATGAAGAGCTGGCGCAGGATGGATGCATCCAGGCGCCCGTCGGTCAGCGACTGCAGCGGGCCGGCCACGTAGCGCAGCACTTCCGGCAATGCAGCCAGCAGCACCGCGCCGAGGATGACGCCGGGCAAGTGCCCGATGCCGCCGAGCACGACCATCGCCACGATCATCACCGACTCCATCAGGCTGAAGGACTCGGGCGACACGAAGCCCTGGAAGGCCGCGAACATCGCGCCCGAAACGCCGCCGAAGCTCGCGCCCATGCCGAAGGCCAGCAGCTTCATGTTGCGGGTGTTGATGCCCATGGCCTTGGCGGCGATCTCGTCTTCGCGGATGGCCATCCAGGCGCGGCCGATGCGCGAGACCTGCAGGCGGTGCGAAATGATGATGGTGGCGATCACCAACGCCAGGAACAGGTAGTAGTACAGCGACACCGAGGAGATCGTGAAGCCGTCGAACTTCCAGGCCTTGCCGAGGTCGAGGCCCCAGAACTTGATCGAGTCGATGGCCGTGATGCCCTTCGGACCGTTGGTGATGTTCACCGGCTGGTCCAGGTTGTTCAGGAACACGCGGATGATTTCGCCGAAGCCGAGCGTGACGATCGCGAGGTAGTCGCCGCGGAGCTTGAGCGTGGGCGCGCCGAGCAGCACGCCGAGTACGCCGGCCACCACGAGCGCGAGCGGAATCACGATGAGCAGCGAAGTGTGCAGCCCGTTCGGGAACATCTGCGCGAACCACGGGAAGGTCTCGGTCAGGTGCGACGAGCCCATGAGCGCGAAGAGGTACGCGCCGACTGCGAAGAAGGCCACGTAGCCCAGGTCGAGCAGGCCCGCGTAGCCGACCACGATGTTGAGGCCCAAGGCCAGCAGCACGTAGAGCAGAGCGATGTCGGCGATGCGCACCCAGGCGTTGCCCTGCATCTGCAGCAGCAGCGGCAGCGCGAGCACCGCGATGGCGCCGATGACGTAGAGAGCGAGGTTTTTGCTGTTCTTCATGTCGGCCTCCTTACGCACGGTCCGCCACGCGTTCGCCGAGCAGGCCCGACGGTCGCAGGGTGAGCATGACGATCAGCACGATGAACGCGAAGATGTCGCTGTAGTTGCTGCCCAGCACGCCACCCGTGAGGGTGCCGATGTAGCCGGAGCCGATGGCCTCGATGAGACCCAGCAGGATGCCGCCGACCACCGCGCCGGCCAGGTTGCCGATGCCGCCGAACACGGCCGCGGTGAAGGCCTTCAGGCCGGGCAGGAAGCCCATCGCGTGCTGCGCGATGCCGTAGTTCGATGCGTACATCACACCGGCGATGGCCGCGAGCACGGCGCCGATGATGAAGGTGGCCGAGATGACCATGTCGGGGCGGATGCCCATGAGCGCGGCGACGCGCGGGTTCTCCGCGGTAGCGCGCATCGCACGGCCGAGCTTCGTGTAATTGACCAGCCACATCAGCACCACGAGCGAGAACGCCGTGACGCTCAGGATCATGACCTGCGTGGGCGAGATCACGGCACCGCCCACGTGGATGGGGTCGGTGGGCAAGAGGTTCGGGTAAGCCTTGTTGGTCGGCTTCCAGATGATCATCGCCAGCGTCTGCAGCAGGATCGACATGCCGATGGCGGTGATGAGCGGCGCGAGCTTGGGGCTGTTGCGAAGCGGCCGGTAGGCCACCTTCTCGATCACGAAATTGAGCGTGGCCGCGACGATGCAGGCAATGATCAATGCAATGAGAAGAACGAGCCAGCCCGGTGTGTTGGGCATGCCGTCCTTCATGAGTCCGATGATGGTCCAGCTTGTGAGAGCCCCCACCATCAGCACTTCTCCGTGCGCGAAATTGATGAGGTTGATGATGCCGTACACCATGGTGTAGCCCAAGGCTATCAAGGCATACATGCTGCCGAGTACCAGACCGTTGATGATCTGCTGCAGCAATATTTCCATAACGCGATTCCCTATGTGTTGCACCGTTGCGGGGTGCCATTCACCCACCGTGGCACCGGTTTGGCGCCCTTGGCTGGACAAGCAAAAAACCAGCCAGCATGTGTCGCAGGCGGATTTGTGGGCGGGATTGTAAGCAAGCACCAGCGCTGATTTGGTGCGCAGCGACCGGGGTTTACCCGCTCACGCCATGCTGTATGGGCGTAAGTTCATGCACGGCGTGGCAGAGCGGCTGCCAGAGGGCGTCAGCCGTCTTTTTCGGTGTTCAGGCGGCGCAGTTCGCGCAGCTTTTCGCCGATGCGGATTTCGAGGCCACGCTCCACGGGCTCGTAGAAAACTTGGCCCTCCAGCCCCTCGGGAAGGTAGTTCTCACCGGCGGCAAAACCGCCCTCCTCGTCGTGCGCGTAGCGGTAGCCCTTGCCGTAGTCGAGCTCTTTCATGAGCTTGGTGGGCGCATTGCGCAGGTGCATCGGCACCGGACGCGTGCTGTCCTTCTTGATGAGGGCGCGCACCGCGTTGTAGGCCTTGTAGACCGCGTTCGACTTGGGCGCGATCGCCAGGTACACCACGCATTCGGCCAGCGCGAGTTCACCCTCGGGCGTGCCCAGCCGCTCGTAGACCTCGGCGGCATCGAGAGCCAGGCGCAGCGCGCGCGGGTCGGCCAGGCCGATGTCTTCGCTCGCCATGCGCACGAGACGGCGCGCCATGTAGCGCGGATCGGCACCGCCGTCGAGCATGCGCACGAACCAGTAGAGCGCGGCATCGGGATCGCTGCCGCGCACGGACTTGTGAAGCGCGCTGATGGTGTCGTAGAACTGCTCGCCGCCTTTGTCGTAGCGCCGCATGCGCTCACCGAGCACGCGCAGCAGCCATTCGTCGCTGATGCTCTCCAGCTTCTCGGCGCGCGCGGCGACGGCCAGCGTTTCGAGCGTGTTGAGCAGGCGGCGCGCATCGCCGTCGGCATAGGCCACGAGGCGGTCGATGGCCGCTCCGTCGATGGCCGGTACCGCCTGAATCGATTGCGCCTTGGCGACGATCTGCTTGAGATCGCCCTCGGTGAGTGGCTGCAGCACGTACACCGCGGCCCGCGACAGCAAGGCCGAATTGACCTCGAACGAAGGGTTCTCGGTGGTCGCGCCAATGAAGGTGAAAAGCCCGGATTCCACGTGCGGCAGGAACGCGTCCTGCTGGCTCTTGTTGAAGCGATGCACCTCGTCCACGAAGACAATGGTGCGCCGCTGCTCCAGCCCGTCGCGCGCGGCCGTGGCGCGCTCGACGGCTTCGCGGATGTCCTTCACGCCGCCCAGCACCGCGCTGATGCTCAGAAACTGCGCATCGAAGGCGTCAGCCATCAGGCGCGCGATGGTGGTCTTGCCGGTGCCCGGCGGCCCCCAGAGGATGCAGGAATGCGGCTGGCCCGATTCGAAGGCGATGCGCAGCGACATGCCCGGGCCGAGCAAGTGCTGCTGGCCGATCACTTCACCGAGCGTCTTCGGGCGAAGACGCTCGGCAAGGGGTTGGTGGGAACTGGTGGCCAAACCTGGCGGCGACTGATTAATTACTGCTTGACGACGTCGGCGCCTGCGGGTGCCTTGAAGTCGAACACGCTGGCCGGGAGCGAAGGATTCACTTCGACCTTGCTGAACTTGAGCACCGAGCGCTGGCCGAAGCTGTCGAGGATTTCGAGCGCCGCCAATGCATCGCCCTGGAAGCCGACCAGCACGCTTTGCAACTGGCCGTCCTTGTTCTTCGGTGTGGCCTTGACCCATTCGAGGCCGTCGCGCTCGGGCGCGGCTTCGAGCGCAAAGTCGGCTTGCAGCGCACGCAGGTCTGGAGCCGCGGCAATCAGCGCGGCGGGCGTGGAGCCCAGCGCCTGCGCCTGGGCTCGCTGCGTGACCTGGTTCAGGTCGGCGTCGTAGAGCCACAGCGTCTTGCCGTCGGCCACGATGCTCTGGGCGAAGGGCTTGCGGTAGTCGAACTTGAATTTGCCAGGACGCTGGAATTCGAAGGTACCGGTCGACGTTTTCACGCGGCCGGGCTGGCCTTCGCGCGAGGGCGCAGTCACGGTCTGGGTGAATTCGGCGCGGCCGGATTTGACCGTCTTCACGAAGGTCTCGAGGCTTTCAAGACCTCCGGCCCAGGCGTTGGCGGAGCAGAGAAGGCCGATCAACAGCCAATGACGCAGTTTCAATTTGGATTCCTCGAATAGCTGTGGCACGGAGCTTTACCCTACGCGCCGCGAATTGCGGCAGTTGTAGGCGTGCATGAAGATTTGCAATTCCAATCGGCGCTTCTGCAAATTGGCTTTCAGCACGTAACCAATTGAGAACTCAAAGCCCTCGAATTACTCCACAGCGCGCGCCGGCACCAGGATCTCGCGCTGGCCGCTGCCGCTCATGGCGCTGACCAAGCCTGCTTTTTCCATGTCTTCGACCAGGCGCGCGGCGCGGTTGTAGCCGATCTTCAGGTGGCGCTGCACCAGCGAGATGCTGGCCTTGCGATTCTTGAGCACGACCTCGACCGCCTGGTCGTACATCGGATCTTTTTCCGCATCGCCGCCGCCGAGCAGGTCGCCGTCACCGTCGCCGTCGACGGTGCCGCCTTCGAGCACGCCCTCGATGTAGTCAGGCTCGCCCTGGCTCTTCAAGTAGGCCACCACGCGGTGCACTTCCTCGTCGCTCACGAAGGCGCCGTGCACGCGGATCGGCAAGCCGCTGCCGCTGGCCATGTAGAGCATGTCGCCCATGCCCAGCAGCGCTTCGGCGCCCATCTGGTCGAGGATGGTGCGGCTGTCGATCTTGGAGCCCACCGAGAACGCGATGCGCGTGGGGATGTTGGCCTTGATGAGGCCGGTGATCACGTCCACGCTGGGCCGCTGTGTGGCCAGGATCAGGTGGATGCCGGCGGCGCGCGCCTTCTGCGCGAGGCGGGCAATGAGCTCTTCGATCTTCTTGCCGACCACCATCATCAGGTCGGCCAGCTCGTCGATGATCACCACGATGTGCGGCTCGCGCTTGAGCGGCTCCGGATCGTCGGGCGTGAGGCTGAAGGGGTTGTAGATGAACTCCTCGCGCGCCTTGGCCTCGTCGATCTTGGTGTTGTAGCCGGCCAGGTTGCGCACGCCGAGCTTGCTCATGAGCTTGTAGCGGCGCTCCATCTCGGCCACGCACCAGTTCAGGCCGTGCGCAGCCTGGCGCATGTCGGTGACGACGGGCGCCAGCAGATGCGGAATGCCTTCGTAGACCGACATTTCGAGCATCTTCGGGTCGATCATCAAGAGCCGGACGTCGCGCGCCTCGGCCTTGTAGAGCAGCGAAAGAATCATCGCGTTGATACCGACCGACTTGCCCGAGCCGGTCGTACCGGCCACCAGCACGTGCGGCATCTTCGCAAGGTCGGCCACCACGGGGTTGCCGATGATGTCCTTGCCGAGGCCCATGGTGAGCATCGACTTGCCTTCGTTGTAGACCTGCGAACCCAGGATTTCGCTGAGCTTGATCGACTGGCGCTTGGCGTTCGGCAACTCGAGCGCCATGTAGTTCTTGCCCGGGATGGTCTCGACCACGCGGATCGACACCAGCGAGAGCGAACGCGCGAGGTCCTTGGCGAGGCCCAGGATCTGCGAGCCCTTGACGCCGGTGGCGGGCTCGATTTCGTAGCGCGTGATCACCGGGCCGGGCGAGGCGAGCACCACGCGCACTTCGACACCGAAGTCCTTGAGCTTCTTCTCGATCATTCGCGAGGTCATCTCGAGCGTGTCGGCGGAGACGGTTTCCTGGCGCACGAGCGCCGCGTCGAGCAGGTCGACCTGCGGCAACTTGCTGTCGGGGAGCTCCTTGAAGAGCGGCTTCTGGCGCTCCTTGACGACGCGATCGCTTCGGGGCACTTCGGTCATGGCGGGCTCGATCTGGACCGGCGGCGACGGTGGGCGGCGCTTGGGACGCGGCTCGATGAGGATCTCTTCGTCGTCGGGGAAATCGGAGGTCATGGAAGGCCCACTGCTCTTGCCGCCCGGATCGTCGCGCGTGAATGAAGGCTCGTCGGCTTCGGCGCGCTCGCGGGCGGCCTGCTTGCCCATGGCGATGTCGGCGGCCATTTCGCGCTTTTCTCGGCGCGACTCGAAGAGCGAATAGGCGCGGGCCCCGATGCGCTCGGCAATCAGGCTCCACGAGAAACGGAAGACCAGCGCCGAGCCGATCACGCCGCCGGCAATGGCGACCAGCGCCGAGCCGGTGAAGCCCATCCATCGCACGCTGGCCGGCCCCACGAGATAGCCGAGCGCACCGCCGCCCGAACCCGGCAGGTGAGATTCGAGCCGGTACAGGCGCGACCATTCGAGCATGGTGCTCGCGCACAGCAGCAGGATGAGGCCGAACCAGAACGCAAGGCGGCTGCGATTGAAGCGGCCGCGAGGTGGCTGCTCGGCCGGTGCGGCTTCACCGCCGCGCAGCCAGTTGGCCAGCGAAGACAACCAGGCACGCAGGCCGGCTGCGAGGCACCACCAGACGGAGTAGCCGGCCGCGTAGTAGCTGCCGTCGGCCAGCCAGGCGCCGATGCGGCCGCCCCAGTTCTTGATTTCGCCGCCGGTGCCCGAGGTCGACCAGGCCGCGTCGGAAGGCGTGAAGCTCAGCATCGCGAGCAGCCAGAACAACAGCGCCGCGAATCCGGCGATCAGCGTGATCTCGTGGGCGAAGCGCATGGCGCGCACGCGCACGGGTTGCCCATCGGCAGCGGAAGAAGATTGAAGCGTATTGAGCGAATAGGTCATGAAAAACACGGCACCCGGCCCTGGAAATCGGAGGCCGGACGCCCGAACACTACAACAAAAGGCCGGCGCCGCCAGAGGCGCCCGGCCCGGAGGCTCAGGTGAGCGTCAACAGCCGTTCCTTGACGATCATCGCGCCGTCGTCCAAGGTTTGAACGAAGCCGCGCTCTTCCAGATCCTTCATCACGCGGCTCACCATTTCGCGCGAGGCGCCGACCATCTTTGCCAAATCCTGGCGGGAAATCTTGTCGCGCACCTTGAGATTACCGGCGCCGTCATCGACGGCGAATTCGAGCAGCGAGCGGGCCACGCGGCCGTACACATCCATCAGCGCCAGCGACTCGATCTTCCGGTCGGCGTGGCGCAGGCGCTGCACCAGGCCGCGCATGATGTTGTAGGCCATCGAGGAGTTCTCGGGCAGGCAGCGCGCAAACGCATCGCGGCCGAGCATGAGGACGTCGCACTGGATTTCGGTGCGCACGGTGGCCGAGTGCGGCTCGTCGTCGATCAGGCTCATTTCGCCGAGATAGTCGCCGGGATGCAGCGTGGCCAGGATGACCTCGCGGCCCCGACTGTCGGCACTGGTCACGCGGGCGCGTCCGGTGAGGATGATGTAGAGCGCATCGGACTTCTTGCCCTGTTCCACGACGACTTCGGCGCGCTTGAAGCGCTTTTTGATGATCGCATCCGCGATGCTTGCGGACTGCGTGGCCGTCAACGACGCGAACAAAGGAACGCGCCGAAGCAATTCAAGGTTGGACAGCATCGACATTTATCAATCCCTGAGACAGCGCGCGGAGTTGGTCCAGAAGGCAAGCCAATGGATTACTACAATCGCGCGCATTGAAAACACCGTGCACCCGGTGTTGAACCGGGCGGTGATACTCCATATATATCGCTACCACCCTGAAAATGTACACGCTGATGCAGCGTATATCCTAGGCTTTCCATCCATGTCCGCTCCCCAACACGCCAAGGTTTTGATTCTCGGCTCCGGCCCTGCCGGCTATACCGCAGCCGTCTATGCAGCCCGCGCAAATCTTCAGCCCTTGCTCATCACGGGCATTGCCCAGGGCGGGCAATTGATGACCACCACCGAGGTCGACAACTGGCCGGCCGACGTGCATGGCGTGCAGGGCCCGGAGTTGATGCAGCGCTTTCTGGAGCATGCCGAACGGTTCAAGACGCAGATCGTTTTCGATCACATCAACAAGGTCGACCTGAGCAAGCGCCCATTCACCCTGACCGGTGACAGCGGCACCTACACCTGCGATTCGCTGATCATCGCAACAGGCGCATCCGCCAAATACCTGGGCCTCGATTCCGAAGAGAAGTTCATGGGCCGCGGCGTCTCCGCTTGCGCAACCTGCGACGGCTTTTTCTACCGCGAGCAGGAAGTCTGCGTGATCGGCGGTGGCAACACGGCTGTCGAGGAAGCGCTGTACCTGGCCAACATCGCCAACAAGGTCACGCTGGTGCACCGCCGCGACAAGTTCCGCGCCGAGCCGATCCTGATCGACAAGGTCAAGGAAAAGGTCGCCGAAGGCAAGATCGTGCTGAAGCTGCACAACGAGCTCGACGAGGTGCTGGGCGACGGCACCGGTGTGACCGGCATCCGCATCAAGAACACACAGACCGGCGAGACCGAGCAGATCGATCTCAAGGGCTGCTTCATCGCCATCGGGCACCACCCCAACACCGACATCTTCCAGGGCCAACTGGAGATGAAGGACAACTACATCCTGACCCGCTCGGGCCTGCAGGGCTTTGCGACGATGACCAGCATTCCGGGCGTCTTCGCCGCGGGCGACGTGCAGGACAACGTCTATCGCCAGGCCATCACAAGCGCAGGTACGGGCTGCATGGCGGCGCTGGACGCTCAGCGCTTCCTTGAGCAGGACGGCACGCTCTAAATCCGGGGCAGCCCAAAAGGGCTATAATCCGAGGCTTTGCCGAAACAGGGCCCTCTCACGGGGGCTCAAAGCATTCAGGCAAAGCCGGGGTACCGCCACCCGTTTCTGGCGAGGTCAAGCTGCAAAACACCTGCAATCGCCACGATTGCGCCGGTGCCAGCTGTTCAAGAAAGAGTGTCCACATGGCACGCGTATGCGACGTAACGGGCAAAGGCCCGATGGTCGGAAACAACGTTTCCCACGCCAACAACAAAACCAAGCGCCGGTTCCTGCCGAACCTGCAATACCGCCGTTTCTGGGTCGAGACTGAAAACCGCTGGGTTCGCCTGCGCGTTTCGAGCGCTGCACTGCGCTTGATCGACAAGAACGGTATCGACGCCGTGCTCGCAGACCTGCGCGCACGCGGCCAAGCTTAAGGAGCTGAATCATGGCAACGAGCAAAGGCGGACGCGAAAAGATCAAGCTGGAATCCACCGCGGGTACCGGCCACTTCTACACGACCAGCAAGAACAAGAAGACGATGCCTGAAAAGATGTCGATCATGAAGTTCGACCCGAAGGCGCGCAAGCACGTCGAATACAAGGAAATCAAGCTGAAGTAATTCAGCTCTGGTTTTCCAAACAAAGAACCCGCTGCTTACCCAGCGGGTTTTTTGTTGCCTGTCGTTCCGACGCTTGCTTGAGAGTAGGCGCAAAAAAACCGGCCTCAGGCCGGTTTTTATTGAAGTGCAGGATGCTCTGCTCGCTCAAGCGCGAGCTGAACGCAGGCGCGTAGAGAACTCGCGCAGACCAGCAATGCCGCTCGCTTCCGCGCGGTGGCACCAAGCCGCAAGGTCGGCCGCCAGCTGCTCGCGCGACTGCGAGGTGTTCAGCCAGAGTTGGCGCAGCTCTTCGCGCATCGTCACCATCTTGTCGAGCACCGGATGGGCTGCGCGCGCCTGAACGATATGCGTGCGGGCCGAGGCGGGCACCTTGTCGTCGTCGCGGTGCAGCCAGCGCTTGGCCGCCTTGAGCACCGACAGGTCAGCACCCTTGGTCTTCAACTGAGCCAGTTCTTCACTGGTAGCACGGCGCATTTCGCGCGCATAGCCAGCCATGACTTCGTAGCGATTGGCGATGACAGCTTCGAGCGTCTTCTCGTTGGCCACGGGCTGGATATCGCCCATCTGCATCTTCGGCGGAACCTTCTTGACCTTGGCCCAGCCGATGGCCTGCATTGCCTGGATGTAGATCCAACCAATGTCGAATTCGTACTTCTTGACCGAGAACTTGGCCGACGTCGGGTAGGTGTGGTGGTTGTTGTGCAGCTCTTCGCCACCGATGATCAGACCCCAGGGCATGATGTTGCGGCTGGCATCGGGTGCCTCGAAGTTGCGGTAACCCCAATAATGGCCGATGCCGTTGATGATACCGGCGGCGGTAATCGGGATCCAGAGCATCTGGACCGCCCAGACCGCCATGCCGAGCGTACCGAACAGCGCCAGATTGATCACCAGCATCAGGCCCACGCCTTGCCAGCTGTAGCGCGAATAGAGGTTGCGTTCAATCCAGTCATCGGGCGTGCCGTGGCCGTAGCGATCGATCGTGTCCTTGTTCTTCGATTCCTTGCGATACAGCTCCGCGCCGCGCCAGAGCACTTCGTCGATGCCCTTGACCTGCGGGCTGTGCGGGTCTTCCTGGGTTTCGCACTTGGCGTGGTGCTTGCGGTGAATGGCAACCCATTCCTTGGTCACCATGCCGGTGCCGAGCCACAGCCAGAAGCGGAAGAAATGCGAGGGGATCGGGCCCAGATCCATGGCCCGGTGCGTTTGCGTGCGGTGCAGGAAAATCGTGACCGCGGCAATCGTGATGTGCGTGGTGACGAGCGTGTACAGCACGACTTGCCACCATGTGAGGTCCCACAAGCCGTGTCCGAGCCATTGGATGGCCGCATTGAGAACGGCAGAGTCAGGAAGCAACATTGATTCAGGTACTCCATAGCCACACGAAGGTGCAGCCTTAAGCTAACCCGCGATTTTAAAGGGGCTGGCCCAAAACAAGGCCGTTTACCCTTCAAGAAAATCGCTGATTAACCCTAGTTTGGAGTCCCACCCCTATTTGCGGTTCCACACGGCAGCGAAGAAACCGTCGGTCGAATGGCGATGCGGCCACAGGCGCAGATAGCGCCTGCCGTCCGCCCCGCCGGCGCAAAGCGCCTCGAAACCCTCCACTTTGAGCCCCTGCAGCAGTTCCGCGGCGTCCACGGGCTCGAAATCGGGATTCGCGGCACCAAAAGCCTCGGCGATGGCCTCGTTTTCTTCCGGCAGTACGCTGCAGGTGGCGTAAACCAGCCGGCCGCCCGACTTCACAAGCCGCGCCGCGCTTTGCAGGATGGCCGTCTGCTTGACCGTTAATTCCTCCACCGATTTGGGCGACTGGCGCCATTTCAGGTCCGGATTGCGCCGCAGCGTGCCGAGCCCCGAGCACGGCGCGTCGACCAGCACCCGGTCGATCTTGCCTGCCAGCCGCTTGATCCGGTCGTCCCGTTCATGCGCGATGGCAGCTGGGTGAACGTTCGACAGCTTGCTGCGCGCCAGCCGTGGCTTGAGCGCATCGAGCCGGTGCGCCGAGGTATCGAAGGCATAGAGACGCCCTGTATTCCGCATCGTGGCACCGATGGCCAGAGTCTTGCCCCCCGCACCGGCGCAGAAATCGACCACCATCTCGCCGCGCTTGGCGTCCAGCAGCAGAGCGAGAAGCTGCGATCCTTCATCCTGCACTTCGACGGCACCGCGAGCGAACGCATCCAGCTTGGTCAGCGCCGGCTTGCCTTCGATGCGCAAGCCCCAGGGCGAGAACGGCGTCACTTCAGATTTGATAGCAGCCTTCGCAAGCTCCGCCTTCACCTCCGTCCGTTTGTCAGTCAGTGCGTTGACGCGCAGATCAAGCGGCGCCGGCTGCTGCAGACTCTCGACCAGCGGCCAGAACCCGTCGCCGAGTTGGGCCTTGAGCGGCGCCACCAGCCACTCGGGCAGGTTGTGGCGATGGCGCTCCAGCAGGTCTTCCGGCTTGACTGCATCGCAGTTGTCGAGCCAGCGCTTCTCGGTGTCGTTGAGCGCGCTCTTCAGGAAGTCGCGTGGCCCATGGAAGCCGAGGATCGCCATGCGGCGCTCCTTCGACCCGCTGCCCGAAGGCGAGAGGTGGTCGAACAGCAGCTTCTTGCGAAGCACGGTGTAGACGGTCTCGGCCAGCGTGGCGCGCTCGCGCGGGCCGAACTCGCGGTGGTCGCGAAAGAAGCGGGAAACGACCTGGTCGGCCGGGTGATCGAATTTCAGGACAAGGCCCACCAGATCGGCGGTGGCCTCCAACAGGGCTTTGGGGTGCATCCCCCGATTGTCTCAGGCGCCCGCTGTGCTACGCCTCGCGCGTCCAGACCGCCCCAAAAGCGTGCTGCTCGATGTCCGCCAGCGTGGGCGAATGCCCAGCCCAGAGCACCAGCGCGGCGCCCGGCAGCGTCAGCGTCTGTTCCAGCTGACGGCACAGCTGCCAGCGGTCGTCGTCGTCCAGCCCCGGCAGTTCGACGAACACGATATAGGCGCGGCGCCACGGGAATTCGCGCAGGTTCTTGCGCACCAGCCAGGCCCGCGACGCGGGGAGGCAGCGAACGAAATCCGCCTTCAATTCACCCAGTTCGTGGTCGTTCAGGTCGTGCCGTCCGATCTGGCTGAAGAACGGCGTCTCGGTGATTTCCTCCCAGGCGCGCGCCTCGGCCTCCTCCGCCTCCTTGAGCCTGCCGCGCCACAGCTTCAACGCCTCCTCGTCATGAGGTCCGGCGTCGGGCTCTTCCAGCGAAGCGACGGCGTTCTTGGCGGCCCACCAGCGGCTGGCGGCGCCCGACTGGTGCAGCCGCTCGAGCACCGCGAGCCGGCCGGCACGGTCGCTCACGGGCAGCATCTGGACCAGCCCGCGCAACGCACCCGGGTGCTCCGGCGCGATGCGCAGCGCGCTCTCGTAGCGCACGCGCACAGGTGCCGCCGGATCGAGCCGGCGCTCGGAATCGGCCCACTCGACCATCTCGTCGGGCGTGTTGCGTTCGCCCCGTGCCGCCAGCACCGCGATGCGCTCGCGGATGCGCGCCCGATGCGCGTGGTGCTGCTTCCAGTCGCTGGCGTGGGCGCGGCGCCACTGGTTGTCGAAATGCCCGATCCATTTCGCGCTGTCGGCCAGCAGGTCGAGCGCCGGCCGCTCCGACCACGGCGGCAGGACCGCCTTCTGGCCCAGCGCTTCCAGCCGGTCGCGCAGCACCGGATGCGTGTCGTCCAGGTCGCTGACGCGGCGCATCGCCTCGCGCAGCGCCTGGCGGGCGAAATCGTCGCTCGGCGGCACGTGGGCGAACTTGCGCAGGGCAGCAAAGGGCCCCGGGGCCTGCGGCTCCAGTTCGGCGCGAGCCCAGTGCGCGGGCCAGAACTCGTTGGCGTACCAATTGCCCTTGATCGCGATCTCGGTCAGCGCGGTGGCCGCCACCGCGGTGCCCAGCAGCCGGCCCGAGATGCGGTCGGCCTCGTACTCGTCCTGCCGGGCCAGCGCGAACGTCTTCGCCGCGAAGCGCGGGAAATACCAGCGGAAAAAGGCGTGCGACACCAGCGCCATCACGCCTTCGTCGCTCTGCAGGCTCGCGTCCAGCTTGAGCCAGGAAAGCCGCGTGCGGTAGATCCAGGCACTCAGCTTGCCGTGGTTGCCGCGCAAGTGGCCGTACTCATGCGCCAGCACCGACAGCAGTCGCTGCCGGTTCAGCATCATCAAAAGAGGCAGACCGATGCTCAGCGAATTGACTGCGCCGCCGAACAGCCCGAATCGCGGCACCTGGCGAATGCTGGCGTTGAAATCGTCGTCCAGGTAGACGCGGTGGACCGGCGGGCCCTTGATCTTGCTGCGGATGCGGTCCAGCGCCTCGAAGAGCGCCGGCGCATCCTCCCGAAAGAGTTCCTTGCCCTCCGGCTCGTCGAAGCGCACCCAGAGTGCACGCACCGTGGCCCAGAGCAGCCCCAGCGCAAAAACCAGCAGCCAGCCGCGCGACACGCTGAAGCGCTCGCGCCCAAGCGACGAAACCACCCAGGCGATGATGCCCACCGAGAGCCCGAGGCAGCCCAGCACCCAGAGATAGCCGAGCGCGGCAAACGCCGCCACGCCGCGCCGGTAGCGCGCGCTGTTGTCGGCACTGGCATGCTCGCTCAGTCGAACCAGGTGAACAAAATCCGCGCGATCCATTCGACTCCCGTCAAATCAAGCACCGACCGTTTTTGAAGAAAGAAGCTCCCGTTGAACGACGACAACCTGCCACCCCTGATCGAACCGCCTCCAGGCCGCTACCGCCACTACAAGGGCGGTGAATACGAAGTCCTGGGCACCGTGCGACACAGCGAAACCCTGGAGCCCATGACGCTGTATCGCGCGCTTTACGGGGCTCAAGGCCTCTGGGTCCGCCCCGCGGCAATGTTCGGCGAAACGATCGAGATCGGCGGCGTGGTGCAGCGCAGGTTCGCGCCGATCTAGCCGGGCTGGCGGGACACGGGTCAGCCGCAGCCAACCGCGGTCACGCGGTTGCGCGCATCGACGTGGAGGTTGAGCCGCCCGCCGTTGAATTCCATGGTGACTGCCTCGCCCGGCTTCAGCGTGCGGACGATCCCCGCGCCGGACCGGGCGCGGGCCGCGGCTTCCAGCTGCGGCGTCAAAGGCTGCCCGACGGCGAACTTGGCGCTATCGGCATTGCATTGATAGACCGGCTCCGTCCGCGCAGCGGGCGCCGGAGCGGGGGCAGGTGCGGGTGCCGGTGTCGGCGCTGCACAGCCCGCCACGAGAGCGGCGCCAGCGACAGTCGCCAGCAGGTTTGGGTATCTATTCCTCACTTCGAACTCCCCCGAAAACCTGCCAATATAAACAAAATTAACGAATGTGACTCGATGTATCCGCAAGCCATCCGGCAATGGCGCGTGGATACAACTGATGCTCCTGCGCCAGCACCCTGCCCGCCAGCGTGGCGGCGGTGTCGTCGGGCAGCACGGGCACCACGGCCTGCGCGAGGATCGGCCCGTGGTCGAGTTCGGTGGTGACCTGGTGCACGGTCACACCGGCCACCTTGCAGCCCGCATCGATGGCGCGCTGATGGGTATGGAGCCCCGGAAAAGCCGGCAGCAGCGAAGGATGGATGTTCACCAGCCGACCTGCATAACGCCCGACGAAGCCCGGCGTCAGGATGCGCATGAACCCTGCCAGCACGACCAGCGCCGGCGAATACGCGTCGACAACCTTCGCCAGTGCCTCGTCAAAGGCCTCGCGTGTCGGAAATTCCTTGTGCGGCACGACTTCGGCGGCAATGCCGTGCGACCTGGCGAGCGCCAACCCTCCGGCGTCGGCCTTGTTGCTGACGACAGCCGCAATGCGTGCGCCGAAGCGCTCGGCCCAGCGGTCGCGGTCGGCGGCACGCACGATGGCCGCCATGTTGGAGCCGCCGCCGGAAATGAGGATCACGATGTTCTTCATGGGAGGGCGGGATTATCCGTGTACGGCGGCCGCCGCCGGGCCGCCCCAAGGCGAGCCGGCCTCCCCCTCGGGGGGCGGCGAACTACACATAGCGAAGCGAAGTGAAAAGCCGGGGGCACATGTCCGGCTTGTCGCAACGCGGACACCGGATCACAGCACGACCGTGCTAAAACTCGAAGCTCCGGAGACACACCGCGTCTGCGGTGGACCGATCAACACAGCGAGGCACGCATGGATTTGAGCTTCACACCCGAAGAACAGAAGTTCCGCGAAGAAGTTCGCGCATGGGTCAAGGACAACCTCCCCCAGGAGATTTCGCACAAGGTGCACAACGCGCTCGAACTCACGCGCGACGATCTGCAAGGCTGGGCCAAGATCCTCGGAAAGAAGGGCTGGCTGGGCTACGGATGGCCCACCGAATTCGGCGGTCCCGGCTGGACCGCCATCCAGCGCCACCTCTTCGAGGAGGAAACCGCCCTCGCCGGCGCGCCGCGCATCGTGCCCTTCGGCCCCGTGATGGTCGCCCCGGTGATCATGGCCTTCGGCAACGCCGAGCAGCAAAAGCGCTTTCTCCCCGGCATCGCCAGCGGCGAAGTCTGGTGGAGCCAGGGCTACAGCGAACCCGGTTCGGGCTCCGACTTGGCCTCGGTCAAGACCAAGGCCGAGCGCAAGGGCGACAAGTACATCGTCAACGGCCAGAAGACCTGGACCACGCTCGGCCAATACGGCGACTGGATGTTCAACCTCGTGCGCACCAGCAACGAAGGCAAGCCGCAGACCGGCATCAGCTTCCTCTTGCTCGACATGAAGTCGCCCGGCGTCACGGTGCGCCCGATCAAGCTGCTCGATGGCGGCCATGAAGTCAACGAAGTGTTCTTCGACAACGTCGAAGTGCCCGCCGAGAACCTGATCGGCGAGGAGAACAAGGGCTGGACCTACGCCAAGCACCTGCTCTCGCACGAGCGCACCAACATCGCCGACGTGAACCGCGCCAAGCGCGAGCTCGAGCGCCTCAAGCGCATCGCCAAGAGCGAAGGCGTCTACGACGACATGCGCTTCCGCGACGAAATCGCCAAGCTCGAGGTCGACATCGTCGCGCTCGAGATGATGGTGCTGCGCGTGCTCTCGGCCGCCACCTCGGGCAAGAACTCGCTCGACGTCGCGGGCCTGCTCAAGATCCGCGGCAGCGAGATCCAGCAGCGCTACAGCGAACTGATGATGCTGGCCGGCGGCCCGTACTCGCTGCCGCTCATCCGCGAAGCCATGGAAGCCGGCTGGCAAGGCAACTTCCCGGGCGGGAATCCGGCGCTCGCACCGCTCGCATCGACCTTCTTCAACATGCGCAAGACCACGATCTACGGTGGCAGCAATGAAGTGCAACGCAACATCGTCGCGCAGACGGTCCTGGGCTGAGGAGACAAGAACATGGATTTCAATTTCACCGACGACCAGGAACAGCTGCGCGACGCCGTCCGCAAGTGGGTCGACAAGGGCTATGACTTCGAGCGCCGCCGCGGCATCGAGGCCAAGGGCGGCTTCTCGCGCGAAGCGTGGGACGAACTGGCCGAGCTGGGCCTGGGCGGCCTCTACATCGCCGAAGACGACGGCGGCCTGGGCATGGGCCCGGTGGCCGGCATGGTCGTGATGGAAGAACTGGGCCGCGGCATCGTGCTGGAGCCCTTCGCGCAGACGCTGATCGCCGGCGCGGTGCTCAGCGGCTACGCCGATGCGGGCACCAAGGACAACTGGCTGCCGCGCATCGCCGGCGGCCAGGCCATCGTGGTGCTGGCCTACCAGGAGCGCAAGGCCCGCTACCGCCTCGACGTGTGCGAAGCCACGGCCGCCAAGTCGGGCAGCGGCTACTCGCTGACCGGCGCCAAGAGCGTGGTACCCGTGGGTGACGAAGCCGATGCGTACATCGTTCCGGCGAAGGTGGACGGCAAGATCGCCCTCTTCCTGGTCGAGCGCAGCGCCAGCGGCGTGGAAGCCCGCGGCTACGGTACGCAGGACGGCGGCCGCGCAGCCGAGGTCGTGTTCGACAAGGCCCACGCCACGCTGGTCACGGCCGATGGCCTGGCCGCGCTGGAATACGCGGTCGACGTCGGCATCGCCGCCACCTGCGCCGAAGCGGTCGGCGTGATGGACAAGACCGTGGCCCTCACGGTCGACTACATGAACCAGCGCAAGCAGTTCGGCGTGACCATCTCCACCTTCCAGGCGCTGCGCCACCGCGTCGCCGACATGAAGATGCAGCTGGAACTCGCGCGCTCGATGAGCTACTACGCGACGCTCAAGCTCAACGCCCCCGCCGACGAACGTCACCAGGCGCTGGCGCGCGCCAAGTACCAGCTGGGCACGTCGATGCGCTACGTGGCCGCCAACTCGGTGCAGCTGCACGGCGGCATCGGGGTGACCGACGAATACATCGGCAGCCACTACTTCCGCAAGCTCACGCAGCTGGAGATGACCTTCGGCGACACGCTGCACCACCTGGGCGAAGTGTCGGCACGCATGCAGGACACGGCCGGCGTCTTCGCCTGACAGCCGTTTTCCCATAGCATCCAACGCCCGCCCGCCTTGCGCCGGCGGGCGTTTTCACTTGGAACCCCGCCGGAAACGAAACATGCAATCACGCCGCACCATCCTCGCACTGCCCCTTACTTTTGGGCTCGCATCGACCGCCATGCTGACCGCCTGCGCCACCGCGCCCTCGCCTTCGTTCACCGAACGCCCGCCGATCGTCTTCATGCACGGCAACGGCGATTCGGCGGCGCTCTGGCAAACCACGATCTGGCGCTTCGAATCGAACGGCTGGCCGCGCGACCGGCTCTTTGCGGTCGACCAGCCGAACCCACTCGCTCGCGACGACGACGCGGTCGCCCAGCCCGGCCGCAGCTCGACCAAGGATTCGGCCGTCTTCCTGAAGGCCGAAGTCGACAAGGTGCTCAAGGCCACGGGCGCCAGCAAGGTCGTGCTGATCGGCAACTCGCGCGGCGGCAACACGATCCGCAACTACGTGCAGAACGGCGGCGGCGCAGCCGTGGTGAGCCATGTGGTGCTGGGCGGCAATCCGGCGCATGGCATCTGGGCGGTGAAGGGCCTCCGCGAGAACAACGAGTTCTCGGGCCTCTCGGGCTTCATGCAGCAGCTCAATGCGCCCAAGGGCTCGAACGGCGACGAGGTCACGCCTGGCGTGAAGTGGCTCACCCTGCGCTCGGACAACAACGACAAGTACGCGCAGCCCGACGGCGTGTGGATCGGCGCACCAGGCAAGCCGACCAACATCGGCTTCGACGGGCCGGCGCTCAAGGGCGCGACCAATGTCGTGCTGCCGCGCGTGGATCACCGCGAGACCTCGTTCTCGCCCGCTGCGTTTGCCGCGACGTGGCAGTTCCTGACCGGCCAGGCGCCGCGCAGCACGGCGGTGGCGGCCGAGACCAACGTCGTTCTCGACGGCCGCGCGATCGGCGCGGAGAACCTTTCGCTGAATGGCGGGCAACTCCGCGTCTACGCCGTCGACCCGGCCACGGGCGTGCGGCAGGGCGATGCGGTGCACA
The DNA here is from genome assembly GCF_050435205.1 of Variovorax sp. W2I14. Lineage (NCBI taxonomy): Bacteria > Pseudomonadati > Pseudomonadota > Betaproteobacteria > Burkholderiales > Comamonadaceae > Variovorax > Variovorax sp. W2I14. The sequence continues at coordinate 6,850,808 of NZ_JBNDJX010000001.1, read as the reverse complement.
GCAAGAACATCGGTGCCGACGGCCGCTGGGGCCCGTTCAGTGCGCGCGGCGGCACGGCTTACGAGTTCGTCTTGAGCGCACCCGGCTACGGCACCACGCACATCTACCGCAGCCCGTTTCCGCGCAGCAGCGGGGTCGTGAACCTGCGCCCCGAGCGCACCACGCCCGGCGACGGCAGCGCCAATGTGGTCGTGGTCTTCACGCGCCCGCGCGGGTATTTCGATGCGGAGCGCGACACGATGCGCTTCGACGGACAAAGCCTGCCGGCCGGCGTGCCGCCCAAGGGCTCGGGCGTGTCGAGTTCCAGGCTGCGCATCGCCGCGAGCGAGCCGCAGCGCGCGGTCACTGGTGAATTCAACGGCGAGCGCATCACCGGCCTGACCTGGCCGGCGGTGAAGGAGCATGTGACGGTGCTCGAACTGACCTATTGAGGATCACGCCATGAACGACACGGCCTCTCCTTTCGTGCTCACAGCGCGCGACGCGCGCGGCGTGGTCACGCTGACACTGAATCGCCCGGCCTCTTTCAACGCCCTGTCGGAAGGCATGCTCGGCGCGCTGGAAGAAGCGCTGGGCGACATCGCGGCCGACGAGACCGTGCGCGCCGTCGTCATCGCGGCCGAGGGCAAGGCTTTCTGCGCGGGCCATGACCTGAAGGAAATGCGGGCGGAACCGTCGCTCGGCTACTACCAACAGCTCTTCGAGCGCTGCGGCGCGATGATGCTGTCGATCCAGCGGCTGCCCGTGCCGGTGATTGCACGCGTGCACGGCATCGCGACCGCTGCAGGCTGCCAGTTGGTCGCGGTGTGCGACCTGGCCGTGGCGTCGAGCGAGGCGCGCTTTGCCGTCAGCGGCGTCAACGTGGGGCTGTTCTGCGCCACGCCGAGCGTCACGTTGTCGCGCAATCTAGGCCGCAAGGAAGCCTTCGAGATGCTGGTGACGGGCGAATTCATCAGTGCTGAGGACGCGCGGGAGAAGGGGTTGGTCAATCGGGTGGCCGCGCCGGCCGAACTCGACGCAGCAATCGAAGCGCTGGTCGCCAGCATCGTCGCCAAGCCCCGCAAGGCGCTGGCGCTCGGCAAGGCCCTTTTCTATCGTCAGCTGGAAACCGGCATCGAAGCCGCGCTGGCCGACGCCAGCCAGACCATGGCCTGCAACATGATGGACGAGAGCGCGCTCGAAGGCGTTCAGGCCTTCATCGAAAAGCGCCCGCCGGATTGGAAGCGCTGAAAAGAAGCTAGGTGTCGTGCAGCCGCGAGCTTTGCGGCAGGTGCGCCATCAGGAATTCCATCTGGTCCGCCAGGATGCGGCGGTTTCGCAGAATGAAATCTTCCCAGAGGCTTGGTACGTAGGGCGCATACAACAAGGGCATGTTCGCCTGCTCGGGCGTGCGGCTGCTCTTGCGGTGGTTGCACGGCTTGCAGGCCGTGACCACGTTCATCCAGGTGTCGATGCCCTTCTGGGCAAACGGAATGATGTGCTCGCGCGTGAGCTCGTCTTCGTGGAAATGCCCGCCGCAGTAGGCGCAAACGTTGCGGTCCCGCGAGAACAGCTTGCTGTTGGTGAGCCCCGGGCGCTGGGTGAAGGGATTGATGCGCGGCACGCCCTTGGTGCCGATGATGCTGTTGATCGCAATCTGCGACTGCTCACCCGTGACAGCGTTGTGCCCGCCGCGAAACACCGCCACCTGCGCGCCCACTTCCCAGCGAACTTCGTCCGCTGCGTAGTGAATCACCGCCTGTTCGAGCGATATCCATGACTGGGGCAGCCCTTGGGCCGACAGCTTCAAGACCTTCACACACGCCTCCTCAAGAAAGTGAGAGAACACGGAAAGACCAGGGACACGGAGCGCATCGGAGACCCACGCCAGGCAACGCACTGCGTCACAATATACCGGCTTTGTGACAAAACGGCCTGATTCGCCCATTCGACGGGCGCAAGGCGCTATCAAAAAGATACTCACCGATGCAGGTTTTTCGCGGCTTCCGGCACCCAGGCGTAGCCCCTGCCTGCGCCCTCACGATTGGCAATTTCGACGGCGTGCACCGTGGTCACCAGGCCATGCTCGCGCTGCTGCAGACCGAGGCCCGCCAGCGCGGGCTGCCCAGTTGCGTGCTGACGTTCGAGCCGCACCCGCGCGACTATTTCGCCGCCCTGACCAAGAAACCCGACCTCGCGCCGGCCCGCATCGGCACCCTGCGCGACAAGCTCAGCGAGCTTGCGGCCTGCGGCGTGGCGCAGACCGTCGTGCTGCCTTTCGACGGCCGGCTCGCCTCCCAATCGCCCGAGGATTTCATCCAGAACGTGCTGGTCGACGGCTTGGGCGCACGCTATGTGCTGGTGGGCGACGACTTCCGCTTCGGCGCCAAGCGGGCCGGCGACTACGCCATGCTCGACGCGGCCGGCGATTCGCGCGGCTTCGACGTCGCGCGCATGAACAGCTATGAGGTGCACGGCCTGCGCGTGTCCAGCTCAGCGGTGCGCGAGGCACTGGCCGAAGGCCGCATGGCCGACGCCCAGACGCTGCTCGGCCGCCCTTACACAATCTCGGGCCACGTGGTCCACGGCCGCAAGCTCGGCCGCGCGCTGGGCGCCTCGGCGCCGGGCCAGGACGACGGCTTTCGCACCCTCAACCTGCGTTTCAAGCACTGGAAACCCGCCGCCAGCGGCATCTTCGCGGTGCTGGTGCACGGCCTGGCCGACACGCCCCTGCCGGGCGTCGCCAACCTCGGCGTGCGCCCCTCTCTGGACGCCAACGACGTCAACGCCGGCCGGGTGCTGCTGGAGACGCATTGCCTGGAGTGGCCCTCGCATCTGGGGTCCGAAGGGGCCTACGGTAAAATCGTCCGCGTGGAACTCCTGCACAAACTGCACGACGAATTGCGCTACACCAGCCTCGAGGCCCTCACTGCGGGCATCGCCAAGGATGGGCGCGACGCACGCGCGTTTTTCGCATCGACCCACGCCGAAACCCACCGCCAGACCACGCGCGACCGAATTTAGCCCTGCACGCCCGTGCTGCCGCCCTTCGACAAGCTCAGGGCGAACGGCTATATCTTCCGCACCGACCGCTCAATGCAGTTCGGGCTGAGCCTGTCGAAGCCCCTCTGTTTCGCACTCCCAACATGTCTGACGCTGCTTCCCCCACCGATTACCGTTCCACGCTGAACCTGCCCGACACCCCCTTCCCGATGCGCGGCGACCTGCCCAAGCGCGAGCCGGGCTGGGTGAAGGAATGGAACGACGAAGGCCGCTACCACCGCCTGCGCGACGCCCGCCACGGCGCGCCCAAGTTCATCCTGCACGACGGCCCGCCGTACGCCAATGGCCAGATCCACATGGGCCATGCGGTGAACAAGATCCTCAAGGACATGATCACCAAGGCGCGCCAGCTCGAAGGCTTCGACGCGCTGTATGTGCCCGGCTGGGACTGCCACGGCCTGCCGATCGAGAACGCCATCGAAAAGCAGTTCGGCCGCAACCTCGGCCGCGACGAGATGCAGGCCAAGAGCCGCGCCTACGCCACCGAGCAGATCGCGCAGCAGATGCTCGACTTCCAGCGCCTGGGCGTGCTGGGCGAATGGGACCATCCCTACAAGACCATGGACTTTGCCAACGAAGCCGGCGAGCTGCGCGCGTTCAAGCGCGTGATCGAGCGCGGTTTCGTCTACCGGGGCCTGAAGCCCGTGTACTGGTGCTTCGACTGCGGCTCGTCGCTCGCTGAATTCGAGATCGAATACGCCGACAAGAAGAGCCAGACCATCGACGTGGCCTTCAAGGCGCACGAGCGCGAGAAGGTGCTCAAGGCCTTCGGCACCGACCACACGATCCTCGGCGACATCTTCGCGGTGATCTGGACCACCACCGCGTGGACGATCCCCGCCAACCAGGCGATCAACCTCAACCCCGAGATCGAGTACTCGCTGGTCGACACCGAGCGCGGCTTGCTGATCCTGGCCAACTCGCTGGTCGAGATGTGCATGACGCGCTACGCGCTCGACGGCAAGGTGCTGGCCACGGTGAAGGGCGAGGCGCTCGGCGGGCTCGAATTCGAGCATCCGCTGTACGACGTCGATGCGGGCTACAAGCGCCTGTCGCCCGTGTACCTGGCCGACTACGCCACCGCCACCGACGGCACCGGCCTCGTGCACTCCTCGCCTGCCTACGGCGTGGACGACTTCAACTCCTGCATCGCCCACGGCGTGGCGTACGACGACATCCTGAACCCGGTGCAGGGCAACGGCAGCTACGCGCCCGACTTCCCGCTCTTCGGCGGCCAGAACATCTGGAAGGCCGTGCCGGTGATCATCGCCGCGCTGCGCGACGCCAACCGGCTGCTGACCACCGAGACAATCACCCACAGCTACCCGCACTGCTGGCGCCACAAGACACCGGTGATCTACCGCGCGGCCGCCCAGTGGTTCGTGCGCATGGACGAAGGCGAAGGCGTGTTCACCAAGGACAAGGCGCCCAAGACGCTGCGCCAGACCGCGCTCGATGCCATCGAGCAGACCAGCTTCTACCCGGAGAACGGCAAGGCGCGCCTGCACGACATGATCGCCGGCCGGCCCGACTGGTGCATCAGCCGCCAGCGCAGCTGGGGCGTGCCGATCCCGTTCTTCCTGCACAAGGATTCGGGCGAGTTGCATCCGCGCACGATGGAAATCCTCGATCAGGCCGCCGACATCGTCGAGAAGGGCGGCATCGAGGCCTGGAGCCGCGTGACGACCGAAGAGATCCTGGGTGCCGAAGACGCGCCGAGCTACACCAAGAGCACCGACATCCTGGAGGTGTGGTTCGACTCGGGCTCGACCTTCTATCACGTGCTGCGCGGCACGCACCCGACGGTGCATCACGAGACGGGCCCCGAAGCCGACCTGTACCTCGAAGGCCATGACCAGCATCGCGGCTGGTTCCATTCGTCGCTGCTGATCGCCTGCGCACTCGAAGACCGCGCGCCCTATCGCGGCCTGCTCACGCACGGCTTCACGGTCGATGCCAAGGGCATCAAGATGAGCAAGTCGCTCAAGAACGGCATCGACCCGCAGGAAATCAGCAGCAAGCTGGGCGCGGAAATCATCCGCCTCTGGGTGGCTGCGAGCGACTACTCGGGCGACATCGCGGGCGACGACAAGATCCTCGCGCGCGTGGTCGATTCGTACCGCCGCATCCGCAACACGCTGCGCTTCCTCATGGCCAACACCAGCGACTTCGACATCGCCAAGGATGCAGTGCCGCTCGACCAGCTGTTCGAGATCGATCGCTACGCGCTCGCACGCGCCTCGCAGTTCCAGGCCGAGATCCTTGCGCACTACAAGGTGTACGAGTTCCACCCGGTGGTGTCCAAGCTGCAGATCTACTGCTCGGAAGACTTGGGCGGCTTCTACCTCGACATCCTGAAGGACCGCCTCTACACGAGCGCGCCCGGCTCGCTCGCGCGCCGCAGCGCACAGACGGCGCTCTGGCACATCTCGCAAGCCATGCTGCGCTGGATGGCGCCGTTCCTGAGCTTCACCGCCGAAGAAGCGTGGAAGTTCGTGAGCACCGGCAAGCCGGGCGAATCGATCTTCGCCGAGACGTACTGCAAGTTCGACGCACCCGACGAAGCATTGCTCGCCAAGTGGAGCCGCATCCGCGAGATCCGCGACGTGGTGAACAAGGACATCGAGGCCGTGCGCGCCGAAGGCAAGGTCGGCTCGTCGCTGCAGGCCAACCTGCAACTGAGCGCGCCGGCCGACGACTTCGCGCTCCTCGGCACGCTGGGCGACGACCTGAAGTTCGTCTTCTTCATCACCTCGGCCATCGCGTTGGCGGCGGGCGAAACGCTCGCCACCACCGTCGCGCCGAGCACCGCGCAGAAGTGCGAACGCTGCTGGCACTACCGCGAAGATGTGGGCCACGATGCGGCGCACCCGACGATCTGCGGCCGCTGCACGAGCAACCTGTTCGGCGCCGGCGAATCGCGGAGTTTTGCCTGATGGCCACGACACGTTCCACACGCTCCGCATCGGCATCGCGTTCGCGCGGTGGCAGCCTGGGCATCTGGCCCTGGCTCGGGCTGGCGGCGATCATCGTGATCATCGACCAGTTCACCAAGACACTGATCCTGGGCTACTACAAGCTCGGCGACGCGACCTACGTGACGAGCTTCTTCAACGTCGTGCGGGCGCACAACACGGGCGCAGCGTTCTCGTTCCTGGCCGACCACTCGGGCTGGCAGCGCTGGTTCTTCACGGCGATCGGCGTGGCGGCGGCGATTTTCATCGTGTGGATGCTGAGGTCGCACGCGGGGCAGAAGCTCTTTTCGTTCGCGATGGCCTGCATCCTGGGCGGCGCCATCGGCAACGTGGTCGACCGGATGATGCACGGCTACGTCGTCGACTTCCTGAGCTTTCACGCGGGCAACTGGTACTTCCCGGCGTTCAATGCGGCGGACAGCGCGATCACGCTCGGTGCCATCTGCCTGATCGTGGACGAGATCCGGCGGGTTCGCCGGGGCAAGTAGAGCCAGTCAAGCAAATTACTCAAGGGCGTTCGGGCCCTTTTTCTTTGGGGCCGGCTCGCCCTTTCGCCGAGACGGCGAGGGTTTCTCCCCGCTTCAATCGATGTCATGACGAAGTCATACTGCCGCGGTTCAATGTAATCGATTACATGAATACCGCACGATGAGCATCCAAGCCGTAGCCGCCAAAGCCAAGGTCTCCGTGGCCACCGTGTCGCGGGCCTTCAATTTCCCGGACAAGGTCACGCCCGCCACGCGCGAGCTGGTGGAGCGCGTGGCGCGCGAACTGCACTACGTGCCGAATGCGAGCGCGCGCACCTTGCGCACCCAGCGCAGCCGCACGCTGGGCGTGGTGCTGCCCACGCTGCTGAACCCGACCTTCGCCGAATGCCTGCAGGGCATCGCGCGCGCGGCGCTCGGCGGTGGCTACGCGATCCTTCCTGTCACCACGGGCTATCGGCTCGACGAAGAAGAGCGGGCTGTGCAACTGCTGCTCGCCGGCAATGTCGATGGGTTGATCCTCGTGGTCTCCAACCCATCCACCTCGAAGGCGCTCGCCCGGCTGCGCACGACCGGCACGCCTTATGTGCTCGCCTACAACCGGCATGCGGACCACCCCTGTGTCACCGTCGACAGCGAAGCCGCCGTGGCCGATGCGGTCGCGCGCCTCGTGCTGCTCGGCCATCGCCACATCGCGATGGTCAGCGGCACGCTCGCTGCGTCGGATCGCGCGCAACAGCGTTACCGCGGCTACCAGAAGGGCATGGCCGATGCGGGGCTCAAGGCCCCTTCGCTGATCGAAGTGCCTTTTGTCGAAAGCGCCGTCGATGCGCTCGCCAGCGTGCTGCAGGCCGACAACCGCCCCACCGCACTCGTCTGCTCGAACGACCTGCTCGCCATCCGCAGCATCCGCGCCGCGCACCTGGGCGGTCTCTCGGTGCCCGGCGACCTCAGCGTGATCGGCTTCGACGGCATCGCGCTCGGCGAAGACCTCACGCCTGCCCTCACCACCATCGCGCAGCCCAACAGCGACATCGGCCGCCACAGCGTCGAGCTGCTGATCCAGTCGATGGCCGGCGGCGCCACGCTGCAGGCCGACGCGAGCCTGCTGCTGCCTCACACCTTCCGTGACGGCGAGTCGTGCGCATCCGCGTGCGACGTCGCCACCGATTGATCACCGCCTCACTCCCACCCACATCCATCCAAGGAGCTTCTTCATGTCCCTCCGTATCTCCCGCATCGCCCGCCTCGGGCTGATCGCCGCCACCTTCGTCGCCGCAGGCAGCGTCATGGCCCAGACCGCCATTTGCTACAACTGCCCCACCGAATGGGCCGACTGGGGCACGCAGCTCAAGGCCATCAAGGCCAAGACCGGCGTCACCGTGCCGGCCGACAACAAGAACTCGGGCCAGTCGCTCGCGCAGCTCGTCGCCGAGAAGGCAAGCCCCGTGGCCGACGTCACCTACCTCGGCGTGACCTTCGCGGTGCAGGCCGCGAAGGACGGCGTGGTCGAGCCCTACAAGCCCGCGGCGTGGAAAGACATTCCCGACGGCCTCAAGGACCCGGCCGGCAACTGGTTCACCATCCACTCGGGCACGCTCGGCTTCATGGTCAACGTCGATGCGCTCAAGGGCAAGCCGATTCCCAAGTCGTGGGCCGACCTGCTCAAGCCCGAATACAAGGGCCTCATCGGCTACCTCGACCCCGCCTCCGCCTTCGTCGGCTACGTGGGTGCGGTGGCGGTCAACCAGGCGCGCGGCGGCACGCTGGACAACTTCACGCCGGGCATCGATTACTTCAAGGCGCTGCAGAAGAACGAACCCATCGTGCCGAAGCAAACCTCGTACGCACGCGTGCTGTCGGGCGAAATCGCGATCCTGCTCGACTACGACTTCAACGCCTACCGCGCCAAGTACAAGGACAAGGCCAACGTCGCTTTCGTCATCCCGAGCGAAGGCACGCTGGTCGTGCCCTACGTGATGAGCCTGGTCGCCAAGGCGCCGCACGCGGCCGACGCGAAGAAGGTGCTCGACTTCACGTTGTCCGACGAAGGCCAGGCGATCTGGGCCAAGGCCTACCTGCGCCCGGTGCGCGCGAGCGCGATGCCCAAGGAGATCGAGGCGCAGTTCCTGCCGTCGAGCGAATACGCACGTGCCAAGAGCGTGGACTACGGCCGCATGGCCGAGGCGCAGCGCGCGTTCTCCGACCGGTACCTCAAAGAGGTGCGCTGAGTCCGCATCGAGATGAAGCCCTCCAACGCCTGGAACGCACGCTGGCGGCTGCTCGCCTGCGTGGCACCCGCAGCCGCTTTCTTCACGGCCTTCTGGCTGCTGCCGGTGGTGCGTCTGCTCGCGCTACCCGCCGACAAGGGCTGGGCCACCTACTTCGCCGTGCTGACCGACTCGCGCTACCTGCAGAGCATGGTCAACACCGTCGTGCTGTCTGTGGCGGTGACGCTGGCGACACTGGTGCTCGGCGCCGCCGTGGGCATCTACCTCGCGCGCCATGCCTTCATCGGCAAGCGTGTGCTGCTGTCGCTGCTCACGCTGCCGCTGTCGTTTCCGGGCGTGATCATCGGCTTCTTCGTGATCCTGCTGGGTGGCCGGCAAGGCCTCGTGGCCGACGTGAGCGACAGCCTGATCGGCGAGCGCATCACCTTCGCCTACGGGCTGCTCGGCCTCTTTCTCGCATACCTGTATTTCTCGTTGCCGCGCGCCATTGCGACCTATGCGGCGGCGGCCGAAGCGATGAACGTTCAGCTCGAGGAAGCCGCGCGCTCGCTCGGCGCCTCGCGCCTCCGTGTTGCGCGCGACGTGTGGATGCCCGAGCTCGCGCCGACCACGCTGGCCTGCGGCGCGATCCTGTTCGCGACCTCGATGGGCGCCTTCGGCACGGCCTTCACGCTGGCCAGCAAGTTCGAGGTGATCCCGATCACCATCTACAACGAGTTCACCAACTACGCCAACTTCGCGCTCGCCGCGTCGCTGTCGATTGCGCTGGGCCTCGTGACCTGGCTGGTGCTGTTCGTCGCGCGTCGCTTCGGGGCCAACCCCGTGGCGCGCTGAAAGGGCATCCGAATGCGCACGACATCGCAACCCAGAGCCCCCTTCCTGCTCGCCATCACCGTGCTGGTGAGCCTCTTCATGATCGCGCCGATGCTGCTGTCGGTGATGGCGGGGCTGGTCAACAACTACAGCGCGGGCCTCAAGAGCGGCCTCACGCTGCGCTGGCTCGGCGAGGTGTGGGAGAACTACGGCGGCACCGTCGGCTGGTCGATCGGGCTGGCCGTCGCCTGCGTGATCTGCACCGTGCTGCTCGGCGTGCCTTGCGCCTATGCACTCGCGCGCAGCCGCTCCCGGGCCGCGCGCATCTTCGAGGAATTGCTGACGCTGCCGGTCGCGGTGCCGGGCCTCGCGACGGCGCTTGCACTGATCCTCGCCTACGGCCAGCTCACCGCCTTTCGCACAAGCTTTGCCTTCATCCTCGTGGGCCACATCGTCTTCACGCTGCCCTTCATGGTGCGCACCGTGAGCTCGGCCTTCCAGCGCGACGACCTGCTCGCGCTCGAAGAAGCCGCGCGCTCGCTGGGCGCGAACTTCCGCCAGCGCTTCATGGGCATCCTCGTGCCCGCGGTGTTCCCCGCCATCGTGGCCGGCAGCCTGATGGTCTTCACGCTCTCGGTGGGCGAATTCAATCTCACCTGGATGCTGCACACGCCGCTCACCCGCACCCTGCCCGTCGGTCTGGCCGACAGCTACGCCTCGATGCGCATCGAGATCGGATCGGCCTACACGCTGGTCTTCTTCGCAGTGATCCTCCCGGTGCTGTGGGGCCTGCAGTACCTTGCCAACCTGATGCAGAAACGCCATGGAACTTGAACGCATCCCCATCGACATCGCGAACTGCGCGAAGACCTACGCCGACGGCACGCGCGGCCTGCAACCCACCGACCTGCACGTGGAGGCCGGCGAGGTGCTCGCGCTGCTCGGCCCCTCGGGCTGCGGCAAGACCACGCTGCTGCGGCTGATCGCGGGGCTGGAGGCGCCCGATGCGGGCAGCCGCATCGTCTTCGGCGACCAGGACGTCACACAGCGCCCGGTGGAGCATCGCGGCGTGGGCATGGTGTTCCAGAGCTACGCGCTTTTTCCGCAGATGACCGTGGCGGCCAACATCGGCTATGGCCTCCGCATCCGCGGCGTGTCGCCCGCTGAAGAGAAACGCGCGGTCGGCGAACTCGTCGATCTCGTGCGCCTCGGCGGGCTGGAGAACAAGCGCCCCGCCGAACTCTCCGGCGGCCAGCGCCAGCGCGTGGCCCTGGCGCGCGCCGTCGCCGTGCGCCCCCGCGTGCTGCTGCTGGACGAGCCGCTGGCCGCGCTCGACGCCAAGCTCAAGGAGTCGCTGCGCGACGAGCTCGCCGAGTTGCTGCGCCGCCTGCACATCACCGCCATCCACGTGACGCACGACCAGCAGGAGGCGCTGGCCATCGCCGACCGCCTGGCCGTGATGCGCGCCGGCCGCATCGTGCAGGTCGGCCGCGGTGAAGACCTGTACCGCGCGCCGTCGCACCCCTTCGTCGCGGAGTTCCTCGGCCGGGTGAACCGGCTGGAGCGCGCGCCCGAGGCCATCGCGCAGGGCGTTGTCCGACTCGGCGGAGGCACGCTGCCTTGCCCGCCCGCCTGGCAAGACCATGCGACGCTGCTGGTGCGGCCCGAAGATGTCGAGGTGAGCGCGCCCCGGCCCGACTGGGGCAGTGCCACCGTCGAGCGCCGCACCTTCCTCGGCGACCGCGTGCAGCTTCAGTTGCGCGTGCACGACCAGCCGCTGCTCGTGGCCGATGTGGGGCGCGACAACCCCTTCGGTCCGGGCGATCCGGTAGGCCTTCGCGTCCATCCCGACCGCCTGATGACGTCGCAGGAGCCCACGGCATGAGCACAACAACGATGCAAGACACTTTTCTGGTCCAACTGACCGACCTTCACATCCGCGAGCCGGGCCGGCTGGCTTATGGCCGCATCGACACCGCGCCGTATCTTCAGCAGGCGGTCCAGTCGGTGCTCGCCCTGCCGCAGCAACCCGATGCGGTCGTGATCACCGGTGACCTGACCGACTTCGGCCGCGCCGCCGAGTACGAGCACCTCGCGCGCCTGCTCGCCCCGCTCACCATGCCGATCTACCTGATGCCCGGCAACCACGACGACCGCGACCAGTTGCGCAAGAGCTTTCCCGGGCATGCATACCTCGGCACGGGCCAAGACACGGCCGGGTTCATCCAGTATTCGGTGCGTGTCGGCGGGCTGCGGCTCCTCACGCTCGATACCTGCGTGCCCGGCGCGAGCCACGGCACGCTGTGCGAGCGGCGCCTGGGCTGGCTCGAAGCCATGCTCGACGCCTGCCGCGATGAGCCCGTCGTGGTCGCGATGCACCACCCGCCCTTCACGACGCTGATCGGCCACATGGACGAGATCGGCCTGCTCGAAGGCGCTGGCGCGCTCGAAACGCTGATCGCCCGCTATCCCAATGTCGAGCGCGTGATCTGCGGGCACCTGCACCGTGCCATCGACGTGCGCTTCGGCGGCACGATCGCCTCGACCTCGCCGGCGCCTGCGCACCAGGTTTGCCTCGACCTGGCGCCCGGCGCGGCCTCCGCCTGGACCTTGGAGCCGCCCGCTTTCCGCGTGCATGCGTGGTCCGCGCGAAGCGGCCGGCTCGTCACCCATCTGGCGGCTTCCGGCCTCTTCGAAGGCCCCTTTCCTTTCCACGACAACGGAACCCTGATCGACTGAAAAGGTGTGAATAAACCTGCTGCGCGGTCCGATCTCGCACCTGCGGTCCTCACCGTACGGAGTACGGCTCCGGTCCTCGGCGCAGGCTCGAACCGCTCGCTACGGTTTCTTCTCACCTTCTGAACCGCCACTTGTGGAAAATGGGGTCGAAACGAACCAAAACGAAAAGGACAGAACCCGACACCCATGAAGCATCTCCTGAATCTGCTCGCGGCAGTGGCACTGCTGGTGTGGGGCACCCATCTGGTTCGCACCGGCGTGCTGCGCGTGTTCGGCGCCAACCTGCGCAAGATCCTTGTGCAGAGCATGCGCAACCGGTTCACTGCCGCCCTCTCGGGCATCGGCGTGACCGCGCTGGTGCAGTCGAGCACCGCCACCTCGCTCATGACCTCGTCCTTCGTCGGGCAGGGCCTGGTCACGCTGCCCGCGGCGCTGGCGGTGATGCGGGGGGCCGACGTGGGCACAGCGCTGATCTCGGTGCTGTTTTCAGCGGATCTGTCATGGCTCTCGCCGATGTTCATCTTCGTGGGAGTGGTGCTGTTCATCACGCGCTCGGCCACTGTGGCGGGACGGGTGGGACGCGTGCTGATCGGGTTGGGGCTGATGCTGCTCGCGCTGCAGCTGGTGGTGGAAGCGACCGAACCCCTGTTCTCGTCGCCCGCGGTGCGTGCGCTGCTCGCGTCGATCAACAGCGACGTGCTGCTCGAGATCACCATCGGCGCGGTGCTGGCCATCGTGGCCTATTCGAGCCTCGCGGTGGTGCTGCTGGTCGCGGCCATGGCGACGTCGAATGTGGTGCCGCTGGATGTGGCGCTCGGCCTCGTGCTCGGCGCCAACCTCGGCAGCGGTTTGCTGGCGGTGCTGACCACGGCAAAGTCGGCCGTGTCGGTGCGGCAGGTGACGGTCGGCAACCTCGTCTTCAAGGCACTGGGCGTGGCGATCGTCGCGCCTTTCGTGGGCTTGTGGATCCGCTACGTGCAGCCCGAGCTGCCGAACCAGACGCACGGCGTGGTGCTGTTCCACCTGGCATTCAACGTCGTGATCAGCGTGGGCTTCATCGGCCTCACGCAGTGGATCGCCAAGCTCGTCACGCGCATGCTGCCAACCCCGCAGGCCTCGGGCACCAGCCGCCCGCACCACCTGGACCCCTCGGCGCTCTCGACGCCCTCGCTCGCGATCTCGAACGCCGCGCGCGAGGCACTGCACCAGGCCGACATCGTGGAGACCATGCTGATCGGCGTGCTCGACGTGATCCGCAACAACGACACGCGGCTGTCGCAGGAGCTGCGGCAGCTGGACGACACGGTGGACGAGCTGTACTCGGCGATCAAGTACTACATGACGCGCATCTCGCGCGAGGCGCTGGGCGAAGAGGAAAGCCGGCGCTGGACGGACATCATCAGCTTCACGATCAACATGGAGCAGATCGGCGACATCATCGAGCGGGTGATCATCGATGTGGAAGACAAGAAGATCAAACCGCAGCGCAACTTCTCGGAGGCCGGGATGGCGGAGATCGTCGAGCTGCATGGGCGGCTGGTGGCGAACCTGCGCTTGAGCATGAGCGTGTTCCTGAACGGGAATGTTCGGGATGCGCAGAAGCTTCTGGAAGAGAAGGCACGGTTTCGGGATCTGGAGCGGGCTTATGCGACGACTCACCTGGATCGGTTGTCGGATCGGACCACGCTGAGCATCGAGACAAGTTCGCTGCATATCGACTTGATCAGCGATTTGAAGCGGATCAATTCGCATATTTGTTCTATTGCTTATCCGATTCTGGAATCGGCTGGGGCTTTGGCGCCTAGTCGGTTGCGGGAGTCTCGGCTTGGGAAGATCGAGAGCTAGGTTTCTTTTTTTGTTCCGAGGCCGGGTCTCGCCCCGGCGGGCGACTTACTTTCTTTTGCTTCGCCAAAAGAAAGTAAGCAAAGAAAAGGCGACCCTGCTGTCTGCGTCCCTCCGCTTCGCTGCGGGCAACCTGCGGTGCTCACGTTCCGCGGGGTCTCGCCCAAACTCGCTTCGCTCAAACAAGGGCGAGCCCTGATCCGCGAAACGCTCCGCTCCTCGGCGCAGACAGAAGGGGTTGGGGACCCAATACGCCATCGCTTCGCTCGGCGGCTTCCTCGGGCCTTTGCTTCGCTCGGCTTGGCTCGGGTTTGCTCGGGTTTGGCTCCCTCTCCCCTCGGGGAGAGGGTTGGGGTGAGGGCCGCCGGCGCAAAAAAAACGCCTCACTTGCACGAAGGCTGCTGCCCTCACCCCCGCCCTCTCCCCAAGGGGAGAGGGAGCAAGTCCGGCCGCGAAGCGAAGCATCCCCCACCGAGATCAGAGGCCGAGCGAAGCAAAGGCCCGACGCCATGCCGAGCAAAGCGATGGCCCGCTCAGGTATCCACCCCCTCTGGCTGCGCCGAGGAGCACAGCGTTTCGCGGATCAGGGCTCGCCGCTGTCTGAGCCGAAGGCGAGTTCGGCGAGACCCCGCGAAACGCGAGCACCGCAGGTTGCCCCGTAGCGCAGCGAAGGGGTCGCAGACAGCGGGGTCGCCTTGTCTTTGCTTACTTTCTTTTGGCGAAGCAAAAGAAAGTGAGTCGCCCGCCGGGGCGAGACCCGGCCTCGGAAAACAAACCTCAGTCAGCCGTCTTCAAGACAGAACGCTCAACACGCCCTCGTCGCGCATACCGCTGAGCCAACACAGCACAAACCATCAACTGCATCTGATGAAACAACATCAAAGGCAGCACGATCGCCCCCACAGCATGCGAAGGAAACAGCACCTTCGCCATAGGAATCCCACTCGCCAGGCTCTTCTTCGAGCCACAAAAGACGATGGTGATCTCGTCCTCCAGATCAAACCCCAGCTTCCGCGCCATCAGCGTCGTCAAGCCCAATGCAAGCCCGAGCACCACCGCACAGGCCACGAGCAACCCGACGAGCGCATGCGCAGGCACCTGCCGCCAAAGCCCCTCGATCACCGCCGCACTGAAGGCGGTGTAGACGACAAGCAGGATCGACCCCTGGTCCACAAACTTCAGCACCGAAGCCCGACGCTGAATCCACTTGCCGATCCAGGGGCGCAAGAGATGCCCGACGAGAAACGGCACCATCAACTGCAGCAGGATCCGCCCGATCGACCCGAGCGAAGAACTTGCATGTCCCCCATTCGGCAGCACCACGAGATTGACCAGCACAGGCGTGATGAACACCCCCAGCAAGGTAGATGCCGACGCACTGCAGATGGCAGCAGGCAGGTTCCCCCGCGCCATCGCCGTGAACGCAATCGCCGACTGCACCGTGGCCGGCAGCACGCAGAGGTACAGCACCCCGGTGTAGAGCTCGGGCGTCATCAGCGGCAGGAGCAGCGGCTTGAGCGCCAACCCCAGCAGCGGAAACAGCATGAAGGTGCTGCAGAACACCAGCAGGTGCAGCCGCCAGTGCGTGATGCCATTCATGATCGCCTCGCGCGACAACTTGGCGCCGTGCAGGAAGAACAGGAGGCCGATGGCGACAGTCGTCAGCCGCTCGAACAGATGCGCCACATCGCCGCTCGCGGGCAGCAGGCTGGCCAGGGTAACGACCGAGAGAAGCGCAAAGGTGAAGTTGTCGGGAAGAAAACGGGAGCGGGACATGACGGGAAGGAACGCCCCACGGACGCGACCCGTGCGGCAGATTCAGCAGCAGAAAAATGAGTGATTTCCGCGCATGAATCTCGTCGCCAATTTGCGGAGCCCGGCGCGTGCTCCTCGCGCCTGAAAGGGTGATTTTCGCGAAGACCCGCATCGCTTGCAGGCCGACCGCCGAATGCCCGACCTCAGTGTGCTGGCTGAGAGCTGAACCGCTCCTGACGGCGGCGCTGGCAGTAGTCGATCAGGTCGTCGATTTCGGTGGCCTTGTCGAACACCGCGTCCGCGCCCAGGTGCGCGCACTTGCGCCGGATCTCGGGCGTGGCGTAGTTGCTGAGCACCACGATCTTTTGCGCCGGGTTGCGCTGGCGACAGGCCTCAAGCACCCGGAAACCGGTGCCGTCCTTCAGGAACAGGTCGACGATGGCCAGGTCCCACAGCGCCAGGTTGCGCGTGAGCCAGCGCGAGCCTTCGGCTTCCGTCTCGGCCTCGCCGACCGGATCGACCCGCGCCACCTCGCGCAACGTGCCCACGAGGCTCTCGCGGATGGTGGGGTTGTCCTCGACGATGAAGGTGCGAATGTTCATGACGGCTTGCCTCGTTGCGATGGGCACAGCCTACAAAGTGCGCCCGCCACAAGTCGAAGGCATGACACCCCACCGCGGGTAGGACAGGGCTGGCTGCGGCTGCCCTGCTCCGCTTGGCCTCACTCAGAGCGTGAGGATCGTGCAGCCCGTGGTCTTGCGCGCTTCCAGGTCGCGGTGCGCCTGCTGCACGTCGGCCAGGGGGTAGCGCTGGTCGATCGGGATCTTCACCGCGCCGCTCGCCACCACCGCGAACAGGTCGTCGGCCATCGCCTGCGTGGCCTCGCGCGTGGCGATGTGGGTGAACAGCGTGGGCCGCGTCACGTAGAGCGAGCCCTTGGAGGCCAGCGTGCCCAGGTTGATCGGCGGCACCGGGCCCGAGCCGTTGCCGAAGATCGCGAGCAATCCGAAGGGGCGCAGGCAGTCGATGGAACCCTCGTAGGTGTCCTTGCCCACCGAGTCGTACACCGCCTTCACGCCCTTGCCGCCGGTGATCTCCTTCACGCGGGCCGCGAAGTTCTCGGTGCTGTAGTTGATGGCGTGCGCCGCGCCGTGGTCGAGCGCCAGCTTGCACTTGGCATCGCTGCCAGCGGTGCCGATCAGTTGCAGACCCAATGCCTTGGCCCACTGGCAGGCGATGAGGCCGACACCGCCGGCCGCCGCGTGGAACAGGATGAAGTCGCCGGCCTGCAGGCCTTCGGCGGGCAGCGTCTTCTTGAGCAGGTACTGCGTGGTCAGGCCCTTGAGCATCATGGCCGCGCCGGTCTCGAAGGAGATGGCGTCGGGCAGCTTGCAGACGTTCTTGGCCGGCATCACGCGCGCCTCGCAGTAAGCGCCGGGCGGCTGGCTCGCATAGGCGGCGCGGTCGCCTGCCTTCAGGTGCGTCACGCCCTCGCCCACCGCCTCGACCACGCCCGAGGCTTCCATGCCCAGCTGGAGCGGCATCTGGAACGGATAGAGACCGCTGCGCTGGTAGGTGTCAATGAAGTTCAGGCCCACGGCCTTGTGGCGGATGCGGATCTCGCCGGGGCCGGGGTCGCCGACTTCCACATCGACGATCTTCAGTTCTTCGGGGCCGCCATGGCGGTCGATACGGACAGCTTTGCTCAACATCGTTGCAGTCTCCACGCGCAGAAAAAGAAGAGGCGCATGGTGCCACGTTTGGGCCTTTGGCGAAGCCACGGGGCGATGCCCGCGCAGAGCCGGTAGAGTCGGCGGCCATGTCGACATCGCAGCCGCGCCTCACTTCCCTTACCGTTCTTCTTCTCACCGTGCCTCCGCTGCTGTGGGCCGGCAATGCCGTCGTCGGCCGGCTGGTGCGCGAGCTGGTGTCGCCGCTCACGCTGAACTTCGTGCGCTGGGTGATCGCGTTCGTGCTGCTGCTGCCGCTCGCGGCCTCGGTGCTGCGCAGCGGCAGCCCGCTCTGGGCGCACTGGAAGCGCTACGCGGTGCTCGGGCTGCTGGGCATCGGCCTGTACAACGCGTTCCAGTACATGGCGCTGCAGACGTCCACGCCGATCAATGTCACGCTGGTGGGCTCCAGCCTTCCTCTGTGGATGCTCGCTGTCGGCATGCTGTTCTTCGGAGCCCGCATCAGCACGCGCGAGATCGCCGGTGCGCTGCTCTCGATGCTGGGCGTGCTGCTGGTGCTGAGCCGCGGCGAATGGCGCCAGCTGGTCGCGCTGCGGCTGGTGCCGGGCGACCTCTACATGATCCTGGGCACCATCGCCTGGGCCTTCTACAGCTGGCTGCTGGCGCGCACGCACGAGCCGAAGCAGGTGCGGCAGGACTGGGCCGCCTTCCTGATGGCGCAACTGGTGTTCGGCCTCGCCTGGTCGGGCGCGCTGGCCGCGGGCGAATGGACGCTGACTGCTGCCCACATCGACCTGGGCTGGTCACTGGTCGCCGCGATGGCGTTCATCGGCATCGGCCCGGCGGTGGTCGCCTATCGCTGCTGGGGCACCGGCGTGCAGCGCGCGGGGCCACAGGCGGCGAGCATCTTCATGAACCTCACGCCGCTGTTCGCGGCGGTGCTGTCGGCGGCGTTTCTCCGCGAGGCGCCGCACTGGTATCACGGGGTGGCGTTCGTGCTGATCGTAGGTGGGATCGTGGTGGCGTCGCGGCGCTGATCAACAGGGCGGTCCCCCCAAGTCAAGACTTGCGGAACACGCCCGTCAGCAGGTCTTTCTGCTCGAACCGGTCGTCCTTGAAGCACTCGACGACCTTCAAGCCCGCCACCTCCATCACCTGGATCAGGCTGGCTTCGGTATAGAAGCCGACATGGCAGGGGTCCGGGTAGGCGCGGTCATAAGGAATCGAGATGACGAAATAGCCACCCGATGCAAGCGACTGGCAGGCCGACGAAAGAAAGCCAGGTACGTCGTCGGCGTAGATGTGCTCCAGCGTATGAAAACTCACGACAGTGTCGGCCGGCGGAAAGATCGGCCCGTCGCTGGTCATGTCGTGATCGACGAACAGGCTGGGCAGGGGCACCGACGCGAAGAGTTCGCGTGCGAGCGACAACGCCTCTTCGTTCAGGTCCACGCCCACCACTTCAGTCACCTGCGGGTTCTCGCGCAGCCAATAAGTGCTCGCGCCGTGGTTGCAGCCGATATCGAGCACGCGCCCCCGGATGAAGGACGCGCAGGCCTGAAGAATATGGCGGTTCGCATGGCGCTCCCAGAAACCGAAGGGGCTCGGCTGGACGGTGACATAAGACTCCTTGGCGTAGCGCGTTGCCTCGGGAGGCACTGCGGCGAACAGATGCGCCAATGCCGGCTGGCCCGCCAGCCACTGCGGCGCCTCGTCACGCCCGACCAGCCGCCACGCGTAGCCCGGCCGGTCATACAAGTCCTTGCCCGAAGCCAGCAGCGCCGGAATATCGATGGCAGCCAGGAACTCAGCAGCGTTGTATTCCTGGTGCGCAAAGCCACGGATCTTCGCGCGCACCGCGGCCTCGTCCATTGCAAGGTATGAGAGATGCCAGCCGGCATCCGCGAGGATCAGCGCTGGCTGGGCGCCGGTGCGCACCCGCATCCGCAACTGATCGGGCGTGAGCACGTCCAGTTGCGCGCGCGTCGCCGCGACAGTCCACACCGACGATGCCTCCGGTCCTTCGACATTGCGATAGTTCGCATAGAAGTAATAGAACGCCAGGCACAAACCGAAGATCGCGTGCCGCCGGTCGTCCCGCATCGCCCGCACCACCGACGCGCGTGGAATCTCGTCTGCATCGGAAATCAGGATCAAGTCATCGGGCGCCGCATCGTGCAGCCCTCGCACGATCTGGTTGCGCTGGAATTTCTCGCGAATCCAGAAGCCGGACTTCGGCGTGTCGGAGAGCCAGTCGCCGACGACGGGCACCGCGTCCGCGGCTTCATCGACGACCGGCATGTCGTGTACCGCGATGTAGCGGATGCGCGGCAGGAACGCGGCAATGCGCGGGTCGGCGGCATCGAAACGCAGGGCCTTCGGCTCACCGCTGAAGGTGCGGTCGGCTTCGACGATGACGAAGCAATCGACCACCTCCGACAGTTCATGCAGCCGAGCCGCGAGGATGTCGGCCTCGCCGTTGTAGGTGATGCAGTCGTACACCCTGCGCGGCGCCGCATCCAGCGCCACAGGCTCGGGCGCGAACTCGATGCGATAGCCATTGCGCTCGAACATCTGCAGGATGTCGCGCTCGCCGTACCAGGCGTCTAGTTCGGACAGCGGAATCAGCGAACGCAGCGTGAGCGGCGACAAGCTCGCCAGTTGCCGCACCTTCGCGTGGTGCCCGAACAGCAGCATCGCGTTGTAGCCCTGGTGCAGTTGCGGCCCCGCATGCTCGATGGAGAAACTGCGCGCCACCTCCAGCGGCGCGAAGCGCATGCCGGCCGCTTCGAGCGCGGGACGTAGCACGCCGCTCAGTTGCACGTCTTCGAGCAGCGCGTTGTGCTGCCAGTGCATCTTCAGCGGATCGCCTTGCACCGCATCGGGCGGCGGAATCTCGACGCGGATGTGCGGGTGGTCGACCAGCGCTCGCATGAAGCGCCGGCTGCGCAGGCTGAAGCCGCCGTTCTGGATCGGCGTGACGACGTGGCCGGGCTTCTGCAGTTCATCGGTCCACTCGAAGCGGTTGCGCCAGTACGTGCCTTCGGGCGTATCGATCTTCGCGAGATGGATCGGTGCGCCGATGTAGTCGAAGTCCAGGAATTCGTCGCGCCAATTGTTTGCGTTGACGACCCAGCCGTCTTCCTGCACCACCAGTGCGAATTCGGTCTGCACCACGCGCCAGAGCGCGAACATCATGAACCAGCCGTACTCGTGGTAGTTCAGCGGCGCGATCGGCACATGCGCGATGCCCCCTGGCAGGTCATGGGGCGCCTGCGGGCTGCACAGCAGCGCACGCGCACCGGGCATCTGTGCCTGACTGTGTTGCAGCGCCATCGCGGCGCCGCGCGCGTCGGGCAGACCGGTGACCGACACCAGCGTTATTTTTTCGAAAGACCTGCTGCTGTTGTTGTTGTTGTTGCTGCTCACGATGCGCCTCCCCTCGCCCGTGAGCCGACTCAGTAGGTGCCGGGGTAGGCGCCGCCGTCCGCCAGCACGTTCTGGCCCGTCATGTAGCCAGCCTGCTGGCTGCAGAGAAACGCGCAGATGGCGCCGAACTCCGCTGGCGTGCCGAAGCGCCTGGCGGGAATGTTCTTCTTGCGGGCTTCCCACACGGTGTCGAAGTCCTGGCCGGTCTTCTGGGCCGCGCCGGCCATGGTGCCCTTGAGGCGATCAGTGTCGAATGAGCCCGGCAGCAGGTTGTTGATGGTCACGCCCTGCGCCGCGACGGCCGTGCGCGCCACGCCGGCCACGAAGCCGGTGAGGCCGCTGCGCGCGCCGTTCGAGAGGCCGAGGATGTCGATGGGCGACTTCACCGAGCTCGACGTGATGTTCACGATGCGGCCGAAGCCGCGCTTGGCCATGCCGTCCACCGTCGCCTTGATGAGTTCGATGGGCGTGAGCATGTTCGCGTCGACCGCCTTGATCCACGCCTCGCGGTCCCAGTTGCGGAAGTCGCCGGGCGGCGGGCCGCCGGCGTTGGTGACGACGATGTCGAAGTCATGGCCCAGTGCGAACACGGCGGCGCGGCCGGCTTCGGTGGTGATGTCGGCGGCCACATGCTTGACGAAGGGGCTGCCCGATGCGCCCGCCGTTTCGGCCAGCTTCTTCGCAGCCGCTTCCAGCGCCTCGGCGCCGCGCGCCACGATCACCACGTTGACGCCTTCGCGCACCAGCGCCTCGGCGCAGCCGTAGCCCAACCCCTTGCTCGCGCCGCACACCAGCGCGGTCTTGCCTGCAATGCCCAGATCCATGTTTGTTGCTCCTAACGTGCAGGGGCTTCGCGCCCCTTGCGTGTGAAAACGAAGATGCCCGCAATGACGAGCACCGTGCCGGCCGCGATCCACGCGGTGAACGGCTCATCGAGTATGACCACCCCCATGAGGATGGTCGACAGGGGCCCGATCATGCCGGTTTGCGCCGCCACTGCGGGGCCGATGCGCTCGATGGCCATCATGACCATCAGGACAGGCACCGCCGTGCACACCGTGGCGTTGAGCACCGAGAGCCAGATGACCTCGGGCGCGAGCTGCATCGCCACGCTGATCGGCCGCGTCAGCACGAACTGCAGGATGCACAGCAGGCACGCCACGGTGGTGGCCAGGCCCACGAGCCTGAGCGACCCCAGCCGCTTGACGAACTCGCCGCTGTAGACGAGGTAGCCCGCATAGCTCACCGCGCTCAGGAAGACGAGGAACGCGCCCCAGGCCGCCGCCCCGCCGCCCTTGCCGCCGCCACCGGTCCACAGCTCGTGGCCGAACACCAGCAGCACCCCGGCGTAGCTCACAACCATGCCCAGCACCTGTGGCCGCGTGGCGCGCCGACGGTACAGGACCCAACCGAACAGCAGCACCAGCGTGGGGTTGAGATACAGGATCAGCCGCTCGAAGCTGGCCGAGATATAGGCCAGCCCCGCGAAGTCGAGAAAGCTCGCGAGGTAGTAGCCCGAGAAGCCGAGGCCGACCACGCCGAGCCAGTCGCGAAAGGTGAGCGGCGGCTTGCCGCGCCCCGCCCACCAAGCCATCACCGCGAACAGCGGCAGCGCAAAGAGCATGCGCAGCATGATGAGCGTGATGGCGTCGACGCCGTAGCGGTAGGCCAGCTTGACGATGATCGCCTTGCCGCTGAACGCAATCGCGCCCAGCGAGGCGAGGATGAGGCCAGGCGCAATGCTCTTGGCGCCGGCATGAGAAGAAGAGGGGATGCCGGTCTGCGCGGCGGTCTTGGTCATCCCCCGATCATCGCGCGCTCGTTAAAACCCTGCCGCCACGCCGTCGCGGCGCGGGTCGCTCGCGGCCACGTAGCCTTCGACCGACGGCTCGCCCGCGCGCCAGATGAACTGGCCGGCGCCGAAGTCCTGGTACGAATCGTCGATCACGTCCAGGTGATGGCCGAGGTCGCGCAGGCCCTGCACGGTCTTCGGATTCATCGCGGCCTCGACGTTGATCTCCAGGCCCGCGTTGAAGCGCCAGCGCGGCGCATCGCAGGCGGCCTGCGGGTTCTGCCCGTAGTCGAGCATGCGCACCAGCGTCTGCATGTGGCCCTGCGGCTGCATGTTGCCGCCCATCACGCCGAAGCTCATGACCGGCTGGCCGTCCTTGGTGAGGAAGGCCGGAATGATCGTGTGGAACGGCCGCTTGCCCGGTGCCACCACGTTCGGGCTCTCGGCCTTCAGGCTGAAGCCATGGCCGCGGTTCTGCAGGCTGATGCCGAACTCGGGCTCCACGCAGCCCGAGCCGAAGCCCATGTAGTTGCTCTGGATGAAGCTCACCATCATGCCGCTCTCGTCCGCCGCGGTGAGGTAGATGGTGCCGCCCTTGACCGGGTTGCCGGCCTTGAAGTCTTGCGCCTTCTTGCGGTCGATGAGGCGCGCCTGCGATGCAAGGTAGGCGTCGTCGAGCAGTTGCTCGGTCGTCACCGTCATCGTCTTGCGCTCCGACACGTAGTGGTACACGTCCGCAAAGGCGAGCTTCATCGCCTCGATCTGCAGGTGCTGCGATTCGACCGAATCGACCGGCAGCGAAGCGATGTCGAACTTCTCGAGGATGCCGAGCGCGATCAGCGCCGCGATGCCCTGCCCGTTCGGCGGAATTTCGTGCAGCGTGTGGCCGCGGTACTCGCGCGAGATCGGCTCGACCCACTCGGGCTGGTAGGCCGCGAGGTCGGCCACGGTGAGCGCACCGCCCTGCTCCTTCGAGAACTTCGCGAGCGCCTCGGCGATTTCACCGTTGTAGTAGGCCTCGCCCTTGGTGCGGGCGATGGCCTTGAGCGCACGCGCCGCTGCGGCGAAGCGGAACAGCTCGCCGACCTCGGGCGCACGGCCCCAGGGCAGGAAGGCCTGCGCAAAGCCGGGTTGCGAACCCAGCAGCGGCGCGGCCGCGGCCCACTTGCCCTGCACCACCGGGGGCACGAGATAGCCGCGCTCGGCGATGTCGATGGCCGGTGCCAGCAGATCGGCGAACGGCAGCTTGCCGAAGCGATCGCTCATCGCGACCCATCCGCGCACCGCGCCCGGCACGGTGACCGAGTCGATGCCGCGCATCGGCGGCGTGGCGGCATCGGCGCCGTACTTGGCCTTGAAGTACTCGGGCGTCCAGGCCTTGGGCGCGGGGCCGGAGGCGTTCAGGCCATGCAACTCCTTGCCGTCCCACAGGATGCAGAACGCGTCGCTGCCGAGACCGTTGCTCACCGGCTCGACCAGCGTCATCACGGCCGCCGTGGCGATGGCCGCATCGACGGCGTTGCCGCCCTGCTGAAGGATGCGCAGGCCCGCTTGCGAGGCGAGCGGGTGCGAGGTCGACACCACGTTGCGCGCGAAGATCGGGATGCGGGTGGAGAGATAGGGATTGTTGAAATCGAAGTTCATTTCGGCGTTCTCTCGTTCGTTATTCGTTGGTGATCTTGCGTTCGACCACGATCTTTTTCCATTTGGCAGCGTCGGCGGCCACCATCTTCGCGAACTGCTCGGGCGTGCCGGCAGCGGCGGGCTCGATGCCCAGGCGCGCGAGCTTGTCCTTCACCTCCGGATCGGCAATGGCTTCGTTGGCCGCCTTGTTGACGCGCGCCACGATGTCGGCCGGCAGGTTCTTCGGGCCGTAGAAGCCGAACCAGGTGTTCGACTCGTAGCCCGGCAGCGTGTCGGCAATTGGCGGGAGTTCGGGCGCAAGCGGCGAGCGCTTGAGCGTCGTCACGCCCAGGGCGCGCAGGCGGCCGTCGCGCACATGCGGCATGCCGGTGGGGAGCGAATCGAAGAGCACGTCGATCTTGCCGCTGATCAGGTCGGGAATGGCGAGCGCGGTGCCCTTGTAGGGAATGTGCGTCACGAACACGCCGGCCTGCGCCTTGAAGAGCTCGGCCGTGAGCTGCACGATGGTGCCGTTGCCGCTCGATGCGTAGTTGAGCTTGCCGGGGTTCTTCTTGGCGTAGTCGATCCACTCGCGCACGGTCTTGGCGGGCGACGTGACCGGCACCAGCATGATGCTGGGCGCATCGCCCACGTGCGCGATGGGCGTGAAGTCGCGCACCGTGTCGTAGGGCAGCCTGGGCACGACGGCCGGGCCGATCGAATGCGTGCTGGTGGTGGCCAGCAGCACCGTGTAGCCGTCGGGCGCGGCCTTGGCGGCCTGGTCGGAACCGATGGCACCGCCGGCGCCGGGCTTGTTGTCGATGATCAGCTGGGTGCCGAGCTTCTCGCCCATCTTCTGCCCGAGCGTACGGGCGAAAAGGTCGGTGGCGCCGCCCGCGGGGAACGGCACGATGAGCCGGATCGGCTTGTTCGGGTAGCCCTCGGCCCAACTGGCGGACGAGGCGGCCATGCACAGCAGCGCAACGGCGGCCCCTTGAAGGAACTGGATTCTTTTCATGGTGCTTGGATTCTGGCCCCGTGGGGAAACTCGCATGCTATGCAGGCCCCGTGCATCAAGCCAGATAATCCAGCTTATTCAACTATGAGCGCGGCTTATGACAAAGAACGCCACGGAAGAAGTCTCGCTGCAGCAGTTGCGGGCGCTGGCGGCGGTCGCCGAATCGGGCAGCTTCACGCTGGCAGCGGAAAGTCTGCAGCTCACGCAGCCGGCCATCAGCCATCTCGTCAAGCGCATGGAAGAGCAGCTCGGGCAGCCGCTGATCGTGCGCGGCCGCCGCATCCAGCTCACGAGCGCGGGTCAGGTAATGGTCGAGACGGCCGTTCGGGCGCTGCGGCTTATCGATGAATCGGTAGGCGCTTGCCGCTCGCAGTCGCAACTGCGCGAAGGGCGCGTCGTGCTGGCTGTCGGCCATCTCACAGCGGGCGCCCTTCTGCCGCCGATGCTCGGCCGCTTCTCGCAGAAGCACCCGACGCTCGCGACCACCCTGCTCGACAGCACGGCCGAGCAGATGATCTCGCGCATCCTCTCGCAGGAGGCTGACCTCGGCTTCGGCTCGGACATCGGGCAAAAGCATTCGGAACTCGCGACCGAGCCGCTGTTCACCGAGCGCATGGCTCTCTTCGTGCGCGACGACCATCCACTCGCGCAGCGCGTGGTGGTCGATGCGAAGCACCTGGACGCACTGCCCTTCATCCACGTCAACCCGGACGCCAACATCTGGCGCGCGGTGAGCCGCCAGTTGTCGAGCGTGGCGAACGTGTACCCGCACGTGGTGCATCACGTGTCGATGCTGTCGACGGCGTTCGGCCTCATCCAGGCGGGCGCGGGCGTGGCGTTGCTGCCGCGCTATGTGGAGGTATTGATGCCGGGCAATCTTCGCGCCGTGGCGGTGACGCGTCCGACACTCGAATACCCGGTCGTCGCGGTGCGGCTGGCCAAGCATCCGCTGAGCCCGGCGGCGCTGGCCTTTCTGGCGATGGCGCGGCAGCACATGAAGCCGTTGCGTGCTGCCAAGCCGTAGGAGGCATTCAGGGCGCGATCACGCGACGGGGACGTTCGCGCAGGGGAGTACCCGGCGGCCTGCGCACACGCCCTGAACATCCCGCAGCAGAAATAAAAAACGGCGCCCGAAGGCGCCGTTTTGCAAGCAGGCAGAGAGCCGCGATCAGTCTTCGACAAACGCCTCTTCGCGCTTGGCCTTCACCGCGGGCAGCAGCACGATCACCAGCAGCAGCAAAGCGGCCAGCAGCAGTCCGAGGGAGATCGGACGGGTGACGAACACGCTCCAGTCACCGCGCGAGAGAAGCAGCGAGCGGCGCAGGTTCTCTTCCATCATCGGCCCCAGGATGAAGCCCAGCAGCAATGGCGCAGGCTCGCATCCCAGCTTGAAGAAGGTGTAGCCCACCAGGCCGAAGATGCCGACCATCCAGATGTCCCAGGTGTTGTTGTTCGTCGAGTAAACGCCGATGGCGCAGAACAGGACGATCGCCGGGAACAGGAACTTGTAGGGCACCGACAGGAGCTTGATCCACATGCCGATGAGCGGCAGGTTCAGGATGATCAGCATCGCGTTGCCCAGCCACATCGAGGCGATCAGGCCCCAGAACAGCTCGGGGTTGCTGGTCATCACCTGCGGACCCGGCTGGATGTTGTGGATGGTCATCGCGCCCACCATCAGCGCCATCACGGCGTTGGGCGGAATGCCCAGCGTCAGCAGCGGGATGAAGGAGGTCTGCGCACCGGCGTTGTTGGCGGCCTCGGGAGCTGCCACGCCGCGGATGTTGCCCTTGCCGAAGGGCACTTCGCCCGGATGCAGCTTGGTCTTCTTCTCGATCGTGTAGGCCGCGAAGGCCGACAGCAGCGCGCCGCCGCCGGGCAGGATGCCCAGCGAGGAGCCCAGCGCCGTTCCGCGCAGCACGGCCGGCACCATGCGCTTGAAGTCTTCCTTGGTCGGGAACAGGCCCGAGACCTTGGCGGTGAAGATCTCGCGCTCGTCGTCCGGACGCGACAGGTTCGCGATGATTTCGCCGTAGCCGAACACGCCCATGGCGATGGCCACGAAGCCGATGCCGTCGGTGAGTTCAGGCACGTCGAAGCTGTAGCGCGCGACACCCGAGTTCACGTCGGTGCCGACCAGGCCGAGCAACAGGCCCAGCACGATCATCGCGATGGCCTTGAGCAGTGAGCCCGAAGCCAGCACCACGGCGCCGATCAGGCCCAGGATCATCAGCGAGAAGTATTCGGCAGGGCCGAACTTGAAGGCCAGTTCGGTCAGCGGCGGCGCGAAGGCAGCCAGGATCAGCGTGCCGACGCAACCCGCGAAGAACGAGCCGAGGCCCGCAGCCGCGAGTGCGGGGCCCGCACGGCCCTTGCGCGCCATCTGGTAGCCGTCGATCACGGTCACCACCGAGGACGATTCGCCCGGCAGATTCACAAGGATGGCGGTGGTCGAACCGCCGTACTGCGCGCCGTAGTAAATACCGGCCAGCATGATCAGCGCCGAGACGGGCGGCAATGCGTACGTAGCAGGCAGCAGCATCGCGATGGTCGCGACCGGGCCGATGCCCGGGAGCACGCCGATCAGGGTGCCCAGAATGCAGCCGACAAGGCAGTACAGCAGGTTGGTGAAGGTAAAGGCAACGCCAAAACCCATCGAGAGGTGGTCAAACAATTCCATGTGCGCAGCTTTCTTCTCAACCGGTGATGAAGGTCGGCCAGACCTGGATCTGCAGCTTGAGCGCCCAGATGAATGCAACGTAGCTGCCGACGGCCAGGATGGTGGCCAGGATCAGCACGGTGGGCAGCTTGAACTCGTGGCCCGCGAGGCTGGAGATGATCACGAGCGCGTAGATCGCGATGATCATTCCCATGGCAGGCACGCCCAGGCTCGGCAGGCCGCCGAGCAGGATGCCGAAGGCGATGTTGGCGCCCAGGATGAACACCACCTGCTTCCAGGCCCACTTGCCGATCTTCTCGCCGTCGGTCGTTTCAACGGTGAGCCCGCTGAACATGATCGCCAGGCCGATCACGGCCATCAGGATGCCGAGCATCAACGGGAAATAACCCGGGCCCATCCGGGCGCCGCTGCCCACGCTGTAGGTGGTGGCGCCCCATGCGAACGCCACGCCCACGACAGTGAACATCAGACCCGAGAAAAAGTCTTTCTGACTTTTGATTTTCACGAACAGTCTCCTCGAACAAGTTTCGATGCGGGATTGTCCGGTCAGCTGGCGGTCAGGCTGATGTGGATTTCACTAACCGAACGGTTAGGGTTAACCCAAAGAACTACATCACTCCAATGGCGGCGTGGCGCTCAGGACCTCTTCGATGGTGGTCACGCCCTCGGCCACGCGCAGTGCGCCGGCAAGACGCAGTGGCCGCATGCCGTCGATCACGGCCTGGCGCCTGAGCCCGGTGAGGTTGGGCTCCTTGGTGACCTTGTCCTTGAAGGCCTCGGTCACGCTCAGCAATTCGTAGAGGCCCATGCGGCCCATGTAGCCGGTCATGCGGCAATCGACGCAACCCACGGGCTTGTAGGCGCGCACGGAGCCGGTGATCTGCCACGGCTTGACGATGGCCTCGAGGCTCTCGCGCGTGACCGTGTCGTCGGGCTGCTTGCAATGCGGGCACAGCGTGCGTACGAGGCGCTGTGCGAGCACGCCGAGCATCACGGCGGTGATGAGATACGAGGGCACGCCCAGTTCCATCATCCGCGTGATGGCGCTGGGCGCATCGTTGGTGTGCAGCGTGCTGAACACGAGGTGGCCGGTGAGCGCGGCCTGCACCGCCATCTCGGCGGTGGCGAGGTCGCGGATTTCGCCGACCATGATGATGTCCGGGTCCTGCCGCATCAGCGCACGCAGTCCCTCGGTGAAGCCGAAGTCCAGTTGCGGCTGCACCTGCGTCTGGTTGAACGAAGGCTCGATCATTTCGATCGGGTCTTCGACCGTGCTCACGTTCACTTCTTCAGTCGCCACGCGCTTCAACGTGGAGTACAGCGTGGTGGTCTTGCCCGAGCCCGTCGGGCCGGTCACCAGGATGATGCCGTTGGGCCGTGTGACCAACTGCTCCCATCGCTGCGCATCGTGCTGCGCGAAGCCGAGCGCATCGAGGTCCTTCACCGCGGTGTCGGGGTCGAAGATCCGCATCACCATCTTCTCGCCGAAGGCGGTCGGCAAGGTCGACAGACGCATTTCGACTTCGTCGCCGCGCATGTTGCGGGTCTTGATGCGGCCGTCGAGCGGACGGCGCTTTTCCACCACGTCCATGCGGCCGAGCAGCTTGATGCGCGCGACCATCGCGTTCATCACGCCCATCGGCATCTGGTAGGCCGGATGCAGGATGCCGTCGATGCGGAAACGGATCACGCCCTGTTCGCGGCGCGGCTCCAGGTGGATGTCGCTCGCGCGCTGGTCGAAGGCGTACTGCCAGAGCCAGTCGACCACCTGCACCACGCTCTGGTCGTTGGCGTCGAGCTGCTTGGTGCTCTTGCCCAGTTCGACCAGCTGCTCGAAGCTCGCGCCGCCGGTGTTGCCACCTGCCTTCTGCGCAGCGCGCACCGACTTGGCAAGCGCGAAGAACTCGGCCGTGTAGCGCTGGATATCGGCCGGATTGGCCACCACGCGCCGCACCGTGCGCTTCGACTGGCGCTCGACCTCGGCGATCCAGTCGGTGAGAAACGGCTCGGCCGTCGCCACGACCACTTCGTTGGGCAGCACCTGCACCGGCAGCACCTTGTGGCGCTCGGCGTAGGCCGCGCTCATGGTGTCGGCGACCTTGCCCACGTCGACCTTCAGCGGATCGATGCGCAAGTAACTCAGGTTGGCGCGGCCGGCAAGCCATTGGGTGAGGGCTTCGAGGTCGAGCGGCTTGTTGTCGCTCTCGCGCGTCATCGCCACGTTGGCCAGGCGAACCAGCGGTGCCTGGCGGCTTTCTGCCTGCGCGCAGCGCGCGATGGTGCGCTTGGCCTCCATCGGGGAAATGACGCCGTCGGTGGCCAGCCATTCGATCAGGCGGCGCAGGTCGAGCGGGCCTTCGTGGCGGGCGGCCAGGGGTGCGGGGGCGGAAACTGCGGGAACAGCGCTCATGGGCCGGAGGTTCGGGTGAGGGAAGTATTCAGGGGCTTGAACACCCGCAGCCACTTCGGCGCGGGCAGACTCCAGCGAGTCTGGATCGTTTGCGCGCGCTCGGCAAGCACCTCGCGCTTCGGGCGGCTCGGCGTGCGCTGCGCCAGCACCACCGTGTTGCCTTCGCGCGTCGGCTTGAAGGCCCAGACGGCATCGGCGCCGAACGCGGCGGCGATCTTCTCGAGGCTGCGCTCGTAGCTCGACGAGCGGCCGAAGAGGTTGACCGTCATGCAACCGTCTTCGGTGAGCAGCGCGCGACAGTCGGCGTAGAAGTCTTCGCTGTCGAGCACGGGTGCGGCCGCTTCATGGTCGTACAGGTCGACCTGCAGCGCATCGACGGTGCCGTGCCACTCGGGCTTGCGGATCTCCACGGCTGCATCGGCGATCACCACGCGCAGCTTCGGATCGTCGGCCGGCAGCTTGAACCAGCCGCGGCAGGCCGACACCACCTGCGGGTTGAGCTCGACCGCCGTGGTGCGCATGCGCAGGGTCTTGCGGCTGAACTTGGTGAGCGTGGCCGCGCCGAGGCCGAGCTGCATCGCATGGCGGCTGGCGACGGTCTTGCCATCGACGAAGAGCAGCCAGGCCATCATGCGCTGCACGTATTCGAGTTCGATCTCGAACGGTGCATCGAGCTTCATCGAGCCCTGGACCCATTCGGTGCCCAGGTGCAGATAACGGATGTCGCCCCAGTCGGAGAAATTGACTTCGGGAAGGACGGGGGTGGTGCGCGTGGCCATCGGATCAGGTGAGTTTGTGGGCGTCGAAGACCTCGCGCCAGGCCGCGAGCTTGCGCTCGAAGCTCCACGACGCATTGGCGGGGCTGGTGGAAGGCAGCTGGTAGACCGACACGCCGAGCGTGCGCGTGTGGCGTGCGTGCTTGAAGCTCTCGCCGCCGTTGTGCGCAATGGCGGCGAGCTTCGGCAGCTTCAGGCCTGCGATGTCGTTCACGACCGGCGAGCGGATCGCCGAATCGAGGCTGCCTTCGCGCTCGCAGGCCGCGTACACGTCCCATACGCCCAGGCCGCGATCGAGCAGCCACGCCTTCTTTTTTGCATAGCTGTCTGCGCCGGTCGGCAAAGGGTGGTCGGGCCAGACGGCTTGCAAGATCTTCCAGAACTGGTTTTGGGGATGCGCATAGTACTGCTGCCGTTCAAGCGAGCGCACACCCGGAAAGCTGCCGAGGATCAGCACGACCGTGGCGGGCGAGACGATGGGCGCGAGGCCTGTGAGCACCAGGTTGTCGGGGTCGGGTGCGGCGGATCGGTTCATGGACTGCATCTTGGCAGCACTGTCGCCGCCCACAAAAAAACCCGCCGAAGCGGGTTCTTTTCGAGGCCGCAGAGCAAGCCTTATTGCTTCTTGGCAGCCGCGTTCTCCGCCGTGCCAGGAATCTTCTCGCCGATGGCAGCACCGGTGCTGCGCATGCCGTCGGCCGTCTTGTGGCCGGCGGTTTCAACAGCGTCGCCGGTCTTGGCGGCTGCGTTCTTGGTGGCGTTGGTGGCCTTCTTGGTGGTTTTCTTGGTCGCGTTCCAGGCCTTCTTGGTGCCGCGCTCGGTCGCGTTTGCGGCCTTCTTGGTGGTGCTCTTGGTAGCGTCCCAGGCCTTTTCGGCACCGTTTTCGGTGGCGTTCACTGCCTTCTTGGTCGTGCGCTTGGTGGCATCCACTGCCTCGCTGCCGGCCTCCTTCACCTTCTCGGTGGTGGTCGGCTCGGCCGTTGCGGGTGCCGAGGTCTGTGCCACGGCGGACACGCCGATGGAGGCGAGCGCCAGGGCGAGCACGACGGGCATGGTGCGGACGAAAGATGTGGTCATGGAAGACTCCTTTTAGAGTGAAGTGTTGGAGTGACGGACTTGCCACTGTGCAAGCAACGCCACTTCGAACTTCAAGGATGACAGCAAAAACTCGCCCCATGCCACCCCAACCCCAACTCGGGACGTTGGCCTACGCCGCGTGCGGCGCGCGCTCCGACAGGGCCATCAGACTTTCGAGCTTCGGCAGCGTTTCGATCGCATTCCGGGTGGTGGCTTCGGCCAGCGCATCGACGCCGATGCCGCGCAATCCGGCCACCACTTCGGCGATGCGCGGCAGTTCGCCGGGCTCGTTGCGGCCCTGCGCTTGGCCGGCATCGCGCTGCGCCTGCGTGCGGTAGAGCCAGTGCGGCTGGATGTCGGGGGCGTCCGTTTCCATCACGATCGAAGCGAGCGGCAACGTGGTCGCGAGGCGCCGCAATTGCAGCGCGCGTTCGAAGGTCACCGCGCCGCCGAAGCCGAGCTTGAGCCCGAGTTCGATGCAGGCGTTGGCCTGTTGTTCGCTTCCATTGAACGCGTGCGCAATCCCTTGCCAGGGCCGCCCGCCCGCCGTCTGCCGCAGATGCTTGAGCACCTTGTCGACCGAACGCCGCACATGGATGAGCACGGGTAACCCGTGCTTGCGTGCCAGTTGCAACTGAGTGTGAAAAAAGCGCTCCTGCTTCGGGCCGTCCAGGCCCTCGACGAAGTAGTCGAGCCCGATCTCGCCGACCGCCACGAGCCGGGGGTCGCCCTGTCGCGCGGTCAGCTCCGCGTCGAGCCTTTCGAGGTCCGCGTCCTGCGCCTCGCCCGTGCAAAGTGGGTGGATGCCCAGCGCATAGGCATCGCCCTGCTTGTGGGCCAGCTCTCGCACAGTCTCGAAGTTGAAGACGGCCACGGCGGGAATCACGCACAGGGAAACCCCTCGGGCCGCGGCGCGGGCACGGATCTGCGGCATCTCCGCACCGAATTCGGGCGCGTCCAGGTGGCAGTGGGTATCGACAAACGAAGCCATCGCGCCATGATGCCCGAAGGGATGCGCAGGCGCGGAAAGCGTGCTACTGTGAACTCCTTCACGCGTCTTTTTTGCCGGAGGTTCTCCGATGCGCAGGCCCGCTTTCTACAGCCGTTCGCCCCGCACGCCGCCGCCGGCCGCAGAACAAGCGGCCGATCAGGCGGCGGATGCCGCGGCATCCCCGGACATGGCAGGCGCAGGTGGCACAGTGCAGCCGCCGCCCACCCGTAGCGGCTGGCAGCCCGGACGCAAGAGCTTCGCCCTTCTCCTCGTGCTGTGCGCGGCGCTGGTCACCGGCGGCACCGTGTGGTGGCCGCGCCAGGGCAAGGTGATCACGCAGAAAGACATCGACGCGGCCGTGCTGCGCACGATGCAGACAGCGACCCTCCCCTCTCCCGCGGCAAGAGCGGCCGACATCACATCCGGCCCTCGGTCGTTCGCGTGGTGGGCTACGGCCCCGAGAAGGCCACGCCCGAGGCCAAGACCCAGAAGCGCGGCCGCAACATGGCCAAGGGCAAGCCGCCCGAGGCGCCGCTCGACGGTGCCGCGCCCGGCGAAGTCGAGCGCGGTGTCGGCACCGGCGTGGTGATCGTCGACAAGGGCGTGATCCTGACCAACCTGCACGTCGTCGCCGGCTCCGAGAAGATCAAGGTCACCTTCGCCGACGGGCTCGAAGCGGTGGCCGTCATCACCGGCGTGCAGCCCGAGAACGACCTCGCGGTGCTGCAGGCGCAGAAGATTCCCGACGACCTGATTCCCGCCGCGATGCGCTCCACCGCCGACCTGCGCCCCGGCGACCAGGTCGCGGCCGTGGGCTTTCCGTTCGGCATCGGGCCTTCGGTGTCGGCCGGCGTGGTGTCGGGCCTGAAGCGCTCGTTCCGCTCGCCCGAGGGCAAGCAGGAGCTGGGCAACCTCATCCAGTTCGACGCTGCCGCCAACCCCGGCAATTCGGGCGGCCCGCTCATCAACATGGACGGCGAGGTGCTGGGCATCGTCACCGCCATCCTCAACCCCACGCAGCAGCGCACCTTCATCGGCATCGGCTTCGCGGTGCCCATCGAGAACGCGGCCTCTGCGGCGGGTTCGCCGCCTTTCTGATTTCCTCGAAAGAAAGCCCTTCGCATGAGCACAGAGACAACCCCCATCTCGACCTTCGCCACGGCACCCGCCACCGCCGAGCTGATGGAGCAGATCCTCTACGAGGTGAAGCGCGTGGTCGTGGGCCAGGACCGCTTTCTGGAGCGCGTGATGGTCGCGATGCTCGCGGGCGGCCACCTGCTGGTCGAAGGCGTTCCCGGTCTCGCGAAGACGCTCACCATCAAGACACTGGCCGACACCGTGCGCGGCCATTTCAAGCGCATCCAGTTCACGCCCGACCTGGTGCCGGCCGACCTCGTGGGCACGCGCATCTACAACCAGAAGACAGGCGAATTCAGCACCTCGCTCGGCCCGGTGTTCGCCAACCTGCTGCTGGCAGACGAAATCAACCGCGCGCCGGCCAAGGTGCAGAGCGCACTGCTCGAAGTGATGCAGGAGCGCCAGGTCACCATTGCCGGCGAAACGCACAAGGTGCCGCGCCCCTTTCTCGTGATGGCGACGCAGAACCCCATCGAGACCGAGGGCACCTACCCGCTGCCCGAGGCACAGGTCGACCGCTTCATGATGAAGGTGCTGGTCGACTACCCGAGCGACGAGGAAGAGTTCGTCATCGTCCAGCGCGTGATCGGCCCGCCGGTGGAAGCCAGCCCGGTCGCCACCACCGAGCAGCTCGCGGCGCTGCAGGCGGAGGCGCGGCGCGTGTATGTCGACCCGTCCCTCATCCAGTATGCGGTGAAGCTCGTCTCGGCCACCCGCACGCCCGAAAAGCACGGCCTGAAGGACATGCGCCGCTTCATCACCTTCGGCGCCAGCCCGCGCGCCAGCATCAGCCTCACCGAGGGCGCGCGTGCGCTTGCGCTGCTGCGCGGCCGCAGCTACGCGCTGCCCGAGGACATGACGGCGCTGGTCGCCGACGTGCTGCGCCACCGCGTGACGCTTTCCTACGAAGGCTTGTCCGAAGGCCTGACGCCGGACGGCCTGATCGAGAAGATCATGCGGGCGATCCCCGCACCACCCAAACCCCTGGAACATGAAAAGCTGGTGGCGTAAGGCCCCCGCGGCCGCGAACGACGACCGGCTCGCAACGGAAGCCGGCGGGGCCGAACGCGCGCTGCGCCGGCTCGAATGGACCGTCATCCGCCGCCTCGACGGCCTGCTGCAAGGCGACTACCGCACGCTGATGCGCGGCAGCGGCCTCGACCTGGCGGACCTGCGCGAATACCAGCACCACGATGACGTGCGCCACATCGACTGGAACGTCACCGCGCGCCTGCAGACGCCGCATGTGCGCGTCTTCACCGAAGACCGCGAGATGGCCGCCTGGTTCGTGCTCGACTTGAGCCGTTCGGTCGACTTCGGTTCGGGCCTGAAGGCCAAGCGCGAGATCTCGGCCGGCTTCGTCGGCGTGCTCGCGCGGCTGCTCACGCGGCACGGCAACCGGGTCGGCGCGCTGGTCTACGGCAACGACCTCGAAGCCGTGATCCCGCCGCGCAGCGGCCGGCGCCATGTGCTGCATTTGCTGCATGCGATGGAACGCCGCGCCGACAAGGCGGACGGCCCCGCGCAGAAAGGCATGACCCGCCTGGACGACCTGCTGAAATCCGCCGCCACGCTGATGCCGCGCCGCTCCACCGTCTTCGTGGTGTCCGACTTCCTGAGCGAGCCCGGTTGGGAGCGTCCGCTGGGCCAACTGGTGCAGCGACATGAAGTGATTGCCGTGCGCCTCTTCGATCCGCTCGAACTCGAATTGCCTGATCTGGGCCTCGTGCCGCTGCGCGATGCCGAGACGGGCGAGCAGCTCTGGGTCGACACCCACGATGCCGGATTTCGCAAGCGCTTCGCGCGCCTTGCCGCCGAGCGCGAGGCGACGCTGCGCGCCTCGCTCGCCAAGGCTGGCGTCGACGCCCTGGAGCTTTCGACCAGCGACGACCTGGTGGAAGCCATCGTTCGTTTCGCCGACCTGCGCAAGCGCCGCACGCGCGTCGGTTCAGGGGCAAGCTCGGGCAGCGTGAAGGCGGTGGCAGCATGACATTTCTCTGGCCTCAATTCCTCTGGTTGCTGGCGGCGTTGCCGCTGCTGGTGCTGCTCTATGTCTGGCTGATCCGCCGCAAGAAGAAGATGGCGGTGCGCTACGCGAGCCTCTCGATCGTGCGCGAGGCGATGGGCGCGGGCCAGAGCTTCAGAAGGCACCTCCCGCCCTTGCTGTTCCTCCTGGCCATGGCCGCGATGCTGGTGGCCGCGGCGCGGCCGATGGCGGTGGTGATGCTGCCTTCGAACCAGCAGACCATCATCCTTGCGATGGACGTCTCGGGCAGCATGCGCGCGGCCGACGTGCTGCCCAACCGGCTGGTGGCGGCGCAGGAAGCGGCCAAGAGCTTCATCAAGGACCTGCCGCGCACCGTGAAGGTCGGCATCGTCGCCTTCGCGGGCAGCGCACAGGTGGCGCAGTTGCCCACCACCAACCACGACGACCTGGTGACCGCCATCGACAGCTTCCAGCTGCAGCGCGCAACGGCCACCGGCAACGCCATCGTGGTGTCGCTCGCCACGCTGTTCCCCGACGCCGGCATCGACGTCGAGCAGTTCAGCGCACCGAGCCGCCAGCGCGGCACGCCGATCGACCAGACCGAGAAGAAGCTCAAGGACTTCACGCCCGTGGCGCCCGGCTCGTTCACCTCGGCCGCGATCATCATGCTGACCGACGGCCAGCGCACCACCGGCGTCGATCCGCTCGATGCGGCCAAGGCCGCGGCCGACCGCGGCGTGCGCATCTACACGGTGGGCGTGGGCACGGTCGATGGCGAAACGATCGGCTTCGAAGGCTGGTCGATGCGCGTGCGGCTCGACGAGGAAACCCTCAAGGCCGTCGCCAACAAGACCAATGCCGAGTACTTCTACGCGGGCACCGCGAACGACCTGAAGAAGGTCTACGAAACGCTGAGCTCCAAGCTCACCGTGGAGAAGAAGGAAACCGAAATCTCGGCGCTGTTCGCGCTCAGCGCGGCGGTGCTCACGCTGCTGTCGGCGGGGCTGTCGCTGCTCTGGTTCAACCGGATTCTTTAGCGCTGGACTTCGACTTCGGCGCGGCCTCGAGGCCGGCGAGCACCTCGCGCAGGATTTCCTCCGACAGCGCCTCGTCGTCCACCGCGCGGGCCATCACGACGCCGCCGTACATCGACGCCAGCGTGCGGATCGCATCGCCCCGCGCATTCTTCTTCGATCGCCACGGAAAGTTGCGGGCGAACCGGTCGATGACCGACTTCAGGTACGCCGTGAGCGACGCATTCACGCCTTCGCCGTTGCCCGCCTGGCCGGCGAACGCCGCGATCAAACAGCCCTCGGCGCGTGCGTCGCGGTGCTCGTGGCTCAGGTAGCCCTGCACGTAGGCGCGCATGCCCTCGGGCGTTTCGCCGGCCACATCGAGATCGGCGAGCGCGGACGCGGCGGAGTGCGTGATGCACTCGGCCATCAGCGCCTCCTTCGAGTCGAAGTGGTTGTAGAAGGGCCCGTGCGTGAGGCCCGTGGTTTTCATGATCTCGCTCACGCTCACGCCAAAGCCGCGCTCCTTGAACAGGCGCGAGGCCTCGGCAAGGATCTTCTGGTGCTTTTCGGCGGTTTCCGCTGCGGGGTATCGCATGTGACCTCTTTCTGTTCCGGGGTAATTCGATCCCCCGTTTGACGCTATTCATGATAGCCATCATGCTTCGCCACCTCAAACATGATGGTCATCATGCTTACGGTGAAAACGGCTTTCCGACTACCTCCAACCTACCTTTTGAACGGATTCGAAATGAGCGAACAAGCAACCCTCGGCACCGCCGTCGTCACAGGCGCCTCGGCCGGCCTCGGCAAGATCTATGCGGACCGCCTGGCCCGCCGCGGCCACGACCTGCTGCTGGTGGCGCGGCGTGCCGAACTGCTGGAAGAGGTCGCTGCCGACCTGCGCGCCAAGTACGGCGTGAAG
Organism: Variovorax sp. W2I14; assembly: GCF_050435205.1. Taxonomy (NCBI): domain Bacteria; kingdom Pseudomonadati; phylum Pseudomonadota; class Betaproteobacteria; order Burkholderiales; family Comamonadaceae; genus Variovorax; species Variovorax sp. W2I14. The sequence continues at coordinate 6,812,377 of NZ_JBNDJX010000001.1, read as the reverse complement.
GTGCAGACGCTGGCCGCCGACCTGGCCGCTGCCGGCGACCTCGAGCGCGTGGCCAAGGCCGTGTCCACCGATGTGTCGATCACGCTGCTGGTCAACAACGCCGGCCTCTCGACGCTCGCGCCCGTCGCGCAAACCACGGCCGCGCAACTGCAGAGCATGCTCGACGTGAACATCAACGCCCTCGCGCACCTGAGCCATACCGCGCTCGCCGCCTTCAAGTCGCGCGACCGCGGCACGCTGGTGAACATCGGCTCGGTGCTGGGCTTTCACACGCTGCCGATCAGCAGCATCTACAGCGGCACCAAGGCCTTCGTGATGGCGTTCACGCGCGGGCTGCAGGACGAAGTGGCGGGCACCGGCGTGAAGGTGCAGCTGGTGCTGCCGGCAGCGACGGCCACCGACATCTGGGAACTCTCGGGCGTGCCGATGTCGGCGCTGGCCGAAGGCACGATCATGGCCGCCGAAGATTGCGTGGACGCCGCACTGGCCGGCCTCGACCTGGGCGAGCCGATCACCCTGCCGTCGGTGAACGATGCGGCCCTGCTCGCGACTTTTGTCGATGCAAGCGCCAAGCTCTTCGGCGCCTCGCAGACCAGCAAGCCGGCCGCGCGCTACCTCGCGACGGCCTGATCGGGTTCGGCCTCGGCCTTGGTCGCCGCGTAGTCCGGCGACTTCACAGCGCCGATGCCCCCGAGGAACAGATCGGCCACGATCGGCGCAATCGCCGCGTGGTCGAGCTTTCCGGTGGGCTTCATCCAGGTGAACATCCAGTTGATCATGCCGAACAGCAGCATGGTCAGCGGCTTGGCCAGGTCGTCGCTCGGCGCTCCGGGCCGCAGCGCCGACACCGCGCGCGCAAAGCCCGCGACCACCTCGCGCTCCTTGTCGAGCACGCGTTCGCGGTCTTCCTCTTCGAGAAAGCGCACGTCGTCGGTCAGCACGCGGTGCGCGTCCTGCGCGCCGGCGTACTCCTCGACGATGCGGTAGATGAAGCGGCGAAGGCGCTCTTCATCGGTTTGCGTCGAGGCCTCTTCCTCGGCCACCAGCGCCGCGAGCTTCGACACGTGCGTCTCGGCGATGCTGATGAGCAAACTGCTCTTGTCCTTGTAGTAGTGATAGAGCGTGGCCTTCGAGAGGTTGCACGCCTCGGCCACCTGGTTCATCGACGTGGCGGGGTAACCCCGGCGCGCGAACAGCTGGGCGGCCTGCGCGAGTATCAGTTCGCGCTGGTCGTCGTAGGTGGCGGATCTTCCACGCGGCATCGGGTCGGGTTCCTTGGATTCAAGCGGTTGGAGACAGCGCGCGATCTTGCATGAAGCGGGCGGCGGGTTGGAGGCTCAGCCTCTCAGCCGCGCCGCGTGGCGATGAGCGAACGCACATCGATGGCCGGCAGGCGCGGGCGGTCCGCCTCCATCTCGGCCAGCGGCGCCACTTCGCGCAGGCTCTCGAGGCTGCGCACCGTGAGCGCCTGATAGACGTGCGTGCCTTCCAGCTTCCAGGCGATCTCGTCGTCGCTGAGCTCGCGTTTCACCTTCGCCGGAATGCCCGACACCAGCGAGCGCGCCGGCACCTTCATGCCGGCCGGAACGAAGGCGCAGGCCGCGACGATGGCCTTCTCGCCGATCTCGGCCTCGTCCATCACCACAGCATTCATGCCCACCAGCGCATCGCGCCGCACGATGCAGCTGTGCAGGATCGCGCCGTGGCCGATGTGGCCGTTGACCTCCACCACCGTGTCGTTGTCGGGAAAGCCGTGGATGCAGCAGTGGTCCTGCACGTTGGAGCCCTCCTCCAGCACGATGCGGCCGAAGTCGCCGCGCAGGCTCGCCAAGGGGCCGACATAACAGTGGGGGCCGACGATCACGTCGCCGATCAGCACGGCGCTGGGATGCACGTACGCGCTCGGGTCGACGACGGGAATCACACCGTCGATGGAATAGCTGGGCATTCGGTCGGTCTCCTTTTTTGGGGGGACTCAGGGTTTGCCCTGAATCGACCCGCTTGTGCCGGGATTGCGGTCAATCCTAAAATCAACCGAACGGTCGGTCAATAGTGTTTACTAGCCGATTCGTACCCACACAAGGATGAAAGACACGCCATGTCGGAACCTTTAGTTCTCGTCAGCAACGCCGGTGCCGTCCGCACGCTGAGCCTCAACCGCCCCGCGGCGCTCAACAGCTTCACGACCGGGCTGCATGCCGAATTGATGGCGGCGCTCGAATCGGCGGCCAGGGACGACAGCGTGCGCTGCGTCGTCCTCACCGGCGCCGGACGCGCCTTCTGCGCGGGACAGGACCTCGCCGATCCCTCGGTCGCCCCCGACCCCACGCCCGGCGCGGCGCCCAAGGACCTGGGCCACGTCATCTCCACCTACTACGCCCCGCTCGTCGCACGCCTGCGCTCGATGCCGGTGCCGGTGATTGCCGCCGTGAACGGTGTTGCCGCCGGCGCGGGCGCCAACCTCGCGCTGTGCTGCGACCTCGTCGTGGCCGGCCGCTCGGCCAGCTTCATCCAGGCCTTCACCAAGATCGGCCTCGTGCCCGACACCGGCGGCACCTGGCTGCTGCCGCGTCTGGTGGGCTCGGCGCGCGCGCTGGGCATCGCGATGCTCGGCGACAAGCTCCCTGCGGAAGAAGCCGCGCGCATCGGCCTGATCTGGCAGTGCGTGGACGACGCGGCATTGGCCGACACGGCCGCCGCGCTCGCATCGAAGCTCGCCGCGATGCCGACCCGCGCGCTCGTCGCCACCCGCCAGGCGATGGCTGCCGCGCAGGACATGGACCTCGATGCGGCGCTCGCCGAAGAAGCCCGCATCCAGCGCGAGATGGGCAACGCCGACGACTACCGCGAAGGCGTCGAAGCCTTTCGCGCCAAGCGCGCGCCCGTGTTCAAGGACCGCTGACTCATGACCGAACCGACCCGCACGCCCCAACAAACGGCCGAGTACGTCCGAGACGGCATGCTCGCCAACGACAACGCCACCAAGGGCCTGGACATGCGCATCGTGGAGGTCGGCCCCGGCCAGGCCACCATCGAGATGCGGGTGCGCCCCGACATGCTCAACGGCCACGCCACCTGCCACGGCGGCTTCATGGCCACGCTGGCCGACTCGACCTTCGCCTTCGCCTGCAACTCGTACAACGAGCTGACCGTGGCCTCGGGCTTCTCGATCGACTTCATCGCCCCCGCGCGCGAAGGCGATGTGCTCACCGCGCGCTGCCACGAGGTCTCCAAGGCCGGCCGCACCGGCGTGTACGACACCGAAATCACCAACCAGCGCGGCGAGCGCATCGCGATGTTCCGCGGCCGTTCGTACACCGCCAAGGGCCGCCCCGCCGTCCCGGCCGCCTGAACGAAGAGACAAGAAGACCACCATGACCGCCCGACACCCCGCCCCCGGCGAACTCGATCCCATCGAAACCGCGAGCCGCGACGAGATCACGGCTCTGCAACTCACGCGCCTGCGCGCCACGCTGCAGCGCGCCTACGACAACGTGCCGCACTACCGCAAGGCCTTCGATGCGAAGGGCGTGCACCCGGACGACCTGAAGTCGCTCGCCGACCTGTCGAAGTTTCCGTTCACGGTGAAGAGCGACCTGCGCGACAACTATCCCTTCGGCATGTTCGCCGTGCCGCGCGAAAACGTGGCGCGCATCCATGCCTCGTCGGGCACCACCGGCAAGCCGACCGTGGTCGGCTACACGCTGAAAGACATCGACACCTGGGCCGATCTCGTCGCCCGCTCCATCCGCGCGGCGGGAGGCCGGCCCGGCGACATGGTGCATGTGTCGTACGGCTACGGCCTCTTCACCGGCGGCCTCGGCGCGCACTACGGCGCCGAGCGCGCGGGCTGCACCGTCATCCCCATGTCGGGCGGACAGACCGAGAAGCAGGTGCAGATCATCCAGGACTTCAAGCCGAACATCATCATGGTCACGCCCAGCTACATGCAGGTGATCATCGAGCAGTTCGAGCGCCAGGGCCTCGATGCGAAAGGCAGCTCGCTCAAGATCGGCATCTTCGGCGCCGAGCCGTGGACCGAGGCGATGCGCCGCGACATCGAGGCCAAGGCCGGCATCGACGCGGTCGACATCTACGGCCTCTCCGAAGTGATGGGCCCGGGCGTCGCGAGCGAATGCGTCGAGAGCAAGGACGGCCCGGTGATCTGGGAAGACCACTTCTATCCCGAGATCATCGACCCCGAAACCGGCGAGCTGAAAGCCGACGGCGAAGAAGGCGAACTGGTCTTCACGTCGCTGAGCAAAGAAGCGATGCCGATCATTCGCTACCGCACGCGCGACCTCACGCGCCTCCTGCCGCCCACCTCGCGTTCGTTCCGCCGCATGGGCAAGATCGTCGGTCGCAGCGACGACATGATGATCATCCGCGGCGTGAACGTCTTTCCCACGCAGGTCGAGGAGATCGTGCTCGCGCACAAGAGCCTGTCGGGCCTCTACCAGGTGCACGTGAGCCGTGTCGACAAGCTCGACCAGGTCGAGGTGCACTGCGAACTCAACCCCGCCGACGCCGCCTCGGCCGACCGCACCGCCATCGGCGATTGGGTGCAGCACCGCGTGAAGACGCTCATCGGCATTTCGACGCGCGTGGTGGTTCACGCGCCTGACGAGATGGAACGCACACAGACCGGCAAGGCCCGCCGCGTGATCGACACGCGCCCGCGCTGAATCCCCCACACACGAAAGGACACGCACATGTACACCCAGGCCATGGACACCATGGGCAAGGACGCAGGCGACGGCAAGAAGGCCGTGCGTTCCGCCGACGAGATGCGGCTCGAGGAGCGCTTCGATGCGCAGATCGACGCCGGCGAATTCATCGAGGCGAAGGACTGGATGCCCGAGCACTACCGCAAGACGCTGGTGCGGCAGATCAGCCAGCACGCGCACTCCGAAATCGTCGGCATGCTGCCCGAAGGCAACTGGATCAGCCGCGCCCCCACGCTGAAACGCAAGGCCATCCTGCTTGCCAAGGTGCAGGACGAGGGCGGCCACGGCCTCTACCTGTACGCCGCCGCCGAGACGCTGGGCACTTCGCGCGACCAGATGTTCGATGCGCTGCACAGCGGCAAGGCCAAGTACAGCTCGATCTTCAACTATCCCACCCTCACCTGGGCCGACATGGGCACCATCGGCTGGCTGGTCGATGGCGCGGCGATCATGAACCAGGTACCGATCTGCCGCTGCTCGTATGCACCGTATGCGCGCGCCATGATCCGCATCTGCCGCGAGGAGAGCTTTCACCAGCGCCAGGGCTACGAGGCCCTGCTCACGATGATGACCCACGGCACCGACGCGCAGAAGGCGATGGTGCAGGACGCGGTCAACCGCTGGTGGTGGCCGTCGATCATGATGTTCGGTCCGCCCGACGACCAATCGCCCAACTCGGCGCAATCGATGCGCTGGGGCATCAAGCGCTTCAGCAATGACGAGCTGCGCCAGAAGTTCATCGACGCCGCCGTCGAACAGGCCGCCATCCTCGGCGTGACCCTGCCCGACCCCGACCTGAAGTGGAACGAAGAGCGCCAGGCGCACGACTTCGGCGCCATCGACTGGAGCGAGTTCTGGCGCGTGGTGGGCGGCGATGGGCCGTGCAACCGCGAGCGCCTGCAGGCGCGCGTGGACGCCTGGGAAGACGGCGAATGGGTCCGCGAAGCCGCGATGGCCCACGCCAACAAACAACCGATGAAGGAGGCCGCATGAGCGCCGATACGACCAAGCAAGAGTGGCCCCTGTGGGAAGTGTTCGTGCGCAGCAAGGCCGGCCTCGACCACAAGCACTGCGGCAGCCTGCACGCGGCCGATTCGAAGATGGCGATCCAGATGGCGCGCGACGTGTACACGCGCCGCCAGGAAGGCAGCAGCATCTGGGTGGTGCGCTCCGAGCAGATCGTGGCGAGCGATCCGGGCGAGAAGGACATGTACTTCGATCCGGCGGAAGACAAGGTCTACCGCCATCCGACTTTCTATGCGCTGCCCAAGTCCGTGGACCACATGTGAGGCCCCGATGAGCACCCGCACGTGGACTTCGCGTTGTCCCCTCTCCCTCTGGGAGAGGGCTAGGGTGAGGGCCGCCGGTCTTCGCCACCGACAGGCCTTGTCCACCGCCCATGCCCTCACCCCAGCCCTCTCCCCAAGGGGAGAGGGAGCAAGACAGAGTTGGAGCCGCTGACATGCAAGCATCGATCGAACTGAACCGCACGCCGGCCGTGCAATACCTGCTGCGCATCGGCGACACGTGTCTCGTGCTCGCGCAGCGCCTGGGCGAATGGTGCGGGCACGCGCCCGTGCTCGAAGAAGACATCGCGATGGCCAACATCGCGCTCGACCTCGTCGGCCAGGCCCGCGCGCTGCTCACGCATGCCGGCAAGCTCGAGGGCGTTGGCCGCGCGCACGACGAAGACCAACTCGCCTACCTGCGCGACGAGCGCGACTACTTCAACCTCACGCTGGTCGAGCTGCCGCGCGGCGACTTCGCCTTTGCAGTGCTGCGCAACACCATGGTCGCCACGCTGCTCAAGCTGCTGTGGCAGCGCCTTGCAGCATCGAGCGATGCGGAAGTGGCCGCCATCGCCGGCAAGGCGGTGAAGGAAGCGCGCTACCACCAGCAGCACTCGGCCGACTGGGTCGTGCGTCTGGGCGACGGCACCGACGAATCCCGCCGCCGCACCGAGAAGGCGTTGAAGCAGCTCTGGCTCTATGTGCCTGAACTCTTCGAGAGCGACGCGGTGGACGCTGAAGCCAGCGCAAGCGGCCTCGGCCCGGCATGGAGCGAACTGCGCGAACCCTGGCACGCCGAGATGCAGCAGGTGCTCGACGCAGCCGGCCTCGCGATGCCCAAGGAAGCCGCCTTCCGCAGCACGGGCAAGCAGGGCGTGCACAGCGAGCACATGGGCTACATCCTCACCGAGATGCAGCATCTGCAGCGCAGCTTCCCCGGAGGCGTGTGGTGAACACCGACGTGGCATCGCGCATCGATGCGGCGTGGGCCGTGCTGCACACGGTGCTCGACCCCGAGGTGCCGGCCGTGTCGGTGTGCGACCTGGGCATCGTGCGCGAAGTGATCGAGCACGACGACGGGCTGGAGATCGTGCTCACGCCGACCTACTCCGGCTGTCCCGCGACCGAAGCCATCGAGCACGACGTGCTGGCCGCCATCGAGCAGGCCGGCCTCGGCCGCGCACGCGCCACGCTGCGCCGCGCGCCCGCATGGACGAGCGACTGGATCAGCGACGAAGGCCGCGCCAAGCTCAAGGCCTACGGCATCGCGCCGCCGGCGCACCTCACACCCGAAGCCGCCGCCAACACCGCGATGCCGATCAAGCTCTTCGGCCGCATCGCAGGCGAACGCATCGCCTGCCCGCGCTGCGCGAGCGAGCGCACCGAACGCCTCTCGGCCTTCGGCTCCACCGCCTGCAAGGCCCTGTACCGCTGCATGGCCTGCCGCGAGCCTTTCGAACACTTCAAGCCAATCTGAGACATCCCCCACGATGAGCACCCTCTTCCACCCCCTGCGCGTGAAGGCCATCGAGCCCGACACGCCCGAGGCCGTCATCGTCTCGTTCGAGGTGCCGGCCGACCTGCAGGAAGTCTTCGGCTTCACGCAGGGCCAGTACCTCACGCTGCGCCACGACATCGACGGCCAGGACCTGCGCCGCTCCTATTCGATCTGCGCGGGCCTGGACGACGGCGAACTGCGCGTCGGCGTGCGCAAGGTGCGCGGCGGCGTGTTCTCCAACTGGATCAACGCCAGCCTGCAGCCCGGCGACACCCTGCAGGTGATGGCGCCGCAGGGCCGCTTCTTCGTGCCGATCGAGCCGGCCTCGGCCCGGCACCACGTCGGCATCGCGGGCGGCAGCGGCATCACCCCGATCCTCTCGATCATGAAGACGGTGCTCGCGCGCGAACCCGCGAGCCGCTTCACGCTGATCTACGGCAACCGCCAGCTTCAGTCCACGATGTTCAAGGAAGAAATCGAGGACCTGAAGAACCGCTACATGACGCGCCTCGTGCTGCTGCACGTGTTCTCCGACGAGCACACCGATTCGCCGCTGGGCTTCGGCGTGATGAACCGCGAGAAGATCGGCGAGTTCCTGCAGTCGGTGGTGCCGGCGAAGAAGATCGACCATGTGTACGTCTGCGGTCCGTTCCAGATGAACGACGAGGCCGAGGCTGCGCTGCTCGCGGCCGGCGTGCCGGAAGACCGCATCCATATCGAACGCTTCGGCGTCGCCCTGCCCTCTGCCACGCAGGTCGGCGCCGTGGTGCACGAGCCGCAGCCGGGCGATGCCAAGCAGGCCCGCATCACCATCGTGCGCGACGGCCTGCAGCGCGAGATCACCTTCACCGAAGGGCAGCCCAGCATCCTCGATGCGGCATCCGCGGCCGGGCTCGAAGTGCCGTTCTCGTGCACCTCCGGCGTGTGCGGCACCTGCCGCGCGAAGTGCGTGGACGGGGAAGTCCGCATGGAAAGAAACTTCGCGCTCGACAAGAATGAAGTGGCCGCCGGGTTCGTGCTGACCTGCCAGGCCCATCCCCTCACCGACCGTGTCACCTTGTCCTTCGACGAACGCTGACACGTCGGGCAAACAACGATTTTTCAACCCGGAGACAAGACCAATGAAATTCTTCTTCCAGCCCCTTCTGATCGCCGCGCTGTGCGCCACCGCCGCCGCGGCGTGGGCCGACGTCAATGTCGGCGTGACGGTGTCGGCCACCGGCCCGGCCGCCTCGCTCGGCATTCCCGAGAAGAACACCATCGCGCTGATGCCCAAGACCATCGGCGGCCAGAAGATCAACTACATCGTGCTGGACGATGCCTCCGACACCACCGCGGCCGTGGCCAACACCCGCAAGCTGATCGCCGAGAACAAGGTCGACATCGTGCTGGGCTCCACCACCACGCCCAACTCGCTGGCCATGATCGACGTGGTGAGCGAAGCCAAGGTGCCCATGATCTCCATCGCCGCCTCGGCCCGCATCATCGAGCCGATGGACGCGAAGAAGAAGTGGGTCTTCAAGACGCCGCAGAACGACATCATGATGTCCCTCGCCATCGCCGAGCACATGGCGGCCAACGGCGTGAAGACGGTCGCCTACATCGGCTTCTCCGATGCGTACGGCGAAGGCTGGTCGGAAGAATTCGCCAAGGCCGCGGCCCTCAAGAAGATCACCGTGGTCGCCAACGAGCGCTTCTCGCGCAGCGACACCTCGGTGACCGGCCAGGCGCTGAAGATCATGGCCGCCAAGCCCGACGCCGTGCTGGTCGGGGGCTCGGGCACGCCCGCCGCACTGCCGCAGAAAACGCTCAAGGAGCGCGGCTACACCGGCAAGATGTACCAGACGCACGGCGTGGCGAATTCCGACTTCCTGCGCGTGGGCGGCAAGGATGTGGAAGGCACCTTCCTGCCTGCCGGTCCGGTGCTCGTGGCGGCCCAGCTGCCTGCCGACAACCCGGTGAAGAAGTCCGCGCTGGCCTACGTGACGGCCTATGAAGCGGCCAACGGCAAGGGCACCGTGTCGACCTTCGGCGCGCATGCATGGGACGCGGGCCTGCTGATGACCTCGGCCGTGCCGGTCGCGCTGAAGAAGGCGCAGCCGGGCACGCCGGAGTTCCGCGCGGCGCTGCGCGATGCGCTGGAACAGGTCAAGGAAGTGTCGGGCGCGCATGGCGTGTTCAGCATGACGGAGAAGGACCACCTGGGCCTGGACCAACGCGCGCGCGTGATGGTGAAGATCGAGAACGGCGCCTGGAAATACCAGCCTTGATGTCTTGACCTGCGCCCTCCCCTCCGGGGGAGGGCGGGGGTGGGGCACGACGGCACACGGCAAGGCACTGCGCCGAACAAGGGCCGCCTGCCCCCATCCCAACCTTCCCCCAGAGGGGGAAGGAGCCATACGGTGCAGCGACTGATTCGATAAACGGGCCAAGCCCGAAGGTTCTCTTATGGATTTGCAGATCGCCCTGTTGTTGGGGCAGGACGGCATCGTCAACGGTGCCGTCTATGGATTGATGGCGCTCGCCCTCGTGCTGGTGTTCTCGGTCACGCGCGTCATCTTCATTCCCCAGGGCGAGTTCGTCGCCTTCGGGGCGCTCTCGATGGCGATGCTGCAGGCCGGCCGCGTGCCGGCCACCCTGTGGTTGCTGCTCGCGCTCGCGGTGACGGTGCTGATCGTCGAGTTCTGGCGCTGGAAGCGCGGCGCGGTGGTCGACTGGGCCTCGGCGCTCGCCTGGTGCGTGGTGCTGCCGCTGGCCGCCGCCGCGCTGGTGCTGCTGCTCAAGCCCACGTCGATGGCGGGTCAGACGCTCACCACGCTCGTCCTCATCACGCCGCTCGGCCCGCTGCTCTACCGCCTGGCCTATCGGCCGCTGGCGGATGCCAACGTGCTGATGCTGCTGATCGTCTCGGTCGCGCTGCACGGCGTGCTCGTCGGCCTCGGCCTTCTGTTCTTCGGTGCCGAGGGTTCGCGCACCACGGCCTTCTCGGACGCACGCTTCGACATCGGCGGCATCCCGGTCAGCGGGCAATCGCTGGTGGTGGTCGGGGTCACGCTGCTGCTGGTGATCGCGATGTTCCTGTTCTTCGGGCGCTCGATGGTCGGCAAGGCATTGCGCGCGACCGCCATCAACCGCGTCGGTGCGCGCCTCTCGGGCATTCCGACCGAACTCTCGGGTGACCTGAGCTTCGCGCTCGCGGCACTCATCGGCGCGGTGTCGGGCCTGCTCATCGCACCGCTCACCACCGTGTACTACGACACCGGCTTCCTGATCGGCCTGAAGGGCTTCGTCGCCGCCATCGTCGGCGGGCTCGCGAGCTATCCGCTGGCGCTGGTCGGCGCGCTGCTGGTCGGGCAGCTCGAAGCGTTTGCCTCTTTCTGGGCCAGCCCGTTCAAGGAAGTGCTGGTCTTCACTTTGATCATTCCCGTGCTGTGGTGGCGTTCGCTGCGAAGCCATCATGTGGAGGACGAGGAATGAGCTCGCCATCCAACAACATCGCCGTCAACGCGCCGCCCGCCGGCAAGCCGCTGGTCACGCCGCGCCAGCTCACGCTGGTCTTGGTCGTCGCGCTCGCGCTGGCCTGGGGCTTCCTGCCCGAGTTCACCGTGTCCGTGCTGAGCAACATCGGGCTCTATGCGCTGGTCGCCGCGGGTCTTGTGATGCTCACCGGCGTAGGCGGCATGACCTCGTTCGGCCAGGCGGCGTTCGTCGGCATGGGTGCGTACGCCACGGCGTGGATCTGCACATCGCCCACCGCCGCCGCATGGATGGGCGGCGCGGTGAGCCCCGCGCTGCTGCCGTGGGCCGGCCTCGCATTGGGCCTGGTCTTCACCTTCGCGCTCGCCTGGGCGCTGGGCGCGGTCACGCTCAAGCTGCAGGGCCACTACCTGCCGCTGTGCACGATCGCGTGGGGCCTGAGCCTGTACTACCTGTTCGGCAACATGGAATTCCTGGGCGGGCAGACCGGCATCACCGGCGTGCCGCCGCTGGTGGTTGCCGGCGTGTCGCTCGCCACGCCGCGTGCGCTCGGCGTGGTGATCTGGGCCGTGCTGCTGCTCGCGCTGTGGGCAATGCACAACCTGCTCGATTCGCGCGAAGGCCGCGCCATCCGCGCGCTCAAGGGCGGGCGGCTGATGGCCGAGTCGATGGGCGTGGACACCGCGCGCCACCGCATCAAGCTCTTCGTGCTGGCCGCGCTGCTCGCGGCGGTGTCGGGCTGGCTCTATGCGCACTTGCAGCGCTTCGTGAACCCGACGCCCTTCAACCTGAACATCGGCATCGAGCTGCTGTTCATGGCGGTGGTCGGCGGCGCGGGTCACCTGTGGGGCGCGGTGCTCGGCGCGGCGCTCATCACGCTGCTGAAGGAAAAGCTGCAGGACGTGCTGCCCGCGCTGCTGGGCACCAGCGGCAACTTCGAGGTGATCGTGTTCGGCCTCCTGATGCTCTTCGTGCTGCAGCGTTTTGCGGACGGGCTCTGGCCCACGCTCTCACGGCTCGCGAGCCGCTGGGTGCGCAACGAGGCGCCGAAGGCTGCGCCCGCCCCGTCGAAAGCCTCGACGGTGCAGCTCGCACAGCGCACCCTGCCCGCATCGGGCGAGCTGCTGCTAGAAGCCAGCGACGTGAGCAAGCGTTTCGGCGGCCTCGTCGCCAACAACGCGATCTCGATGACGCTGAAGGCCGGCGAAATCCACGCGCTGATCGGACCGAACGGCGCGGGCAAGAGCACCTTCTTCAACATGATCTCGGGCGTGGACGATCCGAGCTCGGGCGTGGTGCGGCTCTCCGGCCAGTCGATGGCGACCAAGCCCTCGCGCGCCTTCGCCGCACTCGGCCTCGGCCGCACCTTCCAGCATGTGCGCCTGCTCGGGCAGCGCAGCGTGGTCGAGAACGTCGCGCTCGGCGCCCACCTGCGCGCCAAGCGCGGCTGGCTCGCAGCGATGCTGCGGCTGGACCGCGCCGAAGAAGCGGCGCTGATGGCCGAGGCCCGCCGCCAGATCGAACGCTGCGGCCTCGGCGCGCATGCCGACACGCCGGCCGCATCGCTCTCGCTGGGCCAGCAGCGTGTCGTGGAAATCGCGCGCGCCCTCGCCGGTCAGCCGTCGGTGCTGCTGCTCGACGAACCCGCCGCGGGCCTGCGCCACCTGGAAAAGCGCGCGCTCTCCGTGCTGCTGAGCCAGCTGCGCGCCGAGGGCCTGGGCATCCTGGTGGTGGAGCACGACATGGAGTTCGTGATGAACCTGGCCGACCGCATCACGGTGCTGGAGTTCGGCACCGTGATCGCCACGGGAACGCCGGCCGAAGTGCAGGCCAATCCGCGCGTGCTCGAGGCCTACCTCGGCGGCGCCGACGACGAACTGCTGGAAGACGCACGATGAGCCATCCCCTGCTTCAACTGGACGACTTCTGCGTCGCCTACCGCACCGTCGAGGCGGTGCACAGCGTGCGCCTGCATGTGAACGAGGGCGAGATCGTCACCGTCATCGGCCCCAACGGCGCGGGCAAGACCACGCTCTTGTGCGCGGCGATGGGCCTCTTGCCCTCCACCGGCGCGCTCACGCTTTCGGGCGAACGCATCGCGCGGCCCGGTGTCGAGACGATGGTCGCGCGCGGCGTGGCGCTGGTGCCCGAGCGGCGCGAGCTGTTCGGCGAGATGTCGGTCGAAGACAACCTGCTGCTCGGCGGCTTCTACCAGTGGCGCAAGGGCAAGCGCGACCAGCGCGCGCGCATGGAAGAAGTGTTCGAGATCTTCCCGCGCCTGCGTGAGCGCAAGCCGCAGATGGCCTCCACGCTTTCGGGTGGCGAACGCCAGATGCTCGCCATCGGCCGCGCGCTGATGGCACGGCCGCGCCTCCTGATGCTCGACGAACCTTCGCTCGGCCTCGCGCCGCTGGTCGTGCGCGAAGTGCTGCGCGTGGTCTCGCAACTGCGAAGCCATGGCGTCTCGGTGCTGCTCGTGGAACAGAACGCGCGCGCCGCGCTGCAGGTGGCCGACCGGGCGTATGTGCTGGAGATGGGCGACGTGGCGCTGGAAGGCAATGCACGCGACCTGCTGCACGACCAACGAATCATCGACACCTACCTGGGCATTGGCAACAAACACTGACCCCGCCTTGCTCTCCCTGTCTTTCTCCCTCCCCTTCCGGGGGAGGGCTGGGGTGGGGGCAAGCGGCACTTGATGAAGCACTGCGCCGAACGAACGCCGCTTGCCCCCATCCCAGCCTTCCCCCGGAAGGGGAGGGAGCAATACCGATACCGCAGAAAGGACATCCTCATGACCACCCTTCAAAGCTACATTGCCGGCCGCTGGATCGGCAAAGAGAGCGCGCAGCAACTGCGCAGCGCCATCAACGGCCAGGCCGTGGCCGCGACGCACGCCGAAGCCATCGACTTCGCCGAAGCGCTGCAGTACGCGCGCCGCACCGGCATTCCCGCGCTCATGAAGCTCGACTTCCAGCAGCGCGCCGAACGCCTGAAGGCGCTGGCCAAGTACCTCGCCGCGAACAAGGAAACGCTTTATGCGATCTCGGCCCACACCGGCGCCACGCGCGCCGACAGCTGGATCGACATCGAAGGCGGCGCCGGCACGCTGAGCGCCTACGCCGGCATCGGCTCCAACGAGCTGCCCTCGGGCAACCTGGTGCACGAAGGCCCGGCCTTCCCGCTCGGCAAGAAGGGCGGCTTCGCGGGCACGCACATCCTGGTGCCGCGCGGCGGCGTGGCGGTGCACATCAACGCGTTCAACTTTCCGGTGTGGGGGCTGCTCGAGAAATTCGCGCCCAGCTTCCTCGCGGGCATGCCGTGCATCGGCAAGCCGGCCTCGGCCACGAGCTATCTCACCGAGGCCGCCGTGCGGCTCATCGTGCAGTCGGGCATCCTGCCCGAGGGCAGCCTGCAGCTGGTGATCGGCGGCACGGGCGACCTGCTCGACCGGCTAGAAGGGCCGGATGTGGTCACCTTCACCGGCTCGGCCGACACCGCGGCCAAGCTGCGCGTGCATCCGAACATCGTGCGCCAGTCGATCCCGTTCAACGCCGAGGCCGACTCGCTCAACTGCGCGATCCTCGCGCCCGACGTGACGCCAGACGACGAGGAGTTCGATCTCTTCGTGAAGGAAGTGGCGCGCGAGATGACGACCAAGGCCGGCCAGAAGTGCACCGCCATCCGCCGCGCGATCGTGCCGCGCCAGCACCTCGATGCGGTGGCCGAGCGCCTGCGCGCGCGTCTCGCAAAAACGGTCATCGGCGATCCGTCGCGCGAAGAAGTGCGCATGGGCGCCCTCGCCTCGCACGCGCAGCAGGCCGACGTGGCCGAGCGCGTGGCCACGCTGCTGCAGGGCGCGGAGCTGGTCTACGGCGAGCGCGACGGCTTCTCGCCCGTGGGCGACGGCGTGAGCGAAGGCGCCTTCTTCGCGCCCACGCTGCTGCTTAGCCGCAAGCCCCTCGAACACGATGCCGCACACGACATCGAGGCCTTCGGCCCTGTCAGCACGCTCATGCCGTATGACGGCATCGACGAAGCCCTCGCACTGGCCGCACGCGGCCGCGGCAGCCTCGTCGGCACGCTGGTCACGCGCGACCCGGCCATCGCGGCCAAGGCCATTCCGGTCGCTGCCGCATGGCATGGCCGCCTGCTGGTGCTCGACCGCGAAGCCGCCGCCGAATCGACCGGCCACGGCTCGCCGCTGCCGCAACTCAAGCACGGCGGCCCCGGCCGCGCGGGCGGCGGCGAAGAGCTGGGCGGCCTGCGCGCGGTGAAGCACTACCTGCAGCGCGCCGCGGTGCAGGGCTCGCCCACCATGCTGGCCGCGATCACCGGCGAGCATGTACGAGGCGCGGCCGTGCGCGAGAGAGCGAGGTGCATCCGTTCCGCAGCTACTTCGAAGACCTGCGCATCGGCGACTCGCTGCTCACCCACCGCCGCACCGTCGGCGAGGCCGACATCGTGGCCTTCGGCGGCATCTCGGGCGACTATTTCTACATGCACTTCGACGAAGTCGCGGCGAAGGAATCGCCGTTCGGCAAGCGCATCGCGCACGGCTACTTCGTGCTGTCGGCGGCGGCGGGCCTGTTCGTCTCGCCCGCGCCGGGCCCGGTGCTCGCCAACTACGGCCTGGACACGCTGCGCTTCGTCAAGCCCGTGGGCATCGGCGACACCATCCGCGCACGCCTCACCTGCAAGCGCAAGATCGACCGCAACAAGAAGGACGCGAGCGGCCAGGGCCAGGGCGTGGTGGCATGGGATGTGGAGGTGACGAACCAGGACGGCGATGTGGTGGCAAGCTACGACATCCTGACCCTCGTCTCCAAGAAACCGGAAGGAACCTGATGTTCGATCTCACAGGAAAAGTCGCGCTCGTCACCGGCGGCAATGGCGGCATCGGCCTCGGCATGGCGCAAGGCCTCGCGAAGGCCGGCGCGCGTGTCATCGTCGCGGCGCGCAATGCACAGAAGTCGGCTGCCGCGGTCGAGGCGCTCAAGGCATCGGGCAGCGACAGCTTCGCGCTCGAACTCGACGTGACCAGCGAAGAGTCGGTGCAGAAGGCGTTCGACGAAGCTGTCGCTCGCTGCGGCCGGCTCGACATCCTCGTCAACAACGCCGGCACCACGGTGCGCAAGCCGGTCGACCAGCTCGCGCTCGCCGAATGGCACCAGGTGATGGACACCAACCTCACGAGCGCCTTCCTCTGCAGCCGCGCCGCGCACCCACATCTGAAAAAGGCGGGCGGCGGCAAGATCATCAACATCGGCTCGATGATGTCCATCTTCGGCGCGCCCTACGCCCCGGCCTACGCCGCAAGCAAGGCGGGCATCGTGCAGCTCACCAAGTCGACCGCGCTCTCGTGGGCGGCCGACAACATCCAGGTCAACGCGATCCTGCCCGGCTGGTTCGAGACCGAACTCACCGACGGCGCGCGCAGCCAGATCCCGGGCCTGTACGACCGCGTGGTGGCCCGCGCCGCCGCCGGCCGATGGGGCCAGCCGGCCGACATCGCCGGCACCGCGGTGTTCCTCGCGAGCCCCGCGTCGGACTACGTGACGGGCACGGCCATTCCGGTCGACGGCGGGTTTTCTATCTCTGGCTGAAGACGGGCGGCCCGTGTAGATTCGGCCGCCATGCTCTTCTGGTTCCAGATCTTTCTTTTCGTCGCTGGCACCGCCGCGCTGCTCTATGTCTCGCGCGGGCCGCTGCAGCAGCCCGGCTCGCATGGCTTCTATCGCTTCTTCGCGTGGGAATGCATGCTGGTGCTGATCGTCGTGAACCTGCCGGTGTGGCATGTCGATCCGCTCTCGGCAACGCAGATCGTCTCGTGCGTATTCCTCGCGCTGTCGATCTGGCTGCCGATCCACGCGGTGCGGCTGCTCAAGGCACAGGGCAAGCCGAGCGATGCGCGCAATGACGACCCGGCCCTCTACGGCTTCGAGAAGACCTCCTCGCTCGTGACCTCGGGCGCCTTCCGCTACATCCGCCACCCGATGTACACCGCGCTCATGCTGCTGGCCTGGGGCGCCTTTCTCAAGCAGTTCACCTGGCTCACGCTGGCGCTGGTGGTGGCGGCCACGCTGCTGCTGGTGCTGACGGCGCTGCGCGACGAGAAGGAATGCATCGCGCATTTCGGCGATACCTACCGCGACTACATGCGCGGTACGCGGCGCTTCATTCCGTTCCTCGTGTGATGAAAGCCGCAACCGTGCATCAGGCCGTGCTCGCACTCTGGGCTGCGGTTGCACTCGTCTCCCTGGGCGGATGTGTGTTGGCGCCCGCCGTCGTGCGCGCCTCGCAGCAGCCGTATCACAACAGGATGGATGCGCTCGAAGAGCGCTACGTGCAACTGCGGGCTGAGCGCAAGAACCTGGTCACGGCGCTGGAGGGCGTCTCCGCGGAAGAAGGCGCACCGCAACGGGAGCGGCTGGCTGCGGTGAACGCCGAAATCCGGGAGGTTGCCTTGCAGCTCGATCTGCCGGTCTCCAACAAGTAGCTGCCCCTTGTGGCGCATCCTCGTGGCACCTGCGCCGCGCGAGCCTGGCGCATCACCCTGAGAGTCAGAGCTGCACCGGCGGCAGCGGCCGCGCATCCACCGCCTCGCCATCGACGATGAAGTGCCCACCCGCCACGTGATGCAGCGTGCGCAGCTCGTCGTGGCCGGTGAAGTTCCAGCGCCCGTTCTCGAACACGCGCGCATCGGCCTGCGCGGCGATCACCTCGCCGAGGAAGAGGTCGTAGCGCTCCTGGATCGGCGGCTCGGGCAAGAGCCGGCATTCGAGCCATGCGGCGCAGCCTTCGAGCAATGGCGCATCGGTCGCGGTGCCTGCGAAGGTCTGAAGGCCATAGGCCGCGAACTTGTCGTGTCCTGAGGTCTTTACGATCTCGCGGCCCGAGCTGTTGCCCAGCGCTTCGGTCAGGTCGAGCTGCGCGCGCACCGGCACCTGCAGCGCGAAGGTGCCCGCGCCTTCGAGCAGCACCCGCGTCCAGGTGCTCTTGTCGAGCACCACCGCCACCTTGGGCGGATCGAAATCCAGCGGCATCGCCCACGCGGCCGCCATGATGTTGCGCTGGCCGCCGTGCGCCGCGCTCACGAGGACCGTGGGGCCGTGATTGAGCAGGCGGTAGGCCTTGGCCAGCGGGACGGGGCGGCGATGCGAAGACGAGGAGGCGTTCATGAAGTCGTCGGAAAATGAAGCAGGAACTGAGGCCGAAGCGGCGGCAAGCGTCGCACAAAGCCCGCCCTTCGTCATCTTCTGCCCGGAGCGCCCCTTCATGGAACCCTCGAAAGCCAGCCAGACCGCCCTCGTCACCTCGCTGATGCGCGCGGTTCACACGCGCAGCGATCCCGCACCGCTGCTGGACGACCCGTGGGGCGACCGCCTCGTGCCCGAGCCGGTGCAGGCCGGCCTGCGCGAGCGGGCGGTGGCGCGGCTGGACCCCGCACTGCGCGCCGAAGCCGCGCCTGCCAGGGTGCTGGATGCCGCGATGCGTGCGAACGCGGCCTATCCCGGCGTCATCCTGCGCAGCCGCTACACCGAAGACATGCTGGAAGCCGCGGTCGCGCGCGGCATCACGCAGTACGTGCTCATCGGCGCGGGCTTCGACAGTTTTCTCTGCCGCCGCCCGGCCTGGGCCGAAGGCCTGCAGATCTATGAAGTGGACCACCCCGCGACGCAGCAACTGAAGCGCGAGCGCCTGCGGCACTGCGGCATCGCCGAATCGGATGCGGTGCATTTCGTGGCGGCGGACCTGTCCGAAGAGACACTGCAGTCGGCGCTCGCACGCTCGCCCTTCGATCCGGCGCAGCCGACCTTCTTCTCGTGGCTCGGCGTCACCGTGTATCTCACGCGCGAAGCGAACCTCGCAACGCTGCGCGCCATCGCCTCCATCGCACCCGAGGGGAGCGAGCTGGTCTTCACCTACATCGACGAGGCGGCGCTGCAACCCGGCCATGCGGGCACCGAGGGGTTCCGCAAGCTGCGCAGCGATGTGTCGGGCGTCGGCGAGGCGTTTCTCTCGGGCTTCGATCCAGCGGCGCTCGCTGCGCTGCTGCTGGAGACTGGACTTGTGTTGACGGAGGACCTGGACGGCGAACAAACCGTGGTCCGGTACGACGCCGAGGGCGTCAACGGCTTGCAGCGGGCGGGCGCGGGGCACATCGCCCATGCACGCGTGAATGACCGCGTGAAGCCTCGTGCGGTCAGCGCTGCGCCGCCTGCCGCCTGACCTCGCTCGGGCTCCCGCCCGTGTGGTCGCGGAACAGGCACTGTCCGCTCGGAGACGCCGCCTCGGACTACGACCGACCGGCTTCTTCCCGCGCGGTGGTCGCGGGAATCCACATCACCAGCGGACGGAGCCAGCGCGGGCGCCAGCTCAGCGTGAAGGTCACGACCAGCGCCGCACCGGCGAGCGTCATGAACCAGACCAGCGAGGCCATCGAGACATGATCCGCACCGAGGCACAGCACGAGCGATGCGAGCACGCAAGCCGCCCCCAAAACCCGCAGCAGCCGGACCATGCGCGGGGAGCACTGCGGATCGGAGCGCACCTGCTCCCAGTGCACATCCATGGACAGCGCGAGGAAGCCCGCGGCGGCAATGCTGGTGACCATGGCGGCGAAAAGGAGCATGGCGTCAGTCAGGCGCGGGCGGCGGAGGTATTGGCGTCGGGCGCGAATCGGGCGGAGGCGACCATCGCCGCATCGGCACGGCGCTTGAGCATGCGCGCGGCCACCACGGCCAGCGCGGCGCTCGCGATGAGGGACAAATCGACGCCCGCCACCGGCCAGTAGCCGGCGCCGATGGTGCGCAGCAGGTGGTCGCCGGTGGTGACCCAGTTGAGCAGCACCGCGGCCACCGCCATCACGGCCGCGGCCCAGCATTGCTCGGCCCAGGCGGGCGACAGGCGGCCTTCGGCGGTGGGCGCGGTGCGCCAGATGCCGTGCGCGAAGGCCAGCAGCCAGGCGCCCAGGAAGATGCCCTTCTCCCAGCTGCCGCGCAGCGGCAGGGTGTCGGGCAGCACGCGGTTGCCGATGAGCATGGCGAAGGTCGCGACCAGGAGGCCGGTCACCGTCGCGACCGCGCAGGCATCGACCCAGCGCGCGCCGCTCACGCCCTGCTTGGCGTGCTGGCGCTTGCGCTTTTCCACGAAGAAGATGAAGCCGGTGGCAATGCAGGCGCAGCCCGAGAGGCCACCCAGCACGTACAGCCAGCGGAGCAGCCAGTGCTCGAAATGCTGCAGGTGCAGGCCGGTGAGGAAGTCCACGATGCCGGCCACGATCGTCGGCGGCGGGTCTTCGCGGATCAGCTCGCCCGTGGAGCCCTTGAAATGAATGCCTTCGCCGGTGAGGGTGACGCGGTCGCTGCCCGCGCGATAGACGCTCACATAGGCGTTGGCATCGTTCACATGCTGCACCACGAGCATGCCGACCTCGCCCGCCGCGTCGCGTGCGGCCCAGCGCCGCTTGGCCTCGGCCACCATCGCATCCACCGATGCCAGCGTGCCGGGGACGCCGGCGCGGTCATGCGGGAGGCCGGTCTTCTGCGCGTCGAGTTTCTCGTGCAGTTCGTGCAGCGGCTCCAACTGGGTGTGCGTGACCGGGAAGTAGACACCCGCGAAGACCACCAGCCCCGACAGCGCGAAGATGAAATGGAACGGCAGCGCCACCACGCCCGTCAGGTTGTGAAGATCGAGCGCGCTGCGCTGCGTGTGCTTGGCCGGACGGAAGGTGAAGAGCTCGCGGAAGATCTTGCGGTGCATCACCACGCCGCTCACCAGCGCCGCCAGCATCACGAGCGCCGCGAAGCCGACGATCCAGGTGCCCAGGTTCAGCCAGTCCAGGTGCAGGCTGTAGTGCAGCGAGTAGAAGAATTCGCTGCCGAGCTTGAGCCGGTCGTCGGGCAGCGCCTTGCCCACGCGCGGGTCGATGGTCCGGTTGCCGAACACGGCGTCTTCCGGGTCCTTCGCGTTGGGAAGCGTGAAGTTCGCATACAGGCTCAGCACCGGATCGCGGTGGGTCGTGTAGGCGGTCCATTGCTTGGGGCTGAAGCTCTCGGCCATCGGCCCGTTCACGCGGCTGCGCGCCTGATCGATGCTCTCGGCGGTGGGCTTGATGTCCTGGAAGATGGGCAGCAGCATGCCGTCGAACGACGGCATCGGCTGCGGGTCGAAGCGGGTCTCGGGGATCGCCCAGCGGTCGATCTCGCGGTCGAACACCGACAGCGAGCCGAAGAAGAAGACGACCATCAGAACGAAGCCGAGCGTCAGGCCGAACCAGGTGTGCAGCCAGGCCATGGAGAGCCGGAAGTTCTGAAACACGGGAAAGCTCCTGAAGAGAAAGGGTCAGAGGCTCAAAGCAGGGCCAGCTGCACGAGCGAGGCCGCACCCGTCATGACGAGCCCTCCGCCCAGCAGCACGAACCACACGCGCGCGAGGCTGCCGGCCGCAAAGGCCCAGAGGAACGCGACCAGGAACACGAGAAAGGCCAGCATGCTGCTGAGCGACTCGGCATCGTGGAAGGGCATGCCAGCGCTGAACAGGAGGCCGACGCCCAAGGCGATGAAACCCCAGCAGAAAACGTAACTGCCCAGCACGCCGGCAGCGATGCGGGAGACGACGTGGACGGCGGACGCAGCGCTACGGGCCATGGCTTGGACGGGGATCGCAGGGACGGATCAAATGAGAACGGCTCGCATTATCTTCGATGCGAGCGGTGATCCGGTCGATCAACCCTACGGCCCGGACCTGGATAGCCCAGGCCAGGTCACACGGCGGCCGCGATCTCCTGCGTGACCTGGAGAAACCGCTCCACGTCGGCCATCGAATGGCAGTGCAGCGGCGACACGCGCACCGTGCCTTCGAGCCCGAAGGATTCGAGCATTCGCTTCGAATAGATGCTCGTCGCCACGCGCTCGTACACCGTGACGCCGCGCTTGCCGTACTCGACCACCGCCTGCGTGCAGTCGATCCGGTCGAAGCCGATGCCCAGGATCAGGTCGCGCTTGGTCAGGTCTTCGTGGTCGAGGAACACTTCCACGCCCCGCATCTCGCGGAGGCCGGTCGCGTTGCCCGTGCCGTCGAGCAGCGCGGCGAGCAGCGCGCGCTCGTGCAGCTCGATGCGGCCGATGCCTTCGACAAACAGCGCACGACGCTCGGTAGCGTCGGTGAACTGGCCGCCGATCCAGCAGACGTAATCGACGATCTCCGTGAGCGCCGCGAACTGCCACGGCGCGGAACTGCCCAGGTCCCAGTAGTCCGGCTTCTTGCCCGCGAGCTTGTGGTGCGGCAGCACGGCCGCGCGATCGGACATCCACGAGAGCCCCGAGCCGCGGCAGCCGAAGAACTTGTAGGGCGCGAGGTTGATGCCGTCCACCGGCGTCTTCTCGAGGTCGATGAGGCCGTGCGGCGCATGCTGCACCGCGTCCACGAGGATGTAGAGGTCGGGCTTGATGGCGCGCGCGCGGCGCACGATCTCGGCCATGTCGAGCTTGGCGCCCGAGATGTTCGAGGCGTAGATCACGTTGAGGAGGCACGTGTCCTTGTCGACGAGGCGAACGATCTCCTCCACATCGACGCCACCCGTTACAGGGTTGCTCTTCGCCACGCGCAGCTCGCGGCCGAGCCGGCCGGCGTAGAGGCTCATCGCATCGAAGGCCGAGGGATGCTCCAGCACCGTCGTGACCATGTTCGTGCCCGGCACGTTCTCGGCCACCGCGCGCACCATGTCGAACATGGCGCCCGAAGCGGTGAGCGAGGCATAGACGCTCCCGCCCTTCGCATGGAGGATGGTGCGCAAATCGTCGCCAGCCTTCGCCTGGATCTGTTGCAGCTCGACGGCGGTCGCGTGGATGCGTTCGGCGTTGTCGGGAATCGCATCGACCTGTGCGAAGCGCTCGGCCGCGGCCTTCAGGCGGAACGAGCCGCCGGCGTTGTCGAAGTACAGGCGTTCATGGCCGTGGTGGTCTCGGTCCACAAGCAGGAAGCGCGACTTCACCTCGCGCATCAGCGCATCGGAGAACGCGAGACCGCGGGGGTGGTTTTCAGGGGTGGTCGCCATGTGTGTGCTCAGACGCCCTTGTTGTTCGGGTTCTTGTAGATGTCACGCACCGCGTCGGACATCGGGAAATTCAGGTTCGCGTTCTTCGGCGGAATCGGCGACATGAACCACTTCGCGTAGAGCTGCTCGATGGCGCCCGACTTCATGAGGCCGGTGACCGTTTCATCGACCAGCGCCTTGAACTGCGGATCGTCCTTGCGCAGCATGATCCCGTAGGGCTCCTGGCGCAGCGACTCCTTCAGGAGCTTGTATTCGCCCGGGTTGGTGGCGCTGGCGATCATGCCGGCGAGCTGCACGTCGTCGAGCACGTAGGCGTCGGCGCGGCCGGTCGAGAGCAGCAAGAAGCCGTCGGAGGTGTCCTTGCCCGCGATCTCGTTCACTTCGATCGTGCCGCTCTTGCGCGCGCCGCGCAGCAACTGGATCGAGGTGCTGCCCGAGACCGTGGCCACGTTTTTGCCGTTGAGGTCGGACAGTGCATTGATGCCCGAGCTCTTGCGCACCGCGGCGGTGATGTTGGTCACGAAGTGGCTCGGCGCGAAATCGACCTGCGCCTGGCGCTGCGTGGTGTTGGTGGTGGTTGCGCAGTCGAGGTCGACCGTGCCGTTCTGCAGGAGCGGAATGCGGTTGGTCGAATTGAGCATCGTGTAGCGCACCTCGATCTTCGAAAGGCCCAGCTTCGCCTTCACCGCATCGACGATCTTCAGGCAGATGTCGTTGGTGTAGCCGATGGGCGCGCTGTCGGCGCTGAGCTTGTAGGAGAACGGAATCTGGCTGTCGCGCGCGCCGATCTGGATCGTGCCGCTCTCCTTGATCTTCTGCAGCGTGCCGCCGTCCTGTGCGCTGGCGGCGCCGCAGGTGAAAGCGATGGTGAGTCCCAGGGCGAGGGGCAGTTTGAAGAAGTCCATGGCGTGTATTCCTTGGTTTGCAGTGAGGGATGAGCTGGGCGAATCTTCTGCGCCTCGATGAATTTCTAAAAGCGATTTTTTGTGATCGAATTGCATGAAGAAAAGCGTTCTTTCGGACCACCTGCAGAGGAGACCGCGCCGTGATGACCTTCAAGCAACTCGAAGCCCTCTACTGGATCGGCCAACTCGGCGGCTTCGCGCAGGCCGCGAACCAGTTGCACACATCCCAATCGGCCGTCTCCAAGCGGGTGCACGAGCTTGAGCTGCTGTTCGACACCGAACTCTTCGACCGCAGCCAGCGCAGCGCGCGCCTCACCGAAAAAGGCGAGGAGATGTTCGTGCTCGCCAAGAAGCTGCTGGAGCAGCGCGATGCCGCGGTCGAGCAGTTCGGCAAGCCCGGCGTCGTGGAGCGCCGCATCCGCATCGGCGTGACCGAGCTCACCGCGATGACGTGGCTGCCGCGTCTGGTCGGCCTGATCCAGCAGCACTACCCGAAGGTGATCCTCGAACCCGACGTGGACGACAGCCTGCAGCTGCGCGACAAGCTTTTGGTCGATGCGCTCGACGTGGTCATCGTGCCCGACACCTTTGCCGACTCGCGCATGCAGAGCAAGGTCATCGGCAAGGTGAAGAGCGCGTGGATGTGCAAGCCCGGCGTGGTGCAGACGACGGGCACCGTGCGGCTGCACGACCTCGCGCGGCACCGCATGCTGGTGCAGGGCAACAACTCGGGCACCGGGCGCGCCTACGACGCGTGGATGAAGGATCAGGGCGTGCAGCCTTCCAACGTGATCGTGGTGAGCAACCTCGTCGCGCTCACCGGCCTCACCGTGTCGGGGTTGGGCGTGAGCTACCTGCCGCGCGAATGCCTCGCGCCGCTGGTCGCCGCCGGCATGCTGTCGGTGATCGAGGTCACGCCGCCGCTGCCGGTGGTGCGCTACGTGGCGATGCACAAGGGCGAGCACCGCAGCGCGCTCACCTCGTCGATCGTGATGCTGGCGCAGGAGTGCTGCGATTTCACGCGGATGTTCCAGGCGCAGGCGGAGGACGAGGAAGCAGCGGCGCGTTGAGTTCGGCAGGCGCCGTCTGCAGCGCCTTGTTGCGTAGCGAACGCCGTGTCCGCTACGGGAAAAGCACATGCCTTGCGGGCGCAGTGCGACTGAAAATCTATTTCAATATTTCAGGAAATGGCGGCAATATGGGCGATATCGCTCGATATTCACCTCGATCCGGTGGAAATAAGAAAAAACCTTTCATTTTTCACACGAACTCGCAAATGAGTACCCGCGCGTAAGACGCGACGCAGGCTCCTTCTTTCTCCGCCCCACCCGTCGCAAGACGTCCACCAGAAAGTGCCCATGACCATCACCGTGACACGCCAGGATGCGCGCTACAACACCCTGAAAAAGGGCTTCAACCTGAGATGGCCTTCCACGGAGTCGGATGCGGCTTCGCGCATCGAGCTGGTGGAGAACGCGGGCGATGCCGCGGCCGCGTTGCAGCGCATCGTCGATGCGGGCCTGCGCCCCACGTTGCGCAGCGGTGGTCATTGCTACGAAGACTTCGTCTCCAACAACCCCGACGGCGCGATCCTCGACCTGAGCCTGCTTGCCGGCGCAAGCACCGGCAAGACCGACGGGCGCTACCGCATCGGCCCCGGCACGCAGAACTGGAACGGCTACCTGGAGCTCTACAAGCAGAGCAATGTCACCCTGCCCGGCGGCTCCTGCTATTCGGTGGGCGCTGGCGGACACATCTGCGGCGGCGGCTACGGCCTGCTGTCGCGCCTGCAGGGACTCACGGTCGACTGGCTCTCCGCGGTGGACATCCTCACCGTCGATGCGCGCGGCAAGGTCGTGCCGCGCACCGTGGACGCGACGCGCGAGCCCGAGCTGTTCCGCGCCTGCCGCGGCGCGGGCGGCGGCAACTTCGGCGCGATCACCAGCTATGTGTTCGACACCCTGCTGACCGCGCCGCGCGAAGTGGCGATCGCGGTGGTCGCGTTCGACTGGGCCGCGATGACGCCTGCGCGCTTTGCCGAACTGCTCTCCATCTACGGCGACTACTGGGCCACGCGCGGCAAGTCGCCCGACACCTGGGGCATGTTCTCGCTGCTCAAGCTCACGCACCGCTCGTCGGGCCAGATCGTGATGCTCACGCAGTTCTGCAACCCCGACGGCACCTGCAACGATCTTGCGGTGCTCAACGATTTCCTCGACCGCTTCCGCGCCTGCACGCCCGTGCCGCTGAAGGGCAGCGCGCCTGGCGTGGGTCCGGCGCCGCAGCGAGGCGCCGGGCAGTTGCTGTGCGCCAAGCCGCACACCGTGACGCGCTACGACTGGCTCACGGCCACGCAGTACCTCAACGGCTCGGGCGAGAACCAGCGCGGCAAGTACAAGTCGGCTTACATGAAGCAGAACTTCACCGCCCGCGAGGCGCAGCGTATCTATGCGCACCTCACGCGCACGATGCCGGGCGTCGACTTGAGCCAGTCGCTGGTGCAGGTCGATTCCTATGGCGGCGCGGTCAACAAGCCCGAGCGCATCAACGACACCGCCGTGCCGCAGCGCGCGTCGATCATGAAGCTGCAGTACCAGACCTACTGGCGCAGTGCGGCGGACGAGGCGGGCCACCTGCGCTGGATCAGCGACTTCTACCGCGACGTGTACGGCACGCCGGACGTGCCCGAGCGCTACGCCGGGACGCCCTACCCCGGCGAGCGCTACGAAGGCTGCTACATCAACTACCCCGACAACGACATGCTGGCGTATCCGTTCTGGTCGCAGCTTTACTACGGGGACCAGGGGCTCTACGACTTCCTGCGGAAGGTGAAACGGCGCTACGACCCGAACAACGTCTTTCACCATGCCATGTCGGTACGGCCCTGAACGAGAGAGGAAGGAAACCCATGACACACAGCCCCAGCCTCCCCGGCCAGAACCGCCGCGCCGTGATGCAGTGGATCGGCGGTGCCTCCGCGCTCGGCGCGTTGACGCCATTGGTCCCCGCCGGTGCGCAGACTTCCGAGACAGCGAACAACAGCGCAGCCGCCAGCACTACGCCCGCGCCCCGCTTCGCCTACGTCGGCACCTACACCTTCGACGCGCCCGGCGGCACCGCCGGAGGGCCGGCGTCGAAGGGCATCTACGTGCTCGCGATGCGGGACGGCGGATGGACGCCGGTGCAGACCGTCGCAAGCGCGAACCCTTCGTTCCTCGCGCTGCACCCCAGCCGGCGCTTCCTCTACGCGATCAACGAAATCGACACCTACCAGGGCCTGCCCACAGGCACGGCCGAGGCCTATGCGATCGATGCGAACGACGGACGGCTCACGCTGCTCAACCGCCAGCCGCTCTCGCTCTCGGGCGTGATCCCCGCGCACCTGGCTGCGTCGCCCGATGGACGCGCACTCGCGGTGGCGCTGTACGGCGGCGGCGCCTACAACGTGCTGCCCATCGAGGCCGACGGCAGGCTCGGCAAGGTCTCGGGCATCGAGAAGGAAACCGGGTCCGGCCCCGACACCGAGCGGCAGGAGTCGCCGCATCCGCACATGGTGCTGTTCGATGCCTCGGGCCAGCGGCTGCTTGGCACTGACCTCGGCACCGATCGCATCAATGCGTTCACGCTCGCCGATGGCAAGCTGGCCTTGCTCGGCCGCACGCAGGTATCGCCCGGCAGCGGCCCGCGCCACCTCGCGCTGCATCCGTCGCAGCGCTTCCTGTACCTGGTGAACGAACTCGATGCCACGGTCGCCAGCTTCGGCTACGACGCAGCGAGCGGCAAGGTCGGGGAACAGCGCCAACGCGTCTCGACCGTGCCCGAGGGCTACAGCGGCCAGAAGAGCGCGGCGGCGCTGGTGATGCATCCCTCGGGGCAATTCCTCTATGCGACCAACCGCCGCTTGAAGTCGGACCACCCGATGGCCGACAGCATCGCCGCGTTCCGCATCGATGCAGGCAACGGCACGCTGACACCGCTGCAACACTGGAGCGAGGGCCTGCGTTTTCCGCGCGCGCTGGCGATGGCGCCGGGTGGCGGCCACCTCTACGCGCTCAGCCAGAAAGGCGACACCATCCTGCGCCTGCGCATCGATCCGGCGAGCGGCAAGCTCGACCAGCCGATGCAGGTGGCGCAGGTGCCTACGCCGGTGTGCCTGGTGTTTGCGTAGTGCTCAGCCTCCGCGCGTGAGCATCCGCCCCGCGCACGCCAGCACCTTCGCCTCGCCCTCGCCACCGCGATAGGCCAGCACGCCGTTCACGTACACGCGCTCCACGCCTTCGCTCACGCCGTGCGGCTTGTCGTAGGTCGCGGTGTCGGCGATGGTCTCGGGGTCGAACACCACCACGTCGGCCATCGTTCCCACACGCAACAGGCCCCGGCCGGCGATGCGCAGGTTGCGTGCGGTCATGCCGGTCATCTTGTGCACGGCTTGCTCCAGCGTGAACAGGCGACGCTGGCGCCAGTAGCGCGCGAACACACGGGGGAACGCGCCCCAGAGCCGCGGATGCGGATGGCGGTCGTGCGGCAGGCCATCGCTGCCGATCATCGTGAGCGGATGCGCGATGACGCGCTCCACATCTTCTTCCTGCATCTGGAAGTAGCAGGCGCCGCCGGGCTTCAGCCGCACGCACGCCTCCTGCTCGGTGGTGTCCCACTCGCGCGCGATGTCGGAAAGCAGCCGACCGGTCATCTCGGGATGCGGGTCGGACCAAGTGAGCAGCACGTCGATGACGCCATCCACCAGGTCTTCGCGCAGCACGGTGGAACCGGCCACGTAGGGGTACACGTCCATCGCGATCTGCTGTCGCTGCGCGAGCGATTCGATCAGCGGCAGCGTCTCTTTCGTGCGGCCCCAGTTCGCGGGGCCGGCGCACTTGTGGTGCGAGATGACCAACGGCACGCCTGCGTTGAAGGCCGAGTCGCCGGCCTCGTGCAGCGCCTCGATGATCTGCTGCATCTCGCTGCGCAGGTGCGTGGCGTACACGCCGCCGTGGCGTGCGACGACGCGCGCGAGGGCGGTCACTTCCTCGGCCGGTGCAGCGAAGGCCTCTTCATAGAACAGGCCTGACGACATGCCGTGCGCACCATCGGCCATGCAACTGTCGAGCAGCGCTTCCATGCGCGCGAGTTCGTCGCCGCTCGCCGGCCGGTCGAGCGCCTGCATCGTCGCGAAGCGCAGGGTTGTGTGGCCGACGAGCGCAGCCACGTTGAGCGCGGGCTGCGTCGCATCGACCGCTGCGCGGTACTCGGCCATGGTCGCGTGCTTGAACGAATCGGCGCCCAGCAGCGTGAGCGGCGGCTTCGATTGCGGCGTACGGTACGGCGCGAGCGAGATGCCGCAGTTGCCCGTCACCACCGTGGTGATGCCTTGCGACACCTTCGGCAAACACAGCGGATCGCGCAGCACGATCGCATCGTCGTGCGTGTGCGCGTCGATGAAGCCGGGGGCGATGACCTTGGCGCGGCAGTCGACCACTTCGACGTCAGCGAGCGCGAGGCCTTCGGGCAAGCGCCCGCGCAGGCCTTCGCCGAGCGCGACGATGCGGTCACCCTGCAGAAGCACGTCGCCGGGCCACGAGGGTCCACCCGAACCGTCGACCACGAGGCCGGCTTCGAGCAATACGGCTTTCACGGCTTGGGGGTCGCTCACGATGCGCGTCCTCCTTTTTCGTCGTTGATGCCGCCGCCGTCCCAGCTTTGCAGCGGGTGCGTGGTCGCGTCGATGCCATGGCGCTGGAAGGCCTCGCGTGCGCGCTGCAGGCGCTGCACGGCCGGCTCGCCGCGGCGTTGCGCGACCAGCACCGTGAGGATCTCGATGGCGGTGAGGTGCGTGAGGTACGCGTCGATGCCCACGTGCATCACCGCGTCGTCGGGCACCGAGAGGCCCAGCAAAAAGTCGGCCTTCGCCGCGAGCGCGGTGCCGGGCCGCGTGAGCGCGACCACCTTGGCGCCCTGTCCGCGCGCGATGTCCACCGCGTCGAGCAGCGAGGGCATGCCGCCGACGTGCGAGATGGCGATGACCACGCCGCCCGGCCGCTGCGCCGCGCCGGCCACTTGCTGCAGGTGGTAGTCGGCCCATGCGTTCGCCGAAAGGCCGAGGCGGAAGAGCCGCGCCTGCAGGTCGTTGGCCATGAACCACGAGGTGGCGCCTGCACCGTACAGATCCACATGCGGCGCGGCCGCGATGGCGGCCACGGCGCCGTCGAGCACCTGCATGTCGAGCTGGCCGCGCACGCCCGAGACCGAGGCCGCGGCGCTGCGCGCGATCTTGCCGACCACTTCGTCGGCCGCATCCTCGATGTTGACGCGGCGGTGCAGCGGCGAGCCGCCGAGCGCCAGCTCCTGCGCGAGCGCGAGCTTGAATTCGCGCAGGCCAGCAAAGCCCAGGTCGCGGCAGGTGCGCATGATGGTCGGCACCGAGCTGCGCGAGCGCTCGGCCAGTTGCTCGAAGCTCTCTTCCAGCACGCGGTCGGGGTCTTCGAGGATCAGGTCGAGAATCGCGCGCCGCGTGGCCGGGGCACCGCTGCGGATCTCCGCGATCTTCCGGAGCAGGGAGGGGGTCATTGTTGCGATTTCAGAAATGCATGGCGACGGCGTCGCTCACGCGGTAGTCGTTCTCGACGATGGGCATCCAGTGCCATTTGTCGAAGGTGGTGCAGGGGTGCGAGATGCCGAGGCCGACGCGGTCGCCGACCTTGGGCGCCTCCGTTTCCTCGTTTGCATCCCAGCGCAGGTACGCGTGCTGGTCGTTGAGTGCGGTGATCTTCCAGCCGGCGGGCACGGCCTCTGCTTTGCGCGCGCCGCGTGCTGCGCGTCCGATGGGCACCGGCATCGAGAGATCGAACGAGATGTCGCGCTTGCCCACGGCAAGGATCGCGAGCCCCGGCTCGGGGCGCGATTGCACCGTGGCCCAGACTTCCATGGCGGGACGCAGGCTTTCGCCGCAGTCGCAACCCAGGCGCTCGTCCACCGCGCTGACCATGCGCTTGTAGAAGCCGTGGTCGTGCGTGACGTAGCAACCCGAGCGCAGCAAGCCCCGCACCGGAGAACCCAACGCGGGCTTCAGGCGCCCGGCCACGAGGTCGAAGATCGCCGAGCCGCCGGCCGAGACCAGCACCTCGTCGGTCTCGAAGAGCTTCTGCGTGTCGCAGTGGCGCGCGATGGCTTCGACGCGGTCCATCAGCGTGTTGGCATACGCGGTGTCGGGCTCGCTGACGCCGGTGGCGCCCTGTCCTTCGTAAGTCTCGATGCCGACGAGCTTGACCGCATCGCTTGCGCGCAGGCGCGTGGCGAGCGTCACGGCCTCTTCGTGCGTGCGGCAACCGGTGCGCGCGCCTTCGACGCCGATCTCGATCATCACTTCGAAGGGCACGCTCGCTGTGTGGCGCTTGGCCCAGTCTTCGATGAGCGCGAGCTGCGCGAGCGAATCGACCAGGAACACGATGCGCAAACCCGCATTCGCGCTCAGCAGCAACTGGATGCCCGCGAGGTCTTCGTCGCTCACCACCTGGTTGGCGATGAGCGTGCGACGCGCCCCGGCCGCCACGCCCACGGCCAATTGCGTGACGGTGGCGAAGGTCAGGCCCCACGCGCCCGCATCGAGCTGGCGCTGGAAGAGCTGTGGCGACATGGTCGTCTTGCCGTGCGGCGCAAGGTCGATGCCCCATTCGCGCACGCGCGACTGCATCCACGCGAGGTTGTGCTCCAGCGCCTCGCGCTTGAGCATTGCCAGCGGCAGCGGCAGGTCGCCGGCCAGCACGTTCCAGCCGGCGACGCCGATTTCGCTGCGCAGGCGCGGCGGCTGGGTGCGCGGGTAGCCCTTGAAGTTGCTGCCCAGCAGCGGGTCGTTGAAGTTGGCTTTGGTAGCGGTGTCTGTCATGGTCGTCATGCGGCGATGTTGGAGAGCAGTTCCTTGCGGATGCAGGCGCTGTAGTGTCCGGGAGAAATTTCTTCGAGCGGCGGCACGGTCTGCGCACAGGCCTCGATGGCGTGCGGGCAGCGCGTGCGGAACACGCAGCCCGAAGGCGGCGAGATGGGGCTGGGAATGTCGCCCCTCAGGGCAATGCGCTCGGTCGCGAGCGTCGGATCGGGCTTCGGGCTCGCAGCGAGCAGCGCTTGGGTGTAGGGATGCGAGGGCCGCGCGAACAGCTCGTCGGTCTCGGCCACCTCCATCACCTTGCCCAGGTACAGCACCACCACCCGGTCGCACAGGTACTCGACCACATCGAGGTCGTGCGAGATGAAGAGCATGGTGAGGCCCAGGCGCTCGCGCAGGTCGGCCAGCAGGTTAATGACCTGCGACTGGATCGATACGTCGAGTGCCGACAGCGGCTCATCGGCCACGATGAACTCCGGCTCGACGGCAAGCGCCCGCGCCACGCCGATGCGCTGGCGCTGCCCGCCCGAGAACTCGTGCGGGAAGCGGCTCGCATGCTCGGCACGAAGGCCCACGGTCTCGAGCAGCTCGGCGATGCGCTTGTCGCGCGCCGCTGCCCCCTTGTGCAGCCCGTGCGTGGACAGCGCCTCTCCGAGGATCGCGCTGATGCGCATCTTCGGATTCAGGCTCGCGTACGGGTCCTGAAAAATGATCTGCAGCTTGCTGCGGAGCTTCCGCATGCGCTCGCCCGAGAGCGCGCCGATGTCGTCGCCGCGGTAGAGAACCTGGCCCTCGGTGCGCTCGACCAGCCGCAGCACGGTGCGGCCGATGGTGCTCTTGCCCGAGCCCGATTCGCCGACCAGGCCGAGGGTCTCGCCGGGGTGGATGGCGAAGGACACGTCGTCGACCGCGCGCACCGGGCGGTCGCTGCTGCCGAAGTATTTCTTGAGTCTGCGGACTTCGATGAGGGGAGCTGCGGTGGTCATCATCGTGGGCTTCTTGTATTGGCTCCCTCCCCTTCCGGGGGAGGGTTGGGGTGGGGGCACGACGGCACGGGATGAAGCACTGCGCCGAACGAACGCCGCTTGCCCCCATCCCAGCCTTCCCCCGAAAGGGGAAGGAGCAACACGCCAGGCGGTGCGCTTCTCATGCGGCTCTCACCAAAGGCTGGGCCGGCTGCACGCGAACGCAGCGCGCTTCGCGCCCATGGTGCGTCTCGATCAGCGGCGGCATTGCCACGCTGCATTCGGGCAGCGCCAGGTCGCAGCGCGGCTCGAAGGCGCAGCCGGGCGGTGGGGCCAGCGGGCTCGACACCTGCCCACGAATCGCAAACAAGCGCTTGGGCTTCGGCTGCCCAGGCACCCGCGCCTTGCCCGGCAGGCAGGCCAGCAGGCCCTGCGTGTACGGATGCTCAGGCTGCGCGAACAGCGGCCGCACCGGCGCGCTCTCGACCACGCGGCCCCCATACAGCACCACCACATCGTCGGCATGGTGCGCCACCACGCCCAGGTTGTGGGTGATGAAGAGGATGCTCATGCCCGTCTCGGCCTGCAGGCGCCGCATGAGTTCGAGGATCTGCGCCTGGATGGTCACATCCAGCGCGGTGGTGGGCTCGTCGGCGATCAAGAGCGTCGGATCGCAGGCCATCGCGAGCGCGATCATCACGCGCTGGCGCATGCCGCCCGAGAGTTGGTGCGGGTACTCGTGGATGCGCTGCGCCGCCGCAGGAATCTCCACCAGCTCCAGCATGCGCAGCGCATGCGCGAGCGCCGACTTGCGGTCCAGCCCCTTGTGCAGCCGCACGCTCTCGGCGATCTGCTCGCCGATGGTGAAGACCGGATTCAGGCTGGTCATCGGCTCCTGAAAGATCATCGACAGCTGGTTGCCGCGCAGCGACCGCATCTCGGGTTCGCCGATCTTCAAGAGGTCGAGCGTCTTGCCTTCGCGCGTGACGAAAGAGGCCGAGCCGCTGACCTGCGCGTTCGCGGTCTTGGGCAGCAGGCGCATCAGCGTGAGGCTGGTGACCGACTTGCCCGAGCCCGATTCGCCGACCAGCGCGGTCGTCTTGCCCGGCTGGATGGAGAAGCTCACATCGGCCACCGAGCGGATCAGGCCGTCTTCGGTAGGGAAGCTGGTGCTCAGGTTGCTGACCGTGAGGCGTGGCGTGTGTGGCGTGTTGTTGGCGTTCGTCATCACGAGGTCTTCTTGAGCTTGGGGTCGAGCAGATCTCGCACGCCATCGCCCAGCAATTGCAGCGAGAGCGCCGTGAAGATGATCGCGAGGCCCGGGAACAGCACCACCCAGAAGGCCTGGTGCGCGTACTGCTGGCTGCCCGCAACCATGGTGCCCCAGGTCGGGATCTCGGGCGGCACGCCGACGCCGAGGAACGAGAGCCCCGCCTCGGCCAGGATGGCGTAGGCGAAGATGAACGACACCTGCACCAGGATCGGCGACATCAGGTTCGGCAATATGTGCCGCCACAGGATGCGCGAGGTGCGAACGCCCAGGGCCCGCACGGCTTCGACGAACAGGAGTTCCCGCACCACCAGTGTCGAAGCCCGCACCACCCGCGCCACGCGCGGCGTGTAGACCAGCACCAGCGCGAGCACGGTGTTCATCAGCGAGGGCCCGAGGATCGCGACCAGTGCGATGGCTAGCAAGATGTCGGGGAAGGACATCATCGCGTCGACCACGCGCATGAGCGGCGTATCGAGCCGCCGGAAGAATCCGGCCATGAGGCCCAGCACCGTGCCGGCGACGACTGCACCCAGCGCGGTGAGCGCGGCGATGGCGAGCGAGTAGCGCGCGCCGTGCACGATGCGCGAATAGAGATCGCGGCCCAGTTCGTCGGTGCCGAGCAGGTGCTCGGCGCTCGGCGCCTTCAGGCGGTCGAGCACTGCGGTGTCGTTGGGATCGATGGAGGCGAACAGCGGCGCACCGATGGCGAGCACGGCGATCACCAGCAGCACCAGCGCGGAGACCATCACGATGCGGCGGTGCATCAACTGGCGGAGCATTCTTGGCATCTGCACGGCTCAGACCTTCACGCGCGGATCGACCACCGCATACAGCAGGTCGATGGAGAAATTGATGAGCACGTAGATCGCGGCGATCACGAGCAGCGCACCTTGAATGACGGGGTAGTCGCGCCGCAGCACCGCACTCACCACGAGGTTGCCGACGCCGGGCAGGCCGAACACCGTCTCGGTGATGACGGCGCCGCCGATCATCAACGCGACCGTCAGGCCGATCACCGTGACGATGGGCACCAGCGCATTGCGCAGCGCATGCTTGAGCACCACCTTGCTCTCGCTGAGGCCCTTGGAGCGCGCGGTGCGCACATAGTCTTCACCCAGCACATCGAGCATCGAGGCCCGCGTGAAGCGGATGATGAGCGCCGAGTTCAAAAGGCCCAGCACCGTCGCCGGCAGCACCAGTGCATGCAGCCTCTCCATGAACGGCGCATCGGGCGCGCCGTAGCCCGACACCGGGAACCAGCCGAACGACACCGCGAAGATCTGGATCAGCACGATGCCCAGCCAGAAGCTCGGAATGCTCGCCCCGAGCATCGCGATGCCGGTGAAGAGCTGGTCGACCACGCGCCCGCGGAACACCGCCGAGACGATGCCGCAAGGAACGCCGATCAGCGCGGCGATGGCCACGGCCATGAGCGCCAGCAGCGTGGTGGGCTCGGCGCGCTCCCACAGCGCCTGCGTCACGGGGCGCTGCAGAAAGATCGAGGTGCCCAGGTTGCCCTGCAGCACTTCGCGCAGCCAGTAGCCGAACTGCACGGGCAGGGGCTTGTCGAGGCCGTATTCCTTCTGCACGCGCGCGATGTCGGCGGCTGTGGCCTGGTCGCCCAGCAGCACCGAGACCGGGTCGCCCGATGCGGCGCGCGTGAGCACGAAGACCAGCACCGCCACGATGGCGAGCACGATGAGCATGCCGCCCGCGCGGGAGGCGATGTAGCGGAGCGAAGCGCTCTTCATCTTCATCATCACGACGAGAACTCGATGGCCGCTGCGCTGCCGACGGCCACGTACTGGCCGGTGAACTGGATGTCGCCCTTCTTCACGCGGAATACCGTGACGTTGTCGCCCTGCTTGTTGTGGCACACATAAAGAAAGCGCCCGCTCGGATCGAGCGTGCAGCTGCGCGGGTAATTGCCGCGCGTCCATTCCTCGCGCACGAGCGTGGGTGCGCCGGTGCGGGCATCGATCCTGAAGAGCGAGATCGAATCGTGCAGGCGGTTCAGCGACACGAAGTGCTGGCCGTCCGGCAGCATGCGGATGCCCGAGGCGTAGCTCGTGCCCTTGAAGCCTGCCGGCAGTGCCGAGGTTTCGCTCACCAGCGTGAGCACGCCGGTGGCGCCGTCGTAGCGCATGAAGGCGATGGTCGAGGCCTCTTCGTTCACGAGGTAGAGCCACTTGCCGTTCGGATGAAAGATGAAGTGGCGCGCGCCCGAACTCTCGGACACGGCGACCGTGCTCGGCGCGCTCAGCACGCCGGTGATGCGGTCGAAGCGGTACGAGATCACGCGATCGAGCCCCAGGTCGGCGACCAGCACGAAGTTGCCGCCCGGGTCGCTGTGCACCATGTGCGCATGCGGGCCGTCGTGGTCGCTCGTGGCAAAACCTTCGTGCGATCGGGCCGCGGCCGGCACCACGTCGGCGCCGGGCTTGCAGGGCGTGGCACCGCAGGCGGCCGCGTCCTTGTAGACGACAGCGGCAACATCCGAATCAAAGCCGCCGTCGGCGCGCAGCGCGATCACGCTGACGTCGCCGCTCGCGTAGTTCGCGGTGAAGAGAAAGCGCCCATCGGGATGCACGCTGATGTACGCCGGGTCCTTGCCGCCGCAGGCCATCTCGGCGACGAACGACAACGCGCCGTTCGCGCCGATACGGAAGGCCGAGACCGATCCAGCCTCGAACTCGTTGGCCGCGTAGAGCATCGGCAGCTTCGGGTGCCGCGCGAGCGATGCGGGGTTGCGCAGCTTGGCATCGCTGCCCGTGCTCGCAACGGCCGGCGGGCGCGCCGGGGATGGGCTTGAGCGCACCGGTCGCGCCGTCCACCACGAACTGGTGAACGCCGAGACCGCGCCCGCCGCGCCACGGCTTGCCGCCGTCGCTGTAGGTGCCGACGTAGGCGTACACGGGACCGGCATTGGCGGCCTGTGCGGTAGAGGCAGTGAGACCCAGGGCTCCGAGACCGGAGGCCAGTGCGCTGGCTTGCAGAAGTTGGCGACGCGATGG
This sequence comes from Variovorax sp. W2I14, assembly GCF_050435205.1. Taxonomy (NCBI): domain Bacteria; kingdom Pseudomonadati; phylum Pseudomonadota; class Betaproteobacteria; order Burkholderiales; family Comamonadaceae; genus Variovorax; species Variovorax sp. W2I14. The sequence goes on along the minus strand of NZ_JBNDJX010000001.1, from coordinate 6,775,292 downwards.
CATGGCTGCGGCTCCTGCTTACTTGATCTTCGCGTTCCAGAAGAACGGCCAGGTCGCGGGCTGGTAGTTGTCCAGCGCCGGGCTCTTGGCCGAGAGGCCATTGAACTTGCCGACGTTGATGTACGGCACTTCGTCGTAGACGACCTGCTGCACCTTGCCCCACAGCGCGCCGCGCTTGGCAGGGTCGCTCTCGACGTTGAAGGCCTGCAGCGCCGACTTCTTGGCGGGCGAGTCCCACCAGCCCGGTGCGCCGTCGCCCAGTTGCGGCGGCGAGAGCATCGGCTCGGGGAACTGGCCCGAGTGGGTCACGTAGATGTCCCAGAGCTTGGCGTCGTTGCGGCGCTGAACCAGCGTGGCCCAGTCGACCACGTTGAGGTCGACCTTGAAGCCCGCGCGCTTGAGCTGCTCGGCCATCAAGAGCGACATGTTGTAGTGAAAGTCGTACTGGCGGCTGGTGAGCACGCGGATCGGCTCGCCCTTGTAGCCGGCCTTGCCCGCGAGTTCCTTGGCCTTGGCGGCGTTGCGCTGGTTGTACTGGTCGCCGCCGGCGGTGGAATAGAACGGCGAGCCCTTGGGGAAGTGGTTGGCTTCCGCCACAAAGAAGCGCGTGTCGCCGAAACCGGCAGCGAGCATCTCGCCTTCGCCGAGCGCGGTCTGGATCGCCTGGCGCACCGGCTGGCTCGCGGCCACGCCTTCCTTGGTGTTGAGCACGAGGTAGGGGAAGCCAAACGACGGCGTCATGATCGGCACGGTCTTGCCGCCCGACTTCTCCAGGCGCGGCAGCGCTTCGACCGGCAGCAGGTCGGCAAAGTCGTACTGGCCCGCGAGCGCACCTTCGACGCGCGTGCTGGCATTGGGCACGGGCACGAAGCGCAGTTCCTCGATGGCCGCTTCGCGCTTGCCGCCGTAGCCGCTCGCGGGTTCCTTGCGCGCGGCGTACTTGTCGAAGCGGGTGAGCAGCACGAACTGGTCGGGGCGGCGCTCCTTGAACTTGTAGGGGCCGGTGCCGACGAACTCCTTCAGCGGCGATGCGATCGAGTCCTTCGCCATGATCGCGGCCATGCCGCTGGGCAGTGCGAGCTGCGAGAGCAGCGGCGCATACGGCGCCTTCAGCACGATCTCCACGCCCAGCGGGCCCTTGGCCTTCAGGCTCTCGATTTCCTTGCCCACGGCCTTGCCGCGTGGCGACTGATCCATCCAGCGCTGCAGGCTCGCCACCACATCGTCGGCATTGAGCTCGCGGCCGTTGTGCAGCATCACGCCCTTGCGCAACGTGATGGCGTAGGTCTTGCCGTCGGCCGAGATCTTCGGCATCGTCTCGGCCAGCATCGGCACCACGTTCCACTTGGCGTCGAAGGTGTAGAGCGTCTCGTACACGTGCTGCATGATGGTTCCGACCAGGTCGGCGGTCGATGCCATCGGGTCGAGCGTCTGCGGCTCGGCCACCATCGCGAGCGTGGCGAAGTTGCGCGGCGCCTGGGCTTGCGCCTGCTGATGCGGCAGCGCGGCGCACAGCATCGCGAGCAGAGACGCACCCAGCAGGCCGCGTTTGGACAGCTTGGGCAGGCGCCGGGCAAGACCGGCGTTGGCGGCATGGGGCATGGGGAACTCCTTCGTGGGGCAGGCTAGGTTATGAAAGAAATTTTCTTTTCCGCCCGGACTTTGAAGCATCAACCATGCCAAATCATCCGTGTTAACCCTTGTTTGAGGGCTATTCTGAAATAGATTTTCAGATTGGATCGATACTTGCGATCCGGTTTCCTTTCACTTCTTTCATCTCAGGAGTCCTCCCATGCCCCTCGAATACCTCGGCGCCCCGCCCGTCGCCTCGGACCGCCAGGCCCGCCCCTTCTCCCCGGCCGTGCGCGCGGGCGACTTCATCTATGTGTCGGGCCAGGTGCCCGCCAATGCCGACGGCGAAATCGTGGTGGGCGGCATCGAGGCGCAGACGCGCCAGGTGATGGAGAACCTGAAGAAAGTGCTCGCGCTGGCCGGCGCCACGCTCGACGACGTGTGCAAGAGCACCGTCTGGCTGCACGACGCGCGCGACTTTGGTGCCTTCAACCGCATCTACATGAGCTACTTCGGCGAGAACAAGCCGGCGCGCTCGACCACCGAGGCGCGCCTCATGGTCGATGCGAAGGTCGAGATCGACGTCGTCGCCTACAAGCCGAAGTGATCGACCGATCGCGGACTACTTCAGCTCGGTCTTGCGCTGGATGATCCGCGAGACCAGCCCGTATTCCACCGCCTCCTCGGCCGAGAGCCAGCGGTCGCGCTCGATGTCGGCCAGCACCACGTCGATGTGCTTGCCCGTCTCGCGCGCGATCTCGTGCGCGATGCGCTGGCGGGCCTTGATGATTTCCTGCGCCTGAATCGCGATGTCGGTCGCCTGCCCGCCCGCGCCGCCGCTGGGCTGATGGATCAAAAAGCGCGTGTTCGGCAGGCACACGCGTCGCTCGCACGGGGCCGCGAGAAAGAGGTGCGTGGCGGCGCTCCCCACCCAGCCGGTGCCGATCATGTTCACCGGCGCGCTGATGAAACGCACGATGTCGTGGATCGCATCGCCCGACTCCAGGTGCCCGCCGGGCGAGCTCACGAGGATGTCGATGGGTTTGTCGGCGTTGTCGGCGTCCAGCGCGATGAGCCGGCGCGTCACGTCGGCGGCCACCGAATCGGTGATGCTGCCGAAGATCAGCAGCGTGCGCGATTTGAACGCTTTTTCCTCCAGATAGGAGTTGCGCGGCTCGGCCGTGGCCGCGGGCTGGGTGTCGTCGTCTGTTTCCATGATCAAGAAAAACTCCTGTGGTTGAACTGTCTTGACGAACAAGGCCACAGTTTCGTGACATTGCGGGGGCTGTGGCAAGCTGCGCCGATGCTCGATGAACGCTATCTCTCGCAATTGCCGGCACTGCGAAGCCGACTGGTTCGCGCAGCGGCGCGCATGCTGGGCGGACAGGCCGAAGCCGAGGATGTGGTGCAGGACACCTACCTGCGCGCGCTAGAGGCAGGCGATCAGCCCACCCTCGATGCAGCCCAGGCCTGGCTGACCACCGTCATGCAGCACCTCGCGATCGACCGGCTGCGGCGGCGCAACTGGATGCAGCAGTGGCTTTCCGATGCGAAGGCATCGGCTGCGCCTCCTGAAACCACCTCGACGGAAGACCGCGCCGCGATGGCCCAGGAGATCGATCGCGCCCTGCGGTTGCTGGCCACGCGGCTGAGCCCAGCCGATGGCGCCGCGGTGCTGCTGCGCGAGGTGTTCGAAGCCAGCTTCAAGGAAATCGCGCAGGCCAGCGGCAAGACCGAGGCGGCTTGCCGGCAACAGTTGCATCGCGCGCTGCTGAGGCTGCGGCAGGACGACAGGGACTTGGAAGAGCGCGGCGCTGAAGCGGTCTTCCATGTGTATCGACAGGCGCTGCATGACCGCGATGCACGAACGCTGTTCGCGATGCTGCGGCAGCCGCCGACGCGTGCACTCGCCATGTCGATGACGACATCGCCGAGGTCCGATGCGCCGCGTGCCGTCTGCCAGGTGATGCAGATGGGCGGACAGCTTGGCCTCGTGCTGACCTTGGGTGGGAAGGTGTTGTGCGTGTTGCCGCTGGATGCGCGGCAGGCCGAAGAAGCGTTGTATTAGCTCCTTCCCCCTCTGGGGGAAGGTTGGGATGGGGGCACGCGCGGCCTTCGAGGCTGCACGGCGTTGAAGGCCGCTGCGCCCCCACCCCCGCCCTCCCCCGGAAGGGGAGGGAGAAAGACAAAAACTCAGCCGGCGAGCCGACCCGCCACCAGCTGCAACACCCGGTCGCAACGCTTCGCCAGCTCCTGGTCATGCGTGACCATCACGAAGGCCGTGCCATGGCGATGCGCCAGGTCGAGCATCAAATCGAACACCGTGTCAGCCGTGCTGCGGTCCAGATTGCCAGTGGGCTCGTCCGCCAGCACGCACGCGGGTTGCGTGACCAGCGCACGTGCAATCGCCACGCGCTGGCGCTCGCCGCCCGAGAGCTCGGCCGGGCGATGCTGCACGCGCTCGCCCAGGCCGACGCTCGTGAGAATCTTGCGAGCCGACTCCGCCGCCTGAGACGATTCCACGCGGCGGATCTTCAGCGGCATCGCCACGTTGTCCAGCGCGCTGAATTCGGGCAGCAGATGATGGAATTGATAGACGAAACCGAGGTGCTGGTTGCGCAGCCGCCCCTGCTCCGCGGCATCCGCATGCGCGATGTCCTTGCCGAGCAGTTCGACCTTGCCCGAGGTCGGCGCATCGAGCCCGCCCATCAGGTGCAGCAGCGTGCTCTTGCCCGAGCCCGATGCGCCGACGATGGCCAACGTTTCGCCGGCATGCACATCGAGGTCCACGCCATGCAGCACCGTCAGGTCGATGCGGCCTTCGTGAAAACGTTTGGTGAGACCACGTGCCTTGAGAACGACTTCACTCATAGCGCAGCGCCTCCGCGGGGTTGACGCGGCTGGCGCGCCAGCTCGGGTACAGCGTGGCCAGGAAGGCGAGGACGAGGGAAATGATCGCGATGGGCATGATGTCGCTCTGCTGCGGGTCGCTCGGCATCTTGCTGATCAGGTAGATGTCCTTGGGCAAAAAGCTCGCATGGAAGAGCTGTTCGAGGAAGGGCACGATCACGTCGATGTTGTAGGCGATGCCCAGGCCCAGCAGGAGGCCGGCCACGGTGCCGATCACGCCCACCATCGCGCCCTGCACCACGAAGATGCCCATGATGCTGCGCGGCGAGCTGCCCAGCGTGCGCAGGATGGCGATGTCGGCGCGCTTGTCGGTCACCGTCATCACGAGCGTGGACACGAGGTTGAAGGCCGCCACCGCCACGATCAGCGTGAGGATGATGAACATCATGCGTTTCTCGACCTGCACGGCCGCGAACCAGGTCTTGTTCTGACGCGTCCAGTCGCGGATCAGGAATTCGCCGGGCAGGCTCACGGCCAGCTGGTCGGCCACGTCGCGGGCCTCGTTCAGGTCCTTGAGCTTCAGGCGGATGCCGGTCGGGCCTTCGAGGCGGAACACCTTGGCCGCGTCCTGCTCGTGGACCATCGCCAGCGCCGAGTCGTACTCGTAGTGGCCCGAATCGAAGGTGCCCACCACGGTGAACTGCTTCAGGCGCGGCACCACGCCGGCCGGCGTCACCTGGCCGCCCGGCGCCACCAGCGTGACCTTGTCGCCGGGCTGCACGAACATCGAGCGCGCGAGTTCGACGCCCAGCACGATGCCGAACTCGCCCGGCACCAGCTTGTCGAAGGTGCCCTTGCTCGCGATGCCGCCGGTGTCGGTCACTTCGGGTTCGAGCTTCGGGTCGATGCCGCGGACGATCGCGCCCTTCATGTCCTCGCCGCGCGCAATCAGCGCCTGCGTGTTGATGAAGGGAGCCGCGCCGATGACCTCGGGGTTCTTGCGCGCGGCGGCCATGATTTCGTCCAGGCTCTGCAGCGCCTGCCCGTCGCGCGAGAAGATCTCGATGTGCGACACCACGCCGAGCATGCGGTCGCGCACCTCTTTCTGGAAGCCGTTCATCACACTGAGCACAATGATCAGCGCCGCCACGCCCAGCGCGATGCCGAGCATCGAGACACCGGAGATGAAGGAGATGAAGCCGTTGCGCCGCGTCGCCCGGCCTGCGCGCGTATAGCGCCAGCCGAGCTGCAGTTCATATGGGAGTCGCATAGGGGCGGGATTGTGGCATCCCGAAACGTTTGGGGGCTTCCGGGACAATAGAGGGATGGCCGAACACCCCCCACGTCACTTGTTGATCCCCTTCGCCGGCCGCGGTTCCCCGGCCTGCCGCGCCGCTCTGCCGGCACTCAAGCTCCCGAATCTCGAATCCCTGCTTTCCCGCCTCTCCCTCGCGGACACCGACACGCAGGACGAAAGCACGCACTCGCCTCCGCACGAGCGGGCGCTCGCCAAGGCGCTGGGCATCGCCGCTGACGACGGCTGCATCCCGTGGGCCGCGCTCGAAGCCCGCGAGGCCGGCCTTGCCGCCCCCGACGACGCCGAAGGCTGGGGCGTCGTCACGCTGTGCAACTGGCAGGTCGGCATCGACGACGTGGCGCTGGGCGATCCGGCCGCCATCGAGATCGATGCCGCCGAATCGGCCGCCCTGCTGGAGGTCGCCCGCCCGTTTTTCGAGGAAGACGGCATCGCGCTGCACGCCTCGCCCACGCCGGGCCGCTGGCTCGCTCGCGCGCGCATCTTCGATGGCCTCGCCACGGCCTCCATCGACCGCGCGGTGGGCTACCCGATTTCGCAGTGGTCGCCGCTGGGCGACTCGGCGCGGTCTCTCCGCCGCCTGCAGAACGAGATGCAGATGCTGCTCTACACGCAGCGCGTGAACGACGACCGCGCCGCGCGCGGCGTGCCGCCGATCAACTCCTTCTGGCTCAGCGGGACCGGCGCCATGAAAGGCGCCACGCCGACAGCGCCCGCGCCAACCGTGAGCGACGCGCTGCGCATCGCCGCGCTGCGCGACGACGGCATGGCCTGGGCCGAGGCTTGGCAAGCGCTGGATGCCGGCGCCATCGCCTCGCTGCTGGCCGACTACACGCGCGGCGCCGATGTGACGCTCACGCTCTGCGGCGACCGCGCCGCGCAGCACTACACCGTGCAGCAGCGCGGCCTCGCGCGCTGGGCGAAGAGCCTGTTCGACCGCACACGCGCCGCCGCGGTGCTGGAGTCGCTGTGAAGATCATCGCCCGAGATATTCCCCCGCGCACCGTCTGGGCCCTCGAGCAGGCCGGCGTTCACCCGCTGCTCGCGCGCCTCTTTGCCGCGCGCGGTGTGATGGCCAAGGACGAGCTGGACGACGGCCTCGCCCGCCTGCTGCTTCCCGACACCCTGCGCGGCACGCGCGAAGCCGCCGTGCTGCTGGCCGACGCGATGGCGCAGGACAAGCGCCTCTGCATCGTCGCCGACTACGACTGCGACGGCGCCACCGCCTGCGCGGTCGGCGTCCGCGGCCTGCGCTTGCTCGGCGCGAAGCACGTGAGCTACCTCGTGCCCGATCGCGTGGTCGACGGCTACGGCCTCACGCCGCCGATTGCCGAACGCGTGGCCGACAGCGGCGCCGACATGCTCATCACCGTCGACAACGGCATCGCAAGCGTCGAAGGCGTCGCGGCTGCCAAGGCGCGCGGCCTGCAGGTGCTGGTGACCGATCACCATCTGCCCGGCCCCGAACTGCCCATCGCCGATGTGCTGGTGAATCCGAACCAGCCCGGCTGCGATTTCGAGAGCAAGAGCATCGCGGGCGTCGGCGTCATGTTCTATGTGCTGCTCGCGCTGCGCTCCGAGTTGCGCGCGCGCGGCGTGTTCGACGTGGCATCGCAGCCCAAGCTAGACGCACTCCTGCCGCTGGTCGCGCTCGGCACGGTCGCCGACGTGGTGAAGCTCGATGCCAACAACCGCCGCCTCGTCGCACAGGGCCTGCGCCGCATCCGCGCGGGCGCGATGCCCGCGGGCGTGGCCGCGCTCTTCAAGGCCGCTGGCCGCACGGCGTCGGTCGCCACCACCTTCGACTTCGGCTTTGCCCTCGGCCCGCGCATCAACGCGGCCGGGCGCCTGGCCGACATGACGCTGGGCATCGAATGCCTGTTGACCGACGACGCCGGCCGCGCTGACGAACTCGCGCGCATGCTCGACGGCATCAACCGCGAGCGGCGCGACATCGAGGGCGGCATGCGCGACCAGGCGCTGCTGCTGGCCGAATCGCTTTTCGCCACCGACGGCGAAGGCATCGAAGCGCCGCCGCCGGCCATCAGCGTGTTCGATGCGAACTTCCATGAAGGCGTGGTCGGCATCGTGGCCTCGCGCATCAAGGACCGTTTCCATCGCCCGACTTTCGTGTTCGCCGCGAGCGGCGCGCCGGGCAAGGAGCAGGAGTTGAAGGGCTCGGGCCGGTCGATTCCGGGCTTTCACCTGCGCGATGCGCTGGACCTCGTGGCCAAGCGCCATCCGGGCGTGCTGCTGCGCTTCGGCGGCCACGCGATGGCGGCGGGCTGCACGGTGGCGCGCGAGCATTTCAAGACCTTCGAGCAGGCGCTCGCGCAGGTGGCCGGCGAGTGGCTGGCGGCATCGGCGCTCACCCGCCAGATCGAGACCGACGGGCCTATCGCGCGCGAGTACATGCGCATCGACCTCGTGGACACGCTGCACCGCGAGGTGTGGGGACAAGGTTTCGCGCCGCCGACCTTCAGCGAAGAGGTGGAAGTGGTGTCGCAGCGCCTCGTGGGCGAAAAGCACCTGGCGCTCAAGCTGCGGCACCAGGGCCAGCCGATCGATGCGATCTGGTTCAGCCACACCGAACCGTTGCCGCCGAAGGTGAAGCTCGCGTTCCGGCTCGATGCGGACGAGTGGCAGGGCGTGCGGCGCCTGCGCTTCCTGGTCGAGGGGGCGGAGTTCTAGAAGAAGAAGAAGAAGAAGAAAAAGGAACCAGGCCTCTGCGGAGGACCTGGATTGCCTTGATTACCTGGTTGGAGGGGGGAGACTGCGTTCAGTCGCGCCGATTGCCATGTTCAAGCACATGCAAGCCGGCAGATGCAAGCGGTCGAATGCTCGTCGGAGCACCGTTCGACGGGTTGCACCCGCGCTCCCCCGGAGTCATCGCACGTACAAAGACACCGACACGACCAACGCCCAGCTGTAGACAACGACCACGCACATTCCCATGAGGAAACCTTCCGCCCTGCGGCTGGCCTCCGTCGCAAGGGAATGCGCAAGCAGCGTCTCCGAATTCCGAAGCAGCAACCCGTCGATGTCCACAGCGTCAACCCCCCTCCTCGCAGCACCTCCCTGATTCACAAGCCGGCCCCATCGAAGCAATCGCTCCTCCGTCCGTGGACAGAAAAAGTCGTCACGCTCCCTCCCAGGATCTGCGCCCGATGCGGCCTGCATTGCGTTCTCTCCCCGCGCCTTCGATGCGCGCACGCCGTGACTTTAGAGACAACTGAATTTCAAACAACTAATGACTAATACCAGTCGGGCCGTGACCGGTGCAATTGCGCTGCGTAGAAGAACGGCTTTCGATTGGAAATAAAACTTCCGTATACGCGCCATTGCGCAACACCAGTGAATTCTGCGTATTCCCTCTGGCGGGCCGCGGTGCTGCAGTGCCGAGCTCTTCTGGCCGCGAACATCGACGCGGAGTTGGGTGCGTTGTGGCCTGACAAGGGTGACGATAGTCCGTTATCGCCAAGCCGATTTGATGCATTGCGCATCAATTAAAAGCCAGCGCGATATTTACCCAAGAATCGTCGGCAATTAAAATTCACTCGACCAATTCAAATCACCGGGAATTTTCGCTCGCACCCGGCCCTATCACGAATTCCCTCGGTATGAGAATTCTGAAAAGTGTCCCCTGCCCCATCACCGATTTGACTTCAATACGGTAATTGAGGCGCGTGGCAAATCGCTTCACGATGGCCAAGCCCAATCCCACGCCCTTGGTACGGCTCTGGTCGTCGACCTCTTCCTGATGAAAAGCGTCAAAAATCCGCTGCCGCGCTTCGAGTTTGATTCCGGGGCCCTGGTCCCAGATTTCGATGGATGCGCCCCTCGACGTTCTGCGGGCGCACACCAGCACACCGTTCTTGGTGTATTTCAGGGCATTGGAAACCAGATTTTCAAGCATCCGCAGCAGCATGGAAGCATCGGTGCCCACGGTAATTCTCGCAATGCGAAACCGCAATTGCACGCCATCGCGCTCGGCGATTTTCTCGAAATGCAGATCGAGTTTTTGAAACAGCGATTGAATTTCCGTGGCCCGGATCTTCACCCCGGCGTCGAGCGCTTCAATTCGCGCAAATTCGAGAATATTGTTGATATAGATCTGAAGCGCATCGATTTCCTGCCCCAGCCTATCGAGCGTCGATTCCGCGGATTGATGCGTCTTGGTCGCCGCCATGGCGGACAGCACCCACAATTTCGCGGCATGCAGGCGCTGCTGGAAATCGTGGCTCGCGCCCGCAAAGAATTCCGAGCGGGTGTCGAGCGTCTTGTATGCGGTGTCCTTCAGTCGTTCGAGTTTGTCGTTGGCAATTTCGAGCTGGTTCACCAATTGACTGGCTTCATGGGTGCGCGCGAGCAAGTCGTTGAGCTGGCGAACGGCAATGAAAATATTCAGCCACAACACGGCCAGCACACCCATGTCGAGCGCCACGATGACCGACAGGCTCGCCACGCCGTTGGAATACAGATTGGCCGAAAAAGCGCCCCACAGCAGCACGTTGTAAAGAACCACGGCAATGGGGGTCACCGGCCACATGCCGGTCATCGACACGCTGATGCTGAGCAGGCCGATGCACATGATCAACACGCGCACCGTGAGCACCGGCCCCACGAACAAATGGATGGTCCAGATCCAGTACAGGCAGGCAATGACGATGATGACGATCGGGATCAGCTTGAGCCCGAGTGATTTCTTGACGACGGCCGGCGGCAATTGCGTGAGCGGCCAGAAAAGCGCGACGCGAATCAGCCAGGTCACGACCGAGACCGCAAGCCAGGTCCACATCGATGCCGAATCGAGAATCGGCGCGCTCGCCTCCGCGACCAGGAGCCCGAAGATCGTGATCCAGTAGGCAACCTGCTGGACAAAGAATTGGCGCTCCGCCAGATGACGGTGCGCCAGCGTCGCGTGAATCAGGGAGCGGGAAAGCCGCCCCTGCTTTTCCATCAGCGATTCGTCGAGCGGCTCGCTCTTGTTGTTGGTGAAGCCCCGGAGGAGCTCCTCAAGCATTCCCATCGCTGCTCCTCGTGGCGAAACCTGCCAGGAGCCCGAGTTGCAATGCCTTCTGAACGGCGTGTGCGCGCGATTTCACGCCCAGCGCTTCCATGGCGGAATCGATGTGGTAATTGACCGTTCCCGGGTGCAATGACAGCAATCGCGCGATTTCCTTGGTGGAGCGCCCCGCACCGACGAATTCGAGGCATTGGCATTGGCGGTTGGTCAGCCGGATGGCGTTCGGATTCGCGCCCAGGTCGGGCAATTCGGGAAAGACCTTCTCGCCCGCAATCGCCTTGTCCAGACTCGCCTCGAGCTCCTTGATTTCGATGGCTTTGAGGACGTAGCCCTGGAAGCCGCTGGCCTTGGCCTGGGCGATGTAGTCCGTCCGGTGCGTGCCGGTCAGGATGCAGGTGATCCCCTCCTTGCCCAGCTTCTTGATTTCCATGGCCAGCGAAAGGCCGACCGCGCCGGGCACGTCCAGATCGAGCAGGATCAAGCCCCATCGGTCGGGCGTTGCCTTCAATGCAAGCAGCGCCTTGTCGGCGCTGTTGCAGACCTCGATATTGGCGACGAGCGGACTTCTCGCAATTTTTTCTGCCGTCGCTTCCGACACCAGAGGTTGGTCTTCTATGAACAGGACGTTGATCATCGGTATTTCTCGCCGGGGTGTTTTTGTTCTGCCGAATGGAGCTCAGGTATTGCAATGCCCGCCGCGTGGCTCGAAGGTCGGCGGCGGGACCAGCGCGGCAATTCGCCGGGCCAGCGGCAGATGGAGGATCGGCCGGTTGCACGCGCTTTGCCCGCCCGGGAGGCGTGGAGCCCGTGGCAATCAGGTGGGGAGAGGAGGCTCATGTGGGGTGGCGTCGAGCCGTGTTTTGCGGAGACCTTGCTGGGGCGACCCGCGTCGTCGATGACATCGTGAAGCGCTGCGCGGCGTGCTTCGATCAGTTCATCCATGCCCGCTACTTTACTAAAAGCAAACAATGTCAATTGGGAAGAATAACTGTGAACTATGGCTTGGCGGCGATGCGATTTCTCAAATGGAATTGACTACTTTTATCTAAGCAACCAACCGGCGTTTCCATACAGCAGCGGCGCGTCGTTTCCGCGCTGAACGCCGCGAGCCCACGACATGGCGGGCGCAGATTCGGCACGCATTCCTACGCGCGACGGATCGCAAGGTTTTACGGTAGTTTTTCGAATGCAGGCAGCCCAGTCCAGCCCGCAATCAAGCCCGAAGCACAGCGGGCGCGGCGCGCTTCGTTTCGTTCAACTTTCCCAAGGAGACCGACATGGAAACCACAGACCTTCGCCCCCTTGCCCTGGTGACGGGCGCCTCGTCCGGCATCGGCTTTCAACTCGCGCTGCTCGCTGCGCGCAACGGCTACGACCTCCTCATCGGTGCGGACGAGCCCCTGGAGCAGGCCGAGACCGAGTTGCGCGTGCTGGGCGCGAACGTGGTGTCGGTGCGCGCCGACTTCGCCACGCGCGACGGCGTCGACGCGCTGCTGGCCGCCGCCGAGGGCCGGCCCATCGACGCGCTGTTCGCGAATGCGGGCCACGGCCTCGGCCGCGGCTTTCTCGACCAGGACTTTCACGACGTGCAGCATGTGATCAACACCAACATCACCGGCACGATCTACCTCGTGCAGTGCGTGGGCCGCGAGATGCGCAAGGCGGGCCAGGGGCGCATCCTCATCACGGGCTCGATCGCGGGCTTCCAGCCGGGGAGCTTCCAGGCGGTCTACAACGGCAGCAAGGCGTTCATCGACTCGTTCGCGATGGCGCTGCGCAACGAACTGAAAGGCACCGGCGTCTCGGTGAGCTGCCTCATGCCCGGCGTGACCGACACCCACTTCTTCGCGCGCGCCGACATGCTCGACACACGCGTCGGCCAGCAGACCGACAAGGCCGACCCGGCGGAAGTGGCCAAGGCCGGCTTCGACGCGATGATGAAGGGCGAAAGCGGCGTGATCGCCGGATGGCGCAACAAGATGCAGGTGGCGCTGTCGCGGGTGATGCCGGGGCCGAAGCTGGCGGAGCAGCATCGCAAGCTGGCGGAGCCGGGGAGTGCGGAGCGGAAGACGGTGCTGTCGTAGCCACCTCTTGCTCATCTGTCGCCTAAAGAAAAGCCCTCCGGGCGGAGAACCGCGGGAGGGCTTTTCGGGTTTGGTGCCGCTTGTCGGAATCGAACTGACGACCTTCCGCTTACAAGGCGGGTGCTCTACCAATTGAGCTAAAGCGGCTGAATTTCTTCGGAGTGCGTGATTCTAGTAGCCCGTTGCAAGCGCCTACTTGATGCGCTTGAGCGAGGGCCTCGAACCGCCACCGACCGGCGGGCGCGGCGGCTCGTCGACGGGGTCGGTGGACGCGCCGGCAGAGTCGGCATCGACCACTTCACCACCTTCTTCACCTGTGACCAGGTGAACGATCTTGCCGGCATCGCCTTCGGTGCCGCGCGAGGCGTCACGCAAAGGCATGCGTGCCGGACCCGTCGGCGAGGCCGGCACATCGTTGCCGCTGTCGACCGCAGGCGCTGGCGCGGGGAACGCCATGCCCTGTCCGTTCTCGCGCGCATAGATCGCGATCACGCGCCCCACCGGCACGCTGATCTCGCGTGCACTGCCCGCAAAACGGGCCTTGAACTCGATGAAATCGTTGCCCAGCTTGAGCGAGCTGGTCGCATCGAAGCTGATGTTGAGCACGATCTCGCCGTTCTTCACGTACTCGCGCGGCACCTGGACGGTGTCGTCGACCTGCACCGCGACATAGGGCGTGAACCCGTTGTCGGTGCACCATTCGTACAGCGCCCGGATGAGGTACGGGCGGGTGGAAGACGACTCGAGCGCGTTGATCATGAAAGAGCAGAGAACGGGACTTGGACGCAGCTTTTACTTGCGCATGACCTTTTCGGAAGGCGTCAGCGCTTCGATGTACGCGGGGCGCGAGAAGATGCGCTCGGCGTACTTCAGCAGCGGTGCCGCGTTCTTGCTGAGGTCGATGCCGTAGTAATCGAGGCGCCAGAGCAGCGGCGCGATGGCCACGTCGAGCATCGAGAAGTTGTCGCCCAGCATGTACTTGTTCTTGAGGAACACGGGCGCCAGTTGCGTCAGGCGGTCGCGGATGTGCGAGCGGGCCTTTTCGATGGTCTTCTCGTTGCCCTTGGTGGTGCGGTTCTCCAGCGTCGAGACGTGAACGAACAGTTCCTTCTCGAAGTTGAGCAGGAACAGGCGCACGCGGGCGCGGTCGACCGGGTCGCCGGGCATCAGTTGCGGATGCGGGAAGCGCTCGTCGATGTACTCGTTGATGATGTTCGACTCGTACAGGATCAGGTCGCGCTCGACCAGGATCGGCACCTGGCCGTACGGATTCATCACGCTGATGTCTTCGGGCTTGTTGTAGAGATCGACGTCGCGGATCTCGAAGTCCATGCCCTTTTCGAACAGAACGAAGCGGCAGCGGTGGGAAAAGGGGCAGGTCGTTCCTGAATACAAGACCATCATGGCGAGAGACTCCTAAAAATCAAAAAGAGTGGGTCGCGTTGGCAACCCACTCTGTGGGACCGGATGCACGAGGCAACCGGTCGGCGTGGACGGAACTACTTGACGTCTTTCCAGTACGAGGCGTTCAGTCGCCACACAAAAACCACCGACATGGCCAGGAACAGCAGGACCCAGACGCCGATACGGATGCGGGTGTTCTGCGCGGGTTCGGCCATCCACTGCAGATAGCTCACCAGGTCGCCGACGGCATTGTCGTACTGCACCGGCGTCAGGGTGCCAGGCGTGACCTGCTCCCACTTGCCCGTGAAGACTTCGGTGGCATGGCCGTGCTGCTCGACCTTGGTGTAGACCGGCCGGCGTTCGCCCTGCAGTTCCCACAGGGGGTTCGGCATGGCGACGCTCGGGAACACGAGGTTGTTCCAGCCGGTGGCCTTGGTGTCATCGCGGTAGAAGGTGCGAAGGAAGGTGTAGAGGTAGTCGGCGCCGGTGCCGCCGTGGCCGGCACGCGAACGCGCGACCAGCGTGAGGTCGGGCGGCGTGGTACCGAACCACTCCTTGGCCTGGCGCGCGTCGATGTTGGCCTTCATGGTTTCGCCGACCTTGTCGGTCGTGAACAGAAGGTTGTCCTTGATCTGCTGCTCGGTGATGCCGATGTCCTGCAGGCGGTTGTAGCGCATGAAGGCGGCCGAGTGGCAGTTGAGGCAGTAGTTGACGAACAGCTTGGCGCCGTTCTGCAGGGCCTGCACGTCGGTCGTCTTGTTGGGCGCCTTGTCCCAAGCCAGGCCGCCCGATTCGGCCGATGCGGGGGCGGAGAAGGTCAGCCCGAGCGCCAGACCCAAGGTAGCCATGACCGCGAGCCAGCCGGAAATTCTTTTCTTCATCGTGTTTCTCTCAAGCTCTTGCACTTCTCGTGTCTCGTCTCAATGCGCGGCGAAGACCACGCGCTCGGGCACGGGCTTGAATTCGCCCTTGCGGCTCCACCAGGGCATCAAGAGGAAGAAGCCGAAG
The DNA here is from genome assembly GCF_050435205.1 of Variovorax sp. W2I14. Taxonomy (NCBI): domain Bacteria; kingdom Pseudomonadati; phylum Pseudomonadota; class Betaproteobacteria; order Burkholderiales; family Comamonadaceae; genus Variovorax; species Variovorax sp. W2I14. The sequence goes on along the minus strand of NZ_JBNDJX010000001.1, from coordinate 6,760,033 downwards.
TAGAAGAGCGTGCCGATCTGCGAGATGGTCTGGGCGATGTCGAGGGCAAAGGAGCCGATGACCAGGTTGCCCCAGACGCCGGGCGGCTGGATGCCCAGGTAGCCCAGGATCAGGAAGAGGAAGACGAAGACGCCATACACATACTTGTGCCAGCTCGGGCGGTAGCGGATCGACTTGACTTCGCTGTGGTCGAGCCACGGCAGGAAGAACAGGATGATGACCGAACCGCCCATCACGACCACGCCCCAGAACTTGGCGTCGAAGGCCTTGAGCAGGAAGATGGCCACGGCCGCCACGACGACGATCGCGATCTTCAGCGCCGTGCCCGACTTGCCCTTGACGAAGTTCAGGATGGCAGCCAGGCCGATGATCAACGCGAACACGTTGACCATGTCGTCGGTCGTCGCGCGCAGCATCGAATAGAACGGCGTGAAGTACCAGACCGGGGCGATGTGGTTGGGCGTCTTCAGCGAATCGGCCGGGATGAAGTTGTTGTACTCGAGGAAGTACCCACCGGCTTCGGGCGCGAAGAAGATCACCGCCGAGAAGATCGTGAGGAACACCACCACGCCGAAGATGTCGTGCACCGTGTAGTACGGATGCGACGGAATGCCGTCGAGCGGATGACCGTCGGGACCGCGGTTGGCCTTGATCTCGATGCCGTCGGGGTTGTTGGAACCCACTTCGTGCAGCGCAATCAGGTGAGCCACCACCAGGCCGAGCAGCACCAGCGGCACGGCGATCACGTGGAAGCTGAAGAAGCGGTTCAGCGTGGCGTCGCTCACCACGTAGTCGCCGCGGATCAGGAGGGCCAGGTCAGGACCGATGAACGGAATGGCGGCGAACAGGTTCACGATCACCTGGGCACCCCAGTAGGACATCTGACCCCAGGGCAGCAGGTAGCCCATGAAGGCTTCGGCCATGAGGCACAGGAAGATCGCGCAGCCGAACACCCAGATCAGCTCGCGGGGCTTGCGGTAGCTGCCGTACATGAGGCCGCGGAACATGTGCAGGTACACCACGACGAAGAACGCAGAGGCGCCCGTCGAGTGGATGTAGCGGATGAGCCAGCCCCAGGGCACGTCGCGCATGATGTACTCGACCGATGCGAACGCCTGGTTCGCGTCGGGCTTGTAGTGCATGACGAGGAAGATGCCGGTGACGATCTGGATCACCAGGACCAGCATTGCCAGCGAGCCGAAGATGTACCAGAAGTTGAAGTTCTTCGGCGCGTAGTACTTGCCCCACTGGTCGTTCCAGAGCTTGGTCAGCGGGAAGCGGTTGTCGACCCAGTTGAGCAGCTTCTCGCCAGCCGGCGCATTGGGGGAAATTTCGTGGAATTCAGCCATGTTCTTCTTCTGCCTCAGGCCTTCTTGGAGTCTTCACCGATCAGGAGCTTGGTGTCCGACAGGTACATGTGCGGAGGCACAGGCAGGTTGTCGGGCGCGGGCTTGTTCTTGAAGACGCGGCCGGCCAGGTCGAACGTCGAACCGTGGCAAGGGCAGAGGAAGCCGCCTTCCCAGTCGGCCGGCAGCGAAGGCTGGGGGCCGGCCTGCAGGCGGTCCACCGGCGAGCAGCCCAGGTGGGTGCAGATACCCACCACGACCAGCACATCGGGCTTGATCGAGCGATGCTCGTTCTGGGCGTACTTGGGAGTGAATTCGTCGGGGTGGCGCTTGGAGAGCGGGTCGGCCAGTTGGCCGTCCAGCTTGGGGAGCTCCGCGACCTGCTCGGGCGAGCGCTTGAGGATCCAGACCGGCTTGCCGCGCCATTCGACGGTCATTTTCTCGCCAACCTTGAGGCCCGAAATGTCGACTTCGACAGCAGCGCCGGCGGCCTTGGCCTTCTCTGACGGCTGGAAAGTACTCACAAATGGAACTACGGTGGCCACGCCACCCGCTACGCCGGCACAGCTGGATGCGATCAACCACGTCCGCTTGCTTGTGTCGATCCGGGGCGAGCCGGAGGTCATGTCACTCATGGGGATCCTCTTGTCTTCTTCGCTGGAGCAGGGGTCAACCCGCGATTGTAGCGGGGCGCTGAAGGGATATTCAATGGCTGCCATGCGCGTGGCCGGCGAACGATGGCCGGCGCGGCGCGTCCGTGGAACGCGCACCACACATGCCGAGCGGCGGGGCCGCGGTGGCTCGACCGGGCAGCCTTCAGTTCAGAAGGCCGTGCTGCATCGCCTCGTGGACCGCCTGGGTCCGCGACTTGACCGCGAGCTTCCGATAGATGCTCTTGGCGTGAAACTCGATCGTGTTGACCGACAGGTAGACCGCCTCCGCGATCTGCCGGTTGCTCCATCCCTGCGCAATCAGCCGCAGCACCTTGAGCTCGCGCGGCGAGAGCCGGGCCGGTGCCGACGGCGGCTCGGCAAGAGGAACGGTCCGGATCGGCTCGATCGTCCGCGTCTTCGCCGATGCGGCGATCAGCCCAAGGATGCGCCGCGCGACGCGCGAGTCCATCGGCGCGCCGCCGCGCTCGATCGAGCGCAACAGGAAAGAAAGTTCGGCGTCGTCCGCTTCCGTCAGCAGGTAGCCGACGGCGCCCGCGGAGATCGCGGCGTTCACCAGTTCGTGGTCGTCGGTGGGCGACATCGCGACGGTCTCGATATGCCGGTACGTCTCGCGCACATGGCGGATCAGCGACACGCCGTCGCTGCCCGGCAGGCACATGCCGACCAGCAGGAGGTCGTAGGGCAGCGAGGCCAGCAGGTTGCACGCCTCGGCGCGCGTGGATGCAACCACGACGCGGCGGCCGGGCGCAAGGTTACCCAATATGCGGCGCAGCCGGGCGGCCACGTCGGGGTCTTCCTCGACGATCAGTGCACCGTGAAAAGTGCTCACGTACGAGAGCTGCGACGCCGACGACATCGGCGCCGTTCTCAAAGGATGACTGGAAAGATTGATGGCCACGCGCACGTCCCTCTTGCTACGCAAGGTAGCTTCCAAATGTTGACTTTCGTTTCAGATACCGCAGGAACGATGCCCGCACGAAAGCACACCGGCCGAGCCGAGTGCGTCAAGGTGACAAGCACCTTGATTTCATTGGGAAATTAGCCAGGAACGAGGGGCGTCGGCGCGCTTCCGTCGGGGCCTCCAAGGCTTGTTTTGGCGCTGCTGTTACGCACTTGTGACCGCGCGTGTTACGTAGCATCGCGCCCCTTCGGAACGCATCGGGAACCGTCATCTCGATGCGGCATTGCCTCTGCGCGGCCCGACCAACCCCGCATGCGCATTGGCTTTCAACAGGCTTTCACTTGCGCCACGGGCAGCGCGGCTGTCGAAGACATAGGCCAAGAACTACCGATCCCGGTGATGTTCATCGGCGCCACGGTTCCTAGCATTGGTTGCATCGGGTAACGCAATGAAACCCGACCTCACTTCGAGGTTAACCCGGGCACGTCGGGGCTCGCGAAGTTGTCGCCCAACCACCAAGGAAACAGTCAGATGACTACACCCAAGCGCTCCGCTTCCAACCCCGGTTCCCGCAGCATTCGCCCCGCGGGAATCAGCCGTGTTCTGGCCTCTGTGTTGGTAGGTGCGGGGTACGTGATGACGCTGCCGGTTGCATACGCTCAAGTGGCCGTCGGCGGTGTCGCCGTCGTGGTCGATCCTCCCGGCCTGGGCATCCTCAACATCACGAGCGGCAACAACGGCGTTCTGACGTCCGCCGACGGTATTTCGACGCCCAACCTGACGGCAACCAGCCTGACCGCATCGAGCGTCAGCGCCGGCACCGTCACCGCAACCAGCATCAGTTCGGCAAGCATTTCGGCCGCCGACGGAACGCTCGGCACGCTGAGCGCAAACAACGTGACCACCGGCAACCTGTCGTCGGGCAACGGCACGATCCAGTCGCTGACGTCGACCAACATCCTCGCCACCGGCGTGACCGCCACGAACATCCTCGGCACGAACGTCGATGCCACCAACATCAACACGGCGAACATCACGGCGGGCAACGGCAGCATCTCGTCGCTCACGTCCACCAACGTCAGCACGAGCAACCTCACGGCGTCCAATGGCACTGTCAACACGCTGAGTGCGACCAATGTCAGCACCACGAATCTGACCGCCAACAGCGGCACGGTCAACACGTTGAGCGCCACCAATGTCAGCACCACCGATCTGACAGCCAACAACGGCACGATCAATACGCTGAGTGCTACCAATGTCAGCACCACCGACCTGACGGCCAACAGCGGCACGATCAACACGCTGAGCGCCACCAATGTCAGCACTACCGACCTGACAGCCAACAGCGGCACGATCAACACGCTGAGCGCCACCAACGTCAGCACCACCGACCTGACCGCCAATAGCGGCACCATCAACACGCTGAGCGCCACCAACGTCAGCACCACGAACCTGACGGCCAACAACGGCACGATCAATACGCTGAGCGCCACCAACGTCAGCACCACCGACCTGACCGCCAACAACGGCACGATCAACACGTTGAGCGCCACCAACGTCAGCACCACGAACCTGACGGCCAACAGCGGAACGATCAACACGTTGAGCGCCACCAACGTCAGCACCACGAACCTGACAGCCAACAGCGGAACGATCAATACGTTGAGCGCCACCGACGTCAGTACCACGAACCTGACGGCCAACAGCGGCACGATCAACACGTTGAGCGCTACCAACGTCAGCACCACCAACCTGACGGCCAACAGCGGCACGATCAACACGCTGAGCGCCACCGACGTCAGCACCACCAATCTGACGGCCAACAGCGGCACGATCAACACGCTGAGCGCCACCAACGTCAGCACCACGAACCTGACAGCCAACAGCGGCACGATCAATACCCTGAGCGCCACCGACGTCAGCACCACCAACCTGACGGCCAACAGCGGCACCATCAACACGCTGAGCGCGACCAATGTGAGCACGACGAACCTGTCGGCGAGCAACGGCACGATCAACAGCTTGAGTGCCACCAACGTCAGCACCACCAACCTGACGGCAAGCCGCGCCACGATCAACACGATCAGCGCTACCAACGTCAGCACCACCAACCAGTCGGCAGCCAGCGCAACCATCAACGCGCTGACCGCCAACACAGTGGCTGCGACCACGGTGAACGCCAGCACGGTCAATGCGAGCACGGTGAACGCCACCACCGTGAATGCCAACACCGGCAACTTCCAGACGCTGACGGCGGCCAACGGCAACATCACGGTGCTGAACACGCAGACCGGCAACATCACGACGATCAACGCGGTGACCGGCAACGTCACCACCTTGAACGCAGGCACGGTGAACGTCACCGGCAACGTGACGGCCGGCGGTTCGATCACGGCCGGCAACGGCATGGTGGCCAACGGGCGCGTGCAGAACGTGGCGCCCGGCATCCTGCCGACGGACGCAGCCAACATGTCGCAGTTGAACCAGGTTCGCAGCGAAGTGCAGGACATGCGCAAGACCAGCAGCACCGGCGCGGCCATCGCCCTGGCTGCCGCCTCGGTGCCGGCGCTCGAAGCGGGCAAGAGCTTCGGCATCGGCGTGGGCGTGGGCTCCTACGACGGCCGCTCGGCAGTCGCCGCTGCTGCGAGCTTCCGCCTGAGCGAATCGGCCCAGATCAAGGTGAACTTCGGCAGCGGCAACAACGGCAAGGTCGGCGGCGGCATCGGCGCCTCCTGGTCCTGGTAATCCGTTCCGTGCACCCGCGGCGCGAGCGCGCCGGGGTGCTTGCCAAGGATGAAATCGAAGGCCGGCACCTATACTGGGTGACCGGTCTTTTTTTGCTGCCGCAAAGGGTCGGGGCCGATGTGCCTGGTGTCCCTGCGATCCGTCCTTCACACAGCCTCATGACCACCTCTTCCATCGCGCCAGCACCCGCCACTTTCAAGGAAAACGCCAAGGCCGACGCCTCGGCGCTGCTGGAGCAAGGCCTCGCGCTGCATCGGCAGGGCCGCCTTTCGGAAGCGCTGCAGATCTACCAGGCCCTGCTGTCCCGATTCCCCGGCCATGCCGACGCGCTGCACCTGACGGGCGAAGCGCTGTACCGGCAAGGCCGGCCCCGGCTGGCGCTCAACCATGTGAACCAGGCGATCGCGCAGTCGCCGCATCACTTCTATTTCAATACCCGCGCGACGATCTTCATGCACCTGAACCTGCTGGCCGAAGCGCAGCAGGACCTGCGCCGCGCGATCAAGGCATTTGCGAACTACCCCGAGGCGTACATCAATCTTTCGGCGGTCTACCGCCAGCAAAAGAAGTTCAGGCAGGCACGCGAAGCCGCGGCCGACGCCACGCGCCTCGCACCACAAGCGCCCGCCGCATGGAACAACGCCGGCGCGATCGACATGGAACAGGATCGCTTCGACGAAGCCGTCCTTCACTTCCAGCAGGCCCTGAAGCTCGACGCGAACTACACGGCGGCCCACAAGAACATCGGCAAGATCCGCGCGCACCAGAAGGATTGGACAGGCGCCCTCGCCTCGCTCGAACTGGCAGCGGCCGACCCTCGCGACCTGGAGGCCTCGTACCTGCTTTCGCGCGCGCTGCTCAGCGCCGGCCGCCCGGGGGACGCCATCGCGCCCATGCAGCACGCCATGCGCAACTGGCCGGCCGAGGAGCGCCACAAGGCGCTGTCCGATCCCGAAGGCGTGGCGGCGCTCTACGGCGTCTGCGGCGCGCTCGAGGGCGTGTCGATGCGCTTCGCGGAATCGGCCGAGCTCTACAAGATCGCACTCGACAGCCTGCCGGAGCACGAGTTGCTGCTGAACAACCTGGGCACGGTGAATTTCAGGCTCGGCCAGTTCGACACCGCCATCGAGGTGCTCAAGAAGGCACTCGAAGTGCATCCGAAACAGGTGCTCGCACGATGCAACCTGGGCGTGACCTACGTGATGGCCGGCCAGTCGGAGGCGGCCATTGCGCAGTTCGAGCAGTGCCTGCGCGACGACCCGAACTTCATGCCCGCCATGGTCTGGATGCTGGGCGAAAAGGCCCACATCGCCGACTGGCGCGGCGTGCCCGAACTGCGCGAAAAAATCGCGCACGCTGCTGGACACCCCGGGCAACGACCAGACGGTGTCGTCGTTCATCCTGATGTCCAACTACGACGATGCCCGGCGCCTCATGGCCTGGACGCAACGCTCCGCCGCGCTGGCCGACAGGAACGTGGGCATCCAGCCGTTTGCCGATGCAGGCGCGCTGCGCACGTCGCCGCGCATCCGCGTGGGCTACTACTCGTTCGACTTCCGCAACCATCCGGTCGCGCATCTCACGGCCGAATTGTTCGCCCGGCACGACCGCAAGGATTTCGAGGTGTTCGCGTATTCGTACGGACCCGACGATGGGCACCCGGCCCGCGCGCGCATCGCTTCGTCCGTCGAGCATTTCGTGGACATGCAAGGCCAGTCGATCCAGCAGATGGCCGAGCGCATCCGCGAGGACGAAGTCGACATCCTCATCGACCTCTCGGGCGACACGCGCGGCGCGAAGCCGCAGGTGATGGCCTACCACGCGGCGCCGGCGCAGCTCATGTGGCTGGGCTACATGGGCACCAGTGGCACGCCGAACTACGACTACCTGGTCTCCGACAACTTCCTTTCGCCACCCGGCACGGAAGACTGCTATTCCGAGAAGCTGCTGCGCCTGCCCGAGACCTTCCAGGTCATCGACTCGCAGCGTCCCACCAATCCGCAGAAGGCCACGCGCGCCGACCACGGGCTGCCCGAGGACGCGTTCGTGCTGTGCAATTTCTCGCAGTCCTTCAAGATCCAGCCGGAGACTTTCGCGGCCTGGGTGCGCATCGTTCGGCGCATTCCGAATGCGGTGCTCTGGCTGGCGCAGGGGCCGAACGGCTTCGAGACGAACCTGCGCGCGCAGTGGGAGGCGGCCGGCCTGCCGGCAGAACGCCTCATCGTTTCGCCGCGCATGCCGATCGACAGGCACCTGGCGCGCATCGGCCTGGCCGACCTGTTCATCGACACCTTTCCCTACAGCAGCGGTGCCACCGCGAACGATGTGCTGTGGGCCGGCGTGCCGTTGCTTGCGCTCACCGGCACGACGATGGTGTCGCGCATGGCGGGCAGCCTGCTGGGCGCCATCGGCCTGCCGGAACTGGTGGCGACGACCCACGACGAATACGTCGAGAAGGCCGTGCACTACGCCACGCATCGGGACGAACTGGCCGTGCTGCGCGGCCGGCTTTCGGAAGCGAAGGACGCGCGCCGCGGCTACTTCGACACGCCGCGCTTCGTGCGGCACCTGGAAGACGGCTTCCGGCAAATTGCCGCGCGCAGCCGTGAAGGGTTGCCGCCGGCGCACATCGGCGTTGCCCTCCGCCCTCTGGAGAAGTGAGCAATCGCGGGCATACTCGGCACTCCTTCAACAGCAGAGCTCCAGCAGCCTTTTGAATCATGAGCATCCTCAGTGAATTCAAGGAATTTGCCGTCAAGGGCAACGTCATCGACCTCGCGGTCGGCGTGATCATCGGCGCGGCGTTCGGCAAGATCGTCGACTCGCTGGTTGCCGACATCATCATGCCGGTGGTGGGCGTGGTGTTCGGCAAGCTCGATTTCTCGAACCTCTACGTGGTGCTCGGCACAGCGCCTGCCGGCGTGGCGAACACGCTGGCCGACCTCAAGAAAGCCGGCGTGCCGGTGCTGGCCTACGGCAGCTTCATCACCGTGGCGGTGAACTTCGTGATCCTGGCGTTCATCATCTTCATGATGGTCAAGCAGATCAACAGGCTGCGGAAGACCGAGGCGGCAGCACCTGCTGCGCCGGCCGCAACGCCGGAAGACATCACCTTGCTGCGCGAAATCCGCGACAGCCTGAAGCGCCCTTCTTAAGAAGACTCTCAGGCGCTCCCGAGCGCCCTCGCCATGCGGAGCGCCTCGACGAGGCTCGACGCATCGGCGAGCCCGGTACCCGCGATATCGAACGCGGTGCCGTGATCGGGGCTGGTGCGCACCAGCGGCAGCCCCAGCGTCACATTCACGCCCTTCTCCACGCCGAGGTACTTGACCGGGATCAGGCCTTGGTCGTGGTACATCGCGATCACCACATCGAACTCGCCGCTGTCGGGCACGCCGCTGTCGGGCACGCCGTGCCGGGCGCGAGCGCGCATGAAGACGGTGTCGGGCGCATGCGGCCCGTTGGCGTCGATGCCTTCGGCGCGCGCGGCGGCGATGGCCGGCGCAATGATTTCGCGCTCTTCCGAACCGAAAAGGCCGCCCTCGCCCGCATGCGGATTGAGGCCCGCGACACCAATGCGCGGCGCGCGTCCCAGCGCGTGGGACAGCGCACGGTGCGTGATGCGCAGCGTCTGCAGCACGCCCTCGAAATGCACCGCCTCGATGGCGTCGCGCAGCGACATGTGGATGCTCACGAGCACGGTGCGCAGCTCGTCATTGGCCAGCATCATGCGCACCGGCACGTCGGCCACGCTGCGCCCCAGGTGCGCGGCCGCCTCGGCCTGCAGCAGCTCGGTGTGGCCGGGATAAGGAAAGCCGGCTGCGGCCAGCGCCTCCTTGTGCAGCGGCGCGGTCACGATGGCGGCGATCTCGCCACGCAGCGCAGCCCGCGCGGCCCAGACCACGCAATCGCCCGCCGCGCGGCCGGCCTCCGCGCTGATCTGGCCGAGCACGATGTTGGCCGGCGGCGCGATCACCTGCAGCACCGGGATGCAGCCGGGCGGAACGCTGGCGGCTTCGGCCACGGTCTCGATCTCCGCGACGGGCCATGCCGGTTGGCCCGGCCCGGCCAGCGCCTGCGAAGCGCGCCGTACCGTGGCCACGTCGCCGGCCACGAAGGCACCCCGGGTCGCATCGGGTGCGTTGCGGAAGGCCTTCGCGATGATCTCGGGGCCGATACCCGCGGGATCGCCCAATGTGATGGCGATGGCTCCGCTCATTCGAAAACCTCCGCGCTCCGCGCTGCGGTGCGCGCTTGCTTGGGGCGGCCCGGCGCTGCGCTCATGCCGGGTTGTCGATGTCGATGAATTCGTGCTTCAGCCCGAGCTGCGCCGCCACGTGCGCGGCCACGGCCTGTGCGCCATAGCGCTCGGTCGCGTGGTGCCCGCAGGCGAGAAAGGCCACGCCCATTTCGCGCGCGTAGTGAGCCTGGGGTTCGGAGATCTCGCCGGTGATGAAGGCGTCGGCGCCGGCCGCAATGGCCGCTTCGAAGTAGCCCTGGGCGCCGCCGGTGCACCAGGCGATGTTCTTGATGGGGCGGTGCGCCGTATCGAGCAGCGTGACCGGGCGCTTGAGCACCTGCTCTGCGTGCGTGGCCAGCGCCTTGGCACTGGCGAAGTTCTCGCCGTTTTCGCGCGCACCGAGGAAGCCGAGCTCCTGCTCCCCGAAGCGTCCGCTCGACCCCGCGTGCGCCACGAGCCCGAGCTGCAGTCCCAACTGCGCGTTGTTGCCCAGCTCCGGATGCGCGTCGAGCGGCAGGTGGTAGGCGAAGAGATTGACGTCGTCGCCGAGCAAGAGGCCCAAGCGCTGCTTCATCCAGCCGGTGACGCAGCCGTCCTGGCCGCGCCAGAACAGGCCATGGTGGACGAAGATGGCATCGGCCTCGGCGTGGATCGCGGCCTCGATCAGCGCGCGGCTGGCGGTCACGCCCGAGACGATCTTCCGGACCACGGTGCGGCCTTCGACCTGCAGGCCGTTGGGTCCGTAGTCCTTGAAGCGCCCGGGGGCCAGCAACAGGTCGAATGCGTGGAGCAGTTCGTGGCGTGTGGTGCTCATCGCGACATTGTCGCGCTGCCCGGGGCCCCCACGCCATCGCGCATGGCATGGCCGCGCGCGGCCAGTGGCCACAGGGCAAGCAGGAAACCCAGCGCCGCGAGTGCCGCGACGTAGTGCGCCGGTGCCATCGTGTCGTGCTGCAGCCAGAGCGTGAGGATCACCGGCGTGAGCCCGCCGAAGACCGCATACGACATGTTGTAAGCGAACGAAAGGCCAGTGAAGCGCACCGGCGCCGGGAAGGCGCGCACGCCGGCGATCGGCACCGTGGCGATGGTGCCCACGAAGAGGCCCACCAGCCCGTAGTGCCAGAACAGCGTGGCCGGCGTACCGGGCAGCCCGGTGTAGAACAGGTAGGCCGTGGCGAAGAGGCCGCCCCAGCCGACGAGCATCACCGCGCGCGTGCCGATGCGGTCGCTCAGCCAGCCGACCAGCACGCAGCCGATGGTCAGGGTCAGCGTCGCGAGCGCGTTGGCTTCGAGCGCCAGCGCGGCCGGAATGTGGTGCACCTTCTGCAGGTAGGTGGGCGTGTAGAGCACCACCACCACGATCGCGGCCGACAGCACCCAGGTCTGCAGCGCGACGTACACGCACGCCAGGCGGTGCTCGCGCAGCACGGTGCGCAGCGGCAGCTCGCGGGCGACCGACTTCAGGCCGGCCAGCTCCTTGAAGACCGGCGTCTCGTGCAGGAAGCGGCGCAGGTACACCGACACCAGCCCGAACACGCCACCCAGGATGAAGGGAATGCGCCAGGCGAAATCGCTCACCTGCTCGGTCGAGTAATGGCGATTGATGGCTACCGCGACCAGCGAACCCAAGAGGATGCCGCCGGTGATGCCCGAGGTCAGCGTGCCGATGCCGAATCCGTAGCGCTTGGCCGGCACGTGCTCGCCGACGAACACCCAGGCACCGGGCATTTCGCCGCCGATGGCCGCGCCCTGCAGCACGCGCATCGCCAGCAGCAGGAGGGGCGCCGCCACGCCGATGCTCGCGTAGGTCGGCAGGAGGCCGATGACCAGCGTGGGCGCGGCCATCAGGAAGATCGAGAGCGTGAACATGCGCTTGCGGCCCAGGAGGTCGCCGAAATGCGCGATGACGATGCCGCCCACGGGGCGGGCGAGGTAGCCGGCTGCGAAGATGCCGAAGGTCTGCAGTTGCCGAAGCCAGTCGGGCATGTCGGCGGGGAAGAAAAGCCCGCCCAGCACCGTGGCGAAAAAGACGTAGATGACGAAGTCGTAGAACTCCAGCGTTCCGCCGAGGGCCGAGAGGGCGAGGGTCTTGTAGTCGCGCGCGTCGAGCGTGCGTGCCGGAGCGGGCTTGGCGCCGTCCGCGAGGGTTGCTTCTGAAGTCATGGCTGGCAGGAAAATCGTGACCGCGCGCGCCGGAGCCGTGGAACCGGGTGGGAAAACGGGGAAATCGCGCGACGAGGATATGCCTGGCCGCATCCACCGGGTGGGCAGTGCGGGAGGCCTGAAAGGTGGGAACCGGGTGGGATCGCTGCGCGATGCTAAGGGTTATCCCGTATTTCCGTAGCCGGCGCTTGCCAATCTCGACCGCGCGGCGCGGTCTATCGTCAAGCCCATTGAGGGACAATCCCACACATCGCTGCCCCGCGCGGCGCCTTCGAACGTCTTTTCATCAAGTTTTCATGAAACGCACCTGGCTGCTCTTTGCCCAAGCCGTGACCGTCCTGCTGGCGGCCTATTTCGTCGTCGCGACGCTCAAGCCCGAGTGGATCAACAAGCGCTCGACCTCGCTCGGCGGCGTGGTGTCGATCGTCGAGGCGCCGGCCGGCGCCCCGAGCGTGCCCGCTGTCGGCAGTCTGAGCGCTGCCGCCAAGAAGGCCTCGCCGGCGGTGGTGAGCATCAACACCAGCAAGGCGGCGCAGCGCCATCCGCGCAGCAACGACCCGTGGTTCCGCTTCTTCTTCGGCGACCAGGCCGACCAGCCCCAGGTGGGCCTGGGCAGCGGCGTGATCGTGAGCACCGACGGCTACATCCTCACCAACAACCACGTGGTCGAGGGCGCAGACGAGATCGAAGTGACCCTGAACGACAGCCGCCACGCGCGCGGCAAGGTGATTGGCACCGACCCCGACACCGACCTGGCGGTGCTGAAGATCGAGCTCGACAAGCTCCCGGTGATCGTTCTGGGCAACTCCGACGAATTGCTGGTGGGCGACCAGGTGCTGGCCATCGGCAACCCCTTCGGCGTCGGCCAGACGGTGACCAGCGGCATCGTCTCGGCGCTCGGCCGCAACCAGCTGGGCATCAACAACTTCGAGAACTTCATCCAGACCGATGCGGCCATCAACCCCGGCAACTCGGGCGGCGCGCTGATCGACGTCAACGGCAACCTGCAGGGCATCAACACCGCGATCTACTCGCGCTCGGGCGGCAGCATGGGCATCGGCTTCGCCATTCCGGTGTCGATGGCCAAGATCGTGCTGGAAGGCATCGTGAAGGAAGGCCAGGTGCGCCGCGGCTGGATCGGCGTCGAGCCGAACGACCTGTCGCCCGAACTGGCCGAGACCTTCGGCGTGAAGGCCGATGCGGGCGTGATCATCACCGGCGTGCTGCAGAACGGCCCAGCCGCCAAGGCCGGCATCCGGCCGGGCGACGTGATCACCTCGGTGGGCGAGAAGAAGACCGACAACGTGCAGGCCCTGCTGACCGCCGTCGCGGGCCTCAAGCCCGGCGACACCGCGCGCTTTGCGCTGCAGCGCGGCAGCGACAAGATGGAGCTGGATGTGACGCCGGGGCTCCGGCCGAAGAGCCCGGCCCGGCAAGTGCCCAATCAGCAGGAGTAGGACGGGTCCTCAGGCTCGGCGCAGTTCGTGTCGCTTCGCCTACCCCCTATCGGGGACAACACCAGCGGCCCGGCCGGTGAAGCCGGCTCCGCGGTGTTTTCAGAAAAGACTGGGCTTGGTGTGAGCCCTTGAATTTCAGCTGGACGCCGAAGAGTCGGCGTTTTCTTCTTCGTCGGGCTTCTTGCCCATCGCGAAATAGCGCGCACCGATGATGCCCACCTCGTACAGCAGGCACATCGGCACCGCCAGCGCGAGTTGCGACACCACGTCGGGCGGCGTAAGCACCGCAGCCACCACGAAGGCCACCACGATGAAGTAGCCACGGAAGGACTTCAGCTTCTCGATGGTCACCATCTCGAAGCGCACCAGCAGCATCACCACGATCGGCACCTGGAAGGCGACGCCGAACGCGATGTAGAGCGAGAGGATCGCCTCCACGTACGACGAGATGTCGGGCGTTGCCGCCACCGCGGCCGGCGTGAACTTCTGGATGAAGCTGAACATCTTGTCCAGCACGAAGAACTGCACGAAGGCGATGCCCGCGTACGCCAGCAGGCTGCCGAAGAAGATGAGCGGCAGGGCAAAGCGCTTCTCGTGGCTGTAGAGCCCCGGCGCCACGAACATCCAGGCCTGGTACATGAGCCACGGCAGCGCCAGCAGCACGGCCGTCATCATCAGCACCTTGAGCGGCACGAAGAACGGCGAGAACACGCCAATGGCGATGAGCTTGGCATCCGGCGGCATGTGTGCGCGGATGGGCATTGCGATCAGGTCGATCAGTCCGCCCGGTCCGGGCCAGATAGCGAGCAGGATGCCGGCGACGGCCAAGCCGTAGACGCAGTAGAGCAGGCGGTCGCGAAGCTCGACCAGGTGCTGCACGAACGGCTGCTCGGTGCCCGCCAGCTCGTCTTCTTTGTCTTTGTTCTTGTCGTCGGAATCGGCCATGGGGAAAGGAAAGTGCGTGGCTTCGGCCGGCGTGCGGCAAGCGAGAGACGCGGGGGTGTGCGGGGTGTTGAAGCGCTAGTTGATCTTGTGGGGACGGAAGCGGGCAACCCGCGCCGCACCCGACAACGCCTTGGTCCGTACGCCGTTGCGCGCCTTGTACCAATTCGGCGTGGCGCCCTGCTTCAGGCGCCAGTTCTTGCGGGGGTGCTTGTACTCGGGCACCGCGGCTTCGGGCTCGGCCAGGGCCGAGAGCGTTTCGCCTGAGCCGGAGAACTGCTTTTCGAATTCGCTCGCGCCGGTGTGGATGTTGTTCTCGACGTCGCGCGCCGCCTCCTCCACCGTGGTCTTCATCTTGCGGAGCTCGTCCAGCTCCATCGAGCGGTTGACTTCGGCCTTGACGTCGTTCACGTAGCGCTGCGCCTTGCCGAGCAAGGTGCCGACCGTGCGAGCCACGCGCGGCAGCTTCTCCGGCCCGATGACGATCAGCGCCACGACGCCGATCAGCGCCAGCTTCTCAATGCCGAGGTCGAGCACGTGCGGTCCGCGCTCAGGACTTCTGACGCGCTTCGACGTCGATCGTCTTGTCGCTGTTGGCCGGCTGGCCGGTCACTTGCGCCGCGGGGGCCGACGAAGCGGCGGTTGCGTCGGTGGTGGGATTGCCGTTGGCATCCTTCATGCCGTCCTTGAAGCCCTTGACGGCGCCACCAAGGTCCGAACCCATGTTCCGCAGCTTCTTGGTGCCGAAGATCATGACCACGACGAGCAGCACGATCAGCCAGTGCCAGATAGAAAAAGAACCCATGGAAGACTCCTAAGAATGTGTCCGATTTTAGTCGGTCGAAATGTGACAGTTTGGCTTAACGAAGTTCAGCCGCGAAGCCATGGCCGGGGACCGCCCATGACGTGCACATGGAGATGGTGAACCTCCTGCCCGCCCTCGGTGCCGGTGTTGACGACGACGCGATAGCCGCCGTCCGGATAGGGCCTGCAGCCCTGCTCCAGCGCCAGCTTGGGCGCCAGGGTCATGATCTTGCCCATGAGCGCGGCGTCATCGGGCGTGAGCTGCGCCATCGAGGCGATGTGCTTCTTGGGCACCAGCATGAAATGCACCGGCGCCCAGGGCGCGATGTCATGGAAACCGAACAGGTCCTCGTCTTCGTAGACCTTGCGCGAAGGGATCTTGCCTTCGACGATTTTGCAGAAAACGCAGTTCGGATCAGATGACATCTTTGGGTTCCATCGGGCGGTTGTCGTTCATGCGGATCATGCCTTTCACGATCCGGTACAGGAACCACAGCGAAATCAGGCTCCAAGCGATCCAGCCCGGAACGAAGAACAGCAGCCAGAGCCACGAGGTGACGATGTACAGCAGGCCGGCCCAGAGCACCGAGCGGATGCGCCAGCTGAAGTGCGAAGCCTGCCAGGTGCCGGCCGCGTCGTCGCGCTTGACGAAGTCGATCACCAGCGCCACCAGCAGGATGGCAATGGAAGCCTGTGCCCCCGGCACGACCGCGCCGATGGCCACGATCAGGTGCAGGATGTAGCTCACCCAGCCCCAGGTCTTGAGCGATTCGTCGGGTTCCACGTTCACGATGTCGTTGGGCATGGGATGTCCTTTCAATCGTTGGATGCCTCGCGGGCCTGCACTTTGCGCAGGGCCTTTTCCTCGATGCCGCTGGTGCCCTCGCGGCGCTCGAGCTCCGCGACGACTTCGGCCGGCGAAAAACCGTAGTGCGCAAGCGCCACCATGGTGTGGAACCACAGGTCGGCCACTTCGTTCACTATTTTCGAGCGGTCGCCGCCGTGATCGGCATCCTTGGCGGCCATCACGACTTCGGTGGCTTCCTCGCCGATCTTCTTCAGGAAGGCGTCGGGGCCCTTGTGCAGGAGGCGCGCGACGTAGCTCTTCTCGGGGTCGCCGCCATTCGCGGGCAGGCGGGTCTCGATGACCGCGGCCAGGCGTGCGAGGGCATCGGAGGTGTTGTTGTTCACGGCGCCGGTCATTTGTAGATCGACTCCGGGTCTTTCAAGACCGGTTCGACCACGGTCCACTGGCCTTTTTCGTACTTGCTGAAGAAGCAGCTGTGGCGGCCTGTATGGCAGGCGATGCCGGGCTCGTGGCCCAGCTGGGTGACCTTGAGCAGCACCACGTCGTTGTCGCAATCCAGGCGGATCTCGTGCACGGTCTGCACGTGGCCCGATTCCTCGCCCTTGAACCAGAGCTTGTTGCGCGAGCGGCTGAAATACACCGCACGGCCCAGCTCGGCGGTCTTCTCGAGCGCCTCGCGGTTCATCCAGGCGAACATCAGCACGTCGTTGCTGCCTTGTTCCTGCGCGATCACGGGCACCAGGCCGTTCGCGTCCCACTTCACTTCATCGAGCCAATTCATGGAAGTATTGTCCCACCCCCAGGCTTCGCGCACTTCGTGTCGCTTCTCCTCCCCCCTCGAAGGGGGCGATACCAGCGGCCCGGCAAAGCCGGTTCCGCGGTATCCCACGAAGGAGCCTTAAATCCGGACAGGGATGCCCCGCGCCGCCATGCGGGCTTTCGCCTCGCCCACGGTGTGTTCGCCGTAGTGAAAGATGCTGGCCGCCAGCACCGCATCGGCGCCGCCGGTCTGGATGCCGTCGGCCAGGTCGTCCAGGTTGCCGACGCCGCCCGATGCGATCACCGGCACGCTGACCGCATCGCTCACCGCGCGTGTCAGTGCGAGGTCGAAGCCGCTCTTGGTGCCGTCGCGGTCCATGCTCGTGAGCAGGATTTCGCCCGCGCCGCGGCGCGCCATCTCGGTGGCCCATTGCACAGCGTCCATGCCGGTGTTCTTGCGGCCGCCGTGGCTGTACACGTCCCAGCCCGGGCCGCGCGTGGCCGCCTCTTCGGGCGTGCGGCGCTTGGCATCGATGGCCACCACGATGCACTGCGAGCCGTACTTCTGCGAAGCATCGTTGATCACCTGCGGATCGGCGATGGCGGCCGAGTTGAAGCTGGTCTTGTCCGCACCCGCATTGAGGAGCCGGCGCACATCCGCCACGGTGCGCACGCCGCCGCCGACGGTGAGCGGAATGAAGACCTGCGAAGCCACCGCCTCGATGATCGGCAGGATCAGGTCGCGCCCGTCGCTGGTGGCGGTGATGTCCAGGAAGGTGAGCTCGTCGGCGCCCTGTGCGTTGTAGCGCGCTGCGATCTCGACCGGGTCGCCGGCATCGCGCAGTTCGAGGAAGTTGACGCCCTTGACGACACGGCCGCCGGTGACGTCGAGGCAGGGAATGATGCGTTTGGCAAGCATGGGAATTTGAACCGGAAGGAAATCAGAGAACGGTGAGCTGTTGCCAGCCCTGCCATTGGGCGCCGGGCGCCAGGGTCACTTGTTCGTCGATGCGGGCCGCCTCGACGCAGAGCATGTGGCGGTAGCCGTCGGCCGGCATGTCGGCCAGCTTGGCGCAGAGTTCGGCGCCCGGGTTCCACACCACGGTTTCGGTGCAGCTCGCGCTTTGCGAGATTTCGAGCGTGCCGCCCGGCTGCACGAGGCGCAGCGGTTTTGCGGGCGCGACATAGACGCTGTCGAACTCGGCATCGAACCGCAATGCGGCAGCGGTCTCCACATGGCGGTCGTCGCGCAGCGAATCCCAGCGGTTGGCGCCTTCGAGGCCCTCGAGCCGCACCTGGGCGATATCGTCGACGTGAAGGTAGGAATGCAGCGCCGCGGCAAAGGCCCAGGGCGCGGGGTCGGTGTTGGTCAGCGTGAGCGCGATGCGCAACTGGCCGGGAGCCAACGTCATATCGAGGCGTGCCTCGAAAGCGTGCGGCCAGAGCGCGCGGGTGGCCTCGTTGTCGCGCAGCCGGAATGCCAGGGTGTCGCCCGAGGCGCCGGCGCCCTGCGGCTCCCAAGGCAGATTGCGCATGAAACCATGTTTGGGCAGCATGCCGCGCATGTTGAACTGCGGGCAACATACGGGCACGCCACCGCGGATCGCGGTCTTGCCGTCGAACACGGCGCGGGGGCTGACATAGAACCTTTCCACTCCGTCGGCCGTGGTCCACGAGAGCACTTGCGCGCCATGCAGGGCCACGGTCAACGTGCTGCCGTCTGCGCCAAGGGCTCGGATCGCGGGCTGGCCGCGCAACTCGATCGGGGTGATTTCCATGTGAGGAATTGTAGGCAGCGCCCGTGTCATGGCACGGAATTGGCACTGGAAGCCATTGCGCGCCCCGCTCCTCTTTGGATACCCTGTGCCTGCTTGCACGAGGGGACAAGGTGCAGGTCGGTCCCGAGCCTTCGACAAAAACCACTCTCATACGACAAAGGGGATACGCATGAAGAAAAAATTGCCGATGGCGGCATGGATCCTGATCGCCATGGTGCTCGGCATCATCGTGGGCTACATGATCTTCACCAGCTTTCCCGACAAGAAGGCTGCCAAGGAAATCGCGGACTACGTTTCCATCGTCTCGGACGTGTTCCTGCGCCTCATC
Organism: Variovorax sp. W2I14; assembly: GCF_050435205.1. Classification (NCBI taxonomy): domain Bacteria; kingdom Pseudomonadati; phylum Pseudomonadota; class Betaproteobacteria; order Burkholderiales; family Comamonadaceae; genus Variovorax; species Variovorax sp. W2I14. The sequence continues at coordinate 6,741,088 of NZ_JBNDJX010000001.1, read as the reverse complement.
AAGATGCTGATCGGCCCGCTGGTGTTCTCCACGCTGGTGGTGGGCATCGCGCACATGGGCGATGCCAAGTCGGTCGGCCGCGTGTTCGGCAAGGCCATCGGCTGGTTCCTCACCGCCTCGCTCATTTCGCTGGTCATCGGCCTGGTCATGGCCAACCTGCTCAAGCCCGGCGAGAACCTGGGCCTGCCGCTGCCCGACATCGGCACCTCGGCCAACCTCGCGACCAGCAAATTCACCTTCAAGGACTTCGTGAGCCACACGGTGCCCAAGTCTTTCGTGGAGGCGATGGCCAACAACGAGATCCTGCAGATCGTGGTGTTCTCGATGTTCTTCGGCGTGGCGCTCGCCTCGCTGGGCGATAAGGCCAAGACCCTGGTGGCCGCCATCGAGGAGCTCTCGCACGCCATGCTCAAGATCACGGGCTACGTCATGAAGCTCGCGCCGCTGGCGGTGCTGGCCGCCATGGCTGCCACGGTCGCCGTGAACGGGCTGGGCATTCTCATCAAGTTCGCCGTGTTCATGCGCGACTTCTACCTGGGCCTGTTCGTGCTGTGGGCCGTGCTCATCCTGGCCGGCCTGCTGTTCCTCGGACCGCGCGTGTTCAAGCTGCTGGTGCTCATCAAGGAAGCCTTCCTGCTCTCGTTCGCCACCGCGAGTTCCGAGGCGGCGTACCCCAAGATCCTGCAGGCACTCGACCGTTTCGGCGTGAAGCGCAAGATCTCCAGCTTCGTGATGCCGATGGGCTACTCGTTCAACCTCGACGGCTCGATGATGTACTGCACCTTCGCCGTGCTCTTCATCGCGCAGGCCTACGACATCCACATGCCGATCAGCACGCAGGTCACGATGCTGCTGATCCTCATGCTCACCTCCAAGGGCATGGCCGGCGTGCCGCGCGCCTCGCTGGTGGTGATTGCCGCCACGCTCAACCACTTCGACATTCCCGAGGCCGGCCTGCTGCTGATCCTGGGCGTGGACACCTTCCTGGACATGGGCCGCTCGGCCACCAACGCGGTGGGCAATTCCATCGCCACCGCGGTGGTCGCCAAATGGGAGGGCGAACTGCTCTCCGAGGGCGATGCCGAGATCAACGCCAAGGCGCTCGACGAGGAGGCCAACGCCACCCTCGCCCATCCGGCCCACGCGTGAGGCGCGCCATGAAGCCCAAGGCCACGCGGTCGGTTCTGTCGGTTCTTCTTGCCGGACTGCTGGCGGTTGCCTCGCTTGCGCCGGCGTACGCGCAGGAACAGCTCACCGGCACCCTTGCGAAGGTGCGCGAGACGGGCGCCATCGCCATCGGCTACCGCGAGTCGTCGGTGCCCTTCTCGTACCTCAATGCGCGCAAGGAGCCGATCGGCTATTCGATCGAACTCTGCCGCGCACTGGTCACCGCCATCGAGGACACGGTGAACAAGAGCCTCGCGATCAGGTGGGTGCCTGTCACGTCCGATTCGCGCATCGACGCGGTCGCCAGCGGCAAGGTCGACCTGGAGTGCGGCTCCACCACCAACAACCTCGAGCGCCAGAAGCGGGTGAGCTTCTCGCCGACGATGTTCGTCTCGGGCACCAAGGTGCTGGTGAAGAAAGGCGCGCCGATCAAGTCGTTCCGCGACCTGGCCGGCAAGAAGGTGGCCGTGACCGCCGGCACCACCAACGAGAAGACGCTGCGCGACCTGTCGGAGAAGTTCAAGCTGCGAATCAACCTGCAGGTGGCGCGCGACCACGCGGAATCGTTCGGCCTTGTGAAGAGCGGCCAGGCCGATGCGTTCGCGACCGATGACGTGCTGCTCTACGGCCTCATCGCGCAGGACGCTGCCAAGTCCGACTACGAGGTGGTCGGCGACTTCCTCTCGTACGACCCCTACGGGATCATGTACCGCAAGGGCGACGCGCAACTGGCCAGGGTGGTCAACGACACCTTCCAGGTGCTGGCGGAAGACGGCGAGATCCACCGGCAGTACAAGCGATGGTTCCTGCGCAAGCTGCCGTCGGGGGAAAGCATCAACCTGCCGATGAGCGCGCAGTTGGAGACGATCATCCAGACGATGTCGGTGAAGGCCGAATAGGCGGCGCGACGCTCCCTACCGCGCTGGCCACTCCCAGCGCGGGATTTCGCTCATGTCGAGGTTCGCGATGCGGGTTTCGCCGAACTGCTTTTCGAGCACCACCGGTTGCAGGCCTTCGCAGTCGTCCAACGCGGCGATCAGGCGCGCCGCGTGCGATACCACGATCACCTGCGACTGCCGCGCCGTCTGCGCGATGAGGCGGCCGAGCGCCGGCAGCAGGTCCGGATGCAGGCTGGTCTCGGGCTCGTTGAGCACCAGCAGCGCGGGCGGCCGCGGCGTCAGCAACGCGGCGATCCACAACAGGTAGCGCAGGGTGCCGTCGGAGAGTTCGGCGGCCGTCAGGGGCCGCAGCAGGCCGTGCTGGTGCATCAACGTCTGGAAGCGATCGCCTTCGGCCTCGACTTCGACGCGTGCGCCTGGAAAGGCATCGTCCACGGCACGGTCGAGCGCCTCGCCGTCGCCGATCTCGCGGATGGTCTGCAGCGCGGCGGCCAGGTCGGCGCCGTCGTTGGCGAGCACGGGCGTGTAGGTGCCCAGTTGCGGCAGGCGCGCGGGTGCATCGGCGTCGGAGCGGAAGTGATCGTAGAAGCGCCAGGAGCGCATTTGCTCCCGCAGCGTGAGCATCTCGGGCGCATCGCGCGGGTCGGCGTGCTCGGTCATCATGCTGGCGAAAGCCGGAATCGGCCGGCCCACGGCCTGCCAGCCCTTGCCTTCGCGCAGGCGCAGCGCGCCGCCCTTGCGGTCCACCAGTTGCGTCGAGGGCCGCAGCAGCGGGCCGCTCCAGATGGCTTCGTGCTTGATCTGCGGGTCGCGCGAGAAAGCCGTCGAGGGAATCGGCGGCGGCAGGCCGATGTCGATCGCGTATCCGAAATCCTCCGACTCGGCGCCGGCAAACCCCAGCTTCAGCGCGACCGGTTCGCTGCGCGTGGTGCCCTGCACCGGCATTTCCCCGCGCAGCATCGCCGCCGAAAAACGCTCGGGCCCGGCCCACAGCGTGGAAGACAAGCCGCCTTCGCGAACCAGCGAGCGGATCACACCGCCATTGGCGATGTCGGCCAGGAGGCGCATCGCGCGGTACACGCTCGACTTGCCGCTGCCATTGGCGCCCGTCACCACCGTGAGGCTGCCCAGCGGCACCGTCAGCTGGCGCAGCGAGCGGTAGTTGGCAATGGCGAGCGCGGAGAGCACGCGCTACAGGACGTAGAGGAAAAAGGCGTCAGGCGCCGGCCAGCTCGTCCGCGCGGGCTTGCGCGGCGGCGAAGTCGAGGTCGCCCGAGTAGATGGCGCGTCCGCAGATCACGCCCTCGACGCCTTCGAACTCGACCGCGCAGAGCTGGTCGATGTCGGCCATGTTCGAGAGACCGCCCGAGGCGATCACTGGAATGGTCAGCGCCTGCGCGAGCTTGACGGTGGCGTCGATGTTGATGCCCGAGAGCATGCCGTCGCGGCCGATGTCGGTGTAGATGATCGACTCGACGCCGTAGTCCTCGAACTTCTTGCCGAGGTCTGCCACCTCGTGGCCCGTGAGCTTGCTCCAGCCGTCGGTGGCGACCTTGCCGTCCTTGGCATCCAGGCCCACGATGATGTGGCCGCCGAAGGCGCTGCAGGCGTCCTTGAGGAACCCCGGGTTCTTGACCGCGGCGGTGCCGATGATCACGTAGCGCAGGCCGTCGTCGATGTATCGCTCGATGGTGTCCAGGTCGCGGATGCCCCCGCCCAACTGCACCGGTATGTCGTCGCCGACCTCCTTCAGGATCGCCTTGATCGCCGCGTGGTTCTGCGGCTTGCCGGCGAAGGCGCCATTCAGGTCGACCAGGTGCAGCCGCCGCGCGCCGGCGGTGACCCACTTGCGGGCCATGGCGGCGGGGTCTTCGCTGAAGATGGTGGACTGGTCCATGTCGCCCTGCTTGAGGCGAACGCAGTGGCCGTCTTTGAGATCAATGGCGGGAATGAGGAGCATGGAAGTGACGCGAGTGAGCGAAAGCCGGGCTGTGGGAGGTTCGGCCCGGTCGGAAAAAATGGTTCAGGGATTCCAGTGGAGGAAGTTGCGATAGAGCTGCAGCCCATGGTCCGCACTCTTCTCCGGGTGGAACTGGGTGGCAAAAATGTTATCGCGTGCGATGGCTGCGGTAAAGCTCGCGCCGTAATCGGCCTCGCCCACGCTGTGCCGGGCGTCGGCCGGCCGCGCGTAGAAGCTGTGCACGAAGTAGAAATAGCTTTGGTCCGGAATGCCCGCCCACACCGCGTGCGGCTGGGCCTGGCGCACCTGGTTCCAGCCCATCTGCGGCACCTTGAAACGGCTGCCGTCGGCCTGCAGGCGGCCAGCCAGTTCGAACTTGATGACCTCACCCGGTATGAGGCCAAGGCCGTCGGTCGGGCCTTCGTCGCTGCGCGACAGCAGCATCTGCATGCCGACGCACACGCCGAAGAGCGGCTTGTTCGCTGCCGCTTCGAGCACGGATTCCTGAAGACCGGAATCGCGCAGCTCGCGCATGCAGTCGGGCATCGCGCCCTGCCCCGGCAGCACCACGCGGGTGGCCTTGCGCACCACGTCCGGATCGGAGGTGACGAACACCTCCACGCCCACCTGGTCGGCCGCATGGCGCACGGCCTGCGACACGGAGTGCAGGTTGCCCATGCCGTAGTCGACAACGGCGACGGAATTCGTTGCTACAGATTTCATAGCTGTTCGCCGATGGATTTCAGAGCGAACCCTTGGTCGAGGGAATGACGCCGACGGAGCGCGGATCGAGCTCCAGCGCGCCGCGCATGGCGCGCGCGAAGGCCTTGAAGACCGTCTCGCACTGGTGATGCGCGTTCACGCCCTTGAGGTTGTCGATGTGCAGCGTGACGAACGCGTGGTTCACGAAGCCCTGGAAGAACTCGTAGGTGAGCTGGCTGTCGAAGGTGCCGATCATTCCGCTGGTGAAGGGCACATGCATCACGAGGCCCGGGCGACCCGAGAAGTCGATGACCACGCGGCTGAGCGCTTCGTCCAGCGGCACGTAGGCATGGCCGTAGCGGCGGATGCCCTTCTTGTCGCCGATGGCCTGGGCCACGGCCTGCCCGAGCGTGATGCCGACGTCTTCCACCGTGTGGTGGCCATCGATGTGCAGGTCGCCCTGGCAGTCGATGTCCAGGTCGATCAGCCCGTGGCGGGCGATCTGGTCGAGCATGTGGTCGAAGAAGCCGATGCCGGTGGCGAGCTTCGCCTTGCCGGTGCCGTCGAGGTTCACGCTGACGGTGATCTTCGTCTCGGCGGTGTTTCGGGTGACCGACGCGGTGCGGTCGGTGCTCTGTGGGGTGGTCATAGTGAGGCTTCGAGTGCCGCCAGCATCCGCGCGTTCTCGTCGGCCGTTCCGACGGTGAGGCGCAGGCAATTTGCCAGCAGTTCGTGCATTTTAGAAACGTTCTTCACCAGGACCCCCTGGGCCTTCATGCCCTCGAAGGTCTTGGTGGCATCGGGCACGCGCAAAAGGACCATGTTGGCGTCGCTCGGCCAGGTCTTCACGCCGGGCAGCCGGCCCAGGCCCGTCATCAGGCGCTCGCGCTCTTCGCGGATCTGTTTGGCCTGTGCCTCGAACACCTCGGCGTGCGCCAGCGCGAACAGCGCGCACTCGCAGTTGAGCACGCTGATGTTGTAGGGCGGGCGCACCTTGTCGACCTCGGCGACCAGCGCGGCCGGCCCCATGAGGTAGCCCAGGCGAATGCCCGCCAGCCCGAACTTGCTGAGCGTGCGCATCAGCAATACGTGGCCGTGCTTCGCGAGCCGGTCGATGTAGCTGCGAGCGGCGAAGGGCTGGTAGGCCTCGTCGATCACCACCAGGCCGCCCTGCGCGCCCTGGGCTTCGACGATCTTCTCGACGACCGCGTCGTCCCAGAGATTGGCGGTCGGGTTGTTCGGGTAGGCGAGGTAGACGATGGCGGGCTTTTCGCGCGCGGTGGCGGCCAGCATGGCGGCCTCGTCCAGCTCGAAGTCGGCCGTGAGCGGCACGCCGACGAAGCGCAGGCCCTGCAGCTGGGCGCTCATCGCATACATCACGAAGCCGGGCACGGGCGCGAGCACGGTGGCGCCGGGCTGGTCGCAGGCGATGGCCAGCAGCGAGATCAGCTCGTCCGAACCGTTGCCCAGCATCAGCGAAAAGCCTTCGGGCATCTGCGCGTGGGTGGCCAGCGCGCGCTGCAGGTCGGCACCGCGGTCGCCCGGGTAGCGGTTGAGGGCCAGTGCGCCGAGTCGCGCGCCGAGTTCGGCCTGCAGCGCGGGCGGCAGGCCGAAGGGGTTTTCCATCGCGTCGAGCTTGATGAAACCGCGCGCGTCCTGCACGGCATAGGCATGCATGGCGCGCACGTCCGCGCGGATGCGCTGGAGCGCGGGGAGAGAGTCAGACATAGGAGGTTCGCTGGGGGTCGAAGACCATCGGGTGGTCGTTGGCGTCGAACAGGTCGAGCAGTTCGCCGAGACCGTCTTCGCGCTTGACCAGCGCGTATTCGGCTTCGGAGATGAGGTTGACGGTCAGCGTGGCGATGGCCTCGCCTTCATCGACGGTGACGCCCGAGAGCATGCGTGCGTCGGGGCCGTAGATCGGCGTGAGAAAAAAGAAGGTCTGGAACCCGCAGAACGACAGCGGCGGCTCGGGCATCGGCACGCGGTGGCCGCTGGCGAGGAAGAAGCGGTCGAAGGCCGGCAGCTTGGCGAGCCAGCGCAGGTTCGAGATGTATTCGGGGTTCAGGTCGCGCACGTACCAGACCAGCTCGGCCGCGCGCGTCATGCCCTCGGGCACACCAGCGGGCGGCGCGGGCATGAGGCGGTCGCTCATGCCGTTGGTGACGAGCACGTAGCCTTCGTCGTCGGCCGAGTCGCCATCTTCGACGAAATTGCGGCCGAAGGCGTGGATGTCGACCCGGTGCTCGGCATCGGCGCTGTCCAGGAAGGTCTGCTCGGGCTCGTCTTCCAGCGCGTCGAGCATGGCCTGCAGGCGCACTTGGGCGCGCGTGGGCGTCGCATCCGCGGCGCCGCCCATCAGAGCCTTTTTCAGTTTCGCGAACATGGGGAAATCAGGACGCGCACCGGAAGCTGTTCTGCAGCGCGCTCGACAGCACCAGCTGCACCGGCATGTCGGCCTCGTACAGCTCGGCATTGCGCTTGAGCTCGGCCTGGAAGAGCGAACGCGCCATCGAGGGCTCGAGCCGGCGGCCATCGACGCAGAACAGCGGCTTCTGGCCGGTGCGCCGCGCCGTGTCGCTGGCTTCGCGCAGGCCTTCGAGCACGCCCACGAGGTAGTAGCTCGCGTAGGCCTTGCCCTCTTTCTTTTCCTTGACCTCGAGCGTGTGGAACTCGCGGAGGGTCATGGCCTGCGCACCGGCGCCGGCCGCGAGCGCGAGCGCGAGCAGCAACATCGACAGACGCGCGGTGCGCTTCATGGCATTTACTTGCGGTAGCGCGGCGGGGGCGCATAGACGCCATCGGCCGGGAAGGCGCTGGGCTGCGGCGGCGTGGCATCGCGGCGCGGACGGCGCGGTGCCTGCGGCTCTTCGAGCTCGAACAGCGCGGCGCCGATCACGCCAATGTTGCGCACGTCGCCCGCTTCGGTGTTCGCTGCATAGGCGCGGCCCGGCGTGGCGAAGCGGAAGGCCGCAACCTCGCTCTGACTCTTGCGGAAGCCCTCGATGTTCAGCGTCTCCTGCGGGCGCAGCACGTAGCCGCCGTTGCGCAGGCTCCCGGCCTTGCCGGTGAGCACGTCCAGGCCGTCGACGGTGGCGATCACCTCGTAGCTGCGGTCGCTCAGGTTGCGAAAGCGCAGCGTGTAGCGCGCGCCTTCGACGCCGGCGAGGCGGAACATGTCGCTGCTGCTATTGCCGCGGCGCGCGCGCTGCAGCGGCAGCGGGCGATTGCTCTCATCGAGCACCGACCATTCGACGTCGCCCTGAGCCAGCTGCAGGTTGAGCCGGCGCTCGGGGTTGTTGCCCACGTCGCGGCGCACGGCGGATGCTTCGTTGTAACCCAGCGAAGCCACTTCGTCGGGCTGCTCGGACAGCCGCTTGGCCACGACGGTACGGGTCTTCGACTCGATGCCCTCGCCCCATTGGGTGCCCAGTTGTGCGGGCGCAGGTGCAGCCGGCGCGGCGCTGGGCGTTGCGGACATCGCAGCCGTTTCGCCGCGGTTCTGCGGCATCTGCGTGCAGGCGGCCAGCAAGGCGGCGCCGGCCACGAGGCTGGCGGCGAAACGGAAAAACCGCGAACGATAGAGACGTTGAATCATCTGGCTTGCTCCTCCCGGGAACGGGGTTATTGGAGCGTCAGATCTTACTGAGCCGCATCCGGGCGGCTTCAGCGTGCGCCTGCAGGCCCTCGCCCTCGGCCAGCGTGACGGCGATCGGGCCGAGCACCTGGGCGCCGGCTTCGCTCACCTCGATGAGGCTGGAGCGCTTCTGGAAGTCGTAGACGCCCAGCGGACTGGAAAAGCGCGCCGTGCCGCTGGTGGGCAGCACGTGGTTCGGGCCGGCGCAGTAGTCGCCCAGGCTCTCGCTGGTGAAGGCGCCCAGGAAGATCGCGCCGGCGTGGCGCAGCAGGGGCTCCCAGCGGTTCGGCTCGCTGCTGCTGACTTCGAGGTGTTCGGGGGCGATGCGGTTGCTGATCTCGCAGGCCTCTTCCATGCTCTTCGTGTGGATCAGCGCGCCGCGCCCGTTGAGCGAGGCGGCGATGATTTCCGCGCGCGGCATGGCCGGCAGCAGGCGATCGATCTCGGCCTGCACGCGGTCGATGTAGACGGCGTCGGGGCACAGCAGGATGCTCTGCGCCAGTTCGTCGTGCTCGGCCTGGCTGAAGAGATCCATCGCCACCCACTCGGGCGGCGTGGTGCCGTCGGCCAGCACGAGGATCTCGCTCGGGCCCGCAATCATGTCGATGCCCACGGTGCCGAACACGCGGCGCTTGGCGGCCGCCACATAGGCGTTGCCGGGGCCGGTGATCTTGTCGACCGCCGGGATGGTGGCGGTGCCGTAGGCGAGCGCGGCAACGGCTTGGGCGCCGCCGATGGTGAAGGCGCGGGTGACGCCGGCCACATAGGCCGCAGCGAGCACCAGCACGTTGCGCTCGCCCTTCGTCGACGATTGCCCGCCCGCGCCGCCCGTCGCAACGCTGCCCTTCACGGGCGTCGGCACGACCATGATGATTTCACTGACGCCAGCCACATGCGCCGGGATCGCGTTCATCAGCAGGCTGGACGGATAGGCCGCCTTGCCGCCGGGCACGTAGATGCCGACGCGGTCGAGCGGCGTGACCTTCTGGCCGAGCAGCGTGCCGTCCGCATCGCGGTAGCTCCAGCTCTCGCCGCTGGCCTTCTTCTGTGCCTCGTGATAGCTGCGCACGCGGTCGGCCGCGGCTTGCAGCGCGGCGCGCTGGTCTTCGGGCAGCGAGTCGAAAGCTTCCTTGAAATCGGCTTGCGTCAGTTCGAGTTGCGGCACGGACGCGGCACCCAGCCCGTCGAAGCGGCGCGTGTACTCCAGCACCGCGTCGTCGCCGCGCTTCTGCACATCGGCCAGGATGTCGGCCACCACCTTCTCGATCGCAGCATCCGCATCCGCGGACCAATGCAGCCGCGCCTTGAATTCAGCGTCGAAGCTGGCTGAAGTCGTGGAGAGACGAGCGGGGGCTGCTTTCAGAGTCATGGGGCGGGAGATGTGGCGGGAGGAATGGCGGACGCGAAGGCGTCGATGATGCGGCGGATCGGCTCGCGCTTGAGCTTGAGCGCGGCCTGGTTGACGACCAGCCGGGCGCTGATGTCCATGATGCGTTCCACCTCGACCAGGTGGTTGGCCTTGAGCGTATTGCCGGTGGAGACCAGGTCGACGATGGCATCGGCGAGGCCCGTGAGCGGCGCGAGCTCCATGCTGCCGTAGAGCTTGATGAGGTCGACGTGCACGCCCTTGCTCGCGAAGAACTCGCGCGAGAGGCCCACGTACTTGGTCGCCACGCGCAGGCGCGAGCCCTGGCGCACGGCCGAGGCGTAGTCGTAGTCGGCGCGCACGGCCACGCTCAGGCGACAGGCCGCGATGCGCAGGTCCAGCGGCTGGTACATGCCCTGGTTGCCGTTTTCCAGCAACACGTCGAGGCCGGTCACGCCGAGGTCGGCACCGCCGTACTGCACGTAGGTGGGCACGTCGGAAGCGCGCACCAGCACCACGCGCACGTCGGGGCGGGTGGTTTCCAGGATCAGCTTGCGCGACTTCTCGGGGTCTTCGGTGACCTCGATGCCGGCGGCGGCGAGCAGGGGCATCGTCTCTTCGAAGATGCGGCCTTTGGAGAGGGCCAACGTGATCATGCGGCGGCTCCGGTCACGCGTTCGATGTCGGCACCGAGGCCGCGCAGCTTGGCTTCCATGCGGTCGTAGCCGCGGTCCAGGTGGTAGATGCGGTCGATCAGCGTCTCGCCCTCGGCCACGAGGCCGGCGATCACGAGGCTGGCGGAGGCGCGCAGGTCGGTGGCCATCACGGTGGCGCCCGAGAGTTGCTGCACGCCCTCGACCATCGCCACCTTGCCTTCGACATGGATGGTCGCGCCCAGGCGCACCATCTCGTTCACATGCATGAAGCGGTTCTCGAAGATCGTTTCGGTGACCATCGAGGCGCCGCGCGCAATCACGTTCAGCGCCATGAACTGGGCCTGCATGTCGGTGGGGAAACCGGGGTATTCGGTGGTGCTGAAGCTCTGCGCCTTCAGGTGCTCGCTGGCCGGGGCCTTGGAGCTGATGCGCACGCCGCCCTCTTCCGGCGCGACCACGCAGCCGGCGTCGCGCAGCTTGTCGATCACCGCGTCCATGTGGTCGGCGCGGGCGTGGCGCAGGAACACGTCGCCGCCCGTGGCCGCGACGGCGCAGAGGAACGTGCCGGCCTCGATGCGGTCGGCCACCACGGCGTGCTCGCAGCCGTGCAGCTTCTCTACGCCCTGGATGCGGATGTGGCTGGTGCCGTGGCCTTCGATCTTCGCGCCCATCCGGATCAGCATTTCGGCGAGGTCGACGATCTCGGGCTCCTGCGCGGCGTTTTCAAGCAGCGTCTCGCCCTCGGCCAGCGCAGCGGCCATGAGGAAGTTCTCGGTGCCGGTGACGGTGACCATGTCGGTCAGGATGCGCGCGCCCTTCAGGCGGGTGCGGCCTGCCGGCAGGCTGGCGATCATGTAGCCGTGCTCGACCACGATCTCGGCGCCCATCGCCTGCAGGCCCTTGATGTGCTGGTCGACGGGGCGCGAGCCGATGGCGCAGCCGCCGGGCAGCGACACCTTGGCGTGGCCGAAGCGCGCGAGCAGCGGGCCGAGCGCCAGCACCGAGGCGCGCATGGTCTTGACCAGCTCGTAAGGGGCTTCGGGGTTGGTGAGGTCGCCGGCGTTCAGCTGGACCGTGCCGTTGTCGTCGCGCTCGGCCACGACGCCCATGTTGCGCACCAGCTTGAGCATGGTCGACACGTCCTGCAGGCGGGGCACGTTGTGCAGCGTCACGGGCTGGTCGGTCAGCAGCGCCGCGCACAGCTCGGGCAACGCGGCGTTCTTGGCGCCGGAAATGAGTACCTCGCCGCGAAGCTGGCGCCCGCCGCGAATCAGAAGTTTGTCCATCGAGGATCCAGCGAAATGGGGTGGCCCGAGGGCCGGAATTTACTTTTCCACCGCCGCCCATTCGGCCGGCGTGTAGGTTTTCATCGAGAGCGCATGCACTTCGTCGGTGTGCATTTTCGCACCGAGGGTGGCGTAGACCCGCTGGTGGCGCTGGATGGCGCGCTTGCCCTCGAATTCGGCCGAGACAATGGTCGCGTACCAATGTCGGCCATCGCCCTCCAGCGAGATGTGCTCGCACGGGAGGTGGGATTGGATCAGGGCCTGGAGTTGTTCGGCGGTCATGGGTCTGGAAAGGGGCGTTCAGCCCCGGATTTTGTAGCCGATACGGAGGAGATGAACAGCAATCGCGCTCACCACCAGCCAGGCGGTGCCGACGATGCCCAGGCTGAGCCAGGGCGAGGCGTCGCTCACGCCGAAGAAGCCGTAGCGAAAGCCGTCGATCATGTAGAAGAACGGGTTCAGGTGGCTCACGCTCTGCCAGAACGGCGGCAGCGAGCCGATCGAATAGAACACGCCCGAGAGAAACGTCATGGGCATGATCAGAAAGTTCTGGAAGACCGCCATCTGGTCGAACTTCTCGGCCCAAAGGCCGGCGATGAGACCCAGGGTGCCGAGCATCGCAGCGCCCAACAGTGCGAAAACGACGATCCAGACCGGCGCCACGAAATTCGGCATTGCGAAGAACACGGTCACCACGAACACGCCGAGCCCCACGGCCAGCCCGCGGATGATCGACGAGCCTACATAGGCGAAGAACCAGCCCCAGTGCGACAGCGGCGTGAGCAGCACGAACACGAGGTTGCCCATGATCTTGCTCTGGATGATCGAGGACGAGCTGTTCGCAAAGGCGTTCTGCAGCACGCTCATCATCACTAGGCCCGGCACCAGGAAGGCCGTGTAGCCGACCGAGCCGTAGACCTTCACATGGTCTTCGAGCACGTGGCCGAACACCATCAAATAGAGCAGCGCGGTGAGAACCGGCGCACCGACGGTCTGGAAGCCGACCTTCCAGAAGCGCAGCGTTTCCTTGTAGAGCAACGCGCGCCAACCGGTCACTGCCATCATCTTGCGACCTCCAGCGGTGTCTGCTCGCCCGCCATCAGGTCGATGAACACGTCTTCCAGATCGGCCTTGCGCATTTCCACGTCTTCCACCGCGACGCCGGCTTCGCGGATCGCGGCCAGCAGTTGTTCGACTTCATGGGCGTTCTGCGCCGGCAGCTGCACGATGCGCCCGGTGATGCGCGCATGCTGGGCAATGGCCCAGGGCAGCATTGCATCGGTCTTGAAGCGCAGCACGTTGCTTGCGGCCGATTTCAGGAGTTCACTGGTGCGGTCGAGAGCGATCACACGGCCCAGCTTGAGCATCGCGATGCGGCTGCACAGCGCCTCGGCCTCTTCGAGGTAATGCGTGGTGAGCAGCACGGTGCTCCCCTGCTTGTTGAGTTTGGCGACGAATTGCCAGAGGGTCTGGCGCAACTCGACGTCGACGCCGGCCGTGGGCTCGTCCAGCACGATGACGGGCGGCTTGTGCACCAGCGCCTGCGCCACGAGCACCCGGCGCTTCATGCCGCCCGAGAGCTGCCGCATGTTGGCCGTGGCCTTGTCGGCGAGGCCGAGGCTGTGCAGCAGCTCGTCGATCCAGTCGTCGTTGTTCTTGATGCCGAAGTAGCCCGACTGGATGCGCAGCGACTCGCGCACGTTGAAGAAGGGGTCGAACACCAGCTCCTGCGGCACGATGCCCAGCTGGCGGCGCGCCTCGGCGTAGTCGCGCTGCACGTCGAAGCCATGCACGCTGATGGCACCCGACGTGGGCCGCGAGAGGCCCGCGAGCATGCTGATCAGAGTGGTCTTGCCCGCGCCGTTGGGGCCGAGCAGGCCGAAGAACTCGCCCGGCTCGATCTGGAAGGAGACCTCGTCGACCGCGCGCAAGCCTTGTTTGCCTTGGGCTTTCTGCTGTCTGGAGGGGGGGTAGGTCTTGGAGACCGATTGAAATGAGATCGCGGGCATGGGAGCCCGCGATTTTAAGGGGCCGTTACTTTTTCAGGGCGCGGCGGGCAAAAGGCCCGCGATGCCGTACAGCGCCGCCAGTTCGCGCAGGCGCGGCGAGAGGCCCTTGACCGAGAAGCCGCGGCCCAGCGCGCTCGACTCACGACGGCACTCGAGCAGCACCGCCAGCGCCGACGAATCGAACTGGGTCAGCGCGGTGGCGTCGACCACCGTGGACGATGAATCCGTCTGACCCTTGAGCCCCTGCTGCAGCATGCGCATGCAGGCGGGGGCCTCGTCGTGGGTGAGCTTGGTGGGCAGGACCAGCATGTGCGTTGCCGTTGGCCGGTCAGCCCTTGATGTTGCTCTTGTTGCGGGCGGCGAGCGCGGCGATCAGGCCGTCGATGCCGCTCTTGTTGATTTCCTGCGCGAACTGCGTGCGGTAGGTGTCGACCAGCCAGACGCCCAGCACATTCAGGTTGTAGACCTTCCAGCCCGCGCCTTGTCCCGGCGTCTTTTCCAGGCGGTAGTCGAGCTGCACCGGTTCGCCGCGGCCCTGGATCTCGGTGCGGACCAGCACTTCCTTGTCATCGGCCGAGCCGCGGAACGGACGCACGGTGACGGTCTGGTCGACCACCTGGTCGAGCGCGCCAGCGTAGGTGCGAACCAGGAGGGCCTTGAACTCTTCCTGCAGGCGCTTTTGCTGCTCGGGGGTGGCCTGGCGCCAGGCCGGGCCGACCGCCGAAGCCGTCATGCGCTGGAAGTTGACGTTGGGCATGATCTTGCTGTCGACCAGCAGCATGATCTTGTTGACGTCGCCGGCCTTGATCGACGAGTCAGCCTTGATCGTCTCGAGCACATCGCTCGACAGGCGCTTGACCAGCGCGTCGGGCGCCTCATCGGCGGCGTAGGCGGGGCGAACGAACGTGGTGGCAGCGCCCAGCAGCAGGGCACCGGCCAGGGCCAGTCGGCCCATATCGCGTCGTTGCAGCAAGATCTTGTTGTTCATGGAGAGTCCCTCAAATTTGAAAAATCGACGAAGCACCCGGATCGCACAAAGCAAGGGGTGCTGCGACAAGAACGGATTCGACAGGCCCGGGGCCGACCGGGTTCCTGAAGCGCAGGTGAAGCCTTGCAACCGGATGCAAGCAGCTTCATCGCCCGTCCTCGCGCTTTTGCTTACTTTCCGGCGCCGTCGTCTGCCGGGCTGTTGCCGGCACCGTCGTCCGGCGGATTGCCGTCGTAGACCTGGCTTCGGCGGCGCTGCAGGAACGCATCGCGTGTGAACGAGTACTTGTCGAGCGCCGCTTCGCCGAGCAGGCGGCCGGCGCGCAGGTACTGCGAACGCGTGTCGACGGCATGAAGCACGGTGAGCGAATTGCGCCAGGCCACGTCGTTCATCTGCGAAACCGGATCACCCAAGCGGTCCACCGGCAACGCGGCTGTGTCACGCAGCGTCGACGGACCCAGCAACGGCAGCACCACGTAGGGACCGGCGCCCACGCCCCAGTAGCCCAGCGTCTGCCCGAAGTCTTCTTCGTGGCGGGGGATTCCCGCCTCGGTCGCCACGTCGAGCAGGCCGCCAAGCCCGAAGAACGTGTTGACATTGAGCCGCATGAAAGTCTCGGCGCTGCCCTGCAGCTTGAGCTGCGCGACATTGTTGGCGAGGTTCCAGACGTCGCCCAGGTTGTTGAAGAAGTTGTCCACGCCGGTGCGAACCATCGACGGCAATGCACGCTGGTAAGCCGTGGCCACTGGCACGAGAACCGCGTCGTCGACCGTCTCGTTGAAGCGCGTGACGCCGCGATTGAAAGGCTCGAACGGATCGACCGGATTGGCATTGGGCCCCGTGGCACATCCGGCAACGATCGCCAGAGCGGTGGCGGTAACTGCCCAGCGGGCACTGTTGGCTATGCTTTTCATAGCATGCGATGCAAAAGGTCGTGATTTCATTTTTTGTTGGCTGTTCCCGGCGCCGTATTCGAGCCCCCTTCGGCCGCCTTGCTGTAAAGGAACTGGCTGATCAGGTTCTCCAGCACCACGGCCGATTGGGTCGAAGTGATGGTGTCGCCGGCTTGCAAGTTCTTCTCCTCGGCGCCCGCTTCGATGCCGATGTACTGCTCGCCGAGCAGGCCACTGGTCAATATCTTGAGCGAGCTGTCCTTGGGAAAACTGTAACGGTTTTGAAGTGCCAGCGTCACATCGGCCTGAAAGGCCTTGTCGTTGAACGCGATGGACTCCACACGCCCGACCACCACGCCGGCACTCTTGACCGCGGTTTGTGGCTTCAAACCACCAATGTTGTCGAAGCGCGCGGTTACCGTGTAGGTCTTCTGGAAATTCAGGCTCAGCAGATTGGCCGACTGCAGCGCGAGAAACAGCAGTGCCGCCGCGCCGATGAGCACGAAAAGGCCGACCCAGATGTCGTTGTTGGAACGTTGCATGGTTTGCACTCTTTAGAACGATTGGAGCGGTGCCCCTTTAGATACTGAACATCATGGCGGTGAGCAGGAAGTCCAGCCCAAGCACTGCCAGCGATGCGGTGACCACCGTGCGGGTCGTCGCGCGCGACACGCCTTCGGGCGTGGGCTGGGCCGCGTAGCCCTGCAGCAGAGCAATGAAGGTCACGGTGAAGCCGAAGACGATGCTCTTGATGACGCCATTGCCGACGTCGCGCCACACGTCGACGCCGCCCTGCATCTGGCCCCAGAACGCACCCGGATCGACCCCCAGCATCAGCACGCCCACCACGTAGCCGCCCATGATGCCGACCGCGCTGAACACGGCCGCCAGCAGCGGCATGGTGATGACGCCGGCCCAGAAGCGCGGCGCGAGGATGCGCTGCACCGGATCGACCGCCATCATTTCCATGGCGCTCAATTGCTCGTCGGCCTTCATGAGCCCGATCTCGGCGGTGAGTGATGTGCCCGCCCGCCCGGTGAAGAGCAAGGCCGCCACCACGGGGCCGAGTTCGCGCACGAGGCTCAGCGTGACCAGCAGCCCGAGCGCCTCGGACGAGCCGTAGCGCTGCAGCGCGTAATACATCTGCAGCCCCAGCACGAAGCCGACGAACAGCCCCGACACGCCGATGATCGCGAGCGAGTAATTGCCGAGGAAATGGATTTGGTCGCGCACAAGGCCGAAGCGACGCATGATCTGCGCGCCCGGACCCAGGAGACGCATGAAGAGCTTGGCGCCATAGCCAAGATTCGCGAGGTGGCTGCGCACGGCAAAGCCGACATCGGCGGGCTTCCACCAGCTCATGAACGCCCTCCTTCGACATTGCCGAAGTCGTCTTCGATGCTGACGCCGGGATAGTGAAACCGCACTGGCCCGTCGGGCAGCGCATTCACGAACTGGTGCACGAGAGGGTCGGTGCTCTCGCGCACCTCGGCCGGCGTGCCCTGCGCGGCGATGCTGCCGTTGGCCAGGATGATCACGTGATCGGCGATGCGGAAGGTTTCTTCCAGGTCGTGCGACACGATGATGCTGGTGAGCCCCAGCGTGTCGTTGAGCTGTCGGATGAGCCGTGCCGCGGTGCCCAGAGAGATCGGGTCGAGGCCGGCGAAGGGTTCGTCGTACATCACGAGGTCAGGGTCCAGCGCAATTGCGCGCGCCAGCGCCACGCGTCGCGCCATGCCGCCCGACACCTCGCTGGGCATCAGGTCGCGTGCACCGCGCAGGCCCACCGCGTCGAGTTTCATGAGCACCACATCGCGCACCAGCGCTTCGGATAACTGCGTGTGCTCACGCAGCGGAAACGCCACGTTGTCGAACACGGTCATGTCGGTAAAGAGTGCACCGGACTGGAACAGCATGCCCATGCGGCGCCGGGCCAGGTAGAGCGCCGCGTTGTCGAACTTGCCAACATCTTGGCCGTCGAAGAGCACTTCACCGCGTTGCGCCCGCTGCTGCCCGCCGATCAATCGCAGCACGGTGGTCTTGCCACCGCCGGACGCGCCCATCAGGGCCGTGACCTTGCCGCGCGGGACGGTGAACGAGACGCCGTCGAGGATCGTGCGCGTACCGTAGCCGAACGTGACGTCACGGAACTCTGCGAATGGTTGTGGCGGTGTGGCTGGGTCCATCTCAATAAAAAAGCCGGGCGCCTTTTCAGGCATCCCGGCATGCGGTTTCCGCGAATGATAGCGGGGCCGCGAAGGGCCCCGCGAAATTGAAACAAAATTCAGCGCGGCAAATCACTGAATCCCATCAGGAATTCGTCCACCGAGCGCGCGGCCTGGCGGCCCTCGCGAATCGCCCATACAACCAGCGATTGGCCGCGGCGGATGTCGCCCGCTGCAAACACCTTCGGCACGTTGGTGGCGTAACCGCCGATGAAGTCGACGGTCGCGCGTGCGTTGCCGCGTGCATCCTTCTCCACGCCGAAGGCATCGAGCACGGTGGCCACGGGGCTGATGAAGCCCATCGCCAGCAGCACGAGGTCGGCCTTCAGGATCTGCTCGCTGCCGGCCACTTCCTGCATCTTGCCGTCCTTCCACTCGACGCGAACGGTCTTCAGGCCGGTGACCTTGCCCTTCTCGCCGATGAATTCCTTGGTGGAGATCGCAAACTCGCGCTCGCAGCCTTCCTCATGGCTGGAGCTGGTGCGCAGCTTGATCGGCCAGTAGGGCCAGGTCAGCGGGCGGTTCTCTTCCTCGGGCGGCTGAGGCATCAGCTCGAACTGCGTGACGCTCACGGCGCCGTGGCGGTTGCTGGTGCCCACGCAGTCGGAGCCGGTGTCGCCACCGCCGATGACGATGACGTGCTTGCCTTCGGCGCGCAGTTGGCCCTTGACCTTGTCGCCCGCGTTGACGCGGTTCTGCTGCGGCAGGAACTCCATCGCGAAATGGATGCCATCGAGGTCGCGGCCGGGCACCGGCAGGTCGCGCGATTGCTCGGCGCCGCCGGTGAGCACCACGGCGTCGAAGTCCTTCTGCAGCTGCTCGGGCGTGATGGTTTCCTTGGCGAGGTTGGTCACCTTGGAGCCCTTGCCCAGCGGATCCTTTGCGGCACCGATCATCACGCCGGTACGGAAGACGACACCCTCGGCCTTCATCTGCTCGACGCGGCGATCGATGTGCGTCTTCTCCATCTTGAAGTCGGGGATGCCGTAGCGCAGCAGGCCGCCGATGCGGTCGTTCTTCTCGAACAGCGTCACATCGTGGCCGGCGCGCGCCAGTTGCTGCGCGGCCGCCATGCCGGCCGGGCCCGCACCCACCACCGCCACTTTCTTGCCGGTCTTGTGCTTGGCCACGCGCGGCGCGACCCAGCCTTCGTCCCAGGCGCGGTCGATGATCGCGTGCTCGATCGACTTGATGCCGATCGCGTCGTCGTTCACGTTGAGCACACAGGCCGCCTCGCAGGGTGCGGGGCAGATGCGGCCGGTGAACTCGGGGAAGTTGTTGGTCGAATCGAGCACCGCGAAGGCGTTCTGCCAGTCGTTGCGGTACACGAGGTCGTTGAAGTCCGGAATGATGTTGTTGACCGGGCAGCCGCTGTTGCAGAACGGCGTGCCGCAGTCCATGCAGCGCGCGCCCTGCACCTTGGCCTGCTCGGGCGTCAGGCCGACGACGAATTCCTTGTAGTGCTTGACGCGCTCGTCGACAGGCTTGTAGCCCTCTTCGATGCGCTCATGCTCCATGAAGCCGGTGATCTTTCCCATCGTGCTTTCCTCTGTTCTTCGTTTTCGTTGCCGCTCAGACCGCAGCCGTCGTGGCCGGTGCGACCAATGCGTGCGGCTCCAGGCCCACGTGCGCGTTGTTGCCGCTGCTGGTCAGCTCGACCTTGCGGTCGTGCAGTTCGGCGAGCGCCCGCTTGTATTCGTTCGGGAACACCTTGACGAACTTGGTGCGCGACACGGCCCAGTTGTCGAGCAGTTCGCGCGCGCGCTTGCTGCCGGTCCAGCGGTGGTGTTCTTCGAGCAGCTTCTTCAGTTGCGCTTCGTCGGTCTCGCCGCCGTGCCAGATCTTGCGATGCACGCTGGCGGTCTGCTCGGCGGAGGTCAGCACCTTGTCGAGCGACACCATCGAGAGATTGCAGCGCGTGGCGAACTGGCCGTCCTCGTCATAGACGAAGGCAACGCCGCCGCTCATGCCTGCTGCGAAGTTGCGGCCGGTCTTGCCGAGCACCGCAACCGTGCCGCCGGTCATGTATTCGCAACCGTGGTCGCCCGTGCCTTCGATGACCGCCGTGGCACCCGAGAGGCGCACTGCAAAACGTTCGCCGGCCACGCCGCAGAGGTACGCCTCGCCGGTGGTCGCGCCGTAGAGCGCGGTGTTGCCGACGATGGTGTTGCGCACCGCTTCACCGCGGAAGTCCAGGCTCGGACGCACCACCACGCGGCCGCCCGAGAGGCCCTTGCCGGTGTAGTCGTTGGCGTCGCCGATCAGGTACAGCGTGATGCCGCGCGCGAGGAAGGCGCCGAACGACTGGCCGCCCGTGCCCTCGAGTTGGATGCGGATCGAATCGTCGGGCAGGCCTTGCGGATGCACCTTGGTGAGCGCACCCGAAAGCATCGCGCCCACCGAGCGGTTGACGTTGCGCGCCACCTCGATGAACTGCACCTTCTCGCCCTTGTCGATGGCGGGACGCGACTTCTCGATGAGCCTCACGTCCAGCGCCTTGTCCAGGCCGTGGTCCTGGTTCTCGACGTGGAAGCGCGCCACGTCGGCCGGCACGTTCGGCAGCGCGAACAGGCGGCTGAAATCGAGGCCCGAAGCCTTCCAGTGTTCGATGCCCTTGCGGGTGTCCAGCAGGTCGGCGCGGCCGATCAGGTCGTCGAACTTGCGGATACCCAGCTGGGCCATGATCTGGCGCACTTCTTCCGCGACGAAGAAGAAGTAGTTGACGACGTGCTCGGGTTTGCCCGAGAACTTCTTGCGCAGCACCGGGTCCTGCGTGGCCACGCCTACCGGACAGGTGTTCAGGTGGCACTTGCGCATCATGATGCAGCCCTCGACCACCAGCGGCGCGGTGGCGAAGCCGAACTCATCCGCGCCCAGCAGCGCGCCGATGGCGACGTCGCGGCCAGTCTTCATCTGGCCGTCGGCCTGCACGCGGATGCGGCTGCGCAGGCGGTTGAGCACCAGCGTCTGCTGCGTTTCGGCCAGGCCGATTTCCCACGGGCTGCCCGCATGCTTGATCGACGACCAGGGCGAAGCGCCCGTGCCGCCGTCATGGCCGGCGATCACGACGTGGTCGCTCTTGCACTTGGCAACGCCCGCGGCGATGGTGCCGACGCCGATTTCGCTCACCAGCTTCACGCTGATGCTCGCGTGCGGCGCGGTGTTCTTCAGGTCGTGGATGAGCTGGGCCAAATCCTCGATCGAGTAGATGTCGTGGTGCGGCGGGGGCGAGATGAGGCCCACGCCCGGCACGGCATAACGCTGCTTGCCGATGTACTCGGTGACCTTGCCGCCCGGAAGCTGACCGCCCTCGCCCGGCTTGGCGCCCTGCGCCATCTTGATCTGGATCTGGTCGGCCGAATGCAGGTACTCGGCGGTAACGCCGAAGCGGCCCGACGCGACCTGCTTGATGCGCGAACGCAGCGAGTCGCCGTCGTTGAGCGGCAGATCGACCTCGACGTTGGCCGCGCCGATCACGCTCTTGAGCGTGTCGCCCTGCTTGATCGGGATGCCCTTGAGCTCGTTGCGGTAGCGCGCCGGGTCTTCACCGCCTTCGCCCGTGTTGCTCTTGCCGCCGATGCGGTTCATGGCAATCGCGAGCGTGGCGTGCGCCTCGGTGCTGATCGAGCCGAGCGACATCGCGCCGGTGGCGAAACGCTTGACGATTTCGGAAGCCGCTTCGACTTCATCGACCGGAATGGCCTTGGCCGGATCGATCTTGAACTCGAACAGACCGCGCAGCGTGAGGTGGCGGCGGTTCTGGTCGTTGATGAGCTGCGCGTATTCCTTGTACGTGTTCCAGTTGTTGGAGCGCGTGCTGTGCTGCAGCTTGGCGATGGCGTCGGGCGTCCACATGTGCTCTTCGCCCCGCGTGCGCCAGGCGTATTCGCCGCCGGCATCCAGCATGTTGGCGAGCACCGGGTCGTCGCTGAACGCGGCCTTGTGCATGCGGATGGCTTCCTCGGCGATCTCGAAGACGCCGATGCCTTCCACGCGGCTTGCCGTGCCGGTGAAGTACTTGTTCACCGTCTCGGTGTTGAGGCCGATGGCTTCGAAGAGCTGCGCGCCGCAGTAGCTCATGTAGGTGCTGACACCCATCTTCGACATGATCTTCGACAGACCCTTGCCGATTGCCTTGACGTAGTTGTAGACCGCCTTGTCGGCGCTCAGGTCGCCCGGCAGGTCGGCGTGAATGGCCGCCAGCGTTTCCATCGCGAGGTACGGGTGCACGGCTTCCGCGCCGTAACCGGCGAGCACGCCGAAGTGATGCACTTCGCGGGCCGAACCGGTTTCGACGACGAGGCCGGCGGTGGTGCGCAGGCCCTCGCGGACCAGGTACTGGTGCACGGCCGAGAGAGCCAGCACGGCGGGGATCGCCACCTGCGTCGGGCTCACGCCGCGGTCGCTCACGATCAGGATGTTGTGGCCGCCCTTGATGGCATCCACCGCTTCGGCGCACAGCGACGCAAGCTTGGCTTCGACGCCCTCGTCGCCCCAGGCGAGCGGGTAGGTGATGTCGAGCACATAGCTCTTGAACTTGCCCTGCGTGTACTTGCCGATGTCGCGCAGCTTCGCCATGTCGGCGAAGTCGAGGATCGGCTGGCTCACTTCGAGCCGCATCGGCGGGTTGACCTGGTTGATGTCCAGCAGGTTCGGCTTGGGGCCGATGAAGGACACCAGCGACATCACGATCGCTTCGCGGATCGGGTCGATCGGCGGGTTGGTCACCTGCGCGAACAACTGCTTGAAGTAGTTGTAGAGCGGCTTGTTCTTGTTGGAGAGCACGGCCAGCGGGCTGTCGTTGCCCATGGAGCCGATGCCCTCTTCGCCGGCCTGCGCCATCGGGCTCATCAGGAACTTGATGTCTTCCTGGGTGTAGCCGAAGGCCTGCTGGCGATCGAGCAGCGCAACCTGGCTGAGCGGCGCCGAGACCGGCTCGGCCTTGACGCTGTCCAGCTTGATGCGCAGGTTCTCGATCCACTGCTTGTAGGGCTTGCTGTTCGCGAGGGTGGCCTTGACCTCCTCGTCGTCGATCATGCGGCCCTGCTCCAGGTCGATCAGGAACATCTTGCCGGGCTGCAGGCGCCACTTGCGCACGATCTTCTGCTCGGGCACGGGCAGCACGCCCGACTCGGAGGCCATGATGACCAGGTCGTCGTCGGTCACGCAGTAGCGGGAAGGACGCAGGCCGTTGCGGTCGAGCGTGGCGCCGATCTGGCGGCCGTCGGTGAAGACGATGGAGGCCGGGCCGTCCCACGGCTCGAGCATGGCGGCGTGGTACTCATAGAACGCGCGGCGGCGCGGGTCCATGGTGGCGTGCTGTTCCCAGGGCTCGGGAATCATCATCATGACGGCCTGGCTGATCGGGTAGCCGGCCATCGTCAAGAGCTCGAGGCAGTTGTCGAAGGTGGCGGTGTCGGACTGGCCGGCGAAGCTGATCGGATAGAGCTTCTGCAGGTCGGCGCCCAGCACGGGCGACGACATCACGCCTTCGCGTGCCTTCATCCAGTTGTAGTTGCCCTTGACCGTGTTGATTTCGCCGTTGTGGGCGACATAGCGGTACGGGTGAGCCAGCGGCCACTCGGGGAAGGTGTTGGTCGAGAAGCGCTGGTGCACGAGGCCGAGGGCCGAGACGCAGCGCTTGTCCTGCAGGTCCAGGTAGTAGGTGCCGACTTGGTCAGCGAGCAGCAGGCCCTTGTAGACCACGGTGCGGCTGGACATGCTCGGAACGTAGTATTCCTTGCTGTGCTTGAGCTTCAGGCGCTGGATGTTGGCGCTGGCGGTCTTGCGGATCACGTAGAGCTTGCGTTCCAGCGCGTCCTGCACGATCACATCGTTACCGCGGCCGATGAAGACCTGACGCAGCAGCGGCTCCTTTTCGCGCACGGTGGGCGACATGGGCATGTCGCGGTTGACCGGCACATCGCGCCAGCCCAGCAGGACCTGGCCTTCGGCCTTGATGGCGCGTTCCATTTCCTGCTCGCAGGCTTCGCGGGAGGCGTGCTCCTTCGGCAAGAAGATCATGCCGACGCCGTATTCGCCCGGCGGGGGCAGCGTGACGCCCTGCTTGGCCATCTCTTCGCGGTAGAGGTGATCGGGCAACTGGATCAGGATGCCGGCGCCGTCGCCCATGAGCTTGTCAGCGCCCACTGCGCCGCGATGGTCGAGGTTCTCGAGGATCTTCAGGCCCTGCAGAACAATGGCGTGGCTCTTTTCGCCTTTGATGTGGGCCACGAAGCCGACGCCACAGGCATCGTGCTCATCGGCACCGGAATACAGACCGTGTTTTTGGAGATGTTCGATCTCGGCAGCCGTTGTCATGGCGCACTCCTTCAGTTTTCGCAGGGAAAGGGAGCATATTGCGATGCACAAAGAATGCCAAACACTTTAATTGGGGTCAGAGTCTTATTAAAAGCCGAGTTTTCTTATCGGAATTAAATTGGGGACATATCAAAGAAGGTAGCGGAAGAGCGAGCGGTTACGCCGGGCAGTCGGCGTTATCGACTCAGGAATTGGATGCTGATGGTGGCCGGCCAGCCTTCGCCTTGACCACGCGGCGCTCGGTCGATTTCTGCAAAGCGTCCAGAAACTCACCGTCACCCGCCGCCCAGCCGCGCAAGGTCGCCTCGGTCAGCGCGTCCTGATCGGCCATTCGAACCCCCGCGCGCACCAACTCGACATACGCCGCCTCACGCGCGAACGGCGTGTTGCCGAGTTCCCAGTACAGCGGATGCGGCGTCAGCAGCTTGTCGTGCCGCAGGCCCGCGTAGTGCCCGTGGCTCGACCACGGATAGTCGCGGGCATCGGCCGCCATGCCGGCACGCACCGGATTGAGGTCGATGTAGGCCATGCAGGTCATGAGGTAGCGATCGGTCTGGATCAGCGTCGACCTGTAGCGGCCTTCCCACAAGGTGCCGCTGCGGCCGTGACGGTCGTTGAAATAACGCACATAGCTGCGCCCGACCGACTGCATGAACTGCGGCAGACCCGTGGTGCTGTCGGGCGTGGCCAGGAGGTGGAAGTGGTTGTCCATCAGCACATAGGCGTGCAGCGCGATACCGAAGCGCGCGGCGTTGTCGGCCAAGAGGCCGAGCAGCTTTTCGTGGTCCGCACGATCGACAAAGATCGGCTGGCGGTTGTTGCCGCGCTGGATCACGTGGTGCGGCATGTCGGCCAGCGTGAGACGGGGGAGACGGGCCATGGAATGAAGTGACGCGCGAGGCTTGTATCCTAAGCGGCCCGTTTACCAACGCACCCAGGGAGGGATGAATGTTCAAGTTTTTCAAGGAACTGGTCGATTCGGTGAAGGAAGGCATGGCCGAAGGAAGGGACGAGCTCGCCCAGGAAACGGCCGATCGCGAGGCCGCGCAGCAGGAAAACAACGCCGCGCTGGCAGCGCGCCTCGCGGCCTCCTCGCGCTTCGAGAACTTTGCCGTGGCGCTCGCCGCGGTGTACCGGCAGACCTTTGCACCCGACCTGAAGGAAGCACACGAGGCGCAACGCAGCGCGGTGCACCTGCTGTGCATCGGCATTCCGCCTAACGAAGTCGAAGCCTGGAAGAAACTGCTGGCACGCGATTTCTCGGTGACGAATGGAGAAGAGGCGGAGGCCGCGGTGGCAGGGATCGTCGAAGACCTCGCTTCGCAAGCCAGCAATGACGCCCTCGCCCTGTGGATCGGGCGCGCGGCCCATCTGGCGACCGGTGCGGCGGCGGTCGGCCATGCGACTGCAGAAGAATCACTGGACTGGCTCGAACCTGCAGCAGAACTCGCCATCGACCGCTTCACCGGTTGGGACAGCTACGCGCAGAGCTTCCTCGCCGGCGAACGCAACGCGCCGGGCAGCAACATCGTCGGGCGCAAGCTGCTGGCCTCGGTGGCCGAGAAGCTTCTCGCGGACGAACTCAGCCCCTGGAAAACCGTGGCGTGGCCGACGCGTGATTCGTTCGCAGACCTGGTGGCCTCGCGCGGAGCCGCCCGCCCCGCCTAGCGCCCTGTTGCGGATTCGTCAGGCGAGCCGAAACCGCGTATCGCCCAGCGCGTCGAGCCCGAACTGCGACAGCAATTCGCCCAGCCGCGTCGCCGCGCTCGCCTTGCGCTGCCCGGTGTAGCGCGCCAGGATCAGCTCGTTCTTCATGCTGTGCTCCCAACCGACCAGTTCGGTCACCGTGACGCTGTAGCCGTTGGCTTCGAGGTACAGGCAGCGCAGCACATTGGTGAGCTGGCTGCCGATTTCGCGCGTGTGCAGCGGATGACGCCACAGCTCCGCGAGCGGCGTGCGCGACAGGGCCAGCGCCTTGGTTTCGCGCAGGCACGCAGCCACTTCCGCCTGGCAGCACGGCACCAGCACCATGCAGCGCGCCTTCTTCGCGAGACCGAAGGCGATCGCGTCGTCGGTCGCGGTGTCGCAGGCATGCAGCGCGGTGACCACGTCGATCTGCGCCGGCAGCTCGCTCGCATTCGCCGATTCGGCCACCGTGAGGTTCAGGAATGACATGCGGCCGAAGCCCAGGTGCTCCGCCAGCTTGCGCGAGCGCTCGACCAGTTCGGCGCGCGTCTCGATGCCGTAGACGTGCCCGCCCTGGCGCGCCCGGAAGAACAGGTCGTAGATGATGAAACCGAGGTACGACTTGCCCGCGCCATGGTCGGCCAGCGTGGCCTCTGCGCCCTCGCCCGGCAGTTCGCGCAGCAGCTGCTCGATGAACTGGAACAGGTGATAGACCTGCTTGAGCTTGCGCCGCGAGTCCTGGTTGAGCCGGCCCTCGCGCGTGAGGATGTGCAGTTCCTTGAGCAGTTCGATGGACTGCCCGGGGCGCAGTACCTCGGTCAATTCAGCGTCGGCCTTGGAAGCCTTGTTCGTCTTCGTGGCCTTGGCGGCGGTGTGTGCGTTCATGGTCGGGCACTCCCTGGTCCCACGTCGAGCGCCGCCCAGCCGTCGGGGCCCAGCGCCTCGAGCGTCTCGATGTTGCGTTCGAAGATGGCTTCGGCTTCCGGAAATGCCTCCACCGCGCGGCTCACGCTGTCCTCGCGCAGCAGGTGCAGCGTCGGGTACGGCGCGCGGTTGGTCGCGTTCTCGATGTCGTCTGGCTCGGTGCCCGCGAACTGGAACTGCGGGTGAAAGCTCGCGAGTTGGAACACGCCGTCGAAGCCCGCCCGGGAGAGCTTGCGTTCGGCGCGGCCGAGAAAATCGTTGAAGTCCAGAAAGTCCGCCAAGGTGTTGGGTGCAATCAAAAGGGTGGTGTCGCGCACGGCGGCGTCGAGGGCTGCGAGGTCGTTGGCTTCGGCAAGAAGCGCATCCATCAGGCCGGATTGGTCGGTGGGCAGGTGCACGGCGTAGTGGATCTGCGCCTTCACATGCACCGCCTTGGCGAACGGGCACAGGTTGAGGCCGATCACCGCTCGCTCGAGCCAGCGGCGCGTGTCGGCTTCGGCCTGAAGGGCGTCGATTGTCGCTGGGGCGGTCATGCCACCTCCGTGGGAGGGCGAATTCGCCCCAGCTTCCGGGCGATCGCCATGCCGGCCAGCGAGCAGGCCAGCGTGGCCGCCCAGGTCCAGTGCCAGCCGCCGACGCGGTGCGCCACCCAGGCCACTGCCGGCGGCGCAAGAAACTGCCCGAGTGACGATGCCTGCTGCATCAGCCCCACCGTCGTGGAAACCGTGGTGGGACTGGGCGCCAGCCGGACGCCGAGCAGGAACAGCGTGGCCGGCACCATGCCGCCGCCGAGCGAGAAGGCGCAGACCGCGGCGTAGCGCAACGCAGGCGGCAAGCCCAGCGCATCCGCGCCCTGCCCCACCTGTGCAAACGCCGCCACCCCGCCGAGCGCCATCGCCAGGAAGCCCCATTGCAGCAATCGCTCGGGCGCCACGCCGCGCTGCAGCCACCGGCCGCCCGCGACGTTGCCGACGATGTTCATTGCGGCCGCGATCGCGGTGAGTACCGCATTCCAGCCGGATGGAATGCCCGCGCCGGCATAGATGGCGGGCAGGAAGCCGATCACGGCCATCCACTGGGCCGAATAGACGGCGAAGGTCAGCGCGGTGAGCCAAGGTGCGCGCGCACCGACGGTGGAGCGCAGGCGCGATGCCCATCCTCCACTTGTGCCGCCCGACGCGGCCGGACGCAGCCGGTCCGAAGGCACGGTCGCCCACACCCAGAGCGCAGCGGCCGCCGACACGATCGACAACGCCCACCACCAGTCGGCCCAGCCGCCCCAGGCAATCAGCGCAGGCCCGAGCAGCAGCGCCAGGGCCACGCCGAGCGGCATGTAGGCGCCCCAGAGACCGAGCGCGGCCTTGTCGGCGCCCGACGGCGTCAGGGCTCGGATCAAGCCGGGTCCCGGCATCACCGCCAGCAGGAAACCGATGCCTTCGACCGCGCGCAGGACCAGCAGCCACTGCACGGCGTGCGCGCCGCCGACAAGGCCTGCACCGACCGCGCCGCCGAGCACGCTGGCCACCGTCAGCACCACGAGGCCCGTCAGCAGGCTGCGGCGCAGGCCGATGCTGTCGGCCGCAAGTCCGGCCGCGAGGCCCAGCGTCATGCTTGCGACCTGCACCAGCGACAGCAGAAAACCCGCCTCGACCAATCCGATGCCGAGCGACGCCTGCAGCGCCGGCACGGCGGGCGGCAGCTTGCCCAGGTGCAAGGCGGCACTGACGCCGCCGAGCATGACGGCGTAAGCCGCGAGCGGGACGCGCGGCGCGGGACTCGTACTCATGCGATGCCCCGCCGGCCGGTCAGCCGCTCGTGCTCGCGCATCGCGAAGCGGTCGGTCATGCCGGCGATGTAGTCGGCGACGGCCCGGTGACGGTCGCGGCGGCCGGCATACGAATCAGGCATCTCGGCGTCGCGCTCGAGATAGGCATCGAACAACTCGCGCACGACCTGCTGGGCCTGGTCGGTGGTCTGCGTCACCTGCGGGTGGCGGTAGAGGTTGCGGAACAGGAAACGCTTGAGTTCGTCCGACAGGGACTGCATGGCTTCGCTGAAGGCGACGATGGGCGGCGCATGGCGCACGCCATTCGCATCGGTGGGCGCCAGCGTTTGCAGCGCTGCGCGCGTGGCATCGATCACGTCGTAGACCTGCGCGCTCAGCATGCGCCGGATGGTCTCGTAGAGCACGCGGCGGCCCTGCAGGTCGGGGTACTCGGACAGCGCCTCGCGGCGGTAGCGCTCGAAGAGCTCCACCTCGGCCAACTGCTCGACGCTGATGAGGCCCGAACGCACGCCGTCGTCGATGTCGTGGGCGTTGTAGGCAATGGCGTCGGCGAGGTTGCAGAGTTGGGCCTCGAGGCCGGGCTGCGTGCGGTCGAGGAAGCGGCGAGCCACGCCGTTCGGCTCGGCCAATTCCAGGCGTTCGGCATTCGCGCGCGAGCAATGCTTGAGGATGCCTTCGCGGGTCTCGAAGCTGAGGTTCAGTCCGTCGTACTGCGGATAGCGGTGCTCCAGTGCGTCCACCACGCGCAGGCTCTGCAGGTTGTGCTCGAAGCCGCCGTGCTCGGCCATGCATTCGTTCAGCGCATCCTGGCCGGCGTGGCCGAAGGGCGTGTGGCCCAGGTCATGTGCAAGGGCAATCGCCTCCACCAGGTCTTCGTTCAGGCGCAAGGCACGTGCGATCGAACGGCCCAACTGCGCCACCTCGAGCGAATGCGTGAGCCGCGTGCGGAACAAGTCGCCTTCGTGGTTCAGAAAAACCTGGGTCTTGTAGACCAGCCGGCGGAACGCCGTGGAATGCACGATGCGGTCGCGGTCGCGCTGGAAGGCATCGCGCGTGGGCGCGGGCGGCTCGGCATGACGGCGGCCGCGCGACTGCGCGGGATGGCAGGCGAACGCCGCGAGGCTCATTCCACGCAGCACTGCGCGAGCACTTCGCGCACCAGTGCGTCGGGCGCGCTGCTGACCGCGGCGGAACCGGGCTGGTCGATGACCACGAAACGGATTTCGCCGGCTTCGGATTTCTTGTCGACGCGCATCAGTTCCAGGTAGCGATCGGCACCCAGCGCCGGGCCAACGATCGGCAGGCCCGCACGCTCGATGAGACGCGTGAGCCGTTCGACGAAGGCTGTGTCCACGCCGCCCAGCCGCTGCGAGAGGTGCGCCGCCATGACCATGCCGCAACCGACCGCTTCGCCGTGCAGCCACTCCCCATAGCCGAGTCCCGATTCGATGGCATGGCCAAAGGTGTGGCCGAAATTCAGGATGGCCCGCAGGCCCATCTCACGCTCGTCCTGACCGACCACCAGCGCCTTGATCTCGCAGCTGCGCTTGACGGCATAGGCAAGCGCGGCCGGATCGCGCGCGACCAGCGCGTCGATATTCGTCTCGATCCAATCGAAGAAGGCCATGTCGTGGATCGGTCCGTACTTGATCACCTCGGCCAGGCCTGCGCTGAGTTCGCGCGGCGGCAGCGTCTGCAGCGTGCCCAGGTCGCAGACGACCAGTTGCGGCTGGTAGAACGCGCCGATCATGTTCTTGCCCAGCGGGTGGTTGATGGCCGTCTTGCCGCCGACCGACGAATCGACCTGCGCTAGCAGTGTGGTCGGCACCTGGACGAAGGGCACGCCGCGCATGTAGCTCGCGGCGGCGAAGCCGGTCATGTCGCCCACCACGCCGCCGCCCAGGGCGAACAGCACGGTCTTGCGGTCGCTGCCGTGGCCCAGCAGTGCGTCGAAGATCAGGTTCAGGGTCTCCAGGTTCTTGTACACCTCGCCGTCGGGAAGCTCGAGCAGGTGCACGGTGCGAAAGCGGTTCGCCAATGCGGTCCGAAGGGCCTTGGCGTAGAGCGGAGCGACCGTGGTGTTGCTGACGATCAGCGCGCTGGCCGCCGCGGGCGTGGCCGCGAAGCTCGCCGGATCGTCCAGCAGGCCGGAGCCGATCAGGATGGGGTAGCTGCGCTCGCCGAGCTGGATGTCGACGCGTTCTGGCGGTGCGGAAGGTGCGGGCAATGGCATGGCAGCGAGTTTAGGCGCTGCGGCCGGGGCGGGCTCGGCCTCTCAGGCGGCGGGCTCTTCCGGATGGGCGCCCGGCGCGACGATGCCGGCCAGTTCGAGTTGCATTACGATGATGTTCACCAGCATGGCGATCGAGGGCCGGCCGGTGTCGACCACGTCGTGGGCCGTCTCGCGATAGAGCGGGTCGCGCGCATCGTGCAACTCGCGAAGCCGCCCGAGCGGGTCGGCCACCTGCAAGAGCGGCCGCTTGACGTCGTGGCGCAGGCGCCGGAACAGGTCTTCGGGGGAGGAGCGCAGGTAGATCACGTGGAAGTGATCCCGCAACTGGCTGCGGTTGGCTTCCCGCAGGACGGCACCGCCGCCAGTGGCCAGCACGCCTTGGGCGTTAGCAGCGAGATCCGCGATGACGGTCTGTTCGAGATCCCGGAAGGCCACTTCGCCTTCGCGGTCGAAGTAGTCACGGATCGAGCAGCCGATGCGCTGTTCGATCACGTGATCGGTGTCGATGAATGGAGTGTTCAGCCGTGCGCCCAGGCGCCGGCCCACTGCGGATTTTCCGGCGCCGGGCAAGCCGACGAGTGCGACCGCCACGCGGTAGCTGCTACGCCCGCGCGTCAGCGCGCGGCGTTGCGGTCGGTAATCATCTTTGGAGTGATAAAGACGAGCATTTCGGTCTTGTTGGCAATGCGTTCGCGCTTGCGGAACAATGCCCCCATGTAGGGGATTTCACCCAGCACCGGCACGCGCGACTCGTCATTGGTTTCGGTAAGTTCGAAGATACCACCGATGACAACCGTGCCGCCGTTCTCCACCAGCACTTCGGTCTGCACGTGCTTGGTGTTGATGGCAGGGCCCGACGGCGTGTTGACGCCGCGCGCATCCTTGCTCACGTCCAGGGTCAGAATGATGTTGCCTTCAGGCGTGATCTGTGGGGTGACCTCTAGCTTCAGCACTGCCTTGCGGAACGAGATGGAGGTCGCGCCACTGGACGTTGCCTGCTGATAGGGAATTTCTTCCCCCTGCTCGATCAGCGCCTTGGTCTGGTCGGCGGTGATGACACGAGGGCTGGAAACCAGCTTGCCCTTGCCGTCGGCTTCGAGCGCGGAGATTTCGAGGTTCAGCATGCGCGAGAAACTCGAATTGAAGAGCGAAATTGCGAAGGTGCCGGCCGCGGTACCTGCCTGGCCTGCATCACCTGCTGGCAGGTTGATGAAGTTGGAATTGGTCCAAGTCGTTGTGGGAGTGCCACCGCTATTGCCACCCGAACCGCCCGTGCCCGAGACGGGCATCGCACCGATCGTTCCGAACGCACGATTGCCGGCCGACGAGGCGAAGCGCTCTCCTGCAATGCCACCACCCAAGCGAACCCCGAGCGACTTGCCGAACGTGTCGGATGCTTCGACGATCCGGGCTTCGATCAGCACCTGACGGACGGGAATGTCCAACTTCTGAATCAGTTCCGTTACCTGCGCGAGGCGCGATGGAATGTCAGACACGAACAACTGATTGGTTCGGGACTCTGCGATGACGCTGCCGCGGGGACTCAAGATGCGGGTCGTCGTACCACTGCTGCCACCACCACCACCGCTGCCGCCGGCCGAAGCTCCAGTACCCATCAGGCCCTGCGCAATGGCAATCGCCTTCGTGTAGTTCAACTGGAACGATTGCGTACGCAGCGGCTCCAGGTTCTCGATCGCCGCCTTCGCCTCGAATTCAAGCTTTTCCTTGGCGTTGATTTCATCCTTCGGCGCGATCCACAGCACGCTGCCGTTCTTGCGCATGCCGAGGTTCTTCGCCTGCATGATGATGTCGAGCGCCTGGTCCCATGGCACGTCTTTCAGGCGCAGCGTCAGCGCGCCAGTCACCGAATCCGAGGTCACGATATTGAAGTTCGTGAAGTCGGCGATCACCTGCAGCAGCGAGCGGATCTCGATGTTCTGGAAGTTCAGCGAGAGCTTCTCGCCGTTGTAGCCCACACCTTGCGTCAGCTTGGTCGGATCGACCTTGCGGGCGCGGACTTCCACCACGAACTGGTTTTCGCTCTGGTAGGCGCTGTGTTCCCAGTCGCCCTTGGCTTCGATCGTCATGCGGACGCGGTCGCCCGACTGTTGCGAAGTGATCAGCTGAACCGGCGTTCCGAAGTCGCCCACATCGAGGCGACGGCGCAGCCCCTCAGGCAGCGTCGACTTGGTGAACTCCACGACGAGGTTCTTGCCTTGCTGCTTGACGTCGACGCCCACCTGGTTGTTCGGCAGGTCGACGATCACGCGGCCGGTGCTGTCGGCACCGAGACGGAAATCGACATCGCGCAGGGGGAGCGTGTCGCGGTTGCGGTTCTCCGCGAAAACAGTAGCGGTGGATGTGGCCAGGGCGGTGCCAGCCACAGGCTCAAGAACGACCAGCAGCGACTTGCCCTGGATTTCCGTCTTGTATGCGGTGGCCTGCTTCAGGTTCAGCACCACCCGGCTGCGCTCACCGGCTTGCACCACATTGACCGAACGCAGGTTGCCCTGATTCACCTCAATGGCGGAGCGGCCGATCGCATTCGTCACGCCCGGGAAGTCGAGCGCGATACGCGCCGGCGTCTGGACGGCGAATCCGGCCGGCACCGCCGTGAGCGGCTTGGCGAGATCGATCCGGATCACCTCGGCGCCGGATTGGGTCGAGCTGGTCACAGCCTCGATCGCGTTTTGCGCATGGGCGACGGCAACTGCACCGAAGGCCAGCAGACCCAGCCCGGCGGCGCGCAGCCACTGTGCCATCGTTGATTTTTTTTGGTTCATTTCGCACTCTCTTGCAGCTGCAATGTCGCCACGCGTTCGATCCATTCACCGGCGGCGTCTTGCACGATTTCACGCAAGGCGACTTCGGTTTCGTTGATACGGGTAATGCGCCCGTAGTTGAGCCCCAGGTATTCGCCGACGCGCACCTTGTAGAGCAGCTTGTCGACACGGACCAGCGCCACCGGCTGGCCGTTGCGGTTCATGCTGCCGACCATGGCCATCGAGTCGAGCGGGAAGGCTTCGAGCGATTCCTTGCGGCGCGCCAGCTCGGGCGCGATCAGCTCCGAGGTGCTCGGCTGGTTTGACTCGCGGCGCAGCGCCTGCGTCAGCTTCAGGATATTGAACGGCTCGAAGGAAGAGCCTTCGGTATAGGCCTGAGGCGTGAATTTCTTGGGCTCGGCAATCGGCGGCACCGAAGGCTTCACCTGGGCACGCTGCTCGACCATCCAGCGCTGGAGGTCTTCTTGGCCTGAATCGCAGGCGCTCAGACCCGCCGTGGCCAGCATCAGCCACAGGACTTTGCTTGCCGCTTTCATTTCTTCGCCTTCGGCGCCGTGGCGCGTTTCTGGGCGGCCCGCTCGTCTTCATCGAGATAGCGGAAGGTGCGCGCGGTGGCGTCCATCGTCAGCACGTCCTTGTCCTTTTGCGGCGTGATCGTCACGTTGTTGAGCGTCACGATGCGCGAGAGGCTGGCGACGTCGGCGGCGAAAGCGCCCATGTCGTGGTAGCGCCCCGTCACGCGAACGGCAATCGGAAGCTCGGCGTAATAGTCCTTCACCGATATCGAACCGGGACGGAACAGCTCGAACTGCAGGCTTCGGC
This sequence comes from Variovorax sp. W2I14, assembly GCF_050435205.1. Lineage (NCBI taxonomy): Bacteria > Pseudomonadati > Pseudomonadota > Betaproteobacteria > Burkholderiales > Comamonadaceae > Variovorax > Variovorax sp. W2I14. The sequence continues at coordinate 6,706,745 of NZ_JBNDJX010000001.1, read as the reverse complement.
CGAGCCCTGCCTGATTGATGTCCGAGAGCAACGCGTCCATCTCGGCCTTGCTGGGCAGCTGCTTCTCGAGCAGGGTCACGTACTGCTGCACCTGCTCGCGCTGCTTCTTCAACAGGTCGAGATTGGCTGCCTGCGCGACCTTCTTCTGGTAGTCGGCCTTGAGCGTCACTTCCTTGGCGCGCTCGCTCTCGAGCTGGTCATTGGAGTTGGTGAGCCACACGAACCACAGCGCCACGAGCACCAGAGCGGTCACGGCCAGGCACAGGGCATAGCGCGGCACTGCCGGCCACATCGACGGGTCGTTCGGATTGAGTCCGCGGAACTGGTCGCCGGCGTTCCGCAGTACGGCGGACATGTCTACTTTTTGGGAGGGGCGATTGCTTGCCATGATCGATTACCCCTTGACCTGCGCCGCTGCGGCCAATGCCTTGTCGGCTGCAGCCTTCTGTGCATCGGTCGGCCGCTTCAGGCCGATCTTCATCGTGAAATTCGCGACGCGGCGCTGATCGCGCTGGCTCAGGTTGACCATCGTCGAGGTGATTTCGACCAGCTCCGGCTTCACCAGCCACGGACTGTTGTTGCCCAGGTTGCGCAGCAGCTCCGACACGCGTTCGTTCGACTGCGCCATGCCTTGCAGCGTGACGGTCTGGTTGTCCTGCTTCATGCTGGTCAGGTAGACGCCGTCAGGCAGTTGCCGGACCAGTTCGTTGAGCAGGTGCACGGGCAGGTTGCGGTCGCCCTGCAGGTCCTCGACCGCTTGCTGGCGTGCACGCAAGGCCGCGATTTCGTCCTGCAGCGTCGAGATTTCCTTGATTTCGACTTCGAGCTTCTTGATCTCGGCCTGCAGGAAGCTGTTCTTCGATTGCTGGTTGGAGATCTGCGCCTCGAACCAGAGATAGCCGAGGCCTGCGATCAGGCCGCCCAGCAGCGCAGCGCCGCCGAGGGTTCCATAGAAAGCCTCGCGACGCCGCTTGCGTGCGGCTTCGCGGTGCGGAAGCAGATTGATGAGGATCACTGCAGGAACCTCCGCATGGCAAGGCCGCAAGAGGTCAGGTACGAGGGCGCTTCGCGCCGCACCTTCTTCTCGCGGATGCTCGGCCCAAAGTCCATGCCGTCGAACGGATTGACGAGCGAGCAGGCAAAAGAGGTCTGGCGGGTGACGGCACTGGTCAGGCCCGGCAGCGACGACGAACCGCCGGCCAGCAGCACATAGTCCACGCGGTTGTGCGGCGTGCTGGTGAAGAAGAACTGCAGCGCACGTGCGATTTCCTGCGCAATGCTTTCCACGAAGGGCTTGAGCACGCCCGAGCCGTAGTCGTCGGGCAGATCGCCGCTGCGCTTCTTGGCTTCGGCTTCTTCAGCGGAAAAGCCGTATTGGCGGACGATCAACTGGGTCAGCTGCGCGCCACCGAAGGCCTGGTCGCGGTCGTACAGCACCTCCTGGTTACGCAGCACCTGCATGCTGGTGGTAAAGGCGCCCACTTCGAACAGCGCCACGATCGAATCCACGCCCTTGCCGGGCAGCTGCTCGATCAGGCGTGCGGTCGCGAGGCGCGAGGCATAGGACTCGACGTCCAGGATCATGGCCTTCAGCCCGGCCGCTTCGGCCAGGCCTTCGCGATCCTGGACCTTTTCCTTGCGGGAGGCTGCAATCAGCACTTCCACATCGCCGGCGGACGAGGTGCTGGGGCCTGTGACGCAGAAGTCGAGGCTCACCTCGTCCAGCGAGAAAGGGATGTACTGGTTGGCTTCGGACTCGACCTGGATCTCGAGTTCCTGCTCGCTCATGCCACCGGGAAGAATGATCTTCTTGGTGATCACCGCCGAGGGCGGCAGCGCGAGCGCGACGTTGCGCGTCTTGGTTCCGCTCTTGCGCACGACGCGCCGGACGGCCTCGGCCACCTCGTCGAACTTCTCGACGTTGCCGTCGGTGATCCAACCGCGTTCCAGGGGTTCGATGGCACAGCGCTCCAGAACCAGCTTGCCGCTGGCCTCGCGGCCGAGCTCTACCAGCTTGACGCTGGACGAGCTGACATCCAGCCCAAGCAAGGGGGCGTTTTGACGACGAAACAATGATCCAAGAGCAGCCAAGTTAGGTCCCTCTCCCCCTGTATTTGTAACCAATGGAAAAATATGCGTTCGGTTGCACTCTAGCAGCAGGCGTTGTACCAACCAAGCAACCAAGGGGGGCAAAACGGCAAAACGTTGTCAAAACCTGACGTCAAAGCCGCATTCTGTAACTTTCGAATTAGGACTGTGCGAGACAGCAAAGATCGAACCGCGGCCGAAGGGACGGCTTTTTATAATGTCGGGTGACTCTCCGGGCCCTCATGCAAGAAACTTCACGCCCCAAAGGGCCAGCCAAGACCCCTCCTCCCGCACGCCCAGCCTGGCTCAAATGGCTGCTGCGCTTCGTGTTCTGGGGGCTCGGCATTGCCGCGGCCGGTGTGCTGTCGGTCCTCTGCGTGGTCGCGGTGGCGCTGGCTGTCGCTTATCCGAACCTGCCGGACATCTCGGAACTCTCCGATTACCGGCCCAAGCTGCCGCTGCGGGTTTTTTCCGCCGAAGGCACGCTGATCGGCGAGTTCGGCGAAGAGCGCCGCAACCTCACGCCGATCGCCGCCATTCCCAAGGTGGTGAAGGACGCGGTGCTCGCCGCCGAGGACGCGCGCTTCTATGACCACGGCGGCGTCGACTACAAGGGCATGGTTCGCGCCGGCTTGGCCAACCTGAACCGCGTGAAGAGTCAGGGCGCCTCGACCATCACGATGCAGGTGGCGCGCAATGTCTATTTGAGCTCCGAGAAGACGCTGACCCGCAAGGTCTACGAGGTGCTGCTGACCTTCAAGCTGGAGCACCTGCTCAGCAAGGACCAGATCTTCGAGATCTACCTGAACCAGATCTACCTGGGCAACCGCGCCTATGGTTTCGCCGCCGCGTCGGACGCGTATTTCGGCAAGCCGCTGCAAGAACTGACGATCGCGGAAGCCGCCATGCTGGCTGGCCTGCCGAAGGCGCCGGGCGCGAACAACCCGGTCAACAACCCGCAGCGCGCGCGCGGCCGCCAGTTCTATGTGATCGACCGCATGCAGGAAGCCGGCTTCATCACCGCCGAGCAGGCGGCCGAAGCCAAGAAGGAAGAGTTGCACCTGCGTGACGCCGCCGATCCGAACCGCCTGCACGCCGAGTACGTCGCCGAAACCGTGCGCCAACTGATGTATGCGCAGTACGGCGACAGCACCTACACGCGCGGCCTGAAGGTCTACACCTCGCTGGTCGCCGCCGATCAGGCGGCTGCCTACAAGGCGCTGCGCAAGGGCATCATGGATTACGAGCGCCGCCAGATCTACCGTGGCCCCGAGAAGTTCGTCGACCTGCCCAACGACCCCAAGGAACTGGACGAAGCCGTTGACGACGCGCTGACCGATCACCCCGACAACGGCGACGTCATGGCCGCCGTGGTGCTCAAGGCCAACGCCAAGGAAATCACCGCGGTGCGCGGCAACGGCGACCCGGTGCAGATCACCGGCGAAGGCCTCAAGCCCGCGCAGTCGGGCCTCTCCGACAAGGCGCCGCCCAACATCAAGATCCGCCGCGGCGCGGTGATCCGCGTGGTGAAGACGCCCAAGAACACCTGGGAAATCACGCAGTTGCCTGAAGTGGAAGGCGCGTTCATCGCCATGGACCCGCGCGACGGCGCGATCAAGGCGCTGGTGGGCGGCTTCGATTTCGGCAAGAACAAGTTCAACCACGTCACGCAGGCCTGGCGCCAGCCGGGCTCGAGCTTCAAGCCGTTCATCTACTCGGCGGCGCTCGAGAAGGGTTTCACCCCTGCCACGGTCATCAACGACGGTCCGCTGTTCTTTGACGCCGGCACCACCGGTGGACAGCCCTGGGAGCCAAAGAACTACGGCGGCGGCTACGACGGCCCGATGTCGATGCGCACGGCGCTCATGAAGTCGAAGAACCTGGTGTCGATCCGCATACTGCAATCCATCGGCACCCGCTACGCGCAGGACTGGATCACCAACTTCGGCTTCGACAAGGACAAGCATCCCGCCTACCTGCCCATGGCGCTGGGCGCAGGGGCCGTCACCCCGATGCAGATGGCGGTGGGCTACTCGGTCTTTGCCAATGGCGGGTACCGCGTCAATCCGTACCTCGTGACCCGCATCACCGACCACAAGGACAAGCTCCTGGTCGACAAGCAGCCCTCGCTGCTCAACGAGGCGAACCGCGCCATTCCCCAGCGCAACGCCTTCATCATGGACACGCTGCTCAATTCCGTGGCTCGCGCCGGCACCGCCGCAAAGGCGCAGGCCATGCTCAAGCGTGTCGACCTCTACGGCAAGACCGGCACCACCAACGACTCGCTCGATGCGTGGTTCGCGGGCTTCCAGCCGACGATGACAGCCATCTCATGGATCGGCTACGACACGCCGCGCAACCTGGGCGACCGCGAAACCGGCGGCGGCCTGAGCCTGCCGATCTGGATCAACTACATGGAGACCGCCCTCAAGGGCGTGCCGGTGACAGACCTGTCGACCACGCCGCCTTCGGGCATCGTGAACGTCGGCGGCGAGTGGTACTACGACGACTATGCGCCGGGCCGCGGCGTCGCGACCCTCGGCGTGGAAGCTGCCGCGCCCGTTGCACCCGTCGAGGCCCTGACCGGCGCGCCGGTGAGCCCGCCGGCGCCGCCGGAAGAGCGCAACCGCATCCTCGATCTGTTCCGGAACTGACGACAGCGAATCAGGCGGCCGCGAACGCCAGCGGCTGGCCTGCCTGAAGACTCGCTTCGCGCGAGAGGTTGCCGAAGAATTCCTCGCCGGTCTTGGTGTCGACCCAGGCCTGGCCGTCGTGCCGGTAGTGATAGCCACCCGAGCGCGCGGCCAGCCAGATCTCCTGCAGCGGCTTCTGCAGGTTCACGATCAGCTGGCTCCCGTTCTGGAAGGAAATCGTGATCATCCCGCCCACCCGCTGGTTGTCGAGATCGGCGTCGGTCGCGTCGTTGATGCGATCGCAGGCTCGCTCGATCGCAGCAAGCGCGGCTTCGGCGCGGTCCATGTACTCGGTGTCGGTCATTACAATTTCGCTATGTTGAATGTTCGCCAAATTCTAGTGACCGCCCGCGGCCGCACTGTGCTCATGGTTTGCATCGCCGCTGCGGCCGCCGGGCTCGCCGCCTGCGGCCAGCGCGGTGCGTTGTATCTGCCGAACGATCCGGCAGCGGCCCAGCGGGCCACCTTGCCGCAGTTGATCACCCCCGGCGACTCCAGCGCTTCTTCCAGCCAAGCGGCACCCAAGCCTGCCGCCGCCAGCAGCGCGCCGGCCGCAGCCACCACCGGCAACGGAGCGCCCAAGTGATGAACGCCTCCCTGCCCGGCCATCCCCATATCGCCCACCGCGACGGCGCCCTTCATGTCGAAGGGCTGGCCCTCGACGCCTTGGCGCGCGAACACGGCACGCCGCTGTTCGTCTATTCGAAGCAATGGATGCTCGACGCGCTGGCCGCCTACCAGCGCGGCTTCGAAGGCCGAGACGCCCTGATCTGCTACGCGATGAAGGCCAATTCGTCGCTCGGCGTGCTGCGCGTGTTCGCTGAAGCGGGCTGCGGGTTTGACATCGTCTCTGGCGGCGAGCTTGCCCGCGTGCTGGCTGTAGGCGCCGATCCGAAGAAGATCATCTTCTCGGGCGTCGGCAAGACACGTGCGGAAATGCGCCAGGCCCTTGCCGCCGGCATCGCCTGCTTCAACGTCGAGAGCGAAGCCGAACTCGACGTGCTGAACGAAGTGGCGCTGGCCGAAGGCAGCCGTGCACCGATCAGCATCCGCATCAATCCGAACGTCGATCCGAAGACGCATCCCTACATTTCCACCGGCCTCAAGGGCAACAAGTTCGGCATTGCGCATGACCGCGCTGTCGAGGCTTATCGCCATGCCGCCAGGCTGCCGGGCCTTGAGGTGGTCGGCATCGATTGCCACATCGGTTCGCAGATCACCGAAGCCTCTCCGTACCTGGATGCCTGCGATCGCATCCTCGACCTGGTCGAGGCGATCGAGGCGGCCGGCGTGCCGATCCATCACCTCGACTTCGGCGGCGGCCTGGGCATCGACTACAACGGCGAAGTGCCGCCCAAGGCCGATGACCTCTGGCAGCAGTTGCTTGCCAAGCTCGACGCACGTGGCTTCGGCGCGCGCAAGCTCGTCATCGAACCCGGCCGTTCGCTGGTCGGTAACGCGGGCGTGTGCGTGACCGAGGTGCTCTACACCAAGCCCGGCGAAGACAAGAATTTCTGCATCGTCGATGCGGCAATGAACGACCTGCCGCGCCCCGCGATGTACCAGGCCTTCCAGAAGATCGTGCCGCTGCGCATCCGCGCGGGCGATGCGCCGACCTACGACGTCGTCGGCCCGGTCTGCGAGAGCGGTGACTGGATCGGCCGCGATCGCGCACTCAACGTGCTGGCCGGCGATCTGCTCGGCGTGCTGTCGGCGGGCGCGTACTGCATGAGCATGTCCAGCAACTACAACACGCGTCCGCGTGCGGCCGAAGTGCTGGTGAGCGGCCAAAGTGCCACGCTGATCCGTCGCCGCGAGACGATGGAAGACCAGTTGCGCAACGAGCTGGTCTGACTAGCTGGTGCTGCGCAGCGGCTTCTCGCCGCCGCGCGCACCTGCGGGTGCGTTCTTCGCCTTCCGCTTGCTCGCGTAGTTCCACACGCGCCATCCCACCAGCACCGCGATGATCGCGGCGTAGACGAACACTTCCGCAAAGTTGTTCTTGCCCGCCCGCATCCAGAAGAAGTGCAGCAGGCCCAGGCCGGCGATCACATACACCAGCTTGTGCAGCATCTGCCAGCGCTTCGCGCCCATTGCCTTGATCGCACGATTGAACGAGGTGGCCGCGAGCGGCGTCAGCAATACGAAGGCCGAGAAGCCCACCAGGATGAACGGCCGCTTGGCGATGTCCTTGGCGATCTCGCCCCATTCGAAGCCCATGTCGAACCCGCTGTAGCACAAGAGGTGCAGCACCACGTAGAAGTACGCGAAGAGGCCCAGCATGCGGCGAAAGCGCGCGAGCGCGTTCCATTTGCTGATGACGCGCAGCGGCGTCACCGCCAGCACGATGCAGATGAAGCGCAGCGTCCAGTCGCCGGTCGCGCGGATCAGGTACTCCTGAGGGTTGGGTCCCAATTCCCCAACGACCACGCCGTAGGCGAGCCACGCGAACGGCAGCAGGCACAGCACAAAGACGAGGGGCTTGGCGGCGGGATGGAGCAGCAGCTTGTTCATGGCGTTCGGGTCGCGCCCCCTGCGGGCAGCAGGGGTGCGCGCCCGCCTCAGTAGTTCTTCTTCAGGTCCATGCCCGCGTACAGCTGGCCGACCTGCGCTTCATAGCCGTTGAACAGCAGCGTCTTGTTGCGCTTTGCGAAGAGGCCACCGCCGTCGCCGATGCGGCGCTCGGTCGCCTGGCTCCAGCGCGGATGGTCGACGTTCGGGTTCACGTTCGAATAGAAGCCGTATTCCTGCGCCGCCGCCTTGTTCCAGGCGGTGCTCGGCTCTTTTTCGACGAAGCGGATCTTCACGATCGACTTGGCCGACTTGAAGCCGTACTTCCATGGCACCACGAGGCGCACCGGCGCGCCGTTCTGGTTGGGCAGCACCTCGCCGTACATGCCGAAGGACAGCAGCGTGAGCGGATGCATCGCCTCGTCCATGCGCAAGCCCTCGGTGTAGGGCCAGTCGAGCACGCGCGAGCCGACGAAGGGCATGGTCTTCGGGTCGGCCAGCGTCACGAACTCGATGAACTTGGCATTGCCCTGCGGCTCGACCTTCTTGATGAGTTCGGCCAGCGAATAGCCGATCCACGGAATGACCATCGACCAGCCCTCGACGCAGCGCAGGCGGTAGATGCGCTCTTCCTGCGCGCTGAGTTTGAGGAGGTCCTCGATGCCGTACTTGCCCGGCTTCTTGACCAGGCCCTCGACCTCGACGGTCCATGGGCGGGTCTTCAGCGTGCCGGCGTTCTTGACCGGATCGCCCTTGTCGGTGCCGAACTCGTAGAAGTTGTTGTAGCTCGACGCGTCCTTGTAGTCGGTGAGCTTGTCCATGGTCTGCGCGCCAGGCACCGTCGATTTGACGGCGGGCAGCAGCGCCAGCTTGTGCGGGCCGGTCGCCTGGGCGAAGGCCTCGCGCCCGGCAAAGCTGGCCAGTGCCGCACCGGCCGCGCCCGTGGCCATCAGCTTGAGCAGGTCGCGCCGGCCTTCGTAGGCGGCGCGCGGCGTGATTTCGCTCGACAGCGGATGGATGAAGCCGCTGGTGTCGCGGCGGTGCGAGCGGGAATGGAACGACATGACAGGCCTTTCGCGTGAATCGTTGGTCTCAGGGTAGTTCGTGACACGCCCTGGTTTGGTTACGCGCCATGGCGGCGCGTGGTTTCAATTCTTCGCGAAAGGCTGAAAGCCCGCGCTTACAGGGTGCCGTAGCTGTGCAGCCCGCTCAGGAACATGTTCACGCCCAGGAAGGCGAAGGTGGTCACCGCCAGCCCGCCCAGTGCCCACCACGCGGCCACCGTGCCGCGCAGGCCCTTCACGAGCCGCATGTGCAGCCAGGCCGCGTAGTTGAGCCAGACGATCAGCGCCCAGGTTTCCTTCGGGTCCCAGCTCCAGTAGCCACCCCAGGCATCGGCGGCCCACAGGGCGCCGAGCACGGTGGCGATGGTGAAGAAGGCGAAGCCGACGGTGATCGACTTGTACATGACGTCGTCGAGCACCTCGTTGGCCGGCAGGCGCGCCGCGATGCGCTTGCGCCCAAGCAGGATGCCCGCGGCGATCAGCGCCGAGATGCCCGCATAGATCACCCAATAGCTGCCGCCGGCTTCCTGCACGCGCTGGCGAAACGCCACGGGCACGAAGCACAGCGCCACGCCCAGGAGCCAGATCGGCGTGAGCTTGTACCAGCGGGTCTCGGTCGCCTGCTCCTTGATGAGGTAGGCGAACGCCACCATGGCCGCAAGCGCGAAGGTGCCGTAGCCGATGAAGTTGGCGGGCACATGCAGCTTCATCCACCAGCTCTGCAGGGCCGGCACCAGCGGCTGGATTTCATGCGCCTCGCGCACGATCGTGTACCAGAGCAGAAAGCCGACCGCGGCGCTCACCACCAGCATCACGAAGGCGCCGAGCGCGCGCGTGTTGTAGCGCTCTTCGAAGTAGAGGTAGAACGCGGCCGTCAGCCAGCAGAACAGCACGAACACTTCGTACAGGTTGCTCACCGGGATGTGGCCGATGTCCGGGCCGAGCTGGTGGCTCTCGTACCAGCGCACCATGGTGCCGATCAGCGCCATCGTTACCGCTGCCCAAGCGAGGCGCGAGCCGATCGCATCGAAGGTATCGGCCTGCTTGCCGCCGAAGAAGCCGAGCCAATAGAACACCGTGCTCATGAAGAACAGCACGCTCATCCAGAGGATGGCCGACTGGCTCGAGAGGAAGTACTTGAGCCAGAACACCGAGTCGGCGCGCGCCAGGTCGCCCTGGTAGGAGGTGATCGCCAGCAACGAGGCCGTAGCCACTACGATCGCCAGCACCCGCAGCGGGCGCCAGAACCAGCCGATGGAAATCATCGCGATCACCGCGGCGGCGAGGATCGGCTTCTCGTAATAGTCCATCGACCCCGCATAGCGGGTGAACGCGAACAGTCCGCCCGCCAGCACCAGCGCCGCGAACACCCAGTCGAACAGGTTCCGGCGCGAGAGCCAGCTTTCATTGAGCGTGAGGGTCGTGGTGTTCATGGTGTCTCTGGTTCTGTTTTGTTCAGCGCGAGCAGCTTGTGCTTGAGGTGCTCGAATTCGCGGTCGCTGTCGATCGTCTTGCGGTTGACCGAGAAGGCCATCGTGGCGGCCGTTGCGTTGTCTCCGGAAGCCGCTCCACCGGGCGTGAGCCACACCCAGAGTCGCCGCTCGCGCACGTACAGCATGGCAAAAATCCCGACGATGAGCAACAGACACCCGAGATAGACGACGTTCTTCCCAGGGGCGCGCGCCACCTGGAACACGCTGGCCTGCACCTGGGTGAAGTCGGTCATCATCATCGCGACCGGCGCCGGGTAGAAGTGCGCATCGCTGATGGCCAGCACCGCCTGGGTGAGATAGGCCTGCGATTTGTCGTCGCTCGGCACAGCAGCGAGGCCGGCGCCTTCGCGGCTCAGGTTGAGCACTTCGAACAGCACGTCGTTGAGGATGCGCACCAGCACCGCGCCGGCACGTTCGCGCTCGGCCTCGGGCACGTTGACTTCCATGAATTCGGCAATTGCCTGCCAGCCGCCGGCCGTCGTGGCATCGGCACGGGCGCGCTCGCTTCCCGAGAACAGCGCAAGGGCGCGAGTGGCCGACACGCGCAGCTGCTCGGCCATTTCAGGCCGCTTCGGATCGGTTGCCTTGGCGATGTAGCGCTCGATGGCGCGCGCGCGGGTGTCGGGGTCGGCGAGCGCGGTGCGCATGCGCACAAAGCCGTCCATGGAACCCTGTTCGTCGGCCGGCACGCGCAGGTAGCGGAACGGGTCCTCGGGCTTCTCGCGCATGCCCAGCAGGAACACCGGCTGACCGTCGCCGGTGTCGACCGGCACCATGTAGTTCTGGTATTCCCGCGCCTGGCCCGCAGCATCGCGCAGCTTGTAGCCGATGCTCGGGCCGATGTTGCGCAGCACCTTCGGCTTGTTGGTCTTGTTGGCCGCGCCCAGGCGCGATTCGAGGCTGTGGCGCAGGTCGACCTTGCGCACGTCGGCACCGCTGCCCATCGCACCGCCATCGGCGAAGTTCTCGACGTTGATCACCCGCAGCGCGGCGTATTCGAGCGTGAGCTTGTCCTTGCCGTTGGTGATCTCGGTGCTCGGGCCGCCGATGATCCCCTCGACCTCGAAGGGCTTGGCCGCGGCCGCCATCGGCACCGCCTTGAGCTTTACCTTGGAGCCACCGTCGTCGAAGCTCGATTGGTAGATCTCCACGCCCTTGTAGCTCGCGGGGTGGTTCACCTCGATGCGCGCCGGCACCTGTGCGCCGGTCTCGCGGTCGTGCAGCACCACCTCGCTCGCGAAGAGCTTGGGCATGCCGGTCGAGTAGTAGTCGACGATGAACTTCTTGAGCTCGATCGAGAACGGCAGCTCCTGCAGCAGCACGCCGTCGGCCTGGTTCAGGATCGCCACGCTACCCTGCCCGCCCTCGGGCACGAGGATGTTGCCGCGGAAGGTCGGGTTGTTGACCGAGAGCCGGTGCTCGGGCGCCACGTCCGCGATCATGCCGCCGCCGGTGAACACGCTCTTGCCGTTGAACCAGGTCTGCGCGCGCACCACGAGGTCGCCGTCGAGCAGGCCGCCGATGCACACCAGCACGATGGCGCTGTGCGCCGCGATGTAGCCCAGCTTGTGCGCGCCGCCCGCACGCGCGGCGACCATCCAGCCCGGCGCGGCCTTGCCGTCGCCTGAACCCTCACGCTGCTGCAGCTTGACCTTCCAGCCGCCGCTCACCAGCAGTTGGCCGATGCGGTTGGCGGCCGCATCCGGCGTTTCCGCCAGCGTGTTCTCGGCGCGCTGACCGAAAGCTTTCAGGCTCTGCGCGCGGATGTCTTCCTTGAAGGTCTTCAGGTCGACCAGGATGCGCGGCGTGTTGCGCGCGATGCACAGCGTGGTGCTGATCACCAGGAACAGCAGGATCAGCAGAAACCACCAGGCGCTGTAGATCGAATCGAGCCGCGCCGCCCGGAAGAGCTCCGCCCAGAACGGCCCGAACTGGTTGATGTAGTTGTTGATCGGCTCATGCTGCTTGATGACCGTGCCGATGATCGAGGCGATGCAGATGACGGTGAGCAGCGCGATCGCGAAGCGCATCGACGAGAACAGCTCCACCGCCGCGCGAAGCACTTGCGGGCCGCGATGAACGCGAAGGCCATGGGTGGAGACTGACATCGGGTGAGGCGCTGAAAAAAGGGGAAAAAAGCAAAAGGGCGGGCCATCCTCCTGGATCGGCCCGCCCTTTGTTTGGGATTGTTGTTGGCGGTTAGTTCACGCTGGAAAGCGCAGGGTCAGCGCAGGCCGGCGATGTAGTCGGCCACGGCCTTGATTTCACGATCGTTGAGCTTGGCGGCAACGCCGGTCATCGGCAGGCTGTTGTTGCGCACGTTGTCGCGGAAGGCGGTGAGCTGGGCGACGGTGTATTCGGCGTTCTGGCCACCCAGGCGCGGGTACTGGGCGGGAATGCCGGCGCCGTTCGGGCTGTGGCAGCCGGCGCAGGCGGGGATCTGGCGATCGCCGATGCCGCCGCGGTAGATCTTCTCGCCGAGGGCGATGGTGTCCTTGTCTTTCGAGAAGCCCGTCTTGACCTTCTTCGAGCCGACGAACCAGGCGATGTTGCGCATGTCTTCTTCGGACAGCGCCGACGCGAACGGCTTCATGATCGCGCTCTTGCGGGCGCCGGACTTGAAGTCCTGCAGCTGCTTGAGGATGTATTCGGGATGTTGTTGCGCCAGCTTCGGGTTGGCCGCGATGGCCGAGTTGCCGTCGGCGTTGTGGCACGAAGCGCAGCTCTGGCTGTTGGCCGGCGTTGCGTTGAACACCGTGTCGCCCTTGGCGGGATCGGGCTTGGCCGGCTTGGCCGCCGCCGCCGCGGGGGCCGCTGCATGTTCATCGGCTGCAAAACTCGCGCTGACTGCACTACCCAAGAGGGCTGCAAGCAGAATATTGGCAAACAACTTCATATCGGGGGCTTAGATTTATGGCGCAAAACCCCGCGATTCTACAATGGCGCCCCGTTCCGAAAGCCCATTGATGACCTCCCCGCGCGCCAAGTCCGCCGCTTATCCCCCCCGCGCGGCGCCCGCCGCGGACCCGCAGGTCGCCGAACGCGAGCGCGTGGCCCTCGGCTGGCTGCACACCGCCCACTTCCTCACAAGCGCTCCGCAACTGGAACACCTGCCTCCCGTCGACCTCCCGGAGATCGCTTTCGTCGGTCGATCGAACGCCGGCAAATCGACCGCCATCAACACCCTCACTCAGCAGACGCGCCTGGCTTTTGCCTCGAAGACACCGGGCCGCACGCAGCACATCAACCTGTTCGGCATCGGCAAGCAGAAGGTCGACGACGCGGTGCTGGCCGACCTCCCCGGCTACGGCTACGCGGCCGTGCCGAAGGAAGCCAAGCTGCGCTGGCAGCGCGTGATGGGCAACTACCTCATCACACGCGAAAGCCTGCGAGGGGTTGTCCTGATGTGCGATCCGCGCCACGGTCTGACCGAGCTCGACGAGATCCTGCTCGATGTGATCCGCCCGCGCGTGCAGCAAGGCCTCAAGTTCCTGATCCTGCTGACCAAGTCGGACAAGCTCACGCGCAGCGAAGCCGCCAAGGTGCTGTCGATTACGCGACTCCAGGCCGGCGGCGGCGAGGTCAAACTGTTCTCGGCGCTGAAGAAGCAGGGTGTCGGCGACGCAGCCCAGTTGCTGTGGCAATGGGTGCATCCGGAAGGCGGCGCTGCGCCGGCCCAATCGCAGGAGCCGCAGGAAACACCGGAGTCACCGGAAGAAACCTGAGGCCGAACGGCTGCATTGACCGTCCCGCCTGCTCAGCTCACTATCAAAAAAATAGCGACAGTCAACCCAAGGAGACACGAAGCATGATCGAGACCTTCCAACGCAGCCTGCCCAACGGCACCAGCCTGAGCTGCCGCGCGAGCGGCAAGCCGGGCCAGCCGCTGATGGTGTTCCTGCACGGCTTTCCCGAGGCCGCGTTCATCTGGGACGAGCTGCTCGATTACTTCGCCGACCCCGCCCACGGCGGCTACCGCTGCGTGGCGCCCAACCTGCGCGGCTTCGAGAAATCGAGCGCGCCGACCGAGGTGGCCGAGTACAAGGCGCACCTGCTGATCCAGGACATCCAGCAACTCGTCGCCACCGAAAGCGCCGACGGCAAGATGGCCGCGCTGGTCGCTCACGACTGGGGCGGCGCCTTCGCCTGGGGCTACGCGAACGCGTTCCCGGCGCAGATCGGCAAGCTGGTCATCATCAATTCGCCGCACCCGGGCACCTTCACGCGCGAACTGCGCAACAGCGCAGCGCAGCAGCAGGCCAGCGCGTACATGAACTTCCTCGCGCGCCCCGACGCCGAAGCGCTGCTCGCGGCCGACGACTTCAAGCGCATGTGGCCCTTCTTCACGCTGATGAAGGCCGGTCCCGATGGCTTCGGCTGGCTGACCGAAGAAGTGAAGCAACAGTACCGCGAGGTCTGGAGCGCGGGCCTCACCGGCGCCTGCAACCTCTACCGCGTGACGCCGATGAAGCCGCCGCTGCCGGGCCAGACCATCGACGGCATTCCGGTGCTGCCGCACGAACGGCTCACGGTGAACGTGCCGACCTTCGTGTTCTGGGCGCTGGACGACGCGGCGCTGCTGCCGGGGTTGCTCGATGGGCTGGAGGACTACGTGCCGAAGCTCGAGGTCAAGAAGGTGCCCAACGCGACCCACTGGATCGTGCACGAGCAGCCGCAACTCGTCGCGCGCGAGATCGAGGCCTTCCTGCAGCGCAGTTGATTCCTGGAAACCGTTCGGGCTGAGCCTGTCGAAGCCCTGCGCGGCGCTTCGACAAGCTCAGCGTGAACGGGTTTGGCTTTCAGTAGATGTTCGGCTCGCCGTCAGGGCGGGTCTTGAAGCGGCGATGCACCCAGTAGTACTGCGACGGCATCGTGTCGATGTAGTCCTGCAGCCGCTCGTTCATGAGGGCCGTGTCAGCCTCGACGTCGTCGGTGGGGAAGTTCTGCCACGCCGACTTCACCTCGATCTCGTAGCCGCCGGGCGTGAGCTTCGCCACCACCGGCACCACCTTGGCCTTGCCCAGGCGCGCGAAGCGCGAGAGCGAAGGCACGGTCGCGGCCTGTACGCCGTAGAACGGCACGAAGATCGTCTGGTCGCGTCCGAAATCCATGTCGGGCAGCAGGTACAGCAGGCCGCCCTTGCGCAGGCCCGAGAGCACCGGCTTGATGCCGTCCACCCGGTTGAGCGCCGCCACGTCGCCGAAGCGCGTGCGGCCTTCGCGGATCCAGGCGTCGACCATCGGATCGCGCTGCGTCGTGTAGATCGTGGCCGAGGGGCGTGCGGTGTGCATGGTGAGCGCGGTGGCCGCGGCATCGAGGCCGTAGAAGTGCGGCGCGAACAGGATCATCGGCGCGTCGCCCTCGGCGATCTCGCGGATCTCGGACTCGGAACCCACGATCTTCAAGCGGCTCGCCACCACCTTCTCCGGCGCATGCCAGAGCCAACTGCGGTCCAGCCATGACTGCGCGACAAAGATGAAGGTCTCGCGTGCGATGGCGCGGCGCTCGGCCTCGGATTTTTCGGGGAAGCAAAGCGCGAGATTTCGGTCGACCACGCGCCGCCGCGGCACGGCGATGGTGTGCAGCACGCGGCCGAGGATCTTGCTGAAGCCGCGCACCAACGGCAGGGGCAGCGGGGCGAGCACCCGCATGAAGCCGATACCGAGTCGGGAGCTGAGGCTCATGGCGCCTGCTCCCCGGCGACGGCCGCGACGGCCCGGTCGGCGCGCGGCTCCTTGTAGCGCGCGTAGTCCCAGACGTACTGGCCGGGCAGGCTGCGGATCAGGCGGCCGATGCCGTCGTTCATCGCCGCGGCTGCATCTTCAACGGTGGCCTTCGGATCGGTCAGCGCCGTGCCCAAGATCGGCTCGAAGCGGATCACGTAGCCCGCACCACGTGGCAGCCGCTCGCACACGCTGAGAAAACACGCCGCGCCTGTCTGCTGCGCGAGGCGCGGGAGCAAGGTCATGGTGTAGGCCGGCCGGCCGAGGAATGGCACCCACACGCCCTGCCCCGCTGGCGGCACCTGGTCGGGGAGGATGCCGGTGTAGCCGCCGCTTCGCAGCGTGCGGATCAAGCCGCGCACTCCGGTGTTGTTGGTCGGCAGCGTCTGCAGGCCCGGCCGGTCGCGCGAGCCCGCGGCGATCAGGTCGGCCATCCACTTCTTGCGCGCGGGGCGGAACAGCGCGGTGATCGGCCCGAAGGCCTCGAAGAAGCGCTCGCCGATGGCTTGGCCGCACATCTCCCAGCTGCCCAGGTGCGGCGCGACCAGGATCACGCCCTTCTTCGCACGCATGGCCGCTTCGAAGGCCTCGACGCCTTCCCAGCGCACGACGCGGGGCAGCACGCTTTCCCCTTGCGGCCGCAGCCACAACCAGGGCAGCTCGGACGCCATGTGACCGGCGGCGGCGATGGCGGGACGGTATTGATCGGGCGAGAAGCCCGCGCTTTCGGCATTGGCCTTGAATCGGCGTCGGTAGTCCGGCGCAGCGAACCAGACCAGCCAGCCCAGCATGGCGCCCAGGCGATGCATCAACGGCATCGGCACGCGGGCGAGCAGGCGAAACAGGGTGATCATTGAACGGGAAAGGGAGTCAAAAAACGGACGCGCGCGCATGGTATTGCGCGGCTCTAATAGAATGCAAATTGTCGCCGAGTTACGGAACAACTTGCAGGGCGACAACCACAAGCGCAAAAGCGATTGTGTCCCGCCGATTACTCGGCATCTGCTAAAGCGTTCGCCAGGGCTCCGCAGAGTTGGCAACGCGCCAATCAACTTCAAGGAGCTTTGAAAAATGGCGAACGACTTCCTCTTCACTTCCGAATCCGTTTCCGAAGGCCACCCCGACAAGGTCGCCGACCAGATCTCGGACGCCATCCTGGACGCGATCTTCGAGCAGGACCCGCGCAGCCGCGTGGCCGCCGAGACGCTGACCAACACCGGCCTCGTGGTGCTCGCCGGCGAAATCACGACCAACGCGCACGTCGACTACATCCAGGTCGCGCGCGACACCATCAAGCGCATCGGCTACGACAACACCGAGTACGGCATCGACTACAAGGGCTGCGCGGTGATGGTCTGCTACGACAAGCAGTCCAACGACATCGCCCAGGGCGTGGACCACGCCTCCGACGACCACCTGAACACCGGTGCCGGCGACCAGGGCTTGATGTTCGGCTACGCCTGCGACGAAACGCCCGAGCTGATGCCCGCGCCGATCTACTACGCGCACCGCCTCGTGGAGCGCCAGGCCCAGTTGCGCAAGGACGGCCGCCTGCCGTTCCTCCGCCCCGACGCCAAGAGCCAGGTCACGATGCGCTACGTGGACGGCAAGCCCCACAGCATCGACACCGTGGTGCTCTCCACGCAGCACAGCCCCGACCAGAGCGAGACCTCGACCAAGATGAAGGCTTCGTTCAACGAAGCCATCATCGAAGAGATCATCAAGCCCGTGCTGCCCAAGGAGTGGCTGCAGAACACGCGCTACCTGATCAACCCGACCGGCCGCTTCGTCATCGGCGGCCCGCAGGGCGACTGCGGCCTCACCGGCCGCAAGATCATCGTGGACACCTACGGCGGCGCCTGCCCGCACGGCGGCGGCGCGTTCTCGGGCAAGGACCCGTCGAAGGTCGACCGCTCGGCCGCCTATGCCGCGCGCTACGTGGCCAAGAACATCGTGGCCGCGGGCCTTGCGCGCCAGTGCCAGATCCAGGTCGCGTACGCGATCGGCGTGGCGCAGCCGATGAACATCACGGTCTACACCGAAGGCACGGGCGTGATCTCGGACGAGAAGATCGCCGAACTCGTGCGCGAGCATTTCGACCTGCGCCCGAAGGGCATCATCCAGATGCTCGACCTGCTGCGCCCGATCTACCAGAAGACCGCCGCCTACGGCCACTTCGGCCGCGAAGAGCCCGAGTTCACCTGGGAAGCGACGACGCAAGCGGCTGCACTGCGCGCAGCAGCCGGCCTCAAGTAAGTAGATAGAAAAAGACGGTGGGTCGTCAGAAGCGGTACGCACCGCTGAGGCCAACCGTCCAGTTACGGCCCGGCGCGGGTTCGTAATAGCGCGCATTGCCCTCGTTGACGATGACCGAGCCCACGTAGCGCCGGTCGAACAGGTTGTCGACACGCGCGAAGGCGTTGAATTCCCAGCGCTCCCATTTCTTCAGATAGCCCGCATACAGCGCCGCGACGGCATAGCCCGGCGCACTCGCCGTGTTGACGTCGTTCGCCTGGATGCGGCCGAGCGCGCGCATCTCGACACCGGCGCGCCAGCCCTCGGGCGGCACCCAGCCGAGCGACGCGAACAGCGACTGCCGCGCGATGCCCGGAATGCGCTTGCCGCCGGCCACGGTGTTGGCTGCCGCACACGGCGACGGCGAGCAGAACGCATCGCGGTACGTCGCATCGAGCCAGGTGTAGGCCAGCTGCGTGCGCCAGTGGTTCGACGTCTCGTGCTGCCAGCCGAGCTCGAAGCCGTTGCGCCGTGTGCGCCCCGCGTTCTGGAAGGTCGCTCGGCCGCCGACGTTGGTGTCGGTCACGATCTCGTCGCGCGTGCGGGTCTGAAACAGGGCCGCCGTCAACAGCCCGCCGGCGAGCCGCGCCTTGGCGCCCAGCTCGATGCTGTCGTTCACCGAGGGCCGCAGCGCGAAGTTGAGGCCGCTCGCGCCGCCCGAGCGGTACGAGAGCTCGTTGAGCGTCGGCGTCTCGAATCCTCGGCCGATGGAGCCGTAGAGCGCGAGGTCTGGCGTCGCCTGATAGCGCAGCGACGCCACCGGCAGCGTCTTGCTGTAGCGCGCGGTGCCACTGTCGTCGCGGTTCGCGCCCACGATGTAGCGGTCGTTCGATGCGAAATGCACGCTGCTGCGGCGCACGCCGGCCTCGAGCGTCCAGCGGTCGGTGAAGCGCCAGGTGGCCTGCGCGTAGGGGTCGAGGTTCCAGACCTCGTTGCGCTCGCTGCGACGCAGGCGCCCCTGCACGCCCAGCAACGGGTTCGCGACGCTGCCGAGGTAGTTCTCGTAGCCGCGGCGGCGCTCGCGCAGGCTGTCGTAGCCGAGGCCCGCCACCACGTCGAGCGGCCGGTCGGCGAGTTGCAGCGCGGCGGTCCAGCGCACATCGATGCCGCCGTACTGCCGCGAGAGATCGATCACCCCGCCCGCATGCAGCGGGTTCTGCTGCGCCGAGGGAGGGATCGACTGGTACTGCGTGGTCTTGCGCTCGCCGCCGTAGACCATGAGACGCAGCCCCTGCGTCGCGTCGATGCGCCGCTCGTAGAGCAGGCCGAGCTGCGTCTGCTCGACCGTCTTGCGCGTGTCGTACTGCGTCGCGAGCGGCGCGCTGCGGGGCGCTCGCGCGTACTGGTCGGCGGTCAGGCCCAGCGGGTCCTGCGCGTCGATGCGCACGCTGTTGAGCACGAGCGTGAGCTTGTCGCCGTTGTCCAGCGCAATGCCCAGCTTGCCGTTGGCGATGTCGCGCCGCGCGGCGCTGTGCTCGCGCCATCCGTCGGTGTGGAAGCGGCTGGCGCCCAGCAGGTAGTCCACCGCGCCCTGCGAGCCGCTGATCTGCATCGACTGCCGCCAGGTGCCGAAGCTGCCGCCGGCCACGGCATACGAAAGGCGCGGCGCACCTTCGCCCGATGCGGTGAAGGCCTGCACCACGCCGCCTGATGAGTTGCCATAGAGCGCCGAGAACGGCCCGCGCAACACCTCCACGCGATCAACGGAGCCGATGTCGATGTTCGACGTCTGCCCCTGCCCGTCGGGCAAGGTGGCCGGAATGCCATCGACATAAAGCCGCACGCCGCGCACGCCGAAGGTCGAGCGCGCGCCGAAGCCGCGGATCGACAGTTGCAGGTCCTGCGCGTAGTTCAGCCGGTTCTGCACCTGCAGCCCCGGCACGGCGCCGAGGCTTTCGGAGAGATTGACCTGCAGGCGGCTGTCGCGCATCTCCGCACCATCGATGCGGTCGACCGAGCCGGGGACGTTGAAGGGTGCCACCTCTCCGCGCGGCGTGGAGACGGTGACCTCCCGCAGCTGGCCCTTCGCCGTTTCGGCTGGAAGCTCCTGCTGCTGGGCGTGTGCGGCGAGGGGAATGCCCAGGATCAACAGGCGAAAGGTGGTGGCGAATGCAGCGGTCATTGCACCGATTCTGCGTCGGTGCGGCGAGCGCCCTGCCTATCGGGAACCCGACCGGCGCCGGGCAACGGAACCGGCGAAGTCAGTCCGCCGGCGCGCGGCGCCAGCCGTACCAGGCGCACACGACGACCGGAATGCCGAGTGCGACCCAAGCCAGCATGTCGCCGAACCCGCCGTCGCTGAAGAGCGCGGAGATGAGGCCGATGGTCGTCAGCACGCCGAGCACGATCGGCCACCCCCACATGCGCCAGAACGACTGGTGCGGCGTCTTGTGGTGCGTCGTCATGCCTGCACCTTCATGGCCGGTGCCGGGTCGGGCTGCGCGCCCGATGTCGTGGGCGGCGCGCGCTCCGAGCCAGGCGAAGCTGCAGGCGCATTCGAGGCTGTTCTGGCCGGCACGGTCTTGCCGCGCTTGAGCCACAGGTAGAGCCCGCTGCCCAGCACGATGATGGTCGCGATGTCGAGCAAGGCCCAGAGGATCTGCATCGGCATGCCGCCGTAATCGCCGAAGTGCAGTGGCTGCGACACCAGGAGCGCCGTGAGGTACCAGGGCAGCTTCGGTGCCGCCGTGATCTCGGTGGTCTTGGCGTCGACCAGCACCGGCTGCAGCAGCTTCGAAGTGAAGGGCTCGTTGCCGCGCAGGAAAAAGGTCGTATGGTGCGGGCTCGAGAACGCGGTGCCGGGGAAGGCGATGAACGACAGCTTCGTGTCGGGCGCGCGCTGCATGGCCACCTCCATCGAGCGCTGCACGGAGCCGCGCTCGGCCACCGGCACCGTCGGCTGGTCCTTGTAGGGCGCAAGCAAAGTGCTGAGCTGGTCGTACTGCCAATACTTGATGACCAGGTCGGCCCACGTGTTGATCATGCCGGTGGAGCCCACCACGAACAGCCACACGAGCGTGACGACGCCCAGCAGGTTGTGCAGGTCGAGCCACTTCAGGCGCGGGCGTTTCTCGCGCCGCACGGTGCCGAAGTCGAGCTTGCGCATGAAGGGCGAATACAACACCACGCCAGAGACGATGGCCACCAGCAGCAAGAGCCCCATGAAACCGAGGAACAGCTTGCCGGGAAGCCCCGCGAACAGGTCGACGTGCAGCTTGAACATCACGTACATGAAGCCTTCGTCGAACTTCGGCTGAGCGAGCACGACGCCCGTGCGCGCGTCGACCGCGACCGACTTGAAGTCTTCGGTAGGCGCGGGGGTAGGCGTGAGCGTGACGAACCACAGGCCGTCGTCGTCCTCGGGCTGCGAGGCGAACTGCACCACGCGATCGGGGTGCTTCGCCTTGGCGATGTCCAGCACCTTGTCCAGGCTGATGCGCGGCGTGTTGGCCGGCATCTTCGGCGCCTCGACCTCGGTGCCCAGCAGGTGCCCGATCTCGTGGTGAAAGATCAGCGGCAGCCCAGTGATGCACAGGAGCAGCATGAACACCGTGCACACGAGGCTGCTCCACTTGTGCACCCAGGCCCAGGTCTTGATCTTTCGGCTGTTCATGTCGTTGCGGCTGTGTGGGTTGAAGGCGGAGTCTAGAAGCGGTACGTTGCGCTTGCGACGATGTTGCGGCGCGAACCGTACCAGCAGTCACCGCGCGACAGGCAAGTGGAGAAGTACTTCTTGTCCGTCACGTTGTTGATGTTGAGCGCATAGCGCCAGTTCGCGGTGTCGTAGGCGAACACGAGGTCGGCCAGAACGACGCCCGGAATGCGCGGGCCGACACCGAACTGGACGTCGCGGAACGAGCTCATCGCACGCACGCCGGCACCGGCCGAGAAGCCGCTCATGCCGGCAACGGAGAACCTGTACTTGGCCCAGACGCTCGCCTGGTGCTTGGGCAGGCCTTCGATCTGCGCGTCGGCATCGGTGTAGTTGTAGTGGGCGATCAGGTCGAGGTTGGAGCCGATCGAGCCCTTGGCTTCGAGCTCCACGCCCTTGGTCTTGGTGAGGCCGCGCTGTGAGAACACGTTGGGCTGCTCCTCGACGATCTGGTTCTTTTCGCGCAGGTCATACACCGCGGCGCTGAAGGCCAAGGCACGATCCTTGGGCTCGTATTTCACGCCCACTTCCCACTGCTCGCCGCGCAGCGGCGTGAAGATGCGCCCCTGGCGCGGCGACTGCGGCGTGAACGACTCGCTGTAGCTCACATACGGCGACCAGCCCGAAGGCGACGCGTACATCACGCCCAGGCGCTTGGTGGTGGCGCTGCTCTTTTGCTCCTCGCTGCCAACGGCGCTGGAGGAGGCGCGGTCGTGGCGCAGGCCCGCCACGAAGATCCAGTTGTCGAGCTTGATCTGGTCCTGCAGATAGATGCCCGTCTGGCGCTGGCGCGTGCGCGGCAGCGCGGTGGCGTCGGGCACGTCGCGGTGGCCATAGACCGGCGCGTAGACATCGATGGTGTCGACATTGGTGCCGCTCCAGACGTTCTCGCGCTGGCGCGCGAAGTCCGCTCCCACCAGCAGCGTGTGCTTGAGGGCGCCGGTCTGGAAATGGCCCTCGACGTGGTTGTCCAGCGTCTGGGTGCGGTTGAGGGTCAGCTGGTTGTCGAAGTAGCGGCCCAGCACGCGCTTGAAGATCGGATCGCTGGACCAGCTGTCGAACCCGCTGAACGCGGCGCCATAGTGGTACTGGTTGGCGTTTTCGTTCTGCGCGTAGCGGAAGTTCTGCCGCACGGTCCAGTTGTCGTTGAACTTGTGCTCGAACAGCCAGCCGAAGGTCTTGCGCTCGCTGTTGTAGAAGTCGCCCGGCTCGCCGATGAAGCGGCTGCCCGGCAGCCGCCCGTTGGGGTTCGGCAGCAGCGTGCCCTCCCACGGCAGGAACTGCGAGCTGCTGCCGCTCTTGTCCTTTTGCCACAGGCCTTGCAGCGTGAGCGAGGTCGCCGCGTTGGGCCGCCAGGTGAGCGAGGGGGCGATCAGGCTGCGGTCGTCGGGCACGTAGTCGACCTGCGTGTCGGACTTGCGCTGCAAGGCGATCAACCGGTACGAGAGGGAACCGTCGGCATTGAGCGGGCCGGTCAGGTCGGCCTGGATCTGCTTGCGGCCGAAGCTGCCGAACTGCACGCCCACTTCGCGCTGGGCCTCCTGCTGCGGCCGCTTGCTGACCATGTTGACCACGCCCGCGGCCGTGCCCGCACCGAACAGCATGCCCGAGGGGCCACGCAGCACTTCGAGCCGTTCCAGCGTGTAGGGGTCGGTTCGGGTGGTGCTGGTGTAGTAGCCGTAGGCCTGGCGCAGGCCGTCGAGATAGATATCGGGGTAGGCGCCGCGCACGCGCACGGAGTCGGTCCGCGAATCCAGGCCGTAGGCGTCGGAGCGCACGCCGGCGGCGTAATTGAGCGCGTCCTGCAGGTTGTTCGCACCCTGGTCGACGATCTGGTCGCGCGTCACGACGGTGACGGATTGCGGCGTTTCGGACAGTGGCGTGTCGGTCTTGGTGGCGGTAACGGCGTTCTTCGCGCGATAGCCGATGACGGGCGTCGTGGCGGTTTCAGCTTCTGCATTCGCATCGACCCGCACTTCCGGCAGCGAACCCTGGGCTCCCGTCTGGGCCAACACCTGGTGTTGCATGTAAACGGCCATGCATCCCACCAGCACCGAGGCGGCTCTCCGCCGCACCAACATCCTCTTCATTCCGACCTCACTCCAAGCGTTTATCAAATGTCAATTAAGAAGCATTCTCATTTTAGTAGGTAGAAAATCTCAATTTGTCCAATCCCCAAGCGCGGCAAAGGGGGTTGCGTTGCGCATTTGCATCCTCGGCGCGGGGCAGAGCGGCTACGATGCCGCGGGCACATTTCTCCGTGCCGGCAGGTCTCATGCACAAGCTCATCGCCTTTCTGATTCCTGCGTTTCGCGCACCGGTGCTGCTGCTGATCGCCCTTGCATTGACAGGCTGCGCCGGGCTCCCGCCGCGCACACCCGAACCGCCGACCGAGGCGATCGCAGCCTCCCCCGCCACCGCGCTCGGCCGCGCCGCCATCAGCCTGAACACACCGCCTGACGGCCTCTCGAGCCTGCGGCCGCTGATCGAGGCCTCCTACGCCCTCGATGCGCGGCTGGAGCTGATGCGGCGCGCCCAGTCTTCGCTCGACGTGCAGAGCTACCAGCTAGGCAACGACAAGACCGGCCGGCTCCTGCTGCGGGAGCTGCGCGATGCGGCACGGCGCGGGGTGCGCGTGCGCCTCTTGCTCGACGATTTCTACACGGCCGGCATGGACCGCCTTCTGCTGGGCCTGGCCGCCGAGCCCAACGCCGAAGTTCGCCTGTTCAACCCCTTCGTCAACCTGCGCGACCACTCCTCGGGCCGATGGTTGGAGTTCTTCGGCGATTTTCGGCGGCTCAACCACCGCATGCACAACAAGCTGTTCGTGGCCGATGGCGCCATGGCCATCGCCGGCGGCCGCAACCTCGCCGACGAATACTTCCTGCGCAGCGAGAGCGCGAATTTCATCGACTTCGAAGTGCTCATGGCCGGCCCGGTGGTTCGGGAGTCGGCAGCGATCTTCGACACCTACTGGAACAGCGACGTCGTCTACCCACTGCAGCGGGTCGCCGGCACCAGCCGCACGGCCGACGAGCTGAAGTCCGCGTTCGAGACCGACACCTCCCCACGCTACGCCCCGCCTCCCGACCCGCTGCCCGCCACTGACCTGCTGGGCGACCCGCCGCTGGCCGCGCAACTGGCGAACATCGACGAAGCCAAGTGGATGCGCGCCGAAGCGCATGCCACCGCCGACAGCCCCAACAAGGCTTTGGGCGTCATGGCGCGCCCCACCGAATCGCTGGCGCAGCGCTTCCATGAAATGCTGGCCACCGCGCAGTCGAACGTGGTGGTGATCTCGCCCTACTTCATCCCGGGCGACGAGGGCATGGCGCGCATCCGCATGGGACGCGAGCACGGGATCAACATCACGGTGATCACCAATTCGCTTGCCGACAGCGACGAGCCGCTGGTCAACATCAACTACAACCGCTACCGCGTCGACATGCTCAAGCTGGGCGTGAACCTGTATGAGGTGAGCACGCAGCAGCTGCGCCGCAGCGGCCAGTTCCGCGACCTGCTCAAGAAGGCGCGCGGCCGGCTGCACGCCAAGCTGGCGTTGGTCGACCGCCAATGGGTGCTGCTGGGCTCCATGAACCTGGATCCACGCTCGGCGCTGCTGAACACCGAATTCGGCGTGCGCGTGCGCAGCTTCGACCTGACGCAGGCCCTGCTCTTCGCCTACCAGCTGGACGACATCGAGGGCGTCTACCGCGTGGTGCTGAAGCCGGACGGCCAGAACGTGCAGTGGATTGGCACCGGCGACGTCAACAACGAGGTACTCGACAGCGAGCCGGATTCCAGCATGCTGACCCGGCTGCAGCTGCTGCTCTTCTCTTGGTTCGTGCCCACGGACCAGTTGTAAGCGACCGGCCTCCGGCAGCCCCCAGACCTTGAAAGGTCACGGATTGCCCTTATGATTAGCACTCGCTGATGATGAGTGCTAACAGCCCTCGCTCCCCAGTCGATGGGTCGCCAACCTTCGGGTCCGGCGCCCGACCACAAACCCGTTTCTTATCCATATCCAGGAGATGCAATGAAACTTCGTCCTTTGGCCGATCGCGTGATCGTCAAGCGTATCGACAGCGAAACCAAGACCGCCTCCGGCATCGTCATCCCCGACGCAGCCGCCGAAAAGCCCGATCAGGGTGAAGTCCTGGCCGTCGGCCCGGGCAAGCGCAACGACAAGGGCGATCTGGCCGCACTGACCGTCAAGGTCGGCGACCGCGTCCTGTTCGGCAAGTACAGCGGCCAGACCGTCAAGGTCGATGGCGACGAACTGCTCGTGATGAAGGAAGACGACCTGTTCGCAGTCGTCGAGAAGTAAGCCTTCTCCCTTTTGATTCATTCAATCCAATCCATTCGGAGTTAATTCATCATGGCAGCAAAAGACGTAGTCTTCGGCGGAGAAGCCCGCGCACGCATGGTCGAGGGTGTCAACATCCTGGCCAACGCAGTCAAAGTGACCCTGGGCCCCAAGGGCCGCAACGTGGTGCTCGAGCGCTCGTTCGGCGCCCCCACCGTGACCAAGGACGGTGTGTCCGTGGCCAAGGAAATCGAACTCAAGGACAAGCTCCAGAACATGGGCGCCCAGCTCGTGAAGGAAGTGGCTTCCAAGACTTCGGACAACGCCGGTGACGGCACCACCACCGCGACCGTGCTGGCCCAAGCCATCGTTCGCGAAGGTTTCAAGCTGGTGGCTGCCGGCATGAACCCGATGGACCTGAAGCGCGGCATCGACAAGGCCGTGACGGCCCTGGTCGCCGAGCTGAAGAAGGCTTCCAAGCCCACCACCACGTCGAAGGAAATCGCGCAAGTCGGCTCCATCTCGGCCAACAGCGACGAAACCATCGGCAAGCTCATCGCTGACGCGATGGACAAGGTCGGCAAGGAAGGCGTGATCACCGTCGAAGACGGCAAGTCGCTCGACAGCGAACTCGACGTCGTCGAAGGCATGCAGTTCGACCGCGGCTACCTGTCGCCCTACTTCATCAACAACCCCGAGAAGCAATCGGCGTTGCTGGACAACCCCTTCGTGCTGCTGTTCGACAAGAAGATCAGCAACATCCGTGACCTGCTGCCGGTGCTGGAGCAAGTCGCCAAGGCTGGCCGTCCGCTGCTGATCATTGCCGAAGAAGTCGAAGGCGAAGCCCTGGCTACCTTGGTCGTGAACACGATCCGCGGCATCCTGAAGGTCGTGGCCGTCAAGGCTCCTGGCTTCGGCGACCGCCGCAAGGCCATGCTGGAAGACATCGCCATCCTGACGGGCGGCAAGGTCATCGCTGAAGAAGTGGGCCTGACGCTCGAAAAGGTGACGCTGGCCGACCTGGGTCAAGCCAAGCGCATCGAAGTGGGCAAGGAAAACACGATCATCATCGACGGCGCCGGCGCTGCTGGTGACATCGAAGCCCGCGTGAAGCAAGTGCGCGTTCAGATCGAAGAAGCGACCAGCGACTACGACCGTGAAAAGCTGCAAGAGCGCGTGGCCAAGCTGGCCGGCGGCGTTGCAGTGATCAAGGTCGGCGCTGCCACCGAAGTCGAAATGAAGGAAAAGAAGGCTCGCGTCGAAGACGCCCTGCACGCCACCCGCGCTGCAGTGGAAGAAGGCGTCGTGGCTGGCGGCGGCGTGGCTCTGCTGCGTGCCAAGCAAGCTGTGGGCGACTCGGTCAAGGGCGACAACGCTGATCAAGAAGCCGGCATCAAGCTGGTGCTCAAGGCCATCGAAGCGCCCCTGCGCGAAATCGTGAACAACGCCGGCGGCGAAGCCTCGGTGGTGGTGAACGCTGTGTTGGCCGGCACCGGCAACTACGGCTTCAACGCTGCGAACGACACGTACGGCGACATGCTCGAACTGGGCATCCTGGACCCGACGAAGGTCACCCGCACCGCACTGCAGAACGCCGCTTCGGTGTCCTCGCTGCTGCTGACGACCGAAGCCATGGTTGCTGACGCACCCAAGGACGAGTCCGGCGCCGGCGGCGGCATGCCCGACATGGGCGGCATGGGCGGCATGGGCGGCATGGGCATGTAATTTCGCTCGCCCCCAGGCTGCGCGGCACTTCGTGTCCGCTACGCCAACCCCCTACCGGGGGCAACACCTGCGGCCCGGCAAAGCCGGTTCCGCGGTGTTTCGCGAAAGTAAAAAACCCGTCTTGCGACGGGTTTTTTTATGGGCGTTCGGTTTGTCGTGTCGGCTATCGAAACTGATCGCGCAGCGCCATGTACAGCACCTGGAACCGCGCATGCCGTGTCTTGTGCCCATCGCCCCCTTCGGACGAAGGAACCAGTTGCTGCTTGACCGGCGGCAGCGTGCACACCTCGGCCACGGCACCGCCATCGGCCAACCACGCAAGCCGCGCCGCACCGAGCGCCCCGCCCGTCTCGCTGCCCGCATACAACGTAAGCGGCACCTGGAAGATGTCGGCCAGCAACTGGCCCCACCAGATGCTGCGCGCCCCACCGCCCACCAGCGCAACTTCGCGCAGCGGCATGTCGGCCGGCAGGCGCAGCGTATCGAAGCCGTCGCGCAGGCCAAAGCTCACGCCCTCGACCACGGCATAGGCGATTTCCGCCGGACCGTGCGCATGCGTGAGGCCGAACAGCGCGCCTTGCGCATTCGGGTTGTTGTGAGGCGAGCGTTCGCCCGACAGGTACGGCATGAACAGCGGGCAGCGCGCCCGGTCCGCCAGCGCGACCGATGCCGCCGCTTCGAGCAGCGCGGCCTCGTCCGTGAACTTGAAAGTCTTGGCGGCCCAGCTCACCGCACTCGCGGCCGAGAGCATCACCGACATCTGGTGCCAGCGCTTGGGCAGCGCATGGCAGAAGGCATGCATCGCCTGCGCGGGGTTCGGCAAGAAGCGATCGGTCGAGACGAACACCACGCCCGACGTACCGAGCGACACGAAGCCCTGGCCAGGTTCGACCAGGCCCATGCCGACCGCGCTTGCGGCGTTGTCGCCGGCCCCGCCAGCAATCAGCACCGTGCCGTTGCCCACACCCCAACGCGCAGCCAGGTCGGGCTTGAGCTTCGCCGACACCTCGCTGCCTTCGACCAGCCGCGGCATGTGATCGCGCGTGAGCCCCGTGGCCGCGAGCAGTTCGTCGGACCAGTCGCGCGCGCCCACGTCGAGCCACAGCGTGCCTGCCGCATCCGACATCTCGCTGACCGCCTCGCCGCTCAGCATGAAGCGCAGCCAGTCCTTGGGCAGCAGCACGCGTGCCGTGCGCTTGAAGATCTCGGGCTCGTGCTCGCGCACCCACAGGAGCTTGGGTGCGGTGAAGCCCGGCATCGCGAGGTTGCCCGCGATCTCGCCCAGGCGCGGCACGGCGCGCGTGAGTTCATCGCATTGCGCACCGCTGCGCCCGTCGTTCCAGAGGATGGCTGGCCGCAGCACTTCGCCAGCCGCATCGAGCAGCGTCGCGCCATGCATCTGGCCCGAGAGGCCGATGGCCCGCACGGCAGACAGCGCTTCCGCATGCGAGCCCCGAAGCTGCGTCATGACATCTTCCAACGCCTGCCACCATTGGCTGGGCGCCTGCTCAGACCAGAGCGGTTGCGGCCGTTCGACCGTGAGTGCCGCGCGCGCGACGCCGACGATGCGGTGATCGTCGGCGAGCAACAGCGCCTTGAGCTCGGACGTGCCGAGGTCGAGTCCCAGATACAAGATGAGCTCCCTGCTTTTTCTGACTAAGAAGAAATACCCGAGCCGAAGCGCGTGTCGGCCTGGCGCCTGAATTCGCTGGGCGTCATGCCCTTGATCTCCAGGAATCGCCGGTTGAAATTCGCCACGTTGTTGAAGCCGACCTGATAGCAGATGTCCGTCACGTAGTGGTCGGTCTGCATCAGCAGGTGGCAGGCGCTGTTGATGCGCACGCGGTTGACGAAGTCGGTGAAGCTGTTGCCGGTCGAGCGGCGGAAGAACCGGCTGAAGCGGCTCTCGCTCATGCCCAACTCTGCCGCCACATCGGACATCGCGATCGGCTCGGCCATGTTGTTGGTGATGCGGTTGACGACCTCGTTGATCTGGTCGACCTGCGCATCGCCGTCGCTGCCCTGCGCGCCCTGCATCTGCACGCTGGACAGCAGCCGGTAGTCGGAGCATTGCGCAAGATCGGCCATGAACTCGAGGAACAGGCCGAGCCGGCGCGCGCCGCGCGCGGCCTTGATGTTGTCCCAGTGCGTCTGCGCCTGCTGCGACATGCCGAAGAACTCGATGCCGTGGCGCGCGCGCTCCAGCAGCTGCATCACTTCGCGCAGTTCGGGGATCTCGGCCGCGGCCAGCTCGATGGGTTCGTGGCGGAACTGGATCACCCGGTCGCGACCGGCGGCGCCGCCTTCGGGCACGTCGAGCGAGATCCAGTTGTGCGGCAGCCGCGGCCCGCAGAGCACGAGGTGCCCGGGCTGGAACGGCCCGATCCAGTCGCCGATGAAGGCCTTGCCCGAGGTCTCGGTGATCAGGTGCAGCTCGTAGTCTTCATGGAAATGCCATCGCACCAGCGGGCTCGGAAAGCCGTGCGCGAGGCAGCGCACCAGACCGGTTTCTTCAGGAGCCTCGTAGCCCAGCGAGGGAGAGCGCGCAAAGTCGCGCTCCAGCTCGGGTTGGCGCTGACGGGGGACCGAACGTTTGCGTGTGGACGTCGTCATGGCAGCAGGAAGGCAGAACCTGGAAGCAGCCTCAATTGTCCGCCTGGGCCAGCGCGTTGTGAACGGCTTCCAGCGAGGGTGGATCTGCCCCTTCGCGGGTGCAGTTCAGGGCGGCGGCGGTGGCGGCGAAGCGCATCACTTCAGTCCAGGCTTCATCCGTCAGTTCGCCCAGTTGGGCTGGGTGCTCGACGCCGTGTTCGAGCAGCGACACCGAGAGCCCCGCGGTGAAGGTGTCGCCCGCGCCGATGGTGTCGACCACGGTGACGCGCGGCGCCGCCACGGTGAGCGGCGCGTGCCCCGTGCGCCAGAGCGTGGCGCCCGCGCCGCCGCGCGTGACGATCACCGCGCGCGCGCCGGCCTTCAGGCAGTCAGCGGCCAGCGCATCGACCGGCTGGCCGGGTGCGAGCAGTTCGGCGTCTTCATCGCTGAGCTTGACCAGGTCGGCCATCGCCAGCCAGTTCGTCACGCGGTCGCGGAAGGCGGCCATGTCCGGAATCAGGCTCGGCCGCACGTTGGGATCGAACACGATCACGCAGCGCCCGGCGTTGGCGGTGATGAGGTCGGCGATGCGCGTCGAGGCCGGCTCCTGCAGCAGCGAGATCGAGCCGAAGTGCAGGAATCGGCACTCCGCCGGCAACTGCGGCAGCGGCTCGGGCGACCAGGTCGCATCGGCGCTGCCGCTTGTATAGAACGCATAGCGATTGGTTTGCGGCGTGCGTTCGACGAAGGCCAGCGTCGAGGGCGCATTGCTGCGCAGGATGAAGCTGGTGTCCACGCCGTTGCGCGCCAGGAAATCCATCAGTCGCTCGCCGAAGAGGTCGGTCGACAACTGCGTGAGAAACCCCGTGTGCACCCCGAGCCGAGCGCAGGCCACGGCCGTGTTGAGCGGCGAGCCGCCCTCGTGGCCGAGGAATGCCAGGGCGCCCGCCTCGCTGGCGGTGAAATCGATGAGGGCTTCGCCCGTGAGTGCAATTCGCATGGTGCTTGAATGTCGTGGGATCAAGTCAGGTCGTTGGCATCGGCCAGGAAGCCGCGCTCGGCGGCCAGTGTGGCCGGATGGTCCAGCAGTTCGGCAAAAAGGCGCGGCGGGATCGTGAGGGCACCGACGCCCAGCGCCAGCAGCGAGAGGTACGCCTCACGCGACCGGATGCTCGCCACCAGGAGCCGCGTGCGGGGCGAAGGCCGCTGCGCAACCAGCGCCTGCATCTGCGCGATGAGCCCCAATCCGTCGACACCCGAGTCGTCGAGCCGCCCGAGATAAGGCGCCGCATAGGCCGCGCCCAGTTGCGCCGCGAAGTGCGCCTGCTCGGGTGCGTACACGGCCGTCCACGTCACGGGCACGCCTTCGGCAATGAGCCGCGCGCCGGCATCGAGGCCCTGGCGCGTGGCGGGAATCTTGACGACCAGCTGACCGCGGTCGAAATGCGAGAGCAGCGCTTTCGCGTCTTCGAGCATGCCGTCGACATCGCTCGAATACACCTGCGCCTGCACCTGCCGCGCGCCCAGGTCGAGGCAGCGCTTCAGCAGGCCGGGCACGTCACCGCGGTCGACACCCGCGCGTTTCAGCAGCGTCGGGTTGGTCGTCACGCCGTGGACCACCGGATGCGGCAGGCAGGTTTTCAACTCTGCCAGGTCGGCGCTGTCGAGGTAGAGATGGAAGTCTTCGTTCATGGGTCGCATGCTGCAAGGGAAACCGATCTTCTCACCGGGCCGGGAGAAATTCACCGCGCCAAAGGGAGAGGTCCCGATACTTTCTTATCCGGCCTCATGTCAGCTCATGACGTTGCCGCCATCGACGTTCAGCGTCTGCGCCGTGATGTAGCGCGCCTCGTCGCTGGCGAGGAACACAGCGGCGCCCGCGATGTCGCCCGGCATGCCCATGCGCCCGAGCGGCACCTCGAGCCCCACGCGCCGCTTCTTCTCACCGGGCGGCAGCCCTTCGGCCTTGGCGAACAGACTGTCGACGTGGTCCCACATCGGCGTATCGACCACGCCCGGCGCAATGCCGTTGACGCGGATGCCGTGCGGCGCCATGGCCAGTGCGGCGCTCTGCGTGTAGCTGATGACCGCCGCCTTGGTCGCGCAGTAGTGCGACACCAGCGCCTCGCCGCGGCGCCCTGCCTGCGAAGCCATGTTGATGACCGATGCGCCCTGCGCGCCGGCCTCGACCATGTGGCGCAGCACCGCCTGCATCACGAAGAACATGCCCTTCACGTTGACGGCGAAGAGCTTGTCGAACGAGGCCTCGTCGCTGTCGAGCAGCGGCGCGAGATCGAACACGGCCGCGTTGTTGAAGAGCGCGTGGACGGGGCCGAAGGCGGCAATCGCCTCGGCGAGCAAACGTTGAATGTCTTGCGTGCGCGTGACGTCGGCCGAGATGTAGGCCAGACGATCGGGGTGCCGCTGCAACACCGCGCGCACCGCCTCCGGCGCGCTGCCCCCCCGATCGATCACGCTGCAGCGCGCACCCTCGGCGATGCAGGCCTCGGCCACCGCGAGACCGATGCCGCCGCCGGCACCGGTCAGCAACACGTGGCGGTCCTGCAGGCGGCCGCCGGTCATTGCACGTCGCCTTCGACGAAGCGCACCACGCGCGCACACGCCTTGCGAACCGCCTCGACCAGCCGCGCATCACCCGCGAGGTCGCCCCACAGGCCCGCGTCGGCGCACAGTGCAGCGACCGGATCGGCTGCATCGCAGATCGCGTGCGCCACCGCCGCGTCCATGCCCTGGTCCTGGTAGGCGTAGGGCAGCGCGCCGCGGTGCCAGCGCTGCAGGAAGGCGAGGAACAGCGCCGGCAGCATCGCCACGCTGTCGATGCCCTGTCCCGCGGCCAGGCGCTCGCGCACGGTCGGCGCGATGAAGCCCGGGATCTTCGAGAAGCCGTCCGCCGCGACGCGCTGGTTGGTGTCGCGGATCGCGGGGTTGCCGAAGCGGTCGAGCACCACGTCGCGATACGCCGCGAGGTCGATGGGGCTGGGGCTCAGGCACGGGATCACGTCGTCCGTCACGTAGTCGTGCGCCATCTTGCGGATGGCCGCATCGTGCGTGCCTTCGTGAATGAACTCCAGGCCGATCAGCGTGCCGGCCCAGGCAATGCAGCTGTGGGTCGCGTTGAGGATGCGGATCTTCGCCTCCTCATACGGCTGCACCGACTCGACGAGCTCCACGCCCACGCGCCCCCAATCGGGCCGGCCGGCGATGAAGCTGTCTTCGATGACCCACTGGATGAAGCTCTCGCCCGTGATCGGCGCGGCATCGTCGCGGCCGGTGGCGGCGAGCACGCGCGCGCGCAGCTCGGGCGGCGGCCGGGGCGTGATGCGGTCGACCATCGCGTTCGGGCAGCGGGTGTTGGCAGTCGTCCAGGCCAGCAGGTCGGCATCGCCCGCGCGCTCGATGAACTCCAGCAGGCCCCCATGGAAGCGGTCGCCGTTGTGGCGCAGGTTGTCGCAGTTCAGGAGCGTGACCGGCCCCGCGCCCGCCGCCTTGCGCGCGCGAAGAATCGCGCAGACCGCGCCGTAGATCGTCTCGCCCGCCTCGCCGCGCCGCGCGCGTTCGATGTCCGCGGCGAGGTCCGCGAACGACAGGTCGAGCTTGTTGTCCTTCGCATCGAGGTAGTAGCCCGCCTCGGTCACGGTGAACGAGACGATGCGCGTGGACGGCGCCGCGCCGCGCGCGATCACCGCGGCCAGCGAGGGCTCGTAGGGCAGCACCTCGCGGATCGCCTCGATCTGCTCGTAGCGGTACTCGCCCGCGGGCGACACGGTCTCGAGCGTGTAGCGCCCGCCCTGCGCGCGCAGGGCGGCGACGACCTCGGCCATGTCGGGCCGGATGTTGGCGCCCGACAGCGACCAGCGGGTGTCGCCCGCCTCGATCAGCCGCTGCAGGTAGACGGCCTGGTGGGCGCGGTGGAACGAACCCAGGCCCAGGTGAAGCACCGTGAACTCCGAAGGAGCCGGTGGTGTGTGCGCGGTAGACGCTGCTGCGAGAGTCACGGGAAATGTCCGTAAAGAAA
Organism: Variovorax sp. W2I14; assembly: GCF_050435205.1. NCBI lineage: Bacteria > Pseudomonadati > Pseudomonadota > Betaproteobacteria > Burkholderiales > Comamonadaceae > Variovorax > Variovorax sp. W2I14. The sequence goes on along the minus strand of NZ_JBNDJX010000001.1, from coordinate 6,672,567 downwards.
AGGAGGAATCAAGCGGAGACCGAACGGCCTTCGCGGTTGAAGAGATGCAGCACGCTGGGGTCGAGCTCGACCGCCACGTCGTCGCCCGCCTGCAGCGGCGTGCGGTCGTTTTGCCGCGCAATGAGCGGCACGCCGCCGACATCGACGTGGATCAGCGTGTCGGCGCCCAGCGCTTCGATCAGTTCGACACGGCCCAGCACGTCCGACACCGGAGCGCCCTGCTTCGGATGCACGCGCAGGCCCTCGGGGCGCACGCCGAGGAAGCCGTCGTTCGGCAGCCGTCCGCCAGTCGCTGCGGAAAAACTCGGGATGGCGCTCGCCGACACCATGTTCATCGACGGCATGCCGATGAACTGCGCGACGAACTGGTTGGCCGGGCGGTCGTACAGCTCCAGGGGCGTGCCGACCTGCTCGATCAGCCCGTCTTTCAGCACCACCACGCGGTCGGCCAGCGTCATGGCCTCGACCTGGTCGTGCGTCACGTAGATCGTGGTCGCGCCGAGCGCGCGGTGCAGCTTGTGGATTTCGACGCGCGTGTTGCCGCGCAGCGCCGCATCGAGGTTCGACAGCGGCTCGTCGAAGAGAAACACCTTCGGCGCACGCACGATCGCGCGCCCGATGGCCACGCGCTGGCGCTGGCCGCCCGACAGGTCCTTCGGCGTGCGGTCCAGGTACTGCGTGAGGTTCAGCGTCTTGGCCGCGTACTCGACCTTGGTCCTGATCTCGTCCTTGGCGACGCCCGCGAGCTTGAGCGCGAAGGACATGTTGTCGTACACGCTCATGTGCGGATAGAGCGCGTAGCTCTGGAACACCATCGCGAGGTCGCGCTTGCCCGAAGGCGCCCAGGTGATGTCCTTGCCGTCGAGCATCAGGTTGCCGCTGGTGATCGGCTCCAGGCCCGCGATCAGCCGCAGCAGCGTCGACTTGCCGCAGCCCGAGGGCCCGACGAAGACGATGAATTCGCCCTTCTGGATTTCGAGGTCGACGCCCTTGATGATGTTCACGTCACCAAAGCTCTTCTTGATGTTCTTCAGTTCGAGGTAGGCCATGAGATGTCTCCCTTTCTTTACTTGACGGCGCCGAAGGTCAGGCCCTGGACGAGTTGCTTCTGGCTGAACCAGCCGAACACGACGATGGGCGCAATGGCCATCAGCGAGGCGGCCGACAACTTGGCCCAGAACAGGCCTTCGGGGCTGGAGTACGAGGCGATGAGCGTCGCCAGCGTGCCGGCCTTTGCCGACGTGAGGTTCAGCGCCCAGAAGGCCTCGTTCCAGCTCAGCACCAGGCACAGCAGGCCGGTCGATGCGAGCCCGCCGACCGACAGCGGCATCACGACATGGCGGAACTCGGTCCACAGGCTCGCGCCGTCCATGCGCGCTGCCTCCAGGATCTCGTTCGGAATGTCCTTGTAGGCGCTGTAGAGCATCCACACCATGATCGGCAGGTTCGACAGCGTGAACACGATGGTGAGCGCGGTGAGCGAGTCCAGCATGCCCGCGGTCTGCGCGAGCACGTAGATCGGCACCAGCGCGCCGACGGCCGGCATCATCTTGGTGGAGAGCATCCACATGAGGATGTCGCGCGTCTTCTTCGTGCGAAAGAACGCCATCGAGTACGCGGCGGGTGCCGCGATCAGCAAGCCGAGGATGGTCGAGCCCAGGCTGGTGATGAGCGAGTTGCGCGCATACAAGAGGTAGTCGCTGCGGCGCTGCACTTCGCCGAAGTTGTCGAGCGTGGGCTCGAAGATGAACAGCGGCGGCACATGGATCGCCTGCAGTTCCGTCTTGAAGGCCGTGAGGAACAGCCAGCCGAGCGGGAAAAACAGGAGCAGTGCGACGGCCCAAGCACCGACGGTGCGCAGCAATTGGGGAAGGAAGTTGCTGGGTTGCATGGTCGTTCCTTCAGTCGAGGTTCTTGCCGATGATTCGGATGAGGAACACCGCGACGATGTTCGCCAGCACCACCGCGAACAGCGCACCGGCCGAGGCCACTCCCACGTCGAAATTCATCAGCGACTGCTTGAAGATCAGGTAGGTCATGTTCGTGCTCTCGTTGCCCGGGCCGCCATTGGTGGTGATGGCGATCTCGGCGAACACGCTGAGCAGAAAGATCATCTCGATCATGATCACCACGGCCATCGGGCGGCCCAGGTGCGGAATGGTGAGATAGAAAAAGCGCTGGAACGAGCTTGCGCCGTCCATGCGCGCGGCCTCCATCTGCTCGCGGTCCAGCGACTGCAGCGAGGTGATGAAGATGAGGCACGCGAAGGGCAGCCACTGCCAGGCCACCATGATGATCACCGAGAGCAGCGGCACGTCGGTGAGCCAATCGACAGGCTGCGCGCCGAAGAAGCGCCACACGTCGGCGAGCACGCCGTAGATGGGGTTCATCATCATGTGCTTCCACAGCAGCGCGTTGACCGCGGGCATGACGAAGAACGGAGAGATGAGCAGCACCCGCACGATGCCGCGGCCCGGAAAGGGCTCGTTCACCAGCAGCGCGAGCAGCACGCCGAACACCACGGTGATGACGATCACGCTGCCGATGAGCAGCAGCGTGTTCCACGTGGCGGGCCAGAAGTCGGGGTCGGTGACGAAGTAGTGAAAATTCTCGATGCCCGCGAACGTGCGTTCGCCGGGCTGCATGAGGTTGTAGTTCACGAAGGAGAAGTACAACGTCATCAACAGCGGCACGATCATCCAGAGGAAGAGCGTGAGCACGGCGGGCGCCATCAGGGCTCGGGGCAGGAGTCTTTTCATGAGGAAGTCCTTCTTGTTGTCTCTGGCTCCTTCCCCCTCTGGGGGAAGGCGGGGATGGGGGCTCCCTGATCGACCACTGCGGCGGTTCGATGCGCCGCGTGCCCCCACCCCTACCCTCCCCCGGAAGGGGAGGGAGTAAAGCCCTGGCTTACTTGCTTACTTGTACTGGCCCGACTTCTTGATCTCGCGCTCGGCCAGCGTCTGCGAGGTCTTCAGCGCCTGGTCGACCGTGACCTTGCCCGACAGCGCCGCGCTCATCTGCTGGCCCACGCCGGTGCCGATCGCCTGGAACTCGGGAATGGCCGCGTACTGAACGCCGACGTACGGCGACTTGGGCAGCGTGCTGTCGCTCAGGTTGGCGCTGTCGATGGCCTTCTTCTCGGCCGCGGCGAACTTGGCCACCTTCTGGAACTCGGGGTTCGCATAGGTCGACTTGCGCGTGCCGGTGGGCACGGTGCCCCAACCGTGTTCCTTCGCAACGAGATTGACGTACTCCTTGGAGGTCGCCCACTTCACGAAGGTCTGCGCGGCCGCGCCCTTGGTCGAGCTGGCGGGAATCGCCAGGTTCCAGGTCCACAGCCAGTTGGCGCCCTTCGGGGTCACGGCGACAGGTGCCTGTGCGAAGGCAACCTTGTCGGCCACCTTCGACTGCTTCGGATCGCTGATGAACGAAGCCGCGATGGTCGCGTCCACCCACATGCCGCACTTGCCCTCATTGAAGAGCGCGAGGTTCTCGTTGAAGCTGTTGGCCGAGGCGCCCGGCGGGCCATAGGCCTTCATCAGGTCGACGTAGAAGGTGATCGCGTCCTTCCAGGGCTTGGTGTCGATCTGCGGCTTCCACTGCATGTCGAACCACTGGCCGCCGTTGGTGTTGACCAGCGTCGTAAGGAAGGCCATGTTGTCGCCCCAGCCCGGCTTGCCACGCAGGCACATGCCGTACACACCGGCCTTGGGGTCGTGGATCTTGCCGGCCAGCTCCTTCACCTGCAACCAGGTGGGCTGCTCGGGCATCTTGAAGCCGACCTTGTCGGCCAGGTCCTTGCGGTACATGAGCATCGAGCTCTCGCCGTAGAAGGGCGCGGCGTAGAGCTTGCCTTCGTACGAGAGGCCGGCGCGGATGGCGGGCAGCAGGTCGTCCGCGTCATAGGCGGCGTCGGTGGCGATGGGCTGGAGCCAGCCCTTCTTCGACCAGATCGGCGCTTCGTACAGGCCGATGGTCATCACGTCGAACTGGCCGCCCTTGGTGGCGATGTCGGTGGTCACGCGCTGACGCAGCGTGCCTTCTTCCAGCGTGACCCACTTGAGCTTGATGTCGGGGTTGGCCTTCTCGAAGAAGGGGGTGAGCTTCTGCATCTCGATCATGTGGCCGTTGTTCACGGTCGCGATCACGAGTTCGGTGGCGGCCTGGGACACGAACCCCGTGCCGAGGAGTGCGAGGACGAGGCCGGCTTTCAGAAAACGCTTCATGTTGTCTCCTAGAGGTGAGCGACGCCCTCCTGGTGTCGGGTCGCCGTGGGGGGATTCTGGAGAAACTCAATTGCAGTTTTGGTACTTCGTCGGTTACCTCCAGTACTTTCATGCACCGGTTGGCTAGTGAATTCCCTAATTGGTGCAACACAGCATGGAAATCCGCAAGCCAAAGGCTTCAAGCCAATTTCAGGTACCGCCGCCCAGCAACTGGCGCCTGAACTGCGCGGCCGCCGGCGAGAGCGCCCGGTCTTCCCGGGTGATGAGGCAGATGGGCGGCACGCGCACCGGCAACTCCACCGGCACGGTGCGCAGCACGCCGAGCCGGGCGTAGTGATCGGCCTGCGAAGCCGGCATCACGGCCGCCATGTCGGAGTTCTCCAGCAGCGCGGTGATGGCAATGGGCGATGCCGTTTCGATGATGTCCAGCCGCGCCTGGATGCCCGCCTCGCGCATCGCCGCCTCGAAGCGCCCGCGCTGCGGCGAGCCGGGCGGCTGCAGCACCCACGACCAGCCCGCCATCTCGGCCAGCGTGACCGGGGCGCTGCGCTCGAACACCGGGTGCGCCGCGCGAACCACCGCCACCTGCGATTCGCCCAGCAGCGGCACGCTCGCGTACTTCGCCTCGTCGTGGCTGTCGGTGAGCCGGCCCAGCACGAGATCGACATCGCCCTGCTCCAGTTGCGCCTGCATCACGTCGCTGGTCTCGACCACCACCGACACGGCCACTTGCGGATGGCGGCGGTGGTACTCCACCAGCGCAGGCGCCAGCAATTCGGGCACCGCGCCCGGCACGCTGCCCACGCGCAATGCACCGCTCAGACCGGAGCGCAGCGCGAGCATTTCCTCGCGGGCGGTGCCGAAGTCGCTGAGCACGCGGCGGGCGTAGCGGATCAGGATCTCGCCGTAGGGCGTGGGCTCCATGCCGCGCGCGAGGCGCTCGAAGAGCTTTTCGCTGAGCGAATCCTCCAGTTGCTGCAGCAGCTTGGTGGCGGCGGGCTGGCTGATGTTCATGGCTTCGGCCGCGCGCCCGAGGTGGCGGTGGGCATCGAGCCGGGCCAGCAGGAGCAACTGGCGCGGCCGCACATGGAGCATCAGCGAGGTGTCGGAGAGGCCCTGGGTCGCATCGGTCATGCACAAAAGTATATGGAGCTTCGGGCTTTTACGATTGGATTGCGAGGGTGAAGCTCCGTAGGCTCGGGCCAAACAAAGCAGGAGACAACCCGATGAAGCTTTCCTACCTGGCCCGCGCGGCCAGCATTGCCGTATTGGCGTTGGCCGCGGCAACCGCCGGCGCGCAGCCGAACTACCCAGACAAGCCGGTGCGCATCATGGTCGGCGCTTCGCCCGGCGGCGGCACCGACATCCTCGCGCGCGTGCTGGCCGACAAATTCGCGCCGGTGCTGAAGCAACCCGTGACGGTGGAAAACCGCCCCGGGGCCTCCAACACCATCGCCGGCGAACTCACCGCGCGCGCACCGGCCGACGGCGCCACGCTCCTCCTGGCCACCAACACCGCGCAGGCGGTGGCGCCGCACATCCTCAAGCTCAAGTACGACCCGCTGAAAGACCTGACGCCCATCGGCCTCGTGGCCGTCATGCCCAACGTGCTGGTGGTCTCGGCCAACTCGCCCTACAAGTCGGTGAAGGACCTCGTGGCCGCCATGGCCGCGAAGCCCGGCGGCTTCAAGTACGCCTCGTCGGGCATCGGCAGCACGCAGCACGTGGGCGGCGAGGCCTTCAACCTGGCCACGGGCATGAAGTCGATCCACGTGCCCTACAAGGGCAGCTCGCAGGCGCACATCGACATCATCTCGGGCGAGGTCGACATGATGTTCGACAGCACCTCGTCGGCCATGGGCCAGATCAAGGCCGGCAAGTTCCGCGCGCTGGCGGTGAGCGCACCGCAGCGCTCGCCCGAACTGCCCGATGTGCCCACGCTCGCCGAGCAGGGCATCAAGGGCGCCGACGTGTCCACCTGGTACGGCCTCTACGTGACGGCCGGCACGCCCCGCCCCGCAGTCGACAGGCTCAGCGCCGAGCTCGTTCGCACGCTGAAGCTCGCCGACGTACAGGCGCGCATCAAGGCGCTGGGTGGCGAACCCGGCGCGCTGACCGGCGACCCGTTCGCAGCGATGAACAAGCAGGAGTTCGACCACTACGGCCAGCTCGTGCGCGACGCCAACATCAAGGCCGAATGAGGCCGCCTTCCACCCACTCACTTCAACCTCCACAACGCATGCCCATGTCAACGCAAACGAAAACCCCGAGCGTGATCTCCGCCAAGCCCCGCATCGTCGTGCTGCTGGGCGACCCCAGCGGCGTCGGCCCCGAAATGGCCGTGAAGCTGCTCGCGCGCCAGCGCAACCTGGACGCCGCACGCGTGCTGCTGATCGCCGACCCGGCCGTGCTGGCCGAGGGCGAGCGCGTGGCGGGCGTGAAGCTCGATCCGCTGCAGGTCGACAGCCTGGACGAACTGCGCTTCGAGGACGGCCGGCCCAGCCTGTACCTGCGCGACTGGATGGAGGGCGAGGCGCCGGTGCTCGGCGAATCCAACGAGCGCTCGGGCCGGGCCTCGTTCGAGGCGCTCGAATATGCGACCGTGGTCGTGCGGCGCGGGCAGGCCGACGCCATCCTCTTCGCGCCGCTCAACAAGCATTCGCTGCGCCTGGGCGGCCTCACGCACGAGGACGAGCTGCGCCACATGCAGGAGTGCTTTGCGGTGACGGGCTTCGTCTGCGAGTTCAACCTCACCGGGTCGCTCTGGACCTCGCGCGTGACCTCGCACATTCCGCTGAAGGACGTGGCGAGCCACATCACGGTCGAGGGCGTCGGCGATGCGGTGAAGATCATCGCGTCTGCCTTGCGCCGCGCGGGCGTGGCGCAGCCGCGCATCGCGGTGACCGGGCTCAACCCGCACGCGGGCGACGGCGGCACCATCGGCATGGAAGAGATCGAAATCATCGCGCCGGCCATCGAGAAGCTGCGGGCCGAAGGCTACGACGCGCGCGGCCCGTTCTCGCCCGACACGGTGTTCATCGGAGCGCGCCGCGGCGATGTGGATGCGGTGGTGTCGATGTACCACGACCAGGGCCAGATCGCGATGAAGCTCATGGGCTTCGAACAGGGCGTGACGCTGCATGGCGGGCTGCCCGTGCCCGTGGCCACGTCGGCCAGCGGCAGCGCCTTCGACATTGCCGGCAAGGGCATCGCGCAGATCGAAGGGCTGCAGCAGGCCTTCGACCTGTGCGTGCGGATGGCGAGCGGTGGAGCGCCTGTGCGGGCGCCCACGGAAACCGCCGCGGCCTGAAACTTCAGGAGCTCAGGCGCTTCAACAAACCCGCCGTAGACGCGTCGAGCCCCAAGATGTCGCCCGAGGCGAGGCGCGGCTCGATGTCCTTCGCCAGCACCTTGCCCAGCTCCACGCCCCACTGGTCGAAGCTGTTGATGCCCCAAAGCGCGCCGCTGGTGAACACGCGGTGCTCGTACATCGCAAGGAAGGCGCCGAGCGCTTCGGGCGTGAGCTTCTCGAACACGAAGAAGCTGCTTGGCCGGTTGCCCGGAAAGTTCTTGTGGCCGCCTTCGTCCAGCTTGCCCACCATCAGCGCCTGCGCCTGCGCGAGCGCGTTGGCCAGGAGCTTGGGGTGGTGGCCTTCGAGGTCGTGCGCCGCATCGCGCACCGCCACAAATTCGAGCGGCGTCACGTCCGTGCCCTGGTGCAGCATCTGGAAGTAGGCGTGCTGGCCGTTGGTGCCGGGCTCGCCCCAGAGCACCGGTGACGTGCCGAACGCCACGGGCTTGCCGCTCGCATCGACCTGCTTGCCGTTGCTTTCCATTTCCAGCTGCTGCAGGTAGGCCGGCACGCGCTTCAGGGCGCTGTGATACGGCGCGATGCCGCGGCTCGTGAACTTGTGGAAGTTGCGATACCAGACATCGAGCAGCCCGAGCCGCACCGGCAGGTTCTGCGCGAGCGGCGCGGTGCGGAAGTGCTCGTCCATCGCATGTGCGCCCGCGAGCAGCCGGCGAAAACCGTCGGCGCCGATGGCCAGCGCGATCGGCAGGCCGATGGCCGACCACAGCGAATAGCGGCCGCCCACCCAGTCCCAGAAGCCGAAGGTGGTGTCGATGCCGAACTTGTTCGCGGCTTCGACATTCGTCGTGAGCGCGGCGAAGTGGCCGGCGATGTCGTTGCCGCCCGACTGCTCGTACCAGCGCTTGGCCGAGAGCGCGTTGGTCATCGTCTCGGTCGTGGTGAAGGTTTTCGAGGCGATCAGGAACAAGGTGTGCTCCGGCGCCAGGCCCTGCAGCACGCCGGCCAGCTCGTGGCCATCGACGTTCGAGACGAAGTGAAAGCGCTTGCCCGGCGCGGCGAACTCCGCGAGCGCCAGCACCGCCATCTGCGGACCGAGGTCGGAGCCGCCGATGCCGATGTTGACCACGTCGGTGATCGTGTGGTCGCCGCGCACCTTCTCGGCATAGGCCAGCATCGCGTCGAGCGTGGCGTGCACTTCGCGCAGCTTGTCGGCCGTCTTGCCGACCTTGGCATCGGCCGGCGCGCGCAGCAGCGTGTGCAGCACGGCGCGGTCTTCGGTGTTGTTGATGTGCTCGCCCGCGAACATCGCGTCGCGGTGTGCTTCGAGGCCGCATTCGCGGGCCAGCGTGAGCAGCAATTCTTCGGTGCGCGCGTCGATCAGGTTCTTGGACAGGTCGGCGAACACATACGGCGCCTCCTGGCTGAATCGCTCGAAGCGCCCCGCGTCGTCCACGAAGGCATGGCGCACGTCGAACTGGCGGCCCGCCGTCTCGAAGTACGACTGCAGTTGCGCCCAGGCCGGCGCACGGTCGCAGCGTTGGGTCACGTGGGTCACTGCCATGTTTACTTGCCGCTTTCCTGCATGAGCTTCTCGAGCTTCACGGCGTCGGCCGCGAAGGCGCGGATGCCTTCGGCGAGCTTCTCGGTGGCCATCGCGTCTTCGTTGAGCGCGAAGCGGAAGCCGGCTTCGTCGTAGCTCACCTGCTTTGCGTCGCCCTTGGCGGCGGCCTTGGCGTCGAGCGCGTGTTCGAGCGGTTCGTTGCTCGCGGCCAGTTCCGCCAGCAGCTCGGGGCTGATGGTCAGCAGGTCGCAGCCGGCCAGCGCCTGGATCTGCCCGACGTTGCGGAAGCTCGCGCCCATCACCTCGGTCTTGATGCCGTGCTGCTTGTAGTAGTTGAAGATTTCGCGCACCGACTTCACGCCCGGATCGTTGGCGCCGCCATTCGCCGCTTCGTCCCACTTGGCGCCGGCCGACTTCTTGTACCAGTCGTAGATGCGGCCCACGAAGGGCGAGATCAGCTGCACCTTCGCGGCGCCGCAGGCCAAGGCCTGCGCGAACGAGAACAGCAGCGTGAGGTTGGTGCGGATGCCCTTCTGCTCGAGCTGACGCGCGGCCTCGATGCCTTCCCAGGTGGAGGCGACCTTGATGAGCAGCCGCTTCTCGGTGTCGATGCCTTCGGCCTTGTAGAGCGCCACGATGCGCTCGCCGCGGGCGATGGTGGCGGCGGTGTCGAACGAGAGGCGCGCATCGACTTCGGTGGAGACGCGGCCCGGAATGATCTGGAGGATTTCGGTGCCGAAGTTCACCAGGAGGCGGTCGATGACTTCATCGAGCGGCTTGCCCGCATGCTTCTTCACGATCTCGTCGAGCAGGGGGCGGTATTCGGGCTTCTGAACGGCCTTGAGGATCAGCGACGGGTTGGTGGTCGCGTCCTGCGGCTTGGAAATGCTGAGTTGCTTGAAGTCACCGGTGTCGGCGACGACAGTGGTCCATTGGCGGAGGGCATCGAGTTGGTTCATGAAATCAATTATCCAGTGCGGGTTGTGACAAGTCCTGCACGCAGTTGCGCGGCGGCCGATGTTTTCATGCGCACCGTAGCACGGGTTTTCGCGAGGTTCCATCGGCCTGCTGCCCGCAGGGTTGTCGGCCGCCCTGCCCTACAGGGGCTGTGGTCCGTGGCTGACGGCATGCGGCCACCGGCCAGGGCTACCCTGAGCGTCAAGCGAGTCTTGTCCAGGACCTGCGCAGAACGTCTTACCTCCAGGAGCCCCCTCATGTCCCCTCGCCAACGACGCCCCGTCGCAGACCTCGCCGGCCGGCCTTTCGATGACCGCCGCACCAGCCAGGCGATCGGCGCGATGGCCACGGCCTTCGTCGTGGGCGGCCTCGCGACCTGGCTCGCGATGGGGGCCGCCCGCACCGCCCGCGCCCAGGTAGCCGGCCCGCCCGACGGCGCGCCGCTGATGCGCGCCCCCCTGCAGGTGGTGGCGCCGGTCGACCTGCAGCGCTATGCCGGCATCTGGCACGAGCAGGCGCGGCTGCCGAACCGCTTCCAGAAAAGCTGCTCGGGCCCCGTGACCGCCGAATACACGCCGCAGCCCGACGGCACGGTGCAGGTGGTCAACCGCTGCGTGCGGGCCGACGGCAATTTCAACGAAGCCATCGGCACGGCGCGCGTGGTGCCGGTGGCCGGCCAGCCCGGCGCGGGCCGCCTCGAGGTGCGCTTCGCGCCCGCATGGCTGAGCTGGCTGCCCGTCGTCTGGGGCGACTACTGGATCTTGAAGCTCGACCGCGACTACCAGGTGGCGCTGGTCGGCACGCCCGACCGCGAATACCTCTGGGTGCTGTCGCGCGCGCCGCGCCTGGACGACGCAGCGCTGCAGGTCGAGCTGGACTACGCGCGAAGCCTCGGCTTCGACGCCGACAAGGTGGTGCTGACCGGCAGATAGCGCGCGAGCTGCGCCGGCAGCATGTCCGGCGCGGTGCAGTGGATCGCCTGCCAGCCGAAGGCGCGCGCCGCCTCGACGTTGGGCGCCGAGTCGTCGATGAACACCGTCTCCGCCGCATCGAGCGCATGGCGCACCGCCAGCAGCTCGAAGATTTCACGATCCGGTTTGATGAACTTCACATCGCCCGAAAACACGCCGCCGTCGAAGCGGCGCATGAACGCATGCCGCCGCTCGAGCGCGCGTGCATACGGCGCGGGCATGTTCGACAGGTAATAAAGACGCAGCGGCTGCCCGGCTTCGCGGTGGGCAAACAGTTGCTCGAGCATGTCGACGGTGACCTCGATGGCTTCGAGGCGCTCGCCCAGGTTGCCGAGCATCGCGTGAAGCGATTCCGCCGGCAGCGACAGCCGCGCCGCCATGCGGGCGATGGCATCGTCCAGCGTGCGGGTGCCGCAATCGAAACTGGTCCAGTCGTCGTGGTGGAAAAGCGCCCTGCCGAGCGCCACCGCGGCGGCTTCAGTGGGCGCGTGTTGCGCGAGATGGGCCTGCACCAGCCGCGTGGGCTCCCATGCGATCAGCACGGCGCCAAGATCGAAAACCAAGTTCATGGCGCGATTGTTTCATGCGCCCGGCACCACGCTCACGCCATGGGCGCGCAACGACAGCGTGGTCCGCGCGCCCGCGGCCAGGGGCTGCGACAAGTCGGTGGAGACCACGAAGACCGGGCCCAGCGTGGTGTCGAAGCCGTATTCGTAGAAGCTGCCGAGGTAGGCGGCCTTGCGCAAGGTGGCGGGCAAGCCATCGGCCGCGCCAATCTCCCACGCTTCGGGCCGCACCGCCACCTTCACCGTGCCGGGCGCGACGGCATGGCGCGGCTTGAGGCGCAGCGGACCGAGCGTGACGCTGCCGTCGGCCTCCGCCACGCCGGGGAACACCATCGCCTCGCCCATGAAGCCGGCGACGAACTCGCTCTCGGGCCGGCCGTAGAGCTGCTCGGGCGTGCCGCGCTGGGCGATCACGCCGTGGTCCATCACGATGATCTGGTCGCTCACGGCCAGCGCCTCGCTCTGGTCGTGCGTGACGTAGGCGACGGTGAGCTTCAGCCGCTGCTGCAGCGCGCGGATTTCCTCCCGCATCTCGCGGCGCAGGCGCGCGTCGAGGTTGGAGAGCGGTTCGTCGAACAGCAGCACCGCGGGTTCGAGCACCAGCGCGCGCGCGAGCGCCACGCGCTGCTGCTGGCCGCCCGAGAGCTCGCTCGGCAGGCGCTCGTCGAAGCCGACCAGGCCCACGCCCCGGAGCGCTTCACGCGCACGCGAGGTGGCCTCGTCCTTCTTCACACCGCTCATGCGCAGGCCATAGCCGACGTTCTCGATCACGTTCATGTGCGGGAACAGGGCGTAGCTCTGGAACATCATGCTCACGTTGCGTTCGGCCGGGCCGAGCGTCGTCACATCACGCCCGCCCATGAAGATCGAACCCGAGGTCGGCGACTCGAGCCCCGCGATCATGCGAAGCGTGGTCGTCTTGCCGCAGCCCGAAGGGCCGAGGATGGTGGTGAGCGTGCCCACGGGCACTTCGAAGCTGATGCCCTTGACCGCCATCGGCCCGTTCCTGTCGGTGCCGTAGCGCTTGGTGACGTTGCGGAATTCGATGCCGTTCATGGTGTAGCCAGGCTTTCCATTTTGTGATGTCCCTGATGCGGCGGCGCAGTGCCGCGCCGCCCCAGCTTGCGCCCTCCCACCACGAACTGCACCAGCGCAATCGCCAGCGACATCAGGATCATGAGCACGGTGCAGTACGCGAGCGCGATGCCGTAGTCGCCATTGCCGACGCGGCCGATGATGTAGGTGGTGGCAAGCTCGTTCTCGGCGGTGACCAGGAAGATCACCGCGCTCACCGTCGTCATCGCGCGCACGAAGCTGTAGACCAGCGCGGCCACGAGCGCGGGCTTGAGCAGCGGCAGCACCACCTTGAACAAGGTCTGCGAGGTCGAGGCGCGCAGCATCAGCGAGGCTTCGTCGAGCGAGCGGTCGAGCTGCTTGAAGGCCGCGGTGCCGGCGCGCACGCCCACCGGCAGGTTCCGGAACATGAAGCACAGCACGATGATCAAGCCGGTGCCCGTGAGCTCCAGCGGCGGGACGTTGAACGCCAGGATGTAGCTCACGCCGAGGACAGTGCCCGGAATCGCAAAAGCCAGCAGCGCGCCGAACTCGAAGATGCCCTGGCCCTTGAACTCGTTGCGCGCCAGCAGCCACGCGATCAGCAAGCCGAGCGCCGCGGTGATCGGCGCCGAGATGCCCGCGAGCTTGAGCGTGGTGATGAGCGAGTTCCACGCCGTGCCCGCCCACACCAGCCCGAACTGGCCCCACTCCAGCGCGAATGCGTTCTTGAAGTGGTTGAGCGTGAAGCTGTAGTCGCGCCCCCAGGTCTGCACGAAGCCGCCCGCGAAGGCGAAGAGATACACCACCGCGGTGAACGCGATCCACGGCAGCGCGATGCAGTAGATGGTGCGGCGCACGCCGTCGGGCAGCGCCATCGCGATGCCTGCGTCACCCTTGCCGCTCACGGTCGTGTAGTTCTGCTTGCCCAGCAGCCCGCGCTGCAGCGCGAACACGCCGAGCGCGAACAGCGTGAGCACCCAGGCGAGCGAGGCCGCGCGGCCCTGGTCGTACTGCGCGCCGACGATGGCAAAGAAGATGTCGGTCGAGAGCACCGAGAACTGCCCGCCCACCACCACCGGGTTGCCGAAGTCGGCAATGCTCTCGATGAAGCCGACCAGGAAGGCGTTGGCGAGCCCCGGCTTCAGCAGCGGCAGCGTGATGGTGAAGAAGGTGCGGCGCCGGTCGGCGCGCAGCATCTGCGCGGCTTCTTCCAGACTGGGCGCAATGCCCTGCACCACGCCGCGCATGATCATGAAAGCGATGGGCGTGAAGGCGAAGAGCTGCGCCACCAGCACGCCTGGCATGCCGTAGAACCAGCGCGTCGGCTCGATGCCGAACACGTTCTCCAGCAGTTGGTTGACGATGCCCGCGCGGCCGAACAGCAGGATGAGGCCGAGGCCCACCACGAACGGCGGCGTGATGATCGGCAGCAGCGCCAGCACCCGCAGCGCGCCCTGCCCGCGCTTGCTGCTGCGCTCGGCCATGAGCGCCATCAGCGTGCCGAGGAAGGTGGTGCCGGCCGCCGTGAGCAAGGCCAGCACCAGCGTGTTCCACGCCACGCCGCAGCGCACCCCGCCCGCGAGGCAACCCAGGCCCCAGATGCGTTCGGTGAACACGCGCGCGATGAAGGCGCCGATCGACCATTGCCCGTCTTCATTGAAGAACGCGCCCGACAGCGCCTTGCTCACCGGGTAGGCAATGAACAGCGCCATCAGCACGCCGCAGCCGATGACCGCGGCCGCCACGAACAGGTCGCCCTTGAAGAGGCCGAGCCGCGCAATGCCGAAGGCCGCGAGCATCACGAGCGCGGTGAGCGCCACGAAGCCGCCCGCGCCGATGCCGAACTGGTTGATCGCCAGTTCGCCGAACTGCGTGTTGAGCGCCGCGACGCTCCAGCCGCGCGCGCCGATGGTGAAGCCCGCGACCGACAGCCCGATGGCGCCTATCGCGCCGCCCGCCAGCAGCCAGTGCCCCTGAGCCCGTCCCGCGGGCAGCCATGCGCCGACCGCGCACATCAAGAGGCCCGCCAGGCCGATGAAGAGCCAACTGCGCCCCTGCGTCGCGGCCTGCATCAGGCCATTGGCGCCCTCCGCCTGCCCGAAGACCTGTGGAACGGCTTCGTACCAGGTCGCATCCTGGATGGCGTACCAGGGCAGCAGCAGGTACGCCGCAAAGCCCAGTGCAACCCACGCCCAGATCCAGCGCTGCGAACGCCGGGCGGCCGCCACGGAAGCCGGGTTGACCGGCGCGCCGCCGATGGAGCTCGCTTCCACTTAGCGCGGCAGCGAGTTGACGTCCTTCTCCCAGCGCGCGATCAGGCGCCGGCGTTCGGCGCTGGCGCCGTACTTGGCGTAGTCGTAGTCGATGAACTTGATCTTCTTGAAATCAGGGATGCGCGGGTCGAGCTTGGCGCCCGCGTTGCTCGGCAGCTGGAACTGCTTGTTGGCGGCGCCCAGTTCCTGCGCGGCGGGCGTGAGCGCCCATTCGTAGAACTTCTTGGCGGCGTCGAGGTTGCGCGCGCCCTTGATGATGCTCATGGAGCCGATCTCGGCGCCGGTGCCGTCGCTCGGCGTGATGGTCTCGACCGGAAAGCCCTGCATCTTCTCGCCCGGGCCGTCGTGCACGAAGCTGATGGAGATCGCGGTTTCGCCGCGCGCCACCGCCTTGATCGGGCCGGTGCCCGAGCGGGTGTACTGGCCGACGTTCTTGTGAAGCGCCTTGAGGTAGTCGAAGGCCTTGTCCTCGCCCATGAGCTGCACCAGCGTGGCGATCATGGTGTAGGCCGTGCCGCTCGATGCGGGGTTGGCCACCTGGATGTCGCCCTTGTACTCGGGCTTGAGCAGGTCGGCCCAGGTCTTGGGCACGGGCAGCTTCTTCTTGGCGAGCAGCTCGGGGTTGTAGCCGAAGCCCAGCGGCCCCGAGTAGATGCCCACGGTCTTGTAGCCCGACTGCTTGGCCTGCTGCTGGGCCCAGGGGTGCAGTTGCGCGAGCGTGGGCGACTTGTATTCGAGCGTGAGGCCCTGCTCGGCCGCCTGCAGGTGCGGGTCGCCGGTGCCGCCGAACCACACGTCGGTCTTGGGGTTGTCCTTCTCGGCGATGAGCTGGGCCAGCGCCTCGCCCGAGCCCTTCAGGGCCATGTTGATGCGAACGCCCGTGGTGCGGGCGTAGACGGTGGAAATCACGTTGCACCATTCGGCCTGGACCGAGCAGATCACGTTCACGGTCTGTGCCGATGCGGCGGCCGACAAGCCCAGCAGTGCGGCTGCGCAAAAAAGCTTCTTCATTTGGAGTTTTCCTGCTTCATGCATAAAAAAAAGCCTTGCGGCTTGAGAGCAGCGTAGCTTTAGTACAGGTCGCGGGAATCGGTACAAGTACCATCGCGACTGGCGCGCCGGCCCTGCCCGGACGTCTCCAGGCACTCAGACAAAGGAAAGTTTTTCATGAGCTTCGATCTCGTTCTGTTCGGCGGTACTGGCGATCTCGCGTGGCGCAAACTCATGCCCGCGCTGTTCCAGGCCTTCCGGCACGGCAGCCTCCCGCAGGACGGACGCATCGTCGGCGTGGCGCGGGACGACCTGTCGGACGACCAGTACCGCGAGCTGATCCAGTCGCGCTTCAGCGCGGTCGAAGGCGCCAAGCGCCCCTCCCCGGAAGAGTTCAAGAAGTTCGCGTCGATGCTGCATTACCTGCGCATGGACCTCTCCAAGCCCGACGATTACGCCAAGCTCGCCGAGTTGCTCAAACAGCGCGATGCCTCCACGGTCGTGATGTACGTGGCCACGGCGCCCGCCCTCTTCACGCAGGTGGTCGAGCAGATCGCAGCGGCCGGCCTCAACGGCCCCAAGACCCGCATCGTGCTCGAGAAGCCGCTCGGCCACGACCTCGCCTCCAATCGCGCCATCAACGCCGCGGTCGGCAAGGTGCTCGAGGAAAAGCAGGTCTTCCGCATCGACCATTACCTCGGCAAGCCCTCGGTGCAGAACCTGTTCGCGATGCGCTTCGGCAATGCGCTCTTCGAGCCCATCTGGCGCCGCGAGCACATCGCCAACATCCAGATCACCATCGCCGAAGACCTGGGCGTCGAGAAGCGCGGCGCCTTCTACGACCAGACCGGCGCGCTGCGCGACATGGTGCAGAACCATGCGCTGCAGTTGCTGTGCGCGATCGGCATGGAGCCGCCGATCAACTCGCATGCGGACGCGATCCGCGATGAAAAACTCAAGGTGCTGCGCGCCCTCAAGCCCTGGACGCCCGAGAGCCTGAGCCTGCATGCGATCCGTGGCCAGTACACCTCGGGCACGGCCTACGGCGAGCGGGTGCAGGGCTACCGCGACGAGCCCGGCGTCGACCCGGACAGCCGCACCGAGACCTTCGTCGCGCTGCGCACCGAAATCGCCAACTGGCGCTGGGCCGGCGTGCCGTTCTACATCCGCACCGGCAAGCGCCTGGCCTCGCGCGATGCACGCATCGAGGTCAACTTCCGCCCGACGCCGCATGCGATCTACCGCGCGCCAGCGGGCAACGTCAACAAGCTGGTGATCAACCTGCAGCCCAAGGACGGCCTGGAGCTGCACATGCTCGCGCAGGCGCAGGACAACCGGCAGCGCACCAATGGCAACCAGAGCGCCGCCGCGCAACTGGCGCCGGTGCAACTCGACCTGGACTTCGACAAGCGCTTCGGCGCGGAACGCGTGGGCGCCTACGAGCGCCTGCTGCTCGACGTGATCGACGGGCGCCTCAACCTGTTCGTGCGCAGCGACGAGCAGGAAGAGGCATGGCGCTGGGTCGAGCCGCTGATCGACAGTTGGGCATCGGACGGCGGCCCGCGCCCCTACGCGGCCGGCACCTGGGGCCCGAGCGCGTCGAGCGCGATGATTGCGCGCGACGGCTTCTCGTGGGGCGAAGAGCAGTAAGCCTTCAGCCGAACTGCACGCAGCGCATGCTGAGCGTGCCCGACTGGAATCCCTCGTAGACCGTCTTCGCGCGCTCGCCCGTGCCGGCGGCGCCGAGGGCGTAGAGGAACGGAAAGTAGTGATCGGGCGTCGCCACCGCGGTCGATGCGCCCTCCAGCTTTTCATAGCCGATCAGCGCGCGGTCGTCGCGGCCGGCGAGCGCCGACTTCACGGCATCGTCAAAAGACTGCGCCCACGGGCGGCTCGCCTTCGGCCCATCGACCGTTCCGCGGTCGGTGGCGCGCAGGTTGTGCACCACGTTGCCGCTGCCCATCACGAGCACGCCGTTGTGGCGCAGTGCCGCGAGGTCTCGGCCCACTGCGTAGTGGAAGGCGGCCGGCTTGTCGTAGTCGATGCTGAGCTGGAAAACGGGGACATCGGCCTTCGGGTAGAGGTGCTTGAGCACCGACCACGTGCCATGGTCGAGTCCCCATTGATCGGTCGCGATCACCGGCGACTGCTTCACGATGCCGACGGTTTCGCGCGCCAGTGCCGGATGGCCGGGCGCGGGGTAGTCGACGTCGAACAGCGCCTGCGGGAAGCCGCCGAAGTCGTGGATCGTCTTCGGCTTCGCCTGCACCCCGACGCCCGTGGCGCCGCGGCTCAGCCAATGCGCCGAAACACTCAGGATGGCCGTTGGCGGCGGCAACTCTTTGCCCCATGCGGAGAGGCGGCGTGTGAAGGCGTTGTCGGCAATGGCGTTCATGGGTGTGCCATGGCCGATGAAGATGACGGGCATCCGCCGTGAAGGCGCGCCGCTTGCCGCATGCGAGCGCGTTGCGAGCGATGCCAACGCGGTGGTGGCGCCGAGCGCGGACGCCATCACGAAGCCCCTGCGGCCGAGCCCGGGTGCGTTCAATGGATGCGGGGTCGAGAAAGTCGTGCGGCCTGCCATGGTGTCCTTCGGGTTTGCGGCATCACTCTGCCGCAGCGCCCGACGCCACGCAGTGCGTTTACGCACATGCCGTGCCGTCTAGATCCGGTCCTCTTCGACCGCATGGCACGCCACCTGGACGCCCTTGAGGCTCAGCAGCTTCGGCCGCTCCGCCGAGCAGCGCGCATTCGCATGCGGGCAGCGCGGATGAAACGCACAGCCCGTCGGCGGGTTCAGCGGATTCGGCACCTCGCCCTGCACCGGCGTGCGCTGGCGGCCCGTGTGCTTCATCTGCGGGATCGCGTCGAGCAGCATGCGGGTGTACGGATGCTGCGGCTCGGCGAAGAGCTTCTGCTTGTCCGCCACCTCGACCAGCCGGCCCAGGTACATCACGCCGACTTGGTCGGCCACGTGGCGCACCACCGCGAGGTTGTGCGAGATGAAAAGGTAAGTCAGGCCCTGCTCGCGCTGCAGGTCCTTCATGATGTTGAGCACCTGCGCCTGCACGCTCACGTCGAGCGCGGAGGTGGGCTCGTCGCACACCAGGAACTCGGGCTGCGTGGCGAGCGCGCGGGCGATCGAGATGCGCTGACGCTGACCGCCCGAGAACTGGTGCGGGTACTTGCTCATGTCCAGCGGCGACAGGCCCACCGACTTGAGCAGCTCGCCCACGCGCTCGCGCAGTTCGGCCTTGCCGCTCAGGATGCCGTGCTCGCGCAGCGGCTCGCCGATGATGTCTTCGACGATCCAGCGCGGGTTCAGGCTCGCGTAGGGATCCTGAAAGATCATCTGGATACGGCGGCGCAGCTTGCGGCCTTCGGGGGTCTTGAACGCGGCATGCGCGTCCTGCCCGTCGAACTGCAGGCCGCCGCGCGTGGGCGCATAGAGGCCGACCAGGAGGCGCGCGACGGTGCTCTTGCCGCAGCCCGATTCGCCCACCAGCGCAAGCGTCTTGCCGCGCTCGATGGAAAAGCTCACGCCGTCCACCGCATGCAGCAGCACGCGCGGCTTGCGTTCGAGCACACGGTTGAGCCAGGGCGGCGAAACGTCGAAGGTGCGCGCGAGGTCGTGCGCCACCACCAGCGGCTCGCCGGCCACGGTGTCCTTGCGGGGTTCGATCACGGCGCTCATCGCGTCACCTCCACGATGGGTTCGGCCGCCTCGGGCGTGGCGCGTTCGCCGGCCGCGAGCGCGTCGTGGTGCTTCGCCGCGATCTCGGCCTGGCCCGCATGCGGATCGGCCGCGTCGTGCAGCCAGCATGCGGCGCGCGTGGCGCCCGCGTGCAGCAGCTCGGGCCGCTCGGTGAGGCAGCGCGCAAAGGTGCGCGGGCAGCGCGGGTTGTAGGCACAGCCGGTCGGAATGGCGTTGAGCCGCGGCATCGCGCCGTCGATCTGGTTGAGCCGTTCGCGGTCGCTCGCCATGTCGGGAATCGACGCCATGAGGCCCGAGGTGTAGGGGTGCGCGGGCTGATGAATCACCTCATGCACCGGGCCGATCTCGGCGATGCGGCCCGCATACATCACGGCCACGCGGTCGCAGGTCTCGGCGATCACGCCCATGTCGTGCGTGATCAGCATCACGGCCGCGCCGCGGTCCTTGCAGATGCGCTTGAGCAGCTGAATGATCTGCGCCTGGATCGACACGTCCAATGCGGTGGTCGGCTCATCGGCCACGATGAGCTTGGGCTCGGCCGCGAGCGCAAGCGCGATCACCACGCGCTGCCGCATGCCGCCCGAGAACTGGTGCGGAAAGTGATCGATGCGCTGCTCGGCCGCGGGAATGCCGGTGTCCTGCAAGAGACCGATGGCGCGCTTGCGGGCTTCCGATTCGGTCACGGGCAGGTGCGCGCGGATGGTCTCGATGAGTTGCCGGCCCACGGTGTAGAGCGGGTTCAGCGAGGTCAGCGGGTCCTGGAAGATCGCACCGATCTTGCGGCCGCGGATGGGGCGCATCGCATCGAAACTCAGGTTGTCGATGCGCTCCCCCTCCAGCAGGATCTGCCCGCTGGCCACGCGGCCCGGCGGTTCGAGCAGCCCGATGATGGCCGCGCCCGTGAGCGATTTGCCCGCGCCCGATTCGCCCACCACGCCGAGGATTTCCCCGGGCGCGATGTCGAACGAGATGCGGTCGATTGCGCGCAGCGTGCCGCGGCGGTGCGGAAATTCGACAACGAGGTCCTGGACCTGGAGCAGCGTCATGGTGGCGTTCTCCTTTTCTCTTCAGCGCAAACGCGGATTCAACGCGTCGCGCAGCCAGTCGCCCAGCAGGTTCACGCTGAGCGCGATCAGCACCAGCATCAGGCCCGGGAACACCGTGATCCACCACTCGCCCGAAAACAAGTATTGATTGCCGATGCTGATGAGCGTGCCCAGCGAAGGCGAGGTCGGCGGCACGCCGACACCCAGGAACGAAAGCGTGGCCTCCGTGATGATCGCGGTCGCGACCTGGATGGTGGCCAGCACCATCACCGGCCCCATCACATTGGGCAGCACGTGGCGCAGCATGATGCGGATCGGCGCCACGCCGGTGACGCGCGCGGCCTGCACGTATTCCTTGTTGCGCTCCACCAGCGTGGAGCCGCGCACCGTGCGTGCGTACTGGACCCAGCCCGTGAGCGAGATGGAAATGATCAACACGCCGAAAGCGAGCGACTCGTGCGCGCCCGGAAAGAGCGCGCGGCCGACGCCGGCGATCAGCAGCGCGACGAGGATGGGCGGGAACGACAGCATCACGTCGCACACGCGCATGAGAAACGAATCGAGCCAGCCGCCGAGAAAGCCGGCCAGCAGGCCGAACACCACGCCGACGATAACCGACAGCACGACCGAGACGATGCCCACGATCATCGAGATGCGCGCGCCGTAGATGACGGCCGAGAGGATGTCGCGGCCCTGGTCATCGGTGCCGAGCAGGTACTTGGAAGAACCTTCGGCGCTCCATGCGGGCGGCAGGCGGGCATCGCCGAGTTCGAGCGTGGCGAGGTCGAAGGGGTTGTGCGGCGACACCCATCCGGCGAACGCGGCGCAGAAAAGGCAGACCAGCGCGATCAGTGCCGCCGCCATCGCCACGGGCGAGGTGCGAAAGCTGTAGCCGACGTCGCTGTCGAGCCAGCGGGCAAGGGTTTTTTTCATCGCCGGGCCGCCCCAAGATGAAAAACGGCCCCCTCGGGGGGCAGCGGACCTTGCGCAGCAAGGGGAGCGTGGGGGTTAAATTTCATCGTGAGGCAGAAAGGAAAGGGCCCGCAAGAAGCGGGCCCATGGTCGGGCCGCCCCGGGGCGGCGGCCCATCGAATCACGGCTTGACGCTCATCCACTTGAAGTACATGAAGTTGTCGGCCAGTTGCACCAACTCGACCTTCTTGCTCACGCCCCAGGCCAGCGACTGCTGATGCAGCGGCAGCGTGCCGATGTCGTCTGCATGCAGCTTGAAGGCTTCCTTGATGAGCTCGTTGCGCTTGGCCTTGTCGCTCTCGGACTGGATCTTCTTGGTCAGCTCGTCCAGCTTGGGATTGCAGTACGCGCCCAAGTTGAACTGGCCCGTGCCCTTGTCGTCCGGACAGGCGGTGAGCGAGCTCAGCGCGTTGTGCGAGTCGTAGGTGGTCGGAGTCCAGCCCAGCATGTAGAAGCTGGTGTCGCGGCGCAGGATCTTGGGGAAGTAGGTGCCCTTGGTCTCGGCGGCCAGGTTGATCTTGACGTTGATCTTGGCGAGGTTGGCGGCCACGCTCTGGCAGATCTGGCCATCGTTCACGTAGCGGTCGTTCGGGCAGTTCATCGTCACTTCGAAGCCGCTCGCATAGCCGGCTTCGGCCATGAGCTTCTTGGCGGCTTCGACGTCGAAGGGCAGGCGCTTGTCCTGCTCGGCGGTCCATCCGTTGATGCCCGGGCCGACCAGCAGGCCCGTGGGCTTGGAGGCGCCGCGCATCACGGTGCGCTGGATGCCGACGATGTCGATGGCCTGGTAGAAGGCCTGGCGAACGCGCTTGTCCTTGAACGGGTTCTTGCCCTTGATGTTGGAGTACAGCAGCTCGTCGCGCTTCTGGTCCATGCCCAGGAAGATGGTGCGCATCTCGGGGCCGGTGATGACACGGGCGTTGGGCGCGGCGTTGATGCGGGCGATGTCCTGCACGGGCACCGGCTCCATCACGTCGACTTCGCCCGAGACCAGCGCGGCCACGCGGGTGGCGGGGTTGGCGATGGGCGTGAAGACGATCTCCTGCGCGTTGCCGTCGATCTTGCCCCAGTAGGTGCCGTTGCGCGTGAACACGGTGCGCACGTTCGGCTGGCGCTCGCGCACGCGGAACGGGCCGGTGCCGTTGGCCTTGAACGAAGCGGTGTTCTCGATGCCCTTGCGGCGGTCGACCGGCTTGGTGGCCTGGTTTTCCTCGCACCACTTCTTGCTCATGATCATGGTGAGCGAGATCACGTCGGGCAGGATGGGGAACGGGCCGTTGGTCTCGATTTCGACGGCGAGATCGCCGACCTTGCGCACGGCCTTGATGTCGCTCAGCGTGGCGCGCATGTCGGAGCCGTCGCCCTGGGCGCGCGCGAAGCTGAACACCACGTCGTCGGCGGTGAACGGCGTACCGTCATGAAAGACCACGCCCTTGCGCAGTTCGAAGCGCCAGACGTTCGGCGAGGTCTGCTTCCAGCTGGTGGCCAGGAGCGGCGCAAGGCTCAGGTCCTTGTTGCGCCCCACGAGGGTTTCATAGACGTTGGCGGTGACGCTCAACTGCAGCGACTCGTTGAGCGAGTGCGGGTCGAGCGACAGCGCGTCGCCCTGGTTCGCGATGCGGATGGTCTGCGCGCTCGCGACCAGGCTGGCGGCGCTCAGGGCGCACAGGACGGCGACCGCGGCCGCTTTCTTCTTGAAACTCATGGAGACACTCCTCGGGTTGAAATCGAACACATCACGACGCCGCGGTGGCGGCTGCTTTCCCTGGCTGCGTGCTGCGGGTAGCGGCAAGCGGCATGCCCTGCTCGATCAGGCCGGCATGCAGCGCGGCGCCAAGCGGCAGGATCTCGTCATTGAAGTCGTAGCGGCTGTTGTGGAGGAAGGCGCCTTCGCGCACGTCCTGACCGATGCGCAGGTACGCGCCCGCCTTTTTCTGCAGCATGAAGGAGAAGTCCTCGGCGCCCATGCTGGGCTCCATGCTGCGCTCGACATTCTTGGCCCCGACCAGCGACTCGGCCACGTCGGCCGCGAACATCGCCTCGGGGGCGGTGTTGATGGTGGCCGGGTAGATGCGCTCGTACTTGATGGTGGCGGTGGCGCCGAAGCCGGCGGCAATCGCCGTGCACAGCTCGGTCAGGCGCTGCTCGACCTGGGCCTGCACCCGCGCGCTGAAGGTGCGCACCGTACCGACCAGCGTGGCCTCGCCCGGAATCACGCTCATCGCGCCGAGGTCGCCCGCCTGCACCGCGCAGATGCTGACGACGGCCGCATCGATGGGGCGCACGCTGCGCGACACGATGGTCTGGGCCGCGGTGATGATGTGCGCGGCGACCACCACCGGGTCGATGGTCTGGTAGGCGTGCGCACCGTGCCCGCCCTTGCCCTTGATCTCGATCGTGATGCGGTCGGCCGCGGCCATCATTGCGCCGCGGTTGATGCCGACGGTGCCGGCGGGCATCGCGGGCCAGTTGTGCATCGCATAGACCGCGTTCACCGGGAAGCGGTCGAACAGGCCGTCCTCGATCATCACGCGCGCGCCGGCGAAGCCTTCTTCACCGGGCTGGAAGATCAGCACGGCGGTGCCGTCGAAATCGCGGGTCTCGGCGAGGTAGCGCGCGGCACCGACCAGCATGGCGGTGTGGCCGTCGTGGCCGCAGCCGTGCATCAGGCCGTCGTTGGCGGAGCGCCAGCCGAAGCTGTTGTCCTCGCGCATGGGGAGTGCGTCCATGTCGGCGCGCAGGCCGATCATGCGGCCGCTGGCGGTCGACTTGCCGCGGATCACGCCGACCACGCCGGTCTTGCCGATGCCTTCGTGGATCTCGTCGACGCCGCAAGCGCGCAGCGCCTCGCGCACGCGGCCTGCCGTGTAGACCTCTTCGAAGCCGAGCTCGGGGTGCGCGTGCAGGTCGCGGCGAAAGGCCGTGAGCTCGGGATAGAAGCTCGCAATGTTCGCGAAAGCCCGCCCGGACGCCTTGAGGCGAGGGACTGCCGTTGTGGTCGCTGCTTCTGTTGCTGCTGCCATGCTCAATGCCCTCCCGCCTTGCCCACGCGCAGACGCGGATCGACCACGAAATACAGCAGGTCGACCACGAGGTTGATCACCACGAAGATCAGCGCAATGAGGCACAGGTAGGCCGCCATCACCGGGATGTCGGCGAAGGTCACGGCCTGGATGAACAGGAGGCCCATGCCGGGCCACTGGAACACCGACTCGGTGATGATGGCAAAGGCGATCAGGCCGCCGAGCTGCAGGCCGGTGATGGTCATCACCGGCACCAGCGTGTTCTTGAGAGCGTGGCCGAAATGAATGGCGCGGTTCGACAGGCCCCGTGCGCGTGCGAACTTGATGTAGTCGGTGCGCAGCACCTCGAGCATCTCGGCGCGCACCAGCCGCATGATCAGCGTGAGCTGGAAGATCGCGAGCGTCACCGCCGGCAGCACGATGTGTTGCCAGCCGTCGACGCTGAAGAGGCCGCTGGTCCACCAGCCGAACTTCACGGTTTCGCCCCGGCCGAAGCTCGGGAACCAGCCCAGCGTGACCGCGAAGACGAGGATCAGCAGGATGCCGATCAGGAAGGTGGGAAGCGACACGCCGAGCAGCGAGACCGTCATGAACACCTGGCTCATGAAGGTGCCGCGGCGCAGGGCCGTATAGACGCCCATCGGGATGCCGATGAAGAGCGCCAGCACAGCAGCGACGAGTGCCAGTTCGAGGGTGGCTGGAAAGCGCTCGCCGATCAGGCGCGAGACCTTGGCGCCCTGGCGCAGGCTCAGGCCGAATTCGCCCTGGGCCGCATTGACCAGGAAATGCCAGAACTGCACGAAGAAGGGCTTGTCGAGCCCCAAGCCGGCGCGCAATTCACGAATCTGTTCGGGCTTGGCATCCTGGCCCAGCAGGAACACGACGGGATCGCCGACGTATTGGAACAAGAGGAAGGCAATGAACGCGACCGCGATCATCACGATCACGGCCTGGATCAGGCGGCGCAGTACGAAGGCAATCATTAGCAAACAGAGTGATCGGGCATGCTAGCAGTGCAAGGTGCGTGCCCGCACGGGGGTTCCCCGGGGGTGCACACACATGGTGCTCATTGCCAACACCTAGCCCTTGCAGCGCCAGAATGAAAAAAGCCACCCGACTTGCGTCGGGTGGCTTTTGAGCTTTTAGCTTCGATGCTGGCTTACGCCAGCGTCAAATCAGAAAGCGTGACGGATACCGAAGTCGTAGCCGGTCGCGGTCTTGGGGGTCAGGCCGCCGGTGGTCACGAAGCCAGGACCACCAGTGGTCAGAGCTGCGCCGTTCTTGTTGCTGATGCGAGCAACCGTTGCGTACAGAGCCGTGCGCTTCGACAGGTTGTGCACGTAGCCGATTGCCAGCTTGTTGGCCTTCGGGTCAGCAACACGCGGTTGGAACAGCACGTCAGCTTGGTTCAGGTCGTACTTGACAGCCGAGTACGAAGCGCGGATCAGGCCAGCACCGACCGGCACGGTCACGCCGAGCAGGTAACCGGTCAGGTCAGTGTCAGCCGTGCGAACCAGGGGTTCGTTTTCGTAGTCGTCCTTCTTCTTCGAACGCGAGAACTCACCGAACAGCTTCACGGGACCGAAGTCATACGAAGCGCCGACGTTGAACGTGTTGACCTTGCTGGTCACGCCAGCGTAGAACTGGTCGCCAACGGTGCTGCTGCCGTAAGCAGCTGCAACGTCCAGAGGACCGTTTGCGTAGCCGAAACGACCACCGATGTAACGGCCAGCGCGCGAGTTGTTCGCAACGTTAGGCGTAGCGGTGCCCGGGCTGTACTTGGTCTTTTCGCTGAACGAGTACTGCAGTTGGCCGTAGAAACCGCCCAGGTTCGGTGGCAGGAAGTAGGCGATGTTGTTGCTGGTGCGGGTGTAGTTGCTACCACCGACGTCCGTGATCTGGGGCGTGTTCACCAGAGGCGTCTTTGCAGCGCCGTAGCCGTTGAAGGCAGCGAAGCCAGACGAAGCCGCGAAGACCAGGTTGGTACCAACACCATTGGTGCCGAACGGATCAAACACGGTGTCGTTCCAGAACGTGGCGGAGTAGTCACGACCCAAACGAACTTCACCGAAACCACCCGACAGGCTCACGGTCGAACGACGAGCGAACGTCGAAACGCCGCCTTGGCCGTCGTCATTGGTGATCGGAGCTTCGAGCCAGAAGCTGGCTGCCAAGCCACCACCGAGGTCTTCCGTGCCACGGAAGCCCAGACGGCTGGAGTTGTAACCGGAATTAGCCAGTTCGCGACGGCTTGCCTTGATGCTGCCCTTGTTCACGTAGAACGGGTTCAGGAACGTGGCACCGTTCAGGTCACGCGCGGTGGCCGAGTAGCCGCTGATCGACGCGTCGACCACACCGAACAGCGTGACGGACGACTGAGCCGAGGCAACACCGGCAACAGCCAGGGCAGCCAGAGCAACTAGAGATTTTTTCATTGCAAGTTTCTCCAAGGTTAAACATAGGGCTCCGGTGCGAAGGGCTCACCGTGACTGGCACTTTTGTGCTCCCACCGGACCCCGGGCCAACCTCCTTTTGGGAAGTTGATGCTATTGCACCAGAGCCGCTGCGGCAGGGCAAAACAAATCGCCCGAAATCTTGGATGGCCCGCGCGTTTCGTTGCAGTCCTGCAACAAAGGACTTAGCCTATCTGTCGCACCACAATGCGAAACAAGAACGTAACTTTTTGCAGCACTTTCGAGGTGCGTTCAAATAGGCGAATGACGCTCTCGCTTGACCCCGTTCTCACCGCAACAGATGCGGCTTTGCGCACCCTTTTTGCTCGCCCTCACGCAACGCGAACCATGCCCATCCTGTCCCAGGCTCCCGCTGAGATGGACGAGAAAGAGCGCCGCCAAGCCGGCGCGCTCATGCGAGTCAACCATGTCGGAGAAGTCTGTGCACAGGCGCTTTACACAGCCCAGGCAGCCGTGGCGCGCGATCCAAGCCTGCGCGCTCAATTCCTTGAAGCTGCGCACGAAGAGACCGATCACTTGGCCTGGACACGCCAGCGCCTGGACGATTTGGGTGATCGGCCTTCGCTGTTGAATCCGCTCTGGTATGCCGGCGCTTTCGGGCTCGGCCTCGTTGCCGGCCGACTGGGGGATCCTTGGAGCCTGGGTTTCGTGGCCGAAACTGAACGTCAGGTGGAGGCTCATCTCGACAGCCATCTGGATCGACTCCCGTTATCCGACAGTGCCTCCCGGGCCGTGGTCGAGCAAATGAAGTCCGACGAGGCGCGTCATGCAGCGCAGGCCGTCGATGCCGGCGCCGCTGAACTCCCGCCGCCGGTCAAGGCCTTGATGCGTCTGGCCTCACGCGTGATGACCACTGTGGCGCATCGGATCTAAAACGCCCCCAGCCTCAGGTTTCGATCAGATCGAAGCTGGTGGTGATCTCGGCCGTCTTCGCCAGCATGATGCTGGCCGAGCAATAGGTCTCGTGACTCAGTGCAATTGCACGCTCCACTGCGGAAGCGGGGATCGCCTTGCCGGCCACCGTGAAATGCATGTGGATCTTGGTGAAGACCTTGGGATCCTTTTCCGCACGTTCGCTGGTCAGCTTGACGCTGCAACGCTCGACGCGATGTCGGCCTCTTTTCAATATCAGCACCACGTCATAGGCAGTGCAGCCACCGGTACCGGCCAGCACCGTCTCCATCGGCCTCGCGGCAAGGTTCTGGCCGCCGTTCTCCGGCTTGGCCGCGTCGGGCGCGCCATCCATCATCAGGACATGACCACTGCCGGTCTCGGCGACAAAGCCCATGGCCGAACGCGTTCCGGCGTCGCCGGTCCAACTCACTGTGCATTCCATGATTCTTCGGATTCCAGTCAGGATGCCCGGCAAAAACGCACGTCGGCATCGGATTTGTGTGGGAAAAGCATCACTCGCTTGTTGCAACGCAACAAACAGTCGATATACTTTATTTCATCGCGCATACGTTTGCGCCCACAGTTGTCTCCTCCACCCTTCCAATTGGTGGATTTAGCCCCGAGCTGCAAAGCTCGGGGCTTTTTTCTTTGCCGGTTGCCCGACGCGGCCGGAGTCCCCACTCTAGTTTTCGCCCCAAAAGGGCAACTGCTCTGGCTGCCCTGGCTGTTGCCGGTGTTGCCTCGGCTCAGTCGTCCGTCACGCTGTTCGGTGTGGTCGACGCGTCGATCAGCGGCTACTCGTCCACCTCGCGTGACCAAAATAATGGTTTCACGTACAACGCACAGGGCGTCGCCACTGGCTTCAACCCGCTCTACCTGAACAAAGGCAGCGTGAAGGTCAGCCGCACGGCCTTGGCCAACAGTGGCTACAACTCCAGCCGCCTGGGCTTCCGTGGTACGGAAGACCTCGGCGGTGGCCTGGCAGCCAGCTTCTGGCTCGAAGCCCCGATCGCCAACGACGACGGCGCCACTGGCGTTGCGTCGTTCAAGCGCCGCTCGACAGTGAGCCTTTCGGGTGGTTTCGGTGAGGTCCGTTTAGGTCGTGACTACACGCCCACGTTCTGGAACGACACCGTGTTCGATCCGTTCGGCACCAACGGCGTTGGCAGTAACTTGATCAATACGGCCAACGGCTTCAATGTCGACACGAATGGAGCCAAAGACACTGGAGGCTTCGGTGGCAACCAGAACTACGACCGTGCCAGTAACTCGATCGGCTACTTCCTGCCGCCGAACCTGGGGGGGTTCTACGGTCAAGTGATGTACGCGTTCCATGAGCAGGACAAGTACGACAACGGCAACTTCACGCCGAAGACCGGCACCGGTTTCGTTCTGAACCCGAAGACCGGCGCAATCGAGCAAGCCAGCGTTGCCAAGAGCCGCACCGGCCGTTACGTCGGCGGCCGCTTCGGCTATGCAAACGGTCCTCTGGACGTTGCAGTTGCTTATGGCAGCAGCACCGTTGGCGACCAGTTCTATGCAGGCATCACCAACAAGGTCGACACTCTGAACTTCGGCGCTTCGTACGACTTCGGTCCCCTGAAGCTCTTCGGTGAATTCTCGAAGGCCAAGAACAAGCTGGACTACGAAATGACGCCTACCCTGGGCGGCCGTCCCGACATCGACCTGACCGGTTACCTGCTCGGCGTGACCGTGCCGGTCGGTGCTGGCCTGATTCGCGCTTCGTACTCGAGCGTCAAGTACGACGAGAACTTGGTCGCACAGTCTCCCTTCGCGGTCATCCCCGAAGACAAGAAGGCCAACAAGCTGGCAATCGGCTACGTGCACAACCTGTCGAAGCGCACGGCTCTGTACGCAACGGTCGCTCGCGTCAGCAACAAGAACGGTGCAGCTCTGACTGTTGGCGGCCCTGGTTTCGTGACCGCTGGTGGCTTCACCCCGAAGACCTCGACCGGCTACGACTTCGGTCTCCGTCACGCGTTCTGACCTTCTTCGTTTGATCCCGATGCTGGCTCGCGCCAGTTCGAATCAGCAAAGCCTCAAGTCGCCCGGCGCAAGCCAGGCGACTTTTTGTTCTTTGCCCTCAGCTCATCCGGCCTCGCCGGCTTTGCAGCAGCCCCACATTCATTTCTCCGCTCAAAACAGATGCGTAGAAACGTTCGATCATGTTGACGCTCGTTCGCGCATTGCGCGCCAAGGTCAGCATGTCGATGCCTTGCCCATACAAGAGTCGCAACGTGATTGCGGTATGGCGCAAGCAATAGAGCGTTCTAGATTGACCCAGCGGCCCCTTCCCGAGCCGCGTCACATCGAGAACCCAATGGAAAAAGAAATTGAGCACCGCAAGGGCGTGCTCGCGATTCTTCAAATGAGGCAGGAAAAGATAGTCGTCCGCTCCGCCGAAACCATGTTCCCGGCGCTCGGCGAGCAAGCACTCATAGACACGCACAGCCGGCCGCAAGCTCACGATCGGTTGGCTGTGCCGCTTGCTCTCCGGCAGGTTCATCCGCAGGTAGACATGCTTGCCGCGCACTACTTCGATGTGCTTGTGCTTCATGAGCTTGATATCGCTCGGACGAACAAAGGTGTTCACCATCCAGCGAATCAGCCAGGGCAGCTCGTCCGGCATGGCCAGATGCTCGCGTGCGATCCAGAACCGCTCGCCGGCGCCCAACCGGCTGAGCACCGGATGCGAATTTCCGCGCAGCCTTCGCGCTGCAGCAACGATCGCCCGGTACTCCGAAACGCTGAAGCTCCCGCGCGGCTGGCTGCGCACCTTGACCTTGGGAAACAGCGGCGCCTCGCGCAGCACGCCGGTGTGCACACCGTGCATCACGACCTTGCGCAGCAGCACCAGGTACTGCGCGATCGTCGTGCTGGTGAAACCCTGTTCGCCAAGGCGATCGATCAGTCGCTGCGCGTCGGATGTGGCAAACGACTGGGCGGGCAAATTTCCCAGCAGCGGAACGATGTGCGCGCGCAATCTGTTGCCCATCACTTGCCATGTGGCGCGTCCGATTTCTCCTCGTTGAACGCGCGCCGCTTCGGCTTGCATCAGTCCCTTCGAAAGGTCACTGACAAAAACCGTTAACAAATTCTGCTCAAAAGTAATTTCATTTGCAGGCGTATGAATTGCAGGATAGGTGCGCGCAAAAAATCCAGAATCATTTGCGGCTGTCATGCTATCGAAGAGGTTTATGACATTTGTGTCCATGTCATACCTCGCATGCAATCTCGATACCATTTATCATTGGTAAACAAATGAAAATTCCCTTGAAAAAAAATGTGCGCCAAGCACCTGTACCGGCGCAATTGACGCCCGCCGACTATCTCAGAAAAATTCTCAACGCCCGGGTGTACGACGTCGCCGTCGAGTCCGCGCTTGAGAAGGCGCGCGCACTCAGCGAACGTTTAAGTTGCACCGTATTGCTCAAGCGCGAAGACCAGCAACCGGTATTCAGCTTCAAACTTCGGGGCGCTTACAACAAGATGGCGCATTTGAGCGCCGCGCAATTGGCAAGCGGCGTGATCTGCGCCTCGGCCGGCAATCACGCGCAAGGCGTTGCACTCGGCGCGCGAAAGCTCGGCACGCGCGCAGTGATCGTCATGCCGGTGACGACGCCCAAATTGAAGATCGATGCCGTGCGCGGTTTCGGCGGTGAAATCGTCTTGCACGGCGACAGTTATTCCGATGCCTATCTGCACGCGCTCGAATTGCAGAAGCAACAGAACCTGACCTTCGTCCACCCCTTCGACGACCCGGACGTCATCGCAGGACAGGGCACCATCGCGATGGAAATCCTGCGCCAGCACCAAGGCCCGCTCGATGCGGTCTTCGTCGCGATCGGCGGCGGCGGCTTGATCTCCGGCGTGGCCAACTACATCAAGGCCGTGCGTCCCGAGATCAAGGTGATCGGCGTGCAGATGAACGACTCCGACGCGATGATGCAATCGGTCGCAGCCCACCAGCGCGTGAGCCTGCCTGACGTGGGCCTGTTCTCCGACGGCACCGCCGTCAAGCTGGTCGGCGAGGAAACCTTCCGCATCGCCAGCGAACTGGTCGACGAATACATCGCCGTCGACACCGATGCCGTTTGCGCCGCCATCAAGGACGTCTTCGTCGACACGCGCAGCATCGTCGAGCCCGCAGGCGCGTTGGCGGTGGCCGCAATCAAGCAGTACGTGGCCGAACATGGCCGCCGCGGCGAGACCTACGCAGCAATCCTGTGCGGCGCCAACATGAACTTCGATCGGCTGCGCTTCGTGGCCGAGCGCGCCGAGGTCGGTGAGGAACGCGAGGCGCTCTTCGCCGTCACGATCCCCGAGGAACGCGGCAGCTTCCGCCGCTTCTGCGAACTGGTCGGCGAACTGCCCGCGAGCGATGCCGAGGAATCGGGTTCGACCGGCGGCGCGCTGCGCAACGTGACCGAGTTCAACTACCGCATCAGCGACGCGGCCAAGGCGCACGTGTTCGTCGGCCTCACGACATCGACGCGTGGCGAATCGGCCACCATCGCACGCAGTTTCATCGACCACGGCTTCGACGCGCTCGACCTCACGCACGACGAGCTCGCCAAGGAGCATCTGCGGCACCTGGTCGGCGGGCGCACGGGCCTTGCGCACGACGAGCGCCTGCTGCGTTTCGTGTTCCCCGAGCGTCCGGGCGCGCTGCTCAAGTTCCTGAGCCTGATGCGGCCGAACTGGAACATCAGCCTCTTCCACTACCGCAACCAGGGCGCCGACTACGGACGCATCCTGGTCGGTCTGCAGGTGCCGGCCGGCGACGCTGCGGCCTTTGACGCGTTCCTCGAAAACCTGGGCTATCCCTACGTCGAGGAAACGGCCAACCCGGCCTACCGGCTGTTCCTGCAGGCCTGAGGCGCGGTCCTCGCAAACAACGAAAAAGCCGGCGCGAAGCCGGCTTTTCATGGGCGCTACACGCGCTATTGCGCGGCGATTGGCGCCTGCCCTTGCGGCTGTTGCGTCGCCTCGGTCGGGGGCGGCATCACCACGGCGGGCATGGTGGACGGCAACATCCCGGCCGACCTTTGCGCGGGTGGCTGAGCCGGCGCCGGCATGGGCGACACGCCCGAAATCGGCGGCGGCGGCAGCCCCACGCTGATCGGCGCGCGCACCGGAAGTTGCAGCGTGAACGCCGGTGGTCCGTCGGCCTGCGCGCCGAGCGTTGCCGCGCGCACGCCCACCGACTGCAGCACGTAGTTGTCGCCGACGCGCGAACCGACGCGGAAAGGTTTGGGCGGCTTGCCGTCGATGGCGATCAGGGCCGCGCCCTGGTTCGACGGATCGGCAACCACGCCCACCAGCGCGAAGCGGCTGGCCGCCTCAGGGGCCGCGGGCGCCGCTGACTGCGCGGAGACCACGCCGAGCAACCGCCCGACCGCTTCGGCATCCGCCGTGACCGAAGGCCGGGGCATCGCGGCCGCGGCGGCCACGGCATCTGCCGGTGACGAGAGGCGCAAGGCCCAGAACACCGCGGCGCCAGCGGCCAGCGCCCAAAGCCCCGTCGTTGCAAGTGGGGCATGCCAGCGGGCAGCGGAGTAAGGACTTGTCATGGGCGCGGATTATCATGCAGCGCGCTTTCCGAATCATGTCGCCCAACCTATGAACAAATTCCTTCGTGCCGCTTCCCGGACCGCCCAGCGCGGCTTCACGCTGATCGAACTGATGGTGGTGCTGGTCATCATCGGCGTGCTTGCCGCGCTGATCGTGCCGAACGTGATCGAGCGTGCCGACGACGCCCGCGTGACGGCCGCCCGCACCGACATCAACAACCTGATGCAAGCGCTCAAGCTCTACCGCCTGGACAACCAGCGCTACCCGACCGCCGAGCAGGGCCTGCAGTCGCTGCTGACGCGCCCGACCGTCGGTCCGGCCGCCCCGAACTGGAAGCCCTACGTCGAGAAGCTGCCCAACGACCCCTGGGGCCATCCCTACCAGTACATGAACCCAGGCATCAAGGGCGAAATCGACGTGCTCTCGTTCGGCGCCGATGGTCAGAACGGCGGCGAGGGCAAGAATGCCGACATCGGCAGCTGGCAATAGCAGCAAGGGCAGCAAGGGCAGCACGGCGCGCGGCTTCACGCTGCTCGAGCTGATCATCGTGATCGCGATCATCGCGATCGCCACCGCCAGCGTGAGCTTTGCGATGCGCGACACCAACGCCGCCAAGCTCGATCGCGAAGCCGACCGGCTCGCCGCGCTCCTCGAATCCGCCCGCGCCCAGTCGCGGGCCAGCGGCGTCGCCGTGCGGTGGCGGCCCGTCGAAGGCAGCTTCGTCTTCGACGGCCTGCCGGCCGATGCGATCCCGAGCGGCTGGGTCGCCGAAGGCATCACCGCCCAGGCCGCGCTTGGCAACGGCACGCTGGTTCCGGCGCTGCAGCTCGGGCCCGATCCGATCATCGCGGCGCAGCAGATCACGCTCTATTCCGCCGGCCCGCCTGCACGCTCGCTGCGCATCGCCACCGACGGCCTGCGCCCGTTCACCGTCTTCCCCGTGCCATGAGATTGCGGCGCGGAACAAGGGCATGGGCCTGCAGCGGCTTCACGCTGATCGAAGTGCTGATCGCGTTGGGCATCGTCGCGCTCGCGCTGGCCGCGGGCTCGCAGGCCACGATGTCGCTCACGCGCAATGCGCAGCGCCAGTCCGACCTCGTGCTGGCCGACCTGTGCGCCGAAAACGAACTCGCCAAGGCCCGCCTCTCGCGCCAGATGCCGGCCGTGGGCGACTCGGGCTCCATCTGCGTGCAGGCAGGCGCCTCGTTCAACGTGACGACCTCGACGGTGCCCACGCTCAATCCGAACTTCCGGCGGGTCGACGTGCAGGTGCGCGACGAGGTCAACTCACCGATCCTGCGCATCTCCACCGTGGTGGGCCGCTTCTGATGACGAAGACGAAGCAGAAGACCTCGCGCGGCTTCACGCTGATCGAGCTGCTCGTGGCCATCTCGGTGATGGCGCTGCTCTCGCTCGTGAGCTGGCGCGGGCTGGACAGCATGTCGCGCGCCACCACGCAGAACCAGCAGCGCGCCGACGCCATCCTGACCCTGCAGGCCACCCTCGCGCAATGGGGCGCCGACCTCGATGCGGTGACCTCGATCGCGCAGACCCGCCCGATCGACTGGGACGGCAACGTGCTGCGGCTCACGCGCCGCAGCAGCGATCCGACGGCGCCCGCCATGCTGGTGGTGGCCTGGACCCTGCGGCCGGGCGCCGAGGGCCCGCGCTGGCAGCGCTGGCAGTCGCAGGCCTTCACCACGCGCGGCGAATGGCAGCAGGCCTGGAACCTCGCGGCCTCCTGGGCGCAGGGCGGCGGCGCCCAAGGCGGCGGCTACAACGATGTGGTGCTGATGCCCGCCATCGGCTGGCAGCTTTACTACTTCCGCGACAACAACTGGACGCCCGCGGGTTCGCTGCCCACGGCACCCACCACGCCGGTCAATCCAGCCAACCCGGCCAACCCCGCAGGCCCGATCGTCAACATGCCCGACGGCGTGCGCCTGGTGATCAGCCTGCCGCCGGGCGACGGGCTGTCGGGCACGCTCACGCGCGATTGGGTCAAGCCGATCGTGGGGGGTGCGAAGTCATGACCCGGCGCATTACGGCACTCGGGCCACGTGCGCGCCGCCAGTCCGGCGCCGCGCTGCTCGCGGCGATGCTGACGGTGATGCTCGTCGCCACCTTCTCCGCTGCCGCGCTGTGGCAGCAATGGCGCGCAGCCGAAGTCGAAGGCGCCGAGCGCGCGCGCGTGCAGGCGGCCTGGGTGCTGATCGGCGCGCTCGACTGGTCGCGGCTGATCCTTGCCGAGGACGGCCGCGCCGGCGGCCCCGATCACCTGGGCGAACCCTGGGCGGTGCCGCTCGAGGAAGCGCGGCTCACCAGCTTCCTGTCGGCCGACAAGAACGTGTCGAGCGACAACCTCGACGGCCTGCCCGACGCCTTTCTCTCGGGCCGCATCGTCGATGCGCAGTCCAAGCTCAACGTGCTGTCGCTGGTCGATGCGGGCAAGCCGGTGCCGGCCAGCGTGGCCACCTTCACCCGCCTCTTCAACCTGCTGGGTCTGCCGGCCTCGGAGCTCAGCCAGATGACGACCGGGCTCGTGAGGACGCTGTCCACCGGCACCGACGAAGCCTCCGGCGGCGGCGATGCGGGCAATGCGCCCTTGATGCCGCAGGAGGTGTCGCAACTGGTGTGGCTCGGGCTTTCGCCATCGACCGCCGCGGCCATCGAGCCCTACGTGACGATCCTGCCGGTGCGCACCACGCTCAACCTCAACACCGCGAGCGCCGAGGCCATCAGCGCCAGCCTGGAAAACCTGCCGATTGCGACCGCACGCCAGTTGGTGGAGAAGCGCAACCGCTCCTACTTCAAGACCATCGACGAGGCCAATCAGGGGCTGCCCAGCGAAGGCTCCCGCTTCAACGCCACCCAGCACGGCGTGGGCACCCAGTACTTCGAGGTCTACGGGCGCCTCCGTCTGGACCGCACCTGGGTCGAGGAGCACTCGCTCCTGCAACGCAACGGCGTCACGGTGACGACGGTCTGGCGCACCCGCGGCGCCGGCGCAACAACGACTCCGGCTAAACCCTGAGTGCTGTTTACATATATTGATCAAAAAGCCTTATAACGCCCGTCACAACTGTCAACTACGCTATTCAAATAATAGCAATTGACTGTCAGACGCCCTCCTACAATCACCGGCTTTTCCGACCACCTCCATGACCCCGCTGCTGCTCATTGCCCCGCTGCCCCCGGCCGACGCCGCGGGTGAGTACGACTGGGCCCAGGCCGGCGACGACGGCATTGCATTGCGCGACCAGGGCCGTGCGCTGCTGGCGCTGTTGCCCTCGGGCAGCGAAGTCACGCTCGGCATTCCTTCCAAGGCGCTGTCGTGGCACCGCGTCACGCTGCCCAAGGGCAGCATGGGCAGCGCGTCGAAGCTGCGCGCCGTGCTCGACGGCCTGCTCGAAGAACACCTGCTCGACGACCCCGAGGCCCTGCACTTCGCGCTCGAGCCCGACGCGAAGGCCGGCGCCCCCGTGTGGGTGGCCGCATGCAACCGCATCTGGCTTCGCAGCATCGTGCAGGGGCTCGAAGCGGCCGGGCGCCGCGTCGTGCGCATCGTCCCCGAATTCGCACCGCAGTCCGCCGACGGCCCGCCGCTGCTGCAGATCACCGGCGAACCCGAAGCGCCGCAGCTCACCGTCTGCGACGCCGATGGCGTGGTCTCGCTGCCGCTGGCCGGCGCGGGCCTGGCGCTGTCGGGCAGCCTGCCGCTCGACACCGCCGTCATCACCACCGAGCCCGCGGTCGCCGAAGCGGCCGAGCGCCTGCTGGAGCGCCGCGTGCCGATCGTGAAGGCGCCGCAGCGCTGGCTCAACGCCGCGCGCACGCCGTGGGAGCTTGCGCAGTTCGATCTCGCCGCCACCGGCCGCGCGCGCGCCGGCAAGAAATTCGCCTCCGTGCTGCAGACGCTGCGCTATGCGCACGAATGGCGCGCCGCGCGCTGGGGCGTCGTCGTGCTGCTGCTGACGCAAGTGATCGGCCTCAACGCCTGGGCCTGGAAGGAGCGCGGCGCGCTCGAGTCCAAGCGCCAGGCCGCCAAGACCATCCTCACCCAGACCTTTCCCTCGGTGAAGATCGTGATCGACCCGCAATTGCAGATGACGCGTGAAGTCGCGGCGCTGCAGCAGGCCGTGGGCGACGTGGCCGCGACCGATTTCGAACCCATGGTCGGCGCGCTCGCCACCAACCTCCCGCTCGGCCGCACGCCTTCGGCCGTGGACTACACCAACGGCCAGTTGCGCCTGCGCGGCCTCGGGCTGCAGCCGTCGGAGGTCTCGCAGATCACCGGCGCAATGGCGCCGCGCGGCTACAACGTGCGCACCGAGGGCGATCTGCTGCTCGTGCAGGCCGAGACCACTCCCCGATGAACTTCAGCGAACAACTCAAGGCCCGCTGGGCTGCCCTCGCGATGCGCGAGCGCCAGATGGTCGGCGGCGCCATCGCGCTCGTGGCACTGGCCTTGCTCTGGTGGATTGCGCTCGCTCCCGCGTTGCGCACGCTGGCCGCGGCACCGGCCGAACACGCGCAGCTCGATGCGCAACTCCAGCAGATGGCCACCTTGCAGAACCGCGCGAAGGCGCTGCAGTCGCAACCCCGGCTCGCCCGCGACGAGGCGCTGCGCTCGCTCGAAACTTCGGTGCGCGAGGGCTTGGGCGTCAACAACGCGCAGCTCATGACGGCAGGCGGCGACGGCGCCACCGTCACGCTGCGCGCCACGCCCGCCAGCACGGTCGCCCAGTGGCTCGCGCAGGCACGCGGCAATGCGCATGCGGTGCCGCGCGAAGTGCACCTCACGCGCGCGCCCGCCACCCCGCCGGCGCCCGGCAACAAGGACAAGGACGCGCCGCAGCTTCCGCAGGTCCGCTGGGAGGGCACCGTCGTGATGGCGTTGCCCGCCCCCCGGTGAACAGACAGCCCGGCATGGCGACGCGCTCCCCGCTTTCCGCGCTCTCCGAGCCCAAGCCGCGACGCGGCTGGCGCTGGGCCCTCCTCGGCATCGTGATCGGCGCGGTGCTGGCGGTGGTGCTGTTCGCACCCGCGCGCTGGCTCGCCTCGGCGCTGTCGAACTGGAGCCAGGGCCGGCTGCTGCTGGTCAATCCGCGCGGCACGGTATGGAACGGCGCGGCTGCGGTGGTGTTCGCCAGCGGCACCGGCAGCGCGCAGGCCGTTTCGCTGCCCGGCCTCCTGCACTGGCGCCTGCGCCCGAGCTTCAGCGGCGTCTTCGCCTCGCTCGACCTGCCCTGCTGCGCTCCGCGTCCGCTCGAACTCAAGGCCAGCCCGCGCGGCAACGGCGTGCTGCTCGACTGGCAGGACGGTCGCTCGCGCTGGCCCGCCACGATGCTCACCGGCCTCGGTGCCCCGTGGAATACGCTCAAGCTCGACGGCGCGCTCGACCTCTCCACCAAGGCCTTCTCGCTGCAATGGGACGGCCCGGTGCTGCGCATCGCGGGCCAGGCCACGCTCGACGCCACCGACGTTTCTTCCAGCCTGTCGACCCTCAAGCCGATGGGCAGCTACCGGCTCTCGCTCGAAGGCGGCAACAGCCCCACGCTCCTGCTCAGCACGCGCGAAGGCAGCCTGCAACTGAACGGCAGCGGCAGCTGGAACGGCACCGCCTTCCGCTTCAACGGCGAAGCCAGTGCCGCGGCCGGCCGCGAAGACGCTCTTTCCAATTTGTTGAACATCATCGGACGGCGCGACAACGCGCGTTCGATCATCACCCTGGGTTGACCATGATGAAGCCACTGTCCACGCCCGGCGCCCGCCTCGGCATCGTCGCGCTCGCGGCGCGCCTGCTGATCGCGGCGTCCTTCCTGCAGGTGCTGCCGCCCGCCTTCGCGCAGGGCGATGCGCCGCGCCGCGGCGAGCCGATCACGCTCAACTTCTCCAATGCCGACATCGAGGCCGTGGCCCGCACCATGGCGGTGGTCACCGGACGCGACGTGGTGGTCGATCCGCGCGTGAAGGGCACGATGAACCTGGTCACCGACCGCGCCATCCAGCCGGCCGCCGCCTTCAACCAGTTCGCCTCGGCGCTGCGCCTGCAGGGCTTTGCGGTGGTGGAGGCCGACGGCCTCTACAAGGTGGTGCCCGAGGCCGACGCCAAGCTGCAGAGCAGCACCGTGAACACCTCGATCGGCGCGACCTCGTCGTCGGGCAGCAACCAGATCGTCACGCAGATCTTTCGGCTGAACTACGAGTCGCCCAACAGCCTGCTGCCGGTGC
Organism: Variovorax sp. W2I14; assembly: GCF_050435205.1. Classification (NCBI taxonomy): domain Bacteria; kingdom Pseudomonadati; phylum Pseudomonadota; class Betaproteobacteria; order Burkholderiales; family Comamonadaceae; genus Variovorax; species Variovorax sp. W2I14. The sequence goes on along the minus strand of NZ_JBNDJX010000001.1, from coordinate 6,632,701 downwards.
TGCGCCCGCTGATTCCGCCGAACAACACCATCAACGTGAACCCGGGCAACAACTCGCTCGTGATCACCGACTACGCCGACAACATGCGCCGCCTCGCGCGAATCATCGCGGCGCTCGACGTGCCGAATGCGTCGGACATCGAGATCATTCAGCTCAAGCACTCGGTCGCGAGCGACCTGCTGCCGCTGGTGCAGCGGCTGGTCGACGGCAGCGGTTCGGGCGCTGCACCGGGTGCTGCGCCGGGCGCGGTCGATGCGTCGTTCCGCACGACGCTGCTTGCCGATCCGCGCAGCAATTCGCTCATCCTGCGTGCGGCCAATCCGGCGCGCGCGCAACTGGTGCGCACGCTGGTCGAGAAGCTCGATCGTCCGCCCGCGGAGAGCAGCAACGGCCTGGCCGGCAACATCTACGTGGTCTATCTGAAGAACGCCGATGCGGTGCGGCTCGCTGCGACGTTGCGTGCAGCGATGGCGGCGAACCAGCAGGCCACGCCGGGTACGCCCGGTGCCGCGGGCGGCGGCAGCAGCCCGGCGCCGCAGCAGGCCAGCTTCCAGCAGAACAACCAGAGCAGCATGGGCGGCAGCAGCGGGCAAGGTGGCTCAGCGGCTGCCAATGCGCCGCTCAACAACGCCAACCAGCCCTCCACCGGCGGACAGATCCAGGCCGACCCATCGACCAACTCACTGATCATCACGGCACCCGAGCCGCAGTACCGCCAGATGCGCGCGGTGATCGACAAGCTCGACGGCCGCCGCGCGCAGGTGATGATCGAAGCGCTGATCGTGGAGGTCAGCGCCAACAAGGCGGCGAACTTCGGCGTCCAGTGGCAGAGCGCGCTGGGCAACAACGCGGTCATCGGCACCAACTCCAGCCTCAACAGGAACAACATCCTGGCCCTCACGCAGGCCTTGGCCACCCGCAACCCCGCGGGTCTGGCCTCCTCGATCCAGCCGGGGCTGAACCTGGGCATTGCCGGCAAGATCGGCGGCCAGTACATCCTGGGCGCCATCGCCAACTTCTTCAACAGCGACGGCGATGCCAACGTGCTCTCGACGCCCAACCTGCTGACGCTGGACAACGAAGAGGCCAAGATCATCATCGGCCAGAACGTGCCCTTTCCCACCGGCTCGTACGCGAGCACCTCGGGCTCGGTGGGCGTGAACCCGTTCACCACCGTGGAGCGCAAGGACGTGGGCCTCACCCTGCGCGTGCGCCCGACGATCAACGAGAACGGCACGGTGCGCATGACGATCTTTCAGGAGACCTCCACGGTCGACCAGAACTCGCTGGCCAACCCCAACGGCCCGACCACCAACAAGCGCTCGATCGAATCGAGCGTGCTGGTGGAAGACGGCGGACTGGTGATGCTGGGCGGGCTGCTGTCGGACACCTACAACAACAACATCGAGAAGATCCCGCTGGCCGGCGACATCCCGGTGCTGGGCAACCTGTTCAAGAACGAGAACCGCACGCGCAACAAGAGCAACCTCATGATGTTCCTGCGCCCGGCGGTAATGCGCGACGGCGCCTCGACCGAAGCCTTTGCCTACGACCGCTACGACGAGATCCGCGGCCAGCAGTTGCAGGTGCAGCCCAACACCGACAACGTGATGCTGCGCGGCGTGAACGCCGCCCCGGTGCTGCCCGAAGCGGCGCTGCAGCGCTCGAACAACCGCGGCAACGGCAGCACCCGCATGGAGGGCACGCAGTTGATTCCGCCGCCGCAGCCTTTGGCGGACACACGCAAGCTCGCACCGAGCCCGTTGCGCGGTGCCCTGCCGCCGACGGCCGACCCGGTCTCCTCGCGCGAAATGCCTTGATGTCCATGCGCTACCCGCTTCCCTACGCGTTCGCACGCAGCCAGCAACTCCTTCTCGAAGAGGCCGACGACGGCCGCTACACGCTGTGGATGTCGGACCACCCCGCGCGCAGCGCGGTCGGCGAAGTGGCGCGCAAGTACAGCGTGCAGGCCTTCGAGGTGCTGGCCGACGCACCGCTCGCGCAGCGCATCAGCGCGGCCTATTCGCAGGGCGAATCGAGTGCCGCCGCGGTGGTGAGCGAAGTGCAGAACGACGCCGATCTCTCGCGGATGATGCAGGAGCTGCCGGCTGTCGAAGACTTGCTGGCGAGCGCGGGCGATGCGCCCATCATCCGCATGCTCAACGCACTGCTCACGCAGGCTGCGCGCGACGGCGCGAGCGACATCCACATCGAACCCTACGAGCGCACCTCGTCCGTGCGCTTTCGCATCGACGGCACGCTGCGCGAGGTGGTGCAGCCCAACCGCGCGCTGCACGCCGCGCTGATCTCGCGCCTGAAGATCATGGCCGACCTCGACATCTCCGAGAAGCGGCTGCCGCAGGACGGGCGCATCAGCCTGCGCATCGGCACGCGCGCGGTTGATGTGCGCGTTTCCACGCTGCCGAGTGCGCATGGCGAACGCGCGGTGCTGCGCCTTTTGGACAAGAGCGAATCGAAGCTCACGCTCGAATCGGTGGGCATGCTGGGCGACACGCTGCAGCGCTTCGAAAAGCTCATCACGCAGCCGCACGGCATCATCCTGGTGACCGGCCCGACCGGCTCGGGCAAGACCACCACGCTGTATGCCGCGCTGGCCCGGCTCGATGCGAGCCGCAGCAACATCATGACGGTGGAAGACCCCATCGAGTACGAGCTGCCGGGCGTGGGCCAGACGCAGATCAACGCGAAGATCGAGCTCACCTTCGCGAAGGCCCTGCGCGCGATCCTCCGGCAAGACCCGGACGTGATCATGATCGGCGAAATCCGCGACTTCGAAACCGCGCAGATCGCCATCCAGGCTTCGCTCACCGGCCACCTGGTGCTTGCGACGCTGCACACGAACGATTCGGTCAGCGCCGTCACGCGCCTCACCGACATGGGCGTGGAGCCCTTCCTCCTGAGCTCGTCGCTCCTGGGCGTGCTCGCGCAGCGCCTCGTGCGCAAGGTCTGCACGAGCTGCGCGGGCGCGGGCTGCGACGTCTGCGGGCAAACGGGCTACCAGGGCCGCACCGGCATCTTCGAATTGCTGGTGGCCGATGAAACCGTGCAGGGCCTCATCCACAGCAAGGCGGCCGAGAGCGAGCTGCTCAAGGCCGGCGCGCTCGGCGGCCTGCGGCTCATGCGCGAAGACGGCGAACGGCTGGTGCAGGCCGGCATCACCTCGCGTGCAGAGCTGCTGCGCGTGACACGCGATTAGCGACCAGCGCCCGCCATGCCCGCCTATTCCTTCGAAGCCATCGATGCCAGCGGCCAGTCGCGCGAAGGCGTGCTGGAAGCCGACACCGCGCGCAGCGCACGCAGCCTGCTGCGCGCGCAGGCGCTGATTCCGCTGTCGGTCAAGCCGGTCGGCAGCGACCACATCAACGGCACCGGGCAGCGCAGCAGTCTTTCGCGCTGGCTGGGCGGCGGCAAGCGTGTCTTCAACTCGACTGGCCTTGCGGTGTGGACGCGCCAGCTCGCGGGCCTCGTCTCGTCGGGCCTGCCGCTCGAACGCGCGCTCACGGCCCTCACCGACGAAGCCGAGTCCGAGCCGCAACGCAACCTCGTCGCCTCGCTGCGTGCCGAAGTCAATGCGGGCTCGCCCTTCGCGCGCGCGCTGTCGGCGCACTCGCGCGAGTTCTCGCCCATCTACACCGCGGTGATCGGTGCCGGCGAGCAGAGCGGCAACCTCGGCCTCGTGCTCGACCGCCTGGCCGACGACCTCGAAGAACGCCAGGCGCTGCAGCAGAAGCTGGTCGGCGCGGCGCTGTACCCGGCCATCGTCACGCTGGTGGCGATCGTGATCGTGATCTTTCTCGTGAGCTACGTGGTGCCGCAGGTGGCGCAGGTGTTCGCGGGCACCAAGCGCTCGCTGCCTTTTCTCACCACCGTGATGCTCTCGCTGAGTGCGGGCGTGCGCAACTACGGCTGGTGGATGCTGGGCGGCGTCGTGCTCTTCGCCATCGGCGTGCGGGTGGCGCTGGCGCAGGAGGCCTTCCGCCTCAAGTTCGATGCGGCCTGGCTCAAGCTGCCGTTGGTGGGCAAGCTCGCGCGCGGCTACAACGCGGCGCGTTTTGCGAGCACGCTCGCGATGCTGGCGACGGCCGGCGTGCCGATCCTGCGCGCGCTGCAGGCCGCCGCCGAAACGCTCAGCAACCGTGCGATGCGCGCCGATGCGCTCGACGCGCTGGTGCTGGTGCGCGAGGGCGCGCCGCTCGCTTCGGCGCTCGCGCAGAAGAAACGCTTTCCCGGCCTCGTGTCGATGTTCGCGCGCCTGGGCGAGCAGACCGGCACCCTGCCGCTGATGCTGCAGCGCGCGGCCAACCAGCTGGGCGCCGAAGTGCAGCGCCGCGCGATGCACCTGGCCACCATCCTCGAGCCGCTGCTCATCGTGGCGATGGGCGGCGTGGTGATGCTGATCGTGCTGGCCGTGATGCTGCCGATCATCCAGCTGAACCAGTTCGTCAAATAGCGGGAGAGTCGCGCCATGGCCAACCGGAGCTACCTGTTCGCAAGCCCCTTTGTTCCGGGCGCGGACGCTGCGGGGAACGATCCGAAACAGCTCAAGGGCCTCTCGGAGTGCAAGTACAACATCCCGCTGGTCTACCGGCTGCTGGTGTCGGCCGACGTGCAACGATGCCGCTCGCTGATCTGGTCCATGCCCGAACCCACGGCGCTCGCGGGCCGCGCCGGTGCCGGCATCGACCGGCTCGAACAGTTTCTGGCCCGCATCGACCACCCCGCCATCGCGCCGATGCGCGACCAGGCGCTCGATTTCCTGAACCGCCACGCCGACCGCAACGGCTACATCTTTCTGGAGTGCGCCGAGGTGCTCGGCATGGACGACACGCCGCTCGACACGCAGGCCGCGAGCCTGCTGCAGGGTGTGCAGAACATCGACGCCGAGGTCGAGGCGGCCCTGGCTCAGCTGGCCCCGAAAAAAAAGAGCTTCTGGGACCGCGTCTTCACGCCCTCGCAGGAGAGCATCGAGGCGCCGCTGCGCGACCTGGGCCTGGGCTACTGGTCGAATACGCTCTATTTCTCGCTCGACGACGCGCTCGACGACGCGCCCGACGACGCCACCTGAACTGCCTCCCACCATGCCAGTCACTCTCGAAGACAAACTCGTGGTCGCGATTTCCTCGCGCGCGCTCTTCAACCTCGAGGAAGAAAACCGCATCTTCGAGGCTGGCGACAACGAGGGCTACATGAAGCTGCAGCTCGACCGGCTCGACGTGCCCGCCGCACCCGGCATCGCGTACTCGCTGATCCGGAAGCTGCTGCGCTTCAACGACGACGGCGTGCAGCGCGTGGAGGTGGTGATCCTCTCGCGCAACGATCCGGTCTCGGGCATGCGCATCTTCAAGTCGAGCGCGGCGGCCGACATCAAGCTGCAACGCGGCGTGTTCACGCAAGGCCGCCCGCCCTTCGGGTATCTGCGCCCGTTGCGCGCGCACCTTTTCCTTTCCGTCAACGCACAGGACGTGCGCGAGGCGCTGGTCGCGGGCTTTCCGGCCGCGCGCGTGCTGGTCGAATCGGTGAAGGCGAGCGATGCCTGGCCCAACGAAGTGCGCATCGCCTTCGACGGCGATGCGGTGCTGTTCTCCGACGAGGCCGAGCGCGTGTTCCAGGCCGAGGGACTCGACGCCTTCCAGGCCCACGAACTCAGCAAGGCCGACCTGCCGCTGCCCGAAGGCCCGTTCAAGCCGCTGCTGATGGCGCTGCACCGGCTGCAGATGGCGGGCAATGCGCAGATGCGCATCCGCACCGCGCTGGTCACCGCGCGCAGCGCACCGGCGCACGAGCGCGCGATCCGCACGCTGATGAACTGGAACATCCGCGTCGACGAAGCGATGTTCCTCGGCGGCCTGCCCAAGGGCGAGTTCCTGCGCGAGTTCGAGCCTGATTTTTTCTTCGACGACCAGACGGGTCACGTCGATGCGGCCTCGCGGCATGTGCCTGCGGGGCATGTGTCGAGCGGGATCAGCAACGAAGGCTGACCCTCACGCGTCGGCCCCTTGCAGGGGAGCGACGCCTGCGGCCCGGCAATGCCGGTTCCACGACATCTCCAGAACGAAGCCCACCCGCTTCCTTGAGCGTTGCTTCGTGCGTCGTCACGCGCACGACTTCGCTCTGTCATCCCGCATTCATTGCGGCGTAACGCGCGCTTCTTAGCCTCGCTGTCTGTTCGGTGCGCAGTGCCCTCGTGGCACTTTTTTTTTGCCGCACCGGCGTCCATCCCTCCGACAGACAGACACACCGGCTTCCTCCGATGCGCCCGACCACACCTTCGCACGCCGCGCATTTCGCGCGCTGGCTCCTGCCCCTCGCCACCTCGCTCGCGCTTGCCGCTTGCGGCGGTGGTGGCGGCGGCGGTGCTTCCTTCCCCCTCGTCAATGTGCCGCCGGCCAGCAGTGGCGGCAGCAATCCGCCTGCATCCGGTACCAACGAGGGCAAGAGCGGCCCGAAGGCGCTCGTCGTGGAGATCGATGGCCTCACACATGCGGCCCTGCGCGACGCCATCGCGCAGAACAAGGCGCCGGCATTGCAATCGATGCGCGTGGCGCCCGCATGGACCGGCGGCGCTAACGGCACGCCGAGCGAACAGCGCACCACCGACGGCCCGGGCTGGGCCACGCTGCTGACGGGCACCTGGGTGACGCGCCACGGCGTGCGCTGGGACACGACCGACCAGCGCATCGATGCGAAGCTCGCGCCTTCGATCTTCGCGCTCGCCAAGCAGAACAAGGCGGCCGGCTACAAGACCGCATCGGTCACGGCCAATGCGCTCTATCCGCGGTTGCTGGCCACCGAGAGCGGCACCATCGACGGAGCCGTCGATTGCGCGGGCGCCGATGCCTGCGTGACCGAGCGCACCGCGCAGTTCATCGACGCCGGCTACGACCTGACGGTCGCGCAGTACGGCGCACCGGCGGCGGCCGCCGACAGCGGCCTGAAGAGCGACGCCTACCAACGCGCGATTTCCGACACCTCGGCCGCCGTCGGCCGGCTGCTCGCGCGCATCGCGCAGCGCACGGCCAACGATGCGAAGGAAGACTGGCTCGTCATCCTCACCACCGGCCACGGCCTGGACGCCTTCGGCACCGCCTCCGGCCTGCAGGCCGTTGACAACAAGACCATCTTCATCGCCAGCAACAAGACGCTGGCCGCCCTGCCCGGAACAGGCACCGCCGCACCGGCGGACACCGCGCTGCTGCAGCTCGCCGCGGCGACCGACATCGCACCGACCGTGCTGCGGCACCTCGGCGCCCTGCCGAGCTCGGAGGCCTACAACTTCAACGGACAGGCGCTGCAGGCCGCCACGTCGTTGCGCAATCTCACCGCCAAGGCGGGCGCGGACAAGAACAGCATCGAACTCTCGTGGACGCTCGCGGGCGCTGCGACGGCGCCGGTGCAGGTGCTGCGCGACGGCAAGCTGGTCGCCACGCTGCCGGCGGGCTCGACCGCGTACGCCGACCCCATCGTGGCCGACGCGGACGGCGTCTACACCTACCAGTACACCGTCGTTGCCGGCGAAGCCAGCGTCGCGCTCGCCGCGCAACTCGCCTACGTGAAGCCCGCCACGCTCGCGCCCACGCTGGCGAACGGCCTCGTCAACTACTACCCGCTGGACACGCTCCCGGCCGCGGACCCGAAGAACGCCTCCACCCTCGCGCCCTGGGCGGCCGATGCCGACGGCGGCACATCGGTCGACGACGGTTTCAAGCTTCCCTACAAGGTCAAGGCGCTGCGTGTCGACAGCACGGTGAAGAACGCGAGCGGCTCGGCCGGCTACCGCCTGCTGCAGACCACCGACGTGGCCACCAACCCGGCCGTCACCGCCTACACCCTCGGCTTCTGGGTGCGCACCGACGCCACCTGCAGCCAGGGCGTGAGCAACGGCGCCTCGATGCTCGCCAACAAGAACTACACCACCGGCGCGAATGCGGGCTTGGCCATCGGTCTCTTCGGCAGCTGCGAGATCCGCTTCAACGTGGGCGCCGGTGGCGGCATCCGCGCCGACAGCAACGGCTACGGCCTGAGCGCAGGCCAGTGGGCCTACGTGGCGGTCGTGATCGACAAGGCCAACCTCAAGCTCACCGGCTACGTGTTCGATTCGGCCCGCGCCATGCAGACCGGGAGCGCCACGCTCACGAGCGCGCTGGTCGCGCAGCTCGGCGGCCTGAAGAACGGCATCGGCCTCAATGAAGACGGCACCGGCCAGTACTACCAGCGCGAGACCAGCTCGCCGCGCGGCGCCATGGACTTCAACGAGTTCGCCATATGGAATCGCGCGCTCACCACCGACGAGCTCACCAGCATCTTCAAGTCGGGCCAGCCGCTGATGTTGCTGCTGCCCTGAACCGTCCCCCGCTCACCTCCCACAACGAACGACTCAAGAGATCTCCATCATGCGAATTCCATTCCTTGCCCCGCGCCTTGTGCCCGTGCTGTCCATGTTGATCGTGGCCTCTGCCCTGTCCGCCTGCGGTGGTGGCAGCGGCGGTGGCGGCTTCGCCGGCCTGCCCGTTGCTGGTACGCCGCCCACCACCCCACCCGTGACGACCCCGCCCGAAACCGGCGTCGCCCCCGTGAAGAGCTGCGCGCCCTGAAAGAGAAAGTCCACGCCATGAACCAGAACGACAAGCCCACGAATTCGCGCCGCAAATTCCTCACCGGCACCGCAACCACCGGCGCTGCCGCGCTCGCGCTCTCGGCCTTTCCACCCGCCATTCGCCGTGCGCTCGCCATTCCGGCCAACAACAAGACCGGCACCATCCAGGACGTCGAGCACATCGTGATCCTCATGCAGGAGAACCGCTCGTTCGACCATTACTTCGGCACGCTGATGGGCGTGCGCGGCTTCGGCGATCGCTTCACCATTCCGCTGCCCAAGGGCATGAATGTGTGGCAGCAGAGCGATGCCTCGGGCAAGCCGATCCTGCCCTACCACCTGGACAGCCGCAAAGGCAATGCGCAGCGCGTGAGCGGCACGCCGCATTCGTGGAGCGATGGGCAGAACGCCTGGGACGGCGGGCGCACCTACCAGTGGCCTCGTTACAAGACCAATGCGTCGATGGGCTACTTCAAGGAGACCGAAGTCGCCTTCCAGTTCGCGCTGGCCAACGCCTTCACGCTTTGCGACGACTACCACTGCAGCATGCACACGGGCACCAACTCGAACCGCATGTTCCACTGGACCGGCACCAACGGCCCTGGCGGCCAGCTGGCCAGCGGTGCGGGGGGCGTCGCAGGCGTGGCCACCGTGAACAACGAGTGGGACTCCATCGACAGCTCGGCGACCGGCTATGAATGGAAGACCTACCCCGAGCGCCTGCAGGAAGCCAAGGTCAGCTGGATCGTCTACCAGAACATGCCGGAGAACTTCGGCGACAACCCGCTTGCGGGCTTCAAGCAGTACCGCCTGGCCAACGAGGCCTCGGGCAAGCCGGTGAGCAACGACGCGGCCTCGCCGGTGTACGACCCGGCGAGCGACGACGCGGGCAACCCGCTCTACAAGGGCATCGCCAACACGATGGGCGACGGCGGATTCCTGGAGCAGTTCCGCCAGGACATCAAGAACGGCAAGCTGCCGCAGGTGTCGTGGATCATTGCGCCCGCCACCTACTCCGAGCACCCCGGCCCGTCGAGCCCGATCCAGGGTGGCTGGTACATCCAGGAAGCGCTGGACGCGCTCACCGCCGTGCCCGACGTGTGGAGCAAGACCGTGCTGCTCATCAACTTCGACGAGAACGACGGCTACTTCGACCATTACCCGTCGCCGGCCGCGCCCTCGATCAATCCCGACGGTTCGATGGCCGGCAAGACCACGCTGCCCGAGGCCGACCTCGCCGTGGAACGCTTCAACCACCCGAAGCCCCCGGGCACGAGCAGCCAGCCCGCGCCCGATGGACGCGTCTACGGCCCCGGCGTGCGCGTGCCGATGTACATCGTCTCGCCGTGGAGCCGCGGTGGCTGGGTCAACTCGCAGGCCTTCGACCACACCTCGGTGATCCGCTTCATCGAGACGCGCTTCGGCGTGAAGGAGCCCAACATCTCGCCGTTCCGGCGCGCGGTGTGCGGCGACCTCACCAGCGCCTTCAACTTCGCGACACCCAACACCGAGGCGCTGCCCACGCTCGCGGGCCGCACGACCCGCACCGGCGCCGACAAGACGCGCAGCGACCAGGAAGCCCTCGCGCAGGTGCCGCTGCCGCTCGATCCGCAACTGCCGCGCCAGGCCACCGGCATTCGCCCCTCGCGCGCACTGCCCTACGAGTTGCATGTGAGCGCGCGCGCCGATTCGGTGAGCGGCAAGATCCAGCTCCTGTTCAAGAACAGCGGCAAGGCCGCGGCCGTGTTCCACGTCTACGACAAGCTCAACCTCGACCGCCTGCCGCGCCGCTACATGGTGGAACCCGGCAAGTCGCTGGACGACGCCTGGAGCCCGATGACCGACAACAGCGGCTTCTACGACCTGTGGGTGCTCGGGCCGAACGGCTTTCACCGCTACTTCAAGGGCGACCTCAATGCGCTGCGCACGAGCGGCGCGAATCCCGAAGTGCGCGTGTGCTACGACATCGCCAACGGCAACGTCTACCTGGAGATGCTCAACGCCGGCACGAACCCCGCCAGGTTCACGGTGCGCGCCAAGGCCTACCGCAACGACGGCCCCTGGGGTGCCACGGTCGCCGGCGGCGCCAAGGCCGAGCAGCTCTGGGTGTTGGCAAGCAGCGGCCAGTGGTACGACTTCGCGGTCACCTGCGATGCCGACCCGGCCTACTACCGCCGCTTTGCGGGCCGCGTGGAAAACGGCAAGCACACGGTGAGCGATCCCGCCATGGGCCTGGCCGACCTCTGAGCGTGGCACCCGGCAACCGCCCCATGAACTCACGCCGCAAATTCCTCACGGGCACCGCCACCACCGGTGCCGTCGCGCTCGCGCTCTCGGCTTTTCCGCCGAGCATCCGCCGTGCCCTGGCCATTCCGGCCAACAACAAGACCGGCACGATCATGGACGTCGAGCACGTCGTGATCCTGATGCAGGAGAACCGCTCGTTCGACCACTACTTCGGCACCCTCAAGGGTGTGCGCGGCTTCGGTGACCGCTTCACGATTCCGCTGCCCAAGGGACTGAACGTGTGGCAGCAGAGCGATGCCTCGGGCAAGCCGATCCTGCCGTATCACTTCGACAGCCGCAAAGGCAATGCCCAGCGCGACGGCGGCACGCCCCACGACTGGAACGACAGCCAGAACGCGTGGGACAACGGCCGCATGTACCAGTGGCCGCGCTACAAGACCAACAAGGCGATGGGCTACCACAAGGAAGCCGAGGTTCCCTTCCAATACGCGCTGGCCAACGCCTTCACGATCTGCGACGCGTACCACTGCGGGATGCACACCGGCACGGACGCGAACCGCTCCTTTCACCTCACCGGCACCAACGGACCGACCGCGCAAAACGTGGCGTTCGTGCGCAACGAGTGGGACTGGATCGAGGGCAAGCCCGCCTCGGCCAACACCGGCTACACGTGGAAAACGTATGCCGAACGCCTGGAGGACGCAGGCGTCAAGTGGATCAGCTACCAGAACATGCCCGACGAATGGGGCGACAACATGCTGGGCGCGTTCCAGCAGTTCCGCCAGGCCAACCTCGCCTCGGGCTTTCCGGTGTGCAGCGGCGGCGCGCCGAACCAGCCTTACGCAGACACCGGCCAGGCATTGCCGTATCACGCCTACGACGCAGCCTCGGACAACGCAAGGAACCCGCTCTACAAGGGCGTGGCCAACACGCTGCCGGGCACGCGCCCCGAGGAGTACCTGGACGCCTTCAAGCGCGACATCCGCGAAGGCAAGCTGCCGCAGGTCTCGTGGATGAACGCGCCCTCGATCTACTGCGAGCATCCCGGGCCGTCGAGCCCCGTGCAGGGCGCCTGGTTCCTGCAGGAAGTGCTGGATGCGCTCACCGCCGTGCCCGAGGTGTGGAGCAAGACCGTGCTGCTCATCAACTTCGACGAGAACGACGGCTACTTCGACCACGTGCCCTCGCCCTCGGCACCATCGCCCAACGGCGACGGCACCTACGCCGGCAAGACGACGCTGCCCGATGCGGCCCTGGGCGCCGAGTACTTCACGCATCCGGCGCCGGCCGGCAGCAGCAGCCAGCCCAAGCCCGACGGCCGCGTCTATGGCCCGGGCCCGCGTGTGCCGATGTACGTGATCTCGCCGTGGAGCCGCGGCGGCTGGGTCAGCTCGCAGGCCTTCGACCACACGTCGGTGATCCGTTTTCTGGAGACACGCTTCGGCGTGAAGGAGCCCAACATCTCGCCGTTTCGGCGAGCGGTGTGCGGCGATCTCACGAGCGCCTTCAATTTCGCGACGCCCAACACCGAGGCCCTGCCCACGCTCACCGGGCGCACGACGAAGGCCGATGCCGACAAGCTGCGCAACGACCAGCAGGCGTTGCCGCAGGTGCCGCTGCCTCTCGACCCACAGCTACCGCGCCAGTTCACCGGCACGCGGCCTTCGCGCGCGCTGCCTTACGAGCTGCACGTGAGCGCCAAGGCCGACACGATCGGCGGCAAGGTGCAACTGCTGTTCTCGAACACAGGCAAAGCGGCTGCGGTGTTCCACGTCTACGACAAGCTGAACCTCGACCGGCTGCCGCGCCGCTACATCGTGGAGCCCGGCAAGACGCTCGACGATGCGTGGAGCGCGATGACCGACAACAGCGGCTTCTACGACCTCTGGGTGCTGGGACCGAACGGCTTCCATCGCCACTTCAAGGGCAACCTGAATCGCCTGCGCGCGGGCGACGCCGCAATGCCCGAAGTGCGCGTGTGCTACGACATCGCGAACGGCAATGTCTATGTGAGCATGCGCAACGACGGCAAGAATCCTTGCCGGTTCACCGTGCGTGCGAAGGCTTATCGCGACGACGGCCCGTGGACTGCAACGGTGAATGGCGGTGCCACCACCGACCAGCACTGGGAGCTCGCCGAGAGCGGCCAGTGGTACGACTTCGCGGTGACCTGCGATGCCGATGCCAGCTACTACCGCCGCTTCGCGGGCCGCGTGGAAACCGGCAAGCACACGGTGAGCGATCCGGCGATGGGGTTGGCCGATCTCTGAGCCTGTGCGGACAGCAGTGCTTGTGCGCGCGCCGATTCATGGCGCGCGCACAAGACGCCGTGCCGGTGTGATCACGCGCTGAAAAAACAACGGCGCACAGCGCGCAACGTAGTCCGAAAGATCGCAAACATTCCCGGTCGTTTCGCTCTCTTACACCTCGTCCCCTGCGGTTCATGGCGTTGTCATCGCCGATTTCTAGCCTTGGTTCTGGCGGCCTTCACGACTCTGCGTGAAGTGCCGCACAGCAACTCCAAGAGGATCTCACCCGATGCAACTTCCTTCTTCTTCCGCGCGACTTGCACCCGCATTGATCGTGGCCTGCGTGCTCTCCGCCTGCGGCGGCGGCAGCGATGGCGGCGGCTTCTTCGGCGGCCTTCCGGGCGCCGGAACGCCACCGACAACGACGCCACCCGTCACAACGCCGCCCGACACCGGCGTGAAGCCCGAGATGCGCTGCGCGCCCTGATCGCACAATGAGAAACACCAAGAACAACACCATGACCTCACGCCGCAAATTCCTCACCGGCACCGCCACCACCGGCGCCGCCGCCCTCGCGCTCTCGGCCTTTCCGCCGAGCATCCGGCGCGCCCTGGCCATTCCGGCCAACAACAAGACCGGCACGATCATGGACGTCGAGCACGTCGTGATCCTGATGCAGGAGAACCGCTCGTTCGACCACTACTTCGGCACGCTCAAGGGCGTGCGTGGCTTCGGCGACCGCATGACCATTCCGCTGCCCAACGGCCTGGCCGTGTGGCAGCAGCTCGACGACACCGGCAAGCAGGTGGTGCCCTATCACCTCGATGCGACCAAAGGCAATGCGCAGCGCGTGAGCAGCACGCCGCACACCTGGGTCGATTCGCACAATGCATGGGACGGCGGTCGCCTCTACCAGTGGCCGCGCTACAAGAAGGTGAACAACAAGGCACCCTTCACGCAGTCGATGGGCTATCTCACGGAGGCCGAGCTTCCGTTCCAGTTCGCGCTGGCCAACGCCTTCACGATCTGCGACGACTACCACTGCGCGATGCACACCGGCACGCACGCCAACCGCTCGTTCCACTGGACCGGCACCAACGGCCCCAACAGCTCGGCCGGTGGCAACCAGGCCTACGTGAACAACGTCAACCCGTGGAGTTCGACCGGCCCTTCGACCGAAGGCTACGAGTGGAAGACCTATGCGGAGCGCCTGCAGGAAGCCAATGTCAGCTGGATCGTCTACCAGAACATTCCGAACAACTACGGCTGCAATCCGTTGCTCGGCTTCAAGCCCTACCGCAAGGCGAACGAGGCTTCTAGCAAACCGGTGAGCACCTCGCTGCCGCAAGGCGCATCGCCGGCGTATGCACCCGGCGACGATGCCGGCAACCCGCTCTACAAGGGCACGGCCAACACGCTGCCGGTGGCCGACCAGGCGGCCTTCGATGCGGGCGCGATCTTCGATGCGTTCCGCGCCGACGTGAAGGCCGGCCGCCTGCCGCAGGTGTCGTGGGTCATTCCGCCGGACGTGTACTCCGAGCACCCAGGCCCTTCGAGCCCTGTGCAGGGTGCCTGGTACATCCAGGAAGTGCTGGACGCGCTCACCGCGGTGCCCGAGGTGTGGAGCAAGACGGTGTTCATCGTCAACTTCGACGAAAACGACGGCTACTTCGACCACGTGCCCTCGGCTTCCGCGCCCTCGCCCATTCCCTCGGCCGACCCGAGCGTGAAGGCCTTCGCGGGCAAGACCACGCTGCCGGATGCGGACCTGAGCTACGAGTACTTCAACCACCCGAAGCCGCCGGGCATGACCGCGTCGCAGCCCACGCCCGACGGCAACGTCTACGGCCCGGGCATGCGCGTGCCGATGTACGTGATCTCGCCGTGGAGCCGCGGCGGCTGGGTCAACTCGCAGACCTTCGACCACACCTCGGTGCTGCGTTTCCTCGAAGCGCGTTTCGGCGTGAAGGAAACCAACATCAGCCCGTTCCGCCGCGCGGTGAACGGCGACCTCACGAGCGCCTTCAACTTCGCCACGCCGAATGAAGAAGCACCGCCCACGCTCGCGGGCCGCCGCAGCAAGGCCGAGGCCGACCAGGTGCGCGCCGCGCAGGACGCACTGCCGCAGGTCACGCCGCCGGGCGACGGCAAGCTGCCCGTGCAGGTCACGGGCACGCGGCCGTCGCGCGCGCTGCCTTACGAATTGCATGCGAGCGGCAAGGTCGACACGGCCGGCGGAAAGGTGCAACTGCTGTTCTCGAACACGGGCAAGGCCGCCGCCGTGTTCCACGTCTACGACAAGCTCAACCTCGACCGCCTGCCGCGCCGCTACATGGTGGAAGCGGGCAAGTCGCTCGACGACACCTGGGCCGCGGCTGCCGACAACGCCGGCAAGTACGACCTGTGGGTGCTCGGGCCGAATGGCTTTCATCGCCACTTCCAGGGCGACCTCAACACCGTGCGCGCGGGCGATGCGGCGGTGCCCGAGGTGCGCGTGTGCTACGACATCGCCAACGGCAATGTGTACCTGAGCATGCGCAACGACGGCAAGGCCGCCTGCAAGTTCACCATCCGCGCCAAGGCCTACCGCGACGACGGCCCATGGACCGCGACAGTGAACGGCGGTGCCACCGTCGACCAGCATTGGGAGCTTGCAGCGAGCGGCCAGTGGTACGACTTCGCGGTGACCTGCGATGCCGATGCGAGCTACTACCGCCGCTTCGCCGGCCGCGTGGAGACCGGCAAGCACACGGTGAGCGATCCCGCGATGGGCATGCCCGACCTCTGACCTCCCGGGAGCGCGAGCTCGCGCGCAAAATCCCGCCATGCTGATCCTCCAACACGCCGACATCCTCGTCACCATGGACGCCACCCGGCGCGAAATCGCCGATGGCGCCGTGGTGACCGACGGCCCCGCGGTGGCCTGGGCCGGCCCCACGGCCGAGCTGCCCACCATCTACCTCGACGCCCTGCGCAACGGCCACGCCGAAGCCATCGACATGCGGGGCCACGTCGTGATGCCCGGCCTGGTCAACACGCACCACCACATGTACCAGAGCCTCACCCGCGCGGTACCCGAGGCGCAGGACGCCGAACTCTTCGGCTGGCTCACGAACCTCTACCTGCTGTGGGCGCGCCTCACGCCCGAGATGATCCGCGTCTCGACGCAGACCGCGATGGCCGAGCTGATGCTCTCCGGCTGCACCACCACCAGCGACCATCTCTACCTGTTCCCCAACGGCTCGAAGCTCGATGATTCGATCGAGGCGGCCGACGCCATGGGCATGCGCTTTCATGCCGCGCGCGGCAGCATGAGCGTGGGCCGCAGCGCCGGTGGGCTGCCGCCCGATGAGGTGGTGGAAACCGAAGCGGCGATCCTGCGCGACAGCGAGCGTCTCATCGGCCGCTGGCACGATGCCTCGCGCCATTCGATGCGCCGCATCGTGCTGGCGCCCTGCTCGCCGTTCTCGGTCTCGCGCGACCTGATGCGGCTGTCGGGCGAACTCGCGCGCGAGCGCGGCGTGTCGCTGCACACGCACCTCGCCGAAAATGACAACGACGTCGCCTACTCGCGCGAGAAGTTCGGCATGACGCCGGCCGAGTACGCCGAAGACCTGGGCTGGGTCGGCCGCGACGTGTGGCACGCGCACTGCGTGAAGCTCGACGAAGCGGGCATCGCGCTCTTCGGGCGCACCGGCACCGGTGTTGCGCATTGCCCCTGCTCGAACATGCGGCTGGCCTCGGGCATCGCGCCCATCGGTGCGATGCGGCGCGCGGGCGTACCGGTGGGGCTGGGCGTGGATGGCAGCGCGTCGAACGACGGCGCGCACATGCTCGGCGAAGCGCGGCAAGCCATGCTGCTGCAGCGCGTGGGCTACGGCCCCGCGGCGATGACGGCGCGCGAGGCGCTGGAGATCGCGACGCTAGGCGGTGCGCGCGTGCTGGGGCGCGACGACATCGGCGCGATCGCGCCGGGCATGTCGGCGGACCTCGTGGCCTTCGACATGCGCGGCGTGGCGCACGCAGGGGCGTGGCATGACCCGGTGGCGGCGCTGGTGTTCTGCACGCCGGCGACCACCGCATTCAGTGTGATCAATGGCGAGGTCCGCATCCGGGACGGACGCTTCACGGCGCTGGAACTGCCGCCCCTGCTGGCGAGGCACCGCGAGCTGGCGCGCACGCTGTACGACAGTGCCCGGCATCCGCACACGGCCCGGTGACGGAAGGGCGAATGCGCACGACCTCTGATTGCCAAGCCTGCGCTGCTCCGCGGAAGCCGATCGGCATCCCGTCGCGCACCAACATCCGAGACGGCGCTCAGCGCCGCATGGTGTCCAGCTGCGTGACGGGCGCGCTGTCGTTGCCCCACGAGCCGCGGATGTAGGTCAGCACCGCCGCTACTTCCGCCGCATCGAGCACCTGTCCGAACGGCGGCATGCCGTACGGGCGCGGGTTGCCGGCAGTCGATGGCAGGAAGCCGCCGTGCGAGACCACCTGGATGAGGTTGGTCGGCGTCGACATGTTCACCGCACGGTTGCCTGCGAGCGGCGGGTAAGCGCCGGTCGCGCCCTGACCCTGGTCGCCGTGGCAGTAGGCGCAGCGCTGGTCGTAGATCTTGCCGCCGCGCGCCATCGTGCCGGCGTCCCGGCGGATGGGCGTTGACGTGCGCGCAGGTTCGTCGGCCTTGGGAACCTCGGGCAGGTCTTTCAGGTAGCCCGCCATGGCCGTGAGGTCTGCCTCACTCAGGTGCTGCGTGCTGCGGAACACCACGTCGGCCATCGGCCCCATCACCGAACCGCCCGGCGCGGTGCCGGTCTTGAGCAGCGCCACCACGTCGGCCGTGGGCCATCCGGCCACGCCGGCCTGGCGCTTGTCGGTGAGCGACGGCGCATACCAGTTCTCCACGGCGATGAGCCCGCCCGAGAGGCCGAGCCTGGTCTCGGTCGCGCCCAGCGAATTGCGCGTGCCGTGGCAGGCAATGCAATGGCCGAGGCCGTCGACGAGGTAGGCGCCGCGGTTCCATTCGGCCGGCTTGCCCGCGTTGGCGACGAAGGGCTCGGGCTTGAACGAGAGCGCGCGCCACACGGCCAGCGCGGCCTGCGTGTCGTAGGGAAAGCGCAGCCGGTGCGCGAGGTTCGGCGTGGGTGCGGGCGCGACGGTGCGCAGGTACGCGTAGATGGCGTCCGAGTCCTCGCGCGTCACTTTGGTGAAGTTCGGGTACGGGAACGCGGGATAGAGCAGGCGCCCGTCCTTGCTGCGGCCGTTGTGCATTGCGCGCCAGAAATGGGCGCTGCTCCAACTGCCGATGCCGGCCTTGGCGTCGGAGGTGAGATTGCTCGAATAGATGGTGCCGAAGGGCGTTTCCAGCGGCAGCCCACCCGCGTACGGCTGGCCGCCGCGCGTGGTGTGGCAGCCCGCGCAGTTGCCGGCGAGCGCAAGGTAGCGGCCGCGCTCGACCTGCTGGGGCGTGGCCTCGAAGGCTTGCGCCTGTTCGGGCAACGGGTCTTCGCCGCGAAGGTTCATCGCCACGAGCACGCCCGCGCACACGGCCGCGAGCACGATGAGGGTGAGAAGGGTCCAGCCGAGGTGTCGCAGTTTCATCGCGGGCTCACTTCGGCATGCCGCCGCAGGCCACACGCTGCGATCCAGGCAGCGGCGCGGGCAACGAAGCCGCGGGCTTGGTGTTCGCCGGCATCGGCTGCACCGCCAGCCAGCTCGCGACCGCGTTGATGTCGGCCGTGGTCATGCGGCGGCCGACCTCGGCCATGCAGTCGGGCGCCATCGCATGCCGCTCGCTCGTGAGCCATGCGCCGAGCTGCGACGACACATAAAGCCGCGGCAGCCCGAGCAACCCGGGGATGGCCGGCTGCACGCCGGTGAGCGCCGCGCCGTGGCATTGCACGCACGCCGGAATGCCGCGTGCCGCATCGCCTTCGAGCGCGAGCTTGCGGCCGCGCTGCAACTGGTCGGGCGTCGCATCGCTGTTGGGAGAGATCGGCGGGTACGGCAGGTCGAGCCCCGCGAAGTACTCGGCCATCTCGCGCAGGTAGGCGTCCGAGAGGTGCTGCACCATGTACGCCATGTCGGCGTTGAAGCGGCGGCCGTCGCGAAAGCTCACGAGCTGGTTGAAGAGGTAGCCTGCTGGCTTGCCAGCCAGGCGCGGAAAGAAGCCCGCGTTGGTGGTCGCACCCTCGCGGCCGTGGCAGGCGATGCAGGCGGCCACGCGCTGCTCGATGGTGTCGGGCACGGTGGCCGGCGGCGCGGCATTCGCCACGCCTTGCACGAGAAACAGCAGCGCGAGCGCGAAGGAGCGGAGGCCGGCCGTCATGTGCCGGCCACGAAGCGCGCCAACGTGATCAGGCCCACGACCAGCAACAGCACCACGAACAGCGCGACGCCGATCAGCGGCAGGATGCCGACCTGGGCGGTCCGCTTGTCGGCGTCGGCGCGGCGGCCGCCCAGCCCGATGAAGCTCCAGAGAACGGCGCGCACCGCGCGCATGAGATTGGACATGCACCGACTGTGCCCCAAACCGCACCGAAAAAACAGATGCAGATCCTGCTCGATTCACCGGTGCAGATAAAGTCCGGGCCAATGACGAACCTCGCGCCATGAAACGTTACGAAGCCCTGGCCGCCGACATCGAGGCCTCGATCCGCAATGGCACCCTGAAGACCGGCGACCGCCTGCCTTCGGTGCGCCACACCGGCCAGAGCCGCGGGGTCAGCGCATCGACCGTGTTCCAGGCTTACTACCTGCTGGAGGCGCGCGGCCTCGTGCGCGCGCGCGACCGCTCGGGCTACTACGTCACGGGCGGAGGCCTGCGCGATGCACCGCCCGAGTCCACCCTCACCTCGCGCCCCGCGGACGGCCCCATGTCGCTCGACGTCAGCGACCGCGTCTTCGACATCCTCGAAGCCAGCATGTCGCGCAAGGTTGTGCCCTTCGGCTCGGCGTTTCCGAGCCCGCTGCTGTTTCCGCTCGCGCGGCTCGGCCAGTTCATGGCCGCGAGCGCCAAGTCGCTCGACCCATGGAGCACGGTGGACGACCTCACGCCCGGCAGCGCGGCGCTGCGCAGGCAGATCGCTCTGCGGTATCTGGCCGACGGCATGCAGGTGCCGGTCGAGGAGATCGTCATCACCAACGGCGCACTCGAGGCGCTCAACCTGTGCCTCGCGGCGGTCACGCGGCCGGGCGATGCAGTGATCGTCGAATCGCCCACCTTCTATGCCGCGCTGCAGGCGCTGGAGCGCATGGGGCTCAAGGCCATCGAAGTGCCGACGCATCCGGGCGAAGGCATCGACCTCGGCGCGCTCGAGCGGGCCATTGCGGCGCACCAGCCCAAGGCCTGCTGGCTCATGACGACCTTCCAGAATCCGCTCGGCAGCCTGATGCCCGATGCGAAGAAGAAGGCACTGGTTGAACTGCTCGCGCGCCACGAGCTGCCGCTGATCGAGGACGACGTGTACGCCGAGCTTTACTTCAGCGACCGCAAGCCCGCGCCGGCCAAGGCCTTCGACACGCAAGGGCTGGTGCTGCATTGCTCGTCGTTCTCGAAGTGCCTCGCGCCGGGCTACCGCATCGGCTGGACATCGGCCGGGCGCTTCGCGCGCAAGGTGGCGCGGCAGAAGCTCATGTCCACGCTCAGCACGTCCGCGCCCGCGCAGCTTGCGCTCGCGGCTTACCTGGAAAAAGGCGGTCTCGACAAGCACCTGCGAAAGCTGCGACAGACGCTCGCGATGCAGCAGGCGACCTTCGCGCAGGCGGTGGGGCATTACTTTCCCGAGGGCACGCGCGCCACGCGGCCGCTGGGCGGCTACTTCCTGTGGGTCGAACTGCCGGCGCGTGTGAACGCACTCGACATCCATCGCAAGGCGCTCGCGCTCGGCATCAGCGTGGCGCCGGGGCCGATCTTTTCAGCGACGCGCGCCTTCACGCATTGCCTGCGCCTGAACTACGGCCACGCGTGGAACGCGCAGAGCGAGAAAGCTATGCGGACACTGGGCCGGCTGGTGTCCGAAGCCGCAGGCGGTACAGCCTGAACAGCAGGAACGACGCGATGCACAGGTTCAGCAGGTTCCAGCCGATGCCGTTGACGAAAGCCGCGTGGTAGCTGCCGGTCAGGTCGAACACCTTGCCCGACATCCATCCGCCCAGCGCCATGCCGAACAGCGAGAACATCAGCACCGTGCCCACGCGCGCGCCGGCTTCCTTCGGCGGAAAGTGCTCGCGCACGATGATCGCGTAGGACGGCACGAGGCCGCCCTGGAAAAGCCCGAACAGCGCCGAGATCACATAGAGCGACACGAGGCCGTCGAACGGCAGGAACAGCAGCAGCGCGATGCACTGCAGCACGCCGCCCAGCAGCAGGGTGCGCAGGCCTCCGATGCGGTCGCAGATCGCGCCCGACACCAGCCGGCTCACCACGCCGAAGCCGAGCATCAGCGACAGCATCATCGCGCCCTGCGTGGGCCCGTAGCCGAGGTCCCCGCAGTAGGCCACGATGTGCACCTGCGGCATCGCCATCGCCACGCAGCAGGCCACGGCCGCGACGCACAGAAGGCCCTGCGCCGTTGTCATGCTCAGGCCGAAGGGGCGTGTCATGTCGCGCGGCGCCGTTGCATTCGATGCATTGCCGACCGGCGCAGCGGCCACTGCCGGCGGCCGCGCGCGGAAGAAGAGCGCGAGCAGCGCCATCGCGATGCCGCAGAAGATGCCCATGCCGATGTAGGTCTGGCGCCAGCCGACCGTCTCGATGAAGTGCTGCGCGATCGGCGGCCAGATGGCGCCGGCCACGTAGTTGCCGCTCGCGCACACCGCCACCGCGATGCCGCGCCGCTTGACGAACCACAGCGACGTGTCGGCCACCAGCGGCGCGAAGGCGGCCGAGCTGCCGAGCAGGCCGACCAGCAGGGCCTGCGCGATGGTGAACGAGACGATGCCGCCCGACAGCCCTGTGGCGATGTAGCCCGCACCGAGAAAAATCGAGCCCATCAGGAGCGGCCACATCACGCCGAAGCGGTCGGCTAATTTGCCCATGAGCACGCCGCCGAAACCGAAGCCGAGCATCAACCAGGTGTAGGGCAGCGAGGCATCGGCACGGTCGATGCCGAACTCGGCCTGCACCGCGGGGAGCATCACCGAGACCACGTACATGCCGCTGCTGCCGACCGTCATGATCAGCAGCGTGAGCGCCAGGCGCAGCATGGCGTAGCGCGAATCCGCCGCGTGGGCGGTTGTCTCTGAAGTCTTCGTCATTGTTTCCTCCGCAGCGAGGATACCCCTCGGCGCGGAGATGCGAGCGCGCAATGGCCGGCGGCACGCGGCCGCCCTCGCGCACGGTGCGCGGATCAGCTGGCCAACACGACCGGCAGCACGACGTTCGCCGAAGCCTTGGGCATCGGCCCGCCCGGCTTGGGCTTGTCGTCGCAACCGGCCGCGATGAGGCCGATGCAGAACAGAAGAGCAAGTGCTGTGCTTCTCATCCGGCGGATGCTAGGCCTGTCGCCTCGCCAGTCAAGTCGGACACCGCGCCGACAAGGGCCTGTCGGCTACCGGCTTCTCCAGGCCTGCGTGCGCTTGAGCGCCCAGTGCCCGGCCAGCGCGAAGACGCCGCGCCCGATCGCCGCCGTGAGCATGATCAACGAAGCCATGGCGGCCGCGGGCGCCACGTCGCCGGCATCGTCCATGTTGAGCACGGCGATGGCGGCCAGCGTGGTCTGCGGCGAATAGAGGAACACGACGGCCGACACGGTGGTCATCGCATTGACGAAGAAATAGCCGCCCACGTTGAGCACGGGCGGCAGCGCCACCGGCAGGTGCACGCGCCAGAGCGTGTGCCAGAACGGCACGCCCATCGATTCGGACACCAGCTCGTATTCGCGGTCGAGCTGGCGCAGCGCGGTGAGCGAGGTGAGATGCGCCACCGAGAAGAAGTGCGCCACGGTGCAGATCACCAGGATCGTCATGCCGCCGTACAGCCCGTTCAGCGGATTCGACGGCGAGATGAAAAAGAAGATGTAGCCCACGCCCAGCACCAGCCCCGGCACCGCGAGCGGCAGGTTCGCGAGCAGGTTGAGCAGTTCGCGCAAGAAGCCGAAGTGGCGCGGCTTCTCCACGAGGTAGGCCGAGACGAAGGTGACGAGCGCGCCCGCCACCGCGGCGCACAGCGCAAGCCGCAGCGAGTTGAAGTAGCTGCCCCAACCGCCGCCGTCCATGTTGCTGAAGTCGTAGTTCTTCAGCGACGGCGTGAGCTTGTACGGCCAGTAGGTCGCAAGCGAAGCGAACACCGCCATGCCGATCATCACGAGGATGGCAGCGGCCGCCAGCACGCAGAACACGAGCAGTGCGCGGTCGCGCGATGCCACCGGCTCCGGTTGATAAGGCGTGGCGCGTGCCGAGAGCGCCGCGGCTTGCTTGCTGCGAACGTGGCGCTCGACGAGGAAGGACAGCACCGCTGGAATCAGCAGCACGAGCCCGACCACCGCGCCCATCTGGAAGTTCTGCTGCCCGACCACCTGCTTGTAGATGTCGGTCGCGAGCACGCCGGTCTGGCCGCCGACCACCTTGGGCACGCCGAAGTCGGTGATGACGAGCACGAACACCACCATCGCGGCCACGATGAGGCCGTAGCGCGAGGACGGCAGCGTCACGGTGCGGAAGATGCGCCAGCGCGAGGCACCGAGCGTCTGCGCGGCTTCATAGAGGCGCCCGTCGGACGTGGCCATGGCGGTCGTGAGGATCAGGAGCGCATGCGGCAGCGTCCAGAACACCGAGCCGAGCACGATGCCCAGCGACCCGTAGATCGAGGCGTCGCCCATCAGCCCCTTGAAGAGGCCCTGGTTGCCGAAGAGGTAGACCAGGCTGATGGCAGGCAGCAGCGAAGGCGCGAGCAACGGAATGAGCGCCACCGCACGCAGCGCGCCCTTGGCCGGCATGCACGAGAGCGTGAGCGCATACGCGTAGACATAGGCGATGGCCGTGCAGATCACCGCGCTGATCGCGGCGAGCCACAGGCTGTTGAAGGCCGACTGCACAAGCGCCGGGTTGTCGAGATAGCGCGCGAAGTTCGCGAGACCGACGAAGGCGCCGGCCCGATCGAAGAAGCTCTGGCCGACCAGCGCACCGACGGGCAGCGCGACGATCACGACCAGCAGCAGCACCATCAGCGCAACGGCTGCGCCGGTGAGCCAGCGTTCGCGGTCGAACGCGCTGCTGCGCGCCATCGCCATCGGCATGACGGCGATGGCGTCGGGAGAACTGCTCATGCTCAATGCGCCAGCACGGACAGCGCGTTCAGAGGCAACTGGATGTGCACCATGCTGCTCGGCACCAGCGGCTCTTCGCCGCCATAGCGCGCATCGGCGGGCAGCTCGGCTTCGATCTCGATGCCCAGCGGTTCGCAGGCCAGCCGCGCCGAGGTGCGGTTGCCGAAGAATTCCGTGTCGAGCAGGCGCGCCGCAAAGCTGTTGGCACCGAGTTCGGTGCCGAAGCGCTTGACCACCACGTGCTCGGGGCGGATGCCCACGGTCGCCTGCGAACCGACGCTCAGGTTGCCCGGCGCGCAGAACAGTTCGCTGTCGCGCACGCGCACCTTGCCGTCGGCCAGCACGGTCGCGGGCAGCATGTTCATGCGGCCGACGAAGCCGGCGACGAAGCGGGTGCGCGGCTGGCGGTACAGCTCGTCGGGCGTGCCGGCCTGCTCGATGCGGCCGTTGTGCATCAGCACCACGCGGTCGGCCATCGAGAGCGCTTCTTCCTGGTCGTGCGTGACCATGATGGTGACGATGCCCAGGCGCTTCTGCAGCGCGCGGATCTCGCTGCGCAGGCTCGCGCGCACCTGCGCGTCGAGCGCGGAGAGCGGCTCGTCGAGCAGCAGCAGGCGCGGATTCGGCGCAAGGGCGCGAGCGAGCGCGATGCGCTGCTGCTGGCCGCCCGAGAGCTGCACTGGGTATTTGTCGGCATGCGCGGTGAGGCCGACGAGGTCGAGCATCTCGCGCGAACGCTTGGCCATCTCGCGTGCCAGCGCGCCCGTCGGGTGCAGGCCGTAGGCGATGTTCTGTGCCGCCGTGAGATTCGGAAACAGCGCATACGACTGGAACACCACGCCGAAGCCGCGCGCCGCGGGCGGCAGGCCCGCGATGTCCTGGCCGCCGAGCAGGATCTGCCCGCTGTCGGCGCGCTCGATGCCGCACACGATGCGCAGCAGCGTGGTCTTGCCGCAACCCGAGGGACCGAGCAGGCAGACGAATTCGCCCGGCTCGATGTCGAGATCGATGCCGTCGAGCACGCGGGTGGCGCCAAAGGACTTGCCGATGCCGCGGAGAGAAAGAAAGCTCGTCATGTGCTTTTTACCGTTCGGACTGAATCCACCCCCGTTCGGACTGCATCCTCCAGCCGTTCGGACTGCATCCTCCGCCGTTCGCCCTGAGCCTGTCGAAGGGCTGCTTCAATCACGCAAGGCTTCGACAAGCTCAGCCCGAACGGTTGGACGCTCGGCCCGAAGGGTTGGACGCTCAGCCCGAACGGTTGGGAGTGCATCAGAGCGGTGCCTTCTTTTCCGACTTCGATTCGTAGCGCTTCGACCATTCGGTGAGGATGCGGTCGCGGTTCGCGGCAGCCCAGGTGAAGTCGTTCTTGGCGAGCAGCTTCTCGACGTCGCCCGGCACGAACTCCAGCTTCTCCTGGATGCCCGGCAGCGCGAGCACGGCGAAGTTCTTCGCGTAGAGCTCGTTGGCCTGCTTGGTCACAGCCCAGTCGGCCAGCGCCTTGGCGGCGTCCTGCTTCTTGCTGGTCTTGATGATGCCGGTGGCTTCCATGTCCCAGCCGAGGCCTTCCTTCGGCAGCACGATGTCGATCGGCGCGCCGTCGCGCTTGGTCTTGTTGGCGCGGTATTCGAAGGACATGCCGAGCGCGAATTCGCCGGCGCCCGCCTGGCGGCAGGGCTTGCTGCCCGACTGGCTGTAGATGCCGATGTTCTGGTGCAGCGCGTCCATGTACTTCCACGCTTTTTCCTCGCCCATCATCTGGATCCAGCCCGACACCATCAGGTAACCGGTACCCGAGGCCGCCGGGTTGGGCATGGTGATCTGGCCCTTGTAGACCGGGTTCGTGAGGTCGGCCCAGCTCGTGGGCTTGGGCAGGTTCTTCTTGGTGGCTTCGGCGGTGTTGAAGCAGATGGCCGACGACCACACGTCCATGCCGACCCACTTGGGCGGGTTGGCCGGATCGCGCATGGTGGGCTTCACCGCATCCAGGCCCTTGGGCGCGTACGGCTGGAGCATGCCTTCCTTGTCGAGCAGCATCAGCGAGGTGGCGGCCAGGCCCCACACCACGTCGGCCTGCGGGTTGGCCTTTTCGGCCAGCAGCTTGGCGGTGACGATGCCGGTCGAGTCGCGCACGAACTTCAGCTCGATGCTCGGGTTTTCCTTTTCGAACGCGGCCTTGTAGGCCTGCACCTGGTCGGCTTCGAGCGCGGTGTAGACCAGCAGTTCGGTGCGACCCTGTGCCGAAGCGGCGAACGCCAGCGAGAACAGGGCGGCCGGTACGGCGGCACGACGGATGAAGCGGAGCAACATGATGGGAAATCCCTGGCAATGAGTGAGATGACGCGGACAAAAGTACGCACGGCGTGGCCGTGAACGCGGCGATGCTCGCAGCGCCATGTGACAAGGGTTTGTCAGATGCGTCACATGGATGTCATGGCGCGCGCCGACGCTTCATGGGCTGTCGCACGCGCTTCCGCCTCCGTTTCACTTTCATGACACTCGACCTCGCAGAGATCGCCCGCCTGTTCGCCGAACGCGGCGGGGTCGCCTACGCGGGCGAGCCGGTGTCGCAGTTGGAGCACGCGCTGCAGTGCGCGTGGCTCGCCGAGCAGGCGGGCGCGGGCGATGCGCTGGTCACGGCCGCACTGCTGCACGATCTCGGACATTTGCTGATCGCCGAGCACCAGACGCTGTCGCAATCGCCCACCGAGCTGGGCATCGACGACCGCCATCAGTACATCGCATTGCCGCTGCTGCGCGGCGCCTTCGACGTGGAAGTGCGCGAGCCGATCCGGCTGCATGTGGATGCCAAGCGCTACCTGTGCGCGACGCGGCCGGACTATGTCTCGAAGCTCTCGCCGGATTCGGTGCGCAGTCTGGCGCTGCAAGGCGGGGTGATGGACGCGGAGGCGGCGAGCCGCTTTGCCGCGCATCGCTGGGCCGGCGATGCCGTGCGGCTGCGGCTGTGGGATGAAGAGGCGAAGGTCGACGGGCTGAAGACGCCGCCGCTGGCGCACTTTCTTTCGACGGCTGCGCGGGTTCTGCTGCGCTGAGGCGCTGAGGCGCTGAGGCGCTGAGAAAGAAGAGGGTTTCTGCCCTTCGGCCGGTTTCAGGCCGCTTTAAGAAACATTTGTCTACGATGGCTTCCTCACGATGTCCGGCGCACCAGCGCCTGCGAGGAAACCTGCATGTCTTCATCCGTCACGGCGCGCGCCGCCACGTTCGCCCAGGTGTTGAAGCGCGTCTTTGCGCTGTCTGCGCCTTATTTCAGGTCTGAGGAGAAGTGGCGGGCGCGCGTCATGCTGCTGGGCATCGTCGCGCTGAACCTGTTCTACGTGTACGTGGCGGTGCTGGGCAACGAGTGGTACGGCCGCTTCTTCGACGCGCTGCAGAACAAGAACTCGGCGGCCTTCTGGCACGAGGTCGGCGTGTTCTGCTGGATCGCCTTCTTCAACATCGCGGTGCAGGTGCTCAAGTTCTACGTCACGCAGCTGCTGCAGCTGCGCTGGCGCAGCTGGATGACGCGCGAATACTTGTCACGCTGGATGGCCAACCACACCTTCTATCACCTGGAACTCGCGCGCTACGCGACCCAGGATGGCCGCGTGCCCGACAACCCGGACCAGCGGATCCAGGAGGACATGCAGATGTTCACCAGCGCCACGATGTCGCTGTCGATGGGCCTGCTGAATGCGGTCGTCACCCTGACAAGCTTCGTCGGCCTGCTGTGGGTGCTGTCGAGCAGCGTCTCGTTCACCGTCGCCGGCACGACCTACCAGGTCGTCGGCGCCATGGTCTGGATCGCGCTGGGCTACTCCGTCATCGGCACCGTCATCACGCATTTCATCGGCCGTCCGCTGATCAAGCTGAACTTCATGCAGCAGCGCTACGAAGCCGACTTCCGCCATCACCTGGTGCGCGTGCGCGAATACAGCGAGGCGATCGCGCTGGACAAGGGAGAGAAGGTCGAGCGCGGACAGCTCGACTTGCGCTTCTCCAGCGTGCTGCGCAACTACCTGCAACTGATCAAGCAGCAGAAGAACCTGGTCACTTTCACTGCATTCTTCGGCCAGGCGGCCGTGATCTTTCCGTTCATCGTCGCGGGCTACCAGTACTTTGCCGGAGCGTTCCAGCTCGGCCACCTGATGCAGATCCGGTCGGCTTTCGGCAGCGTGCAGGAAGCGCTCAGCTGGTTCGTCGACAACTACGACAGTCTGGCCGTATGGCGTGCCGTCACGGACCGTCTCACCGGCTTCGACGACAGCATGACCGCCCATGCCGCGCAGGAGCAGGCTTTGCAGCGCGCATCCGCCGCCGAACTGCGCACCGATGACCTGGCGGTCGCGCTACCCAACGGCACGCCGCTGCTCGCCGGCGCCGCGCTCGCGGTGAAACCCGGCGACAGCGTGCTGCTGCAAGGCCCATCGGGCAGCGGCAAGTCGACGCTGTTCCGTTCGTTCGCGGGAATCTGGCCGTTCTCGAAAGGCCGGATACAGGTGCCCGACAACGTCGCCTTCATGCCCCAACGCCCCTACGTGCCCGATGGCAAGCTGCGCGACGCACTGACCTATCCGAACCCCGCCGCCGATTTCACCGACGACCAGCTCCGCCAGGCCCTGACCGACGCCCTGCTCCCCGACCTCGCCACCCGCCTGGACGACAGCGATTCATGGAGCCAGAAGCTCTCCGGCGGCGAGCAACAACGCTTGGCCATCGCGCGCGTGCTGCTGAAGAAACCGGCATGGCTCTTCGCCGACGAGATCACCAGCGCGCTCGATGCCAAGGCCGAAAGCGAGCTCTACAAGCGGCTCTCGGACACGGTCCACGCGGCGGGCGGCGC
Source organism: Variovorax sp. W2I14 (assembly GCF_050435205.1). Lineage (NCBI taxonomy): Bacteria > Pseudomonadati > Pseudomonadota > Betaproteobacteria > Burkholderiales > Comamonadaceae > Variovorax > Variovorax sp. W2I14. The sequence goes on along the minus strand of NZ_JBNDJX010000001.1, from coordinate 6,603,483 downwards.
GATGGTGTCGATCGCGCACCGCGCGGCGGTCGGCGACTTCCACAACCAGCGCTGGACGCTGGTGCCTCAAGAAGAAGGAACAGGAACCGGAACGCCAGGCGGCGGCGCACGCTACCGCCTGAACACCTCGACCGCTCAGCCGGCGGCGGCCTGACCGGAGTAGCGCTCCCAGCCCTTCTTGCGCAAATCGCAGGCGGGGCATTCGCCGCAGCCATAGCCCCACGCCTGCCGATGCACCCGGTCGCCGAGGTAGCAGGTGTGGGTCTCTTCCACGATCAGCTCGACCAGCGGCTCGCCGCCCAGGCGGTGCGCCATCTGCCAGGTCTCGGCCTTGTCGATCCACATGAGCGGCGTCTCGATGACCAGGCGCCGCTCCAGCCCGAGCGAGAGCGCGAGCTGCATCGCCTTCATGGTGTCGTCGCGGCAGTCGGGGTAGCCCGAGAAGTCGGTCTCGCAGACGCCGGTGACGATCACCTGCAGTCCGCGGCGGTACGCCAGCGCGCCGGCCAGCGTGAGGAACAGCAGGTTGCGCCCGGGCACGAAGGTGTTGGGCAGGCCGTCGGCCTGCATGGCGAAGGCCACCTCCTCGGTGAGCGAGGAGCCGCCCAGCTGGGCCAGCGCCGCGAGCGTGAGCACATGGTCTTCGCCCAGGCGCGGCGCCCAGTCGGGAAAGCGCTCGCGCATCTGGGCGAGGATGGTGCCGCGCACGTCGAGCTCGACGCGGTGGCGCTGCCCATAGTCGAAGCCCAGCGTCTCCACGCGCTGGTACTTCGAGAGCGCGTCGGCCAGGCAGGTGGTCGAGTCCTGGCCGCCGGAGAACAAGACGAGGGCGGTGGTGTGCAGGGGCATGTGCGTCAGCGAAAGGCGCTGTAGTCCAAAGACGCGATTTTCGCAGGGCTCCCCCGGTGCGCGGATACGATCCCGCGGATGAGCACCAAACACCTCGTCGCATGGGCCGCCACCTTCATCGTGCTGCTGGTGATCGACATGCTCTGGCTCGGCGTCGTCGCCAAGAACATGTACCAGCAGGCCATGGGCGACCTGATGTCGCCGGAGCCCCGGCTGGCCTTCGCGGCGGTGTTCTACCTGCTGTACCCCATCGGCCTGCTGATCTTCGCGATCCTGCCGGGCATCGAGGCGCAGAGCATCACGCGTGCGGCGGTGCTGGGCGGGCTCTTCGGCCTCTTCTGCTATGCCACCTACGACCTGACCAACCTGGCGGTGATCCGCAACTGGCCGCTGGCGCTGTCCTTCATCGACATCGCCTGGGGCACGCTGGTGAGCGGCGTGGCAGCCGCGGCGGGCGCCCTGGCCTTGCGCTGGTTCGCAGGGCGTTGATTTCGCCCCACACCATGACTTTAGTCAGGTGGTTGTAACGCCTTGTCAATGCAAAATCCTGCATCAACGATGCAGGGGACAACAAGATGGGCGAGCGCGGCACCGCGATCAGCTTCGAAGACTTTCAGGGCACACGCAATTTCGGCGCACTCGACGGGCTTCGGGCCGTCTCCGTCTTCCTTGTCTTCAGCGACCATTTCGGCGGCATCGGCTGGACCCGCTTCTCGGGCTGGCTCGGCGTCCACGCCTTCTTCGTTCTCTCCGGCTTCCTGATCACCACACTGCTGCTGCGCGAGCGCGACAGCACCGGCGGCGTGTCGCTCAAGGCGTTCTACATCCGCCGCACCACGCGCCTCTTGCCGCTCTACCTGCTGGTCTTCTTGGCCGTGCTGGGCCTGAGCCATCTGGCGCAGGACGGCACCTGGGAGCAGATGAAGGCGGCCGCGCCGTACTACCTGACGCTGCTCAACGAGCTGGCCGACATGGCGCCGCTGCACATGACCTGGACGCTGGGCGTGGAGTGGAAGTACTACCTCGTCTGGCCCGCGCTGCTGGTGGCCTTCGGCACAACGCTGCGCTCGCGCCTGGCGACCGTCGGCTTCTGTCTCGCGGCGTTGGCCATGATCGGCATCGGCGACTTCCAGTGGAAGCTGCTGCTTCCGCAGAACTACGTCGGCATGCTGTTCGGCTCGGGCTTGGCCATCCTGATGAATGCGCGCCGCACCTTCGGGCTGGTTCGCTGCCTCATGACCCATGGCGCGGCCATCGCGCTCGTGCTGGCTCTCTTGGTGGTGCACCGGCGCTTTCCAGTGATCGCCGGGCGCATCGGCGATACCTCGGCCATCGCGCTGTACAGCCTGCTGATCGCGATGCTGATCCCGGCCCTCATCGCCGGCCGCACCTGGATCGCGCGGGCGCTGGCTTCGAAGCCGCTGGTGTTCGTCGGGCATCGCTCGTATGCGATGTACCTGGTGCAGTACACCGCCGCGCACACGGTGATCGCGGTGCTGCCGGCGCCCACCATCGTCGGCGGCACGCTGCTCTTTCTTTCGTTCGCCCTGGCGCTGGTGCTCTCGGACCAGCTCTACCGCTGGTTCGAGAAGCCGATCACCGACTGGGGCCACCGCTGGGCCAAGGCAGTGAAGCAGGCGGCCGTGTCGAAGACGCCGCTGCCGGGCTGCGATGCCGCCGCCGCTGCACTTGGGCCGGCCGGAAAGCGCAGTCCGCTCTGAGCTCGGCCTAGAGAAAGCGCTCGAGCAGCTTGCGCGAAGGCCGGTCCAGCGCCTTCGCATCGGGAATCCGGAACTGCACGCCGTGCGCGCTGGCGATCAGCAGCGCGCCGCCTTCGAGCCGGCGGATGTCTTCCTCGGCCTTGAGCACGAAGCTGGTGTCGCCGCGGTCGGTGCTCACGGTCCAGGTGCTGGGCACGCCGAAGCTGGAGACCTTGTGCAGTTTCAACAGCGTGGGCGCGAAGTCGCGCACCGCCAGTTCTTCTTCGAGCAGCGCGCGGGTCTGGGGCGGCAGCGTTTCGACGCGGTCGATCCAGACCAGCTCGCGGCCGTCGCCGCCGACCAGCGAAATGCCCTCGCCGGGCGCGGTGAGCGGAAAGGCGCGTACGGGCGTGATGCCCACATGGCGCTCGCCCTGGGCGTCGGTCAGCACGAGCCGGCCGAAGGCGTCGCGCTCCATGGCAAAGGGGATGGTGGTGTCGAGTGTCATGCGTCGCCTGCCGGGTGTGCTGCGTGGCTGATCAGCGGCAACTGCGCACCGGCGCGTTCGTCGACGGCACCTTCGCTCGCATCGTCATCGGCTTGGCGCAACTGCGCCTGGTAGAGCCGCCAATAGGCGCCCTGCTTGGCCATGAGCGCATCGTGCGGCCCGACCTCGACCACCTCGCCGCGGTCCATCACCACCAGCCGGTCGGCCTTGCGCAGCGTCGAGAGGCGGTGGGCGATGGCGATGGTGGTGCGGCCCTGCACGAGGTTGTCGAGCGCCTTCTGGATTTCCTTCTCGGTCTCGGTGTCCACCGCCGAGGTGGCCTCGTCCAGGATCAGGATGCGCGGGTCGATGAGCAGCGCGCGCGCAATGCTGATGCGCTGGCGCTCGCCGCCCGAGAGCCCCTGACCCCGCTCGCCGACCAGCGAGTCGTAGCCGTGCGGCAGGCGCAGGATGAAGTCGTGCGCGTGCGCGGCGCGGGCCGCGGCCACCACTTCTTCGCGCGTCGCGTCGGGCTTGCCGTAGGCGATGTTCTGCGCGATGGTGCCGAAGAACAAAAACGGCTCCTGCAGCACCAACCCCACGTGACGGCGGTAGTCGGCCACGGCGAAGCGGCGGATGTCGGTGCCGTCGACCTTGATGGCGCCGTCGGTCACGTCGTAGAAGCGGCAGATCAGGTTGACCAGCGTGCTCTTGCCCGAGCCGCTGTGGCCGACGAGGCCGATCATCTCGCCGGGCTCGATCACGAGATCGAGGTCGTGAATCACCGCGCGCGAGCCGTAGCGGAAACCCAGCCCGCTCATCTCGATGCGGCCCTGCACGCGCTCCACCTTCACCGGGTTCACCGGCTCGGGCACGTTGCTCACATGGTCGAGGATGTCGAAGATGCGCTTGGCGCCGGCCGCGGCCTTCTGCGTGACCGAGACGATGCGGCTCATCGAATCCATCCGCGTATAGAAGCGGCCGATGTAGGCGATGAAGGCGGTGAGCACACCCACCGTGATGCTGCCGCGCGCCACCTGCCAGATGCCGAAGCCCCACACCACGAGGAGGCCGATTTCGGTCAGCAGCGACACGGTCGGCGTGAACACCGACCAGGTGCGGTTGAGCTTGTCGTTCACCTGCAGGTTGTAGGCATTGGCGGTGCGGAAACGGTCGGCTTCGCGGCGTTCCTGCGCAAAGGCCTTGACCACGCGGATGCCGGGAATGGTGTCGGCCAGCACGTTGGTCACTTCCGACCAGACGCGGTCGATCTTCTCGAACCCGGTGCGCAGGCGATCCCGCACCACATGGATCATCCAGGCGATGAAGGGCAGCGGCACCAGCGTGACCACCGCCAGCAGCGGGTTGATCGAGATCAGGATGGCCGCCGTCATGACGATCATCAGCACGTCGTTGGCGAAATCGAGCGCGTGCAGCGACAGGAAGACGTTGATCCGATCGGTTTCCGAACCGATGCGCGCCATCAGGTCGCCGGTGCGCTTGCCGCCGAAATAATCGAGCGGCAGCGTCAGCAGGTGTTCGTAGGTGCTGGTGCGCAGGTCCGCGCCGATGCGCTCGGACACCAGCGCCAGCAGATAAGTGCGCGCCCAGCCCAAGCCCCAGCCCAGCAGCGCGGCGCCCAGGAGGCCGCTCAGGTAAAGGGCGACAAGCGAAGGATCGATCTGCTTGCCGTTCTGGAACGGGATCAGGATGTCGTCCATCAGCGGGATGGTCAGGTACGGGGGGACCAGCGTGGCGGCGGTCGAGAGCAGGGTCAGGAAAAACCCGAGGAAAAGCTGCTTCCTGTACGGCTTGGCGAAACGGCCCAGGCGCAGCAGCACCCAGGTCGAGGGCGGAGTCTGGAGTTCGGTGTCCGCGAGTTCGTCGCCGTCGATGGCATCCGGTGTCGCTTCGGCGACAGCATCTGCCCGCTGACCGAAAAGCTTGAGAAGGCGCAGCGCATGGGCCTGGTTGGCCAGCGTGTAGCGCCAGCGCGCCAGGCGGCCGTCGGGGCCGATCAGGTCGAGCGTGCCGACGCCGGAATGGTCGGCCAGGAGCAGTTGAAGGGCGGGTTCCGTGAGCGGCCACTCACGCCATTCGCCCCCCGGTTCCAGCGCAATCAGGCGCTGGTCAGTCAGGGCAACCAGGCCGGAAGAGAAACGAAGTTCGTAATCGAGGTCAACCGGCAGTGTTACCAGAACGTTTTCCGCGACTGCGAGCCGGTTTTTCAGCGCACCTGAAGCCGCCTCGATTTCTCCCTCCCGGGTGCCGACTGGATCGTGATGTTGCATTGTGTTTCTTTGACTCTTGCCCGTCGCGGGCCGCAGGGACCGCGCCATGGCGTCCTTTGTCGGGCGCCGATTCTGACCGATTGCCATGGGCGCGCTTGAAGGCGCCGTGGTGCTCGGCCAAAGCACATCGAACGTTTTCATGACCCGTTTCGACGACATCCGCCTGCTGCGCATCAACTATTTGCGCGGTCCCAACCTCTGGACCTACCGTCCGGTGCTCGAAGTCTGGCTCGACCTGGGCCAACTGGAAGACTTTCCCTCCAACAAGATCGACGGTTTCACCGACCGCCTCACGGGCCTGCTCCCGGCACTTATCGAGCACCATTGCGGCGTGGGCGAGCGCGGCGGCTTCATCCAGCGGCTGACCGAAGGCACCTGGTCGGGCCACGTGCTCGAGCACGTCGTCATCGAACTGCTGAACCTGGCCGGCATGCCGACCGGATTCGGGCAAACCCGTAGTACGTCGGAGCACGGCGTCTACCGCATGGTGTTCCGGGCGCGCGACGAGCAGGTCGCCCGGGTGGCGCTGGCCGAGGGCCACCGGCTCCTGATGGCCGCCATCAACAACGACCCGTTCAGCGCCGCCGATGTGCAGAAGGCGGTCGATGCGGTCAAGGCCAAGGTCGAAGACTGCTATCTCGGCCCGAGCACCGCCGCCATCGTTTCCGCCGCCACCGACCGCGGCATCCCGCACATGCGACTGAACAGCGGCAACCTCGTGCAACTGGGCTACGGCGCCAACCAGCAGCGAATCTGGACCGCCGAGACCGACTACACCAGCGCCATCGGCGAATCGATCGCCAGCGACAAGGAACTGACCAAGTCCCTGCTCGCCAGCTGCGGCGTGCCGGTGCCCGAAGGCCAGATCGTTTCCAGCGCCGAGGAAGCCTGGGAAGCCGCCGAAGACATCGGCCTGCCGGTGGTCGTGAAGCCTTCCGACGCCAACCACGGCCGCGGCGTGTCGCTCGAACTGACGACGCGCGAAGAAGTGATGGCCGCCTTCGCGGTCGCCGAGCCCGAAGGCAGCGACGTGATGGTCGAGCGCTTCATCCGCGGCCACGAACACCGCCTGCTGGTGGTGGGCGGCGAAGTGGTGGCGGCCGCACGCGGCGAGATCATCACCGTGACCGGCGACGGCAAGCTGAGCGTGGCCGAACTCATCGAAAAGCAGCTCAACAGCGACCCGCGCCGCGGCGCCGAAGAGGAATATCCGCTCGACCTGATCGTGCTGGCCACCGACGCCAAGCTGCAGCTCGAACTCAAGCGCCAGGAACTCGATGGCGCCGCCGTGCCGGCCGCCGGCCGCGTGGTCACGATCCAGCGCAACGGCAACATGGCCAACGACTGCACCGACCAGGTCCACCCCGAAGTCGCGCACGCCGCCGTGCTGGCCGCGCGCGTCGTGGGCCTCGATATCGCGGGCATCGACCTCGTGGCGCAGGACATCTCCAAGCCGCTCGGCCCGCAGCGCGGCGCGATCGTCGAAGTCAACGCCGGCCCCGGTCTCCTGATGCACCTGAAGCCGGCCGTCGGCTCGCCGCGCCCGGTGGGCCGCGCGATCTGCGACCACCTGTTCCCCAACGATGCACCCGGCCGTATTCCGGTGGTCGGCGTGGCCGGCTCGCAGGACACCGCGGTGCTCGCGCGCCTCGTCGCCTGGCTCATCAACCTGGGCGGGCGCCACACGGGCCTGGCCTGTCGCGACGGCCTGTTCCTCGAGCGCCGCCGGGTCGATGCACGCGACAGCGCCAACTGGGAAGCCGGCCATCGCCTGCTGGTGAACCGCGCGGTGCAGGCCGTGGTGATCGAGAACGGCGCCGAGACCATCCTGCGCGACGGCCTGGCCTACGACCGCTGCGAGGTCGGCATCGTGACCGACCTGGAAGGCGCCGAAGCGCTCGCCGACTACGACATCACAGAGAGCGACCAGATGGTGAAGGTGCTGCGCACCCAGGTCGACGTGGTGCTGGGCGAAGGCACGGCCGTGCTGAACGCCGCCGATGCGCGCGTGGCCGGCCTCGCGCCGCTGTGCGATGGCGCCGTCATCCTGTATTCGGCCGACTCGCAGGCCGCCGCGCTCGTCGCGCACCAAAGCACCGGTGGCAAGGCCGTGCTCGTGCGGCAGGACCGCGTGGTGCTGGCCAACGGCAGCAGCGAATCGTTCTTGCCGGGCCTGGGCCGCCTCACGATCTGGCGCGCCACCCATACCGGCGTGACCCTCGAAAGCCTGCTGGCCGCTGTGGCAGCCGCGTGGGCCATGGGCATTCCGCTGAACCTGATCGGCGCCGGCGTGGAGGCTTTCGAAGCCGATCTGCAGGCGGCCCTGGCTTCGCTGCAACTGTCGCAAACGCAGCCCCTTCAACCTCAATTCGTCTGAGGCGCCCAGCGCCCGACTGCAAGCTCTCGCAAGCCCCATGAAAGTCACCCGCATCCGAGCCCTTCGCGGGCCCAATCTCTGGAGCCGCCACACCGCCATCGAGGCGGTCGTGGCCTGCGAAGGCGATGAAAACGCCATCAGCAAGCTCGCCGGTTTCGAAGCGCGCCTGCGCGCCCGCTTCCCGACCATCGGCGAACTGCACCCGATGGTGCTGGGCCAGCCGCTGGCGCTCGCCCACGTGCTCGAAAACGCGGCCGTGGCGCTGCAGGCGCAGGCCGGCTGCGCGGTCAACTTCGGCCACACCGCGCCGACCGTGGAAGACGGCGTCTACCAGGTCGTGTTCCAGTACAGCGAAGAGGCCGTAGGCCGCCGCGCGATCGAGCTGGCCGAAGCGCTGATCGCCGCCGCGCAGGCGGACACGCCCTTCGACGCGACCGCCGCCATCACCGAACTGCGCGACCTGGACGAATCCGAGCGGCTCGGCCCGAGCACCGGCTCCATCGTCGATGCGGCCGTGGCGCGCGGCATTCCGTACCGGCGCCTCACGAGCGGCAGCCTGGTGCAGTTCGGCTGGGGCTCCAAGCAGCGCCGGATCCAAGCGGCAGAGGTCGACAGCACCAGCGGCGTGGCCGAGTCGATCGCGCAGGACAAGGAACTGACCAAGCAACTGCTCAACGCCGCCGGCGTGCCGGTGCCGCTGGGCCGCCCCGTCACCAGCGCCGAAGACGGCTGGGTCGCGGCCGGCGAAATCGGCCTGCCGGTCGTGGTGAAGCCGCAGGACGGCAACCAGGGCAAGGGCGTCACCGTCAACATCACCACCCAGGAACAGCTGACCTCGGCCTACGACTCCGCCGCCGTCTATGGCGAGGTGATGGTCGAGAAATTCCTGCCGGGCTTCGACTTCCGCCTGCTGGTGGTGGGCGACCGGCTCGTGGCCGCCGCGCGGCGCGATCCGCCGCAGGTGATCGGCGACGGCCAGCTCACCGTGCGCCAGCTGGTGGACACCGTGAACCTCGACCCGCGCCGCGGCGAGGGCCATGCCACCTCGCTCACCAAGATCCGCCTGGATGACATCGCCATCGGCCGGCTCGAATCGCAAGGCCTCACGCCCGAGAGCGTGCCCGAGCGCGGCCAGCGCGTGGTGCTGCGCAACAACGCGAATCTCTCCACCGGCGGCACCGCCACCGATGTGACCGACACCGTGCATCCCGAAGTGGCCGCGCGCGCGGTCGATGCGGCGCAAATGGTCGGCCTGCACATCTGCGGCGTCGACATGGTCTGCGAGAACGTGCTGCGTCCGCTCGAAGAGCAGCACGGCGGCGTGGTCGAAGTGAACGCCGCGCCGGGCCTTCGCATGCACATTTCGCCCTCGTTCGGCCGCGGCCGCGCGGTCGGCGAGGCGGTGGTCGACACCATGTTCGCCCACGGCGACGACGGCCGCATTCCCGTGGTCGCCGTCACCGGCACCAACGGCAAGACGACCACTGCGCGCCTCATCAACCACCTGCTCGCCTCCAGCGGCCTGCGCACCGGCATGACGAACACCGACGGCGTGTACGTCGATGGCCGCCAGACCGACAGCGGCGACTGCAGCGGCCCCAAAAGCGCGCGCAACGTGCTGATGCACCCCGACGTCGATGCGGCCGTGTTCGAAGTGGCCCGCGGCGGCGTGCTGCGCGAGGGCCTCGGCTTCGACCGCTGCCAGGTGGCCGTGGTCACCAACATCGGCAGCGGCGACCACCTGGGCCTGAACTACATCACCACCGTGGAAGACCTCGCGGTGCTCAAACGCGTGATCGTGCGCAACGTGGCCGCCGACGGCTACGCGGTGCTGAATGCGGCCGACGTGAACGTTGCTGCCATGGCGGCCGGCTGCCCCGGCCACGTGATCTTCTTCACCGCCGACCGCATGCACCCGGTGATGGCCACGCACCGCGCGCAGGGCAAGCGCACCGTGTATGTCGACCAGGACACGCTGGTCGCGGCCGAAGGCTCGTGGCGCGAGCGCATTCCGCTGCGCGACGTGCCGATCACGCGCAACGGCACCATCGGCTTCCAGGTCGACAACGTGATGGCCTCGGTGGCCGCGGCCTGGGCCGTCGGCCTCGACTGGGACACCATCCGCAGCGGCCTCGCGAGCTTCATGAACGACGCGGCCGGCGTGCCCGGGCGCTTCAACGTCATGGACTACCGCGGCGCCACCGTGATCGCCGACTACGGCCACAACACCGACGCCATGCGCGCGCTGGTCTCGGCCGTGGACACCATGCCGGCCAACAAGCGCTCGGTGGTGATCAGCGGCGCGGGCGACCGGCGCGATTCGGACATCCGCGACCAGACGGCCATCCTCGGCGAAGCCTTCGACGACGTGATCCTGTATCAGGACGCCGCGCAAAGGGGCCGCGCCGATGGCGAGGTGATGGCACTGCTGCGCCAGGGCCTTCAAGGCGCGGGTCGCACGCGCCAGATCGACGAGATCCGCGGCGAGTTCGTGGCGATCGATGCGGCACTGGCCCGCCTGCAGCCCGGCGACCTGTCGCTGATCCTGGTCGACCAGGTCGAGGAAGCGCTCGCTCACCTGGCACAGCGCATCGCAGCAGGCTGAGCACGCTGGTAGATGGGTTGACGGACATGTCCCACATCGAAGGGCGTGTCCGGCCCGCCCGCTGAACACAGGGCTGTCCCACACGCGGCAGCCCCTGCCGCGCAGCAGACTGTGGCTCCGGTCGCGAACCTCCGGCGAGGTCGCGCCCCAACCAGGAGCCCGCATGACAACAACAGTTCGTTCCATCCTTTCCGCCACGGCACTTTTCGCCGCCAGTGGCTTCGCCGTCCTCGGCGCGCAGACCGCAAGCGCGCAGGCGCCCGGGTCCAGTGTCCGCATGCAACAGGAACGCGCCACCTGCGACGGCGTGCAGCAAGACCGTGCCGCCTGCCTGCGTGAAGCCGGGGCCGCGAAACAGGAAGCCGGCCGCGCCGGCCTCACGACGCCGAGTCCGGCCCGTGGTCAGGTCAATTCCCTGGCGCGCTGCGCCGAACAGCCCGCGGCCGACCAGGCCGACTGCGAAGCCCGCGTCAAGGGCGGCGGGCGCACCACCACCGAAGGCAGCGTGATGGGCGGGGGCGTGATCCGCGAAACCGTGACCCCGCTGCCGGCCCAACCCGCGCCGGCCCGTTGATTGACTGACAGATCCCTCCAAGGAGAACTCATCATGAAGAGCAACACCCGTTCGATCGTCCTCGCCCTGCTCGCCGTCGGCGGCATGGCCACAGCCGGCGTCGCCTCCGCACAAGGTTCGCGCGGCGGCACCTATCAGCAGGAACTCGCGGTCTGCGGCCACAACCAGCAAGACCGCGCCGCCTGCATCCGCGAAGCTGGCGCCGCCCGCCAGGAAGCCGCTCGCGGCGGCCTGACCAGCGCGCCCGACTACCGCGCCAATGCGCTCGCGCGCTGCGGCCTGCAGCAGTCGTCCAGCGACCGCGCGGCCTGCGAAGCCCGCGTGCTCGGCGGCAGCGGCAACACCCGCGCCAGCGTCGACGGCAGCGTGATGGGCGGCGGCGTGATCCGCGAATCGGTCACCACCGTCGTGATGCCTGCGCCGATGCCCGCACCGATGCCCGCCGAGCGCGCACCCGCGCCGATCATGGCGCCGATGCCTGCGGAGCGGATGCCCGATCCGATGATGCCGCCGCCGCGCCCCGCGCCGATGCCGGCACCTTTGCGCTGATCCCGACGGCATCGCCGCCTGCGCCGCACGGCGCGGGGGCGATGCCCTTGATTGTCACGAGACTGTCACAAAAGACGGTGGCCTGCTAGCTATAGTTCTCGGTCCCTGCCCACCGAGGAACTCTTTCCCATGAATGCCATCAAGGTCGCTCGCCGATTCATAGAAACGGACCCGGCCAACGAATCGGCCAAGATCCTGGCCCAGCTCGTGTTGGCCCTGGAGTCCGAACGCAGCTTCGAGCTGGTCACGCTCTATTCCCTCGACTACAAGAGCTTCGAGCTCGCCATGGAGATCCTGAAGGAATGGCGCCTGGACCGCTACTACGCGAGCAAGTCCAAGCTGTTCGACCTGTCGCTGCAGGTCACCGAACTCGAGAAAAGCTGACCGCCGCTGTCGCCGGGATACCGCTCAGACGAACATCCCGCCCGACACCTCGATGCGCTGGGCGTTCACCCAGCGGCTCCCCTCTCCCAGCAAGCCCGCGATCGCACCGCCGATGTCGTCGGGCTTGCCCGTGCGTCCGAGCGCGGTGAAGCCCGCGACCATCGCATTCACCTGTGCGTTGTCGCGCACCATGCCGCCGCTGAAGTCGGTTTCGATCGCACCCGGCGCAATCGTGTTCGCCGCGATGCCGCGCTTGCCGAGTTCCTTGGCGAGGTAGCGCGTCAGCACTTCCACGGCGCCCTTCATCGCGGCATAGGCCGAAGCGCCTTCCATGGCGAAGCGCGTGAGCCCCGTCGACACGTTGACGATGCGCCCGCCGTCGTTGATGAGCGGCAGCAGCTTCTGCGTGAGGAAGTACGTGCCCTTGAAGTGGATGTTGTAGAGCGCATCGAACTGCGCTTCGGTCATGTCCTCGAAGTTCACATGCAGGCCGACGCCCGCGTTGTTCACCAGGAAGTCGAAGCGCTCGCGCTGCCAGGTGGCCGCGAGCGCCGCCTTCACCGACTCCGCGAACGCGGCGAAGGCCTTGCTGTCGCCCACGTCGAGTTGCAGTGCGACGGCGCGGCGCCCTTTCGCCTCGATCTCGGCGACCACCGCCTTGGCGGCGGCTTCGTTCGACACGTAGGTCAGGATCACATCGACGCCATCGGCGGCGAGCGCCAGCGCGGCGCTGCGGCCGAGGCCGCGGCTGCCGCCGGTGATGAGTGCGATGCGGGATGGATTGGAAGTGCTGGAAGCGGTCATCTCAAAGTCCTCGGGTGTTGATCGGTGAATCGATACGTGGACTTTAAAAATTACCGGCAGAAAGATAAATTCCGCCAAACTGCGCACACTGTTATCTCAAGAAGAAACAATCTGCCGCCATGAACACCGACGAACTGCGCATCTTCTCGAGGGTCGCCGAACTCGCGAGCTTCAGCCGCGCCGCGGACCAGCTCGGCCTGACCCGCGCACGCGTCTCGGTCGCCGTGCAGCACCTCGAAGAGCGCCTGGGCACGCGGCTCCTGCAGCGCACGACGCGCAGCGTGCGGCTCACCGAAGACGGCGAGCGCTTCCTCGACCGCTGCAGGGACTACCTCTCCGAAGGCGAGCAACTGGCCACCATGTTCCGCGCGAACACCGGCGGCCTCACCGGGCGCCTGCGCATCGACCTGCCGGCCACCGTGGCGCGCGACCTTGTCATTCCGCGTCTGCCCGAATTCCTCGCGCGGCATCCCGCATTGGAGATCGGCATCAGCACCACCGACCGCCGCGTCGACCTGGTGAACGAGGGATTCGACTGCGTGCTGCGCATCGGTGTGCTGGGCGATTCCGAACTGGTCGCGCGACCGCTCGGTTTCATGCGGATGGCCAACGCCGCGAGCCCGGCCTACCTGCAGGCGCACGGCACGCCGCACACGCTGGCCGACCTTGCGCAGCACCGCATCGTGCACTTCGCGCAGACCCTCTCGCCGAACGACGCGGGCTGGGAATACTTCGACGCGGCCCAGGGCCGCTACCGGATCAAGCCGGTGCGCGCCATCGTCACGGTGAACGGCACCGATGCCTACAACGCCGCGGCGGTCGCGGGCCTCGGCCTGATCCAGGCACCGGTCGGCGGCCTCCTGCCCTGCTTTGCAGCCGGCTCACTGGTGGAGGTGATGCCGGCGTTCACCGCGCGCCCGATGCCGGTGTCGCTGGTGTACGTCAACCGGCGCCAGCTCGCGCCGCGCGTGCTCGCGGTGATGGACTGGCTGGCCGAACTCCTCGCGCCCTACTTCGTCGAGGACAGCGAACTGACCATTGCCTCTACTTCCCCCAGCGCAGCACCAGCGGGTCCAGCCGCTTCGCCGTCTCGATCAGCCCGGCGCGCGTTGCAGGATGCATCGCCGGCAGCGGATGCCGCGGTGCCTCGCAAGCGATCACGCCGCCCTCCTTCATGAGCGACTTGCAGGCCAGCAGGCCCGCCTGCCGGTTCTCGTAATTGATGAGCGGCAGCCACTGCTGATAGAGCGCGAAGGCCTTGTCGCGGTCGCCCGCGCGGTGCGCTTCGATGATCGGGCGGATGCCGTCGGGATAACCGCCGCCGGTCATCGAGCCGGTCGCGCCGGCATCGAGGTCGGGCATCAGCGTGATGGCCTCTTCGCCATCCCACGGGCCTTCGATGGCGTCGCCGCCCAGGCGGATCAGCTCGCGCAGCTTCGCGGCCGCGTTGGCGGTCTCGATCTTGAAATACGCGACGTGCTCGATCTCCTTGGCCATGCGCGCAAGGAACGGCGCCGACAGCACCGTGCCGCTCGCGGGTGCGTCCTGGATCATGATCGGAATGCTCACCGCATCGGACAGTCCCGCATAGAACTCGAAGATCTGCGGCTCGGGCACGCGGAAGGTGGCACCGTGGTACGGCGGCATCACCATCAGCATCGCGGCGCCCATGTCCTGTGCGCGGCGGCTGCGCTCGGCGCAGACCTTGGTGCTGTAGTGCGTGGTCGTCACGATCACCGGCACGCGGCCCTTCACGTGTTCGAGCATCGTGCGCGTGAGCACCTCGCGCTCTTCGTCCGACAGCACGAATTGCTCCGAGAAATTCGCGAGGATGCAAAGCCCGTCGGAGCCCGCGTCGATCATGAAATCGACGCAGCGCTTCTGGCTTTCCAGGTCGAGCGCGCCCTGTTCGGTGAAGGTGGTCGGCACCACCGGGAAGATGCCGCGGTATCTGGGGGTCATGGTGTGTGTGGTCAGTGGGAATGACGGGGAACGGCGGAGCCTCTGCAGCCCACCAGAAAGTCGAAGTCGCAGCCTTCGTCGGCCTGCAGCACATGGTTGACGTAGAGCTTCTGGTAACCGCCGCCGCGCGTGCTCATCGGTTGCGCATCGGAGGCGGACAACGAGGCCAGGCGCGAGGCGAGCTCTTCGTCGCTGATGTCGAGATGCAGGCGGCCCGCATCGCAGTCGAGCTCGATCCAGTCGCCATCGCGCACCGCCGCCAACGGCCCGCCGTCCGCCGCTTCGGGCGCGACGTGCAGCACCACCGTGCCGTAGGCCGTGCCGCTCATGCGCGCATCCGAGATGCGCACCATGTCCTTCACGCCCTGGCGCAGCAGCTTCGGCGGCAGGCCCATGTTGCCGACCTCGGCCATGCCGGGGTAGCCCTTGGGGCCGCAGTTCTTGAGCACCATCACGCAGCTCGCATCGATGTCGAGCGACTCGTCGACGATGCGTTCCTTGTAGTGCTCCAGGTTATCGAACACCACGGCGCGGCCGCGGTGCTTGAGCAGTTCGGGCGTGGCCGCCGAGGGCTTGAGCACCGCGCCGCGCGGCGAGAGGTTGCCGCGCAGGATGCGGATGCCGCCATCGGCGATCAGCGGGTTGTCGAGCGGGCGGATCACCTCGTCGTTGAGGCTCGGCGCCTCGCGCACGTTGTCCCAGATCGAGTGGCCGTTGACCGTGAGCGCATCGGGGTGTGGCAGCAATCCGTTTTCACCGAGCCGGCGCAGCACGGCGGGCAGCCCGCCCGCGTAATAGAACTCTTCCATCAGAAAGCGCCCCGAGGGCATCAGGTCCACGATGGTCGGCGTGTGGCTGCCGATGCGCGTCCAGTCTTCCAGTTCGAGGTCGACGCCGATGCGGCCCGCAATCGCCTTCAGGTGGATCACTGCATTGGTCGATCCGCCGATGGCCGCGTTCACGCGAATCGCGTTCTCGAACGCCTCGCGCGTGAGGATCTTCGAGAGCGTGAGCCCTTCCTTGGCCATCTGCACCGCGCGCATACCCGACATCTGCGCAAGCACATAGCGCCGCGCATCGACCGCCGGAATCGCCGCGTTGTGCGGCAGCGAAGTGCCCAGCGCCTCGGCCATGCAGGCCATCGTCGAGGCGGTGCCCATCGTGTTGCAGGTGCCCGCCGAGCGCGACATGCCGCCTTCGGCCGAGAGGAACTGGTGCAGATTGATCTCCCCCGCCTTCAGCGATTCGTGCAGTTGCCACACGGCGGTGCCGGAGCCGATGTCCTTGCCGTCGAGCTTGCCGTTGAGCATCGGCCCGCCGGTCACCACGATGGCCGGGATGTCGCAGCTCGCGGCGCCCATCAAGAGCGCCGGCGTGGTCTTGTCGCAGCCGGTGAGCAGCACGACGGCATCGACCGGGTTGCCGCGGATGGCCTCTTCCACATCCATGCTCGCGAGGTTGCGCGTGAGCATCGCGGTGGGCCGCAGGTTCGACTCGCCGTTCGAGAACACCGGGAACTCGACGGGGAAACCGCCCGCTTCCGAAATGCCGCGCTTCACATGCTCCGCGATCTTGCGGAAGTGCGCGTTGCAGGGCGTGAGCTCCGACCAGGTGTTGCAGATGCCGACGATCGGCCGGCCGTCGAACTCATGGTCCGGAATGCCCTGGTTCTTCATCCAGCTGCGGTACATGAAGCCGTTCTTGTCGGCCGAGCCGAACCATTCGGTCGAGCGCAGTTTCTTCGGAGGGGTGTCCGGCATGCGAAAGTGTCCTGAGAGAAAAGAGAGAGAAAGAAAAAAGAACGTCAGCGCCGGGGTGCGCGCGAGGTGAAGAAGCGTTGCAGCAGGCAGAACACGAAGAGCAGCGCGCCGACGACGATGCGCGTCCACCATGAACTGAGCGTGCCGTCGAAGGAAATCAGCGTCTGGATGATCCCGAGCATCAGCACGCCGAAGAGCGTGCCCGCCACATAGCCCACGCCGCCAGTGAGCAGCGTGCCGCCGATCACCACTGCCGCGATGGCATCGAGCTCCAGCCCGAGCGCATGCAGGCCGTAGCCCGAGAGCATGTAGAAGGTGAAGATCACGCCGGCCAGCGCCGAGCAGAAGCCCGACAGCGTGTACACGCCCACGAGCGTGCGGCGCACCGGCAAGCCCATCAGCATGGCCGAATGTTCGCTGCCGCCGATGGCGTACACCGCGCGGCCGAAGGGCGTGCAGTGCGCGATGAAAACAGCGGCCAGCAGCACCACGATGGCGATCACAGCGCTGATCGAGACCGAGGCCTCGCCCCAGATCGGAATGCGGATCTGCGAAACCTCGGAGTAGAACTCGTTGGTGATGCTGATCGAATCGATGCTGATGAGATAGCAGAGCCCGCGCGCGAGGAACATGCCCGCGAGCGTGACGATGAAGGGCTGCAGCCGGAAGCGCTCGATGAGCAGGCCCATGAATGCGCCGAAGGCCGTGCCCATGGCCAGCACCAGCGGAATCACGATCGCCGGGCTCCAGCCGTGCTTCTCGACCAGCGAGGCCGACACCATCGTGGTGAGCGCGATCACAGAGCCCACCGAAAGGTCGATGCCGCCCGAGAGAATCACGAAGGTCATGCCAACCGCGACGACGATCAGGAAGGCGTTGTCGATCAGCAGGTTGAGGAACACCTGCGCCGAGAAGAAGCCGTCGTAGAACACCGAGCCCAGCGTTGCCATCAGCACGAACAGCGAGATGGTGGCCGTGAGCGGCAGGTACTTCGGGTTGAGCCCTGCCCTGCCTTTCCGAGGAGCGGGCTGGGCCGAAGGAGCAGCCGCAGTCGTCTCGATCACTGCGCTCATGCCCGTCCTCCCTCGTGCGCCGGCCGCTGCACCAGCGACCGCACTTCCGACCTGAACTCCGGCGACTGCAACAGCATCACCACGAACACCACCACCGCCTTCACCACGAGGTTGATTTCCGGCGGCACGCCGAGCGAATAGATCGCATAGGTGAGCGTCTGGATGATCAACGCGCCGATCACGCTGCCCACGAGGCTGAAACGTCCACCGGTGAGCGCCGTGCCGCCGAGCGTGACCGCAAGAATGGCGTCGAGCTCCAGCAACTGGCCGGCGTTGTTGCCGTCCGCGCTCTTCACGTTCGAGCTGATCAAGAGACCCGCCACGCCCGCGCAGAGGCCGCAGAACGCATACGCGCCGACGACGAGCCGCCGCGACTGGATGCCCGCCACGCGCGCCGCGGTCGGGTTGATGCCCACCGCCTGGATGAACAGGCCGAGCGCCGTGCGGGTGATTGCGAGGTACAGCAGCACGAACACCGCCGCCACGATGAACAGCGAGAACGGCAGGCCCAGCAGGTAGCCGCTGCCGAGGAAGAAGAAGGGCTTGTAGTAGATCGTGATGATCTGCCCGTCTGCGACGAGCTGCGCGATGCCGCGGCCCGCCACCATGAGGATCAGCGTCGCGATGATCGGCTGCATGCCGACCTTGGCGACCAGCAAGCCGTTCCAGAGGCCGCACAGCAGCGCGACGGCGAGCGCCGCAAGGATCGCGAGCGGCATCGGGAAGCGGCTCACGTCGCTCGCGACCGAGCCGCCGATCATCCAGGCGGCCACCGCCGCAGCGATGGCCACCACCGCGCCGACCGAGATGTCGATGCCGCGCGTGGCGATCACGAGCGTCATGCCGAGCGAGACCAGCACCAGCGGTGCCGCACGGTTCACGATGTCGATCAGGCTGCCGTAGAGATGGCCGTCGCGCCACTCGAGATGGAGGAAGCTGGCGTTGAACGCGGTGTTGATCGCGAGCAGAAGCAGCAGCGTGATGACCGGCCAGGCGAGGCGGTGGCTCATGAGTGATGAAAGGCGGTTCATGGCTTATGCCTTGCTCCTTCCCCTTCCGGGGGAAGGCTGGGATGGGGGCACGCGGCCTCAAACGCTGCGCGGTGGTGAAGGCCGCGCGCCCCCACCCCGACCCTCCCCCGGGAGGGGAGGGAGAAACACGAGGAGAGATCGAGGCGATTCATGCGGCGGCAATCATTTCGTAGACCTCGTCCTCGGTCGAACCACCTGGGAGTTCGCCCACCTTCTGCCGATCCCTCAGCACCACGATGCGATGCGCCACGCGCACCACTTCGCTCATCTCCGACGAGATGAAGACCACCGCCATGCCCGCTCGCGCGAGCCGCAGGATCTCTTCCATGATTTCCTGCTTGGCCGCGACGTCGATCCCGCGCGTGGGTTCGTCCAGGATCAGCAGGCGCGGCTCGGTCGCGAGCCAGCGCGCGATCATGGCCTTCTGCTGGTTGCCGCCCGAGAGCAGGCCGATGGGGGTTTCGACGCTCGCCGTCTTGATGCCCAGCGAGGCGACGAAGCGCTCGGCCATCGCGGTCTGCTCGGCGTGCGAGAGGAATTTCCGTGTGCCCAGGCGTGCCTGCAAAGCCAGCGCGATGTTCTCGCGCACCGACAGCTCGGCCACGATGCCGTCGGTCTTGCGTTCTTCGGGGCAGAGCGCGAGTCCTTCGCGGATCGCGTCAGCCGGGTTCGAGAAAGTGACGGAGCGGCCGTCGACCTTGAGCACGCCGCGGTCCGGCGATTCGAGACCGAACAAGAGGCGCGCGAGTTCGGTGCGGCCCGCGCCGAGCAGACCCGCGATGCCGACGACTTCGCCGGCACGCACGCGCAGGTCGGTGGCCTGCAATTGCCCGGCCTGGCCCAACCCCTCGGTCTGCAGCAACGCGGGCGCGGCCTCATCGAATGCCGGCAGCGCGGCGGGCCGTGCCGACTGCGCGGCCAGTTCGCGACCGAGCATCGCCGCGATCAGCGCCTGCGGCCCGAGGTCCGCCGCTTTCCATTCGCCCACCCAGTTGCCGTTGCGCAGCACGGTGATGCGGTCCGACACGGCATACATCTGGTTGAGAAAGTGCGTCACGAACACGATCGCGAGCCCCTCGCTGCGCAGGCGCCGCAGCACCTCGAACAGCTTCTCGACTTCGTCGTCGTCCAGGCTCGATGTCGGCTCGTCGAGGATCAGCACCTTCGACGACACGCCGAGCGCGCGCGCAATCGCCACCAGTTGCTGCACCGCGACCGAGTAGCTCGACAGCAGGCGCGTCACGTCGATGTCGAGCCCGATGCGCGCCAGCAATTCGGCCGCGCGGCGGTTCACTGCGGCCCAGTCGATGCGAAAGCCCTGCAATGCGCCGCAGCGCGGATAGCGCCCCGCGAACACGTTCTCCGCCACCGAGAGGTTCGGGCACAGGTTCACCTCCTGGTAGACGGTGCTGATGCCCAGCTTCTGCGCCTCCAGCGGCGAGCCGGGCCGAATGGCCTGGCCGTCGAAGAACATCTCGCCGCCGCTGGACGGCAGCACGCCGGTGAGCACCTTGATCAGCGTCGACTTGCCCGCGCCGTTCTGTCCCATCAGCGCATGCACCTCGCCCGGATACAGCCGCAGTTGGACATCGTTCAGCACCGGAATGCCGCCGAACTGCTTGTGGATGCCCCGCAGCTCGAGCACGGGGGCGAGGGTCGTGCGCTCGGTCATGCGGTCACTTGTTCTTGTTGTAGACGTCGATGAACACAGCCGCCAGCAGCACCAGTCCCTTGATGACCTGCTGGTAGTCGATGCCGATGCCCAGGATCGACATGCCGTTGTTCATCACGCCCATGATGAAAGCGCCGATCACCGCGCCCATCACGCGGCCCACGCCGCCCGAGGCCGAGGCGCCGCCGATGAAGCAGGCCGCGATCACATCGAGCTCGAAGCCGAGGCCCGCCTTGGGCGTGGCAGTGTTCAGGCGCGCCGCGAACACGAGGCCCGCGAGCGCAGCCAGCGCGCCCATGTTCACGAAAGTGAGGAACGCGAGCCGCTGCGTCTTCACGCCCGACAGCCGCGCCGCCTTCTCGTTGCCGCCCAGCGCATAGATGCGCCGGCCGATGGTCGTGCGGTTGGTGACGAAGTCGTACACCACGATCAGCACCGCCATCACCACCAGCACGTTGGGCAGGCCCTTGTAGGTGGAGAGCAGGTAGCTGAAGAACAGGATGATCGCCGCGAAGAACAGGTTCTTCACGAGGAAGAAAGCGTAGGGCTCCTGCTCCATCCCGTGCGCCTTGAGCTTGGCGCGCCCGCGCAGCTTGAAGAACACCAGGGCCGCTGCAGCGAGCGCACCCACGACCAGCGAGGTGGTGCGCAAGGTGTCGCCGCCCAGCGGATCGGGAATGAAGCCCGAGCTCAGGCGCTGGAACTCCACCGGAAACGGCCCCACCGATTGCCCGGCGAGCAGCGCCAGCGTGAGCCCCTTGAACACCAGCATGCCGGCGAGCGTGACGATGAACGACGGGATCTTTCGGAACGCGACGAACCAGCCCTGCGCGGCACCGATGACTGCACCGGCCACGATGCTGATGATCGCGGTCGGTATGAAATGCCATTCGTACTCGACCATCAACACCGCCGCGAGCGCGCCGATGAAGCCGCACACGGAGCCCACCGACAGGTCGATGTGCCCCGCCACGATCACCAGCAGCATGCCCAGCGCCATGATGACGACGTAGCTGTTCTGCAGCAACAGGTTGGTGAGGTTCAGCGGCCGCAGGAGCGTGCCGTCGGTCAACACCTGGAACAGCACCATGATCGCGACCAGCGAGATCAGCATGCCGTATTCGCGCAGGTTGTTCTTCAGGAAGCCCACATGCAGCTTCGGGGAAACGACAGGAGCGGCACCTTGCACCGCGTTGGCTTCAGGCTGCGACATGAACGGAACTCCCTGCGCTCACGATGGCATGCATGATGCGTTCCTGCGATGCCTCGGCCGCCGTGAACTCGGCGACGAAGCGCCCTTCGTTCATCACGTAGATGCGGTCGCACATGCCGAGCAACTCGGGCAGTTCGGAAGAAATCATGAGAATGCCTTTGCCCTCGTTCGCGAGCTGGTCGATGATGGTGTAGATCTCGTACTTGGCGCCCACGTCGATGCCGCGCGTGGGTTCGTCCAATATCAGCAGTTCGGGTTTGGTGAAGAGCCACTTGCTCAGCACCACCTTCTGCTGGTTGCCGCCCGACAGGTTGACCACCAGTTGCTCGACGCCCGAGCAGCGGATGTTCAGCGCCTTCCTGTAGTCGTTGGCGACCTTGAATTCGCGGCCGTCGTCGATCACCGAGCGTTCGGAAATCGCATCGAGGTTCGCGAGGCTGATGTTCTTGCGGATGCCTTCTTCCAGCACCAGCCCGAGGCCCTTGCGGTCTTCGGTGACGTAGGCGATGCCGTGGTCGATGGCCTTGCGCACGGTGCTCACGTCCACCGGCTTGCCGTGCATGAGCACCGAGCCGCTGATGCGTTGTCCGTAGGACTTGCCGAACACGCTCATCGCGAGTTCGGTGCGGCCCGCGCCCATGAGGCCCGCGATGCCGACGATCTCGCCCTGGCGCACATGCAGGTTCACGCCCTTGATCTGTTCGCGGTCGGCATGCAGCGCGTGGTGCACGCGCCAGTCGCGCACCTCGAACACCGTCTCGCCGATCTTCGGCGAGCGCTGCGGATAGCGGTGTTCCATGTCGCGCCCGACCATGCCGCGGATGATGCGGTCTTCGCTGATCGGGTCGCTGCGGCAGTCGATGGTTTCCACCGTCGCGCCGTCGCGCAGCACGGTGATGGAGTCGGCCACCTTGGCGATCTCATTGAGCTTGTGCGAGATGAGGATCGATGCGATGCCCTGGCGCTTGAGTTCAAGCAGCAGCATCAGCAGCGCATCGCTGTCGTTCTCGTTCAGGCTGGCGGTGGGCTCGTCGAGGATGAGGAGCTTCACCTCTTTTGCCAGCGCCTTCGCGATTTCCACCAGCTGCTGCTTGCCGACGCCCAGGTCGGTCACCAGCGTGGTGGGCAGCTCTTTCAGGCCCACCTTGGCGAGCAGCTCGCGCGTCCTCGCATAGGCGGCGAACCAGTCGATCACGCCGCCGCTCGCGATCTCGTTGCCGAGAAACAGGTTCTCGGCAATCGAGAGCAGCGGCACCAGCGCGAGCTCCTGGTGAATGATGATGATGCCCAGCTTCTCGCTGTCGGCAATCGTCTTGAAGCGGCGCAGCTCGCCCTCGAAATGGATCTCGCCGGTGTACGAGTCGCACGGGTAGACGCCGCTCAGCACCTTCATGAGCGTCGACTTGCCCGCGCCGTTCTCGCCGACCACCGCGTGGATCTCCCCCGCGCGCACGGCGAGGTTGACGTTGCTGAGGGCTTTCACCCCCGGGAACGTCTTGGTGATCCCGCGCATCTCGAGGATCGTGCGCCCGTCTGCGCTCACCGTGCTCACTTGACCTGGCTTTCCTTGTAGTAGCCGCTGTCCACCAGCACCTGCTTCCAGTTCGAGGCGTCCACGCTCACCGGCTTCAGCAGGTAGGAGGGCACGACCTTGATGCCGTTGTTGTAGGTCTTGGTGTCGTTCACTTCAGGCGTCTTGCCCGAGAGCATGGCGTCCGCCATCGCGACCGTCACCTTGGCCAGCTCGCGCGTGTCCTTGAACACGGTGGAGGTCTGTTCCTTGCGGAGGATCGACTTGACCGAAGGCACCTCGGCGTCCTGGCCCGAGACGATGGGCATCGCCTGCGTGCCCGAGCCGTAGCCCACGCCCTTGAGCGACGACAGGATGCCGATCGAAAGACCGTCGTACGGCGACAGCACCGCATCCACGCGGTCCTTCGTGTAGTAGGCCGACAGGAGGTTGTCCATGCGCGCCTGCGCCACGGCGCCGTCCCAGCGCAGCGTGCCGACCTTGTCCATGCCCATCTGCTTGCTGCGCACCACGAGCTTGCCGCTCTTGATGTAGGGCTCCAGCACCGACATCGCGCCGTTGTAGAAGAAGAAGGCGTTGTTGTCGTCCGGCGATCCGCCGAAGAGTTCGATGTTGAACGGGCCCTTGCCGCTCTTCAATCCCAGCGCCGCCTCGATCGATTGCGCCTGCAGCACGCCGACCTGGAAGTTGTCGAAGGTGGCGTAGTAGTCGACGTTCTTCGAGCCCTTGATGAGCCGGTCGTACGCGATGACCTTCACGCCCTTGTCGGCCGCCTTCTGCAGCACGTCGGAGAGCGTGGTGCCGTCGATGGCAGCGATCACCAGGACCTTCGAGCCCTTGGTCACCATGTTCTCGATCTGCGCGAGCTGGTTCGGGATGTCGTCGTCCGCGTACTGCAGGTCGGTCTTGTAGCCCTTTTCCTTGAAGTACTTGACCATGTTGGCGCCGTCGGCGATCCAGCGGGCCGACGACTTGGTGGGCATCGAGATGGCGATCAGGCCCTTGTCCTGCGCATTGGCCAGCGGCGTGAAGCCGACGACGGCAAAGGCGAGGCCCGCGAGCGAGGCCTTGAGGAAGTTGCGTTTCATGGTGCGATGAGTTCCGTCTTTGGGAGGTGGTTTCTGTCTTGTTCAATGAGCACCGCGCAGCCGGCTCTGCCGGCCCGCAGGTGTCGCCCCCTGCAAGGGGGAAGGCGCGCGCAACGCGAATCGCGCGCAGCCTGGGGGACTCAATACTTGCGGTTCGGGAATTCCTTGGCGGCCACTTCCATCGGGAAGATGCCTTCCTCGGTCACGATGCGCTTGGGCAGCGGCTTGCCGGCCTTGATGTCCTTCACCGCGCTCATCAGTTGCGGGCCGAGCAGCGGGCTGCATTCCACCGACACGTTGAGCTTGCCGGCGATCATGGCTTCGAACGCGCCCTTCACCCCGTCGATCGAGATGATGGTGATGTCCTTCGCGGGCTTCATGCCGGCTTCCTCGATGGCCTGGATCGCGCCGATCGCCATGTCGTCGTTGTGCGCGAAGAGCACATTGATCTTCTTGCCGTCGGCCTTGAGGAAGGCTTCCATCACTTCCTTGCCCTTGGCGCGGGTGAAGTCGCCGGTCTGCGAGCGGATGATCTTGAACTTCGGATCGGACTTGATGATTTCCTCGAAGCCCTTCTTGCGGTCGATGGCCGGCGCGGAGCCCACGGTGCCCTGCAGCTCGACGATGTTCACTTCGCCCTTCTGGTCCTTCATCTTTTCGACGAGCCAGCGGCCGGCCTTGCGGCCTTCCTCGACGAAGTCGGAACCCATGAAGGTCACGTAGAGCGTGTCGTCCTTGGTGTTCACCGAGCGGTCGGTCAGCACCACCGGGATCTTGGCGGCCTTGGCTTCGCGCAGCACGGTTTCCCAGCCCGATTCGACCACCGGCGAGAACGCGATCACGTCGACCTTCTGCGCGATGTACGAGCGGATCGCCTTGATCTGGTTCTCCTGCTTTTGCTGCGCATCCGAGAACTTGAGCTCGATGCCCGCCTCCTTGGCCGAGGACTTGATCGACTCGGTGTTGGCGGTGCGCCATTCGCTCTCGGCGCCCACCTGTGCGAAGCCCAGCACGAGCTTCTTCTGCGCGAGCGCGGACACGGGCAGCATGCTGCCCAGGGCGGCAGCGGCGAGTGCGGTGTTGAGGGTGCGGCGATTCATGGTCATGGGATGTCTCCTTCTGTGGATTTGCTTGTTGAGAACCGTTCGAGAACCGATTGTTGTGACGGCTCAGGCCAGCATGTAGCCGGTCTTCACCGTCGTGTAGAACTCCGCGGCGTGGCGCCCTTGTTCGCGCGGCCCGTAGCCCGACCCCTTGCGGCCGCCGAAGGGCACATGGAAGTCCACCCCCGCGGTTGGCAGATTCACCATCGTCATGCCGACCACGGCATGGCGCCTGAAATGCATCGCGTGCTTGAGCGAGTTGGTGCAGATGCCCGCGCACAGGCCGAAGGGCGTGTCGTTGCACAGCGCCAGCGCCTGGTCGTAGTCGTCGGCGCGCAGCACGCAGGCCAGGGGGCCGAAGATTTCTTCCCGCGCGATGCGGTGCGAAGGCTTCGCGAGAAACAGCGCCGGGCTCATGTAATAGCCGGGCGTCGAACGCTCGAGCGCCTCGCCGCCCCACACATGCTCGGCGCCTTCCTCGCGCGCGATGTCGACCCACGCGAGGTTCATCGCCAGGCGCTCTTCATCGGCCACAGGGCCGATGTCGATGCCGCGCTCCAGCGCATGGCCGATCTTCAGTGTCTTGAGCCGCTGCCGCAGCTTCGCCACGAAGGCGTCGTGCACCGCCGCCTCGACGATGAGCCGGCTCGATGCCGTGCAGCGCTGGCCCGCGGAAAAGTAGGCGCCCTGCACCGCGCAGTCGACAGCGCGGTCGAGGTCGGCATCGGC
The DNA here is from genome assembly GCF_050435205.1 of Variovorax sp. W2I14. NCBI lineage: Bacteria > Pseudomonadati > Pseudomonadota > Betaproteobacteria > Burkholderiales > Comamonadaceae > Variovorax > Variovorax sp. W2I14. Next base: position 6,577,701 of record NZ_JBNDJX010000001.1, on the reverse strand, counting down.
CAGCACGACGAGCGCGTTCTTGCCGCCGGTCTCCAGCTGCACCTTCGCGCGCCGGGTGGCTGCGGCCTGCAGCACGCGTTCGCCGTTGGCGGCGGAGCCGGTGAAGCTCAGCGCATCGACCAGCGCGCTGTCGACCAGCGCCTGGCCCACTTCGCGGCCGCTGCCCATCACGAGGTTGAAGGCGCGCCGCCGGCAGGCCTGCGCGGCTGATGATCTCGGCCAGCGCCCAGCCGCAGGCCGGCACCAGCTCGGCCGGCTTGAACACGACGCTGTTGCCATGGGCGAGCGCAGGCGCGATCTTCCAGGCGGGAATCACGAAAGGTGCGTTCCACGGCGTGATGAGCCCGGTCACGCCGACGGCCTCGCGCGTCACGTCGACCTGCACGCCGGCCCGTGTCGAGGCCATGTTCTCGCCACCGCCGCCGCGCAGCGCTTCGCCCGCGAAGAACTTGAAGACCTGGCCCGCCCGCGCCGTTTCGGCCACAGCCTCGGGCAGCGTCTTGCCCTGTTCGCGCGCCAAGAGCAGGCCCAGCTCGTCCTTGCGCGCCAGGAGCTCGGCGCCGATGCGGTCGAGCACGTCGGCGCGGCGCTGCGGGGTGCTGTGGCTCCAGTGCGGAAAGGCCTCGGTGGCCGCGCGGATGGCGGCTTCGGCCTGCCGGCGGTCGGCACGTGCGTACTCGGCGACCACCTCGCTGGTGTCCGAGGGGTTGGCGCTCATACCCGTGGTCGCGCTGGTTTCCCAGCGGCCGTTGATGTATTGCCGCACGTTCTGATGGATCTCACCGTGGATCACGAGGGCGCCGATCTTTCTTGTCTCTTTGTTTGAACTGGCGTGAGTCTAGGAACAGAATTGATATCGATCCAATCGTTTTTTCGACAAAATGCATATCGATCGCCGGATTCTGGAAAACCCGATGTACCAGGCACACCCCCAGTCTTCGCGCACTCCGTGTCGCTTCGCCAACCCCCTTGCAGGGGGCAACACCAGTGGCCCGGCAAAGCCGGTTCCACGGTGTTCCTGGAAGGGCCGCGTCAGTTCCACGGCGGCGTCTCGACATTACGCACAAGAAAACTAGATATGACCAACTACAACCACTGGTTCATTCGCGCGCGGCTCAAGACACGGCAGCTGCTGCTGCTGGTCGCGCTGGCCGAGGAAGGCAACATCCACCGCGCGGCGCAGGTGCTCAACATGACGCAGCCGGCCGCCTCGAAACTGCTGAAAGACCTGGAAGACGTGCTGGAGGTGCCGCTGTTCGACCGCCTGCCGCGCGGCATGCGGCCCACCTGGTACGGCGAAACCATGATCCGCCACGCCCGCGTCGCGCTCGCGAGCCTGAACCAGGCGCACGACGAACTCACCGCGCTCAAGGCCGGCCGCTTCGGGCAGGTGAGCGTGGGCGCGATCACATCGCCGGGGCTGGCGCTGCTGCCGCCGGCCGTCGCGATGGTCAAGCGCGAGCAGCCTGACCTGCGCGTGTCACTCGAAATCGAAACCAGCCCGGTGCTGATCGAGCGGCTCGAGCAGGGCAAGCTCGACATGCTCGTGGCCCGGCTCTTCGCCGAGCACGACAAGTCGCAACTGCGCTACGAGGCATTGAGCGAGGAGCCGGTGTGCGCGCTGGTGCGCCCGGGCCATCCGCTGCTCGGCGAGAGCGGGCTCACGCTGCGCGACGTGGTCGGCGCCGGCTGGATCGTGCCGCCCGCGGGCAGCGTGCTGCGCCACCGCTTCGAGCTGATGTTCCAGGAAGAAGGGCTCGCCCCTCCGACCAACACCATCGAGAGCTCGGCGCTGCTCTTCATCACCCGCATGCTGCAGCAGAGCGACATGCTGGCGGTGCTGGCGACCGACGTGGCGCGCTACTACGCGGCGCACGGCATCGTGTCGCTGCTGCCGCTGGACATGCCCTGCCACATGGACCAGTTCGGCATCATCACGCGCACCGACCGGCTGCTGTCGCCCGCGGCGCGGGTGATGATGAAGGCGCTCAAGACCGCCAGCATGAGCGTCTATGGACGCAAGCTGGAGATGGACTGATCAGGTCCAGCCGGCGTCCACGGTGAACTCCTGCGCCGTGCACATCTTCGCGTCGTCCGATGCCAGGAACAGCACCATGCGCGCGATGTCCTCCGGCATCAGCTTGTCGGGCAGGCACTGGTTGCGCTTGAGCGCTTTCTCGCCTTCGTCGTCGAGCCACAGCTTCACCTGCCGCTCGGTCATCACCCAGCCGGGCGACACCGTGTTGATGCGGATGCGGTCCTTGCCCAGATCGACCGCAAGCCCACGCGTGAGCCCGTTCACCGACGACTTCGCGATCGCATAGCAGGGGTAGCCCGAGCCCTTGCTTTGCCAGCCGGTCGAACCGAGGTTGACCACCGAGCCGAACCCCAGCCGCTTCATGCCCGGAACCACCGACTGGATCGCGAACAGCGCAGGCCGCTCGTTGATCGCCATGCGGTTGTCGTAGTAGTCGGGCGTGACCGATTCGAGCGTGTGGCGGTCGTCGCTCGCCACGTTGTTGACCAGCACCGCGAAGTCGCCAAGCGCGGCGGCGGCGTCAGCGATGGCGCCTTGCATCGCGCCGATGTCGCGCACGTCGCAGGCGCGCCACCACGGCGCGGCATGGCCGGCCTCGACGATCTGCTGCGCGAGCGCTGCGCTGGCGCTCTCGGCGATGTCAATGAAGGCCACCCGCGCACCTTGCGCCGCAAAGGCGGCGACGATGGCCGCGCCGATGCCGCTGCCGCCGCCGGTCACGAACACGGTGCGGTCTTTCAGGCTCGGATGGATCGAGAGTTGGGGTGAATTCAAGAAGGGTCTCCAGTGAGATGGAAAACTGACATTGCAAAACGCATATCAATCTATTCCATATTGTTTGATTTCAATTATCAATATGCCTTGATACGATCCGCTGCGTCAAGGAGACATGACAAGGAAAACAATGACGAACTACACCGCACCCTCGATTGAGGGCTCCCCCGAATGCATCTGGGCCGCCGAGGCGAACCTGGGCGAAGGCACTCTCTGGTCAGAGCGCGAGCAGGCGCTCTACTGGATCGACATCCTCACGCCGCGCCTGTTCTGGTTTCGCCCGTCCGACGGCGCGCGCCGGGCCTGGCAGTTCGATGAGGAGATCACCGCGATCTCGGAACGCGCGGAGGCGCCGGGGCTCATCCTCACGCTGCGCCGCGGCTTCGCGCTCTTCGACACGACGCAGTTGCCGGGCGCCGGCGCCAAGCCGCGCTACCTGCACCAGCCCGAACCCGAACGCATCAACAACCGCTTCAACGACGGCAAGTGCGACAGCCGCGGCCGCTTCTGGGGCGGCAGCATGGACTTCGACTGCAAGGCGCCCACCGGCGCGCTCTACCGCTACGACGCCGACGGCCGCTGCACGAAGCACGACGACGGCTTCGAGGTGACCAACGGCCCGACATGGTCGGCCGACGGCCGCACCATGTACTTCAACAACACGGTACTTAACAACCTCTATGCCTACGACTTCGACATGGAAGCCGGCACCGTGTCGAACCGCCGCGTGTGGCACCGCTTTCCCAAGCCGGACGGCTTGCCCGACGGCATGACCACCGACGCCGCCGGGCGCCTGTGGATCGCGCACTGGGACGGCGCGTGCGTCACCTGCCACGACCCGGAAACCGCGGCGGAGCTTGCGCGCATCGTGCTGCCCGCGAGCAACGTCACCGACTGCGCCTTCGGCGGCGCCGACATGCAGACGCTCTACATCACGACCGCGCGCAACGGCCGCACCGAAGAACAGTTGAAGAGCGAGCCGCTGGCCGGTGGTCTGTTCGCCGTGCGCATCGGCAGCCCCGGCGTGCCGGCCGCCTTGTTCGCGGGCTGAGCCCGGCAACCGTCCGAACCGAGCCCCTACCGTTCAGGCTGAGCCCCAACCCGTTCGGGCTGAGCTTGTCGAAGCCTCGCGCAGCGCTTCGACAAGCTCAGCGTGAACGGACTTTTACTCAGCCCGAACGGACGTTGACTCAGCCTGAGGTTATTCATCTTCAGCCGACGCTGAAGCGGTGTTCCGTCGTGCTGCGGAACACCTCGCCCGGCCGCAGCACGGTCGACGGAAAGCCCGGCTGGTTCGGCGAATCCGGGTAGTGCTGCGTCTCCAGGCAGAGACCATCGCCCTGCCGCAGGCTCGCACCTTGCGAGCCCATGAGGCTGCCGTCGAGGAAGTTGCCCGAATAGAACTGCACGCCGGGCTCGGTGGTGTGCACTTCCATCACGCGGCCGGAGGCTTCGTGCTGCAGGCGCGCGGCCAATGCGAGGCCTTCGCCGCCGCGGTCACCATCGAGCAGCCAGTTGTGGTCGTACCCGTGCGCGCGCAGCAACTGCTCGTGCCCTTCGCGGATGCGTTCGCCGATGCGAACCGGCGTCCGGAAATCGAAGGGCGTCGCGCCCACCTCCGCCAGACCGAGCGGGATCAGCGTCGCATCCACCGGGCAATAGCGGCTCGCGGGCAGCGTCAGCACATGGTCCATCACGGCGCCACTGCCGGCGAGATTGAAGTAGTCGTGGTGGCTCAGGTTCAGCACCGTGGGCTTGTCGGTCGTCGCACGGTAGTCGATGCGCCAGGTGTTCTCGGTCGCCGAGAGCGTGTAGCGCACGGTGAGCTGCACTTCGCCCGGATAGCCCTCTTCGCCATCGGCGCTCGTGTAGCGCAAGTCGATGGCGATGTCGCCGCGCGCGTCCTCCGCGGACACCGGCTCGATCTGCCAGAAGCGCGTGCCGAAGCCCTTCGCGCCGCCGTGCAAGGAATTCACGCCGTCGTTCAGGCCCACCTGGTGCGCGGCGCCATCGAGCGAGAAGCGCCCGGCCGCGATGCGGTTCGCATAGCGGCCGACGATGGTGCCGAAGTGCGGATGCGGCTTCATGTAGTCGTCGAGCGACGGCAGGCCCAGCACGATGTTCGCGGCCTGTCCGTCTCGGTCGGGCACGCGCAGCGCGGTGACGATGCCGCCGTGGTTGATGGCACTCAAGCTGAGGCCACGGCCGTTGTCGAGGGTGTATTCGGTCACGGCGCGCCCATCGGGCATGCGGCCGTATTCACGTGAGGTGATGCTGCTGCTCATTCAGATCCAGGTATGGGTGGAAACAACGCCTCGCGCGCGCACAGCGATGCGGTCTGCAGGCCGATGCGGTCGGTGAGGTCGTGGTAGGTGGGTGGCTCCGCCGCATGCGTCTTCAGCTCGATGCGGTGGCCGGCCTTCGCCACCGCATCGCCGAAGCGCTGCTGCAGGACGAAGGGCGTGTTCTTGTCGTCGCGGTTGCCGATCAGCACGATGCGCCGCGACGGGTCGCGCGCGATGCCGCTCACATGGTCGAGCGGATCGTAGAACTGCGTGCTGCCGGTGGTGTCGGTGCGGCCGCCCTTCGACATGCCCAGCATGCGCGCGCGTTCGAGCAATCCGTAGGCGCCCGAGGTCAGCACCGCGCAGGCCACGCGCGTGCGGCCCATGGTGAGCAGCGCGGCACCGGCAGTCGCGCCGCCGCTGTGGCCCAGGATCACGATGCGCTGCAGCTGGTGGCGCTGCATCAGCGCATCGAGCGCCGCATCGAGCGCGTGGAACTCCACGGGCTCGCGCCGCCTGCGGTGGTCGCCCGAGGAGCCATACGTGCCGGGCCGCGCCATGAAGATCCACGGCACGCCCGCGCGGTCGCGGCTGCGCTGCGAATCGAGCATGCGCAGCGCCTCGGTGTTGCCCGAAATGCGCGTGGGCGGCTGGTCCATCACGCTGTCGCGGTCGCCGGAAAACTGCACGATGGCCACGCGCGCGCCGTCGATCTCGTCGCTCGCGAAGTAGCGGATGCAGGCCGGCCCCTCGACCGGCTGCACCCAGAGGTAGCCGCGGCGGTCGGGGCAGTTCGCACGCACGGCCGACTGGTTCCAGTGCAGCACTTCGTCTTCGGCGGCCACCGGGCGCGCGGCCGGTGTGCCCGGCGCGCGCAGGTCGGCACCCGCGCGCTGCGCACAGGCGGCCTGCATCAACGCGAGCAGCACGAACGCGAGGCGCCGATGTCGCCAGAGGGCAGGCATGAAAGGCGGCGCCGTCACAGCTTCTTCAACAGCGAAGGGATGGTGCCGAAGTCCGAGCGGTCGCGGTCACCCTTCACCAGCAGCAGGTCGCCGTCGCGCAGGTACTCGCCGAGGTACAGGGTCAGCTCGGCCGCGTTGTCGAAATGCGGGCCGAGCAGGCTGGTGGGCACCTCTTCGCGCAGCCAGCGCATCTCGTCGCCGTGCGTCACCAGGTGCGCGATGCCCGAGGCCAGCAGCGGCTCGGCCAGCCCGCGGTGCATCGCCTCGGCCTGCTCGCCCAGGTTCACGATGCGCCCGAGCACGCCGACCTTGCGCGCGACCGGCGTGTTGCCGGACGGTGCGCGGTAGCTGCGCACGAAACTCATCGCGTTGCGCATCGACATGACCTCGGCGTTCCAGCTGTCGTCGACCAGCGTGACCAGCGCGCCATTGCGGGTGCGCAGCGGCTCCACCTGCATCACCGACGCGGGCAGCCGCACATTGGGCATGCGCGCGCTGGCTTCTTCGGCATCGAAGCCCATCGCCACGATCGCGGCGAAGGCCAGTGCCGAGTTGCGCACCAGCCCGATGCTCGCGACCGGAAACAGGTACTCGTGGATGCGCCCCTTGAAAGAGAGCCGCACCCGGCAGCCCGAGGATTCGGGCCGCGCATCGAGCAGGCGGATGTTGTCCCTCGGCCCGGTGCCCACGGTCCACACCTTCGCGGCCGTGCGCATCGCGGCCTTCACGACCTTCGCGAGGTGGGGAATGTGCCCGCTCACGACGGCGATGCCGCCGGGCTCCAGCCCGAGGAAGGCGCGCGACTTGTACTCGGCCGTCTTCTCCAGCGTGTTGGTCTTGGCGGTCTGCGAGAGCCCGACCTCGGTGAGGATCGCCACATGCGGGCGCGCCTCCAGCGAAATCGGCCCACGGTCCATCCACAGCGCGCTCTGCGCCATCTCGAGGATGCACACGTCCACGTCGGGCCCCAGGCTCGCCATGGCGCCGGGCACGCCGACGCGCGAGTTGTTGTTCTCCACCGTGGTGAGCACGCGCGCGCCCGGCGGCAGCAGGTCGCGCACCATGGCGATGGTGGACGACTTGCCCACCGTGCCGGTGACGCCCACCACCAGCCCCTTGTAGCGCGCCCGCGCGGCCGCGCCGAGCGAGAGCAGCGCACGGATCGGGTCGGGCACCTGCAGCAGCGGAAAGTCCGGCGGCAATCCTTCGACCGCGTGCTGCACGATCGCGCCCGCGCACTGGGTGTGCAGGCGCGGGAGGTCGTCGTGCTGGTCCCAGTCTTCCGGCGCGTGGCTGAAGTTCTCGTGCGCGGCCAGCGTGCGGTAGTCCGATGCGACGAACAGCGCCGGCCCCGGCCGCACCTTCAAATGCATCGGAAGGCGCACCACCGACTGCACCGACCAGCCCGCGGGCGGCGGCACCAGCCACTGGCCGCCGGTGATCTGCGCGAGCTGCTCGGCCGTCCACACCGGCCCCGGATCGCGGCTCGCGCCCGGCAGGTTGACCGACAGCACCGGCGCGCGGGTCTCGGGCAACGGCGCCGGCACGCCGGGCATGCGCAGGCCGCACCACACGGGAAGCCGCCGCGCCGCGGGCAGTTCGGGTGCGCCGCGCAGGCGCACTTCGAGCTGCAGCACGTCGCTTTCCATCTGGCGCGTGAGCGGCGGCCGCAGGCCGTAGCGGTCGCGGTAGATGCGCCCGGGGGTCCAGCGGCTGGTCGGCCACATCCAGTCGCAGGGGTCGTGGTCCATGCCGTCGCCCCACACCGGCATGGTCTTGCTGCGAACGGGCAGCGCACGGAACTGCAGCCGCAGGTCGGCCTCGACGGGCGCATCGACCGTCCAGAACGACTCCACCCACAGCAACTGGCGGCCGAAGACCTGGTTGGGCATGCAGCGCATGCCCACGAGGCGCAGCGGCCCGATCTTCAGCGGCGGCATGGCCGCGTCCGCGGGCACGGCATCGACGACCCAGCCGGGCCTGGCGGTGCGCAAGGGCGGCGAGGCGGGGCGAACCACCGCCGCATCAGCCGTCACGGGTTGCAGCGGTTGTTGCGGCAGCACCTCGCGCACGGGCGGCGCCAGGTGCAGCACGCAGCCACCCTCGGGCGTCGGAAAGACCTGCGTGCCCAGCGCGCGGCATTGGGCGGCGAAGTGTTCGCTCGCGGCGCGCGCGCGGTCGCCTTCGTACTGCTCCGAGAACCCGAAATCGACGCGGATGGGCGTGAACTGCACCCGCTCGACACCGTGCGCATGGAGCGTGAGCGAGAAGATGCCCGCGTTCCACGCATCGCCGCGCATCGCATCGAACAGCAGGTCGCCGGCGTCATGGATGATCGGCCGCCCGCGGTAGAGCTCGATGCCCTGCAGCACATGCGCCGAGGTGCCGAGGATGGCGTCGGCACCCGCATCGACGATCGCGTGGCCCACGGCGATCTCGGCGCGCGAGGGCACGGTCTCCAGGTTGTCGCCCCAGTGCACCGCCACCAGCACCACGTCGGCGTGCGACCGCGCCCGCGCGATGCGCGGCGCGAGCACCGCAGTCCATTCGGCGGGGTCGCTCAGCGACAGGTAGGCGCCGCCCGGATGCCAGGCCGTGGCCGCGAATTTCGGCTGCGTGGCATCGAGCGAGAACAGCGCCACCCGCACCTCGCCGGCGCGGGCCATCACCGGCTGCAGCGCGGCCTCGAGGTCGGGCCCGGTGCCCGCCGAGCCGATGCCCGCGGCGTCCAGCAGCGTCTTTTGCTCCAGCAGGGCCTGCGGGCCGTAGTCGCCGCTGTGGTTGTTGGCGGTGCTCACGAGATCGATGCGCGCGGCCGTCAGCACGTCGATCATCTCGGGCCGTGCGCGGTAGTAGTAGGCGCCGGTCTCGTCCTTGTCGGCGCCCTGCTCGCCGGTGGTCGCGACCACGCATTCGAGGTTGACGATGCGCAGGTCCGCATCGCGCAGCGCGGCGATGTTGCCGAGCATCGCCTGCGGTCCGCCCAGCTCGGCCACCCGGTAGTGCTGGCGCCGGCCCAGGTTCACGTCGCCGCCCCAGGCCACCACGCCGCTCGGGCCGCGCGGACCCGGTGCGGCGCCCGTCTCCGCAGCGCCGGCTTCGGCCTGCTGCGCTTCGCGGTTGCGCAGCATCCGGTGGTACGCGACATAGCCCGACAGGTAGTGCTCCACATCGTCGATGCGCACCCGGAAGCTGTGGTGCTTGATGAAGAACGAGCCTGCGATGCGGTCCGGGTTGCGGAAGAACATCGCCAGCTCGGGCCAGAAATGGCCATTGGCGAGATACCGCGCGCGGTGCTCCAGCGCGCGGTCGAACTTGTCGCGGTCAAGGCCCGCCAGCAGCGGGCGCAGCGCCGGGTCGGCATCGATGCGCAGGACCATCTCGCGCGCCGCCATCATCAATTCGAGCAGCGTCGGGAAGGTAGTGATTCGCTCCAGCACGAAGTCCAGGTACCCGGCCACGTTCTGCAGGCCGAACTGGTAGTAGCGCGTCTCGGGCCGGTAGCGCGTGAGCTCGTTGACGCAGTAGCTCAGCCAGTGGTCGTGCGCCTGCCAGTGCTTGGCGGCGATGAAATGGTCGAAGGCTTTCTCCACCACCGCGAGCCAGCGCTCGTCGCGCGTGAGCCCGTACAGGCGCATCAGCCCGAACGCGGCCTCGCCGTCGTAGTAGATGACGCGGAACGCATCCTTGATGTCGAGCTTGGGGAAGTTGAGCACGTGCACGAAGCGCCCGCTCTTCTGGTCCTGCATGGCGCGGATGCCGAGGGCCAGCTGCTCCATCAGCGTCATGTACTGCCGGTCGCCGGTGAGTTCGGTGTACTTCACCAGCGCGAGCAGGCACACCGCGTTGCCGCCGAGCTTGACCTCGTTGCCCACGTCCACCAGGAGCGCCGCCTGCGCGCCATCAGGCAATGGCACCTGCCGGATCAGCTTTTGCGTGAGGATGCCCAGCGAGCGGTCGATGGCCGCCTTCTGCGTGGCGCTGCGCGTGAGCTCCCAGGCTTCGAGCATCGCGTAGGTCGTGCTGGCGTGGCGCAGGGTGTTGTAGGTGGGAATGGCGCGGTCGAAGCAGGGAAACCAGCCGTAGTGGAATTCGCCGGTGGGCTTGACCTGTTCGGCGAGGTAGTCGCTGGCCGAGTCGATCAGGGTGCGCACCTGCCGCGCGTTCCAGTCGTCCAGCCGGCGAAAGCCCGCGGCCTGGCCTTCGGCGGTGATCGGCCAGGCGCCTTGGGCATCGATATACACCGCGCGGGTGGTGAAGCACCAGACGGGCGCGGCGTCGTCCGAGGGAAAGTCGATCTCGGTGCCGAAGCGGCGCTTGGCGTGCAGCCGCAGGTTCGCGAGGTTGGGCAGTGCATGCTCGACCTCGCCGCTGTAGAGCACTGCCGCGCCCTGCATCTCCTGCGCGAGCAGCGCGTGCTTGAAGTTGGCGTCGAAGGCGATGCCGAGGTTGAAGTAGTTGCGCTTGGTTTGCGCCAGCTTCGCCTTCAACTCGCCCCAGCTCATGGCCGTGACCTTGTCGACGATCTCCGCGCGCAGGCGCTCGAAAGGCCGGTCGCCGCGCTTGGCCTGAACGGCCGCCGCATCGGCGCCCCGCTTCCATGCGGTCTCGATGTCCGGTCCGCGTCCGGACACCACGCGGGCCCGGCTTTCGCCTTCGCCCATGGCGAAGAACACCACGCATCCCGCCTCCGCGGTGGCGGGCGATGCGGGAGGCAATGCGCCCTCGGCATCGGCCAGGGCAAGCCTGGCACGGTTCAACAGATCGGAGAGAGAGTTCGGTTCGTGAGTCATTCCACCGCGAATGATGACAGGGCACGACGCAGCCTGCCATCCCGATAACCCGGGACGTGGGCCGCTGCTCGGGGAGCCATTTATTCAGGTCGTGCTCAGGTAGCGGGTCTAGGGCCTGCGCACCCTGCGCGAGGGGTCGCGAAGCTCAGGCCCACGCCTCCATCACCGCCCCACGCACCGCATCGACCGACACGGCCCGCTTGCCATCGACCGGTGCGATCCAGCAGAGCCAGGTGTGCGACCGCCAGCCGTTCCAGATCGCAAGCTCGCCATTGCGCGCGCCCTGCTCCGCCTGGTCGAGCCGCATCAGCCCCGCGCCCATGCCGCTTGCGACCATGCTGCGGATCGCGCTTTCGCCATCGGCGGTGCGGCCCTGCTGGTACTCGCGGCCCGCGCTCGCGAACAGTTTTTCGAGGTGCACGCGCAGGATGCAGGACGTCGGCGTGCCCACCCATGGCAGGTTCACGAGCGCGTCGAGCGAGAGATCGGGGTGCGCCTGGGCCACCGGCAACGGCAGCACCACGGCCAGGTCGACCACGCTCAGGCGCCGCAACTCCAGGCCCTCGGACTGCTCGCTGTCGCTGAGCACATAGGCGCAGTCGAGCTCGCCGCGCTGCACGCCGGCCAGCGTCTCGAACGACAGCCCCTGCTTGAGTTGCAGCGTGACCTGCGGATGCCGCTCCGCCAGCTTCACCAGCACCTCGCCCAGTTTCAGCGACACCGGATCGACCACCGTGCCGAAGCGCACCACGCCCTGCGCCGCACCGCGCAACTGGTCGGCGGCCGAACGCATGCGCATGGCAGAGGCCAGCGTGCGCTCGGCCTCGTCGAGCAGGCTGTGGCCGGCTTCGGTGGGCACCATGCCGCGTGGGGTGCGGTCGAACAGCTTCACGCCCAGTTCGTCTTCCAGCGCCTTGAGTTGCGCGCTGACCGCCGGGGCGCTGGTGAACACGCGCTCGGCGGCGCGGGTCAGGCTGCCCTCCCTGGCGATGGCGACAAAGGTCTTGAGTTGGTAGAGCTCCATGGGGCAAATTGTGGGCGCTTCGGTCCGATTCGACCATTCGCTTTTTTGGAGGGGCCCGTCCAAAGAAGCGAATGGAAATCGGAGCCGCGAACCGCGATTCTTGGAGCCATTGATTCATCGCAAAAGGCTCCCCGTGTCGCTCACCATGTCTCCTCGTCAACGCCTGCTTGGCATCGCCGCCCTGCTGCTCGCCACCTCCAGCTGGGGTGGCATGTTCCTCGTCAGCAAGGGCGTGCTCCACCACGTCGAACCCGTGTGGTTCACGCTCACCCGCTACACCATGTCCGCGCTGCTGTTCGTACTGCTCATTCTTCCGCGCGGCATGGCACCCTGGCGCAAGCTCAAGCTGCATGCGGGGCCGCTGGCGCTGCGCGGATTCGCAGGCTTCGGCGTCTTCAGCGTGATGCTGCTGGTCGGCCTCGCGCACTCGGTGCCCTCGCACGGCGCGGTCATCGTGGCGACCACGCCCATGACCACGCAACTGCTGCGTTGGGCGCTCGACGGCGTGCGCCCCACGCGCTCGACGCTGCTGGCATCGGCGCTGGCGCTGCTCGGCGTGGCCATCGTGTCGGGGTTGCTGTTCGGCAATGCGGCGGCGGGCGAATCGACGCTCTTCGGCGACGCCGTGGCCTTCGTCGGCACGCTGGGCTGGGTCTGGTACACGCGCGGCGCCGCACGCTTTCCGGAGCTGGACGTGATCGAGTACAGCGCACTCACCGTGCTGGCCGCGTGGCCGCTGCTGCTGGCCGTCACCGTCGGCGCGAGCGTGCTGGGGCTCTCGCACATGCCGAGCGCCGAGGGGCTGCGGCTGTCGTGGGAGGCGCTGCTCTATGTGGGCCTGGTGTCTTCGGCCATCGCGGTGCTGGCTTTCAACTACGGCGTGAGCAAGCTGGGCGCGGTCACGGGCACGGCCTTCTTCAACTTCGTACCCGTGTCGGCGCTGCTGATGAGCATGGCGATGGGCAAGATGCCCACGGCAAACGAAGCCGTCGGCATGGCGATGGTGATCGGCGCGCTGCTCATCCATACCGCGGCCGGCCGCAAGGCTTCTGCGGCGCCGGCAGCAGAGGCCGTGCCGCCGCTCCAGAATCGCGGCACCTGCGCAGCCACTTCGTGACATGACATGAGCCAAGCCCAACTCTTCACACCCCTGCAACTCGGCCCGCTTCGCCTGGACAACCGCATCGTCATCGCGCCGATGTGCCAGTACTCCGCCACCGAGGGCACGCCCGGCGACTGGCACCTGATCCACCTCGGCCACCTCGCGCTTTCGGGCGCGGGGCTGATGATCCTGGAGGCGACGGCGGTGGAGGCCGAAGGGCGCATCTCGCCCGGCGACCTCGGGCTTTATTCCGATGCCAACGAAGAGGGCCTGGCCCGCGTGCTCGCGGCGACGCGGGCCCACTCCCCCATCAAGATCGCGATGCAGCTCGGGCATGCCGGGCGCAAGGCATCGAGCCGCGCGCCATGGGAAGGCGGCAAGCAGATCGCACCGGGCGAGCCCGGCGGATGGAAGGCATACGCGCCCTCGGCCGTGCCGCATGCGCCAACGGAAGATGCGCCCCTCGCGCTCGATGCCGCGGGCCTCACGCGCATCCGCAATGCTTTTGTCGATGCCGCACGGCGCGCGGCGAGGCTGGGTCTCGACGGCCTGGAGATCCACGCGGCGCACGGCTACCTGCTGCACCAGTTCCTCTCGCCGCTGGCCAATCACCGCGATGACGCATACGGCGGCAGCCTGGAGAACCGCATGCGTTTTCCGCTCGAGGTGTTCGATGCGGTGCGCGAAGCCTTCCCCGCCGACAAGCCGGTGTGGGTGCGCGCGTCGGCCGTCGACTGGGTGCCGGGCGGCTGGGACCTCGACGGCACCGTCGCGTTCGCCAAAGCGCTCGAAGCGCGCGGCTGCGCGGCGATTCACGTGTCCAGCGGCGGCGTGTCGCCGAAGCAGGCCATCGCGCTCGGCGCGGGCTACCAGGTGCCGTTCGCCGAACGCGTGAAGTCCGAAGTCGGCATGCCGGTCATCGCGGTGGGCCTCATCACCGAACCGCGCCAGGCAGAAGAGATCATCGCGAAGGGACAGGCCGATGCGGTGTCGCTGGCACGCGCGATCCTGTACGACCCGCGCTGGCCGTGGCATGCGGCCGCCGAGCTGGGCGCGCAGGTGAAGGCGCCGCACCAGTACTGGCGCTCGCAGCCGCGGGAGTTCAAGGACCTGTTCGAGAACGCGGCGTTCGGGGCGCGTTAGCAGACGAAGACCGGGTCCGGCTGCCCGGCTCTGCCTTACCATCCCGCCCGGCGTCATGGGCCCGCCGGGCCATCGCCTTCGTCCGCGAATGAAACAGTCTCCCGTTGCCCCCAACGCCACGCCCATGGAAGCCCTGGGCATGGTCTCGCTTTGCTTCGGGTGGTTCATCCTCGGATCGCTGTGGTCGGTGAGCGCGGGGTTTCGCAGTGGCGCCATCACCGATGCCTCGTTGCTCGGAATCGTGGGGTTCGAACTGGTGATCGGGCCCATCGCCCTTCTGGTCCTGCGCAGCCGGGGCTATGCCGTGGCAGACCTTCTGCCGTCGCCATCGTGGATCGGCTGCGGTGTCGGTGCGCTGCTCTACATCGCTTGCGTACTGGCGATCTGGATCGCGCTCGCGCCCTTCGCGAGCAGCGCGTCCCAGCCGATCGACCAGCTCATGGCTACGGCCCGCCCTTCGCTCGCCGTGGTTCTCTTGCTGTCGGTGGTCAACGGTCTCTACGAGGAAGTATTTCTGCTGGGTTACCTCATGAAAGGCTTCCGCCATCGCGGTGCTTCGTTCGCACTGGGGCTGAGCCTTCTGGTCCGGGTTCTGTACCACCTCTACCAAGGCCCGCACGGCGCCTTGTCGATTGCCGTCGCAGGTCTGGTATTCGGCGCTTTCTATCTGCGCACGGGTTGGCTCTGGCCCGTCGTGTTTGCGCACATGCTGGCAGACACGCTGCCGTTTCTCTGACCCGTTCAGTCCGACGCAACCCGCACCCATCGCTGCGTCTTCCCCAAGAGCGGGATGCCGACATACGCATGCAGCAGCAACTCCCCCGCCGCATTGCCGGCGGTGCTGACCGACATGTTGCAGCTGTAGAGCTTGCCGTTCTCGCGGTTGTAGATCTGGCCGGCCCATTGGGTGGGCGGCCGCGCGGGGTCGGCGGTTGCATCGACGGGCGCGAAGTCCTTCAGCAGCGTCATGCCCAGCGCCGGGCGTTTGTCGGCGGCTTGCATGTCGCCGCCGCCGGGTGCCATCGAGCGGTTGCCCAACACCTTGGTGACGGTGCCGCACAGCGCGGCGCCGCAGGGCGCGACCTCGACTTCGAGGTTGCCGTTCGCGGTGATCCACCGTCCGCGCGGATCGGCGGCGGATGAAGGCTGGGCCTGCGCGGCGAAAGCTGTAGCGAGCAACAGGACGGCGGCAAGCGCGCGGCCTGAACGATGGTGGAGCGAGAGCAGGGTCATGGCGGGCTTCGTGTCGAGTGGATGAAGCGCTCATTCCATCGCGGCACGCGCCTTCACGTGTTTCGGTTCACCTGCCGATTCGTCGCGCTGCGTATCTGGCGCGGCACCAGACACGGTGCGATACAAAAATCCATGCCGCTCAGCCGGCCGCGGCGTCCAACGAACCGCTCATGCGTGCCCCGCCAGCGCGCGATAGAAGAACGTGGTGCCACACGGCTCACCCTCCGGCAGCAGCGCGAAGCCGGGGATCACGCCCACGCGCAGCCAGCCCATTCGTTCATAGAGCCGCTCGGCCTCGGCACTCGATGTGTCGAGCACCAGCAGCGTCTTGCGATGCTCGCGCGCCGCGTCCTCGGCCGCGCCCATCAGCAGCGCGCCGATGCCGCGGCGCCGCGCGCGGCGGTACACGAGCATCTTCGAGACCTCGGCGCGGTGCGGCTGGTTCTCGGGCTGGTCGAGCACGAGCTGCACAGTGCCCAAGAGGCCCTCGGCGTCTTCGGCCACCAGCAGCACGCGTTCGCCGCGCGCCACGCCGTCGGCCACCTTGCGCCAGAACGCGAGGGCGCGTTCGCGCGTGATCGGCAGCATGAAGCTCACCGACGCGCCGCCTTCCACGCAATCGATCAGCAGGCCGGCCAGTGCGTGCACCTCCGCATCGCTCGCCGCCGCAAGGGCACGGATGCGGGGCGCTTCTTCAGTTGTCGTTGTCGTCATGTCGTTCATCTCCAGGAGGTGGGTGCCGTGGTGATCACGACGGCATAGCGCGCGGTCTTGCGCGTGGGGTTGTAGTAGCTCATCGGCTGGTCGAGCGTGAGCGCGAGGCAGTCGCCCCGCGTCGAGCCGGTGCAGGTCGTCGCCCACAGTGACCTCGATGCGCCCTTCGAGCACCCACACCTGCTGGTGGATGCGCGGCTCGCGCGCGCCGGTTTCGTAGGCCACGCGGGCCTTGGGCGGAAAGTTGACCTCCACGATCTGAATCGGCGAGATGGCCCCACCGGGCGAGACGTTGCGGCGCACATAGCCGGAGTGCGGGTCGCGCCATTGCAGTTGGTCGGCCAGCCGCGACACGGGGCTGGCGACCGGCTCCGCATCGTCGAACAGCGAGGCGAGCGGAACGCCGAGGCCGGTGGCGAGCTTTTCGAGCAGCACTGCGGTCGGACTGCTCTCTCCGCGCTCGATCAGAGAGATCATCGAGCGGCTGACGCCGCAGTGCGTGGCCAGTGCATCGAGCGACAGGCCGCGGGAAGCGCGAAGGTCGCGCACGCGCTGGGCGATGCGGTCGTTGAGGGTGGTGGCAGTGGTAGTCGGGGCGGGCGTTATTTCCTTCATATTGGAGGAAATATCCACCAAATAAGAAACTCCGTCAACCCGTCATTTGCTCGGCGAAGCGGCCATTCTTCGAACGAATATTCGTCAAAGAGATTGAGATCATTCAACAACTCACCAGCACGGATTCGACATGAGCGCCAACAACCCCGACCCTCTGCCCTCCTCGTTCATCGATTTCGCCGATGGCCTCACCCCGCCTTCGGCCTTGCGTGCGCAGATCACCGCCGCTTACCGGCGCCCCGAACCCGAGGCATTGCCACCCCTTCTCGAACAGGCGCGCCTGCCGGCCGGCCAGGCCGAAGAAGCGCACGCCCTCGCCCATCGCATCGCCGAACAGTTGCGCAATCGCAAGAACGCCGCCGGCCGCACCGGCCTCGTGCAGGGCCTGCTGCAGGAATACGCGCTTTCCTCGCAGGAAGGCGTCGCGCTGATGTGCCTGGCCGAAGCGCTGCTGCGCATTCCCGATGCCGAAACGCGCAATGCCCTCATCCGCGACAAGATCGCGCACGGCCAGTGGCAATCGCATGCGGGGCGCAGCCCCTCGGTGTTCGTCAACGCCGCGACCTGGGGCCTGCTGCTCACCGGCAAGCTGGTGGCCACGCACAGCGAGACGGGCCTTTCGACGGTGCTCACTCGCCTCATCGGCAAGGGCGGCGAGCCACTGATCCGCAAGGGCGTGGACATGGCGATGCGCATGATGGGCGAACAGTTCGTCACCGGCGAAACCATCGCGCAGGCGCTGGACAACGCGCGCGAGCTGGAGGCCGAGGGCTTCCGCTATTCGTACGACATGCTCGGTGAAGCGGCGCTCACCACCGAGGACGCGAAGCGCTATCGCATCGCGTACGAAGACGCGATCCATGCGATCGGCAAGGCCTCGAACCACCGCGGCGTGTATGCGGGCCCGGGCATCTCCATCAAGCTCTCGGCGCTGCATCCGCGCTACAGCCGCGCACAGCACGCGCGCGTGATGGACGAGCTGTATCCGGTGCTGCGCGCGCTCACGCTGCTCGCGCAGCAGTACGACATCGGCATCAACATCGACGCCGAAGAAGCCGACCGCCTCGAACTCTCGCTCGACCTGCTGGAGCGCCTGTGCTTCGAGCCGGCGCTCGCGGGCTGGAACGGCATCGGCTTCGTGATCCAGGGGTATCAGAAGCGCTGCCCGTTCGTGATCGATTTCGTGATCGACCTCGCACGCCGCAGCCGCCACCGGTTGATGGTGCGCCTCGTGAAAGGCGCGTACTGGGACAGCGAGATCAAGCGCGCGCAGATCGAAGGGCTCGAGGGCTACCCCGTCTACACGCGCAAGGCCTACACCGATGTGTCGTACCTGGCCTGCGCGCGCAAGCTGCTCGATGCGCCCGAGGCGATCTACCCGCAGTTCGCCACGCACAACGCGCACACGCTCGCCGCGATCTACACGATGGCGAACCCGGCGCGCTACCAGCCGGGGCAGTACGAATTCCAGTGCCTGCACGGCATGGGCGAGCCGCTGTACGAGCAGGTGGTCGGGCCGCTCGGGCGACCGTGCCGCATCTACGCGCCGGTCGGCACGCACGAGACGCTGCTCGCGTACCTGGTGCGGCGGCTGCTGGAGAACGGCGCGAACACCTCGTTCGTCAACCGCATCGCGGACCCGACGATTCCGCTCGAAGCGCTGGTGGAAGGTCCTGTCGCGACGGTGGAGCACATGGCGGCGAAGGAAGGCGCGGTCGGCCTGCCGCATCCGGCGATTCCATTGCCCGCGGCCCTCTACGGCAAGCAGCGCAAGAACTCGCAAGGCCTCGACCTGGCGAATGACGACAGCCTGCGCTTGCTGGGCGAAACGCTCCACGCCACGGCCGCTGAACCATGGCGCGCTGAGCCGCTGCTCGCCGAGGACCGCGAAGCCTCCAGCAGTTGGGCCGATGTGCTGAACCCTGCGGACCATCGCGATGTGGTCGGCCAAGTGCGCGAAGCCACGCTGGCAGATGTCGAATCGGCCGTATCGCAAGCCCAAGGCATCGCATCAACATGGGCCGCCACGCCGCCCACGGAACGTGCCGCCCTGCTCGACCGCGCGGCCGACCTGCTCGAAACACAACAACCGCGCCTGCTCGGCCTGCTCGCCCGCGAGGCCGGAAAGACCTATGCCAACGCCATCGCCGAAGTACGCGAGGCAGTCGACTTCCTGCGCTACTACGCCGCACAGGCACGCACCGATTTCTCCAACGACACGCACCGCGCGCTCGGCCCGATGGTGTGCATCAGCCCGTGGAATTTCCCGCTCGCGATCTTCACCGGCCAGGTGGCCGCCGCGCTCGCGGCCGGCAACCCGGTGCTGGCCAAGCCCGCGGAGCAGACGCCGCTGGTCGCCGCCGAAGCGATCCGCGTGCTGTGGCAGGCGGGTGTGCCGCACGCCGCCGTTCAACTGCTGCCCGGCCGCGGCGAAACCGTGGGCGCCGCACTGGTCGCCGATGCGCGCGTGCAAGGCGTGATGTTTACCGGCTCGACCGAGGTCGCACGCATCCTGCAGAAGACGCTGTCGGCAAGGCTCGGCGCGAACGGCGCGCCCGTGCCGCTCATCGCCGAGACCGGTGGGCAGAACGCAATGATCGTGGACTCGTCCGCGCTGATCGAGCAGGTCGTCACCGACGTGATGGCCTCGGCTTTCGACAGCGCCGGCCAGCGCTGCTCGGCGCTGCGCGTGCTGTGCGTGCAAGAGGAAGCGGCCGACCGCCTGATCGAGATGCTCAAGGGCGCGATGGCCGAGAGCTGCATCGGCAACCCCGCGCGGCTGGCCGTCGACGTGGGCCCGGTGATCGACGCCGAAGCGCGCGACAACATCGAACGCCACATCGCCACCATGCGCAGCCGCGGCCGCCGCGTCTACCGGCAAGGCCGCGAATACGAGCACGACACGCGCCAGGGCACGTACGTGATGCCGACGCTCATCGAACTCGACAACATCGCCGAGCTGCAGCGGGAGGTGTTCGGTCCGGTGCTGCACCTGGTGCGCTATCGCCGCCGCGACCTGGGCGCGATGGTCGGCCAGATCAACGGCACGGGCTATGGGCTCACGCTCGGCGTGCACACGCGCATCGACGAAACCATCGCGCAGATCGTGGAGCACGCGAAGGCGGGCAACGTGTATGTGAACCGGAACATCGTCGGCGCGGTCGTGGGCGTGCAGCCGTTCGGCGGCGAAGGCCTGTCGGGCACGGGACCGAAGGCGGGCGGGCCTCTCTACATGTACCGCATGCTCTCGAAGCGGCCGGACGATGTGCTGGTGCGTGCGCTTGCAGATGCGGATCCGGGTAACGCCTCGCCGACGCAGACGGGCGCAACGCATTCCGCCTTGTCGGCACTGGCTTACTGGGCCAACGAAACGAACCGCAGCGCATTGGCAACGCAATGCCACCGCTTCGGAGAACTCTCTCGCTCCGGCAGCTCACGCACGTTGGCCGGCCCGACAGGCGAGCGCAACGTCTACACGCTGCAGCCGCGCGAAGCCGTGTTGTGCCTGGCCGATGCGGAAGCCGACCGGCTGGTACAACTGGCAGCCGTGCTCTCGGTAGGCAGCACCGCCATCTGGCCCGCAGATGCGGGCGCGCAAAGTCTGCGCGCATCGCTGCCGGCCGAGGTGCAGCAGTCAGTGGCGGTTGCGAGCGACTGGACTTCGGAGACGGTGGTCTTCGACGCCGTTCTTCATCACGGCGATGCGACGGGCCTCATGGGCGTCGTGCATCGCATCGCATCGCGATCAGGGCCGATCGTCGGCGTGCGCGCGTTCGCTCCGGGGGACACGGGCATTCCGCTCGAGAGCCTTGTGGTCGAACGTGCGTTGAGCGTGAACACGGCTGCTGCTGGGGGCAACGCGAGCTTGATGACGATCGGTTGATGCTGTCGTTCAGGGCGGGTGCACAGGCCGCCGGGTACTCCCCTCCGCGAATGTCCTCCGGGCTTCGCCCTCCCCCTTGATTTCGCTGCGGGGAGCACCCGACGCCCTGCGCACTTGGGCACGCTGCTGGTGCGTGGGCTATCAACGACCGCTCTGACGCCAGGTTGCGCTCGAAAAGACAAAACCGTTCACGCTGAGCTTGTCGAAGCGCCGCGCGAGGCTTCGACAAGCTCAGCCTGAACGGTTTGCTTTGGATCGACCAGACAATTCGAATGGGAGCGCTCGCCCCGAACCGCAGCGGCCTTACTTGTCGAACGCTGGATCAACAGGCACGCGATACCCGTTGACCAGCCGGTTCGTCTCGTTCGCCATCCCGACCACGCCCATGAGCTCGCCGAACATCTCGGGCGTCATGCCGGCTTTTTCCGCGCCCGCGTGATGGCTTGCGATGCAGTAGCCGCAGCCGTTGCTGACGCTCACCGCGAGGTAGATCATTTCCTTGACCACGGGGTCGAGCGCACCGGGCGCCATCACTTCCTTCAGGCTCGACCAGGTGCGCTTGAGCGTCACAGGGTCGTTCGCCAGGTACTTCCAGAAGTTGTTGACGTCGGGCACGTTGCGCGATGTCTTGATGTCGTCGAACACGGCCTGCACTTCGGCCGAAGCGTCTTCGTAGTTGATTGGTCGGGGTTTCATCGGGTCTCCTTAGTGAGCGGTGTGCCGCGCACAAGGATAGTCGGCCCCTCAGGCAAGACGGGGGCCGAGGTCTCTTGCCGCCAGCGGCATCAGCGGCGGCCGGTGCCTCAACGCGAGCGCGTCGTCCGCATAGAGGATCGCGAACGCCCTGCGCTTCTGGTTGAAGTTCACGCCGCTCGCGCCCGCGTGGTGCAGAGAGCGGTAGTTGAAGGCCACGACGTCGCCCGCGTCGACCTCGTAGCCCACGATGTCGAAGGCGCGGCGGTTGGCCTCGATGTCGCGCACCTCGATGCGGCCGGCCCAGCCGCGCTCCGCCTTCCAGAGGTGCGAGCCGCGCACGACCTCGATGCCGGTTTCGCGCGGCACATGGTCCACCGGCATCCACACGCGCACGATGCGGTGGCTGTCGGCGAGGCCGTACGAGGTGTCTTGGTGCCACGGGGTGCCGGCCGCCATCGGGTCGCTGTCGAAGAGCTGGTCGTAGATCCAGCGCAGGCGCCGCGTCACGGTGAGCTGCCGCGCGACCTCGCCGGCGCCCGACTCGAACATCACCTGCTCGTGCTCGACGCCGTCCTGCGCGCGCCGCACCCACTCGGGCGAAATGATCTGGCGCAGGCACACCACGCCGTCCCGGAGGAACCGGAGGCGCTCGTCCAGGCGCACATCGCGGAGCAAGGGGTTGATGCTGTTGTTCATGGCAGGTTGCTTCTCAGCCTCTCAGGCGCCCTGCGGCCTCGGCCTCGGCGCCCGCATGAACACGAACAGCCAGCCGATCATCAGCGCGGCCATGCAGGCAAAGCCCAGGGTCATCGCGTGGATGGTCTGGATGTACGAGACCGGCGCCTTGGCCGCGAGCATCGCGATGCCGAACACCACCGCGCCCACGACCGAGCAGAACAACAGCGCGCCCGGCCGCGCCGCGGCACGGAAGCCCGTGCGCAGGCACATGGTGAGACCAAAGATGGCGGGCGCGTAATAGAAGGGCGAAAAATCCATGTGGCGGTAGTTCTCGCCGAAGGCCAGCACCACGAGGTGCGGCCCAAGCAGGCCCAGCACCACGCCGGCGAGTTCGGCGATGAGGAACCCCATCAGCACGAACATCACGAAGAGCCGGTGCACGCTCCTGCGGTCTTCGGCATGCCAGCGGGCCGCCAGTTGCGGCAGCAGGTAGTAGCCGAGCGCCGCGAGCACGTACTGCATCGGCAGCAAGAAGGTGATGTAGATCTTGAGCAGCCCGCCTTGCTCCGAATCGGCCGACGAGCCCAGGAGCAGGATGGCCCCGCCCGTCATGATCCAGCTCATGAACTGCGAGAGGCTGGCCTTCCAGCCGTAGGCCATCGACTCCTTCACGGTGAGCCCTTGCGCATCTTTCGCGGCGGGCAATGCGGGCATGACGTTGCGCAGGTTCAGCAGCACGAGGATCAGGAAAGGCAACTGCAACGCCGATACCAGCAGCAGCGCCTCGGCCCACGTCGCCGGCTTTTCGACACCGAGCACCGCGACATACCCCACGCAGATCAGCACGCCGGTGATGCACAGCATCGCGTAGCGCCGCCCGGTGAGCAGCAGGCTGCGCGAGAGCCAGAAGATCTCGTAGCCGACGATGAGCGCCACGCCCACCCAGCGCAGCTGCCCCGGAAACACGATGAGCTGCCAGCAGAGGTAACCCGCGAGCGAGAAGAGCGCGACGAGCCCCCAACTCGTCCACGCCGCCGACCGGCTCACGTAGAAGCGCCGGATCAGCAAGGGCTCGTGCACCATCGCCGTGTGCAGGATGTACTGGAAGCTCACGACCGCCAGGAACGCGGAAGCGATGCCGAAGTCCGAAGGCGAGAGCACGCGCGCGAGCGCAAAGCTCAAGAGCAACTGGCTCGCGCTGTAGATGCACTGGTCGGCAATCGCGAAGACCGGGCCACCGAGACGTTTCCTGATACCTGAAAGACGCGCCATCGCGTCTAGTCCGAGATCGACAGCAGCACGGGATAGGCCGAAGCCTTCGCGGAGAACCCGCCGCCCGCGCGGGGCCCGCAACTGCCGCGGCGCACCTCTGGGAAGAAGTCGACGCGCGTGCACTTCTTGCCTTCGGCGACGGGGACGGTCACGTCTTTTTCGGAGCCGGGCGTCCACAGCACATGCAGCAGCGCGTCGTTGCGCTTGAGCACCAGCTGGTTCACGCCCTTCGCGTCGTCGTACGACACCTTCTTCGAGTGCCTGGCGATCTTGAGGAACTCGGTGAGCGCGGAGAACGCCTCCTTCTTCTCGCCCGCGTTCGACATGATCCCGAAGTTGTCTTCCTTCGAGAACGACGAGCGGCCACGGTCGCGCCAGGCGTAGAGGTTCAGCAGCTTGATGCCGGCTGCCGCGTTGATGAGGTACTCGCGAAACACCAGCGAGGCCTGCGTGCTCTGGCTGCGCACCGGCAGGTACGAGGCATAGCCCCATTCGGAAATGGCGATGCCGGTCTTCTGCAGTTGCCGCTGGTCGAGCTGCGCGCGCAGCTTTTCGTAATCACCGAAGGCCGTCTCGGGCACCGGGCGGTACGGGTGGATCGAAATGTCGGTGAGGCAATCGGACTTCGCGGCTGCGACGAAGGCGTTCTCCAACTGCCTTGGCACTTTGCCGCCCACGAACGGCAGGTTCGCGAAACCGAAGCCGACGACGATGTTCGGCTGCACCTTCTGTTTGGCCATGTTGGCGCAGAGCTCCGACGATGCGGCCTCGAAGTCCGACAGCATCGCGGGGTTCAGAAAGGTCTTGTGGTCGGGCTCGTTCCACACTTCCCACACCGCCACGTCGTCGGTGTGCGCCTTCATGAAGCCGACCGCGAAATCGGAGAACAGGCTTTCCTTGCGGGCGCCCGCGCGCAGCTCTTCGGGCTTCGCGCCCCAGATCGCGTTGCCGCCGAACAGCGTCACGATCGCGTCGAGCTTGGCGTTGCGCACGCGCTTGATGAGGCGCGGGTAGTCGATGAGGCTGGGGTTCACGCTCTTGAGCGGCGGGCGCACGCCGAAGCGCACGAACTCGAAGCCGGCCGCGCGAATTTCATTGAGATCGGCGTCGGTGATGGTGGCGGGGTCGATCTGCACGCTGAGCGCGACCGGGTAGTCCGTCTCGATGCCGCTCACGCCTCGGGCTTGCGCCGGATGGCCCGCGAGCATCCACACACTCAGCAATGCAAGGACCTGCAGGAAACGCCCGGCGCGGCAGAAAAAAATCTTCATCGGAGAACCGACTCCTTGTACAGGTTGACGATGGCCGTGTTCATGCGCTGCGAGGTGAACTTCTCTTCGAAGATTCGCCGCCCGGTCTGCCCCATCTGCTGCAGGGCCGCGTCGGAGAGGCCATCGATGTCGCGCAGCGCCTGGTCCATCTGGTCGAGGGAAAAGAGCCGGCCGCTTCGGTCGTGCTCCACGATGTCGACAAGGCCGCCGACGGCCGAAGCAAACACGGGCTTGCCGCGCGCCATGGCTTCCACCGCGACGAGGCCGAAGCCTTCCCACCGCGACGGGACGATGGTGGCATCGCAGTCGCGGTAGACGGCATCGAGCGCGTCTTTCTCGAGCCAGCCCTTGAACTCCACGTGCTCGGGCTGCGCGAGCTGCAGGTCCTTGCGCACGGAGTCGCCGACCACGATGAGCTTGAAGTTCGGCCGCACCCTTGCGTAGGCATCGAGCAGGGCATCGATGCCTTTCTGCTTGTCGAGCCGGCCGACGAAGAGCACCTTGCGCGGCCCGACGGGCTCAGTGTCAGTGATGGTGCTCGTACTGGTGGTGGCGCTGGTGCCGCTCGCCGGTGCGCCCTGCTGCACCATCGACTGCTCGATGCGGTCGATGCCGTTCGGAATGCACCGGCAGCGCAGGATGCCGAACTTCTCGGCGATGCGGATCTCGTGCTTGCTGATGCAGATGATCGCGTCGCTGCGCCAGGAGAGCAGCCGCTCGATCCAGCGATAGGCGATGTTCTTGTACGCGGGGCCGGTCTGGTCGAAGGCCCAGCCGTGCGAGCAATAGACGATCTTCACGCCGCGCGGCACCTGCCCGGCGAGCGCCATGGCGCGCACGACGCCGCCGGCAATCGAGCTGTGCAGATGAAGAATCGCCGGACGCTCCGCCGCGATGATCTCGCGCACGCTCTTCGCGTACCCGAGCAGCGCCGAAGCCTTGCGCGCGGTCGGCACGACGTGCGTGTTCTCCGCGCCCAGCCAGTCGACCTGCCCCGGCAGCACGAACTTCACCTGGCTGATGTCGGGCGACGTGGTCTGGTGGCGCGCGACGGTGCGCAGGTACGTCTCCAGCCCGCCCTTGAGCGTCTCGGCAACGTGCAGTACTTTCATGGTGCAAGGTGCTCCGGGGCCGGTCAGATGAGCGCGTGCGTGCCGGCGATGACTTCGCCCTGCAGCACGTCGAGCCGTTCGCGGTCGGCGTTCTTCTCGCGCAGCAGTTGCAGCACCGAGGCCTTGAGCTGGTCGGGGCGCGGCGACAGGTCGAACAGGTACTGCGTGCGGCCGGTGAGGCGGAAGAACGATTCGACCTTCTTGTCCCAGTTCATCCCCACCGAGGGAATGTTCAGGCTGTAGGCCACGATGTTCGCGTGCAGCCGGTGCGCCGCGATGCACGAGCACGCGCTGATGAGCGCGACGAGATCGTCGGGGCGCTTGGGCACGAGAAAAGCGGTTTCCGCCGCGCCCGCGCCCGCACTGGCCGGGCGCGCCGAGATCTCGGCCATCACGCGGTTGTCTTCGGCCGCGCCGTTCGTGAAGTAGAGAACGCGCGCGCCCTCCTGCTGCAGCGCCTCGGCGAGGTTCGCGAAGAAATCGGCCGAGCCGATGGCGTTGGAATCGCCGTACTCCGAGTTCATGACCAGCGCATCGAGGCTGCTCACGCAGATGCCCACGTCCCATTTCTTGTCGGGCGAAAGCTCGCTGGAGAACGCGCTCTCGCAGACCAGCGCCGGGTCGGGCACCACGCGGATGTCGGGCCGGGGAATGCGAAAGATGTCGTGCAGGTTCTTCGCCGATTCCGCATCGCGGGTCGCGAAGAACACGGGCGCGGCGTTCCTGAAGAACTTGCCCACGAGCACTTTGCCCCAGTACGACCACTTGGCCGTGACGCCGACCGACACCACCGCCACGCGCTTGCCGCGCAGGAGCCGGCTCAGGAAGAACAACTTGGCCGGGAAGTTGAGCGCCACGTCGCAAAAAAGCTGGCCGCCGCCGACGATGACGAGGTCGGCATCGCTCACGGCCGCCTTCCAGTGCGGGCGCCAGCGCTGGAAGTAGTTCTTGAGGCAATACGCGAACACGATGGCCGAACGCAGCAGCGCCGGCAATTTCTGGAAAACGCCGAACGCGCCGCCGCCGCGCAGGTTTTGCTCGTCGAATCCGTGCCGTCCGGCAATGTCGAGGAATTCGACGCGGGCGTCCGGGTATTTGAGGCCGGCAATGTGCGCCAGCGATGCGGCAATGACCCCGTCGCCGAGGTTGTCGCTGAATGGCACGGCGCAAATCAGGATTTTTTTCATCTGAGGAATGGTTTTCTCTCGGCAACCTTGATGGCAATGAGATAGAGCAGCACCGAGGTCAAATGGCGGGTAAAGCTTCCGAGATCGGGCTCGAATATCAATTGCACCAATATGTGGGCAATAAAAAGGCTGGCGAAGAATCTGGTTTCGAAGCGGTCATGCCCGCGTCGGGCTTTTTTTCGGGCCCGGTAAAGAATGATCAGCATCGCGCCGATCATCAATTGCATGAAGAAATCGCTCGGCGTCTGGAAATACAGCACCGGCGTGATCAACACCGTGCCGGCATAGGCGTAATTGACAAGGAACCCGGGGCCAGTGGCTGGCGATGCGATATTGGTAAAGGCCGTCCGATTGTCGCTGCCGATCTGCTCCGCATAGGCGTTGGATGTGTCTCTTGGCGATTGCAATGTCTGCAATACGCTGGATGGCGCCGCCATGACTGCACCAGCCGCCACAATGGCCGCCAGCACATGGTATTTGAGCGGCCGCCGCCAGAGCCAATAAACGAGAAAGAACACGCCGACAATCAGCAAATAATATTGGCGAACGAAGACGCCATAGACTGCGTACAGGAACAAAAAGGAAATGAAGGTGTATTTCTTCGACGTCCGGAAATAAATCGCCGACACGGTGATGAACATCGTCATGATGAGCACCACCGTTTCTTTCGACGGCGCAAACATGTTGAGCATGATGCACGGCGCAATCAGGAGCAATCGCGTAAAGAAATCCCCGGCCCGGCGGATATCGTGGGTCGCAAACAGCAGGAACAGCGCGCTCACGCTGCAGGTAAAGACATCCAGGTTGTCCACGCCAATGAGGCCGAACAAGGCCGCGGTGATCGCGAACGAATTATCCAGGTCGCCGCCCGCGCCGCCGTAATTCAGGATCTCGATGATCTTTGCCGAATCGACGCTCCACTTATCGGGAAGCGAATCCCGAAAATAGACGTAGATGACCGTGTAGACGAACACGATCGAAATCCCGGCAATCGAATACGGGTTGACGCGCCCCGAATTCTTTTTTGTTCTTTTTGTCGTCGTGGCTGGATATCCCTGCTGGATGGCGTGGCTCACCGCGACCCGTGCCCGACAGCGACCACCCATATCGTCCGGAGGAATATGTCGACGTCTTTCGTGACGGAAAGCGTTTCGACATACCTCACGTCCAATGCAACGCGTGCGTTGTAGGTGAGCTGATTGCGGCCACTCACTTGCCAAAGGCCCGTGATGCCCGGCCGTACGGCGCAGTAATGCGCCCAGTCGTGCCCGTACAGCGCCTTCTGCTCGAGCATGCAGGGGCGCGGGCCGATCAGGCTCATTTCGCCGATCAGCACGTTCCAGAATTGCGGCAATTCATCGAGGCTGGTCTTGCGGATGAATTTGCCGAAAGGCGTGATGCGCGGATCGTTTTCCAGCTTCTGGTATTCGTCCCATTGCCGGCGCGCTTCCGGATTGTTTTTCAGGTGCTCTTCGAGCACCTGCGCCGAATTGGCGGTCATCGAGCGGAATTTCCAGAAGCGGAATACCCGCCCGTCTTTTCCATAGCGCGGCTGCGAATAGAAGACGGGCGCACCGGAACTGATCATGACGCACAGGCCGATCAATACAAACACCCAGCCGAATGCCAGGAAGAAGAAAAGCGCGGCGGCAATGTCCACCGATCTTTTCCCAATTCGAAGCAGGACCGGATGATTCACCCGGTTTTGCCCGATGTCGTAGGGCGATTGGCTGTGCGAATGTTCCGAATTGTCCCAACCTTGCGGGACCATCGATTCTTCGGGTCGGAGGTTTCTCATGGCTTTCTCCATCCAGAGGTGAAACGCGAAAGAATTTCTTTAGCAAGGTATTTCATTGGCGACGCACCTTTCCACATGCGGGCAAAAACGCCCGCATCTCTTTGGTTATGGCCCTTGATTTTTTTGGCCGACAGGACCCGCGCAAATGCCCCGTAGCTTCTGCAGTGCAAAAGCTATTGCGCGGTCAACGGACTCGATAGAAGTAGTAAAAATGAATTGCTGCTCATTGGTACTACATAAGTTTTGACTGAATACAAATTGAGTATGAACTCAATACGCCCATCTAAATGTCAAGCGCATCAAGGTGAATTTAACTCCAATTTTTCACGGTCTAGGTGGAATCCCTGTTGGCTTTGTATGTGTATTGTAAATGCTTGTAAGCGCCGTACTTATAGCCCCCACTGCCCGCATGGCGGCGCGATAGGTCAATAGCATTCAGAATTACGCCATTTACCGATCGGCCCGCATGCGCGAGGCGCCGGACGCTTTCATTCAATTCGCCGAGCTGGGTCTTTTCGGCCCGCGCGACCAGGAGGAAGGTGCTGGCCAGCGGCGCCACAGAGGCGGTATCCGCGGCCACCAGCACGGGCGCCGTGTCGATGACGACGAGGTCGTAGCCCGGCGAAAGCCTGTCCAGCACCTGCACGAAGGATTCGCTCATCAGCAATTCGGCCGGGTTGGGCGGCAGCACGCCGGTGGTGATGATGTCCAGGTTCGGCAGCACCGAAGAGCGCACCGCCGTTTCGAAACTGAGGGTTCCTGCTATCAATTCCGACAACCCTGAAGAACGTGGAATCGACAGGAATTGATTGACGCGGCCTTTTCGCAAATCCGCATCAATCAAAAGAACTCTTTTTCCGGCGGCGGCGGAAATGGCCGCGAAATTGACCGAAATAAACGTTTTGCCTACACCGGGCGTTGCACCGGAAATGAGCAGGCGGTTGTTGGTCGCCTCCAGCATCGCGAACTGCAGCGCGGTGCGCAGGCTGCGCAGGCTCTCGACCGCCGGGTCTTCCGGCTGCAGGTGTGCGAGCACGTGCAGGCCGGCCACCTTGTTCTCGATGTTCCGGTCGATCGTGCGCTGCGCCGCGCTCAGCGGAATGCTGCTGTAGACGTTGAGCCCGGTGTGGGTCTCGATCTCGCCCGGGTTGCGGATGCCGCCGAAGAAAGAACTGCGCGCCACCGCGGCCGCGACGCCGGCGGCGAGCCCGAGGATGAGCGCGAGCGCGATGACCAGCGGGCGCTTGGGCCACACCGCTTCTTCGGGAACGATGGCCTCGTCGAGCAGGCGCACGTTGCCGACCTTGCCTTCCTTGGCCAGGCGCATCTGCAGCGAGCTGTTGAGCAGCGACACGTACAGGTCGGTGTTGACCTTGATGTCGCGCTGCATGCGCACGGTGTTCTGCTGCAGCTCGGGCATCTTGCGGATGCGCGCATCGATGCTGGCGAGCGCCGCCTTCCATGCGACGACCTGGGTGTCGAGCGTCTGCACCGCGGGGTGCTCGTCGGTGAAGCGCGCGGCGAGCTCGCGCCGCTTCTGCTCGGCTTCGAGCAGCTTGGACTGCAGGTCGACGGTTTGCGTGAGCGCGTTCTTGGCTTCGTCGTCCAGGCTCACCGTGCCGTTCTGGTTGCGGTAGCGGTTGTAGATGTCTTCGGACTGCTCCAGCTGCTTCTTGAACTGCGGCAGCGCGGTGTCGAGGAAGCCCAGCGTTTTTTCGGCCTCGGCGGCCTTGCGCTCCATGTTCTGGCGCACGTAGAGCGTGCCGATCTCGTTGAGAAGCTGCGTGAGCTTTTCGGGGTCGGCGTTCTTCCAGCTCACGTCGAGCACGCCCGACTGCTTGCCCTTTTCGACGACCTTCAGCGCATCCTGCAGCGCGAGCAGCGTCTTCTGCGTCGACGAGCGCACGAGCTGGAACTGCGCGCCCGGCTTGCCCTCGATGCTGGTGACCATCAGGCTCACGCTGCCGTTCGCGACGTTCGGCACGTTCGCCGAGAGCAGCGTGCCGACGGTGCCTTTCATCGGCGTGTCGATGTCGGGGTTGCTCAGCTCGTACTGGCCGTTGGTGCCGACGGTGAGCGTGAAGGGCTTGTCTTCGAAATCGGGCGGCACATCGAAGCGCGGCACGAGGATGCTCTCGGTGCCGGTGACGTAGCCCGCGAGCCCCATGAAGCCCGGCTCCGACAGCTCGGTGGCGCGGCGCGAGAGGTAGCTGCCCACGAAGGGCGCATAGCGCGGCCGCGCGCTGATGTAGAGCTTGGTGTTCTCCACCGCCTTGCTGAGGACGGCGCGCGAACGCAGGATTTCGATTTCGCCCGCGGCCGGCGTCTTCACGCTCAGCAGCGACGAGGCCGCATCGCCGAGGAAGCTGCCGGCGGAGTTGCCCGAGTCTTCCACCTGCACCGCGAGGTTGGCTTCGTAGACGGGCTTGCCCAGCAGCGCATAGGCGGTGCCGAGGAACAGGAAAACGGCCACCACGGCTGCGACGAGCCAGCGGTTGTCGACCAGGATGTCCCAGTACTCCGCGGGATTGATGCCTTCGCTCTCGTCGTCGGGCGCTTGCATCGGCGGAGCGGCTTGCGGGGATGCATTCATGTGAGTTGATGCTCGGGTTTTGTGATCTTCAGGACGCGCTCGATCCACGAGCGGGCGCCGGCCTCGATGAGCGCCAGCGCATCGGTGAATGCGGCTTCGCCTTGGCGGTAGGGGTCGGGCACGTCTTGCGCCAGCGTGTCGGCAATGCGGAACACCTTGCCGCGCACGAAGGGGTAGGTCGACTCGAGGTGGCGGCGCTGCGCGAGGTCCATCACCAGAATCAGGTCGGCCTGGCGGCACAGCAACTGGCTCACCTGCTGCGCGACGTGGCCCGAGATGTCGATGCCGCGCGCCCGCATGAGCTTCTGCGCGGTGGCGTCGGCCGGCTGGCCGATGAGCGCGCCGGTGCCCGCGGACGCCACGCGCAGGTGCGGCAGGCCCGCCGCGAGCAGGCCTTCGGCCATGGGGCTGCGGCAGATGTTGCCGATGCAGACTGTGAGCACGGATTTCATCGCGGCCTCGTCAGGGTTCACCGGGGTCATCGGTGGTTCATGTAGACGCGGTCGCCGATGTCCAGCACCTGGGCGGCCGGCAGGATCAGGCTGGCCACGCGGTTCCAGCTCACGAGCGGCACCGAGTCGATGTAGACGACGTCGCGCGGCTGCAGCGGAAAGCGGTCGGCCAGCGCGAGCGCGGCGGGGTTCTTCGCGTTCAGGTGGAACACGGCCGGCGTGCCCTTGGCGGTGTTGCGCACGACGTAGATCTGCCCCGTGTTCGCGGTGCCCAGGCTCGCGCTGCCGGCTTCGCCGAGCGCTTCGTTCAGGCTCAGGCGCCCGTTGTGCATGAGCAGCGCCGAGGGACGCAGCACCTCGCCCATCACCACGACCTTGTTCTCGTCGCGGTTGCGCACCAGCACCACGTCGCCGTTCTGCAGCGGAATGCTGCCGGCGCCGCTGCCCAGGTCCTGCAGGCGCGTGAGGTCGATGAGCGTGGTGCGGTCGCCGCGCGTGAGCGTGACGAACGAGCGGTCGCCGTTGGGCGTGATGCCGCCCGCGCGGTTGAGCGCTTCGGCCAGCGTCATCGGCACGTCGGTGAAGATCTGCAGCCCCGGCGAGCGCACCTCGCCTTCGACGAACGCGCGGCGGCTGCGGAACGACTGGATGCGCACCGTGACCTGCGGCTCCTTGATGTAGCGCGCGATGCGCTTGGTGATGAGATCGGAGGCCTCGATTTCGGTGAGCCCCTGCATCTTCACGCGGCCGATGTAGGGAAAGCTGATCTCCCCGTTGGCGCCGACGATGAAGCCGGGCGCCACGCTGATGCCGGTCGGGTCGACCTGCTGGGAGATGACGGCGCCGGCGTTGGGCAGCAGCTCGGGGTGGTCGTAGACGATGACGCCCACGACATCGCCCGGCCCGATGGTGTACGGGGCGGCCTCGCCGAACAGCGCCTTCACGTCGGCCGGCACCGCGGTCGGTTGCGCATCGGCCATCGCGCGGATGAGCGACGGCGAAATCGGCGTGAGCGCGCCTTCGGGCGAGCCGTCCGCGGACAGGGCGGGCGCCGGGCCGAGGTCGGGCTCGGAAGCCGCCATCCTGCCGAAGCCCGGCGCACAGCCCTGGAGCAACATCGCGCCGGCCAGGGCAGCGCTCCACCCCATCAGGTACACGTAGCGTGTCAAATTGATCTCCATTGCAAATCTGATTTCTTCTTCAACTGCGGCCCCTATGCAAAGGTCGAGCCCGCTTGAAGGGGGTCGGCCTTTTGATCGGGGCGCACCACAAAGCGCAGCCCGGGATTTACCGGTGCGCAGGTCGAAAACCGAATTGTCGCTGCGCTCGAAGATGCATTTTTTCGTCGCGCAGGCGAAAAAATCGTGTCTATTCGTGGCGCAACCCTGTGCTACGCAGGGTTATCTGTCATCGCACTCTCTGGAACGGTGTTTTCACTGGGAAAACCACCTTTGGAACAGCATTCCGGATTGCCGTTTTTGCCGTTGAAATGGCGACTTATTAATTACCCCGCAGCGCAGGGAGATCGTGGCGCCTGTGCCACGAAATTGATTTTTTGAGGGTTTTTGATATTGCACGTCTATTTGTAAGATTTTGTGTTTCCGTGCAGTGTAGGAGAACTTCCCGAGTGAAGAACGCCTACCACACCCTGCAAACGGACATGCAACAGCACCCGAAAGGGGCACCGCTACGGTGACACGCGCCCCGATTTGAATAGATGTAGGTTTTTCGATTTACCTGAAATTCGTATGACCGCCGCCAGAGATGGCACCAACACCGTGCAACCATTGCTCACAAAGTTAAATGAATAATTTCACATTCATTTTCAAGCTAAGACTTTTGCACTGTTTTTCAATTTCAGTCATCCATTTGCCATGGATTCTTCGCATTTCGGTCACGCAAATCCGATTTAATCATTCAACGGCACGGTGAATGAGAAAAAAGAATTCAGGCCGAATATGGGCATACGAATTCCTCGATAAGAGTTATCGGGAATTGAGATATAGCGCGCGGGAAATTAAATGAAAAAGGCCTCCAAAAGGAGGCCTGTCGGTGATCGATGCAGGGCCCGTAGGGCCTGCTGGCGCGGAGCTCACTGCTCCTGGTCGTCGCCGGGCTGGCCCAGCTTCTCCTTGGTGGCGCGAACGCCCCGGAGCACGAGGAACAGGGCGATGCCGACGAGAACGAGAAAGCCGGCGAGCGCCCAGCCGCCCATGCCGAAGGCCCACCACCAAAAAAGGCCGCTCAATGGCAGCAGCACCAAGGCCAACAGCAATTCGATGACGATCAAGCGCATTTGTCTCTCCCCCTTCGCTCGGGCACGCGTCAGCCCCATGGATGTGTAAAAAATCGCTACGCGCGTCGGGTGCGAGAGGATAGCCCAAGAAAAGCCGAGGATATGCAGGTCGCCGGACGCTGCATAGAGAGTATTTGTGCTGAACCTGTGCAGGGGCTGACCGTGTTTTTCCCCTGCACTTCCGATCGTTGTTCGCCAGCGACGCCCTGCGCAGTGCGTGCACCGAAGTGGACATCCCGATGGACGCGCGCAGGTTCGATCTCGGCACGGCCATGGCGGCGCACGAAGAGATCGAGTCGGGACGCGTAAAGGGAAAGTTCACCGCCGAGGTCCGCAGCTGAAAGCAGGCGCGCGGTCGCCGTGCGGATGACCGCTCAGTGCGACGACACGACGGCGATGCCGCGGAACTGCCCCGTCTTCGCGTTCTTCTCGGGTCTCGGATGGCGCTGCGGCGAGAAGCGGTGCAGCAGCTCCGCCTCGCGATCGGTTGCGAGCGCGAGGTTGGCCAGCTTCACATGCCCAAAGCCGCGGATCGTCAGCGGCAGCGCCGCGATCTGCGCGGCGAGCGCCTGGTTGTCGGCAGACAGATCGGCGGCCAGTTCGTCAAGCCGCTGGTCGAACTGGGCGATCAGCGCACGCTCCATCCGGCGCTCCGCCGTGTAGCCGAACAGGTCGAAGCCCGTGCCGCGCAGCCGCTTGCCGTGGGCCAGCCATCTCATTGCCGGCAGCATCCACGCGCCGAGACGAATCTTGGCGGGCGCCTGGCCGTTCGCGCGGCGCGAGAGCAGTGGCGGTGCCATGTGGAATTCGAGCTTCAGGTCGCCTTCGAACTGGTCCTTGAGCTTCTGCAGGAATGCGCCGTCGGTGTAGAGGCGCGCGACCTCGTACTCGTCCTTGTAGCTCATGAGTTTCAACAGGCTGCGCGCTGCATTGCGCGTGAAGGGCAGGCGTGCATCGCCGCCCGGCAGCGCGGATTCGGCCGCCTGCAATGCGCGGATGCGTTTGTAGAAGCGATCGGCCCATGCGGCGTTCTGGTAGCCGGTGAGATGGCGGCGCGCGTCGGCGAGCAGCGCGTCCAGCGGGCGCTCGTCGGCTTGTTGTTGCGCCTGCGCTTGCATCGGTGCTGCGCGCAACTGATCGAGCGCAGCCGGGTCGCCCGCCGCGAGCCGCCCCAGCGAAAACGCCGACTGGTTGGCCGCCACGGCCACGCCGTTGAGTTCGATCGCATGCATCAGCGCCTCCAGGCTCAGCGGCACCAGGCCGCGCTGCCATGCATAGCCGGTCGCGACGATGTTCGCGGCCAGCGTGTCGCCGAGGAACTCCTCGGCCAGGCTCTGCGCGTCGAAGGTCTCGACCTGTTCTTCACCGGCGACGAAGCGCATCTTCTCCAGCAGCAGGCCGACGTGCAGGTCGGCATCGGGGTTGCGCAGCGACTCGGCCACCGGAATCTCATGAATGTTCGCGAGCACGCGCGTGCGCCCGTGCCGCACGGTCTGCAGCGCGTCGGGCGAGGCGCCCACCACCACGTCGCAGGCGAGGATGGCGTCGGCCTGCTGCGTGTCGATGCGCACCTGGTTCAGCCGCTCGGGCGTGTCGGCCAGCCGCACGAAGCTCAGCACCGAGCCGCCCTTCTGCGCGAAGCCCATGAAGTCGAGCACGCTGGCCGATTTGCCCTCCAGGTGCGCGGCCATCGCGATGACCGCGCCCACCGTCACCACGCCGGTGCCGCCGACGCCAGTCACGAGCAGGTCGTAGGGGCCGGTCCACGCATGCGGCGCGGGGTGCGCGAGCGCGCCCACGCGATGCAGGAAGGCATCGCGCCCGGCCGCGAGCGCGCCGCTCTTGCGGCGCAGCTTGCCGCCGGTGACGCCCACGAAGCTCGGGCAGAAACCCTTGACGCAGGAATAGTCCTTGTTGCAGCTGGTCTGGTCGATCTTGCGTTTGCGGCCCATCGGCGTTTCGTGCGGCAGCACGGCCACGCAGTTGCTCTGCACGGTGCAGTCGCCGCAGCCTTCGCACACGGCCTCGTTGATGTAGAGGCGCTTGGGCGGATCGGCCAGCTCGCCCTTCTTGCGGCGGCGGCGTTTTTCGGCGGCACAGGTCTGTTCGTAGATGAGCACGGTCACGCCGGGCATTTCGCGCAGGCGCCGCTGCACCTCGTCGAGGGCGGCGCGGTCGTGGAACTCGGTGCCGTGCGGAAAGCGGTTCGTGATGGCGTCGTACTTGCCGATCGCGTCGCTCACGACCACCACCTTGGTGACGCCTTCCGATTCGACCTGCCGCGCGATAGCGTCCACGCTGATGACGCCATCGACCGGCTGCCCGCCGGTCATCGCGACCGCGTCGTTGAACAGGATCTTGTAGGTGAGCGTGGCCTTGGCCGCGACGGCCTGGCGGATCGCGAGATAGCCCGAGTGGTAGTAGGTGCCATCGCCGAGGTTCTGGAACACATGCGGTGTCTTGGTGAACATCGCATGCGAGATCCAGTCGACGCCCTCGCCGCCCATCTGGATCAGGCCCGCGGTGCTGCGGTCCATCCAGTTGGCCATGAAGTGGCAGCCGATGCCGGCGCGCGCGGTCGAGCCTTCGGGCACCTTGGTGCTGGTGTTGTGCGGGCAGCCGGCGCAGAAGTACGGCAGGCGCTTGACCGCATCGCTCGCGTTGCCCAGCAGGTCGGGCGGCGTGAAGTCGCGCACATGCTGAAGGTGATCGCCGAGGTCGTGGTTCTCGGGAAAGTGCACGGCCAGCCAGTGCGCGACCAGTTCGATGAGGCGCGAGGGCCGCAGCTCGCCGAGCGCGGACACGAGCGGCTGGCCGTCGCGGTCGTGCTTGCCCACGAGCACGGGTCGGGCATCGGGCGGCGCGTTGTAGAAGATGTCGCGCAGTTGCGTCTCGACCACCGCGCCCTTCTCTTCCACGACAAGGATTTCATCGAGCCCGCGCGCAAAGTCTTTCAGGCGCGTCTGCTCGACCGGAAAGCTCAGCCCCACCTTGTAGAGCCGCACACCGACACGCGCGAGCTGCTCGGGCGAGAGCTC
The DNA here is from genome assembly GCF_050435205.1 of Variovorax sp. W2I14. Lineage (NCBI taxonomy): Bacteria > Pseudomonadati > Pseudomonadota > Betaproteobacteria > Burkholderiales > Comamonadaceae > Variovorax > Variovorax sp. W2I14. The sequence continues at coordinate 6,540,739 of NZ_JBNDJX010000001.1, read as the reverse complement.
CAGGCGCCGCAGCACCTCCATCAAATCGTGGTGCGCCTTGCCGCAGGTGACGATGCCGACCTTCGCATGCGGGCTCACGATGACGTGACGGTCGATGCTGTTGCGCCGCGTGAATGCGGCCACGGCGGCGAGCTTGTCCTCCAGCCGCGACTCGATGCGCAGCGAGGGCAGGTCGGGCCAGCGGTAGTGCAGGCCGTCGGGCGGCGCGGCGTGGCCGGTGGCGGCGCGCACGGCATCGGCGTCTTCCCAGGCGGCGACGCGCGCGTTCACCGCATCGAGGTCCACGGTGCCCGCGCTCTCCACGATTTCAGACAGCGCCGCCATGCCGACCCACGCGCCCGAATAGCGCGAGAGCTCGTAGCCGTACAGGCCGAACTCCAGGTACTCGGCCACGCTCGCGGGCTGCATCACCGGCATGCGCCAAGCCATGAAGGCGTGGTCGCTCTGGTGCGGCATCGACGACGACACGCAGCCGTGGTCGTCGCCCGCCACCACCAGCACGCCGCCGTGCGGCGACGAGCCATAGGCGTTGCCGTGCTTGAGCGCGTCGCCCGCGCGGTCCACGCCCGGGCCCTTGCCGTACCACATGGCAAACACGCCATCGACGGTGCGCTCGGGGTCGGACTCCACACGCTGCGTGCCGAGCACCTGCGTGGCCGCGAGCTCCTCGTTCACCGCGGGCACGAAGCGGATGCCGGTCTGCTTGAAGCGATCGCCCGCCTTCCAGATGGCCTGGTCGACCATGCCCAGCGGCGAGCCGCGGTAGCCGCTCACGAAGCCCTGCGTGTGGAGGCGGCGTGCCGCATCGCGCTGTTTCTGCATCGCCAGGATGCGGATCAGCGCCTGCGTGCCGGTGAGGAAGACCGAGCCGGCATCGGCCCAGAGGTTGTCGGAAAGCTGGTAGTCGGGCCGTCGAAGCGCGGCCGTCTTGTGGGGGGCGTTCATGCCCGGAATTGTTCTGCCGCACCCCGAGTAAGTGTTTCTTCAATACACTGGCGCAGACCCTTGTTTGAAGAAGAATCCACTCGGAAACCGTCATGAACGTCGATTCTGTTTCTCTTGATGAGCATTGCCTGAAGATCCTTTCTGCACTGCAGCACGACGGCCGGCAGACGGTGCAGCAGATTTCAGAGGCCGTCGGGCTCTCGCCCACGCCGTGCTGGAAGCGCATCAAGGACATGGAGGCGGCCGGCGTGATCCGCGGCTACACCGCCATGATCGATCCCGAACTGGTGGGCCTGCACGTCTCGGCCGTGGCCGAGGTGAACCTCGACCGCCACAGCGAGGCGATGGTGCAGCGCTTCGAGGAGGTGGTGGCCGCGAGCCCGCAGATCATCCGCTGCGTGTCGGCCACGGGACCCGCGGACTACATCCTGCATGTGACGGTGCCCGACATGAAGCACTACGAGCGCTTCTTGCACGAGGTGCTGTTCAGCCTGCCGGGCGTGACGCACGTGCGCTCGAGCATCGTGCTGCGCGAGATCAAGTCGGAGGTGGCGCTGCCGCTCGGGCACCTCACGGGGGCCAAGGCGAAGACGGGCGCGGCGCCTTCGCGGCGCTGACGCCCGCGACGCCTTATTCCACCGTCACGCTCTTCGCCAGATTGCGCGGCTTGTCCACATCGGTTCCGCGCGCACACGCCGTGTGATACGCCAGCAACTGCAGCGGCACCACATGCAGCAGCGGCGACAGTTGCCCGTAGTGCTCCGGCATGCGGATCACATGCAGCCCTTCGCCGCTCTTGATCTTCGTGTCGCCGTCGGCCAGTACATACAGAACACCGCCGCGCGCGCGCACTTCCTGCAGGTTGCTCTTGAGCTTTTCGAGCAGTGCGTCGTTCGGTGCGACCGCGACCACCGGCATCTCGCTCGTCACCAGCGCGAGCGGGCCGTGCTTGAGTTCGCCCGCCGCATACGCCTCGGCGTGGATGTACGTCACTTCCTTGAGCTTGAGCGCGCCTTCCAGCGCGATCGGGTAGTGCAGCCCGCGGCCGAGGAAGAGCGCGTTGTCCTTGCGCGCGAAGTCCTCGGCCCAGCCGATGATCTGCGGCTCCAGCGCGAGCACCGACTGCAGCGCGACCGGCAGGTGGCGCATTTCCTTCAGGTAGCGCGCTTCGTCGGCTTCGGTGAGATGCCCCTTGGTCTGCGCGATGGCCAGCGTCAGGAGGAAGAGGCCCGCGAGCTGCGTGGTGAAGGCCTTGGTCGACGCCACGCCGATCTCCACGCCGGCGCGCGTGATGTACGCCAGCTTGCACTCGCGCACCATCGCGCTGGTCGCGACGTTGCAGATCGTCAGCGTCTGTTCCATGCCGAGCGAGCGGGCGTGCTTGAGCGCGGCGAGCGTGTCGGCCGTCTCGCCCGACTGGCTGATGGTGACCACCAGCGTCTTGGGGTCGGGCACCGAGTCGCGGTAGCGGTATTCGCTCGCGATCTCGACCTGGGTGGAAATCTTCGCGATGCTTTCGAGCCAGTACTTGGCGGTGCAGCCGCTGTAGTAGCTGGTGCCGCAGGCGAGGATGAGGATCTTGTCGATGTCCTTGAAGACGCGATGCGCGCTGGCACCCGTCGCGCCGTCCTGCCCGATGCCGTCGAACAACTCGGGCACGATGCCCGCCACGCCTTCGAGCGTGTCGCCGATGGCGCGCGGCTGCTCGAAGATTTCCTTCTGCATGTAGTGGCGGTACGGGCCGAGTTCGGCCGCGCCGCTGTGCGCGAGCACGGTGCGCACCTGGCGGGTCACGGGCTTGTGGTTCTTGTCGACGATCCAGTACTTGCCCGGCTGCAGGTCGACCACGTCGCCCTCTTCGAGATAGACGATCTGGTCGGTCACGCCGGCGAGCGCCATCGCGTCGCTCGCGAGGAAGTTCTCGCTGCCTTCCTTGCCCGCGCCGAGGATCAGCGGCGAGCCGGCGCGCGCGCCGACCACGCGCTGCGGCTCGTCGCGGCAGATCACGGCGATCGCGTAGGCGCCGTGCAGCTGCAGCACCGCGGCCTTCACGGCTTCGAACAGGTCGCCGTCGTAGAGGCTGTCGACGAGGTGGGCGATGACCTCGGTGTCGGTCTGGCTCTCGAACACGTAGCCCTTGGCTTCGAGCGCGGCGCGCAGCGTTTCATGGTTTTCGATGATGCCGTTGTGCACGAGGGCGATGCGGCCGGGGCGCGCGCCCTGCGCGTCGGCGCCGGGGCCGTGGCTGAAATGCGGGTGCGCGTTGTGGACGGCAGGCGCGCCGTGCGTGGCCCAGCGCGTGTGGGCGATGCCGGTCAGGCCTTCGACCTTGTCTTCGCGCACCTGGGTGACGAGCTCCGCCACGCGCGAGGTGGTGCGCGCCCGGGTGAGGCCGCCCGCATGGACCGCGACGCCGCAGGAGTCATAGCCGCGGTACTCGAGCCGCTGGAGGCCCTGGACGAGGACCGGAACGATGTTGCGATGGGACGCTGCCCCGACGATGCCGCACATGGTGAGCTGCCTTTGAATGAAGAAGAGGCCAGATGGTAGGGAGGTGAAGAGAAAATATGCCCTCGAAATTTCATGGATTTCGGAGTTTTATTTCATCATCTCTCTCATTTGGATTTTTATTCCATAATTTACATATATATGGAATCAATCTCCCTCGATGCAATAGACCTCCGGCTGCTCGATGCGCTGCAACGCGACGCCTCGCAGACCAACCAGCGACTCGCCGCCGACGTGGGCATCTCCCCGCCCACCTGCCTCAGGCGCGTTCAGCGGCTGAAGGACGAGGGCCTCATCGAGCGCCAGGTCGCGCTGCTCTCGCCCGACCGGCTAGCGGCGGTGCTGGGCCATGGATTGCAGGCGGTGGTCGAGATTTCGCTGGACCGGCAGGACGCCGCCGCGCTCGACGCCTTCGAAACCCGCGTGATCGCCGACAACGCGGTGCAGCAGTGCTGGCGCGTCTCGCCCGGCCCCGACTTCGTGCTCGTTGTCGCGGCGCGCGACATGCCGGACTACGGCGCGCTGACCCAGCGCCTGTTCACGGCCGATGCCAACGTGCGCAACGTGAAGGCGTTCTTCAGCCTCAAGCGCGCCAAGTTCGAACCCGCGGTGCCGCTGGGCTGACTGGCGCCGCGCTCGTCAGGCCTTCGGCTTTTTCTGCGGCCGCTTCCAATTGGGAAAGCTCACCGGCTTGCTGCGCGCGACAGTCAGCGCGCCCGGCTCGGTCGACTTGTTGACGGTCGACCCGCCCCCGATGGTGCCGCCCGCGCCGATGGTGACCGGCGCCACCAGCACGCAGTTGCTGCCGATGTGCACGTCGGCTTCGATCACCGTGCGGTGCTTGTTGGCACCGTCGTAGTTGGCGGTGATGCTGCCCGCGCCGTAGTTGACGCGCTCGCCCACAGTCGCATCGCCCAGGTAGGCCAGGTGGTTGGCCTTGGCGCCGGCGGCGAGGGTCGAATTCTTCACCTCGACGAAGTTGCCGATGTGCACCTCGGTGCCCAGCTGCGCGCCAGGGCGCAGGCGCGCGAACGGGCCGATCAGGGCGCGCTCGCCCACCGTCACGCCGGCTTTCTCGCCGTCGATGTGGGTGAACGGATGGATCACCGCGCCGGCCTCGATGCGCGCATTGGCGATCACGCAGTTCGCACCGATGCGCACGCCCTCGCCCAATGACACCGCGCCTTCGAACACGCAGTTGACGTCGATCTCGACGTCGGCCGCGCAGTCCAACGTGCCGCGCAGGTCGAAGCGCGCCGGGTCGGCCAGGCGCACGCCCTGCTCCATCAGCGTATTCGCCTGGCGCAGTTGCCAGGCGCGCTCGAGCGCCGCGAGCTGCACCGGGCTGTTGATGCCCGCCACCTGCAGCGCATCGGTCGTGATGTGCGCCACCACCGGCACGCCGTCGGCTGCGGCGAGCTTGACGACGTCTGTCAGGTAGTACTCGTTCTGCGCGTTGCGGTTGTCCAGCCGCGCGAGCCAGCCCTTGAGCAGGCGCGCCGGCACGGCCATCACGCCGCTGTAGATTTCGCGCACCGCGCGCTGCGCGTCGTTGGCGTCCTTGTGCTCGACGATGGCCGTCACTGCCCCGCCGGCCGACGTGCGGATCACGCGGCCGTAGCCGGATGGGTCATCGAATTCGATGGTCAGCAGCGCGAGGCGCTCGCCCGCGCTGGCCGCGACCAGCGCCCGCAGCGTGTCTTCGCCGATGAGCGGCACGTCGCCCGAGAGCACGACCACGGTGCCGTCGTCCGGCAGCAGCGGCGTTGCCTGCTGCACCGCGTGGCCGGTGCCCAGCTGCGGCTCCTGGCGTGCGAAACGGGGCGTCGCGCCGCCGACGGCGCCGGCCATCGCGGCCTCGACCTCGGCAGCGCCGTGACCGGTCACGACCACCACGTGGCGGGCGCCGATGCGGGCGGCGGTGTCGGCAACATGCGCGATCAGCGCGCGGCCGCCCAAACGATGCAACACTTTGGGCAGTCTGCTTTTCATGCGCGTGCCCTTGCCGGCCGCCATGATCACCACGTCGATCGGCCCCTGGATGTCTTGCTTTTGCTGCTGCGGAGTCTGATTCATGCTTGTGTTTTCCCGGATGCGTTGCGCGGAACTGGCGCGAATTATCGGCGTGCTGCTGCTGGTCTCTGCGCTGGGCGCCTGCAGCGCGGTGAAGCTGGCCTACAACAACCTGCCCGAGGTGAGCTACTGGTGGCTCGACGGGTATTTCGATTTCGACAGCACCCAGACGCCCAAGGTGCGCGACGAACTCGCCCAGTTGCTGGCCTGGCACCGGCAGAACGAGCTGCCCAAGGTCATCACCCTGCTGCAGGAGGCGCAAGGCCTGGCGCCGGGCGAGGTGACGCCGGCGCAGGCCTGCAAATTCGCCGACGGCATTCGCGAGCGCCTGCTGGCCGCGGTCGAGCGCGCCGAGCCGGCCACCACCGAGCTGGCGCTCACCTTGAGCGAATCACAGCTGCAGCAGCTCGAACGCAAGTACGCCAGGCTCAACAACGACTACCGCAAGGACTGGCTCGACCGCACGCCCGCGCAGGTGCAGGAAAAGCGCTACGACCAGTTCCTCGACCGCATGGAAGACTTCTACGGCCGGCTCACGGCTGAGCAGCGCGACGTGCTGAAGCAGCAGGTCGCGCAGTCGGTGTTCAACCCGCAACTCGCCGATGCCGAGCGCCGCAAGCGCCAGCAGGAAGCGCTGGCGATGCTGCGCGGGTTTGCCACGAAGAAGCCATCGCCGGGCGAGGCGCGCGCCGCGCTGCATGCCTACCTGCTGCGCATCGCCGAGCCGCCGCCCGGCCCCTGGCGCGACCAGCAGCAGGCGCTGCTGGAGGAAGGCTGCCGCAACCTCGCGACCCTGCACAACGGCACCAGCGCCAGCCAACGCGAGCAGGCGGTGCGCCGGCTGCAGGCCTACCAGAGCGACCTGCGGCAGCTCGTGGCCACGCGCTGAGGCTGCGGCCGGCGCGCTTTCAGATCAGCGGAACGGGCCGCAGCGGCCGCTCGAAATAGTCGCCCAACGCCTCCAGCGCATGCGGCTCCAGGATGCGGAGCCACCCCGCATCGAGCTTGTGGAGCCCCAGGCGCTGCAGGCGGCGCAGCGTCTTGTTGGTGTGCACCAGCGAAAGCCCCAGCGCATCGGCGATGTGCTGCTGGTTGAACGGAAACTCCACCCAGCCATCGCGCACCATGCCCACGCGGTCGGCCCGGCGGTACAGGTGCATGAGCAGCATCGCCACGCGTTCGCCCGCGTTGCGCCGGCCGGCGGTGACGAGGTTGTCGTCCACCATCTTTTCCTCGCGCGCCGCGAGCCAGGTGATGTCGTAGCCGAGCTTGGGCTGGGCGTGGAAGAGCGGCCAGAGGCGGTCACGCGAGAAGGCGCACAGCGAGACGTCGGTCACGGCTTCCACGCCGTGGGTCTGGCCTTCGGCGAATTCGTCCTGCAGGCCGATGAAATCACCGGGCAGCAGAAAACTCAGGATCTGCCGGCGCCCGTCGGTCAGGGTCTTGTAGCGGAACGCCCACCCCGAATAAAGGGTGAAAAGCTGCGTGCTGGGCCGGTGCTCTTCGATGATCGAGCCGCCCGCCTCCACCCGCCGCGCGCCGACGCGGAACGACTGGATGGTCTTGAGCTCTTCCGGCGATGCGGGCAGGAACGCCTCGAGCCGGCGCAGCGCGCAGTCGTCGCAAGGATTCACCCCTTGGGGAGGGGAGGCTGCAACGGGATAGTCATCGAATCTCACGCGGCACTATAGGCTTTTGCGCTGTGTCTTTTTACGTTTCGCCGGGCGTCGCCGCTGTCTAGACTCCGCAGCGTTTTCCTCCAAGACGCATGACAGACGAACAGCCGCTCCACGAAATTTTCTATTGCAGCGTACTCGCGCAAGACCTGCCCGCCAATGCCGTGGGCGCCATCGTCAGCCAGGCACGGGCGCGCAATTCCGAGCGGAAGATCACCGGCCTCCTGGTCTTCGACGGCATGCGGTTCTGCCAGCACCTGGAGGGTCCGCGCGATGCGGTGAAGGCATTGATGCGGAGCATCGAACGAGACCTCCGGCATACCGAGGTGCGGCTGGTCCACGAGGGCCCGCTGGAATTGCGCCGCTACAGCGGCTTCGGCCTGGGCCTGGCCGAGAGCGAAGGCCCCGATCTCATGGCCGGCGTGCACGCCCTGGAAGGGGAAGCCGCGCTCAAGCACTTTCTGGCGCTGCGCTCCAGCTTCGACATCAGCGGCTGAAAAAAGCGCCGGAAGCCGCCTGCAAAAAGAAAAGGCGCTCGAAACCGCCTGCAAAAGAAAAAGGCGGCCGAAGCCGCCTTTGTGCGTCCATGGAACCGGTGACCGTTCAGGCCTGATCCCATGTGTAGGTGGCACCGTAGCCATCCCATGCTTCCATGACGATGCGCTGGCCGGCGGCCACCGTCATCGATTCGCCCGGTGCGAGCACCAGGTCTTCGCTGGGGTTGGCCAGCGTGGCGTCGGGCGTGATCCATACCCGGCCCTGCTTGACGCGCAGGACGCTGGCCGCACGCGCCTTCAGGCTCATTGCCTCGCCGGGGGCAATCTGCCAGGCGCCGCGGCGCACGGCGGGCGGCACGGCGGCGGCAGCGGTACGGGCGGGGATCGACAGGGAAGCGAGCGATTGGGTGGTGCAGACGGCGGTGGACATGATGAAACTCCTTGGGCTTGCCGAAGTGCGATTGACAGGACGGAGGCAATGGCGCAGTTCGGGAATGAATGATCGTTTCCCGGGCGTTGTGGGTCCAATGAAAACGAAGTAGCCTACTGATGCTGGTTTCGCATCAATCAAAGGCTCTCCCCCAGGTTTCGCGCACTTCGTGTCGCCTCTCCTCCCCCTCGCCCGGGGGCAACACCTGCAGCCCGGCAAAGCCGGTTCCGCGGTGTTCCCCGAAGGGACAGCGCAAGCAGATGCAGCCGGCCTTTCAAAGGCACCTCCATGCAACATTCGCAAACCCACCTGCGCTCCCGCCCCATCTCAGCCGGCCACCTGCGCGCCTTCGAGGCCGTCGCCCGGCACCTGAACTTCCGCGCGGCGGCCGAGGAAATGGCGCTGACCCAATCGGCGGTCAGCCGGCAGATCCAGTCGCTGGAAGAGGAAGTGGGCGTGTCGCTGTTCCTGCGCCACACGCGGGCGGTGGAACTCACCAGCGCCGGGGCGCAGTTGCTGCTCGCGGTGCAGCAGTCGCTGCCGCGCATCGACATGGCGGTGCGCCAGATTCGCCAGAGCGCGGGGCGCAAGAGCGTGTCGCTCACCACCTTTGCATCGTTTGCCTCGATGTGGCTGATCCCGCGGCTGGAGGCCTTCCAGCGCGACAACCCCGAGATCGACATCCGCATCGACGCCAGCGACGTGGCGGTCGACCTCGAGGTGGCCGACGTGGACATCGCCCTGCGCTACGGCCCCCGCGAGGCCATGCCGCCCACCGCCGTGCGCCTGTTCGGCGAGAACCTCACGCCGGTGGCGAGCCCGTGGCTCATCAAGAGCAGCCCGCCGATCAAGACGCCCGAAGACATCACCCGCTTCACGCTGATCGAGGCGGGCGACGCGCACCGCACGCACCTGGAATGGCTGACGTGGCGGCGCTGGTTCGAAGTGAACGGCCTGGAGCGCGCGCAGCCCAAGCGCTGGCTCTATTTCAACTACGCCTACCAGATGGTGCAGGCCGCGCTCACCGGGCAGGGGCTGGTGCTGGCGCGCAGTTCGCTCATTGCAGAAAGCCTGGCCAACGGCGACCTCGTGGAGGTGCTGCCCCGGCATCGCATGGATTCACCGATGGCCTACTGGCTCATCTCCGGTCCGCGCAATGCACTGCGGCCCGAGATCAAGGCCTTCTGGGACTGGCTGCTGCTGCAGGCCGGCACCACGCGCGAGACCATCGGCGAGGTGCCCGATCCGGACACCATCGACGACATCGACTGAGCTTCTCAGCTCATCGGCCAGACGACGCCGTTGTCATTGAGGATGGCGTCCAGGGGCAGGTCGTGCGCTTCGGGCTCGAAGTCGTCGAGGAAGCCGTGCGTGAAGCCCAGGCCCACCGTGAACGGCCGGGGCTCCAGCGCCGCCAGCGTGCGGTCGTAGAAACCGCCGCCGTAGCCCAGCCGGTAGCCGCCGGCGCTGTAGCCCACGCAGGGCACGAACAGCAGGGTCGGCACGATCAGCTCGGTGTCCTTGGGCTTGGGAATGCCGTAGGCGTCTTCTTCCATCTGGCAGCCCGGATACCAGGCATGGAAGGTGAGGGTCTTGTGAACCTTGTCGATCACGGGCAGTCCGATGCGGCGGCGCTGCGTCTCTTCCATCAGCTCGCCGTCTTCCTTCCAGCGGTGCAGCGCGGGCAGCGGATCGAACTCGCCCTTGATCGGCCAGTAGGCGCCGATCACGGTGTCGGGCCGGCCGACCAGCCAGATGCGCATGACGCGCTGCAGCAGGTCGGCGCGTGTCAGCCGGTCCGGCATCGCCAGACGTTGTTCGATCAATGCCTTGCGCAACTGATCCTTCAGAAAACTCGCCGTCGCCGAGGTGTCGGCTCCCTTTGACTTGTCCATAATCCCCCGATGCAGTTCCCAAGCATTTTGGCATCCATGCGCAACCGCCCGCGCAACGCAACGCCAGCCGTTGCTTTTTCCCTCGTCCTGACTGCCGCTGCACTGCTCTTTCATCCACCCGCCAGCGCCCAGACCAACACAAACACCAACGACGACGTGCTGGTGCAGATGAAGCAGGCCTTCCAGCGCGGCGACAAGGCCCGTCTCACCGCCCTCCTGCCGCAAGCCCGCGGCCACGCGCTCGAACCCTGGGCCGCGTACTGGGAACTGAAGGCCCGCCTGCAGGAAGCCGCGCCGAACGAAGTGCAGGACTTCTACGCCCGCTACCCCGGCACTTATCAGGAAGATCGCCTCCGCAACGACTGGCTGTTGCTGCTGGGCCAGCGCCGCGACTGGGACGGTTTCTCGGCCAACGTCGCCGGCTACCGCATGGGCGACGACGCGCAGGTGCGCTGCTACGCGGTGCTGGTCGACACGCTGCGCTCGGGCACCGCCACCCAGGCCCAGGCCGACGAAGTGCGCCGCAACTGGTTCCGTCAGAAAGAAGCCGACGACGGTTGCCTCACCGCCGCCGACCGCATGGTCGCCGCCCGCCTCATGTCGACCAACGACGCGTGGAAGAAGGCGCGCCTGGCCATCGAGGCCAACCGCCCGCAGGCCGCGCGCGGCGCCGTCACCATCGCCGCGCCCGATGCGCTGCCGCTCTTCGAGGAGCTCAACGCCAGCTCGGCCAAGTTCCTCGTCGGCCGCGCCTTCGTGGCCGCCAAGTCGCGCAAGGAGCTGGTGGTGCTCGCGCTCATCAAGGTCGCGATTGCCGACCCCGACATGGCCGCCTCGCAGCTCGACAGCAAGTGGGGCCCGATGCTCTCGGCCGAAGAGCGCAACTGGCTCTGGGGCGCCATCGGCCGCGCGTCGGCCAACAAGCTCTCGCCGCAGGCCGTGGGCTATTTCGGCAACGTGACGAAGAACAGCGACCTGTCGGACGACATGCTCGGCTGGCGCGTGCGCGCCGCGCTGCGCGCCGGCCAGTGGAAGGACGTGGCGCCCGCCATCAACGCGATGAGCGAAACCGCCCAGCTCGATCCGACCTGGGTCTACTGGAAAGCCCGCGCGCTCGCCAGCGAACGCAGCGAGGAACGCCGCGCCCAGGCCCGCGAGCTCTATACGAGCATCGCCGGCACGCGCGGCTTCTACGAAATGCTCGCGCTCGAGGAACTGGGCCAGCGCGTCGTCGCGGCCACCCGCCCCGCGCCGCTCACGCCCGAGGAAAAGGCGGCGGCGCGCAGCAACGTCGCGCTCAACCGCGGCCTGTATGCGATTGCCATCGGCCTGCGCTCCGAAGGCACGCGCGAATGGAACTACGCCACCAACCTGCACGACAAGGGCGGCATGGACGACCGCGCCCTGCTGGCCGCGGCCGACTTCGCCTGCCAGCGCGAGGTGTGGGACCGCTGCATCAACACCAGCGAGCGCACCAAGGGCGTGATCGACGTGGAGCAGCGCTTTCCGATGCCGTTCCACGACACGGTGCTGCGCAAGAGCCAGGACATCGGCCTCGATCCGGCCTACGTGTACGGTCTCATCCGCCAGGAAAGCCGCTTCATCATGGATGCGCGCTCGGGCGTCGGCGCCTCGGGCCTCATGCAGGTCATGCCCGCCACCGCGCGCTGGACGGCCCGCAAGATCGGCATGACCGACTTCACGCCCGGCCAGATCAACGACCGCGAGACCAACATCACCATCGGCACCAACTACCTGAAGCTCGCGCTCGACGACTTCGACGGGTCGATGGCGCTGGCGGCCGCCGCCTACAACGCCGGCCCCGGCCGGCCGCGCAACTGGCGCAACGGCCCGGTGCTCGACGCCGCGATCTGGGCCGAGAACGTGCCCTTCACCGAGACCCGCGACTACGTGAAGAAGGTGCTGGCCAACACCACCAACTACGCGGCGATCATCAGCGGCCGGCCGCAGTCGCTGAAGGAACGCCTGGGCCGCATTGGCCCACGCGACGCCGCCGAGCCCGAACCGAACAAAGACCTGCCCTGACATGAGCTGGCACGACGAGGTGCTCGACACCATCGCGTCCGAATTCTCGGACGTGACGGACGTCGCGCAGCTCACCCGCATCGTCGTTCGCCTCACGCTCGCCGGCGCGCTCGGCTTCATGCTCGGCTTCGAGCGCGAGCAGCAGGGCAAGGCGGCCGGCGTGCGCACGCACATGCTGGTGGCGATCGGCTCGGCGATGTTCGTGCTGATCCCGCAGCAGACCGGCATCGTGCCGGCCGACATGAGCCGCGTGATCCAGGGGCTGGTGGCGGGCGTGGGCTTTCTTTGCGCCGGCACCATCCTCAAGCAGGGCAAGGACGAATCGCACGTGCAGGGCCTCACCACGGCCGCCGGACTCTGGATGACTGCGGCCATCGGCATGGCCTGCGGGCTCGGCCGCGAAGCCACCGCCCTGCTGAGCGCGCTGCTGGCGTTGGCGGTGCTGTCGCTGGTGCCGCGGCTGGTGAGCCTGCTGGAGCGCACCATCGCCAAGGACCGCCCCCAGGAATCGCAGCGCGTGATCGCCTCACCGGACGACAAGCCCCGCGACCGCTGACAGGCATCAATTCGCGCCGCGTTCGGCATCAATGGCGGCGCGCCGCGCGGCTAGCATCGAAGGCTTTGCCCTCACCGAATCGAACCGAAGGAACCCTCATGCGCCAGCTCTACATCGGCAACAAGAACTACTCGTCGTGGTCCATGCGGCCCTGGGTGCTCATGAAGCAGGCCGGCATCGCTTTCGACGAAGTGATGGTGCGCTTCGATTCCTTCGAGGCGGAGTCGCGGTTCAAGCACACCATCGCCGCGCTGAACCCGGTCGCCAAGGTGCCGGTGCTGGTCGATGGCGACCTCGTGGTCTGGGACACGCTGGCCATCGCCGAATACCTGGCCGAGACCTTTTCCGAGAAGCAGCTGTGGCCCAAGGGCGTGGCCGACCGGGCACGCGCGCGCAGCATCTGCGCCGAGATGCACTCGGGTTTCGGCGGCCTGCGCGGCCATTGCGGGATGAACATCGAGGCGTCGCTGCCCGAGGTCGGCGCCCGGCTGCTCAAGGAACAACCGGAGGTGCGCAGCGACCTGGACCGCATCGTGCAGATGTGGAGCGACCTGCTCGGCACCCATGGCGGCCCACTGTTGTTCGGCGACTTCACCATCGCCGATGCGTACTTCGCGCCCATCGGCACGCGCGTCAAGACCTACGGCCTGCCGGTGCCGCCGGTTATCTCGGCCTACATCGAACGCGTGCAGGCGCTGCCGGGCATCAAGGCCTGGATCGACGAAGCGCTGGAAGAGAAAGATTTCCTGCAGTTCGAAGAGCCCTACCGCACAGCGCGATAGGGCTTGCCCGCGCGGCAGGCGGGATCAGAACCTGTAGGTTGCCGACAGGAAGGTGACGATGGGGTTCAGCTTCAGGCTCGCTTCGCTGCGGGCGACCGGCAGGCCGGTGATCGACGTCGTCGTCAGCTTGGCCTTGGTCTTCAGCGGGATGTACGACACCGAGAACGAGATGCCCCAGTGCTTGTCGAACTGGTAGGAGATACCGGCGTTGAGCACGGGTGCGAACGAGCTGTCTAGCTTGGCCGTGGTGTTCACCGAGTACGGCGATTGGCGGAACTGGCTGGCCAGCGCGCCCTGCAGGCTTGAGGTCAGCTTCACGTCGCTGTACCAGACGTAGGTGGCACCCAGGCCCACGAACGGACGGAAGGCGGAATTGCCTTCGTTGAAGTTGTACTTCACCAGGACCGTGGGGCTCCACTGGCGAGCCTCGCCCAGTTCGCCCACGCGGGCCAGCGTGCCCTTGCCCTCGAGCTTGAACTTCGGCGGAACGCCCAGGACGCCTTCCACAGCCCAGTGGCTGTCGATGAAGTAGGCCAGGCTCAAGCCAAGCGTGTCCGAGTCCTTGACGCTGGCGCCCGATCCCTGGAGCACGCTCTGCACCGGCGCCGTCACCTGGAGCGGCTTGCTCGAGTCCTGAGGCGCGAGGTGGAACCAGCCTGCCCCCGCGACCCAGTCGCCGGCGTTTTGCGCTGATGCGCTGCCGGACGCCATGGCACCCAGAGCCGCCAGCGCAAACATTGTTTTCTTCATGATGTGAATGCTCCTTTGGTTGAAATATCCCGTTGAACGCGATGCCAGCCCGTGGCCGGCGCTGCGTTCCAGCAAATAAACGAACGTTCGTTCTGTTTGCAATCCGGATTATCGAACGCTCGTTCTATTTAGTGGGTGCGGGGTATCCCTATCCCTAACTTCCACCTCATTCCCGCCTCATTCGCCATCTCCACATTCCTCATCCCTACACTGCGGCCATGAAAATCTTTCTCGTCGGCGGCGCCGTCCGCGACCGGCTGCTCGGGCGGCCGGTGTCCGACCACGACTGGCTGGTCGTCGGCGCCACGCCCGAAGACATGACCGGGCGCGGCTACCTGCCCGTGGGGCGCGACTTCCCGGTGTTCCTGCATCCGAAGACGCGCGAGGAATACGCCCTCGCCCGCACCGAGCGCAAGAGCGCGCCCGGCTACCGCGGCTTCACCATCCACACCGCGCCCGACGTCACGCTGGAGCAAGACCTCGCCCGCCGCGACCTGACCATCAATGCCATCGCGCTGCCCGCCGAGCGGGTGAGCGCCGACGGCCAATTCGAACCCGACCCCGATCACCTGGCCGACCCCTTCCACGGCCAGCGCGACCTGCAGGGCAAGGTGCTGCGCCACGTGACCGACGCCTTCCGCGAAGACCCGGTGCGCATCCTGCGGCTGGCGCGCTTTGCCGCGCGCTTCGACGACTTCTCGGTCGCGCCGGAAACCATGGCGCTGATGCGCGAAATGGTCCGGGCCGGCGAGGCCGATGCGCTGGTGCCGGAGCGCGTCTGGCAGGAGCTCGCCCGCGGCCTCATGGAAGCGCGGCCTTCCCGCATGTTCGAGGTGCTGCGCGAATGCGGCGCGCTCGCCGTGCTGCTGCCCGAAGTCGACCGCCTCTGGGGCGTGCCGCAGCCCGAGGCGCACCACCCCGAGATCGACACCGGCGTGCACCTGATGATGGTCCTGGACACCAGCGCGCGGCTCTCGGCCACCTTGCCGGTGCGTTTCGCCTGCCTGATGCACGACCTGGGCAAGGGCACCACGCCCGCCGACGTGCTGCCGCGCCACATCGGCCACGAGAAGCGCAGCGTCGATCTGCTGCATGCGGTGTGCGACCGCTGGCGCGTGCCGGTCGAGATCCGCGAGCTGGCCGAGGTGGTCGCGCGCGAGCACGGCAACGTGCATCGCAGCGGCGCGCTCGATGCGGCGCCGCTGGTGCGCCTGCTGGAGCGCTGCGACGCCTTCAGGAAGCCCGCGCGTTTTGCCGAGGTGCTGCTGGCCTGCGAGTGCGACGCGCGCGGGCGGCTCGGTTTCGAGGACAGACCCTATCCGCAGCGCGAGCGCCTGCTCGCCGTGCTGGCCACCGCCGCGGCCGTGCCCACCGACGTGGTCGCGCGCAAGGCGCAGCAGTCGGGCGCCACCGGACCGCAGATCGGCGACGCCATCCATCGCGCGCGCATCGAGGCCGTGGCGGCATCGCTGCAAGAAAGCTGAAGAAAAGTCGCGGTCCGCCTTGCGCGGACATGGCGGGCATGACTTCTGGCACTTCTCCCTGCAAATCGGCCCGATAGCATCGATCGGGTGAATGCCACCGAGCCGACGCTGTCACACCCATCCCCGCCGCCCCGCCCGGGGGTGCCGGGCGATCTTGGCCTTCGCGTGCTGCGCGAGCATGTGGCCTCGGTGTACGCGGCCTACAACGCATCGATCCTGGTTCACTTCGGCCTCGGTGCGGCGCTGGGCATCGTCATGTACGTGCACCGCCCGCGGTGGTGGATCCTCGCCTGGATGGCCGCCCACCTGAGCTTCGGCCTCGCCCTCTTCCTCATGCCGCGCTGGCACGCCGACGTGCCGCTGCAGGACACCACCCGCTGGGCGCGCCGGCATTCGCGCACCGTGACGCTGGTGAGCATGGCGACGGCCACGGCGCCGTGGCTCTTCATCTCGGCCGACGACCTGCCCACCACCTCGGTGCTGACCGTCGTCATCATCGGCAGTTGCGCGCGCGCCATGCAGTTGCTGTGGCCGCTCAAGCCCGCGCTCTACGGCTACACCCTGCCGATGATGTTGAGCCTGATCGCCGCGCTGGCCTGGCAGGGCGACGCGATGCATCTCTTCCTTGCGGTGTTCAGCCTGGGCTACCTGCTGTTCACGCTGCGCGTGGGCGGCCAGCAGCACAAGCTCCTGACCGATTCGCTGGTGCTGCGCTTCGAAAACGAGGCGCTGGCCGCCCAACTGGGTGTGCAGATCGCAGCTGCCGAACGCGCGAGCGCCGAGAAGACGCGCTTTCTCGCCACCGCCAGCCACGACCTGCGCCAGCCGCTGCACGCCATCGCGCTCTTCGGCGCCGCGCTGGAGAACGAACTGCGCGAGCACCACGGCAGCCGCAACGCGCAGCGGCTGATGCGCGCGGTGAACGCGCTGGGCAATTCGCTCGACACCATGCTGGACGTCTCGCGCCTGGACGCGGGCGTGATCACGCCGGACATCGCGCCGGTGTCGCTGGACGCGATGTTCCGCTCCCTCAATCACATGTTCGCGGCGCAGGCCGAGCAGCGCGCGCTGCAGTTGCGGGTGCGCGCGAGCGGCCTGTGGGTGCACAGCGACCCGCAGTTGCTCTACCGCATGCTTTCGAACCTCGTGGACAACGCGCTGAAGTACACCGCGCAGGGTGGCGTCTCGGTGCGCGCACGGGCGCGCGACGCCGTCGTATGGATCGAAGTGCTGGACACCGGCATCGGCATCGCGCCCGAGCAGCAGGACCGCGTGTTCGAGGAGTACTACCAAGTGCAGAACCCGGGCCGCGACCGCGCCCAGGGCCTGGGCATCGGCTTGTCGATCGTCGAGCGGCTGTCGCGGCTGCTCGACCATCCGGTGCAGGTGACTTCGCGCGTCGGGCGCGGCACGCGCTTTCGCCTTCAGCTGCCGATGGTCGCGGCCGCGCCGCAGCACGAACAGCAAGCGGCTGCCTCGATGCAGCAGCCACAGCGAACGGCTGCCGCACCGGTAATCTCCATTGCGCCTGCCGCGCACCCATTGCCATCGGCCAAGGCAGTACAGGCAGCGCACGGCCGCATTCTCCTGATCGACGACGAAGCCGAGATCCGCGAGGCCATGGCGCGGCTGCTGCAGGGCCACGGCATCGCAGTAGAGACGGCGGCCAACGAGGCCGAGGCCATCGACGCGCTCGGCCGACCCGGAACGCAAGCCGATCCCTTCGTGCTGCTGCTGTGCGACTACCGCCTCGCCAACGGCGACAACGGCCTGGATGTGGGCCAGCGGCTGCAACGCCGCTTCGGGCTCGACGCGCCGCTGGTGCTGGTCACCGGCGAGACCGCCCCCGAGCGGCTGCAGCGCGTGCGCGCCTCCGGCGTGCCCGTGCTGTTCAAGCCGGTGAGCGCAGCCACGCTGCTGCGCATGCTGGGCGATTTCCTGCCGGGCCTGGCCACGCTGCCCGCCTGAGGGAGATCGGCAGGTCGCGGCCCCCGCCGCGAAGCACGTCCGGTTTTGGCCGACACGCGCGACGGAAAGCGCGTGTTATGGTTTTTCCCAATGCCAAAGTCCTCCGACAGCAACCACCAGTTGCCACCTCCGCTGGGCCGCGACGCCGCCCTTTTCCTCGACTTCGACGGCACACTGGTCGGCCTTGCGCCCACCCCCGAAGCCATCGAAATTCCCCCGGCGCTCGTCGCTCTTTTGAGCGATCTGCGCGACCAGCTCGGTGGTGCGTTGGCTGTGGTGTCGGGGCGCCAGATCGACTCGATCGACCGCTTTCTCGCACCGCTGCGGCTGCCCGCGGCCGGCGAGCACGGCGTGCAGCGCCGCGATGCCCAGGGCCACATGCAGGAGCAGCACGCGCCCGATCTGGTGCCGATCCTGGACATCGCCAACGAACTCGCGCGCGTGCACGAAGGCCTCTTGGTGGAGCGCAAGCACGCCGCCATCGCCCTGCACTACCGGCTCGCGCCGCAGCTGGAAGCGGTGTGCGGCGATGCGATGGCGCGCGCCATCGCGGGCCGCCCGGCACTCGAACTCATGCACGGCAAGTTCGTCTTCGAGGTGAAGCCCGCGGGCGTCAACAAGGGCATTGCCATCGACGCCTTCATGACCGAGGCACCCTTCGCGGGCCGCACGCCCGTCTTCGCGGGCGACGACACCACCGACGAGAGCGGCTTCGCGGTGGTGCAGCCGCGCGGCGGCATCGCCATCAAGGTCGGTTCGGGACCCAGCCTCGCGCTGCACCGGCTCGAATCGCCGCGCGCGGTGTACGAATGGCTGGTGCAGGCGCGCGACATGCTGGTAGCGAAACCCTCGGCCCAACCCGAAGAAAACACGCCAAAGAAAACCGAAGAACCGAGGAGCCCCGGATGAGCGAAGAACAACTGTCAAAGGCGCCCGAGGACCGCGCCGGCGAGGCGCTGGCCGACGCTGCCGGCCCCGACGACCGCGCGCCGGTCGACCTGAAGGCCGCCACCGCGCCCGGTCCGCGCGGCTTCGCGCCGCCGGCCGATCCTTCGCTCGATGTCGGGGTGATCGGCAACTGCGCCTACAGCGCGCTCATCGATGCACGCGGCCGCGCCGTGTGGTGCTGCCTGCCGCGCTTCGACGGCGACCCGGTGTTCAACGCGCTGCTGCATCCCGGCGAAGGCGCGGGCGCATGGAGCATCGACATCGAGGACTTCGCCGAAGCCAAGCAGTGGTACGAGCCGAACACGGCCGTGCTGCGCACGCAGCTCTTCGACAGCGCCGGCCAGGGCATCGAGATCACCGACTTCGCGCCGCGCTTCTACAGCCGCTCGCGCTACTTCCGCCCGCTGATGATGGTGCGCCGCGTGCGGCCGATTGCCGGCGCGCCGCGCATCCGCGTGTCGCTCGATCCGCGCTTCCAGTGGGGCGCGTCGGAACCCATCGAGGTGACGCGCGGCAGCAACCACATCCGCTACGTCGGCCCCGATGTCACGCTGCGCCTGAACACCGACGCCTCGATCTCGCACATCCTCGCGCGCCAGCCCTTCGTGATCTCGCGCGAATACAACTTCATGTTCGGCGTGGACGAGACGCTGCTCGACGGCATCGCCGACACCGCGCGCAAGTTCGAGCAGGAAACCATCGCCTACTGGCGCACCTGGAGCAAGCGCCTCGCGATTCCCTTCGAGTACCAGGACGCGGTGATCCGCGCGGCCATCACGCTCAAGCTTTCTCTGTACGAGGACACCGGCGCCATCGTCGCCGCCATGACCACCAGCATCCCCGAGGCACCGGGCAGCCAGCGCAACTGGGACTATCGCTACTGCTGGCTGCGCGATGCCTTCTTCGTGGTGCGCGCGCTCAATTCGCTGAGCGAAGTGGGCACGATGGAAGACTACCTGCGCTGGCTCGGCAACGTGGTCATCGGCTCGCACGGCGAGCACATCCAGCCGCTCTACGGCATCGGGCTGGAGCGCGAGCTGCCCGAGTCCTTCGTCGAAGGCCTTCCGGGCTACCGCGGCATGGGGCCGGTGCGCGTGGGCAACCAGGCGCAAGAGCATTTCCAGCACGACGTGTACGGCAACATCGTGCTCGGCGCGGCGCAGGCGTTTCACGACCACCGGTTGCTCGCCCGCGCGGGTGTGGCCGAGTTTCCGCACCTGGAGGCGGTCGGCGAGCGGGCGGTGAGCGTCTACGGCACGCCCGACGCCGGCATGTGGGAGCTGCGCACCCGCGCCCGCGTGCACACCAGCTCCGCGCTGATGAGCTGGGCCGCCTGCGACCGGCTCGCCAAGATCGCACGCACCCTGGAGCTGCCCGACCGCGCCACCTACTGGCATGGCCATGCGGCGCGCATGAAGGAAGAAATTCTGGCCAAGTCGTGGTGCGAGGAGCGCCAGGCCTTCGCCGAAAGCTTCGGCGGCCACGAGCTGGACGCGAGCATCCTGCTGATGGTCGAAGTGGGTTTGATCGATGCGCGCGACCCGCGCTTCATCTCCACCGTCGATGCCATGGAGAAGTCGCTCTGCGACGGCCCTTACATGCGCCGCTACGAAGCGGCCGACGATTTCGGCAAGCCCGAGACCGCCTTCAACATCTGCACCTTCTGGCGCATCGACGCACTTGCCAAGATCGGCCGCAAGGCCGAGGCACGCCAGATCTTCGAGACCATGCTCGCGGCACGCAACCCGCTCGGCCTGCTTTCGGAAGACACCCACCCGGTCACGGGCGAGATGTGGGGCAATTTTCCGCAGACCTATTCGATGGTCGGCATCATCAATGCGGCTGTGCGTCTGTCCGCTCCCTGGGATTCGTGCATATGAGCCGTCTCGTCGTCATCTCCAACCGCGTGGCCGACCCACGCAAACCAGCAGCCGGCGGCCTGGCCGTCGCACTCGGCGAAAGCCTTCAACAAAGCGGCGGCCTCTGGTTCGGCTGGAGCGGCCAGATCGTGGAAGACGGCCCTACGGGCGAAGGCGAGCTGCACAAGCACCAGGCCGGCAAGGTCACGCTCGCCACCATCGACCTGAGCCGCGAGGACCACGACGCCTATTACCTCGGCTACAGCAACGACGTGCTCTGGCCGGTGTTCCACAACCGCCTGGACCTGGCGCATTTCGAGGCCGGCTTCATCGGCGGCTACCGGCGCGTGAACCAGCTCTTCGCGCGCAAGCTGATGCCGATGCTGAAGGACGACGACGTCATCTGGATCCACGACTACCACCTGATGCCGCTCGCCGCCGAGCTGCGCGCGATGGGCTGCAAGCAGCGCATCGGCTTCTTCCTGCACATTCCGCTGCCGCCGCAGATCATCGTGGCCGCCATTCCGCAGCACGAATGGCTGATGCGCTCGCTGTTCTCGTATGACCTGATCGGCTTCCAGGCACAGCAGGACGTGCAGCACTTCGAGCACTACGTTCGCAACGAGGCGCGCGGCGAATACCTGGGCAACGACATGTACCGCGCCTACGGGCAGACGGTGCGCTGCAGCGCCTTTCCGATCGGCATCGACGTCGACGAATTCGCCGCGCTCACGCACGCGAAGGAATCGCGCGACATGTACGAAACCATGAAGCGCGAGTATTCGAGCCGCCGCCTCCTGCTGGGCATCGACCGGCTCGATTACTCCAAGGGCATTCCGCAGCGCGTGCGCGCATTCCGCGAACTGCTCGCCAACTACCCCGAGAACCGCCGCAGCGCCACGCTGATCCAGATCGCCTCGCCCACGCGCGAGACGGTCGATGCGTATGGCGACATCCGGCGCGAGCTCGAATCGCTGTGCGGCGCGATCAACGGCGACTACGGCGAGCTCGACTGGATGCCGGTGCGCTACATCCACCGCATGGTGGCCCGCAAGCGCGTGCCGGGGTTGTGCCGCGCTGCGGCGGTGGGGTTGGTCACGCCGCTGCGCGACGGCATGAACCTCGTCGCGAAGGAATACATCGCGGCGCAGGACCCGGCCGATCCGGGCGTGCTGGTGCTGTCGCGCTTTGCCGGTGCGGCGGAGCAGTTGAAAGAGGCGCTGCTGGTGAATCCGTACGACACGCACGGCACGGCGGAGACGGTGCAGCAGGCGCTGCAGATGCCGCTGGAGGAGCGGCGCGAACGGCACCAGAAACTGCTGTCGCGGATTCGCGAGCAGGACATTCACTGGTGGCGGCGGACCTTCCTTGAGGCCTTGCGCGAGGCCGCGAGCGAACGCTGAAGCTGTCGTTGGGGCGGCGATCGCGCCGACGGGGTACCTTGCTCCGCGAATGTCCTCCGCCCTTCGGGCTCCCCCTTGATTTCGCTGCGCAAGGCACCCCATCGGCGCGCTCGTTTTCAGAGCCGTCGTTGATCAGCTGTTCACCCAGAGCGTGCCCAAGTGCGCAGGGCATCGGGTGCTCCCCGCAGTGCACCCGCCTGAATGCCCCCGTTACCAGCCCGTGAGCAACCGCACGAAGCGCATCACAGGCCGAGTCTCGGAATAGGCAGAAGCTGCCGGCGCCCCCTTCGTAGGCGCATGAACCCGCAGGTGCGAAGGCTTCAGCGCCGACACCTCGATCCACCCGCCGTGCGCCATGCGATGCACGTCGCCTTCATCGAGCGCCGTCTCGCTCATGAACACCGTGCCGCCGAACCACCCAGGCGGCGACACCAACCGCACACGCCCTTCGGCCACCTGCAGCCAGGTGCCCGCATCGACGCAGGTGCGCAGGGACTGGCCAGGCTCCAGGACGATGGAGTCGGGTGCTTGGGACAGGGTGGTGATCATGGCGGGCCTCGGAGGTGAGTGAGTGAGCGGTGGAAAAGCGATTCGGCGAGTCCAGATCGTAAAAATTCGGGCGCTCAAAAAACAGGCACAAACATCGGCTATTCGCACCGGAACAGCCGGCCGGCAGCGCATCTGTTATGGTCCTTTTCCCGTTCAACTGCATCTGTTTTCGGATGCCCGTTTGGGGGAACATCGACGCCATGGACTCGCTACCGCTCTACCGGCAACTCGCAGCGCACTACGTGGATGCGATCCACACCGGCTCGCTCAAGCAGGGCGACAAGTTGCCTTCGCTGCGCAGCCTCATGCGGCTGCACGAGATCAGCCTCTCGACCGCGCTGCAGTTGTGCCGCGCGATGGAGAGCGACGGCTGGGTCGAGGCGCGCGACCGCTCGGGCTACTTCGTGCGCCGCCCGCAGCGCCTGGCCATCGCGCCGATGGAAGAGCCCGTGGCCGACGTGCCGCCGGACCCCGCGCAGTTCGTCAGCATGCGCACCCGCATGGCCAACTTCATGGCGCGCGGGCGCCACGCCGGCGTGAAGCTCAACTTCGCCATTGCCCGCGCCGCCCCCGAGCTGTACCCGGCCGAGGCCCTGCGCAACTCCATGACGCGCGCGCTGCGCCAGCGGCCCGAGCTGCTGACCACCGCTTCGTCCCAGAAGGGCCACGAGCAGTTCCGCGAGGCCGTGGCGCAGCGCAACCTGCGCGTCGGCATGACGGTGTCGCCGGACGAGGTGCTGGTCACCAACGGCTGCATCGAGGCGCTGAATCTCGCGCTGCGCGCCGTCGCCAAGCCCGGCGACACCGTGGCCGTCGAATCACCCACCTTCTACGGTCTGCTGCAGGTGCTCGAAAGCCTGAACATGCGCGCGCTGGAGATCCCAACCAGCCCGCAGACCGGCATCTCCATCGAAGCGCTCGACCTCGCGATCCACACCTACGACGACATCAAAGCCGTGGTGGTGGTGCCGCATTTGCAGAACCCCATCGGCAGCGTGATGCCCGACGCGCACAAGCAGCGGCTCGTGCAACTGTGCGAGAGCCACGGCATCGCGCTTGTCGAAGACGACACCTACAGCGACCTGGTCGAGAGCGAGGTGCCGCTGCGCGCCGTGAAGTCATGGGACCGCACGGGCAACGTGATCTATTGCGCTTCGCTGCACAAGGTGCTGGCGCCGGGCCTGCGCCTGGGCTGGATCACTGCCGGTCGGTGGCACGCGCAGGTGGAAATGCTCAAGTACGCGCAGACCCGCAACAACGAGGCGCTGGCGCAGATCGCCGCGGGCGAGTTCATCGCGAGCGGCGGCTACGACCGGCACCTGCGGCGCCTGCGCGACCGGCTGCACGTGCAGCGCGACCAGACGGCGGACGCCATCGCGAAGTACTTTCCGCCGGGCACGCGGCTGAACCTGCCGCGCGGCGGCCTTCAGTTGTGGGTCGAGCTGCCCGAGCAGCGCTCGTCGGTCACCGTGTTCGAGGCGGCGCTGCGCGAGCACATGCTGGTGTCGCCGGGCGCGCAGTTCTCCAACTCGGGGCGCTTCGACAACTACCTGCGCATCAACTGCGGATGGCCGTACTCGAAGGCGGTGGACGCGGGGTTGCAGCGGCTGGGCGAGATCGTGTCGTCCACGCGCAAGCTGCCGCGCGCGCCGGCAGCAGGCTAGACGATGTAGAAGACGACGGCGTCGCGCCGCACCGCCGCCTCGGCGAAAAAACGCTTCACGCCTTCCATGAAGTCCGCCAGATCCTCGGCGCTGCCCTGCCAGGTCTTCGCCCAGTAGAGCTCGGCGAATTGCGCCGGCTCGCCGGTGAACCGCGCCACCAGCTCGGGCACGCTGCGCCGCGCCAGCCGGGCCGCCGCGCGCTCGACGTGGCTGGCCGTCAGGTAGATGCAGCCCAGGCCCTCCGTGCCTTCGAGCTGTTCGCCGTCCACGGCCTCGGGCAGCAGCACGCGCACCACGTCCCAGGCCTGCTCCACCGTCTGGCTGGCGTGCGGTCCGCCCTTGTCCCCGGGCGTGTGGAAGAGGAAACCCGACACGCTCGACGGATCGATGACCAGCCCGCGCAGCCGGTAACGGTCGAAGGCGTAGAACGCGCCCCCGATGCTCACGTGCTCGGCTCCAGCCGCGCGGCCCGCGCGACCGCCGCCAGCGCGAGGCTCACGTTGTCGATGTTGCGCTGCGCGTTCGCGAGATTGCCGAAGTGGTCCGGCGCGCAGATCTGGTTGAGCAGCAGCGTGCGCTTGAAGTGCTTCAGCGCCTCGCGCAGGTCGCCCTCTTCCTGCGCGATCAGGCCCAGGTCGTTGTGCGCAGTGGCCGCGCTGGTGGAAATGCCCCGGCAGCTGCGCTCCTGGATCGCCAGCGCGCGTTCGAACAAGGGCTTGGCGTGCTCGGCCTCGTTGCGCGCCATGTGCAGCTGCGCGAAGTTGATCAAGAGGTCGGCGTGCAGGTCGGCATCGCCCTTCCCGTTCTCTTCCGGCGCCAGCTTGTCCAGGTGCACCATGGCCCGCGCGTAGCAGAGCTCGGCCTTCTGGTCCTGGTCGGTGGTCGCATAGAGAAACGCCAGATTGTTGATGGCCCGCACCACGTCGTCGGTCGAGTTGCCCTTGCTGAGCGCCACGGCCATCGCGATGGTCTTCTTGTAGAGCACTTCCGCTTCTTCGGAGCGGCCGGCGCCGGCGCGCAGCAGCGCGAGCGTGTTGCTCGGGCCGAGCCGCCAGCTGTCGTCAAGGCCCAACTGGTCGATGATGGCCAGGCATTCATCGAGCAGCGACACGGCCTTGTCGTGCCATTGCAGCTGCCGGCAGAACTCGGCGTGATTGATGAGGTGCAGCACGACGGCCTTGCCGAGCCCGCCGCCGCACAGCTGGCGGCTGGTGTGGACCGCCTCGGCGCACAGCCGCTCGGCGAGCGCCAGGTCGCGCCGCTCGAAGGCGCCCTTGTAGCGCCGCTCCTGGTCTTCGAGCAGGCCGAGCAGCACGGTGTCGTCGCCCGGGCCGCGGCCGGCGGGCAGGCCCGCGCGCAACTGTCGCGCGGCGTGGTGTTCGCCGATGCCGGCCAGGGTCATGGCCAGCGCCTTGCGCGCGATCTCCATGTCTTCCGCCGGCATACCGATCTGGCGGCCGATGGCAAGGCTTTCCTCCAGGCTGGCCTTGGCCTCGTCGAAGGCCTTGAACTGGTAGCAGGCCTGGCCGTGCATGCACAGCGACATCGCCAGGTTCTGGTGCGGTCCCTTGAAGACCTTGCGCGCGTTGGCGACGATCTGCTCGCTCAGCGCCACCGCCCGGGCCCAGTCGTGCGTCTCGGCGGCGATGACGAAGCGCTCGCGCAGCGCATCGGCATGGCTGAGCGCCTCGAGGTCATAGGTCTTGGCGGTGGGGCGGCGCGCGGCGTCGATTTCATCCTGCCGCTTCAGGCGCACGTGGACCCAGTAGATGTCGAACAGGAGCCAGGGGCCGAGCAGGCCCAGGCAGAACCCCGCGCCCGGCAGGCTGCTGACGCCGAGGAGCAACAGCAGCAATTGCGCCGCCCCGCCCAGGTAGCTGCCCAGATAGAAACGGTGCGCGCCCATGAAGCCACCGACCACCAGCAGCAGCCAGGCGAGCGGCTTGCGGCGGGGGGACCGGGGTGGCGAGATGCGCATGGTTCGCCGAGGGTATTGCGGCGCGGCCGCTCAGTCCAGCAAAGCCAGCGCCGCGTAGTCGCCGACCTTCTCGCCGAGCCCTGCGGGCACAAGAAGCACGCCGCGGGTGAGCGGCGGCAGCTTGCCGTCCACGTGGGCCTGCAGGCGCGGCAGCAGGAACTCGCGGTGGTGCCAGAACACGCTGCCGCCCAGGCTGATGCGCTGCAGGTCCAGCGTGGCGACCAGGTTGTAGAGCATGCGGCCCATCACGCGGCACAAGGCATCGACGATTTCGAGCGAGTGCGGCTCACCGGCCGCGGCCGCCGTGAAGAGATCGGCCGCGGGCTGGCCGAAGCGCCGTGCGATGGAGTTGCCGGCGATCAGGCCCTCCACGTCGCCGACGTTGCCGCAGCCACAGAGCGCGCCGCTCGCATCGTCGACCACGAAGCTGTGGCCCGCATGGCCGGCATTGCCGTTCTTGCCGCGCAGCGCACGGCCGTCGACGCACAGCCCCACGCCGACACCGGTGCTCCAGGTGACGTAGGCGCAGTTGTCCATGCCCTTGAGCGCGCCCCAGTGCCGTTCGGCCTCGAGCGCTGCGACGGCGTCGTTCTCGACGCGCACGCGGCCGAAACGCTTGGCGAGCGGGGCCTCGACCAGTGCCGTCATCCAGTTGTTGGGGAGACCGCGCGCCGGCCCGGCGATGCCGCCGCAGATGTTGGGCGTGGCCAGCTCGACCATGCCGTCGTGCAACTCGAAGGGCCCCGCCGACGACACGCCCACGCGATCGATCGTGGCCGGATCGACGCCCTGTTCGGCGCAGACCTCGTCGATCATCCGCATGATCTGCACCGCCACGGCGTCGTTGTCGCCGGTCTTGGCGGTCGGCTCGCTGCGGCGGCCGATCAGCGGCGCGTCGGCCGATGCGGAAAGGCTCACGGCCACCTTGGTGCCGCCGATGTCTACGCAGGCTCTCATTGCGGGTTTTCTTTTCTCTGTCGTCTAAAGAAGGCGCGCCACCAGCGCCGCGATCATGCTGAGCACCAGGGTGCTCGCAATCGGCAGCTGCCAGTCGCGGCCGAAGGCGCGAAACTCGAAATCGCCGGGCAACCGTCCGAAGCCGAAGCGGCGCAGCCAGGCGGTCAGCCCGCTCATGAGCACCAATGCAAGGACAACGACGATCAGCCAGCGGAACATGAGGACAGTCTAGGCGGCGAGGATCGCCATGGCTTGTCGGTGAAGTTCGGGCGTTGCCGCGGCAATCACCCTGCCGTCGGACTTCAGGTTCAGCGGCTGGCCCTGCCAGTCGGTGATGATGCCGCCCGCGGCCTCGATCAGGCCCGCGGGGCCCAGGTAGTCGTAGGGCTGCAGGCCGGTTTCCACCACGAGGTCGATGGTGCCGCCCGCCAGTTGCGCGTAGCCATAGCAGTCGCCGCCGAAGCGGCGCATCGCGCATTGGCGGCTGAGCCGGTCGAAGGCCTGCCAGTCGGCGGGCGCGAAGATGTCGGGCGAGGTGGTCACGATGCGCGCCTTGGCCACCTCGGTGCAATTGCTCACGTGCACCGGCTGGCCGTCGCGCATGGCGCCCTTGCCGGCCTGGCCGATCCAGCGTTCCTTGAGCACCGGCATGTCGATCACGCCGAGCACCACGCGATTTCCCTGCAGCACGCCGATCAGCGTGCCCCACAGCGGCGAACCGGTGATGAAGCTGCGGGTGCCGTCGATCGGGTCGAGCACCCAGATGCGCTCGGCGTCCAGCCGCTCCGGGCCGTGTTCTTCGCCATAGATGCCGTCCGCCGGCACGCGCGCCCCGAGGATCTCGCGCATCGCCGTCTCGGCCGCGCGGTCGGCCAGCGTGACGGGGCTTTCGTCGGCCTTGGTGATGATGTCCAGCGGCGTGCGGAAATGGCGCATCGACAGCGCCGCGGCCGCATCGGCCAGCGCCTCGGCAATCGCCGACAGATCGGGAGTGGAAGAGCTCATGGGAGAGAGTGAACGCGTGCCAAAACTGCGATTAGACCCGAGGCGGCCGGGGTTTGACACGGGAAGGACCATCGACCTAGCATGGCGCGAAAATTGCCAGGGACAGAACCAATGGCCTCCTTCAAATTCCTGCGCGCCGCGCTCCTCACCCTGCTGCTCGGCGCTTTCGCCGTGCTGGCCCAGGCCACGCCTTCCGACGCCGAGGACAAGCTCATCGACACGCTGATCCAGCGCGTCTCGAAGATGAGCGCCATGGTGTTCCTGCGCAACGGCAACGAATACAACGCCGCCGATGCCGCCAAGCACATGCAGGCGAAGTACGACTACTTCAAAAAGGAACTGGCCACGGCCGAGGACTTCATCGAGCGCTGCGCCTCGCGCTCCGAGATGACCGGGCAGGCCTACAAGGTGAAGCTCAACAATGGCGCGGTGCGGGATGCCAACGAGTTCCTGAACAGCGAGCTGCGCGCGTTGCGTCGAAAAGCAAAAGCAACGGAAAGCAGCTAGCGGGACCGCCCAACTCCTTTTTCCGGCTTCCTGCCTCCCTTGTTTGGGGGATTCCGTTTGATCCGGCGCACTCGAAGATGCGTTTCGGAAACGGCCACATGCGCCGCAAACCGAGTTCAAGCCAATCGCCAATCCCCGTTCGCAACAACAGGCGGCGCCGGAACGGCCAAACTGACGGAGCCACCATGATCGACTTTGATCCGTCACGCTCGGCGCTTTACACCCCGGAGCAACGCGGGACCGTTTTCTCGGCTTCGCAGGCATATTCGATCGTCCAGCTCGGGCTGGAGGCCTCTCGCCTGGCCTATCTCCGCGCGGAGGTCTCCGCCTCTCAACGACAGACCCTCTCGCAGGTATTGGGCGTGATCGGATTCGGCGCACCGAGGATGTTCTCGGATCCGCAGACGAACACGCAAGCATTTGGCGCCTTCCGGAGAGCGGATCGCACGGCTCTTCTTGCATTCCGCGGAACACAGCCGGACGAAGTCGGCGACCTTGGCACGGACTTGCAGGCAGACATGGTCCCATGGCCGGAGGCCGCAGGGCGCGTGCACGCGGGCTTTGCAACTGCGTTCCGTGCGATCAGGCCGGCGCTGGTCGAATGGCTCGACAGCGAATGCGCAGAAAGAAGTGAACTGATCCTGTCGGGCCACAGCCTGGGTGCGGCGCTGGCCACCCTGGCCGCCACGGTCTGGCAACCTGCGCAACTGGTCACACTGGGCTCTCCTCGCGTGGGCAACCCGGAATTCGCCGCCGCGCTCGTCGGCGTTCCTGTGACGCGCGTGGTGAACTGCTGCGATGCGGTGACGCAAATCCCTCCGGAGTCGCCGTGGTACACCCATGTGGCGCCGATGACCTACGTTCGTAGCAACGGGACGGTCGTGCTCCACCCCGAAGGATCCGAGGTGCTCGGTGATCGGTTGGAAGCGCGTGCCCGCTATCTGGTGCAGCACGCCTGGCGAGCCGGTGCGGTCCTCGTGCGGGATCTCGCCGACCATGCGCCCATCAACTACGTGCGGGCTTTCTTCCCGTGATCCTCGCCGCCCACGCCCAGGCCTGCGAGGCCGGCACGATCCAGCTGTGGGTCGGGATGTTCGGCACGCAAGATCCGCCGGCACCGGCGTTCTTCATCCGCGAGGCCGCGGCCGTGCCGCTCGACCCTTCGCCGATGACGCCGATACGCGACCGCCATGTCGGCACCGACGGCAAGCCGATCAACCATCGCGGGATTTTTCGCTTTTCGGTTGCGCCCAACGAAGACCTTTACGCGGTGCGGATTGTCGCGGGCGGCGAAATATACGAGCTGAAAGTACGGACCCTCCCGCAGGCGCTGCCCAGCACCCTTGATGGCGAATTCAACATCCTCCTGTGTTCCTGCTACTTCCAGCCCGAAGACAGGAACGGCCTGCTGGGCACGATCGCTTCGCAGATCAAATTGAAGCCGCACCTCACGCTGATGGCAGGCGACCAGGTTTATCTGGACCTGCCGCTGCTGGAAGACATGCCGCAGTCGGAGCCCGCGCTATCGCAACTCGTCGGCGACAAGTACATGAGGAACTGGGCGTCGGCGTCGCTCAACACTGCTGGCCTCGAACCGGTGCTGGCGAAGGCGCCGGTCGTGGCGATTGCGGACGATCACGAGTTCTGGAACAACTATCCGTTCCCGCAGGCCCAGTTGCCCAACACCTGGAGTGACGAGGTTCGGGGTCGCTGGAAGGCTGCGGCACAGGCGCTCTACGAGGACTACCAGCTTGCCTGCGATCCCACTGCCGCGGGTGTGACGAGACTCGACGTGCTCCCTCTGCGGATGTTGTTCGTCGACATGCGTGCGAATCGCGACGACAGTTTTCATCGCCTGATGAATCCCGCAGCCGAGAGCGCCTTCAAGTCGTGGGTGGACGATCTCATCCAGGACAAGATAGCAGGCGCTCCCGCTGTAGGCGTACTGGCGTCGGGGCAAGCACTGTTCATCGATTCGCCCACGAGCGATTTCAAGAAGCGCACAGCCGATGCCGAGATGGGGAACTACCAGCAGTTCGACTTGGTGAAAAGCGAACTAGTACGGCTGGCCGACGAAGGCGTTCCGCTGCTTTACCTGACCGGCGATGTGCACTGGAGCCGCGTGGCCAGTGCGAAGGATCGACAGCACCCGGGAATGCCTCTTTTCTACGAAGTCATTTCGTCGCCCTCGTGCCTGATCCGCACGCCCGTCATCGACGCCGCGAAGGAGTCCATCAATGCCGTGAAAGGCATCTTCGGGGCCAAGAGTCCATGGCCGCGGCACAGCGACCCCGCGGAGGTACCCGACTACTTCGGGCCCGCCAATCGCTTCTCGCTTCGAAGCGAATTCAAGCGTGCCGGTGACCGCATCGCCTTCGTTTCGTTCGCACGCGCGGGAAACGGCGTGGACGTTCGGGTGACCTATTACGCCATCTCGCCCGACAAGAAACTGTCCCGCTCCGAGACGGTCAAGACCCTTGAACTTCGTCCTGTGTAGGGAGCCATCATGCTGCGACAAGCCCGATCCGGATCGACGCAAAGAAATCCCCAGTTCTCGGAGTTCGAACGCGAGGCCAGGGAAAAGAACACGCAATGGGGCGCGAGGGCCGTCGCCGAAATGCAGACCGGCGGTTCAAGCGATTGGACCTACATCGTCCTGCTGGGCGGCAGCGATTCGATGTCGTTTCGGGTGCGCGTGGCGCAGTCCCACCTGCGCAGCGACATGCTGCCGTCGTATTGGTCGCAAGCGCTGCTGGTGGAGCTCAAACGAGATTCAGTGGTCAAGGCCAACGCGATCCATGTGCCGTTGCTGCAGCCTGACGGGCTGGAGTTTGCCGCCCGGACCAACGGCGTGGTGGTGCAACCCTTGACCGATTTCGACGACCCGATACGCTTTCCCAACATCGCCGTTGTCGCCATTCCGGTCTCACAGGCGCTGATCCTGCAATGCGTCGAAAGCTTCCGGCGGTCGCGCCCCACGCTCGACGCGCTGGAGCATGTGGTGCGCTGGCTCGCTTTTGCATGGGGAGCGGCGCGCACGCCCAATCCATTGCACGACAACTACGGCCTGCCGTCGTCCTGCATGCTGGAGACCGTCTGCGCGGCGGCCAATTTCGATCTGACGCCGGGCTTGGAATCGCGCGCCTCGTGCCCTGAAGCAATCTGGGCGACCGCCCGCTATTGGCAGGCGTATATCGAGAAATTCAGCGGGCGCGCACCTGCCGGCCGGTATTGGAGGCCGCACACGTACCCGATCACCGAGCCTCACGATGCCGCAACGCCTCCGCGACCCGCGGGAAAAAGCGGTCAACCCGCGAAAAGGAAGTGACGCAATGAAAACGTCCTGGAAGGCAAGGCTTCACCAAGGGGTCGCTTGGGGAGGCCCGGTATTGCTGCTCGGACCTCTGGTCTATCTGGCCTGGTTCATCGTCTCACCGGAGGCAGATGCGGGCTTTGTCCGCCTTGTGGTCAGAAACCATCTGGTCTTCTTCGGGATGCCCTATGCAGCCTTCTTCGCCTACTACGCCGTCGTGACTCTAGAGTCCTCGCGGGGACCGATTCAGGTCGAGTTCGGCGGACTCAAGTTCCAGGGTGCAGCTGGCCCGTTGATTTTTTGGATTCTGATTTTTCTGTCCGTGATTTCCGGATTCAAGCTGCTGTGGGTAGGCTGAGCGCGCGTCCAGGCTTCAGCGCTGCTGGCCCCAGCGCCGCACGGTGAGCCGCTCCAGCGTCTTGAACCCCAGGCTCTCCACCAGCAGGCCGATCAGCACCACCATCGCGAGGCCCGCGAACACGCGGTCGGTGTAGAGCTCGTTGCGGTTCTGGAAGATGTACCAGCCGAGGCCGCCCTTGCCCGACGAAGCACCGAACACCAGCTCGGCCGCGATCAGCGTGCGCCAGGCGAAGGCCCAACCGATCTTCAGTCCCGACAGGATCGACGGCAGCGCGGCCGGCACCAGGATCTGCAGCACATAGCGCAGGCCCTTGAGCCCGTAGTTGCGCCCGGCCATCCGCAGCGTCTCGGGCACGCCCTGGAAGCCCGCATAGGTGTTGAGCGCCAGCGGCCAGAGCACCGAATGGATCAGCACGAACACCAGGCTGCCGCGGCCGAGGCCGAACCACAGCAAGGCGAGCGGCAGCAGCGCGATGGCGGGCAGCGGGTTGAACATCGACGTCAACGTGTCCAGCAGATCGCGGCCGATCTGCGTGGACACCGCGAGCGTGGTGAGCGCGAAGGCCAGCACCACGCCTGCCAGGTAGCCCTGCAGCAGCACGGCCAGCGAGATGCGCACCTTCTCGATCAATTCGCCGCTCGCGAGTCCGTCGAACAACGCCGACGCGGTGGCGGTGAAGGTGGGCAGCAGCAGATCGTTGTTCTGCCAGCGGGCCGCGAACTCCCAGAGCACGGCGATGACGATGAGGATCAGGCCCTTGCGCACGCCGGCCTGTGCCCAGATGCGGGCAGGCAGCGGCAGCGTGCGTTCGAGCGGCGCTTCGGTGAAGGGCTCGAGCACGCGTTCGTACTCGGGGCGAATCGGCGGGACGATGGCGCTCATGCCGCCGCCTCCGCATGTTCTTCCTCGAACAGCATGTCGTGAATGCGCTGTGCCGTGCTCTGGAACTCCGCACCGCCCAGGCTCGCGAGCGAGAACCCGTGGCTGTTGACCTCGGCGCGCATGCGCCCCGGATGTGGCGACAGCAGCGCCACGCGGTTGCCCACCACCAGCGCTTCTTCGATGGAATGCGTGACGAACAGCAGCGTGAAGCGCACCTCGTCCCACAGCTCGAGCAGTTCCTGCTGCATCTTGCGGCGCGTGAGCGCGTCGAGCGCGGCGAAGGGCTCGTCCATCAGCAGCACGCGCGGCTGCATCGCGAGCGCGCGGGCAATCGCCACGCGCTGCTTCATGCCGCCCGAGAGCTGGTGCGGGTGCACATCGGCGAACTTGGCGAGGCCGACCTTGTCGAGGTAGTGCAGTGCGCGCTCGGCCGCTTCCTTCCTGCCGAGCGTGCGCGATGCGAGCAGCGGGAACATGACGTTCTGCTTGACCGTCTTCCACGGCGGCAGTTGGTCGAACTCCTGGAACACGACGATGCGGTCGGGGCCGGGATGCGTCACGCGCTGGCCGTCGAGGCGGATCTCGCCTTCGACCGGCGCGATGAAACCGCCCACGGCCTTCAGCAGCGTGGACTTGCCGCAGCCCGAGGGGCCAAGCAGCACGAAGCGATCGGCGGCGTGGACGTCGAAGCTCACACGGTGCGTGGCGCGCACGACGCGTTCGGGGGTGCGGTATTCGAGGCTGATGCCGTCGACTTGCAGCAATGGTGCGGCGTCTTGCCTTGGGTCTTCCTCCCTCCCCTCCCGGGGGAGGGCTGGGGTGGGGGCAGACGGCGCCGACTTCGCCACCGCTCTGCCCGCCCCCATCCCAACCTTCCCCCAGAGGGGGAAGGAGTCAACCCCCGAAGACGCCTTCGCCGAGCTCACTCAATTCCCCGAAACGTTCTGCGCATCGTCGAAGAAATAGTCCTTCACCGACGCCGGCTTGTTCTTGATCGCGCCCACCCGGTGCATGAACTCCGCCAGCCCATAGGTGTTCTGCGGCGTGGTCTTGAACTGCACTTCGGGGTTCTTGATGATCTTCAGCAGCAGCTCGCGGTCGAGCTTCGCGTTGCTCACCTTCAGGTAGATGTCGGCCGCCTTCTCGGGGTTGGCCGTGACGAACTTCGCCGCTTCATCGAGCGCATCGACGAACGCCTTGTAGGTCTTGGGGTTCTCATTGCGGAATTTCTCCGTCGCGTAGAGCACCGTGGCAGAGGCCGGCCCGCCGAGCACCTGGTACGAATTGAGCACGATGTGCGCATTCGGATTGCCCGCCAGCTCCTGTTCCTGGAACGGCGGATTGCCGAAGTGGCCCGTGATTTCGGTGCCGCCCTTGATGATGGCCGCGGCTGCGTCCGGATGCGGCAGCGCCACGCTGATTTTGTCGAGCCGGTTGAACTCCTTGTCGCCCCAGAGCTTCGCCGAAGCGAACTGCAGCACGCGCGACTGCACCGACACGCCCACCGCGGGCAGCGCGATGCGGTCCTTCTCGGTGAAGTCGGCGATCGTCTTCACGTTCGGGTTGTTGCTCACCAGGTAGTACGGGAAATTGCCGAGCGACGCCACGCCCTTCACGTTCTGCTTGCCCTTGGTGCGGTCCCACAGCGTGAGCAGTGGGCCGACGCCCGCGCCCGCGATCTCGATGTTGCCGGACAGCAGCGCGTCGTTCACCGCCGAGCCGCCCGAGAGCTTGATCCACTCGACCTTGGCATCGACGCCCGCGGCCTTCGCGTGCTTCTCGATGAGCTTCTGCTCCTGCGCCACGTTAAGCAGCAGGTAGACGATGCCGAACTGCTCGACGATGCGGATCTGGCCCTCGGCGTGCGCCGCGAGGCTGCCGGCGAAGAGGCTGAGGCCGGCGGCGAATGCAGCGGCCTTGCGCGTGAAGCGGTTCATGGTGAAAGCGGTCCGGAAAAAGAAAGATCGAGAAGGATCAGAAAGGCGTGTCGCCGACGATGGTCGTGCGGTTGAGGCGCCGGCGCAGGTGGTCGGGCGTGCCTGCAGCGAGGTGCATCAGCGAGCGGTTGTCCCAGAACACCAGGTCGTGCGGCGCCCAGGTGTGGCGGTACACGAACTCGGGCTTCACGCTGTGCGCGAACAGCTCGGCCAGCAGCGCGTCGCTTTCGTGCTGCGGCAGGCCGACGATGCGCGTCGTGAAGTGCTCGCTGACAAAGAGCGCCTTGCGGCCCGTCTCGGGGTGCGTGCGCACCACCGGCTGCACGGCGGGCGCGACCTGGTCGATCTGCGCCTGCGAGAGCTTGGGGCGCCATGGATTCTTGGTGCGAAGTTCTTCGTACCTGGCGAGGTAGCTGTGCTCGGCCTTCAACGGCAGGATGCGCTGCTGCAATTCAGGGCTGAGCGATTCCCAGGCGAGGTGCTGGTCGGCGAAGAGCGTGTCGCCGCCTTCGCTCGGCAGCTCCTGGGCGTGCAGGAGGGAGCCGAGGCTGGGCTTGGGCTTGTAGGAGATGTCGGAGTGCCAGTAGACGCCTGCATCGCCCAGGCCGATGGGTTCGCCGTTCTCCTTGATGTTGGAGACGATCAGGATCTCGGGATGGTTCTTGAGCTGGAACTGGTGGAGGACGTGGATTTCGAGTGGGCCGAAACGGCGGCTGAAATCGATGTGCTCTTGTGGGGTGATCTGCTGGTTGCGGAAGACCAGGACGTGGTGGTCGAGGTGCGCCTTGTGAATGCGCTGGAAGTCTTCGGCGTTGATCGGCTTCGAAATATCGAGGCCGATGATCTCGGCGCCTACCGGGGCATCGAAGGCGCGCACTTCGAAGTGCTGCGCCGCGGCCTCGGTGTCGTTGGGGAGAGCGGCTGTCATTCCGGGAATGTAGGGGCCCGGGGGTGGTTCTCCAACGAAATCTTCGTTGCTAGCTTATTCCTTGCCGCTTTACTTTTTTCTTCCCGAGGCCGGGTCTCGCCCCGGCGGGCGACTTACTTTCTTTTGCTTCGCCAAAAGAACGTAAGCAAAGAAAAGGCGACCCTGCTGTCTGCGACCCTCCGCTTCGCTGCGGGCAACCTGCGGTGCTCACGTTTCGCGGGGTCTCGCCCAAACTCGCTTCGCTCAAACAAGGGCGAGCCCTCATCCGCGAAACGCTGCGCTCCTCGGCGCATACAGAAGGGCTTGGGGAACCGGCGCGCCATCGCTGCGCTCGGCCAGCTCTCGGGCCTTCGCTTTGCTCGGCTTGGGTTGGTTTTCTCTCCGGCGACGAGCTTTTGCTCCCGCTGAGTCCGGATTGGCTCCCTCCCCTTCCGGGGGAGGGTTGGGGTGGGGGCATGCGGCACTTGATGAGGCGCTGCCGTGTAGCGAGCGCCGTCGTGCCCCCATCCCAGCCTTCCCCCGGAAGGGGAAGGAGCAATGCATCAGCCCCGGTGTCGCATGTCTTGCCTTTCTCCCTCCCCTCCCGGGGGAAGGCCGGGGTGGGAGCACGGTGGCCGAGCGAAGCAAAGGCCCGTGAACTGGCCGAGCGCAGCGATGGCCTGCTGGTCCCCAAAGCCCTTCTGTATGCGCCGAGGAGCGCAGCGGTTCGCGGATCAGGGCTCGCAGCTGTTTGAGCGAAGCGAGTTCTGCGAGACCCCGCGAACCGCGAGCACCGCAGGTTGCCCGAAGCGAAGCGTAGGGTCGCAGACAGTGGGGTCGCCTTTTCTTTGCTTACGTTCTTTTGGCGAAGCAAAAGAAAGTAAGTCGCCCGCCGGGGCGAGACCCGGCCTCGGGAAAAAAACAAAACATCAGAAGAAAAAACTCACAGCGTATGGCTGCGATCCCCTTCAACAAACCCCATCGCATCCCAAGCCTCACCAACCGCAAAGCCAACAACCTTGAAGAGCTCCCCCATCTCATGCTCATGGATCAACCGAGCCGCCATCGCCCGCTCGGCAATGGTCCCCTGCTCCATCCTCGCCAGCAGCCCGCAGTTCAGCAGAAACCGCGCCTGACTCGTGTACCCCAGCACCTCGAGCCCCGCCTCCTGCCCCGCAACCGCAATGCCCGTGAAATCGACATGCGCAGTGATGTCCTTGTAGCCCACGTCAGCGAGCGGATCACCATCAGCCTGATGCGCCCGATGGCACATCACCGTCCCCATATGCCGCTGCGGGTGGTAGTACTCGCTCTCTGGAAAACCGTAGTCGATGAGGAAGGCCGCGCCTCTCTCCAACCGATCCGCCAGCGTCGCGATGAAAGCCTGCGCCTGCGGATGAATCTCGGTGAGGTAGTCGTGCTCGCCTGGCACCTCGACCGGCGGCCGAAGCTCGGTAGGCCGATCAGCCCACATCCAGCCGTCGTTGCCCGCATTGCGCACCACGCCACGCTCGAACCACTGCCCGCCCACCCGCGCCAGCAATTGCACAGGCATCGCATCGAGCACCTCGTTGCCAACGACCACGCCCTGCATCGACTCCGGCAATTCACCGAGCCATTCGACGCGATCCGCATACCGCACCAGCGCCTGCTGCTGCCGCTCCCGCAAGGTGCCGGAAAGATCGACGATGCGGTAGCGCACATCGCCGCGCCCCATCTCGTCGAGCGCGTGCAGCAGCTGCACCGCCAGCGCACCAGAGCCGGCGCCGAATTCCCAGACCGTGTCGGTCCCGGTCTTCTCCAGCGCCTCGGCCACCTGCGCCGCGAGCGTCTGGCCGAACATCGGCGTGAGCTCGGGGGCGGTCACAAAGTCGCTGCCCGAAGACGGCATGTGGCCGAACTTGGCCGAGGTGTTGGCGTAGTAGCCGAGGCCCGGCGCATACAGGGCGAGCGCCATGAAGCGGTCGAAGCCGATCCAGCCGCCCGCGCGCTCGACGGAGCGGGCGATCAGGTGGTCGAGGGCGGTGGGTAAACTGTTCGGGGTCTTGGTCGTCACCCCTCGATTCTCTCTCCCTCTCCGTTTCTTCCCCGCATGAGCACCGCCCCCCTCTCCCCTGCCCGCCGCACCGTCCTCGTCACGGGTGCGGGCCGACGGCTGGGCCGCGAGATCGCGCTGGCGCTGGCCGCGGGCGGCTGGCAGGTGGCGGTGCACTATCGCAGCTCGCGCGCCGAAGCCGAAAAAACCGTCGCCGACTGCGCCGCGCTCTCGGGCGATTCGGCGCTGTTCGAAGCCGACCTCGAAGACGAGCACGCCACGCGCGCGCTGCTCTCTCGCGTGGCGGCTCGCTTTCGCACCGTCGATGCGGTGGTCCACAGCGCGGCCCTCTTCGAACACGACGACACGGCCACCTTCAGCTACGCCCTCATGGAGCGCCATGCGCGCAGCAACACGGGCGCGGCCATCCTTCTGGCGCAAGCGCTGCACGACCACCTCGCGCGGCGCGGCGATGCGCAGGGAGCGGTCGTTCACCTGCTCGACCAGAAGCTCTGGAACCCGAACCCCGATTTCCTGAGCTACACGCTCTCCAAGGCCGCGCTCGAAGCCGCCACGCCGATGCTCGCGCTGGCCCTTGCGCCGCGCGTGCGCGTGGTGGGCGTCGCGCCCGGCCTCACGCTGCCCAGCCACATGCTGGACGACGACAAGTTCGCGCAGCTGCACAAGCTGTCGCCGCTGGGTCGCTCCTCCACGCCGGCCGACGTGGTCGCCACCGTGAAGTTCGCGCTGGAGAACGGCTCGATCACCGGCACCACGCTGCTGGTCGATGGCGGCCAGCACCTGATGAAATTCGAGCGCGATTTCTCGCTCATGTGAAGAACCTGTGAGCACCACCACCATGTCCTCCTCCCACACCCACGGCCGCCAGACCCTGACCCTGCTGGGCCTGCGCTTCAACGCCAACCTGGGCATCCTCGACCACGAGAAGGTCGCGCCGCAGCCCATCCAGGTCGATGCCGAACTCAGCATGGGCCAGCAGCCGCTGCTGCCGCAGGACGACGACATCTTCCACGTGCTCGACTACGGCAAGGTCCGCCTGATCATCATCGACGAGTGCACGGCCGAGCACGTCAACCTGCTGGAGAGCCTGATCGGCAAGGTGGTGCACCGCCTGCTGCAGCTGCCCGGCGTGCGGGGCGTGCGGGTGAAGATCGCCAAGCTCGAAATCTTCGACGACTGCGAAGTGGCGATCCGCATGGAAGCCGGGGAATGGTGATCCGAGGCAAAATCGGGGTCCTTTCCCCCGATTTGCCTGAAGTAGCCCACCAATGAACGCCGTCTGGATCGACGAGGCGCCTGCCGACGCCACGACCGTCGCCGCGCCCACCAACTCGCTGAAGATCGAACGCGAGACGCACAAGCTCGAGAAGCGCCTGTGCCGCGAGGTCGGCCGCGCGATCGTCGACTACAACATGATCGAAGAGGGCGACAAGGTCATGGTGTGCGTCTCGGGCGGGAAGGACAGCTACGCGATGCTGGACATCCTGCTCAAGCTCAAGGCGCGCGCACCCATCCACTTCGACATCGTCGCGGTCAACCTCGACCAGAAGCAGCCCGGCTTTCCCGAAGAAGTGCTGCCCAAGTACCTGAGCGAACTCGGTGTGGCCTTTCACATCGAGAACCAGGACACCTACAGCATCGTCAAGCGCGTCATTCCCGAGGGCAAGACGACCTGTGGCCTCTGCAGTCGCCTGCGCCGCGGCATCCTGTACCGCGTGGCGGACGAACTGGGCGCCACCAAGGTCGCGCTCGGCCATCACCGCGACGACATGCTGCAGACCTTCTTCCTCAACATGTTCTTCGCCGGCAAGTTGAAAAGCATGCCGCCCAAGCTGGTGAGCGACGACGGCAAGCACATCGTGATCCGCCCGCTCGCCTACGTGGCCGAGAAAGACCTGGTGCGCTGGGCGCAGCACCGCGAATTTCCGATCATTCCCTGCACCCTCTGCGGCAGCCAGGAGAACCTGCAGAGGAAGCAAGTCGGCGAAATGCTCCGCGAGTGGGACAAGAAGCACCCCGGCCGCGTGGAGAACATGTTCACCGCGCTGCAGAACGTGGTGCCTTCGCACCTGCTCGACGGAACGCGGCACGACTTCAAGGGTCTGAAAGCGACGGGCGTGGCCGACGACGACGGCGACAAGGCCTTCGACACGCCCTCCTTCGATTTGTTCTCCCAGGCACCCGCAGCCCTTCGCATCGTCCAGGGCTGAGAGGCTGAGAGGCAATTCGGCGTGACCGAGCAGCGCCCGCAAAGGGTATCAAGGCGCAGAGCGCAGTCATAGCTCGGGCTATGACGAGCATTTGCAACGCAGAGTGGGGCCATTCGCGGGGGATGAGCGGTCATGTCGGATTGCCTCTCAGCCTCTGAACGGCTACCCAGGGGAATTTTGGGCATCGCTGCCCGGAGACCCTTCATGAAACGTGCTTCTCTCGCTCTGCTTTTGGTAGCAGCAGCAACAGTGACTTTGAGCGGCTGCGCCACCTCCTGGGTGGTCGACAGCGACGTGAAGAGCTTTTCGTCGCTCTCTACCGTGCCGCCCGGCGCCACCTACCGCTTCGAACGCCTGCCCTCGCAGCAGGCCGACACCGCCCGGCAGGATTCGCTCGAAGCGATGGCCGCCGCGGCGCTCGAAAAGGTGGGCCTGCGCCGCGACGACGCCAAGCCGCAGTACAGCGCGCAGATCGGCGCCCGCGTCACGGCCGGGCTCTCGCCCTGGGCCGATCCGTGGCTCTTCGACGGCCCGTGGGGCTACGGTTACGGCGGCGCCTACGGCTATTACGGCCGCCGCGGGTATGGCGGCTGGTACGGCGGCCCGGCGTTCTTTCCGCCGGCCGCCAACCCCTGGTACGAGCGCGAGGTGAGCATCGTGCTGCGCGAAGCCGGCACGAACCGCGTGGTCTACGAAACCCGGGCTCGCAACGACGGCCCGTACAACGCAAGCGCTGCGATCCTGCCGGTGATGTTCCAGGCCGCGCTGCAGGGCTTTCCGAATCCGCCGCAGGGCGAGCGC
Organism: Variovorax sp. W2I14; assembly: GCF_050435205.1. NCBI lineage: Bacteria > Pseudomonadati > Pseudomonadota > Betaproteobacteria > Burkholderiales > Comamonadaceae > Variovorax > Variovorax sp. W2I14. Next base: position 6,499,792 of record NZ_JBNDJX010000001.1, on the reverse strand, counting down.
CGGGTCAACATCGACCTGGCCACGGCGAAGACGCCCCCCGTGAAATAGTGCACTTCTAGAATCGAGCGGATGCAAGAAGCCACCCGTTTGATCGCCGTCCGCCACGGCGAGACCGCCTGGAACGTCGACACCCGCATCCAGGGCCAGATCGACATCGGACTCAACGCCACCGGCCTCTGGCAGGCAGAGCGGGCCGGACAGGCGCTGGCGGACGAGGACATCAGCGTCATCTACGCCAGCGACCTCGCGCGCGCCTGGCAGACCGCCGAGGCCATCGCCAGGCCGCACGGGCTCGCCGTGCAGCCCGAACCGCGCCTGCGCGAGCGCGCCTTCGGTCACCTCGAAGGCATGAGCTTCGCGGAGATCGAATCGATGCTCCCCGAAGACGCCAAGCGCTGGCGCGAGCGCGATCCCGAATTCGAACCCGTCGGCGGCGAAAGCCTCCTGACCTTCCGCGACCGCGTCACGCGCGTGGCCGCCGAACTGGCGGCTCGCCATCCGGGCCAGCTGGTCACGCTGGTCGCGCACGGCGGCGTGATGGACGTGCTCTACCGCGCCGCCACCCGCCAGGAGCTGCAGGCGCCGCGCACCTGGCAACTGGGCAATGCGGCCATCAACCGCATGCTGTGGACGCCGGAGGGTTTCAGCCTCGTGGGCTGGAGCGACATTGCCCATTTGGCGGCGGACGACACGCTGGACGAGACGACCGCCTGATGCGCCGTCGCGCAGATGACGAATAGCCAGGCAAGAAATAAATTGCGCCTTTCACCTCGAGGCGAGGCGCAAATCGCAGAAATCTCTTCAGGGAATCACGAGGATTTTTTGCAACGCATCTTCTGAATGAAAAGAATAAATTCCGAATCCTCGGCCTATGCCAGTTGGGACGCCTCCCTGGCGCTTTCGACGCCATGGATCGAAGCCACGCATTTGGGCAGCGTCGTCAGTTTGACAACGGGGGATGTGCTGGCTCGCGAAGGAGAACGGCACAGCTATTTTTATCTTCTTCGATCGGGATTTGTTCATTCGACAATTCAGCGAAGCAACGGCGCCGAATTCCTGCTCGAGATATTCGGGCCGGGTGCAATATTTGGCGAAGGCCCGGCATTTGCCGACAGGCCCCGCCCAACCACGACGCGCGTGGTTGCGCCCGCAATTCTCAGCCGTTATCTGCCGTCGGACATCAACCAGAAATTCGCCACCATGCCAGAATTGGCGGATTCGCTTATCAAGCTGCTGGGTTTCAAGAATCAAATGATTGTTGAAAAGCTGGCGGGTGTTGCGGCGGCCCCCACGGAACGCGTTGTCGATTTGCTTTTGCGTATTGCGCGATTGCAATCGAACAGCGAATTTTCGTCGACACCGGAATCGCAGGATTTTCAGGTCGATCTCACGCACGAGAAAATTGCCGCAATGACCGCATTGAGCCGGGTCACCGTGACGAGGACATTGAACGCGCTGTCGAGGCAAGGGGTCATCGAGACGCGGGCCAAGCAGGTCATCATTCACGACGCCTCCGCGCTACGTCGTTTGCATTACAAAAATAGTTAACTTCCTGTATCTCTGGATACCACGAAAACCCTCACTTGACGCCATTATCAGCCTCGCAATTCAAGAGGAAATGATGGCAGAGTCAAACAACTGGGTGGTTGAGGATATCAATCGCGCAACGCCGAACCTCGCGGCGATAAGGAAGTTCTCAACCGGGGACCGCGCGGGCCTGCGGTTCGAGAATTTTTTGCAGGAATATCAAATCGACCTGATATTGCATGCCATTAAAAAAATTGGCATTGAATATTACGAGGGCGACGACAAAGCCGGGGGCGTGGTTCGCAAAGGAAAGCTCGGTCCCAATTTTTTTCGATTCAAAACGGATCAAAGCGAGTATTTCCGCCGGGCGCAAATTTTCGAAGAAATATTCGATCAGCAGATTCTCGGCCTGGTCAATTTCTTCCCTCGGGTCCAGGAAGTGGCGTCGAAGATGTTTTCCTTGGCACATGGCGTCGCAGAGCACCACGGCCGGCGCATGATGAATTTCACGGTGCGCGTTTTGCCGGAAGCGCCAATTCATCGGGACTGGATGCCGGGTGAGGACTCCGGTCTTTCATTTGCACCGCAAATCAAAGAGCAATTTGCCTGGAACATTTATCTCAAGACGCCAAAATCCGGAGGCCAGACTCGCATTTATAACGAGCAAAACCTCGCGCTTGTCAGCAAAGGAAGTGAGCATTGCGAGGTCGCCCCGCGCGTCGGGGATTTAATCATCTTCCGCACCACGCACGCCCATGAGGTATTGCCAAGCGATGGCGAGCGATTGACCTTGTCAGGTTTTTTTGCAACCACCCCCGAGAAACTCCTGTTCTGGATATAAGGGTTTCGATGGAAAAATCCCTGTCCGCACCCATGGGAATTTCGCATGGGTGGGTTGCGGCGCTGCCTTTCATTCCCAAGGTATTGGTATTCGGCCTGATTGTCGGCGTGGCCAGCAAGAATGCCGATTGGTCCTTGAATGAATTGATTCTTGCCGCATTGAGCATCAATGCGGCCACCGCCCAATTGGCCGCGCTCGAATTCAACAATTCCGCGCATATCGGCGCATTGATTGCATTGACCATCGGGCTCAATGCAAAGCATCTTATTTTCACGGCCTCGCTGTGGCCTTATTTGAAGAATTCCGGCAAATGGCGTGCGTGGCTGGCGGCGGCCATGGTGACCGACAGCAGCTGGACGGCATGCCACATCGCCGCCCAGCGCGGCCCGATCAACGTCAACTTCATCCTGGGCAACTCCTCCGCGCTGACCCTGGCGTGGACGGCCGGCTGCATCGCCGGATTCCAGTTCGGCGCGGTTTTCACGCAGCAGATGCTGTATCGCTTTGGATTGGATGCGCTGGTGCCCCTCTCGATGGCACTGCTGCTGCCCGTCGGTCTGCGGAGAAATCCTCACCAACTGGCGCCCATCGGCATCGGCGCCGTGGTCGGCCTGGTTTACTGGTGGCGAACCGATCAACAGGCCGCGGCGGTGCTGGTGGCGGGCCTGGCCGGCATGGCGGCCACGCTGTGGCTCCACAGGCTGCATAGGAAAAGCCAGGTATGAACGCCATCCTCGTCATGGCCTTGGTCACGATCGCGATCCGCCTTTCGGGCCTGGGCGCGGCCCAATGGCTGTCGCGTTGGCCGGCTGCCGAGCTGGCCTTGTCGAACGCCGGCCCGAGCCTGATGGGCGCCTATCTGTTGATCCAGATCTGCATCGCGCCCACCCTGCTCTTGCCCGTGGTCGTCACCATGGCCGTGATGTGGCGCTTCGGCGGGCTGCAGATCGCATTTCTCGCCGGTTGGCTGGCGCTCATGGCCGCGCGCCATCTTTGAAGCCGAGGGGCAGCGCAAGGTTTCGACAAGCTCAACCCGAACGGTCCTTGTGGATCGAACGCAAGAGTGGCCTTGAGAACGAACGCTGCGGTTCAGGCGTGCGCCGCCGTATCTCCGGCCACGCCCGCTTCAGCCTTCTTCGCCTCGCCCGGCAGCTCGACCATCGGCCCGGTGCCGCTGTAACGGTCGAGCGCGAGGTAGATCGCGGGCGTGATGTAGAGCGTGATCACCTGCGAGAAGATCAGCCCGCCCACCACCGCCACGCCCAGCGGCTGGCGCAGTTCGGCGCCGGCGCCCAGGCCCAGTGCGAGCGGCAGCGCGCCCATCAGCGCGGCCAGCGTGGTCATGAGAATCGGGCGAAAGCGCAGCCGGCAGGCTTCGCGGATCGCGTCGACCGGCTTCATGCCCTCGGTGCGCTGCGCGTCGAGGGCGAAGTCGATCATCATGATCGCGTTCTTCTTCACGATGCCGATCAGAAGCAGGATGCCGATGGTCGCGATCAGCGTGAGGTCGAAGCCGAAGATCTTCAATGACAGCAGCGCGCCCACGGCCGCCGACGGCAGCCCCGCAAGAATCGTCAGCGGGTGGATGTAGCTCTCGTACAGCACGCCCAACAGCACATAGATGACCAGCACCGCCAGCACCAGCAGCACCGCCTGGCTCGATTGCGAACTCTGGAACACCGCCGCATCGCCGCCGTAGGTGGTGATGATCGACTGCGGCATGTTCAGCTCGCTCTTGAACTGGTCGATCTTGGCGGTGGCGTTGCCCAGCGGCACGTCGGGCGCGAGGTTGAACGACACCGTCACCGCCTGCAGCTGGCCCTGATGGTTGACCGAGGTCGGGCCCACGGTGCGGTTGATGGTCGAGAAGGCCGACAGCGGCACCAGCCTGCCCGTGGTGCTGCGCACCGACAGGCGCGAGACGTCGTCCTCGAACTGGCGGTCGCTGTCGGCGGCCGAGAGGATCACCTGGTAGGTGTTGCTCGCGGCGTAGATGCTGCCGATCTGCCGGTCGCCGTAGGCGTTGTAGAGCGCGGTGCGCAAATCGCCGACCGCCACGCCGAGTACGCCGGCCTTGTCGCGGTCGATCTCCAGCGTGGCCTGGAGGCCCCGGTTCTGCGAATCGCTGGTCACGTCGCGGAAGGCCGGGTCGGCGCGCATGCGCTCCATGAGCTTCGTGGCCCAGGGCACCATTTCGCCGGCGTTCACGCTCTGCAGCGTGTACTGGAAACGCGCCTTGCTCTGGCGGCCGCCCAGGCGCAGGTTCTGCACCGGCTGCATGTAGACGGCGATGCCGGGAATCTCGCGGAAGCGCTGGCGCAGCGACTCGAGCACCTTGGCCATCTTCGGGCGCTCGCTGCGCGGCTTGAGCACGGCAAAAAGGCGCCCCGAGTTCTGCGTGGCGGTCGGGCCGCCGACGCCGACGAAGGAGCTCACGTAGGCCACGCTCGGATCGTCCTTGAGCGAGGCGGCCACGCGGTCTTGAAGCGCCTTCATGGCGGTGAAGGAAATGTCTTCGGCCGCCTCGGTGGTGATCTGGATCTGGCCGATGTCTTCCTCGGGGAAGAAGCCCTTGGGAATGGTGATGAAGAGCCAGGCGGTGATGACGAAGGTAAGGCCCGCGGCCACCAGCATCACCCAGCGGTGAACGAGCGTCCAGTCGAGCGTGCGCATGTAGGCGCCGTGCACCGCGCGGTAGCCGCGCTCGAAGGCGCGGCCGATGGCGGTGCCGGGCTCGGGGTGCTCCTCCTCATGGTCGAGCGCGCCCTCCTTGCGCGGCACCTGCTTGAGCAGCCGGCTCGCGAGCATCGGCACCAGCGTGAGCGACACGATGGCCGACACCAGCACCGCCAGCGCCACCACCACCGCGAACTCGTGGAACAGAAGGCCGATCACGCCCGGCATGAAGAAGATCGGGATGAACACCGCCACCAGCGAGATCGAAATCGACACGATGGTGAAGCCCACCTCGCGCGCGCCGCGCAGCGCCGCCGCGAAGGGCTCCATGCCCTTTTCGACGTAGCGCATGATGTTTTCGAGCACCACGATGGCGTCGTCCACCACCAGCCCCACGGCCAGCGTGATGCCCAGCAGCGAGACGTTGTCGAGGCTATAGCCGAAGGCGTAGAGCAGCGCCACCGCGCCGATCAGCGAAATCGGAATCGTGGCCGCCGGAATCAGCGTGGCCACCAGCCGGTGCAGGAACAGGAAGATCACCAGCACCACCAGCGCGATGGTGCCCAACAGCGTGAGCTGCACGTCGTGCACCGCTTCGCGGATGGAGAGCGAGCGGTCGTTCACCATCTGGATCTCGACCGACTGCGGCAGCTCGGCCTTGAAGCGCGGAATGAGCGCGCGCACCGCGTCCACCACCTGCACGGTGTTGGCATTGGGCTGGCGCTGCACGGCCAGCGATATGGAGTCCTGGCCGTTGAAGCTGCTGGCGGTTTTCACCGATTCGAAGCTGTCTTCGATGGTGGCCACTTCGTCCAGCCGCACCGGCGCGCCGTTGCGCTGGCCGACGATGAGCTTGGCGAAATCGGCCGCCTTCACGAGTTGGCGGTTGGCCTGGATGGTGAGCGTCTGGCGCGGACCGTCGAGCGTGCCGACCGGCGTGTTGGCGTTGGCCGAATTCACCGCCTTGGCCAGCTCGTCGAGCGTGATGTTGCGGGCGTTGAGCAGGTCGGCATTGGCCTTGATGCGCACGGCAAACGCCTTGCGGCCGTAGACGCCCACCTGCGCCACGCCGTCGATGGTCGAGAGCGTGGGGGAGATCAGGTTCTCGGCGTAGTCGTTGAGCTCGGCCGGATTCATCGACGGCGAGATCAGCGCGATGAAGAGCACCGGCGCATCGGCCGGGTTCACCTTGCGGTAGGAGGGGAGCTGCGTCAGCTCCTGAGGCAACTGGCGCTGGGCGCGCAGCAGGGCGGCCTGCACGTCGACGGCGGCGGCGTCGATGTCGCGGCTGCTGACGAATTCGAGCGTGAGCGAGGTCACGCCCTGCGTGTTGACCGAACTGATGGTCTGCAGGCCCGGGATGGTCGAGAACTGCTTTTCGAGCGGCAGCGCAACCGAGCTCGCCATGGTGTCCGGACTGGCGCCCGGCAACTGCGCGTTGACGTTGATGACCGGCGTGTTGTAGCTGGGCAGCGCCGCCACCGGGATGCTGAAGTACGCAAAGATGCCGACCACCACCACCGCGGCAGACAACAGCACCGTCATCGCAGGACGACGGATGCAGAGCTCCGAGATGTTCATCGGAAGACCTCCGCGCTTCGCGCTGCGGTGCGAGCTTGCTTGGGGCGGCCCGGCGCGGCGCTCATGCGCGTTCTCGCTGCGGCGGCTTGGTGCCGGTGCCTTCGGATGACGCCGCGCTACCCGGCGTCACGCCCGTGGTGCCGTTGGGCGCGGCGCCCGGCCCGCCAGCCTTTGCATCGACCCGCACCTTGCCGCCCGGACGCACGTTCTGGCTGCCCTCGATCACCACCTGCTCGCCCGGCTCGATGCCGCTCACGGCCACCTTGGTGCCGAAGGTGTGCAGCGCCTTCACCTTGCGGCGGGTGGCGGTCTTGGCCTGGTCGACCACGTAGAGCGAGGTGCCGTCGGACAGCATCATCAGAGCGGCGGCCGGGACCACCGTGGCGCCGGCGAGCGTTCGCACCGTGATGCGCGTGCCGACGAACTGGCCCGGCCAGAGGCCCTGGTCGGCGTTGGCGAACACGGCCTTCGCGCGCACGGTGCCGATCTGCGGATCGACCGTGTTGTCGACGAAATCGAGCGAGCCGATGAGCGGGGTCTTGCGCCCGGCGACGAGCGCCTCGACCGGCGCCCGGCTGCGCGCGGCTTCCAGCAGGTCCTGCAGGTTGCCCTCGGGCACCGGGAAGCTCACTGCGATCGGATCGAGCTGGGTGACGGTGACCAGCGACAGCGTCGGCTGCACCAGCGTGCCCGGGTAGATGTTGACGGCGCCGATGCGCCCGGCGATCGGCGCGCGCAGCGTGGCATAGCCCAGCGCCACCTGCGCCGACTGCACGGCGGCGCGGTCGGCCGCCACGGCGGCACGCTGCGCCTCGAGCTGGGAGAGCGTGGCGTCGGCCGCGCTCTTGGCGATGAAGTTCTGGGCGACGAGGTCCTGGCTGCGCTTGTACTGGCGCTCGAGGTCGGCCATGGTGGCCTCGTCTTTTTGCTGCTGGGCGCGGGCACGGGCCAGATTGGCCTGGTCGTTGCGGTCGTCCAGCGAGAAGAGCAGCTGGCCCGCTTTCACGAACTGGCCTTCCTTCACATGCACGGCGCTGACGGTGTTGGTGACCTGCGGGCGCAGGTCGACGCTGTTGAGGGACACCACGCTGCCGTTGACCTGCACCGTGACCGGCACGTCCTGCTTTTCGGCGGTGGCCAGGGTCACCAGGGCAGGGGCGGCGCCACCGGATGCGGCGCCATTCCCCGGGGCTGCCGCCGTGTTCGCATTCTTTGCCCCGGCCTTGCCCCCGGACATGCTCCACCACCCGCCGGCGACGGCTACGATCAACACACCCGCAAGGGCGATGGCAGCATTTTTCTTCATGGGGTTCTTGTGCACTTTGGGCTGACACTGGCTATTGAATCAGCGCCCGACTCACGGCGTTCATGGTTCCCGTAAAGAAATGTAAAGCAGGTCAACCGACAAGCCCGCGCTCAACCTGCTGTGGCCGGCGCGAAGGGGCCGAACCCCTCGCTAAAATCGCCCGCTCCACAGCCTCTGGATATACCCCATGAACCGCTGCAAGAAAACCACCAATGCCCTCACTTTGACCGCGCTGTGCGCCCTCGCTGCCAGCGCCGGACTTTTCTCCCTGCAAGCCAGCGCACAGGACGAAATTCCCCGTCCGCAGACCCAGAACGAATCGCTGAACGGCGGGCGCAACTTCCCCATCGGCACGCTGCGCGGCAAGTTCATGGTGACCAACGCGCCCGACGTCGAACTCGACGGCAACGCCGACCGCCTCGGCGCCGGCGCCCGCATCCGCAACCCGCAGAACATGCTGGTGATGCCCGGCGCGATCATTGGCCAGAAGTACCTGGTGAACTACACGCGCGATGCCGCCGGGCTGCTGCGCGAAATCTGGATCCTCACGCCAGAAGAAGCCGTGGCCAGCCGCGAATCGCTGAACAGGCCGCTGCTGAACATCTGGCCGTTCACCACGAACGACACCCTCAATACGCAGTAACCGCTGCGGACAGACATACAGAAAGAGGCGGCGCAGGCCTTCCGCGCCCGCCGCGCCTTCCGTCCCCGGAGGGCATAGAGAGCACTCCATGAAAAAAGTATTCATCAAGACCTTCGGCTGCCAGATGAACGAGTACGACTCGGACAAGATGGCCGACGTGCTGAACGCCGCGCAGGGCTACGAGCCGACGCAGAACGTGGACGAGGCCGACCTCATCCTGTTCAACACCTGCTCGGTGCGCGAGAAGGCGCAGGAGAAGGTGTTCTCCGATCTCGGCCGCGTGAAGCACCTGAAGGCCAAGGGCGTGAAGATCGGCGTGGGCGGCTGCGTGGCGAGCCAGGAAGGTGCGGCCATCATCGCGCGCGCCCCGTACGTCGACATCGTGTTCGGCCCGCAGACGCTGCACCGCCTGCCCGAGATGCTCAACGACCGCGAGCGCCTGGACCGCCCGCAGGTGGACATCAGCTTTCCCGAGATCGAGAAGTTCGACCACCTGCCGCCCGCGCGCGTCGAGGGCGCGACCGCCTTCGTGTCGATCATGGAAGGCTGCTCCAAGTACTGCAGCTACTGCGTGGTGCCCTACACCCGCGGCGAGGAAGTGAACCGGCCGCTGGACGACGTGCTGGTCGAAATCGCCGGCCTCGCCGACCAGGGCGTGCGCGAGATCACGCTGCTGGGCCAGAACGTGAACGCCTACCGCGGCAAGATGGGCGACACCGCCGAAATCGCCGACTTCGCGCTGCTCATCGAGTACGTCGCCGAAATTCCCGGCATCGAGCGCATCCGCTACACGACCAGCCACCCGAACGAGTTCACGCCGCGGCTTATCGAGGCGTATGCCAAGGTGCCTCAGCTCGTGAGCCACCTGCACCTGCCGGTGCAGCACGGCAGCGACCGCATCCTCATGGCCATGAAGCGCGGCTACACCGCCATGGAATACAAGAGCACGGTGCGCAAGCTCCGCGCCATCCGCCCCGACCTGGCCCTCTCCAGCGACTTCATCGTCGGCTTCCCCGGCGAGACCGACGAAGACTTCGCCAGGATGATGAAGCTCATCGACGACTGCCAGTTCGACAACAGCTTCAGCTTCATCTTCAGCCCGCGTCCCGGCACGCCGGCCGCCGCGCTGCATGACGACACGCCGCACGAGGTGAAGCTCGCGCGCCTGCAGACGCTGCAGCGCGTGATCGACGGCAACGTGCGCCGCTTCGGCGATGCGCTGGTGGGCAGCACGCAGCTCGTGCTGGTCGAGGGCGCGTCCCGCAAGGATGCGAACGAACTGATGGGCCGCACCGCCTGCAACCGCGTCGTCAACTTCGAGGGCGACGCACGCCTGGTCGGCCAGATGACCGACCTGCGCATCACGCGCTCGCTGGCCTACACGCTGCGCGGCGAAGTGGTGACGCGCGAATCGTCGCCGGCGCTGCAACAGCCCGCAGTGGCGCTCGCCCACTGATGGCGAAGCGGCCGTCGATACGGGGCTCGTTCCAGCAGCTCCTGCTCTTTGCCTTCTTGCTGATCACCGCGTTGCTGGTGGGCGTGGCGCTGCGCTCGGTGTTCCAGTACGACGCGCTCATGACCCAGAGCCGCGATGCCGCCGCCCGCGCGCTGCGGCTTTCGGGCGCGGCCCAGTCGCTGGCCGAACGCAGCGCGGCCATGGAACGCGCCGGGCGCCAGTCGCTGGTTCTCAACGACGCGGTGCTGCGCCGCCGCTTCGACGAAGCGGCGCGCGAATCGCACCAGGTGCTCGAACGCTTGGAGAAGAACGGCCTGCTGCCCGCAAGCATCGAGCCGTGGCGCGTGCAGCTGGCTGTGATCGAAGGCCTGATGAGCGGCAGCGCCGACAGCGCCCTCGCCCGCGAAAGCACGATGGCCATGCAGTTCCGCGAGCTCGACACGCTCAACACCAGCCTCGCGCAGCAGGCCCAGTTCCTCATCGAGATGCAGAACGACGCGCTCGCCAAGCGCATCGAGAACGCGCGCCGCCGACTGATGCGCGAAGTGGTGGCCGCGAGCGTGCTGGCGGTGGTGCTGGCGCTGGCTTTCGGCATCTGGCTCGCGCGCCCGTTCAAGCGCATGGAGCATGCGATCGTCGGCCTCGGCCAGAACCGGCTGGACGAACCCATCGACATCCGCGGCCCGGCCGACGTGCGGCGCGTGTCGCAGCAACTCGAATGGCTGCGGCTGCGCCTCACCGAACTTGACGCCGACAAGGCGCGGTTCCTGCGCCATGTGTCGCACGAACTCAAGACGCCGCTGGCCGCGCTGCGCGAAGGCGTCTCGCTGCTGGAAGACGGCGTGACGGGCCCGCTGAATCCGGCGCAGCTCGAAGTCGCGCAGATCCTGAACCAGAACACCGTGTCGCTGCAGGGCCAGATCGAGGCACTGCTGCGCTTCAATGCCGCTGCCTTCGAGGCGCGCGAATTGCGCCGCGAGCGCACCGAGCTGCTGCCGCTCATCGAGGAGCAGATCGAGGCCCAGCGGCTGCAATGGCAGTCGCATGGTTTGCGCGTGCGCGCCGAGGGCGAGCCGATCTCGATCACGGTCGACCGGACCAAGCTGGGCACGGCAATCGCCAACCTGCTGTCGAATGCGATCCGCTTTTCGGTAACGGGTGGTGTCATCACGCTCGCGGTGTCGGGCACGCCCGAGGCCGTCTATATCGACGTGAACGACGCGGGGCCGGGCATCGCCGAGGGCGATCGCGACCGGATCTTCGAACCCTTCTTCCGCGGCGAACGCCAACCCGAACACACGGTGAAAGGCACCGGCATCGGACTTTCCATCGTGCAGGAGTACATTGCAGCCCACGGGGGCCGCATCACGCTGCAGCCTGGCGGGCCCGGTGCACGTTTTCGCATCGAGTTGCCGCGCACGGCCTGACGCCCGATCTCCTTGCCGGCACGCCCCAGCTTCTTCTTTCTTCTGAATCACCGCTTCGCGCCCCTTCGTCCCTTTTTCGACCCATGTCTTTTTCGTTCGTCCGCAGTTCCACCCTCGCAGCGGCGTTGGCCATGCCCTTCGCCCTGTTGCTGGCCGCCTGCGCCACGCAGCCCAAGCCGCCCGCCGAGGCTGATGCACTGCCTCCGCCCGCCGTCGTGCCGCGCGTGATGCCTGTCGAGGCCGAGCCCCGCGCGCCCGCCACGCAGCCGGCCTCGCTCTTCACGCTGATGACCCAGGGACCGCTGGCGGCCATGCTGTCGTATGCCGACAAGGTGCGCCCGCTCGGCGGGAACGAACTCAGCGCCGAAATTGCCCGCATCGGCGACCCCGGCGATTCGCCGGCCACGCAGATGCAGTTGGCGATATTGCTGTCGCAGACCCGCGTGCCGGCCGACCTGGCGCGCGCGCTCGGCCTGCTGCAGCGCGTGATCGCCAACCCGTCGCCCGAGGCGCAGCCCCTGCACCCGCTCGCGCGCGCGCTGGCCGCCCGCTATGTGGAACAGCGCCGCGTCGAGGACGACCGCGACAAGCAGGTGCAGCAGTTGCGCGAGAGCCAGCGCCGCATCGACCAGCTCAACGACCGGATCGAAGCGCTGCGCGCCATCGAACGCAGCTTCGCGCGGCCCGCCGCCACGCCGGCCCCGGCAGCAGTACCGGCGCCGGCGACCAACGGAAACAAACCGAATCAATGAGTACCGCACGGCCGCCAGCAGTTACTCGCACCGCAGTGCGCCGCACGGAGGTTTCCTGATGAGCACTACTGGCGCCCGCCTCCTCGTGGTCGACGACGACCCGGACATGCTGCGTCTGATCTCGATGCGGCTGGTGTCGGCGGGCTACCAGGTCACGGCCGTGACGTCGGCTGAAACCGCGCTCACCCAACTCGAGATCGAACATCCGCAACTGGTATTGAGCGACGTGCGCCTGCCGGGCCGCGACGGCCTCGCGCTCTTCGACGAGATCCGCAAGCGCCATCCCTCGCTGCCCGTGATCCTGCTCACCGCGCACGGCACGATTCCCGACGCGGTCGAGGCCACCGCGCGCGGCGTGTTCACCTACCTCACCAAGCCCTACGACGCGCGCGAGCTGCTCGACAAGATCGGCCAGGCGCTGGCGCTCGGCGCTCCCGCCAGCACGCCGGCCAAAAGTGGCGACGAAAGCTGGCGCGCCGAAATCGTGAGCCGCAGCAACCGCATGGCCGAACTGCTGGCCGAAGCGCGCATGGTCGCCAAGTCGGACGCCTCGGTGCTGCTGCGCGGCGACTCGGGCGCCGGCAAGGAACTGCTGGCGCGCGCCATTCACAAGGCCAGCGCGCGCGCCGACAAGCCCTTCGTGGCCGTCAATTGCGGCGCGATTCCCGAAGCGCTGCTCGAATCGGAGCTGTTCGGCCACATGAAGGGCGCCTTCACCGACGCCCACGCGAACCACAAGGGCCTGTTCCAGCAGGCCGACGGCGGCACGCTGCTGCTCGACGAAATCGGGGACATGCCGCCCGCACTGCAGGTCAAGCTGCTGCGCGTGCTGCAGGAGCGCGCGGTGCGGCCGCTGGGCGCGAGCCAGTCGATCGAGGTCGATGTGCGCATCGTCTCGGCCACCCACCGCGACCTGGACGCCGCGATGGAAGCCGGCCAGTTCCGCGAAGACCTGTATTACCGCCTGAACGTGGTGACGCTCACGCTGCCGCCGCTGTCGGCGCGGCGCGAGGACATTCCGCTCCTGGCCAATCACTTCCTGCAGCGGCTCTCGACCAAATACGGCAAGCGGCTTTCCGGCTTCGCGCCCGAGGCGCTGAAGGCGCTGACCACCGCGGCCTGGCCGGGCAACGTGCGGCAGTTGTTCAACGTGGTCGAGCAGGTGTGTGCGCTGTCGAGCTCGCCGCTGATCCCGCTGGCGCTGGTGCAACGCGCGCTGCGGGTGCCGACGGTCGAGGTCCAGACCTATGCCGAAGCCAAGCAGCGTTTCGAGCGCGATTACCTCGTCGGCCTGCTCAAGCTGACCGACGGCAACGTGGCCGACGCGGCCCGCCTGGCCGACCGAAACCGCACCGAGTTCTACCGCCTGCTGCAGAAGCACGAGCTCACGCCGGGGCACTTCAAGGCCGACGCTGTCGCTCCGGGCTCGGACCCTGTCGCCGAGTAGCGACGCCCCTAAGTCGTTGATTTCAAAGGGCATCTCCCACCGGCCGCCAAGGCTTGTCGGGATTCGGCGACAAAAACAGGGGTTTGGAGGGCCTGTGGCGGGCCTCCCCACCGAAATCTGTACTCAGATCGCTCCAAGTCGTTGATCTGAAAGCGTTTTTCCAGGCTGGCACAGGGTTTGCCCCTGTACTGGCATGACAGCACTTACCAGCCCATCTTTCGCACTGCGCCCGCAGCGCGACGGCCTGCGTCAAAAGCAGTTTTCCCTCTCGCGGCCCCGTGCCGCGGGTCATTCGTCCGCAGCGCTCGCCAGCGCAGGCGGCGCCGAACCCGATTGCGTCATCAAGCGCTTTCCGGCCATTGGCGACACCCCTTCCCTCGACAAGCAACGTTGGTAAATCACATGAAGCCCACTGACTTCTCCCAACTGAACGTGCTGACCGAAGCCGACTTTTCGCACCGCAGCCCGGTCCGCGAAGAGCGCCACCCCAATTCGGTCACCGCACCGCCCGTCAACCGCGGTTCGATGACGCCCCGCCCCTGGCGCGGTTTCTGGAACAGCATCGGCACCGCCTTGCTGGTCAAGCTCGGCGCCGGCCGTGCGGCCGAAGACGAAAGCGCCGAATCGGCCCGCCAGGTCAAGCAGCCGTGGCAACGCGCCGCGGCCCGCCGCCGCAACGCGTTCATGCTGCTCACCGTGCTCAGCACCGTGATCGCCTCGACGCTTTTTGCCGGCGTGCAACCCGACTACAACAACGTCTGGCTCGAATACGGCCAGATCGGCCTGTACGGCCTGCTCTCGGGCTGGGTCGTGACCGGCTTCGTGACCGCCCTCATGGGCTTCTACGTCTCGGTGCGCGGTGACAAGCACGCGCTGTCGGCCAAGCAGGTCGCCAACCACCCAATGAACCCCGAGGCACGCACCGCGATCATCATGCCGATCTGCAACGAAGACGTTGCCACGGTGTTCGCCGGCCTTCGCGCCACCTGCGAATCGGTCGCCTCCACCGGCCATGCCAAGCAGTTCGACGTGTTCGTGCTGTCCGACAGCTACAACCCCGAGACCGCCGCCGCCGAGCGCGCCGCCTGGGAAGACCTGCGCGCCGCCCTGGCCGACAGTCCGAACCAGCCGCAGGTCGAGGTGTATTACCGCCTGCGCACCCGCCGCACGCACCGCAAGGCCGGCAACGTGGCCGACTTTTGCCGCCGCTGGGGCAAGGACTACCGCTACATGGTCGTGCTCGACGCCGACTCGGTGATGAGCGGCGATTGCCTGACCTCGATGGTCAAGCTGATGGAAGCCAACCCCACCGCCGGCATCATCCAGACCGCGACGCAGGCCATCGGCCACGTCACGCTGCACGCCCGCGCACAGCAATTCGCTTCCCGCGTGACGGGCCGCCTGTTCACGCTGGGCATGCAGTTCTGGCAACTGGGCGAATCGCACTACTGGGGCCACAACGCGATCATCCGCGTCGAGCCTTTCATGAAGCATTGCGCGCTGGCCCCGATCAAGGGCACCGGCGGCATGTCGGGCGGCATCATGTCGCACGACTTCGTCGAAGCCGCGCTGATGCGCCGCGCCGGCTACAACGTGTGGCTGGTGTCCGACCTGGTCGGCAGCTACGAGCAGCAACCGCCGGACCTCCTGGCCGAACTGCAGCGCGATCGCCGCTGGTGCCAGGGCAACCTGCAGAACGCCCGCCTGATGGCCGAGCCCGGCATCCACCCGGTGCACCGCGCCATGTTCGTGACCGGCACCATGGCCTATGCGTCCGCGCCGCTGTGGCTCGCGTTCCTGACGCTGGGCACGGCCCTGTGGCTCAGCGGTTCCAGCCTCGTCTCGAGCTGGAGCGTGCTGCCCGCCGAACTGGCCGGCCTCTGGATCTGGACCCTGTGCCTGTTGTTCCTGCCGCGCGTGCTGGGCATCGCCGCCGTGCTGATGCGCGGCGAGCAACGCCAATACGGCGGCACCTGGGGTCTCGTGAAGAGCTCGGTGCTGGAAAGCGCCCTGGCCATCGTGCAGGCACCGGTCCGCATGCTCGCCCACTCGCTGTTCGTGCTGGTCGCCCTCACCGGCATCAAGCTCGACTGGAAGTCGCCCCCGCGTGAAGCCGCCGCCGTGCCGTGGAAGATCGCTGCCACGCAGCTGGCCCCGATGACCCTGGTGATCGGCATGCTGGCCGTCGGCGTCGCGATGATCGACCCGAGCGCGCTGATCTGGCTCATGCCTGTCGGCCTGCCGCTGCTGCTGGCGATTCCGCTGACCGTGCTGACCAGCCAGATCGCGCTGGGCACCACGCTGCGCGACCGCGGCTTCCTGCTGATTCCCGAGGAATCGCGCTCGCCGGCCGTGCTGCGCCGTGCGTGGATGCATGCGTTGCGCCTGGCACGCCCCGCGGCTCTGGCTGCGGCCTGAGCTCCGCTGATGCGCTGAAGACACAGCGCCCACGAAAAGCCGGCCCGAGGGTCGGCTTTTTTCATGGCGCGTGGCTAGAATCGCCCACTCTTTTTTCCTTCAACCCACGGATCGTTCGATCCCCTGGAGCGCCAAGTGCCCCGATTCGCCGTCATCACTCTCTGACGCCGACAACACCACTTCATTGCTGGTCATGTCGGGCGCCTAGCTGCGTACCCCGCTGACCAGACACGGCCTCTTCGGCCATCGAAGTCGACTTTCTCTTCCAGCTTCGCTCCCGCACGTTGTCGGTTCTTCCTGATTTCCATCTGGAGAACAACGTGTTTTCTCTCTCTTCTTCCCTTTCATCGATCCCGCTGCTCAAGTACCCGCGTACGGCGCACCTGGAAGGCTCTCGGCTGCAGGCCGGCGATACCGACGACGGCCAGACGCCGTTGTCCGCGCTGCGCGGCCAGCATGTGGTCATCGAGGAAAAACTCGATGGCGCGAATGCCGCCGTGTCCTTCACTTCGGCGGGCGAATTGCTGCTGCAATCGCGCGGCCATTACCTGGCCGGCGGCGCGGGCGAGCGGCAGTTCAACCTGTTCAAGCACTGGGCCGCGGCGCATGAGGCGATGCTGCTCGAGCGGCTCGAAGACCGCTACGTGATGTACGGCGAATGGTGCTTCGCCAAGCACAGTTGCTGGTACGACCGGCTGCCCGCGTTCTTCCTGGAGTTCGATCTGTACGACCGGCAGGCGGCGTGCTTTCTCTCGACGCCGGCCCGGCATGCGCTGCTGGCCGTCGGCCCGGTGATGTCGGTGCCCGTGCTGTACGAGGGCGAGATGCCGTACAGCGCGAAGGCACTGCGCACGCTGGTGCGGCCTTCGCTGGCACGCAGTGCCGACTGGAAGCCGGCCTTCGAGCAGGCCGTGGCACAGGAGAACCAGCCGCTCGATCTCGTGCGGCAGCAAACCGACCTGTCGGACCTCGCCGAAGGCCTGTACCTCAAGACCGAATCGAACGGCCAGGTAACCGGCCGCTACAAGTGGGTGCGGCCGGACTTCGTGCAGACGATCCTCGACTCGGGCTCGCACCACAGCCGCCGGCCGGTGCTGCCCAACCAGCTCGCGCCAGGTGTGGACCTCTACGCGCCGACGCCGCCCGTGCGCTGGGAAGACCTGGGCCTGACGACCTTGCGCGACGCCGCCGCACTAACAACCAAAGGGAGGCCGCGATGACCTGCGACGATCTGCGCGCGCTGGTCCCCGCGCCCGCACAAAGCTACGACTGGGCCCGATGCTGCGACCTGCTGCCGGCCCTGCTGCGCCTGGAGGAAACACCGCAGGACCCGTACTACCACGCCGAAGGCAACGTCGGCATCCACACGCGCATGGTGCTCGACGCGCTCCTGGCCGACGCGCACTACCAGCGCGCCGATGCCGACGGCCGCTTCGTGCTCTTCATGGCCTGTCTGCTGCACGACATCGCCAAGCCCGACACCACGGTGATCGACGAGGCCAGCGGCCGCATCGGCCAGCCCGGCCATTCGCGCCGCGGATCGGTCGACGTGCGCGTGCTGATGTGGAAGGCCCGCGTGCCCTTCGCATTGCGCGAGGCGGTCTGCCGGATCATTGCCGTGCACCAGGTGCCGTTCCACGCCTTTGCCTCGCGCAAGGGCGAGCGGCCCGAGTGGCTGGCTCACCGGCTCTCGTGGGAGCTGAGCCTGCCCGATCTGTGCTGCGTGGCGCGTTGCGACATGCTTGGGCGCCACTACGAAAAGCGCGCCGACAGCCTCGCCGACATCGCGCTCTTCGAACAGCTCGCGCAGGAAGAAGGCTGCTGGAATGGCCCGCGGAATATGGCCGATGCGCACACGCGCCTGGCCTATTTCCGAGGCGCCGACACCAGCCCCGACTACCCGCTGTTCCAGCAGCCGGGCGCGCAGGTCACGGTGATGTGCGGCCTGCCCGCGAGCGGCAAGAACCACTGGGTGGCGCAGCACCGCAAGGGCTGGCCGGTCGTGTCCTTCGACGATGCGCGCGCCGAGCTGGGGCTCAGGCACGGCGAGAACGATGGCATGGCCGCGCACCACGCGGTCGACCAGGCGAAGGCGCTGCTGCGCAGGCAGGAGCGTTTCGTCTGGAACGCCACGCACCTGAGCCAGCAGATGCGCACCAAGACGCTGGACCTGCTCTGGGCGTACCACGCGCAGATCGAGCTGGTGTACCTGGAAGTGCCGCACCCGGAACTGATGCGCCGCAACCGCGAGCGCGACACGACGCTTTCGAACGCGGGCATCGAGCGGATGCTGCACCGCTGGGAGCTGCCCGCACCGATCGAGGCGCACGAGACGGTCTACGACGTGCAGACCTGAAAACGTAGAAGCCCGCCGGGGCATCCCACGGCGGGCTTCTGCTTCTGTCTCTCTATATATGTATGCAGCTCAGAACGGCAGCTTCGGACCGCCAGGCCCACCCATGCCGCCCATGCCCTTCATGCCGCCCATCTTCTTCATCATCTTCATGAGGCCGCCGCCCTTCATCTTCTTCATCATTCCCTGCATCTGCTCGAACTCGTTGAGCAGCCGGTTCACTTCCTGAACCTGCACGCCGGCGCCGGCCGCGATGCGGCGCTTGCGCGTAGCCTTCAGCAGCTCGGGCTTGCGGCGCTCCAGCGGGGTCATGCTCTGGATGATCCCTTCCTTGCGGCGGATGTCGCGCTCGGCGCGCGTCATGTCGGCCTCGGTCGCCTTGGCGGCCATCTGCGTGGGCAGCTTGTCCATCAGGCTGGAGAGCCCGCCCATCTGCTTCATCTGCTGCAGCTGGCCGAGGAAGTCGTTCAGGTCGAAGCCCGCGCCGCTCTTGACCTTGGCCGCGAGTTTCTGCGCCGCCGCGACGTCGACGCCAGCGGTGACCTGCTCGACCAGCGCGACGATGTCGCCCATGCCCAGGATGCGGCCCGCGTGGCGCTCGGCGTCGAACACCTCCAGGCCGTCGATCTTCTCGCTCGTGCCGGCGAACTTGATCGGCACGCCCGTGACCTGGCGCACCGACAGCGCGGCACCGCCGCGCGAATCGCCGTCGGTCTTGGTCAGGATGATGCCGGTGAGGGGCAGCGCCTCCTTGAAGGCCTTGGCGGTGTTGATCGCGTCCTGGCCCTGCATGGCATCGACCACGAACAGCGTCTCGACCGGATCGAGCGCTGCATGCAGCTGCTTGATTTCGGTCATCAGCACTTCGTCGATCGCGAGGCGGCCGGCGGTGTCGACCAGCAGCACGTCGAAGTAGTGGCGCTTGGCGTGATCGAGCGCGGCGCGCGCGATGTCCAACGGCTTCTGGTCGGGCGTGCTGGGGAACCATTCGGCGCCGGCCTGCCTGGTGACGGTCTTGAGCTGCTCGATGGCGGCCGGTCGGTACACGTCGCCCGAGACCGTGAGCACCTTCTTCTTGCGCTTCTCGATCAGGTGCTTGGCCAGCTTGGCGGTGGTGGTGGTCTTGCCGGCGCCCTGCAGGCCCGCCATGAGGATCACCGCCGGCGGCTGGGCTGCGAGGTTGATGTCCGACACGCCTTCGCCCATGGTCGCCGCGAGCTCGCGGTTCACGATGCCGACCAGCGCCTGGCCCGGCTTGAGCGAGCCCAGCACTTCCTGGCCGAGCGCCTTTTCTTTCACGCGGGCGACGAAGTCGCGCACCACGGGCAGCGCCACGTCAGCCTCCAGCAGCGCCATGCGCACCTCGCGCAGCATGTCCTGCACGTTGCTTTCGGTGATGCGGGCCTGGCCGCTCATCGTCTTGACGAGGCGGGAGAACTTTTCTGTAAGGGCGGTGGCCATGAGCGGGGATGCCTTGCTGCCCGCTGCGGCGGGCCGGATGGAAAGTCTGAAAGACGAGGGGAGAACTTGAAGTCGGGCGCGGGGAACGCAAGGTCCAGCCGGTACACTCCGGCCGATGATTTTAGCGATCCCCTCCCCACTCGGCGTGGCGCTGGGCATCGCCACCGCGGCGGCCTACGGATTTGCCGCTGCCGCAGGTGCCCGGCTCAGCCGTCAAACCACCCAATGGGCCCTTGGAATCGCGTGGCTTCTGCATGCGGCCGTGCTGGCGCATGGACTGGTCGGGAGCGAGCCGCGCTTCGGCTTTGCCCCCGCGCTGTCGGTCACGGCGTGGCTGGTGCTCACGGTCTATGCGATCGAAAGCCGCCTGTATCCCCAATTGAAGGTGCGGCGCGCGCTGGCCTGGCTGGGTGCAGCGGCGGTGCTGCTGGCCATTCTATTCCCCGGCACGCCGCTGCACGTCACTGCCTCGCCGTGGCTTCCTCTGCACCTCGCGCTGGGCATCGCCTCCTATGGCCTCTTCGGCGCGGCCGTAGTCCATGCGTGGCTGATCACGCGCGCCGAAAAGCAGATCCGCCTGACGACCGGCGCGCCCCCCGAAGGCGGCGTGCCGCTGCTGACGCTGGAGCGCCTCACCTTCCGCTTCGTGACCGCGGGCTTCGTGCTGCTGTCGGCCACGCTGCTGGCCGGCCTGCTGTTCACCGAGCAGTTGTACGGCGCCGCAGGCCGCGCCTGGAAGTGGGACCACAAGACGACCTTCTCGGTGCTCGCCTGGGTCACGTTCGCGGTTCTTCTGATCGGCCGCGCGCGCTTCGGCTGGCGCGGCCGCACGGCCCGCCGCGTGCTGTACGCCGGTTCGGCCCTGTTACTGCTGGCCTATGTGGGTTCCCGCTTCGTGCTCGAAGTGGTGCTGGCGCGTCCTCCCGTATGAAATACCTCCTCGTCCTCGCCGTGCTCTGGATCGCCATCTGGCTCTGGCGCAAGAACCGGCGCGAAGAAATGCGCGATGCCCAGCGCGAGCGCATGGCCAAGGCGCAGCAACGCCCGGCTGCGCCGACGGCGGTCGGCGCGCCGCAGGCGATGGTGCGCTGCGCACATTGCGGCCTGCACCTGCCCGCGAGCGATGCCATCGCAGGCCCCGACGATGCGGTCTATTGCAGCACCGCCCACCGCCAGGCCGCGGTCGCGGCGCGCGGCTGAACACGCCCCCTGCTCCATGAGCACCCCTCTCTGGTCGCGCGGCGATCCGGTCACGGATTGGGACGTGCTCGAACCGGGCGGCAGCGAAAGCACCGCGCTGCTGCGGCTCTGGCGCGGCTTCATGGCCGCGCGCTGCTTTGTCGCGCTGGTGCTGGTGGTGCTGCAGGGCGTGGCCTTCGCGCTCGGGCAGACGATGCAGGCGGTGGCCATCGCGATCTGCGCGGCCTACCTCGTGGTCACCTGGCTGGAGCTGCGCTATGCGCACTTCGAACCGCCGATCCGCGGCTTCTCGACGCTCTGGCTGCTGACCATCGGCGTCGACCTCGCCACCTTCACCGCGCTGCAGGTGCTGCAAAGCGGCAACGTCAACTACACGCCGCTGTTCGCACTGCCGGTGCTCATGAGCGCGGTGCTCGGCACGATGATCGTGAGCCTGGGCACCACGGCCACCGTCACGCTGCTGCTGCTGGCCGATGCGGGATGGCACTGGCTGCAGCAGCCGGGCGACTCCTCGGCCCGCTTCGTTCAGGCGGCGCTCACCGGCACCGGCCTCTTCGTGGTGGCCCTGCTCGCGCACGAACTGGCACGCCGGCTTGCGCGCGAAGAGGCGGTGGCGCAACGCAACCGCAGCAGCGCGCAGATGCAGGCGGAGGTCAACGACCTGGTGATCGAGACGCTGGCCGAAGGAGTGCTGGTGATCGATGCCGAAGGCATGGTGCACGCGGCGAACCCGGCGGCCGACGCGATCCTCGGCCAGGGCCTGGCGAAGTTGTCGCTGCCGTTTGCGCTGCACGCGCAGCCCGCCTGGCATGCGCTGGCCGCGCTGTCGCGCCAGACCTTCTCGCGGCGGGCGCCGCAGTCCGAAGAAATTCCCGTCGCACAAGCCCGCGGCGCGGCGCGCGAGGTGCGCGTGCGCACCCGTCTCACGCCGACCAGCGACAAGCGCGCCGACAGCCTCTGCGTGATGTTCCTGCAAGACCTGCGCGAACTCGAGGCCCGCATCCGCACCGAGAAGCTGGCTGCGATGGGCCGTATGTCCGCCGCCGTGGCGCATGAAATCCGCAACCCGCTGGCCGCCATCGCGCAGGCCAGCGCGCTGCTCAGCGAAGACCTCACCGACCCCGCGCACCGCAAGCTCACCGACATGGTCCAGCACAACGCGCAGCGGCTCGCGCGCATCGTGGACGACGTGCTCGACGTCTCGCGCGCGCGCCAGCAGCGCGTGCTCTCGCTCGGTGAACAGGTGGTGCTCGACCCGGCGGTGCAGGCGCTGGCCGAGGAATGGGTGCGCCAGACGCAGCGCAAGGGCGTGCTGGTCGCGCTCGACGCGCCCGGCATCGACGTGCGCTTCGACGCCGAGCACCTGCGCCGCCTGCTGGTGAACCTGCTGGACAACGCATCGCGCTATGCAGGCAAGGGCGAGGGCGCGATCCAGGTCATCACCACGCTGCAGCGCGCGGGCACCAACCGCCCCGCCCTGCAGGTGTGGAGCGACGGTGCGCCGCTGGAGCCGGCGGTGCAGCGCCACCTGTTCGAGCCCTTCTTCTCGTCCGAGAGCCGCTCCAGCGGCCTCGGCCTTTTTCTCTGCCGCGAGCTGTGCCGGCGCCATGGCGCCACCATCGGCTACGAGCGGCGGGCGCTGGTGGCGGGCGGCCCCGAAGGCAACGAATTCTTCGTCAGCTTTGCCGCCAGCGAGAACCGGCTGACACAATAGCGCCGTGAGCACCCCCCTCTCTTCCGCCCCGCGTCCCGCACAGATCCTTGTCATCGACGACGAGCCCGACTTGCGCACGCTGTATGAGCTGACGCTGCTGCGCGAAGGCTATCGCGTCGAGGCCGCGGGCAGCGTGTCCGAAGCCTGGCAGCACCTGGAGGCCGCGCGCTTCGATGCGGTGATCACCGACATGCGCCTGCCCGACGGGCAAGGCATGGAGATCATCCACCGCATCCAGAAGAACCAGCGCAGCGAGCGCTGCGTGGTGATGACGGCCTACGGCTCGGCGGAAAACGCGGTCGAGGCGCTCAAGGCGGGTGCGTTCGACTACCTCACGAAGCCGGTCGACCTGAAGCAGTTCCGTGCCGTGGTCGCTTCGGCGGTGCAGGCCACGCGGGCCCCGGTCGTGCAGGTCAAGCCGGAGAAGGCCGTTGCCGCAAGCACCAGCAGCGAACGCGCCGAGGCCGCATCGGTCACCGGCAGCAGCGGCATCGCGGCCCTCGATCGTCTGGTGGGCGAATCGGACCCGATGCGTCTCGTCAAGTCGCGCATCGCCAAGGTGGCGCGCGGCATGGCGCCGGTGCTGGTGCGCGGCGAGTCGGGCACCGGCAAGGAACTGGTGGCGCGTGCGGTGCACGCCTGCAGCCAGCGCAGCGACGGCCCGTTCGTCGCGGTCAATTGCGGCGCGATTCCCGAGAACCTGCTCGAAGCCGAATTCTTCGGCGCGAAAAAAGGCTCGTACACCGGCTCCTCGCAGGACCGCGACGGCTACTTCCAGGCCGCGCGCAGCGGCACGCTGTTCCTCGACGAAATCGGCGACCTGCCGCTGGCGATGCAGTCGAAGCTCTTGCGCGCGATCCAGGAGCGCAGCGTGCGTTCGATCGGCTCGACGCAGGAAGAAGCGGTCGACGTGCGCATCGTGAGCGCCACCCACAAAGACCTGCACGCCGAGGTGCAGGCCGGCCGCTTCCGGCAAGACCTTTTCTACCGCCTCAACGTGATCGAGATCGCAGTGCCTGCGCTCCGCGACCGCCGCGAAGATCTCCCCGCGCTCTGCGCCGCGCTGCTCGCGCGCATCGCGCAGGACGGCGGCTTGCCGGTGCCGCACCTGTCGGCCGAACTGCTGCGCCGCCTCGCGCTGCATCCGCTCGACGGCAATGTGCGGGAGCTCGAGAACCTGCTGCACCGCGCGGTCGCGCTGAACGACGGCGACGAACTGCACCTGGACCTGATGGGCGGCAATGTCGCCACGACGATGGCCGCCGCCGACGTGGCCTCGATGACGCCCGCGCAACTTGCGCCGGGCAACGATGTGCCGCCACCGGCCGTGATTGCGCCGGCACCGGTGGCGGAGTTCAAGCCGACCCCGCCGCCGCTGCCCTCCGACCTGCAGGCCTATCTCGACCAGCAGGAGCGCGAGATCCTCGTGCGCGCGCTGCACGAGAGCGGTTTCAACCGCACCGCGGCCGCCGCACGCCTGGGCATGAGCCTGCGCCAGATCCGCTACCGCATCGCGCGGCTGGGCATCACCACGCCCAACGGCGACGATGGCGCCAGCAGCAGCCATGCCGACGACTGAAGCAGCCTCTTCGCACAACACGCCGCCCGCCGACGACGGGCTCTGGCGGGCCGGCTGGTACCGCTTCGCGAAAGCCCTGCCCTCGCCGAACTTCGGCCCCCGACCTGTCGGCGCACAGACCGATCTGATCGTGCTGCATTCGATCAGCCTGCCGCCCGGCGAATACGGCGGCGACGCGGTGCAGCGGCTCTTCACCAATCGCCTCGACTGGGACGCGCATCCTTATTTCCAGTCGATCCGCGGCATCGAGGTGTCCTCGCATTTCTATGTGCGCCGCAACGGCGAGCTCTGGCAGTTCGTGAGCTGCGACGACCGCGCCTGGCATGCGGGCGTCTCGTCGTGGCGCGGCCGCAGCAACTGCAACGACGACTCCATCGGCATCGAGCTCGAAGGGCTCGAGGGCCAGACCTTCGAAGCCGCGCAATACGAGACGCTCGCGAGCCTCTGCCCCGCGATCGCGCAGCACTACGCCATCGCGCACATCGCCGGTCACGAGCACATCGCACCGGGCCGAAAACAGGACCCCGGCGCGGGCTTCGATTGGCATTTGCTGCACGCGCAACTGGGCTGGAAATCACAGATGTTTCCCCCACCTGTGTTGAAGCGCTAATTTTTTCAATCGCGTGACGCCCTGCGATGCCCTGCCCTCGGGCCGCATCGATTTCAGAAACGCAGATGCGCAGTGCAGCAACCATGCGCCCTGCAGGCCCAAATCGGCTTGCAAGCCACGCCCCATGCGGGTTGCGCAACCATAGTCCAGTATTCACGCGGCATTGCCGGCCACGGCATACATCTTGAGAGATACCCGCCATAGGTGAATCACTCACAAAACACTACCTGTAGTGGCTTGTAGACCCCTGACACCCTAGATATAGTGTCCTCCGTCCGGTCAACAACGCCGGCGCGGCGCCCAGCCAAGGCGTCGCCACCCAACAAGAATTGCCAACCGAGAGGAAGCGAATGCAAACTGCCCTGAACACCCCATCGACCCCGCGTGCCGTTCCCTCCACGCCTGTCCAACAACAGCGGGACACAGCCGGCTCCCCCACCGGCCAGAACCTGGCGCACTACCAGATCATTCGCCGCAACGGCGCGGTCGTTCCCTTCGAGCCGAACAAGATCGCCATCGCGATGATGAAGGCCTTCCTGGCCGTGCACGGCACCCAGGGCGCGGCTTCGGCCAGCGTGCGCGAAACGGTCGACGTGCTCACGCAAGGCGTGATCCGCGCCATGGTGCGTTCGCGTCCGGGCGGCGGCACCTTCCACATCGAGGACGTGCAGGACCAGGTCGAGCTCGGCCTGATGCGCGGCGGCCACCACGAGATCGCCCGTGCCTACGTGCTGTACCGCGAACGCCGCACGCAGGAGCGTTCCAAGCAGGTCGAGCAGGAAGCGCCGGCCACGCCGACGCTGCATGTGCTGGACAACGGCGAACGCGTCGCGCTCGACCTGAACCAGCTCAAGGGCCTGATCGAATCGGCCTGCGAGAACCTGGGCGACAGCATCACCGCCGCGCCGATCGTCGCCGAGACGATGCGCAACCTCTACGACGGCGTGCCGCTCGACGAGGTCTACAAGGCCTCGATCCTGGCGGCCCGCACCCTGATCGAGAAAGATCCCGACTACACCTTCGCCACCGCGCGCCTCCTGCTGCACACGATCTTCAAGGAGATCATCGGCCGCGAAGTGATGCCGGTCGACCGTGCCACGGCCTACGCCGACTACTTCCCGCAGTTCATCAAGAAGGGCGTGGAGAACGACCTGCTCGACGAGAAGCTGCTGCAGTACGACCTGCCCCGCCTGGGCGCGGCCCTCAAGGCCGAGCGCGACAACCAGTTCGACTACCTCGGCCTGCAGACGCTGTACGACCGCTACTTCCTGCACGTGCGCAAGACCCGCATCGAACTGCCCCAGGCTTTCTTCATGCGCGTGGCCATGGGCCTGTCGCTTGGCGAAATCGACCGTGAAGCGCGCGCCATCGAGTTCTACGAAGTGCTGTCGTCGTTCGACTTCATGTCGAGCACGCCCACCCTCTTCAACGCCGGCACGCTGCGCTCGCAACTCTCCAGCTGCTACCTGACCACCGTGCCGGACGACCTGGACGGCATCTACGAGTCGATCAAGGAAAACGCGCTGCTCTCGAAGTTCGCGGGCGGCCTGGGCAACGACTGGACCCGCGTGCGTGCGCTCGGCTCGCACATCAAGGGCACCAACGGCGAATCGCAGGGCGTGGTGCCGTTCCTCAAGGTGGTGAACGACACGGCCGTGGCGGTGAACCAGGGCGGCAAGCGCAAGGGCGCTGTCTGCACGTACCTGGAAACCTGGCACCTGGACATCGAGGAGTTCCTGGAACTGCGCAAGAACACCGGCGACGACCGCCGCCGCACGCACGACATGAACACGGCCAACTGGATCCCCGACCTCTTCATGCGCCGCGTGATGGAAAAGGGCACCTGGACGCTGTTCTCGCCCTCCAACGTGCCTGACTTGCACGACCTGTTCGGCGCCGACTTCGAAAAGGCCTACGTCGCCTACGAAGAGAAGGCCGCCCGCGGCGAGATCAAGCCCGCGCGCACCATCCAGGCTTCGGACCTGTGGCGCAAGATGCTCACGATGCTGTTCGAGACCGGCCATCCCTGGATCACGTTCAAGGATGCCTGCAATGTGCGCTCGCCGCAGCAGCACGCCGGCGTCGTGCACTCGTCGAACCTCTGCACCGAGATCACGCTGAACACCAGCGACACCGAAACCGCCGTCTGCAACCTGGGTTCGGTGAACCTGCTGCAGCATCTGAAGGACGGCAAGGTCGACCAGGAAAAGTTGAAGCGCACGATCTCGACCGCGATGCGCATGCTCGACAACGTGATCGACATCAACTACTACGCCGTGAAGAAGGCGCGCGACTCGAACCTGCGCCACCGCCCGGTGGGCCTGGGCCTGATGGGCTTCCAGGACGCGCTGTACGAACTGCGCATTCCCTACGCCTCGCAGGAAGCCGTGCAGTTCGCCGACGAGTCGATGGAAGCCATCTGCTACCACGCCTACTGGGCATCGACCGAACTGGCCAAGGAACGCGGCAAGTACTCGAGCTACAAGGGCTCGCTGTGGGACAAGGGCATCCTGCCGATCGACACGCTCGACCTGCTCGAGCAGGCACGCGGCGGCTACGTCGAAGTGGACCGCTCGGCCACGCTCGACTGGGACGCGCTGCGCGCCAAGATCAAGGCCGACGGCATGCGCAATTCGAACTGCGTGGCCATCGCACCGACCGCGACGATCTCCAACATCATCGGCGTGGACGCTTCGATCGAACCTTGCTTCGGCAACCTGTCGGTCAAGTCGAACCTGTCGGGCGAATTCACCGTGATCAACCACTACCTGGTGCGCGACCTGAAGCGCCTGGGCCTGTGGGACGACGTGATGGTGATGGACCTGAAGCACTTCGATGGTTCGCTGCGTCCCATCGACCGCGTGCCGCAAGACGTGAAGGCGCTCTACGCCACCGCGTTCGAAGTGGAAACCACGTGGCTCGTCGAAGCCGCCTCGCGTCGCCAGAAGTGGATCGATCAGGCACAGTCGCTCAACATCTACATGGCCGGCGCATCGGGCAAGAAGCTCGACGACACCTACAAGCTCGCATGGCTGCGCGGCCTGAAGACGACCTATTACCTCCGCACGCAGAGCGCGACGCACGCAGAAAAGTCGACGGTGCAATCGGGCCGTCTCAACGCGGTGTCGTCGGGCAACGACGCACCCTCGGGCATGAGCGCACTCGAAGCCGCCGCTGCCGCAGCGAAGGCACAGATGAGCGCGATGCCTGCCACCGACATCGCGTTCTGCGGTGTGGACGATCCGACCTGTGAAGCGTGCCAGTGACACGCCGATGCTCGCGACAGTGAGTCAGTGAGGTGCATGCGAAAAGTCGCGCGACGTTCAAGCAATGAAGCCATTGACTGACATCGCGCGATGCATGCGAGCAACATAACAACCACATAAATGGCGCGCGATGTGAACGAGCACTTTGCAACTCACATCGTTGCTCCGATAATTTGAGCATTGGATTTTTCTATGTTGACCTGGGACGAAGAAGTCAAGCCCTCCTTACCAAAGGATATGCAACAAGGATTGCAGCACCACAACGCATCGACCAGCGGCTCGCCCGCAGGCCGTTCGGTGGACGCTCCGACTTCGTCGATTGCACAACCCGCGCTGCGCACGCTCGATGACGGCGCCGCAGTCCGTCCGGTTGTCACCGCAGCAGCAACGCCTGCCGCCACCCCAACCACCCAGCGCGTCAAGGCTTCCGACAAGCGCATCATCAACGGCCAGACCGACGTCAACCAGCTGGTGCCGTTCAAGTACAAGTGGGCTTGGGAAAAATACCTCGCCACCTGCGCCAACCACTGGATGCCGCAGGAAGTGAACATGACGCGCGACATCGCGCTCTGGAAAGACCCGAACGGCCTGACCGAAGACGAGCGCCGCATCGTCAAGCGCAACCTCGGCTTCTTCGTGACCGCCGATTCGCTGGCCGCCAACAACATCGTGCTGGGCACCTACCGCCACATCACGGCCCCCGAATGCCGCCAGTTCCTGCTGCGCCAGGCTTTTGAAGAAGCGATCCACACGCACGCGTACCAGTACATCGTCGAGTCGCTCGGCCTGGACGAGAGCGAGATCTTCAACGCCTACAACGAAGTGCAGTCGATCCGCGAGAAGGACCAGTTCCTGCTCCCGTTCATCGACGCCATCAGCGATCCGCACTTCAAGACCGGCACGCACGAGACCGACCAGACGCTGCTCAAGTCGCTCATCGTGTTCGCCTGCCTGATGGAAGGTCTCTTCTTCTACGTCGGCTTCACGCAGATCCTTGCGCTCGGCCGCCAGAACAAGATGACCGGTGCCGCCGAGCAGTACCAGTACATCCTGCGCGACGAGTCGATGCACTGCAATTTCGGCATCGACCTGATCAACCAACTCAAGCTCGAAAACCCCGGCCTCTGGACTCCAGAGTTCAAGGCCGAGATCAAGGACCTCTTCATGAGGGCCGTCGAGCTCGAATACAAATACGCCGAAGACACCATGCCGCGCGGCGTGCTCGGCATGAACGCCTCCATGTTCAAGGGCTACCTGCGGTACATCGCCAACCGGCGTGCGCAGCAGATCGGCCTCGAAACGCTCTTCCCGAACGAAGAAAATCCGTTCCCCTGGATGAGCGAAATGATTGACCTGAAGAAAGAGCGCAACTTTTTCGAAACCCGCGTGATCGAGTACCAGTCGGGTGGTGCGCTCTCCTGGGATTGAATCTTTCCGATAAGAATTAATGAATTCAAGAATTGCCCTTGCCACCGATCGCGCCGAAGAGCGCGGCATGGACGAGGGCTCAGGTGTTCATGGTGCTGGGGCTCAGATTCCAACGCCATGAATCGCTTCGCGCTCCCAACGTGCGTGAAGTGCTTCAATAGGTTGATTTTTTCAACTTGATCAAGGAGAAATAGAAATGGCAACTGCAAAGAAAGCGCCGGCTAAAAAAGCCGCTGCAAAGAAGGCTCCGGCAAAGAAGGTCGCGGCCGCTAAGAAGGCTCCGGCAAAGAAGGTAGCAGCGAAGAAGGCTCCGGCCAAGAAGGTTGCTGCCAAGAAGGTCGCCGCCAAGAAGGCTCCTGCCAAGAAGGTAGCGGCGAAGAAGGCAGCACCGGCCAAGAAGGCTGCTGCGAAGAAGGCTCCGGCGAAGAAGGCCGCTGCCAAGAAGGCGCCTGCGAAGAAGGCTGCAGCGAAGAAGGCTCCTGCCAAGAAGGCAGCCGCCAAGAAGGCCCCTGCAAAGAAGGCCGCTGCCAAGAAGGCTCCTGCGAAAAAGGCTGCGGCCAAGAAAGCCGCGAAAAAGCCCGCTGCCAAGCCTGCCGCTGCTGCCAAGAAGCCTGCTGCAAAGAAGGCTGCCAAGGCACCCGCCAAGGCTGCTGTAGCGCCTGCCCCTGCTGCGCAAACGACGCTGAACCCCCAGGCAGCCTGGCCGTTTCCTACGGCCAGCAAGCCCTGAGTTTTCTCAGCGCCCTTGACGGCAAAAAACCCGGCACCTCACGGTGTCGGGTTTTTTTATGGGCGCTCGAAAAAGCGGCTTCTTACAGGCCCAGTGCCTTGCGGTCGACCTGGTAGTTCTGCGGTCCGCGCTGCGCGATCTTGAGTGCGCCGATGCGGTTGCCCAGCGCCGCGCATTGCGCGAGCGGCCATTCCTTTTCCAGACCGAACAGCAGTGCGCCGCGCCATGCATCGCCGCAACCCGTGGGCTCGATCACGGCAGTAGGCGTCACGCCCGGCACATGTTCGCGCTCGCCATCGATCCAGACTTCACAGCCCTCGGCCGCGAGCGTAACCACCAGGCCGCGCACGCGCTTGGATATCTCGGCCAGGCTCCAGCCGGTGCGCTGCGACAGCATCTTGCCTTCGTAGTCGTTGACCACGACCCAGCTCGCGAGATCGACGAAGTGCTTGAGCGCATCGCCGTCGAACATCGGCAGGCCCTGACCCGGATCGAACACGAACGGAATGCCGGCGGCTGCGAATTGCTCGGCGTGTTGCAGCATCGCCTCGCGGCCGTCGGGCGCGATGATGCCGACCTTGATGTCCTCGCGCGCAGCCACCTTGGTGATGTGCGCCTGCTGCATCGCACCGGGATGGAACGCGGTGATCTGGTTGTTGTCGACGTCGTTCATGATCATCGCCTGCGCGGTGAAGGTGTCGTCGAGCTGACGCACGAACTCGGTGTCGATGCCCAGCGAACGCATGCGCTCCAGGTAGTCGGCGCCGTCGCTGCCGAGCGTGGCCATCGGCAGCGCCGTGCCGCCCAGCGCGTTGAGGCTGTAGGCGATGTTGCCGGCGCAGCCGCCGAAGTCGCGCCGCAGGCCCGGCACCAGGAACGACACGTTCAGGATATGCAGCTGGTCCGGAAGGATCTGATCGGCGAACCGTCCCTCGAAAGTCATGATGGTGTCGAACGCGAGGGAACCGCAAATCACTGCTGCCATGGGTGGACCGTTTTCGTTGAATGAAGATGGATGAAAGAAGGAGGACGTTTGCTTGCGCGCAGGCGTCGTCCAGCTAGGGATAGAACGCTTCCACGCGGTAGCCCGCGATGGGAGGCAGCGCGGCCGCTTCGTTCGGTGACAGCGTGAGCGGCAACGAGGCCGCGCGGTCGGCGCGCGCCGCGAGCACCGAGGGCGCGCCGTAGTCCGCGGGCATCAGCACGCGCCGCACGACCGCACGCTCCTGCGTGTCGAGCAGCGACAGCTCGACAGCCGGCATCGCGAGTGGCACGGTGGCCGCGTTGCGCAAGGTGAAGCTCAGCCGGTAGTCGTTGCCGCCGCTCTTCTCTCGAGCGAAGGCGGCGCCCTCGATCATGATGTCTCCGATCTGGCGCAGGGCCGAGAGCTCGCAGCCGGTGTACTGGCACAGCGCCGCCAGCGCGGGGCGCAGGCCCGGCTGCCGCGCGACGATGCCGTCGCGCTCGTGGCGAACGATCTGCACGATGAGCAGCAAGACGGCAAGCACCGCCAGAACGACCAACAGTCGCCGCACGCCCGTACGCTGCCAGAAACCGGGCGCATGGACGTCGTGCTCTTCGTCGTCGGAAAAATGGTGGTCCTCTTCGCGCTCGGCGAACATCGGCGGCAGCGAGGCGGGACTCTCCGGCTCGCTCGCCTCCCGCACCACCGACGACGGCGACGACGAAGCGGCCTTGGCCGCAGCCCTGGCTTCGCGCGACTTGTGAGCGCTCTCAATCTTGGCCGACTTGATGCGCGCACGCCGCAGCGCCTTCTGCATCTGGACCTGGTCCTCTTCTTTTTCTTCTGTCTCTTTGGCGCCGTCGTCGATGGCGGGCTCGACCAGTCCATGCGTCTTGGCGCGAGGAACGGGCAGCGGGGGCACCGGCGGGGGAGGCGATGGCGGCGGAGGCGCGAGATTCAGGTCGATGTTCGGAAACGGCGGCAGCGAGCTCGCCGGCGGCCGCCACGTGGGTTCGCTGACATCCAGGTCGGACCACGGCTCGTCCGCGATGATGCCGTGCGCGGGCAGCGACAGCGCCGGAGACTGCGCGGGCGATGCAGGTGGTGGCGGCGGAGGCGGTTCGGGCTGCGGCGCGACCGCCACTTCCACGGGCTCGAAGGCTTCCGGTGCGGATGGTGGATGCGCCACCTCGGCGCGGGCATGCTCTTCGGGTTCGTCGTCGAAGAAATCCGCATCTTCGGAAGCCTGGGAAGGAGGCTGCGATGAAGTCCGCGGCGCATCGGCCCGATGCTCGGAGGAAGGCTCGACCAGCGACGGCGAATAAGCGGCTGCCGGGGACGGTGCAGGGGGCGCTCCGGCCGGCACTCCATCAGATGATTCGTGCAGATCGAGCGTCGCATCGAACACATGGCTGCAGCGGCCGCAGCGCACCCAACCATCCGAGATGCGAAGCTGGTCGCGCACCACCTTGAAGGTGGTGGTGCAGGCGGGGCAACGCGTGACGAGGCTCATGACCGGGCGATTGTAGGGTTGGGCCCCCGCCACGCGAACGGTGCGCGGCAGTGCGAAAACCCGGCCCCGCTGCTCAGCAGCGTGCCGTCATGAGGATCCAGCCGTCCTCGCTGTCGCTGACCTCGAGGGCCGCATACGGCGCGTAGGCCTCTTTCAACTCGTCGGCCTGACGCTCGAGGATGCCGGCCATCACCAGCGATCCGCCCGGGGCCACATGGCTGCGCAGCAGCGGCGCGAGCAGCTTGAGCGGCGTCGCAAGGATGTTGGCGAGCACCGTGTCGTAGGTGCCCTTGGCCGCGTCCGGCAGGCCGACGTTCAGGCTGACGCCGTTGGCTTCGGCATTGAGCCGGCTCGAGGAGACCGCGGCTTCGTCGATGTCGACGGCATCGATGTCGCGCGCGCCGAACTTCGCCGCGCCGATCGCCAGGATGCCGGAGCCGCAGCCGTAGTCGAGCACGCGCTGCTTGCCGAAGGCGCCCTCGCCCTGTTTCGCGATCCAGCGCAGGCACATGCGCGTGGTGGGATGCGTGCCGGTGCCGAAGGCCAGACCCGGGTCCAAGCGGATCACCTGCTTCGCCTGTGCGGGCGGCTCGTGCCAGGTCGGCACGATCCAGAACTCGGGCGTGATCTCGACCGGCGCGAACTGCGATTGCGTGAGCCGCACCCAGTCCTGCTCGGGCACATTCGCCACGCCGAGCACCGAGCAGCCCTCGAAGAAGTCCTGCAGCGCGAGCAGCGATGCGGCCTCGTTCGCAAGCGCCTCGTCGGGGAACAACGCGATCACGCGCGAGCGTTGCCAGCCCTCCTTGGGCGGCGGCATGCCGGGTTCGCCGAACAGCGCCTGCTCGGCATCGGTCTGCGCATCGGCGTCCTCGACGGACACGCTCAGCGCATCGAGTGCATCGAGCGCGTCGCTGAGCATTTCGACCCGGTCTTCCGGTGCCATCAGGCGAAGTTCGAACATGGCGTGGTCCCGTGGGTCAGCGCTTGTGCGCTGCCAGCCACTCTTCCAGGTAGTGGATGTTCGTGCCGCCGCTCATGAACTTGGCGTCGACCATCAACTCGCGGTGCAGCGGGATGTTGGTCTGGATGCCTTCGATCACGGTCTCGTTCAGCGCCGTGCGCATGCGCGCCATGGCCTGCTCGCGCGTGTCGCCGTACACGATGATCTTGCCGATCATCGAGTCGTAGTTCGGGGGCACGAAGTAGTTGGTGTAGGCGTGCGAATCGACGCGCACACCAGGGCCGCCCGGCGGGTGCCACATGGTGATGCGGCCCGGCGACGGCGTGAACTTCCACGCGTCTTCGGCGTTGATGCGCACCTCGATGGCATGGCCGCGCATCTCGATCTGGCGCTGGGTGAACGGCAGCTTCTCGCCGGCGGCCACCATGATCTGCGTCTTCACGATGTCGATGCCGGTGGTGAACTCCGTCACCGGATGCTCCACCTGCACGCGCGTGTTCATCTCGATGAAGTAGAACTCGCCGTTCTCGTAAAGGAACTCGAAGGTGCCGGCGCCGCGATAGCCGATCTTCTTGCAGGCCGCGGCGCAACGCTCGCCGATCTTCTCGATCAGCTTGCGCGGAATGCCGGGGGCCGGCGATTCCTCGATCACCTTCTGATGGCGGCGCTGCATGGAGCAGTCGCGCTCGCCCAGGTAGACGGCATTCTTGTGCTTGTCGGCGAGTATCTGGATCTCGATGTGGCGCGGGTTCTGGAGAAACTTCTCCATGTATACGGCCGGATTGCTGAAGGCCGCGCCGGCCTCCGCCTTGGTCATCTGGATCGCGTTGACCAGCGCCGCCTCGGTGTGCACCACGCGCATGCCGCGGCCACCGCCGCCGCCCGCCGCCTTGATGATGACCGGATAGCCGATCGCACGGGCAATGCGCTTGTTGGTGGCGGCGTCGTCCGAGAGCTCGCCCTCGGAGCCTGGCACGCAAGGCACGCCGGCCTTGATCATGGCCTGCTTGGCCGACACCTTGTCGCCCATCGTGCGGATGTTGTCGGGCGTCGGGCCGATGAACTGGAAGCCGCTCTGCTCCACGCGCTCGGCGAAGTTGGCGTTCTCGCTCAGGAAACCGTAGCCGGGGTGGATGGCTTCGGCGTCGGTCACTTCCGCCGCCGAAATGATCGCCGGCATGTTGAGATAGCTCAGCGCCGATGGAGCCGGGCCGATGCACACGGCCTCCTGCGCCAGCTTGACGTACTTGGCGTCGCGATCGGCTTCGGAATAGACCATCACGGCCTTGATGCCCATCTCGCTGCAGGCGCGCTGAATCCGGAGGGCAATCTCCCCCCGGTTTGCAACCAGGATCTTCTTGAACATGGTCACTCGATGATGAACAGCGGCTGGCCGTATTCGACCGCCTGCCCGTTTTCGCCGAGGATCTGGGTGATCGTGCCGGACTTGTCCGCTTCGATTTCGTTGAGGATCTTCATCGCTTCGATGATGCAGATCGTGTCGCCCTCGTTCACCTTGCTGCCGACTTCGACGAAAGCGGCGGCGCCGGGGCTGGACGAACGGTAGAACGTGCCCACCATGGGCGACTTGACCGCGTGGCCGGCCGGAGCGGCTTCGACCGCGGGGGCACTTGCAGCGGCCGGGGCGGCGGGCACACCTGCCACCGGAGCGGCGGCAGGGGGCGCTGCCAAGGTTTGCACATACTGCACCGGAGCGGCGCCGCCGCCCTTGACGATGCGAACCTTGCCTTCGGTTTCGGTGATTTCCAGTTCGGAAATATTCGATTCGGACACCAGATCAATCAGTGTCTTGAGTTTGCGCAGATCCATGGGACTCCAGTGCCGGCTTTGCCGGTCATTCGGATATAACTGGGCTGAAAATCGGCGATTTTCAGCGTTTGGTGGCTAACGCCAGCTTGGGCGGCCGATTCTAACCATGAACAAGTTCACGCCGCCATGTGTCCAGATCGGCGGTTTCGAGCTTGCCCATTTTACGAGCTGCAACAGAGCCGTTACCGCTCAGGACCAGCGTGAAGGGCAATCCGCCGCCGGTATTGCCCAGGTTCTTGACCAGCTCCGTGCCTTGCAGCCCTGCGAGGCCAGTGGGATAGGTGACCGGCGTGCGCTGCAGGAACTTGCGTACCGCGCTTGGTTGATCGATGGCTAATCCGACCACTTGCCATCCTTTGGCGCCATGTTCGCGGAAGAAAGTGTCGATCATCGGCATTTCTTCTACACAAGGCGGGCACCAGGTGGCCCAGAAGTTGAGCAGCAGCGGCTTGCCGCGCAGGCTCGATAGAACGAGTTCACCGCCCTCAGGCCGTTCGAATTTCTGGGCCCAGAAGGTCGCGTCCAGCTGCTCGCCACCCGCCGCATTGCTGCCGGCGCTGCGTTCCCGCCACCAGGCGCCACCCACCCCGGCAGCGGCGGCCACCGCCGCCACGCCGCCATAGAGCATGCCGCGTCGTGTCGGCGAAGAAGTCATTCACTTGTCCTTTTCTCTTTCAATCAATCGGCGCAAGGCGGGCAGATCGCCGCGCGGCGTGCGGCCCTGGGCATCGGGCTTCAAGGCGCCGCGCAGGTCGTCCAGGTCGTAGACCAGCAGGTGCACGCCGATTTCCTCACCGAGCGCACGGCTCGGCGCGTGCACGCTCAAGGCTTCGACCTGCTCGCCATGAAAGCCGGTGACCATGCGCGGTTCGTAATCCACATGATGGTCGATGAGGGCGATCTCGGCCGACTTGGAATCATCACAGAACAACTGGATATAGATGTCCGAGAGCCGCGTCGCCGTGCCATGCCAGACAGCGCCACCCACGTGCGGGCGAAAGGCTGCCATTCGCTCCATCCACTCCAGCGCCAGCAGGCGCAGCGCGTGCAACTCCTGCGGCTGGGTGTCGGCACAGAAGAGCGCGATGTAGTCGCGCACCTCGGCCTCGACTTCGTCATTGTTCGGCAGCGAAGTACGTGCCGACAAGCCCAGGTCGCGCACGGCCCGGCGTTTGGCAGGGCCGTATTCCAGCCCTTCCTCGACGACAAGGCGGGCTGCGGTGGCGGCGATTTCACGCTTTGACGTGTCCATCAGGGCATTTTGCCCGCAGTAAGCGTCACGCACACGAAATCAACATGAAGCTCGGGGCGAAGGCCGGGCTTGCGAAGCAGGGCCCCGATTCCGCCTCCCTAGAATCGCCCGATGCACATTCATATTCTGGGTATCTGCGGCACGTTCATGGGCGGACTGGCCGCCTTGGCGCGCGAAGCGGGCCACCGGGTCACGGGCTGCGACGCCGGCGTGTACCCGCCGATGAGCGACCAGCTGCGCGCCCTGGGCATCGACCTGATCGAGGGTTTCGGCGCCGATCAACTCTCGCTCGCACCCGACATGTTCGTGGTCGGCAACGTGGTGTCGAGGGCGCGCCTGCCCGATGGCAGCCCCAAGTTCCCGCTGATGGAAGCCATCCTCGATGCCGGTAAGCCCTACACGAGCGGCCCGCAATGGCTGGCCGAGCACGTGCTGCTCGGGCGCCACGTGCTGGCGGTGGCCGGCACGCACGGCAAGACGACCACCACGTCGATGCTGGCCTGGGTGCTCGAGCAAGGCGGCAAGGCGCCAGGCTTCCTGGTCGGCGGCGTGCCGCTGGACTTCGGCGTGTCGGCCCGGCTGGGCGACGGTGCCGCCTTCGTCATCGAGGCCGACGAGTACGACACCGCCTTCTTCGACAAGCGCAGCAAGTTCGTGCACTACCGGCCCCGCACCGCCGTGCTCAACAACCTCGAGTTCGACCACGCGGACGTCTTCGACGACCTCGCAGCCATCGAGCGCCAGTTCCATCACCTCGTGCGCACGGTGCCCGGCAACGGGCGGCTGGTGGTGAATGCCACCGAGGAGAGCCTGCAGCGCGTGCTGGCCCAGGGATGCTGGAGCGGACTTGCGCGATTCGGTGCCGGTGGCGAGTGGCAGGCGAGCGGCTCGCACGACGCCTTCGACGTGCTCCAGCAAGGGGAAAAAGTCGGCCGGGTCGAGTGGGAGCTCTCGGGCCTGCACAACCAGATGAATGCGCTGGCCGCCATCGCGGCCGCCGACCACGTCGGCGTTGCGCCGGCCGATGCAGCTCGCGCGCTCGGCAGCTTTCGCAACGTGCGCCGGCGCATGGAGTTGCGCGGCACGGTGGGCTCGATCACCGTCTACGACGACTTTGCCCATCACCCGACCGCCATCCGCACCACGCTCGACGGCCTGCGCAAGAAGCTCGGCGACGCGGGCAAGCAAAGTGAGCGAATCCTCGCGGCCTTCGAACCGCGCAGCAACACGATGAAGCTGGGCGTGATGGCCGCGCAGCTGCCGTGGAGCCTGGAGTCAGCCGATCTTTCGTTCTGCCACACGGCCGGACTCGACTGGGATGCCGCTGCCGCCCT
This sequence comes from Variovorax sp. W2I14, assembly GCF_050435205.1. NCBI lineage: Bacteria > Pseudomonadati > Pseudomonadota > Betaproteobacteria > Burkholderiales > Comamonadaceae > Variovorax > Variovorax sp. W2I14. Next base: position 6,461,520 of record NZ_JBNDJX010000001.1, on the reverse strand, counting down.
GGCGCCGATGGGCGACCGCGCGCAGATCGCCGGGGCCATCGAGCCCCTGGTGGCGCAGATCACCGCCGCCGCGCGTCCAGGCGATCACATCGTCTGCATGAGCAACGGCGGCTTCGGCGGCGTGCACGACAAACTGCTTGCGGCCCTGCGCGCCGCGACGGCATCATGACCGCCATGCGCGCCCGGGAACTGATCGACAGCCTGAAGCTGCAGCCCCACCCCGAGGGCGGCTGGTACAGCGAGGTGTTCCGTTCGCCGGCCAGCGTCACTCCGGCCGACGGCCGCGCGTCCCGCAGCGCGCTCACCAGCATCTACTTCCTGCTCGAAGCGGGCCAGCATTCGCGCTGGCACCGGGTGCTGTCGGACGAAGTCTGGGTGCACCTCGAAGGCGTGCCGCTGGCGCTCTGGACCTGCGATGCCGCGATGCGCACGGCGCCGGCCCATGTGCGGCTGGGGCCGGTCGATGCGCACGGCACGCGCCCCCAGCATGTGGTGCCGGCCGGCCAGTGGCAGGCGGCTCGTCCGATCCAGGGCCATTCGTCAGGCGACTACACGCTGGTCGCCTGCATGGTCGGTCCGGGTTTCGACTTTGCCGACTTCTCGATGGTGCCGCCCGACAGCGACGAGGCGGCGTCGATGCGGCACCACTGGCCCGAACTGGCCGGAATGCTCTGACTCTTTTCAGCCGCGGCGCGCCTTGACGGCCTGCGACAGCGTCTCGAGCACCTGCGTCGAATCGTCCCAGCCGATGCAGGCGTCGGTGATGCTCTTGCCGTATTCGAGGCCCGAGAGCTTGTCCTTGCCCGGCGTGAACTTCTGAGCACCGGCCTGCAGGTGGCTCTCGACCATCACGCCGAACACGCGGTTGGAGCCGTTGGCGATCTGGCCGGCGATGTCCTTGGCCACGTCGATCTGCTTCTGGTGCTGCTTGGAGCTGTTCGCGTGGCTGCAATCGACCATCAGCGTGGGCGGCAGCTTGGCCGCTTCGAGGTCCTTGCAGGCGGCTTCGACGCTGGCGGCGTCGTAGTTGGGCGCCCTGCCGCCGCGCAGGATCACATGGCAGTCGCGGTTGCCGTTGGTCTGCACGATCGCGACCTGGCCATTCTTGTGCACCGAGAGAAAGTGATGGCCGCGGGCCGCGGCCTGAATGGCGTCGGTCGCGATGCGGATGTTGCCGTCGGTGCCATTCTTGAAGCCGATGGGCGCCGAAAGACCCGAGGCCAGTTCGCGATGCACCTGGCTTTCGGTGGTGCGCGCGCCGATCGCGCCCCAGGAGATCAGGTCACCGATGTACTGCGGCGAGATCACGTCGAGGAACTCGCTGCCCGCCGGCAGGCCGATGCGGTTGATGTCGATCAAGAGCTGGCGCGCAATGCGCAGGCCTTCGTCGATGCGGAAGCTCTCGTCCAGGTACGGGTCGTTGATGAGGCCCTTCCAGCCGACGGTGGTGCGCGGCTTTTCGAAGTAAACGCGCATCACGATCTCGAGGGTGCCGGCGTATTTTTCGCGCTCGACCTTCAGGCGCTTGGCGTAGTCGATGGCAGCGGCCGGGTCGTGGATCGAACAGGGCCCCATGATCACCAGCAGCCGGTCGTCCTTGCCATCCATGATGTTGTGGATGTTGCGGCGGGTGCCCTCGATCAGCGTTTCGACCGGCGTGCCGCGGATCGGGAAGAAGCGGATCAGATGTTCAGGAGGGGGCAGCACGTTGATGTCCTTGATGCGTTCGTCGTCGGTCTTGCTGGTTTTTTCGACGCTCGCATACCAGCTGTCGCTGGCGGGGGCAGTGTTCGTGCTCATGGTGCTTTTCCTTGTTGGAGTGAAATCGTCAGGGCATAAAAAAACCGCCGGGGCTTGAGGCGCCGGCGGTTTTGGGAGGGTGTTCGTTTGCTTTACGCGCTCGCCTCTCGTCCGCCGGAAACCGGGAACCAAAAGAAGGCAAAGAAATAAGCGCGGAGGGCGGACATAGGGGCGGAATGTAGCACGGAAAAGAAAGACCCGGTCAAGCGGCCAAGTCCGGGGCGGTTTACCGATAGCCCGATTCGTTGGCGTTGTGAATGATCCAGATCAGGTTGCCGCCGGTGTATTCACCCATGCCGCCGCCCGCGAAGATCAGCCGTCCCTGGCCCTTGTAGGTCATCTCGAAACGATGGCGATCGCTGCCGAAATAGAAGGGAATGAAGGCTTTGCCCGTCACGTAGGCGCCCTGGTCGGTCGGCGGGCCGGCGAGGTCGGTGACCTGCTTGGCGCTCATGCCGATCTGCAGGCGGGTGAACTTGCTGTTGCGCGCCGGGTTGCCGGTGATCTCGCCTTCATAGCCGTTCAGGCCCTTGACGGTGCGGCCGCTGCCGGCCTCGACCTTGGAGGAATCGGTCACGTTGCCGCGAGCGTCCATGCCGGCCTTGGAACCGCTGGGCGCCGCGGGCGCTGCAGCAGCGGGTGCCGGTGCGGCGGCGGGCTGGCTGCCCGAACCGCCGCGCGAGGCGCAACCGGCGGTGGCCAGCACCACCACGGCGGTCACGGCCCACAGAACGGCGGGCGAATTGGTCCTGTTCCCCATTGAAATGCTCCTTGATTCGTAGTTCGAAAAAAAGAGCGCAGCTTAGCAACCGAAGGAAACAGCCGGCAAGTGACGAAAGTCCTAAGCCGTTCCACCTACCGTGAGACCGTCGATGCGCAGCGTGGGCTGCCCGACGCCGACCGGCACGCTCTGGCCTTCCTTGCCGCAGGTGCCCACGCCGGAATCGAGCGCCATGTCATTGCCGATCATGGTCACGCGGGTGAGCGCGTCGGGGCCGTTGCCCACGATGGTCGCGCCCTTGACCGGGTACTGGATCTTGCCGTTCTCGACCCAGAAGGCCTCGCTGGCCGAGAACACGAACTTGCCGCTCGTGATGTCGACCTGCCCGCCGCCGAAATTGGTGGCGTAGAGGCCCTTCTTGATGCTGGCCACGATTTCCTGGGGATCCTTGTCGCCGCCCAGCATGTAGGTGTTGGTCATGCGCGGCATCGGCACGTGGGCATAGCTCTCGCGGCGGCCGTTGCCGGTGGGCTTGACCTTCATGAGGCGGGCGTTCATCGAATCCTGGATGTAGCCCTTGAGGATGCCGTCTTCGATCAGCACGTTGCGCTGGCTGGCGTTGCCCTCGTCGTCGACGTTGAGCGAGCCGCGGCGGTCGGCGATCGTGCCGTCGTCCAGCACCGTGACGCCCTTGGCGGCGACGCGCTGGCCGATGCGCCCCGAAAACGCGCTCGATCCCTTGCGGTTGAAGTCGCCTTCCAGACCGTGGCCGATGGCCTCGTGCAGCAGGATGCCGGGCCAGCCGGAGCCGAGCACCACTGTCATCTCACCGGCCGGGGCCGGGCGGGCGTCGAGGTTGGTCAAGGCGGCCTTCACGGCCTGATCGACGTATTCGGCGATCTTCTCGTCGTCGAAGTAGGCGAGGCCGAATCGCCCGCCGCCGCCGCCGGAGCCGACTTCACGCCGGCCGTTCTGCTCGGCGATCACGGTGACCGACAGGCGCACCAGCGGACGGACATCGGCGGCCAGCGTGCCATCGGCGCGTGCCACGAGCACCACGTCGTATTCGCTTGCGAGGCCCGCCATGACCTGCGCCACGCGCGGATCGCGCGAGCGCGCCAGCTTCTCGGTCTTTTCGAGCAGCTTGACCTTGGCCGTGCTGTCGAGCGTGGAGATGGGATCGACGCCGTTGTAGAGCGACCGGCTGGAGGCGATCTTGCGGGTCGGCGTCTTCACGCGGCCGGTGCGGCCGGCGGAGGAAATCGAGCGGACCGTGCGGGCCGCATCGAGGAGCGAGGCTTCGGAAATGTCATCCGAATAGGCGAATGCGGTTTTCTCGCCGCTGACCGCGCGCACGCCGACGCCCTGGTCGATGCTGAAGCTGCCGGTCTTCACGATGCCCTCTTCGAGGCTCCAGCCCTCGCTGCGCGTGTACTGGAAGTAGAGATCGGCGTCGTCCACCTTGTGCGAGGTGATCTCGGCGAGGGCCTTGCTCAGGTGCGATTCGTCGAGTCCGAATGGCGTGAGCAAGAGTTGTTGGGCTGTTGCCAGGCGCTCGATGGTGGGTTCGCGAGAGATCATGGCTGCCATTCTAGGCAGCCACCCTCTTCCGCGCCGCCCCCAAGGACACTCGGGCGCTAGTTCTGCGCCAGCTTCCTCGCCCGGGCGATCGACATCAGGATGCCCAGCCCCAACCCCAGCGTCACCATCGCCGTCCCGCCGTAGCTGATGAAGGGCAGCGGCACGCCCACCACCGGCAGGATGCCGCTCACCATGCCCATGTTCACGAAGGCGTAGGTGAAGAAGATCATCGTGACCGCCCCCGCCAGCAGGCGCGAGAACAGGGTGGCCGCGCTGGTCGCGATGGCCAGCCCGCGGAAGATGAGGAGGATGAAGGCCGAGATCAGCGCCAGGTTGCCCACCAGCCCGAACTCCTCGGAATAGGCGGCGAAGATGAAGTCGGTGGTGCGCTCGGGAATGAATTCGAGGTGCGTCTGCGTACCCTGCATGAAGCCCTTGCCGCCGACACCGCCCGAGCCGATGGCGATCATCCCCTGGATGATGTGGAAGCCCTTGCCCAGCGGGTCCTTGCTCGGGTCGAGCAGCGTGCACACGCGCTGCTTCTGGTAGTCGTGCAGCACCCGCCAGTCGACGCCGTCGGTGCACAGCTTCGACTCGAAGCTCACGATCAGCGTCACCGCAATGGCGCCGATCACCACCGGCGGCACGATCAGCTTCCAGGGCAGCCCGGCGAAGAAGATCACCGCCAGGCCCGCCGCCAGCACCAGGAGCGAGGTGCCCAGGTCGGGCTGCTTCATGATGAGCCCGACCGGCACCGCCAGCAGCACGGTGGCCACCACGAAATCGAGCGGCCGCAACTGGCCTTCGCGCCGCTGGAACCACCAGGCCAGCATCAGCGGCATGGCGATCTTGAGGATTTCACTGGGCTGGATCACCACGCCGATATTGATCCAGCGCTGGGCGCCCTTCTTGGTGATGCCGAAGAGCGCCACCGCGATCAGGAGCGCCACGCCCGCCGCGTAGAGCGGCACCGCGAACATCATCAGCCGCTGCGGCGGCACCTGCGCCACCACGAACATGATGAAGCCGGCCAAGAGCATGTTGCGGCCATGGTCGACGAAGCGCGAACCGTGATCGTAGCCGGAGGAATACATGGTCAGCAGCCCGGCGAAGGCGAGCAGCAGCACGGCGAAGGCCAGAAAGCCGTCGAAGCCCTGGAAGATGGGCGCAATTCGACGCGCCAGGGAGGGCTGATTGAACACGGCAGACATGGGGGCGGATTATCCGCGCCCCGCATGTCCTTTCAGCCGAAAGCGAGCTGAACGACCGTGCGCCCCGGTCGGCTTTCGACCGCCAGGCGCGCGCCGATCGCGCCGGCGCGCTCCCACAGGGCCCTGGGGACCTGCGAGGCATCGAAGCCCCGGCCGTTGTCGATCACCCGCAAGCGCACCGTCTCGCCCTGCATGTCCGCCTCGATCCGCAGCACGCTCGCCTGCGCGTGCTGCAGCACGTTGGAAATGGCCTCGAACAGCAGGAACTGCAGCTGCCGCATGGCATGCGCATCGAGCAATTGCACCGGCCCGACCTCTTCCACCGCCCATTCGAACTCGATGCCCGCCGCCACCAGCCGGGGTTCCAGCCGGTAGCGCAGCGCCGCCAGCAGCGCGCCGACATCGCCCGGCGGCAGGTGGATCGAGTCGATCGACAGCTTGAGCTGGTCGAGCGAGTCGCGCAGCGTGCGCAGCAGCTCTTCCGAACTGGTCTGGCCCGACTGCAATTGCCGGATCGCCGAGCTGATGTGCGAGCCCACGCCGTCGTGCATGTCGCGCAGGATGCGCTCGCGCTCGTGGGTGCGCGCCTGGTCGCGCGCCACCTGCTCGAGCTCGGCATAGGTCAGCGCCAGTTCGCGCTCGCGTTGCGCGACCCGGTCGGCCAGCGCCGCGACCCATCCGCGCGCCTGCGTGCTCACGGCGTGAAAGCGCCGCAGCACGATCAGGAGCAGCGCGATGCCGAAGAAGATCGACGAATAGCGCACCCAGGTCGTCTCACCGTAGGCGTCGCTCAGACGGATCACCAGCCAGTCGCGCAGGCCGAAGGCCACCGTGACGAGCGCGGCGAGGGCCACCAGCATCCGCTCGGTGCTCGGGTTGCGCACGGTGGCCACCACGAAGCCGACGACGAAGATGCCGATGATCACGATCTCGACGGCCAGCCAGCCGGTGAGCCACACCGGTTGTTCGCGATGCAGCGCCAGCGTGGTCGCCACCACCGTTCCGGCGACGACCGCGGCGAGCGGCCAGCGCAGCCATTGCAGGCGCGGATTCCGGGCCCACCCCGCGAGGTGATAGCAGAACATCATGGCCGAGGCCGCCCAGCCCGCGTAGCAGGCGGCCATCAGCACGCCCCAGGGAACCCAGGGCAGCGGCGGCTCGGCGATCACGCCGTCTGCCACGCGCACCGCCCAGCAGAACTCGGCGAGCGCCGCCCAGAAATAGATGCCGTCGCGCCGCTGCCGCCCCACGGCGCCGGTGTCCACCTGCGTGAGCCAGAGCGCCAGCGCGATGCTGCCCACGATCAGGCTGAAGGCGGTGAGCAGCACCGCGCCGGTGAAGCGCCAGGCATAAGCGCTCTCGAAGAGCTCGGTGCGCACCGGCGTGGCGGGGCCGACGACGACGCGCGAGAGTCCCGCGCGCCGGGCGCTGTCGGCGCGCAGGCGGATCTGCAGGTGGTTCTCGCCGGCCGTCAGCAGGTGCCCCGGCACTGGCACATAGATGGGCGCCTTGGCGTAGTCGGCGTCATTGCCCACGCTCATGTCGCCGTAGACCTGCAGCAACGCCCCGTTGAGCTGCACCTCGAAGACATTGCCGACGCGGGGAATGAAGATGCCCCAGGGCGTTGCCGGCGCGGCCGCGAGGGTGAAAGGCAGGTCGAAGCTCGCCAGGCCCGGCCGGCCGCGGTGCTGGCGGTCCCAGTGATAAGAGAGCTCGACCGGCCCGGTGCGGGTGATGCCGTCGACCGACGTCGTGATGGTGCCGTGACGCAGCTCGATCGAGCCATCGGCCGCCTGGAGCGGCTCCGCCGACGCAGCCCCCATGCCGGCAGCGCCGATCACCAGCACCGCCAGCCACAGCGAAAGCAGTGCGCCCAGCCTCGCCAGCATCCGTCCTCAGCCCGGGTGAGGCAGCAGGCCGAGGCGCGTGGCCTCGAAGACCGCCTCGCTCTTGGAGTGCACCGCGAGCTTGCCGTAGAGGTTCTTGATGTGCGTCTGAACCGTGTGCACGCTCAGGCCCTTGAGCCGCGCGATTTCTGCATACGAGAAGCCGCGGGCGATCAGCGTCAGCACCTCGTGCTCGCGCGCGGACAAGAGGCCACGCTCGTTCTCGTCGAAGGCGGTCTCGGGTGCCGCGCCCGAAGCAGCCATGCCCGGCGCGAGGCTGGCCGATTGCAGGCTGCGGTACTTGGCCAGCACTCGCCGCGCGATCATCGGCGAGATCGGCGATGCGCCGGCCTTCATCTCCACGATGGTCTGCGCGATGTCCTCGGGTGCGGCGTCCTTGTGGATGTAGCCCACCGCGCCGGCCTCGATGCTGGCGAGCACGTTCTCCTCGTCGCCGAAGACCGACACCACCAGCGGCTCGCAGCCGGGAAAGCGCGCGACAGCATCGCGGATCACGTCCAGTCCGGTGCCGTCGGGCATGCCGAGGTCGACCAGCAAGACGTCGGGGATCGTCGTGGTGCGCGCCAGCCAGCCCCGCGCCTCCTGCACCGTGCCCGCGCTGCCGAGCCAGAAAAGACGCGGGCTGCGCTGCACGCTGGCTTCGAAGAAGGCGCGTGCGCGGCTGTCGTCCTCGACCACCAGCACGCCCCAGCGGCGCAGCGTCCCGTCGTCCAGAGCCTCTGTATTCATGGGATGAAGCATAAGCCTCGGCGCCTTGCCGAACGCTGGACATGCATACCGCTTTCATGGGATGCGCACGGCGGATCGCGTCCCGAGAATTGGGCGTTTTCTTTTTCTTTTTGCCGCGGGTTCATCGCCGAGCGTGCGACGCCGGCAACGAGGAGCAGCCCATGAATACTTTCGAACTCAAGCCAGGCGAATGTCGCAGGGCCGAGGCCGACGGGATGTTCATGCGGTGTAAGTCGTTATGAGTTATCGCTTTCCCCAAGAGCCCCTCGCCGCAGGTTTTTTGAATGCCGCGAGCCGCTTTGCGGGCACGGACCTCATGCAGAATTACCTCGCCTCGGCCAGCGAGGTACGGCGTTCGCACCTTCCCGCCCTTCCCCCCATGGACCCGCAAACCACCCATCTGCTGTACCTGCACGGCTTCCGTTCCTCGCCCCGTTCGACCAAGGCGAGGCTCGTGGCGCAGCGCGTGGCGCAGGCGCATCCGAACCTGGAGTGGTGGTGCCCGCAACTGCCGCCTTCGCCGCACGACGCCATCGACATGGTGATGAAGGGCATCGCGCACTGGCCGCGCAAGTCGATGGCCGTGATCGGCTCGTCGCTGGGTGGCTTCTACGCCACCTACGTCGCCGGCATGACGCGCTGCCGCGCGGTGCTGCTCAATCCGGCCGTGCATCCCGCGCGCGACCTCACGCTCTACATCGGCGACCAGACCGTCTGGCACGACCCGGCCGAGCATTTCTATTTCCGGCCCGAGTACATCCACGAGCTGCGCGCCATGGAAGTCGGCCCGCTCACCCGGCCCGAGCGCGTCTTCGCGATCATCGCCAAGGGCGACGAAGCGCTCGACTGGCACGAGATGTCGGCGCGCTATCCGGACAGCAACATCAAGCTGCTGGAAGGCAGCGACCACGCCCTGTCGGATTTCGAGACGGCGCACCTGGACGACGTCATGGCGTTCATCAATCCCGTCTGAGCCAATTCCGGAAACACCGCGGAACCGGCTTCGCCGGGCCGCAGGTGTTGCCCCCGGAAGGGGGAAGGAGGCCACACGAAGTGGGCAAGCCTGGGGGCGAGCCCATTTCTCGCCGTGGGAGAATCCGCGCCTATGTTTGTATTGTTTGAAGAAGCCGGCAAGTACCTCGGCGGCCGTGTCCTGTCGGAGGCCGAAGCCTCGGCGCAGGTCGAGCTCGAGACCGGCAAGCGCGTCAAGGTCAAGGGCGCCAACATCGTTCTGCGTTTCGAGAAACCGTCTCCGGCCGAGCTGATCGCCGAGGCGCGCACGCTCGCCGCCGCGATGGACCTCGACCTGGCCTGGGAATTCGCAGCCGACGGCGAGTTCGGCTTTGCCGACCTCGCCGCCGACTATTTCAGCGACAAGCCCACGCTCGCCCAGCAGGCCGCGGCGCTGTTCGCCCTCTTCGAGGCGCCGCATTACTTCCGCCGCGCGGGCAAGGGGCGTTTCAAGAAGGCGCCCGCCGAAATCGTGCAGCAGGCGCTCGCCGCCATCGAGAAGAAAAAGGTCATCCAGGCGCAGATCGTCGAATGGGCCGGGCAACTGGCCGAGGGCGTGTGCCCGCAGCCGATTCGCGAACAGCTCTACAAGATCCTGTTCAAGCCCGACAAGAACGCCCCCGAATACAAGGCCGTGGTCGATGCCGCGCGCGCCACGCAGCGCCCGCCGCTCGACCTCTTGGAACGTGCCGGAGCGATCGATTCGCCCTACCAGTTCCACTGGCGCCGCTTCCTCTTCGAGAACTTCCCCAAGGGCCACGGCTTCCCCGCACTCGCGGCACCGGCCATCGCGGACGACCTGCCTGTCGCCACCGGCGTGCAAGCCTTCTCGATCGACGATTCGCAGACCACCGAAATCGACGATGCACTGTCCGTGCAGGGCCTGGGCACAGGCACCGTCACGGTCGGCATCCACATCGCGGCGCCGGCCCTGGCACTCACGCCGGGCAGCGCCATCGACAACGTCGCGCGTGCGCGCATGTCGACGGTCTACATGCCGGGCTACAAGATCACGATGCTGCCCGACGAGGTGGTCAACACCTACACGCTGCTCGAAGGCGCCGACCGCCCGGCCGTGTCGCTCTATGCGCGCTTCGACGAAGCCACGCTCGAGCTGCAAGGCACCGAGACCAAGCTCGAACGCGTGCCGATCGTCGCCAACCTGCGCCACGACCAGCTCGACGCCGTCGTCACGCAGCCCTGGCTCGAAGACGCCACGGTCACGAGCCCCGACACGCCCGAGGCCGCCGCGAACCTGCGCGCACCGCTCTCCTTCCTGTTCCGCCTTGCGAAGCAACTGAAGGCGCAGCGCGAAGTGGTGCGCGGCAAGCCCGAGAACTTCAACCGGCCCGACTACAACTTCCGCCTCGTCGGCAACGACGGCAACGAACCCACCGGCAACGAGCAGGTGCAGATCACGACGCGCCAGCGCGGCGCGCCGCTCGACCTGATCGTCTCGGAAGCGATGATCCTGGCCAACAGCACCTGGGGCAGTTGGCTCGGCGAACTCGGCGTGCCCGGCCTCTATCGCAGCCAGGCGAGCCTCGCGCCCGGCATCAAGGTGCGCATGGGCACGCGCGCGCTGCCGCATGCGGGCCTGGGCGTGAAGAGCTATGCGTGGAGCACCTCGCCGCTGCGCCGCTACACCGACCTGGTGAACCAGTGGCAGATCATCGCGGCCGCCCGCCACGGCAAGACCGCCGCGCTGGCCGCTCCCTTCAAGCCGAAGGACGCCGACCTGTTCTCGATCCTCTCGGGCTTCGACGCGGCCTATGCCACCTACAACGGCTACCAGGGCGGCATGGAGCGCTTCTGGACGCTCAAGTACCTGCAGCAGAACGGCATCACCGAGCTCGAAGCGACGGTCATCAAGGACATCCCCAACGGCGCGCTGGTGCGTGCCGACACGCTGCCGCTGGTGTTCCCGGTCGCGGGCCAGCAGGAGCGCGGTGCGCGCCTGCGGGTGAAACTCGGCGAGATCGACGAGATTGCGCTCGACGTGAGTGGCACCGTGCTCGAGCGCCTCGATGCACCGAAGGCCGATGCGTCGGCGGAAGACGAAAGCGGCGAGGATGAAGAAGAAGTCGCCGGCCCGATCGCCATCGCCGTCGATTTGAGCGACAGCGAGGCCGCGCCGGAAAACACACCCGCACCTGCATGAACTCCGGCGAGACGTCCGGAGAAGTGCGCCCCCTGGAGGAGTTTCGAGAATGAACTTCAAGGACCTCAGCACGCTGCAGATTGCCCTGGGCGTGTCGGTCATTGCGCATGCCGCGCTGCTGGCGGTGCGCTTCGTCGATCCCGAATCATTCAACCGCGCGTTCACCGACACGCCGCTCGAGGTGATCCTGGTCAACAGCAAGACCAAGGAGCGGCCCGACGCGAATGCCAAGCTGATGGCGCAGACCTCGCTCGCAGGCGGCGGCGACCTCGACAAGGGCCGCGCGACCAGCCCGCTGCCCCCGTCGAGCTTCACCGCGGTGGGCGATTCGTTCGAAGACGCGCGCAAGCAGGTCGATGCCCTGCAGGCCGAGCAGATGCAGATGATCACGCAGCTCAAGCGCGACATCGCCGCCATGCCGGTTCGTGATCCGCGCAACGCGGGCGACCCGACCGAAGCCGCCGCGCAGGAAGAAAAGCGCCGCCAGATGGTCGAGCTGCTGGCCCAGATCGAGCGCCGGGTGAACGAAGAGAACTCGCGCCCCAAGAAGCGCTACATCAGCCCCTCCACGCGCGAAGCCGCCTTCGCGGTGTACGTGGACACCATGCTGCGCCGCGTAGAGGCGCGCGCCGCCGAAAACTTCCCGGAGCTGGCCGGCAAGAAGCTGTATGGCGAACTCAAGATGACGTTGACCGTCAACTTCGACGGCAACGTGCTCGCCACCGTGGTCGACCAGAGCTCGGGCAACATCGCGCTCGACCGCCGCGCGCAAGCCATCGTTCGCAGCACCGGAAACTTCGGCAAGTTCACGAACGCGATGCGCCAGGAGCAGGCCGACCAGATGGTGATCCAGGGCACGTTCCGCTTCGCACGCGACGGCACGATGGAAATCTCCCAATAAGCATCGATCGAGAAGGCTGCAGCGATGGACCTGTATTGCGTCATGGGCAACCCCGTCGAGCACAGCCGCTCGCCGCGCATCCATGCCCGCTTTGCCGAACTCTGCGGCCAGCAGATCGACTACGGCCGCCGGCTGATTCCGCTCGGCGCCTTCGCCGAAGGCATTGCCGCATTCCGACGTGAAGCCGCCGAGCGCGGCGACAGTGCGCGCGGCTGCAACATCACCGTGCCCTTCAAATTCGAAGCCGCCGCATTGGCGCAGCACACCAGCGAGCGCGCCCTGCTCGCGCAGGCGGTCAACACGCTGCGCTTCGAGGCCGACGGCAGCATCCATGCGGACAACACCGACGGCATCGGGCTCGTCAACGACATCGTTCGAAACGCGGGCGTGCCGCTGGCTGGCAAGGAGCTGCTGCTGATCGGTGCCGGTGGCGCCGCCGCTGGCGTGCTGGGTCCGCTGCTCGATGCGGGTGCTTTGCGCATCGTGGTCGCCAACCGCACCGTCGACAAGGCGGTTGCGGTGGTCCGGCGCCATGCCGCACTCGCGCTCGGCCACGGCGCCGCGCTCGAAGCCTGGGCGCTCGACGAAGTGCTGGGCAGCTTCGACGTGGTGGTCAACGCCACCGCCTCCAGCCTCGCGGGCGACGCAGTGCCGGTGAGCGCAAAGGTGCTGCGCCCCGGTGCGCTCGCGGTCGACATGATGTACGGCCCAGCGGCCGCCGGCTTCATGGCCTGGGCAGAGGCGCATGGCGCCGTGCCCCGCGACGGGCTCGGCATGCTGGTCGAGCAGGCGGCCGAGTCGTTCGAGATCTGGCGCGGCGTGCGCCCGCCTTCGGCGCAGGTGCTGGGCGAGTTGCGCGCATCGCTCGCTGCCGGCCAATGAAAGCGGTGCTGCGTCTTGTCGCCTGCCTCGCGGTAGCGGCTCTCGCGCTCGAGTTGTTCTTCGTGGCGCGTATCGCGGCCATGGCGGTGATCGATCCGCAAAGCACCGCGTTCCAGCGCTCCGAGGCCTGGCAGGTCGCGATTCACAAAGGCAGCGAAGGCGGCTGGCGGCAAGAGTGGGTGCCGTATGCGCAGATCAACGACACGCTCAAGCGCGCCGTGATCGCGAGCGAGGACGCCGGCTTCGTCGATCACAACGGCGTGGAGTGGGAAGCCATCGAGCGCGCGCGCCAACGCAACGCCAAGGCAGAAGAGCTGGCCGCCAAACGCGCCGCCCGTGCCGCGGCGCGCGGCAAGCCGGTGCAGCCGGTGCGCCTGCGCGGTGGCTCCACCATCACGCAGCAGCTCGCAAAGAACCTGCTGCTTTCGGGCGAACGCACGATGCTGCGCAAGGGCCAGGAGCTGGTGCTCGCGACGCTGCTGGAAGTCTTTCTCGACAAGCGCCGCATCCTCGAGCTTTACCTGAACAACGTCGAATGGGGCGAAGGCGTGTTCGGCGCCGAGGCCGCATCGCAGTACTACTTCCGAAAGCCCGCCTCGCGCCTGAGTGCCAACGAAGCCGCGCGGCTCGCGGTGATGCTGCCGAGCCCGAAGTTCTTCGAGCGCCGGCCCGGCTCGCCGTACCTCAGCGGACGGGCGTCGACGGTCGTGGCGCGGATGTCGTCGGCCGAGCTGCCCTGAAGCCCCTGGCTCGCAGCGCTTCGAGCGCCAGCACGGCCGCGAAGCCGATCGTGTAGGCCAGCACGTCCCACCAGTCGGCCGTGCTGCCGAGCACGATGCGCAACGCGCGGTTCGGAATGTGCAGGTGCCACGCCGACGCAATGAACTGACCCAGTTCCACCGCGTAGCCCACGCCCAGCGCGGCCACTGCCAGCGGCAGCACGCGCGCCGCGATGACGGTCTTGAAGACGAAGTAGACCCACACCACGGCCAGCACATCGCCGAAGAAACTGCGCAGCCAGCCCCAGCGCGCGCCGACGGTGGCCAGCAACGCAAGAACAACGAACAGGGCCACCGCCCACGCCAATGAAAGAGGATCGAATCGCCATCGCATGGCCCGTATCATCGCGCCCATATGCTGGCAAAGCTCACAGGTTGGTTGTTGTTGGGGTTCGTCCGGTTGCTCACGGGCGCGCAGGCGCGCTGGTACGGCTGTCCACCGAAGGCCGAGCAGCGCATCTATTTCGCCAACCACCAGAGCCACGCCGACCTCGTGATGATCTGGGCGGCGCTGCCCGAGGAGCTGCGCAGCATCACGCGGCCGATCGCGGCACGCGACTACTGGGCCAACACGCCGGTCAAGCGGTGGATCACGACGGAGGTGTTCAACGCGGTGTATGTGGAGCGTGCGGCCACGGCGCCTGCTGCAGCTGCTGCGCCTGAACCGATGCAGGCCGAGCCGGCTGTCGCTGCGGCGCCCGCTGAGCGCATCGAACCTTCGATGGAGCCGCTGCTGCCGGCCGAAGCGCCGCGTGCCGAGGTCGTGAACGAGCTGCAAGGCGAGCTCGACCTTCCAGCACCGGTGCCGCCCCCCGCGCCCATCGCCCCGCCGCCATTCGTTGCGGAACCCGCGCCGCCGCAGGCCGAACCCGCACCGCCACCCACCGATCCCCTCGCGCCGCTCGTCGAGGCCCTGCGCAGCGGCGACTCGATCATCATCTTTCCCGAGGGCACGCGCGGCCACACGGGCGAGCCGCAGAAGTTCAAGTCCGGCCTCTACACGCTCGCGACGATGTTCCCCGACGTGGTGCTGGTGCCGGCCTGGATCGACAACGTTCAGCGCGTCATGCCCAAGGGCGAGATCGTGCCGGTGCCCATTCTTTGCTCTGTCACCTTCGGCGCGCCGATCCGCGTCGAAGAGGGCGAAGAGCGCCGTCCCTTCCTGGATCGCGCGCGCGCCGCGGTGATCGCATTGCGCGATATCTGACCCCATGAACCAGTTCCTGCGCAGCCTCACCCCGACCCAGCAGGTCGCGGCGCTCTTCCTCATCATCTTCGGCCTGCTGGTGATCATCAGCACCACCGCCTTCTTCCTGAGCTTCCGCGAAAAGCGCAACCCCGTACACGATGCCACCTGGCAGGCCGAGCTCGCGCATTACCGGGCGCTGCTGGGCACCACCTGGTTCATGGTGATCATCTTCTGGATCGGCTGGGCGCTCGGCGAAACGGTGGCCACGGTGCTGTTCGCGCTGATCTCGTTCTTCGCGCTGCGCGAATTCATCACGCTCTCGCCCACGCGGCGCGGCGACCACCGCAGCCTGATCCTCGCGTTCTTCGTGGTGCTGCCGATCCAGTTCTGGCTGGTGGCCACGGCGCACTTCGATCTCTTCACCGTGTTCATCCCGGTCTACGTGTTCCTCGCGATTCCGGTGGCGAGCGCGCTGGCCAACGATTCGAGCCATTTCCTCGAGCGCAACGCCAAGCTGCAGTGGGGCATCATGGTCTGCGTCTACGGCATGAGCCATGTGCCGGCGCTGCTCTTGCTGAGCTTTCCGGGCTACGAAGGCAAGAGCGCCTTCCTCGTGTTCTTCCTGGTGTTCGTGGTGCAGACCTCGGTGCTGGTGCAGCACCTCATCTCGCGCCGCACGCAGCGCACGCCGTTCGCACCCAACGTGAGCCGCAGCTTCAACTGGACGAGCTGGGGCATCGGCATCGTGGTGGCGAGCCTGGTGGGCGCGCTGTTCTCGTTCATCACGCCGTTCAAGTTCGGGCAGGCACTCGCGGTGTCGGTCATCGCCTGCATCGCGGGCTCGATGGGCCACCTCGTGATGAAGGCGCTCAAGCGCGACCGCGGCATTCCGAACTGGGGCAAGAAGGGCGTGGGCGTGACCGGTGCGAACGGTCTGCTGGACCGCGTCGATGCGCTGTGCTTCGCGGCGCCGATCTTCTTTCACTCGATCCGCTGGTACTTCAACGCCTGACAGACATGCGCATCCTCGGCATCGACCCCGGCCTCCTCACCACCGGCTTCGGCGTGGTGGACGCGGACGGCCACGCATTGCGCTATGTGGCCAGCGGCACCATCAGCACGCGGCACCTGGGCAGCGGCAACCTACCGGCACGCCTGAAGGTGCTGTTCGACGGCATCGCCGAAATCACCGCGCGCTACCAACCCGATGCGTCGGCGGTGGAAATCATCTTCGTCAACGTTAACCCGCAGTCGACGCTGCTGCTGGGCCAGGCGCGCGGCGCGTGCGTGACCTCGCTGGTGAACAGCAACCTCACGGTGGCCGAGTACACCGCGCTGCAGATGAAAAAGGCGGTCGCAGGCCATGGCCAAGCCGCAAAGGCACAGGTGCAGGAGATGGTGAAGCGGTTGCTCGACCTGCCGGGGCTGCCCGGTGCCGATGCGGCCGATGCGCTGGGCATCGCGATCACGCATGCGCAAGTGGGCCGTTCGATGGCGCGGCTGGCCGAAGCGGCGGAGTTGTCGAAATCGCACGCCGGCACGTACCGGCAAGGACGTTCGCGCTAAGCCCGGCAGAAGGAAGAAGGCCTAGGCCACGCGCTCCGCGATCAGCACCGCGAAGAAGCCGAAGGCGCAGCGAGCAGCGTCCACTTGAGCACGATCCAGCCGACGCGCCGGTACTTCACGTGGCCGGTGCCCGCATAGAAAGCGAAGGACACGCCCGCCACCAGCAGAAGCAACAGGATGGCCCAGCGGAAGAGAAGCATCGTTCGGAAAGGCGCCGGTCTACCAGGCCCGTGCCACTTCGCCGAAGCCGCGGGGTGCGCGCTTCTCGTCGTCGAAGGTCACGACCTCGTAGGCGTCGCTGTGCGAGAGCAGCTCGCGCAGCAGCTTGTTGTTGAGCGCATGGCCCGAGCGGAACGCGGTGTAGGCCGCGAGCAGCGGCTTGCCGATGATGTAGAGGTCGCCCATCGCATCGAGGATCTTGTGTTTCACGAACTCGTCGTCGTAGCGCAGCCCGCCGGCATTGAGCACCTTGGTGTCGTCCATCACGATGGCGTTGTCGAGACCGCCGCCGAGGGCCAGGCCCTTGCTTCGCATGTACTCGACCTCTTTCGTGAAGCCGAAGGTGCGCGCACGCGCGATGTCGCGGCTGTACGAATCGGTACCGAGGTCGAACTCCACGCGTTGGCCGGTGGAATTGACCACGCGGTGATCGAAGTCGATCTCGAAGCTCAGCTTGTAGCCGTGGTACGGCTCCAGACTTGCCCACTTCTCGTTGGCGCCCTCGCCTTCGCGCACCTCGACCTTGCGGGTCACGCGGATGAAGCGGCGCGGCGCCTTCTGCAGTTCGATGCCCGCGCTTTGGAGCAGGAACACGAAGGACGAAGCCGATCCGTCGAGGATCGGCACTTCGTCGGCCGTGATGTCGATGTAGAGGTTGTCGATGCCCAGGCCCGCGCAGGCCGACATCAAATGCTCGACCGTCTGCACCTTCGCGCCGCCGGTCGAGACCGTGGAGGCGAGGCGCGTGTCGGTGACCGCTTCGGCGGTCATGCGGATTTCAGCAGGCTCGGGCAGGTCGACGCGGCGGAACACGATGCCCGTGTCGGCCGGGGCCGGTCGCAGGGTCAGTTCCACGCGTTGCCCGCTGTGAAGCCCCACGCCCACGGCGCGGCTGATCGACTTGAGGGTTCGTTGTTGCAGCACGCCGGGGATTTTAGGCGCGCCACGTGCGTGGCGGCCTATTCCCCTCGCTATGGCAGCGATAGACATCGGTTCTATGCAATCCCGGCAATGGACGCAAAGGGCACGAAGTGAACGCAGCGCCTAGAGCCAGCGGAAGTCCCTTTCAGGTCTTCCCTGTACCCCTTGCGAACCTTCGTGCCCCGAGCGTCCCGTTGAGTCACTTCGCGAAACACCGCGGAACCGGCTTTGCCGAGCCGCTGGTGTTGCCCCCGGTAGGGGGTTGGCGAAGCGACACGAAGTGCGCGCAGCCTGGGGGTGAGCCCGGTTAATCGGCCTGACGGCGCAGGAATGCGGGAATTTCGAAGTCGTCCATGCCACCCGACGACAGTGCATCCACCTTGGCCGCGGCCATCGTGCGGTTGGTGCGCCACACGCTCGGGACCGCCATGCCGTCGTAGTTCGGCTGGCTGCCACCGCTGGTGTGGCCGACGCCGCCCATGGTGGGCACGTTGAACGGGATGTTGTCGGTGCCGGTACGAATGACTTCCAGCGTCGGTGCCTGGCGGCGTGCGTCCGCGCGCGAGAGGCCCGTGGCCACCACGGTCACGCGCATCTCGTCGCCCAGGGCTTCGTCGTAGGCAGCGCCGTAGATCACGTGCGCGTCCGGCGAGGCGTAAGCGCGGATGGTGTTCATCGCGAGCTTCGACTCGTTGAGCTTCAGCGAACCCTTCGATGCAGTCACCAGCACCAGCACGCCCTTGGCGCCCGAGAGGTCGATGCCTTCGAGCAGCGGGCAGGCCACGGCCTGCTCGGCGGCGATGCGCGCGCGGTCCGGACCGGCGGCCGCGGCGGTGCCCATCATGGCCTTGCCCGGTTCGCCCATCACGGTGCGCACGTCTTCGAAGTCGACGTTCACGCCGCCGTATTCGTTGATGATTTCCGAGATACCGCCCACGGCGTTCTTGAGCACGTCGTTGGCGTGCGCGAAGGCTTCGTCCTGGGTGATGTCTTCACCCAGCACGTCGAGCAGCTTCTCGTTGAGCACCACGATCAGCGAATCGACATTGGCTTCGAGCTCGGCCAGGCCGTCGTCCGCATTCTTCATGCGGCGGCCGCCTTCCCAGTCGAAGGGCTTGGTCACCACGCCCACGGTGAGGATGCCCATTTCCTTGGCCACGCGCGCGATCACCGGCGCAGCGCCGGTGCCCGTGCCGCCGCCCATGCCGGCGGTGATGAACAGCATGTGCGCGCCGTCGATCGCCGCGCGGATTTCGTCCACGGCGGCTTCGGCGGCTTCACGGCCCTTGTCGGGCTTGCTGCCGGCGCCCAGGCCGCTGGTGCCGAGCTGGATGATCTTGTTCGCGTTGCTGCGGGTCAGCGCCTGCGCATCGGTATTCGCGCAAACGAACTGCACGCCCTGCACACCACGCTCCATCATGTGGGCGACCGCATTGCCGCCACCGCCGCCGACGCCGATCACCTTGATCTGCGTGCCCTGATTGAATTCTTCGACTTCGATCATTTCGATGGTCATTTCTAACTCCTTGAATATTGCAGTTGCCGTTGTGTATCTATGAATAATTCTTTTGCCGTGACGTGTTCAACGAGAGCGCCGTCACGATGGTGGACCTGTTCGTCGCCATCGCTCGTTGAAATGCAACGGCGGACTGCCGCGAGCGAGCCAGAGTGGGGAGTGGTTCATGGTCAGAAGTTCCCCACGATGAAGTCCTTGAAACGTCCGAACGCAGTCTTTACCGACCCGTTCTTCTGCGCGACCTTGAAGCCGCGCATGCGTGCGAAGCGCGCCTCTTCGAGCAGGCCCATGACAGTCGCCGCGCGAGGCTGCGCGACCATGTCGGACAACGCGCTGGAATACTTCGGGATGCCGCGGCGCACGGGCTTGAGGAAGATGTCTTCGCCCAGCTCGACCATGCCCGGCATCACCGCACTGCCGCCGGTGAGCACCACGCCCGAAGAGAGCACCTCTTCGTAGCCCGATTCGCGCACCACCTGCTGCACGAGCGAGAAGATCTCTTCGATGCGCGGCTCGATCACGCCGGCCAGCGCCTGCTTGCTCAGCATGCGCGGACCGCGGTCGCCCAGGCCCGGCACTTCCACCTGCTGGTCAGGGTCGGCCAGCAGTTGCTTCGCATAGCCGCTCTCGACCTTGATGTCTTCCGCGTCCTTCGTCGGCGTGCGCAGCGCCATCGCGATGTCGCTCGTGATGAGGTCGCCCGCGATCGGGATCACCGCCGTGTGGCGGATCGCGCCGTTGGTGAAGATCGCCACGTCGGTCGTGCCCGCGCCGATGTCCACCAGCACCACGCCCAGCTCGCGCTCGTCTTCCGTGAGCACCGCCTGGCTCGAGGCCAGCGGGTTCAGCATCAGCTGATCGACCTCCAGGCCGCAGCGGCGCACGCACTTGATGATGTTCTCGGCCGCGCTCTGCGCGCCGGTCACGATGTGCACCTTCGCTTCGAGCCGCATGCCGCTCATGCCGATCGGTTCCTTCACGTCCTGGCCGTCGATCACGAACTCCTGCGGCTCCACCAGCAAGAGGCGCTGGTCGCTGGAGATGTTGATCGCGCGTGCGGTCTCCACCACGCGGGCCACGTCGGCGGGCGTCACTTCCTTGTCCTTCACCGCCACCATGCCGCTGGAATTAATGCCGCGGATGTGGCTGCCGGTGATGCCGGTGTAGACGCGGCTGATCTTGCAGTCGGCCATCAGCTCGGCTTCTTTCAGCGCCTGCTGGATGCTCTGCACCGTGGCGTCGATGTTCACCACCACGCCGCGCTTCAAGCCATTGCTCGGCGCGATGCCGAGCCCCGCGAGCTTGAGCTCGCCGCCGGGCAGCACCTCGGCCACGACCACCATCACCTTGGCGGTGCCGATGTCCAGGCCTACGACCAGGTCTTTGTATTCTTTGGGCATTGAAATATGTCCTCGATTTCTCGCTGTGCGCTACTTGATTCTTCTTGGGGTCTCGGGCGAGACCGTGGTGACGCCGCGCAGCCGCAATGCATACGCGTCGTTGTGGCGCAGGTCGGCGCCTTCGACGTCGGCCACCGTGCGGTGGTACTGGCCCGCGACCTGGGTCACGGTCTTCAAAAAGCGCTGCAGCCTGGCCGACACCTCTTCGCTCTGCCCGCGCCCGAGTTCGATTCGCGCGCCGCTGTCCAGCACCACCCTCCAACTGCCGCGGCTGGAGAGCGTGAGCTCGTCGATGCCGAAGTCGTAGGGCTGGAACTGCGGCGCCAGCACGCGGTACATGCCCAGCACCTGCCCGGCCTGCTCGATCGGGCCGTCCAGGCGCGGCAGGTCCTCGTCCACCTCGGCCACGTTGGCTTCGAACACATCGCCGAAGCCGTTGATGAGCTTGGACCCCGCCTCGTCGCCCCAGCTGGCCACGGGCACCTGCTCGGTCAGCGTCACGCGCAGCTTGTTCGGGAACTCGCGCCGCACCACCGCGCTGCGCACCCACGGCACCGCTTCGAAGGCGGTGCGCGCACGCGCGAGGTCGATGGTGAAGAAGTTGCCCGAGAGCTGCGGCGCCACGTTGGCGCGCAGGGTGACCGCGTTGTTGTGCGTCACTTCGCCGTCCACCTTGATCCCCGCGAGCGGGAAGAAAGGCTGGCGCAGCACCCACCACGCGCCCGCGGCCAGCAGCATGAGCGCCACCGCCACGAACGCGAGGTTCGCCACGATGTTCATGAGCTTGACGTCGAACGGCGCCTGGATGCTGTCGGCCATGGCTATTGCGCGCCTCCCTTGGCATCCAGCGAAGCGGAGGCCAGCACGCGCAGGCACAGCTCTTCGTAGGAAATGCCCGCCGCGCGCGCCGACATCGGCACCAGCGAATGGCTGGTCATGCCGGGCGATGTGTTCATCTCGAGCAGGAAGGGCTTGCGGTCGCTGGCGCGGATCATCACGTCGGCGCGGCCCCAGCCGCGGCAGCCGAGCGTGTGGTACGCGGCCAGCGTGATGCGCTGGATCTCGTGCTCCTCGTCCGCCGGCAAGCCGCTCGGGCACTTGTATTGCACGACGTCGGTGAAATACTTGTTCTGGTAGTCGTAGGCGCCTTCGGGTGCGGCGATGCGAACCACGGGCAGCGCGCGCGCATCGAGCCCCTGGCCGAGCACGGCGCAGGTCACTTCCTCGCCTTCGATGAACTCCTCGCAGAGCACGTCGGCGTCGTACTTGGCCGAGAGCGTGACCGCGTCCTGCATCTGCCTGTCCACGTCGTTCGGGCCCTCGACCTTGGTCACGCCGATGGACGAGCCCTCGCGCGGCGGCTTCACGATCAGCGGCAAGCCGAGCACGTCGGGCACCGCGCGGATCTGCTCGCGGCTTTGCTGGTCGAAGGCCAGGCGCACGTACTTGGGCGTCGGCAGGCCGTCGGCCTGCCAGATGCGCTTGGTCATGACCTTGTCCATCGCCACGCTCGAAGCCATCACGCCCGAGCCGGTATAGGGAATGCCGAGCAGTTCGAGCGCGCCCTGCACCGTGCCGTCTTCGCCATGGCGGCCGTGCAGCACGACGAAGCAGCGCGCAAAGCCTTCGCGCTTGAGCTCGACCAGGTCGCGCTCGGACGGATCGAAGGCATGCGCATCGACACCGCGCGAACGCAGTGCCTCGAGCACGCCGGTGCCCGACATCATCGAGACCTCGCGTTCCGCGGAACTGCCGCCGAACAGCACGGCGACCTTGCCGAAAAGTTTTGGATCCTGAAGGCTCACGATGCCCTCCCCTTGCGCGAGCCGCGCTCCGAAGTTGTTGACGATGGCGCAGTGGCTGCCGTAGCCGCTGCGGGTGCGGCCGCGCCGCCGAGCTCGACCACCTTGCCGGGCACCGCGCCGATGGAACCGGCGCCCATGGAAAGCACGACGTCGCCCGGGCGGGCGTTGTCCAGCACAGCCTGCGGCATGGCCGCGATGTCGTCGACGAACACCGGCTCCACCTTGCCGGCCACGCGCAGCGCGCGCGCCAGCGTGCGGCCGTCAGCGGCCACGATGGGCGCCTCGCCGGCGGCATAGACCTCGCCGAGCAGCACCGAATCGGCCGTGCCGATGACCTTCACGAAATCCTCGAAGCAGTCGCGCGTGCGGGTGTAGCGGTGCGGCTGGAAAGCCAGCACCAGCCGGCGGCCCGGGAACGCGCCGCGTGCGGCGGCGATCGTGGCCGCCATCTCGACCGGGTGATGGCCGTAGTCGTCGATCACGGTGAAGCTGCCCGTGCCGCCCGGCACGCTCACCTCGCCGTAGCTCTGGAAGCGGCGGCCCACGCCCTTGAAGCCGGCGAGACCACGCTGCACCGCCTCGTCGGGAATGCCGAGCTCGACCGCCACCGCGATCACCGACAGCGCATTGCGCACGTTGTGCTCGCCCGGCAGGTTCAGCACGATGGGCAGGTCCGGCAGCGTCACGCCGTTGCGGCGCTGCGCGGTGAAATGCATCTGGCCGCCGACCGCGCGAACGTCGACGGCGCGCACCTGCGCGTCTTCGCCGAAGCCGTAGCTGGTGACCGGGCAGGTGACCTGCGCCACGATGTCGCGCACTGCCGCGTCGTCTGTGCAGAGAATCGCCACGCCATAGAACGGCATGCGGTGCAGGAAGTCGACGAAGGCCTTCTTGAGCTTCGCGAAGTCGTGTCCGTAGGTCTCCATGTGGTCGGCATCGATGTTCGTGACCACCGCCATCACGGGCAGCAGGTTCAGGAACGAGGCGTCCGACTCGTCGGCCTCCACCACGATGTAGTCGCCGCTGCCGAGCTGCGCATTCGCGCCTGCGCTGTTCAGGCGCCCGCCGATCACGAAGGTCGGATCGAGCCCGGCCGCATCGAGCACGCTCGCCACGAGGCTGGTGGTGGTGGTCTTGCCGTGCGTGCCGGCGATCGCGATGCCCTGCTTCAGGCGCATCAGCTCGGCCAGCATCAGCGCGCGCGGCACGACGGGAATGCGCTTCTCGCGCGCGGCCAGCACCTCGGGGTTGTCCGACTGCACGGCGGTCGAGGTGACGACCGCGTCCGCGCCCTCGATGTGCGCGGCCGCATGGCCCACGAAGGTGCCGATGCCCAGGCCCGCGAGCCGGCGCAGCGTGGCGCTGTCGGACAGGTCGGAGCCGGTGATCCTGTAGCCCAGGTTGAGCAGCACCTCGGCGATGCCGCTCATGCCCGAGCCACCGACGCCGACGAAATGGATGTGGCGAATGGCGTGCTTCATTTGGCAAGCTCCTCGCAGGCGCGAACGACGGCTTCCACAGCCTCTGTCTTCTGCATGGTCTTGGCCTTCGCGGCCTTCTCGATCAGCGCGGTGCGCTCGGTGTTCTGTAGCAAATCGGCCAGCAATTCAGGTGTGAGGTCGGCCTGCTGCACCAGCCAGCCGCCGCCCGCGTCCACGAGGAAGCGCGCGTTGGTGGTCTGGTGGTCGTCGACCGCCGAGGGGAAAGGCACGAACAGCGCTGCTGCGCCGACGGCCGCGATTTCTGTGACGGTGCTGGCACCGGCGCGCGCGACGATGATGTCCGCGTCCGCATAAGCCTGCGCCGTGTCTTCGATGAACGGCGTGAGTTCGCCTTCGACGCCCGCGGCCGCGTAGTTGGCGCGCAGTTCGTCGATCTGCTTGGTGCCGCTCTGGTGCAGCACCTGCGGACGCGTTTCGGGTGCGATACGCGCCAGCGCCTGCGGCACCACGGTGTTGAGGCCGCGCGCGCCTAGGCTGCCACCCACGACGAGCAGCTTGAGCGGGCCGGTGCGGCCCGCGAAGCGCGAGGCCGGATCGGCCTGAGACGTGAACGCCGCGCGCAGCGGATTGCCGACCCACTGCGCCTTCTTCAGCACATTCGGGAAGGCGGTGAACACGCGGTCGGCCACGCCCGCCAGCACCTTGTTGGCGAGGCCCGCAACCGAGTTCTGCTCGTGCAGCACCAGCGGCTTGTTGAGCAGCACGCCCATCATTCCGCCCGGAAAGGTGATGTAGCCGCCCAGGCCCACCAGCACGTCGGGCTTCACGCGGCGCACCACGCGAAAGCTCTGCCAGAAGGCGCGCAGCAGTTTCAACGGCAGCAGGAACAACGTGAGCGGGCCCTTGCCGCGCACGCCGCCGAACTGCACCGGCTCGAACGCGAAGCCGCGCGGCGGCACGAGCTTTTCTTCCATGCTGCCGGGCGCGCCCAGCCAGTGCACGCGCCAGCCACGCTCGCGCAATGCCTCGGCCACGGCGAGGCCCGGGAAGATGTGGCCCCCGGTGCCGCCGGCCATGACGAGTGCGGTGCGCCCGGTCATACGCGCCCTCCGCGCATGAGGACACGGTTTTCGTAATCGATGCGCAGCACGATCGCCAGTGCGACCATGTTCATCAGGATGGCCGAGCCGCCGAAGCTCATCAGCGGCAAGGTCAGGCCCTTGGTCGGCAGCGCACCGAGGTTCACGCCCATGTTGATGAAGGTCTGGAAGCCGAGCCACACGCCCACGCCTTGCGCGACCAGGCCCGAGAACACGCGGTCCAGTGCAATGGCCTGGCGGCCGATGTGCATGACGCGGCGGGTCAGCCAGAGGAAGAGGCCGATGATCAGCAGCACGCCGACGAGGCCGAATTCCTCGCCGATCACGGCGAGCAGGAAGTCGGTGTGCGCTTCGGGCAGCCAGTGCAGCTTCTCGACGCTGCCGCCCAGGCCGACGCCGAAGATCTCGCCGCGCCCGATGGCGATCAGCGAGTGCGAGAGCTGGTAGCCCTTGCCGAGCGCATGCTCCTCGCTCCACGGATCGAGGTACGCAAAGATCCGCTCGCGGCGCCACGGGCTGCTCGCCACGATGGTGCCGAAGGCCACCACCACGAGCGCGGCGATCACGAAGAACATGCGCGCGTTCACGCCGCCCAGGAAGAGGATGCCCATGGCGATCACTGCGATCACCATGAACGCGCCCATGTCCGGCTCGGCCATCACCAGCATGCCGACCACCACCACCGCGATGCCCATCGGCAGTACGGCGCGAAAGAACCGCTCCTTGATCTCCATCTTGCGCACCATGTAGCTGGCGGCATAGAGCACCATCGCGAGCTTGGCAAGTTCCGACGGCTGGAAGCGCATGAAGCCCATCGGCAGCCAGCGGCGGGCGCCGTTCACGTTGATGCCGATGTGCGGAATGAGCACCGCCACCAGCAGCAGCAGCGAGGCCACGAAGAGCCAGGGCGCGGCGCGCTCCCAGGTCTTCATCGGGATCTGGAAGGCCAGCAGCGCGGCGATGAACGCGAACGCCACCGAGGCGGCATGCCGCGTCAGGAAGAACGAGGCGCCATAGCCGGCACGCGCGAAGCGCGGGTTGTCGGGCAGCGCGATGGACGCGGAATACACCATCACCAGGCCCCAGGTCAGGAGCGCCACGGTGACCCACACCAGCGCCTGGTCGAAGCCCAGCACGCGCATCGGCGTGGCCTTGGTCTGCGCGATGCCGGCCCCGCCCAGCCGCACCGGCAGGTGCACGGGCAGCGAATCGATGCCGCTGCGGGCGCGCCTGAACCAGCCACCGAAGCGGCTGGTGCGGGTGTTGGGCGTGGCGCCTGCAGCAGCGGAGTTCACAGCGTTTCCTCCGGGAACGAACCGTCGGTCGACATGCCGCGCGGGTTGTCCGCGAGCGCCTGGACGACCTCGCGGAACACTTCCGCACGGTGCTCGTAATCCTTGAACATGTCGAAGCTCGCACAGGCCGGTGACAGCAGCACGGCATCGCCGGGGTTGGCGCGCGCGGCGGCCAGCTTCACAGCCTCGTCCATCGAGGCGGCATGCATCAGCGAGACGCCGGTGTTCGCCAGCGCGGCCTCGATCAGCGGCGCGTCGCGACCGATCAGCACGACGGCGCGCGCGTGCTGGGCGACGGGTGCGGCGAGCGGTTCGAAGTCCTGCCCCTTGCCTTCGCCGCCGAGGATGACGACCACGCGGCGGTCTTCGCCCAGGCCGTTCAGCGCCGCGACCGTCGCGCCGACGTTGGTGCCCTTGCTGTCGTCGAAGTACTCGACGTCGTCGATCAGCGCGATCGGCTCCACGCGGTGCGGCTCGCCGCGGTATTCGCGCAGGCCGTAGAGCATCGGGCCCAGCGGGCAATCGGCGGCGGTGGCGAGCGCGAGCGCGGCCAGCGCGTTCATGGCGTTGTGGCGGCCGCGGATACGCAGCGCGTCGGCGGGCATGAGGCGCTGGAAGAAGATTTCTTCTTCGACCACCGCGCCGCGCTTGCGCTTTTGCGTTTCATCGGCCTCCAGCGCACGCACCAGCCAGCCGATGCCGTTGATGCGTTCGATGCCGTAGTCGCCCGGGCGCAGCGGCATCGCGCTGCCGAAGGTGACGTGCGTGCGGATCTGCGGGCGCTGCAGCTTCACTTTCACGGGCGGGGGCAGCATGGCCATGACACCCGTGTCGTCGCGGTTGAGGATCATCAGGCCCTTCGCACCGAAGATGCGCGCCTTCGCCGCCGCATAGGCCGGCATGTCGCCGTGCCAGTCGAGGTGGTCCTGCGTGAGGTTGAGCACGGTCGCGGCGGTCGGCTCGAAGCCCTGCACGCCGTCGAGCTGGAAGCTGGAAAGTTCGAGCACCCACACGTCCGGCAGCGTCTCGGCATCGATGTGCGCGGCCAGGGTATCGAGCAGCGTCGGGCCGATGTTGCCGGCGACAGCCACGCTCTTGCCCGCGCGCTCGACCAGTTGGCCGGTGAGCGCGGTGACGGTGGTCTTGCCGTTGGTGCCGGTCACGGCGAGCACCGCGGGGGTGTAGCCCTTGGGGGCCGGCGTTTCCTCGATCGGCACCAGGGGCAGCTGGGCGGTCGGCTCTTCTTCCACCGCGGCGGAGGCCGGGTTGGTGGCGGAGAGTTCGGCGATCTTGGCGACGAAGTCGGCGGCCTCGCGAGCGGCCGTGGGGACGTAGGGCTTGCCGGTGGCTGGCAGGCGAGAACCGGTGGCGGGTGCGACTGCTGGCGCTGGTGCCGTCGCGTCGGGTGCGGCGTCGGTGACCTCCGCGGCCGGGGCGGCTTCGTCCACGGGCGGCGTGACCGGAACGCTCAGCGACGGATCGCGCGGCATGGCCTCGGCCATTGCGGGAGTTGCGGGTTCGGTTGCTTCCGTGCTTTCGGTTGCGGCGACGGGCTCGACGGTTTGCGCAGGCACTTCCGCCGG
Organism: Variovorax sp. W2I14; assembly: GCF_050435205.1. NCBI lineage: Bacteria > Pseudomonadati > Pseudomonadota > Betaproteobacteria > Burkholderiales > Comamonadaceae > Variovorax > Variovorax sp. W2I14. Next base: position 6,433,801 of record NZ_JBNDJX010000001.1, on the reverse strand, counting down.
CTCGACGGCTTCGGGCACTTCGGTTGTCTCGACAGGCGCAGCCGCTTCGGCCTCGACCTGCTCGGTCACCGGAGGCACCTCTTCCGGTTCTGGCGCGGCCGGCACTTCGGCCACTTCGACGGGCGCGGCTTCCGCCGGCTCGACGGTCAACGTCAGCTCGGCTTGCGCCGCTTTGGGCACGGCGGGTTCCGCAGGCACTTCCGCAACCGGTTCGGTCACAGCTTCCGGCTCGGTCTCGGCGACTTCCTCCGCCGGCACTTCGACCGTCCGCAAATCGAGCAATGCGCGCGCGAAGAGGTCCAGCTCACCGCCGACCGTCAGCCCCACGGCCTTCGCCGCATCGATGACCGGCGCAATGGTCGCGGGCGACAGGCCCGGCGAGCGGTACACCGCGCGAATCGGCGTGCCTTCGACCAGTGCGGCCGAGAACGGCCCGCCGATGAAGCTCACCTCGGGCAACTCCGCCTGCAGCGTCGCGAGCGCGGCGGGCGCCCCGCGCGTGTCCGCCACGGTCACGACCGCACCATGCCGCGCGCACCAGCGCGCCATCGCCAGCCCGGACGCACCGAGGCCGAGGACGAGAACAGGGAGGTCTTTCAGATGGCGCATCGGTTTCTTCTCACCGCAGCTTCAGCGTCGAGAGACCCACGAGGCACAAGAGCATCGTGATGATCCAGAAGCGCACCACGACCTGCGTTTCGCGCCAGCCGCTCTTCTCGAAGTGGTGGTGCAGCGGCGCCATCTTGAGCACGCGCCGGCCTTCGCCGTAGCGCTTCTTCGTGTACTTGAAGTACATGACCTGCGCCATCACCGAGATCGCCTCGACCACGAAGATGCCACCCATGATGAAGAACACGATCTCCTGGCGCACGATGACCGCGATGGTGCCCAGCGCGCCGCCGAGCGCGAGCGCGCCCACGTCGCCCATGAACACTTGTGCCGGGTGCGTGTTGAACCAGAGGAACGCGAGGCCCGCGCCAGCCATCGCCGAGCAGAACACCAGCAGTTCGCCCGAACCAGGGATGTTGGGGAACAGCAGGTACTTGGAATACACCGCGCTGCCCGTGACATAGGCGAACACGCCCAGCGCCGAGCCCACCATCACCACCGGCATGATCGCGAGGCCGTCGAGCCCGTCGGTGAGGTTCACCGCGTTGCTCGCGCCCACGATCACGAGGTACGTGAGGATCACGAAACCGATGCCGCCCAGCGGATAGCTCACTTCCTTGAAGAAGGGCACCAGCAGGTTGATCTTGGGCGGAAAGTCGAGATCGAAGCCCGACTGCACCCAGGCGAAGAACAGCTGCAGCACGCGCCAGTTGGAGCTCTCGGAAATGCTGAAGAGCAGGTAGAAGCCCGCGAGCAGGCCGACCACCGACTGCCAGAAATACTTCTCGCGCGAGCGCATGCCCTCGGGGTCCTTGCGCACCACCTTGCGCCAGTCGTCGACCCAGCCGATGGCGCCGAAGCCCATGGTCACCCACAGCACGATCCACACGAAGCGGTTCGAGATGTCGAACCACAGGAGCGTGGCGAAGGCGATCGCGAACAGCACCAGCACGCCGCCCATGGTGGGCGTGCCGCTCTTGGTGAGGTGCGTCTCCATGCCGTAGCCGCGCACCGGCTGGCCGATCTTGAGCGCGGCGAGGCGGCGGATCACGTACGGGCCGGCCACCAGGCCGACCAGGAGCGCGGTCACCGCGGCCATCAGCGCGCGGAAGGTGAGGTACTGGAAAACGCGCAAAAACCCGAACTCGGGCGAAAGCGTCTGCAGCCATTGGGCAAGGCTCAGCAGCATGGTGTATCGCGCGGCTCATGCGTCATGACCGGCCTCCTTTTGTTGTTTTGGGTTGTGACTGAGCAAGATCGCCAATCGCCTGCACCACGCGTTCCATCTTCATGAAGCGCGAGCCCTTGACGAGCACGCTGCCGACCAGCGGCAGGCGAGCGAGCACGGCGGCATGGAGCGCGTCGTAGTCGCTGAAATGACGGCCGTTGTCCGCATCCTGGAACGCGGCGATGGTGTGCGCGGTTTCGGTGCCGAGCGTGTAGACGGCCTCGATGCCGCGCTGCTTCGCCCACGCGCCGACCTCGGCGTGGAACTCCGGCGCGCGGTTGCCGACCTCGCCCATGTCGCCGAGCACCAGCAGGTGCGGGCCGGGCAGGCCCGCGAGCACGTCGATGGCGGCGATCACGGAATCGGGGTTGGCGTTGTAGCTGTCGTCGACCAGCGTGAGCACGTGCTTGTTCGACAGCACGACCTCGCTGGCCTTGGAGCGGCCCTTCACCGGCTCGAAGGCCGACAGGCCCTCGGCGATGCGGTCGATCGGCACGCCCGCGGCCAACGCGCAGGCGGTGGCGGCCAGCGCGTTGCCCACGTTGTGGCGGCCGGCGATGTGCAGTTGCGCATCGAAGGCGCCCAGCGGCGTGCGGATGCGCACGGCCCAGGCGCCCTGCTTCCATTCGGCGCTCTCGAGCGAGATGTCGGCGCCTTCGTCTTCGCCGAAGGTCATGCAGCGGCGCGAGCCGCCGTCGTGCGCCATGTCGGTCCAGAGCGAGGTGAAGGTGTCGCCGTACGGGAAAACGGCCGTGCCGTCGTCGGGCAGCACCGCGAACACGGCGGCGTTCTCGATGGCGACCGCTTCCACGCTGGCCATGAACTCCTGGTGCTCGCGCTGGGCGTTGTTGACCAGCGCGATCGTCGGGCGCGAGATGGCGGACAGCCGCGCGATCTCGCCCGGATGGTTCATGCCCAACTCCAGCACCGCGTGCTGGTGGCGGGCGCGCAGGCGCAGCAGCGTGAGCGGCACGCCGATCTCGTTGTTGAAATTGCCGGCGGTCGCGAGCGCGCGGTCGGCGCGGAAGGCGACGAGGATCGCCGCGATCATCTGCGTGACGGTCGTCTTGCCGTTGCTGCCTGTCACGGCGATCAGCGGCAGCTCGAACTGCGCGCGCCAGCCCGCCCCGAGCGCGCCGAGTGCCACCAGCGAGTCGGGCACTTCGAGGCCGGCGAGACCGGCGGCTTCGAGGCCGTGGTGGGCAATGGCTGCGATGGCGCCCTTCTCCTTGGCCTGGGCCAGGAAATCGTTGGCGTCGAAACGCTCGCCCTTGAGGGCGACGAACAGGTCGCCTTGCGCCAGCGTGCGGGTGTCGGTGTGCACGCGCGCGATGACGGTCGCTGGGTCGCCTACCAGGCGCGAACCCGGAATCCATTGCTGCGCCTGCGCGAGCGTCATGTTCAGCGGCGTCATATCGGTCATTCGGAGACCTCCGCGCTTCGCGCTGCGGTATTCGTCTTGGGAACGGCCCGGCGACTCATGCCGCACCTCGCTTCGTCAGCGCATCCAGCGCGTGGGTCTTGTCCGAGAACGGCAGGCGCTGGCCCGCAATCTCCTGCCAGGCTTCGTGGCCCTTGCCGGCGATCAGCACCACGTCCTGCGGCGCGGCCTGCGTGATCGCGTCGGCGATGGCGGCGGCGCGGTCGGGCTGAACCTGGGCGGCGTCGGAACGAGAGAAGCCGCGCAGCACCTGGCTGATGATCGCGTCGGGCTTTTCGCTGCGCGGGTTGTCGCTGGTCACGATGACGTGGTCGGCCTGGCGCTCGGCGACGGCCGCCATCATCGGGCGCTTGATCGGATCGCGGTCGCCGCCGCAGCCGAACAGGCACCAGAGCGCGCCACCGCGCTGCTGCGCCAGCGGGCGCAGGCCTGCGAGTGCCTTGTCGAGTGCATCGGGCGTGTGGGCGTAGTCGACCACCGCAAGAGGCGCATTGCCACCGACGCTCACGCGTTCCATGCGGCCGGGCACGCTGGTGAGGTTGGCACACGCGGCAACGGCCCGCGAGAGCGACAGGCCCAGCGCGCGCAGCGTACCGAGCACGCCGAGCAGGTTCGCCACGTTGTACTGGCCGATGAGACCGGTGGAAAGACGCTCGACCGACACGCTCCCCTGCTCGGCCACCGAAAACTGCAGGCCCTGCGCGTCGTAGCCGATGTCGCGTGCCACGAGGCGCGCCGGCTTGCCGCCGGCCGACACCGTCCAGACGTCGAGCGCGCCGATGCCTGCATCGACGAGGTTCGCGCACAGGCTCGCGCCGTGCATGTCGTCGATGTTGATCACCGCGGCGCGCAGGCCCGGCCAGCGAAAGAGCTCGGCCTTGGCTTCCCAGTAAGCATCCATGCTGCCGTGGTAGTCGAGGTGGTCCTGCGTGAAATTGGTGAACACCGCGACCGCGATCTGCGCGCCGTCGAGCCGTCGCTCGGCGATGCCGATCGACGATGCTTCGATGGCGCAAGCGCCGAAGCCGCGCTCGACCAGCGCGCGCAGTTCGCCCTGCATCATCACGGGGTCTGGCGTGGTGAGGCCGGTGTAGGTGAGATCGGGCGGCACGCCGATGCCCAGCGTGCCCATCACGGCGCAGGGCGACGGCGCGCTGCGCTCCATGGTGCCGTCGGGCCGCATCGCGCGAACGCCGCCGGCCGCGCGCAGCGTGGAGAGCGATTCGGCCAGCCACCACGCGGTGGAGGTCTTGCCGTTGGTACCGGTCACGGCCAGCACGTCGAGCAGCGCCGAGGGGTTGTCGTAAAAAGCCGAGGCGATCGGGCCGGTCGCGGCCTTGAGACCGGGGTAGCTCGCGATGCGGTCATCGTCACCGAAGCCGAAGGCATCGACGCCTTCGTGCTCGACCAGGCAGGCCGCGGCGCCCTGCGCCAGCGCGGCCGCCACGTGCTTGCGCCCATCGGTCGCGGCGCCGGGCCAGGCGATGAAGCCGTCGCCCGCGCCCACCGGACGGCTGTCGGCATGCAGCGCACCCTGCACGCGCTCCTTGAGCCAGAGCGCGGCCATTTGGGGGGAAGTGAGTGTCAGCATGCTCAGAAGCTCTCGTCGACGCCCTGCGTCATCACAAGGGGTTTGACCGCCAGATCGGGCGCGACGTTCATCATGCGCAGCGTCTGCTGCACGACTTCGCTGAACACGGGCGCTGCCGCAACGCCGCCGAAATACTGGCCGTCGCTGGGCTCGTCGATCATCACCGCGACGATGATGCGCGGCTTCTCGATGGGCGCCATGCCGGTGAACCAGGCGCGGTACTTGTTGCTTGCGTAGCCCTTGCCGACCTGCTTGTGGGCCGTGCCCGACTTGCCGCCGACCGAGTAGCCGACCGTCTGCGCGCGCGTGCCGGTGCCGCCGGGTCCGGCGGCCATCTGCAGCATCTTGCGCACGGCCAGCGCATTCGAGGGCGAGAACACCCGCACGCCGACCGGCGGCTCGGCGTTCTTCAGGATGGTGACCGGGATGATCGAGCCGTCGTGCGCGAACGCCGTGTACGAATGCGCCATCTGGAACAACGACGCCGACAGGCCGTAGCCGTAGGCCATGGTCGCCTGCTCGACCGGCTTCCAGGTCTTCCACGGGCGCAGCCGGCCCGTCACGGCGCCGGGGAACTGGATCTGCGGCTTCTGGCCGTAGCCGAGCGCGGTGTAGGTGTCCCACATCTCGTGCGGGGTCATCTTCTGGGCGATCTTGAGCGCGCCGACGTTGCTCGACTTCTGGATCACGCCCTCGACCGTCAGCGTGCCGTAGTTGTGCGTGTCGCTGATGGTGAAGCCGCCGAGCTGGTAGCGGCCGGGGCCGGTTTCGATGAGCGTCGATGGCTTCACGCGGCCGGCTTCCAGCGCCATGCCGACGGTGATGGGCTTCATCGTCGAGCCGGGCTCGAAGGTGTCGGTGAGCGCGCGGTTGCGCAGTTGCTCGCCGGTGAGGTTCTGGCGCTTGTCGGGAACGTAGCTCGGGTAGTTGGCCAGCGCCAGCACCTCGCCGGTGATCGAGTCGAGCACCACCACGCTGCCGGCCTTGGCCTTGCGCGCGGTCACCGCGTCGCGCAGCTTCTGGTAGGCGAAGAACTGCACCTTGCTGTCGACGCTCAACTGGATGTCCTGGCCGTCCAGCGGCGGCACGATGTCGCCCACGCCTTCGACCACGCGGCCCAGGCGGTCCTTGATCACGCGGCGCGAGCCCGCCTTGCCGGCCAACTCCTTGTTGAACGCGAGCTCGATGCCTTCCTGGCCGCTGTCTTCGACGTTGGTGAAGCCCACCACGTGCGCGGCCGCCTCGCCCTCGGGGTACTGGCGCTTGTATTCCTTGCGCTGGTAGATGCCCTTGAGGTTCATCGCGGCGATCTGCTTGGCGATGGGTTCGTCGACCTGGCGCTTGATCCAGACGAAGGTCTTGTCCTCGTCCTGAAGCTTCTTGTCGAAGTCCTTCTGCGGCATCTCGAGCAGCTTGGCCACCTGCTTGAGCTTGGCGCGCACCTCGGGGTCGTCGCGCTCGATGTCTTCCGGAATCGCCCAGATGCTGGGCGCCACCACGCTGGAGGCGAGGATGAGACCGTTGCGGTCGAGGATGCGGCCGCGGTTGGCAGGCAGCTCGAGCGTGCGCGCAAAGCGCACTTCGCCCTGCCGCTGGAAGAAGCTGTTGTTGAAGACCTGCACATACGCGGCGCGGCCGGCCAGCCCGAGGAAGCCGAAGGCGATGCCCGCGACGATGAACTTGCTGCGCCACACCGGCGTCTTGCTCGCGAGCAAGGGGCTGGTGGTGTAGCGAACGCTGCGGTCGCGACGGCTCATCGTGCAGCCCCCCTGGCGGTCGTGGCGGCCGGCTTCGGCGGCACGACCGGCGGCAGCGGCGCGACGGCCGGAATCACCGAGCCGTCCGGGCGCACGTACTGCGTGATCGCCGGCGTGGTGGTGCGCATCTGCAGCTGCTCCTTGGCGAGCTTCTCGACGCGCAGCGGCGTGGCCTGCGCACGCTTCTCGACCTGCAGGCGGTCGTGGTCGGTTTCGAGACGGCGCGCTTCCTGCTGCACGCGGTCGAGCTCGGTGTAGAGCTGGCGCGAGCGGTACTGCGTATGGACGAGATAGAGCGACGTCGCGATGACGGCCATCAGCAGGAGCAGGTTCAAGCGGGCCATGACTAGAGAACCTCCCCCAGGCTGTGCCACTGCGTGGCTCCGCCAACCCCCTCGCAAGCGAGGGGGCGAGCGCCTTCGGGCGGCCGGGCGGCGCTCATAGGGCCTCCGTGCGTTCGGCGACGCGCAGGATCGCGCTGCGCGAGCGCGGATTGCCGCGCACTTCGTCTTCGGACGGCTTGATGCGTTCGAGTGCGTTGAGCTTCATCACCTTGGGCGCTGCGAAGGGCGCCCGGCGGTCGTAGACCTCTTTCGAGTGCTTGGCGATGAACTGCTTGACGATGCGGTCTTCCAGCGAATGGAAGCTGATCACCGCGAGCCGGCCGCCGGGCTGCAACACGGACAGGCTCGCCTCTAGCGCCTGTTGCAGCTCTTCAAGCTCGGCGTTGATGAAAATCCGAAAAGCCTGAAATGTGCGCGTTGCAGGGTTCTGGCCCTGCTCGCGGGTTTTGACCGTGCCAGCCACGAGCTCGGCCAGTTCGGTGGTGGTTGAAATTGGGCCCCGTTCTTGTCGGCGAGCAACAATCGCCTTTGCAATCTGAACAGCAAACCGTTCTTCGCCATAGTCACGGATCACCTCTGCAATCTGCTGAAGTTCGGCCGTTGCCAGCCACTCGGCCACGCTCTCGCCGCGCGTGGTGTCCATGCGCATGTCGAGCGGGCCGTCGAATCGAAAACTGAAGCCGCGCACCGGGTTGTCGATTTGCGGCGAACTCACGCCCAGGTCCATCAGCAAGCCGTTGACGCTCGCATCGGGCAGCTCGCCCAGCGAACGGAATCCCTGGTGCCGGATGGAAAAACGCGCATCCGAGATGCGCGCTGCTTCGGCCACTGCTTCCGCATCCTTGTCGAATGCGATCAGCCTGCCTTCCGGTGCCAGCCTCGCGAGGATCGCCCGCGCGTGCCCTCCCCGACCGAAGGTGGCGTCCACGTAGGTGCCGGTGGCTGCCGTGCTGCCGGAAAGAAGGGCTTCCACCGCTTCGTTCAGCAAGACGGTCGTATGGGTCCATGGGGTGTTCACGTGGGTCCTCAGAACGCGAAGTCCTGAAACACATCCGGCATCTCGCCCTGGGTGGCCTCGGCCTCCTTGGCCTCGTAGGTGGCCTTGTCCCAGAGTTCGAAGTGGTTGCCCATGCCCAGCAGCAGCGTGTCGCGTGCGATGCCGGTGGCGGCGCGCAGCTCGGGCGACACCAGGATGCGGCCGGTGCCGTCCATCTCGACGTCCATCGCGTTACCGAGGAAGACGCGCTTCCACCACTGCGCCGACATCGGCAGCGCGGCGATGCGCTCGCGGAATTTTTCCCATTCGGGACGGGGAAAACACCATGAGACATCCGTGTGGATGCTTGGTGATCGTGAGCTGGCCGCCTGCCGTGGCGCTCAGGACGTCACGGTGCCGGGTCGGCACGGAGAGCCGCCCCTTGGCATCCAGACTGAGCGATGAAGCGCCTTGAAACACGACCACAAACCCCTGTGTTGGGAGGTACTGCAATGCCCGAAAGAGGCACTACCCGCACTTTTTCCCACTTAACTGCACTTTTTTGCACTGTAGCAGGAAACACTTGGGGCGCAACTGGCCGTTGGTGGTATTTTTTGTAATGGAATCAACGACTTAGCGCCGACTCCAAAACCTCGGAATTGGCGAATTTCGTTGAAAATGAAGTACTTAGCTCACGCAGTGAAAGTAAAGCGTGAAGCATTCCCCCGTTACAGGGGGAAGAAGAAGCTGCTTCAGAGGATGAAGCGCGAAAGGTCTTCGTCGTGACTTAGTGCCGCAAGGCGCTCGTCGACGTAAGCGGCATCGATGCGGATCGTCTGACCCTCGATGCGGGCCGCGTCGAAGCTTACCTCATCGAGCAGGCGCTCCATCACGGTCGACAAACGGCGCGCGCCGATGTTCTCGGTGCGCTCGTTCACCTCGAAGGCGATGCTCGCCAGCCGGGTCACGCCGTCGGGTTGGAAATCGAGCGTCACACCCTCGGTCGCGAGCAGCGCCTGGTACTGCTTCACGAGCGATGCGCGGGTCTGCGTGAGGATGCTTTCGAAGTCCGACACCGAGAGCGATTGCAGCTCGACGCGTATCGGAAAACGCCCCTGCAGCTCGGGGATCAGGTCGCTCGGCTTGCTCAGGTGGAACGCTCCGCTCGCGATGAACAGCATGTGGTCGGTGCGCACCACGCCGTACTTGGTGGTCACGGCCGTGCCCTCGACCAGCGGCAGCAAATCGCGCTGCACGCCTTGCCTCGACACGTCGGAGCCCTGCGCTTCGCTGCGGGTCGCAACCTTGTCGATCTCGTCGATGAAGACGATGCCGTTCTGCTCGGCGTTGGTGATCGCCTGCGCGCGGATCTCGTCCTCGTTGACCAGCTTGGCGGCCTCCTCGTCGATCAGCAGGCGCAGCGCCTCGGCGATCTTGAGCTTGCGCGTCTTGCGCTTGCCACCGCCCATCTGGCCGAACATGCCGCGCAGTTGCTCGGTCATTTCCTCCATGCCCGCGGGGCCCATGATTTCGAGCGGCGTGCGGGTCTCGGCGAGGTCGAGTTCGATTTCCTTGTCGTCGAGTTGGTGCTCGCGCAGCTTCTTGCGGAAAGCCTGTCGCGTGGGGTTGGGTCCATCGATTGCCGCGGTCGTGCCGTCGGCACCGCGCGCCGGAGGCAGCAGCACGTCGAGGATGCGGTCTTCGGCGGCGTCTTCGGCCCGCGCGCGCACCTTGGCGCTCTCGGATTCGCGGGTCTGCTTGACGGCGATTTCGGCGAGGTCGCGAATGATCGAATCGACGTCTTTCCCGACGTAGCCCACCTCGGTGAACTTGGTCGCCTCGACCTTGATGAACGGCGCATCCGCCAGGCGCGCGAGACGGCGTGCGATCTCGGTCTTGCCCACGCCCGTCGGGCCGATCATGAGGATGTTCTTCGGGGTGATTTCGCTGCGCAGCTTCTCGTCGACCTGCTGGCGGCGCCAGCGGTTGCGCAGCGCAATGGCCACGGCACGCTTGGCGGCCGGCTGCCCGACGATGTGGTTGTCGAGCTCGGAGACGATTTCCTGGGGGGTCATGGACATGGTCAGAGCGCTTCCACCGTGTGGTTCATGTTCGTGTAAATGCAGATTTCTCCGGCGATCCCCAGCGATTTGCGCACGATCTGCTCGGCCGAAAGGTCGGTGTTCTCGATCAGCGCCTTGGCCGCCGACTGGGCATACGCACCGCCCGAGCCGATGGCGATCACGCCGTCTTCGGGCTCCAGCACGTCGCCGTTGCCGGTGATGATGAGCGAGGTGGTGGCGTCCGCCACGGCCAGCATGGCCTCGAGCTTGCGCAGCACGCGGTCGGTGCGCCAGTCCTTGGTGAGCTCGACCGCCGCGCGGGTGAGGTGGCCCTGGTGCTTTTCGAGCTTGGCCTCGAAGCGCTCGAAGAGCGTGAAGGCATCGGCGGTGGCGCCGGCAAAGCCGGCCAGCACCTTGCCGTGATAGAGGCGGCGCACTTTGCGCGCCGTGCCCTTGATGACGATATTGCCGAGAGTGACCTGCCCGTCCCCGCCAATGGCGACTTGATCGCCTTGGGGGGTCTTGCGGCGCACGCTCACGATGGTGGTGCCGTGAAACTGTTCCATCGCAGCCATCTGGGGGTGGCCGAGGGCAATGCAACCCCGAAACAGGGTGGTTTCAGTTCTTTCGAACGGCTACGGTTGCGTGGTCGGTAATGCCCACGAGCCCGAACAGCGCGGCGATCAGCCGGTGCGCATCGACGAACTGCACCCGCTCGCCATCGGCGTCCCGCGCCCGCACCCAGCTCAGCAGCGTGCCGGCGGCGGCGAGGTCCATGCGCAGCAGCGCCGCGCATGAAATGACGGGCGCCGTGGTGTGGCGCAGGTCGGTGTCCAGCCGCTGCCAGGCCGACAGCGATTCCCCCCGCAAATCGCCGGCCAGCGCGGCAAAGCCGGTGTCGTGCGTCGGAAAGCTCTCCGATTCGGCACTCGACAGCAGCGACCACACCGAGCTGCTGCGGCTCGGCGGCGGCGCGGCGAGCGCGGTGCATTCGCCGATCGGGTCCTGCCACGACGGCGGCGACACCTCGTAGGTGATGCAGTAGTTGAGCGCCACCAGTTCGAAATCGTCGGGCAGGTGCATCACCCGCAGCGCGGCCAGATGCAGTTGCCACCAGACGTCGTCGGTGCCGCGTTCATTGTTGGGCGCCGCTTCGGCCAGTACCGCCAGCAGCTGCGCGGTGCCGATGAAGCGCAGCTTGACCGGCGAATCGGCCCAGTGCGTCAGCAGCACCCGCAGGGGCGCGGCAGCTTCGGGTTCGATGGCGGTCAGGGGGCGCCAGTCGAGCGTCCAGACCGAACCGGCCTGCGACAGCGCGCGCGTGAGGCTCATCAGCCCTTCGCGGGACAGGCGCGCGGGGCTGCTCCAGTCCGCCTGGGCACCACCGCCCTCGCCCTGCTCTGCCGCATCTTCGCTCGCAGTCACCGCCTTCACGCTGCGCGCCAGGTCTTCGAGCGACACCCAGTCGGGGCCCATGCGCTTCATGCGCTGCGCATAGCGCATGCGGGCGGCCGCGAACTTGGCGGCGTCGCCGGTGGCGCGGTACAGGTCGAACAGGGTGCGCCAGCGGCTGTCGTCGCGCTCGGCCGCGGCGTCGTTCTCGCCGTCGGCGGCCGGGGCGCTCTCGGAGGCCAGTGCCTGCAGCAGGATCGCCTCGGCGCCGGCATCGTCGCCATGCGCAAAGCGGATCACCGCTTCTTCGAGCGCGCCGTCGTGCGCCAGCCGGGAAGACAGCGGTGACGCACCGCCGCCCCCCACCGCGACGGGGCTGGCTGCCTGGACGGGCGGCACGGCCGCCACGGTGCGATGCACCGGCGGCGGCTCGAGCAGGTCGTCGACATGCACCGGCGGCAGCGTCTCGGCGCCGGCATCGGGCGGCGGGTTGACCAGCGTCTCGCCGTTCGGGCCGCGGCCCTTCCACCATTGCTGCGACATCTGCTCTTCGATCTCGTCGATCTTCTTGAGCGTGAGCGCGCGGCCCTCGGACTTTTCCGAGGAGCTGTTGATGTTGAACGACGAGGGCGTGACCGTCCCCTCGAAGGCATGGGCGGCCGCTTCGCGCTGTCGGAGCTTGCGAAGCATGTCGAACTCGCGCCGGCGCACGAAATCGTTGCGCTGGCGCCGCTCGATCATCTCCTTGAGCATCTCCCGGCTGTAGGTCTGCTCGGGGAGCGAGGAGTCCGACGTCGTGGAGGAAGGCGCATCCAGCTCCGACCAATCCTTGAGCGGATTGCGGACAAACTTGGCCACCTTCGAGAAAAGACGGCCCGATTCTTCCTTTGGCATTCGGTGAAGACTATCGAACGGGCTGGGGTTTATCTACCTTGACCCGGTTCAATCCCCGAACATTTTCTGCTTGAGTTCGCGGCGCTGCTGCGCCTCGAGCGACAGCGTGGCGGTCGGGCGGGCCAGGAGGCGGCCGACGCCGATGGGCTCGCCGGTCTCGTCGCAGTAGCCGTAGTCGCCGCCGTCGATGCGCTGGATCGATTGCTCGATCTTCTTGAGCAGCTTGCGCTCGCGGTCGCGGGTGCGCAGCTCGAGGGCGTGTTCTTCCTCGATGGTGGCGCGGTCGGCCGGATCGGGCACGACCACCGTGTCTTCACGCAGGTGCTCGGTGGTCTCGCCGGCGTTTTCCAGGATGCCGCGCTTGAGTTCTTCGAGCTTCAGGCGGAAGAACGCCATCTGCTTTTCGTTCATGTACTCGGTGTCGGGCATCGCGATGACTTCGGCATCGGTCAGCTCGGCGGCCGACTTGGTCTTCCAGTTGTTCGCGAGCTTGGGGTCTTTCTTGACGGCCAGCGGCGGCGGCGGCACCAGCGCGGTGGACGGCGCCTGCGAGAAGCTGGACTTCGCGGCGGTCGACGCCACGGATTGCGGCATCGAGGGGACGGTCAGTTGCGACAGCCGGGACACACGGCCCCCACGCGCGGCGGGTGCGGGCGTGGCGGTTTGAGCGGGCATCGAGGGTGTCGCCGGGGCGGAAGAGGAGGCGGCAGCCGTTTTTTTCATGGGGATCGGGGGAGCAGAAGGAACGGCAGCAGGGCGGCCGACGGGTTTGGATGACGATGGACCCGTGCCTGCGGTCTTGGTTGCTGTTGCAGGCTTGGCGGGCTTGACGGACTTCTTTGTCGCAGCGGTGGCGGCCTTGGCCGGTGGTGCTGCGGGCTTTTTGGACGCGCTTTTCTCCTTCGTTGCAGGCGCCTTCGCGGTGGCGGAAACCTTGTTCGCCGCGGGTACAGCCTTCGCAGCCGTCGCCTTCTTTGCGGCGGGCTTGGATGCTGGCGTGGCCTTGGCGGCGGGTTTCTTCACGGTGACTGGCTCCTTGGACGAACTGGAACGCGCTTTCACTGGGTGTCTCCTCCCATGGGAACCACTCGCGGCTTTCGTGCCGCGCGGGCTCCACGTTGTCGGGGTGCTCGCGGTTGCGAACCCCGGGGTTATACCCCCGAAAGCCCTGCAGAAACCCGCGGCGCCCCGTGCCGGAAGTCACATCTCGTCCAACAGGACTGGGTGTGGCTCCCGGAACAGGCGCGCGATTGTATAGAGAACTCGAAATCGCGGGCGATGTGTCTGCATGCCGGTTGGCTCCGGTAGCATCGGCCCGCGTCGCCTGAGGGGGTGATGCGGGGCTGCCGCTCCCTCGGGGCGGCGCGGGCCCATCCGATCATTCGATAAAAGAAAGCAAGCCTTGAGCAAGAAAGTAGTTTTGGGAGCCGTGGCCGCGGCCATCGTCGTCGCCTACGGAGGGAGCACCTGGTGGACCGGATCGAAGGTCCGTTCGATCTACGAGACCGCGCTCGACGAGATGCCCAAGCAGACCGCGCTGGTGCGCGTGACCGAGCGCAAATACGAGCGCAACTTCTTCGGCGCCGTGAGCACCGTGACGCTGGAAATCGGCTGTGCGGCCGATGCCGCCACCGCCCCGGCGGTGGCGCAGGCACCTGCCGCCAAGCCCGCGGAAGGCGAGGAGCCGCAGGAGGAAGAAGACGGCGACGAAGCGGACGCCAAGCCGCCCAAGCCCCTGCGCATCACCATCCGCGACACCATCCACCACGGCCCGATCGCAGGCGGCAAGTTCGCGGCAGCCACCATCGACAGCGAGCTGGTGCTCGACATCAAGGGCCAGGCGCAAGCCGAGAAGTTCTTCGGCAAGGCCAAGCCGCTGACGGCATTCACCAAGGTCAACTTCGACGGCAGCTACGCCATCGACATGGCGGTCGCGCCCGTCAAGGTGGCCGAAGAAGGCAAGGGCGAGTTCGCCTGGCAGGGCGCGCAGGCGCACATCGAAGTGAACGCCGCCCGCACCAAGGCGCGCTACGACATGACGATGCCGGGCCTGGACTTCAACTACGCGGCCAAGGGCGTGCAGATGAAGATGGGCAAGATCACGGCCAAGGCCGACATGGACGGCAGCGCGGGCTGGATCCTGGCCACCGGCAAGACCGCGGGGCGCCTGGATGCCTTCGAGTTCTCCGCCACCAAGGGCCTCGGCGGCAGCGCCGATGCCGACGCGCCGGCCGGCACGCACAAGCCCGTGAAGGTGCTGCTGCAGAACGTCGACCTGAACGGCGAAGCCACGATCAAGGACGGCCTCTACGCCTCCGAAGGCACCCTCAAGGGCCAGGGCAAGATCGGCGAGACCAGCATCGACAAGTTCGAGATGTCCAGCGGCGGCCGCCGCATCCACGCCGCCGGCTACAAGAAGCTGGCCGACGCCTACCTGCAATCCACCGCCCTGGCCGGCTGCGGCAAGAGCAGCAAGGCCACGCAGGCCGCGATGAAGGCGCTGGCCGACCAACTCGCCCCGGATCTGAAGGCCATGGCCAAGTACAGCCCCGAATTCGGCCTGGACAAGATGGTGGTCGAGATCGGCGGCAAGCGCGGCGAACTCAGCTACACCGCCGGCATGGTCGGCGTGACCGACGAAGACCTGCAGGCCCCCGGCATGGCCCTCCTGATGAAGCGCGGCGTGCTCAAGGCCAACGCGCGGCTGCCGGTGCAATGGCTCGAGCAGATCGCCGCCACCGGCGCCGAGAGCGGCCAGACGCCGCCGCCCGAAATGGTGGCGGGGCTGGTCGAGCAAGGCGAGGCCAGCGGCTTCGTCAAGCGCGACGGCGAACATGTGACCGGGCAGGTCGAGTTCAGCGAAGGCAGCCTGAAGGTCAATGGCAAGCCGCTGACCGAACTGGGCAAGTAAGCCACTGCCAGGCCATGAAAAAGGCGCTGTCCCTTGCGGGGCAGCGCCTTTTTCCTTGGATGAATCAGCAGCGGGCCGTCGTCACACCAGGCACTGCTCGAGCCCCTGCTCGAGAATTTCGCGCGGCAGCTCGATGCCGATGAACACCATGCGGCTCTGGCGGTTTTCGTCCTTGCCCCACTCCGGGCCCAGGTCGCTGCCCATCAACTGGTGCACGCCCTGGAAGATCACCTTGCGCTCGGTGCCCTTCATGTTCAGCACGCCCTTGTAGCGCAGCATGCGCGGGCCGTAGATGTTGACGATCGCGCCCAGAAAGTCTTCGAGCTTGGCCGGATCGAAGGCGCGGTCGGCCTTGTAGACGAAGCTCTTCACGTCGTCGTCGGTGTGGTGATGGTGGCCGTGGCCTTCGTGCTTGTGCGAGGGGTGGTCGCAATGCTCGCCATGCGCGTGGTCATGGTCATGGTCGTGGTGGTCGTGATCGTGGTCGTGGTCGTCTTCCTTCAGGAAGTCCGGGTCGATGTCCAGCTTCGCATTCAGGTTGAAGCCGCGCAGGTCGAAGATGTCCTTCAGCGGCACATCGCCGAAGTGCGCCTTCTGCTGGGGCGCGCGCGGGTTCATGTGCTTCAAGCGATGGATCAGCGCCTCGGTTTCCTCGGCCGACACCAGCTCGCTCTTGCTGATGAAGATCTGGTCGGCAAAGCCCACCTGGCGGCGTGCTTCCTGGCGGTCGTTCAGTTGCTGCGGCGCGTGCTTGGCATCGACCAGCGTAAGGATCGAGTCGAGCAGGTAGCTCTCGGCAATCTCGTCGTCCATGAAGAAGGTCTGCGCCACGGGGCCGGGGTCCGCGAGGCCGGTGGTCTCGATCACCACGCGGTCGAAATCCAAGAGGCCCTGGCGCTTCTTGGCGGCCAGCAGTTGCAGCGCCTCGCGCAGGTCTTCGCGGATCGTGCAGCAGACGCAGCCGTTGCTCATCTGGATGATCTGCTCCTTCGACTCGGTCACGAGGATGTCGCTGTCGATGTTCTCTTCGCCGAACTCGTTCTCGATGACCGCGATCTTCTGGCCGTGGGCCTCGGTCAGGGATGCGCTTGAGCAACGTGGTTTTGCCCGAGCCGAGGAAGCCGGTGAGGATGGTCGCGGGAATGAGGGCCATGAGGGGTGCTCCGAAGCGGAAAAACTAAAAAACGGGGGTGGCGGGCAGTTTAGCCAATGCCACTGAGTTGCGTTGCCGAAGGGGTCAAGCGGCCTTTTCAGGCGGGCTTTCTCACCACCACCAGGCCCTTCAAATACTCCCCTTCCGGGAATTCGATCGTCATTGGATGGTCGGGTGCCGCACCCAGGCGTTCGCTGATGTAACCGTCGACATTCGCGTCCAGCCCGGCCGACGCCACGATCTTGTGGAACAGGTCGGCGCTGATGCCGCCCGAGCACGAAAAAGTCAGCAGCACGCCGCCCGGCTCCAGGATCTTGAGTGCGAGGCGGTTGATGTCCTTGTAGGCGCGCGCCGCGCGCTCGGCATGCGCCGCCGTGGGCGCGAACTTCGGCGGATCGAGCACGATCGCGTCGAAGGTGCGGCCCTGGTCGATGAACTCGCGCAGCACGGTGTTCACGTTCGCATCGAGAAACTCGGTCTTCACGCTCGAACCCTCACCGCCGAAGCCGTTGAGCGCGATGTTGGCGCGCGCGAAGTTCAGCGCCGGCTGCGACGAATCGACCGACACCAGCTCGGCCCCATCGAGCGCACCCGCGGCCTTGAGCCCTGCGAGTGCCGCGACGGTGAAGCCGCCCGTGTAGCAGAAGCAGTTCAGCACGCGCCTGAAGCGCCGGTGCTTCGCGAGTTCGGCAAAGCGCTGGCGGCTGTCGCGCTGGTCGAGGTAGAAGCCGGTCTTGTGGCCGGTCGCGACGTCGAGCGAGAGTTTCCAGTCGTGCTCGCGAATGATGATCTCGGTGGCGCCCTCCCCGCGCAGCCAGCCCGTGACCGGCTTCAGGCCTTCGCGCTCGCGGCCGCTGGCGTCGGAGCGCTCGTAGAACTTCGTGAGGCCCGTGGCCTTGAGTAGCGCATCGGTCAGCACGTCTTTCCAGCGCTCGACACCGGCCGAGAGGAACTGCGCGACCAGGGTGTCGCCGTAACGGTCGACGATCAGCCCCGGCAAGCCGTCGGCTTCGCCGTGCACCAGCCGCACGCCATCGCTCTGCAGGTCGAAGAGGCCGCGCGCGCGCACGGCGCGCTCGCACACCGACGCGAGAAACGCCGCGTCGATGCGCTGCGTTTCGACAAAGCTCCAGGCCCGCGCGCGGATCTTGGAGATCGGACTGAACGCCGCCCACGCGAGGAACGCGCCGTCGTGCGATTCCACGCGCACCGTCTCGCCCGAGTCGGCACCGCCGCGCGCAATGGCGGATTCGAAGACCCACGGATGGCGGCGCTGCATCGAGCGCTCTTTGCCGGGTTTGAGGCGAAGGGTTTTCATTTTTTTACCTGGCTTGCTTGCGTACTTATTTATCTTTGTCGGTCCGGGCCTTCGCGCGCGGATGCGCCGCGTCATAGGCCTTTGCCAGATGCTGGAAATCCAGCCGCGTATAGACCTGCGTGGTCGCGATGTTCGCGTGCCCCAGCAGCTCCTGCACCGCGCGCAGGTCGCTGCTCGACTGCAGCACATGGCTCGCGAACGAGTGCCGCAGCATGTGCGGATGCACGGGCGCGGCAAGGCCGGCCTTCAGGCTGCGTTCGCGCAGCAGCTTCCACACCGCCTGCGACGACATCCGCGCGCCCTTGCCGCTGACGAAAAGCGCGGGCACCGAACGGTCGCCGCGCACGTCCAGCCACTCCTGCAGGGCCTCGGCCGCCTTGCTGCCCACCGGCACGAGGCGGCGCTTGCTGCCCTTGCCGAGCACGTTGGCTTCTTTCGCGTCGAGATCGATCCAGCCGAGCGCCGTGTTGCTCGCCTGTGCATCGAGCCCCGTGAGCTCGCTCACGCGCAGGCCGCAGCCGTAGAGTATTTCGACGATGGCGCGGTCGCGCGCTTCGATCCACGGGTCGGCGTCTTCGTCGTGCAGCTCGGCCAGTTGCACCGCGTCGTCCACGCCCAGCGCCTTCGGCAGCGGGCGGCCGGCCTTGGGCGCATGCACGTCCTGCACCGGGTTGAAGCCGATCAGCCCTTCATGCCCGAGCCAGCGGTAGAAGCTGCGCCAGCACGACAGCACCAGCGCGATGCCGCGCGGCTCGCGACCGGCGCTGTGCAGCTTGGCCATCCAGCGGCGGATGTGGGCGGTCTGCACGCGGTCCAGCGGCAGGTTGGCCTCGGCCGCGTTTTCCCTGAGCGCCTGCAGGTGGAAGGCGTAGAGCTCGACCGTTCGCGCCGCGAGCCGGCGCTCCACGCGCACATGCTCCAGGTACTTCGCGATCCAGTCCGGCGGAGCGGATGCGGTCGGCTCAGAAGAGATAACCATGGCCGGCATTGTTGATGATGGCTGCCGGCTCGCGCAATGCGCCCTTGAACAGCATGCCCCAGCGGCGCCAGCACGAGGTGGGCGCGGCGGCGTACTGCACGTCGAAGGTCTGGTCGAACCCGCTCATGCGCACCAGCCGCTCGACGCGCCACAGGTGATAGGGCTCCGACACGATCACCACGCTGCGCACCCCGGCCGCCTGCAGCAGCGGGCGCGAGAGCGAAAGATTCAGCCGCGTGGACGTGGACGCGGGCTCCAGCAGCATCGGCCCCGCAAAGCCCAGGCCTTGCGCGTGCTGCTGCATCACGTCGGCCTCGATGCGCCCGTCTTCCTTGTCGACACCGCCCGTGAACACCAGTTGCTTCACCTGCCCGGCCTGCGCGAGCGCGATGCCGGTATCGACGCGGCCCGTGAGACAGGGATTCGGCTTGCCGTCCAGGTACGCACGACTCCCCAGGATCAGCGCCGCATCGGCGGGCCTTTGCGGCGGGTTGTCCAGCAGCTCGTCGGCGCGCTGCCAGATGACGGCGGCAATCGCCGCATAGGCCAGCGCCAGAACCAGCAGCGCGCCGAGCAGCGCGACCTGCCACGGCCGGCGCAGCCAGCGCGGCCGGTTCAAGGACGCAGCCGCGAGAGGCCGCCCGAGGCCAGCTCGGCGATGCGCTCGAGAAAATCGGTGCCCATCTCGGCATTGAATCGCTGCGCGTCGGGCGACGCCAGCACCAGCAGACCGAAGGCCGGTGATTCGGCATCGGCGCGCAGCGGAATCAGCGCGATCGACATCGCAGCCTGCGGCTCCGGCAGCCAGTTGGCGGCCTCGAAGCCCGAGTTCAGGCCGCAGTACGGCGAAGTGAGCGAAGTGGCCAGCGCCTTCACGTCGTCGCTCACCCACTGGGCATAGGCTTCGTTGAGGTAGTCGCTGCTGCAGTCCCACACCTTGATCGCCGTCTGCGGCACCAGGAACAGCGACTGAAGATCGACCGCGATGCGGTACGGCAGGCTGCGCGGGTCGCGCGTGGTCAGCAAGCCGCTGGTCCAGCGCTGCAGCCGGTCGGCAATGACGACGTTCTCGGTGCCGTGGCGCACCATGTCCATCAGGCGATGCTCCAGCGCCTTGATCTTCTCGCGCAGCATCTCGGCCTGCCTCTCCTGCAGGCTCACCGCGCGGTTGCCGTGGGGGCTGGTGAGCTGCACCTGCGCCAGCAACTGGGCATGGCGCTCGAAGAAGTCGGGCGTGTTCGCCAGGTAATTGGCGATGTCGTCTTCGGTGATCGGGTTCATGGCGTCGTTGTCGTGAGTGGAATTGGTCATGGCTGTTCCGAGATTTCGGGCACGTCGATGTCGCCCTCGAACACCGTCGTGGCCGGGCCCGTCATGAGCACCGGCTGGCCCTCGCCCTGCCATTCGATCGTGAGGATGCCGCCGTGCGTCTGCACGTCGACGCGTGGGTCCAGCAACCCGAGCCGGATGCCCGCGACCACCGCCGCGCAGGCGCCCGTGCCGCAAGCCAGCGTTTCGCCGGCGCCGCGCTCGAACACGCGCAGCTTGATATGGGAGCGGTCGACCACCTGCATGAAGCCCGCGTTCACCCGCTGCGGAAAGCGCGGATGGTGCTCGATCTGCGGGCCCTGCTCGGCCACCGGCGCGGTGTCGACGTTGTCGACCACCTGCACCGCGTGCGGGTTGCCCATCGAGAGCACCGCGACCGACACGATCGGGCTGCCTGCGCGGGTGCCCAGCGCCAGGTGCCACTTTTCCCACGCGCCATCGGGCTGCGCATCGAGCCCGGCGGTGTCGAAGGGCACGCGCGCGGCCTCGAAGATCGGGGCGCCCATGTCGACCGTCACGCGGCCGTCGTCGCCCATACGCGGCTCGATCACGCCGGCCAGCGTCTGCACGCGCACCTGGGTCTTGTCGGTGAGCTTGTGCTCCTTCACGAAGCGCATGAAGCAGCGCGCGCCGTTGCCGCACTGCTCGACCTCGCCGCCGTCGGCGTTGTGGATCACGTACTGGAAGTCGATGCCTTCCGCGGGCGATGGCCGCACGGTGAGGATCTGGTCGGCGCCGACGCCGAAATGGCGGTCGGCCAAAAAGCGGTACTGCGCGGCACTGAGGCCCAGCGTGCCGCGGGTTTCGTCCAGCACGACGAAATCGTTGCCGGCGCCCTGCATCTTGGTAAAGCGGATTCGCATCGGGGGATTATCGCCACCGGCACCGCCGGTGACGACCCGGCGGCGCCAAACCCGCTACAGCGACAGGAAGTGATGCACCTCGGGCTTGTCCGGCCCGATGTGAAAACGCAGCGCCTCGGCCTGCAGGTCGGCATCGGCATGCGACACGCGGTGGTGCTGGCGCAGGTGCTCGGCCCACGATTCCACGAGGAACCACTCCATCACCCGCTCCGCGTCGTTCGTGTGCTCATGCACGCCCCAGGCGTAGGCGCCGTCGCGGCGGCGCTCCAGCGACAGGCGCTTCATCGCATCCATGAACGCCGGCCGGTCTTCCTTGCGGATGCGGTATTCGACCTGGATCATCACGGGCCCGCGGTCGTGCGCCACGGGCTCGGCCAGGAGCGGCTCGGGCCAATGGTTCGAGGCCTGCAGGTCGGCCTCGCCGGCGGGCAGCCGCACGCGGTGGAACACGAGGCCCATCACCACCAGGCCCACCGCGCCCGCCACGAGCGTGGCCGGCACGCCGATCTGCTGCGCGATCAGGCCCCAGCCCAGGCTGCCGGCCGCCATTGCGCCGTTGAACACCGTGAGATACACGGCCAGCCCGCGCCCGCGCACCCAGTTCGGCAGGATCGACTGCGCCACCCCGTTGAGCGTGGTCAGCGCAATGATCCAACCCAGGCCCAGCACCAGCAGCATCAGCACCGCGAGCCATTGCGGCGGCGCGAACACCAGGCCACCCATCACCGCAGCCGTCAGCAGCGAGGCCAGCAGCAACATGCCGTCGGCATCGAGCCGGGCGCGCAGCCGCGGCATCACCAGCGCGCCGCCGATGGCGCCCGCGCCCACCGCGCCGAGCAGGATGCCGTAGAAGCTCGCCGTGCCGCCCAGCATCTGGCGCGCCACCAGCGGCAGCAGCGCCCAAACCGAACTCGCAAACAAAAAGAACACCGCCGCGCGCAGCAGCACCACATGCAGTTCCTTGCTGGCCCGGGTGTAGCGGATGCCCGCGCGGAAGGCGCCGAAGAAGTTTTCCGACAGCCCGCTGTCCACCGCCGCCGGGCGCTTCCACCACAACAGCGCCGCGATCACGAACACATAGCTCAGCACGTCGAGCCCGTAGGTGGCCGCCGCGCCGAAGCTCGCAAGGATCAGCCCGCCCGCCGCCGGTCCGATGGAGCGCGCGATGTTGATGCCCAGCGAGTTGAGCGCCACCGCGCCCTTGAGCTCGCTGCGCGGCACCAGCTCCGGCACGATCGACTGCCAGGTCGGCCCCATCAGCGCCGCGCCGATGCCGCCCACGAAGGTCAGCGCGACCAGGTACTCGACCGTGAGCGAACCGGTGTGCGAGAGCACCAGCAGCGTGCCGCTCACCGCGCCCAGCATCACCTGCACGAAGATCAGAAAGCGCCGCCGGTCGAGGATGTCCGACAGCACCCCCGCCGGAATCGCGAGCAGGAAGATCGGCAGCGTCGCCGCCGTCTGGATCAGCGCCACCGCCGTCGGGCTCGCCGACAGGTCGGTGACGAGCCACGAGCTGGCCACGTCGCGCATGAAGCTGCCGATGTTGCCCAGCACCGTGGCGGCCCACAGCACCGCGAAGACCGGCTGGCGCAGCGGCGCGAAGGCGCCGGCGGACTTTTGAGGCTCAGTCATCCCGGCGCTCCTTGAGATCGAGCCAGGCGACGAGCAGGAAGCCGCCGACCAGGCCCAGGTGTTCGAAGAAAGAGTTCGCGGCCATGAAGCGCTCGGGGCCCACCGGCATTTCCCAGAAACGCAGCGCGACGAAGGTTGCCATCAGTGTGAAGCCGCCGAGCGCGAGCGCGCCGAGCCAGCGCCAGAAGCCGATGAGGATGAGCGCCGCGGCGCCCAGTTCCAGCACGATCACCGCCACGGCCAGCGGGCCGGCAGGCGACAGGCCGAAGTGGTTCATCTCGCCGATGGCGGCGTCGAAGTCCATCGCCTTGTTCAGGCCGCCCTGCAGGTAGGCCGCGCACAGCAGCAGCAAGGCGATCCAGCGCACGGCGGGCGACAGGGTCCAGTGCATCGTCTTCATCACACCGCCCAGCAGGCGCAGCCGAGCGCGCCCCAGAAGCTCTTGAGGTCGGCAACGGGCAGCTTGCTGCTCCATGCGGTCGCGTGCTGGTGGCCGTGCACGTTGCAGTCGTTGGCGCAGGCGCACGACATGGCGGCGTTGCGCATCACCTTCTGCAGCGGCGCGCCCTCGGCCGTGTCTGCCCAGCCAGCGTAACCACCGAAAGTGCGCGCGGGCGACCAGTCGGGCATGGCCGGCGGCAGCGTGCCTTCGTCGTGCGCGGCGAACGGGCCGGCGCCGTAGACGACCTTGCCGCCCACCATCGTGAGCAGCGCGGTCGTGTCGGCGATTTCCGATTCGGCGCAGGCGAAGAAGTCGCGGTCGGGCACCACCAGGTCGGCGAGCTGGCCGGCCTCGATGCGGCCCTTCTTGCCCTCTTCGTTCGAGAACCAGGTGACGTTCTCGGTCCACATGCGCAGCGCGCCTTCGCGGTCCAGGCAGTTGCGCTGCGGATACAGCTGCATGCCGCCCACCGTCTTGCCCGTGACCAGCCACGACAGCGACACCCACGGGTTGTACGAGGCGACGCGCGTCGCGTCGGTGCCGGCCGAGACCTTCATGCCGCGCTCGAGCATGCGCTTGACCGGCGGCGTGGCCTCGGCCGCGCCGGCGCCGTAGCGCTCGACGAAGTACTCGCCCTGGTAGGCCATGCGGTGCTGCACCGCCACGCCGCCGCCGAGCGCGGCGATGCGGTCCATCGACTTCTCGGAAATCGTCTCGGCATGGTCGAAGAACCAGTTCAGGCCCGCGAGCGGCGTGTCCTTGTTGACCTTCTCGAACACATCGAGCGAACGGCTGATGGTCTCGTCGTAGGTCGCGTGCATGCGCCACGGCCAGCGGTTCTGCGCCAGGATGCGCACCACGCCTTCGAGCTCGCCTTCCATCTCGGGCGCCATGTCGGGGCGCGGCTGGCGGAAGTCTTCGAAGTCGGCCGCCGAGAACACCAGCATCTCGCCCGCGCCGTTGTGGCGGAAGTAGTCGTCGCCCTGCTTGTAGGTGGAGCTGGCCGTCCAGTTGAGGAAGTCTTCCTTCTCGGCCTTGGGCTTCTGCGTGAAGAGGTTGTAGGCGAGGCGAATGGTGAGTTGGCCGTCGTCGTGGAGCTTGCGGATGACTTCGTAGTCGTCGGGGAAGTTCTGGTTGCCACCGCCCGCGTCGATGGCGCCGGTCACGCCCAGGCGGTTGAGCTCGCGCATGAAGTGGCGCGTGGAATTGAGCTGGTAGTCGAACGGCAGCTTCGGTCCCTTGGCCAGCGTGGCGTAGAGGATGGCCGCGTTCGGCTTGGCCAGCAGCAGGCCCGTCGGGTTGCCGGCGCCGTCGCGCACGATTTCGCCGCCGGGCGGCGCGGGCGTGTCCTTGGTGTAGCCCACGGCGCGCAGCGCGGCGCCGTTGAGCAGCGCGCGGTCGTACAGATGCAGGATGAACACCGGCGTATCGGGCGCCACCGCGTTCAGCTCGGCGATGGTCGGCAGGCGCTTCTCGGCGAACTGGTGCTCGGTGAAGCCGCCCACCACGCGCACCCACTGCGGTGCGGGCGTGATCGCCACCTGGCGCTTGAGCATGCCCATCGCATCGGCCAGGCTGCGCACGCCGTCCCAGCGCAGCTCCATGTTGTAGTTCAGCCCGCCGCGAATGATGTGCAGGTGGTTGTCGATGAGCCCCGGCAGCACGCGCTTGCCCTGCAGGTCGATCACGCGGGTGTGGCTGCCGGCCAGCGGCAGCACGTCTTCGGCGCGGCCCACGCGGGTGAAGCGGCCGTCCTTGATCGCCACCGCGTCGGCCGTGGGATTGGCGCGGTCCAGCGTCGTGAAGCGGCCGTTGCGCAGGATGAGGTCGGGGGTGGAGTTCAGCGTGTTGGCCATGGTCGATGCAGGTGCGAGGGAGGTTGCGGCGAGCGCGCCGAGGGCGCCCAGGAAGTGGCGGCGTTGCGGGTCCGAAGAACTCATGCGTCGCTCCGGTCCGATGGGCGGCCCGCAGCGGTCTTCACCGCCTCGGGCTGCACGCACTTGGGCAGCTCGCCGAACACATGCGGCTTGACCTGGTGATGCAGCCACGAGGTGGCGGCCGGCCGGTCGAGCACCTGCCGCACCAAGGGCGGAAGCTGCTCGCCGAGCAGGATGCCCAGGAGCCCCACCAGGGCGATCACCGGCGGCGCCGGCGAGCGCACCTGGAAGAGCGCGTAGATCACGCCGACCAAGAGGCCGAGTGCGAGGGAAACGACATAGGGCTTCATGGCCGGCGCTCTCTTTCGTTCTTCGTCCGCTCAGCCTTCGTGGGCGCCGAACATGCTTTTCGCGTAGTTGATGCCGATGCCGTAGGCGCCGCCCACCTTCTTCGCGATGCCGGTGGTCAGCTCGTACGTGTCGCCACGCGCCCAGTCGCGCTGCAGCTCCAGCAGGTACTGCAGCGAGGTCATCGGCCGCGCGCCGGCCTGCACCATGCGGTCCATCGCGCGGTTGTGCGCCTCGGTGGAAACGTCGCCGCAGGTATCGGCGATCACGTACACCTCGAAGCCCTGGTCGAGCGCCGAGAGCGCCGGGCCGACGATGCACACGCTGGTCCACAGGCCCGCCAGCACGATGCGCGGCTTGCCGATTTCGTTCACGCGGTCGATCACGGCCGCGTCTTCCCAGGTGTTCATCGAGGTGCGGTCGAGCATCTTCTGGCCCGGGAAGGCGTCGGTGATCTCGCTGAACATCGGGCCCGAGAAGCTCTTTTCGGCCACCGTCGTGAGGATGGTCGACACCTTGAAGCCGGCCGCCGCCTGCGCCACCAGCGCGGCGTTGTTGCGCAGGTTCACCGCGTCGATCGAGTGCGTGGCAAAGGCCATCTGCGACTGGAAGTCGATCATCACCAGTGTGTGGTCGGCGGGGGTCAGCAGCTTGGAACCGGCGGTGGGGGTGGCTTGGATGGACATGAAAAAGACTCCTGGGTGGTTGAACGGACAATCGATTGAATTCACAATTGCTTTCGGAGGGAATCTCCTTGGCATGGACTCAATCATCGGTTTGCAAACCACCGCCATCGACGAAACTTTTCAGCCCCAATGATCGAAGTTTTCGATCATTCCTTTTTTCCCCACCCACCTGAAGGAGCCGCCGCGTGCTCAAGCTCAGCCTGGAAGCCATCGAGGTCGTCGACGCCATTGCGCGCCACGGCTCCTTTGCCGCCGCCGCCACCCACCTGAACAAGGTGCCCTCCACCATCTCGTACGCGGTCGGCAAGCTCGAGGAACAGCTCGGCATGCTGCTCTTCGAGCGCAACGGCCCGCGCGTGAGCCTCACCGCCGCCGGCGACGAAATGCTGAAGGAAGGCCGCTGGCTCCTCGGCGCCGCGAGCGACCTCGAATCGCGCATGCGCCAGATCGCCACCGGCTACGAGTAGGAGCTGCGGCTGGTGCACGACTCGCTCATTCCCACCGAGGCGCTCATCGGCGACATCCGCGCCTTCGAAGACCTGCGCTGCGGCACGCGATTGCGCGTCGGCTGCGAGGCGCTCACCGGCAGCTGGGAGGCGCTGCGCGAGGGCCGCGCCGACATCGTCATCGCCGCGGGCGAAGGCCCGGCCGGCGGCGGCTACCAGGCGGCGACGGTGGGCAGCATCGAGTTCGCGTTCTGCGTCGCGCCCACCCATCCGCTCACCCGGCTCGGGCGTCCGCTGGAGCGCGGCGACCTGCTCGACTGCAACGCCATCGTCGTGGGCGACACCGCGCGCACGCTGTCGGACCGCACCGTCGGCCTGCTCGCGGGGCAGCCCCGCATCACCGTGCCGTCGATGGCAGCGAAGGTCGCCTGCCAGGTGGCGGGCCTAGGCCACGGCTTTCTGCCGCGCGCCTGCATCGCCAACGAGCTCGAACGCGGCACGCTGGTCGAACTGCCGACCGAGGAGCCGCGCGCGCCCGAGGTGTTCTGGCTCGCATGGAAGACCGGTGCGAAGGGACAGGCGCTGCGCTGGTGGCGCGAGCGGATGAACCGCACGCTGGTGCCGGCGCTGCTGCCGCGATCGTTCGTGCGATGAAGGTTCGGGCGATGAAGACGCAGCCGGGCGTTCAGCCCGCCGCGCGCAGCTTGTCCAGCGCCCGATCGAGAAACGCCAACCGGTCCTGACCCCAGAACCGCTCGCCGTTCAGGATGAACGTCGGCGCGCCGAACACGCCCGCGTCCACCGCCTCCGCGCTGTTCGCGCGGTACACGGCCAGCGTCTCGGCCATCTGCTCCAGTGCCTGCAGCGAGGCGCCGTCGTAGCCGTTTTCGTTGGCGACGGCGATGCGCACATCGGCCTGCGCGGTGTCGCGCTCCTCGGCCCACAGTGCGCGCAGCAGCGCATGCGAGAGCGGCTGCGCATCGAGCCCCTTGAGCTGCGCGGCGATCACCATCCAGCCCGGGTACTTGTTCCAGTTCGGATCGCTCGGCGCGCCCTTCGGGTAGTGCGCGGGTTCCAGGTTCATCGGCATGCCGAGGTGCTCGCTCCAGCGCGCGAGCTCGAGCGCGTGGTAGGTGCGGCGCGGCTCGGGGCGCGTCTTCAGTGGAATGCCGCCGGTCTGCGGCACCACCGCCTGGAAGTCGTAGGGCTTGAGCGTGAGCCGCACATGGTGGCGGCGCACGATGTCCTGAAGCTGCGGGCCGCCGAGGTAGGCCCAGGGGGAAGAGAGGCTGTAGTAGCAGTCGAGCGCGATCATGTTTGGGATTATCTTCAGCGCATGCCCGCCCACGCCGCGCCCCTCACCCTTTCGCCCTCGGGGTCGGCGCCTGCGCCGGCAGCGCGACGATGAAATTCCCCGCCTTCCTCTTCTCGCTCTTCGTCTCCCGCCTGGCCGACCAGATGCTGCTGTTCCTGGTGCCGCTCGTGGTGTTCCAGGTGACGCAGAGCGTGGCGTGGTCCGGCTACGCCTTCGCGGCCGAGACCTTTCCGCGCTTCTTGTCTTTCCCCGTCTGCGGCGCGCTGTGCGACCGCGTCTCGCCGCTCAGGCTCCTGCGCGCCAGCCAGATCTTTCGCGCGCTGGTGTGCCTGCTCGGCGTGCTGGGCAGCGAGGCGCTCGGCGGCATCGGCTGGCTCGTGGGCCTCTCTGCCGTGTGCGGCGTGCTCACCACGCAGGGCGTGATGGCCCGCGAAGTGATGCTGCCGCAGATGACCGCCAACGGCCACCGCTTCGACCGCGTGCTGGCCCACGCGCAAACGGCCGAGCAGACCGGCATGGTGCTCGGCCCGCTGGTGGCGGCCGCGCTGTTTGCGCTCTGGCCCTGGCAGGCCGTGGTCGGCGCGGCGGCGGCGCTGTTCCTGCTGGCCGATGCCGCCACCGCGTACTGGCGGCACGGCAATCCGGTGCAACTGAGGGAACCGCATGCCGAGCCGGGGCACTTTCTGCGCCCCATCCAGACCGCCCTCCTGCACGTGCTGCGCCTGCCCGGCCTGATGCGGCTCACCATGGTGACGGCGGGCGTCAACCTCGTCATCGGCGTCACGCTCGCGTCTTCGGCGGCGCTGGTCACCGGGCTCTACCAGCGCTCGGCCAACTACTACGCGGGCCTGCAGATGCTGGGGGCAGTCGCCACCGTGGTCGTGCTGCTGGCCATTGCGCGCGGCGCGTTCGCGCTGCGCAAGATGGGCGTGGTGTCGTTCCTGTTGATCTTCGGCGGCGGCGTGCTCACCGCCGTGAGCCCCAGCCATTGGGGCTACGCGCTGGGCTTTCTGCTGGTGACCGGGTTCGACAAGATGTTCAGCATCTACATCCGCGTGCACCGGCAGAAGATCATTCCTGCCAAGGACTACGGCAAGACCACCGGCGTGATCGTGCTGCTCAACAACCTGAGCCAGCCGGTGGCGGGTTTGCTGGTCGGCGCGCTGGCCGGCACGGCGCAGACGGGTTGGGTGATCCTCGCGCTGTGCCTGCTGATGGCCGCCCTCGGCATCGCCGCCGCGCTCAGCCACCGGGCATCGACTGCGGCCGCAGCCTCTACATCACCTTGACCGCACGCCCGATGAACTGGATCGGCCCCGTCGGCCGGTCGAGCGGCGAGCCGTTCTCCGGCTCCAGCGTCAGCTCGAAGAGCTGATTCGGCTCCAGCGGCGGCAGCTTGTCGATGGGGATGCGCAGCGTCTGGCCCTGCTGCTTGACGAGCCCCAGCGACACCGGCCCGCGCCACTGGTCGGCCTTGGTCCAGAACTGCAGCGTCTTCTGCGGCGGCACCTCGAACGTGCCCAGCGGCACCAGGCTGAGCTGACGCGACGAGTTCGCCTGGATCACCCAGCCCGGCGACTTGTTCTCGGGCGCCACCAGCACCACCATGTACTGCGTGGCCGGCGGTGCCGCGACGCGCGTGACCACCACCGCCAGCAGCAGCGCCGCCGTGGCGAAGCCGCCCGCGGCCAGACCGCGCCAGAGCTTGAGGTTGTTCCACCAGCCGACGACGCCCGCAGCCTGCGCCTTCGACGCCCTGCCCAACCCATCGACGCTGCGCTCGATGCGCGCCCACAGCGAAGGCGACGGCTCTGCCGGCTCCGCCAGCGCCGTGAGCGGCTGCAGCCGCGCCTCCCACGCGCGCACCGCTTCGCGCAGCGCCGGTTCGCTGCGCATGCGCACCTCGACCGCCGCGCGCCCGGTGGCCGAGAGCGTGCCCAGCACGTACGCGCCCGCGAGCCCGTCGATGTCGTTGATGTCTTTGTCCTCGATGTCTTCAGCGCTGCTCATCCCATGCACTCCCGCAGCGCGCGCATGCCGCGCTGGATCCAGGCTTTCACCGTGCCCAGCGGCGTCTGCAGCCGCTCGGCGATTTCGCCATGCGAGCAGCCTTCGACGTACGCATAGAGGATGCAATCGCGCCGCGCCGGCTCCAGCCCCGAGAGGCAGCCGTGCAGCCGGCCGAGATCGGCACGCAGCTCGAACGGATCGCTCGCCGCCGCATACGCCGCGAGCGAAGCGCTGTCATCGACCGCTTCGGCCGCGTCTTCATCCAGGCTCACCTGCCGCGCGCCGCTGCGCACCATGTTCAGCGCCGCGTGGCGCACCACGCTGTAGACCCAGCCCCGGCCTTCGCCGAGCGCGGGGTTGAAGCTCTCGGCGCGCTGCCAGATGCTGATGAAGGCATCGTGCAGCACGTCTTCGGCCTGCTGGCGCTGGCGCACGATGCGCAGCGCCACGCCCATCAGGTAGCGGCTCTCGCGCTGGTAGAGCTGCTGCAACGCCGTACGGTCGCCGCGGGCGCAGGCCATGAGCGCGGCGTCGTAGTCGAAGGGGGCGGCGGTGGATGTGGGGGGCGACAAGAAGAAGGTCTGCGGCGGGTGGTGGGCGGCCCATCGTAGTGGAGCCCGCCCGCGCCGCGGCAGATTCACCCCCGAAACATCGGGGCGCCTGTCAGGACGCCTTGTAGAAGATGTAGTCGGCCTGGTACTTCACGACCTGCTTCTGCCCCTTGGTGGCGGGCGTGCAGGGCACGGCGGCCGGTGCCACGCCGCCTTGCAGGGCCACGCGCTGGATGTAGGTCACGCCCGTCATCGCGCCCGAGCCCACGGCCGGGTTGGCCTTCACGAGCTGGAACGGCAGGCTGGTCGGGCCCGAGGGTGCGACCGCCAGTTGCGTGGCCGTGAGCTTGGAGCCGTCCATCGACTCCCAGGTGGCCGGCGGGCCGTAGTACTTGCCGACCTGCTTGCCGCTGCGGTCGTTCAGCTTCGCGTCGGGGCCGACGAACACCCACTCGGTCGCGCCGGGCGTGTTGGCCTTGTCGCGGCATTCGTAGGTGATGTCGCCCACGCCGACGGTTTCCATGGCGACCTTGTTGCCGGCGGGCACCTGGATGGTCGGCGGCAGGCTCGACTGGTTGAACGTGGGGGCCATCGACATCGAGCCGCAGGCGGTGAGCACGGCTGCAGCGGCGGAGATGGCGCCGAGGACGGCGATCGAACGGGAGGTGTGCATGGAATTTCTCCTGGGTTGTAGAAGGTCAGCAGCTCCTCGCTGCTGGTAGTAACTACCCACCAGATGCACGTTTGGATGCAGGGGATGCGAAATATTTTTTCGCCCCCTGCCTCAGCGCCATCCCCGGCCACCTCAATACAAATAAACCGCCCCCACATCCGACGCGGAGTTGTCCGCCTGATTCCCCCCGATACCCGTCGCATTGCTGTCTTCGTTGCCCGCGCCCACCGCAAGCGTCTTGCCGTCCGCCGAGAGCGCGACCCCATAGCCGAAGGCGTCGCCGTTGCCCGGGTTCGATGCCTTCACGAAGGTCTTCAGCGTCCAGGTGGCGCCGGGCTTCCCGTACAGCATGACCGCGCCCGTGCTGGTGCCCGCCACCGGTGTCATGTCGCCGTTCACCCCGGCCGATGCCGCACCGTCGCTCAGGCTGGCAATGGCGATCAGCGATCCGTCGGCCGACACCGCCGTGCCGCTGCCGCCGAACCGGGCCCCCTGCCGGGGAACGGGCGCGGAGATTCGCTGCTCCAGCTCGTAGCCCGCGCCCACGCGCCGGTATACGTACAGCGCGCCCGCCACCGAATAACCCGCGTCGTTGTCGCGGGCCGCGCCCACGAGCACCACCTCGCCGTTGCCCGACAGCGCCACCGACCCGCCGAACCAGCCGTTGGGCAACGGCGTCGGCGATTCGAAGCGCGTGTTCAGCGTCCAGGCGGCAGCGCCGGCCGGCTTGGTGAAGACGTAGGCCGCACCGGCGTCCTCCAGGGCGCCGATGTTTTCGTACTGCGAACCGACCGCGATCGTGGTGCCGTCCCGCGAGATCGTGGCGAACGCGCCGAAGATCGAGCCCGACTGGCCGCTGGGCGCGTCCACCCGCTGCTCCGTGGTCCATTGGCCCGACACCTTGCGGTACACATAAAAGTTGCCTGCACCGCCCAGCCCGTATTCGGACACCACCGCCACCGTGCCGTCCAGCGAGATGCCCACCGAGGCGCCGAAGTCGCCATGGGCCCGGGGCGTCGGCGACGACCAGGTCTGCGCGTGCGACCACCCCTGCGGGCCGCGCTCGTACACCTCGACCTGTCCGCCCGGAATGGCGTTGGCCTGATAGCTGCCCGCGAGCAGCGTGCCCTCGCCCGAGAAGCTCAGGCTCGCGGGCCAGGAGCCGGGCGCGGTGAGCGTCTGCGCCCAGCGCCAGGTTCCCGCGTCGTTGGCGTACAGGTAGACCGAATCGGCCCGCACGTCGGCGATGGCCATGGTGAGGCCGTCCGGCGTGAAGGCGATGCCGCTTCGGGTGGTGCCGATGCCCGAGGGGTTCACGGCCGTGGGCTGCTTCAAGTAGCCGATGGCCTGAGTCGCATCCGGCAGCACCGCAGGCGACCATGCGCTGCAGCCCTTGTCGCTGCAGGCCTGCAGCGCGTAGCGGTAGGCCGCGGGCGGCGCCGTGAGCGCGAGGTTCTGCAGCGCGTAGCCGGTGCCCGCGAGGTTGTCGGCCAGCACGCTGAAGGTGCCGCTTGCGGCCGGGTCTTCGCCGAGCCGGTAGTAGGTGGCATCGGCCACGGCCGCCCAGCTGAAGAGAAACGCCTTGGGCGCATACGCCACCGACGGCGTCGCGGGCACGGCGGGCGGCAGGCTCGCGGGGTCGGCCACGCAGGTGGCGGCGATGGCCGTGACCGGCGCGGTGGCGATGCCGCTCGCGTTGGCCAGCGTGCAGATCTGCCCGGCCGGCTGGGTGCGCACCGTCACGTCGAAGGCCGCGCCGTGCGGCAGCGCCTGGGCAAAGCCGAAGCCGCCGTTGGCCGTCACGCTCAGCTCGTCGGCGCCGTTGTTGCGCAGCACCAGCGTGCCCGAGGCCGCCAGGCCGCTGACCGCGCCGCCGATGGCGTAGGTCTGCGCGGCGCAGACCACCCGCACGTCGCTCACGTTCGCGCTGGCGACGGTGCCCTGTGCCGCGCTGACGGCGCAGGTCTGGCCCTCGGGTTGCTGCGCCACGGTGACGGCATAGGGGTTGCCGGCGGTCACGCCGGTGGCGAAGACAAAAGCGCCATCTGCCGTCAGCTTGAGGTCGTCTTTGTCGTTGTTGCGCAGGACGACGGTGCCTGCAACGCCGCTGGCGGTGCCGCCGATGGTGAAGCTGGTGGCGGCAGGCGGCGGAGGTGCGGAGACGACCGGCGGGGAGACGATCGGCAGGAAGCCGCTGCTTCCGCTTCCACCGCCGCCTCCGCCTCCACCGCCGCAGGCCGCGATGAGCTGGGCTGCCAGTGCGGTGCCGATGATTCGGATGGCACGCTTTGCCGGGAGGTGGCTTCGCACCGAATGCTGTTGTGCCATCTGAGCAACCCTTTTGTGAACTTTTGTCGCCGGCGATGGTAGGTCTGCGCAGGGGCCAAGGCCATACCCGAGAACAGGTAGACAGCCAGCCAGCTTGCGTGCGGGGCACCCTGTTGTCAGTGCTTGCTGTTGTTGTTGGTGTTGTCGCTCAGGGCCCGCCCACGCCGACGGGGTGCCTTGCTCCGCGAATGTCCCCCGCCCTTCGGGCTGCTCATGATTTCTTCGCTGCGGGGGACAGCACCCGGTGCTCTCTCTTCGCACGAGACACGCACGCGGTGGGGACATGGGCGATCAGCCCTGCCTGCCCTGGACGATCAGGACGCCGCGGGCAGGCTGCCTTGCAGCGCCATCAGCGCCCGGCGCATGTCGCCAGCGGCCGCGTTGACGGCGTCGATGCGCGCCACGAGCGCTTCGTTGAGCAGGCCGAGCAAGGCGCCCAGTTCGCTGCGGGTCGGGGCGAGCACTTCGCTGTCGTTCGGGGCGCCGGTTTCGATGAGCTTTTCGAACGCGGTGTAGGCGCGAAGGATCTCGTTGAGGTTTTCGGCGTCGTCGCAGGTTTGGATTGCGAGGGTGTCGAGGGTGGGGGATGTGGAACCAGCGCTTGATTGCGCGGATGTGGATGCGGATTCAGCCATGTGCGGCCTCCCAGGGATTTTTGATTTGCCACAACCGCCGCACCCGCTTCCAAACGGTGGCGGCGGCTCGAACAGGTTGGAAGACCGGAAAACCCCTGAAGGAAACCGGCAGGGCTCGCGCCCTCCCGTCCGAGCCGCCTAAAAAAGCAGCGCGAACGAAAAGCCGCAGACCATGTGCGGGTCCTGCGGCTTTCGTCGCAGGGGTTTTAGCGGGCTTCCAAACCCGATCGCGTTTTTTTCGCGACAGAGCAGTATATCTACGCCATTGACTCGCGACCGCTCCTAATACCCGCTATTCACTCAGGTCTTATCAAATTCGCCATGCCGTCCTCCACCTTGAACGGCACGCGTCCGCCAAGTCTTAGCCACGTGTCGGAATCCAGATTTGCCGATGCGTCGACTTGATATGGCCCATATCTCAGCATCACGCGACGATTCACGGCATCAATAGCATCGATTTGACCTATGTAGTGACCGTCGACCAACAACAATTTCTCCGAAGACCTCTCCCCATCGAGCACTAATATTTTCTGCTCCTGCTTTGCGTTTTTCAAAGCACGATAAAGCTCCTCAAGCAATTGTTCTGTAATTTTTGGAGCTCTATTTTCATCGGAAAGAAGCCGCAAATGCTCTACGACCTTTGCAGCAACGATATATGCCGCATCAAATTCAGCATCGATCTTCTTCAGAATTTCCAAAAATTTCTTATCCGTTAAGGCTGAGCCCTTTTGAAGTTCTGGTGAAATTTGCCTTTTAATCAAAAGTGCCAAATGAAAGAGCCAGTCCTTCATCTCTCTGTTTTTTCCAATAGCCAACCTGGTTCTTGAAACTATGTGATAAGCAGCAAAATAAAGGCCTGGATAATCATCTTCCGCAAACAACTCACTATTCCTATTTTGATTGTATTCAATAAGCAATCGTCCGTAGTAATAGTGAATCTTGTGGGGCTCCTCAAGCACGACTGATACAAACGCTTGAATCAAAGAGGGCGCGGAAGCAATTCTTGACTGACGAATATCATCGCGATCGTCATACTGGTGAGGTCGACGTTCATAGTAGTACTCATAATTGGTACTCCTCATAGCATTGAAAAAATCTTCCAAACTACGATGGTATGGGCGAATTGTCGCAAAGGCCTCCTTGTTTACATGAGACTGACTGTTTGTTGTAGCAATTATTTTCCCGCTCAAATCGACATCCGATGTCTCAATCAGCTTTACGGTGACATACATATCATCAGTAATGGCATCTTTATTATTAAAGAGCATATGACTAGTCTGACAACCATTAACCACTTGGAATTGAGAAAGCTTGAACGTATCACCCGATGGCGTAACACTCCTTGCCACAATCGTTACGCCATTATTAAGAAGCGCAAAGCGATCTCGCTCCTCATGATCATTAATGGTTTTTGCAA
Source organism: Variovorax sp. W2I14 (assembly GCF_050435205.1). NCBI lineage: Bacteria > Pseudomonadati > Pseudomonadota > Betaproteobacteria > Burkholderiales > Comamonadaceae > Variovorax > Variovorax sp. W2I14. The sequence continues at coordinate 6,398,590 of NZ_JBNDJX010000001.1, read as the reverse complement.
TCTCTTGATTTACCGAATTTTCGTCGCCGAGGAAATCTCTTACGTTTTCAAAGAAGAGCCCCTTGTTAAGCTCTCCGTTTTCTTTTTGAATAATTCGTACGTAGTCTTGACAACTTGCGACTCCGAGATAGGCCGCTCTCGCACCTCGAATATGAGGCAACGCGACGTGCCTTTGAAAAGGAATATCTTTTTGGATATCATTTTGGGTCTCTCGGTACAGTCTCGCGATTGCATCTCCATCATGGATGTGCCATGTGACATCCGAAAAGAGATATGGCATGGCGCGAATCGCTTGAATTTCGTTTTCTATTTGCTTTTCTATTTGAGAGCCTTCCAACTGAAAGCGCCCCGAGTACACGTATGAGAGCTCCACCGTGGGTGCCTGCCTGAGTTTGGCAGCCCGCTCATAGACTAAACTCTTTATTTTGAATGCCTTTTGAAGTTCTGCAGGTATAGCTGCGACGTCTCTTCCAAAAAACACCTTTACGGTGGTTACGAATTTCAGGAAATCTCCGAGATCGAATTTTGATGACGTTTTTGCCTGCGCAAAAATAAACTTGGCATCAAACTGTCCCTTGGTGAATATCTGTGCGTCATCCAATTCATTAACGATCACCCCACCTATTGAAACCGCCACACCATCGACACCAATACAATCACCCGTACTGACTTTTTCAAATTCAAAAGAATCATAGTGATCCGTCCTCATCAAACAATAGTTGGCAAATTTTTCAAATTGCCGATCTGTTGCATCCAAGGACAAATCATGCTTCTGAACAAAGTCCTTGAGCATGCCCGTGAGAATAATGTTATCCATAGCTAATTGACGCTCAGAGTAGTAAGTTGTTGATTGTGAAAATCAGACCCGTATCACTTTAATACAACCAAGCGCGACTGGGGCTATTTTTTCAGCACCGACAGCGCCGTTTCGTCCGCGGCTGGGATTCAGAGAGTTCGAATTCAAGGGTTTTTCCAGTTGTGCTCAGGAAAAAATAATGTAGGCACTTATTCAGTATTTCTAACAAGCATTTTCTCGCGCGAATGAGAAGGAAGTTGATACCTCGCAAAACCTTGAACTGTTTCTCTCCGGGTGCTTGGCAAAAAAATACTTGCTTTCCAGTCAACTATCTTCTGCCCCAATCCCGATTTATCCGCAAAGGTATCCCCAAGACACTCCTCCTAACCCATCCAGGAGTGCCTCATGCCAATTGCCCTACTCGCGCTGACCCTCAGCGCCTTCGCCATCGGGACGACCGAGTTCGTCATCGTTGGCCTTATCCCCACGGTCGCTGCTGACCTCGCCATCAGCCTGCCCTCGGCCGGCTTGCTGGTCAGCCTCTACGCGCTGGGCGTCGCCATCGGCGCGCCGGTGCTCACCGCCCTCACGGGCAAGCTGCCGCGCAAGGCGCTGCTGCTCGGGCTCATGGCGCTGTTCACGCTCGGCAATCTGCTGGCGTGGCAGGCACCGAGTTATGAATCGCTGGTGGCCGCGCGCATCCTCACGGGCCTCGCGCACGGGGTGTTCTTCTCGATCGGCTCGACCATCGCCACGGGCCTGGTGCCCAAGGAAAAGGCGGCGAGCGCCATCGCGATCATGTTCACCGGGCTCACGGTGGCGCTGGTCACGGGCGTGCCGCTGGGCACGTTCATCGGGCAGCACTTCGGCTGGCGCGAGACCTTCCTGGCCGTGTCCGCGCTGGGCGTGGTCGCCTTCATCGGCAGTTGGATCTTCGTGCCCAACAACATCCGCCACACGGCGCCGGCCTCGCTGGCGCAGCAGGCAAAAGTGCTGGCCGAGCCGCGATTGCTGCTGGTGTATGCCAAGACGGCCATCGGCTACGGCGGCTCGTTCATTCCGTTCACGTTTCTAGCGCCGATCCTCACCGACGTGTCGGGCTTCAGCGCCGGCGCGGTGGGCTGGGTGATGCTGGTCTACGGCATCTCGGTGGCGGTGGGCAACATCTGGGGCGGCAAGCTGGCCGACCGCCTGGGGCCGATTCCGGCGCTCAAGATCATCTTCGCGCTGCTGGCCGCCGTGCTGCTGGTCTTCAACTTCGCGGCGCCGCACAAGTGGCTGGCGCTGGTGGCGGTGCTGATGTGGGGCGCGGTCGCGTTCGGCAACGTGCCGGGGCTGCAGGTGTATGTGGTGAAGCAAGCCGAGCGCTTCACGCCGCAAGCAGTCGATGTGGCCTCGGGCCTGAACATCGCGGCCTTCAACCTGGGCATTGCCCTCGCAGCCTGGGCCGGCGGCCTGATCGTGACGCACCTCGGGTTGATGCACACGCCATGGATCGGCGCGCTGGTGGTGCTGGTCTCTCTCGCTCTCACGCAGTGGAGCGGATGGCTTGACGCTAACCCCCAGTCTTCGCGCACTTCGTGTCGCTCCGCCAACCCCCTTGCAGGGGGCAACGCCAGCGGCCCGGCAAAGCCGGTTCCGCGGCATTCCTCGAATTGATCCCTCACACCTTTAAGGACCAACCATGAAAACGACGAACAACTCAACCATCCCCGCCTTCGGCCTCGGCACCTTCCGCCTGAAGGGCCAGGTGGTCATCGACTCGGTGAAGAACGGCCTGGACGTGGGCTACCGCGCCATCGACACCGCGCAGATCTACGGCAACGAAGCCGAGGTGGGCCAGGCGATTGCCGAAAGCGGCGTGGCGCGTGATGACCTCTTCATCACCACCAAGATCTGGACCGACAACTACGCCAAGGCCAAGCTGGTGCCCAGCCTGAAAGACAGCCTCGCCAAGCTGCGCACCGATCACGTCGACCTGACGCTGATCCACTGGCCCTCGCCCGGCAACGCGGTTTCTGTCGCCGAGTTCATGGGCGCGCTGGCCGAGGCGAAGGCCGCGGGGCTCACGAAGCGCATCGGCGTGTCGAACTTCAACATCGCGCTGATGAAGGAAGCGATCGCGGCCGTGGGCGCCGAGAACATCGCCACCAACCAGATCGAGCTGCACCCGTACCTGCAGAACCGCAAGGTGGCGGAGTTCGCGAAGAGCCAAGGCATCCACATCACCTCGTACATGACGCTGGCGTACGGCAAGGTGATTGCCGATCCGGTGATCGAGGCGATTGCCAAGGCGCACGACGCGACGACCGCGCAGGTCACGCTGGCGTGGGCGATGCAGTTGGGCTATGCGGTGATTCCGTCGTCCACGAAGCGCGCGAACCTCGAAGGCAATCTGAAGGCGCGGCAGTTGACGCTGACGGATGCGGAGATGGCGCAGATGGCGGCGTTGGACCGTGGCGAGCGGTTGACCGATCCGGCTGGGCTGTCGCCGGCTTGGGACTGAGCGATCGACTGGGTTGCGATGCCATCGCGCGGACTGTGCTGCCTTGCTCCCTCTCCCCTCGGGGAGAGGGTTGGGGTGAGGGCCGGCAGCGCGGGCAAGAAGCGGTGAGAGTGCGGTGAGTGTGCGGTGAGTGTGCGGTGAGTGTGCGGTGCCTGCGCGAGCGCCGCTGGCCCTCACCCTAGCCCTCTCCCCCCAAGGGAGAGGGAACAGTTTCCAGACGCTTTGACGCGGAGATGGCGGCAGGCTTGATGTGCAGCGCGCTCAGCGCATCGCACTCGGTCTTCAATTCGGTCGCGACCTGCTCGGGGTCCGCGTGCAGTTCCACGATGTCGCGCTCGCCGACGCAGTGGCCGTCGAGGCGCACGTAGATGCGCTTGAAGTCGCCACCCAGTGCCCGTGCCACATCGCTCAAGCAGTCTGCGAGGGTGGGAAAGCCGCCGTCCTTATAGGAACTCGGGGGAATCACGCCCTTCGAGCGCGGCGCCCGCACCGAATAGGCAAAGGTAGCGCCCTCGCCCCGCAGCTCCACGACGGGCTGCAGGATGCGTGGCGCGTCCCGGGGGCTTTTCATGGGCGGATTTTAAGTAGGTGCGTCGGGGGCGGGGTGGCACTTCAGCGACTGGCGGTTTTCTTGCGCGCGGGCAGCGTCGCCGCGGGCTTGTCGTGACGCGCCTCCAGCAGCATGTCGTGAAAGAGCCGGGCAGCCGGCATCAGCTCGCGGCCGCGCCGCTTGATGAGGCCGATCACGCGGGTGACCTTCGGGTCTTCGAGCGGAATGCTGATGAGCCCCGAATGCCCCTTGGGCGGCATCGCCAGGCGCGGAACCACGCCGAGGCCGAGGCCCGCTTCGACAAGGCTCACGAGCGCCGGCACATGCCGCACTTCGCAGATCCACTGGGGCTTGTTCTCCACGTGGCTCAACGCCTGGTCGATGAGAAAGCGGTTGCCGCTGCCCTGCGCGATGGTGACGTACTCGTGCGCCGACAACTCGGCCCAGGTCACGCGCTTTTGCTTCGCGAGCAGATGGCCTGCGGGGCATGCGACGACGAAGCGCTCTTCGAGCAGCGGCTCGAAGTCGATGTCCGACTCCTGCGTGCCGATGTAGGTGAGGCCGAAGTCGGCATCGCCCCTCGCAACGGCCACGAGGATTTCGGCGGACGACTCGTCGATGAGGCGAATGCGCACGCGCGGATACGCGGTGTGAAAGCGCTTGATGGCCACCGGCAAAAAGTAGCCGACCGCCGATGGTACGCAGGCGATGGTCACCTGGCCCGAGATGCGCTCGGTCGTGTCCTTGATGCCGACGAGCGCGTCTTCGAGCTCGCGCATCACGTTGCGCGCCTTGGGCACGAAGGCGCGCCCGACTGTCGTGAGCTCGACCTTGCGCGTGGTGCGGCTGAAGAGCTTCACGCCCAGCGCCGCTTCAAGTTTGTCGATGCGGCGGGACAGCGCCGACTGCGACAGGTGCAGGCTGTCGGAGGCCGCGCGAAAGCTCGCGAAGTCGGCCACCGACAGAAAAGCGCGGAGGTCCGCGAGGTCGAAATTCATGCGTTGGCTGCAAGAGTAGAGCGAATATTTGCAATTTACACCGGGAGCGGTCGTCACGATCATTCAGCCTTGAACCGCAGCAGCAGACGCAAACAACGTCGCGCTGCATGAACGACAAGGAGACATGAATGCGTATTTCGACCCGCGCGGGCCATCGCCATCGGCGCCCGTTTTTTCTTCTTTCGCCCATCGCGCGTCGCGTGGTCGGGCTGGCGTCCATCGCCGTGGCTGCCGTTGCCGCGCCGCTGGCGCATGCCGCGTGGCCCGAACGGCCGGTGCGCCTTGTCGTGCCGTATGGCCCCGGCGGCAGCTCGGACGTGATCGCGCGGCTGCTTGCCAATGAAATGGGCAAGACGCTCGGGCAGGCCGTGGTCATCGACAACAAGGCGGGCGCGTCGGGAATCATCGCGATGCAAGAGGTCGCGCGCGCCGCGCCCGATGGCTACAACGTGGTGCTGGGGCACGTGGGCACGCTGGCGGTCAACCCGGCGATGTTCGCCAAGCTGCCCTATCGCGACGAAGACTTCTCGCCGGTCGTGCTGCTGGCCAAGGTGCCGATGGTGTTCGCGGTCGGGGCCAAGGTGCCGGCGCAGACGCTGGCCGAATTCGTCGCGCTGGCCAAGGCGCAGCCCGGCAAGCTGAACTACGGCTCGGCGGGCAACGGCAGCGCGGGTCATCTTGCGTTCGAGATGCTGAAGGTGACGACGGGCATCGACGTGACGCACGTGCCCTACAAGGGCACCGGCGCGCAACTGAACGACCTGTTGGCGGGCAACACCGATGCGGCTTCCGCGGGGCCGCCGGGGTTCGTTGCGCAGGCGAAGGCGGGCAAGCTGAAGATCATCGCGAGCGGTTCGCCGCAGCGTCTGTCGGCGCTGCCGAATGTGCCGACGGTGGCGGAGCTCGGCTATCCGGGCTTCGACAGCTCGCAGTGGTTCGGCATCCTCGCGCCGGCTCACACGCCGCCCGACGTCGTCGCGCGGCTGCACGACGCGGCGGTGAAGGCGCTGAACGTGCCCGCGGTGCGTGCGCGCCTCGAAGAAGAAGGCAGCACCGCCTCGCCGATGAGCCCCGCGGAGTTCGCGAAGTTCATCAAGACCGAGCGCGAGCGGTGGAGCACCGTGGTGCGCAAGGCCGGCCTGAAGGCCGAGTGACTTCACTCCTGATCAATATCAACGCAACGACAACATGAACAGCATCACCGCAGAAAAAACCGCCACGTTCAGCGAAGCCGAGCTGATGGCCCTCGGCACCAAGGCCTTCACCGGCCTGGGCCTCGAGCAGAACGATGCGCGCGACGTGGCGCGCATCCTCGTCACGGCCGACCTCTTCGGCCTTTCCACCCATGGCTTGAGCCGCATCGAGTCGTATGGCGAACGGCTGGAGGTGAAGGGCATCAAGGCGCGGCCGCGCATCACGGTCGAGCAGGTGGCGCCGGCGCTGGTGCGCGTCGATGGCGACAACGGCGTGGGGCCGCTCGTGGGCATGCGCGCACTCGAAGCGGCCATGGCCACGGCAAAGCAGACGGGCGTGGGCGTGGCCTTCGCGCGGGGCAGCAACCATTTCGGGCCGGTCTCGCCCTACTCGCTCATCGCGGCGGAGGCGGGCTTCGCGAGCATCATCGGCAGCAATGCCACGACGACGATCGCGCCATGGGGCGGCAGCGATGCGCGCCTGGGCAACAGCCCGGTCGGCTTCGGGGTGCCGAACCCGGGCGGCCGGCCGTTCTTGCTGGACATGGCCATCAGCGTGGTGGCCCGCGCGAAGATCCGCAACGCGCTCAAGCGCGGCGAGGCGATCCCTGACACCTGGGCCACCGACAAGACAGGCCGCGCGACGACGGACCCGGCCGCGGCGCTCGACGGCTTTCTGCTCCCCATCGGCGGGCACAAGGGCTACGGCCTCGCGCTGATCGTGGACATGTTCGCGGGGCTGCTCTCGGGCGCGGCCTACCTCACGCATGTGAAGTCGTGGGTCGATGCGCCGGACGAGCCGCAGAACCTGGGGCATTTCTTCATCCTCATCGACACGCGGCACCTCGGTTCCACCGCGTGGCTGGCCGAGCGCATAAACGACTTCGCGGCGATCCTGCACGACAGCCCGCCGGCCGATGCGACGCGCCCGGTGCTGGTGCCCGGCGAGATCGAGCTGGACAACCTCGCGCGCCATCGTCGCGATGGGCTCGCGCTGGACCCGGCCGTGCTCGCATTGCTCGAACAACACGCGGCCAAGGCATGAGCACGGCGATGACGACCATCGACAACGCCATCCGCTCCGCGCTCATGCCCACGGGCGTGCTGCGCGCATCGATCAATCTGGGTAATCCGATCCTTGCGAACTGGGATGCCGACAACAAGCAGGCGCGGGGCGTTTCGGTCGATCTGGCGAACGAGCTGGCGCGGCGGCTCGGCGCCGAACTGCAGCCTGTGGTGTTCGACGCGGCGGGCAAGTCGGTCGCAGCCGTGACCGGAGAAGAGGCCGACGTGGGCTTCTTCGCGGTCGATCCGCTGCGCGGCGAAGGCCTGCTGTTCACGGCGCCGTACATCCTGATCGAAGGGGCGTATCTCGTGCGCGACGGCTCGGCCATGCGGGCCAATGAAGAGGTCGATGCCGAGGGCGTGCGCATCATGGTCGGCAAGGGCAGCGCCTACGACCTGTTCCTGAGCCGCGAGCTGCGGCACGCGACCATCGTGCGTGCGAACACATCACCGACGGTGGTCGACGAGTTCATCGCACAAGATGTCGAGGTGGCCGCGGGCGTGCGCCAGCAACTGGCCGCGGATGCGGCGCGGCTGCCGGGGCTGCGGCTCTTGCCGGGGCGCTTCATGGTGATTCAGCAGGCGATGGGGTTGCCGCGCAGCCGGGGCGTGGAGGCTGCGAATTTCCTCAGCGACTTCGTGGAAGAAATGAAGGCGACGGGGTTCGTGGCCGATGCGATGGCGCGGCATGGCATCGAGGGCGCGCAGGTCGCGCCTGCCCGATAGACCTTGTCCGTCTGAAGGCGGCGCAACGCGCCGGTTTTTTCAGAAAGTTGCTTGACCCTCTCGCTACGGCACGGTCTAGGATGCCCTTCACTTGAAGACAGAGAGAAGGCACGCAAGGCATGTTTCTGAAGATCGGCGAACTCGCCCGGCGCGCGGGCCTGACGGTGCGCGCACTGCGGCACTACGGCGACATCGGCCTCCTGGTGCCGTCCAAGCGCTCCAGCGGCGGCTATCGCCTCTACGACCGCAAGGACGTGGCGCGGCTCTACCGCATCCAGGCACTGCGGCGCCTCGATCTGTCGCTGGCCGAGATCGGCGCGCTGCTGGTGGACAACGACGCGGGCGGCCTGGCCGGCATCGTCGAGCGGCAGGTCGCGCAGCTCGACCGCGAGATCCGGCAGGCCTCGGCGCTGCGCACGCACCTGCTGGCGATGCAAGGCCAGTTGCAGGCGAGCGAGGAGCCGGCCATCGACGACTGGCTGGTCGCGCTCGAAAGCATGGTGGCGGGCGCGAAGTACTTCAGCGACGACGAACTGCGCACGCTGGCTTCGCAGCGCAACGGCCAGGCCGAAGCGGTGGCGCCCGAGCGCGCGGAGCTCACGGCCCTGTTGCACGAGCTGATCGCCTCGGGCGCATCGCCCGAGAGCCCGCAGTCGCAGGCACTGGCCCAACGCTGGATCGGCATGCTGCTTGCGGAAACCGGTGGCGACGAGGGCCTCCTGATGAAGCTCTACGACATGCACTGGAACGAGCCTTCGCTGCATTCGCTGACCGGCGTCGACAGGGAGGGCATGCGCTTCATCTCGCACGCCATGGCTTTCGCGCGCCTGCAGCTTTATGCGCCCCACTGCAGCGACAGCGAGATGGCGACGCTGCGCGCGCACTACGTCGCGCAGACCGACGCGTGGCCGCCGCTCATTGCCGAGGTGCGGCAGCAGATGCTGCAGGGCGTCCTTGCGGACAGCGCGGCCGTGCGTGCGCTCGCGCTGCGCTGGCAGGCGCTCTCGCTGGCCAAGGCGGGCGGCGATGCGGCGTTGCACATCAAGCTGCAGGACGCGTTCCGCAACGACGCGGCACTGCGCGCCGGCTCGGGCATCGATGCGCCGCTCGCAGGCTACATCGGGCGGGCGATTGCGCAGCTGGGCACGGCCATGGTCCCGAACCCTTGAATGGATTCACAAGAAAGAAAGAAGAAGAACTTGAACGCACCGACGCAGGCCAACCCGCATTTCTTCACCGGCAACTACGCGCCACTCACCGAGGAACACGACATCGCGGCGCTCGATATCGAAGGCGCCATGCCGACGGCGCTTTCAGGGAGCCTGTACCGCGTGGGACCGAACCCGCGGTACGCACCGCGCGACGGCAACTACCACTGGTTCTCGGGCGACGGCATGGTGCATGCGTTCCACATCGGCGAGGGCCGCGTGTCGTACAGCAACCGCTGGGCGCGCACGCCCAAGTGGCAGCTGGAGCACGAGGCCGGCCGCGCGCTCTTCGGCACCTTCGGCAACCCGGCCACGAGCGATCCGCTGGCGCATGGCCGGAACGGTGGCACGGCGAACACGAGCATGCTGTGGCACGGCGACCGTCTGTTCGCGCTGGAGGAGTCGCACCAGCCCTTCGAGCTCGATGCGCGCACGCTGGCATCGAAGGGACACCAGAGTTTCGGCGACCGCATCACCGCGCGCTGCACGGCGCATCCGAAGGTGGACCCGGAAAGCGGCGAGCTGCATTTCTTCGCCTATTCGCCCGATGGCCCCGGCTCGCCGACGATGCTCTACGGCACGATGGACCGCGACTGCGAAGTGACCGGGCTGCAGTCGTTCACCGCGCCGTACGCGAGCATGGCGCACGACTTCATGGTGACGCGCGGGCATGTGCTGTTTCCGGTGATGCCGCTCACGCTCAGCGTGGAGCGCGCGATGCGCGGCAAGCCGCTGCTGGCGTGGGATGCGCAACTGCGCACGCACGTGGGCGTGATGCGGCGCGGAAGCACCACCGGCACGCTGCGCTGGTTCGAGGCCGAGGCCTGCCATGTGTTCCATGTGATGAACGCGTGGGAGGACGGCGACATGCTGGTGGCGTACGTGATGCAGTCGGAAACCGCGCCGGGCCTGCCCGATGCCGAGGGCCGGCCGGGCGACCCCGAAGCCATGGCGGCGCGCCTGTGCCGGTGGACCTTCGATCTCTCCAGTACAGGCAACGGGTTCGGTCGCGAGTACCTCGACGATCTGGCGGCGGAGTTTCCGCGCATCGACGAGCGTTTTGCAGGGCGCCGCAACCGCTACGGCTTCTACACCTGCCATGCGATATCGCGCGCGCGGGGCGACGACGAGAGCGTGCTGTACGACAGCCTGGCCCGTTTCGATTTCGAGACAGGCGAGCGCCGCATGTACACGCTGCCCGAAGGCGATGTGGTGTCGGAGCCGGTCTTCGTGCCGCGCCATGCCGATGCGGCGGAAGGCAACGGCTGGTTGCTGGTGGTGGCGTGGCGGGCGCAGGAAGCGCGCAGCGACCTGCTGGTGCTGGATGCGAGCGATGTGTCCGCCGGGCCTGTCGCCATCGCGCGTTTGCCGCATCGCGTGCCGTTCGGCTTTCATGGGAGTTGGCGCGGCAACGGCAATGGTTAGCCGCCCAGGGGGAGCGAAGTACTGGCGGACCGGATGGTGTTCACGCGCGCCCTGAGCCTTGCTTTTCTTCTTCGCGCGTGAACACTCCGGCACCCTCTCCGCTCCACCCTCCTCGCAGGTCAACCCAGCGGCAGCATCGGCACGAACCCCCATGCCTGTTTCTCGAACTCGATGAAGCTGATCGCGCCGGCCACCGCTGACGCCCCGGACTCGCCGCCGGTGAGCCCGATGACCATGGGCGACTGCGAATTGCTCGCGCGGTACTTGCTCTGGATGTACCAGTAGCCGAGTTTCTCGGTGGACTGGAGGCACCAGAGTTGATGGTCGGTCTGGAGCGGGTCCTTCGGCATCATGACCAAGGGCCTCGGCTCGATCGTCATGTTCGGCTCGAGCGTGATGACGAAGTTGGTGCTCATCTGTGTCTGCAGATACCACCACCCCGGATTGTCTCGGCCCGCGGCAACGAACTTCCATTGCTGGTTGTTGCTGTTCGGCGAATTGCGCGAATAGGCAATGACCTGTGTGCCCGAGGCGGCGTTGTTCTGGAACACGTCCAGCACGTTGTGGCTTCCGGCCAGCCGCCGGATGACGTAGGGGCCAAGGTCCAGCGGGCCCATGGTCGGGGTCGCTGGCGAAACATCTTTTTGAAGGGTCGACATCGTTGCTCCTTGAGAGGAATACGTACGTTCGTGGAATGCAGTGAAACAGCACTCAGGCGCGCGCGGCGCTGGGCTGGGTGCCGCCCAGGATGGGGTCGTCGACGACGATGCTGGTCCTCCAGTAGGCCCTGATCAATGCCTCCGCCTTGGAGGTGTCCGCAGCCCAGCCCTTGTCATTCAGCAGCTGGATGGCCTCAGGGTACGTCGTGTTCTCCGGAATGAAGAAAGGCAGCCTCGGGTTGAGGTTGACGTAGCGATCGCCCAGCAGGAAGCTGGCCAGCGTCGGCATGAGGTTGCAGGAGGTTCCGTTCAGGCTCATGTCCAGGACCGGCCCGGGCGTGGACTGGTTCATGAGGAACGGCGGCGTGTTGTTGAACGGGTTGCCGTCGCCGAGCATCCACTGGTTGGCGCCCCAGCTGTGGGTGTCGCTTGCAATCCAGTCGTACATGAGGCCGGTGCCGATGGTGATGGCCGTGATGTCCTCCAGCTTGTGCCCTGCCTGCACGGCCAGCGCAATGGCCGTCACTGTCGGATCGTGGTTCAGGAAAGCGCCATCGACATTGCCTTCATAAGAGCCCAGTTGCCCCGGCATCGCACCGCTGGAGGTGGCGGCCTTGGCGATGAGCACGTCGCCCATGCCCGGCGCCATGTTCGTGTACATGACCGGTCCCCAGGGCGTGGGCGTCACGACGCCGTCGGCCGAGGTGGCGAGGCCGCCGACATTGAAGGTCACGAAAAGCACCTTGCGTTCGAGGTCGGAGACTTTCTTGTCCAGGTGCCGCGCGTACTGCGAGGCGAAGACTTCGTCGATGTCGTACGCGGGCGTGTTCGGGTCGGTGTTCATCTTGTCGTAGAACTTGATCTCGCCGGTCTTGAAGAATTTGACGAGCTCCTTCGCAGTCTTTCCGGCAAGAAGCTCGCTCGTGATGATCGACCCTGTCGAGCACCCTGCGATCAGATCTGTCTCATCCACGACGCCGGGGAATTTCTCCTGCAGTTTCTGCAGGATCGTGACCGACATCAGTCCGCGTATGCCACCTCCGACGAACGAGAGGATGGTGAATTTTTTTCCAGGCTCTGCCATGACCAGCTCCTTTCAAATCATTGAATTCCCCGGGTTGGGGAAGCGGAGTCTCTGCCTCTGGCCCGTGCATCGTCTACACGTGGAATCCCGTTCAATCCATCGGCGTAATTCCGAACGCCGCGCAAGATATCGGTTCCCTCTCATGCATCGTCATGCGGGTTCATGCAGTGCTTCAAGCGCAGTCCTTAGTTCACTCTCTTGTGCGAACGACAGCGATTGCACGAGCTTGCGAAACTCGGCCCGGTAGCAAGGAAGCATCAGTGCGGCGGTGAGTGCATGAACACCATCGCCGCGTGCGATGTGCGCGTGGCATACCGCAATGCTGCGATGAATGCCGAGGGCGCGCTCGACAAGCGCGCTGTGCATCAGGTCGCTGTCGTGTTCGTGTTCGTCGTTGCTCGTGTCGTGTGCCGTGCGCGTCATTGCATGCTCCTCGTGGCGCACTGCAATGGCGCCGAGAGACAACTCTATGCATGCGGGCGCGGCGCGGGGAGTAACAACATCGTCGTGAATCGAACCGGGCCGCCGGCGAGCGAGCAAGCAAGCAAGCTGCCGGGCGGGGACAATCGAGGGCTCCTTGAAAACGAATGCATCCATGCCGACCGAACCTTGTACCCCTCCTTCACCGACGGACCAGCCGGCCGATGCGTCGACACCCACACCCACACCCACACCCACGCCTCCGGCGCGCGCTGCGCAGAGCGCAGGCAAGGCCCGGCGCCTGCGCACCGAAGCCGACAAGCTCGAAGCCTTCTGCGTCGTCGTGCGCGCGGCCTCGTCCGCGGCGGACCATGCCGCGTTTGCCGAAGTGAGCCGAGCGGCATCGAAGGCGCTGCAGGCCAAGTTCGGCGGCGGAACGATCACATCGGTGTTTGCATGGCTCACCAGCAGTGCGGGAAAAGATGCGCTGGACAGCGTTATTGCAGGCGAGGTCGAGTTGACCGGGTCGCTCTCGGTCGAGCAGATCGTCGAGGCGGTGGCACTGGCGCAGAAGGCGGAGCTGCTGCGCGCCACACAAGGCTAAAACTAAGCTGAGGTTTCTGCTTCTTCCCTCAGCCGGCCGCGCGCCAGCGGCCGGACTCGGGGCACACGCTGGCCCGTGCGCCATCGAGCCAGACCTGCTCGTCATTCAATCGCGATGCGGTGGAGGGGTCGATGTCGAATTCGATGCGCAACGCGCGCGCCACATCGGCGTTGTCGATGGGAAGCTCCCAGGTGAGAAAGAGCTGGCTGCAATCGCGCCCCGCTGCGAAGTCTTCCGCATCGAACCCGCTGGCGCCGCGGCGGATCACCGCATGCGGCTGGGCGGTGTCGAACATCAGCACCGTGCCCCTGGCCAGCGGAATGCGATGGCCGGTGCCGGGAAAGTGCACGTCGAGCCCCTTGTCCTCGCTCACGAAGAGATTGCAGAAAGCAGCGCTGCCGTACTGCTCGCCGTCGTGGTGGTAGCGCGCGCCGCGGCAGGCCATGAGGGCGATGTCGCTCGACGCCAGCACGTCCTTCAGGCCAAGCGCCTCCGTCCACTCGCTCATCGCCTGCACGCAGCGCTTGTGGTCGGGCCAGCGCATGCGCGCGCGCGCCAACGGCAAGGGCTCGACGTCGCCGGGTTCGAGGAACAGGGTCTCGGCGATGTCGCGTTCCCAATCGGCCATGAGCCGCGCGGGCGGCTGCGGCACATCGACCGTGCCCGACAGCACGATGTCGCTCACGCTGCGGCTGCGCAGCGCGGTGCTGTTCCAGAAGTAGGAGGTGAGGCGGTGGCTCATGGGGGAGCCAGTGTAGTGAGCGCCTCTACCGGCGGCGCGCCGCGGGCGCTTTAACCCGCGTTCTTCAGCGACTGCTTGGCCTTGTCAGCCGAGCTCTTCGAGCGGTTCTTGTGATAGCCCGACTTGACGTTGTTCACCGCCTTGCCGACCGGGCCACTCTTCTTGGCCTTGCTGTCGGCCTGCTTCTCGTCGATCTTGTGCTGCGCGGCGTCGGTCGCCTCGGAGGCGGCCTTGCCGATCTGCGCGTTGGCCGTGCCGGCCGCAAGCAGGGTGAGCGAGGTGGCGAGTGCGATCAGGGTCTTGTTCATCGGGATTCCTCCAGGAATTGAAATTGGAGTCGATGGTTGCATCGCTCGCGCGGGCGCCGTGTCAGCCGCCGCCCCGCGTGCCCTGAGGACCAAACCTCGCACCGTCGCCGTTCACAACGCCGCCACGTCGGGCTGCAACTCGCCATCGCGCGCCACGATGTGCCCACCCGCCACCACCAGCTTTCGCACCGGCCGCGACACCACCGCATGCGCCAGGGTCTGCGCATCGACCAGCACCAGGTCCGCGCGGTTGCCCGGCACGAGCCCATAGGCCTCGAAGCCGCAGCCGCGCGCGCCCGAATGAGTGACGGTGTCGAGCGCCACTTCGACCTCGTCGTCGCGGCGCAGGTTGTAGCGCAGGCCGATGAGCATCGCGCGCTCGAGCATGTCGGGGTTGCCATAAGGCGTCCACGCGTCGCGGATGCCGTCGTTGCCGCCGACCACCGTCACGCCCGCCTGCCGGCAGGCCAGAAGCGGCGGCACGCTGCGGGACGGCGGCGCGCTGGTGACGAGCACCACGCCGAGCTTCGCCATGCGCGCGAGCAGCGTCTCGCGCTCGCGTTCGGCCACATCGCCGAGGCAAAAGCCATGGCTCACCGCGACCTTGCCCTGCATGCCCAGAGCCTCGGTGCGCTGCAGGATGAGGTCGAGCGAGAACGCGCCCATGGCACCCGGCTCGTGCAGGTGAATGTCGATGGGACGCTGGTGTTTGTCTGCAATGCCGAAGAGCACGTCGAGCGATTTCACCGGGTCGCCGTCGATGGCGCAGGGGTCGAGGCCGCCGAGCACATCGGCACCGAGTGCGAGCGACTGGTCGAGCAGTTCGGCGGTGCCGGGGCGGCCCAGCAGGCCCGATTGCGGGAACGCGACGATCTGGATCTGCTGCAGATCGCGCAGCGCCTCGCGCGTCTGCAGCGTGCCTTCGAGATGCCGCAGGCCCGCCTGCGTATCGACATCGACATGCGTGCGAAGCCGCGTCGTGCCGAGCGCGAGAAAAGCCTTGGCGAGCACGAGCGACTGCGCGGCCGCATCGTGCCCGCTCGCGTGACGGAAGGCGCGCTCGTTCTCGATCTTGTCGATGAGATTGGTGCCGACTTCGTTGCGGTACCAGTCCATGCCCCACATCGTCTTGTCGAGGTGCGTGTGGCCTTCGACGAGGCCGGGGAGCAGCAAGGCGCCGCCGCCCTCTTCGATCGTTGCATCGGCGGGCGCGGGCGGCGCGGTGCCGATGCCTGCGATACGGCCGTCGCGCACCAGCACGTCGACGGGGGAAGCGCCCATCGGGCGAACGTTGCGGATCAGGAGCGTGGGCATGGTTCTTTTTCGAGAAGGCATCGGGAAGGTCGTGAGACAGCGTACCCAGATTCGGGCGCGTGGTCATCATCAGCGCACGCACACGATTCGTTCCAGGCCGAAGTGTTCGCGCCGCCCGATCGCGATGATCGGCGCACCATGCACACGACCACGCTCGATACAGCCGCCGGGCCGCGCCCCAACCTTGCCTTCGAATGGATGCTGCTCGCGGTGCTCGCGACCTGCTGGGGCGCCTCGTACACCTTCATCAAGATCGGCGTCCAGACGCTGCCGCCCATCACGCTGATCGCGGCGCGCACGCTCGTCGCCGGCCTGCTGCTGCTCGCGGTGCTGCGCATGCGCGGCGTGAAGCTGCCGGCCGATCCCGCGATGTGGCGGCGCTTCGCGCTGCAGGCGGGCCTGAACAGCGTGCTGCCGTTCACGCTCATCGCATGGGCCGAGCGCAGCGTCGATGCCGGGCTCGCGACCATCCTCAACTCGACCTCGCCGATCTTCATCTTCCTGCTCGGCCTCGGCATGGGCGGCGCGGAGAGGCCCACGCTGCGCCGGCTGTTCGGCGTGGGCGCGGGGCTGGCGGGCATCTGCCTGATCGTCGGCTTCGAGGCGCTGCACGGCCTCGAGCATTCGCTGCGCGCGCAGATCGGGTTGGTGGCGGCCGCCGTCTGCTATGGCTGCGCCGCGATGTTCGGGCGCGTGTTCAAGGGACTCGACCCGATGGTGCCGGCTGCCGGCTCCCTGCTGAGCGGCGCGGCGATGCTGCTGCCCGCGAGCATCGCGATCGACAGGCCGTGGACGCTCGCGCCCTCGGCCGCATCGGTGATGGCGGTGCTGGCGCTGGCCGTGGTTTCGACGGCCCTCGCCTTCACCATCTACTTCCGCTTGATCAAGACGCTCGGGCCGATGTCCACCGCCGCGCGGGCGTATCTGCGCGTGCCCGTCGGCGTCACGATCGGCGTGGTGCTTCTCGGCGAAGCGCTCTCGCCCACCGCGTGGATCGGGCTCGCGTGCATCGTGGCGGGCGTGGTCGCGATGACGATGCCGGCGCGACGCGCGGGCTGATTCCGCTGATCGGCTCCAGCGAGACTAGGCGCCCTCGAACTCGAGCCGCGCCGCCGGCCGCAGCAGGCGCCACGCCACGAGCAACCCGACCAGCGCGAACACCGCACAGGCCACGAACGACGCGCGGTATCCATGGTTCAGCGCCGCCACGGTGCTGCCCACGGTGAACGACACGGCCACCGTCGCCACCACGGCCGCGCCGAACGCGCCGCCCAGCTGGAACGCGGCGGTGTTGAGACCCGACGCAAGACCCGACTCGGCGCGGGTCACGCCCATCAGCGCCGCAATCGATGCCGCGACCGCGCACGCGCCGAGCCCCGCGCCGAAGATGAACAGGCCGAAGAAGATGTCGCCGAAGTAGGTGCCCTCTACCCGGATCCGGCTCAGAAACAGGCTCGCGATGCCGAGCAGCAGCATCGCGACCATCGCCACGCGGCGAGAGCCCACGCGCGTGACAAAGCCTTGGCCGAAGGTCGAGCCGACCACGGCCATCACGGTGAGCACCGCGGTGCCGAGCCCGAACTGCAGCGCCGAGTAGCCGAGCACCTTCTGCGCATAGAGCGACACGGTCGTGCCCACGCCCCACGCGGTCATGCCGAGCACGAGCATCAGGAGGTTGCCGCCCACCAGCGTGCGCGAACGGAAGATCGCGAGCGGCACCAGCGGCGCGGCCGAGCGGGCTTCGATCCAGACGAAGAGCGCGATCAGCACCACGGCCGCGGCGAACACGCCCAGCGTCTGCCCGCCGAGCCAGCCGACGGCGGGCGCCTCGACCAGCGCGTAGACCAGCAGCATCAGCCCCGCCGTGATGGTGAACGCGCCGGCCGGGTCGTAGCGGCGCGGATGCGTGCGCTCGTCGGTGCGGCTCTCGCGCAGCAGCACGGGCGCAAGCAGCATCACCGCGCCCGCCACCGGCACGTTGATGTAGAAGATCCACGGCCAGCCCAGCGAATCGGCCAGCGGCCCGCCGATGAGCAGCGCCGAGGTCGCACCCACGCCGCCCATGCCCGACCAGATGCCCAGCGCCTTGTTGCGCTCCGCGCCCTCGGTGAACGTGGTCATGAGGATGGAGAGCGCCGAAGGCGACATCACCGCCGCCGCCACGCCCTGCAGCACACGCGCCACGATCAGCACCTGCGGCGAACTGGCCAGCCCGCAGCCCAGCGAAGCCAGCAGGAACAAGCCCGTGCCCAGCATGAACAGGCGCCGCCGCCCCAGCAAGTCGGCCATGCGCCCGCCGAGCAGCAGCAGGCCGCCGAAGCTCAGCAAATAGGCGCTCATCACCCACTGCACGCGTCCGGGCGAGAAGCCGAGTGCCCGCTCGATGGAGGGCAGCGCCAGGATGACGATCTGCGAATCGAGGATCACCATGAAGTAGGCGGTGCACAGCACGGCCAGCGCTTTCCAGCGGCGTGGGTCGGAGGAGATCTCGGTAGTGGTGGTGGTGGTGGTGGTGGTGTTCATGCCAGTAGTCGAACGGCGATCGCCCGAATCGACATCCGGGCCCAAAACTTTTTGCGCCGGCGCGCTGTTTTTTTACACGGCTTTTAGACGCCCCCTCCTACGCTGCCGGCTCCTCTATCCGTTAGCGATTTCTTTCGATGAAACACCTTCTCCGCATCGCCCTGCCGATGCTCGTTCTCCCTACCCTCGCCGCCCTGCCGATGCTCGCGAGCGCGCAGCTCAGTGGCAACGTCGCGCTCACCACCAACTACAAGTTCCGCGGGCAAGACCAGGACATGCTCGGCCGCAACGACTACGCCAAGACCAGCGGCTTCAAGCCCGCCATCCAGGGCGGCCTGGACTACGCCTTCGGCGAGAGCGGCTTCTATGTGGGCAACTGGAATTCGAGCGTCAACTGGCTCAAGGGCAACAGCCTGGAGAGCGATTTCTACGGCGGCTACAAATTCAAGGCCGGCCCGCTCGACCTGGACGCGGGCGCGCTCACCTATGTCTACCCCGGCAACTCGTCGGGCAACACGACCGAGCTCTACGGCAGCGCCGGCTACACCAGCGAGGCGATCGGCTCGTTCACGCTGAAGTACTCGCACACGGTGTCGAAGGACTACTTCGGCTACGCGGGCAACAAGGCCGGCTCGGGCCTGAAGGGCACCAACACCGGCTACCTGAACCTGGCGTACAGCAAGGAGATCGCGCCCAAGCTCACGTTGAAGGCGGCCGTCGGCTACACGAACATGTCGAGCGACATCCGCAGCCTTGGCTACAAGAACTACGTGGACTACAACGTGGGCGCTTCTTACGACTTCGGCAACGGCCTCTCGCTCGCCGGCTCGGTGCAGGGCGCGAACAAGAAGAGCGCGTACACGGCAGTGAGCACCCCCGGCGTGGACTTCGGCTTCGGCACCTTCGGCCGCGAGACCTATTCGCCGAACAAGGCGCGCTTCATCGCCACGCTGACGAAGACGCTGTAGTCCAGTAGCAGTCAGAGCACTGGCGCCAGCCGCACACCCGCAGCGTGCCCATGTGCGCAGGGCGTCGGGTGCTCCACGCAGTGAAATAAAGGAGGAGCGAAGCGGGGGACATTCGCGGAGGGGAGTACCCGGCGGCCTGCGCACGCGCCGCGAACAAGCCCCCAACGAAGCATCAATCGATGCTGATATTCGCAGCCTTCGCCACCTCAGCCCACTTCACACGGTTCTCATGCACCGTCTTCTTGAACTGCGCAGGCGACTCGATGCGGATGGTGTTCCCCTGCGCCTCGAACTTCTCGCGGATCTCGGGCTGCTCGAGCACCGCCTTCACAGCCGCATTGAGCTTGTCCACGATCTGCGCATCCGTGCCCTTGGGCGCGAAGATGCCGAACCAGATCGAACTGTCGAAACCCTTGGTGCCCGGCACACCGCTGGAGGCGATGGTCGGCACTTCCTTCACCGCCGCCACCGGCGTCGCCGTGGTCACGCCCAGCAAGCGCACCTTGCCCGCCTTGTAGTGCGGCAGCACCGTCTGCACCTGGTTCATGATGCAGCAGGTCTCCCCGCGCACCACCGACGTGATGGCCTCCGGGCCGCCCTTGTAAGGCACGTGCACCATGTTCAGCCCGAGGCGCGAATTGAATTCGGCAAACGCCATGTGCGTGCCCGCGCCATTGCCCGTGGACGCGTAGTTGTACTTGCCGGGGTTGGCCTTGACGAGGTCGACGAACTCCTTCAAGGTCTTCACGTCGATCACGCTCGAATTGATGGTGAGCACGTTCGAGACATCGAGCACCGGTGCCACCGGCACGAAGTCGGCCTCCACGTCGAACGGCAGCTTCTTGTAGAGCGCGGCATTGCTGCCATGCGTGGCCGCGGTGCCGAACGAGAGCGTGTAGCCATCGGGCTTCGAATGCGCCACGTACTCGCTCGCGATGTTGCCGGCCGCGCCCGAGCGGTAATCGATGATGACCGGGCGGCCCAGCTGTTTGGACAGCGGCTCCTGGATGGTGCGGGCGACCACGTCGACGCCCGAGCCGGCGGGAAAGCCCATGATCAGCGTGACGGGCTGCTGCGGCCAATCTTGCTGGGCGAAAGCGGCCGGCGATGCGGCGGCGCACAAGGCGGTGGCCAGCAGCACCGAGCGGCGCGAAAACAGGGAGAAGAGAGAGAACGGAGAGGAGTGAGAATGGGCCATGACTGTCTTTCTGCGAGACCGACGGTGTGGACGGAACAGACGATGCAAAAGCGGATTGTGGCGCGCGGCTCATGCCCGTTGGCACATGAGCTTATGCACCGAGCCACACGCGCATCGCACCTGCTCCCGATAATCACCCCATGGTCCGCTTCTCCCAACTGATTCACCCCGCACGCGAGCCCGCGCCCGTGCGCGCCGCCGCCACCGTGCTGCTGCTGCGCGACACGCCCGCCGGCATCGAGGTGCTGATGACCCGCCGCTCGGCCACTGCGAGCTTTGCGCCGGGCGCCTATGTTTTTCCCGGCGGCCACATCGACGCGGCCGACGAAGCCGCCAAGCGCATCGCCACCCGCCGTCCCACCCAGAGCCGCGTCCAGCGCACCCAGGCCATCGCGGCCATTCGCGAGGCTTTTGAAGAACTGGGCGTGCTGCTCGCACACCACGCCGACGGCCGACCGGTCAGCGCCGAAGACATCGCCGCCATGGACCGCGGCGACACCGCGGGCACCGCTTTCGCCGACCAGTGCGCCGCGCGCGGGCTGGTGCTGGCGTCGGACCAGGTGTTCACCTTCGCGCACTGGATCACCGACCGCGACCTGCCCAAGCGCTTCGACGTGCCCTTTCTCGTCGCGCGCATGCCCGAGGGCCAGGTGCCCACGGCCGACGAGAGCGAGCAGTTCGAGCCCTGCTGGGTGCGCCCCGCCGATGCGCTCGCGCGCCACGCGGCGGGCAACTTCTTCATGATCTTCCCGACCGTGCGCACGCTGCAGCGCATGGCGGCCTATGCGACGGTCGATGCGGTGCTCGCGGCCTGCGCGCCCAACGGCAATGGCGAGGCACCGCTCTGGACCAGCTGCCCGCGCGCAGGTCTCCTCAAGGGCGAGGACGTGCGCTACATGGAAAGCGATTCGCCCTACGGCGAGCTCGCGCTGGTCTGCCCCGACGGCCAGCTCGTGCATGCGCTCGACTGGCAGAGCGAGCAACCGGTCGCGCTCTTGAAGAATGTGCAGCGCCTCACCGCGCCCAACCCGAGCGCCATGACCGGCCCGGGCACCAACACCTACATCGTGGGCGATGCCGCCACCGGCTACCTGGTGATCGACCCGGGCCCGAACGACTTCGACCACATCGGCCGCCTCTGGCGCATCACGCACGGCGACATCCGCATGATCGTCTGCACGCACTCGCACGCCGATCACTCGCCGGGCGCCGCGCCGCTGCAGGCGCTGTGCAAGTCGAGCAAGCCACCGATCCTCGGCCTGCCCTCGGCGCCGACCGCGCGCGCCACGGCGCGCTTCACGCCCGAGCGCTCGCTGATCAACGGCGAGCGCCTCACGCTCTCGGGCACCACCGCCGAGGGCGAGCCCATCACCCACACGCTGCGCGTGATCCACACCCCCGGCCACGCGGCCAACCACCTGTGCCTGGTGCTCGAAGAAGACGGCCTGCTGTTCTCGGGCGACCACATCCTGAACGGCAGCACCACCGTGATCGATCCGCCCGATGGCGACATGACGGCCTACCTCGACTCGCTCGACACGCTCGATGCGGCCTGCGCCGAGGGCCTCGTCGAATTCATCCTGCCGGCCCACGGCTACGTGATCGGCTTTGCACGCAACGCCATCGCGCACCTGAAGGCGCATCGGCTCAAGCGCGAGGCAAAGATCGCGGCGGCCATGCAGGCGCTGCCGGGCGGCACGCCCGAGCAATGGCTGCCGATCGCCTACGACGACGTGCCCGAACGCATGTGGCCGGTGGCCGCGCGTTCGCTGGCCGCGCATGTGGCGCGCATCCAGCATCTGCAGCAGCAGCAACAACAAAAACAGACGGGCGCCCGATGAAGAACAACAACGCTCCCGAAGACGAAGGCATCCGCCTCGCCAAGCGCGTGGCCGCCCTCGCCGGCGTGTCGCGGCGCGAGGCCGAACTGCTGATCGAGAACGGCGCGGTGCGCGTCGATGGCGTGCCTGCGGTGCTGCCGCAGTCGCGCGTGCAGGCGCATCAGCAGGTCGAGATCGCGGCCGGCGCCAAGCCCGAGCCGGTGGTGCCTGTGACGATGCTGCTCTACAAGCCGGCCGGCATGCCGACCGACAACGCACACAGGCTGCTGGTGGCCGCGAACCACCACGAGCCCGAACGCGCGGGCCAGAAATTCCTGCCCGCGCACTTGAAGGGCCAGCACTGCATGACGCCGCTGGAAACCGGCGCCAGCGGCCTCGTGGCCTATACGCAGGAGTTCCGCATCGAGCGCAAGCTGCAGGAAGACGCCGGCATCCTCGAACACGAGGTGATGGTCGACGTGGCCGGCACGGTGAGCCCCGAGGTATTGATGCGCTTCGAGCGGTCGCCAGCGCGCGTGAGCATCGGCCGGCAGGCCGAAGACGGCAAGCAGACGGGCCTGCGCTTCGCGCTCAAGGGCGCGCGGCCCGGGCAGATCGCGCACCTGTGCGACCAGATGGGCCTGACCATCGTCGCGATGCGGCGCATCCGCATCGGGCGCGTGCCGCTCGCGGGGCTGCAGCCCGGCCAGTGGCGCTACCTGGCGCCGCACGAACGCTTTTGAGATCGAAGAAGAAGAAAGAGAAGAACGACGCGCCGCCTGCCTCGCGCTTGCGGCCCGAAATTTTCAGCAAGCGGCCTCAGGCCGCCGACAGGGAGACCGAGCCATGACATTCAGAAAAACCAGAACCGCGGCCGCTGCATTGGCCTCCACGGTGCCCGTGGCACTGCTGGCAGGTTGCAGCTTTTTCGCTTCGCTGCAGCCGGCGCCCGGGCCCGCTGCGGCAACTGCGCCGCCCGCCCCGCCGCCCGCGGTGGTGTCGAAGGACGGGCTCGCACCGATCACCGGCGAGCAGGTCGAGCGCATCCGCGAAGTCATCGGCGGCAAGACGCCAAGCCCGGCTGTGGCCAAGGTGGTTCGCGGCGCGGCGCCGACCATCGAATCGTTCGTGCGGACCGAAGGCTGCATCACCGACCGCAACGGCGCGGTGCTCAACCCCTTCGCGGCGCCGGGGCGGCTGTTCGACGGCACCGGCTTCCAGGGCGGTCCGATGTCGCAGATGCAGTACCACGACAAGACGGCCTGCGTGACCGTCAAGCGCATACAGAACTGGAAGATGGTGTCGCCCAAGCTGCTGCGCTTCGACGTGGTCTACGTGGGCGACGACGGCGAGGAGCAATCGGTGCGCCGCCATGAACTGGTGCGACAGCCCAAGGGCGGCTGGCTGTTCACGCGCTGAGCATCGTTCTTCAGTCCGCGGCTGCGCCCACGAGCTTCTTCTGGTGGCGCAGTGCCACCGCGAACGACAACTGCGCCACGATGCCCGCTCCGGCCAGCACGATGGCCGCAGCCAGCGCCGGATTCTGGTGGCCCATGCCGGCCAGCGCCGTGCACAGCGCGCCCACCGCCATCTGCGTCGAACCATAGAGGCCCGAGGCCGAGCCGATCACCTGCGGATTGACGCTGATCGCCTGCGTCAGCGCGGCCGGTGACGCCATGCCCGCGCCGACGGTGAAGAGGAACATGGTGCCCACCGCCAGCGGCACCGAGAGGTGCCCCGACAGCACGCCGCCCAGCAGCACGAAGGCCGCGAGCACGCTGAGCGCGTTCGAGCGGATCATGAGGCGGTCGACGCGCACGCGCTGGATCAGGTGGCTAGTGAGAAAGCTGCCGAGCCACACGCCCGACACCAGGATCGCGAGGTAGATGCCCGCCTCGTGCGCGGGTCGGTGCAGTTGATCCACGAAGATGAAGGGCGCGGATGCGATGAAGGCGTACATCGAGGTGGTCGCGCAACCGCCGCCGACCGAGAAGCCGAGGAACGCGGGCGAGCGCAGCAGCTGGCCGTAGTTGCGCGCGAGCGCCGACGCATCGAGCTGCGTGCCCGGCGTGCCGGTCTCGGGCAAGAGGCGCCAGGTGAAGAGCAGGCCGACGATGCCGAGCGCGAAGAGCGCGTAGAAGATGGAGCGCCATCCGAGCGCGGTGGCGAGCGCGCCGCCGACCAGCGGCGCGATGCTAGGGCCGACGGTGACCATCAGGTTCATCAGCGCGAGGCGTCGCGTGGCCTCTTGCGGCCCGGCCGTGTCGCGCACGATGCTGCGGCCCAGCACGAGGCCCGCGCAGCCGCCGATGGCCTGGAACAGCCGCGCCGTGATGAGCGCATGCACGTCCGGCGCGAGCGCGGCGACGAGCCCCGCCGCCGAATAAAGGCCGAGCCCGAACAGCAGCACGGGGCGCCGGCCGTAGCGGTCGGCCATCGGGCCGTACAGCAACTGCCCGACGGCGAGGCCCAAGATGTAGAGACTCACCGTCATCTGCATCGCGCCCATGCCGGCGCCGAGATTCTTCGCGGCGATCGGCAAGGCCGGCACGAAGATGTGCATCGCCAGGGTGCCGCTGAAGGTGACCAGCGCGAGCAGCCACAGCGGCGCGTGCGGGCGTTGTGACGGCGTTGCTGTCGACGTCATTGCTTCGTGGTTGCTGGCGTGTTCAGGTCGAGCGCGACGGCGCTGGATTCATCGGGCTCCCAGCCGCCGCCGAGCGCCATGAACAGCACCACCTGGTCGTCGGCCAGTTGCGCTTCGCTGGCGGCCAGGGCCGCGTCGCTTGCAGCGAGGGACCGTTCGGCATCGAGCGTGTCGAGGTAGGCGGTGCGGCCGTTCTTGTAGAGCTGGCGTGCCTGCGCCGCGACCTTCGCGCTTTCGTCGCGCGAGGCCTGCAGGGCGGCATGGCGGTCGAGTTCGCGGGCGTAGGTGCCGAGCGCGGTTTCGGTTTCGCGCAGCGCGGTGAGCACGGTGCCGTCGAACTTGGCGAGCGCGGCGCGCGTGGTGGCCTCGGCCTCGGCAATGCGGGCCTGCGCGATGCCGGTGTTGGGAATCGTCCAGGAGATCAGCGGACCCATGCTCCAGCTCATCGTTTCCTTGCGGCCGAAGTCGGCAGCCGGGCCGGCCGATGAAGCCGAGAGACCAAGCGTGACCTTCGGATAGAGATCGGCCGTGGCCACGCCGATGCGCGCGGTCGAGGCCGCAAGGCTGCGCTCGGCCTGGCGAATGTCGGGACGGCGGCGCAGCAGGGCCGCGCCATCCCCCACGGGCAGCGTGCCGGCCACGCGCGGGGGCACGGTGCAGCCGGCCACCTCGCGCGGGAAGTCCTGCGGCAGTGCGCCGGTCAGCGTGGCGAGGCGGTAGAGCGCGCCCTGGCGCTCGGCCTTCAGTGGCGGCAGCGCGGCGTTCAGTTGCTCGAGCTGCGCACGCGCGCGGCTGGTGTCGATGGTGCCGGCGCGGCCGGCGCGCTGCAGGCGGTCGGTGACATTCACCGCGTCCTGCTGCAGCGCGACGGACTTCTCGGCGATCTGCAGGCGCAGGCCCGTCGAGCAGGCTTCGGCGTAGGCGCGCGCGGTGCCGGCGGCGACATTCACGCGCACGAGATCGAGCGCCGCCGCGGCCGCTTCGGTGTTGGCGCCGGCTGCTTCGATGCTGCGGCGGATCTGGCCGAACAGGTCGACCTGGTAAGACAGCGATGCACCCGCGCTGTAGTTGAAGCGGCTCGGCGGCTCGTAGCCCTTCTGCAGCAGCGAGAGGCCCGAGACATGGCCGAACGACGGGCCGCCGTTCACGCCCAGCGTGGGGCGCTGCGCGCCGGCCACTTCAGACTCGATGGCGCGTTCGCGTTCGAGGTTCGCGACGGCCTGGCGCAGATCGGTGTTGTGCGCGAGGGCCTGCGTGACGAGCCTGTCGAGCAGCGGGTCGTGGTACAGGCGCCACCAGTGCGGGGGCAGCGGCGCGGCATTCGCGGGCGCTTCGGCAAAGGGCTTTGCCGCAGCAGGCTGGCTGGCGAGCGCATCGGCGGGCTGCTTGTAGTCGGGGCCAACCGCCGCGCATGCGGCGAGCCCGGCAGCAACCGCCAACGAGGCCAGGCGAAAAGCGAAGCGGGTCATGGCGTCATCCCTTCTTCGGAGTGGCCGCACCGTGCTCCAGCACCTGCACGGTCACCGTCTGGCCCGCGACGAGCCGCGCGCCTTCTGGCAGCGGATCGAGCTTCACACGCACCGGAATGCGCTGCGCGAGACGCACCCAGTTGAAGGTCGGGTTCACGCTGGGCAGCAGGTTCGCGCTGGTGGAGCGGTCGCGGTCGGCGATGCCGGCGGCCACGCTGTCGACCGCGCCTTCGAGCACCGCGCCGCCGCCCATCGGCGTGACGCGCACGCGGTCGCCCAGGTGGATGCGGGGCAGCTTCGTTTCCTCGAAATAGCCTTCGACGTAGAACGACTGCGCATCGACCAGCGCGAGCACCGGCCTGCCCGCCGCGGCGTAGCTGCCTTGGCGCAGATCGAGGTTGGTGACGAGGCCGTCGGCCGGCGCGCGCACCTGGGCGCGCTGCAGGTTGAGGCGCGCGGAGTCGAGCGCCACCTCGGCCTGCGCGACGGCAGCCTGCATCTGCTCGAGGCGCGAACGGGTCTGTTCGCGCGACTCCTTGGAGACGAGTTCATCCAAACCCGCATTGCGCGCGTTCTCGCGCTGCACCTGGGCTCTCGCGGCGCGTTGCGCCGACAGAGCGGCCTGCGCCTGGCGCACGGCGAGGTCATAGCGGGCACGGTCCACCTCGAAGAGCAGCGTGCCGGCGGCGACCGATTGGTTGTCCTGGATCGGCACGGCCGTGACGAGGCCCGACACGTCGGGCGCGATCTGGACCACGTTGGCGCGCACGCGGCCGTCGCGCGTCCACGGCGCGAGCTCGTAGTGGTCCCAGAGCCGGAAGCCGGCCCAGACGGCCGCGGCCACCACGGCCACGGTAAGAAGGACGCGCAGCAGGCGCTGTATCCGGGAGTTGTCTGCAGAAGAAGAACTGGCTGTCATGGGAATCTCTTCGTCATTGAAGGTGTGAGGTGAGGCGGCTCAGTGCGTAGAGCAGCAGCAGGTAGAGCGCCATGTCGAACAGCGCCGGGTGCCACACCCAGCGGTAGAGGCCGGTGGCCGCAAGCAGGCGCCGCACGCCCCAGAGCGCGAGCAGCGCACCAGCGGCGAGCACCATGAGCCATGGCAGGTAGAGGCCGTAGAAACTGGCTTCGCCGATCATGTGGAAGCTCCTTGAAGAACTGCGGGAGGGACTGCTGCCAGCGAAGGCGGCGCATCGGGGAACAGGTTGCGGCGCAGGCCGACCAGCGCGGTAACGGCCGCGCGCGATGCCGAAGAGGTGTCGCGCGCGGCGAGCACCGCATGGAGCGCGTCGTCGATCTGCGGCAGCAGGCCTTGCGGCCGCGGCGTCATGCGGCCTTCGCCGCGCTGGCGGAAGAAGCGCGAGATGCCGCCCAGCAGCGCGGCCGAAGTGGCCAGCGGCAACTGCGCGCGCACGCGCTGCAGCACGGCGATGTCGGCGCCCATGCGCAGGTCGCGCAGCGCGTCGTTGGCGGCCACGCCTTCGATGGTGCCGCCGGCCTGCGCGATGCGCGGCGCGAGCAGGCCGATGCGGTCGAGCATGCGCACCGCGTAGGCGTCGCCCTGCGCGTACTGCGGTTGCGATGAAGCGGCCATCTCGCCGAGCTCGCGCCAGGTCGCGCGCTGGATGCGGCGTGCGCTCCAGTCGGCGCCCACCGAGCGCACGAGGCGCGTGACGCGGGCCGCGACCAGCACGCCGACGATCTGGCCGATCATGCTGTTGATGAAGCTCACGAGGTCGGCGCTGGCGGTGTCGTGCATCGCGAGCGTGCCGGCCACGCCGAAGATCATCGCCATCGCGGGCATGAAGTGCGTCGGCCGCGGCAGGTAGAGGCCGAGCAGCAGGAAGAGTGGCGCGCAGATCGCGACCAGCATGCCGAAGTCCTGCACCGTGGGCATGAGCACCAGCACGTAGACGGCGGAGATCGGAACGGACCACAGCGTCCATTTCAGGAAGCCGTGGATCGCCGGCACCGGGTCGTCCATGGTCGCGAAAAAACAGCAGAAGACGGCGGCCATCATGGTGGCGACCGAGCCCATGGTCCAGCCGGTGAGGATCCAGAACGCGCCGCACAGGCAGATGGCGATGACGGCCGCGAGTGCGGAGAGCAGCGCCATGCCGTAGTCGCGGTGCAGCGCGCGGTTGCCGAGTGCGGCGGTGCGGCGCAAGGGGGCGGCGCCCTTGAGGCCTTCGTCGATGTCCAGGCGCAGTTGGGCGCACGCGGTCCAGCCGTCGACGAGTTCTTCGAGGCGGCCGGCGAGGCCGATGCGCAGGGCGCGGCCCCAGGCGGTGGGTTGTTGCGCGCCGGTGTCGGCTTGCGGTGTGGCGCTCAGTGCGGCGATGGCGTTGCGCAGGGCTTGCAGGCGCTCGGTGCGCGAGGTGTCGTCGCTCGCGGGTTCGGCTTCCGCGCGCAGCCATTGCGCGGCCTGCGCGAGCGCCGCGGCCACGTCGGGTGCGAGCGCGCCTTCGGCCTCCTCAAGCGCGAGCAGTCGGTCTTCGACAGCCGAGAGCGCGGGCGTGAGCGCGGCGACGCGATCCTGCATCGTGCGGATCGCGCCGGCCGTCCAGCGCAGGTGCGTGGTGTCGAAGGGCACATGGGTGGAGAGCAGGCGCAGTTGCGTGATGTCGCCCGCGAGGCGGCGGCGGTCGGCATCGAGGCGCTTGGGATCGGCATCGCTGCTGCTCTTGCGGCCGGTCGGCTGCAGCAGGTCGCCGAGCCACTTGCGCGCGTCCTGCAGCGTGCGGTCGAGCAGGCCGAGCACGGTGGGCGCGAGGCCCATGGGCAGCACGAGGCTGTGGACCAGCGTGGCGCAGAAGATGCCGAGGCCGATCTCCTCGACGCGCGCCACGGCGGTGTCGAACAGCACCAGCGGCGTCTGCACCGACGGAAAGCCAATCAGCGCAGCCGTGTAGCCCGCGAGCATGAAGACGTAGGAGCGCGGCGTGCGGTCGAAGAGCGAGATGCACAGGCACAAGCCCACCCACAGCGCGAGCACCAGCGTCAGCAGCTCGGGCGCATTCGAAAGCGCGGGCACCAGGAGCACCGTCGCCGTGCAGCCGATCAGCGTGCCGAGGAAGCGGTACACCGCCTTGGAGCGCACCGCGCCGGCCAGCGGATGGGCCACGATGTAGGTGGTCATGAGCGCCCAGAACGGCCGCGGCAGGCCGGCGCGGCTGGCAAGGTACATCGCGAGCATCGCGGCGGCGAAGCTCTTGCCGGAAAACAGGAGCTCCGCGCGGCTGAAGCGCGGCAGGCGGAGCGTGGTCATTTACTTGCGGCCTTCCTGCTGTGTTGCCAGCGCGTTGCGGCCCAGGCGCTCTTCGAGCGTGGCGAAGACGCGCAGGCAGGCGGCGATGTCGTCGTCGGCAACGCCTTCGAACAGCGTGTTGCGCATCTCGCTCAATGCGGCTTCGATGGTGGCGCATGCCTTCACGCCGGTGGGTGTGAGGTGCAGGGTCTTGGCGCGGCGATCGGCCGGGTCTTCGAGTCGTTGCACGAGGCCCGCATCGACCAGTTGATCGACCGAGCGCACCAGCGACGGTCCCTCGATGCCCAGCACGGAGGCGAGCATGCCCTGGCGCATACCGTCGCCCATGCGGCCGATCATCACGATGGGCCAGGCCAGCGTCTGCGACACGCCGACATGGGCCACCGCCTTGTCGGCCACGGCACGGTAAGAGCGCTGCAGCGTGGACAGCGACATGCCAAGGTGCATGAGCGCGTGTTCGCGGGTCTGGGTTTTCTCGGAGGTGGTCACGCCGGATAGATATTAGTTAGCTTGCTATCTATTATACGGGTAACTACCGATCCGTGCAGCGGCCACGCTCGCGCCCGCCCGGGGCGCCGGCGAACCGGGAAAGAAAAACGGGGGAAAGAAGAAAAGTGTGAAGCCCGCCGATAAGCCGGATTCTGTGCACCGAAGGCCTCTTGCGAAGCCTTCGGCGTGACCGCCATTACTCTGGGCCGTTTGTCGCCAAACGGCTCGATGCCACCTACCCGCCAGCTCAGCGGAACCACCTCGATACTGGCCTACTTGGTGTTGCTGCGCGCAGAGATTGCCCGTTTCACCCGAACTGAATCGGCTCGTCTCTGTTGCTCTGATCCTCACCTCACGGTGGAGAGTCGTTAACTCCTGCGCTGTCCTGTGCAGTCCGGACGTTCCTCCAGTGCGGTCTTTCGACGCGGCGCCCTAAGGCGTCGCCCCTTTCGGGCTTGCACCAGCGGCGGTCTGGCGTGCTTCACACGGCGATTATCGCCCGGCGAACGAAGCTGGATTTCGACCGTGTGGCGCGCGCCCTGTTCAAGAGATCATTGCGCCCGGAGACACCAAGGCCTAGTTGCCTCCGAGCGGGTCAGCCTGAAGCCGGATCGCGCCCGGCAGCTACAGCGCAAGCACGCGCGCAATCTGCCGCGCCGCTTCGTCGGGCGGCGTGGCGGTGGTGTCGATCGTCAGCTCGGCCGGCGGCATCGCCCGCTCCGCCTGTTCGAACTGCGTGCGCAGTTCCTTCAGCAGTGCCAGCGAACGCAGCTTGCCGAACTCGGCGCGGCTCGCGGCATCGATGCGTTTTTCCTGCGCGTCGCGCGAGAGCGTCAGCCGCACGAAGGCCGTGCTGCCGCCCGCACCGGCCACGGTCTGGGCCGCGCGCTGTGGAAAGTCCGGTGCCACCGAGGGCTCCGGCGCAAAGGTGAAGACCAGCGAGCGCCCCGCCACTGCGGCCTCGCGCATCATGGCCAGCCACATCTGTTCGCGCAGCCTGATGAAAGGCTCGCTGCCGAAGGGGAATACCGCCGCGACGGCATCGACGACCAGGTGGTTGTGAAAGACCGCGAGGCCGCTCAGGCGGCCCAGCTCCCTTGCGATGGTGAGCTTGCCGGAGGCGACAGGCCCATGGATGAACACCAGTTTCATGACTCCATTCTGCCGACACCCGTGCGCCGGAACCGCCCCGGCGTGATGCCTGCGTGGCGCGCGAAGGCACGGTTGAACGCAGCCTCGGACCGGTAGCCGACCGCCTCGGCGATGCTGGCGGTATCGCGCCCGCCTTGTGCCAGCAGGCGCGACGCGAGTTCCATGCGCAGCGTGGTGAGAAATTCGAGCGGCCCGGTGCCCACGCGCCGCGTGAATTCGCGCGCGAAGGTGGCGCGCGACAGGTGGCAACGCTCGGCCAGCGATGCCACGGTCCAGGGCTCCTGCGGCTGCGCCAGCATCGCCCGCAGCCCGGGCGCGAGACGCGGACTGGCCATGAGGCCCAGCACGCCGGTGAGCTCGGGCCTCGTTTCCAGGTGCGCGCGCACCGCCAACGTGAAGAGCGTGCCCGACAGTTGCGCCACGACCGCCGCGGCGCCGGCGCGCTGCTGCGCGATCTCCTCTGCCATGAGCCGCACCAGCCCTTCGAGCCACACGAAGCCGGGACGTTCGGC
Source organism: Variovorax sp. W2I14 (assembly GCF_050435205.1). NCBI lineage: Bacteria > Pseudomonadati > Pseudomonadota > Betaproteobacteria > Burkholderiales > Comamonadaceae > Variovorax > Variovorax sp. W2I14. The sequence goes on along the minus strand of NZ_JBNDJX010000001.1, from coordinate 6,366,946 downwards.
GAAAGCGATCACCATCGGCTCGGGCAGCGCCTCCAGCAGCACGCTGCGCCGCCGGCCGGGGAATTCGAACTCGCCGCAGAGGATGTCGGTGTCCGCCTTTTCGGGGCGCCTGAGGTTGGTCTTGAGATCGAGCAGTCCGCCGGTCCGCAGCCTGATGGCCCGGCCCTCGCCCTGCAGTCCCGCGGTGCGCAGCACATGCGCCGGCCCGCGCGGCAAGATCACGAGGCTGCCCTCCTCCAGCGGCACCAGCGTGCGGCTCTCGGGCAGCCAGAGTTCGCAGCGCCCGCGCAGCACGATATGAAAGGGCGCGCGCCACGGGCCGATGGCCTCGTGCGGCGCCGCCCAGTCCTCGCCGAACAGGCAATGCAGGTCCATGCGCCCGCGCAGGCCGAGCCAGTCGACGAGTTCGCTCAGGGGGTCGGCATGCGTGTTCATTTGAGACGATGGAGCAAATTTTTAGAGGCTCAAGAGCATTCAAAATCTTACCCTCAGCGCCCAGAATTCATCCAACGATCCTTCCCCCAGGTGAACCGAATGACTTCCGAGCGTGCCCCCATCCCCGTTTCCTATTTCGGCATTGCCGTCGGTGCGCTGGCGCTGGGCAACGCCTGGCGTGTCGCGGTGCCGCTCTGGCATCTGCCGCAGGACATCGCCCATGTCGCGACATGGAGCAGCCTCGCGGTGTGGCTCGCGTTGCTGGCGCTCTACGCCCACAAGTGGCTGCGCCACGGCGACGCCGCACGCGCCGAGATGAACCACCCGGTGCAGTCGTCGTTCGCGTCGCTGGTCCCGCTGGCCAGCATGCTCGCGGCGATGGCGCTGCTGCCCTACGCGCGCGGGCTGGCGCTGGCCGTGTTCGTTGTGTCGGTCGTGGCGTCGCTCGCTCTCGGCCTCTGGCTCTACGGGCGCACATGGCAGGGCGGGCTCGCATCCGAACTCGTCACGCCGGCCTTCTACCTGCCGGCTGTCGGACAGAACTTCGTGGCCGGCACGGCCGCAGCCGCATTCGGCTGGCCGCAATTGGGCATGTGGTTCTTCGGCGCGGGGCTCTTCTCGTGGCTGGCCATCGAATCGCTGATCCTCGGCCGCGCGGCGACGCACGCACCGCTGTCCGAGGCGTTGCGCCCCACGCTGGGCATCCAGCTCGCGCCGCCGGTGGTGGGGGGCGTCACGTACATGAGCCTGAACCACGGCGCGCCCGACCTGTTCGCACAGGTGCTGCTCGGCTATGGCCTGTTCCAGGCGCTGCTGCTCCTGCGCCTCTTGCCGTGGATCGCCAGGCAGCCCTTCACGCCGTCGTACTGGGCCTTCACCTTCGGCGTGGCGGCGCTCCCGACCCTGGCGATGCGCCTGGTCGCAGCCGGCGCCACCGGGCCGGTCGAATGGGTCGCGCCGGTGGCCTTCACGGCGGCCAACGCGATCATCGGATTCCTGGCGTTTCGGACGATCGCGCTCTTGGTGCAAGGCCGGCTGTTGCCGGCTGCAACACCCTCGCGCTGAAGCGGTCACGGGCTGGTCTCACAATGCGCGCTGTCCGCTGAACAACCGCATCCAAGGAGATTCATTCCATGAAGGCCCAGAACATCCTCCAGACCATCGGCAACACGCCGCACATCCGCATCAATCGCCTGTTCGGCAATGCGAAGCAACAGGTGTGGATCAAGTCGGAGCGCGCCAACCCCGGCGGCTCGATCAAGGACCGCATCGCGCTCTCGATGGTGGAAGACGCCGAGAAAAGCGGCGCGCTCAAGCCCGGCGGCACCATCGTCGAACCGACCTCGGGCAACACCGGCATCGGCCTCGCGATGGTGGCGGCGGTCAAGGGCTACAAGCTGATTTTGGTGATGCCCGACAGCATGTCGATTGAGCGCCGCCGCCTCATGCTGGCCTACGGCGCCACCTTCGACCTCACGCCGCGCGCCGGCGGCATGAAGGCCTCCATCGCCCGCGCCGAGGAAATCGTGGCCGGCACGCCGGGCGCGTGGATGCCGCAGCAGTTCAACAACCCCGCCAATGTCGAGGTGCATGTGCGCACCACGGCCGAGGAAATCGCAGCCGACTTTCCCGATGGCATCGACGTGATCATCACCGGCGTGGGCACGGGCGGCCACATCACCGGCGTGGCGAAAGTGCTCAAGAAGAAGTGGCCGAAGCTGCAGGTGTTCGCGGTGGAGCCGGTGGCTTCGCCCGTCATTTCGGGCGGCGCGCCGTCGCCGCACCCGATCCAGGGCATCGGCGCGGGCTTCATCCCGAAGAACCTCGACACCTCGCTGCTCGACGGCGTGCTGCAGGTCGATGCGGAGCCGGCCCGCGAAATGGCCCGCCGGTGCGCGCAGGAAGAAGGCATCCTCGTGGGCATCTCGTCAGGCGCGACGCTCGCGGCCATCGCGCAGAAGCTGCCGTCGCTGGCGCCCGATGCGGTGGTACTGGGGTTCAACTACGACACGGGGGAGCGTTATCTCTCTGTCGAGGGTTTCCTGCCGGCCTGAACACCGGTCATCCGCCAGCTATCCCTTTCATAGCGCCCCGGCGCGTAAAATCCGCGGTCTGCTTGATAACCACAAGCCACCGCCATGCTGAGAATCTCCGAACTCAAACTCCCGCTCGACCACGCGCCTGAAGCGCTGGTCACCCTGATCGCCCGGACCCTCGACGTCCCGCTCGAAGCGATCGCCTCGCACACTGTCTTCAAGCGCAGCTTCGATGCGCGCAAGGTGGACCTGCTCACGGTCTACATCTGCGACGTGCAGCTGGCCGACGCGAAGCTCGAAGCCGCGTTGCTCGCGAAGCACGCCGGCCATCCGCACATCCAGCCCGCGCCCGACATGCGCTACACGCCGCCGGCCGACGCGCCCGAAGGCACGAGCCGCCCCGTGGTGATCGGCTTCGGCCCCTGCGGCATCTTCGCGGCGCTGATGCTCGCGAAGATGGGCTTCAAACCCATCGTGCTCGAACGCGGCAAGACCGTGCGCCAGCGCACCCGCGACACCTGGGGCCTGTGGCGCAAGAGCGTGCTCAACCCCGAGTCGAACGTGCAGTTCGGCGAAGGCGGCGCGGGCACGTTCTCCGACGGCAAGCTCTACAGCCAGATCAAGGACCCGCGCTTCCTCGGCCGCAAGGTGATGGAAGAGTTCGTGAAGGCCGGCGCGCCGCCCGAAATCCTTTACGTCGCGCATCCGCACATCGGCACCTTCAAGCTGGTGAAGGTGGTGGAGAACATCCGCGAACAGATCGTCGCGCTCGGCGGCGAAATTCGCTTCGAGCAGCGCGTGACCGATGTGCAGATCGAAGACGGCCAGCTTCGCGGCCTCACGGTGCTCGACCAGACCACCGGCCAGTCGAGCGAACTGCGCGCCGACCACGTCGTGATGGCGCTCGGCCACAGCTCGCGCGACACCTTCGCGATGCTGCACGAACGCGGCGTTCACATCGAGGCCAAGCCCTTCTCGATCGGCTTTCGCGTCGAGCATCCGCAGGGGCTCATCGACCGTGCGCGCTGGGGCCGCCACGCAGGCCATCCGCTGCTCGGCGCGGCCGACTACAAGCTGGTGCATCACGCGAGCAATGGCCGCTCGGTCTACAGCTTCTGCATGTGCCCGGGCGGCACGGTGGTCGCGGCCACCAGCGAGCCGGGCCGCGTGGTCACCAACGGCATGAGCCAGTACTCGCGCAACGAACGCAACGCGAATGCGGGCATCGTGGTGGGCATCGATCCGAAGGACTTCCCCGGCGATGCGCTCGCGGGCATCGCGCTGCAGCGCGATCTCGAATCGAACGCCTACCTGCTCGGCGGCAGCAACTACCACGCACCGGGCCAGCTCGTCGGCGACTTCGTGGCCGGCAAACCGTCGACCGCACTCGGCAGCGTGACGCCTTCGTACAAGCCGGGCGTGACGCCGACCGACCTGCGCGAGGCCCTGCCCGCCTACGCCATCGAGGCGATGCGCGAGGCCTTCCCCGCCTTCGGCCGCAAGATCAAGGGCTTCGATACGCACGACGCGGTGCTCACCGGCGTCGAGACGCGCACCTCGTCGCCGATCCGCATCACGCGCGGCGACGACTTCCAGAGCCTCAATGTGCGCGGCCTCTACCCCGCGGGCGAAGGCGCGAGCTACGCGGGCGGCATTCTCTCGGCGGGCGTGGACGGCATCAAGGTGGCCGAAGCGGTGGCGCGCAATGTGCTCGCCGCGGCCGAACGCGAACGCACGGCGAACGTCTGATGCAGACCACGTCTTTCGCACGCCCCACCGCCGGCCAGTTCGCCATTGCCACGCTGGCCATGGCCGCGGTGGTGCTGGCCTCCAACATCCTGGTGCAGTTCGCGCTCAATGACTGGCTCACCTGGGGCGCCTTCACCTACCCCGTGGCGTACCTCGTGAGCGATCTCGTCAACCGGCGCTTCGGCCCCGGCATGGCGCGCCGCGTGGCGTGGGTCGGCTTCGCGGTCGCCATCGTGGCCTCGCTGCTGCTCGCGCCGGTGCGCATTGCGCTCGCCTCGGGCTTGGCCTTCATCGCCTCGCAGCTGCTCGACATTCGCGTGTTCGACCGCCTGCGCCGCGGCCTCTGGTGGCGCGCGCCGCTGGTGGCGACCGTGATCGCGGCGGTGCTCGACAGCATCGTCTTCTGGGGCATCGCCTTCGCGGGCACCGACGGTCCCTGGCTCACCTGGGCGGCGGGCGACCTTGCGGTGAAGCTCGGCGTAGGCGTGCTGATGCTGCTGCCGTTCCGGCTGCTGATCGGCCGCACGGCCGCGCGCACCTCGGCCCTGAGCCATTGAAAGCCATGATGTCCAGCAACGACGATTTCCACTACTACGAGCCCGCCAAGGGCCACGGCCTGCCGCACGATCCGTTCAATGCGATGGTCGGCCCGCGCCCCATCGGCTGGATCTCGTCGCAGGACGAGAACGGCGTGCTCAACCTCGCGCCCTACAGTTTTTTCAACGCCTTCAACTACACGCCGCCGATCGTCGGCTTCGCGAGCATCGGCGCGAAGGACAGCCTGCACAACATCCGCCAGACGCGCGAGTTCGGCTGGAACCTCGCCACGCGCCCGCTGGCCGAGCGGATGAACCAGTCGTGCGCGATGGTGCCGCCCGAAGTGAACGAGTTCGAGCTCGCGGGCCTCACGCCGGTGGCTTCGAAGCAGATCGCCGTGCCGCGCGTGGCCGAGAGCCCCGTGTCCTTCGAGTGCCGTCTCACGCAACTGATCCAGCTCGAAGGCGTCGATGGCGTGCCGGTGCAGACCTGGCTCGTGCTCGGCGAAGTGGTAGGCGTGCATATCGCGCGCCACCTGCTGAAGGACGGCATCTACGACACCGCGGCGGCACAGCCCATCCTGCGCGGCGGCGGTCCGGCCGATTATTTCGAGATCAGCGCCGACAATATGTTCAGGATGTTCCGACCGCGTTGAATGCGCGCAACCGGCTTCCTGTTGTTCCTCTTTCCATCCCATCGCGCCCACCGCCGATCCCACGTATGACCGACGCATCCACCGCCGCCCCGAACACGAACGCGCGCAACGCACGGCGCCCGCGCCAGGACCTGGCCGAGCAGCTGCAACAGCTGAAGACGGGCGCAAGCGACGGCGCCCCCGCGAGCTCCGACGCGCAAGCGTCAGCCGAACAGCAGCCGCGCCAGCAGCAAGAACAGCGGCCACCGCGCGACAGGAAGCCGCGTCCGCAAGGGCAGGGACAGCAGCCCCGGCAGCAGCAGGGCCGGAAGCCGCAAGCGCAAGCACAGGCACAACCGCAGCGCGCGCCGCGCAAGGTCAACCCGGTGCTCGAGCGCCTGTTCGAGCTCTACCCGCAGCTCTTCGGCGCACGCTTCGTGCCGCTCAAGCTCGGCGTGTACGAGGAACTGATCGCGCGCCATCCCGAAGACTTCAAGGCCGAAGACCTGAAGATCGCGATGGGCCAGCACGCACGCTCCACGCGCTACCTCGAAGCCGTGGCCGCGGGCCTCGCGCGCCATGACCTCGACGGCAACGCGCTCGATCCGGTCGCGCCCGAACACGTGCACCACGCCATCCTCGAACTGCACCGCCGCCGCATGCACCGCAACCCCGGCGAAGACCTGCGCCCGCAGCTCGTGGCGCGCATCGCCAAGGCGATCGAAGCCTCCGGCCTGGACCGCGAAGCCTATGCCGTGCTCGTGCGCTCGCGCGACGCGAACAACAACGCGGTGGTCGATGAGGCACTGGCCGAACTCGCCCAGCAGGCCGCCAAGCGCGAAGCGCTGCTGCGCGCCTTCGAGGCCAGCGGCCGCAGCGAGCAGGAGTTCGCCGACATGTACGGCATGAAGCCGGGCGAGGTGACGCGCACGCTGGAGCGCGCGCGGGCCGAGCGGCAGGCGCCGGCTCCCGCGGCGCCTGTGGCCGAGTCCGAGTCAGAGCCGGCAGCGGACTGACGCACGGGGCGCGCGACGCCCTCAGGCGGAGAACACACCGCACGACGAAACGTTCGGCCCCGCCTCACCTGCTACCAGGCGGGCCTCGATTTCCGGCAGCATGCCGGCCGCCGACGCGGCGAGCACGCGGTATGTGGCAGTGTCATCTGCGCAGCCTTCGCAGCTGAAAAAACGGTCAACCGTGCCGTCGTCGCCCACGCGGCATTGCCGGCGTGCGCGATCGGTGAAGGCCACATGCTTGGGCAGCAGTTGGTCCTGCTGCGCCAGCAAGTTTTACCAGTTTTGCGCTAAATCCTGATACGCCAGGAAACATATTTAGACATTCAAGCTACATTCCCCCGGCCCATTTCGGGTGAGGAGGAACCAATTTGAAAAAACACATCAGGCTGCTGCTCGCAGCCGTGGCCATTTCGGTGCTCGCGAGCGGCTGCGCGATCAACCGCGCGACCGCCACCGTCGACCCCTCAGCCAATCTCGACAAGCTGCGCGTCGTGCAGGTCAGGAAAACCGAGGGCGAGGACGGCACGATCCAGAAGCTGGTCGCGGGCAATCTGCGCAAACGCGGGTACGAGGTGTCGGAGGACGCCAAAGCCCCTGAAAAAGTCGACGCTGTCGTCACCTATGTCGACAAGTGGATGTGGGACATCACCATGTACCTCATCGAACTGACGGTCATCGTGCGCGACCCCAAGTCCGACTTCCCGCTGGCCAGCGGCAATTCGTTCCACACCTCGCTCACGCGTCTCTCGCCGCCCGAAATGGTCGACGAAGTGGTTGGCAATATCTTCAAAGAATCGGAAAAACAGAAATGATCCATCAAGCCTTTCGCCGCGCCGGTGCGCTGGCAGTTCTCGCCGTTGTCATCGTCCTTGCAGGTTGCGCCTCGCCGGCCAATCGCGATGCGATGACGGCCAGCAGCATCGCTTCGAGCAAGAAGCTGCCGTATTCGCTCTCGGTCAAGACCGGCGGCGGCAATGAAACGAACCCCCTGTGGAGCGCGGATATCTCCAACGATGACCTGCGCGCAGCCATCGAGAAATCGGTCACGCAGACGGCCTTGTTCAAGGAGGTTGTCCAAGGCAAGAGCGGGGAATACGAGTTGTCGGTCTCGATCGCAAAGTTGACCAAACCCACATTCGGCGCAGCGTTCACGGTCGACATGGAAGCCGGCTGGACACTCATCAAGATCTCCGACAAATCAGTGGCGATGCGCCAGGTCATCAAGTCGACCTACACCGGTGGCGCGTTCGATTCGCTCGTGGGCACCACTCGCCTGCGCATGTCGGTGGAAGGTGCCGCGCGCAACAACATCAAGCAGGGCCTGCAAGCCATCGCGGCACTCGATCTCTGATCGATCGACACACGGTCTCGCAAAAGAAAAGGGGCTGGTCGATCGACCAGCCCCTTTTCCATTTGTCTTGCCGTTCGGCTCAGCGCGCGTTCTGCAGCGCGGCAATGCGCTCTTCGATCGGCGGGTGCGTCGCGAACAGCTTGCCGATGCTGCCGGTGATGCCCATGGCTTCCACCGCCTTGGGCAGTTCGCCGGCGGGCAGGCCGCCCAGGCGCGCGAGCGCGTTCATCATCGGCTGCTTCTGGCCCATGAGCGCGGCGGCGCCGGCGTCGGCGCGGAACTCGCGCTGGCGCGAGAACCAGGCCACCACCATCGCGGCGGCGAAGCCGAGCACGATGTCCAGCACGATGGTGCTCACGTAGTAGCCGATGCCGGGGCCCGAGGAGCGGTCGTCGCCGCGGCGCAGGAAGCTGTCGACCGCGTAGCCGATCACGCGCGAGAGGAACACGACGAAGGTGTTCATCACGCCCTGGATCAGCGTCATCGTGACCATGTCGCCGTTGGCGATGTGGGCCACTTCGTGGCCGATGACGGCCTCGACTTCTTCGCGCGTCATGTTCTGCAGGAGGCCGGTGGACACGGCCACGAGCGACGAATTCTTGAAGGCGCCGGTGGCGAAGGCATTGGGCTCGCCCTCGAAGATCGCGACCTCGGGCATGCCGACGCCGGCCTTGTCGGCGAACTTGCGCACGGTGGCGACGATCCAGGCCTCGTCGGGCGACTGGGGGTTGTCGATCATGCGCAGGCCGGCGGTCCACTTGGCCATCGGCTTGCTGATGAGCAGCGAGATGAACGCGCCGCCGAAGCCCATGATGAGCGCGAAGCCCAAGAGCGCCGTCAGGTTCAGCCCGTTGGCCGTGAGGAAGCGGTTGACGCCGAGCAGGCTCGCGACGATGCCGAGCACTGCGACGACCATCACGTTGGTCAAAACGAACAGAAGGATACGTTTCAAGTTGAATTCTCCGTGGGGGAACTGCCGCTCAGATGAGGGCCGGCGGGCCCTCTTCAAGCCATGCGGTGATGCGGGCGCTTCTTTGTTGTTGGGATACTGACGCGGCCCCGGCATGGCGGCTGCGGGTAGAGCAATGATAGGAGCAAAAGTTCTACGGACGGGGGCGGAAGACCTTCGGATCGTCGTAGTACTCGGGCGACGCATTGGCGGCGCACCATCCCGGTACGCCCAGCACGGGAAGCGGCACGAAGGGCTTTTGCGCGAGCCATTCCGGGCCAAGGCGACGGGCCAGTGCGGCGTCGTCGAGGGCGTTCGAACGCGTCGCATCCGGCAGCAACACATGCGCCGTCGCGGCCTTGCGGGGCGCGATCAGTTTCTCAAGAAGCGCATGGCCGAATACGAGCAGGCGCGCCTCCGACCACAGGGCGCGCTGCGTCACGAAAAGCGCCTGCCAGTCGCGCGCCACCAGCGCGTCCCACAACGCGGCCGGTGCATCGAGCACCGCGCCGTTCTCATCGAACAGCGTGAGCGCGTCGCGCAACGGGCCACGGGTGGCGCCGACACCGGCGCGGGCGATTTCGGCGGCCTGCAGTTCGTTCAGGCGGCGCTTGGTTTCGGGAAACGCGAGCCAGACCAGGCCGTTGAAGAAGTCGTGCAGGTTGTCGCGGGTCGGCACGGTGCGGGTCTGGAAGATGTGCGCTTCGTAGGCCTGGCCGGCAGGCAGGCTGTCCTGGTGCACGAAGTCGGGCGCCGAGGGCGGCTTGATCGCCTGCAGCGCCGAGGCGACCGATGCATCGCTTGCCTGCGTAACCGCTTCGCCACTGGCGCGATAGGGCGCAAACCAGGGCTGCGCCCAGTCGACCGGCGGCAGCATCGAATCAGAACGCGGGGGCGCCCGTCCAGCGGATGCGGTCGGGGTGCTGCATCACCGCGAATTCCGCCGTCAGCTTGTCGAACAGCTTGAGCGAGCTGCCGCTCTTGCTGAGGAGGCCCGCGGTGCGCAGGGCTTTCGCCACGTCGTTGAGCGGCACGTCCTTGCCGCTGCGCAGGGCCGGCGCGGCCTCCAGGATGAACTCGGCGGCTTCGGAGACCGGCTGCGGCGTGGGCTGGGGCGGAGGCGCGGCGGCCCGCGTCGTCTTCCTGGCGGCCGTCCTGGTCGCAGTCTTCTTGGCAGGCGTTGTCGCGCTCTTTGCGCGCGTGGTCTTCGCGGCAGGCACCTTCGCCGCGACCTTCTTCGCCGCAGCGGTGCGGGCCGCGGGCTTCACGCTATGGTGCGCGAGATCGATGAAGGTGTCGTAGATGCCGACCGTCTCGTCGCCCGTCTTGCCTTGCTGGCCGATGCCGCAGACGCGGCAGCCCTTTTCGCGCAGCCGGCTCACGAGCGGCGCGAAGTCGGAGTCCGAGGACACCAGCACCACCACGTCGGGCCGCTCGGCGATCACGAGGTCGATCGCATCGACCGCGAGCGCGATGTCGGTGCTGTTCTTGCCGGCCGAGAGATTCACCATCGGCCGCACCGACAACTGCTTGAAGAGCGCCTGCCGATTCACCGCCATCTCGGCGTTGCAGTACGCGCGGCGCACGTGGACGGCGCCATACTCGTCCATCGTGCGCTGCACGGCCTGCTCGATCACGTCGGCCGAGACGTTGTCGGCATCGATCAGGAGCATCACGCGCAGCGTCGGTGTCATACGAGTTTCCAGTTGATGGTTTCGCCGCCGCGCAAAGGCTTGAGCGTGGCTTCGCCGTAAGGCACCGTCTCCGGCACGGTCCAGCTCTCGCGCTTCAAAGTGACGGTGTCGGTGTGCCGCGGCAGGCCGTAGAAGTCGGGGCCGTGGAAGCTTGCAAAGCCTTCCAGCTTGTCGAGCGCGTTCACGCTGTCGAAGGCTTCAGCGTACAGCTCGATCGCGGTCAGCGCGGTGTAGCAGCCGGCGCAACCGAGCGCGTGCTCCTTCAGGTGCGCGGGGTGCGGCGCGCTGTCGGTGCCGAGGAAGAAACGATCGCTGCCGCTTGCAGCCGCTTCGACCAGCGCGACGCGGTGCGTCTCGCGCTTGAGCACCGGCAGGCAGTAGTAGTGCGGGCGGATGCCGCCGGTGAAGATGGCGTTGCGGTTGTAGAGCAGGTGGTGCGCGGTGATGGTGGCGGCCGTGAAGCGGTCGGCATCGCGCACGTAGTGGGCGCCCTCTTTGGTGGTCAGGTGCTCGAACACCACCTTGAGTTCGGGGAAGTCGCGGCGCAGCGGGATCATCACGCGGTCGACGAAAACGGCCTCGCGGTCGAACAAGTCGATGGCCGGGTCGGTCACCTCGCCGTGCACCAGCAGCAGGAGGCCGTGCTTCTGCATGGCCTCGAGCGTCTTGTAGGTCTTGCGGATGTCGGTCACGCCGGCATCGCTGTTGGTGGTGGCACCGGCCGGGTAGAGCTTGAGCGCGCGCACACCGGCTTCGGCGGCGAGGGCGATTTCTTCGGGCGGCAGCTTGTCGGTGAGATAGAGCGACATCACCGGTTCGAAGGCGGTGCCTTCAGGCACGGCGGCGAGGATGCGGTCGCGGTACGCCACGGCCTGGGCGGCGGTGGTCACGGGGGGGCGCAGGTTCGGCATGATCAGCGCGCGGCCGAACTGGCGCGCGCTGTGCGGTACGACGGCTTCGAGCGCGGCGCCATCGCGCACATGCAAATGCCAGTCGTCGGGGCGGGTGATCGTGAGGGTGTCTGTCATGGCGCCGGGATTGTCGCACCGCCTCCCGGGCGCGCCCTTCGCCGCTCCGAGCTACGCGTGCAGGAACACCCGGCAGATGTTCCCTGCCGTGTGCCGGCTCCAGCTCGCATGGTTGACGGAGCAACGCGCGCCCTTGTTCGGCGGCCAGGGATCGAAGATGCGCAGCGTGGTGCCGGCGTCGCCGTCCCCGCGAATGCCCGCCACGACGACCATGTGCCCCGGGCCGCCGGCCGCATGGCCCTTGACGCCCCAGCGCAGGTCGAACATCAGCAGCCCGCTCTCCAGCGCGGTGCGCATGGCGCAGACCGTCCAGGACGTCGCCGGCCGCTGCAGCACCAAACCGTGCGCGGATGCGAAGAGCGCATCGGCCGTCATCGCTTCGTCGGCGTCCACGAAGCCGCGCAGCCCGCCATCCCCGGCGACCAGTTCGCCCGGCGTGTGCGCGACCACCGCCGGCACCGTGGAGCGCGTGATCATGGCCGTGGCGGCCGCCCAGCACAGGGCGGGCACAGGCTGGGGGATCAGCGCGACGGGATGCAGGATCGGCTCGCGGGCCTCGCGGCCGAACACGAGGTTCTGCGTGCAGGGGCCGGCCTCGCCGTCCTCGACCAGCCAGTTCGCAGCCTGCAGCCGGCGCACGGCCATCCGGGTGAACGGGCCGTAGTCGCCATCGATCACGAGCCCGGGCCCCGGCCGCAGCGTCCTGTTCAGGGCCTCCTGCAGCCTGCGGACATCGGCCCCGCGCGAGCCTTGTCTCAGTGTTGTCATCGGTTCTTGCCCTCGCCCACGCGACTTCGGCTTTCGAAGCGGGCGGCTGCATTGTCGAAAGCGCGGTGCGGCCGCGTCTATCGGTCGGATGGCCTAGCCGGGATGGCGGCATCGCGGCGACAGCCCCCGCAGCCAGCAATAGCCAGCGAATGCCTGGGGCCTCTTCGCCGGTTGGCACATGTCGTGCTTGAAGGCTTCCTTCGCCTTTCCGTCATCCCCCACACCGGAGTTCCATGTGAAGCGTGCTGCCCCCGCCCTGTCCCTGAAACCCCTGGCCGCCTGCGCGGCGCTCGCCGTGCTTGTTCTTGCATCGCCGGCCGCGCTGGCCCAGGAAAAGACGCTGCGCATCGCCATGACCGCCGCCGACATTCCGCGCACCCTCGGCCAGCCCGACCAGGGCTTCGAAGGCAACCGCTTCACCGGCATTCCGATCTACGACGCGCTCACGCAGTGGGACCTGTCCAAGGCCGATGCGCCCAGCGTGCTGATTCCCGGCGTTGCCACCACGTGGGCGGTCGATGCCAAGGACAAGACCAAGTGGGTCTTCAAGCTGCGCCCCGGCGTCAAGTTCCACGACGGCTCCGCCTTCAACGCCGATGCGGTGGTGTGGAACGTGCAGAAGGTGCTCGACAAAGACGCGCCGCAGTTCGACGCGAGCCAAGTCGGCGTCACAGCCTCGCGCATGCCCACGCTCAGGTCCGCCCGCAAGATCGACGACATGACGGTCGAGCTCACCACCAGCGAGCCCGATGCGTTCCTGCCGATCAACCTGTCGAACCTGTTCATGGCCTCGCCCGCGCACTGGCAGAAGAAGTTCGACGCCGCTGCCGGCGCCACGCCCGCCGACAAGGCCAAGGCCGCCTGGACCGCCTTCGCCGCCGACCCGTCCGGCTCGGGCCCGTTCAAGGTCACGCGCTTCGTGGCGCGCGAGCGGCTGGAGCTGGCCGCCAACAAGACGTACTGGGACGCGAAGCGCGTGCCCAAGATCGACAAGGTCGTGATGATCCCCATGCCCGAGGCCAACGCGCGCACCGCCGCGCTGCTGGGCGGGCAGGTCGACTGGATCGAGGCGCCTTCGCCCGACGCCATGGCGCAGATCACGCAGCGCGGCTTCAAGATCTATTCGAATGCACAGCCGCACGTGTGGCCGTGGCAGTTGTCGTTCGCCGAGGGCTCGCCTTGGCTCGACAAGCGCGTGCGCCAGGCAGCCAACTTGTGCATCGACCGCGGTGGCATGAAGCAGCTGCTGGGCGGCATGATGGCCGAGCCCAAGGGCACGGTGCCGCCGGGCCACCCGTGGTTCGGCAAGCCCAGCTTCGACATCAAGTACGACGTGAAGGCCGCGCAGGCGCTCATGACGCAGGCCGGCTACTCCGCGGCCAAGCCGATCAAGGTGAAGGTGCAGATCTCGGCCTCGGGCTCGGGCCAGATGCAGCCGCTGCCGATGAACGAGTTTGCGCAGCAGTCGCTCAAGCAGTGCTTCTTCGACGTGCAGTTCGACGTGATCGAATGGAACACGCTCTTCACCAACTGGCGCAAGGGCGCAAAGGACCCGTCGGCCAACGGCGCCAACGCGGTCAACATCAGCTTCGCGGCGATGGACCCGTTCTTCGCGATGGTGCGCTTCGTGAGCACCAAGGCCTTCCCGCCGGTGTCGAACAACTGGGGCTACTACGGCAACGCCGAGGTCGACAAGCTGGTGGCCGATGCGCGCACCAGCTTCGACGACAAGGCGCGCGACGCCGCGCTTGCCAAGCTGCACACCCACATCGTGGACGACGCACCCTTCGTGTGGATCGCGCACGACGTGGGTCCGCGCGCCATGTCGGCCAAGGTGAAGAACGTGGTGCAGCCCAAGAGCTGGTTCATCGACATCGCGACCATGACGATGGACTGATGCCCAGGATACGTTCAAGGAGATGAAACCCAAACCGTTCACGCTGAGCTTGTCGAAGCGCCGCGCGAGGCTGCGACAAGCTCAGCCCGAACGGTTCTTATCTATTGCCAGCCAGAACCCACGATGCTCACCTACCTCCTGCGCCGCGTGATCTACGCCGTGCCGATCATGATCGGCGTGGCCCTCGTGTGCTTCCTGCTCGTGCACATCGCGCCCGGCGATCCGCTGGTGTCGATCCTGCCGCCCGACGCTTCGGCGGACCTGCAGGCACAGTTGCGCGAGCTCTATGGCTTCAACCGCTCGCTGCCCGAGCAGTTCGCCATGTGGGTCTGGCGCGCGGTGCACGGCGACCTGGGCGTGTCCATCGCGAGCAACCGCGCGGTGGCCGGCGAGGTGTTCACCGCCGTGGGCAACACGCTGCGGCTGGCGGTGGTGGCCACCTTCATCGGCTTCGTGCTGGGGTGCCTCTTCGGCTTCGTGGCGGGCTACTTCCGCAACTCGTGGATCGACAGGCTCGCCTCGATGTTCTCGGTGCTCGGCGTGAGCGTGCCGCACTACTGGCTCGGCATGGTGATGGTGATCGTGTTCTCGTCGCAGCTCATGTGGCTGCCCGCCACGGGCGCCGGCCCGAGCGGCTCGGACGACTGGGCCTGGAACTGGGAGCACCTGCAGTTCCTCCTGCTGCCGGCGCTCACGATGTCGGTGATTCCGATGGGCATCATCGCGCGCACCGTGCGCGCGCTGGTGGCCGACATCCTCGACCAGGAGTTCATCGTCGGGCTGCGCGCCAAAGGGCTCACGCATTTCGGCGTGTTCCGCCACATGGTGAAGAACGCCGCGCCCACGGCGCTGGCGGTGATGGGCCTGCAACTGGGCTACCTGCTGGGCGGCTCGATCCTGATCGAGACCGTGTTCTCCTGGCCTGGCACCGGCTTCCTGCTGAACTCCGCCATCTTCCAGCGCGACCTGCCGCTGCTGCAGGGGACGATCCTGGTGCTGGCGATGTTCTTCGTGGTGCTCAATCTGCTGGTCGATGTGCTGCAGACGCTGCTCGATCCGCGCATCGCGCGTGCCTGAAGAAGAAAGCCGCCAAGCCATGTCCACCGTGCTCGCTTCTTCTTCCAACGCCGCCGCCGTCGAACCGCTGCCGGCGCAACGCTCGCGCGGCTACTGGGCTTCGGTCTGGCTGCGCTTTCGCCGCGACCCGGTCGCGGTCGGCGCGGCCATCGTCGTGCTGCTGCTGATCGCGATCGCGGTGTTCGGCCCGTGGCTCGCGCCGTCCGACCCGTACCAGTCGTCGATGCTCAAGCGCCTCAAGCCCATCGGCACCGAGGGCCTGCCCTTCGGCAGCGACGAATTGGGCCGCGACATGCTCTCGCGGCTGATCGTTGGTGCGCGGCTGTCGCTCTTCATCGGCATCACGCCGGTGCTTTGCGCCTTCGTGTTGGGCACGGTGATCGGCATCGTCGCGGGCTATGCGGGCGGCATTGCCAACACGCTGATCATGCGCACCATCGACGTGTTCTACGCGTTCCCGTCGGTGCTGCTGGCCATCGCGCTCTCGGGCACGCTGGGTGCGGGGGTGGTCAATTCGCTGATCTCGCTGACCATCGTTTTCATTCCGCAGATCGCACGCGTAGCCGAGAGCGTGACCACGCAGGTGCGCACCCGCGACTACGTGGAGGCGGCGCGCGCCTCGGGCGCCAGCCCCTTCACCATCGTGCGGGTGCATGTGCTGGGCAACGTGCTCGGACCGATCTTCGTCTACGCCACCAGCCTCATCGCGGTGTCGATGATCCTGGCCTCGGGCCTCTCGTTTCTCGGCCTCGGCGTGAAGCCGCCCGAACCCGAATGGGGCCTGATGCTCAACACGCTGCGCACCGCGATCTACGTGCAGCCCTGGGTGGCCGCGCTGCCGGGGGCGATGATCTTCATCACCTCGATTTCCTTCAACCTCCTGTCCGACGGCCTGCGCTCGGCCATGGACAACAAGGGCTGAGGCCATGGAAGCTCTGAAAGACATCGGCGGCCCCGCGCAGCCGCTTCTCACCATCTCGGGCCTGGTCAAGCACTTCCCGCTCAAGAAAGACCCGCTGGGCCGCGGCGGCGGCGTGGTGCGCGCCGTGGACGGCGTGGACTTCGAAGTGATGAAGGGCGAGACGCTCGGTGTGGTCGGCGAATCGGGTTGCGGCAAGTCGACGACCGCGCGCCTTCTGATGCAGCTCATCGAGCCGACGCGCGGCGAGGTGATCTTCGACGGCCGCGAAGTCGGCGGCCGCGACCTGCCGCTGAAGGAATTCCGCCGCCAGGTGCAAATGGTGTTCCAGGACAGCTACGCCTCGCTCAACCCGCGCCTCACCATCGAGGATTCGGTCGCCTTCGGGCCGCAGGTGCATGGCGTGTCGCGGCGCGAATCGGTGGCGCGGGCGCGCGACCTGCTGGCGCGCGTGGGCCTCGCGCCGCAGCGCTTTGCCGAACGCTATCCGCACGAGCTGTCGGGCGGCCAGCGGCAGCGCGTGAACATCGCGCGCGCGCTCGCCTTGCAGCCGCGCATGGTGATCCTGGACGAAGCCGTCTCGGCGCTCGACAAATCGGTGGAAGCGCAGGTCATCAACCTGCTGCTCGACCTGAAGACCGAGTTCGGCCTGACCTATGTGTTCATCAGCCACGACCTCAACGTGGTGCGCTACGTGAGCGACCGCGTGATGGTGATGTACCTCGGGCAAGTGGCCGAGATCGGCCCGGCCGATGCGCTGTACGAGACGCCCGCGCATCCGTACACGCGCGCATTGCTGTCCTCGATGCCGTCGATGGACCCGGACCGCCGCACCGAGGTGGCGGCCCTCGCGGGCGATCCGCCGAACCCGATCAACCCGCCGACGGGCTGCCGCTTCCATCCGCGCTGCTCCATCGCGGCGCCGGTGTGCAGCCAGATCGTGCCCGAGCGCATCGCGACGGATTCGCAGCATGCGGTGAGCTGCCTGGTGCACGAGCCCGGCAGCGGGCATCCGATGGCGCAGCCGCAACCCTTCTTGCAGAGGCAGGCCGCATGAGCGCAGCAGCATCAATGACAGCAACAGAAACCGCCGCCACCGGCCCCATGGTCCGGCTGCGCGACCTCAGCGTCACCTTCAGCGGCGGCCGCAAGCCCGTGCATGCGGTCAGCGGCGTGAGCCTCGAGGTGCAGCGCGGCGAGGTGGTCGCGCTGATCGGCGAATCGGGCTCGGGCAAGAGCGTGACCCTGCGCACGCTCTTGCGCCTGCACCCCGAGCGCCGCACCCGCATGGGCGGACTGGTGGAAGTGGCGGGCCGCGACGTGCTTGCGATGCCGCAGCGCGAGCTCGCGGACTTCCGCGGCAAGGTCGCCTCGATGATCTTCCAGGAGCCGCTGCTCGCGCTCGACCCGGTCTACTCGGTGGGCGCGCAGATCGTCGAGTCGATCCGCCGCCACGAATCCGTGAGCCAGGCCGAGGCGCAGCAGCGCGCGCTGGCGCTGTTCGAGCGCGTGCGCATTCCGAGCCCCGAACGGCGGCTGGAGGCCTATCCGCACGAGATGTCCGGCGGCATGCGCCAGCGCGCCATGATCGCGCTCGCCCTCGCCTGCAAGCCGCAGCTGCTGCTGGCCGACGAGCCGACCACGGCGCTCGATGCCACGGTGCAGATCCAGATCCTTTTGCTGCTTCGCGAACTGCAGCGCGACCTCGGCCTCTCGGTGATCTTCGTCACGCACGACATCGGCGCGGCCGTCGAAGTGGCCGACCGCATCGCCGTGATGTATGCGGGACGCATCGTCGAGGAAGGCACGGCGCGCGAGCTGATCCGCTCGCCGCGCCATCCGTACACCATCGCACTGCTCAAGAGCCGGGCGCACGGGGCGCTCGCGCGCGGCACGCGGCTGGAGACCATCGGCGGTGCGCCGCCCGATCTTTCGGCGCTGCCGCCCGGCTGCTCTTTTGCCGAGCGCTGCGCGCTCGCGAGCGATGCGTGCCGCGCCGCACAACCGCCGGTGATTGAACTGGCACCGAATCACCGTGTACGCTGCATCCACACGGAGGCGGCCGCAGCCATTTCACCCGTGCTGGTCGCCTGAGTTTTCCTTCTTCACGCCTTTCATTGCCATGCCATTGCACGACCCTGCCCACGCCTTCGTCCCGTATCCCGATGCGCCGGTGGCGCGCGCCGGCACCGGCCCGCTGACGGACCTGAGCTTTGCCGCCAAGGACCTGTTCGACGTGGCCGGCTATCCGACCGGTGGCGGCAACCCGATCGTGCTGGCGATGTCGGGCATCAAGACCCGCACCGCGCCCACGGTGCAGAAGCTGCTCGATGCCGGTGCGCGCTTCGTGGGCAAGACCGTGACCGACGAACTCGCGTTCTCGATGAACGGCAACAACGCGCATTTCGGCGCACCGGTCAACGGCGGCGCGCCGCTGCGCATCACGGGCGGCTCGTCGTCGGGGTCGGCCTCGGCCGTGTCGTCCAATCTGTGCGACTTCGCGCTCGGCACCGACACCGGCGGCTCGGTGCGCGCACCGGCCAACCACTGCGGCCTGTACGGCCTGCGCCCGACGCACGGCCGCGTGAGCCTCGAAGGCGCGCTCGACCTTGCGCCCAGCTTCGACACCTGCGGCTGGTTCGCGCGCGACATCGGTACCTTCGCGCGCGTGGCCGATGTGCTGCTGGACGCCGATGCAGCCGCCCTGCCCGAGCGCGTGCGGCTGCTGCGGCCCGACGATGTCTGGGCGCTCGCCGTACCTGCCGCGGCCGAAGCCCTGCAAGGCGCGGCCGATCGCGTGCAAGGCCTGCTCGGCCCGGCAAAGGGCACGACCGTGGCGATGGAATCCTTCGACGCGATGTACTGGCATTTCCGCTACCTGCAGTCGCGCGAAGCCTGGCTCACCGACGGCCCGCTGATCGAGCGCTACGCGCCGCCGCTGGGCCCCGGCGTGGCCGAGCGCTTTGCGTGGTCGCGCGAAGTGACCGATGCGCAGGTGGCGACCGCGCGGGTTTTCCGCACCGCGTTCCGCGCGCACCTGGCCGAGCTGCTCGGCACCGACGGCGTGCTGCTGATGCCGACCATGCCCGACATCGCACCGCTGCGCAGCGACAGCGAGGCGGCGATGGAGGATTACCGCAACCGCGCGATCCGGCTGCTGTGCATTGCGGGGCTGGCCGGCTTTCCGCAGCTTTCGATGCCGCTCGCCACACGCGATGGCGCGCCGCTGGGCATTTCACTGCTCGGGCCGGCGGGGTCGGACCGGTCGCTGATCGCGCTGGCCGAGCGCATCGCGGGCTAGCTAGTGCCGAGGGCGTGCGAGATCGTGCAGCCTGGGGTAGGCTGCCACTCCCACGTCCTGCACAGAAGCCTCATGTCGAACACCCACCAGGTCAGCACCCCCAAGGAAATCGCCGCCTCGCTCACCGAGTTCTGGTCGCCGCGCGTCGTCGCCGAAGTCGATGACGCCTACATCAAGGTCGCCAAGGTCCAGGGCTCGCTCGCCTGGCACAGCCATGACGAGGAGGACGAACTCTTCCTCGTGCTCAAAGGGCACCTGCGCATCGAGATGGAAGCCGGCCCCGTCGAGCTCGGTGAGGGCGAGATGTTCGTCGTGCCCAAGGGCGTGCGGCACAACCCTGTCGCCGAGGAGGAATGCCACCTGATGCTGATCGAGCGCAAGACCACGCTGCACACCGGCAGCACCGTCACCGAGAAGACGCGCTCGCTCGCGGACCAGTTGCGCCCCGTCTGATCAGCGCGACGCGGCAGCCACGACGCTTAGCGGTTCCTGCAGCCGGCAGACATCGCAGTCGACCGCAGCCGCTGCCCGCTCGATCACCACGAAGTCCCCCGCATCGACCGCGAGCAGTGCGTGGTGCCAAGTGCCGGGCGCGAGCACCACGCCTTGATGCCCGTCCGTGACGAAGGCCGCGAGGTCGCGGGGCGACACAGGCGCATCGCCGGCCCGCGCAACGACGATCACGAAACGCCGCTCGCCCAGCGGCACGAAGGTCTGGCTGCCGAGCGCATGCCGTTCCATCTCCGTGACCTCGTGCGGAAAGCTTCGCGCCTGCGCGCGGAACAGCGCGAGCATCGGCCGGCCGCCGTCGGCATCGAGTTGCAGATCGCCGAGCAGGTCGAAGCGCCGTGCGTTGCCGCCGTTGATCGGGCGGCCTTCGCCGGTCGGAGCCTCGATTACCGTGCCGAAGGGCGCAAAGGCCGTGGATGTGAGCGGTTCCGCAACGAGCGGCGCTGCAAGGGGCGGTTCGGCATTCATGCCGCGATTGCAGCAGAAACCGTGCCGCGCGCGCGTTCGAGGTCGTCCAGCCAGCGGGCGTAGGCCTCGGCGCGCTCGCCGTCCGAAAGCCGCAGCAGCGCCGAGGGATGCAGGGTCACGAACACCGGCCTGCCGTCGCGGCGCTCGTGCAGCCACGCCCCGCGCTCGGCCTGCACCGCCACCGGCCGGCCCAGCAATGCGCGCGCTGCCGTGGCGCCGAGCGCCACCAGTCCTTCAGGCCTCACGAGCGATATCTCGCTGTCGAGCCAGTGCGCGCAGGCATCGGCTTCGCGCTGCGCCGCGGTCTTGTGGATGCGGCGCTTGCCGCGCAGCTCATACTTGAAATGCTTGACGGCGTTGGCAAGGTACACGCTGTCGCGCGCCCAGCCCAGTTGCGCCATCGCGCGGTCGAGCAACTGGCCCGCCGGGCCGACGAAGGGGCGGCCGGCCAGGTCTTCCTGGTCGCCGGGCTGCTCGCCGACGAGCATGTGCCGCGGTGCGAGCGGGCCTTCGCCGCACACGGCCTGCGTGGCGAGCGCGCCGATGGGGCAGGCGCGGCAGGCGTGCGCGGCCGCGCGCAACTCGCCCAGGTCGGCGGGCGCCACGCCCTCGGCCGGCCGCACATGCAGCGCAATGGGCGCACGGATGCGCCGTGCCGCCGTCGGCGGCGCATCGATCATCGACTGGCTGTGCGCCTCGGCCGCGTCCGTGAGCGGCTGGATCAGCGCGGCCTCGGGCAGGTTGTGCCAGTAGCGGCGCGGCATCTCGCGCCGCATCATCGCGACCTTCAGGCGCGCGGGGTTGAAGATGTGCTCGTAGTAGGTGAGCCAGAGCTGCTCGCCCGCGTCGGGCGGCGGCTTCTCGCGGCGGTCGGCGCCGTCGCGGAAGGCCAGCGTCTCGCCGTTCCACTCGACGCAGCGCTCGGGCGTGAGGATGGCCCAGCGCATCTGCGCGAAGCGGCGCGCGAAGAACGGCGCGTTGGCCTCGATGATGTGGTGGTCGGGCTCGAACCAGGCGACGTGGCGCTCGAGCCCGTCGTCGCCCATGACGCGGGTGAAGCGCACGAAGGCGCGCATCTTGTGGATGTCGCGGTGCACGGCCTTGGCCATCAGCTGCGCCTGCATCATGTCGGCATCGAGCGGGTCGTGCCGCAGCGAGGGCTCGTGCGCGAGGCGCCACAGCAGGCGGTACATGAGTGCGAAGCGCTGCGGGTCGCGATGCAGGATCACGTTGCCGCACAGCGCGACGAAGGACGCGGGCACGGCGTGCGGCGCGCCGGCGACGAGCGGTGCTGGCGCTGCGTCGTTCGTCTCGTCGAACAGACCGGCAACCCGCTCCCCATTCCATTCGACCTGCTCCGGCGGAACGCCTCCCGCCAGCAGTTGCCGCGCGTGACGGCGGAAGGCATCGAGATCGATCGGGTTGTCGAGCCGCACGTGCATCGGAGGCCCGCTCAGAACAATGCGGCTTGCGTCGGTTGCGCGGCAGGCGCCGCCGCCGCCATGGCGCCCGCCGCGGGCCGGTGCCCATCGGCCACCACGAACGGCAGCACCTTGCGCGCCGGCACATGCAGCCGCCGCAGGTCGTCGGCCCGCACCCGGCGCACGCGCCGCGCCTGCAGCAGCCGCTCGACCGCCTTCACGCCCAGGCCGGGCACGCGCAGCAGCATCTCGCGCGGCGCGTGGTTCAGGTCGACCGGAAAACGCTCGGCATGCGCGAGCGCCCAGGCCATCTTGGGATCGACGTCGAGCCGCAGCAGGCCATCGGGCGCAGCCACGATTTCCTGGTGCTCGAAGCCGTAGAAGCGCATGAGCCAGTCGGCCTGGTAGAGCCGGTGCTCGCGCATCAGCGGCGGCGCGACCAGCGGCAGCGCGCGCGCCGCATCGGGGATGGGGCTGAAGGCCGAGTAATAGACGCGCTTCAACTTGTAGGCGCCGTAGAGCGTGGCGCTCGAGGCGAGGATGTGGCGGTCGTCGGTGGCGTCGGCGCCCACGATCATCTGCGTGCTCTGGCCCGCGGGCGCGAAGGGCGGCGGCTTCGCGGCGGTGGGCGCGGCGCCCGGCAGCGCGCGGATCGGCACCACGCGGCGCGCCTCCTCGCGCGTGTCGTCGATGCGCAGCCGCAGCCGCGCCATCGATCGCCGGATCGCGCTCTCGTCCTTCTCGGGCGCGAGCGCCTGCAGGCCTTCGGTGGTGGGCATCTCGACATTGATGCTGAGCCGGTCGGCATAACGACCGGCGCGGGCGATGAGCTCGTCGCTGGCGTCGGGAATGGTCTTCAAATGGATGTAGCCGCGAAAGTCGTGGTCTTCGCGCAGTTGGCGCGCCACCTCGACCACCTGCTCCATCGTGTGGTCGGGCGACTTGACGATGCCGCTGGAGAGAAACAGGCCTTCGATGCAGTTGCGCCGGTAGAAGTCGAGCGTGAGCTGCACCACCTCCTCGACGTGGAAACGCGCGCGCGGCACGTTGCTCGAGGCACGGTTGACGCAGTAGAGGCAGTCGTACTGGCAATGGTTGGTGAGCAGCACCTTCAGGAGCGAGATGCAGCGGCCGTCGGGCGCGTAGCTGTGGCAGATGCCGGCGCCCTCGGTCGAGCCGATGCCGCGGCCGCCGAGCGAGTCGCGCGGCTGCGAGCCGCTGGACGCGCACGAGGCGTCGTACTTGGCGGCGTCCGCAAGGATGGCGAGTTTGCGCTGGAGGTCCACGGGCAGGCTTGGGCTCGAAAAATACTGGATGAATATACAGTCATTCGATCACACCGTCTGCCAATGCCCGTGCGGATTTCCAGACAAACCGCGCGCGGGCTGGCTGGTTTTCCAGCCCGCGCCGCGCGGGAAAACCACGAGTCCGCCGACGCAAATCATTTGAATTCAAGCACTTGCGCGCGACACCGCGCCTGGCACATCGGTTGCTATCGGTTGCACACCCGCCAGAGGATGGAGACACACATGACCGACCTGCCGACGCCCGCTTTCCCTCTCAGTCCGCACTGACGCCCCCGCACCGCGCGACGACCCGGCCCCAGCCGGGTCGCGCCGCCGCATGCCTGCTTTCTTTTTTCGCAACCACAACAAGACGGAGACCTGACCATGACATCCCGGAACACGAAACGCCTTCGCCCGACACCGGCCCGCGCCAGCGCGCTGCTGGCCGCGCTGATCCTTACCGCCTGCGGCGGCGGCAGCGGCGGGGGCGGCGGCTTCAGCTTCTTTCCGCCCGTCTCGGGCGGCCCCGGCGGTCCCGGCACGCCCGGCAATCCGGACCCCGGCAATCCGAACGATCCCGGCACGCCGCCGACGCCGCCGGACGCCACGCTCAAGGTCGGCGTGCTGTCCTCGGCGCCGCAGCTCGTGACGGGCGACGACGCGCTGGTCGAGCTCGAACTGCTCAAGGACCAGCCCGCCGACAGCCTCGCAGTGACCGTCGACGGCCGCGATGTCACTACCGCCTTCACGCGCAACGCCACCACCGGCCGGCTGCTCGGCAAGGTCACGGGCCTGAAGGAAGGCGCCAACGAGCTGGTCGCGAAGTACGGCAACTACAGCGCCAGGCTCGCGCTCACCGCCTACCCGGTCACCGGTCCGGTGATCTCGGGCCCGCACGAGGAGCCCTTCGTCTGCGGCTACGCCACCTTCACGCGCATGGGCGGGCAGGTGCTCAAGTCGCTGGACGACGGCAAGTGCTCGGTGGAGACGCGCGTGGACTACTACTACCGCACCACCGGCGGCACCAACACGCGCTTCGTGCCCGAATCGATCACCGCCTACCCGGCCAACATCGCCTATCTCACGATCAACGGCAAGCAGGTGCCCTACGTGGTGCGGCTGGAGAGCGGCACCATCAACCGCGGCCTGTACCAGTCGGCGATCCTGCACGACGTGCTCCACGAGCCGCCGCCCTCGCCCACCACGCCGCCGGCCAGCTGGAACGGCACGCTGCTCTATCCGCTGGGCGGCGGCTGCCAGGGCGGCTGGTTCCAGCAGGGCAACGACTTCGGAACGCTCATCAACCCGACCTACCAGAGCCGCGGCTTCGCGGTGACGACCTCCACGCTCAACGTCTTCGGCACCAACTGCAACGACCAGCTCTCCTCGGAGACCATCGCGATGGTGAAGGAGCGCTTCATCGAGAACTACGGCGTGCCGGCCCACACCATCGGCACCGGCGGCTCGGGCGGCTCCTACCAGAGCCACCAGACGAGCGACAACTACCCGGGCCTGTTCGACGGCGTGGTGGTGAGCCAGGTGTTCGCGGACGTCACCTCCTCCACCATCTTCAAGCTGCACGACTCGCGCGTGCTCAACAACTATTTCAACGACCCGGCCACCACCGCGCTGGCCTACACGACAGCCGAGAAGCAGGCCATTTCGGGCTACCTGCAGATCGGCAACATTCCCAACATGAGCAACAGCGCGGGCCGGCTCGACCCCACGGTGTCGTTCCCCGCGGGCGTGCCGGCCGACAAGCGCTACAACGCGCTCACCAACCCGACCGGCGCGCGCGCCACGGTGTTCGACCACACGGTGAACGTCTACGGCAAGACCGAGGCCGAGGGCTTCGCGCTGCGTCCGATCGACAACGTGGGCATCCAGTACGGCCTGAACGCGCTCAACGAGGGCAAGCTGGGCATCGACAAGTTTCTCGACCTGAACGAGCGCGTGGGCGGCGTGGACCGCGACATGAAGCGCACCGCCGCGCGCACCGTGGGCGATGCGGAGGCGCTGCGCCGCGCCTACCAGTCGGGCCGCATCGTGAGCGGCGGGGGCGGCCTCGCTTCCACGGCCGTCATCGACCTGCGCGACTACAACGACGGCAACACCGGTGGCGACATCCACACCAAGATCCATTCGTTCTCGATGCGCGAGCGCCTGCGCCGCGCCAACGGCCACATCGACAATCACGTGATGTGGACCATGGGTGGCGGCACCGCGGCCGCATTCGACGAAATGGTCAAGTGGCTCACCGCTGTGAGGGCCGACACCTCCGACCGCACCAAGGCGCAGAAGATCGCCGCCAACCGCCCGGCCGACCTGAAGGACGCGTGCTGGAACGCGGGCCTGAAGTACACCGAGGAACAGACCGCCTTCGGCCCCGGCGCGTGCAACACCTTCTACCCGGCCGGCACCACGCCGCGCATGGCCGCGGGCGGCCCGCTCACCGACGACATCGCCAAGTGCCAGCTGAAGCCGCTGAACCCCTCGGACTACAGCGTGACCTTCAGCCCGGTGCAGTGGGCGCGCCTGAGCGCGGCCTTCCCGGACGGCGTGTGCGACTGGACCAGGCCCGGCGTGGGCCAGCAGCCGCTCGTGGGCACCTGGCTGTCGTTCGGGCCCTCGCCGGTGAACCTGCTGTTCGACATCACGAAGAAGCTGGTGTCCAGCTTCATGTAAGCCGTCCGCGGGGACGAACCGCCGTCCCCGCCTTTTTTCCTGCATCCCGGAGTGAACCTTGAAAGCATCCATGAAGAAGCCCCTTGCCCTCGCAGCGATTGCCGCGGTCCTTTGCACCGCCTCGCTCGGCCTGCACGCGCAGGACTTTCCCGCGGGCAAGCCGATCACCATCGTCGTGCCCTTCGCGGCCGGCGGCCCGACCGACCGCGTCGCGCGCGACCTCGCCGAGGCGATGAGAAAGCCGCTGGACGGCACCAGCATCGTGATCGACAACGCGGCCGGCGCGGGCAGCACCATCGGCAATGCCAAGGTGGCGCGCGCGAAGGCCGACGGCTACACGCTGCTGCTCACGCACGTGGGCATGGCGACCACGCCGGTGCTCTACCGCAAGCTCCCCTACAACTACGAGACCGACTTCGAGTACCTGGGCATGATCAACGACGTGCCGATGACCGTCATCGGCAAGCCGCAGCTGGAAGCGGGCAACTTCAAGGAGCTGCGCGAGTGGGTCGCGAAGAACGCCGGCAAGACCAACCTGGGCAACGCCGGCATCGGCTCGGCCTCGCACCTGTGCGGCCTGCTGCTGCAGAGCGAACTCAAGGCCGAGATGACCACCGTGCCCTACAAGGGCACCGCGCCGGCCATCGCCGACCTCCTGGGCGGGCAGATCGACCTGCTGTGCGACCAGACCACCAACACCACGGGCCAGATCGAGGCGAAAAAGGTCAAGCCCTACGCCGTGACCACGCTCAAGCGCCTGTCCACGCCGGCGCTCAAGGACCTGCCCACGCTCGACGAATCGGGCCTGAAGAATTTCCAGGTGACGATCTGGCACGGCCTCTACGCGCCCAAGGGCACGCCCGCGCCGGTGCTCAAGAAGATCAACGATGCGCTGAAGGTCGCGCTGAAGGACCCGGAGTTCATCAGGAAGGAAGAAGGCCTGGGCGCCGTGGTCGTGGCCGACAAGCGCGTCGAGCCGGCCGAGCACAAGAAGTTCGTGCAGGCCGAAGTGGCGCGCTTCGGCCCCGTCATCAAGGCGGCCGGCGTGTACGCCGACTGACGCGCTCCGATGGCGCGGCGCACCGGTGCAGGAGGGGGTCGGGGTGGGGGCGGCAACGAGGGTAATTCCGTCTCGGCGCGGCCGGCCGGCCTGACTACCATCGGAGCCCTTTATCGCAGACCGGCGGACCTCCGCTTCCCGTTCCCGTGTCAATGCTCCTTGCGGCAGGCCGTGCCATGCTGAAGCTCTCCGCGCCGTACCGGCCCGGCTTTGCCGGATCGCCGGGCGAGCTGCGCGACAAGGCCGTGCTGGCGCGCTTTCCCGCCGGCGGCGATGCGGCGTCCGCGCCCGCCGGTGCGCCGCAGGCCGCACGCTGGCGCCGCTGGACGGCCGTCGGCATCTGGCTCTGCCTCATCGGCGCGGGCGGGGCGCTCGCCTATGTCGTGGGCGAGCGCGCCGGCATCCGCTCGCTGCAGCAGGGCACGCTGCACCGGCTGGACATCTATTCGACCAGCCTGCGCAGCGAACTGAGCCGCTACGAATACCTGCCGCAGGTGCTGTCGCTCAGCCCCGACGTGCTCGACCTGCTGCGAAGCCCCGGCGACAGCAGCCTGCAGTTCAACGCCAACGTCTACCTGGAAACCGTCAATGCGCACGCCCAGGCCTCGGCCCTCTACGTGATGGATGCCAAGGGCCTCACGCTGGCCGCGAGCAACTGGAACCAGCAGGGCAGCTTCGTGGACATGAACTTCTCCTACCGCCCCTACTTCCAGGACGCGGTGCGCGGCGTGCCGGGGCGCTTCTACGGCATCGGCACGGTGAGCCGCGAACCGGGCTACTACTTCTCGTTCGGCATTCCCGACGGCGACCGGCAGCTCGGCGTGGCGACGGTGAAGGTCAACCTGGACAAGCTCGACGCCACCTGGTCGCAGTCGGCCGACAAGGTGCTCGCGGTGGACGGCAACGGCGTGGTGTTCCTCTCGTCGGACGCGGGCTGGAAGTTCCGCGCGCTGCGGCCGCTCTCCAGCGAAACGCTGCAGCAGCTCGCGCAGACGCGCCAGTACACCGAGGCCGGCTCGCTCACGCCCATCGACATGCGCGAGCACCGGCCGCTGTCGGGCGGCGCCGGCATGGTGGTGCAGCTGAGCCGGGGGGAGGCCGGCCGCGCGTCGGGCGGCGACGCCTTCGGGCCCGACTACCTGCTGGACAGCCGCCCGGTGGACGGCACCGACTGGAAGCTCATCATGCTGTCGGACATGAAGCCGGTGCATGCGCTCGCGCGCACGAGCGCGTTGGCCACGGTGTTCGCGCTGGTCTTCCTCACGCTCCTGGTGCTGTACTTCCAGCAGCGCAGGCGCATCGTGCACCAGCGGCTGGCCGCGCGCGAGGCGCTGCAGGGCGCCTACGACGAACTCGAGCACAAGGTGCAGCTGCGCACCGAGGCGCTGAGCGAGGCCAACCTGCACCTGCAGACCGAGATCGCCGAGCGCAAGCGTGCCGAGGAGATCCTGAAGACCACGCTGGACGACCTCGTGCAGACCGGCAAGATGGCCGTGCTGGGCCAGATGTCCGCGGGCATCACGCACGAGCTCAACCAGCCGCTGGCGGCGCTGCGCACGCTCTCGGCCAACGCGGTGGTGTACCTGGAGCGGGGGCAATCCTCGCAGGTGGACCTGAACCTGCGCACCATCTGCCAGCTGACCGACCGCATGGGGCAGATCACCGCGCAGCTGAAGAAATTCGCGCGCCGCTCGGCGGTCGCGATGCGCTCGGTGGCGCTGGCCGACGTGATCGCCGATGCGCTCTTTTTGCTGGACCAGCGCATCCGCCAGGAGCACATCCAGCTGGAGCAGGCGATCGAGCCGCACCTGTATGCGCTGTGCGAGGGCAACCGGCTGGAGCAGGTGCTCGTCAACCTGCTGGCCAATGCGTTCGACGCCACGGCGGCCAATGCATTCGATGCCACCGCGACCGGTGGGGCGAGCCTGCGGCGCGTGCGCATCGTCGCGCGCAGCACGCCCGAGGGGGCCACCGTGGAAGTGCACGACAACGGCAACGGCATCGCGATGGAGGTGATGCCGCGCCTGTTCGAGCCCTTCTTCACCACCAAGGAGCAGGGCCTCGGGCTCGGCCTGGGCCTGGCCATATCCGCGGGCATCGTGCGCGACTTCGGCGGGCTCCTGCGCGCCGGCGAGAGCGAGCTCGGCGGCGCGGCATTCATCGTCACATTGCGCAACGGACCGCGCGGAGCAAATCCCCATGGCTGAAGAAGAACTCGAAGTGCTGTTCGTCGAGGACGATCCCGCGGTGCGCATGGGCAGTACCCAGGCGCTGCAGCTGGCGGGCCTGCGGGTGTCGGGCTTCGGCTCGGCCGAGCAGGTGATGCCGCGCGTGGTGCCGGGCTTTGGCGGCGTGCTGGTCACCGACGTGAAGCTGCCGGGCATGGACGGCCTGGCGCTGCTCTCGCATGCGCTGAAGATCGATGCGACGCTGCCCGTGATCCTGGTGACCGGGCACGGCGACATCACGATGGCGGTGCACGCGATGCGGCTGGGCGCCTACGACTTCATCGAGAAGCCTTTCTCGCCCGAACAGCTCACCGAGGTGGTCGAGCGCGCGTTGGAGAAACGCGCGCTGAGCCTGGAGGTGGACCTCCTGCGCCGCAAGCTCGCAAGCTACGAGGCGATCGAGGCCAAGCTCATCGGCCGCTCCTCAGCCATGCAGCGCCTGCGCCGGCTGGTGCTGGACGTCGCCACGACCGACGCCGACGTGCTGATCCTCGGCGAGACGGGCACAGGCAAGGAGCTGGTGGCGCGCTGCCTGCACGACCACGGGCGGCGGCGCGAGGGCCACTTCGCGGCCATCAACTGCGGCGGCATGCCCGAGGCGCTCTTCGAGAGCGAGATGTTCGGCCACGAGGCCGGCGCCTTCACCGGCGCGGCCAAGCGGCGCATCGGCAAGATCGAGCATGCGCGCGGCGGCACGCTCTTCCTGGACGAGATCGAGACCATGCCGATGAACCTGCAGGTGAAGATGCTGCGCACGCTGCAGGAACGCCAGTACGAGCGCCTGGGCTCCAACGAGCTGCGGCCGATGGACAGCCGCGTGGTCGCCGCCACCAAGGCCGACCTGCTGGAGGCCGCGCGCGCCAGGACCTTCCGCGACGACCTGTACTACCGCCTGAGCGTGGTGGTGCTGCAGCTGCCGCCGCTGCGCGAGCGCCGCGAGGACATTCCGCTGCTGTTCACCCACTTCGCGATGCAGGCGGCGCTGCGCCACGAGCGCGAGCTGCCGGTGGTCACGCCGCGCCACCTGCAGGAGTTGATGGCGCACGCATGGCCAGGCAACGTGCGCGAGCTGCGCAACATCGCCGACCGCTTCGTGCTCGGCCTCTGGGATGGGTACAGCGACGGAAATGGCGGCATCCTCAGCACCGCGCAAGGCTCGCGCACGCTCGACGAGCAGATGGCGCAGTTCGAGCGCTACCTGATCCACGAGGCGCTGGAGGCCTGCGGCGGCAGCGCGGCGGCCGCGGCCGAGCGGCTGGGTGTGCCGCGCAAGACGCTGTACGACAAGATGCGGCGGCTCGGCCCGCTCGATGCGCCGGTGGACGACACGGGCGCGCGCCGCGCATTGCGCAGCGCCTGAACCTTGGGCTACGCTCGGCGGCAGATGACACCTGCGCTTCCGCACGACTCCGCAACCCCCCGCCTTGTTGCCGCCGCCCTCGCCGATGGCGGGCTGGCCGCGACGTTCACCATGCCCGATGGCGCATCGGCTTTCGCTGTGCGCTGGCACGGCGCCGTCCACGGCTACCTCAACCAATGCCCGCACGCCGGCGGCCCGCTCGACTTCGAGGGCCAGGTCCTCGAAAGCTCGGGCCGCTTCTTGATGTGCGCGCGGCACGGCGCGATCTTCGAGCCGGACACCGGCAAATGCGTCGGCGGCCCCTGCCGCGGCGCGCGGCTCACGCCCGTGGCGCTGCGCGAGGATGCAGAGGGCCAGGTGTGGCTCACCGATTGATCGACAACAACCACCCTGGAAAACACATGCACACCCTCTCCATCTCCGCCATTGCACTTGCGGCGCTTCTCTCGGGTTGCGGCGCCATGGCCCCCGCCACCGGCGGCAAGGCGCCCACCGGCATGAAGGTCACATCCACCGCCTTCGCCGACAACGGCACCATTCCCGCCGAGCACGCCGGGGTCGGCGACTGCGGCGGCAAGAACGTCTCGATGCCCGTGGCCTGGACGCAGTTGCCCGCCAAGGCGAAGTCGGTCGCGGTGCTGCTGTCCGATCCGGACGGCGCGATGGGCCTGGGCGTCTCGCACTGGGTGGCCTACAACATCCCGGCCGAGCGCGGCCAGCTCAAGGCGAACGAGACGGGCGGCTTCACCGTGGGCACGAACGTGGCGGGCGCGACGGCCTACCGCGGCATGTGCCCGCCGGTGGGCGACCATCCGCACCATTACGTGCTGACGGTGGTCGCATCCGACCTGGCGCCGGGCGCGCTGCCGGCCGGGCTCACGCGCGATGCGCTGCTCGCGGCGCTCAAGGGGCACGCGCTGGGCGGGCAGAGCGTGGTGGGGCTCTACAGCCGCTAAAGTCGCGCACTTCTTTTCTTTCCACCACCGTGCGCAGCGATGCGCGTTCACGATGCGCCGCTTCACCCGCCCTTTTTGTTCTCGTCGCCACCGCCCTGGCCGCAGGATGCGTGTCGCGCCCCGCGCCCCGGGTCACCTTTCTCAACGACGGCGTGCTCAAGTCGCCCAGCGCGCAGGACGCGGAAAACTACTGCCGCAATTTCGGTGCGCCGATGCGCTTCCTGAGCGCTGCAGGCTCGGAAATCCCGGCCGCGCAGGTCCCCGCCGGGGAAGTGATCTACCGCTGCGACTGATCGCCCGGCGGCGCACCGGCCGCCCGGGCCCGCTCCAGGATGAAGTCGATGAAGGTACGGATCGCGCGCGTGTGCTGGCGGTTCGGCATGTAGAGCATGAACATCTGCGTGCCGAAGATGCTGAGGCGCCAGTCGTCCAGCGTGGTCAGCACCTCGCCCTTGCGCACGTCTTCCTGCACCACGTAGTCGGGCACGAGGCCGATGCCCAGGCCCGCGAGGATCGCCTGGCGCAGGAACAGGAAATTCTCTGAAATCAGCGTCGGCTCCAGGATCACCTCGCGCCGCGTTTCACCCTGGTAGGCCGACACGCGCAGTTGCCGGCCGATGACCGCGGCGGTGACCACGGGCGCGCCCTGCAGTTCGTCGAGCTGCACGGGCAGCGGATGTTTTTCCGCGTAGTCGCGTGAGGCGCACGCCACGTAGCGCACCGGCCCCAAGTCGCGCGCCACCAGGTTCTGCGGCGGCTCGGGAATCACGCGCACCGCGATGTCGACTTCGTCGCGCAGCAGATCCTCGATGCGGTTCTCGAACACCACGTCCAGCACGATGCCGGGGTACTGGCGCTTGAAGTCGATCAGCCAGTCGGCCATCACCAACTGCCCGTAGCCGCTGGGCACGCTCAGCCGCACACGGCCCTGCAGGCCTTCGCCCAGCGTGGTGACCGACTCGCGCGCGGCCAGCAACTCGGTCTGGATGGCCACCCCATGCTGGTAGAGCCTGAGGCCGATTTCGGTCGGCTCTGCGCGCCGGGTGGTGCGCCGCACGAGTTGTGCGCCGACCGAGCGCTCCAGCTGGTTCAGGTGGTAGCTGACGTTGGCGCGGCTCATCTTGAGCCGGCGCGCCGCGGCGCTCAGGTTGCCGGCGTCAAGGATTTCCACCAGCAGGGTGAGCGATTGAAGGTCCATTTAACGATTGTGTCAAAAATCCTTTGACAGTCTGTCAACCGTCTATGCAATTGTCAAAGCCGCAATGCGGGCCAAGAATGCGGGGTTCACCCCCAGAGCCTCGGGCCCCTCGCGAATCCATCCGCGTCGAGGGCCCGCCAACGCAAGAGACAAGCACATGGCCACCACCACTCCGAGCCCTTCCACGTCCTCCGGTCCCGTCACCTTCGAACGTCTTGGCGACGTGTTCGTGGTGACCATCGACAACCCGCCCGTCAACGCCCTGGGCGTGGATGTGCGCCGTGGCCTCGTGACCGCGATCGCCGCAGCCGAGACCGACAGCGCGGCCAAGGCGGTGCTGATCGTCGGCGCCGGCCGCAACTTCATCGCGGGCGCGGACATCCGCGAATTCGGCAAGCCGCCGCAGGCACCGTCGCTGCCCGAGGCGTGCCTTGCGATCGAGAACTGCACGAAGCCGGTCGTCGCCGCCATCCACGGCGCGGCGCTCGGCGGCGGGCTCGAGGTGGCGCTCTCGGCGCACTACCGCATCGCCTCGCCCACTGCCAAGCTGGGACTGCCCGAAGTGGCGCTCGGACTTCTGCCCGGCTCGGGCGGCACGCAGCGCGCGCCGCGCCTCATCGGCGTGAAGCCCGCGCTCGAACTGATGCTCAGCGGCCGCCATGCGGGCGCGAAAGAGGGGCTGTCGCTCGGCCTCATCGACCGCCTCGGCACCGAAGCCGACGCGTGCGCCGAAGGCCTCGCCTACGCTGAGGAACTCGTCGCCGCCAAGGCCCCGGTGCGCCGCACGCGCGAAGCGACCGGCCTCGCCGACAAGGACGCCAGCCGCGCCGCGCTCGAAGCCGCGCGCGCCGACACCGCCAAGAAGAGCCGCGGCCTCTTCTCGCCGATGAAGATCATCGAAGCCGTCGAGGGCGCGCTCACGTTGCCCTTCGACGAAGGCATGGCGCTGGAGCGCAAGCTCTTCATGCAGTGCATCGACAGCCCGCAGCGCGCCGGACTCATCCACGCCTTCTTCGCCGAGCGCGAAGTGCTCAAGGCGCCCGAGACCAAGTCCGCCAGCCCGCGCAAGCTCGAATCGGCCGGCATCGTCGGCGGCGGCACCATGGGCGCGGGCATCGCGGTGGCAATGCTCGATGCGGGCCTGCCCGTGACCATGATCGAGCGCGACGAGCCCAGCCTCGCGCGCGGCCGCCAGCATGTCGAGAAGGTGTACGACGGCCTCATCGCCAAGGGCCGCATGACGCCCGATGCCAAGGCCGCGGTGATGGCGCGCTTCAGCGGCTCCACGTCGTATGACGCGCTGGCCAACGTCGACATCGTCGTGGAAGCCGTGTTCGAGGAGATGGGCGTGAAGAAGGCCGTGTTCGCCGAACTCGACCGCGTGTGCAAGCCCGGCGCCGTGCTGGCCACCAACACCTCGTACCTGGACATCGACGAGATCGCCGCGAGCATCAAGCGCCCGCAGGACGTGGTGGGCCTGCACTTCTTCTCTCCGGCCAACATCATGAAGCTGCTGGAGATCGTGGTGCCCGCCAAGGTGAGCGCCGACGTGGTGGCCACCGGCTTCGAGCTCGCGAAGAAATTGAAGAAGGTGCCGGTGCGCGCGGGCGTGTGCGACGGCTTCATCGGCAACCGCATCCTCGCGGTGTACCGCCAGGCGGCCGACCACATGATGGAAGACGGCGCCTCGCCCTACCAGATCGACGAAGCGGTGCGCGAGTTCGGCTACCCGATGGGCCCGTTCCAGGTGTCGGACCTGGCCGGCGGCGACATCGGCTGGGCCACGCGCAAGCGCAAGGCCGCCACGCGCGATCCGCAGGCGCGCTACGTGCAGATTGCCGACCGCATCTGCGAGCGCGGCTGGTTCGGCCAGAAGACGCAGCGCGGCTATTACCTCTATCCCGAAGGCGCACGCACCGGCACGCCCGACCCGGCGGTGCTCGCCATCATCGACGCCGAGCGCGAACGCGCGGGCATCGTTCGGCGCAGCTTCACGAACGAGGAAATCATCCGCCGCTACATGGCCGCGATGGTGAATGAAGGCGCGAACGTCGTGCTCCAGCGCATCGCGCTGCGCCCGCTCGACGTGGACGTGACCTTCCTCTACGGCTACGGCTTTCCGCGCCACCGCGGCGGCCCGATGAAGTACGCCGACACCGTGGGCCTTGCCACGGTGCTGGCCGACATCCGCGAGTTCGCGAAGGAAGACCCGATCTTCTGGAAGCCTTCGCCGCTGCTGGTCGAGCTGGTCGAACGCGGCGCCGATTTCTCGAGCTTGAACCAATCCGAATAAACAGGAGCACTCCCATGCGTGAAGCCGTCATCGTTTCCACCGCCCGCACCCCGCTGACCAAGGCGCACCGCGGCGAATTCAACATCACGCCCGGCGCCACGCTGGCCTCTTTCGCGGTGAAGGCCGCAGTCGAACGCTCGGGGCTGGACCCGGCACTGATTGAGGACGCGATCCTCGGCTGCGGCTACCCCGAGGGCACCACGGGCCGCAACATCGCGCGCCAGTCGATCATCCGTTCGGGCCTGCCGATCAGCATCGCCGGCACCACGGTGAACCGCTTCTGCGCCTCGGGCCTGCAGGCGATCGCGATGGCCGCGGGCCGCATCGTGGTGGACGGTGCGCCGGCCATGATCGCGGGCGGCGTCGAAAGCATTTCGCAGATCCGCGGCCGCAGCCCCGGCGATGGCGGCGACCTCAGCCTGGACCCGTGGATCGTCGAGCACAAGCCCGAGCTCTACATGGCGATGATCGACACGGCCGACATCGTCGCCAAGCGCTATAACATCAGCCGCGAGGCGCAGGACCGCTTCTCCGCCGAGAGCCAGCGCAAGACCGAAGAAGCGCAGCTCGCCGGCCGCTACAAGGACGAGATCGTCGCCTGCACCACCACGATGGCCGTGACCGACAAGGAGACCAAGGAAGTCACCCACCGCGAAGTCACCGCCACCGAAGACAACTGCAACCGCCGCGGCACCACCTACGAAGCGCTCGCCAAGCTCAAGCCCGTGATGGGCGAGGACAAGTTCATCACCGCCGGCAACGCCTCGCAGCTCTCTGACGGCGCCTCGGCCTGCGTGCTGATGGAAGCGAAGGACGCGGAGCGCGCCAACATCAAGCCGCTGGGCGCCTTCCGCGGCCTCGCACTGGCGGGCTGCGAGCCCGACGAAATGGGCATCGGCCCGGTGTTCGCGGTGCCCAAGCTGCTTGCGCGCCATGGTCTCAAGGTCGAGGACATCGGCCTCTGGGAACTCAACGAAGCCTTCGCCTCGCAGTCGATCTACTGCCAGGACAAGCTGGGCATTCCGTCGGAGCTGCTCAACGTGAACGGCGGCGCGATCTCCATCGGCCACCCCTTCGGCATGACCGGTGCGCGGCTCACGGGCCACGTGCTCATCGAAGGCAAGCGCCGCGGTGCGAAGTACGCGGTGGTCACGATGTGCATCGCCGGCGGCATGGGTGCGGCCGGCCTCTTTGAAATTTATTGAGGAGCCTTCGATGGACCTGAACTTCACCCCCGAAGAAGAAGCCTTTCGCGCGGAAGTGCGCGCCTTCCTCGCCGACAAGCTGCCCGTGCGCCTCTCGGCGAAAGTCAGCGGCGGCCAGATCCTCAGCAAGGCCGACATGCAGGAGTGGCACGCCATCCTCAACGCGCGCGGCTGGCTCGCCAACCACTGGCCCGAGCAGTACGGCGGCCCGGGCTGGACGGCGGTGGAGAAGTTCATCTTCGAACACGAATGCGCCCTCGCCTTCGCGCCGCGCATCGTGCCCTTCGGCGTGAACATGCTGGGGCCGGTGCTCATCAAGTACGGCAACGAGGCGCAGAAGCAGCGCTGGCTGCCGCGCATCCTCGATGGCTCGGACTGGTGGTGCCAGGGCTACTCGGAACCCGGCGCGGGCTCCGACCTCGCGGCGGTGAAGACCTCTGCGGTGCGCGGCATCGACGCGCAGGGCGACCACTACCTCGTGAACGGCCAGAAGACCTGGACCACGCTGGGCCAGCACGCCAACATGATCTTCTGCCTGGTGCGCACCAACCGCGAGGCGAAGAAGCAGGAAGGCATCAGCTTCCTCCTGATCGACATGACCTCGCCCGGCGTCGAAGTGCGACCGATCATCACGCTCGACGGCGAGCATGAAGTGAACGAGGTGTTCTTCTCCGACGTGCGCGTGCCGGCCGAGAACCTCGTGGGCGAAGAGAACAAGGGCTGGACCTGCGCCAAGTACCTGCTGACCTACGAGCGCACCAACATCGCGGGCGTGGGCTTCTCGGTGGCCGCCCTCGAACAGCTCAAGGGCATTGCCGCGAAGCAGGTGAAGAACGGCAAGCCGCTCGCCGAAGACCCGTCATTCGCCGCGCGCATGGCGCGTGTCGAGATCGATCTGGAGAACATGAAGACGACGAACCTGCGCGTGATCGCGGCAGTGGCCGGCGGTGGCGTGCCCGGTGCGGAGAGTTCTATGCTGAAGATTCGCGGCACGGAAATCCGCCAGGAGATTTCTTCGCTGGCCCGCCGCGCGATGGGCGTCTACGGCCGCCCCTTCGTCGAGGAAGCGCTGCACGACGGCTTCGATGGCGAGACCTTCGGTCCGGCCTACGCGAAGGCCGCCGCCGCGCGCTACTTCAACAACCGCAAGCTGTCGATCTTCGGCGGCTCGAATGAAATCCAGAAGAACATCATCTCCAAGATGATTCTTGGCCTGTAAAGGAGACATGCAATGAACTTCGAACACACCGAAGACCGGCGCATGCTCGCCGACAGCCTGAACCGCTTCATCGCCGAGCAGTACGCCTTCGATGCGCGCGATCGCATCGCGAAGTCGGCGCACGGTTTCAGCAAGGAAATCTTCCAGCAGTTCGCCGAACTCGGCGTCATCGGCGCACTGTTCAGCGAAGCCGACGGCGGCTTCGGAGGCGGCGGCTTCGACATCGCCGTGGTCTTCGAAGCGCTGGGCCGCGGCCTCGTGGTCGAGCCGCTGCTGGGCGCCGTCATGGTCGGCGAAGCGCTCAGCGCCGCCGGCAGCGATGCGCAGAAAGAAAAGCTCGGCGACATCATCAACGGGGTCACCGTCGCGGCCTTCGCGCATGACGAAGCCGACACGCATTACGAACGCACACGCGTTTCGACCCGCGCCGAGCGCAGCGGCGACGGCTGGGTGCTGAACGGCGCCAAGGCCGTCGTGCCGCAGGGCGAGCAGGCCGACCTGTTCCTCGTTTCGGCGCGCACCTCTGGCAACGTGGACGACGAAGCCGGCATCTCGCTGTTCCTCGTGCCCGCGAAGACCGCAGGCCTCACGGTGCGCGGCTGCCCCGCCATCGACGGCGGCCGCGTCGCCGAACTCACGCTCGACGGCGTGAAGCTCGGCGCCGACGCATTGCTCGGCACCGAAGGCCAGGGCGCCGCAACGCTGGAACGCGCCATCGGCCGCGGCGTGCTCGCGCTCTGCGCCGAAGCCGTCGGCGCGATGGAAGCCGCCAAGACCGCGACGCTGGAGTACCTGCGCACGCGCAAGCAATTCGGCATCCTCATCGGTAGCTTCCAGGCGTTGCAGCACCGCATGGCCGACCTGCTGCTCGAGATCGAACAGGCCCGCTCGGCGGTCATCAACGCCGCGGCCGCCATCGACGGCACCGACCGCGTGGCGCGCGAGCGCGCGCTGTCGGCCGCCAAGTTCAGCATCGGCCGCATCGGCGCGCTGGTGGCCGAAGAAAGCATCCAGATGCACGGCGGCATCGGCATGACGTGGGAGCTGCCGCTGCCGCACTACGCCAAGCGGCTCGTGATGATCGACCACCAGCTCGGCGACGAAGACCATCATCTGCAGCGCTACATCGCCTTGGGCAAAGAGTCCAGCAAGGAGGTGGCGGCATGACGGACAAGACGGTTCTGATCTCGCAGCAGGGCGCGGTCCGCATCCTGACGAACAGCAACCCCGGCTCGCGCAACGCGATCACGCCGACGCTGTATGCCGAACTCTCCGCCGCCCTCGCCGATGCGCAGAACGACCCGGAAATCGGCGCCATCGTCTTCACCGGCGCGGGCGATTTCTTCTGCTCGGGCGGCGACTTGAACTTGCTCGCCAAGCGCCGCGAGTTGCCCGCTTCGGAACGCCGCGAAAAACTCGAAGGCCTGCACAACCTGATCCGCGCGATCCGCGATTGCGGCAAGCCGGTGATCGCGGCCGTGGAAGGCGGCGCGGCCGGCGCGGGCCTCTCGATGGCGCTCGCATGCGACATGCTGGTGTCGGCGCGCGATGCGTTCTACACGGTGGCCTACGTCAAGGTCGGCCTCACGCCGGACGGCGGCGCGACCGCCTTCCTCGCGGAATTCGTCTCGCGCCAGGTGCTCACCGAGATGTGCCTCACCGGCGACCGCATGCCGGCCGAGCGCCTGCATGCGCTGGGCGCGGTCAACCGCCTGACCGACAAGGGCGCGGCGCTGGCCGAAGCCATCGCGCTCGCGGCGAAGGTGGCCGAAGGTCCGCAGCGCGCGAGCGCACGCATCAAGACGCTGTGCCGCCAGGCGCACCGGGCGACGCTCGAAGAACAACTCGAAGCCGAGGCGGTGTACATGGTCGAGTCGCAGGCGGATGCCGAAGCGGCCGAAGGCATCGGCGCCTTCCTCGGCAAGCGCAAGACCGACTTCGCCGCACTGCGTCACAAGAAGCAGGACGCGTCCTGAAGCCTGTGCCTCATTCCCTCCGAACCAGAACCGTTCGGGCTGAGCTTGTCGAAGCCTTGCGCGGCGCTTCGACAAGCTCAGCGTGAACGGGTCTGGAGCGATTTCCTGGAACCCAATCCGCTCTCACGTCTTCCTGGAGCCCTCATGCCACTGCTGAATTCCTCGCTGCCGCTCGCCGGCGTGCGCGTCCTCGATCTGTCCCGCATCCTCGCGGGCCCCTGGTGCGGCATGGTGCTGGCCGACATGGGCGCCGAGGTGATCAAGGTCGAGCACCCGGGCCGCGGCGACGACACGCGCGACTGGGGCCTGCGCGTCGGCAAGACCGAGACGGCCTACTTCAACAGCGTGAACCGCAACAAGCGCTCGGTCACGCTCGACCTGCAGACGCCCGAAGGCCAGCAGATCGCGCGCGACCTTGCGAAGCAATGCGACGTGGTGATCCAGAACTTCAAGTTCGGCGGCATCGACAAGCTGGGCCTCGGCTACGAGCAGTTGAGCAAGGAGCATCCGGGCCTCATCTACTGCTCGATCTCGGGCTACGACCGCACCGGCCCCGAAGCCGCGAGGCCCGGCTACGACCTCGTGGTGCAAGGTGAAGCTGGTTTGATGGCGCTCAACGGCGAAGCGAACCAGCCGCCGCTGAAGTTCGGCGTCGCGGCGGTCGACCTCTTCACCGGCATGTACTCGGCGCAGGCGATCCTCGCGGCGCTCTACCAGCGCGAGAAGACCGGCGCGGGCCGGCATGTGGAGATGGCTCTCTTCGACTGCGGCCTGATGATCACCGCCTACTACGGCCTCGAAGCGCTGCTGATGGGCGAAGACCCGCCGCGCTACGGCAACTCGCACCCGTCGATCGTCCCCTACGGCGTGTTCGATGCGGCCGACGGCCCGCTGGTCATCACCGTGGGCAACAACGCGCAGTTCGCACGCTTCTGCACCGACGTGATCGACCGCCCCGACCTCGCGGCCGACGAGCGCTTCAAGACCAACATCCTGCGTTCGGCGAACCGCGCGGTGCTGCTGCCCGAGTTGCACGCCGAACTCGCGAAGCGCCAGCGCGTCGACCTGCTCGCCAAGCTCACCGCCTCGGGCATTCCGTGCGGCGAAGTGCTGGGCCTGCTCGAAGCACTGCAATCGAAGCGAGCGACCGATGCGGGCCTCGTGACCACGCAGCCGCATCCGGTGGCCGGCACGGTCAACGTGCTGGCGCCGCCCTACCGTTTCGACGGCGAGCGCCTGCCGGTGCGCAGCGCGCCGCCCACCCTGGGCGAAGGCACGCACGACGTGCTCCAGTCCCTGCTCGGCCTGTCGGACGACAAGCTGGCCGCGCTGAAAACAAGTGGCGTCGTCTGACGAGACGCGCCTGCATTCCTGATCCCCTGAAGAAGTAGCAACTGAAGTCCATGGCCTCCCTCGTTTCCCGTTCCGCTTTCCGTTCCCTCCGCAATCCCGTTCGCCGTGCATTCGTCGCCCTGGCCCTTCCCCTCATCGCCGGCAGCGCCTTCGCGCAGGCCTGGCCCGCCAAGCCGATCACGCTGATCGTGCCCTTCCCGCCCGGCGGCCCGACCGACGTGGCCTCGCGCATCGTGGCGCAGAAGATGTCGGTCGCGCTCAA
The DNA here is from genome assembly GCF_050435205.1 of Variovorax sp. W2I14. Taxonomy (NCBI): domain Bacteria; kingdom Pseudomonadati; phylum Pseudomonadota; class Betaproteobacteria; order Burkholderiales; family Comamonadaceae; genus Variovorax; species Variovorax sp. W2I14. Next base: position 6,326,075 of record NZ_JBNDJX010000001.1, on the reverse strand, counting down.
GCAGAACATCGTCATCGACAACCGCAGCGGCGCCTCGGGCACCGTGGGCGCAGCCGCCGCGGCACGCGCGCCGTCGGATGGCTACACCTTCGTGATGCTCGCCACGCCCACGCTGCTGGCTTCGCACCTCTACGGCCCGACCAGCTACGACATCTTCAAGAACTTCACGCCCGTGGGCTCGGTGTACGACCTGCCGATCGTGCTGGTGGTGAACCCGAAATCGCTGCCCGACGTGACCGATCTCCAGGGCCTGATCGCCAAGGCCAAGGCCGAGGGCGGCAAGCTCAACTACACGACGGCCGGCGCCGGCAGCTTCGGCCACCTGACGACCGAACAACTCAAGACCATCGGCAAGTTCGACATGCAGCACGTGCCCTACCGCGGCAGCGCGCCGGCCGTGACCGACCTCATCGGCGGCCAGGTGCCCGCGATGTTCTCGGACCTCGTGGCCGTGCTGCCGCACATCCGCGCGGAAAAGCTGCGCGCCATCGCCGTCGGCTCGGGTCAGCGCGTGAGCCTGCTGCCCGACGTGAAGACGGTGGCCGAGCAAGGCTTCCCCGGTTTCGATGCGACCTCGTGGGGCGGCCTGCTCGCGCCGGCCGGCACGCCCAAGGACGTGATCGACCGCATGAGCGCCGAGCTCAAGACCGCGCTGGCCGACAAGCAGGTGCAGGAAAAGCTCGAGAGCGTCGGCTCCTTCGCGGCCTACCGCACGCCCGAGCAGACCGGCGTTCGCATGCGGCAGGACTTCGAACGCTGGGGCAAGGTCATTCGCGACAACAAGATCACGAACCAGTAAAACAGGGCGCTTCGCGCGCGGCCCGCAAGACGACATCAAGGAGACAACATGACAGGCAACAACAACAACAACAACAACAACAAGAAGACGGCCGCTGCGCCGTTCCGCCCCCTGTTCCCGGTGCGCGGCCTCGCCGACATCCGGCGGCTGGAAGAAACGTCGCTCGAAGAAGCGCTCACGGTGCGCAGCACCTACGAACTGTTCCGCAATTCCGGCGCGGCGTTCGGCGACAAGACGGCGCTGACCTTCTTGCGCAGCGGCAACCCGGCGGACGAGCCGATCCGCTGGTCGTATGCCCAACTGCTCGCGGGCATCCACCAGACCGCGAACCTGCTGCACACGCTGGGCGTCGGGCCCCAGGACGCGGTCGCGGTGCTGCTGCCCGGCTGCCTCGAATACCACCTCGCGCTCTGGGGCGGCGAAGCGGCCGGCATCGTGCAGCCGCTGAACCCATTGCTGACCGACGAGAAGCTGGTTGCGCTGATGACCGCGGCGCGCGCGAAGGTGCTGATCGCCTACGGCTCGGACGCCGAATCGGGCATGTGGTCGAAGGCGATGCGCCTGCGCGGCCAGGTGCCCACGCTCACGACCGTGCTGCGCGTGGCGCCGCACGACGAAGCGCCCGGCGCCGCGGGCGCGCTGCCCGAAAGCGTGGCCGAGTTCGACGTGCTGCGCGCGGCCCAACCGAGCGACCACCTCGTGAGCGGCCGCGACATCGCGCCTACCGACATCGCCGCCTACTTCCACACCGGCGGCACCACCGGCGCGCCCAAGCTCGCGCGCCACAGCCACGGTGCGCAGGTGTTCACCGCCTGGGCCAGCGTGCAGCTCGCGGGCATGAACGAGAACGGCATCTCGATCAACGGCTATCCGCTCTTCCATGTGGCGGGCGTGCTGCCGGCTTCGCTCTCGGCGCTGTCGGCGGGCGTGGAGGTGATCATTCCAACGCCCTCGCTGCTGCGCAACAAGGAGGTGCTGGCCAACTACTGGAAGCTGGTCGCGAAGTACCGGCCGACCTCGCTCTCGGCCGTGCCCACGGTGCTCGCGGCGCTCGCGAACGTGCCGCTCGATGGCGCGGACATTTCCTCGATCACTTATTGCCGCACCGGCGCGGCCGTGCTCGCGCCCGAGCTGGCCGCGCGCTTCGAGCGCCTCTTCGGCCTGCATGTGCACGAGAGCCTGGGCATGACGGAAATGGCCGGCATCTCGACCATCACGCCGCCCGGCGTGAACGGGCCGGCCGGTTGCGTCGGCTTTCGACTGCCGTACTCGCAGATACGCATCGTCGCGCTCGACGAGAGCGGCAACGCGAGCGACCGCGACGTGGCGCCCGGCGAGCAGGGCATGGTGCTCTTCAAGTCGCCCAACGTGTTCTCGGGTTTCGTCGATCCGGTGGACAACGCGAAAGCTTTCACCGCCGACGGCTGGCTCGCCACCGGCGACCTCGGCTGGATGGACAGCGAGGAGCGGCTCAACCTCACCGGCCGTTCGAAGGACCTGATCATCCGCAGCGGCCACAACATCGACCCGAAGACCATCGAGGACGCGCTCGGCGCGCACCCTGCGGTGCAGCTGTGCGCCGCAGTAGGCGCGCCCGATGCCTACGCGGGCGAGCTGCCGGTGATCTTCGCGACGCTGGTGCCCGGCGCCGCGGCCACCGAAGAGGAACTGCTCGCCTTCACCGCCGCGCGCGTGGACGAAGCGCCCGCCAAGCCCAAGTGGGTGTCGGTGATCGGCGCGATGCCGATGACCAACGTCGGCAAGATCTACAAGCCCGAGCTGCGCGCGATGGCCGCTCGGCAGGTGGTGGCCGCGACGGTCGCCGAACTGTGCGCCGAACTCGGCGCGAGCGATGCCGCATTGCCATCGGTGACCACCGAAGGCGAAAGCCTCGTGCACGTGCAGATCGACGCCACCGCGGCGGGCGCGCTGGCCGCAGTGCTGCAGGACCGGCTGCAGAAGGCGCTGGCGCCGCTGCCCTTCAAGACGCGCATTGCGCTGAACTGAACCTCAAGAGTTTCTGAAACCAACGGGAGACAAAAAACATGACCCATTCATCCTCCAACCGCCGCGCGTTGCTCTGCGCCGCAGCCGCATCGACCGCCGCGCTGTTCGCGCTGGCGCCCGCTCATGCGCAGGCGCCTTACCCGAACAAGCCGATCCGCCTCGTCGTGCCCTTCCAGGCCGGCGGCGCGACCGACGTGCTCGCGCGCGTGCTGGGCCAGAAGATGTCGGCGGGCTTCGGGCAGCCGGTCGTCATCGACAACAAGCCGGGCGCGGCCGGGATCATCGGCACGGATGCGGTCGCCAAGTCGGCGCCGGACGGCTACACCGTCGTGTTCTCGCTCAGCAACGCGCTGCTGACCAACGAGTTCCTCTACGAGAAGCTGCCCTACGACACGCAGCGCGACCTCACGCTGGTCTACCAGGTGGCGATGGGTCCGCTGGTGCTGGTGGTGCATCCGAGCGTGCCGGTGAAGACCGCGCCGGAGCTCCTGAAGTACGTGGCCGCGAACAAGGGCAAGGTCGCCTACGGTTCCTACGGCGTGGGCGCCTACCCGCACCTGGCCGGCGCGCACATGAGCCTTACGCAGCAGGCCGACATGAACCACGTCGCCTACAAGGGCGAGGCACCGATGATCCAGGACCTGATCGGCGGGCAGATCCAGATGGCCTATGCGAGCGCGCTCGTGGCCAAGCCGCACATCGATGCGGGCAAGGTGCGGGCCATCGGTGTGAGCGGCGAACGCCGCATGGCCGCGCTGCCCGATGTGCCGACGCTCGCCGAACAGGGTCTGAAGGACGAGGCCTATCGCGTCACCGGCTGGCTCGCCTTCGCGGTGCCCGCCAAGACGCCCAAGCCCATCGTGGACCGCATCGCCGACGAAGTGCGCAAGGCCTCGCAGCAGCCCGACGTGCGCGAGCGCATCGCGGCCATGGGCTTCGAGCTCAAGGACAGCTCGCCCGAACTCTTTGCCGCCGCCTGGAAGCAGGAGCGCCCTGTGTGGGAGCGGCTCATCAAACAATCGGGCGCGAAGCTCGAGTGAACGAACCTCATCTGATTTCTGAAGGAACAACCATGAAGATTCTTGTGCCTGTCAAACGGGTCGTCGATTACAACGTGAAGGTGCGCGTCAAGAGCGACGGCACCGGGGTGGACATTGCCAACGTCAAGATGAGCATGAACCCCTTCGACGAGATCGCTGTCGAAGAAGCTGTGCGCCTGAAAGAGAAGGGCGTGGTCACCGAAGTGATCGCCGTCTCCTGCGGCGATGCGAAGTGCCAGGAAACCCTGCGCACCGCGATGGCCATCGGTGCTGATCGCGGCATCCTGGTCGAGACCACCGAAGAGCTGCAGCCTCTGGCCGTTGCCAAGTTGCTCAAGGCGCTGGTCGAGAAGGAACAGCCCCAGCTCATCATCCTCGGCAAACAAGCCATCGATGACGATGCGAACCAGACCGGCCAGATGCTCGCTGCATTGGCTGACCTGCCCCAAGCCACCTTCGCCTCGAAGGTCGATCTCGCGGCCGACAAGGTCACCGTGGCGCGCGAAGTCGACGGCGGCATGGAAACTCTGACGCTCACGCTGCCCGCGGTCATCACGACCGACCTGCGCCTGAACGAGCCGCGCTACGTCACGCTGCCCAACATCATGAAGGCCAAGAAGAAGACGCTCGATGTCTTCAAGCCCGAAGACCTGGGTGTGGACGTGAAGCCGCGCCTGAAGACCCTGAAGGTCAGCGAGCCGCCCAAGCGCGGTGCCGGCATCAAGGTGCCCGACGTTGCAACGCTGGTGGACAAACTGAAGAACGAAGCGAAGGTGATCTGAACATGACCGCACTTGTTATTGCCGAACACGACCACGCCAGCATCAAGCCGGCCACCCTCAACACCGTGACTGCAGCGCTGGCTTGCGGTGGCGACGTCCACGTGCTGGTGGCTGGTGCCAATGCCGCTGAAGCCGCCAAGGCTGCTGCGCAGATCGCGGGCGTCACCAAGGTCATCGCCGCCGACAGCCCGAGCCTGGCGGAGAACCTCGCAGAGAACGGGGCCGCTCAAGTCCTGGCCATCGCCAGCAACTACAGCCACATCCTGTTCCCCTCGACCGCCAACGGCAAGAACGTCGCCCCGCGCGTGGCCGCCAAGCTGGACGTGGCGCAGATCAGCGACATCACCAAGGTCGACAGCCCGGACACCTTCGAGCGCCCGATCTACGCCGGCAACGCGATTGCCACCGTGCAGAGCAGCGACGCCACGAAGGTGATCACCGTGCGTACGACTGGCTTCGACGCCGCAGCCGCTACCGGTGGCAGCGCTACCGTCGAAACCGCCGAAGGCGTTGCCGACAGCGGCAAGAGCAGCTTCGTCGGCCGCGAAGTCACCAAGAGCGAGCGCCCCGAACTGACCGCCGCCAAGATCATCGTCTCCGGTGGCCGCGCCCTCGGCAGCGCCGAGAAGTTCACCGAAGTGATGGCGCCCCTGGCCGACAAGCTCAACGCAGGCCTGGGCGCCAGCCGCGCAGCCGTCGATGCAGGCTACGCCCCGAACGACTGGCAAGTGGGCCAGACCGGCAAGATCGTCGCGCCGCAGCTGTACATCGCAGCGGGCATCTCGGGTGCGATCCAGCACTTGGCCGGCATGAAGGATTCCAAGGTGATCGTTGCGATCAACAAGGACGAAGAGGCGCCGATCTTCTCGGTGGCCGATTACGGCCTCGTCGCCGACCTGTTCGTGGCCGTGCCGGAACTGGTCAAGGCGCTGTAGGCAGTGCGGCGAAGGATGAAGACCCGCATCACCGAACTGCTCGGCATCCTCTATCCGATCGTGCAGGGCGGCATGCAGTGGGTGGGCCGCGCCGAGCTGGCGGCGGCCGTGTCGAACGTCGGCGGCCTGGGCATCGTGACCGCGCTCACGCAGCCCACGCCCCATGACCTGCGCGGAGCTGATCGAGCACATGCTGCGTGAATGCCGCGAGCATCTGGACCGGGCGCGGTCCTGGATGGACTGAAGTCCTTCTGCTCGCATCCGGGGCGACGCTCACGCCGACGGGGTACCTTGCTCCGCGAATGTCCCCCGGCCTTCGACCTCCTCCTTGATTTCGCTGCGCAAGGCACCCCATCGGCGTGAACTCGCTTGCGGCTCAATGAACCCGCAGCACCTCAAACTGCCGTCGGGTCAGAGCCACCTGTATCGACACCTCATCACCCTCGCATTTGCCCAGCATGGCCCTGCCCAAAGGTGCTTCGCTGCTGATGACCTGAACGAGCTGAGCGCCGCTGACCAACGTCATGCTGCCCCCATTCGGACCAAGGAAAAGCTGTTGCTGCTTGTCGTCGGAATCGACCAGGCAGACCAGCGCGCCGAGCTGTATACCTTTGCTGGCGTCGTAGGGACGCGGGCGGAATTGGCGCCAATTGGCCATCGCCTGGCGGATCGCTTCGGCGCGCCGAGCTTGGCCGGTGGCCAGGTAGGCGGCTTCGAGTCCCAAGGTGTCGTATTTGTTTTCGGCGACGTTCTCTTCGTGAGTCGCCGTTTCATGGGCCGCCCGCATTGCCTGTTCGGCTTGCAGCAGGTCTTCAGCGAGCCGTTCCAGCACCTGCTGTTGCAGCAAGAATTTATCCATGACGAAAGGTCGGCATCTCGAGCAAGCGGGGGGTAGGTTTTGAACATGAAGGGCTCCAGAACCCTTCGACGCTTATGTTTGTTGGCTGCAGGTTAACTTCAGCTCAGCTATGGGCCCACCCGCGCCGTTCGCTGCCTGGTGTCGAACGGCAGCAGACAGTCAATCTGAAGCGTGCGTACGCGAAGGACAGCTGTGCAGCGATCGCGGTCTGTGTCGTGCGTCTGCAATTGGCGTCCGCTTCTTGCTGGTGAACTGCCCTCGAACGCGGCTGCTCCGACTACCAGCGGGAAGAAAAGCTGGCCACAAAAGCGGGGCGATCCGGTTCGCCCTGTGCTGTTAGCCTTACATGGTCGGCAGGGCCTCTGCCACGCCAACTCCGGCCATCGCGCCCAATTTTAGAAGTGAACTCACCATGACCAGCCCGCTGTACAACGCCTCCGTTCCCGTCCTGCAGCAGATGCTGCGCGCCCTGTCCGACGTGCTCAAGAAGGCCGAAGACCACGCGACGCAAAAAAATATCGATCCCAATGCGCTGCTGCAGGCGCGGCTGTTCCCTGACATGTTTCCGCTGGTACGTCAGGTACAGATCGCCGCAGACTTCTCCAAGGGCATTGCCTCCCGCCTGGCTGGTGCCGAGATGCCGTCCTGGCCCGACACCGAGGTCAGCTTCGCCGACCTGCAAGCGTTGATCGCCAAAGCCTTGGCCCATATCGGCTCCTTCAAGTCGGAGCAATTTGATTCAAGCGAGAGCCGCGAGATCGTATTGCGCCCCGGCACCCCCAAGGAAAAGAAGCTGACCGCAGGCGCATATCTTTTGCACTATGGACTGCCGCAGTTTTTCTTCCACGTGACCACCACCTATGCCATCTTGCGCCACAACGGTGTTGAGATCGGTAAGCGCGACTACATGGGTGCCTACTGACCCAAGACGGACAGGATTTCAGCCACTCTGGCCACTGCCGCTCGATAGCAACTAGAGCCTCCGCTATCGCCCAAAGCGGAAATAGCCGCAGCTCAAAATCGGACGCGCCGAGGGCTTTTAGATCGGCTCTGTGTGCACCGCTTCCGCCCCGCCTTTCACCAGCGGCGACGCTTGAAGAGCATCGACCAGAAAGTCGACCATCACCCGCACCTTGGCGCTGAGATGCCGACGGCTTGCGTAGATCGCCAGGATGTCGACGGGCGGCATGTGATAACCGGGCATGACCTCGACCAACCGTCCGGTGCGCAAGTCCTCTCCGATCACGAAGCTCGGCTGCCAGATGACGCCGGCACCGGCGAGCGCAGCGGCGCGGGCGGTTTCGCCATTGTTGGCGCGCAGGGCCCAGCGCACGCGCACGGAGTCCAGCGACCCCCCGGGGCCGGCGAACTGCCACTCGTCGGAGGTCGCACCGTATGTGTAGCCGAGGCACAAGTGGCGCGACAGGTCTGCCGGTACCTGGGGCATGCCATGGCTTGAAAGGTATCCCGGGGAGGCGCAGACCAGGTTCTGCGAGCGACCCAGCCGGCGCGCGATGTGGTTGCCCGACGAGGTCCGAGAAATGCGAATGGCCAGGTCGTAGCCCTCTTCGACGATGTCGACCACGCGGTCGATGAGCGCGACGTCGAGCTCGACATCAGGGTACTTCGCCATGAACTTCGGCCACAGCGGCGCCAGCACGAGGCTGCCAAAACTCAGTGGCGCGTTGATGCGCAGACGCCCCCGCGGCTGGAGGGAGGCGGTGGTCGCCAGCGCCTCGGTCTCCGCGACTTCTTCAAGGATCGATTTTGCGCGGTCGAACAATGCTTCGCCGCCTTCGGTAAGCGACAGGCGGCGCGATGTCCGGTTGATGAGCCGCGTACGCAGGTGCGCTTCCAGCTCGTTGACGTAGCGCGTCACGTTGGCCGGCGAGGTGTCCAGCGCATCGGCCGCCTTGGTGAAACTGCCCCGCGCCACCACGGTGACGAATACCTCGTAGGCACGCAATCGGTCCATGGCACCACTTCCAATCATTCATAAAAGCTGAATGAGTAAACCACTTTTGGCCTCTTTCTGGAAGCGAAGCTGAACCATAAATTCAGCTCATCCCAGAAACCGAAAGAAAGGAAGTTCAACATGACCGACGCCGATCTCACCCCCGCCGCCCCCTCTGCACCGACCCGCCGTGCGCTGCTTGGCGGTGCCGTCGCCGTGGGCGCCGCCCTGAGCATGGGCCGCGCCGCGCACGCGGCTCCTGCCGTCGACACGGTGCCGGGCTTCCGTTCGGGCAGTGCGGAAGTCAACGGCGCCCGCATCCGCTACCGCATCGGCGGCAGCGGGCCGACCGTCGTGCTGCTGCACGGCTATGCCGAGACCGGGCACATGTGGAACCCGCTGATGCCGTTGCTGGCGAAAACACACACAGTGGTGGTGCCCGACCTCCGAGGCGCCGGTAACTCATCGAAGCCCGAGACGGGCTACGGCAAGAAGAACATGGCCGTCGACATCCACGAGCTTGTGCGGTCGCTGGGCATTCGCAGCGTCAGCATCGTCGGCCACGACATCGGCCTGATGGTGGCCTACGCGTACGCCGCACAGTTTCCTTCGGAGACCGACAAGGTGGTGCTCATGGACGCCTTCCTGCCCGGCATCGGCGCATGGCAGAACGTCTGGCTCCTGCGCGACCTGTGGCATTTCCATTTCCACGGTGCGACGCCGCTGGCGCTCGTGAAAGGGCGGGAGCGCATCTATTTCGAGCACTTCTGGAACGACTTCGCGGCCGACCCGAAGCACTCGGTTCCCGAAGCCGACCGCCAGTTCTACGCCAGGGCCTATGCGCAGCCCGGTGGCATGCGTGCAGGATTCGAATATTTCAAGGCCTTCGAGCAGGATGCGGCCGAGTTCGCCGAACTGGGCAAGACGCCACTGCCCATGCCGATGCTGGTGCTCTCCGGTGAAAAGGCCGGCGGAACCTTCCTGATCGAGCAGGGAAAGATGGTCGCGACCCATGTGCAGGGCGTGATCGTCAAAGGCTCCGGCCACTGGTTGATGGAAGAGGCGCCGGAGCAGGTCATTCCGGCCTTGGTCAACTTCCTGGGCTAGCAGGAAAGCTTGCTGGCCCAGCATGGGTAGGAGGGGTCTTGCCACCCTGCGGGCGGCACGCGCAGCAGAACTCAGCGAACATGAACGTCGAATCAACCCAGGAGAATCAAGATGGATCTGCAACTCGATGGAAAGCTCGCCCTGGTGAGCGGAAGCACCGCCGGCATCGGCTATGCGATTGCTCGCACGCTGGCCGAGGAGGGCGCAAGCGTGATCGTGAACGGCAGATCGCAGGCGGCGGTCGACGAAGCGGTGGACCGCATCCGCTCGGAAACACAAGGCACGGTGCTCGGCTATGCCGGGGACCTTAGCCGGGCGGACGTCGCGGAGGAAGCGGTGCGTCGTCACTCCGGCATCGGCATCCTCGTGAACAACCTGGGCATCTTCGAGGCCAAGGCCTTCGAAGATATTCCAGATGAAGACTGGCAGCGCTTCTTCGACGTCAACGTGCTGAGCGGCGTTCGCCTCTCGCGCTTGGTGCTGCCGCAGATGAAGCGGGCGAACTGGGGCCGGATCATCTTCATTTCGAGCGAGAGCGCCGTGCAGATACCGACCGAGATGATCCATTACGGCATGACGAAGACCGCGCAACTGGCAGTGTCGCGCGGTCTTGCGGAATCGCTCGCCGGCACGAACATCACGGTGAACAGCGTCCTTCCAGGACCGACGAAATCGCGGGGCGTCGGCGACTTCGTGGAAGGCATGGCGCGCTCGAGCGACAAGAGCTTCGAGCAGGTCGAGGCGGAGTTCTTCGACCACGTGCGCCCGACCTCGCTGATCAAGCGCTTCGCCTCGCCGCAGGAGGTGGCGTCGCTCGTCGCCTACGTGGCAAGCCCGCTCGCCTCGGCGACTACGGGTGCGGCCCTTCGCGTCGACGGCGGTGTCGTCAAGAGCGCCTTCTGACCAACGCTTGATCGATAGAGGCACGGCCGTGCAGCATGACGAACTACGCGATCACGTGCCTTTGCCAAGCCCCGAAAGAGAGAGCCCAGCTAAGGAAACCCCCGATGCATGAATGGTCATCGACCCTCTAGCATCGGCGGCTGCTCCCCCTGTCGAGGTGTACGGACCGCGTCCCGGCGTCCGCCCGGTGACATGGCGCCTGCCTCACCTGCCCTTTCTGCGATGACAACTCCTCCCGAGTCCGGCCCCACGCTGGACGCCGCCAGCCCCCTCCCCCCCGACATCCAAGCCGCCGACGAACCCACCAAGGTGCCGCTCGCCATCGAAGACTGGCTCACCGTCATCATCATGGGCGCGCTGGCGCTCATCACCTTTGCCAACGTGCTGGTGCGCTACTTCACCAGCTCGTCGTTCGCGTGGACCGAGGAGTTCTCGGTGTTCCTCATGATCATGCTGGCGCTGGTGGCCGGCTCGGCCGCGGTGGCGCGCGACCGGCACATCCGCATCGAGTACTTTTCGGAAAGCGGCTCGATGGCGCGGCGCAAGCGCCTGGCGCAGTTCGGCGCGCTGATGATCGCCATCCTCTTCGGCCTGATCGGGGCGCTCAGCATCCGCATGGTGTGGGATGACTACCGCTTCGAGGAAACCACGCCCGGCATCGGGCTGCCGGCCTGGTGGTATTCGATCTGGCTGCCGATCGTGTCCTTCGCCATCGCGGGGCGCGCCATCGGCCTCATGGTGCGGCGCGGGCGCAAGACGAACTACCAGTCCGACGGCAGCGACAGCAACAGCACCAACAACATCAAGGGCGACGTCAAGTGATCGCCACCCTGCTCTTCGTCGCCTTCGTGCTGATGATGCTGGTGGGCGTGCCCATCGGCGCCGCGCTGGGCCTCGCAGGCGCCGCCTGCATCGCACTCGCCAACAGCAACGCCCAGTGGTTCGGCCTCCTGGCCGTGCCGCAGAACTTCTATGCGGGCCTGGGCAAATACCCGCTGCTGGCCATTCCGATGTTCGTGCTGGTCGGCTCGATCTTCGACCGCTCGGGCGTGGCGCTGCGGCTCGTGAACTTCGCGGTCGCCATCGTCGGGCGCGGCCCCGGCATGCTGCCGCTGGTGGCGATTGCGGTTGCGATGTTCCTCGGCGGCATCTCGGGTTCGGGGCCGGCCAACGCCGCCGCCGTGGGCGCGGTGATGATCGCGGCGATGTCGCGCGCCGGCTACCCGGCCGCGTTCTCGGCGAGCGTGGTGGGCGCCGCGGCGGCCACCGACATCCTGATTCCGCCCTCGGTCGCGTTCATCGTGTACTCGGTGCTGGTGCCCGGCGCCTCGGTGCCGGCGCTGTTCGCAGCCGGCATGATCCCGGGCGTGATGGCCGGCTTGGCGCTGATGATCCCGGCCGTGTGGCTCGCTCGCAAGCACAAGATGGGCGCGCTCGAAGCGACGCTGCCGCGCCCGCCGTTCTGGAAGAGCTTTCGCGAAGCGATCTGGGGCCTTGCGGCGCCGGTGCTCATTCTGGGCGGCATGCGCGCGGGCTGGTTCACGCCGACCGAAGCGGCGGTGGTGGCGGTGTTCTACGGCCTCTTCGTGGGCATGTGCATCCACCGGACGATCAAGGTGCGCGACCTCTTCGTCATCTTGCGCGAATCGGGCGAGCTCTCGGCGGTGATCCTGCTGGTGGTGTCGCTCGCGGGCATCTTCGCGTACTCGCTCTCGACGCTGGGCATCATCGATCCGGTGACGCGGGCGATCGTGAATTCGGGCCTCGGCGAATACGGCATCCTCGCGCTGCTGATCCTCTTGCTCATCACCGTGGGCATGTTCCTCGATGGCGTGTCGATCTTCCTGATCTTCGTGCCGCTGCTTTTGCCGATCGTGCAGTACTACAAGTGGGACCCGGTGTGGTTCGGCGTGATCCTCACGCTCAAGGTCGCGCTCGGCCAGTTCACGCCACCGCTTGCGGTGAACCTCATGGTCTCGTGCCGCATCGCCAAGGTGCGCATGGAAGAGACCGTGCGCTGGGTCGGCTGGATGCTGTTCTCGATGTTCGTGGTGATGGTGCTGGTCATCGCCTTCCCCGAGCTTGCGCTCTGGCTGCCGCGCAAGCTGGGCTACTGATTTTTTCGTTCCGTATTTCGTTCCATCTACAAAGAGGAGACCTTCCATGAAATTCCGCCGCACCCTGCTGGGCCTCGCTGCTGTCGCCGCCACGCTCGGCCTCTTCTCGACCGGCGCGATGGCGCAGGCCGCCTACAAGCCCGAGTACAAGATGTCGCTCGTGCTCGGCCCGCCCACGCCGTGGGGCCAGGCCGGAAAGATCTGGGCCGACCTAGTGAAGGAGCGCACCCAGGGCCGCATCAACATCAAGCTGTACCCGGGCGTGTCGCTCATTCAAGGCGACCAGACGCGCGAGTTCAGCGCGCTGCGCCAGGGCGTGATCGACATGGCCGTGGGCTCGACCATCAACTGGTCGCCGCAGGTCAAGCAACTCAACCTGTTCTCGATGCCCTTCCTCATGCCCGACTACGCGGCCATCGACGCGCTCACGCAGGGCGACGTGGGCAAGGAAATGTTCAAGACCCTCGACAAGTCCGGCGTGGTGCCGCTCGCCTGGGGCGAGAACGGCTACCGCGAAATCACCAACTCCAAGAAGCCGATCAAGTCGCCCGAAGACATGAAGGGCATGAAGATCCGCGTGGTCGGTTCGCCGATCTATTCGGACATGTTCACCGCGCTCGGCGCCAATCCCACGCAGATGAGCTGGGCCGATGCGCAGCCCGCGCTCGCGAGTGGTGCGGTCGATGGACAAGAGAACCCGCTCTTCCTGTTCACCGTGCTCAAGATGCACACCGTGGGCCAGAAGTTCGTGACCACCTGGGGCTATGTGGCCGATCCGCTGGTGTTTGTGGTGAACAAGGAAATCTGGGCGTCGTGGACGCCGGCCGACCAGGCCATCGTGCGCCAGGCCGCCGTCGATGCTGGCAAGCAGGAAATCGCGATCGCCCGCAAGGGCCTCGTGGAAGCCGACAAGCCGGTGCTGAAAGACATCGCCGCCATGGGCGTGACGGTGACCAGCCTCACGCCGGCCGAGCGCGAAGCTTTCGTGAAGGCGACGCGTCCTGTGTACGACAAGTGGAAGTCGACGGTCGGTGCCGACCTGGTGGCGCAGGCTGAGAAGGCGATTGCTGCGCGCAAGAAATAAGTAAGCGGCGTTTTCACAACACCGCAAGGCCTTCGATGGCCTCGCCAAGGCCCCGCTTGCGGGGCTTTTTCTTTGCTGTTTGCGCACTTTCAACTGCAACGAAAATGGCGGGCGAAATCCTTGGTTTGCGGATCGCCCGATGCCCTGTGGCAGAGGCAAAAAACACGCCTTCGATTTCGTGCCGCCGACGCGAAATGCTCTGGCAGACTGGTTTTCACCGCGCGTTTTTTCGCGCTTCAAGGAAGCCAGTTCATGCCTCGCTCTTCGCGTTGGAAAGCCGATCTTTCCTCGTTCCTTCTCGCGGGATTCGCCGCCCTCTTGATGACCACCAGCATCGCCCCGACCGCAGCGCGCGCCGCCGACGCCACCACGGTGCACACGCTCATCATCGACACCGACCCCGGCGCCGACGACGTGATCGCGCTGCTGTTCGCGATGGCATCGCCCGAGACACTGAAGATCCAGGCGCTGACCACGGTGGCCGGCAACGTGCCGCTCGCGAAGACATCGCGCAATGCGCGCCTCGCACGCGAATGGGCCAAGCGACCTGACATCCCCGTCTACGCCGGCGCGCCGCGTCCCCTGCTGCGCACGCCGATCTACGCGGCCGACGTGCACGGCAGCGAAGGCATCACGGGCGTGCAGGTGTTCGAGCCCAAGCAGCCGCTCGCCGAAGGCAACGCGGTCAATTACCTGATCCGCACGCTGCGCGCCGCGCCCGAGAAAAGCGTGACGCTCGCGATGCTCGGGCCCGAGACGAACCTCGCGCTGGCGCTCACGCAGGCCCCGGACATCGTGCGTGGCCTGCGCGAGCTGGTGCTGATGGGCGGCGCGCACTTCAACGGCGGCAACATCACGCCGACCGCGGAGTTCAACGTGTTCGCCGATCCGCATGCAGCGGAGATCGTGTTGAAAAGCGGCGTGCCGATCACCATGCTGCCGCTGGACGTGACGCACAAGATTCTCACGAGCCCCGAGCGCATCGCCAGGCTGCGCGGCCTCGGCAACCAGGCGGGCAAGACGGTCGCCGATATCCTCGATGCCTATGTGCAGCACGACATGCAGTACTACGGCCTGACCGGCGGTCCGGTGCACGACGCCACCGTCATCGCCTACCTGCTGCAGCCTTCACTCTTCAAGGGCAAGCAGGTGAACGTGGAAGTCGACAGCCGCGAAGGCATCGGCTTCGGCCAGACAGTGACCGACTGGTACGGCGGCCTCAAGCGCCCCGCCAACGTCAACTGGATCGCCGAGGGCGATTCGCAAGGATTCTTCGATCTGCTGACGCAGCGCATTTCTCGCTTGCCTTGAGCGGCGCCGCCCCAGGGCGACGTTGACTCGAGTGGTCGGCGCGGCGCACCATGGCGCACCGTCGCCCAAGTCCCAACACGCGGCGGACTCGTTGGGGAGGCCCGCCCCGCTCTGCAGCAGGTGATCCAACACGCCATTTCAGAGCTTTCGAGGAGCTCTCATGGCTGAAAGCGACAAGGTGTTCGCGGGTTCGATCCCGAAGTTCTACGACACGCTGATGGTCCCCCTGATCTTCGAGGCCTATGCCACGGACATGGCTGCACTTGTTGCCGCCTCCTCGCCCGGCTCGGTGCTTGAAACGGCGGCAGGCAGCGGCGTGGTCACGCGGACGCTTGCCCCCAGACTCGGCGCCGGTGCGCGCTACGTGGTGACCGACCTCAACCAGCCCATGCTCGACTACGCCGCCACCCGGCAAGGGGCCAATGGCCGTATCGAGTGGCGGCAGGCCGACGCGCTCGCCCTGCCGTTCGAAGATGCCTCGTTCGATGTCGTTTGCTGCCAGTTCGGCGCGATGTTTTTCCCCAATCGAGTGGCTGGCTACGCCGAGGCGCGCCGTGTACTGAAGCCGGGCGGGCGCTTTGTCTTCAGTGTCTGGGACCGTATCGAGGAGAACGCCTTTGCCGACGACGTCACCAACGCCGTCGCCACGGTATTTCCGCAGGACCCTCCGCGATTCCTGGCCCGCACGCCGCACGGTTATCACGACACCGCACTGATACGCGAGGACCTGAGCCGCGCAGGGTTCACCGACATCGGCATCGAGACGCACGAGAAGCTGAGTCGCGCGCCCTCGGCGCGCGACGTTGCCACCGCCTATTGCCAAGGGACGCCGCTGCGCAACGAAATCGAGACACGCGACGCCAGCCTGCTTCAGCTCGCAACGGAGCGCGCGACGGAGGCGATCGCCAGCCGCCATGGCGAACAGGGCCCGGTGGCCGGCAAGATCCAGGCGCATGTGATCGTGGCGGCGGGATAGCAGGGTTCCGGCCTTCTTCGACAAGGCCTTGCCGGCCCTATGAAAAAAGCCACGCTGCGGAACAGCGTGGCTTTTGTCTTTGCGCCGCAGCAGCGAATCGATCAGTGCTGCAGGATCTTGTTCAGGAAGTCCTTCGTGCGCGGCTGACGGTTCTCAGGGTGATTGAAGAACTCGTCCTTCGCGCAGTCTTCCAGGATCTTGCCGCCCACGTCGATGAAGATCACGCGGCTCGCGACCTTGCGGGCGAAGGCCATTTCGTGCGTGACCACCATCATGGTCATGCCTTCCTTGGCCAGGCTCACCATCACGTCGAGCACTTCGCCGACCATCTCGGGGTCGAGCGCCGAGGTGGGTTCGTCGAACAGCATCACGATCGGGTCCATCGACAGCGCACGGGCAATCGCCACGCGCTGCTGCTGGCCGCCCGAGAGCTGGCCGGGGAACTTGTCCTTGTGCGCCATCAGGCCCACGCGGTCGAGCATCTTCAGGCCACGGGTCTTGGCTTCGTCGGGCGTGCGGCCCAGCACCTTGATCTGCGCGATCGTGAGGTTCTCGGTCACCGACAGGTGCGGGAACAGCTCGAAGTGCTGGAACACCATGCCAACCTTGGAGCGCAGCTTGGGCAGGTTGGTCTTGGGGTCGTGCAGCGGGATACCGTTGACGGTGATCTCGCCCTTCTGGAAGGGCTCGAGCGCGTTCACGGTCTTGATGAGCGTGGACTTGCCGGAACCCGACGGGCCGCACACCACCACCACGTCGCCCTTGGAGATGTTCACCGAGCAGTCGTTGAGCACCTGCACCGGGCCATACCACTTGGAGACGTTCTTGATTTCGATCATTTTTTCGGACATTTCTTTCTCTCCGGTTCAGTCTGCCACTCAGCGAATGATGGCGATCTTCTTGTGGAGGCGCTTCACGAGCCACGACAAGGCATAACACATGACGAAGTACACGACGGCTGCGAGCAGGTAGGCCTCGATCGGGCGGCCGAAGTTCTTGCCGGCGGTCTCGAAGCCCTTGAGCATGTCGTAGGCACCGATGGCATACACCAGCGAGGTGTCCTGGAACAGGATGATGGTCTGCGTGAGCAGCACCGGCAGCATGTTGCGGAACGCCTGCGGCAGCACCACCAGACGCATGTTCTGGCCGTAGGTCATGCCCACCGCCTGGCCCGCATTCACCTGGCCGCGCGGGATCGACTGGATGCCGGCCCGCATGATCTCGGAGAAGTACGCAGCCTCGAACGCGACGAAGGTGATTACCGCCGAGATTTCGGAGCGGTAGTTCGAACCGAGCGAACCGAACAGCGAATAGAACGACGCCGGCACGAGCAGGAAGAACCACAGGATCACCATCACCAGCGGAATGCTGCGCATGCCGTTGACGTAGATGGCGGCGGGCGTATCGAGCCACTTCTTGCCCGACAGCCGCATGAGCGCGAGGATCGTGCCGAAGATCACGCCGCCGATCGTGGCCACCACCGTCAGCATGATGCTGAAGTAGAAGCCCTTGATGACGAAGTTGCTGATGACGTCCCAGTTGTAGAACGACAGGTCGAGATTCATCATGTCAATGACCTCCGCCGCCAGCGCTGGCCGAGACGATGAAGCCCGGCACGCGGGTCTTCTTCTCGATGAACGCCATGAGCCGGTTGATGGCCAGGGCCGACACCACGTAGCACGCTGTCACCGCGAGGTAGACCTCGATGCCGCGCGAGGTTTCTTCCTGCGCCTGCATGGCGAACATGGTGAGTTCGGTGACCGACACGGCGAACGCGACCGACGAGTTCTTGAAGATGTTCATCGTCTCGCTCGTGAGCGGCGGGATGATGATGCGGTAGGCCATCGGCAGGATCACGTAGCGGTAGTACTGCGTGGTGGTGAAGCCCACCGCCATGCCCGCGTAGCGCTGGCCCTTGGGCAGCGCCTGGATGCCCGATCGCACCTGCTCGGCGATACGCGCCGAGGTGAAGAAGCCCAGCGCCAGCACCACCAGGATGAAGCTCGGCACGCCCTTCATCACGGGTATGAGCGCCGGAATGACGTGGTACCAGAGGAAGATCTGCACCAGCAGCGGAATGTTGCGAAAGAGCTCCACCCATGCATTGCCGAACCGCACCAGCCACGGGCTGTCGGGCAGCGTGCGGATGATGCCGATCAACGAGCCGAGCACCAGCGCCACGACCAGCGCCAGCAGCGCCACGGACACCGTCCAGCCCCAGGCCGAGAGCATCCACTGCCAGTAGGTCGGATAGTCCCCCCCCGGGTCCTGCAGGAACACCTGCCAATCCCAGTTTCCCATTTCTTACTCCTTCACCGTCTTCGACAAAACCGTCCCTTGAAAAGAAACGCCCACCGCGAAAGGTGGGCGTCATTCACGCAGCGACGCGCGCTTATTCCTTGGTGACGTACTCTTCCGCGGGCTTGTCGTTCGGGTTCGCCCACGCGTTCTTGGTGGCTTCGCCCAGCGGCAGGTTGATCACGACATTGGCCGGGGGAATCGGCTTCAGGAACCACTTGTCATAGAGCTTGGCGAGCTCGCCCGACTTGGCCTGGGCCTTGATGCTGTCGTCCACGGCCTTCTTGAAAGCCGGGTCGTCCTTGCGGATCATGATGCCGATGGGTTCCACGGCCAGCACGTCCGGCAGGATCTTGTAGTCCTTGGGCGACTTGGACTTGGCGGCGAGCGCGGCCAGGATCGAGCCGTCCATCACGAAGGCGTCGGCACGGCCGGTTTCCAGCAGCAGGAAGCTGTCGGAGTGGTCCTTGCCGTAGACCTCCTTGAAGCTCAGGTTCTCGGCGCGCTTTTGCTTGCGCACGGTCTGCAGCGGCGTGGTGCCGGTGGTGGTGGCGACCGTCTTGTCCTTCAGGTCGGCCAGCGAGTTGATGCCCGAGTTGGCCTTGACGACGATCTTGGTTTCTTCGACGTAGGTGGTCACGCCGAAAGCCACGTCCTTCTGGCGGGTGGCGTTGTTGGTGGTCGAGCCGCACTCGATGTCCACGGTGCCGTTCTGCACGAGGGGAATGCGGTTCTGCGAGGTGACGGGCTGGAACTTGACTTCGAGCTTCTTGCCAGCGGCCTTCTCGAGGTCCTTGATGATGTTGGCGCAGACGTCGTAGTGGAAGCCGGTGTACTGGCCGTTGCCCAGCGTGTACGACAGGCCCGAGGATTCGCGCACGCCTTCGGTGATAACGCCCGAGGCCTTGATCTTGGCCAGGGTGTCATTGGCCTGAGCGAAGGCGCCGCTTGTGGCGAACGCTGCGATTGCCAATGCCATTGCTTGTTTTTTCATACAGAAAACTCCTGAGGGTGACTGAAACAGATACAACTAAATTCTAGACATACATATTTTGCGTGATACCCGGACCAACCCGGTGCATCCGGGGGGCATCCCGCCGTGCGCTGCACCGGGCGCGCGCATCGCGGCGCCAGCGTGGTGCGATCCTGCCTCCTGGCATTGTCCGACTTTCACTAAGCAGCCTTTGTGCCCGAAGGCTCGGCAGCCGGCGGGACCGGTGCGGCGGACAGGCGCACCGGCTGGGTCAGGTTCTCGGGCACCAGCAGCGCCTCCATTTCGGCGCGCGTCATGATCCCGAGCGACTCCGCCACCAGGTCGATCGGCCCGCCCGTGGCGAGCGCCGTCTTGGCGATGAGCGCCGCCTTTTCGTAGCCGATGAGCGGATTGAGCGCAGTGACCAGCGTGACCGATTCGCGCACCCGCTTGGCCAGGAACTCCCGGTTGGCCTCGATGCCGTCCACGCAGTTCAGCTGCAGCGTGTTGCAGGCATTGCCCAGGTGCTTGATGCTCTTGAAAAGGCTCCAGCCCATGATCGGCTCGAAGGCGTTGAGCTGCAGCTGTCCGGCCTCCGACGCCATCGTCACGGTGATGTCGTTGCCGATGACCTCGAAGGCCACCTGGTTCATGACTTCCGGAATCACCGGGTTGACCTTGCCCGGCATGATCGACGAACCCGCCTGCCGCGCGGGCAGCCGGATCTCGCCGAAGCCGGCCTGCGGGCCGCTGGAGAGCAGGCGCAGGTCGTTGCAGGTCTTGCTGAGCTTGGTGGCCACGCGCTTCAACACACCCGAGAGCTGCACGAAGGCGCCCGTGTCCTGCGTGGCCTCGATGAGGTTGGCGGCCTGCTTCAAAGGCACGCCGGTCTGCTCGGCCAGGTACTGGCAGGCGAGGTTGGCATAGCCGTGCGGCGCGTTGATGCCGGTGCCGATGGCGGTGGCGCCGAGGTTGATTTCCTCGATGAGCGCGCGGGCCTCGCCCAGCCGCGCCTCGTCCTCGCCGATCATGATCGCGTAGGTCAGGAACTCCTGGCCCAGCGTCATCGGCACGGCGTCCTGCAACTGGGTGCGGCCGATCTTCAGGATGTCCTTGAACTCGAGCGCCTTGGCCTCGAAGCTGCGGCGCAGCGCGGCCATGGCTTCGAGCAGCTTGCCGATCGCGAACCACAGCGCCAGGCGCACCGCCGTCGGGTACACGTCGTTGGTGCTCTGCGAGGCGTTGACGTGGTCGTTGGGGTGCAGCACGTCGTAGCGCGCCTTCTCGTGGCCGAGCTTTTCGAGCGCGAGGTTGCAGATCACCTCGTTGGCGTTCATGTTGGTCGAGGTGCCGGCACCGCCCTGAATGACGTCGACCACGAACTCGTCGAGCAGCTTGCCTTCGATGATGTCCTCGCAGGCCAGGATGATCGCGGCGGCACGGTCGCGGTCGATGGCGCCCAGGTCGGCATTGGCGCGGGTCGCGGCCTTCTTCACGAAGGCCAGCGCGCGCACGAGGTCGGGCATGGCCGAGATGCGGGTGCCGGAGATGGCGAAGTTCTCGACGGCGCGCGCCGTGTGCACGCCCCAGTAGGCGGCGGCAGGAATCTGCTTCTCGCCGAGGAAGTCGTGTTCAGTCCTGAAATTGGAGTTCATACGGGGTTCCTCGGCTTAAAAAAAAGCACGCGAGTGGCGCGTGCCGGAGAAGGATGCCGTGACAGCAGTGAAAAACTGCCGCGACTGTAGTACCCCAGTGCTCATGGCGCCAATGCTGAATCCGGGGGGCCCCATGCACGGCATTTATAGATTGTGCGGCGCACAAATCCGGTGTCAGAGGGTGGCCGGCTGGGTGCCGACGAGGTACGACCAGAGCGCGTCCGCCGTACGCTTGGGCTGGATGCCTTCGGACACCGCGGCCACCTTGGCAGACCGGCCATTGCCGGTCTTCACAGGCGCGGGTGCGCTCGGCTTCTCGCGGTAGGCGCGGATTTCCATCGTCGCCTCCAGGCTGTCGATCTCGGGCGGCAGCGCGCTCACGAGCTTGCGGGCCTTGATCTCCTTGCGCACCGCGCTCTGCGGCAGGAAGGCGATGCCGTGGCCTTCGAGCGCCATCACCTTCAAGCCTTCGGCCATGTCGGTCTCGTAGACGCGGTCCAGGTGGATGGCCGTGCCCGACTCCTTGAGCAACTGGTCGACCACGCGGCCCAGGTAGGCGCCGGGCGCATAGCCCAGGTAAGGGAGCGGCTGGCCCGGGCGGCCCGGCAGCCGGAAGCGCGGCGCGCCGTCGGCATCGGCCTTGACCCAGGGGGCCACGGTTTCCTCGCCGAGGCTCACCATCTCGTACTTGTTGTTGTCCAGCTGCAGCGGCTGCGAGGGGTGGTGGTAGGCGATCAGCAGGTCGCAACTGCCCTCGACCAGCCGCAGCACCGCGTCGTGCACGTTGAGCGCGATGAGCCGGCTCTTGATCGGCCCGAAGTGTTCGCGCAGGCTGGTCACCCACGAGGGGAAGAAGGTGAAGGCCAGCGTGTGCGGCACGGCGATCTCGATCACGTCCTGCCCGGCGGCCGAGTGGCCCCGCAGCATGGCCCGGGTGCTCTGCAGCGACTGCAGCATCTCGATGGCCTGGCTATAGAGCGTCTGGCCCGCGGGCGTGAGCCGCGTGGGATAGGAGCTGCGATCGACGAGGTCGGTGCCGGCCCAGCCTTCGAGCGCCTGGATGCGGCGGGAGAACGCCGGCTGCGTCACGTGCCTCAACTGGGCCGAGCGGCTGAAGCTGCGGGTCTCCGCCAAGCTGATGAAGTCTTCGAGCCACTTTGTTTCCATGAGCGACGATTATGCGAGCGCCGCGCCATACTGGGCGCCTCCTCCTTTACCCGCATCCGCCATGCCTTCAGACGACCTGCTCGCCCTCAGCGCCACCGAACTCTCGCGCCGCATCGCAGCCCGCGAGGTGTCCTGCAAGGAACTCATGCAGGCCTCGCTGGGCCGCATCGAGGCGCTGAACCCGCGCTTCAATGCCATCGTCTCGCTGCGTGAACCGGAGCAACTGCTGGCCGAAGCCGGCGAGCGCGATGCCGAACTGGCACGCGGCGAACGGCGCGGCTGGATGCACGGCTTTCCGCTCGCGGTGAAGGACCTGAGCCATGCCGCCGGCCTGCCGACCTCGATGGGCTCGCCCCTGTCGCCGCGTTCGCCTTCGCGCACCGACAGCCTGCATGTCGCCCGCATGCGCGCGGCCGGCGCCATCGTCATCGGCAAGACCAACACGCCCGAGTTCGGGCTCGGCTCGCACACCTACAACACGGTGTTCGGCATCACCCGCAATGCCTATGCGCCCGATCGAAGCGCGGGCGGCAGCAGCGGCGGCGCCGCAGTAGCGCTGGCCCTGGGCATGCTGCCGGTGGCCGACGGCAGCGACATGATGGGATCGCTGCGCAACCCCGCCGCCTTCAACAACGTGATCGGCATGCGGCCCTCGCGCGGCCGCGTGCCCGGCGATCCGGAGCAGGAGCTGTTCTTCCAGCAACTGGGTTGCGAAGGGCCGATGGCGCGCACGGTGGAAGACACGGCGCGGCTGCTCGCGGTGCAGTCGGGTTTCGACGGACGCGTGCCGCTGTCGTCGCCGCATGCATTGCCCTCGCCCGACGACATCGTGCTCGAGGGCGATGGCAAGGGCCTGCGCATCGGCTGGCTCGGCAGCATCTGGCCCGAGCTGCCGCTGGCGCCCGGCATCCGCGAACTCGGCGAGAAGGCGCTCGACACCTTCCGCACCATCGGCTGCGAGGTCGAGCCCTGCACACTCGACGTGCCGCGCGAGCACAACTGGAGCGCGTGGCTGCGGCTGCGGCAGTTGCTGGTCGGCGGCAAGCTCGGCGCGTACCTGAGCGATCCGAAGCTCTTCGCGCAGTTGAAGCCCGAGGCGCAGTGGGAAATCGAGCAGAGCCGGCACCTGGATGCGGCCTCGCTGTACCAGGCGTCGCTCTATCGCTCGAACGTGTACCGCGCGTTCCTCAAACTCTTCGAGCGCTTCGATTTCGTGGTGGCGCCGACCGCGCAGGTCTTTCCGTTCGATGCCGAGCTGCACTGGCCTGATGCAGTGGGCGACGTGAAGAGCGACACGTACCACCGCTGGATGGAGATCGTCACGCCCTTCACGCTGGCGGGACTGCCGACGTTGAATGTGCGCGCCGGCTTCGGTGAAGGCGGCCTGCCGATGGGCCTGCAGCTCGCCGGGCCGATCCACGCCGACCTCGACGTGCTGCGGCTCGGGCATGCGTATGACCAGGCCTGCGGCTGGGGCGCGCGGCGCCCCACGGCTCTGGCTTGACTCCCTCCCCTTCCGGGGGAGGGCGGGGGTGGGGGCAAGCGGCGCACCTATCGAGCGCTCTGCCCGCCCCATCCCAGCCTTCCCCCAGAGGGGGGAAGGAGCAAGACATCAGATCGGGGTGAGCACGCCACGCCCCGCGAAATGCCCTTCGGCATTCGCAAGGAAGTGATCCACCGACTTCTGCGTCGCCTCGGGCGACCAGCCCGCCATGTGCGGCGTCAGCAGGACGTTGTCGAGACCCACGAGCGGCTCCGGCCGCTTGGGTTCGCTCTCATACACATCGACGCCTGCACCCGCGATACGGTTCTCGCGCAGCGCGGCGCCCAGCGCCTCGGTATCGACCACGCTGCCGCGGCCGATGCTCACCAGGTACCCCTGCGGCCCGAGCGCGTCGAGCACCTCGGCGTTGACCAGGTGCCTGGTCGCCGGGCCGCCCGGCGCGGCGAGCACCAGGAAGTCGGCCCAGGCGGCGAGCGACTTCAGATCGTCGAAATAGCGGTGCGTCGCGCCTTCGCGGGGCTTCCGGTTGTGATAGCCGATTTCCATATCGAACGCCGCCGCGCGCTTGGCGATCTTCTGGCCGATGGTGCCGAGCCCCAGGATGCCGAGCTTCTTGCCCGACACGTTCGGCGGCTGCGGAATGGCCTCGCGCCACACGCCTTCGCGGCACAGCCGGTCGAGCTTGCGAAGCTCCCGCACGACGCCGATCAGGAGGCCGAAGGCGTGGTCGGCCACGCAGTCGTCGTTGGTGCCGGCGCCGTTGGCGGTCACGATGCCGCGGGCGCGCGTCACCTCGAGCGGCACGCATTCGTAGCCCGCGCCCAGGCAGCAGATCAGTTCGAGCGCCGGCATCGCGGCGATTTCCTCGGGGGCGACGCCGATCACGCCGATGGTGAGCACCGCGCGGAATGCCTTGCCGCGCTCGGCGATGGCGGCCGCGCGTGCGTCGGGGTCGAAGGCGTAGGTCACGTCGTAGACCTCGGCAAGCTGGGCCTGGTGGGCGCTCGAGAGGCTGTTGAGCACCAGCAGGGGAATCTTGGTCGACACGTCTGAACTCCTGGATCGAGTAGAGGAAAAGGGTTGAATGATCGGGCTAGAGCAGAGGCGCCGCTTCGCTCTTCTGCAAAGCCCACATCTGGGCGTAGCGACCTTGCTTGGCGAGCAGTTCGGCGTGCGTGCCGCGCTCGACGATCACGCCGGATTCGAGCACGAGGATCTCGTGCGCATCGACCACGGTCGACAGCCGGTGCGCAATGACCAGCGTGGTCTTGTCCTGCGCGGCGCTCTTGAGCTCCGACTGGATGGCCCGCTCGTTGGCCGAATCGAGCGCCGAGGTGGCCTCGTCGAAGATCACGATCGGCGGATTCTTCAGGAGCGTGCGCGCGATGGCCACGCGCTGCTTCTCTCCCCCCGAGAGCTTGAGGCCGCGCTCGCCCACCGTCGTTTCGTAGCCCATGGGCGTGGCCGAGATGAAGTCGTGAATGCGCGCGGCCCGCGCTGCGCCTTCGACCTCTTCGCGCGTTGCACCGGGGCGGCCGTACGCGATGTTGTATTCGACCGTGTCGTTGAAGAGCACCGTGTCCTGCGGCACGATGCCGATGGCCCGGCGCACGCTCGACTGGGTGACCTCGCGGATGTCTTCGCCGCCGATGGTGATGCGGCCCTGCTGCACGTCGTAGAAGCGATAGAGCAGCCGAGCCAGCGTGGACTTGCCCGACCCCGACGGCCCGACCACCGCCACCGTCTTGCCGGCTGGAATCTCGAAGCTCACATGCTTGAGGATCGGCCGCGCGGGTTCGTAGGCAAAGTTCACGTCCTCGAAGCGGATGGTGGAATCGATGCCGGCCAGGGGCTTCGCATCGGGCGCATCGCGCACCTCGCGTTCCTTCTCCATCAGCACGAACATCTTGTCCAGGTCGGTCAGGCTCTGCTTGATCTCGCGGTAGATCACGCCCAGGAAGTTGAGCGGAATGTAGAGCTGGATCATGAAGGCGTTGACCATCACCAGGTCGCCCAGCGTCATGCGCCCTTCGACCACGCCCGAGGTGGCGCGCCACAGCATCAGCACCAGGCTGATCGCGATCAGCAACTGCTGCCCGATGTTGAGCATGCTCAGCGTGCGCTGGCTCTTGATGGCCGCCTTGCGGTAGCGGTCCAGGCTCGCGTCGTAGCGCTTGGCCTCGAACTCCTCGTTGTTGAAGTACTTGACCGTTTCGTAGTTCAGGAGCGAATCGACCGCGCGGCTCTGGGCCATCGAGTCGAGCTCGTTCATGGTCTTGCGGAACTGGGTGCGCCACTCGGTCACGGTCACTGTGAAGGCGATGTAGAGCACCAGTGCCGCCGCGGTGATCCAGACGAACAGCGAATCGAACTTCACGCCCAGGATCGTGAGCACCAGCACCAGCTCGATGATGGTGGGCACGATGCTGTAGAGCGACATCGAGATGAGCGAGTGCACGCCGCGCGTGCCGCGCTCGATGTCGCGGGTCATGCCGCCGGTCTGGCGCTCCAGGTGGAAGCGCAGGCTCAGCGAATGCAGGTGGCCGAAGACCTCCAGCGCGATCTGCCGCGCCGTGCCCTCGGTGGCCTTGGCGAAGATCAACTCGCGCAGCTCGCCGAAGAGCGCGGTCGAGAAACGCAGGAGACCATAGGCGAGCAGGAGCCCGATCGGCACGATGAGCAGCGCCTGCGCCATGTCCGGCTTGGGCGTCATCGTGTCGATGAGGTTCTTCAGCAGCACCGGCACGCCCACGTTGGCCACCTTGGCGCCCACCATGAACGCGAGCGCGGCCATCACGCGCCACTTGTATTGCCAGAGGTAGGGAAAGAGCCGGCGCAGCGTCGCCCAGTCGGAGCGGTCGCTTTTCGCCGGTGGATGGCCGGAGACGGTGTGGGAAGGAGAGGAAGAGGCTTCGCCGCTGCGGCGCATGAGGGACAATCGTGGTTGTTGTTTGTTGTCAGATTGTGCCCATGTCAGATACTTCCAGTGCTGCCGCCGCAGCGACCCTCAAAAGCCTGCCCACCGACATGGAGCTGGTGCTCAAGGTCATCCCGATGCCGGCCGACTGCAATGCGAACGGCGACATCTTCGGCGGCTGGGTCATGGCGCAGTGCGACCTGGCCGGCTCGGTGATTCCGGCGCGCTATGCCAAGGGGCGGCAGGCCACGGTGGCCGTCAACGAGTTCATCTTCAAGCAGCCGGTGCGGCTGGGCGACATCCTCTCGTTCTATTCGAAGCTGGTGCGCATCGGGCGCACCTCGGTCACGGTGACGGTCGAGGTGTTCGCCGAGCGCTTCCGGGCGCAGGGCGAATACATCAAGGTGACGCAGGCGACGTTTACCTATGTGGCCATCGACGACAACGGCCGGCCGCGCGTGATCGAACAACCCGCCTGAGAACCGAAACCGTTCGGGCTGAGCTTGGCCTGTCCTGAGCTCGTCGAAGGATCGAAGCCTTGCGCCCCCACTTCGACAAGCTCAGTGCGAACGGCTCCGCGGCATCACATCAAACGCCCGGGTCGCGCACGCGCTCGAATCGCTCGAACTCCTGGTTGACCCAGCGCCCATCGCGCCGCTCGGTGCGGCGGATGTAGACGGTCTGCACGATGTCGCGCGTGTGGGCATCGATCTCGATCGGACCGCGCGGGCTTTCGAACTTCAGGCCACGGAAGGCATCGACCAGCCGCTCCCCGCTCAGGGAGCCGCGCGCCGAGGGCGATGCCATCGCCGCATCGATGGCCGCGAGCGCATCGTGCGCCGCCACGGCGAAATAGCCCGGCCGCAGATGGCTGCCGTATTCCGTCTCGAAGACGCCGGTGAAGCGGCGGTTGGCCGGCGATTCATGCGCGAACGAGTAGTGGTGGCTGGTCACGAGCCCGTCGGCCAACTCGCCCATGCCCTGGAGGTAATGATCGTCGGTGGCGTCGCCGGTCGCGAGCAGGCGGATGCCGGTGTCGGCCATGCCACGGTCGCGCCAGAACTTGAGGAAGGTCGCCGGCATCTGCCCAGAGGGCAGGAAGAAGAAGACCGCCTGCGGCTTGAGCTCGCGCAGCCGCAGCATGTAGGCCGAGTAGTCGAGTGTGTTGAGCGGCACCCGCAGCATCGCGCCGACCTGCCCGCCGCCGGCGGTGATGCCCGCGACGAAAGCGCTTTCGGCATCGACGCCCGAGGCGTAGTCGGCCACCACGGTGCAGATATCGCGCAGGCCCTGCTGCATCGCCCAGCGCGCGAGCGGCAGCGTGACCTGGGCGATGGTGAACGAGAGCCGCACGGCATAGGGACAACGCGCCGTGATGCCCGAGGACGCCGCGTTCATCACCACCAGCGGCAGCTTCGCCTGCACGGCGACGGTGCCGACGGCGTAGGCGTTGGAGCTGAAGTCCAGGCCGGCGAGCAGATCGACGCGCTCGTTCTCCACGAGCTCCTGCGCATTGCGGCGCGCCTGCTCGGGCGCGCTGCCCGGCACGTCGCGGCGCAGCAATTCGACGGGCCGCCCCGCGATCTGCTGGTTGTGCGCCGCCAGCCAGACCGACATGCCCGCATCGAACTGCCGCCCGCCGCCCGCATAAGGACCTGACCAGGAACCGATGATGCCGATGCGCAACGGGCGAACCCGCGCGAGGACCACGGAAGGCGCCGCCAAAGTGCCCGCAAGCAAGCCCAAAGTACGCCTGCGCGCGGGGTCGAATGCTACTTTTTCAGTAGCATCAATTGCCCGCTGGCCGGGCGTTTCGGGCGGTCTTGTCTCGAAAACTTGCATGGCAGACAGTGTAAGGGGCCACTGTCTGCAGGCCAACGCGGGAGGAACCCTCAGAGCTTCGAGAAATCGGGCTTCCGCTTCTCCATGAACGCGCCGAAGGCTTCCTTGGCGGCCGGTTCGCGCAGCATGCGGCCGAAGCTCGCGCCCTCTTCGCCCATGCGTTCGAGCACGGCCGGCAGTTGCGCTTTCTTCAGCAGGCGCTTGGTCTCGACCAGCGCGCTCAGCGGCTTGGCCGCGAGCTTGCGCGCCTGCGTTTGCGCGATGCCGTTGGCTTCGGTCGGCGGCACGACGCGGTTGACCAGGCCCACTTCGAGCGCGGCTTCGGCCATGAAAGGTTCGCCCAGCAGCAGCGCTTCGGCCGCGCGGTGATAGCCCAGCATCTGCGGCACGAGCAGGCTCGATGCCGCTTCGGGGCACAGGCCCAGGTTCACGAAGGGCATCGAGAACGCGGCGTTGTCGCCGGCATAGACGAGGTCGCAATGGAACAGCATCGTCGTGCCGATGCCCACGGCCGGACCGCAGACCGACGCGACGATGGGCTTCGGAAAGGTCGCGATGCCGCGCAGGAACCGGAACACCGGCGACTCCTGCGTGGCGGGCGGCGCATTGAGGAAATCGCCGATGTCGTTGCCCGCGCTGAAGATCGTCGGATCGCCCTGGATCAGCACGCAGCGCACCGCCGCTTCGCTCTCGGCCGTGGCCAGCGCATCGGCCAGCTCGGCGTACATGCTGCTGGTGATCGAGTTCTTCTTGTCGACGCGATTGAATGTGATGGTCATCACACCGGCTTCGGTGTGGACGAGGATGTCGCTCATGGGAATGGTCCTTGGGTAAAAACGGTTGCTGCTGTCGGCAGTGCGCTCAGGCGTCGAGGGCTTCGCGCACGAAATCGAGGCGGTCCTGCCCCCAGAACATCTGGTCGCCGACGAACATGGTGGGGGCGCCGAACACGCCGCGCTCCACGGCTTGCTGCGTGACGGCCTTGAGGCGGTCCTTCACTTCCTGCGCGCCGGCCAGTGCGAGCAGGCCCGCAGCGTCGAAGCCCGCATTCTGCAAGACGGCGCCGACCGTCGCCGGATCGTTGAGGTTCCGCGGCTCGACCCACATCGCGTGGTAGACCGCATCGACGTAGGAGCCAAAGCGCGCCGGCTCCTTCATCTGCATGCCGGTCGCACCGCGCATCAGCAGCAGCGTGTTGATCGGGAAGTGCGGGTTGTGCACGAACGGCACACCGTAGCGCCTGGCGAAGCGCTTGAGGTCGATGTTCATGTACGGCCCCTTGGGCTTGATCTCTGCGGGCGAATGGTTGCCGGTGGCCTGGAACACGCCGCCCAGCAGCATGGGCTTCCACACCAGCTCAGCGCCCGTGTCCGCGCACACGTGCGGCAGCTGGGTCGCGGCCAGGTAGGCGGCGGGGCTGCCGAAATCGAAATAGAACTCGACGGTCTTTGTCATGGGTGTCTCCACATCCTGGATCTTTTGGAAAGCTTCAGAACTTCTCGGACCAAGGCCGCAAGTCGAGCTCGTGCGTCCACGCGTCGCGCGGCTGCGAATGCAGCATCCAGTAGCTGTCGGCGATGTGGTCCGGATTCAGGATGCCGTCGCTCTCCTTCAGCGCATAGCGCTCGGGGAAATTGCTGCGGATGAACTCGGTGTCGATGGCGCCGTCGACCACCACGTGCGCGACGTGAATGCCTTGCGGCCCCAGCTCGCGTGCCATCGATTGGGCCAACGCGCGCAGGGCCATCTTCGCGCCCGAGAACGCGCCGAAATTCGCGGCACCGCGCAGCGAGGCGGTGGCGCCGGTGAAGATGATCGTGCCGCGATGCCCGCCTTGCGGCATCTCGCGCGCCACCATACGCTTGGCCACCTCGCGCCCGTTGAGAAAGCCCGAGAAGCACGCCATCTCCCACACCTTGAAGTACTTGCGCGCGGTCTCGGTGAGGATGCTCTCGGGCACGTTGGCGCCGATGTTGAACACCATCACTTCGATCGGGCCGACCGTCGATTCGATCTGCTCGATGAGGGCGACGACCTCTTCTTCCTTGCGCGCATCGCAAGCGAACGCATGGGCGCGGCCGCCATCGGCCTCGATCTGCGCGACCAGCGGCTGCAGCTTGTCGAGGCTGCGCCGGGTGACGCAAGCGGCGAACCCCTCGCGTGCGAAGCGGCGGGCGATGGCGCCGCCGGTGGCATCGCCAGCTCCGACGATGAGCGCGGCTTTCTGCAGAGCGGCCATTTCTATTCCTTGTAGTAGACGATCTGGTTCGAGGTGGCGAGCAACACGCCCCTCTCGCTCCACAGATGTGCCGTCTGGTCGAAGAATCCGTTGAAGAACTGCTGCCCCGCCGCGCGGCCCAGCAGGTAGCCCGTGCCGACCTCGGCCAGTTGCGCCGGCCCGGCGTGGAAGTAGGTGGTGATCGACACCGTGCCCGCCGGCACATGCTTGGCGCGGCGCAGCCACACCCGCGGATAGAACATGTCGCTCATCGCCCCGAGCGAGGCAAAGTCCAGCGGCCGCGGTTGCGCATCGCGCAGCCAGATGCGCGTTTCGCTGTGCTGCCGGCTCTCGTCCCACTTCGCGGGAATGCCGCCGCTGAAGGGGCGCATCTCGTACTGGTTGATCCACGCCACGCCCGACGGGCCGATGCTCATGCGCTCGACCGTCTCGGGCGCGGGCGCCTCGGGCATCGGCATGTCGCTCTCGCCCCAGGTGTCGCGGCGCGCGGCCGTCACCACGGTGGCGGTGGTGGTCATGTTCGGCGCGCCGCTCGCGCCGGCCTGCGTGATCTGCACGGTCCAGTGCTGGGTCGAGCGGTTGGTACGCACGGCCGTGGCCTGGATGTCGAACGCGCCGGCTTCGAGTGCGGCCGCGTAGTTGACGGTCAATGCGATCGGCGTGCCGAGCACGTCGGGGTGCCGCATCACCGACTGCAGCACCAGGGCTGCGGTGGTGCCGCCGAAGGGACCGACCATGTTCCAGTAGTCGGGGCTGGTCATGCCCGTGAAGTGGCCCACGCGGATGTCGCTGTGATGCAGGGCCAGGGCTTTGTCGAAGGGGTGTTGCGTGCTGCTCATGGTGCTTGCAGTGTGCCTCCGGTGGATGGCGTCACGCAGTCGTGTGCGGGACGTTGGCGTGCTGCACCGCCGCAGGCGCGGCAGGTGCGGTAAGGGCCGCCAGCCGGTGCAGCTTGTCGACCATGCCCGGCCACAGGCTCTGGCTGAACTGCTCGCGGAAAAAGCCGAAGTGGCCGATGCGCCGCGCCTGCACATCCGCCGGTGCGATGCGCTCGACCGCACTCGGGGCGCCCGCATAGAAGCTCACCAGGCTCTCGGTGCCGGCGAGCGTCATCAATTCATCGTCGGTGATCGACAGCGCAAGCACCGGGAAGCGCACGCGCCCGTAGCTTCGCACCGCCGATTCGCCTTCCGCGCCGAGGCTGTAGCGCGGGTGAAGGCACCAGCGCCGCCATTGCAGGATCACCCCGCGCGGCAGGTCGCCCACCTTCTTGAGCTTGCGGCCCGGAAAGTAGCCGCACAGCCGCGTGACCAGCGGCACGAGCACGAACCAGAAGTAGAGGATGCTGCGCCGAAGCTTCGGCGCGTTCTCGCGCCAGTAGCCGCTGCCGGCCGCGATGCTCACGAGGCCAGCGACCTGCTCGGGACGTTGCAGAAAGCCCGGCAGTTGCGCGCCGAGGCTGTGGCCCAGCAGGTAGAGCGGTTCGTCGGGCAGCGCGGCCTTGGCAGTGTCGATCACCGCTTCGTAGTCGCGCGCCCAGTCGAACAGGTCGGCCTTGAAGCCGCGCAGCGGTGCGTTGCCGCGCGAGTCGCCCGAGCCCCGGTAATCGAAGGTCCAGACGCGAAGGCCTTGGCCGGCGAGCCATTGCGCGAAGGGGTCGTAGAACGACTGGCGCACACCCATCGCACCGCCGATCACGATGCTGGCGCGCGGTGCGCCGGCGGGCTCGTAGCGGCGCACCGCCAGTTGCTGGGCGCCGCCATCGACCGGGAGTTGTTGCGCTTGCATGCGTTTGCCTCTTTCTTCGTTGATCGACCACCGGCCCGCGGCGCAGCGAGCGGGATGAGATGCAAGGCGCGGGTGGCGGGAAACCGGAGTGACCTGAAGGTCGTGAGGATTTCCCGACGGGCCCCGCAACGCCGCGGATCGCCCGCGCAGCAGCCGCTAGACGCGTTCGAAGATGCCCGCAGCGCCTTGGCCCATGCCCACGCACATCGTGACCATGCCGTACTTCAGGTTCTCGCGGCGCAGCGCGTGCACCACGGTCGCCGCGCGAATCGCGCCGGTCGCGCCGAGCGGATGGCCCAGCGCAATCGCGCCGCCCATCGGGTTGACCTTCGACGGATCGAGCCCCAGCGTGTTGATCACCGCGAGCGATTGCGCGGCGAAGGCTTCGTTGAGCTCGAACCAGTCGATGTCCTCGTGCTTCAGGCCCGCATAGCGCAACGCGGCGGGAATCGCCTCGATCGGGCCGATGCCCATGATGTGCGGCGGCACGCCCTTGCTCGCGAAGCTCACGAAGCGTGCGAGCGGCGTGAGGCCGTATTGCTTCACCGCCTTCTCGCTCGCCAGGATCAGCGCACCCGCGCCGTCCGAGGTCTGCGAGCTGTTGCCGGCCGTCACGGTGCCGCGCGCGGCGAACACGGTGCGCAGCTTGGCCAGGCCCTCGATGCTGGTGTCGGGGCGTGCGCCTTCGTCGAGGTTCACGGTGCGGGTCTTGGCGATCGACTCGCCGGTTTCCAGATCGGGCGAACGGTCGGTCACCTCGATCGGCGTGATCTCGTCCGCGAACTTGCCGGCCTTCTGCGCAGCCAGTGCCTTCTGGTGCGAGGCGAGCGCGAACGCGTCCTGCGCCTCGCGGCTCACCTTCCACTGCTGCGCGACCTTCTCGGCCGTGAGGCCCATGCCGTAGGCGATGCCCACATCGCCTTCGCGCTCGAAGATCGAAGGCGACAGCGAGGGCGAGTTGCCCATCATCGGCACCATGCTCATGCTCTCGACACCGGCCGCGATCATCACGTCCGCCTCGCCGACGCGGATACGGTCCGCGGCCATCTGCACAGCCGACAGGCCCGAGGCGCAGAAGCGGTTGACGGTGATGCCGCCGATGCTGGTGGGCAGACCGGCCAGCACCGCGCCGATGCGCGCGACGTTCAGGCCCTGTTGCGATTCGGGAATCGCGCAGCCGCAGATGATGTCTTCGATGGCCTTGGGGTCGAGGCCCGGCACGGCGGCAAGCGCCGCCTTCAGCGTGGTCGCGAGAAGGTCGTCGGGACGGTAGTTGCGGAAGTAGCCGCGATGAGACTTGCCGATGGGGGTGCGGGCGGCGGAGACGATGTAGGCGTCTTGGATTTGTTTCATGGCTTGAGATTCCTGGTGTCTTGTCTTGCTCATTCGCCCGATGGGACGACGGATTTCTGTCTTGCTCCCTCTCCCGCTTGCGGGAGAGGGTTGGGGTGAGGGCTGCCTTCCTGCAGTGCTTGCAGGACCCGTTCACGTACGGACTCCGTCTGCGTCAGCACTTCGTTGTTCCAGAACCGGAGCACGCGATAGCCTTGGCCTTGCATGAAGTGCGTTCGGCTCTCGTCGTACGCAGCAGCTTCCACGTGCTGCCCGCCATCCAGCTCAAGGATCAGCTTCGCTTCGAGGCACGCGAAGTCTGCGAAGTACGGGCCTATCGGGCGCTGGCGCCGAAACTTGTAGTTCGCGAGGCGGCGATCACGCAAGTGATACCAGAGCAGGGCCTCGGCATCGGTCGGGGTTTCGCGAAGGCTGCCCGCCCTCACCCTAGCCCTCTCCCGCTCGCGGGAGAGGGAACCGGACGTGTTGCGGTTCTCGCTCATGGTCCTTGCTCGCTCAGTTGCGCACCGGCTTCCCCGTACTCAACATCCCCATGATTCGCTCTTGCGTCTTGGGGTGCACGATGAGCGAGCAGAACGCCTTGCGTTCCAGCGTCATCAGGTATTCCTCGGTCACGAGCGAGCCCGCGTCCACGTCGCCGCCGGTGACCACGTTCGCGATCAGGCTGGCGATGTGGAAATCGTGCGCGCTGATGAAACCACCATCGCGCATGTTCACGAGCTGGCCCTTGATCGTCGCGGCGCCGCTGCGGCCCGCTACGCGGAAGGTGCGGCGCAGCGGTGCGCGGTAGCCGGCGTCGGCCATGGCCTTGGCCTGCTGCAGCGCCACGTAGAGCAGTTCGTCCTTGTTCGGCACGATCACGTCGCTGTCTAGCAGGTAGCCGAGCTTCTTCGAATCGAGCGCGCCCGTGCCGACCTTGGCCATGGCCGCGGCGGTGAAGCCTTCGGTGAGGAAGGGCAGCAGGTCGGTGCCCGTGGAAGCCGATGCGTTCTCTGCCGCACGGCGTGCGATGTAGGTCAGGCCGCCCGCGCCGGGGATGAGGCCCACGCCCACTTCGACCAGGCCGATGTAGCTTTCCATCGCGGCCACGCGCTTGGCCGAGTACACGGCCAGCTCGCAACCGCCGCCCAGTGCCATGCCGCGCACGGCCGAGACGACCGGCACGCTCGCGTAGCGGATCTTGAGCATCACGTTCTGCAGCTCTTCTTCCGCGCCCTCGACCGCGCCGATGCCGGCGACCACGAAGGCCGGCAGCATCGCCTGCAGGTCGGCGCCGACCGAGAACATCTCGTCAGGCGACCAGATCACCAGGCCCTTGTATTCGGCCTCGGCCAGTTCGACCGCGGCGCCCAGCGCTTCGGCCACATCGGGGCTGATGGCGTGCATCTTCGAATGGATGCTCGCGATGAGCACTTCGCCGTCGAGCGTCCACACGCGCACGTCGCCTTCGTCGCTGATGGTCGTGCCCGCGGTGTTCGCATCCGCGGCGTTCGCGCCGAGCACGCTCTCGGGGAACAGCTGGCGGTCGTGCACCGGCAGCTTGCGCTGCGGCACGAACTGGCCCTGCGATGCGCTCCACGAGCCTTCGGGCGTGTGCACACCGCCGGCCTTGGCCACGGCGCCTTCGAACACCCACTTGGGCAGCGGCGCGGTGCTCAGCGCCTTGCCGGCATCGATGTCTTCCTGAATCCACTTGGCGACCTGCGCCCAGCCGGCTTCCTGCCAGAGCTCGAACGGGCCCTGCTTCATGCCGAAGCCCCAGCGCATCGCATAGTCGATGTCGCGTGCGCTCTCGGCGATGTCGGCCAGGTGCACCGCGGCGTAGTGGAAACCGTCGCGCAGGATCGCCCAGAGGAACTGGCCCTGCGGCCCTTCGCTCTCGCGCAAGAGCTTCAGCCGCTCGCCCGCGGGCTTCTTGAGCATGCGGCCGTACACCTCGTCGGCCTTCGCACCGGCGGGCACGTATTCGCCGCTCTGGAGGTCGAAACGCAGGATGTCGCGGCCGACCTTCTTGAAGAAACCGGCCTTGGTCTTCTGGCCGAGGTTGCCCAGCTCCAGAAGCTTCGCGAGCACGGGCGGCGTCGCGAAGTTCGCGTAGAACGGATCGCTCTCGGCGTTCAGGTTGTCCTGCAGTGTCTTCACGACGTGGGCCATCGTGTCCAGGCCCACCACGTCGGCGGTGCGGAAGGTGCCCGAGCTCGCGCGGCCCAGCTTCTTGCCGGTGAGGTCGTCCACCACGTCGGGCGTCAAGCCGAACTTCTCGACTTCCTTCAGCGTGGCCAGCATGCCGGCGATGCCGACGCGGTTGGCGATGAAGTTGGGCGTGTCGTGCGCGCGCACCACGCCCTTGCCGAGCGTGCTGGTGACGAAGGCCTCGAGGTCGTCGAGCACCTGCGGCTGCGTGGTGGGCGTGTTGATCAGCTCCACCAGGAACATGTAGCGCGGCGGGTTGAAGAAGTGAATGCCGCAGAAGCGCGGCTTCAATGCTTCAGGCAATGCTTCGCTCAGCTTGGTGATCGACAGGCCCGAGGTGTTCGAGGCCAGGATCGAATGCTTGGCCACGTGCGGCGCGATCTTCTTGTAGAGATCGAGCTTCCAGTCCATGCGCTCGGCAATGGCTTCGATGACGAGATCGCACTCGCCGAGCTTGGCGAGGTCGTCGTCGTAGTTCGCCTGCTCGATCAGGCCCGCATCGGCCACGTCGCCGAGCGGCGCGGGCTTGAGCTTCTTGAGGTTGTCGATGGCGCGCGTGACGATGCCGTTCTTCGGGCCTTCTTTCGCGGCCAGGTCGAACAGCACGACGGGCACGCGCACGTTGACGAGGTGGGCCGCAATCTGCGCGCCCATCACGCCGGCGCCGAGCACGGCAACCTTCTTCACTTGAAATCGGGGATTTGTCATTGAGTTACTCGTTGTCTAACAACCGTTCGGGCTGAGCTTGTCGAAGCCTTGCACGCTCTGAACTGCCCTTCAACAAGCACAGGGCGAACGGGTTGGGTTTATTGCGCGCGTGTCCAGGTTTGGGTGCGCCAGAAGGGTCCGAGATAACCGCGCACTTCGAGCTTCTTGCCGCCGTCGATGGGCGTGAAGCTCGCGCGGTATTCCTTGCCGTTCTCGGGGTCGAGGATCTTGCCGCCTTCCCAGACGTCCTTGCCCTCCGCCTTCTTGCCGCCGCGGATGATCTCCAGGCCGGTGATGGGCTTGCCCTTGCGGTCGTCGCTGCATTCGTCGCAGGTCGCATCGGGCTTGGTGTCTTTCTTCAGCGACTTCTCGATGCGGCCGCTGAGCGCGCCGTTGGTCTCGGCGATGCGGATCTCGGCCTTGACCTCGCCGGTCTTGTCGTCGGCGTTGCGCCAGAGCCCCACGGGGGTGCTCTGGGCCATGGCCGTGACGGCGGTGGCGGCGAGGACGATGGCTGCAACGATCGATTTCATGAGCGGCTCCCGGGTTGGACGATGAGGAAGGACAGTGGCCTCAGGCCAGCGCTGCGTCGGTGTCCATCAACACCTTGCTGCCGGCACGCGCGGTGCGCATCAGCGTCGCGGTCTCCGGGAACAGCTTGGCGAAGTAGAAGCGCGCGGTCTGCAGCTTGGCGACATAGAACGGATCGGTGTTGCCGGCGGCGATTTCGCGCAGCGCGACCTGCGCCATGCGGGCGAACAGGTAGCCGAACACGAAGTGGCCGGCCACGCGCAGGTAATCCACCGCGGCGGCGCCGACTTCGTCGGGGTTCTGGAAGCCCTTGAAGCCGATCTCGGTCGTGAACTTGGTGAGCTGGTCGCCCAGCATCGCGATCGGGTTGATGAACTCGGCCATCTTCTCGTTCACACCTTCTTCTTCGACCAGCCGGGCCACGAGCTTGCCGAACTTCTTGAGCGACGCGCCGTTGTTGCCCAGCACCTTGCGGCCCAGGAGGTCCAGCGACTGGATCGTGTTGGTGCCTTCGTAGATCATGTTGATGCGGTTGTCACGCACGAACTGCTCCATGCCCCATTCCTTGATGAAGCCGTGGCCACCGAACACCTGCATGCACGAGTTGGTCGCGATGTGGCCGTTGTCGGTGATGAAGGCCTTGACGATGGGCGTGAGCAGCGCGACCAGTTCGCCCGAGTCCTTGCGCACCTTTTCGTCGGGGTGGTTGTGCTCCTTGTCGAGCAGCAGCGTGCAGAAGATCTGCAGCGCGCGGCCGCCTTCGGCATACGCCTTGGCCGTGAGCAGCATCTTGCGCACGTCGGGGTGCACGATGATCGGGTCGGCTTCCTTGTCCTTGGCCTTCACGCCCGAGAGCGAGCGCATCTGGATGCGGTCCTTGGCGTACGCCAATGCGTTTTGATAAGCCACTTCGGTAAGGCCCAGCGACTGGTTGCCCACGCCGAGCCGCGCGGCATTCATCATCACGAACATCGCAGCCAGGCCCTTGTTGGGCTCGCCGACCAGCGTGCCGGTCGCGCCTTCGATCACGATCTGTGCGGTGGCGTTGCCGTGGATACCCATCTTGTGCTCGAGGCCCGCGCAGAAGATCGGGTTGCGCTCGCCGAGCGAACCGTCGGCCTTCACCTTGAACTTCGGCACCACGAACAGGCTGATGCCCTTGCTGCCCTTGGGCGCGTCCGGCAGGCGGGCCAGCACCAGGTGAATGATGTTGTCCGTCATGTCGTGCTCGCCGGCCGAGATGAAGATCTTGCTGCCGGTGATGCGGTAGGTGCCGTCGGGCTGCGGCTCGGCCTTGGTGCGCAACAGGCCCAGGTCGGTGCCGCAATGCGGCTCGGTCAGGCACATGGTGCCGGTCCACTCGCCGCTCGTGAGCTTGGGCAGGTAGGTCTTCTTCTGTTCTTCGGTGCCGTGCGCCTTGAGCGCTTCGTACGCGCCGTGCGAGAGGCCGGGGTACATGGTCCAGGCCTGGTTGGCGCTGTTGAGCATCTCGAACAGGCACTGGTTCACCACGAACGGCAGGCCCTGGCCGCCGAAGGCCGGGTCGCACGAGAGCGCCGGCCAGCCGCCTTCGACGTACTTGGCGTAGGCGTCCTTGAAGCCCGTGGGCGTCTTGACCTCGTGCGTGGTCTTGTCGAGCACGCAGCCTTCTTCGTCGCCGCTGATGTTCAGCGGGAAGGTCACCTCGGCGGCGAACTTGCCGGCCTCTTCGATCACCGCGTTGATGGTGTCGGCATCGGTTTCGGCATGGGCCGGGAGTGCCTTGAGTTCTTCGGCGACGTTGAGCACTTCGTGCAGCACGAACTGCATGTCGCGCACGGGTGGGTTGTAGGTAGGCATCCGGGACTCTCCTGGTCGAAACTAAATTGAAAGAAGAAAAGGGGGAAAGCGAAAACGGTGCCGCGCGTTCAGCGCACGGGCTTGAGGCGCCGGCCGGCGGGCGCCGGTGCGGCAGCAGCGGGGTCCGCCGGCGCATCGGGCGTG
The DNA here is from genome assembly GCF_050435205.1 of Variovorax sp. W2I14. Taxonomy (NCBI): domain Bacteria; kingdom Pseudomonadati; phylum Pseudomonadota; class Betaproteobacteria; order Burkholderiales; family Comamonadaceae; genus Variovorax; species Variovorax sp. W2I14. The sequence continues at coordinate 6,287,050 of NZ_JBNDJX010000001.1, read as the reverse complement.
GCGCTGCGCGCGAGGATGTTGTTGAAGCCGACAGTCGCGCGACCGATGGAGCCGGGCACCTGCAGGAAACGGGCTTCGTAGTGCAGCGCGAGGATGAGGCCATGGATCTCGAACGCGACCTGGCGCTCGTCGGCATCGGCGCGCAGATGGCCTTCGGACTGCGACTGCACGATGGCGCGCAGCACTGCGGCCTGCCAGATGCTGACCGACTCGACCAGCGCATCGCGCACGGGGCCGGGACGGTCGTCGAATTCGGAAGCGCCACTGATATAGATGCAGCCCGAGTCGATCTCGGTCGAGGTGCGCTTCATCCAGTTGGCGAACATGGCGCGAAGGCGCGGGAGGCCGCGCGGCGCCGAGAGCGCAGGAAAGAACACCTCCTGCTCGAAACGTGCGTGATACTCGCGCACCACCGAGATCTGCAGTTCCTCGCGCGAACCGAAGTGGGCGAAGACGCCCGACTTGCTCATCTTGGTGATTTCAGCCACCGCGCCGATCGACAGGCCTTCGAGCCCGATCTGCGCCGCCAGTGCCAGTGCGGCATCGACGATCACGGCCTTGGTCTGCTGGCCTTTCTGGGCGGCGCGGGCCGGCTTGGCGGGAACGGCATTGACAGACATCGTGAAAGCTCCGAATAAAACGAACGGTCGTTCTATTTTGCGGGAGCTTTGCACTTTTGGCTGCAAATGACCTTCTATTCCAGAAGGTTAAATGATGCGAAGCGGGGCCGCACCGGCCCCGCCCCGATCAGAAGTCCTGCGACACCGGCCGCACGACCACTTCATTGATGTCCACGTTCGCCGGCTGCTCCACCGCGTAGACCACGGCACGGGCGACCGCATCGGCCGGGATCTGGTTGGCGTCGTAGAACGCCTTCAGGCCGGCGGCGGCATCCGCATCGGTGCTGCCGAGCTTCAGTTCCGAATCGACCGCGCCGGGCGACACAATCGTGACGCGCACGCCCGAGTTGCCCACTTCGACGCGCAAGCCCTCGGAGATGGCGCGCACCGCATGCTTCGTCGCGCTGTAGACCGTACCGATCGGCGTGAACACCTTGATGCCCGCGATCGACGCGACATTCAGGATGTGCCCGCTGCCCTGCGCCTGCATGCGCGGCAGCACCGCGGCAATGCCGTAGAGCACGCCCTTGATGTTGACGTCGATGGTGCGGTCCCACTCGTCGACCTTGAGCTTCTCGAGCGGCGACAGCGGCATCACGCCCGCGTTGTTGACCAGCACGTCGATGCGGCCGAAGGTTTCGACCGTCGCGGCGGCGAGCTTTTCAAGATCAGTGCGCTTGGACACGTCGGTGGCGATGGCGACCGCTTCGCCGCCCGCCTCGCGGATCTCTGCAACGACCTTGTCGAGCCGGTCGGTGCGGCGTGCCGCGAGCACCACCTTGGCGCCGCGTGCGGCGAGGTGGCGGGCCATGGATTCGCCGATGCCGCTGCTCGCGCCGGTGACGATGGCGACCTTGCCTTGGATGTTGTCTTGAACGGATGTCATGGGAAATTCCTTTCGGGTGTGTTGAAGAAGTGCATGCAGTGTGGAAAATCCACGCGTTCCAGTAAATGAAACTCTGGCGACTTCAGAATTCCACATCCAGGAACAAGGCAACACACCATGTCCAACCGTCTCGAAGCCCTGCGCGTGTTCTTCACCGCCGCCGATGCCGCCAACTTCCGCGAGGCGGCCGTGCGGCTGTCCGTGTCGCCGCAGGTGGTGACACGCGCGGTGCGCGAGCTCGAAGAAGAACTGGGCGAGCCGCTCTTTCACCGCAGCACGCGCGGTGTGCAGCTCACCGATTTCGGCCGGCAGCTCGCGCAGCGCGCGCGCGCCGCGGTGGGCGGTGTCGACGCGCTGTTCCACCGCACCGACCGGCGCGCGCTGTCGCAGCACGCGGGCACGGTGCGCGTGACCGCGCCCAACGTGTTCGGCCGCCGGCTGATTCCGCAGGTGCTGGCGCCGATGCTGGCCGAACATCCCGGCCTGGTACTCGACCTGAGGCTGTCGGAGACCCATGCCGACGTGGTCGACGAGCAGATCGACATCGGGGTGCGCGCGGGTCCGATCCGCGATGCCCGCTTCGTCGCGCGCACCGTCGGCAAGATGCGCCTCTACGTGGTGGCGACGCCCGCGCTGATCGAGCGCACGGGCATTCCGAAAAGCCTCGATGCGCTGCCCGGCTTTCCGCTCACCGCGCTGATGGACCGCAGCTCGGGCCGCCCGTGGTCGTGGTTCTTCAGCAAGGGGCGGCAGATGCCGGTCGCCGCGCCGGCCTTCGTCACCGACGACGTCGATGCCGAGTGCGCCGCGGTGCGCGCGGGCCTGGGCTTCGGCCAGCTCGTGGGCCCGCTGGCCGAGCCGCTGCTGCAATCGGGCGAGCTGGTGGCGGTGCTCGAGGCCGAGGCGCCCGAGCCCTGGCCGATCCATGTCTACCGCTCGCAGCGCGCGCCGGTGCCGGCGCGGGTGCGGCTGGTCTACGACGCGCTGGTGAGCGCGCTGCGCTGAAGCGCGCGTTCAGTCGTACTTCTGCCCGGTGCGCATCAGCTCGGGCGTGCCGATCACCTCGTTGAGCGCATCGAAGTCCAGCATCTGCGGCCGCCACGGCTGCGTGGTGCGGTGCTTGTGCAGGCTCCCGTAGTAGCCCTGCAGCGTGTGCACCACCGCGCGCGCCGTGCCGCCCGGGAAGATCGCGATGCGAAAGCCGTGCTTCTGCAGCGCGTCCGCATCCTGGATCGGCGTCTTGCCGCCTTCGACCATGTTCACCAGCAGCGGCACGCGGTCGCCGAAGCGCTGGCAAGCGGCGTCCATCTGCTCGGGCGAGCGCAGCGCCTCGATGAAGAGCGCGTCCACGCCGCAGGCGAGGTACGCCTCGGCGCGGTCGAGCGCCGCGTCGAGCCCTTCGACCGCCACCGCATCGGTGCGCGCGAGGATCAGCGTGTCGCTCGATGCACGCGCGTCCAGCGCGGCCTTCAGCTTGCCGACCATCTCGCGCTCGGGCACCACGGCCTTGCCATCGAGGTGGCCGCAGCGCTTGGGAAAGGTCTGGTCCTCGATCTGCACCATCGCCGCGCCCGCACGCTCGAAACCGCGCACGGTGCGCTGGGTGTTGAGCGCGTTGCCGAAGCCGGTGTCGGCATCGACGATCACCGGCAGGCTCACCCGCTCCGTGATGCGCGCGAGCGTGTCGGCCACCTCGGTGAAGGTCGTGAGGCCGATGTCGGAGCGGCCCAGCCGCGTGTAGGCGATGGAGGCGCCCGAGAGGTACAGCGCCTCGAAGCCGGCCTGCTCGGCCACCAGGGCGCTGAGCGCGTCGTAGACGCCCGGCGCAAGCACGATGTCGTTGCGCGCGAGCCGGGTCTTGAAGGAAGGGTTCGTCATCTGGACGCTTTCGTCGAATGGACCAATGCGGCAACCGTGCGCGCCGCGATGTAGCCACCAGCCACGGCACTCAGCAGGCCGTTGCCGGAGAGATAGCCCCACACCGCATCGCCCGACACGCCGCCCGCCGCGCCACCGGCGGCGAGCAGGTTGGCGAAGGGCGTGCCATCGTGGCGCAGCACGCGCATGTCGGGCGCGGTGTCGAGGCCGCCTTGGGTGTGGAAGAGCGCGCCCGTCACCTTCACTGCGAAGTACGGGGCATCGAGTGCGCGTGCGAAGACGCGGCCGTCGGGAAGCGGCGCGCCGCCGCGCATCGCATCGAGCGTGGCCTGCAGAACCGCTTGCTCGCAACCGATGCAGTCCGCCAGCGCAGCCACCGATTCGCAGCGGCGCAAGGCGCCCGCCGCTTCGGCCTCGCAGAAGTCGGGAAAGCCGCGGGCCAATGCGAGCAGCGGCGCATCGAACACATTCCACGCGATGCCGCCCGGCTGCGCGAGCACATGCACTGCTGCTTCCGAGTAGCCCTGCGTCTCGTCGTGGAAGCGCCGGCCTTCGCAGTTGATCTGCACGCCGCCTTCCATCATCACGGCCCACGACATCAGCGCCCCTTGCGGTGTGACCCATGAGCCGTGGCCCTGGTAGCCGCCGAGGTCGCGCAGCCGCGCACCGAGCGATTCGCCCCAGAGGATCGCGCTGCCGTCGTTACCGGTGTGGCCGCCGAAGGTGGCCTCGGCCATCTCGGGCAACAGCGCGCGGACCATCTGCGCATTGCCGCCGAAGCCGTTGCAGGCGAGCAGCAGCGCGTCGCAGGCCAGGGTCTCGCGACTGCCGTCGGGCCGGGTGTAGTCGATGCCGATCACACGGTCTTCGGCATCGAGTACCAGCGTGTCGACCAGCGCCTGCGTCAGCACCGGAATGCCCGCGGTCTCGACGGCCGACTGCAATGCAGCCATCAGCGATGCCCCGGTCTTCTGCGGCAGCGCGTGCATGCGATGCACGCTGTGACCCGGATAGAGAAAGCCGTCGAGCAGCATCCACTTCAGCCCATGCCGCTCCTGCAGCGCATCGAGCGCCGGGCCGATGGAGCCCGCATAGGCCTCGACCAGCGCAGGCGCCGCGCGCCCGTGGGCCTTGGTCTGGATGTCGGCGGCAAAGCGTTCGGCGTTGTCGTCGTGCACGCCATGCGCACGCTGCGTGCGGGTGCCGGGCGCGGGAATGAAGCCCGAGGACAGCGCGGTCGATCCGCTCGGCAGCGCATCGCGCTCCAGCACCACGCATTCGACGCCCGCATCGGCCAGCATCAGCGCAGCCGTGAGCCCGCAGGCGCCGCCGCCGACGATGGCGACCGACACATGCGCGTCGGCCTCGACCCCTGACGCGCGGCGAATCTGGCGCGAGGGGCTGCCAGTCATGCGAGCGACGCGGTAAAGGCCGCGCAGTCCGTCACCTCGGCCACGTTGCGCATGTCGGCCAGCGAGGTCTGGTGGCGCTCTTCGCCGAAGGCCGCGCAGCCGTCGGCGAGCACCAGCGTGCGGTAGTCGCGCATGTGCGCATCGCGCACGGTGCTCGCGACGCCACCGTTGGTGACGATGCCGCAGACCGCGACCGTGTCGATGCCCGCGCGGCGCAGCACCCAGTCGAGCTGCGTGTTGAAGAAGGCGGAATACGCGACCTTGCTGACCGTCACGTCGATGAGACCGGCCAGCGCATCGACATTCGCCTGGCCCCAACTGCCGGGTGCGAAGTCGCCCTTCTTCAGGTACGGGCGCAGCGCCTTCAGATGCGGCGAGACCATCGGCTCGCCGCCTGCGTCGGGCCACAGCGTGAACTGGCTCGCGACCACCAGGCCGCCTGCCGCCTTGAGCGCACGCGCGACCTCGGCCACGCGTGCCGGCAACAGCAGCGCTGGCGGGTTGGTGTCGCCGCCGCGCGCATAGGCGCCGTTCGCATCGAGAAAATCGTTCTGCAGGTCGATGATTACCAGCGCCGTCTTCGCAGCAATGGGCTTCTTCGTCGTATCGCTCATGACAGCCTCACCAGCAGGTTGCCGTGCGCATCGACCTCGGCGTGGAAACCGGGTTCGAGCCACACGGTGGTATCGGCCTGCTCCAGGATCGCAGGGCCTTCGATGCGCGCGGCCACCGGCAGTTCGAGCCGCGCATAGCGCACGGCCTCGTGCCATTGGCCGTGGTGGAACACGCGCTGCGTTCCCAGTGGCGCGGTGCTGCCCTCCCCTTCGGGCGCGAGCACCTTCAGGTCGAACTTGGGCCGCACGCCGATGCGCGCGTAGCGCAGGTTCATCACGCGGATCGGAATGCCTTCGAGCACGCGACCGAAGGCGGCGGTATAGCTGGCTTCGAAAGCAGCGCGGATCGATGCGGCCGTGAGCGGCGCCTTGCCCGCATCGGCGAGCACCACGGGCAGCGTGTGCGTCTGGCCGGCGTAGAGCATGTCGAGCGCGATAACTTCGCGCACTTCGTCGAAGCGCACGCCCGAGGAGTCGAGGCGCTGCTGGCAACTGGCCGCCAGCTCGTCGATGCGGCGCTGCACGTCGCCCACGTCGAGTTCGGTCAGCGGCTTGTTGAGCGTCTGCACCGCGTCGTGGCGCATGTCGGCGATCACGCAGCCGAGCGCGGAAGTCACGCCGGGGTAGCGCGGCACGATGCCCGTGGCGACGCCGACCTCGCGCATCATCGCGCACACATGCAGCGCGCCGCCACCGCCGAAAGGCATGTAGGCGAAGCGGCGCGGATCGTGGCCTCGTTCGATGGAAACGAGGCGAATCGCACCCGCCATGCGCGCATTGGCCACCGTGAGAATCGCCTCGGCCGCCGCGTGCACATCGAGGCCCAGTGGGCGTGCAACGTGCTCCTCGATGGCCTGGCGCGACTTCTCCGCCTCGAGCGCCGCGAGCAAACCACCGCCGAGCGGACGGTCCGCCGCGATGCGCCCCAGCAGCACGTTCGCATCGGTCACCGTCGGCCGCATGTTGCCGCGCCCATAGCACGCCGGCCCTGGCACGCTGCCAGCCGACTCGGGGCCCACCTGCAGCATGCCGCTCGCATCCACCGAGGCGATGGAGCCGCCACCCGCGCCGATGGTCTCGATCTGGATCATCGGCGAGCGGATCACCATGCCGAACTCGATGGCGGTCTGCGCGGCCAATGCGGCCTCGCCGTTCGCCACCAGCGACACGTCGAACGAAGTGCCGCCCATGTCGCCGGTGATCGCGTTCGGAAAACCCGCCGCGCGTGCGATGGCCGCGCAGGCGATCACGCCGGCTGCCGGGCCCGAGAGCGCCGTGCGCACCGGCAGGTCGCTCGCGGTCTGGCGCGACATCACGCCGCCGTTGCTCTGCACCACCAGCAGTTCGCCGGCGAAGCCCTGGCCGCGCAGGTCGGATTCGAGCCGGCCGAGGTAGCTGCCCACCACCGGCTGCAGCGCGGCATTGAGCGTGGCGGTCGAGCAGCGCTCGAACTCGCGGATCTCGGGCAGCACTTCGCTGGCCGACGTGACGTGCGGGTTGGGCCACAGCTCGCGCACCGCGGCAACGGCGAGGCGTTCGTTCTCGGGGTTCGCGTAGGTGTTGATGAAGAACACGCACACGGCCTCGCAGCCGGCTTCGAGCAGCGAGCGTGCTTCGGCGCGCACCTGGTCCAGGTCGACCGCGGTGTGCAGCGTGCCGTCGGCCAGCACGCGCTCGTCCACCTCGCGGCGCAGGTCGCGCGGCACCACGGGCGTGAAGCTGCCGCGCAGGCCCCAGGTCTCGGGGCGGTCGCGGCGGCGCATCTCCAGCACGTCGCGAAAACCGCGCGTGGTGATGATGCCGGTGCGCGCCACCTTGCGTTCGAGCAGTGCGTTGGTGCCGACCGTGGTGCCGTGCACGATGGTGGCAATGTCGGCGGCCGAATCGGCCACGCGCGCCACGCCGTTCATGAAGCCGCGCGCTTCCTCGCCGCGTGTGGAGGGCACCTTGACGATGCGCGCCGTGCCGTTCGCCTCGTCGAGCACGAAGAGGTCGGTGAAGGTGCCGCCGACATCGACGCCGACGACAAGGGATTTACCGGAGGAAGTCATTCGGACGCTTTCTTCTTGCTGCTGTCGGTCGTCACATAGCCCATTGCGCCGTCTGCTTCGCGCTGCGGTGCGGGCCGCTCTGCCGCGTTGCCCCAGCCGCCGCCGCCGGGCGTTTCGAGCCGCACGCGCTCGCCGCGCGCAAGCTGGATGCCGCGCATCTTCGACACCATGGGTGGCGTGTGCCAGGTGCCTTCGTTCTCGTAGCTGAACCGGTTGACCGCACCTTCGCCGCCGCCCGCGATGCCCTTGGGCGGCGAGGTGCCGCGCTCGCCGAAGACGAACACCTCGGCGTCTTTCTCCAGCAGTTCGATTTCATACACGGCGCCCAGACCGCCGCGGTGCCGGCCGTCGCCGCCCGAATCTGCGCGCAGCGACCATTCGGTGAAGCGCACCGGATACGCGGCTTCGAGGATCTCGAGCGGCGGAATCGTCGCGGTCGAGATCGGCGCGTTGCCGTGCGAGAGGCCATCGCCACCCGAATGGCCCCCGTGCCCGCCGCCGAAGAAGCTGAACATCACCCAGCGCTGGCCTTCGCGGCCTTTGTCGCTGCGGTGGCCCGCGATCGACAGCGCGTTGATCGTGCCGTAGGCCTGTGCGACCGCACGCGTCGGGTCGGCCTGCGCGGCCGCGCTGAAGATCACGTCGATCATCCGCAGGATCGTCTCGGTGTAGCCACCGACCGGGCGCGGCCGCTCGCAACTGATCACCAGCTTGTCGGGAATGTTGAAGTCCACCGCGTCGAGCACGCCGGCATTGGCAGGCACGTCGGGGAACAGGTGCTTGAGCGCGACGTAGCAGGCCGCCACCGCAGTGGCGCGCGAGATGTTCACCGGCCCCGCACATTGCGGCGAGGTGCGCGAGAAGTCGAGCAGCAGCCGGTCGCCGGCCACCGTCATGTCGAGCGCGATGGTCAGCGGCTCGTTCGTGATGCCGTCGTTGTCCAGCACGTCCTCGAAGCTGTAGCGGCCGTCGGGCAGCGAGGCGATGTGCGAGCGCATCAGGCGCAGCGCGCGGCCGCGCAGTTCGCCCAGCGCGTTCAGCACCAGGTCGTCGCCATATTCGTCGAGCAGGCCGTTCAGCCGCTTCTCGCCGAGCTCCAGCGCCGCGAGCTGGCCGTTCAGGTCGCCCCAGAGGCTGTCGGGCAGGCGCGTGTTGGCCTGCAGGATGGCGAGCACGTCGGCATCGAGCACGCCATCGCGCACGATGCGCACCGGTGGAATCTGCACCGCTTCCTGCCAGCACTCGGTGGCGGCCGGGTTGTAGTTGCCGGGCACCGCGCCGCCCACGTCGTGCCAGTGCGCGGCCGAAGCCATGTAGCAATAGAGCTTGCCGTTGCGAAAGAAAGGCTTCACCAGCTTGAAGTCGTTGGCGTGCGTGCCGCCGTCGTAGGCGTCGTTGCTGATCCAGATGTCGCCGTCCTTCATGCCGCCGCGCGGCTCGGCCGCCTTGGCGGTGGCGCGCACCGCGAATGCCATGGCGCCGACGAACACCGGCAGGCCCGACTTGCCCTGCACCAGCGTGTCGCCGCTCGCCGCGTCGTAGAGACCGTGGCAGGCGTCGTGCGCCTCGGCAATGATGGGATTGAACGCGCTGCGATAGAGCGTGGCGTCCATCTCGTCGGCCACCTGTTCGAGGCGGCCGCGCAGCACGGCGAGCGTGACGGGGTCGATCGCTGTCGCGGTCGCTGCAGAAGAGGATGGGTCAGACATTGCTTGCTTTCTGGGAGGCCGGGGAGCCGCCACGCTGGCGTAACTGGTTCATCAATCCGCCGGCGCGGACCATGTCCATGAGGAATCCGGGCACGGGCTCGCAGGCCAGCCGTGCACCGCAAGGCGAGACGACGGCGGGCACCGTCGTGTCGAGGGCGATTCGGTCGCCCTCGTTCAGCGTCCCGGCCTCGGCGCAGGTCAGAAGCAGGAGGCCGAGGTTGAAGGCGTTGCGGAAGTACAGGCCGCTGTACGACGGCGCGATCACCGCCGCCACGCCCAGATGCACGAGCACCGCCGCGGCCTGTTCGCGCGAGGAGCCGATGCCGAAGTTGGGGCCCGCCACGATCACGTCGCCCGGTTGAACTTCGCTCGCGAACTCGGGGCGGATGGCTTCGAGGCAGTGCCTGGCGATGACGTCGATGCCGTGCTTCATCGCGTGGCCTGGCGCGAGCGCGTCGGTGTCGATGTCGGCGCCCAGGCGCCACACGCGGTGCAAGGTCTGGCCGTTCATGCGAGCACCTCGCGCGGGTCGGTCACGCAGCCGCGCAACGCAGCCGCCGCCACCGTGTAAGGCGAACCCAGGTAGACCTGCGCCGTCGGCGAGCCCATGCGGCCCTTGAAGTTGCGCGCGGTGGTGGAAATGACGGTGACGTCGTCACCCATCGGGTCGCCGTAGCCGGAGCACGCGCCGCACGCGGTGGGGAACAGTTCGGCGCCCGCCTCCATCAGCACCTGCAGCACGCCCTCCTCGCGCGCCGCTTCCTGGTCGCGGATGCTGGCGGGCGCCACGATCAGGCGGATGCCGCTCGCCACCTTGTGCCCGCGCAGCACCTGCGCGGCGGCACGCAGATCGTCAAGCTTGGCGCCGGTGCAGGCGCCGATATAGGCCACGTCGACCGGCGTGCCCACGTAGCGGCTCACGCCGTGCGCGTTGGCCGGGCTATGCGGCGCGGCGACGTAGGGCTCGAGCGTGGAGGCATCGAAGCGATGGTCCGTGAGTTCCGCGCCTTCGTCGGTGAACCAGGGTGCCATGTCGACGGGCGGTGCACCGGCGCCAGCCAGGAATTCGGCGGTGGTCGCATCGGGTGCGATCAGCCCGGCCTGCGCGCCAAGCTCGGCGCTCATGTTCGAAAGCGTCATGCGCTCCTGCATCGAGAGCGCCGCGACCGCCGGCCCCGCGAACTCGACCGCCTGGTAGCGCCCGCCGTTCATGCCGAAGCGGCCGATCATGTGCAGCATCATGTCCTTGGCGGTCACACCCGCGGGCAGCGCGCCGTTCCACCACATGCGGATGGTCTCGGGCACGCGCAGCCAGATTTCTCCGGTCACCATCACACCCAGCATCTCGGTGCTGCCGATGCCGAACATGTAGGCGCCGAACGCACCGCCCGTGGGCGAGTGCGAATCACCGCCCACGCACAGCATGCCCGGGCGGATGTGGCCGTGCTGCGGCACCACCACGTGGCAGATGCCCTGGCTGTCGTACACATGCGGCAGCTGCTGGTCGCGCGCCCAGTCGCGCGCGATGCGCACGATGCGGCGCGAGTCGTCGTCGCGCTCGGGCACGTAGTGGTCCATGACCAGCACCACGCGCGAGCGGTCCCAGATCTGCGCGCCCAGCTCTTCGAGCATGGGTTTGAGGCGACGCGGCCCCGAGGAGTCGTGGAACATCGCCAGGTCGACGCCGCAGGTCACGATCTCGCCCACCGACACCCGCTCGCGTCCGCTTGCGCGTGCGATGAGCTTCTGCGCCAGCGTCTGGGCTGGCGCGCGGGTTGGAGCCATCGAGGTCATTCCGGCTTGGCTCCCGAGAACTTGACCACCTTCGCCCAGCGCGTGATCTCGCTCTGCACGAAGGCGGAGAACTGTTCGGTCGAATTGCCGACCGGGATCGCGCCCTCCGTGTCCAGGCGCTGGCGCATGTCGGCCTGCTGCAGCGCATGGCGCGCGGCATCGCCGATCTGCTTGACGCGGTCGGCGGGCATGTGCGCAGGGCCGAAGAGGCCGAACCACGCGCTCGATTCGTAGCCCGGCAGCGCCTCGGCAATCGCCGGGACGTTGGGAAAGGCCGGCAGCCGCTTGGCCGTGGTCACGCCCAGCGCCTTGAGCTTGCCGGCCTGGATGTGCGCCTTGACGTTGCCCACGGCCGCGAACATCAGCTGCACCTGGCCCGCGAGCACGTCCTGCACGGCGGGCGAAGTGCCCTTGTAGGGGATGTTCACGATGTCCACGCCCGACTGCATCTTGAAGGCCTCGCCCGCCATGTGCAGCGAGGAGCCCACCGCACCGATCGCGAAGTTCAGCTGCCCCGGCTTGGCCTTGGCGAGCGCGATGAGTTCGCGCACGTCCTTCGCGGGCAGCGACGGGTGCGCGACGAGGATCGAGGGCGAGGTCGCCACGCAGGTGAGCGCGGTGAAGTCCTTCACCGGATCGAAAGGCAGCGTCGGGTAGAGCGTAGCGTTGATCGCGTGGCTGGTGAAGCTCATCAGGAGCGTGTTGCCGTCGGGCGCGGCCTTGGCCACCGCATCGGCGGCGATGTTGCCGCCCGCACCGGGGCGGTTCTCGACAATGACCGTGCGGCCGAGCGCCGGGCCCATGCTCACGGCGAGCGAGCGCGCGAGCGTGTCGGTCGAGCCGCCCGCGGGCGCGCCCACGAGGATGCGCACCGGCGCGTTGCCGATCTGTGCGAAGGCGCCGCCGGCCCATGCCGCGGCCAGCGACGAGAGGAGGATGTCGCGTCTTTTCATGTGTTGTGTCTCCGGGGGAATCGTGGGTTTTCGCGTGGGCGGTTCGCGGGAGTCAGAGCCCCAGGTAGGCGCGCCGCAGTTCGTCGCTGCCGAGCAATTCGGCGGGAAGGCCCGAGAAGCGCACGCTGCCGTTCTCCAGCACATAGGCGCGGTCGGCGATCTCCAGCGACTGGCCCACGTTCTGCTCGACGAGCATCACGGCGAGGCCGCCGTCGCGCAGCTCGCGGATCAGCGCGAACATCTCTTCGACCAGCAGCGGCGAGAGGCCGAGCGAGGGTTCGTCGAGGATCAGCAGCACCGGCTCGGCCATGAGGCCGCGCGCGATGGCCAGCATCTGCTGCTCGCCGCCGCTCATCGTGCCGGCGTGCTGCGCCATGCGCTCGCGCAGCCGCGGGAAGATGTGGAACATCTTCTCGACGTTGGCTGCGCGCCGCTCGCGGGCGCGGGTGAAGGAGCCGAGCTCCAGGTTCTCCAGCACGCTCAGGTTGGGAAACACCTTGCGCCCTTCGGGCACCTGGATGAGGCCGGCCTTCACCACGTCGCGGTAGTGCGCGCCGCTCAGGTCCTTGCCGTCGAAGCGCACCGTGCCGCCCCAGGCGGGACAGAGGCCGCAGACCATCTTGTTGAGCGTGGACTTGCCCGCGCCGTTGCTGCCGAGCAGCGCGACCATCTCGCCCGCGTTCACCGTGAGGTCGACACCGCGCAGCACCTCGACGCGGCCGTAGCCGCCGCGCAAGCCTTGAATCTCCAACAACGCGCTCATGCCTCAACTCCCGATGCGGCCTTGCGCAGCCGCGCCGCGGTGCCATGACCCAGATAGGCTTCGACGACCAGGTCGTCGGAGGTCACTTGCGCGGGGCTGCCTTCGGCAATCAACTGCCCCTGCGCGAGCACCCACACATGCTCGGCGAGGTTCATCACGGCTTGCATCACGTGCTCGATCATCAGCACCGTGACGCCGCTGTCGGCGATGCCGCGCACCACCGGCATCATCTCGGCGATCTCCTGCGGATTGAGGCCTGCGAGCACTTCGTCCAGCAGCAACAGGCGCGGCTTCGTCGCAAGCGCGCGCGCCAGTTCGAGGCGCTTGCGGCCGGCCACGGTGAGGTCAGACGCGGGCTTGTCGAGCTGCGGCGCGAGGCCCACGCGCAGCGCGACGGCCTCGGCGTTCCACAGCGCCTCGGCGCGGCCGCGCACATGCAGGTGCGCGCCGACCGCGATGTTCTCGCGCACCGTCTGCGCGGCGAAGGGCTTCACGATCTGGAAGGTGCGGGTCATGCCGAGCGCGGCGTTGCGGTGCGGCTCGCGGCCGGTGATGTCCTCGCCCGCGAAGCGCACGGTGCCGCTATCGGGCTTCAAGAAGCCCGACATCAGCGCGAACAGCGTGGTCTTGCCCGCGCCGTTGGGGCCGATCAGCGCGCTCAGGCTGCCCTCGCGCACCGAGAGGCTCACGTTCTGCACGGCCTTCAGGCCGCCGAAGGAGCGCGAGAGGCCGTCGATGGCCAGAAGCGCTTCAGTCATTGCGGCCTCCCTTCGGCTTCCACAACTGCCGCACCGACAGCCCGATGCCCGCGATGCCGCGCGGCACGAAGATGACGATGAGCACGAGCACCGTGCCGTAGATCACCATGTTGATGCCCGGCAGTTCGCCGAAGAGATTGCGTGTGAGATCCGACAGCACATGCAGCACGACCGCGCCGAGCACCGGGCCCCACATCGTTCCCATGCCGCCGACGATGGCCGCGACCAGCGCCTCGATCGACACAGCCGGGCCGTAGGCGATGCCCGCGTCGATGTACTGGAACACCTGCACGTAGAACGCGCCCGCCGCGCCCATGAAGGCGGCCGACAGGCCGATGGCTCCGAGCTTCACGCGGAACGGGTTGACGCCGACGGCGCGCGCGGCGTCTTCGTTGTCGCGCACCGCCTGCAGGTACGCGCCGAAGCGGCCGTTGCGCAGCCACCAGGTGACCAGCAGCGCCGTGACCACCATCGCGAGCACGACCCACAGATAGCCCGCACGCGAAGAGAACTGCAGGTTGCCCACCGATTCGCGCAGCGGCACCATGAGCCCGACCCCGCCGCCCGTGAAATCGACCGACAGCGCGAGGATGCGGAACACCTCGGCGAAGGCCAAGGTGACCAGCGCGAAGTACGAGCCCTTGAGGCCGTAGCGGAAGGTGAGCGCACCCATGAAGAGCCCGACCAGCGCCGCACCGACGATGGCCAGCGGCAGCGCGACCCAGGCGTTGATGCCGCCCTGCAGTTGCGCGATCGCCTGGATGTACGCGCCGGTGCCGAAGAACAGCGCATGCCCGAACGAGAACTGACCGCCGAAGCCGCCGAGGATGTTCCAGGCCTGTGCGATGAGCGTGGCGTAGAGCGCCATCATCACGAAGTTGAGCGTGACGCCCGACTTGGTGACGAACGGCACGCACGCGACCAGCACCGCGAAGAGCGCGATGCCCGCGAGTTGTTTGGTGCTCCCCTTCATGCCTTGGCCCCGAACATGCCCTGCGGCCTGAAGAGCACGACACCGATGAAGATCGCGAAGATGCCGATCTGCCCGAGCGATTCACCGAGATAAAGACCGCCGAGCGATTCGACGATGCCGACGAGAAAGCCGCCGATCAGCGCGCCCACGAAGCTGCCCATGCCGCCGAGCACGACGATGGTGAAGGCCACCAGCACGAAGCCGCCGCCCACCTGCGGATTGACGTAGTACGCCGGCAGCAGGAAGCAAGCGGCGGCGCCCAGGCATGCGAGGCCGATGCCGAAACTCATCGCGTAGACATGGTCCACGTCGATGCCCATGAGCTTGGCACCCTCCTTCTCCTTGGCGACCGCGCGGATCGCGCGGCCCAGGTCGGTGCGGCCCATGATCCAGAACAGGATGCCCGAGACCACGAGCGCACCCGCGAAGGCCACGAGCTTGGGCACCGCGATCATCGCGGGGCCGATCGCGACGGTGCTCAGCGAATAGGCGGTGTCGATGTTGCGCGTGTCGGACTTGAAGAAGAGCAACGCAAGGTTCTCCATGACGATGGCGATGCCGAGCGTGGCGAGCAGGATGTTCTCGTCCTTGCCGTGGCCCGCGCGGTTGATGACCACGCGCTGCAGCGCATAGCCGAGCGCGAACATGCCGAGCACGACGATGGGCAGCGCGAGGTACGGGTCGATGCCCAGCTTCTCTTTCAGGAAGTACACCGCGTACAGCGCCAGCATCAGGCTGGCGCCATGTGCGAAGTTGATGATGTGCAGGACGCCGTAGATCAGCGTGAGCCCCAGCGCGATCAGTGCGTACACCGCGCCCGTCGTCAGCCCGTTCAGGACCGACGGGAAAAGAATGCCGAAATCGAACATCCCGCCTTCCGCCTCAGGCCGCGCGCAGCGGGAACACCGGATCCACTTCGCGGTAGTCGCGCGGGATGATGACCTTGATGTCGTTCTTCACCACCTGCGTCATGAGCGGCTGCGCGCCTTCGTTCTGGCCGTTGACGAACTTGGTCGGGCCGTAGGGCATGAAGTGGTTCGAGAAGGTGCTCTTCTCCAGCGCATCGATGATGGCTGCGCGTTCCGTGGACTTCGCACGCTCCAGCGCATCGGCCAAGAGCCACATCGAGGCGTAGGTCATGAAGACCTCGTAGCTGAAGAACTGGCCCTTGGCTTCCACGCGCTTGCGCAGGTCCTGCGCGCGCTTGTCCTTGGGGTTGAACCAGTGGTTGCAGTCGATGATGCCGTTGGCCGCGTCCGGAAATTCCTTCACGAACTTGTAGCTCGACGCGGCACCGCCCAGCACCGAGAAGATCGCCTTGGGCACCACCTTCTGCTGCTGCATGGTGCGCACCAGGAGCGCGTACTCGTTGTAGTAGTTGGCCGGGATCACGATGTCGGGGTTGATCGACTTCATGCGCAGCACGATGTTGTTGAAGTCGCGCGTGGGGTTCGCGTGCTTCACCACCTCCTTCACCTCGAAGCCGTAGCCCGGCAGTTCGCGCGAGAGCAGTTGCGCGGTGCCGGCGCCGAAGAGCGACTCCTCGTGAATGATCATCACCGTCTTGGCCGGGTTGCCCGCGGCCTTGTTCAGCACCAGCAGGTTGGCCATGGCCACCTCGGTCGACTTCTTGTAGCCGGGGCCGAAGCGGAAGGTGTTCTTCAGGCCGCGCTCCACGATCTGGTCGGCCACGCCCACGTCGACCACGTGCGGCAGGTTGTACTTGGCCGCGGCCTGCGTGGTCGCCAGGCAAATGGCCGACGCATACGCGCCCACGATGGCCGAGACGCCGGCTTCGTTCATCTTCTCGACCTCGGCGGCGCCCGCCTGCGGCTGCGACTGCGCATCGCCCAGCAGCGCTTCGAGCTTCGCGCCGCCGAGCGACTTGATACCGCCCGCGGCGTTGATGTCCTCGATGGCCATCAGCGCACCGAGGCGGCACTGCTGCCCCGAGTAGGCGAGCGCACCGGTGACCGGATGCAGCACGCCGACCTTGACGGCCTTGGGCTGCGCGCCGGCCACGAGCGGGAAGGCAACGGCAGTCGCCAGGGCGGCGGACTGCGACACGAAACTGCGGCGGTTCTGCATGGTGGGCTTTCCTTTTTCTCTTCAGTTGAACTGGGCTGACACGTCTTTACTGACCCACACCTTCGCGTCGATGCTGCCCACGCGGGAGAGCTGCATTTCGTAGGTGTAGCGATCGGGGCGGTAGAAGCCGTGCAGCCACTGCACGGGCCGCTCGTCTTCGTCGTAGATGAGGCGGCGCACCGCGAGCAGGGCCGAGCCGACCGACACGTCGAGGTGCTGCGCAAGCACGTTGTCGGCCAGGCGCGCGGAGATCGTCTGGTGCGCGCGGCCCACCTTCACGCCCGACTCCTCCAGCAGCACGAGGATGGGCTTCTTCGAGAGCTCGCGGCGGCCGAAGCGGCGTGCGATCGTGTCGGGCACGTACGTGGTGATGTGCGAGAGCGGGCCTTCCTTGGTGGAGCGCACGCGCACCGCCTTCTGCACCGCATCGCCAAGCTGCAGTTGCAGCGCCTCGGCCACCTGCGTGGAAGCGGTGATGGTCGCGACCTCGATCACCTTCACCGAGGTGTGCAGGCCCATGGTGACGAGGTTCTCGAGCAGGCCGCGCAGGTTGGCGCGCTCCAGGTTCTTCGCGCCCGGCTGTTCACCGGCAGCCGGTGGTGGCAGCGCGCGCGTGCGGCGGCCGGGGTTGCGTGCGATCAGCCCTTCGGACGAAAGCTGTTCGAGTGCGCGGCGCACCGTGACGCGCGCCACGCCGAACTGCGCCATGAGCGCGAGTTCGCCGGGCAGGCCTTCCGCAAAGCGCCCCTCGTGCAACTGCTCACGCAGGACCAGATAGATCTGGTGGTACTTCGGCAAAGGCATTTGCGACATGCCTTTGATGTTTTTGCAGTTTCAATGTTCTGTCAATGGGACATTTAAAACCGAAGACCGCGCTGCCAGGCACCGGGGGTGAAGCCGAACTGGCGCGTGAAGATGCGCGTCATGTGGCTCTGATCGGAGAAGCCGCTGGCCGCCGCAGCCTCTGCGAGACCGGCGCCGTGGCGGATCAGGTGGCGTGCGCGTTCGCTGCGCTGCAGCACGAGCCATGCGTGCGGGGGCACGCCATACGCTTTCTCGAAGCGTCGCAGCACCTGGTAGGTGCTGAGCCCCGTCATCGCCGCGAGTTCGGCGAGCGTGGGCGGCGCGAGCAGTTCGTCGGCGAGGCGGTTGCGCACCTGCTTCACATCGGCGGATGCTTCGCGCGAAGGTGCGGCGGTGGAATGGTTGTCGCGCAGCAGGCCGCAGACTTCGGCCAGTGCCTCGTCGCAAGCGAGTGATTCGGCGCAGCGTGCATCGGGTGTCGCAATGCGCCAATCGTCGAGACGGATGAACAGGCGGCGCAGCGTGTCGCCGAGCCTTGCATCCTGGATGACGGGGCGCGTCAACGCCACATCGCCAGCCATGTCACCGTTCATGGCAGCCATCACATCGGCATCGAAATACACCATGCGCCAACGGCGCGACGGCCCGCCGAGCGGCTGGCCGTCGTGCACTTCACCGGGGTTGGTGGCGATCAGGTCGCCGGCATACGCATCGACCTTGCCTCGTCCGCTGGCCGAGCGCTGCGCGCCGTGCTCCAGCAGGCCCAATCCGTAGGTGGAATGCCAGTGCCGGCCGTAGTGGCGGGCACTCTCGATCGCGGTGCCGTGCACGCCCTCCCAGGGCGTGCCGAACACCTGCGATCGATGATGGTCCGGCGGCGCTTTCATCCGCCGGATGATCGCAGGGATCAGAGCTTGAAGGGAATCACTTCCTGGCGTTGTTCGCCCAGGCCTTCGATGCCCAGCGTGATCACGTCGCCCTTCTTCAGGAACAGCGGCGGCTTCATGCCCATGCCGACGCCGGGCGGCGTGCCGGTGGTGATCACGTCGCCGGGCATCAGCGTCATGAACTGGCTCACGTAGCTCACGATCTTGGCGACCGTGAAGATCATGGTCTTGGTGCTGCCGGTCTGCACGCGCTGGCCGTTCAGGTCGAGCCACATCGAGAGCTTTTGGGGGTTCTCGATTTCATCGCGCGTCACGAGCCACGGGCCGAGCGGGCCGAAGGTGTCGCAGCCCTTGCCCTTGTCCCAGGTGCCGCCGCGCTCGATCTGGTATTCGCGTTCGCTCACGTCGTTGATGGTGCAGTAGCCGGCCACGTAGTCGAGCGCGCTCTTCTGCGAAACGTAGCGCGCCTGCGTGCCGATGACCACGCCGAGTTCGACTTCCCAGTCGGTCTTGACCGAGCCCTTGGGCAGCATCACCGGATCGTTCGGGCCCTGGATGCAGCTCGTGGCCTTCATGAAGACCACGGGTTCCTTGGGCACCGGCAGGCCCGATTCGGCCGCGTGGTCCGCGTAGTTCAGGCCGATGGCGATGAACTTGCCGACGTTGGCGACCGGGCTTCCGAAGCGCGGCTTGCCCTTGACCAGCGGCAGCTTGTCGAGCTTCACCTTGCGCAGCTTGGCGATGGCGGCATCGCCGAGCTGGTCGGGACCGATGTCCTTGACGACGGCGCTCAGGTCGCGCAGCTTGCCTTCGGCGTCGATGAGGCCGGGCTTCTCCTTGCCGGGGTTGCCATAGCGGACGAGTTTCATGCTTTCCTTTCAGTGCATTGAACGATCAATAAGTGGAGCGGCCACCGGAGAGGTCGAAGACCGCGCCGGTGGAAAAAGAACAGTCTTCGGTGCAGAGCCAGCCGACCATCGCGGCCACCTCTTCCACGGTGCCGAACCGGCCCATGGGGATTTTCGACAACATGAACGCGATGTGCTCGGGCGTCATCTGGTCGAAGATCGCGGTCTTCACCGCCGCGGGCGTCACGCAGTTCACGCGGATGCCGGTGTCGGCCAGTTCCTTGCCGAGCGACTTGGTGATTCCGATGACAGCGGCCTTGCTCGCGCTGTAGGCGCTGGCGTTGGGGTTGCCTTCCTTGCCGGCGACCGAGGCGATGTTGACGATGCGGCCATAGCCCTGCTTGCGCATCTGCCCCACCACTTCGCGGCAGCAGAGGAACACGCCGTTGATGTTGACCTCCATCACCTGGCGCCAGTCGTCCACCGGGTAGTCCCACAGCTTGACGTTGGGACCGGTGATGCCGGCGCTGTTGACCAGCGCGTCGATGCGCCCCGCATGCGCGAGCGTGGCGGCCACGGCCTTGGCGACCGAAGGCTGCTGCGACACATCGACCTTCAGCGCGAAGGCCTTGTCGCCCAGCGCCTCGGCGGCCTGGTTCGCGGCCGACTCGTCGCGGTCCCACAACGTGACGCTGCCACCCGACGCCACCAGCCGCTGCGCGATGCCGAAGCCCAGGCCCGTGGCGCCGCCGGTGATGACCGCGTGCCGGCCGGTGAAGTCGAGCTGGTTCATATCGTGATGCCGCCGTCGACGGTGAAGAACTGGCCGGTGGCGAAGATCGATTCGTCGCTCGCGAGGAACACGACCACGGGCGCGATTTCTTCGGCCTGCGCGAGCCGGCCCATCGGCTGGCGCGCGATGAAGGCCTTGCGGGCTTCCTCGGGATCGGCGTTGGCGTTGATGCGGTCGCCGAGCGACGGCGTGTCGACCGTGCCCGGACACACCGCATTGCAGCGGATGCCCTTGGTCACGTAGTCGGCGGCCACGCTCTTGGTGAGGCCGAGCACCGCGGCCTTGGTGGTGCCGTAGACGAACCGGTTGGGCAGGCCCTTCATGCTGGAGCACACGCTCGCCATGTTGATGATGCTGCCGCGCCCGGCCTTCAGCATGCCGGGCAGCACCGCCTGGATGGTCCACATCTGCGCGCGCACGTTGAGCGAGAAGGCGAAGGCCAGGTCGTCGTCGCTCGCATGCTCGATGGTGCCGTTGTGCACTACGCCCGCGCAGTTGAAGAGCACGTCGAGCGCGGGCAGCTTCGCGAACAGCGCGCCGATGGCGGCCTTGTCGAGCACGTCGAGCTTCACGGCCGTGACGTTCGCGACGCCGGCATAGCGCTCCAGCAGCTTCTCGTTGACGTCGGTGGCCCAGACCTGGGCGCCCTCGGCGGCGAGCGCCATCACGCTGGCGTGGCCGATGCCCTGGCCGGCCGCAGTGACGAGCGCAGTCTTTCCCTTCAATCGCATGGTGTCTGTCTCCAATTCGGGTTTGGCCCGATGGGTGACACGGGCGACACATCGTATTCTGAATTGGCCTTACCACTTGTCCAATTCAGGACAACCCTTAAACCCCGTTCGTTCATCCGCCCCCTCGTGCCCCTCCAGACCGTCGAACCCCAGCGCCTCTATCGCCAGATCGCCGATCAGCTGCGCGCGCTGATCGCCAAGGGCGAGTTCGCCGTGGGCGCCCGTCTCTCCGCCGAACGCGACCTCGCCAAGCAGCTGGGCGTGAGCCGCCCCTCGGTGCGCGAGGCGCTGATCGCGCTCGAGGTCGAGGGCTGGGTCGAGGTGCGCACCGGCTCCGGTGTGTACGTGCTCGACCGCTCGCACCGCGCCCCGGCACCGGTCGCGCCCACCGAGTGGGGCCCGCTGGAGCTGATCCGGGCGCGCCGCGTGATCGAGGGCGAAACGGCCGCCATCGCCGCCGCCGCGGGCAAGCGCAAGGATGTCGATGCGATGTCGCGTGCCATCGAAGTCATGCGCGAGATGGCCGACCGCAACGTGATGCCGCTGGAGGGCGACCGCGCCTTCCACCTCGCCATCGTCAATGCCAGCGGCAACACGGTGCTCGTGGAGACGGTGCAGAACTTCTGGGACTCGCGCAAGGGCCCGATCTTCACGCGGTTGGGCGGCTATTTCGAGAACGTGCCTTCCTGGCGCTCGGCCATCGTCGAGCACGAGGCCATCCGCGATGCGGTGGCCGCCCACGACGCAGAGGGCGCGCGTGCCGCGATGCATGCGCACATGGACAAGTCGCACCAACGATTCAGCGCGAGCTGGCGACGCGCGAAGCCTTCCTGATTCCTCGCCAGCATTTCTGCCAACTACTACAACGGAGACAAGCCACATGATCAGAGACAGCAAGAACAGCAAACGCACCGCCCTCAAGGCGCTCGCCGCCTGCGCCCTCGCAGCCGGTGTGGTGGGCCTTCCGGGCATCGCCTCGGCGCAGACCAAGCTCAAGTGGGCTCACGTCTACGAGACCTCCGAGCCGTTCCACAAGTATTCGGTGTGGGCAGCGGAAGAGATCAAGAAGCGCACCAACGGCAAGTACGACATCCAGGTGTTTCCGGCCTCCACGCTCGGCAAGGAAGCCGACATCAACCAGGGCCTGACGCTCGGCACGGTCGACATCATCCTGTCGGGCGCGAGCTTCGCGGGGCGCACCTACACGCCGCTGGCGATCTCGTACTTTCCGTTCATCTTCCGCGACGCGGAGCACCAGCTGAAGTACGCCAAGAGCGACGTGTTCAACGAGCTCGCCAAGGGCTACGACGACAAGAGCGGCAACCACATCACCGCGCTCAGCTACTACGGTGCGCGCCACGTGACATCGAGCGCCGCGCGCCCGGTGAGCAAGCCCGAGGACATGAAGGGCCTGAAGATCCGCGTGCCCGACGCGCCGGCCTACCTCGCCTTCCCGAAGGCGCTGGGCGCCAACCCGACGCCGATCGCCTTCGCCGAGGTGTACCTCGCGCTGCAGAACAACACGGTCGATGCGCAGGAGAACCCGCTGCCCACCATCGAGGCCAAGAAGTTCTTCGAGGTGCAGAAGAACATTTCGCTCACCGGCCACATCGTCGATTCGCTGCTCACGATCTGCTCGGGGCAGCTCTGGGGCAAGCTCTCGGCGGACGAGAAGAAGATCTTCACCGACGTGATGCAGGAAGCCGCCGAGAAGACCGGCCGCGAAATCATCGCCTCCGAAGTGCGCCTGGTCGAGGAGTTCAAGAAGAAGGGCAACAACGTGATCACGGTCGACAAGAACGCGTTCCGCGAAGCCGTGCTCAAGGCCACCAAGCCCACCGACCAGGGCTACCGCCAGCAGGACTACGACCGCATCCTGGCGATCAAGTGAACGCGTGATCCAGCCATGAGCGAACCTCAAAAGATCATCGACGACGAAGGCCACTTCCACGCGGAAGACGAGGTGGTCGACCTGTCGGACACCATCGCCGAAGGCTGGATCTCGCTGGCCGTCTTCTGGGTGCTGGGCCTCACGGTCTTCTACCAGTTCGTCACACGCTACGTGATGAACGACTCGGCCGCCTGGACGGAGGAAGTGGCGCGCTACCTGCTCATCGGCGTCGTCTTCATCGGCGCGGCGGTGGGCGTGGCGAAGAACAACCAGATCCAGGTCGACTTCTTCTACCGCCACATGCCGCGTGCCATGGGCCGCATGCTCTCGATGGTGGTGGACGTGCTGCGCACCGCCTTCTTCGTGGCGGCCGTGGTCATGACGTTGCAGATGATGATGAAGATCGGCAACCAGACGCGCATGACCCTCGTCGACCTGCCGATGAACGTCGTTTACGCGCTGTGCGTGTTCGGCTTCGCCGCGATGGCGTGGCGCTCGCTGCAGGTGCTGCGCATTCACTGGAAGCGCGGCTACAGCGTGTTGGAGCAACCGGAGTCGACGCTCTCCGACCGCTGACCCCGGCACCGCAACGACCCAGAAAAAGACCCATGCTGAAAATCATCTTCCTGTTCTTCATGGCCGGCGGCATTCCGGTGGCCATCGCCATGGCCGGCGCCTCGCTGGTCTACATCCTGGTGAGCGACAGCACGCTGCCGCCCTTCGTGGTGATCCACCGGATGGTGAGCGGCATCGACAGCTTTCCGCTGCTGGCAGTGCCCTTCTTCATCCTCGCCGGCAACCTGATGAACAACGCGGGCATCACCACCCGCATCTACAACTTCGCGCTCGCGCTGGTGGGCTGGCTCAAGGGCGGCCTCGGCCATGTGAACGTGCTGGGCTCGGTGATCTTCGCGGGCATGAGCGGCACCGCCATCGCCGACGCCGCGGGCCTCGGCACCATCGAGATCAAGGCGATGAAGGAGCACGGCTACTCCACCGAATTCGCCGTGGGCGTGACGGCCGCGTCGGCCACGCTGGGGCCGATCATTCCGCCGAGCCTGCCCTTCGTGATCTACGGAATGATGGCCAACGTGTCGGTGGGCGCGCTGTTCCTGGCGGGCCTCCTGCCCGGCGCGCTGCTGGCCGTTTTGATGATGCTCACGGTGGCCTACTACGCGCACAAGAACAAGTGGGGCGCGGACGTGAAGTTCTCGCGCACCCGCCTCTTCAAGGCACTGATGGAGTTGGCCGTGGTGATCGGCTGGCCGCTGCTGCTGTGGCTGCTGGTGGTCAAGCTGGGCACGCCGCCGCAGCTCACCGTGTTCGCAGGGCTGGCCTCGCTCTTCGTGCTCGACAAGATCTTCAGCTTCGAGGCGCTGCTGCCGATCATGACGCCGGTGCTGCTGATCGGCGGCATGACCACCGGCCTCTTCACGCCCACCGAAGGCGCCATCGCAGCCTGCGTGTGGGCCATGATCCTGGGCTTCGCCTGGTACCGCACGCTCTCGTGGAAGATGTTCGTGAAGGTGTGCCTGGACACCGTCGAGACCACGAGCACGGTGCTCTTCATCGTGGCGGCGGCATCGATCTTCGGCTGGATGCTGACGGCCACCGGCGTCACCACCGACATCGCAGCCTGGGTGCTGGGCTTCACCAAGGAGGCATGGGTCTTCCTGCTGCTGGCCAACCTGCTGATGCTCTTCGTGGGCTGCTTCCTGGAGCCGACCGCCGCCATCACCATCCTCGTGCCGATCCTGCTGCCCATTGCCACGCAGCTGGGCGTGGACCCGATCCACTTCGGCTTGGTGATGGTGCTCAACCTCATGATCGGCCTCTTGCATCCGCCGATGGGCATGGTGCTCTTCGTGCTGGCGCGCGTGGCGGGGCTGAGCTTCGAGCGCACGACGATGGCGATTCTTCCGTGGCTCGTGCCGCTCCTGCTGAGCCTGGGCCTCATCACCTACATGCCCAAGCTCGTGCTGTGGCTGCCCAAGATGTTCTTCTGACCATGACTCCCTATATCCGACTCCATCCCGCCGACGACGTCGTCATCGCGCGCTCGCAACTCCTGGGCGGCACGCTCGTCGAGAACGTGGCCGTGCGCGGCCTCATTCCACCGGGCCACAAGGTGGCGATGCGCGCCATCGCACAGGGCGAGCCCGTGCGGCGCTACAACCAGATCATCGGTTTCGCGAGCAAGGCCATCGCGCCCGGCGAGCACGTGCACACGCAAAACCTCGACATGGGCCCCGACAAGGGCGACTTCGAACGCGACTACGCCTTCGGTGCCGATGTGAAGCCCGCGCCCGCCAAGCGCGAGGCGACGTTCATGGGCATCAAGCGCGCCGACGGCCGCGTGGCCACGCGCAACTACATCGGCGTGCTCACCAGCGTGAACTGCTCGGCCACGGCCGCTCGCGCCATTGCCGATCATTTCTCGCGCCGGACCAACCCTTCGGCGCTCGCAGCATTCCCCAACGTGGACGGCATCGTCGCGCTGACGCACGGCACCGGCTGCGGCATGGACACCGAGGGCATGGGCATGCAGGTCCTCTCGCGCACGCTCACGGGCTACGCCACGCACCCGAACTTCGCGGGCGTGCTGGTCGTCGGGCTGGGTTGCGAGGCCAACCAGATCAACGCCTGGCTCGCGACCGGCCACCTGGCCGAGGGCGAGAACTTCCGCACCTTCAACATCCAGGACACAGGCGGCACGCGCAAGACGGTCGAAAAAGGCGTGGCGCTCATCAACGAGATGCTGCCGCGCGCCAATGCGGTCAAGCGCGAGCCGTGCAGCGCGGCGCACATCACCATCGGGCTGCAATGCGGCGGCTCGGACGGCTACTCGGGCATCAGCGCCAACCCTGCGCTGGGGGCAGCGGTCGACCTGCTGGTGGCGCACGGCGGCACGGCCATCCTCAGCGAAACGCCCGAGGTCTACGGCGCCGAGCACCTGCTGACGCGCCGCGCGGTGAAGCGCGAAGTCGGCCAGAAGCTGGTGGACCGCATTAAGTGGTGGGAGCACTACACCGAGATCAACGAAGGCGAGATGAACAACAACCCCTCGCCCGGCAACAAGGCGGGTGGGCTCACCACCATCCTCGAAAAGTCGCTGGGTGCGGTCGCCAAGGGCGGCACCAGCAATCTCGAAGCGGTGTACGAATACGCCGAGCCCGTCTCGGCGCACGGCTTCGTCTACATGGACACGCCGGGCTACGACCCGGTGAGCGCCACGGGGCAGGTGGCCGGCGGCGCGAACCTCATCTGCTTCACCACCGGGCGCGGCTCGGCCTACGGCTGCGCGCCCTCGCCCTCGCTCAAGCTCGCGACCAACTCGGCGCTGTGGCAGCGGCAGGAAGAAGACATGGACATCAACTGCGGCGAGATCGTCGACGGCACGGCCTCGATCCAGGAGATGGGGCAGCGCATCTTCGAACTGGTGCTGGCCACCGCTTCGGGCGCGCAATCGAAGAGCGAGCAGCACGGCTACGGGCAGAACGAGTTCGTGCCCTGGCAAGTCGGCGCAGTCATGTAACCCACACCGCCTGGGTGCCGCGCTCTGGCCAGCGCGGCATCGCACCACGTGGCATTCGCAGGAGACAAGCTGGAACCGGGACAGCGGCTTCAGTCATCGAAGGACAACACACATGAAGAAGATCCGACTCTCATCCACCGCACTGGCCGCCGCGCTCGTGCTGGGCGCCGCCGCACTGCACCTTCCGGCCCATGCGGCCGACACCAAGGCCAAGAAGATCGCGCTGTCGAACAACTTCGCGGGCAACTCGTGGCGCCAGGCCATGCTCAAGAGCTGGGACAAGGTGACCAAGGACGCGGTCGCCAAGGGCGTGGTGGCGCAGGCGCCGAGCTTCACGACATCGGAGAACCAGGCCACCGAGCAGGCCGCGCAGATCCAGAACATGATCCTGCAGGGCTTCGATGCCATCGTGATCAACGCGGCCTCGCCCACGGCGCTCAACGGCGCGGTGAAGCAGGCGTGCGACGCGGGCATCGTGGTGGTGTCGTTCGACGGCATCGTGACCGAGCCCTGCGCCTATCGCATCGCAGTGGACTTCAAGCAGCTCGGCGCGATGCAGATCGACTACTTCGCGAGCCGCGGACTCAAGGGCAACCTGCTCGAGGTGCGCGGCCTGGCCGGCGTGTTCGTCGACGACGAAATCCACCAGGGCATCACCGCGGCCGTGGCCAAGCGGCCCGAGTACAAGATCGTCGGCTCGGTGCACGGCAACTGGACGCAGACCGTGGCGCAGAAGGAGGTGTCGGCCATCCTCTCGACGCTGCCGCAGGTGGCGGCGGTCGCCACGCAGGGCGGCGACGGCTACGGCGTGGCGCAGGCCTTCAAGGCCGCGGGCCGCCCGACGCCGGTGATCTTCATGGGCAACCGGCAGGACGAGCTCGCGTGGTGGAAGGAACAGCGCGATGCCAACAAGTACCAGACCATGTCGGCCAGCATCGCACCGGGCGCCTCGACCTTCGCGTTCTGGGTGGCGCAGCAGATCCTCTCGGGCGCCAAGGTGCCCAAGGAGATGAAGCTGCCGATCAGCGTGGTGACGCAGGAGACGCTGGACGACGCGGTCAAGAAGACCGAGGTCGGCAGCGTGGTGAATGTCGAGTACTCGCAGAAGGAAGTGATCGACTTCATCGCCAAAGCCAAGTAAGCGGCGATGCAAGTCTCATCGCAAGCCCTCGCCGGCGAGGTGCTGGTCGAAGCGCGCGGCGCGGCAAGGTCCTTCGGCGCCGTCCAGGCGCTGCGCGGCGTCGACCTGCAACTGCGGCGCGGCGAATGCGTGGGCCTGGTCGGGCACAACGGCGCGGGCAAATCCACGCTGGTCAACATCCTGTGCGGCGCGCTGGCACCCGACCGTGGCGAACTGCACTTTGCCGGCCGGCCGGCGGACGGCGCCGCATGGAGCCTGCGCGAGGCGCGGCGCTGGGGCCTGCGCTGCGTGTTCCAGGAACTGTCGCTGTGCGACAACCTCACGCTCGCGGAGAACATGCGCATTGCGCAGCCGCAGTCGGCCGAATGGGCGTGGCGCAAGCGCGCGGGCGCGCAGTTGATGGCCACGCTGGATCGCATCTTTCCAGGCCACGGCCTGCGCCCCGACGACGTGGTGGGCGAGCTGCCGATCGGCAAGCGCCAGATCGTCGAAGTGGCGCGCGCATTCACGCCGGGTGCGCAGCCGCTCGAACTGATGATCCTGGACGAGCCGACCTCCTCGCTCGACGGGCAGGCGGCCGCGCAGCTGCTGGCCTACATCCGCAGCTTTGTGGCCGAGGGCAAGACCTGCGTGCTGATCACGCACAAGCTGCGCGAGATCTTCGCGGTGACCGACCGGCTGGTCGTGATGCGCGACGGGCAGGTGGTGCAGGCCACGCCGACCGCCGAGACCGACCGCGAGCGGCTGGTCTCCGCGATGGGGCAAGCGGTTGTCAACGACGCGCCGCAGGCCGCAGCGGCTCGCACGCGCACGGCCGGAGGGCACACGCAGACCGTGCAGGACGTGGTGCAGGTGCAGGCCTCCACGCAGCGCGGCATCGCCCTGCGTGCGGCGCGCGGCGAGGTGATCGGCCTCGCGGGACTGGCCGGGCACGGGCAGACCGCGATGCTGCTCGCGCTGCAGGAAGCCTCACAGCGCAAGAACACGGACGCGATGCGCGTCGAGGGCGACACCGCCTTCGTGGCCGGCGACCGGCAGACCGACGGCGTGTTCGCGCTCTGGTCCATCGCGCGCAACATGACGGTGGGCTGGCTCGCGCAGTTGCGCGCCCGCAGCCCGCTGATCGACCTGAATCAGGAACAGCAGCAGGCGCAGCAATGGCGCCAGCGCCTGGGCCTGGTCACGCCCGACATGGACCTGCCCATCGGCTCGCTCTCGGGCGGCAACCAGCAGAAGGTGCTGTTCGCGCGGGCGCTTGGCTCGACGGCGCCGGTGATCCTGATGGACGACCCGATGCGCGGCGTCGATGTCGGCACCAAGCGCGACGTGTACGCGCTCATCCGCGAGGAGGCGCGCGGCGGCCGCACCTTCGTCTGGTACACGACCGAGTTCGACGAGTTGCATCACTGCGACCGCGTCTATGTTTTCAGCAACGGGCGCGTGGTCGGCGAACTGGCCGGCGCCGACATCAGCGAGGAGCGCGTGGTGGCACTTTCATTCGAGGAGGCGGCGGCATGAGCGCCGCGCCGGGCCGCCCCAAGCAAGCTCGCTCCCGCTTGGCGGGAAGGCGCGCAGCGCCAAGGGTGCACCAGTGACGGGTGTTGCCCTGACGAACCACCGCGGCCCCGCGCGCCGCGTGGCGATGCTGCATGCGCTGCTGCCGGCCGTGGCGCTGGCGCTGCTGCTCGCGGCGGTGTTCCTGAAGCAGCCGCGGGCGATGTCCTACTTCGGCATCAACCTGCTGCTGAACCTCGCGATCCCGGTGATGTTCGCGACGCTCGCGCAGATGATGATCCTCGCGGTGAGCGACCTGGACCTGTCCATCGGCCCCTTCGTGTCGCTGGTGGCCTGCATCGGCGCCACGCTGATGCCGGAGCAGCCTGTGCTGGCTGTGCTGGCGCTGGTCGCGGCCGTGGGCGTGTATGCGCTCGCGGGCGCGGTGATCCAGGCGCGGCAGTTGCCCTCCATCGTCGTGACGCTCGGACTCTCGTTCGTGTGGCTCGGCTGCGCGGTGTTGCTGCTGCCCACGCCGGGCGGCACCGCGCCCGAGTGGCTGCGTTCGGCGATGAGCTGGCGCACGCCGCTCCTGCCGATGCCGATCTGGATGGCCATCGCCACGGCCATCGTGGGCCACCTGCTGATCACGCGCAGCGCCTTCGGCACGCTGGTGCGCGGCCTCGGCGGCAACCCCGGCGCCATCGCGCGTGCGGGCTGGAACATGGTGCGCGTGCGCGCCGGCGTGTATGCGATTGCCGGCGTGTTCGGCGTCTGCTCGGGGTTGATGCTGGTGGGTCAGGCGACCTCGGCCGATGCCAACATCGCATCGCGCTACACACTGGTGGCGATTGCGGCGGCGATCCTCGGCGGCGCGGAGTTCGCGGGCGGCAAGGTGGCGCCGGTGGGCGCGGTCATCGGTGCGCTCACGGTGACGCTGGCGGCCTCGTTCCTGACCTTCCTGAACATCGCGCCCGACTGGCAGGTGGGCATGCAGGGGCTGATCCTCGTGGCCGTGCTCGCACTGCGCGCCGCCATCGACCTGTTCGGAGGCAAACGATGAGCGCGTCCAACGAACGCGTCGCCACACACCCGACCACGACAGCGGCAGCGCCGCGATGGAAGCGCCTGGCCGGCAACCGCCCATGGCTGGGTTCGTGCGTGGCCGCGGTGCTGGCCTGGGCCGCCACGGTGTGGAGCGGCCACGGCCAAGGATCGGGCGATCTGCTGACCGCCGCGCTCGCGTTCTCGGCGTTCACCGTGCTGGTGTCGCTCGGGCAGATGCTGGTGATCAGCGTCGGGCCAGGCAATGCGGATCTTTCGATTCCATCGACCATCGCGCTCTCGGGCGCGGCCGCGATGATCGTGATGGACGGCAGCAACGCAATGCTGGTGCCGGGCCTGCTGGCCGCGACCGCTGTGGGCATTGGAGTGGGCCTCTTCAACTTCGGGCTGATCCGGCTGCTGCGCATTCCGCCGATCATCGCCACGCTCGCGGCCTCGCTGATCGTGATGTCGGTGGCCATCAACGTGGGGCGCGGCCTCAAGGTGAAGCCGCCGGCGCTGTTCTCGGACCTGATGTCGCAGCGCGTGCTGGGCATTCCGCTGGTGGCGATCGGGGCGCTGGTCGTCACGGTGCTCGTGGCCCTGATGCTGGAACGCACGGTGCTCGGCCGTTCGATCGCGGCGGTGGGCCAGAACCGCCGGGCCGCGCAGCTCGCGGGCCTGAAGGTGGAGCGCACGCGGCTCATGGCCTACGTGATCTGCGCCGGCCTCGCGGGCCTCACGGGCGCGCTGATCGCGGGCTTCTCGGGCGGCAACTCGCTGGACCAGGGGCAGGAGTACCTGCTCATGACCATCGCCGTCGTCGTCATCGGCGGCACGGCCGTGGCGGGCGGACGGCCCAGCGTGCCGGGGATCTGGGGCGCGGCCATGTTCATGTTCCTGCTGGTGGCGCTGCTCAACGCCGTCGGCGCCGGGCCGGGGCTGCGCATGCTGCTGACCGGCGTCATCATCATCGCGGTGATCGTGCTGGCGAGCGCTCGCCCCACGCGCTGAAGCCGCCCTCAACCTCTCACGCAAGGAAAGACACGCACCCATGGCCCGACCCCAAGACCTCCCCTTCGGCTTCCTGGAAGGCACCGGCTTCGAACGGCTGGATGCACGCTTCAACACCTGCATCCCCGGCCCCGAGCGCGTCGAGCGCCTCTGGACCGGCGCGCGCTGGTGCGAAGGCCCGGTGTGGTTCGGCGCGCACCGCACGCTCCTGTGGTCGGACATTCCGAACAACCGCATGCTGCGCTACGACGAGGTGACCGGCACGGTCGGCGTCTTCCGGGAACCGTCGAACAACACGAACGGCCACACGGTAGATCGCGAAGGCCGGCTCGTGAGCTGCGAGCACCTCACGCGTCGCGTGACGCGCACCGAGCACGACGGATCGATCACCGTGCTGGCCTCGCACTGGCAGGGCAAGCGGCTGAACTCACCCAACGACGTGGTGGTGCATTCGGACGGCGGCGTTTGGTTCACCGACCCGAGCTACGGCATCCTCTCGGACTACGAGGGCCTGCGCGCCGAAAGCGAGATCGGCGCGTGCCATGTCTACCGCATCGATCCCGCGAGCGGCGAGGTCGAGCGCATGGCCGACGACTTCGTGAAGCCGAACGGCCTGGCGTTCTCGCCCGACGAATCGCTGCTCTACATCGCCGACACCGGCGCGAGCCATCTGAAGGACGGGCCGCGCCACATGCGCCGCTTCAAGGTGGGCGCCGACGGCCGCAGTCTGAGCGGCGGCGAGGTGTTCGCCGAATGCACGAGCGGCATGTTCGACGGCTTTCGCCTCGACACCGAAGGCCGCATCTGGACCAGCGCGCTCGACGGCGTGCACGCCTACCACCCCGACGGCACGCTGCTCGGCAAGATCCTCCTGCCCGAGCGCGTGGCGAATGTCTGCTTCGGCGGACCCAAGCGCAACCGGCTTTTCATCTGCGCGACGACGTCGCTCTACGCCATCACATTGAACGCGAAGGGAATCTGATCCATGTCCAGAACACTGCCGGCCGACGGCCTGCAAACCACCGTCGCGCGCATCCTCGAAGCCGCGGGCAGCAGCACTGCCGAGGCGCAGCAAGTAGCCGCCAATCTCGTGCTGGCCAACCTGAGCGGGCACGACTCGCATGGCGTGGGCATGCTGCCGCGCTACATCGATGCGGTGGCCGAGGGCGGGCTGAAGCCCAATGCGTCCGTGAAGGTCAATCTCGACATCGGCACGCTGATGGGCCTGGACGGCCAGCGCGGCTACGGCCAGATCGTCGGCGTGCAGGCGATGGAACTGGGCATCGCGCGGGCGAAGCAGCACGGCAGCTGCATCTTCACGCTCGCGCATGCGCATCACCTGGGCCGCATCGGGCATTTCGCCGAGATGGCGACGGCCCAGGGGCTGGTGGCGATGCATTTCGTGAACGTGCTGTCGCGGCCGGTGGTCGCGCCGTGGGGCGGCGGTGACGGGCGCTTCGGCACCAACCCGTGCTGCATCGGCGTGCCGCTCGCGGGCGCGGAACCCTTCGTGCTCGACTACGCGACCAGCCGCGTGGCGCAGGGAAAGATGCGCGTGGCGCACAACAAGGGCGAGCAGGTGCCCGACGGCTACCTCATCGACGAGACCGGCGCGCCGACCAACGACCCGGGCGTGGTGGTCGTGCCGCAAGGCAACGGACTTTTCGGCGCGCTCATGACCTTCGGCGAGCACAAGGGCTACGGCATGGCGGTGGCCTGCGAACTGCTGGGCGGCGCGCTCACCGGCGGCGGCACCTGGCACCGGCCGGCGGACACGGCGCGCTCGGTGCTCAACGGCATGCTGACGGTGCTGATCGATCCGGCGAAGCTCGGAACGCAGAAGGCCTTCGACGAGGAGGCGCGCGAGTTCATCGACTGGCTGCGGCAGAGCCCGCCGGGACAAGGCTTCGACGAAGTGCAGATCGCCGGCGAGCCGGAGCGCAAGGCGCGTGCGGCGCGGCGGCAGGACGGCATCTGGGTGGACGATGCGACGTGGGGAGAGATCGTTGCGGCGGGCGCCAAGGTGGGCGTGGCCGTCGCCTAGGGTTCACCGGCGCGCGGTGCGCGACTTCTGCGCCAGCACGAGCGCGATGCCACCCAGGATCGCCACCGAGGCAGCCGCAAGCCGGGGCGTGATCGCCTCCGACAGGAACAGCACGCCGCCGAATGCCGCCAACAGCGGCACCGACAGCTGCACGGTGGCCGCCCGCATCGCCGACAACCGGCCCAGCGCCGCGTACCAGACGACGTAGCCGAGCCCCGACGTCAACGCGCCGGAGACCACGGCCAGCGCGATGCCGCGCGCATCGGCGTGCGCGTCTCTGACGAACACCAGGCTCAATGCGAAAGCCATCGGCACCGCGCAGAGGAAGTTGCGCGCGGTCGCGGCCAGCGGGTCGGCCACGCCCCGGCCGCGCAGCGAATACACGCCCCATGCCACGCCCGCCACTGCCATCAGCACCGCGCCAAGCAGCGGCGGCGCGGCAACGCCCGGCGACACCAGGTAGACAAGTCCGGCTGCCGCGAGGACAAAGCCGAACCACGCAAGCGCACCGAAGCGCTCGCCGCCGCCCAGGCCCGCGCCCAGCATCGTGAGCTGCACCGCGCCGAAGAGAATCAGCGCGCCCGTGCCCGCGGACAGGCTCAGGTAAGCGAAGGAGAAGAACGCGACGTATGCGAACAGCATGACGGCAGAGAGCCAGTCGGTGCGCCTGGGGGCGGACGGTTGCGTCCGGAACCGCACGACGAGCGCCAGCGTGATCGCCCCGGACGCGAGCCGGATGCTGCCGAAGCTGGCGGGGTCGATGCCGCCGTGTTGCAGCGCGAGCCGGCACAGCAGCGAGTTGGCCGCGAACGCGACCATGGCGACCGCGGTGAGCGCGACCGTGTGCAGAAGAAGAGCCGGGCGGGTGGCGGCACCGTCAGGCATGGCGCGCCCCAGGCGGTCGATGGCCGCGGTCGCGCGGGCTGGGGGAAGGACAAGCGTTCATCCGAACCTCCGATCCAGAGGTCATGCGAAATGGGCTTGTCACCGCGACATCACGTGGCGGCAAGGGAAGAATTCATCGTACGCGCCGCAAGGGGCCGCGTCGAGTTCGGCATTGCTGCCGCGGCGGACCGGCTGGGAAGCCGGCCGGCCTTGCCGTCACTTCAAACGATCAGGGCGATCGTGGCTTCCAGGTGTTCTGAAGGCGCGCGGCGGAAACCCGAGCGCGCAAAGCGCTGCAGTTGCCCGACCACGAAGGCGGTGAGCGCGGCGGCGCGCACCTGCGCATCGACGGAGGGCGTGGCCGACCCTTCGGCGGTGGCTGCGCCGCGCAGCACCTGGCGCAGCGTGGATTCGATCTTGTCGAAGAACTGGTTCATGCGCTGCTGCAGGCGCTCGTTCTCGTAGACCAGCGCATCGCCGACCATGACGCGCGTCATGCCCGGATTGCGCTCGGCGAACTGGACCAGCAACGTGAGGATGCGCGCGGCTTGCTGGGCGCCGGTGGCGCCCTCGCGCTCGAGGATCTGGTTCACCAGGGTGAACACGCTCTGCTCGATGAAATCGATCAGGCCCTCGAACATCTGGGCCTTGCTCGCGAAATGACGGTAGAGCGCAGCCTCGCTCACCTCGAGCCGCGCGGCCAGCGCCGCGGTGGTGACCCGCTCGGCGCCGGGCTGCTCCAGCATGGCGGCCAGCGCCTGCAGGATCTGCACGCGCCGCTCCCCCGGTTTCGGACGCTTGCGCGTCGGGGTGGCTGGCGTTTCCGCTGAGGTCTCTACGCCGGGAGCAGCTGTCTCTTCGTTCTGCATGGGAGCGCGTGCAAAGATGTAATCAATTGATTCTCGCACAGCGCAACAGGCGCTCCCCCCGCCCGCTCAGCGGGCGCGAATCATCGTCCCGTAGGCCTGGTCGGTCAGGATCTCCAGCAGCATCGCGTGCGGCACGCGGCCGTCGATGATGTGCACCGCGTTCACACCGCTCTTGGCCGCGTCGAGCGCGCCCTCGATCTTGGGCAGCATGCCGCCCGAGATGGTGCCGTCGGCGAACAGGTCGTCGATTTCGCGCGCGCTCAGGTTGGTGAGCAGCTTGCCGTTCTTGTCGAGCACGCCGGGCGTGTTGGTCAGGAGCATGAGCTTCTCGGCCTTGAGCACGGTCGCGAGCTTGCCGGCGACGACGTCGGCGTTGATGTTGTAGCTCTCGTTCTCCTCGCCGAAGCCGATCGGGCTCACGACGGGAATGAACGCGTCGTCCTGCAGCGCCTTCACCACGCTGGGGTCGATGGAGACGATGTCGCCGACCTGGCCCACGTCGTGCTGCACGTTGGGATCGGTGCGGTCGGCCAGCTTGAGCTTCTGCGCGCGGATCAGGCCGCCGTCGCGTCCGGTCAGGCCCACGGCCTTGCCGCCGGCCTGGTTGATCAGGCCCACGATGTCCTGCTGCACCTCGCCGGCCAGCACCCATTCGACGACTTCCATGGTCTCGGCGTCGGTCACGCGCATGCCCTGGATGAAGCTGCCCTTCTTGCCCAGCTTGTTCAGCGCGGCCTCGATCTGCGGGCCGCCGCCGTGAACCACCACCGGGTTCATGCCGACCAGCTTGAGCAGCACCACGTCTTCGGCGAAGTCGGCCTGCAGGGCCGGATCGGTCATGGCGTTGCCGCCGTACTTGATGACGATGGTCTTGCCGTGGAACTTGCGGATGTACGGCAGCGCCTGGGCCAGGATCTCGGCCTTGTCGCGCGGGGGAATGTTGAGGACGGGGTCGGTCATGGGCGGTCAGGCTCCAAAGCGTTGATCGATGGGAACGAAAGGAAATTCTCTCAAGGCCGCAGCCAGCGCGGGACCTTGAACCTGACGATCATCAGGTACGCACCCACGTACGTCGTGACGAACAGCAGGCAGAACAGCATCAGCACGACGGTGTTGTTCCAGAACAGCACCGCAGGCACCACCGACAAGGCAGCGAACATCCAGAGGTAAGGCGAGGTGCGGTTGTTGCGCGCCAGCAGTTGCCGCGCCTCGTCGTCCGCCAGCGCCACGCGCACGATGCGGCGAAAGATCAGCTGGTGGAAGTGCAACGCATCGGCCGTGCCGGGCGACTGGCCGCGCGCGAGCTTGCGGTAGATGGAGAAAAGCGTCTCCCACACCGGGTAGATCAGGAGCAGCATCGGGAACCAGGGCGACACCACGCGGTGGCGCTGTACCAGCGTCACGCAGGCCACGGCGATCACCATGCCCCAGACGTAGGCGCCGCCGTCGCCGGCAAAGATCTTGCCGCGCGGATAGTTCCAGACCAGGAAGCCGACCGTGGCGCCGACAAGGCAGACCATCATGGCCGCCAGCTGCCGGTCGCCCACCTGCAGGGCCACGTGCGAGATCGCCAGGCAGACCAGCACGGCGACCGTGCCTGCCAGGCCGTTGTAGCCGTCGATGATGTTGAAGGCATGCGGCAGGCCGCCGATGGCGAGCGCCGCGAACAGCACGGTGGCATACGGCAGCATCGCCAGCCAGCCATCGACCATCGGGATGCCGGTGCGCGCAACGCCCAGGCCGAGCAGCCAGCACACCAGGAGGGCCGAGCCCATGGTGAGGCCCAACCGGTAGCGCACCTTCACCTTCTGCGTCATGTCCTCGACGATGCCGCCGAGCACCGCGGGCAGGATGCACACCAGCGTGAGCATCGAGGTCTTGACCGGCCACGACACGTTGAAGGGATCGGTGCCGGTGATGCCCGCCGCCAGCCAGGCCACCCCCATGCCCATCAGGATGCCCGCACCGCCCAGGCGCGGCACGTGGCCCTTGTGAAAGCGCTGCGGCATGTCGGCGCCGTAGAGCCGTGCGTGCCTGCGCGCCCGGCGCATGAAGAGCTGGACCGCGAAGGCGGCAACGAAGAAACTGATGACGATCAGGGCAATCATGTGTGGGAGTTGGGGAACCCTAGAATTCCCGAGCGAAATTAGACCATGCCCACGCCTTCATCCCCCGCCTCCCCCGCTCCTTTGCCCCCGATCACCATTTCCATCGTGAGCCACGGCCAGCTCGCCTTGGTGAAGCCGCTGATCGACCAGTTGGACCGGCACAGCCGCGCGTCGATTGCCAAGGTCGTGCTCACGGTGAACATTCCCGAGCCTGACGTGCTCGCGGGGAAAAGCTGGGGATTCGAGGTCGAGTGGATCGAGAACGCGAGCCCCAAGGGCTTCGGCGCCAATCACAACCAGGCTTTTGCGCATTGCACGACGCCCTGGTTCCTGGTGCTCAACCCGGACATCCGTTTCGACAGCGACGTGCTCGCGCCGCTGATCGTGCAGGCCGCACCTGACGCCGGCCTGATGACCCCGCGCATCCTGGAACCCGGCAAGCCCGGGCCCGAGCCGCACCGGGCTTTGCTCACCCCCGTCGAGATCCTCGGGCGCAACAAGCCGGGCTATGTGCCACCGGCCGTGCCCGCATGGATTCCGGGCCTGTTCATGCTGTTCCGGAGCGAGTCCTACCGCCAGATCGGCGGCTTCGACGAGCGCTTCTTCATGTACGGCGAAGACTTCGACATCTGCGCCCGCACCCAGCTCGCGGGCTGGAAGCTGCAGGTCGGCGAAGACCTGCTCGCGCGGCACGACGCGCAGCGCGCGAGCCACCGCAGCAAACGCTATCTGTACTGGCACGTCACCAGCCTGCTCAAAGTGTGGCGCTCGGGAGCCTTCTGGCGCTACCGGCGGATGCAGCGGCCCGGCGCCTGACGAGCGCACTGAGCGGGGCGAAAAGCGTTTGCGAGGACAATCGGGAACGAAAAAAGCAAGCGCGCCTTCACACAGACGATGACGACGACAACAACGACGAGCCCGACGTTCCATAACGAACCCGCCCACCTGGTTCACCCCAAATACCGCCCGGACATCGACGGGCTGCGCGCCGTGGCGGTGCTCTCGGTCCTGGGTTACCACGCGTTCCCGCAGTGGATCAAGGGCGGCTTCATCGGCGTCGACATCTTCTTCGTCATCTCGGGCTTCCTGATCACCACGATCATCCTGGGCAGCTTCGAGGGCGACGGCTTCAGCTACCGCGAGTTCTACGCCCGGCGCGTGAAGCGGATCTTCCCGGCGCTGGCGCTGGTGCTGGCGGCCACGCTGGCCTTCGGCTGGTATGCGCTGCTGCCCAACGAATGGGTGCAGCTGGGCAAGCACGTGGCCTCGGGCGCCGGGTTCGTTTCGAACTTCGCGTTCTGGAGCGAGGCGGGCTACTTCGACAACGCCGCCGAGACCAAGCCGCTGCTGCACCTGTGGTCGCTGGCCATCGAGGAACAGTTCTACATCTTCTGGCCCGTGCTGCTGGGCCTCGCGTGGAAGCGCAAATGGCGCGTGCTCTGGGTGGTGGGCATCGTGGCGGGGGCGTCGTTCCTCCTCAACGTGACGACCATCCACAGCCACCGCACGGCCGCGTTCTATTCGCCGCTCTCGCGCTTCTGGGAGCTGATGATCGGCGGCATGCTCGCGTACATGCGGCTGCACCGGCCACTGCCCAAGCCGGGCTGGGGGCGCCATGCGCAGTCCATCGCCGGGCTGGCGCTGATCGTGCTGGGCCTGTGCCTCATCCGCGGCGGCAAGGCCTTCCCGGGTTTCTGGGCGATCCTGCCGGCGCTCGGCGCCTTCTTCTGCATCGCCGCCGGACCGACCGGCGTGCTGAATCGCTACGTGCTCGCGTCCAAGCCGATGGTGTGGGTGGGGCTCATCAGCTACCCGCTGTACCTCTGGCACTGGCCGCTGCTGGCGTATGCGCGCATCCTGGAAGGCAAGCTGCCGTCGGACGGCATCCGGGCGCTGATGCTGGTTGCCTCGTTCGTGCTCGCGTGGCTGACCTACCGCTTCGTCGAGCGCTACACGCGCAAGTCCGAGAACCCCACGGTGACCTCGGGCCTCGTGGCCGCGATGGTCGGGTTCGTCGTGCTCGGCCTCCTGGCCACCTCGGGCTACTACGTCGGGCGCCACAGCGACCCGTACTTCAACAAGACGGCGGCCGCTGCCAAGGACTGGGGCTACCCGGACGGCCTGAGCCCGATCAAGGTCGATGGCGAGGTGCTGCAGCAGATCGGCCACGGCAAGCGCCGGGTGCTGTTCTTCGGCGACAGCCACATCGAGCAGTACGGCCCGCGCGCGGTCGAGCTGAGCAAGACCGCGCCCGACACGCTCGACTCGCTCTCCTTCGCAACCTGGGGCGCCTGCCCGCCGATTCCCAACGTGGTCGACGAGCAGAACAACCTCTGCGCGGAGCGCCGCGACGGCGGCATGCGTCTCGCGGTGAGCGACAAGTTCGATGCGGTCGTCTTCGGCGGCTGCTGGAACTGCTACTTCTCGGAGACCGGCAAGCCCAACGCCGACAACGCCGCGGCCGACCGCTACTACTACCAGGACGGCAAGAACAAGCGCCGCTTCATGGGCGGCGGTGGCGCGGACTTCGCGCTCAATACGCTGGAGACCGTGCTGACTGCGCTGTCCAAGCACAAGCAGGTCTACCTGCTGCTGGACAACCCGGTCGGCGAAGGCTTCGGCCCCGAGGAGTTCGTGAAGGGCGGCCGTCTGGGCAACATGACCGTCGGGCGCATGTCGCCGACTGCGCCCTGGGTCTCGGAGCAGAAGGCGCTGCACGAGCGCATGCGCCAGATCGCCAAGCGCAGCGGCGCCATCGTGATCGACCCGATTCCGACGCTGTGCGAGAAAGACTGGTGCACCCGCGCGGATGCGGATGCCACGCCGATCTACAAGGACGCCGGGCACCTGCGCGCGGAATACGTGCGCAAGTTCGCGACGTGGATCGATGCGGCGATGACCACGCCGAAGCAGCCGGCAGCGGCTGCGCCGTCCCGCTAGGCGTAAAGGCGCCGGAGACTCCGGATGCCGGGCAGGCGCGTGATGGCGCCGACCAGGCGCACCACGCCCGGCGGGCAGTGGTTGAGCAGGAACAGCGTGATCCGCAGGCGCAGCTTCTTCTTGCGCCCCACATACGGGTTGGCCAGCACCATCGCGCCGTATTCGTTGAGGATCGCGGTCATCTCCTCGCGGTACTGGTCGTCGTTCTTGATCGACTCGATCGCGTGGTTGACGAAGTACGGCTGGAACCGGGGCACAAGGCAATCGCGGAAGTAGTAGCGCCCGCGCAGGTGCTCGTCGGGGAACATCTGGGTGAGCTTCTTGAAGTACTTGAAGCGGCTGCGGATCATTCGGATGCCGAACGACGTGCTGGCCGTGTGGATGCACCAGACGGTGACGGCCTTGTCCACGAAGTAGTTGCTGAATCCCTTGCGGAAGATGCGCAGGAACAGGTCGTCGTCCTCGAAGCCCATGAATTGCGAATCGAAACCGTCGACGGCTTCGAAGGCCTTGCGGCTCACCAGCGCGGCCGACGGCAGCACGAACATGTCGTTGCGCAGCAGGTCGTTGATGTTGCGCTTGGGATGCGTCGCGTGCTCCTTGATCACGCCGGTGCGGATCACGTTGCCGTCGGCATCGGCCTCGTACAGGTCGGCGTAGACATACCCGAACAACCGGTCGCCGACAGGAATCGACGCTGCCAGCGTTTCGATGTGATTGGGCAGGTAGAAGTCATCCTGGTCGAGAAAGCAGATGAAGTCCGAGGTAGATGCCTTCACGCCGGCGTTGCGTGCCGAGCCCTGTCCGCCATTCTCTTTGTCGATGATGCGGAACGGATAGCGCGCGGCCAACGCGTCGAGCGAAGCGCGCTCCTCGGGACGCGAGCCGTCATTGACCACGATGACTTCGGTGGCGGGCACGGACTGCTCGAAGACGCTCTTCACGGAACGCTCGATGAAATCGGCACCGTTGTAGAACGGGATGATCACCACGACGCTCGGCCAGGCGGTCGGCTGCGCTGCGATGGTGGAATCTGGGGAGGCGTTCATTGGGTTCATGGTTCTTTGGGGCGGAGCCTACACAGATTCGAAAAGGTCGCGGACCACGCCGCGCACGCCTCGGCCGAACTTGTCGTAGCGGCCGGTCATGGCCTCGCGGGCGATCGGCACGATGCGCGCGAGCCGTGACGCAG
The DNA here is from genome assembly GCF_050435205.1 of Variovorax sp. W2I14. Lineage (NCBI taxonomy): Bacteria > Pseudomonadati > Pseudomonadota > Betaproteobacteria > Burkholderiales > Comamonadaceae > Variovorax > Variovorax sp. W2I14. The sequence goes on along the minus strand of NZ_JBNDJX010000001.1, from coordinate 6,246,331 downwards.
GCAAGGCGGCGCGAAAACGCTGGTGCACGATCTTGCTGCGCACCTTGGCGATGATCTCGGGCGGCACGCGGTCGCCCAGCTGGAGCAGGCGCTCCAGCAACAGCTCGGCCTTGATCGCACGCTCGACGTGCGTGTTGCCCCGCGAGGCGAGCGCCTTGCGCACTTTTTCCTTGAACGTGTCGCGCCGCGCGCCGATCTGGTTGGACTCGTGCTGCCGGTATTCGATGAGCGGCTGCTCCAGCAGGTCGACCCTCGCCGTGGTCGATGCGACGATGGCCAGCCATTCGTCGTGCACCCACTCGACAGGCAGCGGCAAGGCGTCGGCCAGCAGCGCGCGGCGAAAGACTGTGGTCGCGCCGGTCACCAGGTTGCGGCGCAGCAGTGCGTCGAAAGCCTTGCCGCCGTGCACCTGCGCGAGCTCCAGGGGCGTGACCTCGAGCGCGTGGAAGAGCGTCTGGTTCAGGTCACGGCGCTCGGAATCGACCAGCCGTGCATCGGTGTGCAGCAGCATCAGGTTGGAGTCCTGCTCGAAGTGCGCCACCATCACCGCGAGCCGGTCGGGCATCCACACGTCGTCCTGGTCGCTGAGCGCGATCAGCTCGCTGGTGCAGGCGCTGATGGCCTGCTCGAAATTCTTGACAACGCGCAACGCGACCGGATTCTCGAAGACCCGCAGCGCGATCGGCGGACCCGGGCGCTCGGCCGCGCATTCGGCGACGGCGGCGCGCACCACCTCCACCGAGCCGTCGCGCGAGGCGTCGTCGGACAGCACGATCTCGACCGGCGGCCGGGTCTGCAGACAGATGCTGCGCACCTGCTCGCGGAGGAACCGGGCGCCGTTGTAGGTGCAGAGCGCGACGGAGACTTCGAGGGGACGGGGATCGTTCATGGGCGGGTTGTCGGGGCGGTGCTGTCGCGGGGGGTGCGCGGCGGCCATGCCAGGTCGAAATCCTCGGTGTCGAGCGTGAGATTGGGGTTGTAGGCGGGGTCGTCGGCGATCAGCCCGGCCCAGCGGCTTTGCATGAACGCGGACTCGCGCGCGAGCCGGTCGCGCGATTCCGCCGCCACTTCGAGGCCGCGGCTCGCCGATTCGTGGTGCAGCAGTTCGGCATACGGCGTCCAGACGTTGCGGTAGCCGGCTTGACGCAGGCGCAGGCAGAAATCGACGTCGTTGTAGGCCACGCCGAGTTGCGCTTCGTCGAGCCCGCCGACCTGCTCGTAGAGCGACTTGCGCACGACAAGGCAAGCCGCCGTGACCGCCGAAAAATTCTGGACCAGCTGTGCCCGCCCGCCATGACCCGCGACGCTCGATGGCAGGTGCTTGTGCGCATGCCCGGCCATGCCCCCGATGCCGAGGACGACGCCGCCGTGCTGGATGGTCATGTCGGGATAGAGCAGCTTCGCGCCGACCGCGCCCACGCCGGGCTGCAGCGCGAGCGAGACCATCTCATGGAGCCAGTCGGGCGAGATGACTTCGATGTCGTTGTTGAGCAAGCCGACGAGCTCCCCGCTCGCCTGCGCGACGGCGGCGTTGTTCAGCGCCGAGTAGTTGAAGGGGCGGTCGTCGCGGATCACGGTGATGCCCGGTTGCGCGCCGAGCGCCGCGAAGTACGCGAGCGCCTCGGGGTCGTCCGAGCCGTTGTCGACCAGGAGGATCTCGTAGTTGGGATAGGCGGTTTCGAGGACGATGCTCTCGATGCACTGGCGCACGAGGTTCACGCCGTTGCGGGTCGGGATGACGAGCGAGACGAAGGGCGGCGCCTCGGGCAACGCATAGCGCGCTCGGAGGCCGTGGGGCATCGCTTCGGCGGTGGCCGCGGTGCCAGTGCGCTGGAAATGGCGGTCGAGTGCTTGCTCGTCGGCCGCACCGGGCGCCGCACGCGGAGCGCTGGAATGGCTGAGGATGCGCGGGATGTGGCGGATCTGGTCAGGCCGGATGCGCTCCACGCAACGCAATGCCAGGTCGAAGCCTTGCGCCCCCTCGGCGGCGGCGTTCAGCCCCTCGGCTTGGTCGAACAGGCCGGCCTGTATCACCGCCATCGGCGAGAAAAGATTGCGGGAGAGGAACAGGTCCGGGTTCCAGTCGGGCTTGAAACAGGGGTTGCTGCGCTGCCCCGCGGCATCGATCGCGTCCGTATCGGCATACAGCATGCGGGCCTCGGGATGCGCGACGACCTCCTTCGCGATCATGAAGAGCGCGTGGGCGGACAGTGTGCAGTCCGGCTCGAGCCAGACGATCCAGTCCGCGTCCACGGGCGCGGTCGGCGGGCCGACCTGGAGCGTCCACTCGCTATAGGACTGGGCCGACAGGGACTGGGTTGCTTGCTGCAGCGATGCTGTGCTTGAAATCAACACCAGGAAGCGCGGGCGCGCTGGCCATGCCGCCATGACCTCCGCGCGACGACTGCCTTCTGGAGCGCCGCTGCCAAGGCTGTCGTAGCGAGCCACCCAGTCGGCGTAGCTTCCTCGGGGGACAGGGGCCGCGGCCGCCGGAACGCCGCGGACAAGGCGCTGAAAATGCCCGCTGAGCCATCGCAGCGGCGCGGTCAGGCGCCAACTGCTGGACTGCGTCATGCTGCGCACCTGCGCATCCAGGGCCTTGACCTGCACCTCCAGCAAACCGATTTGCCGCTGCAGCTGTGCATTGCTCGAAGCGATGTCGAGCCCGCGCCGCCGGGGAAAGGGCTGCGCAGCCGGCAGCGTGGGCTTACTGAACATTGCTCGAGATCACAAAAATAGACGCTTCCAATCGTTACCGGGGCGGCCCGCTGGGGACCGGTAAAATTATCCCCTTCTTCACACCCTATAAAAATATGCGCGTCCTTTCAGTTGTGCTCTCGGGGGGGGCAGGTTCACGGCTTTGGCCAGCATCGCGCCAGGCGTTCCCCAAGCCCTTCATGAAACTGGGCGGGTCGTCCTTGTTGCAGCAAGCCATCGAGCGAGGCCAAGCCTGCGGCACCGGCGACCTGATGATCGTCACCAACAAGGACCATCTTTTTCTTACAAGGGATGTACTGCGGCAGATGAGCGACCCCCCAGAGGCCACGCTGCTGCTGGAGCCCAAGGGCCGCAACACCGGTCCGGCCATCGCCCTCGCCGCGCTGCAATGCATTCAGCAGTTCAGCGGCGACACCGTCATGCTGGTGCTTTCCGCCGACCACCTGGTGCCGGATGTCGAAGCTTTCGTGGCCAGCGCAAGCCAGGCATTCAAACTTGCCACGCAAGGGGCGCTGGTCGTTTTCGGCATCAGCCCTACCGGGCCGGACACGGGCTTCGGCTATGTCGAGGTCGCCAAGGTATCGCGCGACAACCAGCCCGCGAAGCGCTTCGTCGAAAAGCCCGACCTCCAGACCGCGCAGGAATACCTCGCGACTGGCCGCTACTACTGGAACAGTGGCATGTTCTGCTTCACGGCCGATGCGATCGTTGCAGCCTTCGAAAAATATGCGCCGGAATTGCTGGCCGCGGCACGCCACGCGTTGAAGTCCTCGCAAGCCGCCGACAACACCATCCAGTTCGACCTGCATGCATTCGGCCTGCAGCCAGACATCAGCATCGACTATGCCGTCATGGAGCCGGCGGACAACGTGTATGTGGTGCCGGCCAAGTTCAGCTGGAGCGATGTGGGCTCATGGCCAGCGGTCGCCAAGGCCCACACGCCCGATGCAAGCGGCAACACCATGCCCTCGGACGTCGTTGCGATCGACACCACGGGCACGCACGTGCAAATCGACAGCCATGTCCCCAAGCTGGTTGCCACATTGGGTGTGCATGATCTCGTGATCGTCGATACGCCCGATGCGCTGCTCGTGGCGCACAAGAACAGCGCGCAAGAAGTGAAGCGGGTCGTCGATACGCTCAAATCCCGCCAGCATGAAACGGTGCATCTGCCCGCCGTCGTTCACCGTCCGTGGGGCACCTATGCCTCGCTCAAGGAGGAAGACGGATACAAGGTCAAACGCATTACGGTAAAACCGGGAGAGTCGCTGTCCTTGCAATATCACCACCAGCGCGCCGAGCACTGGGTCGTCGTCCAAGGACGCGGCATCGTGCAGATCGGCGAACTCGAACACGTCACCCTGCCGGGCCAGTACCGGTACATCCCATTGAAAGAGAAACATCGCTTGACCAATATCGGCGAAGAAGAACTGGTGCTCATTGAAGTCCAGTGCGGCGGCTACCTGGGCGAGGACGACATCGTCCGCCTGGCAGATACCTACGGACGCGCATGAGCCAAGTTCACTCCAACCTGCATCGCAGCGCCTTGGCGGACTGGTGGGAAGGCACCCGCCGTTCCGACATCTGGTGGACCCTGGCCTGGTTCGATATCGTTTTGCGCTATCGACGCTCGATGCTCGGACCGCTGTGGCTCACGCTAAGCATGGGGGTCATGATCGGCGGCATGGGGCCGCTGTATGCATCGCTGTTCGGCAGCGAGCTGTCGCGGTTCTTTCCGCATCTGGCACTCGGCGTCATCTTCTGGGGCTTTTTCTCGAGCATCGTGACCGATGCCTGCAATGCCTTTGTCGGCTCCTCCAACTATCTGAAGCAAGGCTACTTTCCGATCAGCCTGTTCGTCTGGCGCAGCCTCGCACGAAACCTGATTCAGTTCGGCCACCAGATCGTGCTGTACATCCCGGTGGCCCTGTGGGCGGGCATTTCGCTGTCATGGTCGGTGCTGCTGATCTTGCCGGCCTTCGCCATCCTCATTCTCAATGCGCACGCCTTGGGTCTTCTGCTGGGCCTGATCTGCACGCGCTACCGCGACGTGACCCAGATCGTGACCAGCGTGATGCAGATGCTGATGTTCCTCACCCCCGTGTTCTGGCTTCCTGAAAGTCTTCCGAGCCGCGCAAAGTACGTGCTCTGGAATCCCTTTGCACAGATGCTCGACCTGCTGCGCACCCCTCTGATGGGCGGTGTGGCGCACATTCATAGCTGGATCGGTATCGGCGTATGGACTGTGCTCTGCGTGGCCGCCGCGATCGTGCTGTTCGCCAAATACCGCCGCCGCGTCGTCTACTGGCTCTGATCCATGGCATTCATCTCACTCAAAAACGTCGCCGTCAATTTCCCGATCTATGGAGCGGGCGCGGCATCGCTCAAGAAGACCCTGGCGGCTTCCGTCACAGGCGGGCGCTTCGGCAAGGAAACCGGCGTCACCGTGGTGCAAGCGCTCAGCGGCATCAACCTCGAACTCAAGAGCGGCGACCGGCTGGGCCTCATCGGCCACAACGGCGCGGGCAAGTCGACATTGCTGCGCACGCTGGCCGGGGTCTACGAACCGTCGTCGGGTGAATTCGTGCGCCAGGGTTCGGTCGCCAGCCTGATCGACCCCGCATTGGGCATCGAGATGGACGCCACGGGCATCGAGAACATCATGCTGCGCGGACTCGTGATGGGCATGAGCAAGAAAGAGGTGGACCGGCTCTCGCAGGACATCTGCGAGTTCAGCGGGCTTGGCGAATACGTCAACATGCCGGTGCGGACCTATTCGACAGGCATGATGATGCGGTTGGCTTTCTCGATTTCTACGAGCGTCGAGGCAGACATCCTGCTCATGGACGAATGGCTGTCGGTCGGTGATGCGGCATTTACCGAGAAGGCAGAGAAGCGCATGAGGGATGTGGTGGCAAAGTCCGGCATTCTGGTACTAGCCTCGCATTCACCGGAATTGATCGCCAAGGAATGCAATCGCGTGATTCACATGGAACACGGTCGAATCGTCGAGCAGTAGATCAGCCAAAAACAGAAACCGAGCCAAGCAGGCAGCTTGGCAGTCGGAATCAGGTTGAGGAGCGACGTATCGCCTTGATTTCTTCAAGGCGCTTCACGATCTTTTTGCCCGCGACCTTGAGCGATAGGTTCTTCTCGGCGCTCTCCTTGGCGCGCGCCCCGAGTTGGCGAGCCCAATCCTGATTCTCGTAGACACGTCGCATGAGTTGCGCAGCGTGCTCGATCGAAGGTTCTGCCCACTCCAGTTCGGCGTCATAGGGCGGAATGGGCTGGCCGAGTTTCACGAGTTGGTAGGAGACAAGCAAACTGTTGTCGGCGTCCATGAAGTCGACGTTGCCGGAGAAGTTGGTAGCAATCACCGGCTTGCCCATCAACATCGCCTCGGCCATCGTCAGGCCGAGACCCTCGCTCCGATGAAGCGACACATAGGCATCGCATGCATCCATGAGCGACAGCAGGCGATCAGGCGTATATACCTCGTTGATCAACACGATGTTGCTGCCAGCCGCAGCCTCTTGCAGTCGTTCGAACTGCTCCGGATGCCGGTCTCCGAAAGATGTCTTGAGAACAAGGCTGACAGCTTCGTTTTCGCGAAATGCCTCCCTGAATGCGCGAATCAATCCCAGCGGATTCTTTCGTTCCATCACGCTCATCATGTGGAACACGAAGAGGAAAGTGAACGGCGTTTCGTTCAGACCGAAGTGCGCCTTGTCGCGCTGGTCGTAGGAGGCGAGCTGAACTCCCGGGAACAAGGTGCGCACCGGGATCGACAGGCGCTCACGAAGGCCGCGCGCCACGAATTCGGTGGCGGCCCAGACCTCATCGACGTTCTGTGCATGCGTCATCCATGCGTCAGGAATGGAGTCGAACTCCCAATACCAGTAACCGATCCGGTAGGTACGGGGAGCGCGTTCGAAGATGTCCGCAAGATCGTAGGCCACCGTCAGCAGGGGCTCCGGCTGCACATGGATGATTGTGATGTCGTGACACTCCATGCCGCGGAAATCGATGTGGCAAGGATCGTCCTTCGCATCGGTCCTGACATCGCGCAACGAGGTGGGGACGCCCTCCAGACCCACGGCTCGGACCAATGATTCGACGGAAACACGAAGGCCCGAGGGATAGCAGAAATGACCGATGACGTTTGCGCCCGGCTTTGCAAGCTCGGAGCTGACGGCCTGAATGTCGAGTCCATTGCACCAAACGCGCAGCGCGGGAGGCAACGCGCTTTCGGAGGACGCCAGCCAAGTGACCAGCGAACGCGCGGCGTCCACGTTGGCGAACGCATCGGGATGGGCCGCCCGCCAATGCGCACGCGTCCAGTAAGCATTCATGATCTGCGACGCGGGCGCATCCCATTCAGGCCAATGCGATGCGTCCAGCCAGTCGCCGCAAGCACCATACTCGGAGGCGAACCAAGTGGCGAATTCATCCCGTCCGAATATGGTGGTGCCGTCTGGATGCCTTTGCTGCCATGGCGGCGTGAAAGCATGTGCCAGCATGAGTTCACGGCAAGGATCCTGCGCAGCCTCCAGGAAAAGCCACCAAATCTCCTCCTGGCGCAAATCGCCGATGGGCCGGCCATACCGGATGAACCACGGCAGCAGGTGCATCCAACCCGCCGGAGTAAGCCCATGCGGAAGCAGCGCGCGAATGTCGGACTGGAACAGGAAGGTCTGTCTTGCGCGGGACGCAGGCTCGTTTCTCAGCAGTTCTTCCACACAAGCGCGCGCCTGAAGCGAAAGCGATGCCAGGGCGGCCTCCCCCTCGGGGGTCCATCGAAGAGAAGCGGGTCCGCCCTCGACACTCAGCCGGGGAAGAACGCCATGAAACTCCGGACACAGTCTCGCCATGTCGATGCACCACCTCGCCGCAGACCATGCGTCGTCGATCTCGGACGATGCCTGCGGCGGCCATGGCGAGAGGAAGTCCGGATCACCTGCGGCAGCGTCCAGTAGCAATGGCAGCAGTCCTCCTGTCCCGCCCGGCCCGTACGACGTCGCGGCTGGCCGGACGCGAGCAAGACTGGCTTGCACAAACTCCAATCCCTCGACATAAGGCGCATTTCGCAATACTTCAGCGTATGCCGCCTTCTGATTTTGCTGTCGCGCCAGCACCCGCCTTGGCAAAAGCCAAGGCGTCATCAACCACCAAAGGCCCTTGGCCAGCAAACGGACGCGAATCACGGTTTGAGTTTACTTAATGAAACGTGCCTTCCGGTCTTCTCGGAAGCAGATACATACGTTAGTGATCGATGCGCAATGAATCCCTCACATGCTGTAGCGAGTTCGCACTCCTAGCCGCAAGGAGCGCGATGACGCCAAAAGCAAAATCCAGCACCCTCACCTATCACAGGTCCCGAAACTGACAGCCAGCGCCATCGGCTTTGCCGACAACAAGAACTTGGCTGCCAAAAAAGGAACCGCACACTCTGCGGCCAGGAGGCGGAGCCAATATCAGGGTAAGACCTCCTTTGGGGCGCTCATCGAACGCGGTGGGCGGTGGCACGCCCCAACTAGAATTTGGTTTCTTTCCCGCATCAACAGTGGCGGCGACCGTCCACGCGGATCTCCGGCTGCTGTGCCTGCTACACCAAAACAAACGACGCGCCCGACGCAGAAGGCAGCAATACAAATGAGTGCCCCTTTCTATCGCGCATTCGAAGACAGGTATCGTGGCTCGCGCGAACTCATCCGGTCCAGACTCGAAATCTACGCCCCGTTTCTCGAACCACTGCTTTCGCAGCACGCGCAACCGGCGGCCATCGACATCGGCTGCGGGCGCGGTGAATGGCTGGAGCTCCTGCAAAGCCGGGGCTTTTCGGCTCGTGGTATCGATTTGGACGAAGGCATGCTGCAAGCGTGCAGGGAACGTGGCCTCGATGCTTCCATGGCCGACGGGCTTGCAACGCTCAGGGCAAGCCCCCCGGAAAGCCTTTCGCTGGTATCTGCCTTCCACGTCGTTGAACACATCGGTTTCGAGGAGTTGCAAGCCATCGTGGCAGAGGCGCTGCGCGTCCTCATCCCGGGAGGGCTGCTGATCCTCGAAACCCCGAACCCCGAGAACATCGAGGTCGGCACCGCCACGTTTTATCTGGACCCATCGCACGTCAAGCCGATTCCTCCCCAATTGCTGGCGTTCGTGGTGGAACACGCCGGGTTCGATCGCCAGACAGTCATGCGACTGCAGGAGGCGACTGAATTGCATGGATCCTCTCCCGTTCCGTTGATCTCGGTGCTCACCGGTGTCAGTCCCGACTATGCGGTCGTCGCACAAAAGCGCGCTCCAGCGGAAGTGCTGCAGGCTTCCGATGCAGCATTTTCAAGAGAGTACGGGCTGTCTTTGCCAACGCTCGCGCAGCGGTATGACGAGCACCATGCATTGGCTCAAGCACGCATGAGAGAAGTGGCCGTCGGCGCCCAAGTCAGCGAGCAGGCCTTGCGAAAACTGATCGCCATTGTCGAAACCCAAGCCCGACAGGCAAAAGCCTCTGTCGCGGTACTCGAAGCCAGAGTCGCCTTGCTCGAACAACAGGGAACGCAGTTGCTCGCTCGACTGCAGGGGATGGAAAGCCATCTCTTCAATCCTCGCCGGGCCGGCGTACGCGAGTGGCTGCGTGCCGTCGGAAACTTCCTGCGTCATCCGCGGCCGGGGCCCATCGTGAGGCGGCTGTCCAGGATCGCAAGAATGCTTGGGATTCACGGCCCGACGCGGGCGGTCTACGTTCGCGTGCGCGCGCGCGTGCTGGCGCGGTTGCGGCCTGAATCCGTGCCGCAGTCCACTGCGCCCGCTGCGCCCGAAGCACCGTCGGTCCGGCCATCGACCGAGTTGTCGGATGACGCGCATTCGGTCTGGAATCAGTTAAATATGCGTAGCAAAAAAAAACAGGGGGTTGATTGATGCGGGTGTTGCTGGATCTTCGGGTATCTGAACTGCCGCAGAGTGCGGCTCACAGACCGCAAACGCCCACTTGGACATTTCCCAAGGCGCTCGCGCAGGGCCTGCGCGACAAACACGATCCCCACGTACTGCTCGACGGCCGCTTTCCAGAAACCGCCGCCAAAGCGCGCGTCGCTCTGGCAGACATCCTTTCTCCGGAGTCCATTCATCTGTGGGCTTCTGCCCCCCCGGACGAACTTCAAACGGAGGCAGCGAATTCTGCGGCAGCACAACTGCACGCAGCCGTCGTCGCTCGCCTGCGCCCGGACGTCGTATTTCTCTTGGAAGCCGAAACGCCCGACAGTGCGTCAGAAACGGCCTCTGCGAAGGCCGCACCCTCTGTGCCGCTGGTTCGTAGCCGAACTGCGCAGCACCCTGAGGCAGCAGCAGGCACCGACGGCAGCCACGCCAAACTGGCCGATGCTGTTCGCATGGCCATCGACGATATCGAACGGGCGGCAATCAAAGCGCCACCGCCGCAACCTTCTGCAAAGCGCCTTCGCCTTGCCTATGTTTCCCCCCTCCCACCCCAGCGCAGCGGCATCGCCGACTACAGCGCGGAACTCCTGCCCGAGCTCGCAAAACACTACGACATCGAACTCATCGTCGACACGCGAAGGCTGACCCAACCGGCGCTCTCGACGCCGCTTCCCGTTCGGGATCCGGATCACCTGATTGCCCACGCGAGCGACTACGACCGTGTGCTCTATCACTTCGGCAATTCCGAGTTCCACGAATACATGTTCGAGTTGCTGGAGACGGTCCCCGGCACGGTGGTCCTGCATGACTTCTTCCTGGGCGATGCCCAATGGCATCTCGAATACTTCTGCGGCAGGCGAAACGGGCTGGCGCGCGCGCTCTATGCCTCTCACGGCTACCAGGCGATGGCCGACCGGATTCGCCTTGCGGACCTGTCGACGGTGATCGCTCGCTATCCATGCAGCTTCGAAGTCATTCGTCGCGCCCAGGGCGTGATCTTTCATTCGCACTATTCCGCCGCGCTGATGCAGCACTGGTATGCGAAGTCTTCCCATGTGCACACCACTCTGATTCCATTGCTGCGGCGTCCCGCCGAAACGAATGTCCCCGCCTCCCGCATCGAAGACCGACGCGCACTCGGGTTGTCCGACGATGATTTTCTTGTCTGCGCCTTCGGGTTGCTCGGCCCCACCAAGCTGAACGACCGATTGCTGCGTGTCTGGAAGAAATCGGCGCTCGGCACCAACCCCCGATGCCGGCTTGTCTTTGTCGGCGAGAACCCGCACGATGCCTATGGCGCGGCCATCAAGGCTGAACACGACCAGCTTCCCGTTCCCAATGTGGAAATCACCGGTTGGGCCGACGAAGCCATGTTCCGCCGATACCTTCGGGCTGCCGACATCGCGGTCCAGTTGCGCGGCCGATCGCGGGGCGAGACCTCTGCGGCTGTCCTCGACACCATGAACCATGGCGTCCCGACGATTGCCAACGCGCACGGAGCCATGGCATGGCTGCCCAAGGATTGCGTCTGGATGCTCGAAGACGACTTCACCGACGCACAGCTCGACGATGCCCTTTCGCACTTGTGGCGCGATGCGCAAATGCGGGCCGCCATGGGGAGCAATGCACGCAGGCACATTGCCGAGCACCATTCGCCCGAGCGCTGTGGCCAGCAATACGTCGAGGCAATCGAGCGGTTCTCGGAATGCGGTGGATATGAGCGCAATCCGCTCGTCGCGAGCGTCGCGAAGATCGCGCCGGAAATGGTTCCAACCGAAAAGAACGTGATCGCGTCCGCGATCGCCGTCAACTTCCCGTCACCGCAGCCGGCCAGACAACTGTTCCTCGACGTCTCGTCCATGGTCCACCATGACCTGCACACGGGCATACAGCGCGTCGTCAAATCGCTGCTGAGAGCGCTGATCGAATCGCCGCCTCCGGGCTATCGCGTGGAGCCCGTGTATGGCGACTCCCAGCATCTCGGTTATCGGTATGCCCGGCGCTATACGCTCAAGTTCCTGGATTGTCCCGACGATATGCTGGACGATACGCCGATCAGCTACGCGCCAGGAGATCAGTTCATCGGGCTGGACCTGATGCACGACCCTGTCTATTTCCAAGCTCCATATTTCCGGCAGCTGCATAACGCGGGCGTGCGCGTTCAGTTTGTTGTCTACGACCTTCTGCCGGTCCTCATGAAGCATCGCTTCCCCCAGGGCAGCGCCGAATTGCATGCACGCTGGCTGCGCACCATCGCGGAATTCGACGGTGCACTCTGCATTTCCGAAGCCGTCGGCAACGAATTGCGCGACTGGATCAGCGACAACGCGCCGCACCGCGCAGATGCATTGCGCATCGCGTCGTTTCCGCTTGGCGCCGACCTCAGTGCCGTTGCCTCCAAAGGGCTTCCGCCAGACGCTGGGGACATCATGCGCAAGATCGCGATGCGCACCAGCTTTCTGATGGTCGGCACTGTCGAACCCCGCAAGGGCCACGCCCTTGCGCTGGATGCGTTCGAAGCGCTTTGGGCTTCGGGGCTCAACATCAACTTGGTGATTGTCGGCAAACAGGGCTGGATGGTCGAAGAATTTTGCCAGCGAATGCGCAAGCACCCGGCGTTGGGCGATCGCCTGATCTGGCTCGAAAAAGCCAGCGATGAGTACCTGGAACTCGTCTACTCGGCGTCGACCTGCCTCATTACGGCTTCGGAAGGGGAAGGCTTCGGCCTGCCCCTGATCGAAGGAGCGCAGCGCGGCCTGTTCCTGATCACACGCGACCTTCCGGTATTTCGCGAGGTCTGCGGCGACTGCGCGCTCTACTTCAGCGGGGGTGCGCCTGCGCTTGCCGACGCGGTACGGCAATGGCTCATCCAAGCCCAGGAGGGAACGCTGGTGCGCTCGGAAGGCCTCCAGTACCTCAATTGGCAGCAAAGTGCCCGCCGCTTCGTCGATGCGGCCTTGTGGGACTCTGAGGCGCCACCCTGACGCCCCTCGATCTCGCGCACGGCACAATACTTACCCGCCATCGGGTCCAATGTTTATCGGGAAGGATTTTTATGAAGAAACGCGCTATCGTCACCGGCATCACGGGCCAAGACGGCGCCTATTTGGCCGAACTGCTCTTGAGCAAAGGGTACGTCGTCTATGGAACGTACCGTCGAACCAGTTCGGTCAATTTCTGGCGCATCGAGGAACTGGGCATTCAGAAGAATCCAGACCTGCACTTGGTCGAATATGACCTGACCGATCTCGGCAGTTCGCTGACCCTCGTTCGCGACGCCGCACCCGATGAAATCTACAACCTTGCTGCGCAAAGCTTTGTGGGCGTCAGCTTCAACCAGCCCGCGGCAACGGCGCAAATCACCGGCATCGGCGCGCTGCACCTGCTCGAAGCCATTCGACTGGTCAATCCAAAGATTCGCTTCTATCAAGCCTCCACCTCCGAAATGTTCGGCAAGGTGCAGGCCATCCCCCAAGTCGAAGACACCCCTTTCTATCCGCGCAGTCCCTATGGCGTCGCGAAGCTTTACGCGCACTGGATGACGGTCAACTACCGCGAGAGCTACGACATCTTCGGCAGCAGCGGCATCCTGTTCAACCACGAAAGCCCCCTTCGCGGCCGCGAGTTCGTCACGCGCAAAATCACCGATTCGGTGGCCAAGATCAAGTTGGGCCAACTCGACGTCATGGAGCTTGGGAATCTCGACGCCAAGCGCGACTGGGGTTTCGCCAAGGAATACGTAGAGGGCATGTGGCGCATGCTCCAGGCTGACGAGCCCGATACTTTCGTGCTGGCCACCAACCGCACGGAAACGGTACGTGACTTTGTGCGCATGGCGTTCAAGGGCGCAGGTATCGAAGTCGACTTCAAGGGTGCGGCCGAACAGGAATTGGCTGTGGACACGTCCACCGGCAAGACGGTGATGCGGATCAACCCCAAGTTCTATCGCCCGGCCGAAGTCGAATTGTTGATCGGGGACCCCGCCAAGGCAAAGGCCAAGCTCGGTTGGGAGCCCCGCACGACACTTGAACAGCTGTGCCAGATGATGGTCGAAGCAGACCTGCGCCGGAACACCCAGGGCTTCTCGTTTTGAAGATCCTCCTGACGGGGGCGGACGGTTTTACCGGCCGCCCCTTTGCCAAGCATGCCACTGCCGCCGGTCATGAGGTCGTTCCCTCACGCGCCGACCTCACTGACCGGCAAGCGTTGCATCAGGAAGTGCAGGAAGTTGCACCCGACGCGGCGGTCCACCTGGCCGCCATCAGTTTCGTAGGCCACGCGGACGAAGGCGCTTTCTATGCGGTGAACGTCCTTGGCACTACCAACCTGCTCGATGCCTTGGCACAACTGCCGAAAAGACCTCGGCGCGTACTGTTGGCCAGCAGTGCGAACATCTACGGCAACAGCGAACAATCGCCTTTGCTGGAGACGCAGCCACCCGCCCCTGTCAACCACTACGCGATGAGCAAGCTGGCCATGGAGTACATGGCGCGGACCTATTCCGACCGGCTGGACTTGGTCATCACCCGGCCCTTCAACTATACCGGACCGGGCCAGGATCCGAACTTCGTGATCCCCAAGCTCGCGGCGCATTTCGCGACGCGTGCGCCGTCGGTGTCGCTCGGGAACCTGCATGTAGAGCGAGAGTTCAATGACATACGGATGGTGTGCGACGCCTACCTCCTCCTGCTTGCGCACGGCGCGCCGGGAGAGGCCTATAACGTGTGTTCCGGCCAGCCCTACACCTTGCAGTTCGTCATCGACACATTCGAGCGGTTGACCGGACACCACATGAAGGTCCAGGTGGATCCGCGGTTTGTGCGGCCCAATGAGGTCCATCGACTCTGCGGGAGCCCCGACAAGCTGAACCGCGTCGCGGCGATGCACGGCATGCCGCTGGCGACACACTCCTTGCAGGAAACACTACAAAGCATGCTGGTTCAAGCGCCGGCCTAGCCGCCGCGCGTCGGCTTCAGCGGGAGGCGGGTACGACGTCGAACCAGTCGAGTTGGCCGCCAAGCCCGAAGTACTTGTCGTCGACCTGCGTGACGAAGCCGAGCCGATTGAAGCCGGAAACCAATGCATCCGGAGGCACATCGGCTTCGAACTGGGTGGCCGAAACCCAGCGCATCACCAGCGGACGACCATTCATTTGCAGGCTCATGCCGTTGCGGACCGCGTCACTGGCGAACTGGACGAACGCGCCACGCACACGGTAGCTGCCCACCGACGGCGAGAGTTCGAAAAGCACGTCCGCGGTCGAACTCACCATCCAGGCTGCCGAGCGCTGCACCAGGCCGTTCACCGTCCACTCCACCTCGCGCCAGCCGGAACCGCGCGTCGGCAGATCCAGATTCCACCAATCTCCAAAACTCCACCGGTAGCTGGCGCCGACGGTCTCATCGCGGAACATCGGGCCGAACCGCTCGGACGAGCGGGGCGCCAGCACGCCCCGGTAGCGCCGCGCCACAACATCGTCGCCTGTTTGAAGCGCCCGCCGGCGCTCCGCCTGTGCCCCTGGCAAGGCCGTGGATGTGCCGTCCGCACGAACGCCGACGACGGTGACGTTGCCGCCGCTTGCGAAATGCCGCGAAGGTTCCACCACCGAGGTGGGCGATCCCGGCCCGCTGACGGCATGGGGGAAGTCAAAGCTCCAGCCGGTTTCGCTCTCGGCGCATCGGCCCTTTCTGCCGAACTGATCAGGCCGCACCCACTCCATGCCGGGCGCATGGCATACCTCCACGGGCCCTACCGCACGACCGTAGAGATAGCTGAGCGCATTGCGCACCATGTCGCCATTCACAAAGAACCAGGAGTGGCCGATCTGGCTGGAGCCATCCAGCACCACGACCGGTTTGCCGGGCTGCAGGTCGGAGGATTCGACAATGCCGCGCAGCACCGCGCGCTGTCGCTGCGTCAACTCGACATAGTGGTGAAACTGGAAAAGCTGCGCACCGAATCCGAGAGCGAGCAGCAGGCATGCGCCAGCAATCGCGGGCGCACGTGCAAGTCGCCAAATCATCAAGAGCACGCCCACCCAGGCCATGGCAGCCCCGGGAGTTGCCCATAGAAATGTGCGTTGGCTGACAACCACGTGATAGGGCGATGTCAGAAATGGCGCATAACCAGCCAGCATCAGCACGAGTCCAGCCAGCAACAAGCGCGCAGGCATCCGCCAAGAAGGCAGAGCGCTCGGCTCGTCTGACACACGACTGCGGCCCAGCGCAATGGCGAACAACGCGACCGCTGCAATCCCCAGGACTGCGCATCCGAAATACACATAGCTCGTGTACTCGACGGCAAGCATGCGCCATGCATCCATCCAGCCTCCGATGAGCGCCCGTGCCGCCCCCGTGGTGAACAGCTTCGGGAACGCGGCAATTGCCGTTGCGATCGGTCCTTGCCCGCCGCCGGTCACCTGTGACTGATAGCTGGCTACCTTGTGCGAAGCCCAAGCCGCGTATCCCAGATACAGGCAAACACCACCTGCCCAGATAGCCGCAAGCTCGAGTTCGCGTCGGCGGAAATGCACGATGCGGCTCAAGCCCGAACGCGCAAAAGGTACGGCCAGCGGCAACAGGATGAGCACGAGCCCGGCTTCATAGATGCCAAGGCTTACGACGTAGAAAGTCGTGGCGACAACGGCGCCCGCCACTGCCCGTGCGGGACTGCGCGCCCCGAAAGCGGAAACGAGCAGCGCGCTACCCGTCAGCAGCAGCGCAATAGCAACGTTGATGTGAATGCTGCGCAGCGACAACTGCATCGTGTCGGCGGGATAGAGAAGCAAGAGAGCAGCGGCCACGATGCCCCATCCGCGCGAACCGGTTGCGCGACTCACGAGGTAGGTTGTCGCACCGCCCTTGGCCAGAAGCGACGCAATGGTGAGCAGATGCCACGCATCGAACGAATCGCGATCGGCAAGATAGGAGAGCGCGAAACTCAGAGGCATGAACGGCCTGATGGCGTGGGCAGGCAGCGGCCCGTCCAGATGCACCATCAGGAAAGGCCCGTGTTCCGTGAAGAGACCCAGCAAGTCCCATTCCTCCACCAGCCCGCCCATTGAAAAACCGAAAGGCAGCCACAGCGCCGCCACGATGGCCAGCGAAGGCAACAACACGATGGCCGCCTGTCTGAGGAGTGAGTGCCCGTTTTTTTCTACCGTCATCCTGTCGGATCCCTGATTTCGTGGCCGGCCGTGCCGACTTGGTCCGTCTTCAACGGCTGGTGGCTTCCGAATGCGCTTCGACGAAGACGTAGTACTTGCTCAACACATAGAAAAGGCTGGTATAGACCGCCCCGGCTGCGAGCTGCGCCCACCCCTTGTGCATACCCAGATGGTCGATAAGCAGCATCAACACACCGATGTTGGCCAGATAGGCCACCATGAAGATTGACAGAAAGCGAACGATTTCACGTTTTTTTCCCGCTGCACTGCGAAATGTGAAAGTACGGTTCAGGGTGTACGAGACAACCAGTCCCACCGCATAGCCTGCGATGTTGCTGACAACCGCTCCCCAGCCCACCAAGTACATGCAAGCGAAGATCACCGCATAGCCGACGGCGGTGTTCAGTACACCCACCACCGCAAAACGGAGGAGTTGCCTCACTCCCAGGTGCGCCAGGGCGCCTTGCCGCTGTTCCAGAGCGCCTCGAGTTCGCGCTTGTCGCGCAACGTGTCGCAAGGTTGCCAGAACCCGTGATGCTGAAAACCCGCGAGCTGGCCGTCCTTTGCGATATTCATGAGCGGCGCACGTTCCCAGGACGTGGTGTCGTCCGCAACGTAGTCGATCACCTTCGGCTCCAGGACGAAGAAGCCACCGTTGATCCAGCCGATTTCGTCGCTCGGCTTCTCTTCGAAGCTCGAGACCTTCTGATCGGCATCGATATTCAGCACACCGAAGCGGCCCGGAGGCTGCACCGCAAGCACCGTGGCGAGCTTGCCGTGCCGTTTGTGGAATTCCACTTCAGCGCCGATGTTCACGTCCGACAGGCCGTCGCCATAAGTCAGGCAGAAGGTCTCGTCGTCGAGGTATCTTGCAACCCGCTTGAGACGTCCGCCCGTCATGGTGTCGGCCCCGGTATCGACCAGCGTGATGCGCCAGTCTTCGGCTTGGCTGTCCAGGATCTGGTGATCGCCGTTGCGCAGGTCGATGCGCATGTCCGACATGTGCCGGTAATAGTTGAAGAAGAATTCCTTGATCACGTAGCCCTTGTAGCCCAGGCAGACCACGAAGTCCTTGATTCCATGGTTGGCATACATCTTCATGATGTGCCACAGCAGCGGCCGGCCGCCGACTTCGACCATCGGCTTCGGCTTGGTGTCGGATTCTTCGGCGATGCGCGTGCCGAGACCGCCGGCGAGGATGACTGCTTTCATATGAATGTGTGTTCCCTAGAGCTTGAGATCGTTCGGTTGCATGTTAAGCGTGCGCTCAACGATGGCGATCGGATCCGCGCGCAGCACGCGATAGATCCGCAGGATGTATTCGCCGATGATTCCCAGCAGGAACGCATTGAGCCCGATGCCGAAAAGAATCAGCAGCTGGATGCTGACGAATCCGCGCGGCAGGTCAGGCTGCAGCAGGCGGAGGATGACGTAGTAGACCGATGCCGCCAGGCAACCCAAGAGGATAACCACTCCCAGGAATGAAGCCATGCGCAGCGGGCACGGTCGAATGGTTGAACACGGCCGTCAGTCCGAGACGCATCAGGCGCATCACGTTGAACTTGCTTTCGCCCACCGTGCGCGCATCGCGGTCGTAGGCGATGCCAGTCTGGTTGAATCCCATCCCGGCGATCATTCCGCGCAGGTAGGGGTTGCTCGTGCGCGACTTGGCAATGGCCTCGATCACCGCACGATCGACCAATCGGAAGTCGCCTGCATCGCGTGGAATCGGGTGTTCGCTGACCCGGTCGATGACCCAGTAGCCGCATTTGCGGATCAGGTTCATCAGCATGCCTTCGCGCCGTTTACGGCGGATACCGTAGACCACGTGATAACCCTGCTGCCAGAGCGCGAAGAACTCCTCCAGCATCTCGGGCGGGTCTTGCAGGTCGGCGTCGATTTGCAGGACGGCATCTCCCCGCGCATGCAGATAGTTGGCAAGAATCGAACTCTGGAATCCGAAATTACGCGAAAACCTCAGCGCCCGAATGCGAGGATCTCGCTCGGCGAGCCGGGTCAGCATCGACCAGGTCTGGTCGTCCGAATGGTTGTCTGTGAAAACAAATTCGAGATCGCACCGATCCGCCATGCGCTCTCCCAGGGCCACCAAGCGTGCATAGAGCGCATCGAGGTTGCCGGCTTCGTTGAGCACGGGAATGGCAATGGACACCAGCGGTCGCTTTGCAGACAAATGAATATCTCCGTTCATGCTTGCTGCAATCCGGGCAGTTGAGCCTGCACATAAGCGGCCACGCCCGGCAAGGTGGCCCTGAAATCGATCTGTTCGATCTGCGGGGTTCTTGCCAGCACCGTTGCGTAGTTGTCGTCCGGCGGTTCAGGACGTGCGCCGATGCGCAGCAACTCCGGCCGCCCTACGGCATCGAACACACCGCGAGCCAGGTCGGCCAACGTGACTGGCGCACCGTGGCTCAACGGCAGAACGCCCGTGACGCCAGTCTCCAACAGTGCGCGCAGCGCGGTCGCTTCATCATCGACGTGATGGTACTCGCGCAGTTGCCTGCCCGGCGACATCTCGAACGGAAGGCCATCGCGCAACGCCTGGCAGAGTTGCCCGAGGAACATGAAAGGCGCGGGTGCGCCGCCGCCATACAAGGTGTGCACTTGGAGGTGCAGCACCGCATCGCCCGCGGCGGCGCGATCCGTGACGAAAACACCGAGCTCCGCCTTGCTGGCCACGTACGGATTGGGATGCCGGGTCAGCCGCTCCATCACCGTGCCGAAGGTCACCACGCGCAATCCGGCTCTGCATGCGCCGTCGATCACACGCATCGGAAGCTCGACGTTGACGCGGCGGTGTTCTGCGGCGGAAAGCGTCGGATCCAGCAACCCGGCAGTGACAAGCACGACCGAACCGACTGGCGCGGCTTCGAAGAAGCGTTCGATCGCCCCTGCGGCCGCGGGCTGCCACCAGTCCTCGTAGACCGCGCGGTCCAGGCAAATGGTTTCCAGCGAACCGCGCGAAGAAAGGATCGCCTGCCCTAACCGGCCTCGTCCACCGATCATGTAGATCATGCGCGGATGTCTCCGCGCCAGGCCTCGATCTGCGCCAACGTGATGTCCTTGGCCAAGTGCGGCGCTTCGTAGTATTTGCGATACCAGGCCGCCGTTTCGCGCGCCACGCGGTGCGTGTCCCAGGCCGGCGCCCAGCCGAGCAGGTTGCGGGCAATCGAACTATCGAGCGCGAGAGCCCCCGCCTCGGGCAGCGGGTTGTCCATGAACTCCAGCGGCGGACGCTGCCACTCGTCGCTCATGAGTTCCAGCACCTCACGCACTGAGTACTGCCTCGGATCCTGCGGCCCCAGGTTCCACGCGCGTGCGGCGTCTTGCGGCTTCGACCCGACCAGTTTCGACATCAACAGCAGATATCCGTGCACCAGCGCAAGCACGTGTTGCCAGGGACGAGTGGCCTGCGGATAGCGCAGCGTCAGCGGCGTAGCGTTGACCACGCTGCGCACAAAGTCGGGGATGAGTCGGTCTTCGGACCAGTCGCCGCCGCCGACAATATTGCCGCCACGTGCCGTCGCGATCGCCGGCCCCTTGCCCTCCGTAAACGGGTAGGACGCGGCATAGCTCTGAATCACCATCTCGGCTGAAGCCTTAGATGCGCTGTAAGGATCCTTGCCGCCGAGCGGATCGTTTTCCCGATAAGGCCAAGGCCACTCGTTGTTGCGGTACACCTTGTCGGTGGTCACGCAGACCACGCCGCGCACGCCGGTAACGCGGGCTGCCTCGAGCACATGGGCCGTGCCCTGAGCGTTGACCTGAAAAGTCCGAAGCGGCTCCCGGTATGAACGCCGAACGAGCGGCTGCGCCGCCAAGTGCAGTACCAGTTCGGGATCGAAGGCCTTCATTGCAGCCAGCAGCCGGTCGTAGTCGCAAATGTCCCCGAGCGTGCCCTGCACGTCCTTTTCGAGGCCTGCGGCCGCGAAGAGTGACGGGGTAGTTTCCGCGGGCAGCGAATAGCCTTCGACGACAGCGCCGATGGATTGCAGCCAAAGGCACGCCCATCCGCCAGTGAAGCCCGTGTGCCCGGTGACGAAGACCTTCCGCCCCCGCAGTTCCTGCTCGAAACCTGCCAAATCGATCATCTTTGCTTCGCTTCCATCAACAAGCTCATTCATTTTTTTCCGAAAGGTGGGGCCGGTCACCGTTCGAACAGTTCCGCAAGGTCCATTGGCAAACCTGCAAGATCCTTGGCGGAGAGCGTTGGTGCCCCCCCCACATCCGGCCATTGGATGCCGAGGCGCTCGTCGTCCCAACGGATCGCACGCTCGTGCGCCGGTGCGTAGTAGTCGGTGGTCTTGTATAGAAAATCCGCCGATTCGCTCAGCACCAGAAAGCCATGGGCGAAGCCTTCGGGCACCCACAACTGCTTGTGATTGTCCTCGCTGAGTTCAACACCCACCCATTTACCGAACGTGGACGACGCGCGCCGGATGTCCACCGCCACATCGAACACCGCGCCGCGCGTGACGCGCACCAGCTTGCCTTGGGTTTGTTCCAGCTGATAGTGGAGACCACGCAAGACGCCCTTGGCCGATCGCGAGTGGTTGTCCTGCACGAATTCCACATGCCTGCCCACCGCCTCGTCAAAGGCCTTGCCATTGAAGCTTTCGAAGAAGAACCCCCGCGCATCGCCGAACACCTTGGGCTCGATCACGAGCACGTCAGGAATCGAGGTAGGCGTGGCCTTCACGAGCGCACCTCATCGCTCAGCAGGTGCTTGAGGTATTTGCCGTAGCCGCTCTTTTCCAGCGGCGCCGCAAGCTTTTCGAGTTGCTCGGTCGAGATGAAGCCATTGCGCCACGCAATCTCTTCAGGACACGCGATCTTCAGCCCCTGCCGATGCTCCAGCGTGGCGATGAACTGCCCCGCTTCGAGCAGGCTGTCGTGCGTGCCTGTATCGAGCCACGCATAGCCGCGCTGCATGATCTGCACGTTCAGCCGATCGAGGTCGAGGTACGCCTGGTTGACCGCGGTGATTTCAAGTTCGCCGCGCGCGCTTGGCTTCACCGCCTTGGCGATGTCGACGACTTGGTTGTCGTAGAAATACAGCCCCGTCACCGCATAGCTGCTCTTGGGCTTCAGCGGCTTTTCCTCGATGCTGCTGGCCTTACCATTCGCATCGAACGCCACCACACCATAGCGTTCAGGATCCTGCACGTGATACGCGAACACGGTTGCGCCGGATGGCTTCGCATCGGCGTCGGCAAGCAAGTGCACGAGGTCATGGCCATAGAAGATGTTGTCCCCCAGCACCAGCGCACTCGGCGAATTACCCACGAACTCTTCACCGATCAGGAACGCCTGCGCCAACCCATCCGGGCTCGGCTGCACCGCGTACTCCAGGTTCATGCCCCACTGGCTGCCATCGCCCAGCAACTGCTGAAAACGCGGCGTGTCCTGCGGCGTGCTGATGATCAAGATGTCGCGCATGCCGCCCAGCATCAGCGTGCTGAGCGGGTAATAGATCATCGGCTTGTCGTACACCGGCAGCAGTTGCTTGCTCAT
The DNA here is from genome assembly GCF_050435205.1 of Variovorax sp. W2I14. NCBI lineage: Bacteria > Pseudomonadati > Pseudomonadota > Betaproteobacteria > Burkholderiales > Comamonadaceae > Variovorax > Variovorax sp. W2I14. Next base: position 6,223,980 of record NZ_JBNDJX010000001.1, on the reverse strand, counting down.
GGCGAGCGTCGCGGGATGCAGGCGGGTGCCCGAGCCACCGGCGAGGATGATGCCTTTGCGTTGCGTCGTTTGGGTCATGGGATGTTCGTTCGTGTCTCTTGTCTTGCTCGACGGATGTCAGAAGGTTTCGCGCAACATGCGGGCGACGCCGGACTGCCACTCGGGCAGAACGAGGCCGAAGGTCGATTGCAGCTTGGTGGTGTCCAGGCGCGAGTTGTGCGGCCGCCTGGCCGGCGTCGGGAATGCGGTGGTGGGCACGGGCTCGACCGCCTCGGGGCCGGCCTTGAGTTCGACACCCGCCGCCTTTGCCTGCTCGATCACGAAGCGCGCATAGCCATGCCACGTGGTCACGCCACCGGCCACCGCGTGATAGAGCCCGGCCTTGGACGGGTCCTGCAGCGTCGCGCGAATGGCGTGCGCGGTGATGTCGGCCAGCAGCTCGGCGCCGGTGGGCGCGCCGAACTGGTCGTCGATGACCGTGAGCTTGTCGCGCTCCTTGGCGATGCGCAGCATGGTCTTGGCAAAGTTGCCGCCGCGTGCCGCATACACCCAGCTCGTGCGAAAGATCAGGTGCTTCGCGCAGTGCTTTGCCACCAGTTGCTCGCCTTCGAGCTTGGTGCTGCCGTAGATGCTGAGCGGACCGGTCGCATCGTCTTCCTTCCAGGGCTTGCTGCCGCTGCCGTCGAAGACGTAATCGGTCGAGTAGTGAACCATCAGCGCGCCGATCTGCTGCGCGGCTTCGGCCACGACACCGGGCGAGGTGGCGTTGAGCTTGCGCGCGAACTCGGGTTCGCTCTCGGCCTTGTCGACCGCGGTGTGCGCTGCGGCGTTGACGATGACGTCGGGCCGCACCTTCAGCACCGTCTCGGCCAGTTGCTCGGGACGGCCGAAGTCGGCGTTGAAATCGGTGCTGTCGAAGTCGAGTGCCACCAGTTCGCCCAGGGGCGCGAGGCTGCGCTGCAGCTCCCAGCCGACCTGTCCGCCCTTGCCCAGCAGCAGCAGCTTCATGCCGCCGCCTTCGCGTCGTATTGCTTCTCGACCCATTCGCGGTAGGCGCCGCTTTGCACGTTGCGCACCCACTCGCCGTTCGCGAGGTACCACTCGACCGTCTTGCGGATGCCGCTGTCGAAGGTTTCGGCGGGCTTCCAGCCGAGCTCGCGCTCGAGCTTGCGCGCGTCGATGGCGTAGCGGCGGTCGTGGCCCGGGCGGTCGGTCACGTAGGTGATCTGTTCCTTGTACGGCTTGCCGTCGGCCTTGGGGCTCAGTTCGTCGAGCAGCGCACAGACGGTGTTGACGATCTCGATGTTGGGCTTCTCGTTCCAGCCGCCCACGTTGTAAGTCTCGCCGAGCTTGCCGGCTTCGAGCACGCGGCGGATGGCGCTGCAGTGGTCCTTCACGTAGAGCCAGTCGCGCACCTGCATGCCGTCGCCGTACACGGGCAGCGGCTTGCCGGCCAGTGCGTTGACGATCATGAGAGGGATGAGCTTCTCGGGGAAATGGAACGGCCCGTAGTTGTTCGAGCAGTTGGTCGTGACCACCGGCAGGCCGTAGGTGTGATGCCAGGCGCGCACGAGGTGGTCGCTGGCGGCCTTGCTGGCCGAGTAGGGGCTGTTGGGCTCGTACTTGTTTTCTTCGGTGAAGGCCGGGTCGGTCTTGGAGAGCGAGCCGTAGACCTCGTCGGTCGACACATGCAGGAAGCGGAAGGCAGCCTTCTGGTCGGCCGGCAGCGCATTCCAGAAACCGCGCACGGATTCGAGCAGGCGGAAGGTGCCGAGCACGTTGGTCTGCACGAAGTCTTCGGGGCCGTGGATCGAGCGGTCGACGTGCGATTCGGCGGCGAAGTTCACGACGGCGCGGGGCTTGTGCTCGGCCAGGAGGCGGTCGAGCAGCGCGCTGTCGCCGATGTCGCCCTGGACGAAGATGTGCTTCGGGTTGTCCTTGAGGGACGCGAGTGTCTCGAGGTTGCCCGCGTAGGTCAGTTTGTCGAGGTTCACGACCGGCTCATCGCTCTGCGCGATCCAGTCGAGTACGAAATTGGCGCCAATGAAGCCTGCGCCGCCGGTTACCAGGATCATGGGGTCCCCTGTTGTTGTCGAACGATCGCCCTCTGGCGAATGAACGGGCGATTATCCCACCGGCCCACAGGGCCGAAATCCAGGGTTGGCGCATCCGCGGGGCCCACCTACAATCGCCCCCACTGCAGGAGAGCGGGCCACCCCGGTGGCCCTACCGAAGGCGCAAACTCCCATAAACGCTCAGGTCGGCCCAACGAAGTTCTTTGTAATTTCGGCAAGGGGTCAGTACTGCATCAAATCAAACGCCGTCTGGAGAGCCATCGCACCCCGCAAAGGTGTCGCGATGCACCGAAGGAGCAAACCTGCTGCAAGGCGCAACAGGTGAATCTCTCAGGTATCGAGGACAGGGGGAGCGGCAACTTGGACGGCGGACGTCCGGTTGCTTGCTATTGATTGAATAGCACACCACGCCCGCCATTCAAGCGCTGCACCTCAAAGGTACTTGCAATGCGCGTGATCGTTCTTGGCGCCGGCCTGCTCGGCGTGACTTCGGCTTATTACCTCCAGCAACTCGGCCACGAAGTGACCGTCATCGACCGGCAGGCCACCCCGGCCGCCGAAACCAGCTTCGCCAACGGCGGGCAAATATCCGTCAGCCACGCCGAACCCTGGGCCAACCCCAGCGCACCGCTCAAGGTGCTGCAGTGGCTCGGCAAGGAAGACGCCCCGCTGCTCTTTCGCATCCGAGCCGACATGCGCCAGTGGCTCTGGGGCCTGCAGTTCCTGCGCGAATGCACGCCGGCGCGCACGAAGCACAACATCGAGCAGATCGTGCGCCTGGGCACCTACAGCCGCGACACGCTGCAGCAACTGCGCCGAGACACGGGCCTGAGCTACGACCAGCGCACCCAGGGCATCCTGCATTTCTATACGACACAGAAGGAGTTCGACGGCGCACTCAAGCCCGCCGAGCAGATGCGTGCCCTAGGCTGCGAACGGCTGGTGATCTCGGCCGACGAGGCCGTGAAGATCGAGCCCGCCCTCGCCCACATCCGACCCCAACTGGCCGGCGCCACCTACACGGCCGAGGATGAATCCGGCGACGCCAACCGCTTCGCGCGCGAGCTGGTCGGCCTCGCGGCCGCGGCCGGCGTGAAGTTCCTCATGAGCCACACGGTGACCGCGCTGCGCGAAGCCGGCGGCAGCATCGACCACGTCGAGGCGACCGACAGCGAAGGCCGCTTCCAGCGCATCCGCGGCGATGCCTTCGTGCTGGCGATGGGTTCATTGAGCCCGTTGTATGCGGCGCCGCTGGGCATCCGCCTGCCGATCTACCCGGCCAAGGGCTATTCGGTGACGCTGCCCGTCAAGGACGCATCGAAGGCGCACCAGGTCTCGCTGACCGACGACGAATTCAAGCTCGTGTTCTCGCGCTACACGTCTGAATCGGGCGACCGCTTGCGCATCGCCGGCACGGCCGAGCTCAACGGCTACGACCGCGACCTGAATCGCGTGCGCTGCGAAGCCATCGTGCGGCGCGTCGAAGAGCTGTTCCCCGGTGCCGGCGACACCACGGAGGCCCAGTTCTGGACAGGCCTGCGCCCCGCGACGCCGAGCAACGTGCCGATGATCGGCAAGACGAAGCTGCCGAACCTGTACCTGAACACGGGCCACGGCACGCTCGGCTGGACGCATGCGTGCGGATCGGGCAAGTCGATCGCGCGGATCGTGAGCGGGCTTGCGCCCGAGGTGGACTTTGCGTTCACCGGCATGCCGGCACCGGCGCCGCGCGTGCTGCAGCCGGCCTGACCGCGCGCCGTCAATCCTTGCTGGTGAACACCGTCAACACGCCGGTGTAGCCATACAGGTGATGCCGGGCGATCTCGCCCGCGGCGAAGAAGCCGACCAGCGGCACGTCGCCCAGCGCGTGGCGCACGATCTGCAGCTCGGCACCGGGCGCGCCGAAGTGCGGCCCGCCGCGCCCGGAGCAACTCACGTACACCGCGCCTGCGATGCGGCGCGCGGGGTGCGGCGCCGCTTCGGCTTCGCCGGCAGCAACGGCGCGGGCGGTGGCCAGCGTCTGTTCTTCCGGCTCCAGCTCTTCGCGGATCTCCGCGCAGATGCGCATCAGGTCGGCCCGCGCAGCCTGCGCATTGCGGCGGCAGAAGGTCAGCCGCATGCCGGCCTCGGCCGTGTCGGCGATCGCGATGCCGCGGCGCGTCGGGTCCAGGCCGATGATGTGGCGCACCAGCACGTCGGCGCCCAGGTCGCCGGTGCGGCGCACGCCGTCGCTGCCCGCGTCGGCCAGGCCGACCAGCGTGTTGCGCACCGCATCGATGGCCTCCTGCGGCCGCTCGAGCGAGACCTGCAGGTCGGCCAGCAGCACGTCGAGCGCGGGCTCGCCGTCGAGCTTCAGCAGGAGGTTGCCGTCGGCCTCGGTGATCTCGCGCTCGCGCACGCCCGATCGCAGCGGCTGGCAGCCTTGGGTAACGCGCGACACCACCCGTACGCCTTCGCCGAACACCACGCCCGACAGGCCGCCCGAGAACACGCCGCCGGCCGCGCCATGCCCGCGGATGTTGCCGTTGCCGCCCACCGCGAACTGCAGCGCGCCGCCACGGCCTGACGAGAGTCCGCCGAAGAGGTAGCCGGTGTCGACGCGGCCGGCCATTTCGCCGATCAGCTCGGTGAGGTCCGGCGTCGCGGGGTCGGCGTGGACGAGCGCGGTGTGCGCCTCGAACCCGCTCATTTCCGAATTGCTCAGCGGCGCCACGCCCGAGAACACGCGGTACTGGTCGCTCGGCAGCGCGCAGAGCATGAGGCTCATGCCAGGCTCGTCGAAGTATTCGGCGTTGTTGGCCGAGACGCCGATGCCGACGGTGCCCGACCAGTCGGTCACCTCGGGCAACTCGGCGCTCAGGTGATCGAGGATGTCCTGCGCCTCGGACGCGTAGTGGTCGGTGATGTAGAGCAGCCCGAGCGTCGGGGACGACGCGTATTCGGGCAGAGCCATCTGCGCGCGCAACTGGGCCAGCACGAGGCCGGCGGCCATGCGCCATTGCGGATGGGTGGCATGACCCGTAGAAAACAACTTCATGATGCGTGCCAACCCGTTCTCTTCAAAAGTGGAATGTGCGGGACGTCAGCGGCGGCCGGTGGTTCGCTTGCGCGCGGCGGCCGACGTCTTTTTCTTCGCGGCGGGCGTTGCCGCCTTCTTGGCCGCGGTTCTCGTCGCGGTCTTGGCCGCGGGCTTCTTTGCGGCGGCTGTTGTCTTGCCCATCACCTTGCCGACCGCATCGGCCAGCGGCTGGGCCATGGCGGGGACCTTGAGCTGGGCCGCGTCCTGCAGCGCCGTGCTGGCGATCTGCTGGAACTGCTCGGTCAGCGAGCCCCACCATTGCATCGGATCGACCACACCGGCGCCGTCGGCCGCAGCCTTGCCGGAGGCAGCCTTGCTGCGCGGCTTTTTCTTCGGTGCGGGTGCTTCTTCTGCTTCTTCCTCGATCTCGGTTTCGTCTTCTTCCTCGACCGGCTCGGGTTCGGGCGCAGCCGCTGCAAAGGACGCCGGCGCCGGAGCAGCAGCGGCGGCCGCCTGCTTGGTGAACACACTCGCCAGGTCTTCCATCCGCACGTTCATGCCACGTAGGGTGGAGAGCGTCATCTTCTGCACCTCGAGCGCCTGGATCGTCGCCTTGAGCGCATGGCCGTTCTGCTCGAGCCAGTACTGCACGGTCTTGAGTTCCTGGATGCGCTTGTCGACCTCTTCCACGCTCAGCGTTGGCGCCACCCAGCTCGCCAGGCTGGGGATGCCCGGCACCGACGATGCGGCGCCGGTGCCTGCCGCGGCGCCCCCGGCCAGGTTCTTCAGGAAGTCGAATCCGGGGACGAACTGGCTGAAGTTGAAGGGTTGGCTGGCGTTGGTCATGCGGGAGGTCTCCTGGCTGGGTTTTCTTGTGCTGCCAGCTTACTCCAAGGCCTTGGCCTTTGGCCCGCCGGGCGCGGGCTTTTACCTGTGTCAGAGCTCGCCCCGCACCTTGCTGAAAACTTTCCAGAAAGTCGCGTCCTGCGAGGTCGCGAAATTGATCCGCATCATCGTGCTCGGTGGCCGGCGCGCATGGAAGAGCGAGCCCGGCGCGAGCAGGTAGCCCTGGTCGAGCATGCGCTGGGTGAGTGCGTCGGTGTCGACGCCCGTGTCGACCCAGCCGAACAGCCCCGCCGGCTCCGAGGCGAAGGTGCAGCCGTGCGACATGGCGAGCTTGACCGCCCGCCCGCGCGCGCCGTCGAGCCGGATGCGTATGCGCTCCGAATGCCTGCGTAGCTGACCCTGGTCGATGCACCACGACAACGCCCGCTCGAACAGCGTGGGCGAAGTGAGCGTGGCCAGGAGCTTGGTCTCCAGCAGCCGCTCCTTCAGCGCGGGGGACGCGGCCAGGAAACCGATGCGCCAGTTGGGCGCGATGATCTTGGCGAAGCCGCTCACGTAGACAGTGCGCTGCAGCCCGTCGAGCGCGCTCAGCCGCGTGGCGTGCTCGGGCGCGAGGTGGCTGTAGGTGTCGTCCTCGACGATGTGGAAGTCGTGCTCGTTCGCCAGCTTGAGCACCCGGTGCGCGCTCCCGGGCGTGAGGCTGTAGCCCGTCGGGTTGTGCAGCACGCTCACGCTCACGAAGAGCTTGGGCTTGTGCAGCACGCAGTATTGCGCCATCACCTCCAGGTCGGGCCCGTCGGCGCGGCGCGGCACCGGCAGGATGCGCATGCCCAGCGCCTCGAGCCGCGCGAACTCCAGCGCCCAGCCGGGCTCCTCGACCATCACCGGATCGCCCGGTCGCAGCAGCGTGCGGCTCACGATGTCCAGCGCATGGGTCGCACCGATGGTGGTGATGATCTGGTCGGGCGCGGCCGGCACGTTGATGCCCACCAGCTTCTGCGAGAGGCTGCGGCGCAGGCTCATGTCGCCGGAGGGCTCGCCGTACTGGAGCGACAGCTCCTGCAGCACGGCTGTACTGGTCATGCGCCGCACGGCCGTGGGGACGAAGGTGGACGTCATCCAGTCCGGCGGGAACACGCCCATGCCGGGCTGCGGCTTGTCGCTCGGGCGGTGGAACATGCTGCGGATCAGCGAGCTCGCGTCGGCCGGCACGCGCGAGGCCATCATCTGCACGGCCATGGCCGCGGGCATGCCGCTCAGGCCTGGCGCGGCCGCGCCGTTGGCCGGGCGGCCGTCCTGTACCGGGGCTGAATCGCGCACGTAGAAGCCGCGTTGCCGGCGGGCTTCGACAAGTCCCTGCGCGAGCAGTTGGTCGTAGGCGGCGACCACCGTGTATGGGCTCACACCCTGCTGCCGCGCGCACTCGCGCACCGAGGGCAATCGGGCGCCGGGCGGCAGCAGCCGGGTGCGGATGCGCTCGGCCAGGCGGTCCGCGAGCTGGCTGGTCAACGACTGGGTGGAGGTTCGTGTCAGCATGCTGTGTCGAAAGATTGACCAATACAGATTCCAGATTTGTCTGACCATCTGTACTGGCACTGTAATGGTCTCAAGTTTAGAGTGTGTGTCATGAACTGGCAAGAATTCACCGCGCTGCTGGTGCTGGCCACGGCGATGAGTTTTTCGCCCGGTCCCAACACCACGCTTTCCACCGCCCTGGCGGCCAACGGCGGCTTGCCGCGCGCGATGCGCTTCGTGGTCGCGGTGCCGATCGGCTGGACGCTGCTGCTGGCGATCTGCGCCGCCGGCCTCGGCGCGCTGGTGGTGGCGGTGCCGCCGCTGCGCCTGGCGATCAAGGGCCTGGGCATCGCCTACCTGCTGTGGCTGGCCTGGAAGCTCAGCGGCAGCGCCAAGCTCGGCAAGGCCGACGGCGCCAGCCTCTCGGTCGGTTTCGGCCAGGGCGTGATGCTGCAGTTCGTCAACATCAAGGCGTGGCTCCTCGCGCTCACGCTGGTGGCCGGATGGATCGCCGGCCAGCCCGATGCGCTCTCGCGCTTCGCCATCGTCGCGCCGGTGATGCTGTTCTATGCCTTCGTCAGCAACTTCGCCTATGCGCTGGTCGGCGCGCTGCTGCGCGATTGGCTTGCCAAGGGCAAGCGCCTCCTGTGGTTCAACCGCGCGATGGGCCTCGTGCTGGTGCTGACCGCATGGTGGATGGTGAGCGTATGAGCCGCCGGGCCGCTCCCAAGGCGAATGCCGCAGCGCGCAGCGCGGAGGCTGCGCCATGACAAAGCGCCTCGACATCAAGGACGAGACGCTGGGCATGTGGCTCGGCGTGATCGGCGTAGCCTTGTTCGCGGTGACCCTGCCCATGACTCGGCTGGCCACCGGCACGCAGGCTGCGCCTCAGTTGTCGCCATGGTTCGTCACGCTCGGGCGCGCGGCGCTGGCGGGCGTGCTGTCGGCCATCTTCCTCCTGGCCACGCGCTCGCCGCGGCCCGCATCGCACCAGTGGAAGCCGCTGGGCATGGCGGTGCTGGGCAACGTCATCGGCTATCCGCTGCTGCTGGGCTACGCATTGCGGGTGGTCACGGCCAGCCACGCGGCGGTCGTCACGGCGCTGCTGCCGCTGGTCACCGCCGCGGTCGCGGCCTGGGTGCTGCATCAGCGCGCACGCCTCGGCTTCTGGCTCTGCGCGGTCGCCGGCAGCCTGCTGGTGGTGGTGTTCTCGGTGCTGCGCGCGAGCCAGAGCGGACACGGCTTCGGCTTCGAATGGGCCGACCTGCTGCTGGTGGGTGCGGTCATCGCGGCATCGTTCGGCTACATCTACGGCGCGCAAGTCACGCCTTCGCTGGGTGCCGAGCGCGTGATCTGCTGGGTCTGCGTGATGGCCCTGCCGGTGACGCTGCCGGCCACGCTGCTCCTCTGGCCCACGACGCCCATCGCCACGGCGTCGTGGCTGGGCTTCGTCTACGTCGGCATGTTCTCGATGTGGATCGGCTTCTTCGCCTGGTACCGAGGCCTTGCCCTCGGCGGCGCGCTGCGCGTGAGCCAGACGCAGTTGCTGCAGCCCTTTCTGTCGATCCTCGCGTCGATCCCGATCCTGGGCGAACCGCTCGATGTGGTGACGCTGGGCTTTGCGATCGCGGTGGTGGTCACCGTGGTCATCGGCAAGAAGCTCTCGCAGCCGCAGGCCGCTCCAGCTGCGGCGCCGCTCCCGGCGGGCGCGGCCGGAAGAAACCGATGACCGCTGCACTCCACGCCGGCTGCAACAAAATCCTTGTTGCATCCCCTGGCGACCTGCCCTCGAATCTCACCTCACCCGCTTGAAAGAAGAAACACCATGAACTGGAAACTCGCCGCCCGTGCCGCCAAGATGAACCCGTCGGTGCTGCGTGAAATCCTCAAGGTCACCGAACGCCCCGGCATCATCAGCCTGGCGGGTGGCCTGCCCTCGCCCAAGACCTTCCCGATCCAGGCCTTTGCCGATGCCTGCGCCGAAGTGCTGCACAACGACGGCCAGGCCGCGCTGCAGTACGCGGCGAGCGAGGGCTACGCGCCGCTGCGGCAGGCCGTCGCCGACATGCTGCCGTGGAACGTCGACCCCGCTCAGGTGCTCATCACCACCGGCTCGCAGCAGGGCCTGGATCTGGTGGCCAAGGTGCTGATCGATCCGGGCAGCAAGGTGCTGGTCGAGACGCCCACCTACCTCGGCGCGCTGCAGGCCTTCGGCCCGATGGAGCCGAACCCGGTGAGCGTGGCGAGCGATGAAGACGGCGTGATCGTCGACGACCTCGTGGCCAAGGCACGCGCGACCGGAGGGCGCGCTTCCGAAGACGCCGCACGCTTCGTCTACCTGCTGCCCAACTTCCAGAACCCGACGGGCCGCACCATGACCGAGGCGCGCCGTGCCGCCGTCTCGGCCGCCGCCGCCGAAGCGGGCCTGCCGATCATCGAAGACAACCCGTACGGCGAGCTCTGGTTCGACGAAGCCCCGCCGCTGCCGCTGACCGCGCGCAACCCAGAAGGCTGCATCTACCTGGGTTCGTTCTCGAAGGTGCTGGCGCCCGGTTTGCGCCTGGGCTTCCTGGTGGCACCGAAGGCCATCTACCCGAAGCTGCTGCAGGCCAAGCAGGCGGTGGACCTGCACACGCCGATCTTCACGCAGCGCATGGTGTCGGCCGTGATGAAGGACAACTTCCTCGAGCGCCACGTGCCCACCATCCGTGCCCTCTACAAGCGCCAGCGCGACGCGATGATCGCGGCGCTCACCCGCGAGATGGCCGGCCTGGACGTGAAGTTCAACGCACCCAAGGGCGGCATGTTCCTGTGGGCGCGCCTGCCCGAGGGCATCGACACCGTGAAGCTGCTGCCCAAGGCCGTCGAGCGCAACGTGGCCTTTGTGCCCGGCGCGCCGTTCTACGCGGGCCTGGGCGATCCGCGCACGCTGCGCCTGTCGTTCGTGAAGGCCAGCGTGGAAGAGATCGATACCGCCGTCGCCGCGCTCGCGGTCACGCTGCGCGAAGAGCTGGAACTGCTGGGCGAGCACAAGCTCACGCCCGCACCGGTGTAAAGAAAAGGGGCCTGCCGATGATCGGACTCGCGACGCTCTCCCTCTTCCTGCTTGCGGTGCTGGCGCTGTTCCTCTCGCCCGGCCCGAACATGGCCTTCGTGCTCTCGCACGGCGTGGCGCACGGGCCGCGCGGCGGGTTCGCGGCGGCCATCGGCATCTCGGCCGCCGACCTGGTGCACACGCTGTTCGCGGCGACCGGCGTCACCGCGCTGGTCGCCGCCTGGCCGCCGTCGTTCGACGTGCTGCGCTATGCGGGCGCGCTGTACCTGGTGTGGCTCGCGGTGCAGGCGCTGCGCAGCGGCGGCGGGCTTCGCGTGGGTGCGAAGGCCCAGCCCGCCGGCTTCGGGCGCATCGTGCGCATGGCGCTCCTGAACAACCTCGTCAATCCGAAGGCGCTGCTGTTCTTCATGGTGTTCCTGCCGCAATTCGTCGATCCGGCGCGTGGCAACGTGGCGCTGCAGCTGGTGCAGTTGGGCGTGGTGCTGTCGGTGGCCGCGCTCGCTTTCAACACGTTGCTGGGCGCCTGCAGCGGACAGGTCGGGCGCTGGCTGCAGCGCCGGCCGGGTGCCGAGAAATTCCAGCGCACGTTGCTCGCGATCGTGATGGTCGGCCTGGCGATCCGCCTGCTGATGCTCGACCGACCCGCTGCCGCCGTGGCCGCACTTCCCGCACAAGGACACTGAACACCATGCTCAACATCTGGGGCCGCATCAGCTCGATCAACGTCCGCAAGGTGGTGTGGTGCGCGCAGGAACTCGGCCTGGACTTCCAGCGCACCGAGGCCGGCGGCAAGTTCGGCGTGGTGCAGACGCCCGAGTACCTCGCGCTCAATCCGAATGCGATGGTGCCGGCCATCGACGACGGCGAAGGTGCCGATCGGGTGACGCTCTGGGAGTCGAACGTGATCGTGCGCTACCTCTGCGCGAAGCACTCGCACGGCACCCTCTACCCGAGCGAGCTGCCCGCGCGCTTCGATGCCGAGCGCTGGATGGACTGGCAGCAGACCACGCTCAACCGCGCGAGCCGCGACGCCTTCATCCAGTGGGTGCGCACGGCCCCTTCGGAGCGGCAGCCGGCGCTCATCGATGCGTCTGTGCGCGAGAGCGAGGCGCTCTTCGCGGTGCTCGATGCGCACCTTGCGAAGCAGCCCTACATGGCCGGCGAGCGCTTCACCATGGCCGACATTCCCGTCGGTTGCGAGGCGCACCGCTGGTTCGGCCTGCCCGCCGCCGAATATCAGCGGCCCAGCTGGCCGAACGTAGAGCGCTGGTACGCCGACCTTCTTTCCCGACCGGGCACGCGCGGCGTGCTCGATCTATCCCTCGAATGAACCCGATGAAATCCCGCCCCTTCAAGCAAGTCGACGTCTTCACCGCCACCGCCTACTACGGCAACCCGCTTGCCGTGGTGATCGATGGGCAGGACCTCGACGACGCCGCGATGCAGCGCTTCGCTCAGTGGACGAACCTGTCCGAGACCACGTTCCTTCTGCCGCCGACCGACGCGGCAGCCGACTACCGCGTGCGCATCTTCACGCCCGGCGGCGAGCTGCCGTTTGCGGGCCATCCGACCATCGGCAGCTGCCATGCGTGGCTGCAGGCGGGCGGCAAGCCCAAGGCGGCCGGCCGTGTGGTGCAGCAATGCGGCGCCGGCCTCGTGCCGCTGCGCCGCGACGGCGACCGCCTCGCCTTTGCCGCGCCGCCGCTCAAGCGCAGCGCGCCGAGCCCCGCGCTGCTGGCCAAGGTGGCCGGCGCCCTGGGCCTGAAGGCGCAGCAGGTCGTTGCGGCGCAGGTTCTGGACAACGGACCTGTCTGGTTCGGCCTGCTGCTGAACGACGCCGACGCGGTTCTGGCGCTGCAGCCCGACCATCGCGCGCTGAAGGAGCTGGGCGTGAAGGCCGGCGTGGCGGGCGTGCCTGCGGCGCACGACACCTCGCTGCTCATCGGCCGCTCGAACCGCGAGGCGCGCGCCTTCGGCAACCGGCCCGCCACGCCGAACGACGACGGCGCGAAGATCGACCTGGAAGTGCGCGCTTTTGCCGAACCCATCGGCGTGCAGGAAGACCCGGTCACCGGCAGCCTGAACGCGAGCCTGGCCGAATGGCTGATCGCCGACGGCCACATGCCCGAGCGCTACCTCGCCGCGCAAGGCCAGTGCCTCGGCCGCGCCGGCCGCGTCTACATCGAGCGTGACACCGAAGGAAAGATCTGGGTCGGCGGCGACGCCGTGACCTGCATCGACGGCAACGTCACGCTCTGATCGCGAACGAGGACGCCGCCATGCACGCCGAAGTCGACCACCTGGTGATTGCCGCCCCTTCGCTGGCCGAAGGCGTCGCATGGTGCGAGGCCACGCTCGGCATCACGCCTGGCCCCGGCGGCACGCATCCGCTGATGGGCACGCACAACCGGCTGCTGAACGTGGCGAGCGAGGCCTATCCGAAGGCCTATGCGGAAATCATCGCGATCGAGCCCCGCAAGGCGCCGTCGCGGCCGAAGACACGCCGCTGGTTCGACCTGGACGACGCGGCGCTGCAAGCCGCGCTCGCGCAGCACGGCCCGCGGTTGATCCACTTCGTGGCGCGCGTGCCCGATGCGCACGCCGCGGTGCAGGCACTGGCCCGCGAGGAGCATGCGCACATCGACCGCGGCCGCGTGCTCGAGGCTTCGCGCGACACGCCGGCCGGCCGGCTCGAATGGCAGATCACCGTACGCGACGATGGGCAGCGCCTCTTCTATGGCGCACTGCCGACGCTGATTCAGTGGGGCGCTGTGCATCCGACCGATGCGATGCCTTCGTCCGGCCTCGCCCTGCGTTCGCTGCGCGCCGCGCATCCGCGTGCGCCGGCGTTGTCGGCGGCGCTTTCTGCCGTCGGCATGAAGGGCCTGCAAGTGGACGCCGGCCCGCCGAACCTCGTCGCCGTGCTCGACACGCCGCGCGGCATCGTCACCCTCGAATCGCAAGGACTCTGAGCATGCTGACCCTCACCGAAATCGCCTGGTTCGCCCTCGCCTCGCTGCTGCTGGCGCTCACGCCGGGGCCGAACATGATCTATTGCGTCTCGCGCACGCTGATCCAGGGCCGCCGCGCGGGAATGATTTCGCTGGGCGGCGTGCTGATGGCCTTTCTCGTGCACCTGTTCGCCGCCGCGCTCGGCCTCACCGCGCTGCTGCTGGCGGTGCCGCTCGCGTTCGATGCGATCCGCATCGCGGGTGCGGCCTACCTGCTGTGGCTCGCATGGCAGGCGGTGCGGCCCGGCGGCAATGCGCCCTTCGAAGCGCGCGCGCTGCCGGCCGATCCGCCGGGCAAGCTGTTCCGCATGGGCTTTCTCACCAACCTTCTGAATCCGAAGGTGGCGATGTTCTACCTGTCGTTCTTTCCGCAGTTCATTCACCCCGAACGCGGCTCGGTGCTGCTGCAGAGCATGCAGTTGGGCATCGCGCAGATGGCGAGCAGCGCCGTGGTCAACACGGTGATGATCTTCGGCGCCGCGAGCATCACGGCCGTGCTGTCGCAAAGCGCCGGCTGGCTGCGCGCGCAGCGCTACGTGATGGGCAGCGTGCTGGCCGCGCTGGCGGTGCGGGTCGCGCTGACGGAACGCAAATAGACAACAAAGGGACGCCAGTGAAATTCACCCGCGAAGAGATCGAAGCCGCGCAGCGCACCGTGCATGCGGCAATGCCGCCGACCCCGCAATACACCTGGCCGCTGCTGTCGCAGCGCCTGGGCGCGACGCTCTGGGCCAAGCACGAGAACCACACGCCGGTCGGCGCCTTCAAGATCCGCGGCGGCCTCACCTACTTCGAGACCCTCGCGCGGGAGCACCCCGAAGTGCGCCATGTGATCAGCGCGACGCGCGGCAACCACGGCCAGTCGCTCGGCTTCGCGGCGCGGCGGCACGGCCTCGGCGCGACCATCGTGGTGCCGCACGGCAACTCGCAAGAGAAGAACGCCGCGATGCGCGCGCTCGGCGTCGAGCTGGTCGAGCATGGCGACGATTTCCAGGCGGCGTCGGAGCACGCGGCCCTGCTGGCCGAGCGTGACGCGCTGCACCGCGTGCCTTCGTTCCATCGCGAGCTGGTGCGTGGCGTCTCGACCGCGTATGTCGAGTTCTTCAGCGCGCTGAAAGACGCGCCGCCCGACGTGCTGTTCGTGCCCATCGGCCTCGGCTCCGGCTTTGCCGGCGCGGCCGTGGCGCGCGCGCATTGCGGCGTGGCTACAAAGATCATCGGCGTGGTGTCGGCGCACGCCACGGCGTACCGCGATTCCTTTCGCGCCGGCAAACCCGTCGAATCGCCGGTCAGCACACGATTGGCCGACGGCATGGCCTGCCGCGTGCCGGTGCCCGAATCGGTCGAGGTGATCCTGCGCGAAGCCGACGACGTGATCACCGTCACCGACGACGAAGTGGCCGAGGCGATGCGCATCCTTTTCAGCGACACCCACAACGTGGCCGAAGGCGCCGGTGCCGCCGCATTGGCGGGCGCGCTTCAGCAGCAGGCGCGCTGGCGTGGCAAAACGGTGGGCATCAGTGTGAGCGGCGGGAATGTCGATACGGACATGTTCGCCGGCGTGCTCTCGCGCAGCGCTTCCTGAACTTCCAGAGCTTCCTGAAGGCGGATCAGGGCAGCGGTTGGGTGTTCGCCGTGTCCAGCGGCAGGCGCGACACCTCGGCCAGCAGCAGCGCCAGTTGCTGCGCGGCCGCATCGATCACCGCTTGCCCCTTGGCCGCAGTCGCCGCAGCCGCATTGCCGGCCGCGCCCTCTGCGTTGTAGTCCTCCATCGCCCAGCCGAGCTTGGCGCTCTTGCCGTTGCCGAGGATCGCGTAGTCGGCCGCACGCGTCTCTGAAGTCGAACGGAAATCCTTCGCCTCGCCCATGCGCACGCGCTCTGGCGTCAGCGCCAGCATCATCGACGTCTCGATCTCGCCCGCATGCACGCCGAAGCGGTGCTCCTGCGTGCTGAACTGCGCACCCGCATCGCCCAGCGGCAGGTTGAACCAGCTCACGCTGTAGACGATGAGCCCGTGCGCCGCGCGCAGTTCGCGCGCCACGATGTCCATCGCGCCCACATGGCCGCCGTGCGCATTGAAGAGCACCAGCTTCTTCACACCAGCGCGCGCCACGCCCGCGCCGATCTCGCTCCACATGCGGATCAAGGTCTCGGCCGACAGCGTGAGCGTGCCCGCGAAGCGCGCGTGCTCGGGGCTCAGGCCGATCTGCTGGGTCGGCAGGAAGAGCACCGGCAGCGCCGCCGTCAGCAGCGGCAGCGACGCGGCCACGATGCCGTCGGCCAGCACCGTGTCCACGCCCAGCGGCAGGTGCGGCCCGTGCTGCTCGGTGGCGCCCAGCGGCAGCACCGCCACGGTGGCTGCCACATCGAGCCCCGCGAAGTCGCGCGTTGTGAGTTGAGACCAGAAGCGGGGCAGGGATACCGGGGATGCGTTCATCCGGCGATCTTAGAGCGGTGATTCAATCCACGCGACCCCGACGGGCCGCGCCCGGCCCTGCCCCTTTTCCTCAACGACACGACAAGGACATTCCCATGGACCTCCAGCTCCAGGACCAGCACGTTCTCATCACCGGCGGCAGCAAGGGCATCGGCCTCGCCTGCGCGCTGGGGTTCTTGCGCGAAGGCGCGCGCGTGAGCCTCGTCTCGCGCGACCTGCAGAACCTGGAGCAAGGTCGCAAGACGCTGATCGACAGCTTCGCCGAGGCCGATGGCCGGGTCTCGGTGCATGCCGCCGACCTGAAGGACCCGGCCAGCGCCGTCGCCGCGCTCGACGCGGCCGAGAAGGCCTTCGGCCCTGTCGACGTGCTCGTCAACTCGGCCGGCGCCGCGCGCCGCACGCCGCCCGACGACCTGACCCCCACCGCGTGGCACGACGCGATGGACGCGAAGTACTTCACCTACATCCACATGATCGACCCGGTGGTCAAGCGCATGGGCCAGCGCGGCCGCGGCGCGATCGTCAACGTGATCGGCCAGGGCGGCAAGGTCGCGAGCCCCGTGCACATGGCGGGCGGCGCGGCCAATGCGGCGCTGATGCTGGTGAGCGCCGGCATGGCCGCCGCCTACGCGGCCAAGGGTGTGCGCGTGAACGCCGTGAACCCCGGCCTCACGCTGACTGCGCGGCTTCAGGAAGGCATGAAGGCCGATGCGAAGCTGCAGGGCATCGACACCGACGAAGCGCTGAAGCGCGCCACCGCGCGCCTGCCGCTCGGCCGCATCGCGACACCGGAAGAAATCGCCAACACCGTCGTGTTCCTCGCGTCGCCGAAGGCGAGCTATGTGACGGGCGCGATCGTCGCGATGGATGGGGCAGTCACGCCGATGATCTGACCGCGCGGCGTTCGACCGCCGCTGCCCTCACCCCAGCCCTCTCCCCGAGGGGAGAGGGAGCAATTCAATTCAAGCCGAGCGAAGCAAAGGCCCGACGGAGTCGCCGAGCGCAGCGATGGCGTGCCGGTTCCCCAAGCCCTTCTGTATGCGCCGAGGAGCGCAGCGTTTCGCGGATCAGGGCTCGCCCTTGTTTGAGCGCAGCGAGTTTGGGCGAGACCCCGCGGAACGTGAGCACCGCAGGTTGCCCGCAGCGAAGCGGAGGGACGCAGACAGCAGGGTCGCCTTTTCTTTGCTTACGTTCTTTTGGCGAAGCAAAAGAAAGTAAGTCGCCCGCCGGGGCGAGACCCGGCCTCGGCACTCAAACAAAAAACCTATCGCCCCATCAGCGCCTCGAACTTCAACGCAAGAAAATCAACAAACGCCCTCACCCGCGCGGGAACGAAGCGCCCGCTCGGCAGCAGCGCATGCAGCGGGTAGGGCTCCGTCTGCCAATCCGTCATGAGCTGCACCAGCCGCCCACTGCGAACGTCCTCCCGCACATCAAGCGCCGACTTCAGCGTGATGCCATACCCCGCCACAGCCCACTCGCGCGCCAGCGAGGCGTCATCCACGCTGCGGTTCCCATTCACCCGCACTTCCGTCCACTGCCCGTTCTGCGCAAACCGCCAGACGCGGTGCCGCCGCCCGCCGCGATTGAAGATCAGGCAGTTGTGATGCACCAGATCCTGCGGCGTCTTCGGCGCGGGATGTCGGCTGAGGTATTCAGGCGAGGCGGTGAGCAGCGGATTCGTCATCGCAAACGGCCGTGCCACCAGCCGCGAATCGGCCAGCGCGCCATAACGCAGCGCCACATCGACCTCGTCCCGCATCACATCCAGCGGCCGGTCGCCGACCGAGAGCGAGAGCTGCACGCCGGAATGCAGCGCGAGGAATTCATCGAACCAGGGCAAGAGCGTGCTGCGCGTGAGGTCGGACGGCGCGGCGACGCGCAAAGTGCCGACAAGCTCGCCCCGGTCCGCCGTGACCAGCGACTCGCCTTCGTCCAGCAGCTCGAAGGCCCGCACCGCGTAGTCGAGCAGCGTCTGCCCCTGCGGCGTGAGGCGCATCGCACGTGTGGAGCGCTCGAACAGCCGCGCGCCGAGCTGCGTTTCCAGCCGCTTGAGCGTGGCGCTCGCGGCCGCCGGCGTGATGCCCAGCGCATGGGCCGCAGCCGTGAGCGTGCCGCCGCGCGCCGTGTGCACCAGCACCTGCAGGTCGGACGTATTTTCAATCTTCATTTGAAAGTGTTGCTGTTCGAGGCAGTCTTATCAAATGCCCGTTGCCATCCTACAGTCGAGCCATCGTTACAGAAGAAAGGTCCCGTCATGAAAGCCATCGGTTACTACCAGCCCCTTCCCATCGACAACGCCGAGTCGCTGCAGGACATCGAACTGCCCGCGCCCGTCGCCGGCACGCGCGACCTCTTGGTGCGCGTGAAGGCCGTGTCGGTCAACCCGGTCGACACCAAGGTCCGCAAGAACGCTGCGCCCGAAGCCGGCCAGGCCAAGGTGCTGGGCTGGGATGCGGTCGGCATCGTCGAAGCCATCGGCAGCGGCGTCAAGAACTTCAAGGTCGGCGACCGCGTGTACTACGCGGGCTCGATCATTCGCCCGGGTGCCAATTCCGAACTGCACGCGGTGGACGAGCGCATCGCCGCCATCGCGCCCAAGAGCCTGGACGACGCACAGGCCGCAGCGCTGCCGCTGACGACCATCACCGCGTACGAACTGCTGTTCGACCGCCTGCGGGTGCCCAAGGGCGGCGGCGCGGGCCAGACGCTCCTGATCACCGGTGGTGCGGGCGGCGTGGGCTCGATCCTCATCCAGTTCGCGCGCCAGCTCACGCAACTGCGCGTGATCGCCACCGCCTCGCGCCCCGAGACGCGCGAGTGGTGCCTGGCGCTCGGCGCGCATGTGGTCATCGACCATTCGAAGCCGCTCGCGGCAGAGCTCAAGGCGGCCGGCATCGGCGAGGTCGACATGGTCGCCAGCCTCACGCAGACCGACCAGCACTACGCGCAGATCATCGAGAGCTTGAAGCCCCAGGGCCAGCTCGCGGTGATCGACGACATGAAGGTGCTCGACGCGATGCCGCTGAAGACGAAGTGCATTTCGCTGCACTGGGAAATGATGTTCACGCGCTCGCGCTTCACCACGCCCGACATCGCCGAACAGGGCGCACTGCTGGCGGAGGTGGCCGCGTTGGTCGATGCGGGCCGCATCCGCACGACGGCGAATGCGAGCTTCGGCACCATCAACGCCGCCAACTTGAAAAAAGCGCACGCGCTCATCGAGAGCGGCAAGGCGCAGGGCAAGGTCGTTCTGGCCGGGTTCTGACCTTCTAGGCCTGCCAGGGCAGGCCGCGCATCCGCTCGCGCTTTTCTTCCTCGTCGAAATGCGCGAGCGATGGCTTGATGAGGTCGCTGCGCGCGACGAGTCCGACCAGCGCGAGCGACTGCGCATCCTTCACAACGGGCAGCCGCTCGAGCCGGTGGCGCGCGAGGCGCGTCGCCACCACGCGGCAGTTTTCTCCCGCGAGCGCGAACAGCGGCGCCGAACCTTCGCAGGCATCGCCCACGGTGCCCACGCTGAAAGCCGCGAGCATCGCGCGGTCGGCCATGCCGATCACCGCGTTGCCGCGCAGCACCGGATACGCGCGGTGCACCTGGCCTTCGCCGAAGTACTGCGCGAGCGCTTCGGCCACGGGCAGCGCCGCATCGATGCTGCGCACCTCGCGCGTCATCACCTCCTCGACCGAGTGGCGCTCCAGCGGATCGATGCCGTATTCGCGGTAGATGTGATAACCGCGGCGCGCGATCTTCTCGGTGAGGATCGAGCGGCGCATCGTGAGCACGGTGAAGCCGTAGGCGACTGCCGATGTGGTCAGCAGCGGCAGCAGCGCATTGCCGTCGTGCGTGAGCCCGAAGGCGAAGATGGTGGCGGTGAGCGGCGCGCGCATCACGCCGCCGAGCGTGGCGGCCATGCACACCAGCGGCCACAGCATCGGGTCGTTGCCGGGCAGCACGTGCGAGAGCACCACGCCCAGGCCGGCGCCCATCATCAGGAGCGGCGCCAGCACGCCGCCCGAGGTGCCCGAGCCCAGCGAGATGACCCAGATGATCGCCTTCACCGCGAGCAGCGCGGCCACCACGCCGAGCGCGAGGTGGTTGTGCAGCAGGTCGCCGATGACGTCGTAGCCCACGCCCAGCGCGCGCGGTTCGAAGTAGCCGCCGATGCCGACCGCGAGGCCGCCGATGGCCGGCCACCACATCCAGTGGATCGGCAGCTTGCCGAAGAGGTCTTCCACCTTGTAGAGCGAGATCGAGAGGGAGGCCGAGAGCATCCCGCACAGCAGGCCGGCGACGATGCAGGAGAGCATCGCGAGCGGGCCGGGCACAGCGGTCTGCAGCGGGAACAGCGGGCCCGCGTCCATCAAGAGCGGCCGTGTGAAGCCCGCGACCGCGCAGGCCACGGCCACCGGCAGCAGGCTGCGCGGACGCAGCTCGAACAGCAGCAGCTCGACCGCCAGCAGCACGGCGGCCACCGGCGTTCCGAACACGGCCGTCATGCCGGCGGTGGCGCCCGCCACCAGCAGCGCCTTGCGCTCGGCGGCGGTGAGGTGGAAGTACTGCGCGATCAGCGAGCCGATCGCGCCGCCCGTCATGATGATCGGCCCCTCGGCGCCGAACGGCCCCCCGCTGCCGATCACGATGCCCGAGGACAACGGCTTGAGCACCGCGACCTTCGGCGACATCTTGCTCTTGCCGAACAGGATCGCCTCGATGGCTTCGGGAATGCCGTGGCCGCGGATCTTGTCGGAGCCGTAGCGCGCGACCAGGCCCACGATGAGCCCGCCGATCACCGGCACCACGATGACCCAGGCGCCCAGCGTGTGCGTGGCCGGCGAGCGGTCGGCCAGCGAGAAGGTCTGGAAGAAAAAGAGATTCGTGAAGAAGCGGATCAGGTCGAGCAGCACGCGGGCGGCCACGGTGCTGATGGCGCCGATGACGATCGCCATGGCGGTGATGCGCAGCAGGCGCGCGTTGAGCGCGAAGTCGCCGCGCGGCGGGTGGGAGGCTGGGGTCATGGCGGGGGTGTGGCGCGACAGGGTCCGGCGTCGATGCCGGTGTCGCGAGGGGAGTTCGGAGCAGTCCTAATTACATCACAACATGATAGAAATACGCTGATTCACAATCGCCGCATGACCGCTCCCCTGATCGAATTCGACACCGCCCGCCTTCGCCTGCGTCAATGGCGCAAGAGCGATTGCGCCCCCTTCGCCGCAATGGCCGCCGATCCGGAAGTCATGGAATTCTTGCTGCCGCTGCCCACGCGCGCCGACAGCGATGCGATGGTCGAACGCGGCAGAACCCGCATCGCCGAGAACGGCTGGGGCTTCTGGGCTGTGGAACACAAGGCGACGGGCGAATTCATCGGCTTCACCGGACTGAACGTGCCGCTGGCCGCGCTGCCGTTTTCACCGTGCGTCGAAATCGGCTGGCGCCTTGCGCGCCACGCGTGGGGCCAGGGCTTCGCGACCGAGGCTGCGCGCGGCGCGTTGCAGGTCGGCTTCGAGCGGCTCGGCTTCGACGAGATCGTCGCCTTCACCGCGGTCGGCAACCTGCGCTCGGCCGCGGTGATGGAACGCATCGGCATGCACGAAGACGTGGCCGCCGCCTTCGACCATCCGCTGGTGCCCGAAGGCCACCCGCTGCGCCGGCACCGGCTCTACCGGCTGGACCGCGCGGCATGGGCCGCCGCGCGCGGCGCTTCAGAATGAATGCAGCAGCAGCGCGAGGCCCGAGACGATCGCGAAGACCTGCACGAAGATGCGAAGGAAGCCGCCGTTCACGCGGCGATGCACCACGCGGCTGAGCACCGCGCCCACCACCAGCGCGGGCAGCAGCAGGGCCGCGGCGCGCAGTTGCGAACCGTCGATGCGGCCGGTCGCCATCAGCGTGGCGAGCGACACGAGTTCGCCAACCAGGAAGCACAGCGCGATGGTCGAGCGCATGGTGGGCGCGCGTTCGTGCTGGTAGACGAGCGCAAGCGGCGGCCCGCCGATGCCGGTCGCGGTCTCGGTGACGCCGGTGACCAGCCCCGCCGCCACGAAGGCCGAACGCCCCGGCGAGAAGGCCGGCATCATCAGCGTGACCAGCGCCGCAGCGATGGTCGAGAGACCCACGAACAGCGACAGATGGCTCGCGCTCAGCGCCGCCAGCACCCAGAGGCCGCCCGCGGTGCCGAGCACGCGCCCGCCGGTGATCCAGCCGGCACCGGTGCGGTCGATGGCGCCGCGCTCCCGCCACATCACGTAGAGATTGAGCGGCAACATCAGCACCAGCACGCACACAGGCAGCAGGTCGGGACGCACGATGCCGATCACCGGCGCAGCGATGAGTGCGAAGCCGACGCCGGTCGCGCCCTGCACGAAGGCGGCGAACAGCACGGCGAGCGAGACCAGGAAGAGGTGCTGCGCGCTCACTGGGCGTTCCGGGCGCGGGCCATGGACGACAGGCGGCGGTGCTCGGCCGCCGTCGGATGAAGCCGCACGATGGGCGCGCGTTCGATGGCCGCATGCGCCGCGCGCGCGAGCCGCTGCTGCAGCGCCCGCGCATCCCAGTCGGGCGGCCAGCCCTCCCACAGGCGCAGGCGCCCGTCGACGAACACGGCCGTGATCTGGTCGCGGTTGCCCAGCCGCACCAGGTCCCAGGTGAGATCGACGGAGGTGCACATCTCTGGCGTGTCGACATCGACGACGAGGAAGTCGGCCGCCTTGCCGACGGCGATCTCGCCGGTGAGGTGGCCCAGGCCCACGGCGCGCGCGCCTTCGTGCGTCGCGTGGTCGAGCCAGGTCCAGCCACCGCCGCTCGATGCATCGCCGATGGCCATGCCGAAGGCCAGCTTCTGCGCGGCCTCGGCCGCATCCATCAGACGGAAGGCGTCGCTGCGCGTGGCGTCGGTGCCGAGGCCGAAGCGAATGCCCAGCGCGGCCATCAGGTTCGCTGGGGCCACGGCATTGCCCTTCCACTGACTGGCGACGGGGTTGTAGCTCACGGCGGTGTCGGTGTCGCGCAGCAGCACGAGTTCGGCAGGCGTGACGAGCGTGCCGTGCGCGATCAGCACCTGCGGACCGAGCGCGCCCAGGTGCGCGAGCAATTCGAGCGGCCGCTTGCCGCGCTGCACCACCGAGCGCTCGACCGACGCGAGGTGTTCGTTCACATGCGTCTGGAAGATGGTGCGCGCCTCGGCGCACAGCGCGGACACGCCGGCGAGCATTTCGTCGGAAGCGGCCTCGGGCACCGAGATGGCGAGCGAGGGATGCACCAGCGGCGCGTTCGACCAGTCCCGCAGGAACTGCGTGGCCCGCGTCCGGATGGCCTCGCGCTCGGTCGCGCTGCTGTCGTTACCGCCGTCGTTGCAGATCAGGCCGAGCACGCAGCGCAGGCCCGCCTCCTGCACGGCGGCGGCCACCGAGCCGATGTCGCCCGGCGCGCGCGTGCCCGCATCGCACACCGTCGTGAAACCGCCGCGCAGCGACTCGAGCGCCGCGAGCTTGGAGGCGAGATAGACGAACTCGTCGTCCAGGCTCGATTCGAGCGGCACCCACACGCGCCGAAATATCTCGGAGGGCTCGCCATACGCCAGCGACTTGCCGAAGGACTGCGTGAGGTGGTGGTGCGCGTCGATCATTCCGGGCATCAGGAGCTTGCCGGGCAGTTGCACGGGCACGAGGTGCGGATGGCGCGCGGCCAGCACCTCGGCGGGGCCGACATCGCGAAAGCGCCCGCCGGCCACATGCACGGCATGGCCGGTGACAGGGCCGTCACGCAGCATCAGGTGGTCGGGAACGAGCAGCAGCTCGTCGGCCGCGAGACGCGCGGCATCGAGTTCAGGAGACATGGTGAAAAAGGAAAGGGACAGGAGAAAGAAACCAGGAGCCGGGGCTCAGTGCGAAGCCGAGGCCATGTCGGCGGGTTCGGCGAATTCGGCAGTTGCGGGCGCCTCGGCGTGGACGCGGTTGAAGACCATGTTCAGCAGCACCGCCGTGAGCGACCCCATGGCCAGGCCGTTGCCCAGCACCAGCTGCAGCGTGTCGGGGAAGCGGCTGTAGAGGCCCGGCACGACGATGGGCAGCAGTCCCATGGTGAGCGCGCCGGCCAGGACGAACATGTTGCCGCGCTCGTGCAGGTCGACCTTGCGCAGCATGTCGATGCCCATGGTGCCGATGATCGCGAACACCACCATCGCGGTGCCGCCAACCACGGCCGAGGGAATGGCGCTGGCCAGGCGGCCGAGCGGCGCCGACAGCGCGATGAGGACCAGGATCGCGCCGGCCATCGCCGTGACGTAGCGCGAACGCACGTTGGTGGCGCGCACGATGCCGATGTTCTCGCCGCTCGTGATGATCATCGAGGTGCCGAAGAACCCGCCGGCGAGCGACACCAGCGCATCGCCGCGGATGGTGCGCGGCACCGCGTCGCGCGGGTCGATCTTCCGGCCCACGACTTCGGCCACCGCCACGGTCTGGCCGGTGGCCTCGACCATCGAGATGACGCTGAAGATCAGGAGCGGCACGGCCGCCACGAGATCGAAGCGCGGCATGCCGAAGGGCAGCAAAGTCGGCAGGCTCCAGAAGGGGCCGGCGGCGACCGCGCCGAAGTCCATCAACCCGCAGCCGGCCGCGAGCACCGTGCCGGCCAGGAGCCCCAGCAGCACCGCGAGCTGACCCAGCGTGCCCTTGAACAGCCGCGCGAACAGCACCGTGAAACCGATGGTCGCGAGCGCCAGCCCGATGTTCACCGGATCGGCGAAGGTCGGCGTGCCGGCCTTGCCCGCGATGATGCCGCCGTACACCTTCACGAGGTTGATCGACACCAGCAGCAGCAGCGTGCCGATGACGATCTTCGGAAAGAAGCGCAGGCAGCGCGCGAACACCGGCAGCACCAGGAAATAGAACAGCGCCGTGAGGATCACCGCGCCCGAGGCGGTCTGCAGGTCGCGCTGCTGCGCGATGGTCACGAACATCACGATCGGCGCGCCGCCCGGCACCATCACGAACGGCAGCCGCGCGCCGAACTTCCAGGGCCCGAACGATTGCAGCAGCGTGCCCACGCCGCACAGGAGAAAGGTGGCGCTGATCAGGTTGACCGTGAGCGCCGCGGGCAGCCCCAGCGCCTTGGCCACGAGGAACACCGAGGTGATCGGCACGGCCGCCATCACCAGCACATGCTGCAGGCCGAAGAGGAGCAGTTGCGACAGGGGCAGCACAGCATCGACGGGTGCCGTGGCGGCAGTGGTCGCCGGGGGCGCGGCGGAAGACACGGAAGGGGGCGCAGCGGAGGCATCGGAAACACGGGACATGGTCGGAATCCTTGAACCGGGACAACACCCAAATCGATTTGGGCGCACTGGCAAAAAAAGCCGCCGAAGCGGGTGAAGTACATTCCGGGACACTTTGCCCAAAACGATTTGGGAATTGAATCACCGGTTTTCGAAAAGGTCAACGGGATGAGCACTGATCCATTGCCGCGCGCGAACATCAAGGACGTGGCGCGGGAAGCGGGGGTGTCGCCGACCACCGTGTCCCACGCGCTCAACGCCCGGGGCCAGGTCGACGCCGAGACCCGCGCACGGGTCGAGCGGGCGGCTCTCAAGCTGGGCTACCGCCCGAACCGCAACGCGCAGCGGCTGCGCACGGGCGAGGCGCACATGATCGTGCTGCTCTCGTCGATGCCGTTCGCGGTGGCGGGCGGGCCCTCTCGGCTCGGCTTCATGATGGAAGTGGCGGCGGTGGCGGCAGCGGCGGCGCTCGACCGCAGCCTCGCGCTGGTGCTCGCCCCGCCGATGGAAACGGGCCGCGTGCCGATGGAACTGCTGGACGTGGACGGTGCGCTGGTCATCGAGCCCTCCGCGGGCGATCCGAACCTGGACTATCTGTTGCGCCGCGGCCTGCCGGTGGTCACCATCGGCAAGCCGGCGGAAGACGTGGCGGGCGGCGCGGCGATGCCGCCCTACGTCGACATCCATTCGGGTCGGACCACGCGCCTCCTCCTCGACCATCTGCATGCGCAGGGCGCCCGCCAAGTCGCCATGATCCTCGGCTCGGCGCAGCGCAACTCGTACCTGGAAGGCCGGGCGGCCTACCTCGACTTCGCCGAGGCGCACGGGCAAGCGCCACTGCTGTCGCTGGTCGATGAAGTGAAGGGCGAGAACGGCGGCCGCGAGGCCGCGCTCGCAATGCTGGCGGCCGAACCCGGCATCGATGGCTTCTGCGTGCCGGTGGACGCGTTCGCGACCGGCGCGGTCGCGGCGATCCTCGAATCGGGCCGGCGCATTCCCGACGACGTGATGGTCGCGACGCGCTACGACGGCGTGCGCGCCCGCACCAGCGTGCCGCCGCTCACGGCGGTGGACCTGCATCTGGAAGAAGTCTCGCAGCAGGCCATCGCGCTCTTGTTCGACCACCTGCGCGGCGACACCGCGACACGCCGGGTCGACGGGCCTGCGGCGCAACTGGTCCCGCGGCTGTCGTCGGCGCGCAGGGGCTGAGGGCCCGACTCAGTTGGGCTTCGCGCGCGACACGCGCCACACCGCGTTGCCCACGTCGTCCGCCACCAGCAGCGCACCGCTCTTGTCGAGCGCCACGCCCACCGGCCGGCCCTGTGCCTTCTCGTCGGCCGTAAGAAAGCCGGTGAGGATGTCCACCGGCGGCCCGCTCGGCTTGCCGCCGATGAAGGGCACGAACACCACCTTGTAGCCCGACTTGGGCTTGCGGTTCCACGAACCGTGCTCGCCGATGAAGACGCCGCTCGCGAACTCCGGCGGCATGCCGCGCGCGTGCGAGAAGGTCATGCCGAGCGGCGCGACGTGCGAGCCGAGCGCGTAGTCGGGCGCGATCGCCTTGGCCGCCATCTCGGGGTTCTGCGGCGTCACGCGCGCATCGACGATGCCGCCGTAGTAGGTCCAGGGCCAGCCGTAGAACGCGCCCTCCTTCACCGAGGTGAGGTAGTCGGGCACGAGGTCGCTGCCGATCTCGTCGCGTTCGTTTACCACGGTCCACAGCACGTTGGTGTCGGGGTCCCAGCCCATGCCGTTGGGGTTGCGCAGGCCACTCGCGAAGAGGCGCTTCTCGCCGGTCTTCGCATCGACCTCCCAGATCGCGGCGCGGCCTTCCTCGGCGGCGAGCCCGTTCTCGCCGATGTTGCTGTTGGAGCCGACGGTCACGTAGAGCTTGGTGCCGTCGGCATTGGCGATCACGTTCTTGGTCCAGTGGTGGTTGATGCCCGCGGGCAGTTGCGTCACCAGCGTGGGATTGGCCTTTACCGAGGTCTCGCCCTCGGTGTAGGGCACCTTCACGAGCGCATCGGCATTCGCGATGAAAAGCTCGTTGCCCACCAGCGCCATGCCGTAGGGCGACATCAGGTTGGTCATGAAGACCTGCTTGACCTCGGCCACGCCGTCGCCGTCGGCATCGCGCAGCAAGGTGATGCGGTTCGGGCTGGGCACGCCGGCACCGGCGCGAGCCATGACCTTGCCCATGACCCAGTTGCGGATCTTGGCGACCGGGCCGCTGCCGCCGTCGCTGCTGCCGCCGGGCTTGGGCGGCTTGTTGCTCTCGGCCACCAGCACGTCGCCGTTGGGCAGGGTGTAGACCCAGCGCGGATGGTCGAGGCCGCGCGCCAATGCCGTCACGCGCAGGCCTTCGGCGGGGGTGGGCGCGGCGGTGTCGGTCCAGCCGATGGCGGTCGCGACGTTCACGGTGGGAATCAGGGTCTTGTTCGGCTCGGTCAACTGCGGGCGGGGGCCGGTCGTGACCTCGGGCGCCAGCTTGGCGGCCTCGCCGCAGCCCGCCACCAGCAGTGCAGTGGCGACGGCCAGGGCGGATATCTGCGATGCGCGGACGATGCGGGTGGGTGCTTGCTGCGGAGCTTTCATGCGTGATCCTTCGCGGCGGAGGCCGCATACCGGGCGGATCATCCATGGGCCGCCCACCCCGGGGCTGTCGGTCGTGGGCGCTTTCTGGCGTGGGCGCACCCCAATCGCGCATCGCCGCTACCATCGCCGCATGACCGACGACCTGTTCCGTGCCGACGCCTACCTGCGCACCTGCGAAGCCCGCATCCTGCGCATCGACGAAGCCGGCATCGTGCTGGACCGCACGGTGTTCTATCCGTTGGGCGGCGGGCAGGCGGGAGACGCCGGCGTGCTGGCCCTGGCCGACGGCCGCGAAGTCGTCATCGTCGACACCCGCAAGGCCAAGAACGAAGAAGGCCTTCCCACCAACGAATTTCTCCATGTGCCGGCGCCCGAACAGGCCGACCTGCTGGCGACCCTGAAGCCCGGCGACACCGTCACCGCCCGCCTCGACTGGGAGCGCCGCCACCGGCTGATGCGCTTTCACACCGCCTCCCACCTGCTGTGCCATTTGGTGCCGGTGCCGGTGAACGGCTGCTCGATCACGCCCGAGTACGCGCGCATCGATTTCCACATGACCGATCCGCTCGACAAGGAAGCGCTCACCGCCGGCCTCGCGCGGCTGGTCGAGGCGGCGCACCCGCTGACCGTGGGCGCCATCACCGACGAGGAGCTCGACGCCAACCCGGCGCTGGTCAAGAGCATGAGCGTGCAGCCGCCGCGCGGCACGGGCACGGTGCGCACCATCCGCATCGGTGGCGAGGGTGAAACGCAGATCGACTTCCAGCCCTGCGGCGGCACGCATGTTGCGAACACCGCCGAGATCGGGACCGTGGTCGTCACCAAGATCGAGAAGAAGAGCGCCAACAGCCGGCGCGTGGTGCTCGGCTGGGCGGCCGCGGCAGCCTGACGCCCCCCGGAACTTAGCCCTGCCCAATTGCTCCGACTGACGGCATGATCCTCTCGCGCATCCATTTCGCTACGCTTCTGATAGCAATCTCCGCAGCCAGCATGCCGGCCGCGGCACAACTGGCTTCCAAGACCGGGGCCGTCGTCACCACCTCTCATGTGCGCGCCGAACTGGTTGCGCATGCGCCCGATGGCGTGGCGCCCGGCGCACAAGCCTGGGTCGGCCTGCAGATCACGCACCAGCCCGAGTGGCACACCTACTGGAAGAACGCCGGCGATTCGGGCCTTCCCACCGAGCTGACCTGGACGCTGCCCGCCGGCGTCTCGACCGGCGAAATCGCCTGGCCGGTGCCCGAGAAGATCCCGGTCGGCAACCTCGCCAACTACGGCTACGAGAACACCGTGCTGCTGCCGGTGCCGCTGGAGGTGTCGACGCTCTACAAGCCGCCGATGGCGCTCGCAGGCGGCACGCCCGCGATGGACGTGAAGCTCAAGGCCTCCTGGCTGGTCTGCCGCAAGGAATGCATCCCCGAAGAGGGCGAGTTCACCCTCTCGCTGCCGCTGCAGGGCTCGACCGCACTGCACAAGGCCGAGTTCGATGCGGCACAGGCCGCCCAGCCCCAGCCGCTCGCCAAACCGGGCGGCATCGAGGTCAATGGCAACAACCTGCAAGTGAAGCTCGAAGGCCTGCCGGCCGCCGTGCAAGGCAAGACGCTCGCCTTCTTCCCCGAGACCCCCGAGGTGATCCGCACCGCGGCCGTCTCCGGCAAGGACTGGACGCAAAGCTGGCAAGGCGGCACCTGGACCGCGACGATGCCGCTGGCCGACCAGCGCAGCGCGAGCCCGACGGTGATGCCGCTGGTGGTCGCGCTCGCCGAAGCCGACCGACAGCCGGGCCAGCCGATGGCGTGGCGCACCGAAGCGCCGGTCGCGGGCACCTGGCCCGCCGTCGCCACGCCGGCGCGCGCCGAGGTGTCGCCGGCCCTGCAGGCCGCGCTTGCTGCAAACGCCGCCAACGCCGCCGCATCGGCATCGCCCGCCGACCTGCCCGCTCAACCCACCGGCACCTTCGCCATGGCCTTGCTGGGCGCGCTGCTCGGCGGCCTGCTGCTGAACCTGATGCCCTGCGTGTTCCCGATCCTCGCGATCAAGGTGCTGGGCTTCGCGCGCCAGGCCGGCAACGCCAGCGCGCACCGCAAGGCGGGCCTCGCGTACACGGGCGGCGTGATGCTGTCGTTCCTCGCGCTCGGCGGCGCGATGCTCGCGCTGCGCGCGGCCGGTGCGCAACTGGGCTGGGGCTTCCAGCTGCAGTCGCCGGGCGTGGTGGCGGTGCTGGCGGGGCTCTTCACGCTGATCGGCCTCAACCTCGTGGGCGTGTTCGAGTTCGGCCGCGCGGCGCCATCGTCGGTCTGCAGCGCGCAGGCCAAGCATCCGCTGGCCAACGACTTCCTCTCCGGCGTGCTCGCCGTGGTGATCGCCTCGCCCTGCACCGCGCCTTTCATGGGCGTGTCGCTCGGCTTCGCGATCGGGCTGCCGGCCGCGCAGGCACTGCTGCTGTTCGCGGCGCTGGGCCTCGGCCTCGCCCTGCCCTACCTCGTGGCCGGCTTCGTGCCCGCCATCGCCTACCTGCTGCCCAAGCCGGGACCGTGGATGGGCACGCTGCGCCGCCTGCTGGCCTTTCCGATGTTCGCCACCGTGGCGTGGCTGGTCTGGATTCTTGGCCAGCAAAGCGGCATCGACGGCGCGGGCACGCTGCTCGCGCTCCTGGTGTGCCTGGCCGCCATCGTCTGGGCGTTCACGCTGCGCGGCCGCACGCGGCTGGTGATCGCCACCGTGCTGGTCGCCTTCACCGCGGTGCTGACCGGCGCCATCGGCCGCAACATCCTGCAAGTGGTAGAGCCGGCCAAGCTGGCCGCGGCCGGCACCGCCAACCAGCGCTGGCAGCCGTGGTCGGCCGAGCGAGTGAGCGAGCTCTCGGGCGCCGGGCAACCGGTGTTCATCGACTTCACCGCCGCCTGGTGCGTGACCTGCCAGTACAACAAGAAGCGCACGCTGGCCGATGCCGAGGTGCTGGCCGATTTCGATGCCAAGAAGGTCGCGATGCTGCGCGCCGACTGGACCCGCCGCGACCCCGCCATCACCGCCGCGCTCACCGCGCTCGGCCGCAGCGGCGTGCCGGTCTATGTGCTGCAGGCGCCGGGCAAGGCGCCGGTCGTGCTGACTGAAATTTTGGGTAAAGACGAGGTCCGCGCCGCACTTGCTGCGCTTTGACCACCTGCGTGACATGGGTTGTCACATGCACTGGAAGAAACGGTTCTAAGCTGCAGTTGTCGTTTGGAATTTTCTAATGGAGCTCACGCTGGCCATGTCTCTTTCGCCAACCTCCGACTCGCGTTCCCTTCGTGCCGCGCGCCATGCCCGCGCCGCCCTGAGCCGAGCCTCCCGCCGTGCCGTCGTCGCTGCTGCTGTCGCGCTCGGCGGTGCATTCCTGATGGGCACCAACGCCTTCGCCGCACCGGCCGTGGGCCAGAAGGCGCCCGACTTCGTCGCCGTCGACACCACCGGCGCCAAGCACAAGCTCTCGGACTTTGCCGGCAAGTTCGTGGTGCTCGAATGGACCAACCCCGGCTGCCCCTTCGTGCGCAAGCACTATGGCAGCGGCAACATGCCCGCCACGCAGAAGGCCGCGACCGACAAGGGCGTGGTGTGGCTGGCCATCAACTCCACCGAACGCGCCGCGAGCGACTACCTGAAGGCCGATGCGCTCGATGCCTGGATGAAGTCGCAATCGGCCGCGCCCACCGCGGTGCTGATGGACGAAGACGGCGTCATCGGCCAGGTCTACGGCGCGCGCACCACGCCGCACATCTTCATCATCGACCCGAAGGGCACGCTGGTGTATGCGGGCGGCATCGACAGCATCGCCTCGGCGCGCGCGGACGACATCAAGACCGCCACCAACTACGTGAACCAGGCGCTGGGCGAAGCCTTCGGCGGCAAGCCGATCTCGGCCGCCACGACGCGGCCCTACGGCTGCTCGATCAAGTACAAGGCCTGACGCGCGCACAAGCACGCACGTCGTCACTCTTCGGGTGACAGCTACCTGACCCGCGGCGTCAGGTAGCGGTCGGGGAGCCCGGCCTACCCTTGGTGCATACACATCGCCCAAGGGGACAACAAGATGAATCCTGCGCCCTCCGCTGCGCAACAAGGCGCGGCTGTCCGCCCTTCTTCCACCACGGTTGCTTCCTCCTCGAAATTCGCCACCGTCCTGCGCGTGACCGGCGGCAACTTCATGGAGATGTTCGACTTCTTCCTGTTCGGCTTCTACGCCACGCAGATCTCGAAGGCGTTCTTCCCCGCGGGCAACGAGTTCGCCTCGCTGATGCTCACCTTCATGACCTTCGGCGCGGGCTTCCTGATGCGTCCGCTGGGCGCGATCTTTCTCGGCGCGTATGTCGACCGCGTCGGCCGGCGCAAGGGCCTCATCGTCACGCTCGCGCTGATGGCGCTGGGCACGCTGCTCATTGCCTGCGTGCCGGCCTACGCGACCATCGGCGTCATCGCGCCGCTCCTGGTGCTCATCGGCCGGCTGCTGCAGGGCTTCTCTGCGGGCGTGGAGCTGGGCGGCGTGTCGGTGTACCTCTCGGAGATGGCCACGCCGGGCCGCAAGGGCTTCTACGTGAGCTGGCAGTCGGCGAGCCAGCAGGTCGCCATCGTGGTGGCGGCCGCGCTCGGCTACTGGCTCAACGTGACCTTCACCTCGCAGGAGATCGGCGACTTCTACTGGCGCGTGCCCTTCTTCGTCGGCTGCCTGATCGTGCCGGTGCTCTTCATCATTCGCCGCTCGCTGCAAGAGACCGAGGAATTCATGGCGCGCAAGCACCGCCCCGATGCGCGCGAGATCTTCCAGTCGATGGTCGCCAACTGGGGCCTCGTGGTCGCCGGGATGATGCTGGTGTCGATGACCACCGTGTCGTTCTACCTGATCACGGTCTACACGCCGACATTCGGCAAGTCGGTGCTGCACCTGAGCACGACCGATGCGCTCATCGTCACGCTGTGCGTGGCGATTTCGAACTTCATCTGGCTGCCGATCATGGGCGCGCTCTCGGACCGCGTGGGGCGCAAGCCGCTGCTGATCCTTTTCACGGTGCTCACCATCCTCACCGCGTACCCGTCGCTCAAGTGGCTGGTCGGCGCGCCGAGTTTCGCGCGCATGCTCGAGGTCGAGCTGTGGCTCTCGTTCCTCTATGCGAGCTACAACGGCGCGATGGTGGTGGCACTCACCGAGGTGATGCCGGTGAACGTGCGCACGGCCGGCTTCTCGCTGGCCTACAGCCTGGCGACGGCGCTGTTCGGCGGCTTCACGCCGGCCATTGCGACGGGGCTCATCGAGATGACCGGCGACAAGGGCGCGCCGGGCCTCTGGATGACGGCGGCCGCCATCTGCGGGCTGATCGCCACGCTGGTGCTCTACCGGCGCAATGTAAGCCCCGCCGATACGCGGCGCGTGCCGGTGGTCTGAGCTTCTTTCTCAGACCAGCCGCAAGCCGCCGTCGCACTCGATCACCGTCCCGGTCGTGTAGCCGTTCTCGACCAGGAACTGGATCGCATGCGCCACGTCCTGCGCCTGGCCCACGCGGCCGACGGGCAGGATCTCCACCTGCTGGCGAAAGAGATCGTCCTTCATCGCGGCGGGCATGCGGTTCCACCAAGGCGTGTCGACCAGCCCCGGTGACACCGCATTCACCCGGCTCGGTTTCAACTCCCGCGCGAGGCTGCCGACCATCGCTTCGAGCGCGCCGTTGATGGCGGCGAGCCCCGCGGTGCCGGGCAGCGAATTGCGCGCCGAAATCGCCGTCACGAAGGTGATGCTGCCGCCCTTCCGCAGTACGCGCGCACCCGCCTGCGCCGCTTCGAGCTGCGGCCAGAACTTGGCCTCGAAGCCGCGCCGGAGCGACTGCAGGTCGAGCTGCACGAACTCGCCCGCACCCTCGCCGCCGCTCAAGGTGAGCACGAGGTGATCGATCGGCCCGGTCGTCTCGAAGAACGCGTCCAGCGCGCCGCGATCGCTCGCATCGAACGCGGCGCCGCTCACGTTGTTGCCCATGCCGCCGATGGCGTCCCGCAGCTTGCCGTTGTCGCGCCCCGTGGCGATGACGCGCGCGCCCGCCGCCGCGAGCCGCCGCACGGTCTCCAGCCCCACGCCGGACGAGCCGCCGACGACCACCACTGTCTGCTGTGCCAAAGCCATGTCGAATTCCTTTGAATGCCTGATGAGCCTTCAGGTTAGGGAGCACCGGCCTATCATTCAAATCGTTTGAAAACATGATCCACATCAACGAAAGTGATTTCAGGCGGCTCGACCTGAACCTGCTGCTGGTGTTCCACGCGTTGCTGCACGAGCGCAGCGTCACGCGTGCGGCGCAGCGGCTTTTCATCGGCCAGCCTGCGCTGAGCGGCGCCCTCAAGCGGCTGCGTGCCGCGCTCGGCGACGACCTGTTCGTGCGCACCTCGCACGGCATGACGCCGACGCCGCGCGCGCTCGAACTCGCGCGCGTCATCGAGCCGCTGCTGCTCTCGCTGCAGCAGGCGCTGCATGCGAAGCCGGCGTTCGATCCCGCAAAGGCCGAGCGCGTGTTCCGCATCGGCCTGAGCGATGCGCTGGAGGTCGCGCTCATGCCGCGGCTCATGCAGCGCCTGTCTGCCGAGGCGCCCGGCGTGCGGCTGATCGCGCGCGCTGCCGACCGCACCGACGCGCCCGCCCTGCTCGATGCGGCCGAGATCGAGCTGGCCGTGGGCGTCTTCACCGAATGCGCTGCCTGGCACCGCCAGCGTGCGCTGTTCGACTGGCATTTCGTCTGCGTCTACAACCCCGAGCTCGTGAAGGTGCGCGGCAAGCAGATCACGCTCGATGAGTATCTGCGTTTTCCACACCTGCTCACCTCGTTCAGCGCCGACCTGAGCGGCCTGGTCGACGAGCTGTTGCGCGAACGGGGGCTCGCGCGCCAGGTGGTGTTCTCCAGCCGCAACTTCGCGACCAGCCCCTTCATCGTGCGGCAGATGGCGGCCATCACCACCGTGCCCACCTTCGCCGCGGCCA
Organism: Variovorax sp. W2I14; assembly: GCF_050435205.1. Lineage (NCBI taxonomy): Bacteria > Pseudomonadati > Pseudomonadota > Betaproteobacteria > Burkholderiales > Comamonadaceae > Variovorax > Variovorax sp. W2I14. The sequence continues at coordinate 6,189,158 of NZ_JBNDJX010000001.1, read as the reverse complement.
CCTGGCGCGATGCGCTGGGCCTGGCGGTGAGCCCGCTGCCTTTCGAGACGCCGGGCTACGCCGTATCGCTCCTGTGGGCCGCGGCCCACGACGGCGACCTCGGGCTCCAGTGGCTGATTTCGCTGATGGGCGAGGTTTTCAGCGGCAATCCGGTGCGCTGACCCCCGCGCGGGAGCCCCTGCGACAATCGGCGCATGCCTTTCGCCCCATTGCAAAACGACACTTTCCTGCGAGCCTGCTGGCGCCAGGCCACCGACCACACGCCCGTCTGGCTCATGCGCCAGGCCGGCCGCTACCTCCCAGAGTACGTCGCCACGCGCGCCAAGGCCGGCAGCTTCATGGGGCTGGCGACCAACACCGACTACGCCACCGAAGTCACGCTGCAGCCGCTCGCGCGCTATCCGCTGGACGCGGCCATTCTTTTCTCCGACATCCTCACCGTGCCCGACGCCATGGGCCTTGGCCTGTCGTTCGAGGCCGGCGAAGGCCCGCGCTTTGCCCGCCCGGTGCGCGACGAAGCGGCCGTGGCCGCGCTCGAAGTGCCCGACATGGAAAAGCTGCGCTATGTGTTCAGCGCCGTGGCCTCGATCCGCAAGGCGCTCGATGGCCGGGTGCCGCTGATCGGCTTTTCGGGCAGCCCGTGGACGCTGGCCTGCTACATGGTCGAAGGCGCGGGCTCCAGCGACTACCGGCTCGTGAAAAGCATGCTCTACGGCCGCCCCGACCTGATGCACCGCGTGCTCGCGGTCAATGCCGATTCGGTGGCCACCTACCTCAATGCGCAGATCGACGCCGGCGCGCAGGCCGTGATGATCTTCGACAGCTGGGGCGGCGTGCTGGCCGACGGCGCCTTCCAGGAATTCAGCCTCGCCTACACGGCGCGCGTGCTCGCGGGCTTGAAGCGCACCGGCGCCGATGGCCAGCCCGTGCCGCGCATCGTGTTCACCAAGGGCGGCGGCCTCTGGCTCGATGCCATGCGCGCGCTCGACTGCGAAGTGCTCGGCGTGGACTGGACCGTGAACCTCGCCACCGCGCGCCGCCAGATTGCCGAAGGCAGTGACGGCAAGGCCAAGGCGCTGCAGGGCAACATCGACCCGAACGTGCTGTTCGCGCCGCCCGCGCAGATCGAGGCCGAGGTGGCCAAGGTGCTGCAGGCTTTCGGCAAGCCGCATGCCGACCGCGATGCGCCAGGGCCGACGCACATCTTCAACCTGGGCCACGGCATCAGCCAGTTCACGCCGCCCGACCATGTGGCGGCGCTGGTCGAAGCGGTCCACACGCAGTCGCGCGCCCTGCGCGGTTGAAACTGTCACGCCGGGGGCAGGTCACGCGAACGCGCGGGAGGGCCCCAGGAAAACCGCTCCGAATCCGTTTGTCAAGCCCAAAAACGGTCTAGGGGGCCAGACTTATGCACAAAACGCGTGTTGCACTGCGCAAGATTATCTGAGGCATCGCCTTCTTTGCTCCCAAACCAATAGCACGCGTAAGTTGTTGATTTATATAGGATTCGGACTTTGCTTTTTTTTGGGGCAATCCAGCGAGAGCCTTGATTTTCAAGGCTCGCCAGCGTGTCGAGCCCTGTTGTCAACAAAGTTATCCACAGAAACTCTGGATGGCGGGCAAAGCACTGGAAAATCAACGACTTAAGTGGATTTGCTCAAAGTCGCATTAACAACCGTTGCCAACAAGGTTCCCCATCTCTGCCGCCAGCCCCGCCCCCGAAACGGACGCCGCGACCGCGGGTAACTCCGCTCCGCCGCCGCCTGACAGCGCGCCGGCGGGCGCAGCGTGGCGTCTCGATATCGCGGTGCAGACGCCGGCGCACGCCGCGCTCGGCGACCTGCTGAGCTACGCCGGTGCCGCGCCGCTGGTGCCCGGCACGCTGGTGCGGGTGCCGCTGGGCCGGCGCGAGGTGCTGGGCGTGGTCTGGAACGAGCCCACTTCGCTGGCAGGGACCGGGGCCGAGCCCGACATGGCGCTCAAGCCCGTGGGCGCCGCGCTCGATGCGCTGGCGCCGCTCGGCGAGGCCTGGCGCGACCTCGTGGCCTTTGCCGCGCGCTACTACCAGCGCTCCATCGGCGAGATCGCCCTCGCCGCCCTGCCGCCGCAACTGCGTGACCTGACCACGACCCAGCTCGCGCGCCGGCTCAAGCGCAAGACGACGACCGGCCCCGTCGCCGAGACGGCCGAAGCAGCCAACCCGATCGCGCTGAGCCCGGAGCAGACGGCGGCGCTGGCCCGCATCGAGGCGGAGAGCGGCACCTTCCTCCTGGTCGGCAGCACCGGCAGCGGCAAGACCGAGGTCTACCTGCGCTGCGTGGCCGACCTGCTCGCGCGCGACCCCGAGGCGCAGGCGCTGGTGATGGTGCCCGAGATCAACCTCACGCCGCAGCTCGAAGCGCGCTTCAAGGCCCGTTTCGGCGACGAGGCCGTCGTGTCGCTGCACAGCGGCATGACGAATCCGCAGCGGCTCGCCAGCTGGCTCGCTGCGCACAGCGGCGCCGCGCGCATCGTGCTGGGCACGCGCATGGCGGTGTTCGCGTCGATTCCGGGGCTGAAGCTCATCGTGGTCGACGAAGAACACGACCCGAGCTACAAGCAGCAGGAAGGCGCGCGTTACTCGGCGCGCGACCTCGCCGTGTGGCGCGGCCAGCGCGAGGGCGCGAAGGTGATCCTCGGTTCGGCCACGCCCTCGCTCGAAAGCTGGCATCAGAGCCGCCCCGCCGAAGGCGACGACCCGGGCGGGCGCTACGTGCGGCTCGAGATGCCATCGCGCATCGGCGCGGGCGAGCTGCCCGCGGTGCGGCTGGTCGACATGAACCTGCAGCCGCCGAAAACCGTGCTCTCGGGCGCGCTGCTCGACGCCATCGGCCAGCGCATCGCACGCGGCGAGCAGAGCATGATCTTCCTGAACCGCCGCGGCTACGCGCCGGTGCTGGCCTGCGGCGATTGCGGCTGGAAGAGCGAATGCCCGCACTGCAGCGCCTACCGCGTGTTCCACAAGATCGACCGCACGCTGCGCTGCCACCACTGCGGCTTCACCGAACGCGTGCCGCGCGCCTGCCCGGCCTGCGGCAACCCCGACATCGCGCCCGTGGGCCGCGGCACCGAACGGCTCGAGGAGCACCTGGCCGAACTGTTCGCGGCGGTCAAGCGCCCCGACGGCAGCGCGGTACGCATCGCGCGCATCGACGCCGACAGCACCAAGAAACAGGGCGCGCTCGAATCGCAACTGGCCGCCGTGCATGCGGGCGAAGTCGACGTGCTGGTCGGCACGCAGATGATCGCCAAGGGCCACGACTTCCGGCGCATCACGCTGGTGGCTGCGGTGAACCCCGATGGCGCGCTGTTCTCCAGCGACTTCCGTGCGCCCGAGCGGCTGTTCAGCCTCTTGATGCAATCGGCCGGACGCGCCGGACGCGACGCCGCCTACCTCGCAGCGCAGGGCGCGACCGCCGAGATGTGGATTCAGACCTTCCACTCGCAGCACCCGCTCTTCATGGCGCTGCGCAAGCATGACTACGCCGCGTTCGCCAAGCAGCAACTCGACGAGCGCCGGGCCGCCGCGATGCCGCCCTTCGCGTTCCAGGCGCTGCTGCGCGCCGATGCGCGCGAGCAGTCGGTGGCGCAGGCTTTCCTGAACATTGCAGCCGATGCAGCCGAAGCCCTGCCGGGCGCCGACATCGTTACGCGCTACCCCGCGGTGCCGCTTTCGATCCAGCGCGTGGCCAATGTGGAGCGCGCGCAGATGCTGATCGAAAGCCCTTCGCGCGCCGCGCTGCAACGCCTGCTGGCGAGCTGGCAGCCGCTGCTGCACGAGTTGCGCTGCACGCCCGAGGGCAAGGGCGTGATCCGCTGGCTGATCGACGTCGATCCGCACAGCATCTGAGCCGGTTGTCCTGCACGGCGCAGCGGCGGGCGGCGCCAAGGTGAGCCGGCATGAACAACATCCTCGCTTCCGTGGCGCGCCGGACCGGCCTCGCGTTCGTCGCCATCGCGCTGGTGGCCGCATCGGCGCCGGCCCTGGCGCAGCAGCCGTCCGCTGATACCGGAGCCGCCGCCGCGCTGCGCGCGAAGCTGCAGGCGCTCGCGCCGCAACTGGAACGCAATGCCTTTCGCCGCCCGCTCGCGCTCGAATCGAACGAAGCCGCCGATCGATTGAGCGGCGACGTCTACGCGCTGGTCGACCATCCCTTCGCACGCGTGAGCGGCGCATTGCGGGAGCCGGCCGCGTGGTGCCAGGTGCTGATGCTTCACCTCAACACCAAGCACTGCGCGGTGAAGGGCGGCGGCGCCACGCTCGCGGTGGCCATCGGCCGCAAATTCGACCAGCCGCTGTCGGACGCGCAGACCATCGCCTTCGCCTACACGCCCGGCAAGGCGGATGCGAACTACCTCAACGTGCGCCTGAGCGCGGACACCGGCCCGCTTTCCACACGCGACTACAGCATCGTGTTCGAAGCGACGCCGGCCGACGGCGGCAAGACGGCGATCCACCTGCGCTACGCGTATGCCTACGGCACGGCGGCGCGGCTCGCGATGAAGGGCTACCTCGCCACGCTCGGCAGCGACAAGGTCGGCTTCACGCCCGCGGGACAGGGCGGCTACATCGGCGGCGTGCGCGGCGTGGTGGAGCGCAACACCATGCGCTACTACCTCGCGATCGACAGTTATCTCGATGCGCCCGCCGCGGGCCAGCTCGAGCAGCGCCTCGCGGCATGGTTCGATGCGACGGAGCAGTACGCCAGGCAGCTTCACGAAATCGAGAAGAGCGACTACCTCGCGATGAAGCGCCACGAGTTCCAGCGCATGCAGCAGCCACAGGCCGCGTCCTGAAACAACGGCACGGTGACGCGCTCATTCCAAGAACTCAGAGATCAGTGGTGGCCGGTGGGCTCCTTGCCCATGTCGACATAGCGCAGCTCGCGGTGATGACGGCGCCGCGCAATGCTGCCCGGCCATGCGAACACCACGAGGCTCAATGCGGCCAGCGCGATCGACGCTGCAGTGCCCAGCAGACCGACATGCCAGACCCAGCCCACGCCGGCGAGCCATGCCACCCACAGCAGGATGCGAACCAGTATTGCCATCGCGCGCCCTATTCACGTCTTCACATCTTTGACCTGGAATCACTGTAGCAGCGCATCTGCAAACTCAAGCATTCAACTGAAGGCATATCGATGCCTACGACTTACGGCCTGCCCTGTGATTACCCAGAAATAATCTGCAAAAGGTGTTGACGCGATGCCATGAGGCTGTTCAAGCTGTAAACGCGCTGTAAACCCGCGAACCGACGCGGGACCCCGGGTTCCAAGCAAGCTCGCTCGCTCACACGCAAAGGTCGCCGTGAAACCGTCGTTTCTTCCTGGTTGGGTCCTCTCGCTTGCGTGCATCGCCGCCGTTGCCGGCATGGTCGGTACACCGGTTGCCGCCACCGCCGCGGACATCGAATTGCAAGGCCGCGAACTGGTGGTGTCGGGCATGCTCGACGGCAGCGCGATCAAGACCTTCACCGATCACCTGGCAAGCGGCACCGTGCGCACCGTGGTGTTCGAAGACCTCTCCGGCGGCACTGCCGATGCGGCGGGCGCCTTTGCCGACGCCATTCGCGCGAGCGGCGTCGACACCGAGATCCGCGGCCAGTGCATGGCCGCCTGCGCGTACGCGTTCCTTGCCGGCAAGACGCATCGCTTCGGTTACGGCTTCCAGGTCAACGGCATCCTGCTGCCGGTGGCCGCGCGCCCCACGGCGGCCGAGCTGGCCGTGCGCTGGCGCGGCGAGGAAGCCCACAAGACACTGGCCGACTTCACGCCCCCAACCGCCAGCACGGCGGGCACGGCGACGGCGAAACCGGTGGAGGCCAGTGTCCCGCCCGTGAAAGGCGTGAGAGACAACTGGCAGCCGGATCACGGCATCCTCTTCACCGCGAGCCCCACGCTCTTCGGCCGCATCTACAACGCCTACTACTGCGACGGCACGCAGGGTCGCGATTTCTCGAAGTGCGAGCGCATCTCGGATGCCGATCCGTACAAGCTCGGCGTCCTCACGCCGTAGTACTTCGCCTCAGCGCAGCAGCCCGACCGCCAGCGGAAAGCTGAAGAACGCCGCCACCGTCGTCCACAGGATGATGCGTGCGATGCGCCCGTTGTCCGCACCGAAGCGCTCGGCCAGCATCGATACATTGCTCGCGCTCGGCAGCGCCGCGACCAGCACGATCACCACCAGCGCCGCGTGCGAGAGCGGCAGCCCCAGCGCGATGGCGCCCGCGCCCAGCGCCCACACCAGCACCGGATGCAGCAGGAGCTTCACCGCCACCACCGGCAGCACATCGGCCAGCGGCGCCTTGGGCATGGCGGCGCCTCCCGTTCCCATGGCCTGGGCCACCGCGGCGCTCGCCACGTGCTCGCGCGCCAGCAATGCGGAGCGCGCCAGCACCGCGCCGATGGTGAAGAGCGCCACCGGCGAAGCCGCATCCGCGAGCATGGCGATGGTGCGGTCGATGGGCCCCGGCAATTGCCAGCGCGCGGCCGACAAGAACACACCCAGCAGGATCGACCACGGCATCGGATTGATCAGGATGCCGCGCAGCGCCTTGCGCGCCGCCTGCGAGGCGCCATGCCGCCCCCCACTGCCGGCCTCGCCGGCGCCATCGAGCCGCGACAGCGCAATGCAGAGCGACGAGGTCACGACCAGGTCGAACGCGATCGTGATGATCATCGGCCCCGCCGCCTGCGCGCCGAGGATCGCCACCAAGAGCGGCACGCCCATGAAGCCGGTGTTCGGAAAGGCCGCCACCAGCGCGCCGAAGGCCGCGTCGTTCCAGCCGATGCGCGCATTGCGGGTGAGCATGACCACGCCCGCCACCACGGCCAGCGCGCTCGCGCCCCAGATCAGTGCCACGCTGCCATCGAGCAACTGCGCGATCGGCGTGCCGGCGCCGAAGCGCAGCAGCATGCAGGGCAGCGCGAAATACAGCACGAAGGTGTTGAGGCCGGGAATCGCCTCCAGCGGCAGGAGGCGGGCGCGGGCGGCGGCATAGCCGGCCGCGATCAGCGCGAAGAAAGGGAAAGTTACAAGAAATACAGGCAGCACCGCGCGATTGTCGTTGCCCGGGCCTGCGCCTGGCCCTTCGTAGCCCTTCCTGGCCCTTTTCCTGCATGCGCCCTGCGTGCGCCGCCTACAACGTCCGGTGGGGCCGGCCCCGTATCATTGCCCGCTTTGCGCCTGCCGTTCCCCACGGCGTTCCCCGGTTCTCCCTCTGCACATGTCCCACGGTCTCAATCTCGCGCAACAAGAAGCGGTCAACTACATGCACGGTCCCTGCCTCGTGCTGGCAGGCGCGGGCTCGGGCAAGACGCGGGTCATCACGCACAAGATCGGCCGGCTGATCCAGGCCGGCCTCGAACCCAAGCGCATCGCGGCCATCACCTTCACGAACAAGGCGGCGGCCGAAATGCGCGAGCGCGCGAAGGACCTGATCGGCCGGGACGCGCGCAAGGTGATCGTCTGCACCTTCCATGCGCTGGGCGTGCGCATGATGCGGGAAGACGGCGCGGTGCTGGGCCTCAAGCCCGCCTTCAGCATCCTGGACAGCGACGACGTGACCAAGATCCTGAAGGACGCCGGGGGCACCACCGACATCGCCACCGCCCGCATCTGGCAGTGGACCATCAGCAAGTGGAAGAACATGGGCCTCGATGCCCAGCAGGCCGCCGCCGCCGCGGTGGACGACAACGAGCGCATCACCGCCGAGGTCATGCGCCATTACGAAGAGCGGCTGCAGGCCTACCAGAGCGTCGACTTCGACGACCTGATCGGCATGCCGCTCAGGCTGCTTCACGACTTTCCCGAGGTACGCGCCAAATGGCAGGCCGCGCTCGGCCACATCCTGGTGGACGAATACCAGGACACCAACGCCACGCAGTACGAAGTGCTGAAGGCCCTGGCCGGCGACCGCGCCCGCTTCACCGCGGTGGGCGACGACGACCAGTCGATCTACGGCTGGCGCGGCGCCACGCTGGACAACCTGAAGAAGCTGCCGATCGACTACCCGACGCTCAAGGTCATCAAGCTGGAGCAGAACTACCGCTCCACCAGCGCCATCCTGCGTGCGGCGAACAACGTGATCGGCCCCAACCCCAAGCTGTTTCCGAAGACGCTGTTCTCCGAGCTGGGCGAAGGCGAGCCGGTGCGCGTGGTCGATGCCGACACCGAGCTGCACGAGGCCGAGCGTGCGGTGGCACGCATCGTGAGCCTGCGCGCGGGCGATGCCGTCACGCAAGGGGCGCAGCACAAGGAGTTCCGCGACTTCGCCATCCTCTACCGCGCCAACCACCAGGCGCGAATCCTGGAACAGGCGCTGCGCCGGGCGCAGATTCCCTACAAGGTGTCGGGCGGCCAGAGCTTCTTCGACCGCGCCGAAATCAAGGATCTGTGCGGCTGGTTTCGCCTGTGGGTCAACAACGACGACGACCCCGCGTTCCTGCGCGCCATCACCACGCCCAAGCGCGGCATCGGCCACACCACGCTCGCGAGCCTGGGCACCTTCGCGAGCCAGTACAAGCTGAGCCTGTTCGCGGCGCTGTTCAGCCCGTCGCTGCCCAGCGTGATCCCGAAGCGCACGCTCGACGGCGTACACGAGTTCGGCCGCTACATCAACGACCTGGAATACCGCGCGCGCCGCACCATGGGCGCCGAGGCTTCCCGCACCTTCATGCTCGACTGGCTCAAGGAGATCGACTACGAGCGCCATCTCTACGACGGCGAAGAGAGCGAGGCGGCCGCCGCCACGCGCTGGAACAACGTGATGGACTTCGTCGACTGGATGTCGCAGCGCGCCGGCGGATCGCTGGACGACGCCTCGGGTGCCAACGACAACAACAACGACGACAACGGAATCGAGCGCAAGAGCCTGCTCGAGGTGGCGCAGACCATCTCGCTGCTCTCGACCATCAGCGAACGCGAGCAGGACCAGAACGTGGTCACGCTCTCCACGCTGCACGCCTCCAAGGGCCTGGAGTGGCCGCACGTGGTGCTGATCGGCGTGACCGAGGGCATGCTGCCCTTCAAGCTCGACGACGACAACGGCCGCCAGAAGGTGGTGAGCGACGAGACGACGCAGCGCCTGCAGGAAGAGCGCCGCCTGATGTACGTGGGCATCACCCGCGCGCAGCGCACCCTGGCCGTGAGCTGGACCAAGAAGAGGAAGCAAGGCCGCGACATGGTGCCCTGCCTGCCGAGCCGCTTCATCGCCGAGATGGGCCTCGACAAGACCACCACGAAGGAAGACCCGCGCGAGAAGCTCAAGGCGCTGCGCGCCGAGTTCGCACGCAAGGCACAGGACAGCGCGGCTGCGAAGGCGGCCGCCGCGGCGGCGCCATGAGAGCGCTGCTGCTCGCTGCCTTCGCCGCGCTTGCCGTCGCGGGCTGCGCAGCGGTCGATCCCAAAGATCCCAATTGCCCCGCCGACGCGCGCGACCTGCCGCTGACCTCGCTCTACGGCCGCTGGGAAGCGCGCTTCGACGGCCAGCCCGCCGTGTCCGTCGTGCAACTGGGCAAGCACCCCGACTACGCCGGGGTGCGCGGCACGATCACACGCAGCGCCGATGGCGGCGCCAAGCCTTCGGTGGCGCAGCTCGCGGGCGACGTCGACGACGAGGGCGCCCTCTCCATCGACGAATCGCTGGACGGCCGCGCCATCAGCGGCAACTGGGCCGGCACCTTGCAGCCGCGCTCCTGCGGCCGCGAATTCAGGGGAACCTGGCGCAATGCCGCAAACGACAGCACGCACCCGTTCGTGCTGACCAAAACGGGCGCCATGGAAGGAAAACAATGACTACTCGCATACATGCTCTTTTCGCAACGTCCATGACGTTCGCTGCCTGCCTGGGCGGCACGGCCGCCTACGCGCAGGCCGTCGACAAGCCCGCAAGTCCGCTGGCCGATGCGCAGCTCACCTGGCAGCAGTGCACGGCGCTCGGCAACAACAACGACGCCCGCCTCGCCTGCTTCGACCGCTGGGCGCAGCAGCAGACACTGCCTTCGGTGTCGGTGCCGGTCGCGCCGCCGGTGCTGGCCAGCACGCAGCCCGCGCCGCCCGTGGACGGATCGATGCCCGCCACCCGCGTGATCTCGGTCGCTACCAGCGAAGGCTGCCGCGACCGCCAGTACTCGGCGCTCTCGCGCTTCTGGGAACTGGAGAACGCCACCGATTGCGGCACCTTCGGCTTCCGCGGCTACCGGCCGCTCAGCGTGTCGGCCTCGGCCGCCACCGACAAGCCGCAGGTGCCGACCTCGCCCTCGGCCGGCCACACCGGCGAAGCCGTCGCCTACCAGGCCAACGAGATGCGCATCGGCCTGTCGGTGCGCACCAAGCTCGCGCAGGGCCTGCTCACGCAGAACGACCCGGTCAAGAAGGATTCGCTGTGGTTCGCCTACTCGCAGCAGTCGACCTGGCAACTGTTCAACGGCGACATCTCGCGGCCGTTCCGCACCACCGACCACGAACCCGAGCTGATGTATGTCTACCCGACCGACTTCAAGCTGCCCGGTGGCTGGCGCTGGCGCTACACGGGCGTGGGGCTGGTGCACCAGTCGAACGGCCAGACCTTGCCGTTGTCGCGCAGCTGGAACCGCGTCTACCTGATGGGCGGTGCCGAGCTGGACGACCGGTTCCAGATCACCGGGCGCATCTGGCAGCGCATGTCCGAGAGCGCCGCGAAGGACGACAACCCCGACATCTCCGACTACATCGGCCGCGCCGAAGTCACCGGCCGCTGGAACCTCGACCGCGACAACACGCTCGGCCTCACGGTGCGCAACAACCTGCGCGACAGCGGCCGCGGCTCGGTGCGGCTCGAGTGGCTCAAGGCCATCGGCGATCCGACCAAGAGCAACCTGCGCTTCCACACGCAGCTTTTCCATGGCTACGGCGATACGCTGGTGGACTACAACCGCAAGCGAACCGTTCTGAGCATCGGTCTCAGCCTGGTTGATTTCTGATCATCTTCATCACCCTTCACACACGCAGGCAGAAACCATGAGCGCCGATCTTTCCCCCGTCGACGACACGCAGCGCGAGATCATCGCGGCGCTGCATGTGGCTCCCGTGTTCGATGCCGCCGCCGAACTCGCGCGGCGCGTCGACTTTCTCGCCGGCTACCTGAAGCAGACCGGCCTGAAAACGCTGGTGCTCGGCATCAGCGGCGGCGTCGATTCGCTGACCGCCGGCTGCCTCGCGCAGCGCGCGGTCGAGAGGCTTCGCACCGAAGGCTACGACGCCACCTTCATCGCGATGCGCCTGCCCTACGGCGTGCAGAAGGACGAAGCGGAAGCCCAGCGATCGCTCACCGTGATGAAGCCCGACCGCACGATCACCGTCGACATCCGCCCCGCGGCCGACGGCATGCTCGCCGCGCTGAAGGCCGGCGAGCTGAAGTTTCGCGATGCGGCGCACGAAGACTTCGTGCTGGGCAACATCAAGGCGCGCCAGCGCATGATTGCGCAGTTCGCGGTGGCCGGCGCGCACGACGGCATCGTCATCGGCACCGACCATGCGGCCGAGGCGCTGATGGGTTTCTTCACCAAGTTCGGCGACGGCGCAGCCGACATCACACCGCTCACCGGCCTCAACAAGCGCCGCGTGCGTGCCGTGGCGGCGCTGCTCGGCGCACCCGACGAGCTGGTCCACAAGGTGCCCACCGCCGACCTTGAATCGCTGGTGCCGGGCAAACCCGACGAAGACGCTTTCGGCGTGACCTACGAAGAGATCGACGACTTCCTCGAAGGCAAGCCGGTGTCGGCCGCAGCACGCGCGATCATCCTGTCGACGCACCGCAAGAGCGCGCACAAGCGTGCGCTGCCGGTGGAGCCGCCGTCGGCATGATCGCCGCGCCGCCCTGAACGGCGGCTACTTGAACTCGTCCGCCGCAATTCCCAGCTTGCGCAGCTTGTCGTGCAGGGTCTGGCGCGCAATCGCCAGCGCGGTCGCCGTGGCCGGCTGGTCGCCCTGGTGCTTGCGCAGCGCCTCGACGATCACCGCGCGCTCGAAGGCCTCGACCTGCTGCGGCAACGCGCGCGGCAAGGCGGGCAGGCCTTCACCCGTGCCGCGCGCCTGCGTGAGGCGCTCGCCAAGCAGGCCCAGCACGAAGCGGTCGGCCACGTTGCGCAGCTCGCGCACATTGCCCGGCCACGCGTAGGCCGTCAGGTCGGCCAGCTGGGCGCTGGTGAGCAGCGGCGCCGCGCGCTCGTAGCGGCTCGCGGCCAACAGCGTGAAGTGCTCGAACAACAGCGGAATGTCTTCTCGGCGCTCCCGCAGCGGCGGCAACTCGATGAAGGCCACGCCCAGCCGGTAGTACAGGTCGGCCCTGAACTTCTGGCGGTCGCTCATTTCCTTCAGGTCGTCCTTGCTAGCGGCAACCACCCGGCAGTCGAAGGGAATCGCCTTGTTGGAGCCGATGCGCTCGATGCTGCGCTCCTGCAGCGCACGCAACAACTTGATCTGCACCGGCATCGGCATGCTCTCGATCTCGTCCAGAAAAAGCGTGCCGCCGTTGGCGTATTCGAACTTGCCCACGCGCACGCGGTTGGCGCTGGTGAAGGCGCCGGCCTCGTGGCCGAAGAGCTCGCTCTCGGCCAGCGCCTCGGGCAGGCCGCCGCAGTTGAGCGGCACGAAATGTTGGCGCCGGCGCTCGCTGTGGTCGTGCAGGCAACGGGCGACGAGCTCCTTGCCGGTGCCGGTCTCGCCATAGATGAGCACATCGGCCGAGGTTTCGGCCAGCGTCATCACGGTGCGGCGCACCAGCTGCATCTGCGCCGAGCGGCCAATCAGCACCGACTGGATGCCGTTCCAGTTCTCCAGCGCATCGCGCAGCGCGCGCACCTGCAGCGAGAGCTGGCGACGTTCGATGGCGTGGCGCACGATCGCCACCAGCCGCTCGGAGCTGAAGGGTTTCTCGATGAAGTCGTAGGCGCCTTCGCGCATCGCCTGCACCGCCATCGCGATGTGGCCGTGCCCGGTGACCAGGATCACCGGCAGCTCGGCATCGGCGGCATGCAGTTCGGTCAGCCACTCGGTGCCGCTCAGGCCCGGCAGGCGCACGTCGCAGACCACGATGGCCGGCACGCCGAAGCTGATGTGGCCGCGTGCACGCTCGGCGCTGCTGAAGGCTTCGACCTCGAAACCGGCCAGGGTCAGCACCTGGACCGTGCTGAGGCGGACGTCTTCGTCGTCCTCGACCAGCATCACCCGGATGGCAGGGGCTTTGCTCACTTGTTGATCACTCCTGTGGGGGTGGGAATAAGGATGTTCTGCACGGCGGCAGGCAGGTCGACGACGAACGAGGCGCCGCCTTCGGGCTGGTTGGCCGCGCGCAGCGTGCCGTCCATGGCGCGCACCAATTGTGCCGAGATCACGAGGCCCAGCCCGAGGCCCGTGCCCGCGGGCTTGCTGGTGACGAAGGGCTCGAAGAGGCGCGGCAGGATGTCCGGCGGAATGCCCGGCCCGGTGTCGCTCACGCGCAGGATCACGCGGCCCTCCCGCGGCCGCGCCTCGATGCGCAGCGTGCGCGACGGCGAATCCTGCATGGCGTCGATGGCGTTGCGCATCAGGTTGACGAGCACGCTGCCGAGCGCGGCTTCCTCGGCCATCACGCTCAGGCTCGCGGGCTGCACGTCGGCCTCGATGGCGATGGCGTTCTTCTTCGTCGCCTCGGCCACGATGACCTGCGCATCGGCGATGGCACGCGCCATCGGCACCGCGGCCAGCGGCAGCTCGCTCTTGTGCGCGAAGGTCTTGAGCTGCGAGGTCAGCCGCGCGAGGCGGTCGACCATGCTGCGGATGCGCTGCAGGTTGCCGCGCACGTCGTCCAGACGGTTCTTGTCGAGCAGGATGCCGGCGCTCTCCGAGAGCGTGCGCATCGCGGTGAGCGGCTGGTTCAATTCGTGCACCACGCCCGTCGACATCTGGCCCAATGCCGCCATCTTGCCGGCGTGCAGCAGCTCGCCCTGTGCGGCGCGCAACTGCGCGGTGCGCGCCACCACGGTCGATTCGAGGGTGTCGTGCGCGGCCTGCAGCGCGGCCTGGGTGGCGAGCTTCTGCCGCACGGCGCGGCGGCGCTGCCACAGCGCGATGGCGACCAGCAGCAGCACCGCCATCGCCAGGCTGGCGGTAATGGCCGCGTTGCGCGCGCCCACCCGCACCGGCGCCAGGTCGTCGAGCACCACCAGCTGCCACGGAGCGCCGCGCAGCTTGCGCGTGGAGGCGAGCTGGTCCACGCCGTCGAGCGTGATGACCTGAACGTCGCGCGCCAGCGCTTCCTTCTGCGCCCATTGCAGCGGCCGCAGCGCGGCTTCGCCGTACGGCCGCGAGCGCTGCACCTCGGCGCGCTGCAGGCCGTCCAGTGGCAGCATCGGGCGGAACTTGATGTCTTCGCGGGTGGAGAGGATCACCACGCCGCGCTGGTCGATCAGCACCACGTCGCCCGGGAGCTTGCGCCAGGCGCGCTCGGCCTCCTCCAGGTTGACCTTGACGGCCACCACGCCGCGCGTGGGCTGGTCGCGCCTCAGCGCGTAGGAGAGGTAATAGCCGGGCTTGCGGCTGGTGATGCCTACGCCGTAGAAGCGGCCCCGGCCGTGCCCGAGCGCATCGATCACATAGGGGCGGAACGAAAAGTCCTGGCCGACGGTGGTGCCGGGCCGGTCCCAGTCGGAGGCCGCGAGCGAGGTGCCGCCGGCGTCCAGCACATAGAGCATCTCGGCGCCCGCCGCGGCATTGACGCCCCTCAGGTAGCGATTGACAGCATCACGCAGCGCGCCGTCCGAAGGCGTGCCGAGCAGCGCCGGGACGATGGGCGTCATCTCCAGCAGCGCGGGCAAATACTCGAAGCGGGCCAGGTCGGCGTCAAGACCCGTGGCGAGCATGTCCAGCCGGTGATCGGCCGCGTCGCGCAGGCGCGCGAGCCCGGTCTGCATCGCGACATGGTGGCCGGCGAAGGCGGCCGCGGCCACCAGCGCCAATGCGCCGAGCCAACGGAGCAGGCCGCGCCAGCGTCTGGGCGTGTGAGAAGGCAAATCGAAGCGCCGTGCCGGCTCCCGTGAAGTCATGAACCCGTTATTGCACAAGGCCGCGAAGGCCGCATCGGTGGCAGCCCGGTGGCGCATATCCTGCAACGTTTCCTGCAACGTTCCCTGCAACATTTCGTCCAGGCTCGGCATGCGCTCAGGCCTATCGCGCGGCCGGGGCGCAGGTGAACTTGTGGATCAGTGCGGCTCGATCGATGCCGTTCTCGAAATCATGGCCGTGCGCTCATTGCATGTGCTGGCCGCCGTTGATGGCGATGTTCGCGCCCGTCACGAAGGCGGCTTCTTCCGAAGCCAGGTAAATGATCAGGCCCGCCACTTCCTCGGGCTTGCCGAGACGGCCGACGGGAATGTGCGGCAGGATCTTGCTGTCGAGCACTTCCTTCGGAATGGCCGTGACCATCTTGGTGCCGATGTAGCCGGGCGAGATGGTGTTCACCGTCACGCCCTTCTTCGCCACTTCGAGCGCCAGCGCCTTGGTAAAACCGTGCACGCCGGCCTTGGCGGCCGAGTAGTTGGTCTGGCCGAACGCGCCCTTGGAGCCATTCACCGACGACACGTTGATGATGCGGCCCCAGCCCCGCTCCACCATGCCGTCGGCCACCTGCTTGCTCATGTTGAACAGGCTGTCGAGGTTGGTGCGCAGCACGGCGTTCCAGTTGATCTGGTCCATCTTCTTGAAGGTCATGTCGCGCGTGATGCCGGCGTTGTTGACCAGCACGTCGACCGGACCCAGCGCCTCCTGCACCTGGCCCACGGCTTTGGCGCAAGAGTCGTAGTCGGCCACGTCGCAGGGCACGGCCAGGATCTGGTAGCCGCGCGACGCCATCTGCGCCACCCATTCGGCATGCGACTTGTTGCCGGGCGAATAGGTCACCGCGAGCTTGTAGCCCGCATCGACCATCTTGGTGGAGATCGTCTCGCCCAGGCCGCCCATGCCGCCGGTGACCAGGACCACTTGTTGTTTGTTGCTCATTGGCTTGCTCCTTCTTCGTGTGAGGAAAAAAATCGGCTCAGGCGCGTTCGACGGCCAGAGCGACCCCCATGCCGCCGCCGATGCACAGCGACGCCAGGCCCTTGTTGGCGCCGCGGCGGCGCATTTCGTGCAGCAGCGTCACCAGCACGCGGCAGCCCGAGGCGCCGATCGGATGGCCGATGGCGATCGCGCCGCCGTTCACGTTGATGCGGCTGGTGTCCCACTCCATCTGCTGGTTCACCGCGCAGGCCTGCGCAGCGAAGGCTTCGTTGATTTCCATGAGGTCGAGGTCCTGCGCCTTCCAGCCCGCTTTCTTGAGCGCGAGCTGCGAGGCCGGCACCGGGCCCATGCCCATGAGCGACGGATCGAGGCCCGCGCTCGCATAGGCGCGGATCACGGCGAGCGGCTTGAGGCCGAGTGCGGCGGCGCGCGAGGCCGACATCACCAGCACCGCGGCGGCGCCGTCGTTCAGGCCCGAGGCATTGCCCGCGGTCACCGAGCCTGCCTTGTCGAACGCGGGGCGCAGACCGGCGAGCGCGTCGGCGTTGGTCTTGCGGTTCACGAACTCGTCGGCCGAGAAGACGATCGGGTCGCCCTTCTTCTGCGCGATGCTGAACGGAAGGATCTCGTCATTGAAGCGGCCCGCATCCTGCGCGGCCGCGGCCTTCTGCTGCGAGGCGAGCGCGAGTGCGTCCTGCATCTCGCGCGTGATGCCGTACTTCTTCGCCACGTTCTCGGCCGTGGTGCCCATGTGGTACTGGTTGTAGACGTCCCAAAGGCCGTCCACGATCATGGTGTCGACCAGCTTCCAGTCGCCCATGCGCTGGCCGTTGCGCGAGTTGGGCAGCACATGCGGCGCGGCGCTCATGTTCTCCTGGCCGCCGGCCACCACGATCTCCGCGTCGCCGCACTTCACCGCCTGCGCCGCGAGCATCACGGCCTTCAGGCCCGAGCCGCAGACCTTGTTGATGGTGAGGCCCGGCACGCCGATGGGCAGCCCCGCCTTGATGACCGTCTGCCGCGCCGGGTTCTGCCCCGCGCCGGCCGCGAGCACCTGGCCCATGATGACTTCCGACACGGCATCGCCCGGCACGCCGGCCTTCTCGAGCAGCCCCTTCACCACATGCGCGCCCAGGTCGGGGGCGGCTGTGCCGGCGAGCGCGCCGCCGAACTTGCCGACCGCCGTGCGTTGCGCGGCCACGATCACGATTTCGTCTGACATGAGAGTCTCCTTTGGGGGTTGATGCGAGAGAGGAAGTGAAGCGACTTCGTTGCGGTTCAGCGCGCCGGGCCGGCTGGCATGTGCACCTCGGTCGCGTCGAGCACCTGCTCCGGCTCCTCGGCCTCGGCGGTGCTCTCCTGGTTCAGGATGCGGTTCATGCGCACCGTGTCCAGGTCGTCGGTCCACTTGGCGACCACCACGGTCGCGACGCCATTGCCGATCAGGTTGGTCAGCGCGCGGGCTTCCGACATGAAGCGGTCGATGCCCAGGATGAGCGCGAGGCCCGCGACCGGCACATGCCCCACGGCCGAGAGCGTCGCCGCCAGCACGATGAAGCCGCTGCCGGTGACGCCCGCGGCGCCCTTGGAGGTGAGCAGCAGCACGGCCAGCAACGTGAGCTGCTGCGTGAGCGTCATGTCGGTGTTGGTCGCCTGCGCGATGAACACCGCCGCCATCGTCAGGTAGATCGAGGTGCCATCGAGGTTGAACGAATAGCCCGTGGGCACCACCAGGCCGACCACCGACTTCTTGGCGCCCAGGTTCTCCAGCTTGGCCATCATGCGCGGCAGCACCGATTCGCTCGACGAGGTGCCCAGCACGATCAGCAGCTCTTCCTTGATGTACTTGATGAACTTCCAGATGCTGAAGCCGTGGAACCGCGCGATTCCCCCCAGCACCACGAAGATGAACAGGAGGCAGGTCAGGTAGAAGGTGGCCATCAACTGGCCGAGCTGCAGCAGCGAGCTCACGCCGTACTTGCCGATGGTGAAGGCCATGGCACCGAAAGCGCCGATGGGCGCGACTTTCATGATGTAGCCCACGATCACGAAGAGCACATGCGAGCCCTTTTCGATCACGTCGAACACCAGCGTGCCGCGGCCGCCGAACTTGTGCAGCGCAAAGCCGAACATCACCGCGATCAGCAGCACCTGCAGGATCTCTCCCTTGGCGAAGGCATCGACCACCGTGTTGGGAATCACGTTGAGCAGGAAGTCGGTGGTGCTCTGCATCTTGCCGGGGCCGGTGTAGGCCGCGACGCTCTTGGCATCGAGCTGGCTCACGTCGACATTCATGCCGGCGCCGGGCCGCACGATGTTGATGATCACCAGGCCCACCACCAGCGCGATGGAGCTCACGACCTCGAAATAGAGCAACGCGAGGCCCCCGGTCTTGCCGACCTTCTTCATGTCCTCCATGCCGGCGATGCCCACCACCACCGTGCAGAAGATGATCGGCGCGATGATCATCTTGATGAGCTTGATGAAGCCGTCGCCCAGCGGTTTCATCGAGGCGCCGGTGTCGGGCCAGAAGTGGCCCAGCAGCACCCCGAGCACGATGGCGGTGATGACCTGGAAGTAGAGGGATTTGTAAAAGGGCTTGGGTGCGGCCTGAGAGTCCACGGGTATCTCCTAGAAAATTTCTGGCGCCGGCGGCACGCGGCCGGGCACCTGCAGAACGATCGACGGGGGATGCAAACGCTGGAATGCCGCAGTGCGGCCCGGCAGCACGAACGCATCGGTCCGCCTGCCGGCCGCCGCAGGCTCAAGGTCGCCTGGGGCTGTGGGTTTGTCTCCTGTGTCATGGCCGGCACCTCATCGGGTCGCGCGGCCGCTCCCGTGAACCCAGCAATCGATATGCCATGCGCGAGCCGCCGTCCGAAGCGCGCTAAGCCGTTGATTTCATGAGGATCGGCGCCGCCCTTGACCCCTCGGCCTGCCGAGAATCCGGATACGCGGCCGGATGTCCGTCCGAACCGCCGGACCCGAAACCAAGGGCAAACCCTGAGTGACAAGGACCCAACCGGCGCCAGTAGGACATTCGTCCAATGGCGCCGAAAACCCCGCGCGACGACAGTACGGGCTCCCCTTCACCACTGCTTCCAACCTTCTCTTCAGGACCCTCATGAAAACCGCTCAACGCTTCAAGCTCGCCGCCGCTGCCCTCGCCATCGGCCTCTCCTTCGCCACCGGCGCCATTGCTGCCGACAAGCCCAGCGTGGTCATCGTCCACGGTGCGTTCGCCGACGGCTCCGACTGGGCCAAGGTGATTCCGCTGCTGCAGGCCAAGGGCGTGAACGTGGTGGCGGTGCAGAACCCGCTCACTTCGCTCGACGACGACGTGGCCGCCGCCAAGCGCGCCATCGATGCGCAGCCAGGCAAGGTCGTGCTGGTCGGCCACTCGTGGGGCGGCTCGGTCATCACCGAAGCGGGCGCGAACGACAAGGTGTCGTCGCTGGTCTACATCGCGGCCTTCGCACCCGACGCGGGCCAGACCTCGGCTGAGCTCGGCAAGGACTACCCGGCTGCGCCCGGCTTCGCGCACATCAAGGCCGATGCGAGCGGCTTCCTGTCGCTCACGAAGGAAGGCATGTCCAAGCACTTCGCACAGGACCTTCCCGCCGCCGCCACCTCGGTGATGACCGCGACGCAAGGGCCGATCCAGGGCAAGTCGTTCGAGCAGAAGCTGACGGTGGCCGCCTGGAAGACCAAGCCCTCGTGGTTCCTGGTCGCGAGTTCGGACCACATGATCCAGCCGGCGCTGCAGCGCGACATGGCCAAGAAGATCGGCGCGACCGTCACCACGGTGAACAGCAGCCACGTGCCGCAGCAATCGCAGCCGGCCAAGGTGGCGCAAGTGATTCTGGACGCCGTGAACCAATCCAAGTAAGGTGCCCGGCGCGCTGGCCCAGGCCGGCGCGCCCTCTTCCTTTTATTCTTCGATGTCTCCCGTGCAGCCTGCGCCCCATATCCCGGTCTTCGACGCCATCAAGGCCCTTGCATTCGTCGGCGACCTGAGCATGGGGCAACCCATCGACCATTCCGCGCGCACCGCGTGGATCGCCTCGCAACTCGCAGCCGCCCTCGGCCGCGATGCCACGGTGCAAGGCCATGCGGCCTGCGCCTCGCTCCTGCGATGGTCGGGCTGCACCGCGAATGCGCCCGAGTTCTCCGACCTGATGGGCGACGACGTCGGCGGGCGCCGCGCGATGCTCTCGAACGCATCGGCGAGCGCCGCGGCCGAGCTCGCGGCCTCCGTCGGTCCGATGGCGGAAATTCATTGCGAGGTGTCCGGCGACATCGCACCACGTTGGGCATGCCGCCGGAGGTCGAGCGCACGCTGCGCCACATGTTCGAGACCTTCAACGGGCAGGGCAAGCCGCACGGGTTGCGCGCCTCGCAGATACCCGAAGAGGTGTTCATCGTGTCGGTCGCGGGCGACCTTGAAATCTTCTCGCGTGTGCACGGCCTCAGCAACGCCTTGCGCTACATCGCCGACCGCGCCGATGCGCGCTATCCGGCCTTCGTGGTCGATGCGGTGCAGCAGCACGCGGTCGACTGGCTGCATGCACTGGAGCAAGGCGCGGCGGCCGACATGCAGTCGCCCTCCGATGCGTTGCGCGAGGCGACCGCATCGCTCGAACTGATCGCCGACGTGATCGACCTCAAGCTCCCGTGGATGACCGGTTTCTCGCGCCGCGTGGCCGATGCCGCATTCGCATGCGCTGCCGGCGTGGGACTGGGCGATGTCGAGCAGGGGCAGGTGCGGCGCGCGGCGCTCATCCACGGCATCGGCCGCGCGTCGGTGCCGAATTCGGTGTGGGATTCGCCAACTGTGCGCAGCGAAGCCGACAAGGAGCGCCTGCGGCTCGTGCCCTACTGGACAGACCGCGCGGCGCGCCGCATCGGCACGCTGCGAACCGAAGCGGAGATCGCCTCGTTCGTGGACGAGCGCCTCGACGGCTCGGGTTTTTTCCGCGGCATCAAGGGACCGGCCATCGATGTGGCGGGCCGTGTGTTGGCCGTCGCTGCGCATTGGGTGTTGTTGCGCACCAGCCGTCCGGGGCAGGCTGCGCTCGACGAAGCCGATGCGATTGCGGCGCTGAAACGCGAGGCGGAACTTGGGCGGCTCGATGCGGCGGCTGTTGCTGTACTGACGGGACATCCGCAGAGCGGCGCCATGCATGCGCCATCGAACGAAGCAGCCGCGCTTCTCTCCAGCCGCGAAGTCGAAGTGCTCGGGCGCATCAGCCTGGGCGACAGCAACAAGGAGGCGGCGCGTGTGTTGGGCATCAGCCCGAGCACCGTGCGTGCGCATCTGGAGAACATCTTTCGCAAGCTCGAATGCACGACGCGGGCTGCGGCTACGTTGAAGGCGTTGGCGCTCGGGTTGCTCTGAACGCAAGCTGCTGGTCAGGGTGGGTGCACAGGCCACCGGGTACTCCCCTCCGCGAATGTCCCCCGGGCTTCGCCCTCCTCCTTGATTTCGCTGCGGGGAGCACCCGATGCCCTGCGCACTTGCGCGCGCCGCTGGTGTATCGCTGATCAACGACGGCTCTGAAAACGAGCGTGCCGATGGGGTGCCTTGCGCAGCGAAATCAAGGAGGAGGCCGCAGGCCGGGGGACATTCGCGGAGCAAGGTACCCCGTCGGCGCGATCGCCGCCCTGAATGGCTTCCTTCAGCCGAAGGTGAACGCGTAGGCCTGCGCCCCGCCGTCCAGGAATTCGATCTCGAACAGCCGGTCGCTCGCACCGTTCTTCTGTCGCACGAGTTGGTAGAGCTTCTGCGCCTCGATGGTTCCGTAGCCTTGCGCGTCGGTGTCCGCGCCGTGGTCCGCGAGCGGCGCCTTGCCATCCACCAGCACGCGGAAGCGCACCGGCTTGCCATCGGTCATGGGACCGAGCACAAGGTGCAGATCACGCGCCTGGAAGCGGTAGGCGATGCGGCCGTTCGGCTGGTTCGCCACGGCGCGCTCGGACTCCACGGTCCATTCGCCGGCGAGCGCCCACTGGTTCGGGCGCAGCATCACGGGGCTTTGGTAGAGATGCGCGCGACCGTTCACCAGACCGCCGGGCGATGCGAAACCTTGCGCGCGTTCGGTGCCCACATAGGTCTCGCCCGACATCGCGAGTTCGTCGCCCGGCGCGGCCTGCGTGCCCTCGCCCTTCGGTGCGACCACGCCAGCCGGCAGGTTGCGTTGCCCCGCTTCGGCGAGCAACTGCTGGAGGATCTGCTCGGCCTTGTCGTAACGGTTCTCGCCGAACTGGTGATGGCGGATGCGCCCTTCTGCATCGATGAAATAGAACGCGGGCCAGGCCTGGTTGTCGAAGCCGCGCCAGATCTTGAAGTCGTTGTCCAGCGCCACCGGGAACTCGATGCCGAGGTCCTTCGTCGCCTTGCGCACGTTGGCTGAGCGCTTCTCGAATGCGAACTCCGGGGAGTGCACGCCGAGGACGACGAGCCCCGCGTCCTTGTACTTCTCGGCCCAGGCGCGCACGTAGGGCAGTGTGCGCAGGCAGTTGATGCACGAGTAGGTCCAGAAGTCGACCAGCACGACCTTGCCGCGCAGGGCTTCGGGGGTGAGTGGCGGCGAGTTGATCCATTCGGTCGCACCGGCGAGCGAAGGGAACGGGCCCTCGATGCCGAGCTTGCGCACGGGCGCCGGTTCGGGGAGCACGGCGGCTGTCTTCACGAGGCCGGTGTCTTGTTGCTGCGGGGCAGATTCGACCAAGGGCGTGGATTGCGGTTGCGGCTTCGGCATGTCGATCTTCTCCACGAGTGCTTTTTCGAGTGCAGAGGTGGTGCCCACCGAGAGCTGGCTGAGCACGCCGGTGTCGAGCCCCAGCGCGATCGCGCCGACGCCCACCAGCACGGCGACGCCGGCCACGCGGCGCACCCACTCGCCGGTGTGCAGCGACCGCTTCATGACTGCGAACAAGCGTCCGCCGAACAGCAGCGCCGCCGCCAGCGAGGTGCACGCGCCGGCCGCGTACGCGAACAGCAGCACGGTAGTGCCGACGCTCGCGCCGTTGAGCGCGGCGCCCGTGAGAATCAGCCCGAGGATCGGACCCGCGCACGGCGCCCAGAGCAGGCCCGTGCCGACACCCAGCAACAGCGGCGAGAACACCGAAGCCTTGGCGTTTGGTCCGTCGGGTTGCGCTTCCGCCAGGCGAATGCCCAGCGCGACCAGCGGCCGGCTCATGCGGTCGGCCAGGCTCGGGAACAGCAGCGTCACGCCGAAGAGCGCGAGCATCGCGATCGCCGCGTAACGCCCGTACTCATTGACCGTGACCACCCAGCCGCCACCCACTGCCGCCAGCGTGGCGATGGCGGCGAAGGCCACCGCCATGCCCAGCAGCATCGGCAGGCCGTGCGAGCGGAACGGGCGGTCGGCGCGTGCGAACACGAAGGGCAGCACCGGCAGGATGCAGGGGCTCAGGATGGTGAGCACCCCGCCCAGGTAGGCAATGAGAAGGAGCAGCAGCATGGTTCGGGTCTCGTTTGTAGCGGTCGGTGCGCGCCCTCGGGGCGTGCGGGGTCTTCACGGTCTCGACGCACGAGCCGCGGTTGCAAAAAACAGTGGGCGGAGACGGCCGCAGCGTGCGCGGCCCGCTTCCTCTAGGCGATTCGCGTGGGCATGGTCAGGCGTGCCTCCAGTCCGCCTTCGGGGCGGTTCTGCAGCTTGAGCTCGGCGCCCATCGCCATCGCCAACTGGTGCGCGATGGCAAGGCCGAGGCCGGTGCCGCCGGTGCTGCGGTTGCGCGAGCTTTCGACGCGGTAGAAGGGCTTGAGCACCGCGCCCAGTTCGTCGGGCGGAATGCCGGGGCCGTTGTCTACCACGGCGATGGCCAGTTGCCCATCGCCGGGTTGCACGCGCACCCGCACATCGCTGCCGAAGATCAGCGCGTTGTCGATCAGGTTCATGACGATGCGGCGCATCGCGTTCGGGCGGCCGACGATCGGCGTGCCCGCCTTGCCTTCGAGGTGCACCGTCTTGCCGGCGTCCTCGTAGTCGGCCAGCATGCTTTCGAGCAGCGCGTCGGCGTCCATGCGCAGCGGCGGCTCGGTGGCGCCGTGCAGGGTGCGCGCATAGGTCACACCTTCGCGCACCAGCGAATTCATCGCGTCCAGGTCCTGGCGGAACTTGGTGCGGTCGTGCTCGTCGTCCATCATCTCGGTGCGCAGCCGCATCCGCGTGATCGGTGTCTGCAGGTCGTGCGAGATGGCAGCGAGGATTTCCACGCGCTCGGACATGTAGCCGCCGATGCGCTGCTGCATCGCATTGAAGGCGCGCGCGGCGTGCGCCACTTCGGTGGGGCCTTCTTCCGCGAGCTTCTGCGCCTTGAGGTCCGGGCCCAGGTCGTCGGCCGCGGCGGCCAGATCGGCCAGCGGCCGCGTGACCAGCCGCACCGCGAACCAGGCGCAGACGGCCAGCACCAGCAACTGGATCACGAGCACCCACATCACCCAGCTCGACACCGGCATGCCCACCCGCATGGCGTGCACCACGACGGAAGACCCATCGTGCAGCCGCACCTGGATCTGCAGGCCCTCGGGCGGATGGGCCACCTGCCCGACCTTGACGATCTCGAACGGCCGCATCGCCTCGACGATGGCGGTGGCGAACTGCTGCGACAGCAGCGACTGGGGCGCCACGCCTTCGGCCATGCCGCCCAGCACGAAGCGGTAGTTGCGCCGCTCCAGCTTCTCGAGCCAGGCGGGGCGTTCGGCGGCAGGCAGGCGGTCGAGGATGGCGACCGAGCTGGCGATGTCGCGCTCTATGCCGATCATCATCAGCTCGCGCATCGCCATGTCGCGCTCGTAGCGGATGGCGGCGAAGGTGAGCAACTGGGCGATCGCCAGGCCCACCACGATGATCAGCGTCACGCGGGAGAACAGCGACCGCGGCACCAGCCGGCGCAAGCCGCCGGTGGTGCTTGCAGGAGGATTCACGACGGCGGGACTGGCGGGTGGGGTGGACATGGGCTCGTTTATAGACCCGGGCCTCGCCCGAAAGCCCATCGCATGTATCGCAGTGTGTTCAGCAGCAAGAAGCGACATGGAACATTACCCGTTCGGCCTCGTCATGCGCCCTGTCAGACCACGTTGATGGTGACGTCGATGTTGCCGCGCGTGGCCTTGGAGTACGGGCAGGTCTGGTGCGCCGCATCCACCAGCGACTGGACGACCTCGCGCTCGATGCCGGGCACGCTGACGTTCAGGCGGGCCTTCAGGAAGTAGGCGCCATCGGTGTTGGCCAGGTCGACCTCGGTGTCCACGGCCAGGTCGGCGGGCAGCTTGATCTTCAGCTTGCCGGCTGCCAGGCCCATCGCGCCGATGAAGCAGGCGGACCAGCCGGCGGCGAAGAGCTGCTCGGGGTTGGTGCCGGTGCCCGGGCCGCCGGGGGACGAGAGCTTGACGTCCAGGCGACCGTCGCTGCTGGTCGAGGCGCCGTCGCGGCCGCCGGTGGTGTGGGTCTTGCCGGTGTAGAGGATCTTTTCGGTGGAGGTCATGGTGTTTCCTTGGAAGGGTTGGTTGGGAACGGACCGGATTGTTGGGCCGCCCTTGACCCCTGGGATCACCTTGCGTATGCCTCTGTATCTGCCGGAGAAACCCACACAGTACGTTTCACTGCCGGGCTGCGCCGCGGTCGCAATGGCGGTATCTCTCCTCGAAGGCACCCCTTCCTGCCATCGGCTTTCCGATGAAACGTAGTGTGTGGATTTCTCGCGTCGATACACGGGCATACAGCCTTCGGATCGGAGAGGGAAAGCACGGCCAAAGATGCGCCCGTCCGTTCATTCGGGCGGCCCGCAAGGCCTTCTCGCTTCACTCTCAATCGACGAAAGAAAGATCACCATGTCTTCTGTTTCTTCTGTGCCTCCAGCGCCCACGCGGCGCCACTTCTTCGCCACCACCGCCGTCGCGGGTGCCGCCGGTTTCGGGCTGCTCTCCAACCCGGCTTTCGCACAGGGCTCGGGCGCTTCGGCCGCTGTCGATGTTCCCGCCACGACGAAGCCTCGCGCGCCGACCGGCGACACGTCGATCCGCCCCTTCCGCATCCATGTGCCCGAGGCCGTGCTGGTCGACCTGCGCCGCCGCATCCAGGCCACGCGCTGGCCCGACCGCGAGACGGTCAACGACCAGACGCAGGGCGTGCGGCTCGAGAAGCTGCAGCCGCTGGTGCGCTACTGGGGCACGGGCTACGACTGGCGCAAGGTGGAGAAGCGCCTGAACGCCCTGCCCCAGTTCATCACCGAGATCGACGGGCTCGACATCCAGTTCGTGCACGTGCGCTCGCGCCATGCGAACGCGATGCCGCTGGTCATCACGCACGGCTGGCCGGGCTCGGTGATGGAACTCCTGAAGGTCATCGGACCGCTCACCGACCCGACGGCGCATGGCGGCCGTGCGGAAGACGCCTTCCACCTCGTGCTGCCCTCGATGCCCGGCTACGGCTTCTCGGGCAAGCCGCAAAGCACGGGCTGGGGCGCCGACCGCATCGCGACCGCGTGGGACGTGCTGATGAAGCGCCTGGGCTACACGCGCTATGTGTCGCAGGGCGGCGACTGGGGTTCGGTGGTGGCCGACAAGATGGCGCGCCAGGCGCCGCAAGGCCTCTTGGGCATTCACGTGAACATGCCTGCGACGGTGCCGCCGGACGTGGCGAAGGCGCTCAACAACGGCGACCCCGCGCCGGCCGGCCTCTCGGAGAAGGAGAAGGCCGCCTTCGAATCGCTCAAGTATCTCTACACCAAGGGCGGCGGCTACGCGGCCATGATGGTGACGCGCCCGCAGACGCTGGGCTATGCGCTGGAAGATTCGCCCGCTGGGCTGGCCGCCTTTTTCTACGACAAGTTCAACGAGTGGACCTACAGCGGCGGCGATGCCGACAAGGCGCTCACACGCGACGAGATGCTGGACGACATCACGCTCTACTGGGTGACGAAGACCGCGACCTCGGGCGCGCAGCTCTACTGGGAGAACAACGCCAACAACTTCAACGCGGTCGATATCTCGATTCCCGCGGCGGTGACGGTGTTCCCCGGCGAGATCTACCGCGCGCCCAAGAGCTGGACCGAGCGGGCGTACCGCAACCTGATCTATTTCAACGAGGTGGACAAGGGCGGCCACTTCGCGGCGTGGGAGCAGCCTGAGCTGTTCGCGGTGGAGATCCGGGCGGCGTTCAGGTCGCTGCGCTGAAGAGCCAATGAGGCGGAGGTCGCGAAACATAGTGTCGCGACCTCCGCCTGCAGATACTTGCGAATACAAACCCCCGGCCCGTTCGCGGCGGGCGAGATACATTGCGGCTGCGGCGCACTTCACACCCCTACACAGCCATGACTCCCAAGACCTCCGATCACATCCTCATCGTCGACGACGACCGGGAAATCCGCGAACTGCTCACGACCTACCTGGTCAAGAACGGCCTGCGCGTGGTGGCGGTGCCCACCGGGCGGCACATGCGCGCGGCGCTCGAGGAGTCGGGGCCGTTCGACCTCATCATCCTGGACCTGATGCTGCCGGGCGAAGACGGGCTCACGCTGTGCCGCGATCTGCGAACCGGCAAGTACAAGGCCACGCCGATCCTGATGCTCACCGCGCGCAGCGAAGAGGCCGACCGCATCCTGGGCCTCGAGATGGGCGCCGACGATTACCTGGCCAAGCCTTTCTCGGCGCGCGAGCTGCTCGCGCGCATCCGCTCGGTGATGCGGCGCACGCGCATGCTGCCGCCGAACATGGGCGCGGTCGAGCCGTCGCAGAAGCTGGCCTTCGGCGACTGGCATGTGGACACGGTGGCGCGCCACCTGCTGGACGACAGCGGCACGATGGTGGCGCTGAGCGGCGCCGAGTACCGCCTGCTGCGCGTGTTTCTCGACCATCCGCAGAAGGTGCTGAGCCGCGACCAGCTGCTGAGCCTCACGCAGGGCCGCGAGGCGGAGCTCTTCGAGCGATCGATCGATCTGCTGGTGAGCCGCCTGCGCCAACGGCTGCGCGACGATGCGCGGGAGCCGCGCTACATCAAGACAGTGCGCAGCGAAGGCTACGTCTTCGCCTCGGCGGTCGAAGCGCGGGACGACTGAGCGCCGCCCCTCGCCCTGCGCCTTTTCATGAACGGGCGCGTTTCCGAGGGCCCGCCAACTCGCGGGCCGCGATGCATTGGCAACTCACCGGGTTGCGGACTTCGTGCGCGAAGCCGCCCGCGAAGAAAAGCAGCGCGAACCAGAGCTTCTTCATCTCAGCCTCCGGTGGTAGCAGTGGGAGCAGCAGCAACGGCCGGCGACGGCTCGGCCAGCAGCGCCTGGATCTTTTTCTCCGTCGTGCCGTAGCTGCCTTCGCCGAAGTGCGAATAGACGATCTTTCCCTGCTTGTCGATCAGGTAGACCGCGGGCCAGTACTGGTTGTTGAAAGCCTTCCAGGTGCCGTAGCTGTTGTCCTGCGCCACGGCGTGCTGGATCTGCAGGCGCTTGATCGCGTCCTGCACGTTCTTGGTCGACTTCTCGTAGGCGAACTCGGGCGTGTGCACGCCCACGACGACGAGACCCTTGTCCTTGTACTTCGCGTTCCAGTCCTTGACGTACGGCAGGTGGTTGAGGCAGTTGATGCAGGTGTAGGTCCAGAAGTCGACGAGCACGACCTTGCCGCGCAGGTCCTGCAGCTTCAGCGGCTCGGAGTTGAGCCACTTGTCGATGTTCTGGAATTCGGGCGCCTGCAGCGCGGCGCCCGCGGGAACCTCGCCACCGGGAGGCGGAGCGGCAAAGGTGAGAACGGCGACCGAGGCCGCGACCGCCGCAACGGCGAGAACTACATTGGATCGAATGCTCATGATGATGTTTTCCTGGACACGGAAGTGGAGGGTGGTTGGCGAAAGAACGAGCGGATTGTTCGCCGCACCTCGCGCCTCGGGCACGCATTGCGTATGCCTCTGTGTCGGCCTTGAAAACGAACACACTACGTTTCACACGCGGCGCTTTCGCCCCCTTGCGAGACCTCCGGAAAATTCAGACTTGGCCTACAGACACCCGATTTCCAGGGGAACATCGTCGGGCCATGACACATCCGATCGAACTCATCATCGAGGAGCCGGTGCCCGGCTCGTTCGTCTGGCGGCTGCTGGAAACCGATGCGAACGGCGCGAACCCGACCGTGCTTCGCAGCGCCTTCGATGCGGCCGACAGCTACGAGGCCGCGCTGGCCTCGGGGCAGCGTGCCCTGCACAGCGAAATACGCAACATCGCCGCCAGCGCGCACTGAGGCGCGGCGCGGTCGCCACCTTCATCTCCATCGCCGTCTCTTGCGGAGAAGGTGCGCGCATGCGTACACGCCAGATGCCGCGCGTCAGCATGTGCTTACGGCTGGTTCACGAGGCGTCCTACCGCTCGCTCGTCGCCGCTTCCTAGGATGGTTTCAGGCGCCGGACCCGATGCAACAACCAACACCGGCGTCAAGGAGATGACCATGCAAAAGTTCCTGCGGATATGCGCGACCGCGTCGTGCTTCATGGCGATTGCGGCCCATGCGCAAACAACCCCGCCTCCGGCGGCAACGATGGACCCCGCCGTGGCGGAGCTCAAGGCCGGGCGCGACAAGATCGCCGCCGACTACAAGGCCGACAAGGCCGCCTGCGATGCCATGAAGGACAACGCAAAGGACGTCTGCGTCGAGGAAGCCAAGGGCAAGGAAAAGATCGCCAAGGCCGAGCTCGACCAGAAGGTGCGGCCCAGCGACAGCAACGCACGCAAGGTGGCCGAGGCCAAGGTCGAAGCCGCCTACGACATCGCCAAGGAAAAGTGCGACGACCAGAAGGGCGACGCCAAGTCCGCCTGCGTGAAGCAGGCCAAGGCCGAAGAAAGCAAGGGCAAGGCCGACATCAAGGCGATGAAGAAGTAACAACAGCAGCAACAGCCGGCGCGCTCGCGCCTTGGCGGAACTGCCTTGGCGTGACGCCGATCTGCTGTCGAAATCGCCGGCTGAAATAGTCGGCATCGCTGAAGCCGCATTGCTGCGCGATGTCGCCGATGCGGACGCTGGAGGTCAGCAGCAATTCCTTTGCGCGCTCCAGTCGCCGCTCGGTGACGAGTTCGGTGAAGGTGCGGTCGGTCTGCTTCTTGAGCAGATGCGCGAGGTAGTTGGGCGACAGCATCGCCGCAGCCGCCGCTTCGTTGAGCGACATCTCTTCGCTCAAGTGCTCGCGCACATAACGCATCACACGCTGCAGCGCATCGCGCCGCGAACTGCGGCCGCTGTGGCGTGCGGCTTGCTCCAGCAATGCTCCTTCGTGCCGCTGGCAGGCCAGCGCGATGAGCTGCAGCAGGATGCCGCGGATCGCGCCCGCGGTGGCGAAACCCCGCGCGCGGTTCAGAGCGGAGAGTTCATCGAGCCAACGCAGGATGCGCGCGAAATCCGCTTCGTCGAAAGAGAAGTCGACGTACTCCTGAAAGAGGAATGGCGCGAGTTCGGGATGCCGCGCGACGGACACCTCTTCGAGGTCGAGCGGCTCGACGGCCAGTTCGGGCCAGAGAAAGCCCTGGTCGAAGTTCACGATGGCGTAGCGTGCACCGACGGGATGCGGCACCACGTGCACGCGGTACGGCAGCACGAAGCTCAGGTGCCCCGCGCGGAACGGCCGCACCGCGCCGCCGATGAGTTGCTGCTCGCCGCCTTCGATGCTCACCTGGATCTGGAAGTACTCGTGCCGGTGCGGCCGCGCGAGCACGTCGCGCGCGCCTTCGAAACGGATGTCGAAGTCGAGATGGTTCGCTCGCTCCTGCATGCCGTAGAGGCGCGAGCTGGAGGCGCTGGACTGATGGGGAGCCGGCATGGCGCGATGGTAGCGAGAGGCGTGGGCAACGGCTTTGGTGCGCGTGTTGCTTGCGTCCTGTTTTTGCGTAGATGCGTGCGGCGCGGCGGCCTTGCCTCATCCCAGAATCGACGACGCGCTTTCAGACATAACCCCGAAGGAGACACAGAACATGTCCAACACCTCATCACGTCGCGGCCTCCTGGCCGGTTCCGCCGCCATGGCCACGGGCGCCATTGCCGGTTGCGCGCTGCCCGCCGGTGCCGCGCGCGCGGCGCCCACGCCTTTCGATGTCGCCGCATCGACCGTGCCGATCGTCGGCAGCGAACAGGTGTACCCGGTGCGCCGCATCTATTGCATCGGCCGCAACTACGCCGCCCATGCGCGCGAAATGGGCTCGGACCCGACGCGCGAGCCGCCCTTCTTTTTTCAAAAGCCGGCCGACGCGATCCAGGTCGTGATGCCGGGCAAGGTGGCCGACCACCCCTACCCCACGCTCACCAAGAACTATCACTACGAGGTGGAACTGGTCGTCGCGCTGGCCAAGGGCGGCAAGAACATTCCGGCGGCGAGCGCGCTCGACCATGTGTACGGCTACTCTCTCGGCCTGGACATGACGCGGCGCGACCTGCAGCGCGAAATGGGCGACCAGAAGAAGCCGTGGGAAATCGGCAAGAGCTTCGACCACTCGGCGCCCATCGGGCCGATCCATCCGGTGGCGAAGGTCGGTCATTTCGCCGACGGCGCGATCTGGCTCAAGGTGAATGGCGAGACCAAGCAGAACGCCACGCTCAAGTACATGATCTGGTCGGTCGCCGAGCAGATCAGCCGCCTGTCGCAGGCCTTCGAGCTGATGCCCGGCGACATCATCTACTCGGGCACGCCTGAGAACGTGGGGCCGGTGGTGCGCGGCGACCTGATCGAGATCCATATCGACGGGCTGCCGAACCTGTCGGTGCGGATCGTCTGATCCGGCTTACTTGCGCGCCTTCTCGATCTCGGCCATCAGTTCCTTGACGGTGGCTTCGCCCACCGAGGCCGAGTACTTGTCGATGACCGGCTTCACCTTGGCGCGCAGCTTGGCCATCTCTTCGGGCGGCAGTTCGGAGACGGTCATGCCGGCCTTCCTGAGCGCATCGAGCGCGCTGTCGGCCGCCCCGCGCGAGGCCTGGCGCTGGAACACGGTGGCCTCGGCGGCGGCGTCGGAAATGATCTTCTTCTCTTCGGCGCTCATGCCGTCCCAGGTCTTCTTGCTGACGAGGAGCGCCTGCGGGTTGTAGATGTGGCGCGTCTGGGTGATGTACTTCTGCACCTCGGCGAACTTGGACGAGAGGATCGTCGTGTTCGGGTTCTCCTGCCCGTCGACCGCCTTCTGGTCGAGCGCCGGATAGAGCTCGGGGAACGGCAGCGGCGTGGCATTGGCGCCGAGCGCGCTGAAGAGGTCGATGTAGATCGGCGACTGGATGACGCGGATCTTCAGCCCCGCGATGTCGTCCGCCTTCACGATCGGCCGCTTGCTGTTGGTGAGGTTGCGAAAGCCCAGGTCCCAGTAGCCCAGGCCGTGCAGGCCCTTCTCTTCGAGCCTGGCCATCAGCTTCTG
This sequence comes from Variovorax sp. W2I14, assembly GCF_050435205.1. Taxonomy (NCBI): domain Bacteria; kingdom Pseudomonadati; phylum Pseudomonadota; class Betaproteobacteria; order Burkholderiales; family Comamonadaceae; genus Variovorax; species Variovorax sp. W2I14. Next base: position 6,156,704 of record NZ_JBNDJX010000001.1, on the reverse strand, counting down.
GCCGAAGGGACCGTCGGTGACGGCATCGGCTTCCTTGCCGCTGTTGAAGAGAAACGGGAAGTCGTAGGCCGCGAACTCCTTCACCTGCGCGGAGAGGATGCCGGCGTTGAGCACGGTGATCTCGACCGTGCCGCCCTGCAATGCGGACACCGTCTGCAGGTCGCCGCCGAGCGAGCCGCCCGCGAACAGCTTCACCGTGATCTTGCCGCCCGACTTGGCCGCGACGATGTCGGCGAACTTCTGCGCGCCCTGCGCCTGCGGATGGCCGGTCTGGTTCTGGAACGCGAACTTGAGCGTGCGCTCCTTGATCTGCGCGAACGCGCTGCCGGTGGCGAATGCGGCGACGGCCGCAATGGTGGCCAGCACCGCGAGCTTGCGAATCGAATTGCTCTTCATGGCTTGTCTCCTTTTATGTAAGCCGACTCAGGCTCTTTTCTTGAACAACGCCGATGCGCCGCTGGCACGCGCAACGTCTTCGGCGGTCTGGAGAAGCGCGGGTCCGAGCGCTTCCATCCGTTGCGGCGTCAGGCGGCTCAGCGGCCCCGCGATGGTGACGACGCCGATGGCCGTGCCGTCGGCGCCGCGCACCGGCGCAGCCATGGCCGTCATGCCCGGCGCGAACACTTCATTGATCATGCTGAAGCCGCGCTGGTGCGCAGCCTTCACGAAGGCCATCACGGCCTTGATGGAGGTGGGCGCCTTGGGGCCGTAGTCCTGCGGCGTGCCCAGTCCCTTCTTCGCGACGAGCACGGTGGCGGCGTCCTCGCTCATCGTCGAGAGCCATGCGTGGCCGGCCGCGCTGCAGGAGAGGTTGACCGACAGGCCCATGTCCGGGTCGTAGCGAAGGCCGCGTGTGGCGCCCTGCGCCTTCGCCACGAAGGTCAGGTCATCGCCATCGACCACGGCCAGCCGCACCAGTTCGCCCGAGGCCGAGGCCAGTTGGTCGAGCAGGGGCTGGGCAATGTCGACGATGCCGGAGCGGCTCAGGAACGACAGGCTGATCGAGACGAGCTTGATGGTCAGCAGGTAGTGGCCATCGCGCGGGTCTTGCCGCACGTAGCCGCAGCGAATGAGTTCCGTGAGCAGGCGGTGCGACGCGCTCAGTGGTATCTCCAATTCGCTTGCCAGGGCAGAGAGCGCACAGCCCTCCGGATGTTCGGCCAGGTATTCCAGCACCTTGAAGCTGCGTTCCAGTATCCCGCTCATATCGCTCTTTCGAATTTCATTTCACAGACGACGGTGATCTTGCCCGGCGGAGCGTAACAGACAGGGAAGGGATTTCCATAGTGGAAACGCTTTCCAAGAAAATCCATAATCGCGCCCAATCGGTTTTTCCATCTCCTTGAGGACCTCTTGTGAAACTTCTTCGTACGCTTGCCATTGCCAGCTTCTGCGTCGGCCTTGCCGCTCCGTCGTGGGCGCAGCAGGATCGCGTGATCCGCTTCGGCCACCTGAACAACGCCGACCACCCCGTGAGCTTCGGCGTCAAGCGATTCGCCGAGCTGCTCTCGGCCAAGAGCGGCGGCAAGATGAAGGTCCAGGAATTCCCCGCCTCCCAACTGGGCAACGAGATGCAGCAGCAATCTGCCCTGCAGGGCGGCGTGCAGCAGATGTCGGCACCGGCCACCACTTCGCTCGCTGGCATCGTCAAGGAGTTCGGCCTTGTCGACTTCCCCTTCTCGGTGAACTCCTTCGCGCAAGCCGATGCGCTGCTCGATGGGCCGCTCGGCCAAGCCCTCATCGCCAAGCTGCCCGAGAAGGGCCTCGTCGCTCTCGGCTACTGGGACCTGGGCTTTCGCAACGTGACGAACAGCAAGCGCCCCATCACCAAGCCCGAGGACCTCGAAGGCCTGAAGATCCGTGTGATCCCGAACCCGGTGTTTCTTGAAACCTTCAAGGCCTTCAAGGCCAACCCGGTGCCGATGCCCTTTGCGGAGCTGTATGGCGCGCTCGAAGCGAAGGCGGTCGATGGCCAAGAAAACCCGTACGCCGTGATCCTCTCGAACAAGTTCTACGAAGTGCAGAAGTTCGTCAGCGCCACGAACCATGTCTACGCGGCCAACATCGTGCTGGTGAGCAAGAAGTTCTGGGACTCGCTCACCCCCGCCGAGCAGAAGATGATGAACGACGCGGCCAACGAGGCACGCGGTTATCAAAGGCAGGTGAGCCGCGCCGCAGCGCAGAAGGCCGTGGGCGACCTGCAGGCCAAGGGCGCGCAGTTCAACGAACTCACCCCCGCCGAGCAAGCGCGCATGCGCACTGTCGCCAAGCCCGTCGTCGACAAGTTCGCCGCACAGTACGACCCCGCCATCGTCAAGCTCTACAACGACGAGCTCGCACGCATCCGCAAGTAAGCAAAAAAAGCCCTCTCACCGAAGCTCCCCATGAAGATCCTCGTCCTCCACGGCCCCAATCTCAACCTGTTCGGCCGCCGCGAACCCCACATCTACGGCAAGACCACGCTCGCCGAAATCAACGCACAACTGCAGTCGCTCGCGGGCGAACTCGGCGTGACGCTGGAGACGATCCAGTCGAACCACGAAGGCGACCTGATCGATTTCCTGCACACGCACATCGACGATGCGCAGGGCGCGCTGGTCAACCCCGCGGGCCTCACCCAGCATGGCGTGCCGCTGCACGACGCGATCAAGGCGATGCCGTTCCCGACCATCGAGGTGCACATGTCCAACATCGCCGCGCGCGAAGCGTGGCGCGCGCACTCGATCATCTCGCCCGCGGTCAAGGGCACGGTGCAGGGGCTCGGGCCGCTGTCGTACCTGGCCGCGCTGCGCGCGCTGGTGGAGATGCAAAGAACAGCCTTGGCCGCGGCCGCGCCATGAGCCGCTGGATCGACCGGTGCTGCACCGGCATCGAGGCGCTGATCGCGGCCGCGCTCGCGGTCATGGTGGTGCTGGTGTTCGGCAACGTGGTGCTGCGCTACGGCTTCAACTCGGGCATCACCGTGTCCGAGGAAGTCTCGCGCTGGCTCTTCATCTGGATGACCTTCCTCGGTGCGGTGGTCGCGCTGAAGGAGCACGGCCACCTGGGCGTGGACATGGTGGTGCAGAAGCTGCCACCCATCGGCAAGAAGATCTGCCTGGCCGTCGGCCACGCCGTGATGCTCTACATCGTGTGGCTGCTGTTCCAGGGCAGCGTCGCGCAGGCGCGCATCAACTGGGACGTGACGGCACCGGTCACCGGCGCGTCGATGGCCATCGTGTATGCCTCGGGCGTGGTGTTCTCGGTGCTCGCGGGTTTCATCCTCGCGCTTGACCTTTTGCGCCTGCTTACCGGGCGCATTGCCGAGAGCGAACTGGTGATGGTGCAGGAGTCGGAAGAAGCCGTGCAGCTCCAGCAGATCCTGGGTTCGCAGAACGAGACGCCGGGAGCACGCAAATGACCATCCTCGTCTTTGTCGGCTCTCTCCTCCTGGCCATGGCGATGGGCATTCCCATCGCCTTCGCGCTGCTCGCAAGCGGCGTGGCGCTCATGTGGCACCTGGACCTCTTCGACGCGCAGATCCTCGCGCAGAACGTGATCGGCGGCGCCGACAGCTTTCCGCTGCTGGCCGTGCCCTTCTTCATGCTCGCCGGCGAGATCATGAACGTGGGCGGTCTTTCGAAACGCATCGTCGACTTCGCGCTCGCGGTGGTCGGCCATGTGAAGGGCGGGCTCGGCTACGTGACCATCATGGCCGGCTGCCTGCTCTCGGCACTCTCGGGTTCGGCGGTGGCCGACGCCGCCGCGCTCACCGCGCTGCTGCTGCCGATGATGGTGAAGGCCGGCCATGACAAGCCGCGCGCAGCCGGCCTCATCGCGGCCACGGGCGTGATCGGGCCGGTGATTCCGCCGAGCATCGGCTTGGTGATCTTCGGCGTGGCCGCCAACGTGTCGATCTCGAAGCTGTTCCTCGCGGCCATCGTGCCCGGCCTCATGATCGGCGCGGCGCTGTGGCTCACCTGGGCCTGGCTGGTGCGGCGCGAGAAGATCGTGCCGCCGCCGCGCAAGTCGTCGGCCGAGATCTTCGCCACCTTCCGCAAGGCGATCTGGGCGCTGATGCTGCCGATCATCATCCTCGTGGGCCTGCGCATGGGCGTGTTCACGCCGACCGAGGCCGCGGTCGTGGCCGCGGTGTATGCGCTCTTCGTCTCGACCGTCATCTACCGCGAGATCACCTGGCGCGACCTGTACGGCATCTTCGTGAGCGCGGCCAAGACCAGCGCGATCGTGATGTTCCTGATCGCCGCGGCGATGGTGAGCGCCTGGCTCATCACGGTGGCCGACCTGCCTTCGAAGATCGTCGGCCTGCTGGAGCCCTTCATGGGCAACCAGATCCTGCTGATGATCGCGATCATGGTGATCGTGATGGTCGTGGGCACCGCGATGGACATGACGCCCACCATCCTGATCCTCACGCCGGTGCTCATGCCGGTGGTGAAGGCGGCGGGCATCGATCCGGTGTATTTCGGCGTGCTGTTCATCATCAACAACTCGATCGGACTGGTCACGCCGCCGGTGGGCACGGTGTTGAACGTGGTGGCGGGCGTCGGGAAGATATCGATGGACGACGTCACGCGCGGCGTGGTGCCGTTCATGATCGCGGAGTTCGCGATCCTGTTCGTGATGGTGGCGTTTCCGCAGCTGGTGATCGTGCCGGCGCGGTGGTTCGGGGGCTGAGATGCGCGGCGCTCTTCTCTCCGCCATGCGGCCCGCGTGGCTGGCAGCCCTCGCGCTGTCGGTGCAACTGCCCGCCGTTGCGCAAGACCCCGAGCGTGAGGTGCTGCCCGAGCAGCGCCAGGCGCTGGCCTTCGTCTCGCCCACCGGGCTGGCATCGCTCCAAGGGAAGATGCTCTTCAGCGCCTTCCACATCGCGTCGGGCCAGGAGCTGTGGATCACGGACGGCACCAGCGCGGGCACGCGCATGCTGAAAGACATCCGCCCGGGCTTCCGCGGTTCTTTTCCTGCCGGGCAGACGGTGTTCAGGAACCACGTCTACACCACCGCCACCGATGGCGAGAGCGGCCTCGAACTCTGGCGCACCGACGGCACGGCCGCGGGCACCACGCGCGTGATCGACCTGCGGCCCGGCGAAGAAGGTGCGATGCCGAGCGAACTGACCGTGTTTCGCGACGCGCTGTACTTCGTGGCGGACGACGGCAAGACGGGGTTCCAGGTGTGGAAGACATCGGGCACGTCGGAGACCACGACGCGCGTGTCGTCGATCGACGCCGGGCCGCGCGCGGTCGCGCGGCAGGTCACCGTGGCGGGCAAGCGCCTCTTCTTCACCGCGACCACGCGCGAGCACGGCCACGAACTCTGGGTGACCGAAGGCACGCCCGAGAGCACGCGGCTGGTGAAGGACGTTCGTCCGGGCGCCGAGGATGCGGGCATCCAGGCGCTGACCGCCGTCGGCGACGACATCTACTTCACCGCGCACGACGGCGAGCACGGCATCGAGCTGTGGAAGAGCGACGGCAGCGAAAGCGGCACGCGCATGGTGAAGGACATCCGGCCGGGAACGTCGCCCTCGCGACCTTCGCACCTGGTCGCGGTCGGCCGCACGCTGTACTTCGCGGCCGACGACGGCGCACACGGCACCGAGCTCTGGAAGAGCGACGGCACCGAAGCCGGCACGACGCTGGTGAAGGACATCCGTGCAGGCACGGGCGGTTCGATCTCGAGCCCGTTCGCAACGATGGGGGCCCGCGTCTACTTCGCGGCGACCGACGGCGCCTCCGGCGCGGAGCTGTGGCGCAGCGACGGCACCGCCAAGGGCACCGTGCTGGTGAAGGACATCGCACCGGGCGCCGAGAGCGGATCGCCCGCGCGCTTTGCGGTGATCGGCTCGACGCTGTGGTTCTCCGCGAACGGCGGCGGCACGACGGGTGTCGAACCGTGGACGAGCGACGGCACCACGGCCGGCACGCGCGCGGTCGCCGATGTAGCGGCCGGTGCGCGCAACGCGCTGCCGCTGGGCTTTCGCGCGCTGGGCGATGCCGTGCTCTTCGTCGCCGACGACGGCCATGGCAACGAGCGGCTGTGGACGCGCCGCAAGGACGGCCGCGTGACGCTGATTGGCGATCCGCTCAAGGAACGCTTGCGCTGAAGGTCTGCGTGTTCGCGTAGTTGCAGAGCGCCTGCTTCATCGCGGCGGCGAGCGCGGGATGCGTGGGGTCGTGCCCTGCACCTTGCGCCCATTGCAAGGTGGCCCGCCCGTGCAAGACCCGCGCGAGTGCCTGTGCGCCTTGCGGCGGGCACATGGCATCGCGCGTTCCGTGCACGATGAGTGTGGGGACCGCGGGCAGCGCGGCGCATCGCGCGAGCAGCGTGGGCGCGCGGAGCCAGCACCCGTGGTGCAGGTAGTGGCTCAGCACGCGGTAGCGCGGCACCAGCCGCTGCAACACGGCGTCGTCGGGCGTTGCAGCGGTGCCGCCCGAGAAGCGCTGCTCCCACGCGAACCAGCAAAGCGTCGCGCGCCGCTGCGCCTCCCACGTTCCGTGCGCGAAGATGTCCGCGAGCACCGTCGCGACCGGGCATCGGCGCCGCCGGGCTTCGTTCCACAGCACGCGCCATTCGGGACCGCCGCGCCGTGCGGCCTCGGCGAAAAAATCGTGGATGTCTGAAGTGCGCGCGAGGAACACGTTGCGCAGCAGGAGCCCGGCAATGGCGGAAGGCTGGTCCAGCGCGTGCAGGAGTGCCAGCGTCGCGCCCCACGATCCGCCGACCACCAGCCATCGGTCGACATGCAGATGTTCGCGAAGCAGCCGCAGGTCGTCGAGCAGATCGACGAGCGTGTTGTGCGAAATCGACCCCGTGGGCGTGCTTCGTCCCGCGCCGCGCTGGTCGGGGCAGATGATGCGGTAGCGCGTGGGATCGAAACCGCTGCGCAGAAGCGGCGAGCTTCCCGAGCCGGGCCCGCCGTGGAGCACCAGTGCGGGCAGTCCCTCCGGATTGCCGTGCTCCTCGACATGCATGACATGCCCGCCGCTCAACGGCAGGCGATGGACGATCGTCATGTTCGAGCCGGCTCAGCCGCGCGCATTGGCGTCGGTGCGGAAGACGAGTTCACCCGCACGCCGCGCGCCCGGCACGAAACGGATCGGCGTGCCGGCGTCGCGTGGGTCCGAGGCCGCAGCGACCATCGCCTCGACCTCCGCATGCTGCGGACTCTTCGGGCACACCGGGTCCGTCGCAGCCGCATCGCCGGTGAGCAAAAACGCCTGGCAGCGGCAGCCGCCGTGGTCCGTCTCCTTCTCTTCGCAGCTCTGGCAGGTGCCGCTCATCCAGGCGGTACCTCGGTAGGCGCCGAACGCCGGGCTCTCCTGCCAGATCTCGCGGATGGAGTGCTCGCGCACGCTCGGGAAGTCGAGCCCCGGCAGCATGCGCGCGCTGTGGCACGGCAAGGCCACGCCATCGGGCGCGACCACGAGGAACACGCTGGCCCAGCCGGCCATGCAGGGCTTGGGCTTGCCCTCGGCGTAATCGGGCACGACCCAGAGAATCTTCATGCGGCCATCCAGGCGCGGCCGGTGCTCGTCGACCACCGCCTCGGCGGCGGACAGCGCCGCGCGCGTGGGCATCAGCATCTCGCGGTTGCGCCATGCCCAGCCGTAGTACTGCACGTTGGCGAGCTCCAGGAAGTCGGCCTCCATCGACTCGGCCATCTCGATGATGCGGCCGACGTGCGGCAGGTTGTAGCGGTGCATCACGCAGTTCAGCACCATCGGATAGCCGAGGTCCTTGATCGTGCGGGCCACGCGCTGCTTGAGGTCGAAGGTCCTGGTCGAACTGAGAAAGTCGTTGAGCTCGCGGCTCGAGTCCTGGAACGAGAGCTGGATGTGGTCGAGCCCCGCCTTCTTCAATGCCTCGGCGCGCTGCGGCGTGAGGCCCACGCCCGAAGTGATGAGGTTGGTATAGAAGCCCAGGTCGTGCGCCGCCGCGACGAGTTCCGTGAGGTCGTCCCGCACCAGCGGCTCTCCGCCGGAAAAGCCCAGCTGCACCGCACCCATCGCGCGCGCTTCGTGGAACACGCGGATCCATTCGTCTGTCGTGAGCTCGCTGTCGTAGCGGGTGTAGTCCACCGGGTTCGAGCAGAAGGCGCAATGCAGCGGACAGCGGTACGTCAACTCCGCGAGCAGCCACAGCGGGGGCTTCGCGGCGACGCTGCCGCGCTGGATGTCAGCGGATCCAGTGGCGTCCATGGGCCTGCTCCAGGAACTCGATCACGTCGGCCCGCAGGTCGGCTTCGCCGAAGGTGGTCTCCAGATCGGCGACGAGCGCGGCCACGGAAGTTTTTCCGTCGCAACGCTTGAGGATTTCGGCGGCCGGCCCGTTCAGCTTGATCATGCCTTCGGGGAACAGCAGCACATGACATTGCTGCGCGTCTTCCCATTGCAGCCGATACATCGTGCCGATCGACGGCTGTGCGCTGTCGGTCCATTGCGTGGTCATGGCTGCTGCTCTTTCGCAAGATCGTCGGGGTAGGCCCGCTCGATGGCATCGAGCATGGCCCAGAGGATGTCGAGCTTGAAGCCCAGGATCTGCAATGCGCGCTCCTGCCGCTCGCGCGTGGTGCACCACTGCATCGCGACTTCGAGGCCGTGCTCGACGTCGCGGTCGGCCAGCGGGATGCGGCTGCGGAAGTAGTCGAGGCCCGAGGTGTCGATCCACGGATAGTGCGTGGGCCAGCCCGCGAGCCGGTCCTTGTGGATGCGCGGCGCGAACATCTCGGTGAGCGAGGAAATCACCGCCTCCTGCCACGGTGCGGTGCGCGCGAAGTTGACGTACGCATCGACCGCGAAGCGCACGCCGGGCAGCACCAGCGCATGCGATTCGAGCGTCTCGCGCTGGAGGCCGGTGGCGATGCCCAGGCGCGTCCAGATCTCGATGCCGCCCGCGTTGGCGCCTTCGTGGCCGTCATGCCCGTCGTGGTCGAGCATGCGCACCACCCAGCGCCGGCGCGTCGCGCGGTCGTCGCAGTTGGAGAGGATCGCCGCGTCCTTCACCGGAATGCGGCATTGGTAATAGAAGCGGTTCGCCACCCAGCCGCGCACCTGGAACGGCTGCAACTCGCCCGCGTTGAGCCGGCGGTTGAACGGGTGATGGCTGTGGTAGCGCGACTCCATGGCGCGCAGGTTCGCTTCGAAATCCTGCGGGGACCACGCATCCTGGTGCTGTTGCTGCGTCACTTGTTCAGATCTCCAGTTCCATGCCGTCGAAGGCGACCTCGATGCCGCGGCGCGTGAGTTCCGCGCGCTCCGCGCCGTCTTCGTCGAGGATGGGATTGCTGTTGTTGATGTGGATGAGCACCTTGCGTTTTGCCGCACAGGCGTCGAGTGCTTTCAGCATGCCGGGGCCGTGCGGCCCATCGCACTGCGGCAGGTGGCCCATGTCGGCCGCGCGCTTGGTGCCCAAGCCCGCGGTGAGCATTTCGTCTTCGGTCCAGAAGGTGCCATCGACGAGGACGCAGTCGCAGGCATCGAGGCTCTTGCGTTCGGCATCGCCGACCTGTGCGAGGCCCGGCGCGTAGAGCACGCGCTTGCCGGTGGCCGGGTCTTCGATGAGCACGGCGGCGTTGTCGCTGCGCGCCTCGGTCTGGCGGCGCGGCGAATACGGCGGCGCCTTGCCGGGCACGGGCACCGCTTGCAGGCGCAGGCCGGCGATGTCGTGCCACGCGCCGCCGCCGGGTTCGAGCGGCATCGGGTGCCAGGTGACACCGCAGTATTTGTCGAGCGCCTTCAGGAGCGGCAAGCTGCCGGTGAGGTCCTCGTAAGACTCGGGCGTGCAGTAGAGCTGCAGCCGCTGTCCTTCGCGCAGGCTCAGAAGGCCCGCGACGTGATCGATCTGCGAGTCCATCAGCACCACCGCCTGGATCGGCGAGTGGCGCACGCCGTGGCGTGGCCGCGGATGTAGCGCCTTCGACGCGCGCAGCTGAGCGCCGATGTCGGGCGATGCATTGAGCAGCACCCAGTCGTCGCCGTTGGCGGACACCGCGATGGAGCTTTGGGTGCGAGGGTTTGCCCGCACCTCGCCGGTTCGCTGGCCCGCGCACAGGCGGCAGTTGCAATTCCATTGCGGGAAGCCACCGCCCGCCCCCGAACCTAGAACCAATATCTTCATACGCGCCAAAAAAAACGGCACCGGTGGAAGCCGGTGCCGTTGTGGTCCGCTCTCAGCGAGCGGAGATGTACATCGTGATCTCGAAGCCGAAACGCATTTCTTCGAACTCAGGTTTGCACCATTTCATCGCATTGCTCCTTCAGGGTTGGGGGATTGAGGGACCGTATCAATATACGACGATCTTGCCCGTAGGACGCGGGCTATGACAGTCGTTGTAGAAGTACTCGCCGGGCGCATCGAAGGTGTGGGTCGCCGATTGGCCGGGGGCCAGGCGGAAGTTGAACCGTCCTTCGAAGAACTGTGTCGCGCAATGCGTGTTGGCGTTGGCGGCCGGATTGGTGAAGGTCACCGTGGTGTTGGCCGGCACGCGCATGAAGGTCGGCGTCATCGCATTCACCGCCGTCGACTCCGTGGCACCGGGCTCGTTCGCCGGCGTTTGCACACGCGCGAGGAACACGGTGTTGGGCGTCGGCAGCGCGGCACCCTCGACCGCCGATCCGGACACCGGACGGCGCACGACGGGCGGCGTAGGTGTTGCGGGAGGCATCACCGTGCCGCCGACCTTGAAGGCCCACAAGCGGTCGCCGCGCGGTGCCGAGTCGCCGTACGGAATGCCCGTGCCGCCCGAGTACACCGCGACGTACTGCTCGCCATCGATCTCGTAGGCGATCGGGCTCGCGCTGATGGCAGCGCCGGTCTGGAAGCGCCACAGCTCGCTGCCGTCGTTGGCATCCATCGCAAGCAGGTTGCCGTCGGGCTGGCCGATGAAGAGCAGGTTCGATGCGGTGGCCAGGATGCCGTTGCCGTGCGCGAGCGAGTACGGCATCTGCTTCTTCCACTTCACGAGGTTGGTGCTCGGATCGACCGCCACCACCGCGCCCGTCATGTAGGTGCCCGGCGGGCGCAGGCCGTTGCTCGACTCGGTGAGCGAGTGCGCGGCCGACACGTAGCCCATGCCCGTATAGACGAGGCCGGTGCGCTGGCTGAAGGCCTGGTGGTTCCAGTTCGCGCCGCCGCCGTGTCCGGGAATCGAGAGGATCGGCACGTCCCAGTGCGCGTCGTACAAGCAGCCCTTCACGTAGTTGGGCACGGCGCGGTTCGGGTCGCCGGGGATGGCGGTGCCCAGCGGCTGGTCGACGATGCAGGTCTCGGTCCATGCGCCCTGGCGCGGCAGCGGCTGCGTGGGCCAGCTCGCCTGGCGGGCGTCCTGCTTCACCGGCACTTCGTCGATGCCCAGCGGCGCGCTGCCGTCCTTGCGATCGAGGATGTAGTACATGCCGGTCTTGCTGCCGTAGATGACGACCTTGCGGTCCTTGCCGTCGATCTTCACATCGGCGAGCACGGGCGACATCACGTTGTCCATGTCCCAGATGTCGTGGTGCACCGACTGGAAGTGCCACTTGTATTCGCCGGTCTTGATGTCGAGCGCGACGATGGAATTGGCGAACAGGTTCAGGCCCGGACGCGCGGAACCGTTCTGCGACGAGCCGCCGCGCACGTTGCCGAAGGTCCAGTAGATGAGGCCGAGCTCCGGGTCCACCGCGGGATGGATCCACGGCGTGGCGCCCGCGCGGTCGGACTCGGCCGCGCCGCCCCAGGTGTCGTAGCCAATCTCGCCGGCGCGCGGCACGCCCCAGAACGAGGTCAGCACCTTGCCGGTGAGCGCATCGGCCGAGAACGCGGCACCGCGGTTGCCGTCGTTGGTGCCGAGGAAGAGGCGCTTGTCGTGATAGACCAGCGCCACCTTCTGCAGCGCGCCCTGGTAGTCGGGGTCGGTGGCGCTGCTCGGGTACTGCTTGATCCAGGCAATGGCGCCGGTGTCGGTGCGCAGTGCCACGAGGCGATTGCCGGTGGCCACGGTGAAGACCAGGCCCAGGTCCTTCGCGACCGCCACGCCGCGGCGCGTGATCGAGCCGTAGGGCGTCGTCCACTTCCATTTCGTGAGGCCGGTCTTGCCATCGACCGCGATCACGTTGCCGACCGCCGACTCGATGTAGATGACGCCGTCGACCACCACCGTCGTGCTCTGGTTGTTGCCGGTGGCCATGCCGCCTTCGATCTGGTTGACCCACGCGCCGCCGAGCTTGGCGACCTGGGCCTTGTCGATCTTCGCGAGGCTGGAGTAGTTCTGGTTGCCCAGGTTGCCGCCGACTTTGGGGAAGTCCTTGTCCCCCGCGGTGCAGCAGTCCGACAGGTTCGCCGAGGGCGTTGCGGGTGCGGGCGGTGGCGGCGGTGGCGCGCCGGGGCCGGGGGGCGGCGGCGCGGGCGGTGCGGGCACCACCGGGAACGAAGGCGTGCCCCCGCCCGATGAACCGCCGCACGCGGTGATCAGCAGCGGCGATGCGAGCACGCCGCAGGAAATGAGCAGCGTGACCAATGACTTTGGTTTCATGGATGCCTCTACGCGGTGAAGGTTGGAATGCCGTTATTCGGTGCAGAAAGGCGTGAGGCCCATCGCCGACTTGACGCCCTGCACGACCAGCTTCTGGAACTCGATGGCGCCGACGCCCGAGAGGTCGGCGGTGAACGAGTGCGCGTTGTGGCCGAGGGTGGTGAGCCATGCGCGGCCGCGCGTCGTAGTACTGGCACCAGGCGACCGGATGGAAGTCCGCGTGGCCGGGGTGCGGCGCGGAGGTGAGCGGCTTCAGCGTGGAGGTGTCGACCTTGGCGAGGAACTTCACCTTCGTCGGGAAAGGCGCGAGGTTGTACCACTCGTCCTGGAAGGAGAAGCGCTTGGGCACGTCCTTGGTCGACGGGTCGTCCGAGACGATTTCGACGTCGCCCGCGCGGTTCGGTCCGTGGTTGTAGAAGTTCGCGTTGCCCAGCAGGCCTTCGTAGTACGGCCAGTTGTATTCGGCGCCGAACGCGTTGTGCAGGCCGACGAAGCCGCCGCCGCGGCGCATGTAGTTGCGCAGCGCGGTGCGCGCCGCATCCTGGCTCGTCGTGACCGCGCCGTTCCACAAGGTGTCGCGGTTCGAGCTCGCGAAGATGATCGCCTTGTAGTTGTTGATGCGGCTGCCGAGCACCGCGACGTCTTCGGTCCAGTCGACCGTGATGCCTTCGGCCGACAGCATGCGGACCAGGCCGGCTTGCATGATGTTGTCGGGGTTCATCGTCGGGTTCAGGCCCGCGCCCATCGGCGTGCCGAGCACGGCATGGCGCGGGCCGGCTGTGCGCGAATAGACCAGCACGCGATCGGGCGTGGTGGCGAATGCGCCCCAGTCGTTGTAGCACTTGGGATTGGTGCCGCGGCACACGTTGTAGTAGGGGTCGAAGCTGTCGTCCGCCTCGGCCACGGGGTCGGTCGGCGGCACTGGCACTTCGTCGGTCGGCGTCGTCGGCTGGTTGGGCGCGGCCGGCGCCACCGGCTGGATCGGAAAGCCCGCGAACGACGGACCGCCGTCGCTGCCGCCACCGCAGGCGGTCACCGCCAGCGCGAGCGCCGCGGTCGATGCAAGTCCGAAGAGAAATGATCTGGAATATTTCAAGGGAGTCTCCTTTTTTGGTCGAAAGCGGGCCGCACGGGGGTGTTTTTCCCGAGACGGATTTGCTGCTCGGCGGCGGCCGGCAGGAGCAGCAGGTGATGAGGGTTGCCGGCGGACCGGAGCGGCGTTCAGCCCGGGGCGTCGTTCGCGGCGAGCGCGAAGTGCCGGGCGGTCATTCCTTGCGGATGCGTGCGAGCTCGTCGTTGTAGAGCTTGAGGATGGCGGGGTCGTACTGTGTGGCGAACTTGTCGATGACCGGCTTGGCGACGCTGCGCATGCGCGCTTGCTCGGCGGGCGTGAGTTCGTTGAACTGGGCGCCCTTGGCCTGCAGGTCGCCCACGGCCTTCTGCGCTGCGGCGCGGCTCACCTGCCTTTGATAACCGCGTGCCTCGTTGGCCGCGTCGTTCATCATCTTCTGCTCGGCGGGCGTGAGCGAGTCCCAGAACTTCTTGCTCACCAGCACGATGTTGGCCGCGTAGACATGGTTCGTGGCGCTCACGAACTTCTGCACTTCGTAGAACTTGTTCGAGAGGATCACGGCATACGGGTTCTCTTGGCCATCGACCGCCTTCGCTTCGAGTGCGCCATACAGCTCCGCAAAGGGCATCGGCACCGGGTTGGCCTTGAAGGCCTTGAAGGTCTCCAGGAACACCGGGTTCGGAATCACGCGGATCTTCAGACCTTCGAGGTCTTCGGGCTTGGTGATCGGACGCTTGCTGTTCGTCACGTTGCGAAAGCCCAGGTCCCAGTAGCCCAGGGCGACGAGGCCCTTCTCGGGCAGCTTGGCGATGAGGGCTTGGCCGAGCGGCCCATCGAGCAGCGCATCGGCTTGCGCGAAGGAGTTCACCGAGAAGGGGAAGTCGACAAGGCCGAACTCCTTGACGATGCCAGCGAGCGAAGTGGTGGCCGGTGCCGACATCTGCTGCACGCCGCCCTGCAGGGCAGATTGCTGCTGCATCTCGTTGCCCAGTTGGGAGGCGGGGAATTCCTGGACCTTCATCTTGCCGCCGCTCTTGGCCGAGAGCAGCTCGGCGAATCGCTTGACGCCGAAGCTCACGGGGTGGTCGGCGTTGTTCAGGTGGCCGAAGCGGATCACGCGATCCTGCTGCGCCTGCGCGAGAGCGGGAACGGCCAGTGCGAGGGCGAGGCCTGCGGTGGCCAGCGAGCGGTAAAGCGTTCTCAAGATTGGATCTCCAGCTTCGATGTAAGGGATGCGTGTCGGGGCGATCCACTGGCGCCCCGACCTCTGGCGGCGCGATCTTAATCGGCTAGTGGAAAATCTTTCTACTAGTGAAAACACTTGGCAAAATGCTAAAGTTGCCCGCATGACCGCCATACTCGAACGCAGCTTCAAGGTGCTTGAACACCTGGCCGGCCACCCCGAAGGCCGCGCGCTGTCGGCGCTCTCCGCCGAGCTGCAGATGCCCTTGAGCGCCACCCATCGCCTGCTGAGCGAACTGGTGCGTTGCGGCTATGTGCGGCAGGACCAGAGCCATGGCGACTACATGCTCACGATCAAGCTCGTGTCGCTCGGCCTGAGCTTCCTGAGCAACAGTGGCATCGTGGACATCGCCCAGCCGCTGCTCGACCGGCTCGCGGCCAGTTCGGGCGAGCTGGTGCGGCTCGCGGTGGTCGACGGCGACGAACTGACCTTCGTGGCCAAGGCGCAGGGCGCCACGCGCGGCCTGCGCTACGACCCGGACATGGGCCTGTCGGTCAACCTCTCGTCCAGCTCGGCCGGCCATGCGTGGCTCTCGACGATGACGGACGAGCAGGCGCTCCAGCTGGTCGCCAGGCAAGGCTTCGGACAACCCGAGGACTTCGGCCCGAAAGCGCCGACCACGGTCAAGGCGTTGCTGGCCTTTCTGCGCGCGGCGCGCAAGCGCGGCTTCTCGATGATCAGCGAGGTGTTCGCCCCCGCGATGACCGCCATGGCCGCGCCGGTGCGCAGCGGCAACGGCGCGGTGATCGGCGTGATCACGATCGCAGGGCCGATGGTGCGCCTCACCGAGGCGCGCATGCTGGCGCTGGGGCCGCTGCTCCTCGAGTCCGCGGAAGAACTGGCCCGCGCAAGCGGCGCCTCGATGCACTTCAAGAAGCGGGCCTGACGCGCAACGCGTCCGCCCGCCAAGTCAACCGGATCCCGGAGCGGTCCAGTGGCCGCGGCTGAGACATCAGCCATGCGCGGCGTTTTCGATACACGCCTGCGCCTGCGCCGCACAGCCAATCTCATACGTTGTCCTACAACTATGTGACTACTCTTGCTGATTCCAACGACATCGTCCGCATTCCCACTGTTGACCCTGACCGAGAGCTGACTCAATAATCCGCCCGCCGCAGCAAAGACAACAGTGTTGTATGACAACTGATGACTGTGACCCCGGTAGCACGGGACATTCAACCCAAAGAGGTCAATCCATGAAACGCAGGCAATTCGCAATTTCGGTCCTGACTCCCGTCGCATTGGCGGCATGTGGCGGAGGCGGAGGCGGCAACGGCCCCGTCTTTCCATTCCCCGTTCCGCCGCCGCCACCCGCGCCCGCTCCGGCGCCCACACCGCAGGCCACGGCCGCGGCGGCGCTCAAGCGTGCAGCGAGCTACATGGACGAAGTCGTCTCCTACCGTGGCGGCTACGTGTGGTCGTATTCGCCCGACCTCACGCAGACCTTCGGGGAAATGGAGGCCAAGCGCTCCATGCTCTGGCTGCAGCCGCCGGGAACCTCCTCCATCGGCCACATCTACCTGGACGCCTACCACGCGACCGGCGACGAGCGCTTCTATCAAGCAGCCGATCGCACGGCCAAGGCCGTCGCCGCTGCCCAGCACAGCTCGGGCGGCTGGAACTACATCCATGACTTCAACGGCGAGGCGTCGCTGCAGGACTGGTACGAGACGGTGGGCAAGAACGGCTGGCGCCTCGAGGAGTTCCAGCACTACTACGGCAATGCGACCTTCGATGACGCCACCACCGCCGTGGCCTCGCAGCTGATGCTGCGCATGTACCTGGAGAAGAACGATCCCATCTACCGGGCCGCGACTGACAACGCCATCCGATTCATCACCGACGCGCAATTCGGCCCCCAGTTCGGCGTGGCCGACGGGGGATGGCCGCAGCGCTTTCCGCACAACCCCAACGCAGTCGCGTCCATGCCGCTGCCCAACCCGGCGCAGCTCCCGGCGGGCGCACGCGCAGGCATGGAAGACGGCGACTACACGCTGCACGTGACCTTCAACGACGACGTGATGGGCGAGAACATCAAGTTCCTCACGATGTGCGTGATGACGCTGGGCCGCACCGACCTCGTGGCCAACATCACGCGGGCCATGGACTGCATGCAGCGGATGCAGTGGACCTCGCCGGCGCTTTCGCAGCAGTCGGGCTGGAGCCTGCAGCACCTGTCCCGCACGACGGGCGGCCGTGCCGCCGGCGAACCCGGCGGCGCGCGCTCGTACGAGCCCCGCTCCCTGGCCACGCACACCACGCAGACCAACATCCAGCAGCTCCTGGGCTACTTCACGCTGACCGGCGACAAGAAGTACCTGTCGCAGTTGCAGAAGGCGATCGACTGGCTGAAGTCGCCCTCGATCCAGTTGCCCGCCAACGTCGCAACGCTCAATCCGCTGCTCGCCGGACGCAACGTGGCCACCTTCATCGAACTCGACACGAACGAGCCGCTCTTCGTGCACCGCTACGGCTCCAACATCCACAACGGCGCCTACTTCTTCGACAAGGACATCACCAACACCATCAGCCACTATTCGTCCGGCCGCTCGGTGGACCCCGCCGCGCTGCAAAAACGCCTGGACGAATTGAATGCGATGACGCAGCCGCAGATCGATGCGATGGTCGCGAAGTCGCCGCTGAAGGCCACTGCGCCCCGTGCGCTGCCGAAGTACTTCGCCGCGGTGCGTGAAGTGGACTTTCCCGACCTGTTCGAAGGTGCGGTGCTGAAGACGCCCACGGTGCCCGAATCCGAAGCGCAGACGATCGTGGCCGCGCTGGTGAACGGCAATTACTGGACCGCGCCCGTGCCCGAGATCGTGAACCCGTACCGCGGCGACGGCCCCGCGGCGCCGTATACCGGCACGGCCTATCGCAGCCGCCACGTCGGCGACATCTACGACACCTCGCCCTACCCGGCCGATGCGCCGCCGGAGATCGAGCCGTATGTGAAGCGCGACAAGCCGCAGTTCATCACGACGGCGAATTTCATCGCCCGCATGGGGCGGCTGATCTCGTTCATTTCACCGGTGGCCTGAAGGCCGGCCGCGGCGCCGGTTTTTCAGTACCGGCGTCCGTACGGATTGAAGGCCGGCAGCGAGCCCGCGAGCCGAGAAACCGAGGATCGCGCGAGCACGTTTTCAGCCTTGGCTTACGGCGTGCGTCGGACCTCACTGACCGTAGGAACGACGGGAGGATTTTTAACCTCCGTCGATTGCCGGGCGGGCACGATTCTGGGTCCGCCCGGCAAGCGAACAGGAGATGCTCATGAGCAATCAAGTGCAGCACCGCCGCATCCAGGTTGGCGGTGTTGAAACCTTCTACCGCGAGGCCGGTCCGCAGGACGCGCCGGTCGTCCTGCTGCCGCACGGCTACCCGTGCTCGTCGTACGAGTTCCGTAACCTCATGCCGCGCCTGGCCGACCGCTGGCGGCTGGTCGCGCCCGACTATCCTGGCGCGGGCTACAGCGCGACACCGGAGGGCTTCGACTACAGCTTCGATGGCTATGCGGAATTCCTCGACGGCTTCGTGAAGACGCTCGGCATCGAACGCTTCGCCCTGTACCTGCACGACTTCGGTTCACCGATCGGCGCGCGCCTGGCCATCAAGGCGCCTGCGCGCGTGGCGGCGCTCATCATCCAGAACGGCGATATCCCTTACGAGGATGCGCTCGGGCCGAAGTACGCCGAGATCGAGAGCACCTGGACGCTGCCGCGGGCGCAGATGCGCGCGAAGCTCGCCGAGGCGATCACCGAAGAAGTGTTCAAGGAAGAATTCCTCAACGCAGTGAGGCCCGAGCTCGCCGGGCGCATTCCACCGGACCTGTGGAAGCTGCACGGGTCGCTGGTCACGCCACGGCGCAAGGAGATCGCGATCGACCTGATCGCCGGGCTGAAGGAAAACCGCGCCTGGTTTCCGCAGCACCGCCAGTACCTTGCCGAGCATCGGCCGCCGACGTTGATTCTTTGGGGACCGCAGGACCACTACATGCCCGAGAAGTCGGGACGCGCCTATCTCCGAGATCTGCCGGATGCGGAGTTCCATCTGCTGGACGGCGGGCACTGGCTGCTGGAGACGCACCTGGATGAAGTGGTGGCGTTGATGCGAGATTTTCTGGAGCGGGTGCATGGGTCGCCCGCGTGATGCCGCCCTGCGCTGACTGCTCATGCGGTCTTCGGGGGAATGTGTTGTGAGCTTTTCCAATGCGCATGAACATCGAGTGAGCCGCGTCGCCCACCGCCCATCTCACGCGATGGTCGCGATCGCCGCTCCCACCGCCACGTAGCCTCCCGCCGCGACTGATAACGCGATGCGGCCCGCGCGATGGGCAACGACCTGCATCTCCATCTTCATCGCTTCCATCACCGCGACGACGGCGCCCTCTGCGACCTCATCGCCATCCGCCACCTTCCATCCCTGCAGCGTGCCCGAGACCGGCGCGGCCACGGCGGCGGCATCGGCCGCGACAGCCGCCGGCGCGTTGGCGACCCCGGGCACGACACCGCCCAGGGCGGAGGCTGACGACAAGCCACGCAGCAACTCCGCCGGCAGCCCGAGCGACATGCGACGCCCGTCGATCTCGATGGCCGTGCGATGCAGCGATGCGTCCGGCAGCGGATCGGGCCGCACGCCGGCCGCTTCGTCGTTCGCGAAATCCGTCTCGATCCAGCGCGTGTGGATTTTGAAGGCATCGTCCGAAACGAAGTCCGCATGCCGCATCACCGCGCGATGAAACGGCAGCACCGTCGCCAGGCCTTCGATGTGGAACTCATCGAGCGCGCGGCGTGCGCGTGCAATGGCCTGCGCACGCGTGGCGCCGGTGACGATGAGCTTGGCCATCAGCGAGTCGAAGCTTCCGGGAACTTGCGAGCCGGCGTCGACGCCGGTGTCCACGCGCACGCCCGGACCCGACGGTGCATCGAACACGTGCACCGGGCCGGGCGACGGCAGGAAGCCGCGTCCCACGTCTTCGGCGTTGATGCGGAACTCGAAGGAATGGCCGCGCGGCACCGGCGTCTCTGTGACCGACAGCGGCAGGCCTTCGGCGATGCGCAGTTGCTCGATCACGAGGTCGATGCCGGCGGTTTCCTCGGTCACGGGGTGCTCGACCTGCAGGCGCGTGTTGACCTCGAGGAAAGAGATCGCGCCACTCGCACTCAGCATGAACTCGACGGTGCCGGCGCCGGTGTAGCCGGCGGCCGCGCAGATGTCGCGCGCCGACTGGTGGATGCGCTCGCGCTGCGCGTCGCTCAGGAACGGCGCGGGCGCCTCCTCCACAAGCTTCTGGTTGCGCCGTTGCAGCGAGCAGTCGCGCGTGCCGAGCACGACGACGTTGCCGTGCGTGTCGGCGATCACCTGCGCCTCGACATGGCGCGGGCGGTCCAGGAACTGTTCGACGTAGCACTCGCCGCGGCCGAAGGCGGTGATGGCCTCGCGCACGGCCGACTCGAAAAGGCCTTCGACTTCGTCGAGCCGCCATGCCACCTTGATGCCGCGTCCGCCGCCGCCGAAGGCGGCCTTGATCGCGATCGGCAGGCCATGCTGTTCGGCGAAGGCGAGCACTTCACTCGCATCCTTCACCGGATCGGCGGTGCCCGCGACGAGCGGCGCGCCGACTTTCAAGGCGAGCTTGCGCGCCTGCACCTTGTCGCCGAGCGTGGCGATGGCCGCGGGCGAGGGGCCGATCCATGTGAGGCCGGCGTCGATCACCGCCTGCGCGAAGGCCGCGCTTTCGGAGAGAAAGCCGTAGCCGGGATGCACGGCATCGGCGCCGCTGCGCTTGGCGACTGCGAGCAGCTTGGGAATGTTCAGGTAGGTGTCGGCGGGGCGATGGCCGTCGAGGCCGTAGGCCTCGTCAGCCCTGCGCACATGCAGCGCATTCAGGTCGGGATCGGCGTAGACGGCGACCGACTGCACGCCGTGGTCGGCACAGGCACGCGCGATGCGCACGGCGATTTCGCCGCGGTTGGCGATCAGGACTTTTTTCATCGGAAGACGCTCTCGATCTGAATCAAAAAATATCGATGGGACCCAGGCCCGCCAGAAGCTGGAAGCGGACGCGGGCGTTCACGGGAATCTGCCCCGCGCGGTCCAGGTGATGGGTGGCAACGGATGCGATCACCGGGTAGCCGCCTGTGAGCGGGTGATCGGCCAGGAACAACACGGGCTGGCCGCTGGGCGGCACCTGGATCGAGCCCCTCGCCGTGCCCTCGCTGGGCAGCTCGGCGGTGTTCGCGCGCACCAGCGGCGCCTCGCCGTTCAGGCGGATGCCGACGCGGTTGGACTGCGGCGTCACCAACCACGCCTGGCCGCACAGGCGCTCGAGCGCATCGGCGGTGAACCAGTCGGTGCGCGGGCCGGGCACGATGTCGAGCACGACGTCCTCCTGCACGGTGGGCAGGTCGGCCGGCGGCGCTTCGGCGGCGCCGACGACGGCGCCGGTGGCCACCGCGCGCACCGCCAACACATCGCCCGCGGCCGCGGCGGGCGGACCGATGCGGGCCAGCGTGTCGGTCGCGCAACTGCCCAGCACCGGCGCCACGGCAAAGCCGCCGCGCACGGCCAGGTAGCTGCGGATGCCGGCGACGGGTTCGCCGAAGGTCACGGTGTCGCCGTCGGCCAGCGCAATGGGCTGGTAGCGCGGCAACGGCCATTGCGCGCCATCGGCACGGGTCAGCGTGAGCGGACCGTCGGCGCCGGTGACGGCGATCACCGCCTCGCCGCGACAGACGAACTGGAAGCCGCCATACGCCATTTCGAGGCAGGCCGCATCCGACGCATTGCCGGCCAGTCGGTTCGCCGCCTGCAGCGAGCGCTGGTCCATCGCGCCCGAAGCCGACACGCCCTGCCGCGCCTGGCCATGGCGACCGCCGTCCTGCCACAGGGCCTGCAGCCCGGCGGCGCGGACTTCGAAGGCGCTGCCGCCTTCGACATTTGCAGACGCGGGCGCAGCGACCACTTTCTCGGCCACTGGCAGCGCCACCTTCACTGACGTGGCATCGACGAAGCGCACCGTGTCGCCGGGTTGCAGCAGCGCCGGTGTCTCGCGTGACAGGTCCCACATCGGGGTGTCGGTCACGCCGATGATCTGCCAGCCGCCGGGGCTGGCCTGCGGGTACACGCCGCTGAAGCTGCCCGCGAGCCCGACCGCGCCGGCCGGGATGCGAGTGCGCGGCACCGCGCGGCGCGGCACGTTCAGACTCGGGTGGCCACCGCTCAGGTAAGCGAAGCCAGGCGCAAAGCCGGTGAAGGCGACGGTGTAGTCGCTGCCGGTGTGGCGGCGCACCAGTTCCTCGGGCGCGATGCCCAGCAGGCCGGCCACCTCGGCGATGTCTTCGCCGTCGTAGCGCACGGGAATCTCGATGCGCTTGTCGACGCGCGTCTCGCGGGCATCGAGCCGGCGCTGCCGCACGAGGTGCGCCAGCGCGGCGGCCGACAGCACGGCAGGCCGGAAGGTGATGAGGATCGTGCGCGCGGCCGGTACCAGTTCTTCGATGCCGGCGATGGGTTCGGCCCGCAGCGAGGCCAGCAGCGCGAGGGTCTGGGCGAGATCGTCGAGCTCGACCAGCACCGCGTTCAGGTTGACGGAAAGAAAGCGCATCGGCGTCGTCACGCAGTCGTCGCCGACGCGAAGGAGCGGACCGTGACGCCCGCCTGCACCAGCCGCTCGCGCACGCGCCGCGCCATCTCGACCGCGCCGGGGCTGTCGCCGTGCACGCAGACCGAATCGGCGCGGATGCGCACCACGCTGCCGTCGATGGCAGTGACCGTGCCTTCGTTCGCGAGCCGCAGCATGCGCTCGGCCACGTCGTTCGCGTCGTGCAGCACGGCGCCGGGTTCGCGGCGCGACACCAGCGTGCCTTGCGGCGTGTAGGCGCGATCGGCAAAGGCCTCGGCCACCACGCGAAGGCCCTCGGCCTCGGCCCAGCCGATGAGCGGCGAGCCCGCGAGCGCGACGAGCACCAGGCCCGGGTCGATCTCGCGGATGGCGGCGATGACGTCGCGCGCCTGGCGCTCGTCGTGCGCGATGGTGTTGTAGAGCGCACCGTGCGGCTTCACGTAGCGCACCTCGGTGCCGGCCGCTGCGGCCAGGCCCTTCAGGGCGCCGATCTGGTAGATCACGTCGGCGCGCAGGTCGGCGCTGTCCACGTCCATGTTGCGGCGCCCGAAGCCGACCAGGTCGCGGTAGGCGACATGGGCGCCGACCGCGACGCCGCGCTCCTTCGCCTGGCGCAGCGTGCGCAGGATGCCGGCAGGGTCGCCCGCGTGGAAACCGCAGGCCACGTTGGCGCTGCTGACGATGTCCAGCATGGCGGCGTCGTCGCCCATGCGCCAGACGCCCAGGCTCTCGCCGAGGTCACTGTTCAAGTCGATGTTCATGTTCGTCTCCGGCGTGCGCGCGCGCACGCCTTGGGGGTCAATGCAGCCGGCCGGCGGTCTCGCGCACGTCGTCGCGCACGGTGAGCGCGGTGCGGATCGCCACTCGGAAGGCCTCCACCTGCGCGGCCAGCGCCATGCTCGCCGCTCCGGGTTTCGAGGCGGCCTGCTCGGGCAGGTAGGGCACATGGACGAAGCCGCCGCGCGTGTGCGCCAGTGCCGGACGCGTCGCGAGGCGGTGCATCAGCGCGTAGAAGATGTGGTTGCACACGAAGGTGCCGGCGGTGTTCGACACGGCCGCGGGCAGGCCCGCCGCGCGCACGTCGCGCACCATGGCCTTGATCGGCAGCGTCGAGAAGTAGGCCGCCGGGCCGTGCTTGACCACGGGGAGGTCGATGGGCTGCTGCCCCGCGTTGTCGGGAATGCGCGCGTCGTCGATGTTCAGCGCGGCGCGCTCCATCGAGATTTCGGTGCGCCCGCCCGCCGCGCCGACGCACAGCACCAGTTGCAGCGGTGGGCCGATCAATGCGGCGTCGAGCGCGTCGATCGCGCGGCCGAACACGCAGGGCAGTTGCACCGCCTGCACCACGGCGCCTTCGCAGGCCCAGCCGTCCAGCGCGCGGGCGATTTCCCACGCAGGGTTGACCGCGTCGTTCTCGAAGGGCTCGAAGCCCGCGACCAGCACCCGGGGTGCCTCTGCATCGATGGTCATGCGCGGTGCCTCAACGGAACATCAGGAAGTACAGCAGGAAGATGTTGACCACCAGCAGCGCGGCCGCGGTCGGAATCTGCACCTTGATCACCGCGTTCTTGTCGGGCAGCTCCAAGAGGGCCGCCGGCACGATGTTGAAGTTGGCCGCCATCGGCGTCATGAGCGTGCCGCAGTAGCCCGAGAACATGCCGATGGCCGCCATCACGGCCGGGTCGCCGTGGTACACGCCCACCAGCACCGGCACGCCGACGCCGCCCGTCATCACCGGGAAGGCCGCGAAGCCGTTGCCCATGATGATGGTGAACAGCGCCATGCCCAGCACGTACACCGCGACGGCCACGAAGCGGATGTCCATGTTGATGTAGCTGGTGGTGATGTGCGCCACCGCCTTGCCGACGCCGGCATCGGAGAACACCAGGCCCAGCATGCCGAGCATCTGCGGCAGCACCACGGCCCAGCCGAGCGCGTCGGTCAGGCGGCGCGATTCGCGCATGCCCTGCACCGGCGTCTCGCGCGTCAGCCAGCAGGCCAGCGCCAGCGCCACCACGCAGCCCACGCCCAGGCTCACCAGCGTGGTGTTCTTGGGGTCGAGCAGCAGCATGCCGCCCAGCTTGATGTGGCTCATGCCCACGGTGCCGATCACGGTGACCAGCGGGATCGCGAGCGCCGGGATGAACAGCCTGTTGCCCAGTCGCGTGGCGCTGGCCTGGTACTGCGCGGGCGTGGGTTCGCGGTGCTTGCCCGCGCCGACGCCGCGCAGGCCGGCAATGACGGCCATGCCGATCGCGCCGACGCCGACCACTTCGGGCGGCAGCTTGTCGCCGACCAGGAAGACCAGCGCGTAGATCCCCCAGAAGAGCGCGCTGGTGTAGCGCTTGGGGTGCTGGCGGTCGGCCAGCGTCATCACTGCCGTGACGGCGAGGATGAAACCGACCAGGAGATACAGGTGCTGGATCGAGAGAATCATGATGATCAGCGTCCTTCCTTGGCGGGCACGGCGGTGGCAAGGGGCGCATCGGCCTCCGCGGCGCCGCCCAGCTCACGGGCCAATGCCTGGTCGAGCCGGCGCAGGCGCCAGGCGTGGATGACGAAGGCGGCAATCGCCGTGGGAATGCCCCACATCGCGACGTGCAGCGGCTCCACGTCGATGCCGGCTTCGTGCAGGAAAGTGGTCATGAGCACGATGGCGCCGAAGGCCACGAAGATGTCTTCGCCGAAGAACAGGCCCACGTTGTCGGTGGCCGCGGCATAGGCGCGCAGCTTGTGGCGGATGCGGTCGGGCAGCTTGCCGTAGCGGGTCTCGGTGGCGCCTTCGGCCATCGGGGCGAGCAGCGGACGCACCATCTGCGGATGGCCGCCCAGGCTGGTGAGGCCCATGGCCGCGGTGAGTTCGCGCGCGGCGAGGTAGACGATCAGCAGGCGGCCGGCGGTGGCCGACTTGATGCGGCTGATCCAGTTCTGCGCGTGCTGGCGCAGGCCGTGGCGCTCCAGGAGTCCGATCACCGCCAGCGGCAGAAGAATGATCAGCGGCAGGTTGCGCGTCTTGATGAAGCCGGTGCCGATGGCCGCCAGGATCGCCATCGGGCTGAAGCCCGCGGCAAACGCCGTCACGATGGCCGTGACGATCACGACCAGCATCGGGTTGAAGCGCAGGATGAACCCCGCAATGATCACGGCCACGCCGATCAGCGGCCACAGGGGGACTTCAGGTGTCATGGTTGGTCTTTCGTTGCAATGCAAAAACACCGGCTGCATGCGCCGGCGCGGTCGATTGATGCAACCTCCATGCCAATGAATGAGCAATTCATTCCTCATGAGTCACTTATTCAGAACAAGTTGTTGAACAATTTATCGAAGTGTGCCCAACAACAGTGCCAGCATGCACCCATGAAAACCCTGAAATGGATGCTTTTCGGTGCGTCGGCGCGGGGCGGCGCATTGGGCGTCTGTTACAACGCAGGCTCGCTGCGCCCGCCCTCTCTTTCCCTCGACCGACCGGCATGACCCCACTGGATTCCTCCACCTCCTCCGCCTCGCCGGCCGCCGGCCTGCTCACGCTGAACGACCGCGTGGCCGAGCTGATCCGCCAGAAGATCGTGAAGGGCGAGTTCTCGCCGGGGCAGCGGCTGTCGGAAGCCGCGCTGGCCGAAAGCCTGGAGATCTCGCGCAATACCCTGCGCGAGGTGTTCCGCACGCTGACCAAGGAGGGTCTGCTCAAGCACGCCCCCAACCGCGGCGTGTTCGTGGCGGTGCCCAGCATCGCGTCGATCATCGACATCTACCGGGTGCGCCGGCTCATCGAATGCCAGGCGCTGGCGCAGGCCTATCCGCGCCACCCCGCCAAGAAGCACATGCGCGAGGCGGTCGAGACGGCGCTCAAGTGCCGCGACGCCGGCGACTGGCTCGGCGTGGGCACGGCCAACATGGAGTTCCACAAGGGCATCGTCGAGCTGGCCGACAGCGAACGGCTCAACGTGCTGTTCGCCCACGTCCTGGTCGAACTGCGGCTGGCATTCGGCCTGCTGAAAGACCCCGAGTTCCTGCACGCGCCCTACGTGGACATGAACACCAAGCTGCTCGAACTCATCGAGGCCGGCAAGTTCGCCGAGGGCTCGGCGGCGCTGAACGAGTACCTCATCCACTCCGAACGCATCGTGCTCGCGGTGTACGCGCGGCAGATGCCGGACGGCGGGTTCGACAACTAACCGGTTCGCGCCGACTCATTCAGGGCCACGGCAGGCGGGCCAGCCGTTGTCGTTGCCCAGGATGCTGGCGCGCCGCCCTCACTGCGTGAAGTTGTCCTTCAGCAGATCCACCACATCCGACGACCGGCCGCTGAGCACCGCCTTGGCCGAATACAGCATGGTTCCCGCGACCTGGCTGAACTCCACTTTCGGTGGCATCACGAGCTCGGTGCGGTTGACCTTCACATCCAGCAGCGCCGGTCCCGGGTGCGCGAGAAAAGCGCGCACCGCATCGGGCAACTGCTCCGCACGCTCGACCTTCTGGCCGTAGAAGCCGATCACCTCGGCGAGCCGCGCAAAGTCGGGGTTCAAAAGATCGGTGTAGTTGTCGAGCAGGCCTTCGACCTTCTGCTCGAGCTCCACGAAATTGAGGCTCGCGTTGTTGTAGACCACGACCTTGATCGGCAGCTTCTCCTGCACCGCCGTCATCAGGTCGCCGAGCAGCATCGCAAGACCGCCGTCGCCCGACAGCGAAATCACCTGCCGCCCCGGGTAAGCCTTCTGCGCGCCCAGCGCCTGCGGCATCGCATTGGCCATGGTGCCGTGCAGCAGGCTCACCACCGTGCGGCGCCGGCCGTTCATGTTCAGGTGGCGCAGCGACCACACCATCGGGCTGCCGCCGTCGGCGGTGAAGATGGCATCGTCGGCGGCCAGCTCGTCGATGACCTGCGTCAGGTGCTGCGGATGGATCAGGCCTTCCTTGCCGGGCCGCTCGTCGCGCCGCAGCGTCTCGACGGCCTCCTTGCGGTGCTGCAGGCACTCGTCGAGAAAGGCGCGGTCGCTGCGCTCTTCGAGCAACGGAATCAGCGCCTCGATGGTGTGCGCGACGTCGCCGACGAGACCGAGCGCAATCGGATGCCGCCGCCCCAGGTGGCTGCCGTCGGTGTCGATCTGCAGGATGGTGGCCTTGGACGGATAGAACTGGCTCCATGCGAAATCCGCGCCGAGCAGCAGCAGCGTGTC
This sequence comes from Variovorax sp. W2I14, assembly GCF_050435205.1. Taxonomy (NCBI): domain Bacteria; kingdom Pseudomonadati; phylum Pseudomonadota; class Betaproteobacteria; order Burkholderiales; family Comamonadaceae; genus Variovorax; species Variovorax sp. W2I14. The sequence continues at coordinate 6,129,083 of NZ_JBNDJX010000001.1, read as the reverse complement.
GCAGGCCTGCAGCGCGTGATAGCCCGACTCCACGCCGAAGATGCCGGTCATGCCCATGTTGAGCGGGTTGTCGTATTCGACGAAATCCTTGGCGCGCGAGGTGTGGGCGATCGGCGCCTTCAGGCACTGGCCGAGCGCCAGCAGCATCTCGTGCGCGCCTTCGCAGCCGTGGCCGGCATAGATCGCGATCCTGCGGCCCTTGCCGAGCAAGGCGGCCAGTTGGGCCAGTTCGGCATCGTTCGGTCGCACCACCGGCGCGGCACGGTGCACGGCGAAGGGCGCCCCTTCTTCCTTGACCTCCGCCTGCGCGATGTCGCTCGGCAGAATGACGACCGCCACGCCGCCGCGCGACAGCGCCGCCTGTGCCGCGAGCGCCGTGACGCGTTGCGCCTGGTCGGCCGAATACACCTGCGCGCAGAAGACGCTGCAGCCTGCGTAGATCGACTTGAAGTCCACCTCCTGCGGAAAGTCCATGCCGAGTTCGCTCGTCACGACCTGGCTCGCGATCAGCACCATCGGCGCGCGGTTGCGGTTGGCTTCGTAGATGCCGTTGATGAAATGCAGCCCGCCCGGCCCGCACGAGCCGGCGCAGGCCGACAGCTCGCCCGACAGGTACGACTCCGCGCCGGCGGCGAAAGCGGCCGCCTCTTCGTGGCGCACATGCACCCACTCGATCTCGCTGCGGCGGATCGCATCGGTGACATGGTTCAGCGTGTCCCCGACGATGCCGTAGCAGCGTTTGACGCCGGCCTGCTGCAGGGTTTCGATGACGAGGTCGGCGACTTTGCGGTGGGCCATGGGTGCTTCCTTTGCTGCAAAGCGCAAAGGCTACGGAGCCGTCGTCCCGCGCCCGTGGGTGCGCTTCGGAAGCCTCGGTAGGATTTCGCCGCACCGGGATCGCGGCCGTCGCTGCAGTTGCAGCCGGGAGCTAAGCCATGTCGGGCTGCCCGTTCGATGCCATGAGCCCGCCATCGACCGGCAGCGCAACACCGTTGACGAAGCTCGCATCGTCGCTCGCAAGAAACGCCACCACCGCCGCGATCTCTTCGGGCTGTGCGCCGCGGCCCAGCGGAATGCGCTCGTTGAACTTGGCCATCAGCTTGCGGTCGCCCTTCATGTCCTCGGTCATCGGCGTGAAGGTGAGGCTCGGGCACACCGCGTTCACCCGCACGCCGTCGCGGCCGTGGTCGAGCGCCAGCGCCTTGGTGAAATTCACGATGGCGCCTTTCGAGGCGTTGTAGAAACCCATGCCCCAGTCGCCCCCGAGGCCCGACACCGATCCCGTGTTGACGATGCAGCCCTTGCTCTCGATGAGGTGCGGCATGGCGGCGCGGCAGCCGTGGAACACGCCGCCGACGTTGGTGGCCATGATCTTGTCCCAGCCGTCGAAAGGCGCCTCGGTGACGGTGCCCTCCACCGCGATGCCCGCGTTGTTGAACAGCACATGCAAGGCGCCGAAGCGCTTGAGGGTCGCCGCCACCAGCGCCTGCACCTGCTTGTAGTTCGACACATCGGTCACCTTCACTAGCGTGCGCTCGGGCGGCAGGTCGCGCGCCACCCTGTCGAGCTTGGCCTTGGTGTTGCCGGCGAGCACCACGTTCGCGCCTTCCTGCGAGAAGCGGCGGGCCGTGGCCTCGCCGATGCCGGAGCCGGCGCCCGTGACGATGACGACCTTGTCGGTGAAACGTTGCATGTGAATCTCCTGGTACGACGACATCGAATGCATCGCATCTTTCGACGTCTTTCACGGCAAGTTTTCACAGCCCCGCTGGCGTGTTCATGTGGGACAAGCGCCTTCGCCTTTGTCTGACATTGCTGCGGCCGCTGCGAGCGCAGCGTTTGCTCCCCTTTTGCTCTTTTTCTTCTCTTCTCTCCTCTTCGACGAAAGGAGACTTCGACATGGACGATCGACAGGCAACGCGCGACGAGCGGGACAACCGCCGCGTTTTCGCATGGGGCATTCTGGCGGCCATCGTCATCATGCTGGGCACGCTGGCGTACTTCCATGCCGTGCAGAAGCGGTTCGATGCACCCGTGCAGATCGCGCCCGCGCAGAGCGAAAGCGCACCCGCCGAAGCGCCGGCCACCACGCCGGCCAAGTAGCCGGACACCTGGCGACAAGACCGGACACCATGGCCTCACGCGCACCGCACGCGGACATACGGATTGGCATCTCGGGATGGCGGTATGCGCCCTGGCGAAAACGGTTCTACCCGCCCGGCCTCGTGCAGCGCAACGAGCTCGCGTTCGCCTCGCGGATGCTCTCCACCATCGAGATCAACGGCTCGTTCTATTCGCTTCAACGGCCCGAGTCGTACCGGACCTGGCACGACGAGACGCCGGATGACTTCGTTTTCGCGGTCAAGGGCCCGCGCTACATCACGCACATGCTGCAGTTGAACGACGTGCGCACGCCGCTCGCGAACTTCTTCGCATCGGGCGTGCTGGCGCTCGGAAAGAAACTGGGCCCCGTGCTCTGGCAGCTTCCGCCGCGCATGCGCTATGACGCCGAACGCCTGGAGCGCTTTCTCTCGCTGCTGCCACATGACGCCAAATCCGCGGTGGCGCTGGCACGCGAACACGACGATCGGATGACGGGCCGGTCGCTGCTGAAGGCGCCGCGCGGCCTTCGAATCCGCCACGCCGTCGAGGTGCGAAACCGCAGCTTCATCGATCCCGCATTCATTGCCACGCTGCGCCGGCACGGGGTGGCACTGGTGGTCGCCGACACGGCGGGACGCTGGCCCCTCCTGGAAGACCTGACCGCGGACTTCGTTTACCTGCGATTGCATGGCGACGAGGAGCTCTATGCCAGCGGTTATGGAGACGCCGCACTCGATCGCTGGGCCGCACGCATCGACGCATGGCGGCGCGGCCGCCAGGTGCCCGATGCGAAGCTGGCGTCGACCACCGCCGCACGGCGCGGCAAGCGCGACGTGTTCTGCTACTTCGACAACGACGTCAAGGTGCACGCGCCCTACGACGCCGCCCACCTGGCGATGCGCCTCGGCCTGGCGACCGGCCTGGGCACCGACGACCGGTTCGCTCCGGAAATCGACACGACCGGCATCGGTTCGGCCAAGGCCTTCTGGACAAGCGCCTGATCTCGCGCGCGCCTGCACGCAGGCCATGCGTGCGATCAAGCCGTCTGGGCAACGGCTTTCCTTGCGCGCGCCGGCGCAGCCCTCTTGCGCGCTCTCGGCGGCGCCTTCTCGAAGATCGCCGATGCCTGCGACAGGTCGTCGAGCCACGCCTTCCAAGCCTCGGCCCGCTGCTCGGGATCGCCGCGCAGCAGCGCCGATGGATGCAGCGTTATCAACACCCGCCGGCCCGCCGCGTCTTCATGCCAGCGGCCGCGCTCGCTCATCACGGCCACGTGGCGTCCCAGCAGCGAGCGCGCCGCGACCGCGCCCAGCGCGAGCAGCGCGACGGGCTCCACCAGTGCGATTTCGCTTTCGAGCCAGTGGTGGCAGGCATCGGCTTCGCGCTGCGCGGGTGTCTTGTGGATGCGGCGCTTGCCGCGCAGCTCGTACTTGAAATGCTTCACCGCGTTGGTCACGTAGAGCCGCTCGCGCGACCAGCCGAGTTCCGCGACGGCGCGATCGAACAGTCGCCCGGCCGGGCCCACGAAAGGCCGACCCGCCAGGTCTTCCTTGTCGCCCGGCTGCTCGCCGACCACCATCAGCCGCGCATGCACGGGCCCTTCGCCGAAGACCGATTGCGTCGCACGTTCGCCCAGCGGGCACTCGCGGCAGGCATCGGTCGCGTCGCCGAGCTTGCGCAGCGCGATCTCTGCCGGCTTCAGGCCGCCACCATGCGCCGGCATTCCGCTTCGCACTGCCTGCAGGCTTCGGCGCAGCGCTGGCAGTGGTCCATGTCGTGGGTGGCGCATTCGGTGCCGCAGAGCTTGCAGATGTCGGCGCAGAGGCTGCACACGAGGCCCACGTTCTCGCTGTTGCGCGCCATGACGCCCGCGGCAGTCGTGCAGATCGCCGCGCAGTCCAGGTCCAGCGCGATGCACCGCGCCATGGTGCTCGACGCTTCCTCGACGCAGGCCGCGGCGCAGTGATTGCACGCCACCGCGCAGGCGTTGCAGAGCGCGATGCAGCGCGAGAAATCGTGCGGCTTCATCACGAGCCGCCTCCGCGCCGGGACTGGGTCTGGTTGCTGCCGCCGACATGGCTCTCGCGGTCGTGGCGGCTCTGGGGCGTGCGGCGCGGCTCGTTGCGGGAGGTGGGGTCCTGATGGCCTGCCTTGTTGTGTTCCGAGGGTTTGGTGTCGTCGTCGTTTCCGTCGTTGGTGGTGGCATCGCTGCCGCTCGCGGCATTGCGGGTGTTCGGGTTCGCCATTGCTGCTGCTCCTTGGCAAGTTGAAAACCACTTTTCTCTTCCCGCGACGAGCCGTGGCGTGTGGGAAGAGACCGACCCCGGGCGTCGGTCGCGCCTCGCGATGGCGGCAACGATGTTTTGCGGCTTCCCCTGTTCGGTCCTACACGGCCGGAAGCCGCCCACCGAGGATTTGCGTTGCATGGGTTGCCTACCTTGTGCCGAAGTTTCCTTTTCTTGCTTTCTGCTTTCGAAACCCAAATAGACCAAGCACGCCTGCGCATGTTCGAACTGGTGAGCGGTGAGTTCGCGAGAACGGCTGCCCGGCTTCAGGTCGGCGCAGCAAGCAGGTGCCACAGCTTGCGGCGCCGTGAGCTCCAGCTTCTCCGGGACAAGCATCACGGCTCGCGCCCAATCATCTGGCGAAGCACGTCGGCAAAGAAGATTTCAGTATTTTTGGATTCCGACGGGCACCAGGCCCGGCTGAACACTCACCAGGCGCCGGCAAACTCCGCGCTGAGCGTCGCCACCAGCTCGGCAACCGACGGCACGGTCGATACGCCGGAGACCGAGTGCCCCGCGCTCCAGAGATCGGCCCAGCGCTGGATCGTCGCGCCCTCGGAGCCGCCGCCGAAACGGCTTCGGGCTTCCTGCACGGACACGGCCTCGTCGAGCTCTGCAGGGTCCAGCCCCGCCTGCACGACGGAAGGCCGGAGGAAGTTCGCCGGCAGCCCGGTGAATGCACGCGTGGTCATCACGTCGTCCAGCGAACTCCGCGCCAGCATCTGCTTGTAAGGCACGGAGCCGAGGCTCTCGCGCGTCGCGATGAAGCGCGTGCCCATGGAGCCGAGGTCACAGCCGAGCACCGCGGCCGCCTTCAGCGCGACGCCGTCCGACAGGCCTCCGGCCAGCACGATCGGCCCGTCGAACAGCGCCCGCACCGCGCGCACGAATGCGAACGGGTTGACCCAACCGGTGTGCCCCCCGGCACCCGCCGTCAGCAGCACCAGGCCGTCCACGCCGGCCTCGAGGGCGCGCTCGGCGTGGTGCAGCGAGGCCACGTCGGCGAGGACAAGGCAGCCGCCGTCGTGCAGCGCGGGAATCACCGAGGCGGGCGAGCCGACGCTGGTGATCACCACTTCGGCCCGGTGGCGAACGATGATCTCGACCTCGGCCCTCACCTTCGCCGGGTCGCGCCGCATGATGAGGTTGGGGCAGTACGGCGCGTGGTTCCCGCCCGCCGCTTCGGCCTCGGCGTTCAGCCGCCGCAGCCAGGCGTCGAACTCCTCGAGCGAGGCACAGTTGGCGGTCGGAAAGGCGCCGACCACGCCGGCCCGGCACGCCGCCGATACCAGTTCGATGCCCGACACGCGAAGCATCGGCGCCGCGATGACCGGCACCGTGAGGCGGTCCAGAAAAGGCAATCGCTGCCTGGTCATGCCGGAACCTGTTGGAGTGAAGAAAGCCGACCGAGCGCTGTGCGCGCTTCGCCGAGCAGCTGGGCCACGATGGCCGACAAGGGTTCGATGCGCTGCGCGAACGCAATGGACGGGCCGAGCGACAGCATGCCGCGCTGCCAGTCGCCGTTCGCGTAGCAGTGATCGCGCGCCGTGCGGCCGCTGATCAGATCGCCGAAGGCCGCGTGGTCGGCCGCGCCGGCACGCTCGATGTCGTCGATGCGCCGTGCGGTGTCGTTGCGCAGCACGCGCCAGGTGTTGCCCAGCGTGTGCAGCAGGCGCACGGTGGAATGCTCGTCGCAGCCGAGCAGGTGCTCCTTGTAGCGACGGTGCGCGCCGATCTCCTCGCACACCAGGAAGCGGCTGCCCATCATCACGCCCTCGTGGCCCTGCGCGAGCACGGCGGCCAGTTGCCGCCCGTGCCCGATGCCACCGCCCAGCACGACGGGCACGCGAAACTGTTCGACGGCCAACGCGCCCATCAGCATGGTGGGCAGTTCGTTGGTGCCGGGGTGGCCGCCCTCTTCCATGCCGATGAGCGCGACCGCATCGGCCCCCGCACGTTCGGCCGAGAGCGCGTGGCGGATGCTCGGCGCCTTGTGCAGCACGACGGCACCGGCCTCGTGCAGCGTGCCGATGAGTTCCGTCGGCGCGTAGCCGGCCGTCTCGAATAAGCGCACGCCGTGCGCCAATGCGATGTCGAGCCAGCGCCGCACCGCCGCATTGGCCTCGGGGCGGCTCGACAGCGTGAGGTTCACGCCGAAGGGCTTGCCGCCGGTCAGCGATGCGCAGCGCACCAACGCCCTGGCAAAGTCTTCGTCGCTGTCGAATGAACGCGGCGTGATGAAGCCCATGCAGCCGGCGTTGACGAGCGCGGCGACGTAGTCCGCGTCCGAAAGCCACATCAGGCCGCCGCCCAGGATCGGGTGCGCAATGCCGAACAGCTCGGTGATGCGCGTTCTGAAGACCGGCGCCACGGCGTCAGTTCCGCGCGCTGTCGAGGGCCGGCGCGCCGCCGAGCCGGCCGGGTTGCACGCCGGCCATGGGCACCGGGTACCGTGCCACGGGCAGTACGCCGCCGGCCTCGAACTTGCCGCGCTGCGCGAACTGCGGCAATGCGGCCACGCGCGAGGGCTCGACCACCGGCGCCGCAGGCACGTCGTGTTTTTGCAGCAGTGCGAAGACCTCGTCCGCGTCGCGATCCGCGAGCACCTCGGCGATGCGGGCGTTGATGGCGCCTGCCACGGGCTTGCGCGCCTTCATTGCGCGGAAGGCTTCGCCGTTGTAGGGCGCCAGGTCGAGTGCCTCGCACAGGCGGGCCCAGAAGTGATCTTCGAGCGCGGCGATGGACACATGCCGCCCGTCGCGGCACGCGAACGCACCGTAGGCGGGCTTGACCAGCGTGGCCTCGCGTTGCGCCTCGAGGCTGTGCGCGCCGGCCTCGCGCCAGGCGCCGACGCGCGGGTTCATCCAGTGCAGTGCGCAGTCGGCCAGCGCCACGTCCAGGTGCTGCCCCTGGCCCGTGTGCTGGCGCTGGTACAGCGCGGCGAGCGTGGACGACAGCGCATACATCGCGCCGCACAGGTCCGCCACCGGCAGGCCGAAGCTCTGCGCCGGCCCGCCATCGGGCACGCCCGACACGGCCAGCACACCGGCCGCGGCGAGATAGTTGATGTCGTGGCCCGGCAGGTCGGCCCATGGCCCGGTCTGCCCATAGCCGCTCAGCGACACGTACACGAGACGCGGGAAGTCGGCCCGCAAGCTGGCCGCATCGAGCCCCAGGCGCGCCATCACGCCGGGCCGGTACGACTCGACCACCACGTCGGCGGTGGCGATGAGCGCACGCACCTCGGCGCGCTGCGCGTCGTCCTTCAGGTCGGCCAGCAGGCTCTGCTTGCCGCGGTTGACCGCCTCGAACACACCGGGGCCCATGCGGCGCACGTTGTCGCCACCGGGCGGACGCTCGATCTTGACCACGCGCGCGCCCAGCTCGGCCAGGCTCTGCGTGAAGAAGGGGCCGGGCAGCAGTTCGCTGAAATCGACGACGGTGATGCCGGCCAGCGGCGGCTGCGGCACGCTCGCCGCACTCATGCGCCCTGCTCCACGCGCTCGATGATCACGGCATCGAGCGGCATCGCGCCTTCGCCCTTCGCGCCGACCCAGACCGGGTTCAGGTCCATCTCCTCGATGCGATCGGCGTGCCGCACCACGAAGTCGGAGATGCGAACGAGCAGCGCTTCGAGCGCGGCCACGTCGGCGGCGGGCCGGCCGCGCGCGCCGTCGAGCAGCGGAAAGCAGCGCATCTCGCGCACCATCGCCGCCGCGTCGCGCGGGCCGATGGGCAGCAGCCGGCGCGTGACGTCGCGGAAGATCTCGACATAGATGCCGCCGAGGCCGAAGGTCATCACATGGCCGAACACCGGGTCGCGCGTCACGCCGATCATCAGTTCGACACCGCCGCGCGGCGCCATCTTCTCGATCAGCAGGCCGTCGATGGCGGCCTCGGGCTGGTGCTTCGCCACAGCGGCCATGATGTCGCGCCACGCCGCGGCCACCTGTGCCGCATCCTGCAGGCCGACCTGCACGCCGCCGATGTCGGACTTGTGCACGATCTGCTGGCTCGCGATCTTCGCGACCACGGGGTAGCCCATGCGATCGGCCAGTGCGCGCGCCTCGTCGGCGGTCGTTGCCAGCGCGTTCGGCAGCAAGGCGATGCCCGCGTCGCGCAGCAATTGCTTGGCCTGCGCTTCAGAGAGGCTGCGCGTGGCGCCTTCGCCCAGCGGTGCGGCGAGCGGCGGCAGCGCGACCGGCTGGATGTCGGGGTTCGCGCGCTTCCAGCGGCCGTAGTCCACCCAGCGCTGGATGGCCGAAATCGCCTTGCCCACGGAGCGCGGAGGAGCGAACCCTGCAGCCACGAGCCGCTGGTAGCCCTCGCCGAGGCGGTCGCTCATCCAGATCGGCACGATGGGTGCCGCGCAGCCCTTTTGCGCATTGATGATGTTGTCGGCCATGCGCGTGGTCGTCTCGCCGTAGTCGAGCGCGATGGGCACGATGGTCAGGCCCAGGTTCGCGTCGTTGGCCACGCAGCCGAGCGTGGTTTCCACCACGGTCTTGTCGCTCAGCACCATGGCGGTGGTGTCGACCGGGTTGTCGATGGCGGCGTAGGCCGGCAGCTTGGCGCGCAGCACCGCCGTGGTCTCGGGCGTGAACGTGGCGAGCGTGAGCCCGGCCGAGCCCACCGCGTCGGCCGCGAGCGCCGCGGTGCCGCCCGACGAGCAATAGATGCCCAGTGCGTCCTGCGCGCCCGGCATGGCGCGCGCGAACAGCCAGGCGGTGTCGACCAGTTCGTCGATGTCGTCGACCTCGATCACGCCGAACTGGCGGAACACGGCGCTGTTGACCTCGGCCGAGCCCGTGAGCGAGGCGGTGTGCGACTGCGCCGCGCGCCGGCCGTACTCCGACTTGCCGACCTTCAGCCCGATCACCGGCTTGCCGTTGGCTGCCGCGCGCTGCACCGCCGCCACGAACTTCGGGCCGTCCTTGATGCCTTCGAGCAAGGTGACGATGACCTTGATGTCGGGCGCGTCCGCCATGTAGTGGATGAAGTCGGCCACCTGCAGGTCGACCTCGTTGCCGGTCGAGGCCCACAGGCCGATGCCGATGCCGCGCTCCATGGCCTGCATCACGTTGCGCCCGAGGCCGCCGCCCTGCGTGGCCAGGCCGATGGGGCCCTGCACCAGGTCGTGCGGGAACGAGGGCGAGAAGGTCAGGCCCAGGCGCCCGTTGACGTTGGTGAGGCCCGGGCAGTTGGGGCCGTACAGGCGCAGGCCGCTGCGCTCGGCGATCTCCTTCATGCGCTGCTGTTCGCGCTCGCCCTCGGCGCCGGCTTCGCCGAAGCCCGAGCTCAGGATGACCGCGAAGGCCACGCCGCGCGCGGCGCATTCCTCGATGACGGTGAGCACGCCGCTCGCAGGCACGGCGACCACGGCCACGTCGGGCGTGCCGGGCAGCGCGGCCACGCTGGGCCAGCAGCGGCGGCCACGGATCTCGGGCCTGGTCGGGTTGACGAGGAAGACCTCGCCGCCGAACGCCGAGTGCGTGATCAGGTTGGTGAGCGTGCGTTCGCCGATGCTGCCTTCGCGGTCGGACGCGCCGACGAGTGCGATGGAACGCGGGTTGATGAGGCGCGACAGGTCGGCCGGGGTGTCGTGGGTGGGTGTCTCCATGGTGCGTGTTCCTCGCCGCGTCACGCGATGGCCGAGATGCCGAGGATCTCGCGCCCGACGATCAGCGTCTGCACCTCGGTCGTGCCTTCGGGGATGGTGCCGCCGCGGGTGTCGCGGAAGATGCGCTCGATCGGGTAGTCGGTCGAGTAGCCCAGGCCGCCGTGCACCTGCAGCGCCATGCTCGCCACCTCGTGCGCCGCCTCGGTGGCGTACAGCTTGGCGATGGAGCAGGCCATGCGCGCATCGTGCTGCGCATCGAGCGCGGCGGCGGCGCGCAGGCCGAGTGCGCGCGCGGCCTCCACGCGCACCGTCATGTCGACGATGAGCTTCTGCACCAGCTGGAAGCTGCCGATGGGCTTGCCGAACTGGGTGCGCGTGCGCGCGTAGTCGATCGACAGGTCGAGCGCCGACTGCGCCGCGCCGACCGCGCCCATGGCGATGTTGACGCGCGCGCTGTCGAGCCCCACGAGCATGCGCTTGAGCGCGCTGCCCTCTTCGCCGAGCAGGTTGGCGCGCGGCACCTTCACGTTGTCGAAGTTCAGCTCGGCGGTGCCGGTGCTGCGCAGCACCATGGTGTCGACGCGGCGCACCTCGTAGGGCGAGACCTCGCGCTCGACCAGGAAGGTCGACAGCTGCCCCTGGCAATCGGGACTGAAGGTGCGCGCGACCACGATGCCGAAATCGGCGAAGGCGCCGTTGGTGATCCACAGCTTGCGGCCGCTGAGCACGTAGTGGTCGTCCTTCAGGTCGGCGCGGGTCTGGACCTGCGCGATGTTGGAGCCCGTGCCGGGCTCGCTGATGGCGGTGAAGCAGCGACGCTGCGAGGCCAGCAGCGGCTTCAGGAAGCGCTCCTTCTGCTCGGGCGTGCCTTCCGACGCGATCTTGTGGATCGGGCCGTTCGTGATGTTGAGCATGGTGCGCAGCGACAGCCAGGCGTAGCCGGCCTCTTCCATCAGCAGGGCCCAGGTGAGCTGGTCCATGTCCATGCCGCCTTCGGACTCCGGCAGCCGCCCGCCGATGTAGCCGAACTGCGCCAGGCCCTTCAGGATCTCGAAAGGAAAAGTCTTCTCGACGTCGTGCTTCGCGATGAGGGGCGTCACCTCGCTTTTCATGAAGCGGCGAATGCTGTCGCGCAGCAGTGCCTGGTCGGCGTCGGGGGTGAAATTCATCGAGAGTCTCCTGGAGGTTGGGAAGAAAAAGAGCGCCCGCCGCGCCCCGCTCGCGCTACGGCGCGGCAGGGTCCTTGGCGTTGCGTGGACGAAAAACGAGGGCCTGCACTTCCTGCAGGGCCGCAAGAAAAGCTTCGCGCTGCTGGCGCAAGCGGTCGGTGGGGCCGGCCACCGAGAGCGCCATGGGCTCGCCGCCCACGTAGCCCCCGACGGCGAGCGCCGAGAGGCCGTCGCCGCCCTCGTTCTCGACCCAGATCCAGCCCTGCGCGCGCGCCTGCTCGACCTGCGCTTCGAGCACGGCGAGGTCGACGATGGTGCCTTCGGCGATCTTGCGCAGCGGCTTGAGCCGCAGTTGCCGCGCGGCTTCCTCGGGTGTGCCGAGCGCCAGGATGGCCTTGCCCAGCGCCGACACGTGCAGGCTCAGCTTGTCGCCGACGTTCTGCATGTAGCGCAGCGGATGCCGCCCTTCGGTGAAGGCCAGCACCTTGACCACGCCCCCTTCCACGCGGCCGCACAGGCCGGTCTCGCCGGTCTTGTCGCGCAGCAGCTCGGAGGCTTCGGAGGCCACCGCATAGAGCGGATCGCTCGAAGAGATTTCCCTGGCCACCGACAGCAGCCGCGCCGTTGGATAGAAGCGCCGGCTGCGCGCGGTGCGCAGCAAATAGCCGAGCTCATGCAGCGTGTGCAGCAGGTCGGAGCAACTGCTCTCGGGCAGGTCCATGAGCCGCGCGAGGTCCGAGTTGGACAGCTCTCGCTTCTCGCGGGCAAACAGTTCGAGCAAGGACATGGTGCGGGCGGCGGCAGGGACAAGTGTCGGCATATTTCCTCCGATATTTCGTAGACAAGCACGAATATTAACGGAGCGATGAGGGAACGTTTCCCTCTTGGTCTCGAAGTTTCTCGCCTCGGCCACCAAAATTCATCGGCACATCCTCTCTTGTTTTTCTACGAGTAATCGAAGTATATTGCGATTACTCGTAGAAATAAGAGACCAAAAACCAACTGGAGACATGCATGGACAAGTTCTGGAAACGGGCGCTCGGCAGCGTTTGCACCGCGGCCGCGACGCTGGGAACGCTGGGAATGAACGCCGCGCACGCGGCCGGCGAGGCCTGGCCGACACGGCCGATCACCTTCGTCGTGCCGTTCACGCCCGGGGGCATCACGGACAACACCTCGCGGCTGCTGGCGAAGATCCTGGGCGAGAAGCTGGGCCAGCCCGTGGTGGTCGACAACCGGCCGGGCGCCGGCGGCTCGATCGGCGTGGAAGCGGCCTCGCGCCAGCCGCCCGACGGCTACACCATGATCTACGGCACCCAGGGCACGCAGGCCGCCAACCTCGCGCTGTACAAGAACATCCGCTATGACCCGGTGAAAGACTTCGTGCCGGTGCACGCGATGTCGGAGACGCCGCTGATCCTGGTGATCAACCCCTCGCGGCCCTTCAAGACGGTGCCGGAACTCATCGCCTACGCCAAGGCCCACCCCGGCAAGCTCAACTTCGGCTCGGCCGGCCCGGGCACCGGCACGCACCTGACGGCGGAGCTGTTCCAGGTCGCCACCGGCACCAAGATGACCCACGTGCCCTACAAGGGCAGCAGCCCCGCCCTCACCGACCTGATGGCCGGCAACCTCGACCTGATGTTCGACTACCCCGTGGTCGTGATGCCCTTCGTCAAGGCCGGCAAGCTCAAGCCGCTGGCCGTGACCGGCAAGGGCCGGCTCACCGCCGCGCCCGACATTCCGGCCGTGGGCGAGCTTGGTTTTCCCAAGGCCGAATCGAGCGCCTGGAGCGCGGTCTTCCTGCCCGCCAAGACACCGCCCGAGATCGCCAAGCGCCTGGCCGACGCGATCGCGCAGGCCATCGTCGACCCCGAGATGCTGCAGGCGACCGAGAAGTTCGGCAGCGTGCCGCTCAAGGAACTGCGCGACGCGAAGCTCGGCGAGTTCGTCAAGACGGAAATGGTCCGCTGGCGCGACGTCGTCCAGGCGTCCGGCGCAAAACTGGAATGACCCTGCGTTTTCCCTTCATCCGCTTCACACACATGACCCAAGACCTGACTTCGATGAAGCCGCAGCGGCCTTCGCTCTACCGGCTGGCCGCCGACGGCCGCTCGCTCGACTTTCTCTTTGCCCAGTGCCCCGCCTGCCACGGGTTGAGCTTTCCAGCCAATGCGCCGGGCTGCATGCACTGCGGCCACCCGACGGCCGATGCCGAACAGGTGGCACGACCCGGGGGCGGCACGCTGCTCGCGTACGTGACGCTGCATGTGCCGCTCGTTCCGGGCATGCCTGCGCCGAGCATCGCGGGCGACATCCGCATCGCCGAACAGGTGGTGGAAGAAGGCGTGATCGCCGTCGGTGACGAAAGCGCGCTGCACCCCGGCATGACCTTGCGGGCGGTGGCCGTACCGCAGGCATCGGGCGACAGTTACGGCTGCGCGTTCGTGCCTGCACAGGAGGCCGCGCGATGAACAACACCAACAGCCACTGGCTCGACGGCAGCGACGGTGTCTACGTCGCGGGCATCGGCCTGCATCCCTACCAGTTCCCGAGCGACACGCCCTACACCCACCTCGGGCTCACGGCGGTGCGCGGTGCGCTGGTCGATGCGGGGCTGGACTGGAAGCAGGTGCAAAGCGCGTATGTCGGCACCACCTCCATCGGCATGGCCGCGGGCCGCGTGATGTTCCGCCACCTGGGTTCGACGGGCCTCTCGGTCACGCAGGTGGAGAACGCCTCGGCCTCGGGCTCCTTCGCCTTTCGCCAGGCCTGCATGGAAGTGGCGCACGGCATCAGCGACGTGGTGCTGGCCATGGGCGTCGACAAGCACGGCGACGGCCGCCGCGCCGCCAACAAGGACGGCCTCGAACGCCTGAGCGACACCGCCACCATCCCGGCCGTGAAGTTCGCGCTGATGGCGCGCAGCTATCTGCGCGAACGCGGCGCCGGCATGGCGTCGATGGCGAAGGTCGCGGTGAAGAACCACGCCAACGCCTCGCGCAACCCGTACGCGCAGTTCCGCAAGCCGCGCACGCTCGAACAGGTGCTCGCCTCGCCGAAGGTCGTGGGCGATCTCACCGTGCAGCAATGCTGCCCGCGCGGCGAAGGCGCGGCGGCCACGCTGCTGGTGTCGGGCCGCGCGCTCAAGCGCCTGGGCCTGGACCCGAAGCGCTGCGTGCGCGTGCGCGCCTCGTTCGCCAACAGCGAGCGCGACGAAACCACCTACGGCCAGGGCCCGATCGACCTCGTGCGCAGCAGCGCGCAGGCCGCGCTGGAAGCCGCCGGCATCGGCGCCACGCAACTCGACCTGCTCGAACTGCACGACGCGTTCTCCGTGGAAGAACTGCTCTACAGCGAAGCGGTCGGCGTGTGCGCGCCTGGCGAAGGCGCGGCGTACCTCGAACGCGGCGACTCGCAGATCGGCGGGCGCTGCGCCATCAATGCCTCGGGCGGGCTGATCGGCATGGGCCATCCGCTCGGGCCGACCGGCATCGGACAGATCGCGGAGATCACGCGCCAGATCCGCGGCGAGGCCGAAGGCCGCCAGCACCCGAATGCGCGCTGGGGCATGGCCCACATGATCGGCCTCGGCTCGGTGGCCATTGCGCACGTGCTGTCCGCGGCGCAGGCCTGAATGCACACGACACAGGAAGACATCACACCCATGACCACCCAGACCCCTCCCCCGCTGGAAACGCTGCAGTACGAGGTGCGCGACAACGTCGCCATCGTCACGCTCAACCGCCCGGACCGAATGAACACGCTCGGCGGCTCGATGAAGCCCGACCTCGCGCGCGCCTTCTTCGAGTACGCCCGTGCCGACGACCGCGTGCGCGCGGTGCTCGTCACCGGCAGCGGCGACCGCGCCTTCTGCGCCGGCGCCGACATCAAGGAGCGCGCCGGCAGCCAGGCGACCGGCACCGCGTACTTCGTCGCCCAGAAAGCCACGCACGACCTGTTCCGCAACATCGAGGAGTTCGAGAAACCCGTGATCGCCGCCATCAACGGCGTGGCACTGGGCGGTGGCCTGGAGATTGCGCTGTGCTGCGACATCCGCATCGCGTCGGAGACAGCGCGCTTCGGCCTGCCCGAGATCAAGCTCGGCGTGATACCGGCCGCAGGCGGCACGCAGCGCCTGCCGCGGCTGATCGGCGAGGCGCGCGCCAAGGAGCTGATCCTCACCGCCGACCTCGTCGATGCCGAGACCGCGCTGCGCTATGGCATCGTGAGCCGCGTGCTGCCGCAGGCCGACCTGATGCCCGAGGCCTTCGCCCTCGCGCAGCGCATCGCCGAGCACCCGCCGCTGGCGGTGCGCTTCGCCAAGCGCGCCATCAACCGCGGCATGCAGACCGACCTCGACTCGGGCCTCGAGTACGAGCGCTACGCGGCCGCCATGATCATCGACAGCGAGGACCGCAAGGAAGGCATGCGGGCGTTCGTCGAGAAGCGCAAGCCGGTGTTCACCGGGCGCTGAACCCTTTCCAATTTTTTGAACGACAACCCTCAAGGAACAACACATGAAACTCGGATTGGAAGGCCAGGTCGCGCTGGTGACCGGCGGCGGCCAGGGCGTGGGCCGGCAGATCTGCATCGAGCTCGCTGCCGAAGGCGCGCGCGTCATCGTCAACGACCTGTTCCCGGACCGCGCGCAAGCGGTGGCGAAAGAGATCACCGACGCCGGCGGCCAGGCGCTCGCCGCGCCGGCCGACATCACGCAGGCGGACGAAGTCGACGCCATGGTCGCCAAGGGCACGCAGCACTTCGACGCACCCGTGACCGTGCTGGTGAACAATGCCGGCATCATTCCCGAGCGCCGCGAGAAAGGCGGACGCACGCCGCCCTTTCTCGACATGCCCACGCTCGACTGGGCCAAGATCGTCAACCTCAATGTCTACGGCACCATGCACTGCTGCCGCGCCGTGCTGCCGGGCATGGTCGGCCGCAAGCACGGACGCATCGTCAACATCATCTCGGAAGCCGGGCGCATCGGCGAGGCCAACATGGCCGTGTATTCGGGCGCCAAGGCCGCGATCGCAGGCTTCGGCAAGGCGCTGGCGCGCGAGCATGGTCGGCATGCGATCACGGTGAATTCGGTCGCGCTCGGCGCCGTGTCGCATGCGGGCATCAAGGACGGGCCGCTCAACATCCACGCGACGGTGGAGAACGACGAACGGCTGGGGAAGATGCTGAACGTCTATCCCATCTCGAAGGGCGTGGGACGGTTGTCGCGGCCCGAGGACATCTCCGGGCTGGTCGCCTTTCTTGCGTCTGAGCGCGCCTTGTTCATCACGGGGCAAACGATTGGTGCGTCGGGCGGATTCGCGATGGTGTAGCAGGCCATGCGGCTCGGCCTCATCGATGCCGTGGAAGCGCTCCGGCGGTGGGACCCACTTGATGCGACCTCCAGGGGATTGGAAGCGCATGTCGCACCTTGTTTCTGGATAGCCCTCAGTTATCCCTCGTCGATGAGAGTTAGCCAGAGACAGCAGCAAGCGCGAGAAACAAAAAAGCCCTAAGTCGCTGATAACGCTTAGGGCTTGAGTCCACGCTAGACATGCGTGGATAGGAATTTGGTGGCCTGGGGCTCCGTCGAAAGATCCCTTGTAAGCCGCGCCAGCTCTAGAATTTTGTTCGGGTGTGATCTTGAGTTACTGCATCACTTACTGCACCCGAAAAACTGTTATGCCACGAAATCTAATCGGTTCCGACACCTCTCTCCGATCCATCAAACCCGGCGATCCGCGCAGGCGCATTTCTGACGGCGACGGCCTCTACATCCTGCTCTTCGTGAACGGCGGCGCCCACGGATGGCGCTTCGACTACAGCATCACCGGCAAGCGCAAAACGCTCTCGCTCGGCACCTACCCCACCATCGGCATCGGTCTGGCACGCGAGCGCGCCGAGGACGCTCGCAGGAAGGTGGCCCAAGGCATCGACCCCAGCGAGGCCAGAAAGGCCGTGCGTGCGGCGCATGTCCAGGCCCGTGAAGCGACGGCGCGCGCCGAGGCCGGCCTGCCTGTGCTCGACAGCTTCGAGCACGTCGCGCGCGAGTGGTACGAGGTGCGCCGCGCCGACTGGGCCGAGAGCTACGGCGTCAAGATCATCGGCCGGCTGGAGAACGATGTGTTCCCCTACATCGGCACGCGCCCCATCGCGAAGATTGATCCGCCTGAGCTGCTCACGGTCATCCGTCGCATCGAGTCTCGCGGCGTGGTCGAAACCGCCCACCGCGCGCTGGAGAACTGCGGCCAAGTCTTCCGCTTCGCCGTCGCCACCGGCCGCGCCACGAGCAATCCGGCCCGTGACCTGAAGGACGCCTTGCGCAAACCGCTCGTGCAGCACTTTCCGGCCATCACCGACCCCAAGCGCCTGGGCGAGCTGCTGCGCGCATGCGATGGCTACAAGGGGACGCACGTTGTGCGGACTGCCCTGAAGTTGGCCCCGATGATCTTGCTGCGTCCGGGCGAGTTGCGCCATGCGAAGTGGGAAGAGATCGACCTCGACGCCGGGCTGTGGACCGTGCCCGCCGCACGCATGAAGCGGAAGAAGGTTGGCAAGTTGCATGGGGCGCCTCACTTAGTGCCCCTGGCAACGCAGGCGGTCGAAGCATTGCGCGACCTGCACCCGCTCACGGGGCGCAGCGCCTACGTGTTCACCGGCGAGCGCAGCCACGAGCGCCCCATGAGCGATGCGGCGATCAACGCCGCGTTGCGTGCGATGGGCTTCGGCAAAGACGAGGTAACCGCCCACGGGTTCCGCGCGACCGCACGCACCATCCTGGCGGAGCGCCTCAACGTCGACGAGTCGGTGATCGAGGCGCAGCTCGCGCACGCCGTCAAAGACAGTCTCGGCCGCGCCTACAACCGCACAGAGTTTCGCGTGGAACGTTTTTCGATGATGCAGAAGTGGGCCGACTACCTCGATGAATTGCGCCGTGGTGCTGACGTGGTGAAGCTGCGCGCGGCTTGACGGGAACAGCCGAGAGCGCTTAAAGTTCACTCGCCTCGTGATGAGCGAGGTCGGGTTTGGAAGCCCGCTGCAATCCTGCGACGAAAGCCGCAGTCACCGCACATGGTCTGCGGCTTTTTCGTTCGCGCTCCATTTTTTGGCGGCTCGAATGGGAGGGCGCGAGCCCTGCCGGTTTCCGCAAGGATTGCCCGGTCTTCCAACCCGTTCGAGCTGCCGCCCTCTTTTGGAAGAGAGGACGGCGGTTGTAGCAAACCGCAATCCTTGGAGGCCCCATGGCCGACTCTTCTCACGCTGGCGCCGACGCAGGCTGCTCTTTCGCGAGCTATCGCCCCACCGCTCAATTCAAGCCCTTCGAATGGGTTCGAGGGGAAGGGCTGAGCCTGCCCCAGCAACGGCTCGCCGAATTTTTGAACGACGCGCGCGACGTGGTGCAAGGCACCCACATGCTCGCCCAACTGCTTTCCTGGGACGAAGACCGGCGCGAAGCGGCTTGTTCCGATGCGAGCCCTGCGCCCTTCTTTAACGCATGCCACCGCGGCGCGCTGGAACGGCTCATGTCGGTTTCGCTGGGACTTCTCGGCGCTCAGATCGAGCGCCAATGCGATGCGCTGGACAGCGCACGCCGCCATGGATAAGGAGCCGGTGATGACATCTTGGGCCTCCTCAATGTCACCTTCTCTCGGTGATCCTCATCCCATGTTCACTTCCGAAACCGTCCGCATGGCGTCGCCAACCCCTCTCAAAGTCGCGCCAGGCGACTGCTTTCTCAGGATTCAAGAGGTCGAGCGCCGCGTGTGTCTGAAGAAGAGCGCGATCTACGCGCGCATGGCGACCGGCGCATTCCCGCGAAGCATCTCGTTGGGCCGTCGATGCACAGTGTGGCTGAAGTCTTCCATCGACGGATGGATCGACGAGCAGATCGAGAGGGCCAATACCCTGGCAGTCTCGCCTGGGACCCATGGCGCAGAGCAAGCGCGGAGGGGTTGAGCGCCATGGCAGACATGCATTGGTTCCGGTGGCATCACGGGACGGTCACCGATCCGAAATTCGGATTGATCGCGAAGAAGGCGGGTGCGTCTGTGGCCGAGGTCATCGCGATCTGGGCGTACTTGCTGGAGGCGGCCAGCGCGTCCGAGGAGCGCGGCCATCCGGGCACACCGGACTTCGAATCCATCGACTTCGCCCTCGGGGTCCAAGAAGGCAGCACACAGCGCGTCTATGGGCTCATGCAGGACCGGGCCTTGATCGACAGCGACACAGGACGCCTTGCCGCGTGGGAAAGGCGGCAGCCCAAGCGTGAACGCGAGGACGAGACCAGCGCGGACAGAAAGCGCAAACAACGGGAGCGAGAAGCCTCGGGCGTGACGGCTGGCGCAAGCGCAGGTCACACCGAATCCGGTCATGTCACGCCATGTCACGCCACGTCCCGCCAAGTCACACCCAGAGGAGAGGAGAGGAGAGAAGATAAGAAAACACCCCCCTACCCCCCGCAAGCGGGGGAAGTGGGGGGCGAAGAATCGAAAACTCCCACGAAAGCGGGAACCGTCTGCCGGGCAATCAGGGCCAAGGGAGTGACCGATGTGAGCCCGTCGCATCCGAAGCTGCGCGCGCTGATCGACAAAGGCGTCGGCGTGGAGACCTTCGAGCAGGCCGCCGAGATTTGCACCAGGGCGCACCCCGCCAAGGGCGCGGAATACCTGCTTGGCATTGTGGAGCGCCAGTTGCGGGAGGCTGTGGACATCGGCGAGCGACCGGGTCTGCCGCAGGCTGCCTGGGACCAAAGCCGGGCCAGCATCGAGGCCAAGGCCGAAGCGCTTGGCATCGGGCGGTGGCGGGAGTTCAACCTCGGTCCCGATCACGAGCACTGGCCGGCGTATTTGCGGCGCGTCAAGGAGGCGGTCGAACGCGAAGCGCAGGTGCCTGAAGACCGTTGCGCAGCCGATCTGGAGATGGTGTCGAGGTGACATCGCGTGCCTTGTCGATGTCAGCTTTACTGCGCGATCCTCGCTCCATGTTCAATTCCGAAACTGTCCACATGCAAGCCCCACCCGTCCTCAAAGCAGCGCCAGGAGATCGCTTTCTCCGCATCCAGGAGGTCGAGCGTCGCGTGTGTCTGAAGAAGAGCGCGATCTATGCGCGCATGTCAGCCGGGAAATTTCCGCGCAGCGTGTCCTTGGGCCGGCGATGCACGGTGTGGCTCAAGTCGTCCATCGATGCCTGGATCGTCGAGCAGGTCGACTCGGCGAATGGCGTGAATGCACGATCCCCCAAGCTCACCGAGACGCAGGCATCGGAGGTCTGACGCGTCATGGCGGATATGCATTGGTTCAGATGGCATCACGGGACGGTCACCGATCCGAAGCTCGGGTTGATCGCCAAGAAGGCTGGCGTGTCCATGGCGCAGGTGGTCGCCATCTGGGTCCATCTGCTGGAGGCGGCGAGCACGTCCGAGGATCGCGGCAATCCCGGGGTGCCGGATTTCGAATCGATGGACTTTTACCTCGAGGTGGAGGAAGGTGTCGCGCAGCGGGTCTACGGACTCATGCAGGACAAGGGGCTGATCGCCAAAGACACCGGCCGTCTGGTGGCTTGGGAGCGGCGTCAGCCCAAGAGGGAGCGCGAAGACGAGGGAGGCGCGGAAAGAAAACGTCGGCAGCGGGAGCGCGAGACTGGGAATGCGGCCAATGGTGGCGAAGCCTCTCGCAGTCATCGAGGCCCGTCTATCGCTGCATCCACAGTTGAGGGGGAGAGCGCGGCGGAAGGAACGACGCCGGACGCGATGGCCAGTGCAGAGCGTGAAGCCCGGACGTCAAAGAAAGTGGCTGCTGTTTGCAAGGCCATCCGGGCAAAGGGCGTGACTGACGTGAACCCGTCGGATCCGAAGTTGCGCGATCTGGTCGAGGCAGGTGTCGGCGTGGAGATCTTTGAGGGGGCCGCGGAGGTCTGCGTCGAGGCAAGTCCGCCGAAAGGGATGGCATACCTGCTTGGCATCGTGAAGCGCCTGGTGCGGGAAGCAGAGGAGATCGGCGCGAGTCCAGATTTTTCTGATGTTGCGTGGGACCAGACGCGCAGCGGCATCGATGCGAAGGCGTGCGCCCTCGGCCTCACTGCATGGGACGAAGCGGCGTTCTCGGTGGGGCAAGGCGAGAGCTATCTCGCCTTCACTGCACGGGTCAAGCGCGCCGCTGAGAAAGCAGCGGAGACCGAATGCGCGTGAGTGAGGGCTTCAATATCGGCGGCCTCGCGAGCGTGCTGTTGCGGCTCAACGAGGTGTCGGGCAGGCAGACCAACGGCACGGGTCCTTCCGCAGAGGTATGCGTTACGGGTAATTCGAACCGCGCACTCGGACTGTTCACTGGTGCTCCTAAGGGGCTTAAGTGAAGGTCGGTAACGTAGTTACTAGACCCAATCGGCCCGAAAAGAATCTCCGTACTTACGACGGGCATCATCGGCTGGTCGGCTTGGCGTCTCAGGGACTTCATACCATCGCTGCCACTTTTTCTTGACCACCGACGCTTCAATGTTGAGCGCCTGACCGGCCAAACACTGCGTTTGAGAAGCCGTGATATCCGGAGCGGGTCCGATGCTGGCATGGCGCGGTCACTCTGAACGTTGGCTTTTTCAGGGCGGATTCAACCCGTCGTTGGTCGCAAGCTTCTTGGCAGCTACTTTCCGGTCGCATGCGGTCATGAGCAGCTCGCGGCTGTTCGGCGGCTATGCTCTTTGCGTCGACCCGTTAGTCGAGCTTGACCGCGAACTCTTGTTGTCCCCGGCCCATCGCTGCTCTTCGCATGCCGCTGAGTGTCATCTGCGCGTTGAGACAGCCGGTCTACTTTCCTCCGCGCTTGCGAGGCCCCGTGCGCGATCCCTGCGCAACTTCCAATGCCGACCCGTCGCGCATCCACGCACTGCTGACGACGCGGCCGTCATCCATCCATGCCACACCTTCGGCGCGGCGCCACGTGGCGGCGGCGTTGCTTCCTCCCGGCCATGCATTGCGTTCAGCCACCAGGAGCCACACGCAGCTCAGGCCGGATTCGCGTCTCAGTCGCTCCAAAGCCCCCTCACTCAAGAGCACCACATTGTCCTCTTCCGTGGATTTTCGAATGAAAACGCTCTGCCCCCCTCCGTCAACAAGCGTGCCCTCCGCACCCGGCAGGATGGTCCATCCCAATTTGTTCGCAAGCCAGGATGCCGGCAGGTACGCCCGCGCTCCGTCAGTCAGGCTGAGGTCAAGGTGCGACTCCCAGATGTACTGACAAATCGGATATGCCAACCGTATAGAGGACGGCACTTTAACGCCTCTGTCTGACCATTGTTCCATCGGTGCAATAGCCCTCCAGAAAACCTCACCGAGGTACGGTCCGTCGGTCAGTTGCGGGACTTCCCAGTCGCTAACGTCGATATCTTGGTCGTCCTTGACGGCCGCAACGAACTCTCCAAGACGCGAGGTTTCGACGAACACGGTAAAGATGCGCCGGAACTCCTGCTGGCGCATGCCATGTTCGACCGACTTTTCGCGGTATCGATCTGTCTTATGCGTGTGATCGTAAAGAGCAAACCATCGCTGGCCGTCGCCACCAACGCGCACAACCTTCTTGTCAAACTCCCTGCTTGGATCATCTCGAACGGGCCAGGCACCAAGGTCATCCTCACTGACCGCTTCCAAAGTGATCGGCTCGCCGAACATCCATGCATCACCAATTTTCGCAGTCGGCCGAGGATCGTGCAACAGCACAGTCGGGTCGACATCCCTGACAAAGCCAAAGTCCGTTGGAAAGTCGTACGGGCGCAGAGTGCGGTCCTCCTGCCAGCCAGACTCCAGACACAGCGTCGATCCCAAGCCGCACAGCAGTTCACTCAGAGCAAGCCATTGATACTTCTTGCTCAACCTCTCGACGACCGGCCGATCACTGGTGGACGTTGAATGGGGCCCATCGACCTCGATGGCGGGTCCGCCCATTTCGATGGCGCGCACAGCAACCCAAGTCTGGCAGCGCTTGAGGTCAACACGCTCGACCTGCTCTGAGCGGCTATCGGCCAACCAAGGCACCGCATCCTCTCGAAAGCTTCGGACCTCGTCCGGCGAGAGCAAGGCCAGCAATCGCTTCTCCAGAAGCTCGGCTCGAGCAATCTCCGCCTTCGACGGGGTCTTTCGCCTGAAAACTAGCTTGGTCTTACCCTTCACCATCTGCGGTATGTGCATCATCCGCAAGTGTTCCTCGAGTTCGTGAAACGCTGCGATTCGATCCATCCTGTCGGTGAGGACGATCGACCTGAAGTTTCTGAATGCTGACTCCCTTGTCGCGATAGGCAAGGTAGCCAAGGCGACCGTCGTGATCTCCCGTACTGTCGGCTTGATCTCATAGTCTCCAAAGTCACCAAGATGCAAGCACGATGAGACAATCCCCTGCGCCCCTCTGCTCATCCTTTGTTCGGTCGTTCTAGTCAGCTCACGGACCTTAGTCAGGTCGATGCAGGCCTCTGCGTATGGCGGCCTGCAACGAGTCGCGTCCACACCAGCGAGGTCTACGCCTACATGAGTTGCCAGCTCCACGATCGCGCGCGCGTAGTCCCGTAGCAGAAGGTCTTTCCGCGGGGAGGACGAGAAGACCAATTGCCATGCCACCTGCGCATACAGCTGAAGCCTCCCCCGACTCGGGTCGTTGCTGCAGGCACCGAAGGCCGCTGCCCACAGTCGCTCGAGGACGTAGTTGTCATCAACGTCGTTCAGCTTCTGTATTAAATAAGTCAGCAGATTCTCTTGAACCAGAAACAGCCGCGAAAGAGACTTCGTCGCCGTGTCACGGACCGGGCGGTTGCTGCACGTTAGGCACCAGGCAAGCGCCAGTGCAGCAAGCTCGCGAGTTCGGCTGCCAGCACTCCTGACTGCAGGGCTGGCACACCACTCTGCCAAGACATAAAACGCATGCCGCTCATCGTCTTGGCCGATCTCGTTGAGAGCCAGGCTCCACCGAAGATCACGCTCAGGCATCGACACACAACTAAGGCGGGCATGCATCCCATTAGCGTTCCATGGATGGTCTGCGACAGTCGCCAACTCAAGCAGCAGTGAGACCGCCCGCTTTCCGTAAGAATCCCACTCCTCGAACAGCTCCGTGGTCCGTGCGTTGAAAGCACCGGAAGCACGCAGTCCCAAGCTGTCCTCAAATGCCGGCTTAAGCACTTTGAACCCGCGCCACCGATTAAGGCCTCCGGGCATGACGTCAATCAATTCCTGTCCGAAGAGCTCCGGCACTTGGACGGCTAGCGCACCGATCAGTCCCGAGCCCAAAATCCGCCACTGCTTGTGGTCTGTCAGAAAATGAAGCGGTGCGTGCGGGTCGAACGCGTGCCCCAAGTCTTCGACTTGTGTTAGCAGCGCTTCAGCTATCAAATGGTCCTGGAACCGTTGAAACGCGAACCGTACAACGTTGATGCTCGCAGGCAGCGGATCACCAGCCTTCAGGTCTGGATCCGGGTCGAAGCGAAGGAGGCCGCTGCGATGAAGTACCTCGAGCCAGGTCGAGCCGCTGGGCTCTTTGAAAGAAGAAAACTGCGCACGCGCGACTGTGTCGGCAACGTCTCTGGAGACGAAGTCGCGCCGCTCTGCGGCCATCGCACGCGCGATCGCCAATACCGTATTTCGCGCGGGCCCCACGAGTTCGTTGCTGCCGTCATAGTCGGGCACGAGGTGTCGCGCGACGCTGTTGAGATACAGGCTCAGGATCTTCTTGATGCCAACAAGTCCGCGTGGGAACTCGCAAATGCCCTCCTTTCGCAACGCGATACAGACGCTGCGCAGAAAGAGCGGATTTCTGAACTCCTCAGTTAGCCATGGTGAGCTCGGACGGGCGATCCCGTTACGGTCCATGTAGACCGACGCGGCCTGTCTTTGCTCATGTGGCGTTACAAAGCCGCCCACCGTCACTTTGGCGAGGGTCTTTGCGACACCTTGGGGCACGACAAACGTCACGTACTCGGAACGGCAGCTAAGCACACATACGATGTTCGCGAATGGTCTGATCGTCTCCAGGAAGCTCGCCAGTTCCCCTTTCCACAATAGCGCGCCTGCTCCCTCGTTCAACGCGTCGACCAAGAACAGCGCTCGTTTATTGGCCGCTTCCGCTGCCGAGTCCAGTGCTTGCAGAAAAGTCTCGGGGGGCGTCCCTATCACACCGAGGCGTTCGAGGATTTGCGGCCATATGGCGCCCACATGTAGATGCTGACCCAGAACGAGTACGACCGGCCGGCCTTCCGCCACACCTCTTCGCGCTTGGTCGGCAAGAAGATGAGACTTTCCCGACCCGCCCCGTCCGTCCAGCAGCACCGCCCGATTGCGCTCAGCCTGCATCAAGGTGCTTGACCAACTTTGGTTCAGTGTTTCGAGGAGGGAGACTAGGTGGCCTAAAGCTATGAGCAGGTCTTGCTCGTCCCGACCTGCACCCCTGCCGGCGCTTTTTATGTCCTCGCGGACTAGCGTTGTCAGAATTGACACACTGCCCTGGGCGCTGCTGACCACGGATGCCCAGTTGCTCACTCCCCACGGAATCCACGAAGCAGCGTCCAGTCCCGCTTGCAGGCACAAGACTTTCTCGACGTCAGCGAAAGCGCGCCTCGCCTCTCCGGCACGCGAAGCTGGGATCCCCGGCGCCTCTGCGAGCCATCTGTTTGCGCTTTCCTGGAGCCGGTTCAAGCGCTCACGAAATTGCTCTTGGACCTTCCCGCTGCGGAGGACTACGTCGAATAGCTGTTCGACGCCCACCGGCACGTGGTCTTCGGCGTGGTATCGCTCGTCAAGATCGGCCACAGCTCTGTCGACCCGATGCGAGAGCCAGTCGGGCCTGAGAGCCAGCTGACCAAACCAATGCTCGAGCAATCCGGCCATCCGCGGTAACTCAAGCATGGCGCGCAGCTCAAACGCAGACCACGGCACGAAGGTGACTTCGTGTCCTAGCTCACTCTTCGCCAACGCTTCCCACCCCTTCTTGCGCTCTTCCCACCGTTCCCAGCCGGTCTTGCCCTTGCGGGAAGTCTTGTCGGTGAGGTCACACGCGATCGCGATGTAGTACAAGCGTAGCCGAGGATGCAGCTTCAGCGCCGTGGTGACCGAGTCGTCGATCGCTTCCCAACGAACGTCGCCCGACTTTATGTAGTACTTCGCCTGATAGCCAACCTCGCTGCCGTCATCGAGCACCCAGTAGGCTTCGACGCCGCCGTCCCCGCCGCCTCCGTGAATGCGCCTGAACTCAACCGCTTTCTCAGGTGGGCTCCGGCGTGCGAGCTGGCAGGTCAGCTCCTCGAATGCGTTGTCCTCGCCCTTAGCTGTCGAAAGAATGTCCTCGAATCGAACCGTCATATGTCTCGCTTGTTGCCTGAGTCTTCGCGGCCTTTTGCAACTCTAGCCTGCGCGGGAGATTGCGTGCAACTCGCGAGCGGCCGCTTTTGATCACACCGGCCTCTCCCCTATCTGCGGACGAAGTACAGCTATCAGTCCGAACCAGCCGTCGCCATAAGCAGCTTCGCAGCGGTTTCAGCTCAAGGGGGAGCCCCCTCAGCTTCTGGTCTCAGCCAAAATAAGGTAGTCGGGAACTAGGCAGGAGTCCGACGTCAACCACGAGGAGTCAACTTGACCGTCGGAACGATATGCGGAGAGGGTAGTCGCGGCCCCATCGACTTTGCCAACCGTGCAGGGCCGTTGACCGAGCCCCGATACACGTGAGTTGAGCAACATCTATGGAGTTTGTCGACCTGGGACGGCTATTCGTCCCGCTTAAGCGGGATGCGGACGCAACTCTCGAATGGGGACCGCACTGGGGACGCAAGTATGGTGGCTGGCTCGACTGGCAGAGTGTCCTTGGGCACTGGCGCGTGGTGCTTCTCGCAGAAGCCCTGAGCGGAAAAACCAAGGAACTGGAGCATCGGGCCGAGGTATTGAAGAGGGATGGCAAGCCCGCCTTCTTCCTCCGGATCGAGGACTTGGCTGATGACAGGTTCGAAGCGTCTCTCAATGACGAGGACAAGGCCGCATTTCACTCTTGGGTTGCTGTAGCCGCTGGGGAGGCGTGGTTCTTCCTGGACTCTGTAGATGAGGCGCGCCTGAACGGGAAGAAGCTAGTCACAGCACTTCAAACCTTCCGCACGGCGGTTTCGGGCAACCTCAATCGTGCCCATGTCATCGTGAGTTGTCGAGTTAGTGACTGGAGAGGCAAAGCGGATCGGGAGTCATTGCAGAAAGAGCTCCCTTATGTCCCACCTGCAAAGCACGATGCAACGGTCACGAATCCCGACGAGATCCTCTTGTCGCCGGTTTTTGACACCGCCACTCGAACAGCAAGATCCAAGGAGCCGCAGACCGGCGCAAACACTGGGGAGCTTCTGGTCGTCCAGTTGTCTTCTCTGACCTACGAGCAACAGGAGCGGATGGCAATCGCTGCTTCGATCTCCAATGTGCCTGAATTCTTGCAGGCCGTCCGCCGTTCGGGCCTCGAGGCGATGAGCGAGCGCCCCGGCGATCTCATTGATCTCATCGGCTACTGGCTCGATCACGGCGGTTTCGGTTCGCTCCAACAGATGACCGAAGAAGGCGTCAAGCGCAAATTGCATGAGGAGGATGCATATCGACCCGATGCTGGGATTCTGAGTCGGAACCGTGCCAGGCGAGGCGCCGAACGATTGGCAGCAGCTTTGGTGCTTGGCAAGACGTTCACCATTAAGGCGCCAGGTCAAGACCCCGACCCGACCCTTGCAAAAGGGGCGCTGGATCCGCGTGATGTCCTTTCCGACTGGGATCAAGAGGCCATCAACGCTCTCTTACGAACTGGCATCTTCGCACCAGGCACCTACGGAAGAGTGCGATTCCATCATAGATCTACCCAAGAGTACTTGGCTGCGTGTTGGTTGAGATGGCTGACTGAAAAAAACTGCCCGATCACAGAACTACATCGCTTGCTCTTTGTTGAGCCATACGGCGTTCCCACCGTGGTACCTACCCTTCGCGCGGTAGCGGCATGGTTGTCGCTGTGGCTCGTACCAGTGCGCGAACAGGTTATCCGACGGGAGCCCGTATCGCTGATAGTTCATGGTGACCCAAAGTCCTTACCACTGGAAGTTCGAGAGAAGCTGCTTGAGGCCTACGCAGCGCTGGACGCCAAGGGCGACCTCAATGTCGAGATGATCGACTTTCGGGCGGCTTGGATGTTTTCTTCGCCTGCTCTATCCGCGGCCGTTCGGCGAGCTTGGGGGGTAAACGCTCGGGCCGAGTTCAGGATGCATCTGCTGGAGTTCATCGAAGAGGGATGCATCAAAGAATGCGCGGACCTCGCGCGCGACACGGCTCTTGACCCTTCGGCAAACCAGTGGCACAGGCTCGCTGCGGCACGTGCCCTACTCGCGTGCAAAGACATCAGGGGCCTCAGAGCGCTGACAAGTGCGGTCAGGGCTGCTCCGGATCGTCTGAGCGCTCGGCTGGCGCCACAGATGGCAAGCCTGCTGTACCCCGCCTATCTGTCTACAGATGATCTTCTGAGCCTAATTGAGCGATCAGAACCAGCAGAGCCGTACCAAGTGGAAGGGTTCAGCTATCAACTAGCGTCCCTGCATGCACTGGCTCCCAGTCGCGCTGCACAGCGACAATTTTCGCTCGGCATTGCCACCCTGGTTATGAAGGCGCCATACGCCGACGAAGATTTGAGGGTTTCGAGTCGCCATGTCGAGCTTTGCAAAGGATTGGCTTCTCTCGCAAAGGCTGAACTGGATCGACGAGCGCCCGGCGACGTCGAGGACGGCTTGGTTCGTCTTCTGATGGCGGTCGAACGGGCCAGTGGCATGCACGCCGAGGAAGACGAAAGAGAGGGACTTGCCAAAAGAGTACGACAAGACAAAGCCCTCAACAGACAGCTGATCTGGGCAGACGCTCAGACTGACCGTGAAGGCAAGCCCAAAGAGACTCTACCGATTCGCATCTGGCAAGTTGGGCCCCACACGGGGCATATCTTGTGGCGAACCGACATGAGCGATCTCGAATGGCTAGTGGAAGATTCGCGTCGAATGGGTGAAGAGTACGAGCGTCGCATCGCTTTCAGCGCGATCCTGTCCGCCTTGCACTTCGCCGACCTCGCTGAGTCGAGGCGCGAGCTTCTAGATCAACTTGCAGCCGGTGATCCCGTATTGCAAGCCGATCTCGACGAATACCGAAAGCCTGCACCAGTCGACCCCTACGCTGCGGATGCGCAGGCCCGCAAGGAGAGGGCCAACAAGAAGACTCAGAAAGCCAAGCAGTCCTGGATCGATTTTCGTGACCTCTTGGAGTCGACGCCCGGAATCCTGGACGCTCCGGATGCCGTCAATTCTTGGAAGTCAGGGCGTCATCGTCTTTACGACCTGACCAACTGGATCGACATGAAGGCACGCCATGACGGCATCGAGGGGCCTGCGAAGTGGCAAGCGTTGACTCTGGGCTTTGGTCCTGTCGTAGCAAAGCACTACGCGCACGCTATGTCGCTGACGTGGCGCAGCGTCCACCCCGAGCGCCCGAAGAAGACAGGTGACAACCGGTTCAGCAGCAAGAGGGAGAACGCGCTGGCGGTAAGCGCAGTAGAGTTCGACAGCCTCAAGCCGGGTTGGGAGCACAGTCTGTCCGACGCTGAAGTCGCCCTGGCAGTACAGCATGCGTGCTTTGCCGGCACGATCCGAGCCGACTGGATGGACCGTCTTGTTCTCGCTCGCCCAAGCGCGGCTCTGCCCGTAATCATTTCCGCAGTTTCAACCGAGTACCGCTCCAACGGTACGTACTCGGATGTCATCGTGAGCGCCGCTCACAGGGACACACCAGCTCTTTCGACGATTGCCATGGAGATCTTGCGGCTACTGCGGAGGTCCGAGCCTGTAGACGACGTGACGCTGGAGCGGTCAATCCGAATCGTTCGTCGAGGACTCGCCGGGCCTGCGGCCATGCAAGCGCGCACTCTCGTATCGAGGCGCCTTGATCTTCATCTTGCATCTGCCAACGAGAAGCGCGCATTCGAGTACTTTGGAGCGTTAGCCTCCATTGATCCAGAAGAGCTCGCCAAAGTCGCCCTATTGAAACTCGCGCGAGGCGTCTCGGAGCCCGAAGCGGACTACGAGGAACGAGTTCCGCGCTGGCTAGGCGAACTCTTCGCTGGCCAGGGTGACCATGGGGTCGCCACCGATGCGCTGCCCAAAGTCCCCATTTTGTATCTTGCGCAGTTGCTACGCCTTGCGTACGAACACATCGCCGCCGTCGACTGGACCGCACGCCGATCCAGCTTGCGGCGGTCCTCGAGCGAGAAGGCGCAAAGCGCCCGGGGGACGCTCTTCAACGTACTTGCCGAGCGCCCCGGCGCGGAGGCCTACGACGCGCTACTGGCGCTTAGCGCCGACCCGGTCTTTGCTGACAGCTCCTTGCGCCTACGTGAAATAGCGCACGCAAGGGCGGAGGCAGATGGTGACTTGCCTGCTTGGCTGGCGACGGAGGTGACCAAGTTTGAGCACACTCACTCGACACCCATAAAGACTGGTGCTCAGCTCCTGATGCTCACGCAAGGGATACTCGCAGATATTCAGGCTTCGTTCACGACCGCCGATGCCAGTAGTCGACAGTTGCTTGCTCGTGCTGAGCACGAGGAAGAAGTCCAGGAATGGCTCGCCGAACGCCTCAATGAGCGCGCAAGGAGTCGATACAGCGCGGCTCGAGAGTCCGAAGTTGCGGAACGCAACGAGCCGGACATTGTTATCTCCTCGACTTCCGCAGACGTGCAGATTGCAGTGGAAGTCAAGAACGCCAACAAGAAGTGGACTGTGACCCAGCTGGAAAGCGCCATTCGTGGGCAGCTGGCACGGGACTATCTGCGCCCGGCCAATCGCCGCTACGGCATCCTCGTCGTCTCTCTCCACCGCAACAGGACTTGGCGCGTGGCTGAGGAGACGTGGGACTTTGCGCGCCTGATAGCTCACCTACAACAGATTGCCCAAGCGATAAGGGCCAACACCTCCGGTCCGGTACAAGTGTTGGTTTTCGGGCTCGACGCAAGAATTGACACGCAAAGCTCGACGAGGAAGCACAGCGGAAAACAGCGTCCTGCGACGTGACATGACGTGGTGCAAGTCAACACCGACTAGGGGTGTACGAACTATCGGTATCTCCGATAGCGTTCATTCGACTGGCAGGCTCGATCGACTGTAGTCACTCGGAAGTCGACTTCAGTCACGGGTGAAGCGATCTCTGTACTTCACCGCTCCGTCGGCGATCTTGATTGCGCCCGACGTCACAAGCGTGGCCATCACCTCGGCGACTTTTTCAGGTACGGGCTCGGGTCCAAAACGCCACTGAATTCTCTTTTCAAGCGCGCTCAAGCTTCTTGGCTTCCCTGCTTCAACGAAGTCTTTGAGTATTTCGGCGGAAATCTGAGCGACGGACTTCAGTTTCTTGGTCTTTAGCGCGAGTGGAGCACGTGAGACCGCGTCGCTGGCCGGAGGGCTTGACGTCGGCGGCGACTGCAACAGAGGCGCATTTTGAACCGGTGGAGATTTGACTTCGACAGGCAGTGACCCCAAGACTTCCACACGCTCGACCTGTAGCCCCTTCGATCGGGCATGCACGATCGCAGGGTCGTAATCTCCATCGGCCGCGATGATCACAAAGCGTGCCCTAGGCTCGTGTCGGCCGACCAGGTAACCCAGATACAGGACCAGGTGGAAATCGAGTGAGTTCTTGCCGGGTTTGGAGATATCGACGAGGGAGACCCTGTCGCCCAGTTCCATGTACTTCGCAAGCAGGCGAATCTCCTGCTCACCATAGAAAATCCAAGCCTCACCGTTCGCCCCCATCCACGACGCGACGCTTTCCGGCGCAGGCTGCCGGTTCTGCAGATCGATCAGCAGGTAGGTCTTGGTCACTGCCTGATGGCGTTGGCCACGATGAGCCGGGATGTCGCACGCGTGGCGCCGACGTAGAACAACCGCATCTCTTCCAACGCGTCGTCATCCTTGTCGAGCACCTCTTGGCCCGACACCGCCTGGCGCGCCCCCATCACCGCGACCACGGGAAACTCCAACCCCTTGCTGACATGAAGCGTCATCACCTTGATGGTGTCCGCGGCGGGGTCGAAATCGTGCGCGCCCTTGCGCACCTTGTGCGGCAAGCGGCGCCGGTCCAAGGCCCTGGAGCACTCTTCCATCAGCGTCCGGCTTCGACACAGCACCGCCATGTCGCCCCAGGCG
This sequence comes from Variovorax sp. W2I14, assembly GCF_050435205.1. Classification (NCBI taxonomy): domain Bacteria; kingdom Pseudomonadati; phylum Pseudomonadota; class Betaproteobacteria; order Burkholderiales; family Comamonadaceae; genus Variovorax; species Variovorax sp. W2I14. The sequence goes on along the minus strand of NZ_JBNDJX010000001.1, from coordinate 6,096,693 downwards.
TGCCCTTCGTTGTGCGCGCTGGCCATGAGCTCCGCGATCCGGTCGGCCTGTGCCCGGGTGCTTGGCAAGTCGATGACGATCGGCTCTGGCCCGTCCCTGCCGCAGCTCACGGGTTGCACGAGCGGCACGCCGTCGTCGTCCTTCTCCTGGGGCCGCAGAAGATCGGTTGCCATCGCACTCGCCGTCTGCAAGATCTGCCGGGTGTTGCGGTAGTTGATCTTGAGAATGGTCGTGCGGCCCTGTGCCTGCACGCCAACGCTCTTGAAGCTGAAGGGCTTGCCGCGCCGCTTGTCGTAGATGCTCTGGGCATCGTCGTACAGCAGCAGTAAGCTGTTGGTCGTGGGGTCGACCATCTGAGTGACCAGCTTGAGCCACTCGGGCGCAAAGTCGTGGCCTTCGTCGACCAGCACCGCCAAGTACTGGCCTGACGGAATCATTTTGCGGTCGACGCCGTCGATGACGTTGCGCACCATCTGGTCCATCTTGGCGCCCACGGCAAGGTCGTTTGGCGGCAGCGGCTGGCCGAACGCCACCAGCTGGTCACGGCACCATTTGTGGAAGTGTCGAACATGGACGCGGTCGGCCAGGGCCTTGGCCTGCATGGTGGCGTGCAGCTTGACGGCCAGCGGTTCGTTGTAGCAAAGCACGAGCACGGGCTTGTGCAGGTCGGTCGCGGCCTTGGCCAGGTACTCGGCGCGGTAGCCCAGGATCATGGTCTTGCCGGACCCTGCAACGCCGTGGATAACCCGGTGGCCGTCACCCAGGCTGCGCGCCAGCTGTTCCTGCTGCAGGTCCATCACACGCAGAAAATCGGGGATGGTCGCTTTGTCGTCCGCATCGTCGAAGAGCGCACCTTGCTCAGGAACGCGCACCTCGGGAAACAGGTTCCAGCGCACCCGGTCGATCTGGGGCAAGGACAACGCGCCGCGCATGAGCTGCGGAAACATGTCCCACAGCCGACTCTGGAAGGCCTCTGGTTCTGCGTCCTCCAGCATTTCGTCGGAGCAAACAACGCGGTTGGACTCGATCGCGCTCCCGAGCCCGGCGGCGTCGAACTGCTTGCGCGTGATGCGCGTGAAGGCGACGCCGTAGCTCCATGGGAAGGTGAGCATGCCCTGCCATTTGCCCTCGTGCTGGATTAGCTGCGCGTCGCGCTTGAGGGCATCGACGACCTGCAGCGCCTGATGCCGGGCCTGTTCGATCGGATTGGGAACGCTTTTGGGAACACCGTCAGGTGCAATCAACCAGTCGCCGCGGCTGGCTTTCTGGATGGTGTCCAGGCGCCAATCCTTGGTCTCCAAGATCAGCAAACCGCGACGGGGGTGCAGCACGACGAAGTCGGGATGGCACTGCTTGGGCCCGATGGGCACGTCGAACCACAGCAAGTAGTCTTCGTCGAGCTTCTGCTGCAGCCGCTCCGCCAAGCGCCGCTCACCTGATGTCATACGGGCGACGCAGGTGCTCAACGCAGGAATCAGGACAGCCATTGAAGATTCGATCGCCCTGAAGTCGACAGGGGGCAAGCAAGGGATTGAAACTTAACGTAACACGTCGATGCCGTCAATCGCCATGATCCCGCGCCTCTTTGCACCCTCGGCAGATCAACGCATGTGGTTGCATGCTCATAGCAATTGGCGTGGTGCTAGCGCCGGCGCGCGACAGTAGCTTCCGACGAGCAGAGTCTTCAGGACGGCTTTGCAGCGATTGCGAGCATTCACGATTGCTGATCGGCAGGCGGCTTTGTGCCCATAACGGCCATGGGCTCCATAGCTAGCTAAGCGGCGACCGACGATGTTGAGGGCGCTCGATCAAGTTGATGGCTAGGCAAATGATCAGCGCTCAGCTTTGAGGGCAAGCAAACTCAGCGAGGTTGAGGTGACGAGCCTTACCTTGTCGTACCGGATACCAGCTCGGGACCAGCGAGAGACGAGCCTCTCGCGGTTGTTGGACTCTCACTCGCTTTGGGGCCGAAGCTTCGGCTTTTGCTTGAGCAGCTTCGCAACATCGTCTAGCCATCTTTTGGAGAACATCCAGCCTTTGCCGCCATTACGAAGTGACATCCATCGACCTCCGATCTCCTTGAGCTTAGCTGCGAATTCCAAGCTATTTCCGCGTACGACAAAGGATTTGTCTGAATACTCTTCAAGCCAGATGCCTTCTTCCCCGTCTTTAGGCGACTTCTTTTTTGCAGGAACTGTCGGGGGCGTGTCAGCGCCAAGGTCCCCCCTCGTGGATTCGTGCGCCGCCCTCACTACACGTTCATCGACCATCGGGCTTACGGTCATGTCGCGCAATACGATTGTTAGGTGTCGAAATAGTCTCTGCTTGAGATCGTCAGTCGAAGTGAAATCTTCTTGAATTCCCTTGTCGCGAATAGACGCCTTGAATTCTTTCAACTTCTCAAGTTGTTTGGTATCGATGCGATCAAGATCTACTTGCTGCTTTGAATAATACAGCATCACGGGTTTATTTAGATTGAGAAAATAACGGATTTCCTCAACCGTTCCGCTATCCTCAACCCCTGTAGGAGACCCTAGCCTCGTCCAAAATGCCCCCACCAGCATATCGCAATTGCGAACGACCTGCTTATTAATAATAGCTTGGGGTCGGTCCCCCATTGCTGGCGCACTATGCGACTCCCACATGACTGGAAGTAGCACATATCCCATGGTTTGAGCGTGAAGCGCATTCCAATCATATAGTGTTGCTGCAATTGCACTTCGCGCCTCTGGTACATCTGAGGGCGAGGCTATGAGAACTTGCAACACTGTTGCAGAAAATGGCATTTAATTTCTCGAATGAAGGGTGAAGATAGGTATCTGCCGAACCGGCGTTGTCAATCTCATACTTGTTTGGAGGCGGAGTCTTTTTTCATCGCGTCAATCAAGACTATATCTGGGCAGTTGTGCAATTGATGCTTGGCAAGCAATCCCCTTACTTTATCAAGCTCCTTTTGACTGAAGAATAGGATGGCCTTTATGGGTGGCGTGGTTGCACGTGCTGCGTCAGTATAAATTTCAGCTTGATTTATAAGATTTTTTTCAAGTTGGCTATTTTTGGCTAACTTAAATTCGATAATCGTTTTGGAGTTGCTTCCATAAGAAACCAAAAAATCAGCCGGGCCTCTTCCGTTATTTACCTCTGCGTCCGCACTGAATTCTGAAGCAAACCAAGTAAGCTTAAACATGATTTGCAAGTCGCTTTCGCGCGATATCGGCCTTCCTTTCACGTAGAAAAGTCTGTATCCATCCTCTTTTTCGATGACATGTTTAAGAAAGGCAACCCGCTTCATTCCTTCCTCGTAGCTCGACGTGGGCGTCTTGAAAAATGCAGTTCGTTCATCTAGCACACCAATTAGGAGCGACAGATTCGCAACAAAAAGCTCTTGAGCCACTGCAATTTTTGCGGCACTTGTTTCTGTAGCTTCATCCGCCGCTTGCTCACGTAGCTTGACATACACATCCATTAAAAACGGATACTGGGCAACGACTTGTTCAACCGCCTTTTCGCGCTGTTCTTTTGTTGGCTCAATCGGCAGCTTTATTGCCAAATAATTTTCTACCTTGTGACGCAATTGTTCATTGTCTATGCAAGAGAGGACTTGGCTAAAATCCTCGATAAAGCCATTGTGTGAAATCCAGGCGTCATCTTTTGTCAGAATATCAACCGGGGTTAGCAATACATAGTCGTTGCCCAGTCTAGGTAAAATGAATTGCCTTGCCGTCCAGGACTCGGTTTCATAGTCAAATGAAACTTTGTCCACATTAAATTTTCCCAGCTTTTCCGTTGGGACATACTGTTGAGCGAACGCTTGGGTGTACTCGGCCAGAAAGCCTTTTATCAGATTGCAAGTAAAATCGCTAATCTGATCTTTTCCTACACCGTCTTTGATTAATGTAAGCTTCCCAAGATGTGTGTGCGTCGTTGTTTCGCTTCCGAAATCTTTGAATGTTTGGATGAAATTGCTTCTTAATGCCTTGGCAAAATCATTTCCCAATCCGCGACCTCGATTTCCCGACTTGCTGAATCCCATCCAATTTTGACGCACTTCTGGAAAAAAATACCAAGCCTTTAGAAGACCATTCGAAACTCCTGCGCCAGATTTTCCCTTTAAAAACATCATGTACTTGATCATCTCTTCGTGGAGTATTCGATATTGATCCTTCTCGCTATTGAAAAGCAAGAAGGGGTCTACGAATAGAGGGAGATCATTAATTAATGAGATGTCAAAAGCGCCGTATTCCTGCACCAATTCCGGCGGGACGTTGAAAAATCCCGAGAAGTAGATACGCAGCTTTTTTGTGGTCGCCATTACTGGTACCGGAGTGTGTAGAGGAAGGAGATTTGCAGAATGGAACGAATCGTTACGTTAGTGCGGCTGCTTGTCTACTGGGATATGCCCAAGGTCGTCTGGCGGTCGAGGTGATGGAGCCATACCGGATTGCTGCTGGTTCTTCATCCTGAGTTCCTCCAATGCTGCCAAGTAGTTTTGCTGGCCCCGCAGGAAATCTTCGGCGACGACAAGAGTGCGTTGGGTTCGCGGGTCTGCGTCAGGCCTTAGCCTGACGTTCCCGGACCATTTGCTTGATCAGGTCCTTGGCGGAATCGTAGGGTCGCAATGCGACGGACGATGAGCTAGAGCGGGATCTTCAAGACCATTGAGCCATTCGAACCGCCTGCGGCGTAATCCGAAGAGCTTCGAGGTGCAGGTTGCCGTGATTGCTGGCGGTTGCGGCGACCCGTTGAACTCAGGGTTTTGGCAACATTGAGCTTATGTGGGAGCCGGAACGCTCTGATCTCCTGACACAACGATCACGGCGCATGAGATGCACGAGGGGCCCACGCGAACAGGTCGCCCCAAGTGCCTCAACTCACCAACGCGGCTCGAAATGCGCTCGGCTAGCTGGCCGCCAGCGGACGCTTGCCGACCAAACTCACCTCTTTCGACTGCTCGGGGAACCAAGCGCCATCGTCGTCATTGAGCGCGTCCGGGCCAAGGTGCAGCAAGAGGTTGTGAAGGAAGTAGCCTGCCGCCATGTCGGGCAGTGAATATGCGTGCCAGGCTCGAAGGTCACGCCGGGGACGTGTCGGCGTCGTCGACCACCATTTGAAGAATTGGTCGTTCCCTAAGGCCACGTGGTCAATAACGCGGTACTGGCATTCCCGAGCCGCTGCGGCGAGCGCGTTCAAGGCTCTCTTGGGGCTAACGCCTTGGCTCTCATAGGAGAATAGACCGATAAACGCTCTTGATCCCCCTCGTCCACGACGGATGAAGTCACCGACGTCCGCCAAGCGTTCGCACGCCTGCCCGAAAAGCGCGGATGTCAGTCGAGACTTGACCTCCACAGCAGCCAAGCAAGCAGCTGGCGACACGAACACCAAATCTCCGTCTCGATACAGAACCGGATGCGCATTGTCGTAAACGAGAACATCAATCTGAGTCGACGCGCCCTCTCGCGTAACAACGAATCCACGGCCTACTGAGACCGTTGAGGGGGCAGATCTACGGATGATTGAGCGCACGACGGACTCTTTCCACTCGCCATCTGTAGGCCAGTGACCATCCTGAATCATGTAACGGACACGATTCTTCAAGGCTCCCAACTCGCCAGAGATCGAGCGAAAGTGCAGTTCAAGATTCATTGTTCACAGTTCCTCGTCCTGTGATGAATGATGCCGTGGCCACAGCGAGACCGGACATTTTTTTATCAATACTGGGCGAGCATCGTCCGCTTGCGAGAACGAGAAGATGTCGGGCAGGCTGAGCTCGATTGACTGCAACCAGTCTGTAGTCCGGAAACAATGACTACGTCGCAGCGAAAGCGGGTGTCGGGGTAACCCTGACCGTACGACAGCAACTTGGCGCCTTGCGGACAATCATCGGCAACTCACGTTGAACGCCAAGGCGATGAGCGTGCGAAGGGGCTGATACTCGCAACTTCGTCATGACACACGGGCGTCGATTCTTGGAGTACCTCCAGGTACTCGGGGATCGCAGCCCGGCGCAGGGGCAGCGGGAGGCGTTCGGAAAGATCCATGACTGCGGCGCGCCCTTGAGTTAAGGAGTTTAAGCACCATGACACAGCCGATGTTCAACATCTTTGACGCCCTATCTGCCTGGGGCAAGACGCTTCCCACTTGGCAGCATTTCCTGCTGAGCAACTTGGTGAAGGAAGTTGAACTGCCGGACGCGGTGCTCGATGAGGTCTTTTCAGAGTACCTGATTGACCAGAACCTGGCTGACCCCGACGCGGCTCGCGTGGCTTGGGACCTGGGACTTCCTCAGTTCCAGCCGGGTGCTCCTGCAGTGGTCAGTACCCTGACGACGATGACCGGCGTGTCAGGCGTCAACGCGTTGGCCGCCGGTGAAACGCTGAGCTTTGGCCCCAAGCTCACGGTGATCTACGGACCCAATGGGGCCGGAAAGTCTGGCTACGCACGGGTGCTGAAATCCGCGTGCTTTACGCGATCAAAGGATGTCGGGATCCTAGGCGATGTGAAGCTTGTGAAGAGCAAGCAGCTAAAGCCAACTGCGAAGTTCTTCTTCGACGATGGTTCAGCCGTGGACTTTGTTCACCAGGAACCCTGCCAGCGAATGCGCGATGGCTTCGCGGTCTTCGACTCGACCTGTGTACGCGTGCATCTGGACGGCCGGAACGCTTTCCAGGTCATGCCGTATCTGTTCGATGTCTTCCCGCGCATGGTGGCCGTGTTCACCGAACTGCAGACCAAACTCCGCGACCAGATCACACTGCGCACGCCTGCCGCCGACAAGTACGCCATCCAGAACAGCACATCCGAAGTCGCAACGGCACTCTCTGCCCTCACTGCACAGACGGATCTGACGCGGCTGCAAGAGCTTGCGGTGTACGGTGAAGCCGAAGCTGTCCGGCTCTCTGCGATCGAACAACAATTGGGCGAGTTGCGCACCACTGACCCAAAAGAGATCGTCAAGAGGAACGAACAGCGTATTTCCGACCTGGAGGCCGTTCAGGCGTCCATCGGTGCCCTGGCGCAGGCGATCCAACCGTCGCTCGTGCAAGGCATCGCTGAGGCGGTGTCGCGGACTACCGCGCTGATGGAGCAAGGCGCGGCGCTGTCATCGGCCCGTTTCGGCGGAGAGCCGGTTCAACCTGTCGGAACCCGCGCGTGGCTGGATCTACTGGCCGCTGCGATTGCCTATGGCGAGGAAGCGTATCCAGGAGTCCCATTTCCGCCCCAGACAGATGGGGCCCGCTGCGTGCTTTGCCAACAGACCCTGGATGCCGCCAGCGCGGACCGCCTGACCAAATTTTACGAGACGGCCACCAGCGGTGTAGAAGCTCAGCTTGCTGCCACCAGGCGCACGCTGAAATCGCACAGCGTTTCGCTTGGCAAGATCGGACTGTCTTTCTTCGGCGAGGAGAGTGCCGCGCGGCGCACCGTGCAAGAACTTGATGCGGCACTGGCGGCGGAGATCGTCGGGCACGTCGAGGGCTTTCGAACCGTTGTCGGCGTGTTGATCGATGCGGTAGCGACCGAGACGGACCCGGCACTGTCGTTGCTCGCATATGACGCCGTCTTAGACCGAGTGTCCGCGCTGGTAGATCGCCTAGATCAAGACAATGGATTGCTCCGGCAGAGCGATCCTCAGGCATTGATCGACGCGCTGCTTCTGGAGTTGCAATTGCTGAAGGACCGACAGTGGCTGGCCGGCCAGTACGTTGCCGTGGCGGAAACGGTCGAAGATTTGAAATGGGTGGTCAAAGCGAACGCATGCCTTCGCAGCCTGCCCACCATCCAGCGCGATGTCACGAGCAAGCAGAAGACCCTGGCCAAGGAACTCGTTGCACAGGGCTTTATCGCCCGATTCACCGAGAACTGCACCGCACTTCGGCTGACACTCCCGGTGCAATTCAAATTTGCAGGCGAGGCAGGGACCACGGACCGGAAGATCGAAATTGCCAACGCTGGGATGACCGGAGTCGATCCTTCGCAAGTGCTTAGCGAGGGAGAGCAGACGGCCGCTGCGCTGGCGGACTTTCTGACGGAGGTGGAACTCAACGGCGCTTGTGCGGGGGTAATCTTCGACGATCCAGTGACGTCGATGGATCACGTGCGCAAGGAAGCGATCGCGCAGCGGCTGGTGACCGAAGCCGATCGGAGGCAGGTCGTCGTCTTCACGCACGACATCCTGTTTACCAATTATCTCGCGACGGCTGCCGAGGATAAAGGCGTTGCGTTCGCCGGGCGCACCGTATGGCGCGATGATGCCAACTCGCCCGGAGTCATTGACCGGCTGGCCTTTCCACATGAGCACTACGAGGGGGCTGCGTATGACCGTGCCAAAGGCCACTACGAGTCTGCGCGGATGTTGGCGGGCGATCCGCAGCGGGACGCATTGGAAAAGGCCTGTGGCAGTTTGCGTACCGCCTATGAGGACTTCATCCAGAAGAGGCTGTTCAACAACGTGGTGAGACGTTGGCGGGAGAACATCACGTTCACACTGAATCAGGTGTACTTCGATGAAGCAATCGCGGAGCGCATTCATGATCGGATGGCTGCGCTATCGCGCTACATCGATGCCCATTCCCACTCGGAAGACTTCCACGAGGTGCCGCTCACGACCGATTCGGTCAAGAGCGAACTGGGCCTGTTCGACGCAATCAAGTCGGACTACAAAAAAACCCGTACAGAATGGGGAGAAGGCGAGGCCGAAGGCGGCGGGCGTCTTCAGTTAAATCTCTCTTGGAACACACTTGAACATGTACGACCTGCACCGCCTAGGATGGAGCAGCTTCCAGCAGCTTTGCCTCACCATCACCCGGGAAGTTCTTGGGCAGACGGTGCAGTCTTTCCTGGATTCGAATGACGCAGGGCGCGACGGTGCTTTTGCAGGAAGTTGGACTCCATCGCCAGGACAATACTTCAGCGGCAACTTCGTCATCCAGTGCAAGTTCTCCGGCAAGGCGGGGGGCTTGCTGACGAAATCCGGCATGGCAGACGAAATTCCCAAAGTCCGAAAGCTCGTTTCTGGCGGGCTTTGTGATGTCTACATCCTGATGACAAACGCTGGCGTGTCTGCAAAGCAGGAGGCTCAGATCAAAGCTGAGCTGAGCGGCGCCGGAGTGAAGGAAGTGTTGGTCTTCGGATCCACTTGGATCGAGGACCAGATCAGGGAGAACACGCGGCTGCGGATGCTCGTGCCTCGCGTGTATGGTTTGGGAGACCTCAGTCAGATTCTGGACCAGCGTGCCTACGCTCAGGCCCGCGCGGTGCTTGAATCGTTGCGTGATGATCTGGCAAAGGTCGTCATCACAGATTCCTATCGCAAGGCTGTCAATGCCCTCGACGAGCATGGATTCGTCTTGCTAATCGGTGAACCCGCCGCAGGCAAGACAACCATCGCCTCCATGCTGGCGATGGCGGCCGCGGACAAATGGAAGTCGTCGGTGCTCAAACTGGCCGACCCGGCCAAAGTCGTGGAGCGGTGGAACGTCGATGAACCTTCGCAATTCTTCTGGATCGATGATGCATTCGGCGTGACGCAGTACGAATCGCCTTTGGTGCACGGCTGGAATCACTCGCTGGCGCAGGTCAAGACGATGCTGCGCCGAGGTGCCAAGATCGTCATGACGTCCAGAGACTACATCTACAACAGAGCCCGCCAGGATCTCAAGGAAAGCGCATTTCCTCTGATCAGCGAGAGCCAAGTTGTGATCGATGTGCATGATCTGTCCGACTTGGAGAAGCAGCAGATTCTTTACAACCACCTCAAGCTAGGCAAGCAGACCGCCGACTTCCGCGCCACCCTCCAACCTCACTTGGAGTACATGGCGGCACATCCACGCTTCATTCCGGAAACCGCGCGACGCATTGCAGACCCCTTGTTCACGAACGATCTCTACATGAGCAAATACCATTTGGGCAAGTTCGTGGAAAAGCGGGAGCAGCTTCTGCTTGAAGTGATACAGGGTTTGGACGCGAGCAGCAAAGCAGCGCTGGGACTGATCTACATGAGAAAGGACCATCTTGAAAGTCCGATCATGTTGCAAGGCTCCGAGCCGCACGCCATCGAGAGGCTGGGCAGCACGTTGGGAGAGTGCATTCAGGCGCTCGATGCACTCAATGGCAGTCTCGTGACTCACATGCATGTCGATGACCAGCCGGTATGGCGATTCAAGCATCCGACGATCGGCGACGCTTACGCCTCGACCCTGGCTTTCAGCCCGGACCTGCTTGGCATCTTTCTCAGCGGCAGTTCCACCGAGAATCTTCTGTCTCAAGTCACATGTGGGAACGTCGGTGTCGAGAAGGCTGTCATCGTTCCCAAGTCGCTGTTTCCGACGATGATCGAGCGTCTGAGGGACTTCTCGGCCAGCAACCAATACAAGGTTGAGTGGATGTCCTCGTGGGGCGCTCGGTGGACGCTCTATCGGTTTCTTGCCAACCGCTGTTCGAAGGATTTTCTGGCTGCTTATCTTGAGCAATCACCAGACGTTTTGCAGCGCGTGGCCAAGCCAGGGCTGAGTCTCAGCGCCGTTCCCGAAGTCGATCTTGCCGTGCGCTTGCATGAATTCGGCCTTCTTCCTGAGGAGGACCGCAAGACATTTGTCGAGACGGTGAGCACTTATGCCGTTGACGGCGAAGATCTGTATGCGCTAAACGATCCTGGCGTTCGCAGCGTGTTCCAGGACAACGAGTTTGACGAGCTGGAGGAAGCGGTCAGAACGGATTTGCTCCCAAAACTCGCGGATGTCCGGCGCAATGCGCAGAGTAGCCACTCATCCTCAGATTCGCCGGACGGACACATGCAGGGAATCCTCGAATCATTCGGCACCCTCAAGAAGCGATTTGGCGAGGACGAACAGTTAGCCAAGCTCATTGATAAGGAAATCGATCTCGTGAACGAGTGGATCTCCGAAACAGAGCCGCCGGAGCCGAAGGTGGGACCCAGAGTCCTCGGAGCCGTGGAGCATTCAGATGAGAAGCACGGCACGCGAAGCATCTTTGACGATATTGCAGACTAGTGCTGCTCGGCGCCCGTCGGATTGGAGGATATCGTCACTGTGGCCGGCTGACATCTCGCCGCCAAGGAGCGGTTTGATGGGCAGACCAAGGTGGCCGCCTCACTGCGCCGGATGGGCGTGTTAGTGGGGCCTTGGACTGATGATGCCGGCTAAGTAATGCGGGCCGACGAAACCATAGCTGTCGCTCGGCTCATCAGAGTAGAGTGGCTCTGGCGACAAATTCGAGAAGCTGTGGACCAGGCACCTTCCCGCTGTTGCCCGTGAGGAAGAACACGACCTTGACCGCGCAAGCTGGGTCACGTTTTAGGGCTAGCAACGGCGACCCGGCGATGATCTTCACAGTCCGCTTTCGATCACAGCGGTCGTCCATTGACGGACATGTCGCTAGCAGCTCTCAGTCTGAAGGCGACATCGAAGGTGCAGCGGCAAGGTACGCACACTTTACGAACAGGCTCCACATGTCTTCAGCGTGCCTTCGGCCTTGCAGTACACAGGGAAAGAGCCGGTCATCCCCTATGCTCGAACGCCAAGCGCATAACAAATATGGAATCACTTACTTCCGAAGCAAGGCGGCGAGCTCTGGCGCTTTACGCCGATCAAATTGATGATGGTTCCGGCGGTCCGCCTTTCGACGGAACGCTGCTGCCGTATGACATCTGTCCGCTGATCGAGGTTGTGCAGTGGCGTCTTACGATGGTGGATCAACTCGTTCGCGGCGAGCTGCGTGAGTTTGCGAATACCCTCAATGCGTGGCGCGGCGAGCTTCGCCGTTGGTATATCTGGATGGGTGTGATGGAAACGTTCTCCGAGGAGGATGCGTGGTCCTTGCAATGGGAGTTCGTAGAACCGATTGCTTTCAAGTGTCTGTTCAATCCGAGTGCAGCGCGTGATCGATTCACATTCGTTGCAACCAACGCATTTCACCAGGTCCGCCTCGCGGCTGATGAGACATATTCCGACCGGCTCGATGGTGACCCGAAGAAGGCGGGAGCAAAACCTCGCTTTCTTTCGCGCACGCAGAGTGAAGAACAACTTGTGCGACTGGCAAATGCGCTGGCGCACGGCGCGGCATTTGTTGATGGCGTTCAATCACTTGATGGCGAAGGCTATCGAGATTTCACCCGCAACTTTCGCAATCTCTCCAGCCATGCGATAGCCCCACGCTTCAATGTCGGTTTGACAAATACGGTCACGCGTCGTGTTGTGAACGCGACGAAGCTGGTTGAGCAGCGCAACGGCACTTACAAAGAGGAAGAAATAGCGGGCAAGCAGGCCGTGAGATATGGGTTTGGCGGGACGCCACCCCTGCCCATGCGCGAAATGTTCCTCGCCAATTTCGAGGAGTTTGAGAAAGCACGGTCATGCTTCATGGCCTATGTCGAGGTTCTCGATACGGCACTTGGCGCGCTTCCGGCGAGCTCATGAGCAACGAAGGGGCATCCTATGGGGAGGGGGCGGGCTTTGCCCGGCTCGCCCAAACACAAAATTTCCGGTACGCTACATCTGGTGTTTCAACTTCAACAACTACCTAGATGTAGTGTTTAGGCTTCGGCGTGATGCCGACCCGAAAGGACTTCGCATGCTTGATTTGCTGCCTGAGTTTTTCCTGACCGAGCCAAAGCGTCTACTGGCGCTCGGGCGCGCAACAGCGCGCGCCGGCTGGTTCATCCTGTTCGCGGGGGCGATCGGTCATGCGGCCACGAGTGCCACGGCGGCAGTGCACAGCATCGCCAAGCAAACCGGGCTGGCAAACACGTTGGCGGACATCTATCCGTCACTTCCCACGTGGTGGGTGCCGGAATCAATCGTCGGCTGCCTGCCGGCCCTCATGCTGCTTGCGCTGGGCTTCTGGCTGGGCTCGCTCGGTAAGCAGCTGCAGCGCCTCTATCGCGGATGAGCAAGCATGCCGCTCCGACCCGTATGAAGGGGTGGCAAGGATTGTTTCCGTCGTTTGAATCTGTCAACGACGAGAGCGAGCGCGATCTTGCGACGCTTGAGCCTGCATGGGGTAAGGCTGCCGCCTTCTTTCGTACCGGGCATCGCTTCGGTCATAAATCCGGCTCCGTGCGCTGCATGTCACTCGTCGAAGTGCATCGCCTGCTTGGGGTCTTCCGCAAGCGTTACGAAGAAGGCAACACGCTCTCATTGCTGCAGGCGGTCAGCATGTGTGCGGAAGAGAATCTCCCATTGCCGCAGTGGCTTGCAGAAGCTTTCCGCACGAGCATGGACGGATTTCTGCAACCGGGCAAGGTGCATTCGCTCGACGACCTGTTCGCGGCCGACAACCTGCCTACCAAATCGGCCAAGAAGGCGGCAGCGGCCCGTCTCGACTGGCAACTCGGCGGCAAGATCTGGCATGACGTTTGGGATCTCGTACTTGCGGACGAAACACTGATCTCTTTCGACAGTGCCGTCAGCCGCACGCTGGCTGTGCAAGAGTATGGGATTGGCAAAACTAAGGCGAAATCGCTGATCAGCATGATCGAGAAAAGCCAGTCCGAGTTTCTGGCCAAGGACACTTCACTTTCGGCGTTTTTGGCGAAACGGCGAAAACTGATGACGTAGATCGAGCCGCTCCCTATCGTGGCGACATTGCGCAACAAGCGCGCTCATCACGAAAGGCCTGCCTTGATCCGTACTCCCAAGCTCACTGACATTGCTGCGCTGGTATTAGTCCTCGAACGTAATCCGTTCGGCGCGCTCGTTCTGCTCCTGCTGGCCTTGAGCATTGCGCTGATCGTCTGGGTGGCGCGGTAGCTGCAGGATGTCGCTGCGTCTGTCAGCCCGCCCGGTGCCGTATCCATTGCGCCCTGCCGGCGACGGCGACGAAGCCTGTGTTCGACGACGGGTTCGATCGTCAAGGGGGCAGCCCGACCTTTCACCGTTCAGGTCGGCGATGCAGCGGAAACCGTCCTTAGATGGTGTCGCGGCAAACGGCAGTGCAGCGAGCGCCGCGATCGGTGGCCTGCGTGTTCGCGCACCCCGTTGTGCGTCTGGCGAAAAGCCCGCGCCCGACAGGCCCTGATCAACCTGCCGGAAACCGTCCGCCCACAGATCGGCTCCGCCACGCTGTTCGGCCAGCCCGACGGCAACCAGCCACCCACCGTGTAGGATGATTTCGACGAATCAATCTGATTCGACCAGAGGCAATTGATGGACCCCGATGCCGAAGAAATTCAAGAAAAAGCACAACCAACGAAGCTCTTCGATCTGCCAGAGACAGAGGGGGTCAATGAATCCGAGCGCATCCTCACCGCCCTATGCCGACGGACCTTCTTACGCCTCTGGTCCCAAACAAACGTCTACACCGACGACGGCTTCAAGAATGGAAAGGGCGCAACGAAGGAGCTATGTGATGCGCTCGTCGTCTTCGGGAAAGAAGTCATTCTGTTCTCGGACAAACATGTCTTCTTCAACGACGCCAAGGGGCTCAAGGTCGCCTGGCCCCGCTGGTACAAGAAGGCGGTGTTCGAGTCGTGCAGGCAGCTCCATGGCGCGAAACTCTGGCTCGAGCGCTTTCCCCAGCGCGCCTTTCTTGACGCGAAGTGCACCCGGCCGCTGCCAGTCCCCGTCCCGACGGAGAACATCACCTTCCATTTAGTGGCCGTGACCCGAGGCAGCCGCGATGCCGCATTGGCGCACAACGGCGGGGTAGGTCGCGGATCGTTCGCGGTGATCAACGCGATAAAGGGAGACGCCCACAACGAGCTTCCTTTCGTCATCGGCATCCCACAACCGGAAAAGCACTTTGTCCACGTCTTCGATGAGGTGTCCATTGACCTAGTGCTCCGCGAGCTCGACACCGTCGTCGACTTCCTGGACTACCTCAAGAAGCGACAGGTGTTGCTCGGTACATCCGGGACCATGGTCAGCGCAACGGGTGAGGAGGAACTGCTCGCGGCGTACTTGCGGACGACGGACGCGCAAGGCCAGGAACACCTATTTTTCGACGTCGCCCACGGCGAAGCGCCCCCTGGCGCTATTGTCTTTGGTGCAGGTTCCTATGACGCCCTCACTGAGGACATCGGCTACAAACGGAAGCAGCTGGTTGACCGCGTTAGCTACGCCTGGGATCAACTGATCGACAGGTTCATCGACTACGGTGACCCGAAGCACCTCATGCCGTATTTGGTACAGACCAACGCCGAGACAGAGCACGGGTTGCGCCTCATGGCCGCGGAGTCGCGCTACCGTCGCAGGCAACTGGCCATGTCGCTCCTCAACGCCGTCGAACGAGTCGAGCCTGGTATGCGCCTTGGCAGGGTCGTGTATGGAGGCATTGCCGGCGAGACTGTCTTCGTCTTCGTGATCGTGCCCAAACGGTCGACTGAAACCTACGATGAGTACCGCACCTATCGCCGTGGCGTCCTCCACGCCTATGTGAGAACTGCCAAGTTGAAGGCCCCCCTTGGAACCGTCTTCGTAGGCATTGCGCTAGACAACCCGCACAAGGACTACGACGGAGGCGCGGAGGACCTGATGGTCTACTCGCAGGAGTCTTGGAGCGCGGCCGAGCTCGTCGAACTTGAGCGAAAGCGTGTAGAGCTGGGATTGTGGAAAGGCAAAGGTGAGCAGTGGCGCCTTCGCCAGGACGAGTTCCCTGGCGACGATCAGAGGGCCGCGCTCCGCAGGGTGGTCGAAGAACCGTTGGTGCCGAGTCAGAAGCACAACGCCGACAAGAAGCGGAAGGCTGCGAAGCGACAGCGCAAGGTTCAGGCCGCCTCGAAGCGGCGCAACCGTAATAAGAAGTAGGCTGTGCAGCCTTTCGGCTGGCTGCGCAGACAGCGCGAAGGCTGGGCCACGACGTGGACTATTCCGAGGCAGTCGGCCTCTGCCTCAAAGAAGCAGCAAGTCGTGCCTCGAAATCGTTGAGCATGGCTTGGAGCTGAGTCGATTCCGTCGCGCCGGGCTCGAGACCACCGCCATCGATGATGCCCTTGACCAAGTAGTACTCGGTCTCGGAGTTGATCACCCCCCGCTTCAGAATTTGCAGGTACTTCTTCGAGTTGCGTCGCCTGACCTCACTCAACGTGAAGGTGCCAGCGGCTGTGAACTTGGCATCGGCAGCGGCAACTTGGTCTGGCGTCCAGACTGTGCTCTCTTCAACAATATCGTTGAGCGCCATTTGCAACCCCTTCTTCGCATTGGCGAGAGAGGTCGCTTCTATGCGAGCCAAGAACTGCGAGGGAGAGCCTGGCGGTGTCGTCGGATATTTGGGCGCATACCACTCAAAGTGGCGATCAAGAAATATCTTGAGCGATTGATAGTCGTCGTTGGAAAGCGATTGCTTGATCATGGATCTACCTAGTTGCACTCGTTCCTGACGGGGCTACTTGGACCGTCGATTGTTCGGGAGCTGTTCGGCCGGTGATGAACAAGGCTCAGCGCGGGCTGGCTTCGACTACAGATGCAGGGAGTACTCGTCGCTGTGTCGCTCAGCAAGCGCGATGAGACCTTGCGAGAGATCGTTTAGCTGCTCGTAAGACACTGAAAACTCACAGTCCAGCGAGGCTTTGTATATGCTGATCCCCGCGTCGATTGGAACTGCCAGACTCACGTGCAGTCCGACCTTTCCGAGGGCGTCGGCAGGAAAAGCAGACACGTGAAGATGCGTCTGCGCTAAGCCCTTCATATCCTGCGTGAAATACCCGCCTTCAATCATGGCGCTTCGATCAGAAGGAACTGGATAAAGCGCGAATTTCTTCGCCGCATCATTCAGAGATTCCAGATCGACATAGCAACTACTGGCGCCTGAAAAATCTTGAAATTTGACTGTGAGAAAAAGCTCACCAGTCCCATCCTCCGCGTATTCCATTCGAAAGTGCAGGCTGTTCATACCACCCTCCAGTTATTTGAATTTAAGTTCCACATTGTTCATTCCATTGCTGAAGTAGTGGATAACCAAGAGCCGCCCATCTGGGCACTGGTGCTTGTGTTGCTTCTTAATCCACGGTCCTGGACCATAGAGCGCAATCAACCGCTGCTCATCCCCCATCTTCCCCATGATCGGCTCGCCAGCCCCCGCCTTTGCTTCGGCAAGAGCCAGTTGCTCGCAGAAGTTATTCGGTGAGACGTCTGGGATCGAGGGCTTACAGATAGCCGGAGGCTCCTCCGGTTTTGACGTGTCGCCGGACGTGTTCAGAATAGCTGCGAGAGCCACGGCAGTGCCAATAGCAGCACCGGTGCCACATCCAATCGGCCCGGCCCATGACCCAAGGGCACATCCTGCCGCCGGATTCAAGCCGAAGGGGTCTGCCAGGCCGAGGGGATTGCCTCCCACATATCCAAATCGATTCCATCCGCCGTCGAGTCCAATCGGATCTGGCTGGCTGTACCGCCCCGTCCTGGCGTCATAGCTCCTGAAATAGTTGTAGAACAACCCCGACTCCTCATCCGCATACTGCCCCGGATACCTCAGGTTGAACTTCACCTCCGAGATCCCCGTGGTGCCCGGGTTCGGCGTTGTCTCCAGATTTGCAAACCGGTTCTTCGCCAGCGTCGGCTTGTCTTCCCCGAACGCGCTGTAGCTCCACTGCCAGACCGCTTGCCCGTCTGCATTCGTGAGCTTGCGCGGCGTGTTCAGGTGGTCGCTGTGCATGGCATAGGTCGCACCATCGATCACCGCCGCAATCGGCATCGGCCCGTTGGCCGTGGGCAGGTAGATGTACTGCGCCTGGCCCGCGCTCTGCGTGCCGCCGCTTCCCACCTCTGCGATGAGGGTGCCCTGCTCGTCGTAGACATACGCATAGCCCAACTGCTCGGCCTGCGTGGTGCTCGGGCTCCACAGCTTGGTGAAGAACGCGATCAGGCTCGCCATGAAGCCCGGGTCGGCCTCGTCGCCCTGGCTGGGCGGGTACAGCGGCTCGGTCTTGAAGACGCGCTGGCCCAGCGCGTTGTGCGCGTAGCGCGTGGTCGGGCTGACATCCGTTGCGCCCGTCGTCGCCGCCGCCAAGCGCCCTTCGGCGTCGTAGGTGTAGCTGCGCAGGCCGTCGCTCAGCAGGTCGCCGTTGGCGTTGTAGCCGTAGGTGACGCTGGTGTTGCTCGCGCCGTTGATGCTTTGGGTGAAGCCCGTGAGCTGGTTGCTCGCAGCGCCCACCGTGTAGGTGCGGCTGGTGCTCAGACTGCCGAGCACGCGCGTGCTGCTCGAGCGGTTGCCGTTGGTGTCGTAGCCGAAGCCCGCGGCGTTGCCGGTGGCGTTGAAGCCGGTGATGCGGCCCACGCTGTTGTAGTCGACGGTCCAGGTGACGTTGCCGCTGCCGATGGTGCTGTGCGTGGGGTCGGCATCGCCGGGCTGGTAGAGGTTCTGCGTCAGGCTCGTGATGCGGCCGGCGGCGTCGTAGACGTAGCTGCTGAAGTCCGTCGCCGTCATGCGGCCCGCGGTGTCAAAGCTGCGGCTCGCGGCTGTCGCCGGGTTTGCAAAGGCCCAGGTCCAAGCAGTGGGCTGGCCCAGCGGGCTCCAAGCGACGTTGGCGACGAGCGGCGTGCCGTTCACGCTCAGGCCCGTGAGGCGGCCGGTGCTGTCGTAAGCATGGGTGAGCGTCGAGCCGTTTGGGTAGCCGATGCTCGCGAGCGTGCCGTTGGGGTTGTAGGCATAGCTGACCTGCTGAACGCTGCCGTTGATCAGCGTCTGCTTCTTGAGCGTCACGCGGCCGAAGGCATCGCGGGTGTACTCGGTGGTGCCGCTGCGGTCGACGATCTCGGACAGATAGCCCTTGCTGTTGGCCGTGAGGTCGTAGCGCAGCGTGGTGGTCTTGCCGTCGGCGAAGACCAAGCTGGTGGGGCGGCCCAAGGCATCGCGCGTGATGGTCGTCGCTTGGCCGAGCGCGTCGGTGATCTGGCTCGGGAGGCCGAGGTTGTCGTACTGGGTGCTGGCGGTGCCCGTGTCGCTGCTGCCTTCGGTGGTGGCGTTGCCTTGGGCGTCGCGGGCGTAGGTGGTGGCCACGCCCTTGAAGTCCTTCGCTTCGGTGACGGCGTCGAGGGCGTTGTACTTGAGCGTGGCAGTTGCACTGACTGCATCGGTTACGGCCTTGACGCGGCGCAGGCTGTCGAGGCCGTACTGGGTGCTTTGGTTCAGGCCGTTGGTCTGGGTGATCAGTTCGCCGTTGGCGTCATAGCCGAAGGAACTGGTCTGGTTCAGGCCTTCGGTCTTGGCGCTGAGGCGGTTGATGTTGTTGATGGTGCGCGCCGTGTTCCACGCCACGTTGCCGGCACTGTTCTTGATCTGCTCGGCGGTGCGGTTACCCATGCCATCGAGGGTGTAGGTGCCGGACTCGCCGCGGTTGTTGCTCCAGCCTGTGAGGCGGTGGGCGGCGTCGTAGGTGTAGGTCAGTACGAGGCCAGTGGGCAGCGTGATGGTCTCGACGGTGCCGTAGGCCTTGTAGGTGAGCGTGGTGGTTTGGCCGCCGACAGTCTGGGTCAGCAGGCGGTCGCGAGCGTCGTAGGTGTAGGTGGTGACGAGACCATTGAGGGCCGTCGAACTGACGACGCGGTTGGAAGTGTCGTAGCCGTAGCTGGTGACCTGGCCCAGCGCGTTGGTCGATGTGAGGACGTTGCCTCGGGTGTCGTAGGTGTAGCTCGACACAGCACCGTTGGGCTCGGTGGCTGTCTCAACCAGTTGCTGGGCGTTGTAGGTCCACTGCCAGAGCTGGGCCTTGCTGGTGGCGGTGTCGGTGACGGTTTTGGTCAGGGCATTGCCGACAGCATCGTAGGTGTAGGCGGTGGTGCGGTCAGCCTCAGTCACCAGTGTCGGCAACGAGAAGAGTGAATGCCATTGCGTTGCGATGGTCTTGGCTTCAGGCGTGCCGGATGCTTGCACGACAGTGAGGGGCAAGCGCCGAGCGGTATTCCAAGCCGTTGTCGTGATCACGCCCTTGAAGTCAGTCTCAGAGGTAATCAGGCCGTTGCCGTCTTGAACGCGAGAGGCGGCATCCGCTTGGCTTCGCTCCGATGGGCGAGAACTAGCAGCTACCGTGAGCTTGCCTGCTACGACGCCATAGTTGTAGCTGCGACTTGCACCCAATGGGTCAACAATGACAGCTGAACCTGTTGCAGGGTAGCTGACTTGATAGCTACCAGCTCCATCTGGCAGCGTGGAGCCGATGGCACGACCCTGCTCGTCATAGGCAAATGTGGCCCATCGAGCGCCAGTCTCATCCACGATTCCCGTGAGTGCCTGAGCATATGTGGCGTTCTCATACAGGAAGGTTCGGTTCTTGCCGTCAGGATAGAGTACTGATGCTAGGCGACCAGCACTGTCGTAGCCGTAGCTAACAATCCGGCCGTCGGGTGTGCCCAGCGTCGTTAGTTGATTTGCTCCGTTGTACGTAAACGATAAGACGCGACCGAAGGCATTGGTAACCGTGGCCAACTGGCCAGCTCCGTTGTAAGCATACGCTGTGACCCAACCGTTGCGAGCCACCGCACTCTGCAACTTGCCATCCGCAGTGAAGTTGTACGTATCGCCACTGTCGGTACGATGCCACGCCCATGTCCCAGCACCTGCTAACGCGAGCCCATCCGCGCTATCAGTAGGGGTCCAGCCAGCGCTGGTGGAAGTGCGCGTGAAGGTGCGCACATAGCCTTCGGGAAGCGCAACGGTAGCAGTCAGCGGTGCCCCAACAGGTATTGCACTCAACCCGATGTTGTAGTTGTGAGACCAAGCCTGCCCCAAACCAGAAGCCGGTCCGGTCGTACCATTGGCCCAACTGCTTCGATAAGTGCGGCTAAAGACAAGGGGGTCCGGTCCAACGGCGGACCAATCGGTTTGTGCTTCGTATTTTTCTGTGCTGCCAGGCAGGATGGGATTGCCGGCCGATGCACCGGCCATGCACATATTGGGTGGCTCTGAAAGCACTGGGGACGGTGCCGAGCCCGTTTTCAGGCAAGAAGATTGAGTGGAGTCCTCAACGTAACCGCCATAGCACAAACAAAGCCCGCCCCAGGAGTAGCTGTTTGCAGGGCAAAAAGTGGGACTGGATTCAATCAGCACAGCGCCGTTTGGCTGTACAGATCCGTCGAAAGCCTGAGTGACGATATTGCAGTTATTGCCGTCCCATACCGCCCAACCAGTTGCCCACCCTTTATATCGAGCCTCAGCCGGAATCATTGGAGAGGCCGCGCTACATGCATCAGCTTTTGCCGAGAAATAATCTGTATAGAGCAAATGCATGATCGACAGTTGTCCACGCCATTGGAATGGCAACGGACTCACTGCGGCCAGTGCGGGGGAGCTTCCTCCGCCGATAAGTAGCAGAAGGGCGATTGCAGGAAGGTCTAACCGGCCTCTGGAACTTGAACCGCGGCCAGTCAAGGGAAAGCTATCTACAACGGCAGCGCCGGCGCGTCGAATCGTTCTAAGAAATGCAAGTGCCCTATTTGCCACTTGGGCGATGCATTGCTGGCCACAAAGCCAAAGACCATGACTATCTCGGTCTGGCCGAGCTAACTTCAAATGACTCATTCCCCATCCCTCCCTATCCACTCGCATAGTTATCCAATCAATCGCGACGACCTCGTCGCGTTGTTGCGAAGGTCTGCATTTCTTGGACGATCAATCACCTACTCAGGTGGCGCGCACTGCCGCGCAGCGCTCTCCGTACAAGTTGTTTCAGATTAACCGAAAGGCAACAAGCGGACAAAGATAGATCGATGGGCACGCAGAGTTTCAATTGAAACCTGAATATAAAAGTACGCAGCGCTCGGGATTGCCGTTGTCAGAGAACGACTGGTGACGGTAAGCGGTCGCGCAAACCAAGCAAGTGCATCACCCGAGGCGGCTCTCTCGATTCAACCTGGGCTTGTGCACCGATTTTTCTACCAAACAATATATTCGCCGGACGGGCAATTCGGACCTCTCGACAAAGAGCAGTCGCTTCGAAAGCATCTCTTCACCGTCGACCCCCTGCCCGCGCCAAAGACCGGCCGCGACACTGCGAAGCACGAAGGTGAATAGGTCTCGGAGTCAGGCGCCATACCGGGAAACAGCGCATGGGCGCCCGTGGTTGCAGTAGTGGCAAGCAGCCGCGATGTTCGAAGCGATGGTACGCCCGCCATCCATCTGTCCCGTCAGGTGCTCGGCAGTCAGCCTAGACATTCGCGCTTGGTCGCGCGAGATGCCATGTTCGGCGGCGAACGCCATCACGCCTTGGCGCCACATCGGGTGCCGGCAGTAGAAACAAAGGTGGCCTTGGGCCGAGAAAGCGCTCTCGCGGAGCGCGCGGAGATTGGCTCTGTGCGTCATAAGGTTTCACGTTGAAGTGATTCCCCCGTTGACGCTTGGCGCAGCCCGGGCGCCAGCGGCACGACCGACTAGCGATGCGCCGGCAAAGTGCTGGTGCTGGTGCTGGTGCTGGTGCTGGTGCTGGTGCTGGTGCTGGTGCTGGTGCTGGTGCTGGTGCTGGTGCTGGTGCTGGTGCTGGTGCTGGTGCTGTCGGGATTCTCAGGCCCCGATCAGGCGCGAATTTATCTCGGCGCCGGCTGCATGAGCATGCGGTCGTTTCGGACGATGCCGAGCAACAGCTCTACTTCGGCAACGGTTGCGTGGAGATTTGGATTTGCCACCTCGCAGTAACTTTCACTCGCCTTTTGGTCTGAAGGCGCGGTTACTGAAGCAGTTACTGCACAATGCCTCGGAAGCACCTGGACCGATGCGGAGGCAAGCGCAATGAAAAAAGCCCTAAGTAGTTGATTTACTTAGGGCTTTTGGACTTACGCGGACAACCGCGAAAGTAATGTTGGTGGCTGGGGCGGAATCTTAAAATCGCCTGCAACCCGCACCAGCACTCGCTTTCGCCAATTCGTCCAATCTGCCGGGTACACGTTTGGGTACACCAAAACTGCCGGAAGCAGCCCCAAGTTTCAGGCATCACACCAGAGACAAACGGGCCGCCGAGACAGGATTATCTCACTTGCGAATCGGTGCTCCAAGTTACGCGCGGAGGTGCCCCAAGCCGGTTAGATGAGTGCCACAACATCGCGCAGGTGCGCTGCGGTCTGGGGCAACCCACGCTTCTCGAGCAGGGCGACTAACGCGATCGCGTCGTACCGCGGCCGGGCCCAGCGCTCGCGCATTCGCTTCAAAGCTGCGAGGGCGGTGAGCTTCTCCAGCATCAACTGGTTGAGGACGAATTCGTCAGGGGTCTGTACCTCGATGCCGAACGGGTCCAGCACTTCCCTGGGAAAGTCCTTTTCGTTCCACGTCACGATCGCATCCGCGTGCCCGGTGATCGCAGCCGCCAGCACATGGCGGTCATCAGGGTCTGGTAGCTTCAAGCCCTCGATCAGGTGTTCGTAGCCGGAGACGAGGCAGTCCGGAATGGCGTCCTCCATGGCTTGCGCAGCAGCGGCAATCTGGACGCCCATGTCAGGTCGGTCCCGCAACAAGCTGCGCGTCCACTCATCACGGATGTGGACGGACCACTTCGCGCTATAGAGGTCCGCGTCCGCCAGGCTGAGAAGCACGTCGCGCAGCAACGCCGGATAGAGGACGTTGGCGTCGAGCACCGCTGTGTACTGGGCGCTTCCGGCCACTCACAGCTCCTCGCCCATCTCCTGGGAGAGGTCGTTCAAGCGTTTGAGGGCGCCGGCCGACCGCTGCTTCTGCTCGTCCTTGTAGCGCATGAGTTCTTCGAACTCGATGCGGCGGTGCCGGTTGATCAGCCGGCACTTCAGCCGGCCAGCCTCGATCTCCTTGATCACGAAGGGACGCGACACATTCAGAAGTGCCGCCGCTTGCTGCGTCGTGAGCTCCAGCTTCTGCGGAACAAGCATCATCGGCTCGCGCTTGGCCATCTGGCGCAGCACATCGGCAAAGAAGCGCAACGCACGCGGAGGCAGGAGCAGCACTGGGGCCTGACCCTTGGTGTCCCCCTCCACTTCGATGGTCACCTTGACGGCTTTTGCCTTGGAGTGGTCCAGGGCCGCAACCAAGCACGCCGTCGCCGCGCCGGCCATCTCGGCTTCCATTTCGCTGGCTGGGTCGAGTATCTGGGTCATGCTGGGTCCTTTCATAGCTGGCGCTGTGCTGGCGCCCTTAAGCGAAATATACGCATCAAACGCAATATTCGCAACTGACCGGGCATCGAACGGAGATGCCATTCCTGCCGGTCCGGCCCTGTTGATTGCCACCCAAAACCGATCCGAATAGAGCAGTAATTTCCGTCCAAGACCGACCGCAAAACCCTACCTGCTCATTTTCGAGGCAGAGCATCTCGGAATGATTAAGACGTGGTTCGCGAGATAGCCAGGCGCACAGGCCTGTTTCGCAACAGCGCAAAGAAGTACCTGCGAGCGAGAGAAGAAATGCGGTGCTGCACCAAGCGGACAAGCTCTAGCAGGCTCGTTTTCTACGCCGAGAAGTTCGCGACCTGGATCGCGATCAGGGCCACCAAATCGCGGAAACCGCGACGCAATCTGCGGCTGGTTCACACACCATGCGCCCCGGATCGACGAGGGTGTCTGCCTAGGCGATCGTGGCGACCACCGCCCTCACGGATGCGATGGATTGGCAGGTGGCGATCGTCTTCTCTCAGCTCTCGCTCGGAAACCCGGCATAGCGTGCAAGAATGGTTTGGTCTCATCCGCTATCGACGCGCGCAAACGGAGTTTTTGTTGAGTCTTGTCTCCACGACCTCGCTTCGCTATTTCGCCGAGATCGTCCGCACCGGCTCGATCAGGGCTGCATCGGAAAATCTGTATGTCGCGGCCTCTGCGATCAGTCGGCAACTCGCCATGCTCGAGGAATCCCTTGGCGCCCCATTGCTGGAGCGACGACAAGGGCGCGGCAAGGTCAAGCTCACCGCGGCCGGCGAGCTTCTCATGCGTTATCACAAGAACATCGTGAAGGAGTCGGGGCGGCTGCATTCGGAGATCGAAGCACTCCAGGGGCTGAAACGAGGCCATGTGAATTTCGGCATGCCCGAATCGTTGACGCGCGATTTCATGCCGCAGTTCTTCTCGAGCTTCGCCAAGCACTATCCGGGCATCTCATTCAGCATCAAAGTCAGTGGCAGCCCGACGTTGGCGGAGATGCTGCTGCAGGACGACCTCGATGCGTGCTTCACCTTTGGGGAAATCGCATTCCAGGACCTATCGGTGGTCTATACAAGGTTGCTGCCGCTTTTCGTGCTTGTTCCCATCGGACATCCGCTGGCGAACCGCCGGTCCCTTCGCCTGTCGGACTGCGCCGAGTACAGCTTCTCGTCGCTCGACTCGTCCCTCTGGGCCAAGCAGCAGTCCGACGAAATGCTCGCGAAGGCCAAGATTCGCCCCCGCATCGCGCTGGAAACCAACTCCTATGAGCTCATGCGAAACGTGGCAGCCGAAGGCATGTGCCTCACTTTCACGACTCGGCCGTTGGAAGACCCCCTCGGGCCGCCCCGGGCAGGCGCCTACGTGCCGCTGAATGATCCGCGCGCCAAGCCACAGCGACTGGCGTTGAGCGTGCACAAGGGCCGGAGCCTGCCGATTCCCGTGGAGGCGTTTCTCTCGAATCTGACGGCCGCGCTTCAACAGGCGGAGCAGCGGGCCGGCACGGGCAAGGCCTCGGTTTGAGCCTTCATTGTCAAATTGCGACGCACCTACTGCGCTGCCAGCTCCGCGGGCGTCTTGTACTTCTGCACGGATGCGAATCTGCGCACTAGGTAGTCACCGGACTTGATGGGTGCATGTCGCGGCTCGCCTTGGCTCGGCAGGAATTCGGGCAGGCACGCCACCGGCGTCTCGTAGTCGAGATTGAAGAAGGTCGGAATCGAATAGCGCTCCCTGCCCGTGCGATTTGCGACGCGGTGAGCGTTGGACACGTAGGCCTCGTTGGTCCAGATCTTCACGAGATCGCCCAGATTGACCACCAGCGTTCCGTCGACATAGGGAGCCGCCACCCACTCTCCACTTCGCGTGCGCAACTCCAGCCCGCCGATGGGATCCTGCGCGAGCAAGGTGAGCATGCCGTAATCGGTGTGCGCGGCAGCACCCAGTTCAAGATTCGTGAATGACTCCTGCGGCGGGTAGTGAAAGAGCCGAGCCTGCGCCATAGGCTTCTTGGCGTACTGCAGGAAGAACCCCTCCTCCTTGCCGACGGCCGACGCGAATATCCTCAGCAGGTTTCGTCCGAGCTCGATGGTGGCGTTGAAATACGCCATGGCCGCAGGTTCCAGCCACGGCTTGTCGGCGGGCCATTTGTTGGGACCGTGCAGTGGGCGTCCGTTTGCCACATCTGGGTCAGTCATCGGCAGGTCCATGCCGAGCTCGTAGCTCTCCTTGAGATCCGGCTTGTGGCCGGGGTGCTGCGTGATCCCCATCGGCATGAATCCGCGCCGGAAGCGTTCATCGAACAGGTCCTTCAAACGCTCCTCCATCGGCAGCGACATGTAGCGACGCGTTGCATCGAATACCGCGTCAATCACGGTCTGCGGAACCCCATGGTTGCTGACATAGAAGAACCCGGTGTTGGTGCATGCAGCCTGGAACTGCTCGACCACGGGCCCGATTGGTCCGCCGGCCAGCCATGGCCCGAGATCGAGGATCGGCATCTCTTCTGCGGATGCCCTGCGAGGCGCATCCACCGCGTATTCGTTGAGGCTCATATCGTTGCTTCCTTCGTCAGGGTTGGGGATTGCTTCATGTTCCGCGAGACAAGTCGGTGAATGCGTCGGCCCAAAACACCACGCGCCGCGCGATCGCCTTCATCAGGCTGTGCAGCGCGATGCCAATGGCCGAGAGCACGAGAAGCACCGCGAACATGCCTGCCGCGTCCATCGAGAAGTTCCGCTGCAGGATGAGGTAGCCCAGTCCGGCTTGGGCACCCACGAACTCGCCCACGATCGCGCCGATCACAGCCAGCACGATGCCAATGTCCAGTCCGGCAAAGACATAGGGCAGCGCATGGGGCAGTCGGACCATGCGGAACACGTGCCATGGCGACGCCGTGAACGCGCGCATCAGGTCAATCTGGTCCTTCGGCGCCGAGCGCAAGCCCACGATCGTGTTGGCGAGCACCGGGAAGAACACGATGGTCGCCGTGATGACCACCTTTGATGTCGTGTCGAAGCCGAACCACAGGACGAACAAAGGCGCCACCGCCACCTTGGGGACCGTCTGAAAGGCGACCACGTACGGATAGAGCACCAACTCAAGCAGTGCGCTCTGGCCGATCAGCGCGCCCAGCAGGAAGCCCGCGATCGCGCCGAGCGCGAAACCCGCGAGGATCTCGTAGAGCGTCACGCCCAAGTGCGGCCACACCTCGCCCGAGCGGAAGGTCTCGTACACGGAGCGCGCCACGCCCGCAGGCCCCGGAAAGATCAAATGCGAGACATTCAGTCCGCTCACGACCAACTGCCATGTGGCGACCACGGCCACGAAGACGGCTGCGATAAGTGCCTTCCGGCGCAGCGGCGTCAGCCACGGTGCGGACGATTCGAAATCTGGCGTTGCAGCGTTCATCCGTCGAGCCCTCCACTGGCATTCAAGTTGGCCCGAATGCCGCGCACATGTGTTCCGAAGCGCTCGGTGTTGATGAGTTCGAGCGTGCGTGCTGCCGGGAGATCAACGTCAATCACCTGCGTGACTCGCCCCGGTCGCGGCGACATCACGATCACGCGGTCGCCGAGGAAGACTGCCTCCGGAATGCTGTGCGTCACGAGCATGATCGTGGCGCCGGTGCGCTCGCGCAGCTTCAGCAACTCGACGTTCATGGTCTCGCGCGTCATCGCGTCCAACGCGCCGAAGGGCTCGTCCATCAGAAGAAGCATCGGATCGTTGACCAGCGCGCGTGCGATTCCGACGCGCTGCTGCATGCCGCCGGACAACTCGCCGGGGTACTTGGTCTCGAATCCCGCAAGCCCCACCAAGTGCAGATAGTGCATGGCGCGCTCGTGCGCGACCTTCGGCTCGCGGCCCTGGATCTGCGCGGGCACGAGCACGTTTTCGAGAATGTTGCGCCATGGCAGCAGAACGGGCGACTGAAACACCACGCCCACGTCGCGGCTCGGTGCGGTATGGGGTCGCCCACCGAGTTCGACGACGCCGCGGCTCGCGCGCTCCAGACCGGCCAGGATGCGCAGGAGCGTGCTCTTGCCGCAGCCGCTCGGACCTACCACGGTGATGAACTCGCCGCGCGCGACGCTGAAACTGACGTCGTGCAATGCGACCACGTTCGCGCCATCCTTCGATCGAAAGGTCTTGTGCAGACCTTCGAAGCGGAACGCAGGCACAGCGTCCGCGGCGTCGTGCAGCGCCGCTCGCCTGCCAGGGAATTGGACGAGCGCGCTCATACGGCAGCCTCCTGCTCGCTACGCGCCACCCATGCATCAACGGCAAGTACCGCGGTCGAACGCTGCTCGGGCGTGATGAAGGCGGCCTCGAAGCTGTTGAGCGCCAGCATTGCCAGATCGTCGCGCTCGAGGCCGAGCGCCTGCTGACATGCCAGGTAGTTGTCGTTGACGTAACCACCGAAATAGGAGGGGTCGTCGGAGTTGACGGTCACGCACAGGCCCGCATCCATCAGCCTGCGCAGCGGGTGCGCGGCCATCGATGGCACCAATTGCAGCTTCACGTTGGACAGCGGGCACACCGTGAGCGGCATGCGCAGTTGAGCCAACTTCGCGAGCAGTGCCGGGTCGTCGAGGCAAGCGTTGCCATGGTCCAGCCGCTGGACCCTCAGCAAGTCGACGGCCTCTCGCACGTAGGCGGCCGGACCTTCCTCGCCCGCGTGCGCCACCACCTTGAAGCCACGCTCGCGGCAGCGACGGAAGAACTCTGCGAACTTCGACGGCGGGTTTCCTAGTTCCGCGCCGCCGAGGCCGAACCCCAGCAACCGGTCGTACCATGGGCGCAGGTCTTCGAGCATGTCGAGCGCCTCGGCCTCGCTGCGATGACGCTGCGCTACGACGATCAGGCCAGAACTGATACCGTGCTCGACACGCGCTGCATCCATCGCGCCCAGCACCCCTTCCATCACGGCGGCCAGCGGCACGCCGCGGCTCGTGTGGCCTTGCACGCCGATGAACATCTCTGCATGCAGCACACGGTCAGCGTGCGCGCGGCGCAGGTAGTCGCGCGTCACGTCGCGAAAGTCCTGCGCCTGAACGAGCACGCGGCAGCCGTCGTAGTAAAGGGTCAGGAAGTCCTGCAAGTCGGTGAAGCTGTAGGCAGCACGAAGCTCCTCTTCATTGCGCCAACGGATGGCTACGCCATTGCGGCGGGCAAGCCGAAGGAACAACGCAGGCTCGATGGAACCTTCGATGTGCATGTGCAGTTCGGCCTTGGGCAGGCCCGCCACGAATTCCTTGGGCGTCACGTCACAACCCCTTGCAGGCCTTGGCGGCGTCTACGACGGCGCTGCGGTCGAAGCGGTTGATTGCCTCCACGAAGCCCGGCTTCAGGTGGAGCATCGACTCGGGCGGCAGCGTGCGCTTGATCAATCCGTCTTTGAGCATCAGGTCCTGCATGCGGCCATAGGCAGCAGGGCTCATCGCACCGATCAGCTTGGTAGAGGTCATGGCTTCCGTGCCGGACATCGTCTCGAGCTGGGTCTGCAAGAGCGCGAGGTCCCATCTAGCGAGCGTGGCCTCATCGGCACCCGTCGGCTTGCTGCCAGGATAGTTTTTCCAGTGGATCCGGCGCGCGCACTCGGGATTGGTCTGGGCGAACAAGGTCGCCTTGGCTGCGCCGCGCGCGATCGCCTCCACCATCGCCGGATCGGCGTCGATCGTCTTCTGCATGGTGGCGAAGGTGAAGTCCGGCAGCGATCGCCACGTCGGATCGAACAGGATGCGCATCTTGGCGCCCGCATTCTGGAAGCCGGTGAGCGCGGAGCCCCAGAACATCAGGGCCTGCACGCGGCCTGCACGCAGCGCTTCCAACGCCGGTGCGCCGGCGCCGGTCGCGATGATCTGAACCTCTGTATCGGGGTTCACGCCGTTGGCGCGCAAGTAGCCCTTGAGCAGCGGCATCCCGCCCGTGCCAAGGCTGAAGATGCCGATCTTCTTGCCCCTGAGGTCGGCCACAGTGTTCACCGGGCTGTCCTGCAGCACACCGACGCCCCAGTCGATCACACCCGTCGCCATCAGACCGCGGACTGCGACCTGGTTCTCGGTGTTCGCCTGAATGAGCCCGGTGGAATTGACTTGCGCGAAGTCGACGCCGCCGCCCACCATCTGCTGGATGCCCTGGAGCGAGCCACCGGTGGTGACGATCTTCACGTCGTAGCCATCCTCCTTCCAGTAGCCCAGCGCAATGGGCAGCGTCAGCCAGGGATAGGTGACGTTGATGACCTGTGTGCCCAGCGCGATGGTCACCGGCTTCAACGGCCTGGGTTGCGCTTGCACCACTGGGACCGACAGCAGCAGCGTGAGCGCGGCGAGCGCGGCCGCGGCACGGCTGGCAAGACGAGCACAGGGGGTCAGACCGCCGAAGGCGTGTATCGAATGAGAGAACATGAACGATCCTGGGTTGCTCGGATCGTTGCGAGGTTAGCGCCGGACTCAGATTGCTTTGGATCAATATTCCGCGAGTCTTGTTCTAATTAATCGCACATTTCTCATTGCCTAAATCGCACTTCAGGCTTCGCGCACAACGTTCGGTCACTGCCGAGCGCGAACTCTGGGCGGCACGGTCAGCGCACAACCTTTTTGCGGGGGGCGATCGACCTCTTCGGGTCCTTTCTGCCAGGCGCTGCATTTGCACCGGGTGCGTTTGCGGGGGGCGGCGCACTGTCGTCCGCGATCGCCAGAATGAGTTCGATCAACCGAGCACGCTGGTCCGGCGAGAACGGCGACAATTTCAGCATCTCCATGAACCAGAGCCCTTCCGTTGCAGCGTGGACTAAGGCGCCGCGATCAAAGCCGGAGCCTGCCGAGATTTCAGGGAAGCGCTCTTTCCAATAGCGCCGGATTGGATCGGCCGACTCCTTGAGCATCGATCCTGCAGCCAGCATCTTTGTCGTGATCTTGTCGTTGTCGCCGCTGTTGTAGACCGAGGCGAGCACATAGGCCTTCAACGCGCGATTCGGCGACGGCGGCAGCCTCTCGGCTTCAGCGCTGCGCGCGTTCGCCAGCCGGCAGGCAATGGCTTCGTTCGCGGCCGTCAACAGTTCCTCCTTGAAGGGGAAGTGATACAGGAGGCCGCCCTTGCTAACGCCAGCGCGCTCCGCGACGGCGTCCAGCGTCAACGCCGGTGCACCAATCTCCTGCACCAAGGTCAGCGCCGCGTCGAGGATCTTGTCGCGCGCACTTGGCCTTCCGCGCTTGGGCTTGTTCTTCTCGTCCATTGCCATGCTTTCAAAAAATCCACCGCGTGTGTTTACTTCGGAATTAGTTTACCGTACAGTCCAGACGGTACAGTAATTCAGTTGTCATAGAGAGCGAGTCCACATTGAACCGATGGCCCTTGAACTCCTTGAACGGCGTACCGCCGTTGTCGCGAACGAACTGCGTAGAAGGGAGACACCGTGTTTGACTGGAGCGTCATCGCCCGCAGTCGCGAGGAACTGCTCAACGGCTTCCAGCTCACGGTGATGCTCGCGTGCCTGGCCGGCGGCCTCAGTCTCGTCGGCGGGCTGCTGCTGTGCGCAGCACGCCTGAAGGCACGCGGGCCGGCCGCATGGGTGCTGACAGCCTATGTCGAGCTCATGCGCAACACGCCGCTGCTCATCACGATGTATCTCATCTACTTCGGCTTGCCGATGGTGGGACTGCAGATACCGACATTCACCTGCGTGGTCGTGGTCCTGGTCATGCAGCACAGCGTGTTCGTCTCCGAGGTGCTGCGAGGCGGCTTCCTATCGGTGCCGCTCTCGCAGATCGAGGCAGGCCGCGCGATCGGGATGCGGCCGTTCGCCATCTTTCGCATCGTGCAGTTGCCACAGGCTTGGTCGGCTTCGGTCCCGGCCTTGATGTCGGTGCTTGTGCTGCTCATCCACGACACCTCGCTGGGCGCGGCCATTTCTCTGGTCGACCTCACGATGGCCGCCAAGGTGATCTCGCAACGCACGGCAGCAAGTTTCGAGCCCTTCGTCGCTATCGCCATCTGCTATTCGCTGCTGTCCTGGCTGCTGAGCCGAGCCGGCAGTTTCTTCGAACGCCGCAGCGGCATCGCAAGGTAACCCGCCATGGAAGTGACACTTCTTGTGAACGCGGCACCGCTGCTGCTGCAGGCACTCGGCCAGACGCTCGTGCTGGCACTCATCACGACGCTTCTCGCGCTGGTGCTCGGCTTTCTCATCGCCGAGGCAAGCATGCTCGGCGGACGCGCAGTGGCCTTCATCCTGCGCTGCGTGATCGAAGGCATCCGGGGCATCCCGCTGCTGGTGTTTGTCTTCCTTATCTACTACCTGCTGCCGCGGCTGGGCATCTTCATCGACACGTTCTACGCCGGCTGCGTTGCGTTGGCGCTTTTCTTCGCGACCTACGTCGCGGAGATACTGCGTGGGGCGCTTCGAACCATTCCGAAGGTCCAGATCGAGGCCGGCAAGGCCCTGGGCATGCGGCACTGGAAGATCCAGCTTGTCGTCGTGATGCCGCAGGCCGTGCGCATCGCCCTGCCTGCGCTCATGAACCTTGCGGCGATCGTGATCAAGGCCACCTCCGTGGTGTCGATCATCGGCGTGTGGGAACTCACGCTTGCCACGAACGAGGCAGTCATGCGCACCCTCGCGCCCTTCACCTTCTTCATTGCCGCCCTGGGCATGTACTTCGTTCTCTGCTACGGAACCGTGCGGTCCGCCGCGTACCTGTCCAAGCGCATGAACAGATCCCAACGGTCCTGACTACCAATCCCCTCATGATCTCCGTTCGAAACCTCTCCAAGTCCTTTGGCGCCAACGCGGTGCTCAAAGACATTTCCTTCGACGTCGCCAAGGGCAGGACCGCCGTCCTTCTGGGCAAGAGTGGCTCGGGCAAGAGCACCATGCTGCGCTGCCTGAACATGCTCGAACGCTGGGACAACGGCCACATCGAGATCGACGGCGCGGCGCTGGGGCGCACCCCTTCTACGGGCGGCGAATGGCGCCGATGGAATGCGCGCGAGGAAGCGCAGGCACGCCAGCGCATCGGCATGGTGTTCCAGCAATTCAATCTGTTTCCGCATATGACGGTCCTGCAGAACGTGATGTGCGGCCCGAAGCGCATTTTGGGCAAGGACGAGGCCACAGCGAAGAAGATCGCGCTAGCGCTACTCGACCAGGTCGGTCTCTCGGCAAAGCAGAACGCCTACCCGGCGTTCCTGTCGGGCGGCCAGCAGCAGCGAGTGGCGATCGCCCGCGCACTGGCCATGGAGCCGACGGTACTGCTGCTGGACGAGATCACCTCCGCACTGGACCCTGAGCTGGTCGGCGAAGTACTGGAGGTCGTGCGTGACCTGAAGCGACGAGGCCTGACCATGGTTTGCGTCACTCACGAGATCCACTTCGCGGAAGACGTGGCCGACCAGGTCATCTTCATGGAGGAAGGCCTGATCGTCGAGGAAGGCGCGCCGGAGTCCATGTTGACGAACCCACGCACCGAGCGCCTGCAAAAGTTCCTCACGCGCTTCCACGCCCAGAACCGCGGCGGCAAGGCGGCTGCCTGAAGACCCACAAAGATTACCCGTTCCTGTCCCGTCGTTTCTTCCATCGATCACCAAAGGTTCATCATGAAGTTCAATGCAATTCGCCAATGGCTCGCCATTGCAGCAACCGTGCTGGCTGCGTGCGCCGCCCCGGCCGCCCATGCAGACAAGCTGCAGGACATCCTCAAGCGCGGCTATCTCATCGTGGGGACCACGAGCTCGACGCCGCCTTTCGGCTTCAAGGACGACAAGGGCGAACTGCAGGGCTTCGACATCGACATGAGCCGTCTGGTCGCGAAGGCGCTGTTCGGCGACCCGAACAAGATCAAGTTCGAACTGCTCACCAATGAAGCGCGCTGGCCCGCACTGCAGAACGATCAGGTCGACATGGTGGCGCAGTTCGCCACCATCTCTCCTTCGCGCCTCGTCCGCGTGGCATTCACTCCGCGCTACTTCGACACCGGCATGACCGCCGCCATCCGCAAGGACTCGAAGATCAAGACGCTGGCCGACTTGAACGATCCCAGCGTCACGCTGGCCACGCTCACGGTGCCCGAGCAGATCGACCTGGCCAAGCGCATGGCGCCCAAGGCACAGATCGTGAGCTTCGGCTCCGTCGACCAGCAGGCGCTGGCGCTGCGGTCGGGCCGGGCGCAGGCCTTTCTCGTCGACCTGCCCATCGGGATGTGGTACGGCGCGACCAACGCAGAGATGAAAGTCATCCCCGAAGTGTTCGGCGGCTTCCAGAACTACGGCATTGCGTACAAGATGGGCGAACTCCCGTGGAGCCAGTTTCTTGACGGCTTTGTCACCGACCTGACCACGGGTTATTCGTACATCGAATACACGGCGATCTACAAGAAGTACTTCAAGATCGCCCCACCCCCGCAACGCAGCTACAAGATTCAGACCTCGAACTGAACGCCGGCGCGCCATGCGCGCCACACCTCCTGCGGCATAGGCGATGCCGCGACTCTTCCTATTTCCGGACATTCCAATGAACACAGTCGCGACTCGCGTCGGCGATCTCCTGGGCGCGATCGACACGCCCGCCCTCATCCTCGACCTGGATGCGTTCGAGCGCAACTTGCAGAAGATGGCCGATTTCGCTCGCGACGCAGGCATTCGCCTGCGTCCGCACGCCAAGACGCACCGCAGCGCCACCATCGCCGTCCGCCAGATCGAGCTGGGCGCCATCGGCCAGTGCTGCCAGAAGGTCGGCGAGGCCGAGGCGCTGGTGCGCGGAGGCGTGCGCGACATCCTGGTCAGCAACCAGGTGCTCGATCTGCAGAAATTGCGTCGCCTCGCGGGACTGGCCAAGCAAGCCAGGATTTCGCTTTGCTTCGACGCCGTCGAACAGGTCGACGCCGCGTCACGCGCCGCGCAGGAGTTCGGCGTCGAGCTCGGTGCCCTCGTGGAAATCGACCTTGGCATGTGGCGCTGCGGCGTGCCGCCGGGAGAACCCGCGGCGGCACTGGCGCGGCACATTGCGGTGTCGCCGGGCCTGCGCTTCGAAGGGCTGCAGGCCTATGAGGGTAAGGCCCAGCACCTGAAAACCTACGACGAACGCGCGCAGGCCGTTCAAGTTGCAGCGCAAGCCGTCCAGTTGAGCATCGACGCGATCGGGCTCGCCGGTCTCGAGTGCAAGGTGATCGGCGGCGGCGGCACCGGCACCTTCATGTTCGAGGGGGCTTCAAAGCTGTGGACCGAACTGCAGTGCGGTTCGTACGTCTTCATGGATGGCGAGTACGCGGCCATTGAAGGCAACGACGGCGCGCCCTATGCCGAATTCGAGCACAGCCTGTTCGTGCTTGCGACCGTGATGAGCACGGCCGGCAAGGGCCGCGTGATCGTCGACGCGGGCCTCAAGTCGTACACCTTGGAGAAGGGCTTGCCCACCATCGAAGGCCAGCCGAAGGCGCGTCTGGTGGCGGCCTCCGACGAGCACGGCACGATCGCACTGCTCTCGCCGGACGCCGACATTCCGCTGGGCACGCGACTCAAGCTGATTCCATCGCATTGCGACCCGACCGTCAACCTTCACGACCACTACATCTGCGTGCGCGGCGGCCGTGTCGAAGCCATCTGGCCCATCTCCGCGCGCGGCGCCAGTCATTGAAGAAAGCTCACAAGATGACATCCCCCGACCTTCACCCCAACTACCCCGATACGCAGCTGTTGATCGACGGAGAATGGCAGCCATCCACCACAGGCAGCACGATTCCGGTACTCAGCCCCGCCACTGGCCGGAAGATCGGCAGCGTCGCATCTGCGTCAATTGACGACCTCGAGCGCGCCGTTCTGGCCGCGCACAAGGGGTTCGAACTCTGGCGCGCCGTGCCCGCCGTGCAACGGGCTGCCGTGATGCGCAAAGCCGCGGGCCTGTTGCGCGAGCGGTCCGCCTCGATCGCACGTGTTCTGACCACCGAGCAAGGCAAGCCGCTGAGCGAAGCAATGATGGAGGTGCACGCCTCGGCCGACATCATCGAATGGTTCGCCGACGAGGGACTGCGCGTCTACGGGCGCATCGTGCCGCCGCGGAACCCAGCGATGCAGCAACTCGTGACCAAAGAGCCCGTCGGCCCGGTAGCGGCCTTCACGCCTTGGAACTACCCGGTCAACCAGATCGTGCGCAAGCTGTCCGCAGCGCTGGCCTGCGGTTGTTCGATGCTGGTGAAGGCGCCAGAGGAGACACCGGCATCGCCCGCCGCGCTGCTGCGCGCGTTCGTCGACGCCGGCGTGCCCGCAGGCACAGTGGGCCTGGTCTTCGGCGAGCCGGAGCAGATCAGCAACCACCTGATTGCGCATCCGCTGATTCGCAAGATCACCTTCACCGGCTCCACGGCGATTGGCAAGCAGCTCGCAGCGCTTGCCGGCAAGCACATGAAGCGCGCGAGCATGGAACTTGGCGGCCATGCGCCGGTCATCGTGGCCAGCGACGCCAATGCAGCCCTTGCCGTACGCTTTCTCGCACCGACTAAATTCCACAACGCCGGCCAGGCCTGCGTGTCGCCTACGCGCTTCCTCGTGCACAACAGCCTGCGGAAGAACTTCGAGGAAGCAATGGTCGCGTATGCAAAGAACCTCAAACCCGGCGACGGGCTCGCGGAGGCGACCACGCTGGGCCCGTTGGCCAATGCCCGCCGGCTGGCAGCGATGGAGCGCGTGGTCGAAGATGCCGTGCAATGCGGCGCCACGCTTGCAACCGGCGGAAGGCGGCTCGACATGGAAGGAAATTTCTTTGCCCCGACCGTGCTGACCGACGTTCCGCTGCAGGCGGATGTCTTCAACAACGAGCCTTTCGGTCCGATCGCGGCCATTCGGGGTTTCGACGACATCGACGAGGCCATCGCGGAAGCCAACCGCCTGGCCTACGGACTGGGCGCCTATGCATTCACCCAATCGATCGCCAATGCGCGACGGATCTCGCAATCGCTCGAAGCGGGCATGGTGTGGATCAACCAGCCGCCCACACCGTTCCCCGAGATGCCCTTCGGCGGCGTCAAGGACTCAGGATACGGCAGCGAAGGCGGTCCGGAGGCGCTGGAGGCCTACCTGGTGACCAAGACAGTTTCCATCATGGCTCTCTGAGCAGTGCGCGGGTCAAAGCCCCGCCCCTGCCCGCCCCCCTAGTTCAGCGATTGACGTCCACCACCACGCGCCCGCGCACCTGCCCGCGCAGCAGTTCGGGCGCGACTTCCAGCGCCTGCGCCAGCCCGATCTCGCGCGTGTTCCCTTCGACCACATCGTTGGAAAGCTCGTGCGACAGGCGCGTCCAGGCCACGGTCCTGCGCTCGAAGGACGCGTGCACGCTGTCCACGCCTTCCAGCGCCACGCCGCGCAAGATGAAGGGGGCCACGCTGGCCGGGAGATCCATGCCCTGTGCCAGGCCACAGGCGGCCACCGCGCCGCCATATCGGATGCCCGCCAGAACGTTCGCCAACGTATGACTCCCCACACAGTCGATCGCAGCGGCCCAGGATTCCTTTTGCAAGGGCTTGCCGGGCTCGCTCAGCGCTCGCCTGTCCATCACGCAGGTGGCGCCAAGCGCCTTGAGCCGCGGCGCCTCTTCCAGGCGTCCGGTCGAGGCCGTCACGGCATAGCCCAGCCTCGACAGCAGCGCGATCGCGATGGTCCCGACGCCGCCGTTGGCGCCGGTGACGAGAACGACGCCCGCCTCTGGCGTGATCCCGCGCGCCTCCAGCGCCATCACCGACAGCATGGCGGTGTAGCCCGCGGTCCCGATGCACATCGCAGCACGTGGCGACATTCGGGCCGGCAATGGCACCAGCCAGTCTGCGCGCACGCAGGCCCGCTGCGCCAGTCCGCCCCAATGGGTCTCGCCCACGCCCCATCCATTGAGCAGCACCTGGTCGCCAGGTCGGTAGCGCGCATCCGCGCTCTGTTCGACGGTGCCCGCCAGGTCGATCCCCGGCACCATCGGGAACTTGCGCACGACCGGCGACTGACCGGTGATGGCCAGTGCATCCTTGTAGTTGAGTGTGGAATACGCGATCCGCACCACGACGCTGCCAGCAGGCAGGTCGCCATTGCCCAGGGTCGCGACCCCGGCCAGCGTGGTCCCCGCGTCATCCCGGCGAAGCAGGACCGCGCGAAATGGTTCGGGGGGCGCGACCGTCGCGCACTGCGTCATCTTGACAGGCTCGGCCTGTCGGGCGCCGAGCGACGCTCCGATGCGTTCGTTCATCATTTCCGTCGTGCCGTCGGCCATGCACAGCGCCTTGGCGGCGACCAGCTTGGACACCAGGCCGCGTGCCTCGCCCATGCCCGTGGCGCCCATCGCCTGGATGCACGCCGCAACGCCGCGGAGGCATTGCTCGCCGGCAAACTTCTTGGCCATGGCGGCTGCGACAACGGCGCCGACACCTTCGTCATCCGCGATTCGTGTGGCCCGCAAGGTGAGCAGTTCCATGTTCTCGAGCGTCAGGCTGACGTCAACGAGACTCCAGCGCAGTCCCTGCTGTTCGAGCACGGGCCGTCCAAACGCCATGCGCGACGACGTGTATGCCACCGCATCACGCAAGGCGGTGGACAGGAGACCGCAGGCCATGGCCGCCACGTGCGTGCGCGCCTTGTTGACGCTCGCCATCGCCATCCGGAAGGCCGAGCCGGGCGCGTAGAGCACATCGCTGTCTGGCACTCGGTACGCGCTCAGCGCGAAGCCGCCGATGCCGGCCGGCGCCAGGCCGTGGACCGGATCTTCGGGAAGGCGCGTACAACCGGCCTTGCGCAGATCCACGATGAAGCATGCGATGCCCGCCGTACCTGCCGTGCGATCCGTCTGTGCGAATACCAAAGCGACCTCGCAGCCCCGTACATTCGCGACCCAGCGCTTCTCGCCGTCAAGCACCCAACCGTCCTCCACCCTGCGCGCGGTCGTGCGTATGGCCCCGAAGTCGCTGCCCGCCTCGCCTTCGGACATGGCCGTGCATCCGATCAGGTCGCCGTTGAGCATCCCGGGCAACCACTTCTCGCGCGCTGCGTCGGACGCGCCGAGCGCAATGCGCAGAGCCGCGCTGTGGTGATTGATGAATGCAAAGGCCAGCGAGAAATCCGCTCTGCCCAGTTCCATGGCTGTGCGTATGCGCGAGCCGAAGCTCAACCCCGAGCCGCCCAGGGACGTGGGTACTTCGATGCCGGCAAGCCCTTGCCTGCAAGCGTCCCGGATGAGCTCGCCCATCCAGATCTGCGCATGCGTGGCGCTCGCGATCTGCGTGCTGCGTGCGGCGGCGAACGCGGCCACACGCGCCTGGAACTCACGCTCCACCGGTTCGAGCGACCGGTCGAATTCTTCGATCACGTTCATGATTCAGGCCGCACCTGGAATCTTGTAGCTGCGCTGCGGCGGCGGGTCCATCCTGAAGTACTTCTTGTAGATGGCCGAGTATTCGATGTACGAATAGCCGGTGGTCAGGTCCGTAACGAAGCCGTCCAGAAACTGCTTCCAGCGCAGCTCGCCGAGCTTGTAAGCCAGGCCGTAGTTCTGATAGCCGCCGTACACCTCTGGCACCACCTTCAGGTCGGGGTTGGTCGCGGCGTACCACATGCCGATGGGCAGATCGACGAACAGCGCCTGCACGCGACCCGAGCGCAACGCGAGCGACTGCTGGTCGACCGAGCCGAAGCTAGACACTGTGGCCTTGGGCGCCATCCTCTTGACCAGATCGATCTGTTCGGGAACCGTGAGCGTCGCGATGGTCACGGCCGGGTTGTTCAGGTCGGCCAACGTCTTGATCTTCGAGTCGCTCTTGATGACCACCGTGATTCCGGTGTCGAAGTAGCGCGGCGTGAAGCCCACGCGCACGAGGCGGGACGGAGTGATGGTGGCCGAGTGCGCGAGCAGGTCGACCTGGTCGTTCTGCAGCGCGGGCCAACGCGTGTCGTTGCTGACAAGCTCGAACTTGATCTTGTTCGGATCGCCGAACAGCGCCTTGGCGATGAGCCGGCTCATGTCCACGTCGAAGCCCCGCAGCTCGCCTTTTTCGTCCTTCCAGCCGAAGGGGGGCGTGGCGCTCGTGGTGCCCACGATCAGATAGCCGCGCTTGAGCACATCGTCGAGTTTGTCCGCATGCGCCAGGAGCGGGGATGCGGCGCCGAGCACCGCGATCAGCGCGCCGGCAGCGCGCATCAGTTGCATGAGTTTCATAGACACCTTCGAACTTGGAAATGGAAAATGAATTGTTGGATTCATCCGCAACGCTGTCTTCTGCGTTCATGCTTTGCCGCGCGTGTGCTTTCAGAATCGTGCGCGCAGGAGCTGCCATGACGCCCAATTCCGCGCGCTTCGATGCGGCGCACCGCGTTCCATCCGCCTCCGCGCATGTGGGCCTGTCCATTCTTCACATCGACGGACCGGAGTACGCCGTCGCTCGCTCCGACCGGCTGCGCATCAGCTTCAACATCGGCCCGGCGTTCGCGACGCGGATTTCGGGACCAGGAAGCGATGGCGTTTTGTTCTGCCGAAGGAACGGGCTGTTGATCACGCCGCCGGGCCTGGCGCTGCGCCACCGTTCAACCTACGCTCTGAGCGCGGAGCGCGCGCCGAAGCCGGCGCGGCTCGTGGTCTTCGTGGTATCGACGCAGCTGCTGGCGGCGTGCTGCATCGAGCGAGGGCTCAGGTACAGCGATCTGGCATTGGTGCATCAGGCGCTGCTTCCAAACAGCGCGGTCCTGTCGCTCGCTCAGGCGCTGCTGGCCGACCTCAGCGAAGGAAGTCCCGACGGGGCGGCCGAGACCGAGTTTCTCGCCAAGTCGCTCGTGGCACGCGTCGCGCGGCAGCAGCGCGCGCAGTCGCCGACCGTCCACAAGGCCGATCCACTGCAGGCGGTCCGGGAGCACATCGACAGCAACCTGGCCACGGCGCTGCCGGTCTCGGAGCTCGCCGGGATTGCCGGCATGAGCCAATTCCACTTCTGCCGGGTGTTCCGCGACGCGACAGGCAAATCGCCGCATCAGTACATCCTTGCCGGGCGAATCCAGGCCGCCTGCCGGATGCTGTGGAGCACCGGCCGCCCGGATCCAGGGGCCAGGAGCATCCTGGACATTGCCCTGGCCTGCGGCTTCGGCTCGTCCAGCCACTTCTCGACGCAGTTCAAGCGGCACATGGGCCGGTCACCGCTTCAGTGGCGAGCGAGCCAAGGTTGATGGCGGGCGTCAACGCAGGGCGCGCAGCGCGGCCGCCAATGCTTCGAGTTCCTGCAACGTGTTGTAGTAGTGCGGCGAGGCACGCAGCACCGTCGGCAGTTGCCGGGCCAAGTGATCGAGCAACGCACTAGACGGCTTCGAATGGCTGATGTTGATGCCCGCCTTGAGCAGTTGCAGGTTGATCGCAGCCGCGTCGCGGCCCTGCAGCGAAAACGACACGATGGCCGAAAGCGCCGGGCCGGGGTCGTGCAGTTCGACACCTGGTATGTCGCGCAGGAGATCGCGCAGCGCCGACGACAAGTGCCTGCAGCGCCGCTCGGCTTCGCCCAGCCCCACCGCCAGCGCATAGTCGACGGCCGCGCCCAAGCCCAGCCGTGCCGCGTAGTTGTTCTCCCACGTCTCGAAGCGGCGCGCATCGGGACGAAGCTCATAGCGCTCGGGCGCCACCCACACCGCGCCGAAGTGGTCGATCATCGGCGGTTCTAGGTCGGGAATAAGCGACTTGCGCACGTACAGGAAGCCGGTGCCGCGCGGCCCGCGCAGGAACTTGCGGCCGGTGGCCGAAAGCATGTCGCAGCCCAAGCGCTCGACATCGACGGGCGTCTGCCCGACCGCCTGACACGCGTCCAGCAGGTAGGGAATGCCGTGCGCGCGCGCGATCCTCCCCACCTGCTCGGCCGGATTCACCAGGCCGCTGTTCGTCGGCATCCACGTCATGGCGATCAGGCGCACGCGCGCATCGATCATGCGTTCGAGCGCGGCGGGATCCAGCACGCCCTGAGCGTCGTCCGGAATCACTTCGATCACAGCACCGGTGCGCCGGGCGACCTGCAGAAACGCCACATAGTTGGCGGCATATTCGGCCCTGGCCGTCAGGATGCGGTCGCCGGGCTTGAAGCGCAGCGCGTAGAAGGCCATCTGCCACGCCACCGTCGCGTTCACGGTCAGCGCAATTTCGGGGGGCGAGGCGCCGATCAGGCGCGCGACGCTGTCGTAGACCGCCGCGAGCTCGCCCGATGCTTCGTAGGCGGCTTCGTAGCCGCCGATCTCTGCCTCGCGCCGCAAGTAGCCGACCATCTTCTCGAGCACGGGCTGCGCCAGCAGTCCGGCACCGGCATTGTTCAGATGGATGCGGTGCGCCACGCCAGGCGTGTCCCGCCGAAGTTGCTCGAGGTTGAAGAGCGTTGGGTTCACCGAGTTTCCATTTCTGACGATCGTCGAGGCCGGATCGCGTTTTTTGCGAGGGCGCCCACCCGAGCGAATGCCGGTTCGGTCTGCTGACCAGTACAGGCACTGCGGGGTGCCCGATGCTCGATAAGCAACGCGGATCGCTCCAGGGCATTCGCGATGCGACTTAACTATGCGGGCGGTCGCCGGCGATTGTCCGGATCCGCGTTGCGCTCGTCTCTCCAAATCCTGCGCGTGTACGACGAATCTTCAAGAACTTGCCATTGGGGGTCGGCCGCACGTTTTCGCTGAATTCCGCTGGCACACGCAAGAAACGAAACGACAGGGGCGACACCGCCTTGCAGAATCCGCCGCAAGGACCCATCGTCATGCAAAGAAACAACATCGTCGTTCTCGGTGCCGGCTCCATCGGCGCCTTCGTCGGCGGCAGCCTGATCGCCGCGCTGGCCGATGTGAGCCTCGTCGGCCGCGCCGCCATGCGCGGGCGCATCGAGTGCCATGGCCTCGTGATGTCCGGCGCGCGGGGCTGGGAAGCTCGCGTGCCCAGCGGCATGGTGCGTTTCTCCGAAACACCCGAAGCGCTGTGCGTTGCCGACCTGGTGATCGTTGCGGTCAAGAGCGCGGCGACGGCGGCCGCTGCGAAGCAGATCCTCGATCTCGTGCCCAGAGGCGCTCTGATTGTGAGCTTTCAGAATGGCATGGGCAACGTGTCCCAGTTGCGCAGCCGTCTTCCGCACCAGGCGGTACTCGGCGCCATGGTGCCGTTCAACGTCGTGCAACTCCCCGATGGCCGCCTTCACCGCGGGACGACGGGCGACATCGTGGTGGAGGACCATCCGCGCTGGCAGCCGTGGCTGCCCGTCTTCAGGTCCGCGCACCTTCCGCTCCGCCCTTGCGCGAATTTCCGTGAGGTCCAGTGGGGAAAATTGATCCTCAACCTGAACAACGCAGTCAATGCGTTGTCGGGCAAACCGCTGCGCACGCAACTGATGGACCGGCGCTACCGGGACGTGCTTGCCGCGCTGGTCGACGAAGCACTTGATGCACTTGAAGTTGCAGGAATCCACCCCGCGCAACTCGGCGGCGTAGCACCCGATCGTCTGAGTGCGCTGTTGCGCCTGCCCGATGACGAATTCGCACAACAGGGTGCCATCATGGCGAGCATCGATGCCCGCGCCCGCTCGTCGATGTGGGAGGACCTGGAGGCAGGCCGCCTCACCGAGGTCGAAGAACTCAACGGGGCCGTCGTCCGGCTTGCTCGCAGCCAGGGGCGCACGGCGCCCGCGAACGAAAGGATCTGCGCCCTCGTGCATGCGGCCGAGCGCGGAGGAGAACGCCACATCGATGCGCGCAGCATGCTCGACCATCTCGCGCTCCCCTGCCCCTCGCTACACGCCTGAGTGCGCACATCTCCGTCGTCCTTTATCCGTACCGCACGCAATGACCAGCACTTCTTTGGACGCATGGCCTGCCCACGCGCCGCGCAGCCTGCCAATTCCCCAAACCCATCTGTTCCGCAACGTGGAGATCTCCGCGCTGCGCTACGGCGAGCGGCCCTTCGTCATCTTCTACGACTCGTTGCTGTCGTTTCAGCGCTTCAAGGAGGAGACCGAGCGCATGGCTGGGTATCTGCAAAGCGAGTGCGGCGTGCGCAAGGGCGACCGTGTGCTTCTCTACATGCAGAACAGTCCGCAGTTCATGCTGGCGTTCTATGCCATTCTGCGCGCCGATGCCGTCGTGGTGCCGATCAATCCGATGAACGTGACCGAAGAGCTCGCGCACCTGGCCAGGGACAGCGGCGCGAGAGTTGCCTTTGCGGCGCAGGATCTTTTCGAGCGCATCCGCCCGATGCTTGGCGACACTATCGACCGCGTAGTCGTTGCGACCTACAGCGACTACCTCGAGCAGATCACCGACCTGGAGATTCCCGAATTCGTGACTGCGCCTCGGGCGGCCCTGAACCATCCACAAGCGGTGTCGTGGGCAGTCGCGCTCGCCACGGGCTGCGAACCGGGGCCTCTTCGCGCCGGCCCTGACGATCTGGCCGTGCTGCCTTACACCTCAGGCACCACCGGCCAGCCCAAGGGATGCATGCACACGCATCGCACCACCATGGTGAATGCGGTCACGGCGTCTGCCTGGTTCAACACGACGGCCGCGAGCGTCACGCTTTCGGTGCTGCCCATGTTCCATGTCACCGGCATGCAGAGCGGCCTCAACGGCCCGCTGTATGTCGGGTCCACAGTGGTCGTCCTACCGCGCTGGGATCGCAAGGCGGCAGCCGAGAGCATCGCGCGCTACCGCGTGACCAGCCTTGGGCTGATCAGCACCATGGCCATCGACTTCATGGCGAACCCGAAGCTCGACACCTACGACTTCTCCAGCCTGCGCCATGTCGGCGGCGGCGGCGCCTCGATGCCCAGTGCCGTGGCGCAGGCGATGAGGAATCGGCTCGGCATTGGCTACGCAGAAGGCTACGGCCTGTCCGAGACCATGGGTGCCACGCACCTCTGCCCGCCGGGCGGCGACAGGCTGCAGTGCCT
This sequence comes from Variovorax sp. W2I14, assembly GCF_050435205.1. Lineage (NCBI taxonomy): Bacteria > Pseudomonadati > Pseudomonadota > Betaproteobacteria > Burkholderiales > Comamonadaceae > Variovorax > Variovorax sp. W2I14. Next base: position 6,051,749 of record NZ_JBNDJX010000001.1, on the reverse strand, counting down.
GGGCATACCGCTGTTCGATGTGGACGCACGCATCGTCGACCCCGACACCTGCGAGGCGGTGGCGCCTGGCGCCGTGGGAGAGATTCTGATTCACGCACCGCAATTGATGCTCGGGTACTGGAACAGCCCGGCGGCCGACGATGCCGCGTTCGTTCGTATCGGCAACAGGCGCTTCCTTCGGACGGGCGATCTGGCCACCAGGGACGCACAAGGCTTCTTCGTCTTCGCGGACCGGCTCAAACGCATGATCAACGCATCCGGCTTCAAGGTATGGCCGGCGGAGGTGGAGGGCAAGCTCTATCAGCATCCGGCCGTTCAGGAAGCATGCGTGATTGCTTCGGGGGATGCCCGCCGCGGCGAAACAGTCAAGGCGCTTGTCGTGCTGAGGCCCGGCCTCGCCGACCAAGTGACCGAAGGCGAACTGATCCAATGGAGCCGCGGGCAGATGGCGGTCTACAAGAGTCCGCGAGTGATCAGCTTCGTGGCGCAGTTGCCCAAGTCGGCAACCGGCAAGGTGAACTGGCGCGCGCTGCAGGATGCCGAAAAAGCAGGATCCAGCTAGATTGCTTTTACCGCGTGCTGCTGATGACCTTGCCAGCTTGCCGCTCGACAACCACGCTGCTGTTCCTGCAGTGCGGTGCATAGCAAGTGGTTTGTCGGGCGACGTCCGTGGCGACGGACACGCAACCCTTCGATGAACGCGAGGCTTGCACCTTCTGCTCAGTTTCCAATCCAGACCCACAATTCCGAGCCCTGCCCATGAACGCCAACTCCCAATCCGAAATCCAGAAGCTCGTCTCCGCCGAGGAGTGGCAACTGCGCGTCGACCTCGCCGCCTGCTACCGCCTGGTGGCGCTCTATGGCTGGAGCGACCTTGTGTTCACGCACATCAGCGCGCGCGTGCCCGGCCCCGAGCATCACTTCCTCATCAACCCCTACGGGCTGATGTTCGACGAGATCACCGCATCGAGCCTCGTGAAGGTCGACCAGCAGTGCAACAAGATCATCGAGTCGCCTTACCCGGTGAACCCGGCCGGCTTCGTGATCCACAGCGCGGTGCATGCCGCGCGCGAAGACATCCTGTGCGTGCTGCATACCCACACCAAGGCCGGCATCGCGGTGAGCGCACAGAAGAACGGCGTGCTGCCCATCAGCCAGCAATCGACCTTCGTCTTGACCTCGCTCGCGTATCACGACTACGAAGGCGTGGCCTTCCGCGACGACGAGAAGCCGCGCCTGCAGGCCGACATGGGCCATGCCAACTTCCTCATGCTGCGCAACCACGGCCTGCTCACTTGCGGCAAGACCATTGCCGATGCGTTTCTGTCGATGTACAACTTCGAGACCACCTGCCAGATCCAGATTGCGGCGCAATCGGGCGGCAGCGAACTCACGCACGTCGATCCGAAGATCATCGATGGCGTGGGCCAGGCGAGAAAGGTGCAAAGCGGGGGGCTTGGTGGCATGTTCGTGTGGCCCTCTCTGATCCGCAAACTGGACCAGCTAGACAACAGCTATCGTCAATAACCTGCCGAGACATTTCCACCACTGGGCGTTACCAACGCAGCGGCGAGCGCCGACCTATTCCGGATCGTCATCGGTACGAGGCTGCGATTCACGCGTGAGCGTCCTGGCGAGCAACCGCAGGACGTTCGCCGACGCTTCAGCAGCCTTCGACAGGACAGCACCGCGACGGTAGGCGATTCCCAGGTCCATCGAGGGCACGGCGCTGGCCAGCACAGTCCTGCGGATTTTCCCGCCGTCGTGCGACCAGGGCCGGAACACCAGGTCCGACAGGATGGTCACGCCGATGTTCTGCGCCACGAGGCTGCGCACCGCTTCGATCGATTTGGTTCGGAAGACCACCTTCGGCTGGAGCTTGCTGGCGCTCCAGTAGCGACCCACGGTTTCCACGTGCTCGTCCATGTCCAGCAGCACGAAGGGAAGCTCGGCCACCGCGCGCAGTGAGACAAGCTTTTGCGACGCAAGCGGATGGTCGAACGATGTCCACAGGCGCCGCGGCGACTTCAGCAGATTCTCCCGACGGATGTCCGGTGCGCGCGAGAGGTTCGAGACCAGCACCACGGCGAGGTCGAACTCCTCGCTGCGCAGACCGCGCTCGATCTCCACGCGGTTGCGCTCCACCGGTTCGAGCTCGACCAACGGCAGTTGCGTGCGCATCGCGCCGATGATCCGTGGAAGCATGTATTCGGAGACGGTGTCCGTGATGGCGATCCGCACGCGCCCCTCCACCGAGGATTTCGAGTTGCGCGTCTCGTCCACAGCCGACGCGAGCGTGCGCAGGATGTGCTCGGCGTGCCGAAGGAACCCCTCGCCCTGCACGGTCAGCCGCAGCCCGTCCGAATGCCGCGTGAACAGCTGCACCTTCAACGTCGCCTCCAGGTTCTTGAGCGACGTGGTCAGCGACGGCTGGCTCACATAGCAGCGCTGGGCGGCGCGCGACACCTGTCGGGTCTCTGCGGCAGCCACGAAATGCTGCAACTGCTTGATGGTCACTGACATAGGCTGGCTCTATATCGCTCTATTGAAAATAGAGATTATGAATTCTTCGTGCAAATTCCTAACATCTGCCAGCACGCCATGTCGGGCGTGTGACGAGGACCCGACGGTTCCACCGCACAAGGACGAGACATGCCATCCACATCCACGCCAACGCCCGACCTCGAGTCCGGCCACCTTGCGCCTGCCGCGGGCAACGGCGCAGCCAACGCGGGGCTTCTGAGCCGCCTGGGCCTGCGCTTCACCGCGTGGGCGGAACGGTGGTTCCCCGACGCCTTCGTCTTCGCCGCGATTGCCGTGGTGGTGGTCGCCGGCGCGGCCCTGCTCAATGGCTCCAGCCCGCGTGAAGTGGCCAAGTCCTTCGGCGACGGTTTCTGGAGCCTGATCGTCTTCACGATGCAGATGGCATTGGTGGCGATCGGTGGCTACGTCGTCGCAACCTCGCCCCCGGCAGCGCGGCTCATCCGGCGACTTGCCGCTCTGCCGGTGTCGGGGCGCCAGGCCATCGCGTACGTCGCGGCGATCAGCATGATCCTGTCGCTCTTCAACTGGGGCATTTCGCTGATCTTCAGCGCGCTCTTCGTGCGCGCGCTGGCGGGCCGTCGCGAGCTGCGCATGGACTACCGCGCCGCCGGCGCCGCAGCCTACCTGGGCATGGGCGCGACCTGGGCACTCGGGCTCAGTTCTTCGGCGGCGCAGTTGCAGGCCAATGCCAGCAGCCTGCCCAAGAGCATCCTGGACATCACCGGTGTCATCCCGTTCAGCCAGACCATCTTGCTGTGGCAGTCGGCCGCCATGGCACTGGTGCTGATGGCCGTGTCGATCGCCATTGCGCTGTGGTCGGCGCCCAGCGCTCAGGACGCGGTCACGGCAGAGGAGCTCGGCGTGGACCTCTCGGAACCGAAGCCGGCGGCTACAGGCGTCGCGGTCCGCCGTCCCGGTGAATGGTTCGAGCGCAGCCCCCTGCTCACGCTGCTGCTGTGCGCCCTGGGCTTCGGCTGGCTCGCGCAGGAGTTCATGGCCAAGAGTCCGCTGGTCGCGATCTCGGGGCTGAACACCTACAACCTGCTGTTCCTGATGATCGGGCTGCTGCTGCATTGGCGCCCGCGCAGCTTCCTGGACGCGGTGTCGCGCTCGGTGCCCACGACGGCCGGCGTCATCATCCAGTTTCCGCTCTACGGCGCAATCGCAGCGATGCTGACCGGCGCCAAGGGCGACGGCGGCATCACGCTGTCGGACCGCGTCGCGCACCTCTTCGTGAGCATCTCCAGCGTCGACAGCTTCGCGGTGGTGATGGGCGCGTATTCCGCCGTGCTGGGTTTTTTCATTCCCTCGGGCGGCGGCAAGTGGATCATCGAAGCCCCCTACGTGATGCAGGCCGCGAACGACCTGAAGGTGCACCTGGGCTGGGCCGTGCAGGTCTACAACGCGGCCGAGGCGCTGCCCAACCTGATCAACCCGTTCTGGATGCTGCCGCTGCTGGGCGTACTTTCATTGAAAGCACGCGACATCGTGGGGTTCACTTTCCTGCAGTTGCTGGTGCATGCGCCGCTGGTTCTTTTCATGCTCTGGTTCTTCGGCAGGACCCTCGCGTACATCCCACCGGTGATGCCCTGACGCGACACGCTGGCTCCAGATGCAAACGACATCCACGCCCATGACGGCGACGTCCACCACAACGGAAACCAAAGCCGGTTTTTGCACGCTCTGCCGCTCGCGTTGTGGCACCCTCAACGAGGTGCGCGGCGACGCGCTGGTGTCGGTCCGGCCCGACCCTTCGCACCCCACCGGCCAGGCGATGTGCATGAAGGGAAAGTCCGCGCCCGAGCTGGTGCACAGTCCGCATCGCCTGCGCTATCCCATGCGCCGCACGCGGCCCAAGACCGACGCAGACCCGGGGTGGGTGCGCATCGGATGGGACGAGGCGCTCGCGGAAACCGCGCAGCGGCTGGCCGCGATCAAGGCCGAGAGCGGTGCCGAGTCGGTGGTGTTCGCCGTGACTACGCCCAGCGGCACACCGCTCTCGGACAGCATCGACTGGATCGAGCGCTTCGTGCGCCTCTTCGGCAGCCCCAACATCTGCTATGCGACCGAAGTCTGCAACTGGCACAAAGACTTCGCACACGCCTTCACTTTCGGCTGCGGCATGCCCGCGGCCGACTATGCGCAGGCGGATCTCATCGTGCTGTGGGGCCACAACCCTGCCAACACCTGGCTCGCCCAGGCCGGTGCCATCGCGCGCGGTCGCGCGAGCGGCGCGAAGATGGTGGTCATCGACCCGCGCCCCACCGCGCTAGCCAGGCAGGCGGACGCGTGGTTGCCGGTCCGCCCCGGCACCGACGCGGCGCTGGCGCTCGGCCTCGTCCACCTGCTGATCGCCGATGCGACATTCGACGAGGGGTTCGTGCGCGAGTGGACGAATGCGCCGCTGCTGGTTCGCGGCGACAACGGGCAGTTCCTGATGGAGCGGGACCTTCGCCCCGATGCGGAGGCCAATCGCTTCATGGTGTGGAGCGACGCATGCGGCGGCGCGGTGCCTTACAACACCGAGCAAGCCGTCGACCCCCTGGACGCCAGGCACTTTCGCCTGCGCGGCGCCGTGGTGGTCGATGCGGCAGCCGATCGACTCTCATGCACGCCGGCCTTCGAGCTCCTGGTGCAGGGTTGCGCCCGCTACACGCCAGGCGAAGTCGAACGCATCACCGGCGTCAGCGAGGCCTCGTTGCGCGCCGTTGCCGAACTCTTCGGCAGCAGCCGTCGCGTGGCCTACCACGCGTGGACCGGGATCGGGCAGCACACCAACGCCACGCAATCCGAGCGCGCGGTCGCCACGCTGTACGCGCTGTGCGGAAGCTTCGATCGCATCGGCGCAAACCGGGTGCGCACGGGCCCGCGCGTGAACCAGGTCAATGCCCTCTCCCTCTTGCCTGACGCACAACGCGCCAAGGCGCTGGGCCTCGCGCAGCGCCCGATCGGGCCGCCTTCGCAGGGATGGGTGACGGCGCGCGACACCTACCGCGCGGTCCTCGAAGGCGAGCCGTACAAGGTGCGTGCCATGGTGGCCTTCGGCACGAACCTGCCCGTGTCGCAAGCCGATACCGGCCTCGCACAGCAAGCACTGTCGCAGCTGGAGTTTCATGTCCACTGCGACCTGTTCGAAACACCGGCGGCGCGTTATGCGGACATCCTGCTGCCGGTCAACACGCCGTGGGAGCGCGAAGGGCTTCGCGTCGGCTTCGAGATTGACGACCGTGCGGCGAGCTGGGTGCAGCTGCGACAGCGCATGGTGCCTCCCCAAGGCACAGCACGCTCGGACAACGACATCGTGTTCGAACTGGCCGTGCGGCTCGGCATGGGCAACGACTTCTTCGGAGGCAGCCTCGAGCGCGGGTGGAACCACATGCTCGAACCCCTGGGCCTGACCGTCGCTGCGCTTCGCGAGCGCCCCAAGGGCATCGCCTGCGCCATCGACGCAAGCGAACGGAAATTCGCGCAGGCCACGGCGTCGGGTGTGCGCGGATTCGACACGCCCACGCGCCGCGTCGAGCTCTATTCCGAGACGCTCCTGCGCCATGGCCAACCGCCCGTGGCCAGTTTCGTGGAGCCCGCCGACACGCCGCGCGAAGCGAACGCCACGCACCAGGGCCGCTTTCCGTACGTGTTGAGTTCCGCGAAGAACGGCTTCTACTGCCACAGCCAGCACCGCAGCGTGCCGTCGCTGCGCAAACGCGCGCCCGAGCCGGTGGCCGAACTGGGCACCGCCCTTGCGGCCGCCAAGGGCATCGCGGACGGTGATTGGATTCGCATCAACACACGCGTGGGGCATGCGCGATTCGTCGCTCGCATCACGCCGCAATTGGCGGACGACCTCATCGTGGCGGAGTTCGGTTGGTGGCAGGGCTGCAGCGAACTCGACAGGCCCGAGCTGCCGACCGAAGGCGCCTTGAGCAGCAACTTCAATGCTTTGATCTCCGCCGACCAATGCGACCCGGTGAGCGGGTCCGTGCCGCACCGCTCGTTCCTGTGCGACGTCGAGCGCGACCAGGCCACGGAAAGGCGTCAGCGCAAGTGGACCGGCCACCGTCTTTTCGAGATCAGCGCGCTACGGGGCGAAGCAGAGGGCGTGCTCGGCATTCACCTGCGGGCGGCAGACGGCGGCGAGCTTCCCGACTATCACCCCGGCCAGCATGTCGAGATGCAGTTGACGCTGCCGGACGGCACCCAGGTCACACGCGCCTATTCGCTCACCGGCAACGCAGAGGAGCCGGGCCGGCGCGGCTACAGCGTCGCCGTGCGCCACCAGCGCTCGAGCCCTGGCGGCGCGGCACCTGAAGGCCTCGTGTCGAGCCACCTGCACCGCGCCTTGAAGGTGGGCGATACGCTCGCGCTGCGCGCCCCGTCCGGGGGCTTCGTCTTGCCCCGGCGCTTGCAGCAGCCGCTGGTTTTCTTCGCCGGGGGCATCGGCATCACGCCGTTCGCGAGCTTGCTCGAATCTCTGCCCGATGGCGCGCAGGAACCGGCCATCTGGCTCTACTACGCCAACCTGAACAGCAGGACCCACGCGTTCAGGGCGCGCATCGCGCAGCACCGCGCGCGGCTGCCCCACCTGCGGGTGATCGACCACTACAACGCGCCACTACCCGAAGACCGCCCTGGCCTCGACTATCAATCGAACGCCTACATCGATGCCAGCGTGGTGGACGACGCACTGATTGCACAACGCGCGCGCTTCTTCATGTGCGGCCCGCCCGCCATGATGGAAACCTTGACTGCCGGATTGGTGGCCCGAGGCGTTCCGCGGTTCGACATCTTCAGCGAAGTCTTCCGGTCGCCGGTCGTGAATTCGATGGATGGCGACGAACGCTTTGCCGTCAGATTCGACAGGACCGGCGGAGCAGCCGCGACCTGGACGCCCAGTGAGGGCACGCTCCTGACGTTCGCCGAGTCGCGCGGCCTGCAATTGCCAAGCGGCTGCCGCGTGGGGCAATGCGAAAGCTGCGCGGTGCGCCTGCTCGCCGGAAAGGTGCGCCACCTTCATGGCACCGAGCCGGAAGACCCAGCCATCTGCCTGACCTGCCAGGCAGTGCCGCTCGAGGACATCGTGCTCGATGCGTGACCGATCCCCCTCCCCTGTTCCTCGTCCTCTTCCTCATTCTTCTTCGATCCCGCCCATGAAAATCATCGACGCCGAAAGCACACGCCGCGCACTGCCGTTCGACCGGCTGATTCCAGCGCTGCGCGACATGTTCGTCGCGGGCTGCGAAGTTCCGTTGCGGCACACGCACGCACTGAACCCCACGGCCGACGGCCCGCAACAGACGGTGCTCGTCATGCCGGCCTGGCAGCAGGACCGCTACTTCGGCATCAAGACCGTGACGATCTTCCCGGGCAACGCGGCGCGCGGCTTGCCGGGACTCTTTTCGACGTACATGCTCTACGACGCGCGCACGGGAGAGCCCCTGGCGCAAATCGACGGCAACGAGATCACGTCCCGGCGCACGGCGGCGGCGTCGGCGCTTGCCGCCTCGTACCTCGCACCTGCGGACGCGCGAAGCCTGCTCGTGGTCGGCTGCGGACGTGTCGGCAGCCTGTTGCCGGAGGCCTATCGCGCCGTGCGGCCCATCGATCGCATCGCGCTGTGGGACCGAGACGAAGCGGCAGCCACGGCACTGGCCGCGCGGCTTCGGGCGCAGGACATCGACGCCGTCGTGGCACTCGATCTGGCCGCGGCCGCGGCCAATGCCGACATCGTGAGCTGTGCGACGCTGGCCACGCAGCCCGTAGTGCGAGGCGCATGGCTGCGTGCGCAAGGCCACCTCGATCTGATCGGCAGCTTCACCCCGCACATGCGGGAAGCCGACGACGCCTGCTTCGCGGGTGCCCGGCTTTTCGTTGATACCCAGGAGGCGTTGTTGAAGAGCGGCGATCTGCTGGGGCCTATGTCGCGCGGTGTATTCGAAGCGCGGGACACGGCAGGCACGTTGGCCGACCTAGCTGCCGGAAAGGTGATGGCGCGATCCACAGGGTGTGGGCGGACCGTCTTCAAAGCGGTCGGCACAGCACTTGAAGATCTCGCCGCTGCGATTTTGGTGTTGGAGCACGACTCAATGAGAAACGCTCCTTCAGATTGCTGCCGAGAATTGGCCCAGCTAACGCAGTAATTTCCGTCTAAGACGGCCCAACGGAACCCCTTGTCCTGCAATTTTCAAAGCAGGGATCTTAGGATTAATAGAGGTGGCGACATGGTTCGCGATTGAGGCAACTAAATCGCGAAAACAGCGGGACAAGCTGCGGAAGATCCACACAGGCGTTGACGGGCTAGGCTCGCAAAGGCGAACTCGCGCATCCAAGGGGCCAGCAAGATCAGATATCCAAGCTTGCAGGACACGCCTTTTAAGACGAGAAGTGGAAGCAAGCAAGGAAACTTGGAATCGAATCACAAACCGTGGCTCGCAGCGGTAAGTCGTTGATTCTGCGAGACTGGCTGAGCAGCCAAAACCCCAATTAAAGCTGGGGCGGAATCTTAAAATTGCCTGCAACCCGCACCAGCACTCACTTTCGCCAATTTGTCCAATCTGCCGGGTACACGTTTGGGTACACCAAAACTGCCGGAAACGGCCCCGAATTTCAGGCATCACACCAGAGACAAACGGGCCGCCGAGACAGGATTATCTCACTTGCGAATCGGGGCGCCGAGCCGGTTAGATGAGTGCCACAACATCGCGCAAGTGCGCTGTAGTCGGCGACAAGTTTTCGTCCACCCCCACAAGCCAGCGATCGGCGGAATTCAACAAGCAGAAGGCTTGGCCTGTGCTTGTCCCGCTGCAATGCTCCTCACTTGGCATTCAACGCCAACTGAGATCTACCCTTCTTGCGACGCCCCATCGTAGTACCGACGATTGCCTTCAATTCGGCTCCAGTTTTCGCGGATCCACGACGTGAACCCCTCCAACGCCGGCAACATGCTGGCGCCCATGTCCGTCAACTCGTACTCAACCCGTGTAGGCACCTCGGGGTACTGATGGCGACGCAACAAGCCGTCGCGTTCTAGGTTGCGCAGCGTTAGGGTGAGCATGCGCTGGGTAATCCCTTCGATGCCAGCTTTGAGTGCCGTGAACCGCAGCCGGTGGCCAGGAACTACGGCAAGGTGCGAAACAACCAAAATCGTCCACTTGTCGCCCAGCCGCGCCAGCACGCTATGCGGGGCGCAAGGCTTGAACAAGGGACCATTCGGCGTTTGGGTGTAGGGACGGCCGTGCACAAAGTCGCCTTGTGCGTTTTCGGCATCAGTATTTTCTGTCTTCGCCGGTACCATTTTTGTGCCTTAGGTTATCGAGAGTGCCTACCAACGCTTGCAGCTTCTATTCGCTCCAATCGTTGCTCTTTCTGACAAGAGGCGATCGTATGGGCAATGAAGTTTCGGTTTTCGGTGCCACGGGACAGCAGGGTGGATCGGTGGCGTGGGCGCTACTAAACGCAGGGTGGCAAGTGCGTGCGCTTGTGCGAAACCCGAATAGCGCCGGGGCGCTGGCGTTGCGCGATGCGGGGGTCACTCTCATAAAGGGCGAATTCGCAGACGATCTTGCCATGCGCCGGGCCATCGAGGGCGTACATGCGGTCTTCAGTGTGCAGCCTAGTTCCGGACAGGGTGCGGTGTTGGGAATAAGCGATGAGGAAGAAGAGAGTTTTGGCATCGCCATTGCCGACCTTGCCGCGCAAAGTGGCGTGCAGCACCTGGTTTACTCAAGCACAAGCGCAGTGAGCAGCGGGCTCACGGGCATGGGTCATTTCGATAGCAAGCTGCACATCGAAGATCACATCCGCAAGCTGCCCATCAACGCCACCATTCTGAGGCCAGCAGCGTTCATGGAAATGCTGCTTATGCCAGGCTTCGGACTGGATCGACGGCAATTCAATTTTTTCATGCGACTGGACCAGCCTATGCAGTTCATCGCCGTGCAAGACATCGGCGCGATCGTCGCAGCGGTTCTGGCTGACTCCGCGCGCTTTGGCGGCGCGACATTCGAAATCGCAAGCGCTACTGCCACGGGCGCAGACCTGCAGGCGCTGTTTAGCCAAGCCGCAGGTCGGCCCATTGCCTATGCGCGCTTTTCTGACGAGGTTTTGGCAGGGAATGCCTTCCTGCGGCGACTCACCGAGTTACTGGACGCTGGCCCGTTGGTTGGTAGTGCTGATCTGCCAGCCCTGCGGAAGCTGCATCCAGGACTCCAGACCTTTGAGTCGTGGCTTCATGGGCAAGGACGAAAGGCGTTTGAGAACGCACTGGGCGCGGCCGGGACGTGGGCCTATGGCACTGCCAACAAGGGGTAACGATGGCGAAGGCGAGCTCCGATGACTGGACGCTCACGCCAGCCGGATTATTCCAAATGCGAGCTAGTGCGGTGCTGGCTTGTTTGCTGAACAATCATCTAAGCAGCTTCAGGTTTCCCACGATCTTATTAATTGACTTGCGATGACCGGCAAGGCCGATTGACAGATATCCCAAGCGTTCGGGCGTCACATCCGCCATGACCCGGCGGAATTCTTCGTAGTCGACGGTCGTTTGACCTTCGAGGGGAAAGACGACGACGTCGCAGTTCGCGGCCGCCTTCTCACTTAGTGCGATCAACTCGCCGGGCGAAGCGCCCAGGATAGAAATTCCCGTGAAAATCACACCAGGATAGGACGTTCCTGTTCCATCCTTAAATTGCTCGCCAACCAGGGACGGATGCCTCTGCCCCAGAGTAAATGCGACAACGGCCGCAGCGTTGGCCGCCTTTCCGATCGGCAGTTCGTTATTGATGATGATGACACTTCGCTCGGGCGTTGCGCCGAATGCTTCAAGCATGAATAGACCTTAGTGGATGTTGGAATGAGCACGGATTTCATGCCGTCGCTCGGGGGACCATTCAGCGCGTTATCGATGATGGGCACCTGGTGTTGAAAAGAGCGCTACACCTGCAAACGTTCATCTGAAAAGCGACCGACAGCTACACCTGTATTCCAGTTGGCTCTGGATGTAAGGACAGCGTTGTTTTTCGTAGGATGACGCTTCGAGATGATTTTATTGAGCAACCGATTGAAGGAACGGTCATGAGCGAAGATACGAAAACTGTTCGGCGTACTCGGGACCGTCGGGGTCAGGTGGACGCCACGGACAGAAAATTGTTAGGCCTTCTGGCGCAGAACGCCGAACTCGGCTACGCCGAACTGGGCAAGAAAACTCACCTTTCCGCTCCCGCCGTCCATGAGCGAGTCAAGCGCCTCAAGCACAGCGGTGTGATTCGGGCGACAGTGGCATTGCTTGATGGCTCGAAGATCGGAAGGAGTCTCTTGGCGTTTGTGCATCTTGAAACGAGCAACTGGGAGACAACCCGGCAGGTACTCGATATGTCGGCAGTTCCTGAAATCGAAGAAATACACACAGTGGCCGGGGATACAGCCATGATCTTGAAAGTGCGTACTGAAAGCCCCGCCGCCCTCGAGGAGCTTCTAAGCAAGTTCCATCAATTGGACGGATTCAAGGGCGTCAGAACCTTCATCGCCCTCGGGACCTATCTCGAACGCGGTCCCCTACCCAAGTAACTCGCGCGCCTGCTAGCAGGCCAACTCATGGCACTCACGATAGGGTTTCGAGCTGTGATGGAGCGCCCCTGACAGCTATTGGCGAGAAGCCAAAACGCTTTTTGAACCGGACCGAGAAGCGTGAGGCCGATTCGTAGCCGACCTGAGAGGCGATATCCGCAATCGGCCGGTCCGTCACCTGCAAGAGCGTCAGTGCCGCCGTCATGCGCACATCAATCAGAATGTCGTTGAATGACTGTCCCTGAGCCGCAAGCCGGCGCCTGAAGGTCGCTTCGCTCATGGCAAGAGATTGGGCCAGATCTCTCGAAGTCCACATGTTCTCCGGTGCAGCTCCGATCATTAGACGCACCTTCCTTTGCAGATCGGAAGCCGTCTCCACGCCGAAGATCACCCCGGTATATGCCAGCCAGGCCAGCAGTTCCTGCATCCGGTGCTCCGCAACGACGTCTGGAATCCGATCAGGCAAGACAATGGTGTGCATGACGCGCTCGAACGATTGCACGAATTCATCGCCCAAGTTTTTCAGGGCGGCAATGTGTTTCAGCTTCTGATGATCAGGAAAAGCCTTCTCTACTTTCGACAGGATAGGGTTTGCGCAGACGATCCAAGAGGACTCAAACTCTCCACGCTCTGTTTCGTTTTGAACATCGCAAGTCGTGCTCGGCGCGATCGCCACGGCGTCGCCCGGTAACAGACTGATCTTCTTGCCGTTGATCTTGATCGTCTTGCGACCACGTCTGAGCAGAATGAGCGCGGGATGATCAGTGACGAAGGTGTGAACGAGCAAATCGTTTCGTTGGCGAACCGATGCAGTCAGGCCCACGTCCTGTCTGAACCATACTCTCCGTTGGATCCGGGCTTCCGAGTTCATATGCAACCTCGTCATGAGCCTAGCCGATTGGCGGACGGAGTAAATCACATTGATCGAATCGCACATCAAGTGATTGCGTCGGCACATTCAAGGAAGTGCGTCAGATCTATTCTTTCGCAGAACCTTGAACAACGGAGAAGATCGATGATTCTGTATTCCTCGCCGCTAGCCTGCTCGAGCGCAGCACACATGATCCTGCTTGAACTTGGCATCCCCCATGAAATCGCGTTCGTCGACATCTACGCGCAGCCGCACATATTGATCGAAGGCGGGACACCTTTCACTGATGTGAATCCCAAGAACTCAGTTCCCGCGCTCAGGCTGGACTCCGGCGAGGTGCTGACCGAAATCGGCGTCATCCTCCAGTACATCGCTGACCTGAAGCCGGAATCCGGCCTGCTTCCGAAAGCAGGCAGTTTGGCGCGCTATCGCGTGATGGAGTGGCTGAGCTATGTGGGCTCCGATGTGCATAAAACCATCGGGCCATTATTCCACCCGCATATGCCAGCCACTGGAAAGGAGATACACAAACAGAACCTGAATCGCAGGCTGACCTACATCGAGCAGCGGCTGGTACACGAATCGTATTTGATGGGCGAGACTTTTACCGTAGCTGATGCCTACCTGTTCGTGATGATCGGGTGGGAGCCCTACTTCAAATTCGATCTGGCGCCATATCCAAACCTCGCCAAGTTCCACAAACACAAACGGGTGGCATCGAGACCGTCATTTGCAGACGTTCTTCAGCTCATCGACCCGGTGCTTAAACGGGTGAATCTTCCGGTATTCCCGAGTGCGACCCACATTCGCGACGACGTTGTGCGGCATGCCTGATGCAGGACCAAGACCTCGTCGCTTCCACCTTCGTGAGTACATCGCGCCGCAGCAGTTCGAGAGAGTGGGGCTTGGAGAAGTGATGCATTGGAACTCCAACATCTTCGCCGCTTCCTTGCAGTAGATGAAGGACTCTATCTCCCTGGTGCGGCGAAGCGTCTGCGTATCGAGCAGTCGCTAACGGGGCGGAAGATCTGGGCGTTGAAGTAGGCCTCAGCGTTCGGCTATCCATCCGCAACGTAAGCACGCAACCGACACATCTCAACGACCGCGATCTGAGATGTGCCCGGTTGGCCTCGACGTGGTCATCAGCTTGTAGCAACATCTGCCAATGCCGAAGTACCGATGGTCATGTCTCGCTTGCGGTGAGACGAATTCGAGTGAGGTGGAGGCTTGCACCACGTGCCAGTGCCCGGCCCATGCTACGTCGGCGCAGATCACCGCGAACCGAACGAGGCATGTCGAGGGAGGCGGTCGGCTTCTGGGAGAGGCTGCGATCGGCGCTTCCGAAGATCTCTCGGCTTTCGAGGTTCTCTGCAAGCCGGTGATCTTGTTCCTCTTTGGATGGTGGCCAGGCAGGCGGCCTTAGGCGGTCAACTTGGCTTCCAAAGATGCGGCAACAGTTCGTCGATGCGGCTGTGCGGCTGTGCGGCTGTGCGGCTCATCAGTACGCGCCTGTCGCGTGCCAGAAAGAGGCGACGCCCTTGATTCAGAACCGGGCGATGTGGCTCACCCAATTGCTGGCACAGACTGAATTGATCTCATCTCGAGAGATTTTTCGGCCACCGGATTAGCCGTCCCTTCGACCTTCAACCCTTCCGAGCTTCGAACATGCGCTGAAGCAACTTCTGAAGGAGCTGCTGATCTGACGCGCTGAGTTGTTCGATGATCGGGGCCAGTGCCTGCTGCCCTTGGACACGCAGCCGCTTGACGAGCTTGGCCCCGTCGCTCGTCAGAAAAACGTCTGTCGCCCTGCCATCTTCTTCGTTCGGCGCACGCGCTACCAGTCCCCTCTTTTCTGCTCGGGCGATAAGCCCTGACATCGTCTGCTTCTCCAACCCGAGGTAGTCGGCGAGTTCGGCCATTCGCGGGCGCCGATCCCACAGGATTCCCAGGACGCGGATCAGCGAGAGAGACAGGTCGTTCTCGGCGCCAATCTTGTTGATCACGGCCATCGTGACAAAGGCGGTCGTCACAAGTGCATCGGCCAACTTCTCATCGGACGCGGGGACGTCCTTCATGGATTTTTTCTCTTTCGTCATGGCGTCATGTTGACATAGTTCGTATTACGTACCAATAATAGGTCGCATTACGAACTTTATGGTCGACGTGCCCACCGAAGGAGAACCCATGAAAGCTGCTGTCATCACCTCGTTCGGCCAACCGCCGCACTACAGCGACTACGCCGATCCCGTGCCCCAAGGGCCGGGAGAAATGCTCGTCGAGGTGCTCGCGGCCGGCCTGCATCACGTCACTCGCGGCCAAGCTTCGGGCGCTCATTACTCCGGCAGTGGCGGGCTGCCGCTCGTCCCGGGTGTCGATGGCGTCGGACGCGGTACCGACGGCAAGCTGCGCTACTTCGTGCAGAGTCCCGGGCAAATCGGCACGATGGCCGACAGGACGGTGATCGAACTCGACCACAGCATTGAGCTGCCGATCGACAGCGATCCAGCAACGATCGCGGGCGCGATGAATCCCGCGATGGCGTCCTGGCTCGCGATGCGTTGCCGCGCACCGTTTCAGAAAGGGCAGAAGGTGCTCATCCTCGGTGCCACCGGAAGCTCAGGAAGCATGGCCGTGCAAATCGCCCGGCATCTCGGAGCGTCGCGGGTCATCGCCGCTGGGCGCGACGAGGAGAGGCTCGCGAAACTGCCCGCCCTTGGCGCCACAGAGATCGTGACGCTGGGGGATGCCGGGTTGGGCGCCCTTGCGCGCGACGTCGATGTCGTGCTCGATCTCGTTTGGGGTGAGAGTGCGGTTCGCGTCATGGAGACCGTACTCAAGCAACGGACGGATCGCAGCTTGCCGATCACCTGGATACACATAGGCTCGATGGGAGGGGAAGTTGCTGCCATTCCAGGCGCCTTCCTGCGATCTGCAAAACTCCAGATCGTGGGCAGTGGATACGGCTCGGTGTCAGGTCGCGAGATCCTCATGGCGTTGCCAGCGCTGGCGAAAGAGATCGCACGCGGAACGTTCCGCATCGACGTGAAGGCCATGCCACTGCGCAACGTGGAGCAAGCGTGGTCCGGGGTGGCCAGCACCAACGAGCGCATCGTCTTCACGCCATGACGGTCGGTCGCCTGTCCTCCCTGCTCGCGACCTGCGGGCTGATCCTGCTGTTGACTGCCTGCGCAAGCCCGTCATTGCGCGCGCCTGCAGCCATTGAGCTGCCCGATGTCTGGCGCGCGTCCTTGCCCCATGACGGATCGACGGTGGCACTCGCCGATTGGTGGAAGGCATTTCCCGATCCGATGCTCGTCAAGTTGGTCGAACGTGGCCAGGCCGCCAACCCGAACGTGCAGGTGGCCGCCGCCAGGCATCGGCAGGCGCGCGCCTTGGTCACACAAGCCCGAGCCGGCCTGCTACCGCAACTTGGCCTGAATGCCACATCGAGTCGTGGCAAGAATCTCAACAGCGTCCCAGGCGTTTCCACCCAGTCCGACGCCCAGTTCAATGCCAGTTGGGAGATCGACCTCTTTGGCGGCAAGCGCGCCGAAGCCGATGAACAGGCGGCGCAAGCTGACGCCGCGCAACACGACTGGCACGCCGCCCGCGTGACACTGGCAGCCGATGTCGCCGGAGCCTACGTGAACCTGCGGCTGGCTCAGGCGCGCGAGGAAGTAGCCGAACTCGACGGCCTGCTGGCAGCTCAGCTTGCCGCGTGGGGGCGACAACAGCAGGCAGTCGGCCTCATGAACGCCAGCGACGTGGCCTTGTTGCGGACCGATGCTTCCCTCGCCACGGCCCGTCGCAGTGCCGAGCGAGCCGAAGCGCAGGTGGCCCTGCAGGAACTGGCCTTGCTGCTCGGCGTGTCGGCGGCCCCGTTGGCCACCGAGCTGCAAGCCCCCGCCTTGCCCGCCGCCTGGATATCTCCTCGCCGCTCGCTTCCCGACGCGCCCGCCTTCGCGGTCCACACGATGCCGGCACAGCTGCTGGCGCAGCGTCCGGATGTGGCCGCAGCCCATCGGCGCTGGTTGGCCGCGCAGGCCCACCAACGCAGCGTGGACGCCCAGCGTTATCCGCAGCTCAGTCTGGGTGCATTGATCGGCGAAGCGCGCCTGCGTGCAGGCGGAGAGAGCTCGGTGAGTTCACTGTGGTCGATCGGCCCGAGCTTGACGCTGCCGCTGTTCGACGGTGGGACACGGCGGGCACAAGGCCGGGCTGCGCTCGCCGCAGTCGATGAGGCGGCTGCAACCCTGCAAGCGAAGTGGCAAACCGCCGTCGCCGAAGTCGAGGAGTCAATGGAGCGCACGGCAGCCACGCGCGACCGCCAGCGCGAAGCTGAATCCGTAGCGCGTGAGTGGCGGGGCATTGCACAGCGTGCCGTCCTGCAGGCGCAGGCAGGCCTGCACAGCGGAGCGCAGCGTGTCACTTCGCAACGCAATGCATTGACGGCGCACGGCGACTTGCTTGCCGCCCAAGCGGATCAGGCACAAGCCTGGTTCCGCCTGTACCGCAGTCTTGGCGGTGGTTGGAACGCCGGCCCAAGTCCCATCGATCAACTTGCCGCTCAACCATGAAACTTCACCCCGTCTACCCCTTTTCTGCAGTCGTCTGTCTTTGCGTTGCCTCCGCCGTGCTGCTTGTCGTCACGCGCAGCGCCGCCCAACCGACGCCGTCCCCTGATGCGCCACCCGCACTGACGGTCAAGGCAACTTCCGCCGTTGCACAGCGATGGCCGCAGACACTGGCCGCAGTCGGCAGCATTGCTGCCTGGCAGGAAGTGGTGATCGGTGCCGAGATAGGTGGCCAGCGCCTGTCGCGGCTGCTGGTCGATGTCGGGGACAGGGTGAAGCAGGGGCAGCTTCTGGCGCAACTCAGCCCTGGCACCCTGGAAGCCGATCTGAACGCCAGCCGTGCTGCGCTTCAGGAGGCCGAGGTCAATGCCGCAGAGACGGGCCGCGCTGCCGCCCGCGCCAAAGCGCTACAGGGCACCGAGATCTTGTCGGCCCAGGCCATTGATCAGGCACTGGCGGCCGGCGATGCCGCGCAAGCCCGTCTGGCCGCAGCCCGCGCACGGGTGCAGGCCGACACGCTGCGGCTGGCCTACACCCAGGTGCGCGCGCCAGACGACGGTGTGATCAGCGCCCGGCCCGCTGTTGA
This sequence comes from Variovorax sp. W2I14, assembly GCF_050435205.1. NCBI lineage: Bacteria > Pseudomonadati > Pseudomonadota > Betaproteobacteria > Burkholderiales > Comamonadaceae > Variovorax > Variovorax sp. W2I14. The sequence continues at coordinate 6,033,613 of NZ_JBNDJX010000001.1, read as the reverse complement.
AGGTGTGCTCGTTCAAGCGGGCGCAGAAATCATGCGCCTGCAGCGCCAGGGCCGGCTGGAATGGCGCGCCGAATTGCCGGGGCCGGAACTCGGACGCGTGGCACCAGGCCAGGCCGTGGTCATCAACCCAGGCGGTGCGCAGGCCACCGAAGGCCGCGTGCGCAAAGTCTCGCCTCAGGTCGATCCGCAAAGTCGTACCGGCATCGTGTACGTGGACCTCAAGCCCGCCGCGCCGGTGCGCGCCGGCCTGTTCGCCCGTGGTGAGCTGCTGTTGGACCAGCACACGGTACTGACGCTCCCCGAAACCGCCGTCCTGCTGCGCGATGGTTTCAGCTATGTGCTCCGCATCGAGGGCGACAGGGTGCGCCAGCAGAAAGTAGCGTTGGGCGCGAGGCGCGGTGATCGGGTGGAGATCCGCGAAGGGCTTGCCGCCGACACGGCAGTCGTCGAATCCGGCGTCGGTTTCCTTGCGGATGGCGTGACGGTGCGCGTCACCGCCGTCAGTCCGAATGCATCCCCCCAGACCACCACGCGCTGAAGGGGAAGACCATGAACTTCTCCGCCTGGTCGATCCGCAACCCCGTGCCGGCCATCCTTCTATTCGTCATGCTCACGGTGGCTGGGCTGTTCGCGTTCCACGGCGCCAAGGTCCAGAACTTCCCGGACGTAGATCTGCCCATGATCACCGTCATGGCCAGCCTGCCAGGCACTGCTCCGGCCCAGATGGAAACCGAGGTTGCGCGCAAGCTGGAGAACGCGATGGCCACGATGAAAGGGCTCAGGCACCTGCACACGAAGGTGCAAGACGGCGTGGCCACGGTCTCCGCGGAATTCCGCCTCGAGAAGCCGCCGCAGGAAGCCTTGGACGACACGCGCGCTGCCGTGGCCCGTGTGAGAGCGGACCTTCCTGCGGCCTTGCGTGATCCCGTCATCAGTAAGGTCGAGTTCAAGAATGATCCGATCCTGACCTATACGGTGGCATCGCCGCGCATGGACGACGAAGCACTGTCTTGGTTCGTCGATGACCAGATCACCCGGCGCCTGCTCGCCGTGCCCGGCGTCGGTTCCGTCATCCGCGTGGGCGGTGTGAACCGAGAAGTGCGCGTCGAACTCGATCCGGACCGATTGCTGGCATTGCGTCTGAGTGCAGCCAATGTCTCGCGCCAGCTTGTCCAAGTGCAACGCGAGGCCCCGGGCGGACGTGCCAGGCTGGGCAGTGGCGAACAGCCTGTGCGCATGGTCGTCGCGGCACCCTCGGCCGGCGCCCTCGCTGCCATGGAGATCCCATTGCCCGATGGGCATGTCGTGCGGCTGGATCAGGTGGCCACCGTCACGGATGGGCTGGCCGAGCGGCGCAGTGGCGCCTTCCTCAACGGCAAGCCGGTGGTCGGCTTCGAGATCCTGCGCACCACGGGCGCCGGTGACATCGACGTTGCCAACGGCGTGCGCCGGGCGCTCGCGGTGCTGAAGACGCAACAACCGGACATCCAAATCACGGAGGCGATCAACGCTGTCGATCAGGTGGTGGAAAATTTTGAAGGCAGCATGTCGCTGCTCATCGAGGGTGCCTTGCTCGCGGTGCTGGTGGTGTGGATCTTCCTGCGCGATCTTCGCGCGACGTTCGTCGCCGCCGTGGCGCTGCCGCTGTCCATCGTCCCCAGCTTCCTGTTCATGCAATGGATGGGGTTCACGCTGAACCTCATCACCTTGCTGTCGCTGTCGCTGGTGGTCGGCATCCTGGTGGATGACGCCATCGTCGAAATCGAGAACATCATGCGCCACTTGGCGCAAGGCAAGGAGCCCCTGGTGGCCGCGCGCGAGGCGGCCGACGAGATCGGGCTCGCAGTGATCGCCACTACTTTCGCGCTGATCGCCGTCTTCCTGCCCACCGCCTTCATGACAGGTCTGGTTGGCAAGTTCTTCGTGCAATTCGGCTGGACGGCATCCATCGCCGTGTTCTTCTCGCTGGTCGTGGCGCGTTTGCTCACGCCGATGATGGCGGCCTACCTGCTGAAGAAGCCGAGCCGACCCCATGCCGAACCATTCTGGATGCCGGCCTATCTGAAGGCGGCACGTTGGGCCTTCACCCACAAGGTCGCCACACTGGCGATCATGGTGGCCTTCGGCATCGCCAGCTGCACGCCGCTGTTCATGGGTGCGATCAAGGTCGACTTCATGCCGCCGGGCGATTTGAGCCAGACCCGGATCAGCGTCGAGTTGCCGCCAGGCAGCACCTTTGAACAGACGCGCGCCATCGCCGATCAGGTGCGCGCCGCGGTGACAGCGCATCCGCACGTGACGATGATCTACGCAGCCGTCGGCGGCGGCAGCACAGGAGGCAACTTGACCGGCGGCGTTGCCGAAGCGCGCACGGCAAATTTGACGCTGAACCTGACGCCACGCAAAGAGCGCCCGGGCCTTACCCAGCAGCATATCGAGAGCGAGCTGCGCACACGCCTGCAGGACGTTGCCGGTGCACGTGTCAAATTGGCCGCAAATGTAGGCTACACGCTGGTGCTCTCCGGTGAGGACAGTGACCTGTTGGCGCAACATGCGGCCACGGTGGAGCAGGAACTGCGCAGCCTGACAGGGATCGGCCAGGTGACCAGCAGTTCGAGTCTGCAGAGACCCGAGTTGATCGTGCGCCCGGACACTGCCCGCGCGGCCGATCGGGGGGTAACGACCGATGCCATTGCGGAGACGGTGCGTGTGGCGACCCTGGGAGACTACGACCAGTTGCTTCCGAAGCTCAACCTGAGCCAGCGCCAGGTGCCGATCGTGGTGCGGCTGCCCGACGAAGCGATGAGAGACCCGGAACTGCTGCATCAGCTGACGGTGCCGGGTGCGCGCGGTCCGGTTCCGCTGCGTGATGTGGCGCAGATGGAGATCGCCAGCGGCCCCGCGCAGATCAATCGCCTCGACCGTTTGCGCAACGTGAACTTCGAGATCGAACTCAACGGTCAGGCCCTGGGCGATGTGCAGAAGCGCGTCGCCGCGCTGCCCAGCCTATCGCACCTGCCGCCTGGTCTGTTCAAGAACGAGATTGGACCTGCGGAAACATCCAACGAGCTTGGCCGGAGTTTCCTGTTGGCGATGGGAACGGGCGTGGTCTGTATCTACATCGTGCTGGTGCTGCTGTTCCACGCCTGGGTGCAACCGGTGACGATTCTCGGAGCGCTGCTCTTGTCGATCCCGGGAGCGATCCTGGCGCTGTTCGTGACCGGCACCAACCTCAGTATGCCCGCCATGATCGGGATGATCATGCTGATGGGCATCGCCACCAAGAACTCCATCCTGCTTGTGGAGTACGCCATCGTGGCGCAGCGCGATCACGGCATGTCCCGGCTCGAGGCGCTGCTCGACGCCTGCCACAAACGCGCACGTCCGATCGTGATGACCACCCTGGCGATGGGCGCAGGGATGCTCCCCATCGCGCTGGGCTTTGGCGCCGATCCGAGTTTTCGCGCGCCGATGGCCATCGTCGTGATCGGCGGCCTCATCACCTCCACCTTTCTGAGTCTGCTGGTCATTCCAGTCCTCTATGAGGTCGTTGATGACTGCGTCCAACGCTGCACGCCGAAGCGCTGGATGGCGAAGCGCGAAGGAGTCTCGATCGTTCGCACTTTCCCCAACCCTTGAACCGCGCTTGATCGCCTGCATTGGCAGGCGCTCTGCCCCCAACGCAACCGATGCGGCGACTCAACGGCCATGTCGAGTGACGGCCCCGTGGTCAACATCCAGCGACCGAACGCTGCGTCCACCAACCTTGTGATTTTCTTTCCTCAACGCCTGCCTACCGGACATCCATATGAAAGCTCACCCTACCCTGTTGCTCGCCGCGATGGTTCTGGCCACCAGCGCGTGCGCCAGCAGTTCCGCCCCACATCAGATACAGCGCGCGTCGGTGTCCGTCGCTCCATTCGACGCCGCGCCGGCGACGCTTGCAGCAGCATTGCCACAAGATGAGTCAAGTGCCATGCGTTCCGGTGCCGACACGAACGACATTGCCTCGTCCGATCCGGATGCAGAAGCGATTTATGAACAAAAATGGGCGCGCGATCCCTGGGAGCGTTTGAATCGAAAGATCCACGGATTCAACAACGCGGCGGACAGGTGGATGCTTCGGCCGGTGGCGGTGGGCTACGACACGATCACGCCTGCGTCGGTGCAGGCGGGCGTCTCGCGCTTCTTCGCCAATCTGCGCATTCCCGCGACGGCCCTGAACCAGGCCCTGCAGGGGCGCCCCAAGCATGCGGCGCAATCGCTCGGGCGACTCGTCGTCAACAGCACCGTTGGCATGGGGGGACTGTTCGATCCGGCTTCCCACCTGGGAATTGCGAAGCGCAACGACGAAGACTTCGGCCAGACGCTCGCGAGCTGGGGCTGGCGCGACTCGCGCTATCTGGTACTTCCGCTGTTGGGCCCACGCACGGTGCGCGATACCGTTGCCATGGCGGGCGATCAACCGATGTCGCCCATCGGGCAGATTGACGACAACGGAACTTACAACGGACTCCTGGTACTGCAAACAGTCGACGGTCGAGCGCGGATGCTGCCGCTGGACAAGTTTCGTCAAGATGCGTTTGACGACTACATTCTCGTACGCGACGCATGGGTTCAGCGGCGAAACCATCAGATCCGACAGGATCTGCGGCCCCATCGCGATTGAGGTGGAAATGCAACCGCGCGTCCCCTTCGGGATAGCGATTACAGAGAGTGCGACACCGTGAACGGACGGCGGCAGCAGCCACGAGGGCGGCCGCTTGAACTCGCGCCGTTCGATGGGCGCATTGGCGGGTTTTCAGGCCCCAAGTGCAACACCGGGATACGTCTTCGGTCCGTACCTTAGGTCGCGTGGATTGCAGATGGGCGCTTCGGCAGCGCTGCCCTGCCAACCGGCCAAGCGCTCCGACGACGGCAACGTACTTGCCTGTTGCATGCCTGCCGCCTGCGGAGCACTACGTCTCGATGATTGCTTTGACCAGAACGGTTCTCGACTCGCCGATGTGCTTCTTGAGCAGCTCGCAAGCGCGGTCCACCTCGCCAAACCTGACCGCAAGAAGAATTTCCGCGTGATCGGCACTCGAGGTTGGATCCCAGTCCTCGGCGTGCGTGGCACCGATCATGTAGCGTGTTCTTGCGACATGCAGTTCCCTGATCGAATTGAGCAAGATCGGCATTCCGCAGGGCTCGTACAAGGCCATGTGAAAGCGCCGATTTGCCTCCTCCCAATCTCGCATGTTCTTGGCTTTCTCGCTCGCGGCGATGGCCGCCTTCGCCAGCGCAAGACTCTCGTTCGTCATCCTCTTCATCGCCCCGGCCAGCGCCAGCGGTTCCAAGGCTTCACGCATCATGGTGATTTCGACGACAGACGCGAGATCCAAAGGTGCGACCCGCACACCTTTCCTTGCTGTGGCAACCAGCAGGCCCTCGGATTGAAGCTGCCGGAATGCTTCGCGTACAGGGATGTGGCTCGTGCCGAACTCCTTGGCGACCGCGTCCTGAAGCACTCTTGCGTCCGCCTTGAGCGTGCCATTGACAATTCGCTCTTTCAGGATGCGCGCGATCTTCTCGGACCACGACAAGTTCGATAGATCGTCCAACTTCAGGGAAGAGGTCGTATTCATTTTTTCGGCTACAGATCAAGCGAGCCCACCGCTGCCTCGACTGCGGCGAGTATCGAACCGTCAACGACGGCCTTCTTCAGCGTGTCCAGGTCATCATGAACCCAGCGGTCCTCGCCCCATGTTGCCGGAACCACCGCTCGTACGGCTTTGAGTGCGGCCTGGCTGCCGACCCCCAACGCAAACTGCTTCAAGTTGCGCTCGCTCAGGTCGAGCGCCTGGGCCGCCAGAAGCAATTCAACCGCGACGACGGCCTGCGCATTTTGGACCACCGTGCGGCTTCGCCGGGCTGCGAAGCATGAGTTGCTGATGTGATCCTCGGTGTTGCCTTTCGCAGGCAGACTGGTCGCGCTGGCAGGACTGCACAGGCCCATGTTTTCGAGCACCAGGCCCGTTCCCATGCTTTGCACGGTCGGAAAGCCGGAATTCACACCAGGACGTTCCGCAATCAGATTGGCAGGCAGCCCGAAGTTGCAAGCTGGATCAATCAGGCGTGAGCTGCGGCGATCGCAGATGGCACTGAGATCGGTGACGACCAGCGCGAGCAAGTCCATGGCCTGTGCGATGTACTGGCCATGGAAGTGACCCGCGGAGATGATCTCGTAAGTATCATCTTCCGGAAAAATCAGCGGGTTGTCGGTCGCGCTGTTCATCTCTGTCTGGAGAATGCCATCGATGTAGTCGAGAGCGTCCAAAACGGGCCCATGAACCTGCGGCGCACAGCGCAGGGAATATGCGTCCTGAATCCTCGGCGCTAGAGGCGGATTCTGCGGCAGCCCCACCGTCGAGCTCTGGGCATTCGGCGTTCCCCACAGAACGATCTGTCGCGCAGGCTCCGTACAGCGCGCCGAATTCTCGATGAGCTTGCGGATCGATGCGGCCACGCGCCGCTGGCCTTTGTGGGGTCGCGCCAGCATGACGCGATCCTGGAAGCACGCGACATCCGCGCGCAGCGCCTCGAGCGAAAGCGCAAGTGAGACCGTTGCGCTCGAAAGCAGCGCACGGGCGTCATGCGCTGCAAGCACTGCGTACGCCAGGGAAGCAGTTGCCCCGTTGATCAACGCCGTCGCGTCCTTGGCCTGCACGTCCAGGGTAGGCGCGAGGCCCGCTCGCTCGAATGCTGCGGCCGCTGAGAGCACCTCGCCCTCGTATTCGACCTTGCTCTCGGGCATTCCCATCATCGCCCCCGCCATCAGCGCCAGCGGCGCAAGATCACCACTTGCTCCCACGCTGCCCTTAGAGGCGACGATCGGCGTGATGTCGTGATTGAGCATGTCGACCAGGCGGTCGACCATGGCCAGCCGAACACCGGAGTGATTGCTTGCGAAGGCATTCACCCGCAAGACCATCATGGCGCGCACAACCTCCTTCGGCATCAACTCACCCGTGGATGCCGAGTGTGACCGGATCAAGTTTGTCTGGAAGGCGACGACATCCTTCGCCCCGATCCGCAGGCTCTTGAGCGAGCCAACGCCGGTATTGAAGGCATACATGAGGGGCGCCGCGTCAGTCAGCCAGTTGGTCTCTATGTACTGACGTGCCTGGGCAAGCGCAGTCCTGCATTCCTTGTCCAGCTCGAGCCATTGGTGCCCTCGTGCGACCGCGACCAGCGACGCCGGGGTGAGGGTTCTTCCATCAAGGATGACAGGAGCATGTTCGGTGTTCATGGATCGCCCGCTTAGTTTCATATATTATCTATGATACTTCGCGACAATGATCCCGCCTCTGGGCGCACACCACAGCTTGGATGCCTATTCATGTTGCGCCCAACAGGTGACCCACGCGCCGCTCGACGCGACGGCATCGGGCCATGAGCCTGCCCTGCAGCCGTTCGGCGTGCTACCGGTCGTCATGATGTGGGTCGGCCGGCATTTCGACGACGCGACGGTGCTGGCCGCCGCCTTCGCTTTTGAGCAGGCAGGATTCGCGTCACTCGATTGAGCCAGCCCAGCGCGGGCTGCAATAGAGCTGACGACAAGGAACATCCGTGCCTTCGCGGGTGCCGGGTGCCGTGGCGATGTTCTGGAGTGCCCGCTGACCTCCTTCGTCCGTGATGGCTCAGCTCATGACCCCGAGAAATGCAAGCAAGAGTGAGTCGTTTGCCGGCACCTTCAAGGTGTCCTGAATCTCTGCTTGCCTTGCGGATCGCCGCCTCCGCGGAGTACGGAAAGTCGTGCGCGCTAGGCGTGGCCAGACGCGCAGCGTTCCGGCTTTTTCGTGTCGCGCTGCCCTATCGCGCCGGCCCGACCGGTCCCTTCGGGCAGCAGGTGCGCCCAAGCGTCCTGCAACCGCTCAACAGCAAAGTCAATGAATTGCCGGACACGTGGCGCAAGTTGACGGCCATGCGGAAAGACCACATGCAAAGGCTCCATCGGAGCCGCGAAGTCTTGCATCACATGCAAAAGGCGGCCGGCCTGGATGTGCGAGCCGACATCCCAAACCGACTTGAAGAAAATCCCGGCTCCCTCCAATGCCAACGACTGCGCCACATCGCCGTCGTTCACAAGAAAAGTCCCTTGGATCTTGACCGCGAGCGGTTGCCCGTTGACTTGAAATAGCCAATGGCCAGCAGGACGCGGGCCGTAGACGATGCATGCATGCTGGGACAGTTCGTCAGGTGTTGTCGGCGCACCATTGCGTGCAACATAGGACTGCGCGGCACACAGAACTCGGTAGTTCGGCGCAATTTGACGCGCACTGAGCGACGAGTCGTGCAACGTACCGAAGCGGAAGGCAACGTCGATGCCACTCTCGACCAAGTCCATGACGTCGTCACTCAGTTTCAGGTTGATAGACAACGCGGGATGCCTTGCCTGAAAAGCGGCAACGATGGGCGCCAAGTATTGCCGTGCAAACGTGCGGGGAGCGGTCAGCGTCAGCATGCCGCTGACGGTATCGCGACTGCCCGCCATCAGGTGCTCCGCGCCCTGGATTTCCTGCAGGATACGGGCGCAGCGCTCGTGGAAAGCCACCCCCTCTGGAGTGAGCGACTGGCTTCGCGTGGTGCGCAGCATCAGGCGCACGCCCAATTTTCGCTCCAGCGACCCGATCCGCTTGCTGATCACCGCCAATGACAGGTCCATATCGCGGGCTGCGGCTGACATGCTGCCGGTCGCGACCACTCGAACAAAGACCCTTAGATCCACAACATCGTCAATCATGCGGCGGCCGCTCTCAACGTTATGAAGAGAGTGTATCTATTGCTCGCTACTTTATTAACCTTCCGGAGATGAAGAAACTGGCGTTATCGCTCTCAACCCAGGAAAGTCTCGATGACTGCACGTCAATCTTTCGCCCCGATGCTCGCCGCGCTGCTGATCGCCATCGGTGCCGGACCTTTCTCATCGGCCCATGCACAGCACAGCGCCGCCGAGCCCCTGACCAAGCTTGCCAAAAGTCAGGCGGGTTTCTATCGCTTAAAAATCGGTGACATCGCCGTGACCGCTTTGTCTGATGGGACCATCCCATTGGAGACGAAGATTCTGACGAACACGAAGGGCCACCACGTCGCAAAACTGCTCAAGGATGGATTTGCCGGAACGACCATTGACGCGTCGATCAATGCGTTCCTGATTGAAACCGCGGGCAAGCTCATCCTGGTCGACGCCGGCACCGGAGAGCTCTATGGGCCGACGCTAAACAAGTTGCCCGCCAGCCTGCGTGCCATCGGCGTGGAGCCAGCGCAGATCACCGACATTCTCCTCACCCACGTCCACACGGATCACAGCGGCGGCTTGATGGACGGCACAACGCGAGTCTTCCCGAACGCCGTCATCCACGTTGAGCGCAAAGAGGTCGACTACTGGCTGGATCCACAAGCACTCGCACGAGCGCCCGAGTCTCAAAAGCAGTACTTCCAGCAAGCCAAGGCGAAGATCGGTCCCTACGCCGACTCCGGCCAAATCAAACCGTTTGACGGCGCTGTCGAATTGTTTCCAGGCATCCGCTCCGTGCCCGCTCCGGGTCATACTCCCGGCCACACGTTCTATTCACTCGAGAGCAGGGGCGAAAAGCTCATGTTCTGGGGCGATGTGCTGCACGTGGCAGAAGTACAGTTGGCGGCGCCCGGTGTGACGATCCAGTACGACGTCGACCCCAAGGAAGCGGCCGCTGCGCGACGGCGCGCGTTCGCCGACGCAGCAGCGAAGGGTTATCTGGTTGCGCCTGCACACTATTCCTTCCCGGGTGTCGGCCATCTGCGCAAAGTGGCCGATGGCTATCGCTTCGTGCCGCTGACCTATGTCAACGACGCGCTACCGGTAAAAAGATAGACCTCGGAGCCCGGTTCGCCTTGAACCGAGCGAAGGGGGCGTGGCGCGAATGGCCGAACAAGCCGCGTGTCAGGAATCTGATGTCGCCTGGGGTGCATGCCTCGCGTTTTCCATAAAGCGTCGAGCGCCTTCACCGCCTCCTTCTCTGCCCCTTGGCCACATCCTGAGCGATGGCAGCGTGCAACTTACTGCCTCCGAGAGATTTGCGCCCGTTCGCAATGGGTGAACCAGAACCGCCTGGACATGCCTTGCATGATCTTCCTCGACGAGACGGCGAACTCGTCGCGGGCGGCGTCGAGCAGCAACTGGTCAAGACGCCAGCGCAACACCGAAAAAGCCTGACCATCGTTGCGCTTGGCTTCCGAGAGGCCCAAATTCAGACGAACTGACGGCATAGCTGCGTACCATTTCTCGATCCGAAAAGCCGCGGCGGCCGGCCTATGATCCTCGCCATGTCATCCACAGAGAAGCGCGCTAGCCACACGTCGTCCCAAGCCGCAGGTCAACCGTCATTGGTGGATCCTCCCGAACGGGCCATCTTCGAAGGTCAATCGGAAGACTTGCTGTCCGACCGGCTGGCGCGGCAGATCCGCATCAGCATACTTCGCGGAGACAACCCCGCGGGCTCCCGCTTGAACCTTGACGAGATGAAGGGGCGATACGACGTCAGCCTGAGTCCCTTGCGGGAAGCGCTTTCCCGCCTTACCGCTGAAGGATTCGTGCGCTTCGAAGCAAAACGCGGTTTTCGCGTCAGCGAGATGTCGGGCGCCAACCTCGGCGAGATCACCACCATCAGGAGACTCTGCGAGCCAGTCGCGATCCGGGAATCGGTCTTGCATGGCGACGACGACTGGGAGGAGCGGGTAGCAGCTGCTGCGCACATGCTCGGCAAGCGCGTTGCGGCGGAGCCGAGCCCGATCTCGGCCGCCGAATGGGAAAGCGCCCATCGGAAGTTTCACCTCGCCGTGCTGTCGGGTTGCGGCATGCCGATGCTCATGCATTTCTGCAGCACGCTGATGGACTTGCAGGATCGCTACCGCCTGCAGCTGGCAAAGGGGGGCGCCTATTCCCGTCGGGCCGATGGCGAACATCTGGCCCTGCTCGATGCCTGCCTGACGCGCAATGCGAAGCTCGCCGAGAAGCTCGCACTTGAGCACATCGATCGCACCCACCAGGAACTGATCGCCGCGATGAGCGGCACGCCATTGCCAGTCGCGAAACCCCGGGCCGGAGCGCGCCGCCGAAAGAGCTAGCAATCGCTCAAGTGGCGCACGGCGCGCCATGCGAACGTCATGCCCGGCCCGAGAGTCGCTCCTGGGCCCGGGTAGGCGCCCCGCATCATCGAGGCCATGTCGTTGCCGCACGCATAGACGCCCGGGATCGGTCGTCCTTCGGCATCGAGGACGCGCGCGTCCGAATCCGTCCGCAGGCCCACGCTCGTTCCCAGGTCAGCGACGTGAATCTCGACTGCGCACAGGGAACGCGTGTCGAGAGGGCGCAAACACCGATTCGGTGTGCTCGTCGGATCGCCATTGTGCTGATTGAGCGCCGACTCGCCGCGATGGAAATCCACATCCACTCCGCCAGCAGCGAGTTCGTTGTACCTGGTCAGTGTGCGCTCGAGCGCACCGGGCTCGAGCTGAAGGCGTTGTGCGAGTTGGCGGGGCGATCCAGCTCTCGTGAGATAGCCCGCCCGCGTAAGGCGCCGCGGCGACCTTCGGCCTGGATGCGCCAAGCCAAGGCCATGGCGTTCGACGAATGCAGCATCGGTGATCAAGAAGAAGCGCTCGCTGCCCGTGCGTCGGTTCGATTCGAGCATGCCCTCGCAAAAGTGGTGATACGAGTCCGCCTCGTTGGCGAATCGGTTGCCGGTCGCGTCCACCGCGAGAAGACCTGGCTTGGCCCGGTCCATGACGATGTGCGGAAAGGTCGCGACGCTGCCATCCGTTCGCTTCATGGTCGAGACTGGCATCCAGAACGCAGGCGGCATGTGGTCGCCGTCCATCGTGCCGCCCAGCGAAAGCCCCAGTTGGATGCCTCCGCCGGTCCCGCCCGCGTGCGCGACGCTGTACGCACGGGCGACCGCTGGCAACCAGCGCTGCCGCATCGCCGGGTTGCCCGAGAACCCACCGGTCGCCAGCACCACCGCCTTTCGGGTCCGCACCTGCCGCTCCCCTTGCGCGTCGGAAAGCGTGCAGCCGAATCCCGACGCCGTCCGCACCACTTGGGTGACCCTTGTATCGAAAGCGATCTCGACATCCGAATGCAACAAGCTGTCGAGAAGCTGCGCGACAAGCGCATTGCCCATGACGAGCCGCGTTCCCCGGGCACGGGCGAGCCGGTCTCTCGCGTATCGGGCGACCAGTCGTGCTGCCTGCAGGAAGGCTCGCGGCTCACGCAGTGCGCTCAGCAGGATCGGGATGTCGGTCTTGGAAACCATCATCCCGCCCAAGACCATGAATTCCGGCAGCGGCGGACGTACACGCGAAAAACTACGGCCGAGCCGGCGGCCGTCGAACGGATCGGGAGCGAATGCTCGACCGCCAAGCGTGGCGCCTGGCAGCCCTTGAAGGTAGTCGGGGTGATGGCGCACCGCTTCGAGGCGTACCTGCGTCTGCTCGCGAAGAAATCGCAGAAGCTCGGGCCCCGATTCAAGGAGCGCGTCGATCTTGGCGCGGTCGGCGTCCGCCCCGATGCATGCCTGCAGGTACGTGCTTGCCGCCTGGCGGCAGCCAGTGATGTCGTTGACGTCCAGCGGGGACGCGCAAGGAATCCATAGCGTGCCAGCCGACGTCGCGCTCGTGCCGCCCACCTGGTTGGTCGATTCGACGAGGAGAACCTTCAAGCCTCGGGCCGAAGCGCACAGCGCGGCCGTCATGCCAGCCGCACCTGCTCCTACGACGAGGACATCGAAGTCCAGCGCCTGTGGCATCACGCCTCGCTTTGAAGGATGGCGCCCTGCTCCCGCAAACGGTGCTGCAGCTCGGGAATGGATGTCTCCCGGACGTCGCCTGTCCAGCTTCGATCGGTCGAGCACATCGCGGCCGCCGTGCCCGCAGCCTGGCCCATCGCCATGCAGGTGCCCATCACGCGCGCCGAGCTTTGCGCCTCGCGCGTGGCGGACAGGCATCGGCCGACAACGAAAAGGTTGCGGACATCCTTGGCGATCGCGACAGCTAAGGGAAGATCGTAGGACCCCCCTTCCCTGATCGTCTGGCGGCGATGGGAAGATACCGCGAACAGGTCGATTTCGTGGCCGCCCTTGGCGACCACATCATCGCGCTTGCGCGCGGTCAGCACGTCATCTTCATCAAGGACGTAGTCGCCCACGATCCGACGCGTCTCGCGCACGCCGATCTTGCCCGCGACACCCGAGAAGTGTGCGTCCTCGAAGCCGGGCACGCGTTCCTTCAGGAATCGCATCGATTGCTCGATCTGAGCAAAGAAGGTCGGTACTGCCGCGCTGAGCCGCCGCATATCGGTCGCATCGACATTTCCGATCTGCGTGCAGTTGATGCTGACTTCGCGGCGCGCCGTGGAGATGGGCACCACAGCGACGATCGACGTGGGGAACATCTCACCGGCCTCCACCGCCCGCTGCAGGATGCCGCGCTCGCCAAGGAGCACCACCTTGGGCTGGCCCTGTTTCCAAAGGGCCTCGGCGCATTGTTCGCGCGACATGCCCAGGCCGGGAAATTCCGCGAGTCCGTAGTCTTCCGGGTGGCTCCTCACGTTCCCGAGCAACCGGGGCGTGTCCACGCCAGTCATGCGGAAAATCAGCGACGGTGGCTGGAAGAAGCGTCCGTCCTTGCCCAGTTCCGTCTTGCCGCCGGCAGCATCCACGAGATCGGCGTCTCCGCTGGCGTCGATGACGACCTTGGCGCGCACCAGGTGGCGGCCGGACTTGTTCTGGACAAAGACCCCGCGCACCTGTCCGTCGACAGAAAGAACTCCCGTGGCGAGCGTGTAGAGCATCAGCTCGACGCCCGCCTTGTTGAGCAGACCCACGACAGCGAACTTCATCAGTTCAGGGTCGAAACACACGAGATGCAGCGATCGATAGTCGAAGACGGGACCGATGTAGCCGCCGAGCGTCTCGACCTCGCGCAACAGGTCGCGAGCCACGCCGCCGACGATCCATTCGCCGCGCGTCGAGATCATGCCCAGCATTGAGATGCCGCTGACAAGTTCTCCGCCCACCATGGGCGAAGCTTCGACTAGCAGTGTCTTCGCGCCATTGCGTGCTGCGCTGACCGCAGCGGCAACGCCCGCGCTGCCGCCGCCCACGACCAGCACGTCGCATTCGATTTCATGAGTGATGTCCAGCATGGAAAAGCTCAAGTAGTGATTTTCTTTGTGATGACGATGTCGCCCCAGCGCTTCACCTCGGAACGCAGCAGGGTCATGAACTCTTCTCGCGAGCCGGCAATGGGAGTCGACCCCAGCGCCGCAAAGCGAGCGGCGACCGCCGGATCTGCGAGCGCCTTGTCGAGCGAGGCATTGAGCTTGTCCAGCACTGCGGCCGGCGTGCCCGCTGGCGCAAGCAGCCCATACCATCCCTGGGCATCGAGTCCGGGCATCGTTGCCTCGGCGAGCGTAGGCACGTTCGGCAACTGCGGTGAACGCCGTCGGCTGCTGACCGCGAGCGCGCGCAGCTTGCCACCCTGCACCTGCGGGAGTGCCGTCTGTACCAGATCCATGACGAACTCGATCTGGCCGCCGAGTAGGTCGACGATGGCAGGGCCGGTGCCACGGTATGGCACATGCGTGAAACTCGCGGCGGTGCTGGATGCCACCAACTCCGGAAGCAGATGCGTCAGCGTGCCGGCGCCGCCTGAGCCGTAGGGAACGGGCTTGGACCTGGCCGCCGTGATGACGTCGGCGAACGTCTTGTAGGGAGAGTCCGCGCGCACGACCACGACAAGCGGAGTCTGCGCAACGCCGCCGACCGCGGCGAAGTCTTCAACTGCGTCGAAGGGCAGCGGCTTCATCATCGTGGCATTGACCGCGTGTCCGTTGGATGCCATCAACAATGTGTAGCCGTCCTTGCGTGCCTTCGCGACCAATGCTGCGGCGATCGTGCCGCCGGCACCGGCACGGTTGTCCACCACGACGCTCTGCTCGAGCTGCTGCGAGAGCAGGGATGCGGTGATGCGGGCAAGCGTGTCGGCAATGCCACCGGCGGCGAATCCCACGACGATGGTGACGGGTCGGGCGGGAAAAGCTGGCTGCGCGTGGGCCAGCGGGGCCAGGCTGGCGAGGCCAATCGCGCCGAGAAACTGCCGCCTGCGCACAAGCCATTGGGGCAGGTGAGCGCTGGGAAGCCGAGGGTCTGTGGTTTCCATTGAATGTCTCCGGTAAGTTCGAATGGCGGGGAGCCGCTGCGTCAGCGGAAGAAATCGAGCAGCCGCTGCAGCTGCCCGTCCAATACCTGCTTGCCTGGGTGGATCTCGCAGCCCAGCTTGCGCGCGGCATGAAGAAGTGGCGTGAGTTCCGGGGTCATGACCACCTCGGCAACGACGTGGAATCCACGCAGCAGATCCGTGTCAATAGGTGAACGCGTGTCACCGGCCATTCCGGTCGGCGTCGCATTGACGATCAGCTGGAAATCGGCCGCCGATGTCGCGCTTCCCGCATCGAAGCGCGTTCCCGCCGGGCCGTGTTCGGCAAGGCGCAACGCGAGCTGTTGCGCGCGCCAGCCATTGACGTCGACGACGGACACACGCGCAGCACCTTCCTGCGCAAGTGCAAGTGCAATGGCTGAGCCGACCCCGCCGGCGCCGATCACGAGTGCCGAGCACCCCTTTGTCGCAAACCCACGTCTGGCGAGCCCCGACACAAAGCCGTAGCCGTCGAAAAGATCGCCGAACGCCTTGCCGTCGCGAAACCGGACGGCATTTACGGCGCCTGCCACGCGTGCGGCCACCGAGAGTTCGTCCATCCAGTCGACCAAGGCGATCTTGTGCGGGACCGTGGCGATCCAGCCGCGCAAATTTCGAATCCGACGCGCTCCCTCGAAGACCGTTCGCAGATCCTCGCTGGATACCGGTACGGGCAGGACGAGAAGGTTCTCGCCCGCCGCAAGGTAGTGCGGATTCATGGCTTGGGGCGCCTTCACCTGCGCGATCGGGTCGCCGACGATCCAGACGAACTCGGTCGCGGCATCTATGAGCGACGCCTTGCTTGAAGCGCTTTGATCGTTTTCCATTCATCGATGGTATCCTAATCATCGATGATATGACAACAATCGATTATTCTTCGGACACTCTGATCACGCGAAATTGCGTCACTTCATACCACCGAGGAGATCACGATATGAAGCGAAGGACCCTTCTAGGCACCGCTGCGGCCAGCGCGCTGACTGCATGTGCGAATGGCTCACACACCCCTCAGGCCAAGCCGACACTGTTACTCGTGCACGGTGCCTGGCACGGGGCTTGGTGCTGGGAACGTGTTGTGCTCTTGCTGGGCAATGGCGGATATCGCAGCGTGGCAGTCACGCTGCCGGGCATGGGCGAGCGACGCTCGGAGTTGTCTGCAGCCATTGATTTGGACTGCCACATCAACGCTGTTTCCGAGGCGGCGCGCGCCATCGAAGGGCCGGTCGTTCTTGTCGGCCACAGCTACGCGGGCTTTGTAATCACCGGCACCGCAGACCGCCTTGCCGCTTCTGGCACGCTTCGGTCGCTGATCTACGTGGATGCATTCGTACCGTCCGAAGGCGAGAAGGCTTCCGACTACATGCCAGAGGAGGCGCGCACAAAACTCGCCGCAACGCTCGCGATGGGTGATCCCGCTTATCCGCCGATACGGGCGGAGTTATTCGGCCTCGAACAACCCGAAGATGTTGCGTGGGTGCAGGCCAGACTCACCGCGCAACCGGCGGCGACCTACTTCCAACCCATTCGGCTCGACAACAGATTGGGCGTCGGCATCAGGCGTAGCTATGTGGCGTGTCAGTCGCCCCGCCTCCCCGTCTTTGATTCGACCAAGGCACGGATCCGTGCGGACGCCTCGTGGATCTATCAGGAATTGCAGACGGGACACGATGCCATGATCACGTCCCCGGATCGCTTGGCCAAGTTGCTCATTCAGCTTGCCTGAGTGGAAGGTCAGCGGGTCGAATGAGCCACTTGAACGAAAAACAGCGTCTGGCGGGAAATCGTTGGAGGCTATGCCGTCCGGCCTCGCATGACCGGGAGCATCTGTGAACGCGACACGGCATGCGATCGACGCATCCAGCCGTGTCAGCCACGCGCGTGCTTGCAGACTCAATGTTGCTCCGAGACACGAGCGCGCTTGCGCACTTCCAACATCGCGGCACCCGAAGCGAGTACCGTGACGACGAGCCCTTGGCGAGCCAGTTGGCGGCGGTCTACATGGCCGGCACGGGCGAAATCTTCCGAGTGCCACTGGCCGGAGCACCCGAGGGCCTTGCGCTAGCGGAAGTTGTCGGAGCTCGGGCCGCGGCGCCCAACAGTAGCTTGAACACCCTGTCCGAGAGCCACCAGCCAGTCGCTGCTCTGGTACACACCGACGGTCACCACCACATCCCCCGCATCGACGACAACGACGCTCGCGCAGCGCGGCATCCCTGAGCGGGCCGGGCGATGGACAGGGAGCACCATGGGGATCTTCGGTGGGTCAGGCGGTGGCCGCAGCGGGTCCGGCTCCACGCGAACGCAGCAGGTCGAGCGCGACGTCGACGATCATGTCTTCCTGGCCGCCGACCATGCGGCGCCGGCCGAGTTCGAGCAGGATGTCAACGGCTGGCAGGCCGTAGCGTGCCGCGGCGGCTTCCGCATGCCGCAGGAAGCTGGAATAGACGCCGGCATAGCCAAGCGACAGCGTCTCGCGGTCCACGCGAACGGGCCGGTCCTGCAGCGGCCGCACGATGTCGTCGGCCGCATCCATAAGCGCCTTCACGTCGCAACCATGGTTCCAGTGCAGCCGCTCGGCCGCCGCCACGAAGACCTCGAGCGGCGCGTTGCCGGCGCCGGCACCCATGCCGGCCAGGCTGGCGTCCACGCGGTCGCAGCCTTCCTCCACGGCCACGATGCTGTTGGCGACGCCGAGGCTGAGGTTGTGGTGGGCATGCATGCCGGTTGCGGTTTCTGGGCGCAGCACGTCTTTGAAGGCGCGGAACCGGTCGCGCACATCCTGCATGCCCAGTGCCCCGCCCGAGTCGACGACGTACACACAGGTGGCGCCGTAACTTTCCATCTTCAGTGCCTGCTGCGCGAGTTCCGCCGCGGTGGTCATGTGGCTCATCATGAGGAAGCCGACGGTGTCCATGCTTAGCTCGCGCGCGGTCTCGATGTGCTGCTTCGCGACGTCGGCTTCCGTGCAGTGCGTCGCCACGCGCACGACGCTGGCACCGGCCGCGTGGGCCGCCTTCAGGTCGTGCACGGTGCCGATGCCCGGCACGAGCAAGGTGGCGATGCGCGCCCGGCGGACGGCGTTGCGCGCCGCTGCGATCCACTCGAGGTCGGTGTGCGCGCCGAAGCCGTAGTTGAAGCTGGAACCGGCGAGTCCGTCGCCATGGGCGACCTCGATGGAGTCGACGCCTGCGGCATCGAGCGCGGCCGCGATCTGCGCCACCTGTGCCACCGTGTAGCGGTGCCGCATGGCGTGGCTGCCATCGCGCAGCGTCACATCGGAGATGTAGATCTTCTTGTCATTCATGGAAATCTCCTCACGCGATCGCTGCGGCACGGGTAGCCAGCAGGCGCGCCGCGATGCGCTCGCCGCTCGCGAGGGCCGCGCTCGTCATGATGTCGAGGTTGCCCGCATACGCCGGCAGGTAATGCGCCGCGCCTTCAACCTGCAGGAACACGGAGGTTTTGAGTCCAGCGAGCCTTCCCACGCCAGGAATCTGCAGCGCCTGCCCGGGCGGGATGTGCTCGAACTGCACCGCCTGCTTGAGGCGGTAGCCGGGCACGTACTGCTGCACGGCCGCCACCATGGCCTGCACCGAGACCGCGATCGAAGCCTCGTCGCCGCCGGCGCTTAGCGTGTAGACGGTGTCGCGCATCAGCAGCGGCGGCTCGGCAGGGTTAAGGATGATGATGGCCTTGCCCTGGCGGGCCCCGCCTACCACCTCGATGGCGCGGGCGGTGGTTTCGGTGAACTCGTCGATGTTGGCCCGCGTGCCCGGGCCCGCGGAGCGGCTCGACACCGACGCGACGATCTCGGCATAGTGCACGGTCGCGACCTGCGCGACGGCACGCACGATGGGGATGGTCGCCTGGCCGCCGCAGGTGACCATGTTGAGGTTCGGCGCGTCCAGGTGCTCGTCGAGGTTCACCACGGGGACGCAGTAGGGACCGATGGCGGCCGGTGTGAGGTCCACCATGCGGAGGGCCGGCTTGCGCTCGCGCAGGAAGGCGTCGTTGCGGATGTGCGCCGCAGCCGAGGTCGCGTCGAACACGATGTCGATGTCGGCGAAGGCGGGGTGGCGGGCGAGCCCCTCGACGCCCTGGTCGGTGGTTGCCACGCCGAGGCGGCGTGCGCGCGCGAGGCCGTCCGAGTTCGCGTCGATACCGGCGAGCGCGACCACCTCGAGGTTTCGCGCGCCCCGCAGCGCCTTGATCATGAGGTCGGTGCCGATGTTGCCGCTGCCGACGATGGCAGCCTTGATCTTGTCCATGGAGTTTCCTTTCAGGGTCAGGTGAACCGCGCCGCGACGCGGCCGAGGCCTTCGATGTGCGCCTCGAAGAACGAGGGCCCGCTGATCGTCACCATGGGCCCGAGCGCCCCGGTGAGCACGACGTCGCCTGCGCGCAGCGGAGTGCCGAGGCGGGCCAGTTGCCGCGTCAGCCAGACGGCGGCATTCAGGGGGTGGCCCATGCACTCGCTGCCGCGGCCCTGGCTCGCCTCGCGGCCATCTTCGGTCAGTGTCATGCCCGCGTCGCGCAGGCTCAACCGGTCCAGCCGCTTCGGGTCGGCGCCGAGCACGTAGCCAGCGGCCGATGCGTTGTCGGCGATGGTGTCGAACAGGCGGATGTCCCAGGCCGCGATGCGGCTGTCCACGATCTCGAGCGCGGGCACCGCATAGGCGGTGGCCGCCAGGAGGTCGGCCAAGGTTGCGTCGCCGGCCGTCACATCCTTGTCGAGCACGATCGCGACTTCGGCTTCCACCTTGGGCCGGATGAAGCCGGCCAGCGGGATCTCCGCGCCGTCGCCAAAAGCCGTGGAGCTCCAGAGCGCGCCGTAGTCCGGCTGGTCGACGCCGAGCTGCCGCTGCACGCTGGCGGCAGTGAGCCCGATCTTGCGGCCCGTGACGCGGTCGCCGCCCGAAATACGGTGCGCCTCGTTGATGCGCTGCACGGCGTAGGCGTTCTCCTGGGTAGTCGGCCAGCCGAGAGACTCGGCACGGTGCCGCAAGGGCGTGCAGGGGGCGCGCTGCTGCTCGGCATCGCGCAGCGCCGCGGCCAGGGCTTCGGCGGGTTCGGGTGGATGTTGCATGGATGGTTTCTTTTGATGGGGTTCAGTTGAGGCAGCGCTAAACGCAGGTGAGTCGGCACCGCCCCGTACATCTGGGCCAGGCCGGTCAGGTCCGACACGCTGGCCGGGTTCACGGTGAGGTGCGCGGCTGCGCCAGGATCGTGGCGATCGCGTTTTTTCAGGGGTCACGCCACCCGGGCGCACCATGTGTTGAAAGACTCGGACTCGTGTGGGTTGGCGAGCGACGCCAGGTAGTGCGGCTTCCAAGTGTTGCGAAGGAAGCTCTCCATCGTGGTGGGCAGCGGCCGGCGCTCGCCATGGAAGCGCACACGGCGGTCGTTCAGCGCGGCAAGCGTTTGGTTTTCGTAGAGCCACAATTCCGGGGTTCCGAACCTCTGGAGGAACTCGGCCTCGACCTCCTTCCGGTTCCTGTCGATGAACCGGTATTCGACCGGGCGCTCGATCTCGCGGCTGATCATCGCTGTCACCTCCGGCATGGAGAGGTCTTGCGAACCGACCTCTCGGACGATGCGCCTGTCCCCCGTGGGATGATTCAATTCGTGGGCCGCCAGCTCGGCGATGTCGTGCGTGGCCACCCAGGGCATCCTTACGTCGGGGTTCAGCGAATAGCCGATGCGTCCATGCCTTGCGATGGCACCCGTCCAGGCCAGCAGGTTCTCCATGAACCAGCCGGCACGCAAGTGCACCAGGTCGATGTTCTCGAGCTCGTTCAGCTTCTGATCGAGCTGGTGGAAGCCGGCGAAATGCCCGGTGTCACCCTCCACTTCAGAGCCGATGCCCGTCAGGCTCACGACCAGCCGGACCGGCGAATCGCGCAGCGCATCGACGAAGCGGCGTGCGACCGCCAGATAGTGCCCGTGGATGTCGTTGGCCCAGTCAGTCTTCACCATGAGGAAGGCGGCATCCGCGCCGTGGAAAAACTTGCTCGGTTCTCCTGCGCCCGTGTCGAAGCTTCCCAAGAAAGGCTCCGCACCGGCCTGCACCAGTGCGTCGAGGGACGGACCGCCCCGCGAGAGGGCCCTGACCTGGTGGCCCGCACGCAGCAGCTTTTGAGTGAGTTGGGCACCGATTCTTCCGGTGGCTCCGACGACGGCAATTTTCATGTTGTTTCTCGAGAGGATTTCAGTTCAAAAGGCAAGGGCGTCCAGCAGGCGCGTGGTGTGCGCGATCTCGTGCGCGGCGTGGACCTCGGGCCGCATGAAGAAGTCGGACTTGGCCCGCGCAACGGGCTCGAGGTCCGCTGCGAAATGCTCCGACGTCACTTCGTTGAGCCGGATGCGCTTCGCCCGCACGCCCCGGTCGGAGTTCGCGGCGTCCGGTGAACGCAAACACGTTGCCCGCGAATTTGCTGCGCGGGCGATGTCGGTCCTACGATCGTGTTTCGCCTTTTCATACGACTGTCTCCTCTGATAGCAATGTGATTCGAGGAGAGGTTAGCGACCGGGCGATTGCGGCGGAAATGCTTTGTCGGCATGGAGCCCATGCCGATCCGGGTGTCACGGTCCGGGAGGTAGCGGTCGGCGCCAGCGCGGGTGAGAGATTCGATCTTCGCCCGGTCATCCCCGGCAGCAACCATGAGCGAGCGGATGTGTCGGGGCATTGGCGATTCCTAGGCGAGACTCTTGTTGGAACCGCCGTCTACGGCGAGCGTGGTTCCGGTCACGTAGGAGGCCATGGGCGACGCGAGGAACGCCGCCACCGCGGCGATCTCTTCCGGCTGTGCAATGCGGCCCAAGGGGATCGAAGCGACCAACTCCTGGAACTGCTGGCTCTCGCCTACGTTCGCAGCGTCGAGCCGCGGCGTCTGCACGAAGCCCGGGCAGAGGGTGTTGATGCGGATGTTATCGCCCGCGAGCTCCAGCGACAGGGTCTTCGCGAGCCCGATGACGCCAGCCCAGGTCGCAACCGACAAGCCGAACTTCGGAATCGGCTGCAGCGCAGAGAGCGCGGCGATGTTGACGATGCTGCCACCGCCGCGTCGCTTCATGCCGGGGACGACGCCACGCACCATGCGCACGACGCTCATCAGATTCTGTTCCACCGCCCGCATCCAGCGCACGTCGTCGAATTCGATCGCCTCGCCGACTGGTGGCGCTCCGTCGTTGTTGACGAGGATGTCGACGCCGCCTTGCGCTTCGACGGCGGCGAGGATGTTCGCGCAGCCGTCGGCCATGCGGATGTCGCCGACGACGGTTCGGATGGTCCCGCCGGTCTCAGCGCGCAGCCGCTCGGCGGCGGCCTCGAGCGCATCGAGCTTGCGTGCGCTGATCAGCACCTCGGCGCCTTCCGACGCCAGCGTATGAGCGATCGCGAAACCGATGCCCTGGCTCGCGCCGTTCACGACGGCAAACTTGCCGCGCAGTTTCATGTCCATGGTACTTCTCCTTTAAGTTTCTTCGGATTGGCCGGGTCCCGACCTCTTCCCGAATGCAAGTTCACCTTCTGTACTGGCCTCATACCCTTGCCAACAGCTGTTTCACCAGCTCGGGCCGGCGGATCTTGCCGCTGGGGGTCATGGGGAATTCGGTCATCACCTCGAGCTGCTCGGGCAGCTTGTAATCGGCCACTCGGCCTCTGAGCAGGCCCGCCACTTCGTCCAGCGTGAGCGACTGCCCGGGCTTGAAGATGGCGCACAGGCAGTTGCGTTCACCGAGGCGCGCATCCGGCATGCCGACGATCGCCACCTGCAGGAAGGCCGGATGCTGGTAGAGCAGCTCCTCGATCTCGCGCGGGAAGTACTTCTTGCCGGCGCGGTTGACGATCTCTTTCTTGCGGCCGGAGATGCGCAGGTTGCCTTTGTCGTCGGCCATCTCACCGAGGTCGCCGGTGCGGAACCAGCCGTCCGGCGTGAACGAATCGCGATTTGCTGCATCGTTGTCCAGGTAGCCCAGGTTCACCGAAGGCCCACGGGCGACGATCTCGCCATCCATGATGTCCACTTCCATCTGCGGCAGCACGCGCCCTACCGTGCCCATCACTGCGAGCGGGTCGTCGTCCATTCGGGTGCAGGTGTGAATACCCGTTTCCAGCATGCCGTATGCCTCCACCAGCTTCACGCCTGGCAATGCCGCCTGGAAGTCCTTGATCGCTTCCACCGACGCTGGCGCACCACCGCTGAGCATCACGCGCAGCGACGACAGGTCGTGGCGGCGCAGTTCCTCGCTGTTGATCATGGAAACCATGGCCGCTGGCGGCGTCGGAAAGTACGTGACCCGCTCGCGCTCGATGAGGGCCAGCGCGGCAGCCGCCGAGAAGCGTTCCATCAGCACGCCGCGCCCACCCGCCAGCACGATCTGCAGCAGCGTGCAGTACCCGGTGTTCAAGCCCACTGGCATGAACAGCAGGACGACATCGTCGCGCCCCAGGCGCAGTGGCATGTTCATGAATTCCGCGGTGCACAGCGTCGTATTGAAGCTGTGCAGCACGCCCTTCGGGTTGCCGGTGGTGCCCGAGGTGAAGCACATGCGCATCACCTCGTCGGGGCCCATGCGCACGCGGTCCCCGTCGGCAATCTCCGGCGTGTTCTCGAGCGCCTGCGCGAAGGAGATGACACCGGGCGCATCGACCGTATCGATGCAGATCACCGTGCGCAGGTCGGGCAGGCCGCCGCGGAGGCCCTGGATCATGTCGACGTAGTCGTAGCCCTTGAACACGTGCGGGCAGACGTACGCCGCCGACTTCGAAAACCGCAGGATGTAGTCCAGCTCCAGCTTGCGCAGGTCAGAGCTGACCTTGTTGGCCACCGCGCCGATCAGCTCCAGCGCGAAGAAGACCACCGCAAATTCGATCCGGTTGGGCAATTGCAGCGTGACGACGTCACCGCGCCCGACGCCCTGGCGGCGGAGGAATTCGGCGAAGCACTTCACCTCGGACCACAACTGTCCGTAAGTGAGGCTGCGCTTGTCGTCCTTGAAGGCGGTGCGGCCGCCGTCCTCGCGCGCACGCTGCGCCAGCACGTCACTGAAGACGCGATCGCTCCACCAGCCCTGCCGCCGGTACTCGGCCTGCAACTCCGGGGGATGGCTGCGGGATGCCTGGATCATGCTCATTCCTTGTTCATGCATGCGCTGACTGAGCGCTCAGTTTAAATAATGCACGCACCATTGTCAATGCGCGGTGCGCGCCTGATCAGGGGCTGGTATGGGGTCTGCTGGCGCTGTCAATTACGGGGCGACACAAACGTTGCACCCATTCCGATGCCGGAGCTCACATCTCGAGAGCCTTGGCGCAGCCGATGACTTAGACCAGACCGCCAAGGGAGCTGCCATTGCGACGGTGCGGCGCTTCACGACCGCGGAAACGACGCTGAAACTACTGCCGCCTTCTGCCGTCGTGTGTGGCAGCGCCGCCCTCACGGACATCACGATGTAGCAAAAGTGCTGTGCGAGCGCCTGCATCCAGATCTCCTCGTTGAGCTCCGCGATGCTTCGGAGGGGAGATCGGCCGTCGTTGCGAGCCCCCACCCATCACTCAACTCCTATGGATGCCAGGAACGAATCGGCATTGCGGAAAAACACGTCGTCGAGAACATCCTGTTCGAAGCCCTGCTCGGCCCATTCCCTCGCGATGCGTTCGTGATTGAGCATCGGATAGTCGGCACCAAAGAAGGTCTTCTTCCGCAGTCGTCTTGCAATCTCGCGCTTCAGTTCGTCCGAGAAATAGCGGGGGGACCAACCATGAAGCTCCATCCAGACGTTCGCCTTGTGGAGAGCGATCGCGATCATCTCGGACTGCCAGGGCCACGCGACGCGAGCGGCGATCACGTTCAGGTCCGGGTACTTTGCGGCGACTCGGTCAACGTACCGCGGGTGCGCGCCCTCGAGCGTGATGCCCATACCACCGCGAGTTCCCGCACCGGTTGCGGACATGCCCACATGCATCAGGATCGGTCGGTTGGCCTCGATGCACATTCTCAGACACCGATCCCACGCGGGTTCATCCGGAGTGCCCGCGGGCGTGAGCGAGTGAACCGCCAGCCCGACAAGTCCCGGGCCATCCTGCAGGCAGCGCTCCAACTCTCTGACGTGGTCCGGCTGCGTTGGGTCGATGCCGATCCAGTTGCCCAGGACGACGTCCGGGTGCTTGCGCGCGTAGTCGAATGCGTAGTCGTGCTGGTCGCGCACCGCTCCGACGTCCATCCTGTACGTAAAAGCGAAGTCGAGCATGACCCGGACGTTGTCCCTACGGAACTGCGCGGCCTGCTCCTCCTCGCTGACAAAGCTCATCTCCCATTTGAAATAGCCCTTCAAGGCCTTGCGATCTTCTGCCGTCTCGAACGGGCTGCCCTTCCAGCCTCGCTCCGTCCCCCAATGGGAGTGGAAGTCGATCATTCGGGGTGGGGTTGTGCTCACTCTGGGTACCTTTCTTGCTGGCGTGACGAACGAATGCGGATGAATCAGTTGACGTTGCGCGTCGTCTTGCGCCAGTAGGGCGCGCGCAGCGCTTTCTTGTCCACTTTCCCGACTGGCGTAAGGGGCAATGAATCCAAGACGACGATCTCTTTGGGCGCATACATCGAGCCCTTGACCTGCTTCACATGGTTCTGGAGGGCAGCCGCATCGACAACCTGCCCGGGACGTGCGACCACGAACGCAGTGACTGACTCGCCCCACTTCTCGTCGGGAACGCCGATGGCTGCTGCCGAGCTGATGGACGGGTGTTCAATCATGGCTCGCTCGACTTCGCTGGCGTAGATGTTGAAGCCGCCCGAGATGATCATGTCCTTCTTGCGGTCGACGATGTAGATCAAGCCTTGATCATCCTGGCGAGCGAGGTCACCGGTGTGCAACCAGCCGCCCTTGAGGGCCGCCTCGGTTTCGTGAGGAAGGTTCCGGTAGCCGAGCATGACGCCACGACTGCGCATCGCGATCTCCCCTACATCGCCCAAAGGAACGTCATGGCCGTCATCGTCGACCAAGCGGATTCGCGTGCCGACCATTGGTCGCCCGCAGGAAGCAAGCTGCTCCAAGGTGGCGGTCGCGTGCGCCGCCTTGGTGTGCAACGTCCCGACGCCGGCTGACTCGGTCTGACCATAGAGTTGGCAAAACACCGGTCCGATGCGCTCGCGCGCTTCGGCCAGTCGGGCCGGCGACATCGGCCCCGTCGCATACCAGATCGTCTCCAGGCTAGAGAGGTTTCTCGTTTCGGGGCGGCCGTGGTCCAACAGCGCGTAGATCATTGTCGGGATCGCGTTGGTCCAGTTGATCCGCTCGGTCTCGATAAGGTCCAAGAATCGCTCGGGATCGAAGCCCTGCTCGACCACCACGGTGCCGCCGCGAAGCAGGGCAGGCAGGACGCCGAGTCCCGTGGCGTGCGTGAGCGGCGCGGCTGCCAGGTAACGAGGCACGTGAGGCAACTCGGCGTCGGCCATGCAAGTGGCGACCGTGTGGACCATCGCGCGATGCGACACCATCACGCCTTTGGGCCTTCCCGTCGTCCCGCCGGTGTATTGCAGCCATGCGACATCTTCTTCGGTCGCCGGCCCTGAATCGAGCGCTCGGGATGGATGCGACTCGCCTTTGGGCAAGCCGCCCTCGTTCGGAATCACGATCACATGCGAGAGCGAAGCGACCTGATCGAGGATGTGGTGCGCCTGGTCCTTGAATGGTGCCGCGGCCACTAGCACGTAAGCCTCCGCGTCATTGCACACCACGATGTGCTCCTCGGCTGATGACCGGGTCTGCAGCCCTGTAAAGCGCCCTCCCAGCAGGTACACCGCAGCCGCGACGATCCAGGACTCCGGCATGTTCCCGCTCAGCATCGCGACCCCGACACCGCGGCCGACGCCTCGAAGTGCCAGCGCCGACATGAATTGCGACACAAGATCCGAGGTCTGCGCATAGGTGATACGCCGGTCGCCGGCAACGAAGGCCTCTGCCGAGCGATGCCGCGAGAGTGCCTGGACGATCACGTCGCCGAGCGACACGCCGGACGAAGCAGTCCGTGCATTTGCCGAAGCGGGTGCACCATGGGTGGCAGTGGGTTTAGACATGGTTCATCTCCTCGACTTGATACTTGCGCGCTGCAGACTATCTGCGGCCTGCTCGAATTCGCCTGCCATTCGCTCTACGAGTTCCGCTACGGTTGGCGTGTCGTAGATCGACCCGACGCCTTGGCCGGCGCTCCAAATGTCGCGCCACCTTTTCACGTCCTCCATCGGATCGATCGTTCCCGCTTCGATGGCCAATTGCGGCATCGTCGACTTGAGCCAATTCCCGCCCACTCCACCAACCTTGTCCGAATAAACGATGTCGGTAATGTCCGAATCGACTATCAGCTGCTTGTGACCTTCCTGGGCGCTGCTCTCCCGAGTCGCCGCCATCCGCGTGCCGACGTAGACCAGGTCGGCACCAGCGGCGATCGCACCCGCCATCGAGTACCCATCGCCGATGCAGCCGCCCAGGAGCAACGTGCGCTCAGGCCCCACGAGTGGTCGCAGTTCTGCGAGAAATGCAAACGGGTTGTACGTTCCTGCGTGTCCTCCTGCCCCGTCGCACACGGCGATGATCCCGTCGACATTGGCATCGAGTGCCTTTCGTGCGTGGCGCACACTGATCGCGTCATGGAAGACGAGTCCGCCGTAGCTATGAACCGCATCTGTGATCTCCCGCGTGATCCCCATGGACGTGATCAGGAGAGGGACCTTGTGATCGACGGTGATCGCCAGGTCTGTTTCCACGCGAGGATTGATCCGGTGGATGGGGAGTTGCACGCCAAAGGGGACGGTCTCGCCGACCCGGCTACGTATCTCCTTGAGCCAATCCTCGTAGCCATCAGACGTGCGCTGATTGAGCGCCGGGAAGGTCCCTACGATCCCTGCCTTGCAGCTGGCGACCACGAGGTTGGGGTTCGAGACCAGAAACATCGGTGCGGCCAACATAGGCAGACGCAAGGCGCTCTGAAGCTGCGGGGGAATCATGTTGCCCCTTGATGAGTGATTCCGAGGTAAGCCTCGGCCACGCGTGGGTCACTTACCAGTTCCGCTGCGGAGCCCTCAAGCGCCACAGAGCCGTTCTCCAGGACGTATCCGTACTGCGCAATCCGCAGGACCTTGCGCGCACTCTGCTCCGCGATCAGGACCGACGCACCAGCCGCATGAATCTCGCGCACCTTGTCCAGGATTCCGTCGAACACCTTGGGCGCCAGCCCCAGCGAAGGCTCGTCCAGCAGGAGGAGGCGCGGCTGCGTCATGAGTGCACGGCCGATTGCGAGCATCTGCTGCTCGCCGCCGGAAAGGTACGCTGCCGCTTGCCAGGCACGCTCCTTCAACACGGGGAACATCGCGAACACCTGTTCGAGGCTGCGCTCGCGTGCGGCACGGTCGCGTACCAGGTACGCCCCGAGTTCCAGGTTTTCCAGGACGCTCATTGCGCCAAAGAGCGCGCGCCCCTGCGGGACTTGCACGACCCCGAGCTCGGTGATGCCCGACGGATGGCGTCCTTGCAGCGTGATGCCGTCGAAGGCCACTCCGCCGCCGCGGATGCGATTCAGCCCGCTGATCGCGCGCATCACCGCAGTCTTGCCCGCGCCGTTAGCACCGAGTAGCGTCACGATGGAACGCTCGGGCACACGCAAACTCAACCCGCGCACGGCGTCCACGGCCGTGTAGCCGGAATACAGCTTCTCAAGCGCCAGCATCGGTTTCCTCGCCGAGGTAGGCCTCGATCACGCGCGGGTCGCGCTGGATCTCGGCTGGCGTGCCTTCGGCGACGAATGTGCCGAATTGCATCACCGTTATGCGCTGCGCGAGTGCCATCATCACGCGCATGTTGTGTTCCACCACAACCAGGGTAATGCCGCGCAGCGCTGCCAACTCGCGGGCTGCTGCGACGGCGCTGTCTGCTTCCGACTCGCTCATGCCGGAGGTCGGTTCGTCCATCAGCAGAAGCTTCGGCGCAGCGGCAAGCGCCCGGGCGAGGTCCATCCGCTTCAGAAGACCGAATGGCAACTCGCTGGCGGGCATGTCACGCACCGCCGCGAGCCCAAATGCCTCGAGGCTCTCCTGCGCCAGGTTGTGCATGGCAGCCTCAGCGTCGCGCGCAAGGCGCGTTCGCAGCGCCTGATGAAATACATTCGCGCTGGCGCCGGCCCGACCCGCGCCCACCAGCACGTTCTCCAGCACGCTCAGTTCGCCGAAAGGCTCCACATGCTGGAAGGTACGGCCTATGCCGCGCCTGCTGCACAGGTGCGCCGGCAGCCCGCCAATGTCTTCACCGTCGAGCCGAATTCGGCCCGCTGCAATCGGCACGGCTCCTGTGATGGCGTTGATCACGGTGGTCTTTCCGGCGCCGTTCGGCCCAATGAGGCCGTGGATCGCGCCAGCGGCAACAGAGAGGGAGAGAGCCTGGACGGCGTGCACGCCGCCGAAGCGAACGTCCACGGCTTCGAGGGCGAGCCGCGGCGGGGTCATGCGACCGCCTCGCGACGACCCGAATGCCCCGCCAGAGCGGCACGCCACAGCACCACCAAGCCATGCGGCAGAAGCAGCATGAATGCCAGTAGCACAAGCGCGAACACGAGGTCGTTGTATTCGCGGACGGGGCGCAGCAATTCCGGCAACCCGGAGAGCACCACGGCACCGAGCACCGCGCCCGCCAGCGAACCCACACCACCGACGACAATGAACGTCAGCTGGCGTATGGCCGCCGAAATGCCGAACTCGTTGGGATCGATGAATCCGACGAGTTGCGCAAACAGGCCACCGGCAAAGCCTGCGTAGGCGGCCGACAGGGTGAACGCCGTGAGCTTGATCCGTGCCAAGGAGATGCCGAGTGCTTGCGCAGCATGTGGGCTGAGACGCAGCGCGTTGAGCTCCCGGCCGAGCCGTGAATGCAGGAGGTTATGCGCCGTCCACACTGCTAGCACGCAACCAGCCACTACGACACAGTACACGGCGAACGGCGTCAACACCGCGCCGGGCCACAGCTCCGGCTTCGGGATCTTCAGGCCGCGTACCCCCCCAGTGACGCTGCTCCACTCCTCCAGGGCAATCTGCACGATCTGCATGAAGCCGAGCGTCGCAAGCGCGAGATAGATGCCTCCCAGACGCCGCGCCGGGAGCGCGAGCAGGGCTCCCACACCCGCAGCAAGTGCCGTACCGCAGGGGATTGCCAGCCAGAACGGCAGCCGCGCATACGCGGCGAGCAGCGCCGCCGAGTAAGCGCCGATAGCCATGAAGGAGGAGTGGCACAGCGAGATCTGCCCCGAGTTTCCCACCAGCAGATTCAGCCCGATAGCGGCGATGACATTCACCATCGCCAGCCCGATCATGTAGGCGGGGTAGCTGCCAAGTACGGCGCCGGCCAGCAGAAGTGCGGCAACGACGATCGCCGACCATACGAAGCGTTGTTCAAACACGATGCACCTCTCGCGTGCCGAACAGGCCGTATGGCCGAAAGGCGAGCAGTAACAGCAGCACGATGAAGGGCACCAGGTTCTTGAACGTACTGCCCACCGCGACTGACGCGAAGGTTTCGATCAGTCCGACTGCAAAGCCCCCGACCACGGCGCCGGCGATGCTCGTGAAGCCACCCAGGACCGCAGCCACCAGGCCGCGCAAGATCAACTGTCCGACTTCCGGATTCACACCGACCACGGGCGCCACGAGCAGGCCAGCCAGCGCCCCGATTGCGGCGCTGATGGCCCAGGCCCAGCGGTAAGTCGCATGCACCCGGATGCCCATCAATGTTGCAGCCTCCGGGTTGAGGGCCACCGCCCGCATCGCCATGCCGTTGCGCGCGTAACGAAAGAACAAGGTGAGTAGCGCCGTCACCGCCACCGTGCAGAAGACAATCCAGAGCGAAGTGGGATTTGCGCGCAAACCCGCGAACAGCAACGGATCGTCACCAAATGGACCTTCCACACTGAAGACCGTGTCGCCCCATCGCACGGAGACCGCGCTCTTGATCGCGAGGCCGATGGCGAACGTCGCGATCACGAGAGTAAAGGCGGGAGCATTCGCGATGGGCCGGATCAGCAGCCGCTCGATCACCATGCCGAACACCGCGCCACCCAGCAGCACCAGCGCGAATGCGACGCCGTACGGGAGTTGAAACGACGCGAGCACCAAAGCAGCGTAGGCCCCCATCGTCGCCAGTTCGCCTTGACCGAAGTTGAGCACACCGGAAGCCTTGTACGGGATGACGATGGCTACGGCGACGAGCGCGTAGACCGCCCCGACGGCCAAGCCGGCAATGGCCAGCTGAAGGTAGAAAGTGGCACCCATCGCAGCACCTACTCGTAGCGCTTGAGGATCTCGGTCGGGTGCGTGCTACTCCACTGCACCGGTTCCCAGTTCCCGTCACGCACTTCCACAGGCGAGAGCGTCAGGTTGCCGATGTGGTGCTTGGCTGTGAAGCTACGAGGCGAAGCGACCGGGCCTACGCGGTAATTCTGCAAGCCTTCTAGGCCGCGGATGAACGATTCCGGCGTCGGCTGCGGCCCTGCACGGCGAAGGCCTTCGACCACGACATATGCATCAGCGTAGGCCAAGGCATCGAAGATGCTCGGCCGGCCGGCGCGGGCATTCGGATATTCACGGCGCCAGGCCGCCTCCCACTTTTGCATATCCGGATGTTTGGAGCCCGGCAGCATCGGAATGAGCGCGAAACCCTTCACGCCTTCGGCACCGCCCTTCGAGGCGGCGATGACGCCCTGGTCGACAATGGCCGATCCGACGAAGATCGGCTGCTTCAAGCCGAGATCCCGTGCTTGCTTGAGCGCGATGGCGGCTTCCGGCTGGGCTGCCGAAGACGGCGATCACGTCGGGGTTGGCGCGCTGCGCCGCGATCAGCTGGGACGTGAAGTCCTTGTCGCCATTGTTGAACTCCAGGCGGCTCTCAGGTTCTATGCTGAACCACGCCTTCAGCTTCGCCACAGTGGCATCGCCCTCGTTGCGCGAGTATTCGTCGCGGCTCGTCATCAGCACGATTCTCTTGGCTTGGTAGTGCGACGCGAGGAACTCGGCGTACACCTCGCCGTAGCGGGCCGCCTCGGTGGTTGCGCCCCTGAACAGGTTTCGGGCAAACGGATAGGTGACTTCAGGTGCGGACGCGATCGACACGTACATCGGCGTGCCACGCTCCTTTACGTACCCGATCGTGCCGGCAGTCGCATTGCTGCCACCGACGGACATCAGCATGAACACCCTGTCCTGTTCAACCAGCTTCTTGACTGCCGCGAGCGCGCGGACCGGCGAATGCGCGTCGTCCTCGAACTGCATCTGGATCTTGCGACCGTTGACGCCACCGAGGGCGTTGATTTCCTTGAACGCGAGCGCTGCACCGTCACGCCCGGCCAGTCCCAAGAATGCGGCGGGTCCTGAAATTGGGCCAAAGGCGCCGATCAGGATGTGATCGGTCGCGACGCCGGCAGTTTGGGCACTCGCCGTGGTCGCGGTGAGCACGAGGTAAGCCGATGCGGCCCACAGCAACAAGCGCTTCATCTGTTGTCTCCTTCGAATATGTTTGACTGACTGAGCGCTCAGTATTAAACGGCGGGAGGGTCGCGTCAACCCCCGGGGTTATACTGACCCGGTGCTCAATCGGCAGGTTCTGAAGGAGAGTTGATGGCCGACGTGAAGGTAAAAATGGCCCCGGGACCGAAGGAGGCGCCGGCGCGACGCGGCCGGCCAGTGAAAGCCGCCAGCAAAGACGCGGACCTGGTGCGCGAAAGGCGCGGGCTCTTGGTGGCCGCTGCCGTGCGTGTCTTCAAGGAGAAGGGCTTCCACGAGGCGACCGTGCGCGACATCGGTCGCGAGGCAGGCATGACCCAGGGGACGATCTACAACTACGTCGGTTCCAAGGACGACATCCTCTACTTGGTCTGCGACCAAATCGTCTCCGAATACCAGGAGGAGACCCGCAAGGCCCTCGACAATTCGGCCGATCCGCGCACGCGGGTGCGCAGCGCGGTGCGCGCCTTATGCGAAGTGATGGTCAAGCACCAGGACGAGGTCCTCCTTACCTACCAAGACAGTCATCTGCTCGATACACGCTCGAGGCGCGTGATCTTTGCCCGGGTGGAGGAGTTTGTCGGGATGTTCGAGACCATCCTGACGGACGCGGCTCGTGAGTTGGGGCGCCCGCTACCGGAGCCACACTTTGCGGCGAATGCCATCACCTTCTTTCCGACCATGCTCGCGCTCAGGCGATGGTCGCTAAAGGCGAGGCACCGGCAATCCGAACTGATCGAGTGGCTCGTGGATTTCCTCGTGCAGGGCTTGGGATTCGACTAGCGCGACCTTCTGCGACCAGCGCAGGCCGACTCAGGCGGCCGTCTTCGACTTCGATCCAGCCACTCGCAGCAAGCTTGCTGCTTGGTCCCCACTTTTGCTGGGCGCGAGGGCCCTATCGAGCCTACTCAACTGCAAGTCCGTCATCTGCTCGGCGATCGAGATGGTCCGCTGACGCGTCGGTAGGGCGGGGACCACCGGCGAAGATGGGATGATTGGACGCTCACCCCGAAGCGGACAACCCCCCGCTAACTTGATCGAGGCCTGCCCTCGGCGAGCGCGGGAACTTGCCCTCTGACGCCAGCAAATGTTCGAACGCGAGCGGCTCAATGCCCAAAGCAGTTGCCGCTCACGCGTCTACGGCAGTAGGCGTACTCGAGCAGTACCGTCGCAGCTCGAACTTCTGGATCTTGCCGGTGGAAGTCTTGGGCAGTTCGCCGAAGACCACCGCGCGCGGCACTTTGAACCCAGCTAAGTGCTTCTTGCAGTGCGCGATGATGTCTTCGGGCGCGAGCTTCGCGCCCGCCTTAAGCTCGACGAAGGCGCACGGTGACTCGCCCCACTTAGGGTCAGGCTTGGCCACCACGGCGGCTGCCAGCACGTCCGGATGCCGATACAGGACGTCCTCCACTTCGACCGAAGAGATGTTCTCTCCGCCAGAGATGATGATGTCCTTGCTGCGGTCCTTGATCTTGATGTAACCGTCCGGGTACTGTACTGCGAGGTCACCGGTGTGGAACCAACCGCCCGCGAACGCCTGCTGCGTCGCCTTGGGGTTCTTGAGGTAGCCCTTCATGGTGATGTTCCCGCGGAACATGATCTCGCCCATGGTCTCGCCGTCCCATGGTACGGGCAGCATCGTCTGAGGATCCATCACGATGACGCCCTGCTGCAGGTGGTAGCGCACGCCTTGGCGTGCGTTCAACCGCGCGCGCTCGCCGATGTCCAGCCCGTCCCATTCAGGGTGCTTCGGGCAGACCGTCGCCGGACCGTAGACCTCGGTCAGGCCGTACACGTGGGTGAGGTCGAAGCCGAGCCGCTCCATACCCTCGATCATCGAGGCGGGCGGCGCTGCGCCGGCCACCATCGCTTTGACGCCGCGCGGCAAGCTGCTCTTCAGCTCATCAGGCGCGTTGACCAGCATCGAATGCACAATCGGCGCGCCGCAGTAATGTGTGACCCCGTACTCCCGGATCGCCTTCGCCATCGTGCCGGCATCCACTTTGCGCAGGCAGACGTTCACCCCGGCCCGCGCCGCGATGGTCCAGGGAAAGCACCAGCCATTGCAGTGGAACATCGGTAGCGTCCAGAGGTAGACGGCGTGCTTGGGCATGTCCCACTCCAGAATGTTGGACAAGGCGTTCGTGGCCGCGCCGCGGTGGTGGTAGACGACGCCCTTGGGGTCGCCAGTGGTTCCGCTCGTGTAGTTCAATGCGATGGCGTCCCACTCGTCTTCAGGCAGGGCCCAGGCGAACTGCGGGTCACCTTCGGCCACGAGTGCGTCGTAGGTCACCTCGCCGATGCGCTCCACCGGCCCGGTGTAGACCGGATCCTCGACGTCCACCAGCAGCAGCGGCGCGCTGCTCTTGCGCAATGCAAGCGCCTTCTTCAGCACGGGCGCAAACTCCGGATCGACGATGACCGCGCGGGCCTCGCCGTGATCCAGCATGAAGGCAATGCTCTCCGGGTCCAGCCGCGTGTTGAGGGCGTTAAGCACCGCCCCGGCCATGGGCACGCCGAAGTGCGCCTCCACCATCGGGGGCGTGTTGGGCAGCATGACCGCAACGGTCTCCCCTCTTCCGATGCCGCGCCGCTGCAGCGCGGAAGCCAACCGGCGGCAGCGGGTGTACACCTCGGCCCAGGCGCGGCGCAGGTTCCCGTGCACGATGGCCAAATGCTGTGGGTACACCTCGGCGCTTCGTTGGAGGAACGGCAGCGGAGAGAGCGACACGTAGTTCGCGGATGTTTGGGGAAGGTCCCGGTCGAAGAGCGGAGTGTCCATGGATGTCACCTATTTAGCCGCGGGGGAGTCAAGCTCGATCGTGACCTCCGAGCGACCTTCGACGAAGGCGTGGTGCCCGGACGCGGGAAATGTTCAGCTCCCGACAGCGGATGCCGTGCGCTCTCAGGGCCAGCGAATTTGAGATCAGTGTTTCCGATGGTTCGATCAGCAGCTTTTCCACGGCTCGATCAAGAATTTCATTCCCGTTGCGGGACGTGCGCACACCTTGAGTACTTCGGGTGAGGTGACCTCTTCCGGCGAAACACATCGGCTGTATCGGCTCGCAAATGTGGTTGTGAGCCCTGAAGCAACCCGGGGCTTTGAGCGCGTCAAGGGTTTTCCGTTGTGCCACCTTGAGATACCGAAGAACAAGCCAGCCGCCAGCGGCCCATGCGGTGCCGATGTCGCGCGGTATCTCAATCGGGCGAGGATCAAGAGTGCCGTAGACATACAGCTGTTTGAGAACTTCGGAGCCGAAACGGGTGACCACCTGGCCGGGACGGCGTCTGATGGCTGCTTCCATGCAACTCAAAATCTGCCCCCCCGCTGCCCCACCAATGAGATCGAGAGCAATCGTCGCTCCCGTGGCCGCAATAGCGTCAATGAGCTGTTCTCTGAAATGGTCGGAACTTGAATTGCAAACGTAGCGTGCACCCTGCTCTCGCAAGAGTCCCACTTTCTGCTCCGATCGCACAACGTTGACGAGCGGGATATCGTCAGCAAGACAAACCCGAAGGAGGATCTGTCCGAGATTTGACGCAGCAGCAGTTTGGACAATCGCTGTGTGCCTTTCACTGCGAGCTGTTTCAATCATCCCTAACGCGGCCAGAGGGTTGACGAAGCAAGAAGCAGCCTGTGCAGCACTAGTCCCCTCGGGGAGAACGAGGCATTTCGCCGCCGGTATACAGCGATAGCGCGCGTACATACCTCCAGCCATCGCGGCAACCGTTCGCCCCATCAAAGACTGCGCAGCATGTGAACTTCCTGCCGCCACAGTTGTACCCGCACCTTCAAGACCGACCCGCATCGGCGCATCCCCGCGCGATTGCATCGCCTTCAATGATTCCACAGGCACAGGCGAAAGAGAGAGCTCAACCTGTCCTTCGGGAGTAACAACAGAGCGGAGTTGGAGTGACGCGCCCGGAGTTTGATTTTTCATGGTGAATGCCGGGTTAAAACAGTTGCAAGGCTCGTCCGGTCGAAAAACCAAGCACGAGCACCCATGCGCCATGCAGCACGCCAGTGCGCCGACGGCTGCGCAAATCCAGTATCTGACTATCCCGGCGTCTTCCTTGAGGTTGAAGGCGCGGGCGGCAGGGTGCGGTCAAAACGGCCGCCGCTGCGCGGCCCATTCCACGCCGCGCTTCACCAGCTCTTGGAACACCGGCAGGCCCCAGGGGCCACGATAGTCGGACTGATCGGACGCGTCCGGGAACGGCTTGTCATAGGGTCGATTCGCGT
Source organism: Variovorax sp. W2I14 (assembly GCF_050435205.1). Taxonomy (NCBI): domain Bacteria; kingdom Pseudomonadati; phylum Pseudomonadota; class Betaproteobacteria; order Burkholderiales; family Comamonadaceae; genus Variovorax; species Variovorax sp. W2I14. The sequence continues at coordinate 5,996,557 of NZ_JBNDJX010000001.1, read as the reverse complement.
GGCCGAGCGCGAGATAGAGCACGCCGCCATCGCCGACCGCCCGGCGGTAGAGCATCGGGCGATCGGCCTCCTCGAACTGAACGTCGCCGAACGCTTCGCCGCCCCAGCGCGTGTGGAGCAGCACATCGAGGTCCTTGGTGACATCCTCGATGCAATAGAGCTCGTCGGGCACTTCGAAGTTGCCGATGCCTTGGAGCAGTGGCTCTTCCGGCCGCGTCACCTTGACCGGAAAGGTCATGTACTTCGGGTGCGAGATGAAGCGCGTGCCGAGGATGCGCGGCATCGCCTGATTGCCCGCGACCGAATTGCTCGCATGCAACGCGAACCAGCGCCCGCCGCGATCGAGGAAGCGCCGGATCGTGGTGCCGGCCTTGTCGCTCACCGGCACCTGCGAGGTGTAGCTGACGAGCAGGTCAGCGCCGAGGATGCCGGCCGAATCCTCATAGTCGTTGTAGCAATCGGTGCGGATGCCGTGCGCGCCGTAGAGCGCCTGGGCCAGCTGCAGCCGCGCCCAATCGAAGTCGTGGTTGCGGTGGGGGCTGCCGCACACCAGCGCGGCGACGAGCGGGCGCGGCATCGTTCAGCCTACGCGCCCGAGGTGCCGCGTCGCGTCCTTGATCGGCAACGCCTCGATGAAAGGGGCCGGCATCAGAAGTCTGCTTTCCTGCCGGATGAATAGCGGAGCGACCTCGGCGACATACGCTTGCCACGCGGGGAGGTCGGCGAGCGCGGCGCGCCGGCGCATCCGGTCCTCGAACGAACTGAATCCCCAAATGAAGATCACTTGGTTGAGGTCCCCGACTTCCGTCGTGTAGCACCCGGCCATGTGCCCGAGCACGTCACACTGAAGGGACTTGCCCTTCTCTGCGTAGATCGCGAGGTAGTCCTTCAGGCGTGACGGCGGCAACTGGTAGGTCCGCATCTCGAAGAGCATCTTATCTTCCACCCGAGATGTCGATGACAGCACCGTGTACGTACGACGAGCGTTCCGAGGCCAGCCAGAGCACAGCGTCGGCGACTTCGTCCGCAGTGCCCGGACGCCGCATCGGGATCGTCGGCGCAATGCTCTCGATGAGCTTTGCGCCTCCGAACTCATCGTGCATTTCGGTGGCGATGACACCGGGTCGAACGCTGTTCACCCGAACGCCGAGTGGCCCGAGCTCCTTGGCGAGCGCGATGGTCATGCCGTCCAACGCGGCTTTCGTGGACGCATAGTGCACAAGCCCGGGCATGCCGCCATGACGTGCCGCGGCCGACGAGACGTTCACGATCGAGCCACCTTCGCCCCCGCTGGTGCGGCTCATGCGCCTGACAGCCTCGCGGGAACAGTAAAACGCGGAAAACACATTCGTCTCGAAGATCCGCCGCAACCTGTCCTCGTCGATTTCGGTGATCGAGCACCCGCTACCAGAGATGCCGGCGTTGTTCACCAGCGCGGAAACAGGGCCCAATTTTTGGTCAACTTCGGTGAAGAGCTTTGCGGCTCCCGCGCTGGTCGACACATCAGCGCAGATGGCAACGGCCCTGCCTCCTTGACTAGCGATGTCTCGTACGAGCGCTTCCGCCCGATCACGGTCACTCCGGTAGTTAACTGCGACCCCGTAGCCCTCCTTCGCACCAAGGAGCGCAATCGCGGCACCAATACCCCGGCTAGAACCGGTCACAACAAGCACTTTCGACACGTTCGTTCCTTCAGAAGTTGACACTTGTGACACCCTTTAGCTGCAGGCGCTCGCGCGCCTCCTCGGCAGAAGCGATCTCCAGCCCCAATCCTTCGATCAGCTTTCGCACGGCCCGGACCTGGTCCGCATTCGACTCAGCCAGCTTGCCGGGACGGAGCCAAATGGAATCTTCCAGGCCGACGCGTACGTTTCCGCCCATCGTTGCCGCCTGCGTCGCCACTCGCAGCTGCGCGGCGCCTGCACCGATCACTGACCAGTGGTACTGGTCCCCGAACAGCCGGTCGGCCGTCCGCTTCATGTGCACCACGTCCTCCGTGTGCGTCCCCGCTCCTCCCAGGATGCCGAGGACAGACTGGATGAAGAGAGGAGCCTTCACCATTCCGCGGTCCAGGAAATGCCGCAGGTTGTAGAGGTGCGCGGTGTCGTAGCACTCGAACTCGAAGCGGGTGCCCGTCTCGTACCCGACCCGCAACACGTGCTCGATGTCTTTGAAGGTGTTCCTGAACACGAGGTCGCGGGTGCCCTCCAGGAACGGCGCCTCCCAATCGAACTTGAAATTGCTGAAGCGCTCCAGCATGGGATACATGCCGAAGTTCATCGATCCCATGTTGAGCGAGGCGACTTCCGGCTTGAACTCGATCACAGGTTGAATGCGCTCGCTCACGGTCATGCCCGGCGCACCGCCCGTGGTGATGTTGATCACCGCATCGCATCGCTCCTTGATCTTCGGCAAGAACTTGCTGAATGCCTCCGGCGACTGGTCCGGGCGCCCGGTAACGGGGTCTCGCGCGTGCAAGTGGATGATGGCGGCGCCAGCCTCGGCTGCACCCACTGCCGCGTCCGCAATCTCTTGGGGGGTGATCGGCAGGTGGGGCGTCATCGAGGGCGTATGGACACTGCCGGTCACAGCGCAGCTGATGATCACTCGGTGTTGCTTCACGAAAATGGTCTCCTGGAGGGATGAATCACGCTCGTGGCGGGATCACGGGAAGAAGGACGGAAGACGGATGCGCCGGACCGGTATGGATCGTGACCCTCCCACCGAACACCGATTGCGGACGGTCCCGCTCGTCGTCGTGAACGAACGCCCCACAGCCTCGCATTTCGTGTGCGGGGTGCAACGCCATCACGGGTGGGCCGGCGTATTCGAAGTCCTTGCCACGGACGCTCAGGGCCAGTCGGTAGCCCGGCGGCACCACGATGCTCGTCGGCCAGATCTCCACGTCGACCGAATAGACCTCGCCTGGCACGAGCGGCATGATCTCGTCGTGCGCATGCCAGGGCCGCCAGGGCTTCGAGCGCCCTGCGTCCAGCTTCCGGTGCGACGCACGCAGCCACCCTTGCGCGATCGGCGTGTTCGGATCGTTGGCGCCCTGGAAGGTGACTTCCTTCATGTCAGGCGTGAACAGGCGAACGGTAAGAAAGAGATCCGCGTCGGTGGTCTCGGAGGAAATGTAGAGACGGGCTGCCAAGGGCCCCGTCACCTCGAGTTCGCTAGTCGAGGGCGGCAGCATGAACACCAAGCCCGCCCCGAGGGCCTCGTAGGTGACGGAAGCGTTGTCCACCGGGACGGAGCTGCTGAGGACGGCATGCCCTGGCTCTAGGTAATACGGGGTCCAGCGCGTGTCCGGAATGGGCCATGCCTGTTCCTTGCGTGCAACGAACCTGTCCACGTGCCGGATCTGGAGGTTCACCGGAGGTTCGGCGTCCCAGCCGTTGTCCGCGCCCTTCAGGAAGTGATCGAAGAACCTTTTTTGCAGGGCAACCGAACTGGCGATGTAGAACGAAGACCAGTGGTCGCCGCCATGCAACTCAAGCCACTTTTGCTTGGAACTCGCTTGCGTGAACCCTTCGATGTTGCCCCGCAGATGCAGGCCGAGCCCACCCCAATTGCCCGCCGAGAGAAGCGGCACGTCAACGGAGTCCCATCGTCCCGACCGAGCCTCAAAATACGGATCCGGGAGGGCCCGGCTCGTCAACTCGTGTTCAAGGTTTACCCGATTGGAACGCAGAGTCTCGTCATCCAGGGTCTCGGGGCCTGCAACCAACTCACCCGTCACGCGACTGCGCGGACCGCGATCGCCGGCGCCGTGCTGGACCTTCACGACTTGGGGTCCGTACCAGGACTTCCACAACGCCGTGCAAGCGATGCCACCATGGCGCACAGCGTCCCGATAGATGTCGGCGGCGCCTTCCCAAACACAGATCGCCGACAGCGACGGAGGACGGCGCGATGCAGTAAACCACTGGTTCACGCCGTAGTAGGAGATTCCGTTCATGCCGACTTTGCCGCTGCTCCATGGCTGCACTGCAGCCCAGGCAATCGCCTCGCAGATGTCGCTGATCTCTCGCTCCGACCAGGGATCCAGCAGTCCGGGAGAGCGGCCAGCGCCGCGGCTGTCAACGCGGACGCACACATAACCATCGCACACCCATTTCTCAGGATCCACCGTTTCCCAGTTCTGGTAGCGACCGCTGGATCCCTCCGCCACATCGGGATGGCTGCGGATCATGCCTTCCCAAGCAGCCGGATAGCCTTCCTGGAAGGCCAATCCCTTACCGTAGGGGCCATAGCTGAGGAGTACGGGGTAACGCCCATCCTCCACCGGACGAAACACGTCGGCGCGCAGAACCGTTCCGTCATCCATCGTGATGGGGACGTCCCAGTCCACAACGACGGCGTCAGCGATCGAGGCAACTTCAGACTCGTTCATTGCTTTCATTGCGTTGTCCTTAGGCTTTTCATGTAGGCAAGAATAAGAATGGCAATCCCGTTCGGGAAATGCTGTCGAGGCATGGCTGGCATGCCCTAGGAACGGCCTGCAAAAAAGCTCATCCTTTGCATGCTCTAAGCCCATGATTGCCAACCGCGTGGGCTCCGCCGAATCAGCTCGGTCTGGGCCTGTATCTGCCGACGAAGAAGACGCGCGAGCTCGAGTTTCTCGACGAGATGGATCGGGTCGTGCCCTGCAGCGCGCTGGTGCAGATCGTCGAGCCGCACAGCCCTCGGGCCAAGACTGGCCCACCGCCTTTTTTGTGTCGAGACGATGCTGCGTATCCATTGCATTCAGCAATGGTTTAGCCTGAGCGACCCACCGATGGAAGAGGCGCTACACCATGTGCCGCTGTACGGGAGTTCGCTGGCCTGGGTGATGGAGTGAGCCCCCTGCTCGACTAGGCCGCCATACTGCAGTTCGCCATCTGCTGGAGGCCCATGACCTGGAGGTCGACATGCTGCGCGTGGTCAACGGACATGCAGCACGATGCTGTGGACCGACACGACGGTGGATGCCACGCTGATCTCAGCACCGAGTTCGACCAGGAACCTTGAAGGCGATCGCGACCCGGAGATGTATTAGGCCTGGAAGGCAACCAGGGGCACTTCGGCGTGAAGGCCCACGTCGGCGAGGATGCTGCGTCGGGATTGGTGCTCACGGCGGTGGGCACGTCAGCGACATCAACGTCGCAGAAGCACTGCTGCAGGGCGCCAAGCACGCGGCCTTCGGCGACTCGGGCGACCACGAGATGCACAAGCGAGCAGAGGCCGCAGGGCCGATCTGGCATGTGGCAATGCGCCCGGGCAATCACAGGCTGCTCAACTCATTCATCGAGCCGGAGTTCGTAGCCGAGCGTGTCGAGAAGGCGGCCGCAGCGGCTGCGCCGCGCAGCAAATCGTTGCCGGCCTTGATCGATCGAACTATCTGATTGCGCCAGCACCGCTTTGTTTATTCAGCCGTGAGTGCAGAACGTGTTCTGCAGACCATCCCTAGACAGTGGCGGTTATGCGAGGAGCACGAAGTTCAAGATAAGCGGGCGACCGGAAAGTCGCCCGCTCCGATGGACTCGCGACTTTCAAGTCTGGATGTTCAACGACTTGATAAGCGGCCGCCACTGCGCCTCGTCCGCTGCGACTTGGCGCGCAAATTCCTGCGGCGTGCTCGGGGTCGGTTCAATACCCCTCGCAAGCAACTTCGAACGCACGTCCGCATCGCGCAGATAGCTGCTAGCGTACAGCGCCCATTGATCCAGCACCGGGCGAGGAGTCCCTTTCGGCGCAAACAACCCGAGCCACACCCCGAGTACCAATTTGAGGCCGGTCTCCGTCAATGTCGGGACATCGGGCAACTGGGACAAGCGCTTGTTCGCTGCCAATGCGAGCGGGCGGACCTTTCCGGCATCGATGAGGCCGCCGGATGATGCAACACTGTCAGCGAGGAAGTCGATTTCTCCGGCAACCAGCGCCTGCACGGCCTGCGGTGTTCCCTTGTACGCGACAGGCGTCGCTTTCGCGCCCAAGGTCTGCAGGTAGAGTTCGCCAATCAGGTGCGACATCGAGCCAGGACCGATCGTTCCGTAATTCAATTTGCCCGGATTTGCCTTAAGCGCTTCGGCAAGCTCCTGCGCGGTGTGGTACTTGGAATTGGCCGGCACAATCAGCAGTCCGTCCATCCGCCCAATTCCTGTGAGTGGCTCAAAGTCGGTTGTGCCGCTGTAGGGGGACTTCATGGTGACGGCGGGTCCCGTCACGATCGATGTCGTAGAGCCGTAAAGCAGCGTGTAACCGTCCGGTGCGGCTCGCTGGGCGAGTTGCGTTCCGATAATGCCGCTTGCGCCGGGGCGATAGTCCATGACGAGCGGCTGACCCGTCGCCTTATGCATTGCGATGCCGATTTCTCGTACTTCCGCATCGCCCGGCGATCCGGCTGGGAACGGAAAGATGAGCGTTACCGGGCGGCGTGGATAGTCGTTGCTACCCTGCGCGTGCAGTTGAGTTCCCAGCATCGACGCGATCGATCCCGCGATCATGTTTCGCCTGTTCATACGGCTGTCTCCTGTAGTATTTTTTGACTCGAGGAGAGACTAGCGGCCGGTCAATCGCGGCGGAAATGCTTTCTCGGCATGGGGCCCATGCCGATCCGGGTGTCACGTTAAAGGTGGCGAACGGCGCCGTCCTCTGACGGCATGAAACCCTTCAGCCTGGCAAGTGGCCAGCGACCGGTGGATATCTGCTCGTGTGCTACTTGACGAAGCATGAGTTGCATGCGCTGGCCTGCAACCGACAACCCCTGTTCGCGACCTTTGATCAAGAGCCAGGAGATCACCACGCCGTCGATGGGAGCCATGGAGATGGCACCCCGCTCAAGCAGGTCGCTCCCGGAACACAGGGGCAGGGTTGTGAAGCCCAACCCTGATTCCACCGCCTTCAGCACCAGTTGCCGAGTGTTGACCTCCATCGCCACGTTGAGGCGAAAATTGCGCTCGGCCATCGCACTCTCCACGATCATGCGCCCCACATTCGGGCGGCTCATCGCGACCATCGGCCGATCGACGAGATCTTCCACGTTCAATGGCTTGTTCATGGCAAGTCCCGATCCGGGCGGGCCGATCAGACACATTGGCTCTTCGATGAATGGGAAGGCTTCGAGACTGGCGAGCGGTTCTCCGGAGGCGACCACCGCTAAGTCCGCCCTACCCTGTGCAACCATCGACCAGGCGTCAAGGACGCCGCTCGAACCTTCGAATACTTTCAGCAAGACGTTAGGGAAGCTGGTCCTGAATCGCTGTATTACCGGAAATGCGAGCAGCTCCGACATGGACGGAGGTAACGCGATCGTCAGCTCACCGCTCGCATCGCCAGACCGGTCTCGAACCTCTGAGCGCACTCGATCGAAATGCCGCAGCAGTTCAACGGCGCTCTCGCGAAGGGATTCCCCGGCCTCAGTAAGCGTGATGCCGCGTTCGGAACGGTGTAACAGTGTCGCGTCGAGATCTTCTTCGAGCGAGCGCATCTGGCGCGACAGCGCCGGCTGGGCGATGTGCAGGACCTCCGCCGCGCGCGTCACGCTGCCGAGTTCGGCGATTTGGAGAAAGTAGCGCAGCTGCCTAACGTTCATGACTTGCCAAAAGCCGTGCCTCAGTAGCGCCGAAGTGGCGACATTGCGCTCCGATGGCGTGAGGCAGGGTCAGCAGCAGTTTACTCTGCAACAGCTATAGCGTGCGGGGTAGGCCCCACGGTCCATCAACAGGTTCTGGCCAATGACGTAGGCGGCGTAATCGCTGGCCAGGAATGCGCGCGCAATGCCGAATTCTTTCACTCCGGATCACGCGCAGCGGCGACCCGGATGCCCGACGCGTGACCGTTGTTCATAATGGGCCGTCATTCGTACGAATGACGGCCTTCCTTATCAAATCTGCCCGCTGAGACCATCGACTGCAACCTGCCTATCAGGTTGTTGGCCAAGCAACCATCCCCATCAGGTATTTCTGCTTGCAAGAGAGGCGGCTTGTGAAGAAGCGAAATGAAAACGACAAAAAACTTGGAATCGAATCACAAACCGTGACTCGGAGCGATAAGTTATTGATTCTTCGAGAATGGCTGAGCAGCCCGAGCCCCGTTTAAAGCTGGGGCGGAATCTTAAAATCGCCTGCAACCCGCGCCAGCACTCGCTTTCACCAATTCGTCCGATCTGCCCGGGTACACGTTTGGGTACACCAGAACTGGCCACAAGCAACCCCAAGTTTCAGGCATCACACCAGAGACAAACGGGCCACTGAAACAGGATTATCCCACTTGCGAATCGGCGCACCAAGCTACGCACGGAGGTGCCTCAAGCCGGTTAGATGAGTGCCATAACATCGCGCAGGTGCGCTGCAGTTTGAGGCACCCCACGCTTCTCGAGCAGCGCGACAACGCGATCGCGTCGTACTGCGACCGGGCCCAGCGCTCGCGCATTCGCTTCAACGCCGCGAGGGCGGTGAGCTTCTCCAGCATCAACTGGTTGAGGACCAATTCGTCAGGGGCCTGTACCTCGATGCCGAACGGGTTCAGCACGTCCCTGGGAAAGTCCTTTTCGTTCCACGTCACGATCGCATCCGCGTGCCTGGTAACCCGCCCGATCAATGGGTGGTCAAGAGCGCTTCTATCTGGCTCAGCAACCACCTTCGTCAGAAATCTCCGCTTGCAAGGGAGGCAACTTTTTGAAGACGAGAGCAGAAGCAAGCTTCTCTTAAAGGAAACCGGGTGCGCACTGGCTGCGCGACTCAGCCAAGAAGCGCTTCGATCGCGAGGGCCACGAGGACGCCGACGTACAACCACAGCGCGATGTTGCTCAATCGCAAGAGGTTTCTTCGAAACCGCTTGGTGCGACGGATCATGGTGCATCTCCCCAAACGGGCATGTGAACCATCTGCGGCAAAGTACAAATACAACGCGCCGACTCAGGCAGTTTGATCATGGGGCATCGGGTGAACCAGGTCACCTGGTGAGAAGACGGGCACTGCAGGTATTGGCGCGGCGGTGCGTCTGGGTTTGATCCGCACGACCAGATGAAGGTCTTCCATCAGTTGAAGATCACCACAACTGGTGCGTCGCAGCTTCACAGCCAGCAGACCCTGTAGCTCGGCGCGACGCCATTCAGCAGCGTCGTGGATTTCCGTGCGCGTCATGGCTGCGATTCCGATGCTGTGCTCCAGTTCGGCGGCGCGTAAGCAGGCTGTGACGCGCTCGACGCTCTTGAGCGTGCTCTCGATCACCTCCAAGCAACGTGCGGCCAACTTGTCCGGCTCATCCGAAGCGTTTCCGTACACGAACGCTTCGTACGGACGCGCTGCAGGTTTTGTATCAAACGGCACGAGCTAAGCCACCATCTACCCAGGCGAAGATTCGACGGCTCGATCGCCATCTGGCGGTTCAGTGCGAGACCAGATCCAAGCACTGCCTACGGCGCCACACCGCGCTGCGCACGGTTTGGCTGCCGTCGAACACGACTTTGTATTGGCATACGAGGTAATTGGCCGATCGCGGCATTTGGAACTTGAACTGGTAGTCCCACTCAGTGCCAAGCGCCCCGGGTTGTTGCCTCAGCGCCTGCCCCAGCACGGCGAGGACCTGGGCCTGATTGATCCCGGGCTTGATCTCGCGAAAGCGCTCGGGCCGCGACACGATGCCGTCGCGCAGAAAGGGCTCCTTGAAGTCAGGGCGGCGCGCCTCGACGTCGCGATAGTCCAGCTTGTCGGGGTTGCTCACGGCATCTACTGGGTTATCGCGCGCCGCCACATGGGTGGTGGCGCCGAGCAGCGCGGCGGCGAGCGCGAAGGCGGCAACGGTGGGTGATGCGTGCAGGGTCTTTTTCATGGCTAGCGTCCTCTTGGGTCAGATGAGATTCTTGGGAGAGATGCGCGCGCGAATTAGCGCTCGCGCATGGCTTCGCGCGCCTTGTTCAGCGGCTTGGTCAGGTAATCCCACACGGTCTTGCGACCGGTGCGGATGTCGGCGGTGGTCACCATGCCGGGCACGATGGGCATGCGGCGGCCGGCCTTGTCGGTGAGTGCGTCGGAATCGGTGCGCACGAGTACGGGGTAGTACACGATCTCGGGCTTGACCTCGTCGCGCTGCGTGTCAGGTGCGATGGTCACCACACGCCCTTTGAGGCCGCCGTACACGGCGTAGTCATAAGCGGTGACCTTGATCTGCGCCTCTTGGCCGGGCCGCATGAAGGCGATGTCGCGAGGCGAGATGCGCGCCTCGATCAGCAACTGATCGTCCAGCGGCACCAGGGTCAGGAGCGAGCCGTTAGGCGGCACGACACCGCCGATGGTGGTGACCTGCAAGCTCTTGACGATGCCGCGAACGGGCGAGTTCAGGGTGAGCCGCTCTAGCGAGTCTGCACGCCCGCGCACCACGGACGACAAGGACTTGACCTCGGCATCTGCCTTGGCGAGTTCTTCGCGGCTGCGCACCATGTAGTTCGATCGCGCCTCGGAGATCTTCAGCTCCAGGTCGGCGGCCTGGCGTTGCAGGCGGATGAGCTCGACGTTGCTGGCCGCGCCACTCACCTGCAGCGAGCGGGTGATGTCGAGCTCCTTGCGCACGAGCGCAAGCGCCTGGCCAAGTCCTGAAACGGTGTCGCGCATGCTGCCCTGCCGCGAGCGGAAGAGCGCGCTTTCCGAGTCGACCAGCTGCGCGTACGCCTTCAGCTCGGCGGGGAACTGAAGGGTGCTGCGCCCTTCCACCTCGGCGCGCAGGCGCACGCTGCTGGCCAGCGCGGCGCGGTAGCGCGCGGCGGTCTCTTCCACGCTCGATTCGCCGCGCGTGGGATCAAGCTGCGCGAGCACCTCGCCCTTCTCGACGATCTGGCCTTCGTGCACGCGCAGTTCGGCGAGGATGCCGCCTTCGAGCGACTGGATGCGCTGCTCACGCGAGCTGGGAATCACCTTGCCCATGCCGCTGGACACTTCGTCGATCTCGAAGCACCAAGCCCACACGAAGAACGCGAGCAGAAAGAGCGCGATGAACCACACGACGCGCGCGGAGCCGCTGGCGCGCGCCTCGTCGAAGTCGTCGGCGCCGCCGGGACCCCAGACGGTGGCGGCGGATACCTGTGCAGGCACCGGTGCCTTGGTCAATGTCACGGCGTTCATGCCTGTGCCTCCTTGCCACGGCCCGCGAGGGCCGTTGTCTCGCGCGATGCTGCCGCGCCTTGGCGCAGCCGCGCCATCACCTGGTCGCGCGGCCCGTCGAGCACGACGGCGCCGCCGTCCACCACGAGGATGCGGTCCACCGCATCGAGCACGGCCGGGCGGTGCGTGGCCAGCACCAGCGTGCGGCCTGCGGATAGCGCGCGCAGCTGCTCGATCACTTCGCGCTCGGCCACTTCGTCGAGCGAGGCGGTGGGCTCGTCGAGCAGCAGCACGCTGGGGCGGCGGAGCATGAGCCGCGCGAGCAGCAGGCTCTGGCGCTGCCCGCCCGAGAGGCCACGCCCGCCTTCCAGCAGCGGATGGTCCAGCCCCGTGGGCAGACGACGCACGAAGGCCCAGGCGCCGGTGGCTTGCAGGGCGGTGATCAGTTCGGCGTCGGTGGCATGGGGCGTGCCCATCTGCAGGTTCTCGCGCAGGGTGCCGTGGAACAGGCGCGCGTCCTGCGCGAGCAACCCGACGTCGCGACGCACGTCGGCCGGGTCGATGTGGGCCATCGACACGCCGTCGAGCACCACACTGCCTGCGCGCGGTGCGAGGAGACCGGACAGCGCCTGCAGCAGCGTCGACTTGCCCGCACCGTTGCACCCAAGCACGGCGATGCGCTCGCCAGGGCCGATGTGCAGCGCCTTCACGTGCAGCGCGGGGGTCTTGCCGTCGTGGCTGAAGACGGCGTCGCGCAGCGTGTAGTCCCCCTGCACGGCAGGCCGGTGCACACGCGTCTCGTGGGGCGGGTGGTCGACCGGGAGCTTCATGAGCTGGTCGAGCGATTCGCCGGCCACCTTGGCCTGCTGCCAGCGGTTGAGCACCTGCGTCACGCCGGCCAGCGGCGCGAGCATGCGGGTCGACAGGATCGATGCGGCCACGAGCACGCCGGTGCTCATTTGCCCGTCCATCACCAGCGGCGCGCCGAAGAACACGACAAAGGCGAAGGCGCCACCCTGCACGGTCTGCGTCCAGTTGCTCAGGGTGTTGAGCAGCGCGCGCAGTTTCAGGCCCGAGTCGGCGTTGACGGCGTTGTAGTGGTTCCACTGGTTCTGGAAGCGCGGCTCGGCCTGCAGCACCTTGATGTCGTCGATGCCCTGCACGGCTTCGACCAGCATGGCGTTGCGCAGCGACGATTCGCGCATGCCTGCTTGGGCCAGCGCGCGCAGGCGCGGCTGCGCCAGCAGGCTGGGCACGAGCAGCAGCACGCAAGCGGCCAGCGGCACGAGCACGAGCCAGCCCGCAATGAACCAGAAGAGCACGCAGAACACGAAGAAGAACGGCAGGTCGGCCACGGCCGCCACGGTCGTCGACGTGAGCATTTCGCGCACGGGCTCCAGCTCGCGCAGCTGCGAGATGAAGGTGCCGGTGGCACGCGGGCGCGCCGAGCCGCGCACGCGCAGCGCATGGCCGAACACGCGGTCTGAAATGCGCAGGTCGGCGCGCTTGCCCACCACGTCGGTGATGCGCATGCGCGCGCCGCGCATGACCCAGCTGAATGCAATGGACAGCAGCACGCCGCCGAACAGCACATGTAGCGTGGGCAGCGACTGCGCGGGCACCACGCGGTCGTACACCTGCATCGAGAACAGCGTGCCGGCCAGCGCCATCAGGTTGTAGGCGAGTGACGCGACGAGGATGTGGGCGTAGGGCCGCCAGTCGGCCAGCACGATCTGGCGCAGCCAGTGCGGCTCGACGGGGCGGATGTAGGCGTCGACCCGCGAGTCGGGCGCCGATTGCGCGGGCCGCAGCACGGCCATGGCTTCGAGTGCGGGTTGCAGCTCGTCGATCGTGCAGACGGTTTCTGCGCCCTGGTCGCCGCCGAGCATCACGCGCAGGCCCTGCGCCGAGATGGCGGTGACCACGGCCACCTGCCCGTCGCGCAGTTGCAGCACCACGGGCAGGCGCCAGGGGCTCAGGGTGTCCAGGCGCGGTGCGACCTGGCGCACGGTGAGCCCGGCCTGGCGGGCCATCTGGCGCACGCGCTCACCGATGTCTTCGTGGTCGCTCCATGCGGCAGCGCCGCGGATGCGCTCGCGCGAGGTGTCAAGGTGGTAGTGGGCGGCCACAGCGAGCACGGCATCGACCCAGCCGGCGAGCAGCTCGGGGCCGCGCGCGGCAGAAAGCTCGGGCATGGTGGCGGCGGTCATGGCCGGCCTCCGGCTACGAGGTCGCCCGCATCGACCAGCCCGAAGGCCTCACGCAGGCGGCCCGACTGATACAGGCACTCGACTGCGAGCCGCTGCACTTCGTGCGCGCTCTCGGCCTGCTCGAAGCGCGCGCCGTGGAACTCCTGCTCGGCATTGAGCAGGTCGAGCAGCGAGCGCGTGCCCAACTGCAGATATTGCTCGCGGTACAGGTCGCGCGTGCGCTGCGTGCTCTGCACGCGCGCGGCGAGCACGGGCAGGCGCTGCGCGTGGCCTTGCGATTGCACACGCGCGTCTTCGAGCCGCTGCCGCACGCTCAGCTGCGCATAGCCCAGCGCGGCCTCGGCCGCTTCGACGGCGTGCGCGGCGGCGCGCTGGCGGGACTGGCTGCGCCCGCCTTCGTACAGCGGCGCGGAGAAGTTGACGGTGAGCGTGCTTTCGGTGCCGGGCTGGCCGGCGAGCCGCGCGCCGGATTCGAGCCCCCGGTTGACGCCGGCGTTGAGCGACAGCGTGGGCAGCAACTGGGCATCGGCACCGCGCAGCGCGGCCTGTGCCATATCACGCTCGGCCTGGGCCTTCTGCACGGTCGGTGCGGGCAAGGCCGTCTGCGGCTGCGCGGCGCAGGCGCTCGCGAGCGGCGCCAGCGCTTCGCCGGCGATGTCGACCGGCATGCGGCCCTGGGTCAAATGCATGAGGGTAAGGCGCCAGCGCTCGGCCTGGGACGCGGTGTTGAGTTGCTGGGCACGCGCAGCCTCCAGGCGCGATTGCGCCTGTGCCACGTCGGATTGGCTCGTCGCGCCTTTGGCCTGACGCTCACCCACCAGGCCGGCCAGCGACTGCACGCCCTTCACCTGGGCCCGCGCGATCTCGCCGAGCATCTGCTGGCGATGGACTTCGATCCATGCCTGCGCTGTGTCGCGCACCACATCGTCGATCGCCACGAGCAGCTTGGCGCGCGCGGCCGCGGCCGAGGCCTCGGCCTCGTTCACGGCGCTCGACACCTTGCCAAAGTCGTACAGCATCTGGGTCACAGACAGCGAGGCCTGGTGCACCTGGCGGCGACCATCGGTCTGCAACTGCCGGTTGCCCGTGCGCGCGCTGAGGCCGGCGCTGACCTGCGGGTAGTAGTCCGAGCGCGCGGCAGCAATGCCCTCGCCCGCCTGCAGCGCTTGCCCGACCGCGTTGCGCACGGTCGGGTGCGAGGTCGCGGCCAGGCGCACCGCCTCGGTCATGCCCAGCGGGGTGACGGCACTGGCTTGCGCAAACGCCCCCGTTCCGGCGAGCAGGAAGAAAAGGCCCGCGGCGGCGGGCGGAAGACGACGGGAAGCAGACATGCGTAGGAACGTGCGAACAGCGTGTGGACCACAAGGTGTTGGCGCCGCATTCGGCGCCAACACCCGGTAGGTCAGTGGTGAAACGCGAGGCCCATGTGAAGCTCGTCGTCGAGCGAAGGGGCCACGGGCGGTGCGTAGGCCGTGAGCGAGTCGGCCGATGACGCCAGCGCCGGCACCGTGGGCGATGCCTGCGTGCTCGCAAAAGCCGGCGGGAACGCGGCCTGCAGCAGCGCCTGCAGCGACTCAGCCGCGGTGTAGGCGTGCAGCATGTCGGACAGCTGCGCGCCGCCCCACGGGCTGTCGCCGAAGGGGAAATGCGGCGCATCGTGCTGCTGCTCGAGCGACACCGTCACTTCGTCGACCCCGGCCAGCCCCAGCGAGTCCGCCGAGGTGTACATCGCTGCCATCCCGGTTGCACCGGCAGCGGGCGTGTAGTTGACGTGCAGCGTCTGCGTGGCCGCATTGCTCGCATCGCCGTCGCGGTCGACCACCTGGTAGCTGAGCGTCTCGTCGTAGTTGTGCGAAGCGGCGGTCCTCGGTGCCACCTGATAGCTGAACTCGCCCGAGTCGAAGTCCACGACCAGCTTGCCGCCCTGCGCCGTGGCAATGGTGACCTGGTGCGTCGCCGCGTTGTAGCTGAAGTCGCTGCCGGTGGCGGGGCCGGTCTTCGTCATCACGCCGGTGCTGCTGTCGAAGGCATAGGTAGTGCCGTCGATGCTCAGCGTGGACACATGACCACCGTCGGCACCGAAGCCCGACGAGCCGCCGAGCCCGCCGGTCAGCAGGTTGCTGACCGTGGGTGGCACGCTGATCGTTCCTTGCAGCACATTGTTCAGCTGGCTCGTGTCGGTGATGATCTGGCCGTTCGTGTTCGTGCCGGTGTTGCCGTTGTAAGCGATGGGGTCGATGAAGCCCTGCGCTGCAGGCAAGAGGTCGGACCCCAAGCCCAGTGCGAACGAGTTGATGTGGTTGTTCGTGAGAAAGTTCTTCCAGATCGTTTCTTCCGCCGCCTGGATGCCGAAGTCGGCCGAGCTGCTGCTGCTGTTGTTCGTCAGCTGGCCGGTGTTACCGTCTCCCCGCGTCGGTTCGCCGTCCGTGAGGAAGTAGGACACGTTCTGGGCCCCTGCCAGCTTGCCAGTGGCCGAGAAGCCGTTCATCGCCGCAGCCAGGGCCGCGTCGTAGTTGGTGTTGCCCGAAGCCTGCAGGTTCTGCACCAGCGCCTTGGCCTCTGCCGCCGTCATCCAGGCCTGCTGCGCCTGCCCGGTCGTGCTGAAGGTGACGAGCTGCACCCGCACGTCGCCGTACAGGTCGTAGCCGTCGATCAGGTTCTGCACAGCCGCCTTCGCACGGGAAAGCCGCGTCGGCGTCTCCTCGCCCATGCTCCCGGAGAGGTCCAGGACCACCATCAAGTTGGTATTGATCGGCGCCACGTCGACGGCCTGTTCGCCGCTCACGAGCACTGGTGCGTCGTCCTTGACGGGCACATCGAAGCCCACTGGCGCAGCAGCGGCCTGGCCGTCGGTCACATGCGCCTCGAAATGCAGGTTCGACACACCCTCGCCGTTGCCCGGCGGGTGGTCGATCGGCGCCTTCAGCGTGACGGTGTAGCCCGCCTCGAAAAGGCCCGTGCCCGTGGCAGTGACATTGCCCACGGCCACGGTCATCACCTCGGTGGCGACGCCGCCGACGGTGACGCTGCCCGTGAGCGTGTGCGTGCCTGCGTCCCAGGTCCATGACACTGGCTGGCCGCCGGAGGTGACGCCGGTCGGGCCGCTGAGCGACACCGACAGGTCGCCGGCCGCGCTGTCGGTATCCGCGATGGAAATCTTGCCGGTCGATTGCAGCGGCGGCTCTCCCGCAGCCGGAATGCCCGCGGGCAGGCTGCCTTCTGAGACAGCCTCGGGCGCAGTCACCGTGGCCGACGGCGCGTCGTTCACCGGGTTGACGGTCACGTTCACCGTGCTGGTGGTCGTGCCGCCGTGGCCGTCGCTCACCGTGACGGTGAAGCTGTCGGTCCCGTTGAAGTTCGGGCCGGGAACATAGGTGTAGGTGCCATCGGCGTTGACCGTCACGGTGCCGTGCGACGGGTCGGTGCCCTTGGTGTAGGTGAGCGCGTCGCCATCGACGTCGGTCCCGATCACGCTGCCGCTGACCGGCGTGTCTTCGTCCGTGATCTTGTTGTCGTCGGGCGCCGTCGGTGCTTCGTTGAGGTTCTGCTCGTTGAGCGTGACGGGGATGTTCGTCGTGAGCGTGCCGTCGTTCGCGCCGACCACCAGCGAGTGGGCATTCGCCCCTGCCTCGTAGTCGTTCACGAACGCCGCGGCGCCCGCAGCGGTGAGGCTGATCGCGCCCGTGACCGGGTCGATGGCGAAGTAGCCGTTGTCGTTGCCCGAGAGGATGCTGTAGGTGACCGTCGCGCTATCGGCGTCGGTGGCGTGGACGGTGCCGAGCACGGTGCCTGCAGGCCGGTTCTCGTCGTAGCCGAAGACGTAGCCGTCTGTTGTGTTCACCGGCGTGCCGCCGCCGTCGACGAACACGGGCGCGTCGTTGACGGGGTTGATGGTCACGGTCACGGTGCTGGTCGTCGTACCACCGTGGCCATCGCTGACCGTCACCGTGAAGCTGTCTGTGCCGTTGAAGTTGGCGCCGGGCGTGTACGTGTAGGTGCCGTCGGCGTTGACCGTCACGGTGCCGTGGGCTGGGTCGCTGCCCTTGGTGTAGGTCAGCGTGTCGCCATCCGCATCGCTGCCGATGATCTGGCCGCTCACGGGCGTGTCTTCGTTTGTGGTCTTGGTGTCGTTCGGCGCGGTCGGTGCGTCGTTGATGTTCTGCTCGTTGAGCGTGACGGGGATGTTCGTCGTGACCGTGCCATCGTTCGCACCGACCACCAGCGCGTGGGCGTTGGCCCCTGCCTCGTAGTCGTTCACGAACGCCGCAGCGCCCGCTGGCGTGAGGCTGATCTCGCCCGTGACCGGGTCGATGGCGAAGTAGCCGTTGTCGTTGCCCGAGAGGATGGTGTAGGTGACGGTCGCGCTGTCGGCGTCGGTGGCGTGGACGGTGCCGAGCACGGCGCCTGCGGGCCGGTTCTCGTCGTAGCCGAACACGTAGCCGTCCGTCGTGTTCACCGGGGTGCCACCGCCGTCGACGAACACGGGCGCGTCGTTGACGGGGTTGATGGTCACGGTCACGGTGCTGGTCGTCGTACCACCGTGGCCATCGCTGACCGTCACCGTGAAGCTGTCTGTGCCGTTGAAGTTGGCGCCGGGCGTGTACGTGTAGGTGCCGTCGGCATTGACCGTCACGGTGCCGTGCGCCGGGTCGCTGCCCTTGGTGTAGGTCAGTGTGTCGCCGTCGACGTCGCTTCCGATGATCTGGCCGCTCACGGGCGTGTCTTCGTCCGTGGTCTTGGTGTCGTTGGGCGCCGTCGGTGCGTCGTTGAGGTTCTGCTCGTTGAGCGTGACGGGGATGTTCGTCGTGACCGTGCCGTCGTTCGCGCCGACCACCAGCGAGTGGGCATTCGCCCCTGCCTCGTAGTCGTTCACGAACGCCGCGGCGCCCGCAGCCGTGAGGCTGATCGCGCCCGTGATCGGGTCGATGGCGAAGTAGCCGTTGTCGTTGCCCGAGAGGATGCTGTAGGTGACCGTCGCGCTATCGGCGTCGGTGGCGTGGACGGTGCCGAGCACGGTGCCTGCAGGCCGGTTCTCGTCGTAGCCGAAGGCGTAGCCGTCTGTCGTGTCCACCGGCGTGCCGCCGCCGTCGACGAACACGGGCGCGTCGTTGACGGGGTTGATGGTCACAGTCACGGTGCTGGTGGTCGTACCACCGTGGCCATCGCTGACCGTCACCGTGAAGCTGTCTGTGCCATTGAAGTTGGCGCCGGGCGTGTACGTGTAGGTGCCGTCGGCATTGACCGTCACGGTGCCGTGCGCCGGGTCGCTGCCCTTCACATAGGTCAGCGTGTCGCCGTCGACGTCGCTGCCGACGACCTGGCCGCTCACGGGCGTGTCTTCGTTCGTGGTCTTGTTGTAGTTCGGAACCGTCGGCGCATCGTTCACCGGGTCGATCGTCACGTTCACCGTGCTCGTCGTCGTGCCACCGTGGCCGTCGCTCACCGTGACGGTGAAGCTGTCTGTGCCGTGGAAGTTCGCACCGGGCGTGTACGTGTAGGTGCCGTCGGCATTGACGGTCACCGTGCCGTGCGCCGGGTCGCTGCCCTTCACGTAGGTCAGCGTGTCGCCGTCCACATCGCTGCCGACGACTTGGCCGCTCACGGGCGTGTCTTCGTTCGTGGTCTTGGTGTAATTCGGAACCGTCGGCGCATCGTTGACCGGGTCGATCGTCACGTTCACCGTGCTCGTCGTCGTGCCACCGTGGCCGTCGCTCACCGTGACGGTGAAGCTGTCGGCCCCGTTGAAGTCGGGGTTTGGCGTGTAGGTGTACGTGCCATCCGGGTTGACCGTCACCGTGCCATGAGACGGATCGCTGCCCTTCGTGTAGGTCAGCTTATCGCCGCTGTCAATGTCGCTGCCGGTCACACGGCCGCTCAGGGGCGTGTCTTCGTTCGTGGTCTCGGTGTAGTCGGGCGCCGTGGGCGCGTCGTTGACAGGCGAGACGGTCACGGGCACCTTCACGGTGGTGGTGCCGCCCTTGCCGTCGCTGACGGTCACTTCGAAGCTGTCGGGACCTTCGTAGCCGGGCTGGGGCGTGTAGAGGAACTGGCCGGTGGACGGATCGACGGTGACGGTGCCGTGCTCGGGGCCCTTGGCGACGGTGTAGCTCAGCGTGTCGCGGTCCGGGTCGGTGGCCTGCACTTGCCCGGAAACGGGCTTGTCCTGCGCGGTGACGACGGGCTCGGCCTTGCCTTCGGGGCCGCGGTTCTGCGGCGGGAGCAGCGGCGGAATGAAGCCTGGGCCACCGCCGCCGCCGCCGCCACCACCACCGCTCGCGGCGGCACCGACGCCCAGCACGCCGAGCGCACCCAGCAGCCAGCCCGGTACACCGTCGGGCAGTAGCGCGGCACCGGCGTCGTTCCACTCGATTTCGGTGAAGTGGAAGTCTTTCCAGGGCGCGGTGTACTGGCCCCACCACTGCACGCCCGCGCCGTCTTCGAGCACAAGGTCGTTGCGGCCGCCGTCAGCGTATTCGGCGAAGAAGCCGCGCACGGCGACTTCCTGGCCGTCGCGCAACACGAGCACGAGGTCGCCGCCGCGACGCTCGAACTTGAGCACGCTCTCGGGTGCGATCTTCAGCGAGACGATCGATGGGTGATCCAGAACCAGAGGGGTGTCTGCCGCCGCTTTGCGGGATGCGCCACCAGACTTGTAAACAGCTTCCATGATTTGTCCTTGCTTCTTGACTCCAGACCCCGGGGGCCTTCGTGCTAGACGAACAACCTGGGTCGCACATTGGGAAATCTCGAGTGCCGCGGCTCTCGAGGACTCGCCAGCACGACCCAACCGGGGTCATGCGGCTTGCACGAGGCGGGATTCTTGGTGCGGGGGGGGGGCCGGGCTTTTGCCGAAGAGGTCGCCGCTTTTGCCGTGACGGACAAGTTTTTACAAATGTGTGCAAACGTCAAATACTTCACACGATTTGTGAGATAAACCCGCGAATTCGTCGGTGAGCTAAACCGGGAGCAGGCGGGCAGTGGCGTTTTTTGCGCATCGGGCTTTTGCCAGAGCGTCCAATTGTTTTGAAGAAGCGGCCAGCCGGCTATTTCCCGCATTTCCGGAGACCCGGATTCGCCGCTTTCAAAGCGCCATTCCCCTCCTACGGAGTGTGCGAGGCGAGGATTTGTGGCGGCATACAGTTCAATGACCATCAATTCCGCCGGGCGTTACTTCCGGACATTGATGAACTCATGAACTTTGTGAGAATGATTTCCAGTTAATTTCTTGGTTTCATCGCCTTCACCCAAAGAGCGCGGCCCCAACTGCGCCGTGCCCGTTCTTCCATGTCATATTGGTCACCTCCGGAGCCCGGGAGAGTTCATCTTCTGGTGGTCGACGAAGGCGTCGACGAAATCAAACCCTTGCTGGAAACGCTACGAGGCGCCGGCTACCGCATCACCGTCGCTTTGGACGCGATGGAGGGCTATCGGCGCGCGACGACGCTGCAGATGGACCTGGTGCTGCTCGACGTGGGTCCGGGCAGCACCGACGGGTTCGCCGCCTGTCGCCTGCTCAAGGCTGACCCGGCCACGGCGGACATTCCGGTGGTCTTCCTGACCTCGTCGGCCAGCTTGGAACAGCGCCTGACGGGCCTGCGCGCTGGCGCGGTTGACTACATCGCGAAGCCCGTCGAACCGGCCGAGGTGATGGCCCGGATCGAGATTCATCTGGCATTGGCCGAATCCCGCAGGTCGCGCCTTGCCCCTGCCACAAAATCTGCGCCCCCACCTGACCTTCAAGCGACGAACGGAGACGTCACATCAGGCCCGGGCACGGACCGCATGCTCATGCAGGCGGCGGAGCGAGTGATCCTCGCCGACCTGAGCTGTGTATTGCCGCTGCGAGAACTGGCTGCGCGCGTGGGCACGCACGAGAAGCGCCTGTCGCGCGTGTTCAAGGAACTCGCGAACCGCACGGTCTTCGAGTTCGTACGCGAGGCGCGGCTGCACGAGGCGCACCGCCTGTTGCTCGAATCGGCCATGCGCATTGAGGAGATCGCCGCGGCGGTGGGGTTTTCGAGCGCCGCGAATTTTGCTACGGCATTCCGCGAGTACTTCAATTGCACGCCATCCGCCTGTCGCCAGGCGGGCGTGGGGCGGCGCGCCCCCGGCGCGTGACGCACCGTTGCGCACTCCCCCGACAGGCAGGCGGCTTGCTGCCGGGCGTGACGCTGTGCCTGGGGCTGCGCTGCCAGCGCAGCGGAAGCGGTCGACCCCGCGGCCGCCTATCGGCCAGCGAGGCGCCCGCCTTGCCGACCGGTGGTGCGAACGGATTCGCGCCCGCCACGCCGGGCCGGCTCGTGCGGGGATTCTCGACAGCGGCGGTCTGGCTGCGCCTGTTGTGGGTCAACGGCCCACCGCAGGTGCGCACCGCGCGGCCCGGGCTCAACGCGACGTGGCTGCCGCATGCTGACTTTGGACGCACACGCAGGCCGGCCCGTCCGACCCGATGGATGTTGCGCACCGCGGCGATCGCGTCCCGCAGCTGCAGATGGATCGGCAGCCGGCGGAGTCTGTACAGGTGCTGTTGCGTGCTGTGAGCACGGGCCAGATCAGGCCGACGATGGAATTTCACGCTGAAGGGCCGCGGCGTCACATCGAGCGCAACATGCGCTGCCGGGCGGAACACCGCTTTTCACGCGTCGCACGTGCAGTCGCGACTCAGTTGCCGATACGCCGCAGGCGTGCTGCCGAAGCGTTCCTTGAACGCCGTCGTGAAGTTCGCGGCACCCGAGAACCCGATGGCATGTGCCACCTCCTCGATGCTGAGCCGCGACTGGGCGAGCAGATGCTGCGCGCGCGACAACCGCTCCTCGCGCGCGAACTCGAGCACGGTGCGCCCTGTGTGGGCACGGAACGCCCGGGTCAGCCGCTTCTCGTGCGTGCCCACGCGTGCGGCGAGCGCCGGCAGCGGTGGAATGTTCGCAAGGTCGCTCTCGATGAGCCGCTGCGCAGCCCTGGCGATCACGCGGTCCAGGTCGTGCGGTGGTTCGGCTTCGGGCTCCGACGGTCTGCGCGGCGCCTCGGCGACACCGTCGGGCGGATGCGCGCCACGGCGTGCGAGCGCGAGATGGACCGAGATGCGGACCAGCACCTCTTCGGGTTCGAAGGGCTTGAGGATGTAGTCGACGCCGCCTTCTCGCAGGCAGGTCAGCCGCTCCTCGAGCGTCGCACCCGCGGTGAGAAAAATCACGGGGATGTGCGCGGTGGTGTGGTCCGCCTTGAGCAGCCGGCAGGTCTCGAAGCCGCTGGAGGCTTCCAGGTGCATGTCAAGCAGGATCAAGTCCGGCTGCAGCACACCGGCGCGGCGGTAGCCTCCGAGCGCGTCGAAGTCCAGGCTGATGCGATGGCCAGCGCGACGCAGCGCGGCAAGCAGCACCTGGAGCTCGTCGACGCTGTCGTCGATGACCATGATGTGCGCACGCTCGGAAGATTGGAACCAATAGGACATGAAGATGCGGCGCGTTGCGCGTACCGCATGGTGCAAGCCCTGCTCGTTTGTTTCATGCGCCTTTCCTGACCTTTTCTGACGGTTCCTGACCATGCGCCTGGCCCCGGTGCGCCCCGGCAGCGCGCCGCGTCAGTTCGCGAGCACGTACCCTGTGCCGCGCACCGAATGCAGCGGCAGGCGCATGCCGAGCTTCGCGGCCTTGCGGCGCAGCCGGCTGGCGATCGCATCGATGCGGTGCTCGTCGAAATCGAACACGTTGCCACCGAGCGCGCGGATCAGGTCGTCGCGGCTCGCCGCTGTGCCGCGCTGCCCGAAAAGGCAGCCGAGGAAGGCGCGCTCGCTCGTGGTGAGAGCCATCTGCCGGCCTTCGGGGTCGCCCAGGATCCAGTCGCCCTCGAGCAGGCGCCAGGCGGCAGGTGCCGGCGGCGAGGTCGCTGCGTCCCCCTGCGGAGCGACCGCGAGTCGCCGACCGACGGCGTTCAGCGTCTCGGCCAATTCCAGCATGTTCACCGGCTTGACCAGGTAGGCGTCTGCACCTTCGCGCAGCCCCAGCAGCCGGTCCTTGAGCTCGCCCCGTGCGGTCACCAGTACCAGCCCGAGCCGTTGCTGCACTGTGCGCAGATGTGAAACAACCGCGAGGCCGCTCTCGCCTGGCAAGCCGATGTCCACCACCGCGATGTCGCAGGGCCGGACCGCGAACGCCTTGTAGAACGACGGGGCGTCGCCGAAGCCCTGCACCTCGAAGCCGAGCTCTCCGAGTGCGAAGACGGTTTCCGCACGGATGTCTTCGTCGTCCTCGATCACATGGACGAGAAGACCGGTACGCTGGCTCGAGGATGGCATGGCGCGGAAAGTATAAAGTCGCGTCCCAATGCGCCTCGACGTCGAAACCACCCGGGCGGGTCCGGGCCGCTTGCTTGTTCTTCTGTTCCTGCTGCTGTGGTGCTTTGCAATGCCCGCCACGGCGCTGGTACTGTCGGCTTCCGATGGCCTCGGCCGCGGCATCGAACTCTCCGGGGACCTCGAGATCCAGCGCGACCCCTCGGGCGGGTGGCGCATTGCCGACGTCACGCGCGGCGCGCAGCAGAGCGGCTTCGCGCCGCTCGAAGGGCCGGTGGAGGAAGGCTTCAGCCGCGACGCGGTGTGGCTGCGCTTCTCGCTCGCGCGCACGGTCGACGCGCCCGCACGATGGCTGCTGCGCGTGCGACCGCCGCGCATCCACGAAGTCACCTTGTATGCGCCGGACGGGCGCGGCGGATTTGCCGAGACGCCGCTCGGCGACGCCCGCCCGTTCGCGGCGCGCGAGATCGTCGACCACAACTTCGTGTTCCCGCTCGACATTTCGACCGAGCCGGCTGTCTATTTCCTGAGGGTGCGCAACGACGGGCCGTCCCTGCGGGCCGAACTGGACCTGTGGCAGCCTGTCGGCTTCGAGCACGACCGCACGGCCGACTACACCATCATGGGCATGCTGCTTGGCGCCGTCCTGCTCGCCGTGTGCATGAACCTGATCTTTGGGGCTTGGCTGCGGGACGGGCTCTACGCCCATTACGCGCTGTACGTGCTCTGCATCGCGGCTCTGTCGATCAACCGCCAGGGATTCGCAGCGCAGTGGTTCCTCGACGCTCGCCCCGAACGCGTTGCTCAAACGCTGCTTGCCGTCAATTGCTTCTTCAACATGGTCGGTACCGCGTTCATGTCGCGCATCTTCCAGTTTCGGCGCCATTGGCCGCCCGCAGCACATTTCTTCAACGCGGTCGTGGTGTTCAACTTCGTTGTGCTCGTGCTGGTCCTGGCCCGCCATCACGCCGCCGTGGCGATCTGGGCTAGCGCGGGCAGCACCGCGTCCACGGTGTTCGGCGCGGTCTTCGTCTGCTACCTGCTCTTCGTGCGGCGCCAATTCCAATACCTGCTTCCGGCCTCGGCCTTCGCGGTGGGAACGGTGCTGGGACTCTACGGGCTGTTGAAGCTCTGGTTCGGCGACGGGATGCCCGGCGTGCCGCCTGACCGCATCTATTGGCTCGGCACCATGTGCCACCTCGTCCTGCTGAATGTGGCCGTGGCCGACCGGACGCGTCGCGCCGAGCGCGATTACCGCGCCGAGCGCGAGCGCGTGCGCGCAGTGCGGCTGGAAGCTGAACAAGCGCTCGAAGGCACGGTCGTGCGACGCACCGCCGAACTGCAGCAGACCAATGCCGCGTTGCACGAGGAGATCGCGGCCCGAGCCCGTCTGGAGGCCCGGCTGCGTGAGTCGCTCGAGGTCGAGCGCCAGGCGATCTTGCAGCAGCGCGAGTTCGTCTCGATGGTGTCGCACGAGTTCCGCACGCCCTTGACAGTGATCGACGGCGCGGCGCAATCGCTCGACATCTCCAGGCTCGGCGGGGAGCCGGTGGTGAAGCAGCGCACCGAGCGGATACGGCGCGCCGTGCAGCGCCTGACCATGCTGATCGAGAACATCCTGCTGGCCGACCGCCTCCAGCCCGAGAACCGGACGCTTCGCCTCGAAGTCCTTGACATGGCGGCGCTTGCGCGTGGCCTGTGCGAGAGCTTCCACTTTCCCGGCGCTTCGCGCTTGTCCATCGACGTGCATGAACCCCTGCCCAAGGTGCGTGGCGATCGCGCGCTGCTCGAGATCGCGCTGCAGAACCTGATGCAGAACGCATTGAAGTACTCGCCACCGGAGCGACCGGTGCACGCGGTGCTGCGGCAGGCAGGCGACATCGTGCAGGTCGACGTGATCGACCGCGGACCGGGCGTCGCAATGGCCGACGAGGCCCGCATCTTCGAGAAATATTTCCGTGCCGAAACCGCGAGCGCGGTGGCCGGCACCGGACTGGGGCTCCACCTGTCGCGCGAGATCGCGAGACGCCACGGCGGCGACGTGACACTGCACGAAACAGGCCCCAGCGGGTCGACATTCCGGCTCGCGCTTCCGGCTGCGCCGCCCGAACAAGTCACCTGACCCATGGCACGCATGCGGGAACGGGCACACGGCCTACGCACCGGCTGCGGCCTTGAGAAGGGCAAGGAGCTTCAGACAGGCGTACTCACATCAAGCCTTCCTCCATCTGTCCGTGTAGTAGGTTCGTACACGTACTGTTGGGGGGCAGAGATCGTCGGAATCCAACAGGTCAGTAGTCCAGCCGGACTGTCAGCCCCAGGGTGCGCGGCGTCCCGACCGATGCCACGTAGGCACCGTTCGCGGTGGCGGCCACGGTCGGGAAATACTTCTTGTCGAGGGCGTTGCGCAACCAAAGCGAAATGCTCCAGATTTCATCGCCCCGCGCGATCTTCCAGCCGGTGGCGAGGTTCAGCAGGCCATAGGCTGGGATGCGCGAGTGGACCGACCCGTCGAGCGTGCCGTCCTGTGCGGACCTCCACGCGTACGCCGCTGAAACGAAGTGCTGGATGGTGGCGCTCACGGACCTGCGGTATTCGGCGCCCACGTTGAATGTCCAGCGCGGCGTCCCGGCAACCTGCCGTCCGGTCAGGCTGCAGCGCCCCTGCGGCACGAACGCGCGTTCTGACGGACAAGCCGCGTCCTCGTAGCGTCGATACCGTGCATCGTTGAAGGCGGCGTTGGCCCACATGCTCAGCCCGCGCGCCGGTCGCGCAGTGGCATCCAGCTCCAGTCCCCGGCTGCGAAGATCGCCCGCGTTCGTGAGGATCTCGACGTAGTTGCCCGCGCCTGCGCCGGCGGGCACGAACATCGACGTCTGGTAGCCGCGCACGCCTGCCAAGAAGGCGTTCAGATTCAGTGTCAGGCGATCATTCCACAGGCTGCTCTTGACGCCGACGTCCAGGCTGTCGACACGTTCGGGCCCGATGATCAGCGACGAGGCGCCAAGTGGGCCGGGAGCGGCACCCGGCCCCGCCAGATTGATTCCGCCCGACCGCTCGCCGTGCGAAAAGCTGGCGTAGCCGATCGCGTCTTCGTTCAGCCGGTAGCTCGCACTCAGCAGCGCCGATGGGCTGGTCTTCCGGATGGCCAGCGAGCCTGTGTCGTAGGCACCAAGCACGATCGGACGATTGCGCAGGACCGCGGTGGCAGCGGCACCACCGGTCGAGTCGCCGCGATGGGTGCGCCCGTCCTTGCGCTCCTGCGTGATGCGCAGGCCGGCCGTGAGGTCGAGCCTGGACGTGGCGTGCCACGTGGCCTGGGAAAAGAGCGCGAGGCTCTCCGTGTCGAGCGCGCCGAAGCTCACGGTGCTCGCGTTGGCGAGCACCGGCAAGGACGTTCCCTGCAGAACGATGTCCGCCCGCGGACCGAACACAGTGAATATCTCGTTGCGCATGCGCTGGCGCATGTAGAACGCGCCCACCACATAGTCGACCGCACCGCCGGTGGGCCCCGCGTAACGCAGCTCCTGCGAGAACTGTTGCTGGCGCACGCGAGAGCCGCCGTCGATCAACACCGGGATATTGAGGTTGTCGTTGGTCGTCGGCACGAACCTCCATGAGCGGCCGGCGGTGATGGACGTGATGCTGGCGCCGGACCCGAGCTTCCAGCTCGCTTCGGCCGACACGCCACCCTGGGCGAGATCGACACGCTCCACGCCGTCGGTATTGACCGCATAGCGCCGCGGGTCGGTGACGATGCCAGTGGCGCCGCCGGCCAGCGCGCGGGCCAGCGCCGCTCCGCTTCCCAGCGAGTAGATGACGCGGGTCCCGTAGGTGGAGCGCTCGCGGTGCGCATCGGCGATCAGGCGCAGGCTGAAGGCGTCGCCGCGGCTCAGCAGCCATTGGCCGCGAATGCCGGATCGATTGCCGCCGTTGACGCGGCCGCCATCGTGGATGTTCTCGATGTTGCCGCGTTCATGGGTGCCGTACACCAGCAGCCGGCCAGCCGTCTCTTCAGACAAGGCGCCCGAGAAGATGGCTTGCCCCTGCGCAAGGCCGCGCTGCCCGATCGAGAGTTGCAGGCTGCGCTCGGTCTCGCGCGTCGGCGCACGCGTGTGCAACGCCAGCACGCCGGCGGTCGTGTTCTTGCCGAAAAGCGTGCCTTGCGGCCCGCGCAGCAGGTCCACCCGCTCGATGTCGAGCAGGTCGAATGTCGCCATGCCCGCGCGGCCCAGGTAGACGTTGTCGAGGTAGATGCCCGTGCTGCCCTCGAGGCCGTCGTTCGATGGATTCCTGCCGATGCCGCGCACCGCGACGGCCGATTGCCGCGGGTCGCCGAAGGTGATGCTGGTACTCGGCAACCATTGCTGCAGGTCTTCGAGCCGCCAGCTTTGCTGCGTCTCGAGGGCCTCCCCATCGATCGAGGTCAGCGGGATCGGAACTTGCTGGGCGGCTTCCGAACGGCCCCTGGCATTCACGGTGATGGCGGGGAGCGTTTCGCCAGCGCCCAAAGGCGCCCGCTGTGCATGGGCCGCCGCGGCGAGTCCGAAGGCGAAAGCGCTGACGCCCAGGGAACGGGCGAGGAGATCACATGGGCAGAAGGACATGCGCGTACTCTAGTGGACGCTCGCGCGTGGACGCGAGGTCTTGCCGGGGTTCAGCCGTGCGCGACCCACGGAGGGATGCCCTGGTCCGAACTCTATCGTCGGGCGTGGTGGCGTGGTGGCGTGGTGGCGTGGTGGCGTGGTGGCGTGCTACGGTATCGCGAGCCTCTTTGTTGCGGGCGAGGGAACCGCCACCGCCGCCACCTGGAATCTTTCCAAAGTCCTGAACGCATGCACGCAGACCGTACGGAAAAACTCCTCAACGCCCGAAAGGCGTACACGGACGGTCTGCTTTATTTGGCTTTTGATCTCTATGAGGTGCTGGCAGACGAGGGGCACGTTGAAAGCCAAGTCTTCATTGCCTGGATGCTCACCCGGGGAATCGGTTGTCAGAAGGACGAAAGCCGAGCCGCTATCTACTACGAGCGAGCGGCAGCGCACGGGCATCCCCTGGGCTGCTTTTATTTTGGTCGCTGGTTGACGAGAGCGGGTGAGCACGCGAAGGCATACCGCTTCTATGCGCGGGGCGCGGAGCTACGGCATTTGCCATCGATGTTTCGTGTCGGCTACTCCTTGGCCCACGGGAGAGGTGTTTCGCCCGATCTTGATCGGTCCTACGCCGTCTTGAAGGATGCTGCAAAGCACGGCCACGCTTTCGCTTTGCGAGAACTAGGCCTTCAAGATCTGCGCGGCAGGCGAGGTGCCATTTGGCAGCCCATAGGGCTCGTGGAGATTTTTGCCGCGGTCTGTTGGGGCTTCATGATCTCCATCGTCAATGACGATTCAGATCTCTTGCTGTCCTAAGTATCTCGAAAACGCGATCTTCGTATCACTGCATCACCAGCCCGAAGTTCACGATCCGCGGCGCGCTTCTGCCAGTGTTGTATCCAGCCTTCCATCGTAGTACTCGTGGTTGCCAAGCAGGTAGACCACCGGTTTGCCGCGAAAGCGATCCACCGCCCACTGGACCGCGCGCTTGACCGGCGAATGAATGTCGCCGGCGAGGATGACGACATCGAATTCGAGATCAGGTACCGGCTCGAAGGGAGCGAACTCGAGGTGAAGGTCGGAGAGGACCAGCACTTTGTAAGCGATTGGTCCTCCCACATTCGACGGCCATGAGTAGCGGCAACGCTGCCCGACAGTGAGATCAGATCGCGTCCTTGGGAATGTCTTGTGCATTCGCCAGACAAGTCGGGAATGTGCCGCTTGTGTGGGCAGTCGTGGTGCGGCACGCATTAGCCGGCGTCCACCAACTCCCAGTGATTCGCCAAGTGCATGAGGTGAGCGCGCGTGTATTCGGACTTGCTCAACGCGCCGTAGGCGAAGTGCGGTGCGAGCGCAGAGCTGTGTCGCTCGAAACGATTCAATACTTCCATGAGGTGCACCACGGCAGCATTCAGCGGCTGGCCAGAAGCAATCAGGGGTGCGCCAGGTATAGGCTCTTCCAACCCATGGCTCATCTTCCCGCGCGCCGAGAACACTGCAAATGCCATGGCGCCCAACGAGGCACGAAACCAGGCAGGTTTCATTTGTGGAAAACCATCCAGGGAATATTCGATGCTTTGCGCAGAGTGGTGCAATACATGGGCGAGATCCCAGCCTGACCGGGTATGCAGCGGCGCTTCGCTCAAGCGCTCGAACGTGCGCATGGTGTGAGAAAGGTCGGAAAAGTCATTCCTGGCGATCGGCTGGTTGGAATGAGTGACGACGTATCCGACGCCTGCGACGCAGGTGCCCGCCAGCAGCACGCCACCAGTCAGCAGAACGCGTCGGGAACGCGAGACGGGGCGGACATCCTTGTGATCGTTTTTCATGTAGTGCCGGATGGTACGCATCGGGTCACGTCGAAACTGTCAAATTTTCGACAGTCTTTGATTTCGGTTTTCCACCTCACGATTTGCAGAGTCCGGGTGCGGCACGGCATTCGCGGCGATCGGGCTGCACATCGAGCGCGATGAAGTCGGGCATCGGAAGGGTTGGGGCGTCAGTCGCCTTCGGACACGCAGCCTTGCGGTCGTCGGCACGCCACCGGTGCACCACGTTCGCATTCAGGTTGTACAGCTTCGCGATCGCCGCAGCAGAAGCATCCGGCTGCCGGCACGCCTCAAGGACCTCAGCCTTGAACCGCGCGCTGTGCTTGCGACGGGTCGCCCGTTTAACCACACCATCTATTGCGTCCACATCATTCATCGCGGACACGATGCCTGCCGACTCTCAAGCAATCAAGATGACTTCGCCGCGTGCTTACCTCTTTCTTCCAGGCTTGGCCGATTCGCCAGACAGCGTCTGGCGAATCTCCCTGATTGCTGGCACAAGAACTTGTTTCGGGAACGCGAGCATCCGATGCACCCCCGTCGGCGGGCACCGGCGCTGTCGAGCCTTCTCGATCATGGCGGCTTGAGGAGTTGGCGCCGCTTTTCACGCGCGTCAAGCAGTTCGAGCGCCTTTCCCATCGTTATCCGCGTCACGCTGGTCTATTTCACCTGCTCGGCGAGGTCGAAGTCGTCTCGGCTTCTGGGCGATCGTCCTGGTCATCGTCATGGCGGGGGTCGTCGGCGGCGGCAGTGCGCTCGACTACGCCGAGTCTCGCAACTACACCGAGCTGCTCTTCGTCTTCGTGGTGATGGAGATCGCGGCTTCGCGCCCCGTGCTGCGAACCGTGATGTCGCTGGTCAATGCCGTTGCTCGCATCGTTCCCGTTCGCAGGCCGCTCGCAACGGCGTGGCTGGGCTTGGCCGCTGTGCCACTGCTCGGCTCGCTGATCACCGAGCCTGCTGCAATGACGATTGCAGCTTTGATGCTCGCAGCGCAGATCTTTCGGCCCGACGTGCCGGAGCGCGTGTCTTGGTGGACACCATCCTTGCTGCGGAGGTGGCCGCGTTCAAGATGGGATGGCCGGACGTACATGGACGCCCCCTATGCCAAGCTCTCCATCTGCAACGACTCGAAGGTAAAGATTGCACCCGTACATCCGGACTTTGAGGCAGCCTTTTGAGCCGCTGTCCCTGATGGGATTTGCTGGTTGACGCCTCGATCGCTTACACGCACTCTGGGTGCCTCGTCCGGCGCGGGCTTTGCCAACCACGGTCTGACCTGTCTTGCCATCACTTCATGATCGCCTGAGCAATCGGTGGTTTGTTCCCTGACGTTGTTGTTGCTGGTTACTCTGACTCAAGCCACTGCTGTGCTGTGCACGTAGCCGGCGTCGAACTGCCGGTCATGCGCAAGCAGCGCCCACGCGATTCGCGCGTTCTTGTTCGCGAGCGCCACTGCGGCCACGTTCTTGTTTCGTCGGTTGACGACTGAGCTGATCCAACTGCATGCGTCGGCCCGCTGGCTCACGCGGTAGATCACCGAGCGCGCGCCGTGGATCAACAATGTACGCAGGTAGGTGTCGCCACGTTTGCTCATGCCAAGCAGGTTTGACTTTCCACCCGAGGAATGCTGCCGTGGAACCAAGCCGAGCCAGGCAGCGACCTG
Source organism: Variovorax sp. W2I14 (assembly GCF_050435205.1). Taxonomy (NCBI): domain Bacteria; kingdom Pseudomonadati; phylum Pseudomonadota; class Betaproteobacteria; order Burkholderiales; family Comamonadaceae; genus Variovorax; species Variovorax sp. W2I14. The sequence goes on along the minus strand of NZ_JBNDJX010000001.1, from coordinate 5,964,888 downwards.
CCGACCGCCGTCGAAGTTCTTCGCATCACCGATCGATGCGACCAGCGCGCTGGCGGTGATCGGTCCAATGCCAGGGATCATGGCCAGCTTGCGGCTGAGGTCGCTGCTGCGATGCCATGCATGAATCTTGTCTTCGAGCTCCTCGACCTGGCGATCCAGCTCCTTGAGGTGATCAAGCAGCCGCTGGATGAGCAGTCGGAACGCACCCGGCAGTTCGTTGGCACCGTCTTCGATCAGCTCGGGGACACGCTTGGCGATGTGGCCGATGCCCTGCGGCACGATGAGGCCGAACTCGCCCAGTAGCCCGCGGATCTGGTTCGCCTGCGCTGTGCGCGCCCGTACGAATCCCTGCCGGACCCGGTGCAGCGCCAGGACTGCTTGTTGCTCGACGTTCTTCACCGGGACGAAGCGCATGTTCGGCCGCCCGACCGCTTCGCAGATGGCTTCTGCGTCGGCCGCATCGTTCTTGTTGGTCTTCACGTAGGGCTTGACGAACTGCGGAGCCATCAGCCGCACCGTGTGGCCCATGCTCTGCAGCTTGCGCCCCCAGTGGTGCGCGCTGCCGCAAGCCTCCATGCCGATCAGGCAAGGCGACAGGTTGACGAAGAACGCAGCCATCTGGTCGCGCCGCAACTGCTTCTTCAACACCGCCTTGCCATGCTCGTCGATGCCGTGGATCTGGAACACGTTCTTGGCAAGGTCGATGCCAACAGTCGTAATCTTCATGGTGGTCGCCCCTTTCGGTTCAAGTGGTTGGTGACACTTCCACTGTGGCACGCGAATGCCGGTACGGGTGGGGGCGTCCATCCCATTGTTTACGGTGGTCTGGAGCGCGCAGCGGTTCATTGCTTCAGTCTGCCAGAACCAACTGTTGAAAGGGTGTAGTCGCCGCGGCACGCCGCAGGGCTTAACGGCCTGAGAAGAGTTAGCGACCGGCTGCTTCGGGCCCTTTGCGCCGACCTTGCGTGGGGCTACAGTCGGCCAGGATCGGACATTCGTCACGGCCTCCCAGTTTTGTCCCTTGTAGGATGCCCTTTTGGCTGGTTGCAATCTGGCAGCGCGCCATGCCCACCGAAAGTTCCAGAGTTCTCATGACCATGCGCCCCCTTCGCTTCTTGAGTCCCGTCACCGCTGAAGGCTGCTTCATCCGACAAGCCGGTGGCATGCACCGGTTTGGCCGTGTAGTTTTGAGGATAGAGCCGTCTGAGGAGCCGGGCATGACTTACGCCTGGGAGGTCTCTGAAGCGCAGATTCCATCCATGTACCGCCAGGCCACTCTGGAAGGCATCGAGCGATGGTTCAGCCACGGCAGCGCGCTTCATGGGTATGAGCTTCAGCAGACGATGGTCCGAGTGGTCGATGGCGCACACCATAAGACAGATTCCAACGAGCTCAGCTACACCTTTGCCGCCGCAGAAGCGTTCGCGCTGGCGGTGAACGCCGCTGAGCTGATCGACCGACCACTTGTCTTCAACAAAGCAGAATAGAGGTCGCATAGCGGCCAACACCGGCCCTTCGAAGCCGAGGCAGAATCCGCTCAGAAGGAGACATTCGATGGCAGAAGGTGAATCCTCGGTGACTTTGCGCAGATCGCGGCGCTACTGTGCTGCAGTGCTTGGGCTTCTGGTCGGGATCACTCTTGTGACACCCCTCCAGGCCGCAGAAGACACGGCAAACCAGATCGCAGCACCGAGCACTTCCGTGTATCGGAACGTCGACGGTCGTGACCTCCGAGCATTCAAGTTTTCGCCTTCCGATCTCAGCGGCACTACTCGGCCGGGCATCCTGATGGTGCAAGGCGGCGCTTGGTCGCGCGGCAGCCCGGAGCAACTTTTCAGAGCAGCGCAGTTCTTCTCTGAGAAAGGATTTATATCTGTGGTGCTCGAGTACAGATTGGCGGATGCAACGAACTCGCCGGTCGAGTCCTTCTCGGATGTGTGCCACGCGCTAGCGTTTATGAGAAAGGATGCCGAGAGACTAGGCCTTACGTCATCGCGGATCGCACTCTGGGGCATCTCGTCGAGCGGCCAGCTCGCGGCAGCTGCGGCAACGACTGGCTGCGGCGCTGCCCAGGGCAGTGCGGGTAACGGTGGCCCCGACGTGCTGCTGTTGGTCTCGCCTGTAGTGGACGCCGTCTCAGATGGATTGTTTCGTGATCTGATGAAGGGTCACGCGAAGCCTTCGTCTTTATCGCCAGCCCACACGTTGACGCGGAGCATAGTTCCCACACTCATCATCCAGGGAGATGCCGACCGGACCACTCCCATCGAGCGGAGTAAGGCATTCTGCGCGCGAGCGCAAGAGCTAGGAAGCCGGTGCGAACTCGTAGCTCTCGAAGGAAAGGGACACGTACTTGACAGGGAAGCCCGAGATGGACTGCTGGACCGTCAGGCTACATTCCTTCGCGAGCTGTGGCAGGGACCGTAGCCTTTTGTTCGTAGGCGCGCTTTCGGCCGATTCTGTTGAAAAACTCAAGTGGCGCTCTCTTGGGCATATTTGCAGGGGTGGCCAAACCATTCCCTGGGCCGCGATCGTCGATCCTGGGTCGATCTGAGACGTCAATTTTCGCCACGGTGCAGCGGTGAACGCTGCGACCGAGTTTTTCAACAGAATCGGCCAACACCAGTCGTTCGCAATGAGTGTCCAACTCACCGCCAAGCGGACGTTCGAGGTCGGTTCAAGTCCATTGCTACTCAGAGACACCGAATCCTCGGCTTTAGGACTAACAATTCATTCAAGTCGACGCCGATTCGCGGCGCGGCGTAATTAAGGCGCTAGAGCGCATCATCATGGCACTCGACATTGGTTTCCTAGATGCTCATGGCAAGCATGACTGCCGGCTCCAGTTTGAATGCGATGGCTATTATTGGTTTTTGCACCCTTGGTTCAAAGCGCTTTATCAAGAGACTGGGAAATACGTCGACCTATATGGCGATTGCCATCTTCACTCAGGAAATGGCTTGTTGAACTTGCATTCCAAAATATCAGAAGCACTCGTAGCAGCGCAGAGGCAGCCGTCAAACTGGGTAGTTCATACCGGGACACAGCTTCGCCCCAAGGTCAAGGAGCTTTATTCCACGGTGGACCGAAAACGAATGGTTCAAGTTATCGAGGAATTTCGGGCGCTGCTAGAAGAGGCCCACAATACAAATGCAACGGTTGTATGCCTCGGCGATTAAATGCGCTCTAACCTAGCGGTCGAGATAATTCGCGTCGGCAAGGCGCCGCGCGGTTCAGCTTCACATTGGGCGGCTGCTATCGGCATCTGGCCACTTCCGCTTCGGGCCCGAAGCTGCCAGTGGAGAATCCGAAAGCAGTCGTTCAATCTTGTTGTGAAGCAATGTGCACCTGACCACGTCGGCGCAGAAAAGCCGACGCAGCGGCAGCAAGCGCGTCATCTTCGATGATCTTCGCCATAAGCTGGCCGCGCTCGTCTACATAGCCAACGAGGTGCGAACCCAATGCGACCCAACGATCCAAGGAAACACCGTCGCTCATCAGCGACTCAACAAGGTTGTCGTCAGTAATCTTCATCAAATTCTCGATGGCTGGTTCTGGCCGAATGTAGCCTCGCGCCAGGCTGGGGCGCGTGAGAGTGGAAAGAGCTACGAGCGCCAGGTGCCTTCACCAGCGTGCAGCAGCGCAAAGGAATGGGGATGGACCAGAAAGCCATACAGTTTTCCTCCCCCCGAGAGGGGCTCCGGCATCTTGTCGGCTGTGTAGTAGCTGACCACCAAAACTGAATCTGCATCCGCGAGCGCAGCTTGCAGTGCGACGCGCTCTTCGTCAGTCAGGCGCGCACGCTCAATAAGGCTCTTTTGAGAGCTGAAGATATCGCCCTCACAGTACACGTGAGCCGAAGCCTCTGCCCAAAGCGGGTGTTCCGAGACAACGCCTCTCGCTCTGTCCGCGTCAGATGGGCTCACGTCTTGGCTCATGTCCGCTCCTTCGATTAAATGTCCGGTCTTGGCCGACTTTAGCCGGTAGCGCCGCCGTCGCGAAGGCTCAAAGCGGGCCTTAAAGTGACTCGCTATGTCTCGGCTCTTGCGCCCGGTTGGCAGGCAACGCGCCTGCCGCACACAGGTGTGAACACCCTCCGCGCGAACGCGGGGCGATTTAGCAGATGAAGATACAGGGCCCGCCCCCGTTTTTGCCCCCGCATAGGGCCTTGTGCCGGATGGGCGAGCAGGTTTACCCGAACCTGTTGTACAACTGAAGCGTCCACCCAGTACCGCCCGAGCGAGGCAGCCGACCATGACCGCCATCGAGACCCGCCTGATCGAACGCCTGAAGCAATTGCCGCCCGGCCGCGTGGCCGAGGTCTTGGATTTCGTCGAGTTCTTGGCCGCACGAGAGGAGAGGGCCCCAGCTGCCGCCCGCCTGGGCGAGGCCATGGCCAAGCTCGACTCACTGAATTTGGCGCCGCTGTCCGAGGAAGAGGTCGAGCAAGAGGTGCAGGCCTCTCGTCAGGTTCGGCGCCAAGGCGCCTGAGGCCCAGGCTCCGTACGCTTCGTCATCGACACCAACCTGCTCGCCTCGGTCCTCATGTTTGGCGGGCTGCCACGCCAGCTCCTGGATGCAGCGCGTGCCGGCGATTTCGAGTTGTGCACGAGCGAAGTCCTTCTGGCCTAGTTGCTCAATTTGCTCGGTCGCAGCAAGCTCGCTGATCGCATAGTTCAAGCCAGCCTGAGCCCGCAGATTCTCGTGGATGACCTGCGCAAGCTTGCCATCGTGGTCACGCCTACAAACGTGCCGCGCGTGGTGCCCACCGATCCCGATGACGACCACGTGCTGCCAGCGGCCCTGGCCGGCGCAGCCGACCTCATTCCCTCGGGTGACCGGCGTGATCTGCTGCCGCTGGGCAACTATGCGGGCATTCCCATCGTCAGCGCGCGCCAAGCCATGGAGCGGATCGCTCCCAGATAGCACGTCGGACGAGTTGCGCGTCCATGCCCGGGTGAGTAGTCGACGGGTTTGCGGGGCATGTCGCACCTGCCAGGCCCCATGTTCTTAATTCCCATGGCGGCCACGTCAGAGCTTTGCAGCCCGAGACACCACTCGGCCATCGCAACGATGGTTTTTTGACGGTAGCGCAAGAGCTCTGGGACACCAAGGACGCGCCAGTGGCTTTGAGCTAGTGCCTTCTCCCCTGCCTGGCTCGCTCGCTGTCCAGCGACTTCCTAATGCGCCTCGTTAACCCAGCGCTACTGCGATGCCGATGTCTTGCGATGTTCATTCCAGGGTCATGTGTGAAGCGGTGACGATCTGTGCCATGCGCGCGCGTTCTTCCTGCAGGAATCTTTCGAAGGCCGCGCGCGGCAGCAGCATCGGTTGCGCGCCGCCGCGTTCGGTCTGTGCGACGAGATCGGCATCGTCCTTGTAGGCGGCGATGGTCACCTCGGCAATGCGGTCGAGGATCGCGGTGGGCGTTCCCTTCGGGGCAAAGATCCCACCCCAGTGCTGCATCAGGATCGTCGGAAAACCCTGCTCCACCGTGGTGGGCACCTGCTTCAATGGTCCCGTGCGCTCGCGCGCCGCGAGGGCCAGCGCACGCAGCTTGCCCGACTGCACGAACGCCGCCACGCCGATCGGCGCTTCGGAGGCCAAGTCGACTTCGCCGCCCACGATGGCGTTGACCGTCTGCGAGCCGCTCTTGTAGTGCACCAGCGTCACGGGTACCCCGAGCGCCGACTCGACCATCTCGGCGACGAAATGCCCGGTGCTGCCGCTGCCAGCGGTGCCGAAATTGAGACGCCCCTTCGCACGCGCCCAGGCCTGCAGTTCCTTGAGGTTCTGCACCGGCACGCCGGCGTTGGTGACCAGCACCGACGGCGCGGTGCTGGTGCCCACGACCGGCGCGAGGTCGCTCTCCGCGTAGGGCATCTTCGGCCGCAGCAGCGCATTGGCGATGGCGCCGTTGCCGGCCGAGAGCCAGGTGTAGCCGTCGGGCGCGCTCTTGGCCACGTACTCCGAGCCGATGATGCCGCCCGCTCCGGGGCGGTTGTCCACGATGATGGTCTGGTTCAGCCGCTTGCCCTGGGCCTGCGCCATCGCGCGCACGTTGGTGTCGCCTGGGCCACCGGCGGAGAAGGGCAGCACCAGGCGGATCGGCTTGCCTCCAGGCCAGGGCTCCTGCGCGCGGGCGGGCATGGCCGCGGCGCCCGCAAGGGCCAGCAGGCCGAGAGAGAAGCTGCGGCGATCGTGGCGAGGCGATGTGTTCTTCATGATGGCTTGTTTCCTTTCAGGGACCGCTTCAGTCGAAGGCCGCCGCAACCGGCGGCGCCAGCAGCGCGAGCAGCTCGCGCACATCGGGCAAGTCTTCGATGGAGCGCGTCATGTCCTCGATGGCCCGCTGTCGCGCGCTGTCGATCAGTCCGTCGGTCAGCATGCGGTACTTGGCCGCGACCGCGTCATCGGACTGCGGCGACTCGATGGCGCGCGAGGCATTGCGCTCGATCTGGATGCGCTGACCGTCAGTGAAGGTCACGGCCAGCCGCACGCGGCCGCGCTTGAGCGGTCCGCCCGCATCGAACTCGGGCTGGTGCCGCACCTCGATGCGCGGCAGCAGCGCCCACACGTCGTCGGCATCGATGCGTGCCGGCGCGAACTGCCTGACCATCGCCGCGCCGTCGAGTACCGCGACCGCCAGTGCGTAGCCGATGTTCATCTGCGCGCCGATGGGCGTGAGCGGCCGCTCGGGCACCCACCAGCCGTGGTGGTAGACCGCATGGCTCACCTCGACCTCGATGCGCGCGATTTCCTCGGCCTTGAGCTTGCGCTGCGCGCCCGCATCGAACAGCGCATCGAGCGGCGAGTGGATGCCGCCCATCGCCGCATAGGGCTTGATGACGATGCGCTCCACCTCCCAGCGCTCGCCCAGCGCCTCGGTGATCTTCGAGGCGTCGGGATCGTGGCCTTCGCCGAACGTGGAAAGAAAGCCGCCGTACTCGCGCTCGAACACACGCTTGATGCCGGTGTAGCCGCCTTCCGCCAGCACCGCCGCATAGAGCCCGTTGCGCGCCGAGAAGCCGTGGTGCATGCGCTTGCACATCGCCTCGTACTGCGCGGCCATGAGGCCGGCCGACTGCGTGCCCGCGAGCCCCAGTGCGTCCTCGAAGCGCGCCGCATCCAGTCCCAGCAGCTTGCCCACCGAAGCGGCCGCCGCGTGCGTGCCGAACACCGACCCCGAATGCCAGCCGCGCGACAGCATCTGCGCGCCATGCAGCGCCATGCCCACGCGCGGGCCGACTTCGTAGCCGGCCATCGCGGCTTCGAGGAACCGCCGGCCGCTGACCTTCAGTTCGCCCTCCGAGGCGGCCCACAGCGCGGGCAGCACGATCGATGCGCTGTGCAGCGGGCCGAGCGGGTGGTAGTCGTCCAGCTCGAAGCCCTGGATGAAGGTGCCGTTGAGCAACGCCGCGCCTGGCGCGCTGGTGCGTGCGCCCCAGCCGACGATGGTGCGATCGCCGCGGCCTTCGAACTTCTGCACGATGTGGGCGGCGGTGCGCGACCACGGCAGTTGCGCGCCGACGATGGCGCAGGCGATGCCATCGAGCGTGAGCGCCTTGGCGCGCTCGCGGGCGGAAGCGGGCGCGTCGTCGAGGCGAAAGCCGGCGAGCCAGTGCGCGAGGCGCCCGGTGGGACCCGCGGGGTCGGTGGCGTGGGTGGTGTCAGGGGTGGGAGCGGCTGCTTGCATCAAGGATTTCCGTTTCGATGAGTGAGGGGCTGGCTATTCGAGCGGATAGAGCTTCACGAGCGCAGCGAGGCGATCGCTCTCCTGGCGCACCTGCGCGGCGAACGCGGCCGGCGCATTGACCACCGGCTCGGCGCCGGCCGCGGCGATGGTCTTCTGCACATCGGTGTCTTTGACCGCCTCGCGCAGCGCGACGACGATGCCTTGCGTCACGCTCGCCGGCGTGCCCTTGGGCGCGAACAGCCCGAACCAGGTCACCGACTGGAACTGCGGGTAGCCGGCCTCGGCGGTGGTCGGCACCTCGGGCAGCGCGGCTGCACGCTTGGGCCCTTGCGTGGCGAGGATCTTCAGCGTGCCGGCCTTGTAGTGGGGCAGCGCGGCGGTGATGCCGGTGAACGCCATGTTGACGTTGTTGGCGATCATGTCGGTCACGATCGCGCCCGTGCCGCGGTAGTTGACGACGATCAGGTTCGGCAGGCCCGCCTCGGCCGCGAGCTGTTTGGCCGAGATGCGCGCCGTCGACTCGCCGGTGCCGAGCGAGCAGGGCTGCGCGGCCGTCTTGCAGTACTGGACGAACTCGCCGAAGGTCTTCACCGGCAGCTTCGCGCTCACGACCACGGCGGCGGGCGATTGCGAGACGGCGGTCACCGGCTCCAGCCGCGCGAGCGGGTCGATGCCCTTGAGACCCGGCGTGTATTTGGTGACGACGATGGAGGGCACCTGGAGCAGCAGCGTGTAGCCGTCGGGCCTGGCTTCCATCACGCGGCGTGTGCCGATGAGGCCGTCGGCGCCGGGCATGTTCTCGACGACCACCGGCTGCTTCCAGATCACGCCGAGCTGCTTGGAGACGGCGCGCGCCGTGGCGTCGGTCCCGCCGCCTGCCGAGTAGGGCACAACCAGCGTCACTGGGCGGTCGGGCTGCCAGGCTGTTTGGGCAAGGGCGGGTGGCCCGAGCGAGAGCAAGGCGGCTGCGGCAAGCAGGCCGGTGCCCGGTGGTGGCTTTCGATTTCTGAAGCGTTCGAGGATCATGTTGTCTCCGTCTTTTTGAACTGAATGGAACCGGGGGCGTGCAGCAGGTTCAGGGCGAAGGTGCGATCGGGCGACCTCGCCAGTCCCGGCGGTAGGCCCCATCGACCCGGCCGCGCGCCAATGCGTGCACGCGCAGCCAGGGCAGCAGCGTGGTGTCGCGCGACAGGCCTGCGGGCGGGGCCGTACCGAGCGCGTAGAGCTGGAACACATAGCGGTGCGGACCGTGCCCGGGCAGCGGGCGGGGGCCGTCGTATCCGTCGCGGCCGAGGCCGTTGGGCGCCAGTGCCACACCTGCAGGCGCGTGGCCGACGTTCAGTGCGCCTTCGGGCAATGCATCGAGCGGGCGCGGCCCCCACGCCAGCAAGTGCGTGATGGCGCGTGACATCGGCACGTCAGGGTCTTCGCACAGGAGCAGCCAGTGCGTGGCCTGCGGTGGCAGGGCATTCCATGCGAGCGCGGGGGAACGGTTGTCGCCGACGCCCTCCCCCGCATGCCGCAGCGCCATCGCGGCGCCATGCGCGAAGTCCGGGCTGCGCAACGCGAGCGTGACAGGCAGCTTCGCCAGCACATCGTCGCTGGAGGCCAGGCTCGCATCGCCGGCATGCCGGCCGCGCGTGAGGAGGCCGGCCCAGCGCAGCACCCAGGGGTGATGCCGCAGCGAAGGCGTGGCGGCGGCGTTCAAGCGGCGGCTCCTTGCACGACGGGCCAGGCCCAGGGGCGGCGCACCCGGTCGGCCTGCTGCCATTCGCGAATGAGTGCATCGTCCTTCAGCGTGAGGCCGATGTCGTCCAGCCCGTGCAGCAGCGCCTCGCGGCGCAGCGGGTCGACGTCGAAGGGCGACACTCGTCTGTCGGGTGCGGTGACGGTTTTCGCATGCAGGTCGACGGTGACTGGCGCGCCTCCCGCGCACTGCGCGGCCAGAGCCTCGACCTGCGCCATCGGCCAGCGCACCGGCAGCACGCCGTTCTGGAAGCAGTTGTTGAAGAAGATGTCGCCGAAGCTCGGCGCGATCACGCAGCGGATGCCCAGCCCCATCAGCGCCCAAACGGCGCCTTCGCGCGAGGAACCGCAGCCGAAGTTCTCGCCGGCCAGCAGCACGGGGGCATTGCGAAAGGCCGGCTGGTTGAGCACGCAGGCCGTATCTTCGCTGCCGTCCGGCCGAAGGCGCAGCGCCTCGAAGGCGTAGGGGCCGAGCTGGTCGCGCTGGAACGCGGTGAGCCGCTCGATGCGCACGATCACGTCGGTGTCGACGTTGGCGCGCATCAGCGGTGTTGCGGCGCCGGTGACTGCGGTGAAAGGCGTCATGGTCATGCGAGCGTCCTCACGTCGGTGATGCGGCCGGTGACGGCGGCGGCCGCGGCCATCGCGGGGCTCGCGAGGTGCGTGCGTGCACCGGGCCCCTGCCGGCCGACGAAGTTGCGGTTGGAGGTGGACACGCAGCGCGCCTGCGGCGGCACCTGTTCGCCGTTGGCGGCCACGCACATGCTGCAGCCGGGTTCGCGCCACTGGAAGCCGGCAGCCTCGAACACTTCGCGCAGCCCTTCGGCCTCGGCCGCGCGCTTGACGTTCTCGGAGCCGGGCACCACCCAGGCGGTGACGCCGTCGGCCACGCGCCGGCCGCGCGCCACGTCGGCCGCGGCGCGCAGGTCGGGCAGGCGGGAGTTGGCACACGAGCCGATGAAGACCCAGTCGACCGGCGTGCCCGCGATGGCCGCGCGAGGCGCAAGGCCCATGTAGGCGAGCGCGGCCTCGATGGCGCCGCGCGTTGCCGCGTCCGGGGCGCTGGCCGGGTCGGGCATGTGGCCGTCGATGGCGATGGCATCCTCGGGGCTGGTGCCCCAGGTGACGGTGGGCGCGACCGCGGCGGCGTCGATGACCTCTTCGCGGTCGAACTGCGCGCCTTCGTCGGAGGCCAGCGAAAGCCAGTGCGCAGCGGCCGCTTCGAAGACCGCGCCCGTGGGCGCGAAGAGGCGTCCGCGCACCCACTCGACAGTGCGTTGGTCGGGGGCGATGAGCCCGAAGCGCGCGCCCAACTCCACCGTGAGGTTGCACAGCGTGAGCCGCGCCTCTACGTCCAGTGCGCGCACCGCCTCGCCCGCGAACTCGATCGCATGGCCCACGCCGGCCGCGGCGCCGAGCGTGCTGATGATGTGCAGCGCCAGGTCCTTCGCGGTGACGCCCGCGCCGAGCACACCGTCGCAGCGGACGCGCATGCGCCTGGGTTTCTGCTGCCGCAGCGTCTGGGTGGCGAGGGCGTGCGTGCTTTCGGAAGAGCCGACGCCGAACGCCAGCGCACCGAGGCCGCCGTTGGTGCACGTGTGGCTGTCGCCGCAGATCACCGTGAGGCCGGGCAGCACGATGCCCAGCTCGGGCCCCATCACATGCACGATGCCTTGGCCCGGCTGGCCCAGGTCGTAGAAGCGCACACCCGATTTCGCGCTGAGATCGCGCAGCGCGCCGTGCAGTCGGCCGCCGAGCGGGAAGGTGCCGGGGGTGCGGCCCGGCTGGCTCGAGGCGGCGTGATCGGGCGTGGCGAAGTCAAGCTCCGGGTTGTGCAGCGGCAGCCCGCGCGCCGCCACCTCGGCCATCGCGGGCGGACCCGAGAGGTCGTGCAGCAGGTGGCGGTCGATGTGCAGCAGCGCCCAGCCGTCGCCGAGCTCGCGCACGACGTGCGCGTCCCAGAGCTTGTCGAACAGGGTGCGGGGCATGTCAGCGCTGCTCCATGGTCGCGCCGGCGTTGAAGCGAGTGCGCAGGGCGTCCCACTCGTCGGCACCGAAGCGGCGGAAGGTCTGGGCCACCGTGGCGTTGACGGTCGGCGCGCGGAATGTGGCCTTGAGCTCGGCGAGGGCCGCGTCGCCCGCCTCGATGGTGGCCTTGAGCATCAGGCCGGGAAGGATCGCGAGCTTGTAGCCCATGGCTTCGGCTTCGCGCAGGTCGAACACCGGCGTTCGGCCGCCCGGCACCACGTTGAGCAGGCAAGGGCCTTTGACGCGCTTCGGCACCGCAGCGACTTCCTCTGGCGTCTGCGTGGCTTCGACGAAAGCCATGTCGGCACCGGCTTCCAGCGCGGCGTTCGCGCGGGCGATGGCTTCGTCCAGGCCGAGCATGGCGCGCGCATCCGTGCGCGCGATGACCACGAAATCTTTCGAGCGCCGGGCTTCCACGGCGGCGCGGATCTTCGAGACGAACTCCGCCTGCGAAATCACCTCCTTGCCGTCGAGGTGGCCGCAGCGCTTGGGCGAGACCTGGTCCTCGATGTGGATGGCCGCGACGCCGCGCGCCTCGTACTCGCGCACGGTGCGCGTCACGTTCAGTTCGTTGCCGTAGCCGGTGTCCGCGTCGGCGATCAGTGGAATGGCCACCGAGCGCGCCATGACCGCGGCGTTGTCGACCATCTCGCTCATCGTGAGCAGGCCGAAATCGGGAAAGCCGCGCGCCGCCGAGGTGCCTGCGCCCGTCATGTACACGGCGGCGAAGCCGGCCTGCTCGATCAGGCGCGCGCCGATGGCGTCGTAGGCGCCGGGGGCGATCACCATGCCGGGCGCGTCGAGCAGCCGGCGAAGCGTGGAAGAGGAAGTCATGGCGGCGTTGTCCCGTGCGAATCGGCGGAGTTTATGTGTTTATATTCTAAATACAACTCACCGAAAGTCGCAAGCCGCGAGCCGACCGCCATCCAGGCGCCTTGCTATGCTCGGCGCCCAACCTCCTTCGCCATGGCACGTCCTCCCGCACCCGCTCCTTCGTTCGACCGCGTCCCTGGCACCTCGCTGCACCGGCAGCTGTTCGTGGTGCTGCGCGACGAGATCACGCGGGGCGTCTATGCCTCCGGCGCGCTGCCGAAGGAAGCGGCGCTGTGCGAGCGCTTCGGCGTCTCGCGCATCACGGTGCGGCGCGCGCTGTCCGACCTGGCTGCGCTCGGGTTGGTGGAGCGCCGCCACGGCCTGGGCACCTTCGTTCGCACCGACCTGCCGAAGGCACGGGCGCAGCCCAGCCTGGGGCTGGTCGACGGGCTGCGCAAGACGGCGCTCGAAACCGATGTCGAGGTGCTCGAGGTGGCGCAGGCCGTGCCGCCGCACGAGGTGGCTGCCGCGCTGCACCTGGACGCCGGCGAAAAGGCGGTGCATGCGCTGCGCCTGCGCAGCATCGACGGCACGCCGGTGATGCTGACCGATGCCTGGGTGCCCGCGCGCCTGGGCAAACGGGTCTCGGCCGCTGCGCTGCGCAAGCAGGCGCTCTACGAGATCCTGCTCGCGCAAGGCGTGAAGTTCGGCCGGGTGGTGCAGGAGATCACGGCCGAGGTGGCTGAGCCGGCGCGTGCAAGGCTCTTGAACCTGGAGACCGGCGCGCCGCTGCTCAAGTTCGTTCGCCTGCTTCACGATCTCGATGCGCAGCCGGTGCAGCACCTCACCGTGTCGCTGGCGGCCGAGCGCAGCCGCATCCTCATGGACATCCCGGGCGAGACGATCAATACGCTTTCCGCGGGTCAGGTGGTGCACGATGTGCACCCGGCCCCTGCGAGGCGACATCCCTAGCTCATAGCAAGCGTCCGCTCAAACTACGACGGCCGAGTCGTGGTGAACCACGTCTACTTCATTGCCTGGCCAAAGAAAACAGGGCTGGCCGCGGAAAGGGCGAATGCGCCAGCTGTTGCCGTGTCTGCATCGTCGAACTGCAGGCACCTTCGAGGACGAAGCCAAGGTCACCGACAACAATTTTCCCGGCCATCTACACGCTCGTACCGCAACCGGGAGCCCGCAGCGACGCGCAACTCATACGCGATACAGACCTCCCGCTGATCAATTCCGTGCCATCACGATCTCGTCGCGGATCTGTTCGGCCGTCTTCGGTTCACGCGGCACGTGGGTCTCCTCACGATGGAGGGAGCCCGTATCGCGCGTCAGTCTTCGAGGTCGAACTGCATCTGCAGCGTCCGGATGATCTGCGCGATGTCGGCCCGGTGGGTGCCGCGGTCGCTCACGACGCGGACCGTCCAGTTCGGACCGCCCTCCTCGGACGGCATCCCGATGACGCCGCCCCGGTGCACGTCGGTCTGCTGGCCTCGAAGGCCCGGCAGGGCTTCGATGCGCTGAATCAGCATCTGCTTCAGCTGCGTGGCGGTGCGTACGGGTTTGCTCGGCATCGTCAGGCCACTCCCTCGCGCAAATCGAGCACGCTTCGCGCAGCGAACATTGCTTCTGCGAAGGCTTGTTCAGTATTCGCGGCGGGCGACCGCTTGAGTCCCACAGGCTTCTCGTCAGCAATCCGAAATACCCAGCTGTACTTTCCGTCCACCAGGACGACTTCGACTGAGATACGCCTGCCGCGGTACTCGAATACTTCTTGCGTCACTGCTTCCCACTCCAGGATTCAAATGAAAGTATTTTGAACCTCCTCGGCACCTCCTTGGCTCGCCAATCGCGTGACCCTTGAACTTGGCCGTGAGGGCGAAACACATAGACCAAGAACGCGATTCCGAATCGCACACCGGCGTGTATTGCGGATTCACCTCCAAAATCTTGCACTGTCTCCACCGCTAGCTCGCCCGCTCTGCGGCCCACTTGTAACGATCGCAGTGAGCGCCGCGGCCGCGCTGGTCAAGGCCTTCTTTTAGTGCAAGCAAGCAGGAGCTTCAGGCGTTCGCTAGCGAGAGAACGCAAAGCGCGGACTTGCGCCGCTGAGCTGCGCTGACTCTCTGCAGAGCCATTTCGGATGCAATCGAGCAGATCCTTTTCCGCATTCCTTGCACGCAGTTCTGCTTCTCTCCAAAGCTGGTATTCGGGGCTTTCCCGCACAAACAGTCTCCTCAAGAACCGATCAACTAATCGACTGGCCCACATCCCTCCTCGCAGGCTTGCCCGGCCTTGATGCGCGAGTGACCCGCCGCCGACCCTCGGGTCCACTCCGGCGACTCGCCTCTCGGGAGATCGCCGCTACACCTGCAGTCTCACGTTGACCGCCGGCCCGTCCGGCCGGCTGCGCGCCACCACGACGACCCGCCCTTCCTCGATGCGCTGGAAGTGCAGATTCACGCGGCCGTCGCCCACCTGCAGGTCCAGCAGGCGCAGATGGTCGATGTCCGTCGGCAGGCGGGGATGCACGATTTCCAGCTCGCGGCGGATGCCGTCCACGCGCAGGCCGAGGCAGGCCTGCAGCAGCATGAACGCCGAGCCCGCCGCCCAGGCCTGCGGCAGGCAGGCCACGGGGTAAGCCACGGGGCCCTGGCCCGGCTGCCGTTCGAATCCGCAGAAGAGCTCGGGCAGCCGCATACCGAAATGCGCCGCCGCCTCGAACAGGTTGTCCAGGATGCGCACCACGCCGTCGCGCTCGCCGTAGTGCGCCATGCCCGCGGCGCACAGGGCCACGTCGTGCGGCCAGACCGAGCCGTTGTGATAGGACATCGGATTGAAGCGCACAGCCTCCAGCGGCAGCGTGCGGATGCCCCAGCCCGATTCGAAGGCCGGCGACAGCAGCTGCCGCGTGACCGCAGTCGCGCGCCCGGGTGTCGGCACGCCAGCGAACAGCAGGTGCCCCGCGTTCGACGAGCGCACCGCGCAGGGCCGGTTCTCGCCGTCGACCGCGAGCGCATAGAACTGCTGCTCCGGCAGCCAGAACTGGCGCTCGACCGCCTCGGCCACCTCTGCCGACCGCTGGCGCCAGTGCACCGCACGGTCGTCGCCGCGCAGTTCCGCCAGGCTCGCCATTGCCAGGAAGGCCGCGGCGGCGTAGCCCTGCACCTCGACCAGCGCGATCGGGCCTTCGGGCGAGCGGCCGTCGGCGTGGAAGATGGAATCGTGGCTGTCTTTCCAGCCCTGGTTCGCCAGTCCGCTGCGCTCGCCGCGCTGATAGGCCAGCAGCCCGCCGGGATGCCGCGCCATGCTGCGCTCCATCCATTCGCAGGCCGCGACGAGCGCGGGCCAGATGCCCTCGATGGCCGCGCCGTCGCCGGTGCGCTGCATGTAGGCGCCGGCCAGCGCCACGAAGAGCGGCGTGGTGTCGACGCCGCCGTAGTACTGGCCGAAGGGCAGTTCGTCGACCGCCGCCATCTCGCCCTTACGCGTCTCGTGCATGATTTTTCCGGGCTCGGCGTCGCGAAAGCTCGAGGTCTGGTGCGCCTGCCGCGCGGCAAGGAACTTGAGCACGCCGAGCGCCAGCATCGGATCGATCCAGAGCGTCTGGAAAGCCGTGACGATGGCGTCCCGTCCGAACGGCGTCGAGAACCACGGGATGCCCGCGTAGGGGTACGGCCCCGTGGCCATGTCGGTGGTGAGCAGCGCCAGGTCGGCGCGAGAGCGCTCGAGCCAGCTCTGGAACAAGCGCCCCGATGCCAGCAGGCGCGAGCCGCGGCGCTGGCGCGCGCGCATGCGCCAGCGCGCCAGCACGCCCGCCTCGCGAAAGCGCTCGGCCCCGGCCGCCGCGGGTTCGGTGCCCACCTCGATGTAGAGCGTCCATGCGCCGCGTGCGGCAAGCGTGACCTCGAACGCCGCGCCGTCCGCATCCAGGCGCTGCGGCGGTTCGGAGAAATCGATGCATGCGCTGCGCAGCACGGCGTCCAGGCCGCGATAGCGCAGCACGATGCCCCGCGCGCCGAGCTCGGGCGTGCCGAATTCGCCGCGCTGCGGGCGCACCTGGCCGCGCACTTCGAACATGTCGCGGAAGTCCGCGGCGAAGCGCAGGCTCAGCGGTGCGCGCGCGGGCTGGTCGCTGTAGTTGACGAGCCGCAGCCGCTCGAACATCCGCGCGCCCCACAGGAAACGCTTGCGCTCCAGGTGGATCACGCCCTGCGGGGTCGACGTCGAGCCGAGCACCGGCAGCGGCCGGTTGGTGAGGTTGGCAGTGAAGTAGACGTTGTCGCGGCTCACGCCGCTGGACAGCAGCGAGGGCCGGGTTCCGCTCAGCCGCAGCACGAAGGCCGAGAGCATGCGGGTGTCGTGATGGAACAGGCCATCGACGCCGCCGCCGACGTCGCCGTGACCGTCTATCACGATGTAGGTGTCGGCCTCCTTCAGCACGAAGGCATGCTGGACCGCGCGTTCCGGCGCCGCTTCGGCCTGGTCGGTTGCGGGTGTCTCGCTGCTCATGCTGATGCGAGCTCGCTGCAGAGCGCTTCCGCCGACACGGCGGCGCTGCCGTCGTCCTGGCCGAGGAGCCGGCGGTACTGCGCTACGTAGGCGCTGGCCATCGCGCGTGCCGAGAAGCGGCGCTCGAAGGCGTCCCGCACGCGGCGCCGGTCGAGCCGGTCGATGGCATGCACCGCGTCAACGGCCTGCGACATGTCGTCCACGATGAGGCCGCTCGTGCCCTCGTCGATGACCTCGGGCACCGAGCCGCAGCGCCAGCCGATCACCGGTGTGCCGCAGGCCATGGCCTCGATCATCACCAGCCCGAAGGGCTCCGGCCAGTCGATCGGAAACAGCAGCGCGCGGGCGCCGCCGAGAAACGCCGACTTCTCGGCGTCGCCGATCTCGCCCACGAACTCGATGGACGGGTCGCCCTGCAGCAGCGGCCGGATCACCTGCTCGAAGTAGTTGGCGTCCGCCGCATCCACCTTGGCCGCGATCTTCAGCGGCATCCCCGCCCTGCGGGCGATCTCGATGGCGCGGTCGGGCCGCTTCTCTGGTGAGATGCGTCCGAGGAACGCGAGATAGCCGCCGCTGCGCGGCTCGAAGCGGTAGGCCGATTCGTCCAGGCCGTGAGGCACGGTCGCGAGCCAGCTGGCGAATGGAATGGGCTTGCGCTGGTGGCGCGAAATCGAAACCAGCGGATAGCGGTTCCACCGTCGGTAGACCACCGGCAGGTCCGCGATGTCCAGGCGGCCGTGCAGCGTGGTGAGCGTGCGGTGCGCCATGTCCTCGAAGAAGGGAAAGTGCAGCAGGTCGACATGAAAGTGCAGCACGTCGAATTCGTGTGCGCGGCGCTTCAGTTCGCCCAGCATGTGCAGGTGGCTGGCGAGGTCCGACTTCAGCGGTGCCGGGTCCAGGCGCAGCGCCTGCGCGCGCATCGGCGCGAGCTCGGCGCGGGTGCGGGTGTCGGCGGAAGCGAAGAGGGTGACCTCGTGGCCGAGATCCACCAGTGCGTTGGCAAGGTGTGCGACGACACGCTCGGTGCCGCCGTAGAGCCGCGGAGGCACGGCTTCGTAGAGAGGCGCGATCTGCGCGATCTTCATCGTCAAGACAATCTCCTCGAAAGGGAATGAATAAACAAGGATGAGGGCGAAGATGGAAGACAGGGCTTCCGGCCGGAATGTAGCGGCGGGCGCGAATTTTTCAACAGGGCCCGCCATGGAAACCGCGGCGCTGCCGAACGCTCAAATCCTTTTTGGCCGACGTTGTTCTCCTTTCATTTGTGGAGGTGCGAATGAACCTTTTCGAAACCATTGCAGGCCATGCGGCCGCGATGCGCCTGCCGCTCTATGCGGTCACGGTGACCCGCGTGGCGAGGCGCGACGATGCGGCGCTCCTGTCCCTTCATTGGCATGGCTTCCTGCGGCGCACGCCGTTGAAGATTCCCGGCGTGGACCTGCCGCCGCGGCCTGTGGCCCAGTCGATGGCGCGCCTGGACATGTCGGGCGAGCGGCTCGATGGGCTGGAGAACGCGCTGCTCGAAGCGGCATGGCAGCTCGGCGCGTGGGACCTGGAGCGCGTGGTGCGCCCCGCGTGGTGGCGGCTGGGCGTGCCGGCGACCGAGGTGAGCGAGGCGCTGCGGGCCTTCGGCTACGTGAATGGTGACTTGGGCGGCGACGAGCCGGCGCAAGGCGACCACACGATGGCGGAGGCGCCCGACCGTGAAGAGATGCTGCGCGAGGCCGGCCGGCGCGGCTATGTGCGCTGGCTCTTCAGGCCGCGCAAGTGCGGCATCTGGTCTGCAGTGCATGACGGCTCCGACGAAACCCTCGACAGCACCGGCGGCCGGACGTTGCCTTGCCCAGTGGTTGCCGGGCCGCCGCGGGAAACTGAGCCCCAGCGTACCGTCTACCGGCTCGGCCGCGCAAGCGGATTGCAGCTTCGTCGCAGCTGAAAAAAACAGTCACAAAAAAAATCGTGTTCGCAGCCTCTTGAAGGCGCGCGCCGAAGCCCATAGCTCTCGCCCGCTGGCGCTTGCAAGCCGGCAAAAGGAAACGAACCGATCGCGCCGCCGGCGGGTGGCGCGGGTTCTCTTTTTGATGACCTTATCGCACAGGAGATCGAACATGAAACTTCATCCTCTCTACGACCGGGTGATCGTCAAGCGAATCGAACAGCAGCGCAAGACGGCGTCCGGCATCGTGATTCCGGATTCGGCCGCCGAGAAGCCCGAGCAGGGCGAGGTGGTCTCCACCGGCCAAGGCAAGCTGCTCGCGGACGGCACGCTGCGCCCCCTGCATCTGAAGGCGGGCGACCAGGTGCTCTTCGGCAAGTACGCGGGCCAGACGGTCAAGGTGGACGACGAGGAGCTGCTGGTGCTGCGCGAGGACGACGTCCTTGCCGTGATCGACAGCGGCGAGCGCGGCAACCTCAAGCGCGTCGCCTGACACGCCCGCGCATCGTCCGCTACAGACAGACAACCGATGAGTGAAGAAGAAGGAGCAATCTCGAAATGACTGCCAAAGACGTCCAGTTTCATGACAACGCCCGCCAGCGCATCGTCGCGGGCGTGAACATCCTTGCCGATGCGGTGAAAGTGACCCTGGGTCCGAAGGGCCGCAACGTGCTGCTCGAGCGCAGCTACGGCGCGCCGGTCATCACGAAAGACGGCGTGTCGGTCGCCAAGGAAATCGAGCTCGCCGACAAGTTCGAGAACATGGGTGCGCAGATCGTCAAGCAGGTCGCCTCCAAGACGGCCGACGTCGCGGGCGACGGCACCACCACCGCCACGGTGCTTGCGCAAGCCATCGTTCAGGAGGGCATGAAGCACGTGGCCTCGGGCATGAACCCGATGGACCTCAAGCGCGGCATCGACAAGGCCACGGCCGCCGTCCTGGACGAGCTGCACAAGCTCTCCAAGCCCATCTCTACCGGCAAGGAAATCGCGCAGGTGGCCGCGCTGTCCGCCAATTCGGACGAAGCCATCGGCAAGATCATTGCTGACGCGATGGAGAAGGTCGGCAAGGAAGGCGTGATCACCGTGGAAGACGGCAAGTCGCTCGACAACGAACTCGACGTGGTCGAGGGCATGCAGTTCGACCGCGGCTACCTGAGCCCGTACTTCATCAACGACCCCGAGAAGCAGGTGGCGCACCTGGAAGATCCGCTCGTGCTGCTGCACGACAAGAAGATCTCCAACATCCGCGAGCTGCTGCCGGTGCTCGAGGCCGCCGCCAAGGCCGGCAAGCCGCTCTTGATCGTGGCCGAGGAGGTCGAGGGCGAGGCGCTCGCGACGCTGGTGGTGAACTCGATGCGCGGTGTGCTCAAGGTCGCGGCCGTGAAGGCGCCGGGCTTCGGCGACCGCCGCAAGGCCATGCTTGAGGACATCGCGGTGCTCACCGGCGCCACGGTGATCTCCGAGGAAACCGGCAAGCAGTTGGACAAGGCCACGCTCGACGATCTTGGCAGCGCCAAGCGCATCGAGGTGCAGAAGGAGAACACCATCATCATCGACGGCGGCGGCGACCAGAAGCGCATCGATGCGCGCGTGAAGTCGATCCAGGCCCAGATCGAGCAGGCCACCAGCGACTACGACCGCGAGAAGCTGCAGGAGCGCGTTGCCAAGCTCGCGGGCGGCGTGGCGGTGATCCGCGTGGGCGCGGCCACCGAGGTCGAGATGAAGGAGAAGAAGGACCGCGTCGACGACGCGCTGCATGCCACGCGTGCGGCGGTGGCCGAAGGCATCGTGCCCGGCGGCGGCGTGGCGCTGCTGCGCGCGCGTGCCGCGATCTCCGGACTCAAGGGCGCCAATACCGACCAGGAGGCCGGCATCCGCATCGCGCTGCGTGCGCTCGAAGCGCCGCTGCGCGCCATCGTCGCGAACGCGGGCGTGGAGCCTTCGGTGGTGGTGGCCAAGGTGCTCGAAGGCAAGGGCAACCACGGGTACGACGCAGCCACCGGCGAATACGGCGACCTGGTCGAGCTCGGCGTGGTCGATCCGACCAAGGTGACGCGTACCGCGCTGCAGAACGCCGCGTCGATCGCGGGGTTGATCCTCACGACGGACGCGACGGTCGCGGAACTGCCGAAGCCGCAGAAGGCGCCTGCGGTTCCGGCAGGCGGCGGCATGGACTTCTGAGTCCGGGCATGGCGGGCCACGGCGCATCGGGATCCCGGTGCGCCGCGCGCCTTGCCATGCCACGCCGGCGCGTCGCGCCAAGGGGCAGGAGCAGGAGCAGGAGCAGGAGCAGGACAGCTTCAACGCCTCGATGCGACCGCCGGAGCCGAGCTTGCGCACCAGGCCGCCTTCGCGGCTGTTTGGTTCGAAGCGCACGGTGCGGTCCTTGCACACGGCGTGTTCATACACCTCCAGCGTCGCGCGCGGACCGACGCTCACGCTGTCGATGTCGATGTCGCGCTTGAGCTGGCGTGCAGTGCCCTTGTCCTGCGCTGGACCTGGGCCGGGCCGACGAGGGTGGCCACGTGGACTGGAAGTCGCGCTTCGTGGGTGCGTTACTGGGCAGGAGAACGATGTGCAGCTGCGCGTCATCGCTACGGCCATCTGCAGGTCCGACTTGTACATTTTCCGAGGCAGATTCCGGACATGGAGTCCGGTAACCTCCCGCTCACAAATTCATGGGCAGCGTGGAGAAAACCGGCAAGGGCGTGAAGCGGCTGAAGGTGGGCGACCGTGTGGTCGTGCCTTCCACCATGGCCTGCGCCCACTGCCATGAGCGCGCTGATGCAGCGCCTCGCCGAAGCTGCGTGTGTGCCACAACAACATGCAGCGAACAGCGCCTGACGAGCCTGGCATGGTGCAGCTGCAGCTTCTCGGCTCCGCCGTCGCTGGCTCCTCGGCAGGCCGCTGAGGCTTCTTGAAAAGGCACGAGGCATTTTTTAGAGCTGGCGCGAGAACTTAGCCCCGCACTCAATGACACGGCGGGGCTCACCGAAACGGCTACCTCGGTCGCAGCGGACCGCGCTGTCGCAACTTCGCATGCTTCTCACGATTGCGGCTCATCCGCGCCAGGAACGCGCTTACAAGACTGACGATGGCGAACTCGATGATCTGCTGCATTAATGCGGTCTTGGCCTTGTGCGTTTGAGCCTCGATCATCCGTTGTTGCTTCCCGACCTCCGACGTCACATGGACGGTGGAGTCGGTCCCTTTTTCGGCTTGCAAAGCAGCCGAATCCGTAGCAGCCTGCGCCTTGGCAGCGGCCACCGAACCATGGGCGGTGGCATAGACCTTGGTGAACTCGGCGCCCAGCAAAAAAATCTGTGCGGCGTAGTACACCCATGCCAGCAACACCACCAGGGAGCCGGCCGCAGCAAACGATTCGTTGACACCACTCTTCCCAAGATAGAGCCCGATCAGAACCTTTCCGACCTCAAAAAGCACGGCGGTCACGATGGCGCCGATCCAGACGTCATGCCAGCGGATGGGCGCGCTTGGCATGAACTTGAAGATCATCGCGAACAGCAGGGTCAGGATGCCCAACGAAACCAGGACATTGAGTCCCTGGAGCAAGGTTTCCCAACCCGGAAACAAGCCCATGCTCCAACTGCCCATGGCCGCCAGGCCGGCGCTGACGATGAGCGAGACCATCAGCAGGAACGCAAGCCCGAGGATCAAGCCGAACGACAGCACGCGCGCGCGCAAGATGCCCCATACCCCCTTGGGCTTGACCCGCTCCGGCACATGCCAGATGCGGTCGAGCGCACTCTGGAGTTCGGCAAAGACCGTGGTGGCGCCCAGGACCAGAACGAAAATGCTGATTCCGCCGGCGATGAGCCCTCTAGAAGGTTCGCTCGCGCTTTTGACAAGCCCTTGGACAGCGAGCGCGCCCTCCTCGCCAATCAGCCCGGAGAGCTGAGCCGCAATCTGCCCCTGCACCGCCTCGGCGCTGAACAAGGCTCCCGCCACCGCGATGACGATCACCAGCAACGGCGCCAGCGAGAACATGGTGTAGTAGGAGATTGCTGCACCCATGCTCGGCGCGAAGTCGTCGATCCATGCCGTCACAGCGTCCCTGCACAGGCGATAAAGCTGCATGGAATTCGGCTTGAGAGTTGAGGCGGTCACGGCAGGCTCCGAGTACGGCGCCAGTTTTGCGCAGCCTATGTCGTCGACCATCCGTCAACTGCGCACGCAGCGGTAGGCGGAAAGCGCGCCCATCGCGGCGATGAGTTCGCCCCGCTGCTTCCAGCTCCGGCTGCAGCTCCGATTCACCGCCCGATGTCTCAAATCGACGAAGCATGGGAATCATCTGCACCATCCTCACCGGATTCGTCGCCTGGCTCGTTGCTCGTGCGCATCCGGCAAGGACGGCCCTGCAAGAAGGCAGGCGGAGAGGCCGCGCACGATGCGCTCAATAACCTGCAATCCCCGAAGCTACGACGCTTGCCGGGACCATCGGCTGCAACCTGCCCTATCAATGGGGGTCAAGAGCGTCTCTGTTGAATTCTGCCGACCTCTGACCCCCCGGGGGGGGCGGACGCGAGGCGGTCGACTCGTACATCCGCTGGTGCTCTCTCAGCCCTATCGAATACCGGGTGAGCCTTGGACTTGCGGCATAAAACCAGTCCAAGTTTTTTCCGTACCCCCTTACTGCTCTGACCGGGTCAATTTTCGGCGGCAACCAACAGACTGCGTTCGGTCATTTGACCGCTCCACCCGTTGACTCGCCGCGGAGGCCATCGAGATAGTCAGCCCATCGTTGCATCATTTCCTTTCGCGCCGGTAGGTGCGCCGTGCGGTTGTAGGCGCGTCCGTTGGCATCCTTCACCGCATGGGCCAGTTGGTGCTCGATGAGGTCAACGCGCTCGCCCAACACTTCATCCAAGATCGTACGCGCCATGGCGCGGAAGCCGTGGGCAGTCATCACGTCCGATCCATAGCCCATGCCGCGCAAAGCGGCATTGATGGTGTTCTCGCTCATGCAGCGCTCTCCGGTGCGAATCGATGGAAACACGAAGCGGCCATGGCCCGTAATCGGCTGAACGGCCTTCAGTATCTCGACGGCTTGACGAGAAAGCGGCACCAGATGCTCAACCCCCATCTTCATCCTTGCACCCGGGATGCGCCACTCAGCCGCGTTGAGGTCGATTTCCGCCCACTCGGCCGCGCGCAGTTCGCCAGGTCGCAAAAACACCAGCGGAGAGAGCCTCAGCGCCGCTGCAGTCGTAGGGTGTCCAGCGTAGCCGGCAACGGCGCGCATGAGCTGCCCTACCTGTTTGGGTTCGGTGATGGCGGCATAGTGAGTCGTGTTGACTGACACCAGAGCACCGCGCAGGTCGGCCGTTACGTCGCGATCGACGAGCCCTGTTGCCACGGCGAAGCGCAGCACCTGCGAGCAGATTTGAACGATGCGATGGGCGCTCTCGTGGATGCCACGGGCTTCCATCTTGCGGGCCACCTTGTCCAGCACGTCCCTGGCCTTGAGGTCAGCAACCGGCATCCGGCCGATGCCAGGAAAAACATCCTTTTCCAACCAGTTGGTGACTTTCGCTTGCGTCGCGTCTGCGCGCTTGTTCGAGGTTTTATCGAGCCACTCTCTGGCGACCGCCTCGAAGGTGTTGGCCGCGGCGTTCGCCTTGGTCAGCTTTTCTTCGCGCTTGGCCTCGCTGGGGTTGATGCCATCAGCCAGTTGCTCACGGGCCTTATCGCGGCGTTGGCGGGCCTTCGCCAGTGACACCTCAGGGTAGACACCGAGCGCCAGCGTCTGAGGCTTCCCACTGATCCGATAGTCCAAGCGCCAGTACTTGCCGGCGGCCTTGACCCTCAGGTACATGCCGCCACCATCGGCGTAGCGCTCGCCGATCACCGAGCCCTTGTGCTTCACCTGCTTCACGAACGTGTCTGTCAGCGCCATCAGTCATCCTCGGTTGTCGGTACCTCGATTTCCGCCCTCTGCGGGATACCGACAGAAGTACCGACAAAGTACCGACATGGGATGCTACGGGCTGCGAAGCGCTGAGGCAAAGAAAAACCCGCTGCGCCTATGAAGCGAGCGGGTTTTGAGGTGGTGTGAGATGCCTTGAAATGAGGATCTGGTCCCGCCGCCAGGAATCGAACCTGGATCTCAGCCTTCGGAGGGCCGAATTCTATCCGTTGAAATACAGCGAGAGGATAGGTCCGGAAACGTCCGGAGCCAGAGATTATCGCCTATCAGGCAACAGCGGTTTCAGCCTCGTGCGCAACCATCGTGCCGATCGCCGGACGCTCGAACCCGAGCCCCGCCAGATAGACGCGGAAGGTGCGCCGCCCGGTAGGCACGAGGTCGAAGGCGGTCGGGTCGAGCAGCCAGTTCTGGATGAGGCCGCTGATCAGCGCATGCATGCCCTGCGCCGCCACATGGCCGGGCACCGGCAGCTTGACGTGGGCGCGGCGCGCGGCCAGCCGCAGGGCTTTTTCGAAGTCGACCACGCAGGCATTGCGCGCATCGAGATGGCGCTGCTGCACCGAGGCCATGTCGTGCGTGTATTCGACCTTGTGGGTGGCGACGTCGAACACGCGGCGCACCTGCGGGTCGGTGGTCATGAGGGTCAGCGCGTGGACCATGCCTTCCTCGATCTCGACCAGGGGATCGTCGCTGCCGGCCGAGGCGTCGCTCTTGGGCGCGGCCTCCAGCGGCAGGATGACGCGCTCCATCATGGCGTTGAAGAGGTCGGCCTTGTCCTTGAAGTGCCAATAGATGGCGCCGCGCGTTGCACCGGCCTGCTGCGCGATCTGCTGCAGCGAGGTCTGCGAGACGCCTTGCGCCTGAAACAGCAGCTCCGCGGCGTCGAGCAACCGATTCCGCGTAGCCATTGCCTCTTCCTTCGTACGACGTGCCACCAAGTCTCCTGATTTGTAAAGCGAACGCCCCTTGCGTATCGTGGGGCCATTAATGGAGTCACTATACATCCATGAATGTATGTAAACTACCGGGCTTCCCCGATGGCCCGGCTGTTTATGCTGTCTTCCTGTTCGCCTTGCGAACACGCCATCTCCCGTCTTCGCTTCAAAGGAATCGCATGCCTCTCCTGCATGTCTCGCGCCCATCGTCCTTTTCGCCGCGTCTCGCGACCGTGGCCGCCGTTGTCCTGTTGGTCCTCGCGGGCTGCGGCAAGGGCGATGCGCCCGCCGGTCCCGGCGGCGCAGGTGGTGGCGGTGGCCACCCGCCGGCGCCCGAAGTGGGCGTGGTCGTTGCCACACCGACCGATGTCGGCCTCGTGACCGAACTGCCGGGCCGCCTGGAGGCCTCGCGCATCGCCCAGGTCCGCGCCCGCGCGTCGGGCATCCTGCTCAAACGCGAATTTCGCGAAGGCAGCGACGTGAAGGCAGGCCAGCTCCTGTTCCGCATCGACCCGGCACCGCTGGTGGCCGCTTCGCAGAACGCCCAGGCCACGCTGGCCCGCGCCGAAGCCAACGCCGTGCAGGCCAAGGCCCTGGCCGACCGCTACAAGCCGCTGGTCGAAGCCAATGCGGTCAGCAAGCAGGAATACGCGAACGCCGTCGCTTCGCAAAAAACCGCCGAAGCCGACGTTGCCGCCGGCCGCGCCGCGGTGCAGACCGCCAAGATCAACCTCGGCTATGCCGACGTGACCTCGCCCATCGCCGGCCGCATCGGCCGCGCCCTCGTGACCGAAGGCGCGCTGGTGGGCCAGGGCGACGCCACCGAGCTGGCCGTCGTGCAGCAGATCAACCCGGTGTACGTGAACTTCACGCAGTCGGCCTCCGACGTGCTGAAGCTGCGCCGCGCGCTGGCCGCCGGCCAGTACAAGCGCGCGGGCGGCGAAGAAGCCGCCAGCGTGAGCGTCGTGCTGGAAGACGGCACCGACTACCCGCTGCCCGGCAAGCTGCTGTTCTCCGACCTCACGGTGGATTCGACCACCGGCCAGGTCACGCTGCGCGCCGAAGTGCCAAACCCCAAGGGCGAGTTGCTGCCGGGTCTCTATGTGCGCGTGAAGCTGGAGCAGGCCCAGGCCAGCAATGCGATCACGCTGCCGCAGCAGGCCGTCACCCGCACCCAGCAGGGCGACACCGTCTCGGTGGTCGACAAGGACGGCAAGATCAGCAAGCGCACCGTGAAGATCAGCGCCGCCAAGGACAACCAGTGGGTGGTGCTGGACGGCCTGAAGGCCGGCGAACAGGTGATGGTCGACGGCTTCCAGAAGCTGCAGATGATGCCGCCCGGAACGCCCGTGAAGGCCGTGCCCTGGAAGAAGCCGGACCCGAACGCAGCACCGGCCCCTGCGGCACCCGCGCCCGGCGCCGCCCCCGCAGCCGCGCCGGCTGCAGCGGCCCCAGCCGCAGCGCCCGCGGCAGCCCCCGCCGCGAACGGCCAGGCTTCCGCCCCGGCCGAGAAGAAGTAATTAGGAGCGCGCCCGCATGGCCAAATTCTTTATCGACCGCCCGATCTTCGCCTGGGTGATCGCGCTGTTCATCCTGGTGATGGGCGGCGTGGCAATCACCCAGCTGCCGATCTCGCAGTACCCGCCGGTGGCCCCTCCGGCCATCGTGATCAACGTCGCCTACCCCGGCGCCTCGGCCCAGACGCTCGAGGACAGCGTGCTGTCCGTCATCGAACGTGAAATGAACGGCTCGCCGGGCCTGATCTACATGGAATCGGTGGCCCAGGCCGACGGCACCGGCACCATCACGATCAGCTTCGAGGCCGGCACCAACGACGACCTCGCACAGGTGGACGTGCAGAACCGGCTGTCGCGCGCGACGCCGCGCCTGCCGGCCGCCGTGACGCAGCAGGGCGTGCGCGTCGACAAGTCGCGCAACAACTTCCTGATGTTCGTGATGCTGTCCTCGGACAACCCGGACCTCGACCCGGTGGCGCTCGGCGATTACGCGGCACGCAACGTCGTGCCCGAGCTGCAGCGCGTCGTCGGGGTGGGCCAGGCCCAGCTGTTCGGCTCCGAGAACGCGATGCGCATCTGGATCGACCCGGCAAAGCTGCAGGGCTTCAATCTGTCGGCCACCGACGTCAACAATGCGATCCGCGCACAGAACGCCCAGGTGTCCTCGGGCACCATCGGCGACCTGCCCAACATTCCCGGCCAGGCCATCGCGGCCACCGTGGTCGTGAACGGCCAGCTCGCCAACGTGGAGCAGTTCAAGGACATCGTGCTGCGCGCCAACACCGACGGCTCGACCGTGCGGCTGAAGGACGTGGCACGCGTCGAACTCGGCGGCCAGTCGTACGCCACCTCGGCGCGCCTGAACGGTGTGCCGGCGGTCGGTATCGGCGTCCAGCCGACCCCGAACGGCAACGCGCTGCAGTCGGCCAAGGCGATCCGCGCCAAGATGACCGAGCTCGCGCGCTTCTTCCCGCAGGGTGTGAAGTGGGACATTCCGTACGACAGCTCGCGCTTCGTGCAGATCTCGATCACCGAAGTGGTCAAGACGCTGCTGGAAGCCGTGGCGCTGGTGTTCGTGGTGATGTTCCTGTTCCTGCAGAACTGGCGCTACACGATCATTCCGACCATCGTGGTGCCGATCGCGCTGCTGGGCACGTTTGCCTCGCTGCTTGCGCTCGGTTTCTCGATCAACGTGCTGACCATGTTCGGCATGGTGCTGGTGATCGGCATCGTGGTGGACGATGCCATCGTGGTGGTCGAGAACGTCGAACGCATCATGAGCGAGGAGGGGCTGTCGCCGCTCGAAGCCACGCGCAAGGCCATGAAGCAGATCTCCGGCGCCATCATCGGCGTGACGGTGGTGCTGATCTCGGTGTTCGTGCCGCTCGCGTTCTTCGCGGGTTCGACCGGCAACATCTACCGCCAGTTCTCGGCGGTGATGGTGACCTCGATCGCCTTCTCGGCCTTCATGGCGCTGTCGCTCACGCCCGCCCTGTGCGCCACGCTGCTCAAGCCCGTGGAAGCCGGCCACCACCACGAGAAGCGCGGCTTCTTCGGCTGGTTCAACCGCGGCTTCTCGCGCACGGCCAAGGGCTACGAAAGCCTGGTCGCGCGCATCCTGCGCCGCGCCGCGCGCTACCTGATCATCTACGTGGCGATCATCGGCGCGGTGGCCTACACCTACACGCACCTGCCGAGCTCGTTCCTGCCGCAGGAAGACCAGGGCAACATCATCGTGAACGTGCAGCTGCCCCCGGGCGCCACGCAGGAGCGTGCGCTGTCGGTCATGCAGCAGGTCGAGGGCTTCATCCTGAAGCAGCCTGAAGTGCAGAGCATGGTCGGCGTGATGGGCTTCAGCTTCTCGGGCCAGGGCCAGAACGCGGGCCTTGCCTTCGTGACGCTGAAGGACTGGGAAGAACGCAAGGACCCGGCCCACTCGGCCAGCGCGCTGGCCGGCCGTGCCTTCGGTGCGCTCTCGGGCATCCGCGACGCCTTCATCTACCCGTTGAGCCCGCCGCCCATTCCCGAACTGGGCAACGCCAGCGGCTTCAGCTTCCGGCTGCAAGACCGTTCCGGCGCAGGCCATGAGGCGCTGATCAACGCACGCAACCAGCTGCTGGGCATGGCCGGGCAGAGCAAGATCCTGTCGCAGGTTCGCCCCGACGGCCTGGAAGACGCGCCGCAGCTGCAGATCGACATCGACCGCGACAAGGCCAACGCCCTGGGCGTGAGCTTCGACGCGATCAATGCGACGCTCTCGACGGGCCTGGGTTCGAGCTATATCAACGACTTCCCGAACCGCGGCCGCCTGCAGCGCGTGGTGGTGCAGGCCGATGCGCCCGCCCGCATGCAGCCGGACGACCTGCTCAAGCTGAACGCCAGCAACACGCAGGGCCAGCCGGTGCCGCTGTCGGCCTTCGCGACCACCAAGTGGGTCACGGGCGCCACGCAGACGGTGCGCTACAACGGCTACCCCGCGATCCGCATCAGCGGCGACGCCGCCGCGGGCTTCAGCACGGGTGCCGCGATGGCCGAGATGGAAAAGCTCGCCAGCCAGCTGCCGCAAGGCTTCGGCTTCGAATGGACCGGCCAGTCGCGTGAAGAAAAGCTCGCGGGTTCGCAGGCCATCATCCTGTACGGCTTCGCGATCCTGGCGGTGTTCCTCTGCCTGGCCGCGCTGTACGAGAGCTGGTCGATTCCGCTGGCGGTGATTCTGGTGGTGCCGCTGGGCGTGCTGGGCGTGCTGCTGGCAACGATGCTGCGCGCCTATTCGAACGACGTGTACTTCCAGGTGGGGCTGATCACGATCATCGGCCTCTCGGCGAAGAACGCGATTCTGATCATCGAGTTCGCCAAGGACCTGCAGGCGCAGGGCAAGGGCATCGTTGAATCGGCGCTGGCCGCGGCCCACCTGCGTTTCCGCCCGATCGTGATGACCTCGCTGGCCTTCGGCCTCGGCGTGGTGCCGCTGGTGATCGCCTCGGGCGCCGGTTCGGCCAGCCAGCGCGCCATCGGCACCGGCGTGCTCGGCGGCATGGTGACCGGTACAGCTCTCGCCGTGATTTTCGTGCCGGTGTTCTTCGTGGTCGTGCGCACCCTGTTCAAGGGCAGTGCGCGCCAGCGGGAAGCCGACAAGCGGCATGCGGAAGCCGCCGGCATCGTGGAGGAACCCAAGCATGACTAAGAAACTGATTCCCACGGCCCTGGCCGCAGCGATGCTGCTGGCGGGCTGCTCGCTGATCCCGACCTACGAGCGCCCCGCCGCGCCGGTGCCGACCACCTTCCCCGGTGACCCGTCGCAACCGGCCGGCCAGGCGGCCGCGGCCCTGCCGTGGCAGGACTTCTTCACCGACCCGCGCCTGGCGGGCCTGATCCAGACCGCCCTGGCGAACAACCGGGACCTGCGCGTGTCGGTGCTCAACATCGAGCAGGCGCGCGCGCAGTTCCAGATAGAGCGCTCGGCGCTGTTCCCGGCACTGGGCCTCACGGGCAGCGGCTCGCGCTCGAGCCCGAACAGCTTCCAGGCATTCGACAGCAGCGTGGGCAGCGTGTCGTCGCAGTACAGCGTGAACTTCGGCTTCACCGCCTGGGAGCTCGACTTCTTCGGCCGCATCCGCGCGCTGAAGGACCAGGCACTGTCGCAGTACCTCGCCACAGAAGAAACGCGCAAGGCCGCGCAGATCAGCCTGATCGCCTCGGTCGCCACCGGCTGGATCACGCTGATGGCCGACGACGAGTTGCTGGAGATCACGCGCCAGACGATGGTCACGCGCGAGGAGTCTGTGCGCCTTGCCAAGCTGCGCTTCGACAACGGCGTGTCGTCCGAAATCGACTTCCAGGCCGCCAACACGGCCGCGGAAAGTGCCCGCGCCACCTACGCGCAACAGCAGCGCGCGCGCATGCAGGACGAGAACGCGCTCGCCCTGCTGCTGGGCGCGCCGGTGCCGGCGGACGCCCTCTCGGGCGGCGCCAAGGGCCTGGACGGCATCAAGCCGATGCCCGATGTGCCCGCGGGCCTGCCCTCGGACATGCTGATCGAGCGGCCCGACATCCGCGCGGCCGAGCAGCAATTGATTGCCGCCAACGCCAACATCGGTGCGGCGCGCGCGAACTTCTTCCCGCGCGTGTCGCTGACCAGCGGCATCGGCACCGCGAGCAGCGAGTTCTCGGGCCTGTTCGACCGCGGCTCCAAGGCCTGGTCGTTCGCGCCCACGGTCACGCTGCCGATCTTCGATGCGGGCCGCAACTGGGCCACGCTGCAATCGTCCAAGGCCGGACGCGAGATCGCGGTCGCGCAGTACGAGAAGTCGATCCAGACCGCGTTCCGCGAAGTGGCGGACGCGCTGGCCGGCCGCGCCACCCTGGGTGAAGAGGTGCGGGCACAGCGCGCGCAGGCCACGGCGGAAGCGGTGCGCTTCAAGCTCTCCGATCTGCGCTATCGCAACGGCATCGCCAGCGCGCTCGACCTGCTCGATGCGCAGCGCTCGCTGTTCACGGCGCAGCAACTGGCGGTCAACGCGCGGCTCCTGCAATTGCAGAACCAGGTCACGCTGTACAAGACGCTGGGTGGCGGCTGGGCAACGCGCGACAAGGGTTGAGGCGCCTGCGCGCCCGATATCGGGAGGCCAATCGCCCGCTGGGGCGAGGGGCCTCTCTATAATCGTCGGTTGATCTAGAAAAAGCCCCCCGACGAGCCCCCGTTATTGAGGACGCCATGAGCGCAGACCCGCACTACCAGGCCACAGAAGAAGCCCATACCGGCCCCATCAAGAACCCGAAGCAACTGCTGCTCGCGGTATTTTTCTCCTTCATTGCACCGATCCTGATCATCGTGGGGCTTGTCGCCTACGTGGTCTCGGGCACCAAGCCCGCCGGCACCGCGGAGGGCGACAACATGGCGCTCTACGGCGTGTCGAAGGAATCGCGCGACAAGGAAGTGGCCGAGCGCCTCAAGAAAGTCGGCGCCATCGAGATCCGCGATGCCAACCGCCCGCTCACCGCTGGCGAGGCCGTGTTCAAGGCCCAGTGCGTGGCCTGCCACGGCGCACCGGGCATCCCCGGCGCTCCTCACCTGAACGACGCTGCAGCCTGGGGCCCCCGCATCGGCCAGGGCTATGCAACGCTGCTGGAACATGCGCTCAAGGGCAAGGGCGCGATGCCTCCCCAGGGCGGCGGCGACTTCGAAGACCTCGAAATCGGCCGCGCGGTGGTCTACATGGCCAATGCCGGCGGCGCCAAGTTCCCGGTGCCCGAGCGTCCGGCGGCCGCAGCGCCCGCAGAAGGTGCTTCGGGTGCGGCGCCTGCCGCCTCGGCACCTGCAGCCGCGGCTTCGACGGCTGCAGCAGCACCGGCCAAGTAATCCGCTTCGTCCCAAAGAAAAGCCGGCTCAGCGCCGGCTTTTTTGTGGGCGATCGGCGCCTGGACTACTGTTTTGATAGCGCCGCAGCGGCCCCGGCATGGCGCTGCGCCGGGCTCATGACGTGACCGAAGCGCTGCGGCAGTTCGCTGGCCTGCATCGTCTCGGGCGTCCACAGGCCCTGTTCGATGGCTTCGGCCGCGATCCCCACGTCCTGCGTGTGCACCAGCCCGAGCCCGATCGGCGCGACCAGATAGAGCCGCCCGGCCTCGTCGAGCAGGCAGCCCGAGACGTCGACTGCCTGCCCGGTATGGGCCGTGACGGTGAACCTGCCACCGCCTTCGTCGGCCACGCGCCACACCAGCGGCGCAGCTTCCAGTTCGACATACACACGCTGCGGCCCGTTCTGGAAGAACCACTGCCCTTCGTCGTCGTGCTCGTAGTTGCGATGGATGAAGTCGATCAGCTTGTCGTGCCGCAGCATCGAGCCCTTGGCCTGCACGAACGGCCCCTCGGCTTGCGTGCGGTCGTCGCGCATGTACCAGTTGCCGCGCGCATCAAGCCCCAGCCAGCCGTAGCAGTGCGGCACATTGGGCCATTTGGCGAGCGCTTGCTTGACGATGTCGTCCATGAATTCATTCTCCTGCCGGCTGCGCTGGTGAAGCGTCAGCCAAAACGCCGCCGTGTACCTGCAGCCAGTTGCCCACGCGCTCCGGCATTCCGCGCACATGCCCCGGCGGCAGGCCCAGCGGAAAGCCGACGTGCCCGCCGTGCGCCGGCTGCCACAGCGTCACATGCCGCCCGACCTCGCCCGGCCCCGGCAGGCTGCGGGCCGGAATGAACGGATCGTTGAGCGCGTTCACCACCAGCGTGGGCACGCGGATCTGGCCCAGGTGCGGCTTGGACGAACCCCGCGCCCAGTAGTCGTCGGTGTTGCGAAAGCCGTGCAGCGGCGCGGTGAACACGTCGTCGAAGGTGTAGAGGTCGCGCGCGGCCAGCAGCCGGTCGCGGTCGAACAGGCCCGGGAACTGTGCGAGCTTGGCCATCGCCTTGGGCTTCATGGTCGCGAGGAACATGCGCGTGTAGACCAGCTTGTTGAAGCCCCGGCCGATCGCCTCGCCGCCCGCGGCGAGGTCGAGCGGCGCGCAGACCGAAGCCACGGCGCTGACCGATTCACGCGCCGCGTCGCCCGCCTCGCAGGCCCAGCGCAAGAGCGCATTGCCGCCCAGCGAGACGCCCGCCGCCAGCACCGGGCCGCCGCCGCGCAGCGTGTGCTGGTCGTGCATGCGCTTCAAGATCCAGCCGATCTCTTCGTAGTCGCCCGAGTGGTAGGCGCGCGGCGCAAGGTTCAGCTCGCCGCTGCAGCCTCGGAAGTGCGGCACGGCAAAGGCCATGCCCTGCTCGGCCGCGAACGCCGCGAAGGCCTCCGCATAGTGGCTGCGCGACGAGCCCTCGAGCCCGTGGAACAGCACCAGCAGCGGCCGTGGGCCCGGCAGCGGCGCATCGATGAAATCGACGTCGATGAAATCCCCGTCGGGCGCGTTCCAGCGCTCGCGGCGGTACGCGGGCGCCGTGCCGTCGAAGCGGCGCGCATAGAGCGCGGCCCAGATGGTCTGCAGGTTGCCGCCGGGCAGCCAGCGCGGCGCCACGTAGCCCATCGACGATCGAAGCGAGGAGAAAGAAGAAGAGAAGGAATCGGCGGAAGACATCAATGCAGGGTCTGGGGCGGATCGTTCGCGTCGTCGGGCTCCCGCGCGCTGCCCGGGCTCGCGTGGTGCGCCACCATGCGCCAGCCCTGCGCGGTCTTGTGATAGACGTTGGTGGCCAGCACGAACGCATGGCGCGGGCCTTCGGCGGTGAGCACCTCGATGCGCTCGAGCACGTTGTGCACCGCGCTCGCGAGCGACTCGATCTTGCGCACCCGCGCCGGCATGGCGTGGATCGCGCCGTTGCCGAACATCTGCTCGAACGCGGCGCGGATCGCCACGGCGCCCACCAGCCGCGGGCCGCCAGGGTGCACGCAGAAAACCTCGTCCTCATCGGCCCAGCAGGCCATCAGCGCATCGATGTCGCCGCGCTGCAGCGCTTCGTAGAAAGCCGCTTCGACGTCATCGGCGGTGCCGCCGATGGCCGCGGCGGTGCGGTGTGGGGTCTTGGGCATGGCGTGATTTTGCCGCGCCGTTCGTGACGCCGACGCTGCACCGCTTTGGCGAGGCTTGCACCGCGCCGCCGCAATTTTTCCGGTTCGCCTGCTCCACTTTGGACCAATTGGTCAAAACCCAAGCACCAGAAAAGCCTAACTCATTGATATGAAAGGCTTTATTCGATTGGCACGCACCATGCATAGGACTCCTCAACCCGCAACAGGAGCCCTTCATGAACGTCGGCATCTTCATTCCCATCGGCAACAACGGCTGGCTGTTGTCCGAGAACGCACCGCAGTACAAGCCCAGTTTCGCGCTCAACAAGGAGATCACGCTGAAGGCCGAGCACTACGGCGTCGACTTCGCGCTGTCGATGATCAAGCTGCGCGGCTTCGGCGGCAAGACCGAGTTCTGGAACCACAACCTCGAGTCCTTCACGCTCATGGCCGGGCTCGCGGCCGTCACGACGAAGATCAAGCTTTTCGCCACGGCCGCCTCGCTGGTGATGCCACCGGCCATCGTCGCGCGCATGGCCTCGACCATCGATTCGATCTCCGGCGGCCGCTTCGGCCTGAACCTCGTTACCGGCTGGCAGCGGCCTGAGTATTCGCAGATGGGCATGTGGCCCGGCGACCAGTTCTTCGGCTCGCGCTACCAGTACCTCTCCGAATACATCCAGGTGCTGCGCGACCTCTGGGGCAAGGGCCAGTCCGACTTCAAGGGCGAGCATTTCCAGATGGACGACTGCCGCCTGAGCCCGCAGCCGCAGGCCGACATGAAGGTGATCTGCGCCGGCCAGAGCGATGCGGGCATGGACTTCTCCGCGAAGTACGCCGACTACAACTTCTGCTTCGGCAAGGGCGTGAACACGCCCAAGGCCTTCGCGCCCGCGGCGGAAAAACTCATCGAGGCCGCGCGCAAGACCGGCCGCCATGTCACCACCTATGTGCTGATGATGGTGATCGCCGACGAAACCGATGAGGCCGCGCGCGCCAAGTGGGAGCACTACAAGGCCGGCGCCGACCACGAGGCCATCGCCTGGCTCGGGCAGCAGGGCGCGGCCGACACCAAGTCGGGCGCCGACACCAACGTGCGCCAGATGGCCGACCCGACCTCGGCAGTGAACATCAACATGGGCACGCTGGTCGGCTCCTACGCCACCGTCGCGCGCCTGCTCGACGAAATGGCCGAGGTGCCCGGCACCGAAGGCGTGCTGCTGACCTTCGACGACTTCGTGCAAGGCGTCGAGGCCTTCGGCGAACGCATCCAGCCGCTGATGAAGAGCCGCGCGCATGTGCAGAGCCCCGTGCCGTCGCAGGCCGAACCCGAGCGCCTCGCGGCCTGAAGGGAGACGCACATGACCACGCCCGCCGCGAAGAACACCACGCTCACTTCGACCACGCCCGTCGGCGCGCCGCGCCTGCCCGGTGCGCCCGCGCCGCTCGTGCTGCCCGCGCGCCCCGAACCGCTCGCGCTGCATGCCACCGATTCCGCGCTCATCGTCGTCGACATGCAGAACGCCTACGCCTCGCTCGGCGGGTATGTCGATTCGGCCGGTTTCGACATCTCGGGCGCGCAGGGCACCATCGCCAACATCGCACGCACCATCGCCGCTGCGCGCGCGGCCGGCATGCTGGTCGTGTTCCTGCAGAACGGCTGGGATGCGGCGTATGTGGAAGCGGGCGGCCCCGGCTCGCCCAACTGGCACAAGTCGAACGCGCTCAAGACCATGCGCGCCAGGCCCGAGCTGCAAGGCAAGTTCCTCGCCAAGGGCGGCTGGGACTACGAGCTCATCGACGAGATGAAGCCGCAGCCCGGCGACATCGTCGTGCCCAAGACGCGCTACAGCGGCTTCTTCAACAGCACGCTCGACAGCACCCTGCGCGCACGCGGCATCCGCCACCTGGTGTTCACCGGTATCGCCACCAACGTGTGCGTCGAATCGACGCTGCGCGACGCGTTCCACCTCGAATATTTCGCCGTGATGCTCGAAGACGCGACGCACGAACTGGGCGGCGCGGCCATCCAGAAAGCCTCGGTCTACAACGTGGAGACCTTCTTCGGCTGGGTCTCCACGGTCGATCAGTTCTGCAGCACCTTCGCGCCGCAAGCCGCCCTTCAACCTGCAACGACCGAAGCGGCTGAAACAGCCGTTGCCTGATTCATTTTTTCAAGGAGTTTTCCGAATGCCCAAGCAAGCCATCATCCCTCCCGGCACCGGCGTGCCGCTCGCCCCGTATGTCCCGGGCACGCTCGCCGACGGCATCCTCTACGTGTCGGGCACGCTGCCCTTCGACAAGGACAACAACGTGGTCCATGTCGGCGATGCCGCCGCGCAGGCGCGGCATGTGCTCACCATCATCCAGGGCGTGGTCGAGGCTGCCGGCGGCACCATGGACGATGTGACCTTCAACCAGATCATGCTCAAGGACTGGGCCGACTACGCGAAGATCAACGCGGTGTATGCCGAGTTCTTTCCCGGCACCAAGCCTGCGCGCTACTGCATCCAGTGCGGCCTGGTGAAGCCCGACGCACTGATCGAGATCGCCTCGACCGCGCACATCGGCAAGAAGGCCTGAGCCTCATGAGCGCCGCGCAGGGCCGCCCCAAGCAAGCTCGCTCCCGCCTGGCGGGAAGGCGCGTAGCGCCAAGGGTGCACCAATGACCTCGCTGCACTACGAGGTGCACGGGCCGTCGGACGCGGCCACCACCGTGCTGCTGTCGTCGGGCCTCGGCGGCTCCGCCGGCTTCTGGCGGCCGCAACTCGGCGCGCTGGTCGAGGCCGGCCACCGCGTCATCGCCTACGACCAGCGCGGCACGGGCCGCAGCCCCGCCACGCTGCCAGCGAGCGACTACGCGATCGCCGACATGGCGCGCGACGTGATCGAGATCCTCGACGCCACTGACACGGCGCGGTGCCACTTCGCGGGCCACGCGCTCGGTGGACTGGTCGGCCTGCAGCTCGCGCTCGATGCGCCCGACTGCGTGGCGAGCCTGGTGCTCGTCAACGCATGGTCGAAGCCGAACCCGCATTCGGCGCGCTGCTTCGATGCGCGGCTCGCGCTGCTCGGCGCACTCGGTGCGCGCGCGTATGTCGAAGCCCAGCCGATCTTTCTGTACCCTGCCGCCTGGTGCGCCGAGCATGCGCAGCGCGTGGCCGACGAAGTCGATCACGCCTTCGCGCACTTCCCCGGCGAATCCAACATGCGCGCGCGCATCGCCGCACTGCGTGCTTTCGACATCGATGCGCGCCTTTCCGACATCACCGCGCCCACGCTGGTGACTGCCGCCAGGGACGACGTGCTCGTCCCCTGGACCTGTTCGCAGCGTCTGGCCGACGGCTTGCGCGACGTCACGCTCGATTTCGTGCCGCATGGCGGCCATGCGCACAGCGTGACCGAAGCCGATGCGTTCAACCGCAGCCTTCTCGATTTTCTTGCCCGTGTCGGCACACCCGCCACTCCTCCGGTTCACGCATGACCTCCACACAGATCCTCGAAGACGCCGCACTCGCGCTTCTCTTCACCAGCGCGCGCAGCCACAACGGCTGGACCGGCGAGCCCGTGTCCGATGCCCAGCTGCAGCGCATCTACACGCTTGCCAGCCTGGGGCCGACCTCGGCCAATTGCTCGCCCGCGCGCTTCGTGTTCGTGCGAACGCCCGAAGGCAAGCAGCGCCTTGCGCCCGCGCTGTCCAAGGGCAACCTCGACAAGACCATGAGCGCGCCGGTGACGGTCATCGCCGCATGGGACCGCAGGTTCTACGACAAGCTGCCCACGCTGTTCCCGCACACCGATGCGCGCAGCTGGTTCACCGGCAGCCCCGAGGCCGCGCACGAAACCGCCTTCCGCAACGCCAGCCTGCAGGCCGGCTACCTGCTGCTCGCCGCGCGCGCCGTGGGTCTCGATGCCGGCCCGATGTCGGGCTTCGACAAGGCGAAGGTCGATGCCGCTTTTTTCGAAGGCACCGACTGGACCGTCAACTTCCTCATCAACCTCGGCCACGGCGATGCGTCGAAGGTGTTCGGGCGCCTGCCACGCCTGCCCTTCGACGAGGCCTGCCTGCTGGCCTGAGGCCCGCGGCAAAGCACACGCTTCCCAGGAGTCACGACATGCTGAACACGATGGCCTCCCACCCCGCATCGAACCCGAACGGCCTGCCGCCTGGCGCGCCCTCTTCCTCCTTGCCGAAATCCGACTACCGCAATGCGATGGCGCGGCTGGGCGCGGCCGTCAACATCATCACCACCGATGGCCCCGCCGGGCGCGCCGGCTTCACGGCTTCGGCCGTGTGCAGCGTGACCGACGAGCCGCCGACCTTGCTGGTGTGCCTGAACCGCTCGGCGTCGGTGTACCCGGCGTTCAAGGCGAACGGCGTGCTGTGCGTGAACGTGCTGGCTGCGGGGCACCAGGCGCTCTCCGCGTTGTTCGGCGGCAAGACGCCGATGGACGAGCGTTTTGCCGCCGGCCGCTGGAGCCGCAAGACCACCGGCTCGCCGATGCTTGACGACGCGGCCGTGTCCTTCGATTGCCGCGTGGTGCACGCCACAAGTGCGGGCACGCACGACGTGCTCTTTTGCGAGGCGGTGGCCATCGCCATCGGCGGCGCGGCGGAGGGGCTGATCTACTTCGATCGCCGCTATCACGAGATCGCGGCACCGCCGCAGCACTGAACTCCGTGTGGTCCCCTCTCCCCTCGGGGAGAGGGTCAGGGTGAGGGAGCTGCGGCGCTTGCGCTAGACAGTTGTGGGTTCGAGGCCGCTACCCTCACCCCAGCCCTCTCCCCAAGGGGAGAGGGAGCAATTCATTCAGGCCTCGCCTGAAAAAGAAAATCATCAGCGCGGCGTGATGCCCTGCAGCACGATGCGCTGGATGTTCTGCACCGTCTGTTCGAAGAACGCCGCATCGTCCAGCGTGTGCCCCGAGAGCGCCTGCACCTGCACGCCGAAATCCGCGTAGTGCTGCGTGACCGCCCACAGCGCGAAGATCAGATGGTGCGGATCGACCGGCGCGAGCTTGCCGGCCTCGACCCACGCCTTGATGACTTCCGACTTTTTCTCCACCAGCGTGCGCAGCTCGCGGTCGAGTTCGTCGCGCAGCAGCGGCGCGCCCTGGATCATTTCAAGACAGAACAGGCGCGACGCATCCGGTCGATCGCGCGAGACGACCAGCTTGCGCCGGATGTAGTCGCCGATGGCTTCGCTCGGGTCCTGCTCGGCACTGAAGCCGCGCAGCGGCTCGAGCCACAGCGCGAGCAGGTCGCGCAGCACGTTGACGTACAGCTCTTCCTTGTTGGCGAAGTAATAGAGCAGGTTGCTCTTCGAGACGTCGGCGCGCGCGGCCACCTGGTCGATCGACGTGCCGTGCAATCCGAAACGGGAGAACAGCCCCAGCGCGGCACCGAGGATCGCGCTGCGCTTGTCCTCGATCTGGCGCAGCCGCCGGCTCACGGCGGAGGCGCTGCGCACCGCGGGTTTCGCTCGCTTGCGCGCCGGCTTGTCGGTGGTGTCGCTGCTGGCTGCGGCCAGCGCCTTGGTCTTCGGCATCTTCCCTCGCTTCTTCTGGATTCCGTCATCGTTCGACTGCGAACGACACGCTTGCACGAGCCGTACCCGCAAGCGCTTGCCGTCGCGGCGCACCACTGTAAGGCCACCGTGCATCGCCTTGCGCCAACGCGGCCTGCAGGCCTCGCGCCGCGCACCATGCTGACGCGACAAAAGCGATTTGTCCATTTGGTCCAACTGGCACAGACGTTGCATGGAGCACGGGTACGCACGCCACGCATGAGGAGCACCCATGACCCTTCTGTCCGTCCCCATCATCGATCTCGCGCCCTACTTCGCCGGCAGCCCCGAAGGCAAGGCAGAGGTTGCGAGAAAAGTCGACGAAGCCTGCCGCAGCATCGGCTTCCTGGTCATCACCAACCACGGCATTCCCGCCGATCTGATCTCGCGCGTGGCGACCTTGTCACGCCGGTTCTTCGACATGCCGCTCGGCGAGAAACGCAAGGTCGATCGTCCGCGCGAAGACGCGGTGCGCGGCTACAGCGCGGTCGGCGAAGAGGGCTTGTCGTACAGCCTCGAAGAAGTGGCGCCCGGTGATCTGAAGGAATCGTTTTCCATCGGCCCGTCGAACGTGCCCGACGACGATTACCACCGCGGCCCCGCCGCCGGCCCGCACTTCGAGCCCAACAGCTGGCCACCCATAGACGGCTTCCGCGAAGCGTACGAGGGCTACTTCGAGGCCATGAGCGATCTCTCGCGTTCGCTGATGCGCATCTTCGCGCTCGGCCTCGCGCTGCCCGAGACCTTCTTCGACGACAAGATCGACGAACACATCAGCATGTTCCGCGTGCTGAGCTATCCGCCGCAGCGGGAGCAACCGCTGCCCGGCCAACTGCGCGCGGGCGCGCACAGCGACTACGGCAGCCTCACCATTGTGCTGCCCGACGACAAGGGCCTGCAGGTGTTCAACAAGGCTGGCCAGTGGGTCGACGTGCCGCAAGTGGAAGGCGGCCTGGTGGTCAACATCGCCGACCTGATGATGCAGTGGACCAACGACCAGTGGGTGTCGACCCTGCACCGCGTGATCAACCCGCCCTTCGAGGTGGCGAGCACCAATCGCCGGCAGTCGCTGGTGTTCTTTCACCAGCCGAACTACGACGCGATGGTCGAGTGCCTGCCCAGTTGCCTTGCACCGGGAGAGCAGGCCAAGTACCCGCCCATTTCGTCCGGCGACCACCTCACATCGAAGTTCGTGAAGCAGACGACCTTCGGCGGCACCAAGGCGATGGCCTGAGCCGAAGCCCGACATGGCACACCTCTCCTATGTCAACGTGTTCGCCAAAGACGTGGTCGCGCTCAGCGGCTTCTACCGGCGCGTGTTCGGCTTCCCCGAGATCGAGGCGATCCGCTCGCCGATCTTCCGGGGACTGGACACCGGCAAGTCGAGCCTCGGTTTCAACGCGCTCGATGCCTACGAGCTGCTGCACCTGGCCGAGTTCTCCGACACGCGCGGCGTGAAGTTCCTGCTGAACATCGACGTCGACAGCCAGGCCGACGTCGACCGCATGGTGCCGGTCGCGCTCGAGGCTGGCGCCACGCTCGTGAAGCCGCCTTACGTCACCTACTACAACTGGTACCAGTCGGTGCTGCTCGACCCCGAGGGCAATGTGTTCCGCATCAACTTCATGATGTGACGCGCGCGGCCCCTCCTTCTCTTTTCCTTCTGTCACTCCCCCTGCTTCCCACGAAAGGTTGCTCCATGCTGCGCACACCCACCACCGGCTTCCTCGGCCTTGCACTGACGCTCGCAGCCGGCGGCGCGTTCTTCGTCACGCTGCCCGCCACGGCGGCCGAGGGCTTCACCCTCAAGGACAAGCCCAAGATCGCGATGCTCTATTTCGGCCCCAAGAACGACGGCGGCTGGACGCAGGCCTTCGACGAGGCACGCGTGAAGATCGAGAAGGAGCTCGGCCAGAAGATCCAGTTCGTGGAGAACGTGCCCGAGGACGCCTCGGCCATCAAGCCGGCGGCCGAGAAGTTCATCCAGCGCGGCGCCAACATCGTGATCGGCACCGCCTTCGGCTACTCGGACAGCTTCAAGGACCTGGCCGCCAAGTACCCCGATGTCGCCTTCTTGAACGGCTCGGGCACCACCAACGGCACGAACCTCGAATCGTTCTACGGCCGCACCTACGAGAGCCAGTACCTGTGCGGCATGGCCGCGGGCGCGGCCTCCAAGACCGGCAAGCTCGGCTTCGTCGCGGCCAACCCCTTCGGCGTGGTGAACTGGACCATCAACGCCTTCGCGCTCGGGGCGCAGAAGATGAACCCCAACGCCACGGTCAACGTGATCTACACCGGCGCCTGGAACGACCCCATCAAGGAACGCGCCGCCGCTGCCGCGCTCATCGACCAGGGTGCCGATGTCATCGGCCAGCACGTGGACAGCCCCACGCCGCAGATCGTGGCGCAGGAGCGCGGCGTGTACGGCACCGGCCACCACCGGGACCTTCGCCAGTTCGCGCCCAAGGCGACGCTGTGCTCGTCGGTGTGGGTGTGGGACCGGTTCCTCGTGCCTGAACTCAAGAAAGTGATGGCCGGCGGCTGGAAGCCCGCGCCCTACGGCGCCTTCATCGCCATGAAGGACGGCGGCACCGACATCGCAGGCTTCGGCCCCGCGGTGCCCAAGGACAAGGCCGCGCTGATCACCGCCGAGCGCGAAGCGATCATGAAGGGCAAGCAGGTCTACGCAGGCCCGCTCGCGGACCGCGACGGCAAGGAGCGCGTTGCCAAGGGCGCGGTGCTCTCGGATGCCGATCTCTGGAAGATGGACTGGTTCGTCAAGGGCGTGGTCACGCAGAAGTAGGCCGGAGCCCCGAAGAAGCCATGCCCAACGCGCTCGAACTCACCGGCATCCGCAAGTCCTTCGACGGCTTCGCGGCCTTGACCGACGCCCACTTCGCCGCGCGCTGGGGCGAGGTGCACGCCCTGCTCGGGGAGAACGGCGCGGGCAAGTCCTCGCTGATGAACATCGCCGCCGGGCTCTATGCACCCGAGGCGGGTCAACTGCTGGTGGACGACAACCTGGTGCGCTTTGCCGGCCCGCGCGATGCCGCCCGGCACCGCATCGGCATGGTCCATCAGCACTTCAAGCTGGTGCGGCCGTTCACGGTGGCGCAGAACATCCTC
Source organism: Variovorax sp. W2I14 (assembly GCF_050435205.1). Lineage (NCBI taxonomy): Bacteria > Pseudomonadati > Pseudomonadota > Betaproteobacteria > Burkholderiales > Comamonadaceae > Variovorax > Variovorax sp. W2I14. The sequence goes on along the minus strand of NZ_JBNDJX010000001.1, from coordinate 5,921,557 downwards.
CTTACCGCGCCGCCGCCGGCCGAGTTCCAGAGCCATGGCGAGCGGCTGCGCGAGATCGAACGCGATATCCGCAACAAGGCTGCGGAGCTGGGCTTCGAGATCGATCCCTCGAAGCGCATCGACGCGCTCTCGATTGCGGAGCAGCAGCGCGTGGAGATTCTCAAGGTGCTGCTGGCGGGCGCACGCATCCTGATCCTGGACGAGCCCACGGCCGTGCTGACCGACCAGGAGGCCGCGCGTCTCTTGCAGACCGTGCAGGGGCTCGCACGCGCAGGCGCCGCCGTGGTGCTGGTCACGCACAAGATGGCCGATGTGAAGACGTATGCCGACCGCGTGACGGTGATGCGCGGCGGGCGCACGGTGGCGACGCTGGTGCCAAGTGCGACGTCGGTGGACGAACTGGTGAAGCTGACCGTTGGCGAGTCTGTCGCAACGCAAGGCTTCCAGGCTGCGAAGGCGCCGCGCGGTCCGGTGCGTCTGTCCGTGCGCGGCCTGCGCTCAGCAGCATCGCCGCAGGGCCGCCGCGTGCTCGACGGTGTCGATCTCGACCTCCATGCAGGCGAGATCTACGGCCTGGCCGGCGTCGGCGGCAACGGCTAGGGCGAGCTGGCCGGCGCCATCATGGGTTTGCCGGGCGAAGCCCTCGAAGGCCAGATGCATCTGGCAGGCCACGGCGACCTCAAGACGATGACCGCACCGGCGCGCCGCAACGTCGGCATCGCCGCGATCCCGGCCGACCGCTACGGCCTTGCGCTGGCAGGCAACCTGTCGGTCGCCGAGAACTACGCCATCGGCCGCGTGCACAGCGGGCGCTACGGCCCCGTCTGGCATCTGCGCCGCGGACGCATCCAGCGCGACACGCAAGAAGCCGTGCGCGTCTTCGACGTGCTGGGGGTGCGCTCGGTGGCACAAAAGGCCGCGCTGCTCTCCGGCGGCAACGCCCAGAAGCTGGTGCTCGCGCGCGAGTTCGGCAAGTCGCCCACGCTGGTGCTCGCCCACAGCCCCAGCCGCGGGCTGGACGTGCGCGCCAGTGCCGAGGTGCATGCGCGCCTGCGCGCCGCGCGCGACAGCGGTGCCGCCGTGTTGCTGATCAGCGAGGACCTGGACGAAGTGCTGCAGCTGGCCGACCGCGTGGGCGTGATGACGCGCGGGCGCATCGCCGGCGAGTTCGCGCAACCGGCCGACCGGCAGGCCATCGGGCAGGCGATGGTGGACCATGGCTGAGGCATCGCTCGTTGCCATGGCACATCCCCCGACTGCCGACCTCAAGACATCTGCGGCCGTGCGCACGCCGCAGCCACTCGCCAGCCGCCGCTACACGCTGGAAATCCGCCAGCACATGGCCTGGCGCTGGCAGGCGCTGATCCTCGCGATCGCGCTGCTGGTCGGCTTCGCGATCTCCGCCGCCATCCTCGTGGCCGCGGGCGTGCCCGCCGACGAGCTCGCCAACGAGTTCGTGGTGCAGACCTTCCTGGACGGCCAGAACCTGCGCGCCGTGCTGTTCCAGGCCGCGCCGATGATCCTGGTCGGTCTTGCGGGCGCCATCGCGTTCCGCGCGCGCTTCTGGAACCTGGGCCTGGAAGGCCAGATGGTCTGGGGCGCCATCGGCGCGACCGCCGTCTCGATGTGGCAGATCGGCCCCGAGAACCTGCGCCTGCCGCTGATGTTCGCGGCCGCCGTGGGCTGCGGGTTGCTCTGGGTGCTGGGGCCGGCGTGGCTCAAGCTTCGCCTCGGCGTGAACGAGATCATCTCGACGCTGATGCTCAACTACATGGCGGCCAACTTCCTCTTGCACCTGGTCTACGGCAGCTGGAAGGACCCGAAGGACAACTTCCCCTACTCGCCGCAGTTCCGCGCCTTCGAGCGGCTGCCCGAGCTGGGCGCGGGCGTGGGCAGCGCGATCCTCCTGGCGGGCATCGTGGCGCTGCTGGCTTGGTGGCTGGTGGGCGTGAGCCGGGTGGGGCTGTACCTGCGCTTCGTCGATGCGAACCCGCGCGTGGCGCATGCCAACGGGGTGCCGGTGCGCCGCACGATCTATGGCGCGGTGCTGCTGTCGGGGGCGATGGCGGGGCTGGCGGGCTTTGCGGTGGCGGCGGGCCAGGAGGGGCGGCTCACGCAGGCCTTCTACCAGGGCTACGGCTTCTCGGGCATCCTGATTGCCTTCCTCGCGCGCAACAACCCGCTGGCGGCCACCGTGGTGGCGCTGCTGGTGGCGGCACTGTTCGTCACCGGCCGCAGCCTGCAGGTGTTCTACCAGGTGCCGTTCTCGATGGTGCAGCTGATCCAGGCCATCGTCGTGGTGTGCGTGGCGTCGAGCGACTTCTTCATTCGCCACCGGCTGCGCCGCGTGGGTGCTGGAACGTCGGAGGCTGCAGCATGAGCGGCAGCGTCATCCTCAACTGGCTTGCGAACACGCCGGACTTCGCGGTGCCCTACGCGCTGGCGGCGCTGGGCCTGATCATCTGCGAGCGCGCAGGTGTGCTCTCGCTCGGGGCCGAGGGATTGATGCTGGTGGGCGCGCTGGTGGGCATCGGTGCGCAGATCGCGCTCAGCCAACCAGTCGTGTCGCTGGTGCTGGCGATGCTGGCGGCCAGCCTTGTCTCGGTGCTGTTCGCGGTGATGGTGATCTGGCTGCGGGTGAACCAGGTGATCGCGGGCCTGGCGCTGGTGTTCTTCTGCCAGGGCCTCACGGCGCTGGTGGGCAGCCTGGCCGGGTGGACCAACCATGCCACCGAGGGCATCGGCACGATGGCGCTGGGGCCACTGTCGCTGCTGCCGGGGGTGGGCAGGTTGTTCGAGCAGAACGCGATGGTGTGGCTCACGCTGCCGATCTTCGGTGCGGTGGCCTGGTTCTTCGCGCGCACCTCAACAGGCCTGCGGCTGCGCGCAGTCGGCGAGAACCCGCAGGCGGCCGATGCGGCCGGCATCCGCATCACGGCGTGGCGCTTCGCTGCGGTGCTGGCGGGCTCCGCGCTGGTGGGCCTGGCAGGCGCCTACATCTCGGTGGTGAGCACCAAGCTGTGGATCGCGGGAATGACTGGCGGGCGCGGCTGGATCGCGGTGGGGCTGGTGATCTTTGCGCGCTGGTCGCCCTGGAAGGCGCTCATCGGCGCGCTGCTGTTCGGCTGCATCGAGGCGCTGATCCCGCAGCTGGCCGCGGCCGGGGTGCAGTTGCCGCAGTACTTCGTGATGATGACGCCGTATGCCGTGACGCTCGGGGTGATGGTCTGGGTCGCGCTCGGAAAGCGGAGCCATGACGACGAGCCTGGGGCGCTGGGCCAACCGTACGTGAGGGAAGAACGCCGATGAAGGCCTGGGTCTACAACAAGGAGCGCGAGCTCGACACGGCGCAGTTCGCCGACTACCTGAACCCCGCGACCACCGCGGTCGTCTCCATCGACATGCACCGCGGGCACCTGGACGACAGCCCCGACTGCCCGTGCCCCGCGCCGCGAGCCCGCGACGTGGTCGCGCCCATCGACAGCTTTCACGACGAGGTGCGCGCGCTGGGCGTGCGCATCGTGCACATCAAGTCGGTGCTGCGGCCGGGCGGCGAAGACGACATCCACGGCATTCCGGCCGCATGGCGGCGCACCTTTCCGCTGCATGTGGGCGCGATTCCCAACGCCGACGCGCACGCCATCGAAGGCTCGCGATGGACCGAATGGGTCACCCGCGTCGAGCCCGGCGACATGCGCGTGGACACGAAGCGCAGGCTCTCGGCCTTCTACCCGACCGACCTCGACTTCCTGCTGCGCAACCAGCGCATCGAGACCGTGGTGCTCAACGGCGGCTTCACCGATTGCTGCGTGCTGAACACCGCCTTCGACGCCAACAACCACAACTACCGCGTGATCGTGCTGCGCGACCTGGTGCGCGGCACCGACGCGCACCTGGAGGACGCCGCGCTCGCCATGGTGTCGTTGCACCTGGGGCTGGTGGTCGACTCGTCCGAACTGCTGCGCCAGTGGCGCGAATGAAAGGCGGCTAGCTGCGGCCCAGCCAGCGCTCGGCCACCGCCTGCATCTGCTGGCCCTGCGAGGCCTCCCACACCATCTCGGGCGCGGCCACGTGCACGCCCGGCGGCGCGATGCGCAGCGAGACATCGACCAGCTCGGCCACCTTGGAAGCGCGCACCGGCTGCTCGCTGCTCGGCACCATGAAGCGCACGATCGACAGCATCCAGGCGGCGAGCCGCTCGGCGGGATTGGCGAACTTCGCGTTCAGCGGCTTGCGCGCCGAGCGCACGAGGATCACGCGATCGAAACCGTTGGCGACCACCGCCTGCTCGTCCAGGCTCGCGAGGCCGCGCTTGAGCGCTTCGGGCAGCTTGCCCTGGTCGTGCGGCTGCACGATGGCCAGGGTCCGCACGCCGGAGGCGCGCAGCCATCGCGAGAGTTCGGGCAGGTCGGCGGGCTGCGGCACCCACAGCGCGCGCTCACGGTCGTGGTACAGCCGCGGCGGGTCGAAGGCGATGACCGCGGTGTCGGCCGAGGTCAACGGCCATTGCGCAATCGGAAGGTCGGGGCAGAGGTAGGTTTCGACGCCGCGCAGCCCGTCGCGGATCGGCTCGCGCGCCAGCACGCGGGCATGAGCATACCGATGGCTGCCCGCCAGCCGCCGCAGCAACTCCTGCCCCAGTGCGCCCGTTGCCCCCGCAATCAGCAGGGTTCCGGTGGCCGACGCCGCCGCAGGGCGCACGGCACGGTTCGCGGCCTGCAGCGCCTGGAGAGGGTCTATGGAATCGGAGGGCATGGAGGCACCTATGCTACCTTCCGCTTCTTCTCGCGGAGGTAATGCAAATGATGATGAAGCGCTGGTTCCTGATCCTCGCCGCGGCCGTTTCCCTGAGCGGATGCGGCTACAACGATTTCCAATCCCTCGACGAGGCCAGCAAGTCGGCCTGGAGCGAGGTGCTCAACCAGTACCAGCGGCGCGCCGACCTCGTGCCCAACATCGTCGCCACCGTGAAAGGCGAGGCCAGCTTCGAGCAGGACACGCTCACCAAGGTGATCGAGGCACGCGCCAAGGCCACCTCGATCCAGGTGACGCCCGAGACGCTCAACAACCCCGAGGCCTTCAACAAGTTCCAGCAGGCGCAGGGCGAGCTCTCCTCGGCGCTGTCGCGGCTGATGGTGGTGTCGGAGCGCTATCCCGAGCTCAAGGCCAACCAGGCCTTCCGCGACCTGCGCGTGACGCTCGAAGGCACCGAGAACCGCATCACCGTGGCGCGCAACCGCTACATCGAGAGCGTGCAGGAGTACAACGTGCTCGCACGCAGCTTCCCCACCAACATCACCGCCAAGATCTTCAGCTACGCGCCGAAGCCCAACTTCTCGGTGCAGAACGAAGCGCAGATCTCGACACCACCCACGGTCGACTTCAGCGCCCCGAAGAAGTAAGCAAGAAGCACCGATGGTTGCAGCCCTGATCCGCCGCGCGCTGGCTGCAGTCTTCATCGCAGTCCTTGCGCTGCCTGCGCTGGCGCAAGGACTGCTGCCCGTGCCGACGCTCACCGCGCGCGTCATCGACCAGACCGGCACGCTCGACGCCGCGCAGCGCTCGGGCCTCGAAACCAAGCTCGCCGCCTTCGAGCAGCGCAAAGGCTCGCAGATCGTGGTGCTGATGGTGCCGACCATTCAGCCCGAGGACATCGCCAGCTACGCGCAGCGCGTCGGCGACGCCTGGAAGATCGGCCGCAAGGACGTGGGCGACGGCCTCCTCGTGATCGTCGCCAAGGACGATCGCAAGATGCGCATCGCCACGGCCAAGGCGCTCGAAGGCGCGGTGCCCGACCTCGCGGCGGTTCGGATCATCGACGAGGAGATGAAGCCGCGCTTTCGCAACAACGACTTCGCGGGCGGACTGAATGCGGCGGTGGACCGGCTCATCGGCCTGGTCGATGGCGAGCCGCTGCCGGAGCCTTCGCGCAACAACAGCGGCAGCAACGGTTCAGGCGGTGACTTCGACTGGGAGAACCTCGCGATCTTCCTGTTCGTCGGCGTCTTCGTCGGCGCGCCGATCGTGCGCGCCATCCTGGGCAAGACGCTGGGCTCGGTCGTCATGGGCGGCGGCATCGGCGTGGTCGCGTTCTTTCTCACGACCAGCATGGTCATCGCGGTGATTGCCGGAATGATCGCGCTCATGGTCTCGCTGTTCTCGGGCCTTGCGGGCTTCGGTGGCGGTCGCCGCGGCGGAGGCGGTGGCGGATGGAGCAGCGGCGGGGGCGGCGGATGGGGTGGTGGCGGCGGAGGCGGGGGCGGAGGCTTCAGTTCCGGCGGCGGTGGCAATTTCGGCGGCGGCGGCGCTTCGGGAGACTGGTGAACATGGCAACGGCAACTGCAGAACCGACGCTCTTCTCGAAGCTGGGCCGCATCTGGCGCCATCGATGGACCGACGAAGCCGCGGTGCGCCGCGTGCTGCCGGCCGACGTGATGCAGCGCCTGGCGGCCCGCGTGGCCGCGAGCGAACGGCGCCACAGCGGCGAGGTCCGCATCTGCGTCGAGGCGGGCCTGCCGATGTCGTACCTCTGGCGCCATGCGCCGCCCCGGGAACGCGCCGTCACGCTGTTCGGCAAGCTGCGCGTGTGGGACACCGAGCACAACAACGGCGTGCTGATCTACCTGCTGCTGGCCGAGCACGCGATCGAGATCGTGGCCGACCGCGGCATCGATTCGCGCGTGGACGATGCCGAATGGGCCGCGATGGCGCAGCGCATGGGCGCGGCGTTCCGCGAAGGCCGTTTCGAGGACGGGCTCACGCAGGCGCTGGAAGAAATGTCAGCCTTGCTGGTGGCGCACTTTCCGTTGGCCGAAGACGAGGCCGATACCAACGAGTTGCCGGACGAGCCGGTCGTGCTTTGACTTTCTTTCTCCCTCCCCTTCCGGGGGAGGGTCGGGGTGGGGGCAGGCGGCGTATCCATTGAACGCTCTGCCTGCCCCCATCCCAACCTTCCCCCAGAGGGGGAAGGAGCAAAACCATCAATCCGATGGCGGCAGTGCCCACACGGTCTCGCCGCCCACTGCATAGAAGCGCCGCTCCGGCGCCGTCTCCATCAACCACCCGCCCGTGAACTCGCCGAAGGCCGGCAGCACGGCCTGCCGCGCATCGCTCACGAAACAGGGCAGCCGCACGCTGTCGCGCCCTCGCCCGTAAAGCCTGCACGCCGGATGCAGGTGTCCCGCGAGCACGAAGTGCGTGGCGTGCGATTGCGGATGGTGGCAGCAGGCGAAGGGGCCGAGCAGGAACGGCTCGTCGACCACCTCGATGCCCAGCGCCGCCGGCGGATCGCCCGCGCGGCTGTCGTGGTTGCCGCGCACCAGCGTCATCGCCAAGTCTGCGTGTGTGGAGCGCCAGGCTTCGAGCGCGGCCAGCACCTGCGGCGTGCGGGCCTGCGCCGCGTGCAGGAAATCGCCGAGAAAGACGATGTGCCCGGGCGCATGCCTGGCGATCAAGTCGTCGAGCCGCGCGAGGTTCTCCTGCGTGGTGCCGCCCGGCACCGGCTGCCCCAGCGCGCGGTAGGTCGCGGCCTTGCCGATGTGCAGATCGGCGATGAACAGCACGCGTCCGCCGGGCCACCAGAGCGCACGTTCGGGCAGCAGGTGCAGCAACTCGCCGGCCCATTGGACAGCGAGCGTGGAGGCGGTAAGGTGCGAGGAAGTCACGGCCAAGGAGTGTCGCAAAAGACGCGCAAACCGGCCGCCACCTTGCAATTCAACCGGACGAGCCCCAGTTTTTCCTCATGACCGAATCGCCCCCGAAGCTCATCGTCTGCCCGCACTGCCACACGACCAACCGCGTGCGCGCGGAGCAGCTGGGCAGCGCACCCGATTGCGGCAGTTGCCACAAGGCGCTGTTCACCGGCCACTCCACCGCGCTCCCGGATGCGGCCACCTTCGACCGCCACATCGCGCGCAACGAGATCCCGGTGCTGGTCGATTTCTGGGCGCCCTGGTGCGGCCCTTGCCGCCAGATGGCGCCCGGCTACGAACAGGCCGCGGCCCAGCTCGAACCGCACGTGCGCCTGGCCAAGGTCGACACCGAGGCCGTGCCCGCGCTTGGCGCTCGCTTCAACATCCGCAGCATCCCGACGTTGGCGTTGTTCCGCGGCGGCCGCGAAGTGGCACGGCAGGCCGGCGCGATGGGCGCGGCGGACATCGTGCGGTGGGTGAAAGCAAACGGCGGCTGATTGATCGGCTCACAACGGCGGCAGCGGCCTTGACGGCCGCCTGCGCTCGCGCCGTGGCTTGGGCGGCGACTTGCCCGGCCCCTCCTGCCCGAACGCCAGCGTGCTCTTCACGCGCTCCACGCCACCGGCCGTGACCACGCCGCCCGCGGCCTTTTCGAGTTGCTCGACCATGCGCGCAATGCGGTCGGCCACGTTCTCGTTCGACAGCTTCTCGCGGAACAGCTCGACCATCAGCGGAAACGAAAACGGCGTCGGCCGCTCGAGCGCCTTCAGCACGAGTTGCTGCGTGGCCATGCGCTCGAGGCTCGCACGCAGGCGTCCGATTTCCAGCTCCTGCGACAGCAGTTCCTTCTCGGCCTGCTGCAGCAGCTTGTTCTCTGGGTCGTACTTGCGAAACACCTCCCAGAACAACGACGACGACGCCTGCAGTTGCCGGCTGCTGCGCTTCTCGCCCGGATAGCCCTGGAAGATCAGCCCCGAGACGCGCGCGATCTCGCGAAAGCGCCGCTGCGCCAGTTCGCCCGCATTGAGCGATGCCAGCACCTCGTGCAGCAGCGCCGTGTGGGCGTCGGTGTCGCCGTCGCCTTCCGGCAGGCGCAGCACCTGCGGCAGCAGTGCGGGCCAGTCGACCTCGGTCGCGCTCAGCAGCTCGAAGCCGTAGTCATTGACCGCGATCGAGAAGGTGCGCGCCTCGTGCTGCGCGACGCGCCAGGCCAGCAGGCTCGCAAGCCCCAGGTGCACGTGCCGGCCCGCAAACGGATAGAGGAAGAGATGCGAGCCCTCGCGCGTCTTCAGCGTCTCGGCGAGCAGCGTCTGCGGTGTAGGGAGCGCCGACCATTGCTGCTGGATTTCGAGCAGCGGCCGCACGCACTGCAGCTCGGGCGAGTCGTAGTGCGCCTCTCCCGCCCGCGCGAGCTGCTGCACCACTGCGTCGGCCAGCGTGTTCGACAGCGGCATGCGCCCGCCGTTCCAGCGCGGCACCGCGGCGCGCTTGCCGGTGGCGCGCCGCACCCAGGCCGTCATGTCGTGGATGCGCACGAGTTCGAGCAGGCGGCCGCCGAACAGGAAGCAGTCGCCCGGCTTCATGCGCGCGACGAAACCTTCTTCGACGCTGCCGATCTTTGCGCCGCCCAGGTACTGCACCGCCATGCTCGCGTCGCTCACGATGGTGCCGATGTTCATGCGGTGGCGCCGCGCGAGCCGCGCATCGGGCACGCGCCACACGCCCTCTGCATCGGGCACGACGCGCTTGTAGTCCGGGTACGCCGCAAGCGACGGGCCGCCCTGCGAGACGAAGTCGAGGCACCACTGCCAGCTCTCGCGCGAGAGCGATGCATAGGCCGCAGTGCCGCGCACTTCCTCGTAGAGATCGTCGGGCACGAAGCCACCGCCGAGCGCCACCGTCACCAGGTGCTGCACCAGCACATCGAGCGGCTGGTCGGGCGAATGGCGCGCCTCGATGTGCCCTTCTGCAATCGCGGTGCGCGCCGCAGCGCCCTCCACCATCTCGATGCTGTGCGTGGGCACGAGCGTGATGCGCGACGGCCGCCCCGGCGCATGGCCCGAACGGCCCGCGCGCTGCAGCAGCCGCGCCACGCCCTTGGGCGAGCCGATCTGCAGCACACGCTCGACCGGCAGGAAATCCACGCCCAGGTCCAGACTCGAAGTGCACACCACCGCCTTGAGCGCGCCGCTCTTCAGGCCCAGCTCCACCCATTCGCGCACCGCGCGGTCGAGCGACCCGTGGTGCAGCGCGATGGTTCCGGCCCACTCGGGCCTGGCTTCGAGCATCGCCTGGTACCAGATCTCGGCCTGCGAACGCGTGTTGGTGAAGACCAGCGTGGTGCTGCTCGCGGCGATCTCATCGATCACCTGCGGCAGCATCGTGAGACCCAGGTGTCCGCCCCACGGAAAGCGCTCGGCACGGCCGGGCAGCAGCGAATCGATGACAAGCTTCTTCGGCACCTGGCCCTGCACGAGCACGCCGTCTTCGTGGCCCAGCAGCGAATGCATCGCCTCCTGCAGGTTGCCGAGCGTGGCCGACATCCCCCAGACCGCGAGGCCCGGGTTCCATCGCTCGAGCCGCGCGAGCGCGAGCTGCACCTGCACGCCGCGCTTGTTGCCGAGCAGCTCATGCCACTCGTCGACGACGACCATCCTCACGCGGCCCAGCACAACGCTGGCATCGGCGCGTGCGAGCAACAGCGAGAGGCTTTCGGGCGTGGTGACGAGCACGGTCGGCAGCCGTTCGTTCTGCGCGCTGCGCTCGGCCGACGAGGTGTCGCCGCTGCGCGCGCCGGCGCTCCACGGATGCACCTCGGCGCCGAGGGCTTCGAGCGGCTGCTTCAACGCACGCAGCGTGTCGGCGGCGAGCGCACGCATGGGCGTGAGCCACAGCACCGTGAGCGGCGGTGCGGCGGGCCGCGCGGTTTCCTTGCGCGCCTGCGAAAACACCTGCAGCGCGCCGAGCCACACCGCATAGGTCTTGCCCGCGCCGGTGGTCGCATGCAGCATGCCGGACTTGCCAGCGGCAATCGCCTTCCACACTTCGCGCTGGAACTTGAACGGCTTCCATCCGCGCGCAGCGAACCATTCATCGAGATCAGCCTCGACGGTCTTGCTCCTTCCCCTCCCCGGGGAAGGTTGGGATGGAGGCGCGCGGCCTTCGACAAGCTGCTGATCCTTGATACGCCGCTTGCCCCCACCCGGGCCCTCCCCCGGAAGGGGAGGGAGAAATGCGGGGTCGGTCGGGTCGGTCATGACGGCAGCAGCGCAGCCAGCGTCTGCAGCGTGTCGGCTTCCGCCACCGGCTTGTCTTCGCGCCATCGCAGCATGCGCGGAAAGCGCACCGCGATGCCGCTCTTGTGCCGCGTGCTGCGCGCGATGCCTTCGAAGCCCAGCTCGAACACCAGCGTCGGCTTGACGCTCTTCACCGGCCCGAAGCTCTCGACCGTGGTCTTGCGGATGATCGCGTCCACGCGCGCCATCTCCGCATCGGTGAGCCCCGAATACGCCTTGGCGAACGGCACGAGCTTGCGGTCGACTTGGTCGGGCGGGCCGTCCCACACCGCGAAGGTGTAGTCGCTGAAGAGGCTTGCGCGGCGGCCGTGCCCGCGCTGCGCGTAGATGAGCACGGCATCGATGCTGAGCGGATCGATCTTCCACTTCCACCACACGCCCACATCCTTCGTGCGGCCCACGCCGTACTGCGCGTCGCGGCGCTTGAGCATCATTCCTTCGACGCCCATGGTGCGCGCCGCTTCGCGCTGCCGCGCGAGATCGCTCCAGTCGAGGCCGGTGAGCATCGGGCTGGGCAGCAGCGACGGATGCTGCATGCGCACGACGAGGTCGTCGAGCAGCACGCGGCGCGCCGATTGAGGCTCTGCGCGCAGGTCGCGCCCTTCCCATTCGAGCAGGTCGTACGCGATCAGCACCACGGGGATGTCGCGCAGCAGCTTGGCGCCGAGCGTCTTGCGGCCGATGCGCTTCTGCAGTTCGGCGAAGGGCTGCACCTTATCTTCGCGCCACACGGCAATCTCGCCGTCGAGCACCGTGCCGTCAGGCAACGCTTCACCGAGCACGGCGAGCTCAGGGAAGCGCTCGGTCACCAGCTCTTCACCGCGCGACCACAGCCACACCACGCCCGCACGCTTGACCAGCTGCGCGCGGATGCCGTCCCACTTCCATTCCACGATCCAGTCGGCCGGCGGGCCCAGCACCGCATCGAACTGTTCGAGCGGAATGTTGAACGGGTGCGCTAGGAAGAAGGGGTACGGCTGCCCGCTGGTCTTCTGCACCTGCTCGGAATCCGACTCCGGTGCGATCAGCGTCGCGTAGTCGCCCGCCTGCGGCCGCGCGCCGATGTGCGTGTAGCCCATCAGCCGCTGTGCGACGCGCTTGGCATCGATGCCGCCCACGGCCGCGAGCGCCTGCGTGACCTGCAGCTTCGACACGCCGACGCGGAACGCGCCCGTGATGAGCTTGAAGTACACCAGCCGCTCCTCGGCCGCGAGCTGACGCCACTGGGCGCGCAGCCGGTCCGCCAATTCTTCCGGCGCGGTCTTCGCAGCCTCGCGCAGCGGCAGCAGATGCTGCTCGACCCAGGCCGCGAGCCCGAGGTCATGCACTTCGCTCGGCGGCGGCAGCAGGAGCGCGATGGTCTCGGCAAGATCGCCGACCGCGTCGTAGCTCTCGTCGAACAGCCACTCGGGCATGCCCGCGGCTTCCTGCGCGAGGAGGCGCAGCAGCTTGGTGGGCACGAGCTGGCGCGGCTTGCCGCCGGCGAGGAAGTAGACGGCCCATGCGGCATCGGCCGCGTCGGCGTTGCGCAGGTAGCGCTGCAATGCGGCTTGCTTCGCGAGGCTGGATGTGCTCGCATCGAGTTCGCGGTAAAGCGCCGCGAAGTCCTTCATGTCTTCGCTCCTTCCCCTTCCGGGGGAAGGTTGGGATGGGGGCTGGCAGCGTCCCCATCGAGCGCCGCTGGCCCCCTCCCCTGCCCTCCCCCGGAAGGGGAGGGAGTCTCTTGGTCATCTTCGTCTCCGTACTCGGTCTTGAAGCCCTGCGCATCGAGCCCGTTCTCCGTGAGCCACCGCACCATCACCTGCACGCTGCCATGCGTGACGAACACGCGCTCGGCGCCCGTGCCCGCAATGGCCTGCTGCAGGCCGGGCCAGTCGGCGTGGTCGGACATGACGAAGCCGCGGTCCACGCCGCGCCGACGCCGCGTGCCGCGCAGTTGCATCCAGCCGCTCGCGAAGGCATCGGCGTAGTTGCCGAAGCGCTTCATCCACGGCGTGCCCTGCGCGGACGGCGGTGCGAGCACAAGGGAGCGCTTGAGCAGTGCCGCATCGACGCCGGCATCGGAGACGCGCACCGTTTCCGGCAGCGCCACGCCCGCCGCCCGGTACACGGCATTGAGCGGCTCGACCGCGCCGTGCACGACGATCGGCCCGATCGACGCATCGACCCCGTGCAGGATGCGCTGCGCCTTGCCGAAGGCATAGCAGAACAGCACCGACGCGCGGCCGGCCTCCGCATTGGCGCGCCACCACGCATCGATCTCCGCGAACAGCACCGCCTGCGTGGGCCAGCGGTAGATCGGCAGGCCGAAGGTCGACTCGGTGATGAAGGTGTCGCAGGGCACGGGCTCGAAGGGCGTACAGGTGCCATCGGGCTCGGTCTTGTAGTCGCCCGAGGCGACCCACACGCGGCCGCCGTGTTCGAGCCGCACCTGCGCCGAGCCGAGCACATGGCCGGCAGGATGCAGCGAGAGGCGCACACCGTGGTGCTCGATGGCTTCGCCGTAAGGGAGCGTCTGCAGGTTGATGTCCGCGCCGAGCCGCGTGCGCAGCGTGCCGGCGCTGTCGGTGTGCGCAAGGTAATGCGCGTGGCCGATGCGGGCATGGTCGGAATGCGCGTGCGTGATGACCGCGCGCGCCACCGGCCGCCACGGGTCGATGTAGAAATCGCCGGGCGGGCAATACAGGCCCTCGGGCCGGGCGACGACGAGATCCACCTTGTCGGGCATGGCCGCCATCGTAGGCCGGGGCGGGCGGCCGCGCTGCCGAACGGCGACCGCGAAGCGGTGTGGGCCGGCGCCTACTTGCCTGCTACTTCTTGCCGCGCGCGCCCATCATGTCGTTCACGTTCATCTTCATGCCGTTCATCACCATGTCCCCTGGCTTCTGGTCGGGCTTGCAGGGGCCGACCCAGCGGGCCTCCACGACGGTGGTGGCACCGGCGCGGCCCATGAGCGGCGGGCTGTAGGTCGACTTGCTCTCCAGGCGGTAGGCCGTGCTGAGGTCACCGGTCATCACGGCCTGCGAGGTGGCCGTGGTCTGGCCGATCTTGCAGACCGAGTCGATCACCAGCTTGCCGCCCTCCATGCGCATGTCCTGCTTGGCGCACATGTCCTTGCCCATGCCCTGGCCCATGTCGCGCAGTATCTTGTCGGTGGCGGCGTCGATGCATTGCTGGATGGCCTGGGGGCTCCCCTTGCTGCCGGGGCCATCGCTGGTCTGCATTTCCCAGAGGCCCGGTTTGCGCACGGGGTAGTCGAGGGCGAAGGCGGCGCCGGCGCCAAGGCCGGTGGCCACCATGCAGGCAGCGGCAACGGACGAACGGATCTTCATGAGGGCTCCTGCATCGGATGAAAGGCGATGGCAGGTTGTACCGCAGGCGGCACGCCCGGCAAATACAACGGCCGGCCTACACCGGGCGCGCGCCCACGGGCTGCATGGCCACGCCGCGCTCGCGCGAGACGAAGCCGAGCGCGAGGCCCAGCGCCAGCCCGCCGAGCACGTCGATCAGCACATGCTGGCGCACCGCCATCGTCGAATACACGATGGCCACGGCCCATGCCACGTTGAAGAGGCGCAGCCATGCGGGCGCGCCAGCGTCTCGCAACTGCCGCGCGAGCACGATGCAGGTGAACACCGAGAACGACACATGCAGTGACGGAAAGGCATTGCCGGCCGAGTCGACCGTCTTCAGGAAATGCAGCGACGTGCCCGGCGTGGCATCGATCGTGAAGTTCGGTATCGCCGTGGGCATGAACCAGAAGACGACCAGCGCAAGCGCCGTCATCGCCGCGCAGCCGAACGAGAAGCTCCACAGCTCGCGCTTGTCTTTGGCCAGCAGCACCGGCAGCGCGATGTAGCCCCAGAGCGAGAGATAGATGGGCAGCACCGCCGGCCAGAACGCGATCAGCCGGTCGAACGCGGTGAGCGGCAGCACCCACGCCTGGCCCGCGTTCTTCATGATCCAGAAGTACAGCGGAAAGAAGCCGATGGTGGCGACGGTGTTGCCGATCAGCTTCAGCGGCCACAGCGTCTTGCAGCGCAGCCACAGGGCGCGCAGCCATTCCATGGAAGAGGATTCGTCCAAAGAGGAATGCGTCATGGATGCCGATGGCAACGCGGCATGGCCTCGCGGGTGCGAGGCCG
Organism: Variovorax sp. W2I14; assembly: GCF_050435205.1. Taxonomy (NCBI): domain Bacteria; kingdom Pseudomonadati; phylum Pseudomonadota; class Betaproteobacteria; order Burkholderiales; family Comamonadaceae; genus Variovorax; species Variovorax sp. W2I14. The sequence continues at coordinate 5,906,425 of NZ_JBNDJX010000001.1, read as the reverse complement.
GCGCATCACCAGGGCGTCCACTTTAATTGGCTTTGGGCCGAAGCCACCGTGCGCTCGATGAAGCGCACGCCGCGCGCGCCGTCTTCCACGCGCGGATAGTCCGCTGCGAGCGGATCGGCCGACTGCCCCGCGAGCCGCGCGCGGATGTCCGCCGCCACGCCCGCGTAGATGTTCGCGAAGGCCTCGATGAAGCCTTCGGGATGGCCCGTCGGCAACCGGCTCGCGCGCCGCGCCGCCTCGCACAGCCACGGCCCGCCGCGCGTGAAGATGCGCTTGGGCCCGTCGTGCGGCAGGTGCATCAATTGGCTCGGCTGCTCCTGGTGCCATTCGAGCGTGCCGAGCGCGCCCGAGATGCGCAGGCGCAGGTCGTTCTCGAGACCGGTGCTGATCTGCGAGGCGATCAAGACGCCGCGCGCACCACCCTTGAAGCGCAGCAGCAGGCTGCCGTCGTCGTCGAGCATGCGGCCCGGCACATGCGCGGTGAGGTCGGCGCAGAGGCTTTCGATTTCGAGGCCCGTGATGCTCGCGACGAGGTTCTCGGCATGCGAGCCGATGTCGCCGATGGCACCGGCCGCGCCGCTGCGCGCGGGGTCGGTGCGCCAGTCGGCCTGCTTGTTGCTGCCGCTGCCCTCGACATGGCTCGCGAGCCAGCCCTGGTTGTATTCGACGACGATCTTGCGGATGTCCCCGAGCTGGCCCGAGCGCACCATCTCGCGCGCCTGCCGCACCATCGGGTAGCCGGTGTAGTTGTAGGTGACGCCGAACACCGTGCCCTGCTTCGCGACGGTGGCGACCAGCGCATCGGCCTGATCGCGCGTGTGCACCAGCGGCTTGTCGCACACGACGTGAAAGCCCGCATCGGCGAACGCCTGCGCGACCGGAAAGTGCACATGGTTCGGCGTGACGATCGAGACGAAGTCGATGCGCTCATTCGCGGGGCGTTTCAATTCATCGGCGAGCAGCGTCTGCCATTCGCCGTGGTTGCGGTCGTCGGCCAGGCCCAGGTCGCGGCCCGAGGCGCGCGCCTTGTCGGGACTCGACGAAAGCGCGCCCGCGACGAATTCGATCTGGCCGTCGAGCGCCATGGCTTTGCGGTGCACGGCGCCGATGAAGGCGTCGCGACCGCCGCCGACCATGGCGTAGCGGAGCTTGCGGAGAGGTATGGAGCTCATGGGTATTTGGCTTCCGTGTTGTCCCCTCTCCCCTTGGGGAGAGGGTTAGGGTGAGGGCTGGGGCGGTTGCAGGGCACTGCCTTGGCAATTGCTGTCGCCCTCACCCCTGCCCCTCTCCCCAAGGGGAGAGGGAGCAAGACCACAGACTCAGAAAGGCGAGTTCGGGTGGTAGAAATCCTTGGCGTTTTCCTTGGTGATCAGCACCGAAGGAATGATCGTCGTCGCGGGCAGCTTCTCGCCCTTCAGGCGCGCTTCGGCGGTGAGCTTGATCGCGTCGTAGATGAACTTGGGCGAGTAGCTCACGTCGGCGCCGATACGCTTGTCCTTGCCGTCCATGATGGTCTTGACCATGCCCTTGGCGCCCGCGCCGCCGAACACGATCTTGATGTCGTCGCGCTTGGCCTGCTCGATGGCCTTGAGCACGCCCACGGCCATGTCGTCGTCGGCCGCCCAGATCGCGTCGATCTGCTTGAAGCGCGTGAGGTAGTCCTGCGTGACCTTGAAGGCGTCGTCGCGGTTCCAGTTGGCGTACTTGGCATCGAGCAGCTTGATGTCGGGGCTGCCCTTCAACACCGCGTTGAAGGCGTCCATGCGTTCGTTGTCCAGCGTGGTGGCAATGCCGCGCAGCGCGACCACGTTGCCCTTGCCGCCGAGCGTCTTCACGATGTATTCGGCGGGGATCTTGCCGAAGGCGGTGTTGTCGCCGGCCACGTACGCATCCTGCGCGCTGGTGTCGGTAAGGCCGCGGTCGACCACGGTGACGTACGCGCCCTTGGCCTTGACCTGCGCGACCGGCTTGGTCAGCGCAGCCGACTCGAACGGAAACACGACGAGCGCGTTGATCTTGGTGACCGTCGACAAGTCCTGCAGTTGGTTGGCCTGTTCGGGCGCGTTGGCCGCGGTCTTGATCGTGATCTTCAGGTCCTTGTGTTCTTTCTCGAGGTCCTTCTTCGCCTGGTTGGCCCAGTAGTTGATGCCGCCCATGAAGCTGTGCGTCGCAGCGGGAATCGAAACGCCGAGGTTCACCTTTTCGGCGGCGAGCGCAGGCAGGCTCGCGAGCGCTGCGGCGGCGACCGCCGTGAGTGCGATGCGACGGGTGAAAGTTGTCATGCTGGATGTCTCCTCTTGGTGGGTGGAATGAAACGGAAAAAACTTTTGTGGCCGAGCGCCGGGCCGCCCCAAGCCGGCCGCGCCTCCCCCTCGGGGGGTGGAGTTACACGAGCGCAGCGAGTGAAAAGCCGGGGAGCCATCATCTGCGTCCACGCTGCAGGAACGCGACGATGATGATGACGAAGCCCTGCACCGCAGCGTTCAGGTACACGCTGATGATGCTGGTGAGGTTCAGGATGTTGCTGATGACCGAGAGCAGGATCGCGCCCACCACCGTGCCGGTGATGCTGCCCGCGCCGCCCTTCAATGCCGTGCCGCCGACGATCACCGCGGCGATCGCCTCGAGCTCCCACAGGAGGCCGGTGGTCGGCGAGGCCGAGCCCAGGCGCGGCACATACAGCAGCGTCGCGATGCCCACGCACACGCCGAGCAGCACGTAGGTCATGATCTTCACGCGGTCCACGTCGACCGCCGCGTAGCGCGCCACCTGCTCGTTCGACCCGATGGCCTGCACATAGCGCCCGTAGGCCGTGCGGTTGAGGATGACGCCGCCGATGATCGCGACGATCACGAACACCCACACCGGCACCGGAATGCCCGCGAGGCTCGCGTAGTACACGGGCGCGTAGAGGTCCGACAGTTCGTTGTCGAGCGTGAGCGCGCCGCCATCGGCAAAGTACGTGAGGTACGCGCGAAAGATGCCCAGCGTTCCAAGCGTCACGATGAAGGGCTCGATGCGTCCCTTGGTGATCAACAGGCCGTGCGCGAGGCCGAACACCGCGCCCAGCACGATGGCCAGCACCGCGCCCATCACCACCGCCAGCATCGGCGAGCCCGAGGCGGGGCCGGCCCAGTTGATGAACATGATCACGCTGCCCGCAATGAGCGCGGCCATCGAACCCACTGACAGGTCGATGCCGCCCGAGATGATCACGAAGCACATGCCCACCGCGATGATGCCGATGAAGGCCGTGCGCGTGAGCACGTTCATCGCGTTGTCGACGGTGGCGAAGTCGCTGTTGAGCAGCGTGCCCGCGATGCACAGCAGCACGAGGCCGATGACCGGGCCGAGGCCGTGCAGGCGCTCGGTCCAGCGCGGCTTGGCTTCGCTGCGGTGCGCGGCTGCCGCCTCAGGCTGCTGCGACGGGGGAGTTTGCTGTTCCGGTGGCATGAGCGATGAGCTCCTCTTCAGTCAAATGGTCCGCGTCGAGCGTGGCAACCAGCTGGCCCGCGCGCATCACCGCGACGCGGTGGCACAGGCCGATCAGTTCCATCAGCTCCGACGAGACGACGATCACCGCGAGCCCTTCGCGGGCGAGTCGCTGGATCAGGAAATAGATGTCGCGCTTGGCGCCCACGTCCACGCCGCGCGTGGGCTCGTCGAGCACCACCACCTTGGGCTGCGGCTGCAGCACCTTGGCGAGCGCGAGCTTCTGCTGGTTGCCGCCCGAGAGCGAAGAGGCCTTCACATCGAGCGAGCCGGTGCGGATGCCGTAGTCCTTCACCGCCTCGGCCAGCGCGCCGCGCTCGCCTTCCGGCTGCAGCCAAGGCTTGGCATAGCGCTCGAGCGCCATCAGCGTGAGGTTCTGGCGAAGGCCGAAGTCCACGTGCAGGCCCTTGCCCTTGCGGTCTTCGCTCAGGTACGTGAGGCCGTTCTTGGCGGCATCGCGCGGATTGCGCCAGCCCTTGTTGTGGGGCACGGGCTTGCCGAGCATCTCGACGCTGCCGCTCGCGGGGCGCAGGCCGAGCAGGCCTTCGAAGAGTTCGGTGCGGCCCGCGCCGACGAGGCCCGCGAAGCCGAGGATCTCGCCGGGGCGCACCTCGAAGCTCGCGTCCTGCGCCCAGCCGGGCACGGTGAAGTTGCGCACGCGCATGGCCGGCGCATCGGCGGCGACGACGAGGTCGCGCGGCGGGTAGAGGTCGGCGAGTTCGCGGCCGACCATCAGGTTGGCCATCTGGTGGCGCGTGACATCGGGTGTCAGCGCGCGGGCGACGAAGCGGCCGTCGCGCATCACGATCACCTCGTCGGTTACCTGCTCCACCTCGTCGAGCTTGTGCGAGATGTAGACGATGGTCACGCCATCGGCGCGCAGCTGCGCGATGAGCTTGAACAGGCGCTCGGTCTCGCCGGGCGTGAGCGTGGCGGTGGGCTCGTCCATGATCAAAAGGCGCGCGCGGCGGGCGATGGCTTTCGCGATCTCGACGAGCTGCTTCTCGGCGACGATGAGCTTGCGCACCTTGGTGCGCGGATCGACCTGCAGGCCGACGGCGGCGAGCGCTGCGGCGGCATCGCGCTCCATCGTGGTGTCGTCGAGCAACCAGCCCTTTTTCTTTTCGTGGCCGAGGAAGATGTTCTGCGCGACGCTCAGGTCTTCGGCGAGGTTGAACTCCTGGTGGATCAGCACGATGCCCAGCGCCTCCGCATCGCGCGAGCTCGTGAACTGCTGCGGCTGGCCGTTGATGCGCAGCGTGCCGCCGGTAAGCGACTCGTAGCCCGCGAGGATCTTCATCAACGTGGACTTGCCCGCGCCGTTCTCGCCGAGGAGACCGTATACGCGGCCGGGCGCGAGCGCGAAGCTCACGCCGTGCAGCACCTGCACCGGGCCGAAGGCCTTCACCACGCCGTCGAACTCGACGGCGACGCTGCCCTTGGGGTTCTCTGCTCCGCTCATGGCGCCACTCCGCGAACTTTGAGGGTCTCGTGCATCGCGAGCACGCCGGCGCCGACGAGGCCGCCTTGCGTGCCGAGCGGCGTGTACTGGATCTCCAGGTGCCGCGTGGAGAGCGCAAGCGAGCGCTGGTACACGCTCTGCCGCACGGCCGCGAGAAACAGCGGCCCGATGCGCGTGATGCCGCCGCCGATGAACACGTGCGACGGATTGAAGAAATTGACGACCGACGCGAGCATCTGCCCGATCAGGCTGCCCGCTCGCTGGATGATGCCGTTGGCCGCGGTGTCGCCGCCGCGGCTGGCCTGACCGACGTCGATCGCGTCGATGCGGCCGTGCACGCGCAGGCATTCGGCCAGCACCTCGCTCTCGCCCGCCTCGGCCGCCTGCATCGCCATGCGGGTGATCGCGGGGCCGGCCGCCATCGCCTCGACGCAGCCGAGGTTGCCGCAGTGGCAGAGCGGGCCCGCCTGGTCGACGCAGATGTGGCCCACGTCACCGGCCGAGCCCGCGGCGCCGCGGTACACCTCGCCGTGGCAGACGATGCCGCAGCCGATGCCGGTGCCGATCTTGATGACGAGGAAATTGGTGAGCGAGCGCTTGAGGCGCCACAGCTCGCCGAGCGCCATGAGGTTCACGTCGTTGTCGACGAAGACGGGCGCCGCGTAGTCCTCGCGCAGGTAGTCGCGGATCGAGAAGCTGTCCCACGCCGGCATGAGCGGCGGGTTCACCAGTTGGCCGATCTCGAAGTTGACGGGGCCCGGTACGCCGATGCCGATGCCCAGCACGCTCTTCGCGCTGTGGCCGCAGCGGGCGAGCAGTTCGCGCATCAGCGTGCGCACACGGGCCAGGACGACCGCGGGGCCGTCGCGCACGTCGGCGGGTTCGTCGTGCTGCGCGAGCACGGTGAGGTCGGGGCGCAGCACCGCGACGTCGAGGCTGGTGGCGCCGATGTCGATGCCGATGAGCACGCCGAGGCCGGCATGGAGCTGGAGGTTTTCGGCGCGGCGTCCACCCGAGGAGCGCTGCAGGCCCGCTTCGGCGAGCAGGCCCTGGTCGACGAGCCCGGCGATCAGCGCATTGGCCTTGCTCTTGGAAAAGCCGAGTTGTTCGGCCATGGCGTGGCGCGAGCCGCCGGCCGACCAGAAGGTCGTTTCCAGCAACTGCATCTCATGAGCAGTGATGCCACTCCAGGGTGCCACGCGCTTGTCTCCGTGTTCTTTTTGCCTGCTCCGCAGCCTGGGGCTGTCGGGCGAACGCGAATACTAGGGGCAGGCCTTCAGCCGGACAAGGCCGAACTTCGACCAAGTTCAGATCGAAGATGACTCAACACGAGCGTCCAGACGCAAAAAAGCCGCCCGAAGGCGGCTTTTCCCGGGAAGAAGCGCTCGCGCGCTTGCTTGCTTACTTCTTCTGGCGGTACTTGCGCAGCGCAGCGATCTGCGCAGCCATCACGGCCAGTTCGGATTGCGCCATCGCGATGTCGATGTCGCTCTTCGCGTTCTTCAGCGCTTCCTCGGCCGCGGCCCTGGCCACGTTCGCCTTTTCGTCGTCGAGGTCCTTGCCGCGGATCGCGGTGTCGGACAGCACGGTGACGGCGTTCGGCTGCACTTCGAGAATGCCGCCGGCCACGAAGACGAACTCTTCGCCGCCATCGGCCGTTTCGATGCGCACGGCACCGGGACGGATGCGCGTGATCAGCGGGGTGTGGCGCGGATAGATGCCGAGCTCACCGGCTTCACCGGGCAGCGCGACGAACTTGGCTTCGCCCGAGAAGATCGACTCTTCCGCGCTGACCACGTCGACGTGAATGGTGTTTGCCATCTGAGTTCCTATCTATGCCGCCTCAAGCGACCTTCTTGGCTTTTTCGAACGCTTCGTCGATCGTGCCCACCATGTAGAACGCTTGTTCCGGCAGGTGGTCGGCTTCGCCGTTCACGATCATCTTGAAACCACGGATGGTTTCTGCCAGCGGCACGTACTTGCCAGGCGAGCCCGTGAACACTTCGGCCACGTGGAACGGCTGCGACAGGAAACGCTGGATCTTGCGAGCGCGGGCCACGGCGAGCTTGTCGTCGGGAGCCAGTTCGTCCATGCCCAGAATCGCGATGATGTCGCGCAGTTCCTTGTAGCGCTGCAGCGTGCCTTGCACGGCGCGGGCCACGTTGTAGTGCTCTTCGCCGACCACGTTCGGGTCGAGCTGGCGCGAGGTCGAGTCCAGCGGGTCCACGGCGGGGTAGATACCGAGCGAAGCGATGTCGCGCGACAGCACCACGGTCGAGTCCAAGTGGGCGAAGGTGGTGGCGGGCGACGGGTCGGTCAAGTCATCCGCTGGCACGTACACGGCCTGGATCGAGGTGATCGAGCCGACCTTGGTCGAGGTGATCCGTTCTTGCAGGCGGCCCATTTCCTCGGCCAGCGTCGGCTGGTAGCCCACGGCGGAAGGCATACGGCCCAGCAGTGCCGACACTTCGGTACCGGCCAGCGTGTAGCGGTAGATGTTGTCCACGAAGAACAGAACGTCGCGGCCTTCGTCGCGGAACGACTCGGCGATGGTCAGGCCGGTCAGCGCCACGCGCAGACGGTTGCCCGGGGGTTCGTTCATCTGGCCGTAAACCATGGCCACCTTCGACTCGGGCAGGTTGTCCAGGTTCACCACGCCGGAGTCGGCCATCTCGTGATAGAAGTCGTTGCCTTCGCGGGTACGTTCACCCACACCGGCGAACACCGACAGACCCGAGTGAGCCTTGGCGATGTTGTTGATGAGTTCCATCATGTTCACGGTCTTGCCCACGCCGGCGCCGCCGAACAGGCCCACCTTGCCGCCCTTGGCGAACGGGCACACCAGGTCGATCACCTTGATGCCGGTTTCCAGCAGGTCTTGCGAAGGCGACAGTTCGTCGTACGCGGGGGCCTTGCGGTGGATGGAGGCGGTGAGCTCCTGGCTCACGTCGCCGCGTTCGTCGATCGGACGGCCGAGCACGTCCATGATGCGGCCGAGCGTGGCCTTGCCGACGGGCACCGTGATGGGCGCACCGGTGTTGGTGACGATCAGGCCGCGGCGCAGGCCGTCGGACGAACCCAGCGCGATGGTACGCACCACGCCGTCGCCCAGCTGCTGCTGAACTTCGAGGGTCAGTCCGCCGCCTTCGAATTTCAAGGCGTCGTACACCTTGGGCATCTGGTCACGCGGGAACTCCACGTCGACCACGGCGCCGATACATTGGACAATTTTTCCTTCAGCCATGGCGTTTCCTTCTGGATGGATCTCAATAAATTTGCGACAGGTTCTTGCAGAAGCGTCCTGGTGCCAAAACGGGCCGCTTTTGCAAGAATGCCGGACGGGCCGGCACCCTTGAGAACTACTACTTCTTCAGATCAGCACTTCATGGCCGTCGCTTGTGCAGCGAAAGCGTCCGAAGCGGCCTTGCAAGCCTGGCCCAGGGCAGCCTTGTCGGCGCCCATCGAAGCCCAGGTGGCCTTGGTCTGGTCGAGGCTGGCCTTCATCGCATCGGCGGCAGCGCCGCTTTGTGCGCCCACGCAGGTCTGAACCTTCGTCAGGTAGTCGTTGCACTCTTGTGGCAGGTCCGCGGCCGATGCCGTCGGGGCTGCAGCAGCAGGTGCTGCGGCGGCCGGCGCCGATGCCGGAGCGGCAGGAGCGGGCGCAGCAGGTGCAGCGGCGGGAGCCGGAGCAGCAGCGGGCGCTTCTTCCTTCTTGGAGCAAGCAGTCAGAGCGGCAGCAACAGCCACCAGAACGAGAAGTTTCTTCATGTGCGCAAAGTCCCCTAAAAAATAGGCCTGTGTTATCGGACGCGCAGCGCGCGTCCGTTCGGCAATGTGGCCCGTTGCATCGCCTTGATCAAACTCAAACGCCGGCGGCAGCCGCTGCGCCCGACACGATTTCCGACAGCTCTTTCGTGATGCCGGCCTGGCGGGTCTTGTTGTAGACCAGCTTCAGCTCGCTGATCACGTTGCCTGCGTTGTCGGTGGCAGCCTTCATGGCCACCATCCGCGCCGAATGCTCGGACGCCATGTTCTCGGCCACGGCCTGATAGACCAGCGACTCCACATAGCGAACCAGCAGCTCGTCGATCACGCTTTGCGCATCGGGCTCGTAGATGTAGTCCCACGAATGCTGGCCTTCCTCGACCTTGAGCGAGTCTGCAGCCAGCGGCAGCAGCTGCTCGACGAGCGGCTCCTGCTTGATCGTGTTGATGAACTTCGTGTAGCACAGGTACACGGCCGAGAGCTTGCCTTCCGCGTAAGCGTCGAGCAGGGTCTTGACCGGGCCGATGAGCTTGTCCAGGTGGGGCGTGTCACCCAGGTGGGTGACATGCGCGACCACGCGGGCGCCGATGCGGTTCAGGAAGCCGAGGCCCTTGCTGCCGATGGCAACCGACTCGATGGCCACGCCAGCAGCCTGCGCTTCGCGCAGCTTGGTCGTCACGGCGCGCAGCAGGTTGGTGTTCAAGCCACCGCACAGACCCTTGTCGCTCGTCACGATGATGAAGCCGATCGCCTTGGCGTCGCTCTTCTTCATGAATGCGTGCGTGTACTCGGGGTTCGCCTTGCCGAGGTTGGCCGCAATGTTGCGGATCTTCTCGCTGTAGGGGCGGGCGGCACGCATGCGCTCTTGCGCCTTGCGCATCTTGGAAACCGAGACCATTTCCATGGCCTTGGTGATCTTCTTGGTGTTTTCCACCGATTTGATCTTGCCGCGGATTTCCTTACCAGCTGCCATATGAACTCCTTCTTGCGTCGGTCAAGGGGTCGATCAGGCGAACGACTTCTTGAACGAGGTGGCGGCTGCCAGCAGTTCGGCTTCGGCGTCCTGGCAAACCTTCTTGAAGGCTTGCTTCTCGGCGCTGTCGTCCGGCTTGGCGGGCTTCACGTCCCACTTGGCGCCATTCTTTTCCATGGTCTCGAGCAGGGCCGCGTGGCTCGACTTCAGCAGCTGGTGGAAGCCGTGTTCGAACGAGAGCACCTTCTTGACGTCGATGTCGTCCATGAAGCCCTTGTTCACTGCGAACAGCGTGGCATTCATCAGCGAGATCGGCAGCGGGCTGTACTGGGTCTGCTTGAGCAGTTCCGTCACGCGCGCACCGCGGTCGAGTTGCTTGCGGGTCGCTTCGTCCAGGTCGGAAGCGAACTGCGCGAACGCGGCCAGTTCACGGTACTGGGCCAGGTCGGTACGGATACCGCCCGACTGGTTCTTGATCAGGTTGGTCTGCGCCGACGAACCCACGCGCGACACCGAGATACCGGCGTTGATGGCGGGGCGGATGCCGGCGTTGAACAGGCTGGTTTCCAGGAAGATCTGGCCGTCGGTGATCGAGATCACGTTGGTCGGAACGAAGGCGGACACGTCGCCGGCTTGCGTTTCGATGATCGGGAGGGCCGTCAGCGAACCGGTCTTGCCCTTGACTTCACCCTTGGTGAACGCTTCGACGTAGTCGGCATTCACGCGGGCTGCGCGTTCGAGCAGGCGGCTGTGGAGATAGAACACGTCGCCGGGGTAGGCTTCGCGGCCTGGCGGGCGGCGCAGCAGCAGCGAGACCTGGCGATAGGCCACGGCTTGCTTGGACAGGTCGTCATAGACGATCAGGGCGTCCTGGCCGCGGTCGCGGAAGTATTCGCCCATCGTGCAGCCCGAGTAGGCCGACACGTACTGCATGGCTGCCGATTCGGAGGCCGATGCGGCCACCACGATGGTGTAGTCCATCGCGCCGGCTTGTTCGAGGGAGCGCACCACGTTCTTGATCGACGAAGCCTTCTGGCCGATCGCAACGTAGACGCAGGTCATGTTCTGACCCTTCTGGTTGATGATTGCGTCGATCGCCACGGCCGTCTTGCCGGTCTGGCGGTCGCCGATGATCAGCTCGCGCTGGCCACGGCCGACGGGCACCATCGAGTCGATGGACTTCAGGCCGGTCTGCATCGGCTGGTCCACGGACTTACGTGCGATCACGCCGGGAGCGACCTTTTCGATCACGTCGGTCATCTTGGCGTTGATCGGACCCTTGCCGTCGATCGGCTGGCCCAGTGCGTTCACCACGCGGCCGATGAGCTCGGGGCCCACGGGCACTTCCAGAATGCGGCCCGTGCACTTGACGGTGTCGCCTTCGGAGATGTGCTCGTACTCGCCCAGAATCACGGCGCCGACCGAGTCGCGCTCCAGGTTCAGCGCGAGGCCGAACGAGGGGGTGCCGTCCGCCGTGGGCGGGAATTCAAGCATTTCGCCCTGCATCGCGTCGGACAGGCCGTGCACGCGCACGATGCCGTCGGTCACCGAAACCACGGTGCCCTCGTTGCGGATGTTGGCGCTGACCCCAAGGCCCTCGATGCGGCTCTTGATCAGTTCGGAAATTTCTGCGGGATTGAGTTGCATGACTCTTTCCTTCTTTCTTTGAGGCTACAAGTAGAGGGCTGAAGACCGTCAGGCCGCCAGCGCAACTTTCATTTGTTCAAGGCGCGCTTTGACGGAGGTGTCGAGCACCTCGTCGCCGACCACCACACGAATGCCGCCGATCAGTTCCGCGTCCTGCTGGACCGTGACCTGCAGCTTGCGGCCGAAACGTTTTTCGAGCGCAGCCGACACGTTGGCCAGGGCCGCGGCATCGATCGGGAAGGCGCTGTAGACCACGGCGTCGGACGAACCGCTCTTCACGTTGGCCAGTGCCCGGAACTGCTTCGCAATTTCCGGCAGCACCGAAAAACGCCCGTTCTCCAGGAGCGCACCCAGGAAGTTCTGGGCATGGGCGGGCAACGGCGCACCGAAGGCGCCGGCGACCACACCGAGAACCTGTTCGGCCGTGGCCTTGGGGTTGTCGGCGAATTGCTGGAGCTCGGGGTTGGCCGCGATGGCGGCAACCTTGTCCAGCCAGGCGCTGGTTGCGGCAACGTCGGACGACGAGGCCTTGAAGAGCGCCTCGGCGTAGGGACGTGCAATGGTGGCGAGTTCTGCCATGGCTTCTATCAGAGTTCGGTCTGCAGACGGGCGAGCAAATCGGCGTGAACGCCCGCATTCACTTCCTTGCGCAGAATCTGCTCTGCGCCCTTGACGGCCAGTGCGGCAACCTGCTCGCGCAGGGCTTCACGGGCCTTCAGTGCCTGTTGGTCGGCTTCGACGCGGGCAGCCGCAACGATCTTGTTGCCTTCTTCGGTCGCACGGGCCTTGGCCTCTTCAACGATGGCTTGGGCGCGACGTTCGGCGTCGGCAAGACGTTGTGCGGACTCGTTGCGTGCCTGACCCAGCTCGGCTTCCACACGCTTGTTGGCGGCGGACAGCTCGGACTTGGCCTTGTCGGCGGCAGCGAGGCCTTCGGCGATCTTCGCAGCGCGGTCGTCCAGCGCCTTCGCGATCGGCGGCCACACGAACTTCATCGTGAACCCGACCAGGATCAGGAACACGATCATCTGAACGATCAGGGTACCGGTAATGCTCACTTTTCACCCTCTCTTTGGGATTGAATGCGAAGCCATTCCACAGAGGGGAACGACGACACGGGTCCGACGAGAAAGACTTACTTCGGCAGGTTGGCGATTTGCGCCAGGAACGGGTTGGCCGTTGCGAACCACAGGGCGATACCGGTGCCGATAATGAAAGCGGCGTCGATCAGACCGGCCAGCAGGAACATCTTGGTCTGGAGTTCGCCCATGAGTTCGGGTTGGCGTGCGGCCGACTCGAGGTACTTGCTGCCCATGATGCCGATGCCGATACATGCGCCCACAGCGCCCAGACCGATGATCAGGCCGGCGGCCAGTGCAACAAAGCTAATAACTTCCATGATGACTCCTAGAGGACTTTGGTTGAAGAGAAAACGAAAAACAGAAACCGAAACGGGATGATCGATGCGATCAGTGGTGATCGTGGGCCTGGCCGATGTAGACCAGCGTCAGCATCATGAACACGAAGGCTTGCAGCGTGATGATCAGGATGTGGAAGATGGCCCAGGCCGTGCCCGCGATGATGTGGCCGATGGCCAGGCCGATGCCGGTGGCCGAGAGCGACCAGGCACCACCCATGAGGGCGATCAGCAGGAAGATCAGTTCACCAGCGTACATGTTGCCGAACAACCGCATGCCGTGGGAGACGGTCTTTGCGATGAATTCGATCATCTGCATGGCGAAGTTGAAGGGGTACAGCGCCCAGTGGTTGCCGAAGGGTGCGGTGAACAGCTCGTGGATCCAGCCGCCGGCGCCCTTGATCTTGATGTTGTAGTAGATGCAGATCAGCAGCACCGCGACCGACATGCCCATCGTTACCGAGAGGTCGGCCGTGGGCACGACGCGCAGATAGGCGTGGTGCGGGTCGGCGCCGGCGATGCCGAAGATCTTGGCCCAGATCGCCGGGAACAAATCGACCGGGAACAGGTCCATTGCGTTCAGCAGGAAGATCCAGACGAAGATGGTGAGAGCCAACGGAGCGACGAACTTGCGGCTCGTGGCGTTGTGCACGATGCCCTTGGCTTGCTGGTCGACCATTTCAACCAGCAGCTCGACAGCTGCCTGGAAGCGACCCGGAACGCCCGAGGTGGCCTTGCGCGCAGCCAGCCAGAGCAACCAGCAACCCAGGATGCCCAGGGAGATGGAGAAAAACAGCGAATCGAAGTTGAAGACCGAAAGATCGGCCACACCTGCAGGCTTGGAGCTTTGCAGATGCGTCAAGTGGTGAACGATGTATTCACCAGCGGTCTGACCATGTTCCGCAGCGTTTTCAGCAGCCATTCCGTTACTCGTCTCGTTGTTGCCGGCGCCGGGGCGAGAACATCACCGCCAACCAGGCCGCCTTCATTGTCACCACCAAGCCGACCAGCATTGCGGGCCAGCTCAGCGCCGTTATCAGCCTTGGCGCGGCGATCAGCATCGCCACGGACAAAGCCATCTTGACCATTTCCCAGAGGAAGAACCCAAACACCGCAGTGCCAGGATTCAGGGAAGAGAACCTGCCGGTCAGCCCACGAGCGAACACCGCCGATGGAATGACCACTGCGATCGCGCCGTAAGCGGCGGACCAACCCAGATTTTGCCTCCCCGTCAGTCCCCAGATGGCCAAAGCCACCACCAGACCGACAACCAACTGACCCGCGACCACCCGCCAAGGGGAGATCGAAGGGTTCTTTGCTCGCAGTTCACGCGCCTCATCGGCGGTCAACGGCTTGAATTCTGCGTCGAGGTCTTCAGCGACCTCCGACTCCTGTCGGGCGATTGTTTTCATTTCGAATGAAGCCCGGATGACGACCCAGAATTTCTACAAAGCCATTGATTATAAGTAAAAACCCAGCCGCTCCCGCCACATCCGCGTCACGATTGCGAATCGATGGCCACAAGACCTGACGTGAACCCGACTCGGCACACACAACCATAATTCCTTCATGCACCCTATCACCGACGCCTTGCCCGCCACGCTCTGTTACCTCGACGGCGAGTACACCGCCCTTCGCGACGCGAAGATCAGCGTCCTGGATCGCGGCTTCATTTTCGGCGATGGCATCTACGAGGTCGTTCCCGTCTACGGCGGCCAGCCCTTCTGCTTCGAAGAACACATGGCGCGTCTCGATCGCTCGCTGGCCGAGTTGCAGATCGCCAACCCACTCTCCATTGCACAGTGGCGCGACATCGTGATGCGGTTGATTGCACCAGGCGGCAACGCACCACAAGCCGTCTACTTCCAGATCACCCGCGGCGTCGCTCCGCGCGACCACGCCATGATCAAAGGCCTCACGCCCACCGTCTTCGTGATGGTGAACCCGCTGCCGCCCGTCTCCGACGCGGTGCGCGCCAAGGGCGTGACCTGCGTCACCGCAGACGACTTCCGCTGGCAGAAAGCCCACATCAAGAGCACCAGCCTCCTGGGTGCCGTGCTCTCCCGGCAGATCAGCGTCGAGGCCGGCGCGGCCGACACCATCATGTTCCGCGGCGAGTGGCTGAGCGAGGCCTCGTCGAGCAACGTGTGGATCGTGAAGGACGGCGTGCTCATCGGCCCGCCCAAGGACAACCTCGTGCTCACCGGCATCCGCTACGGCCTCCTCGAACGCCTGTGCCAGGAAGACGGCATTCCCTTCGCGCTGCGCCGCGTGTCGCGCGACGAAGTGTTCGGTGCCGACGAGCTCATCCTTTCCTCGGCCAGCAAGGAAGTGCTGCCCGTCGTCACCCTCGACGGCAAGACCATTGGCAACGGCCATCCCGGCCCCATCTACAAGAGCTTGTATGCCGCCTACCAACAGGCCAAGCAACGCAACGCTGAAAAGCAAGGAGCCACTGCATGACCGAGAACATCACCGACGACGCAGTCACCACGCCCATTCCCGATCCGCGCAAGGAATCGCTGATCGAATATCCCTCGCAGTTCCCGATCAAGGTCATGGGCGCCAAGACCGACGGCCTCGTGCACGCGATCACGCAGATCGCCGAGCAGTTCGACCCGACCTTCGACGCCACCACCGTCGAGCTGCGCGACAGCAAGGCGGGCAACTACCTCGGGGTGACCATCACCGTCACCGCCACCAGCCGCGAGCAGCTCGACGACCTCTATCGCGCGCTCTCGGGGCACCCGTCGGTCAAGGTCGTTCTTTGAACTGAGCCTTGCATGACGACGGTCGCAGACCTCCCGGCGGACACCGCCATCGCCCCGCAGTGGCTGGGCCGCGTCGACTACGCCGGCACCTTCGCGGCGATGAAGCAGTTCACGCTGGAACGCTCGGCCGAGACGGCGGACACGTTGTGGATCTGCGAACATGCCCCCGTGTTCACGCAAGGTGTTGCCGGCAAGCAGGACCACATCCTGAACCCCGGCAACATCCCCGTGGTGCAGACCGACCGCGGCGGGCAGGTCACCTTCCACGGCCCGGGCCAGGTGGTCGCGTATCCGTTGATCGACCTGCGCCGCGCCGGCTACTTCGTCAAGGAATACGTCTACCGCATCGAGGAATCGGTGCTGCGCACGCTCGCGCATTTCGGTGTGACCGGCCACCGGGTGCCGGGTGCGCCGGGCATCTACGTGCGGCTGGACGACCCGTTCTCGCATGCGGCGCTGACCGGCCCGCTGCCCGCCAGCGACCCGTTCCGCGGCCTCGGCAAGATCGCCGCGCTCGGCATCAAGGTGAGCCGCCACGCCACGTACCACGGCGTAGCGCTCAACGTCGGCATGGACCTCGAACCCTTCTCGCGCATCAACCCTTGCGGCTACGCGGGGCTGCAGACGGTCGACCTTTCTACAATCGGCATCCAAACCACATGGGAAGAAGCTGCCCGGGTCCTGAGCCAAAAGCTCACCACCTACCTGGCGCCCTAGCAATCCAATGAGCACCACCGAAGTCGTCCGCGACGCCCAGAGCGCCGAAACCTACAACCCCCTGGCCAAGCAGAAGGCCGCGGCCAAGCTCTCGCGCATCCCCGTCAAGGTGGTGCAGACCGGCGAAGTGCTCAAGAAGCCCGAGTGGATTCGCGTGAAGGCCGGCAGCCCCACCACGCGCTTCTACGAGATCAAGCAGATCCTGCGCGAAAGCAACCTGCACACCGTCTGCGAAGAAGCCTCGTGCCCGAACATCGGCGAATGCTTCGGCAACGGCACGGCGACCTTCATGATCATGGGCGACAAGTGCACCCGCCGCTGCCCGTTCTGCGACGTGGGCCACGGCCGCCCCGATCCGCTGGACAAGGACGAGCCCCTCAACCTCGCCAAGACCATCGCCAAGCTGCGCCTGAAGTACGTGGTGATCACCAGCGTCGACCGCGACGACCTGCGCGACGGCGGCAGCCAGCATTTCGTCGATTGCATCCAGAACATCCGCGAGCTCTCGCCGATGACGCAGATCGAGATCCTCGTGCCCGACTTCCGCGGGCGCGACGACCGCGCCCTGGAGATCCTGAAGGCCGCGCCGCCGGACGTGATGAACCACAACCTGGAAACCGCGCCGCGCCTTTATAAAGAAGCGCGCCCCGGCAGCGACTACCAGTTCAGCCTGAACCTGTTGAAGAAGTTCAAGGCGCTGCACCCGGACGTTCCGACCAAGAGCGGCATCATGGTCGGCCTGGGCGAAACAGACGAAGAGATCCTGCAGGTGATGCGCGACATGCGTGCCCACGACATCGACATGCTGACCATCGGCCAGTACCTGTCACCCTCGGGCTCGCACCTGCCGGTGCGGCGCTATGTGCACCCGGACACGTTCAAGATGTTCGAGGAAGAGGCCTACAAGATGGGCTTCAGCCATGCGGCTGTGGGGGCGATGGTGCGGTCGAGTTATCACGCGGATCAGCAGGCGCACGCGGCTGGGGTGTAGGTCGTCGGGTGAGAGCGGCAGACTGACTCAAGGAGAGAACGCCGAACGCAGCCTCGGGCGAGCACACTTTCAGTCAAGGCAACCACGCGCCAGGACGACTCATGCAACCGCCAGCGTCCAGCGTCCAGCGTACTTTACGTCCCTCGTGCAGGGGAAGCTCTTCTCCAACCGCGACTTCAACAGATGCGTGAAGATCGTCCTCAACCAACCAGCGTCCACCGAAGGGGGCTTTCTGCCCGCTTTCGGCCACGGTCAAGGATGTATAGCGGGCGCACTGCGAACCGGTGCGTTCACGTCGTCTGACAAGGCGGGCTGGAGGAATACATAGCGCTTTTCCTCCTCTGGAATAGCACCCCCCTCATAGCGATCGTCACGCCAGAGCTGGCGCCAGGTGGTAGGTTCTCCTTTTCCGTGCGTACCATGGCTCGCCATGTTCGGCGCGGCAGTACCGCCATGCAAATAGGCCATCGTGCCCACTACAGGAAACGGACCTTTGGGCGGCGAAGGCTTGAACAGGCTGATGATCTTCGGAGCAGGCGCCTCGACCGGCTCCCAAATGCCGGAATGCTCGATGACCCTTCCGGTGCGAACCAAGGGAGACTCAGTCGGATCGGGAACCATCGGCAGCGGATCAGGAAAAGTCATGCGCTCGAGTTCCGCCTTCAAGTGATCGTTGAGGAAGGTTCGTGCAACTGTTTTTACAGCGCCGTCAAAGTTGGGCTGAATCGCGTTTGGTGAGCATTCGCTCCAAGCTTGCGCCAACTGCCCGACCGCCAATGCATATTCATCCCATAAGGGTGTAGCGTCACGGTTGATGCCAATATCCCCGTCCGCCAGACGCCACAGCCTTTCCGTTTCGTGACCCAGCGGCCTGTACGCCTGCACCAGTTCAGAGTATGAGGCGTACTTGAATACGCGCTTGTCGCCTTGCTTGAGCCTTGACACAGCTTCGTCCAAATTGGCCAAGCCTTTCAAAATCAAGACCAGTTTTGACTCATGAATTCCGGTCCTTTCCTCAAGTCCCTTGGCGCTGGCTTCGCGAAGGCTTTCTTCGGCGACAGCAGACCACGCTTGATAGAAATCCAGAATGCGCTTCCATGCCGTGTACGAAGTCCACCGCCTGAGCGCGTAGAAGATCTGCTTGCGCTCCAATTCATTGGGCAGCGTAGTACCCGGCTGGCACTGTCATTTCGTGACCTCTCGGTTTTCCTTGGTCGCCATCTCTCGCGGGCCTAGCCGGGCCGTCTGTACGCTGGCAGCCCCCGGCATGTTGATGTAGCCATGAATACCGTTGGCATCGGTCCACCCCGTGGGCTTGATTTCGAACGTCATGCCGGTGACAGGCTCCTTCCAGGGCTTCGCTTTGCCGCTGGCGATAGCTGCTGTCGTCGATATGGGCGGCGGCACCAACCGCAGATTGGGCTTGGGCCGTGGAATGCGCGGATCATTGGCCGGCACGTCCGTGATCGGCCCGCCTGGCGGCGCAGGCATCGGGTTGGCCTGCGCCAGCAGCACCGGCTCGCCCCAGGCGGCTTCCTGCAACGCCTTGTCCTGCGCCTGCACGATGTCCACCCAGGCCTTTATCTCGCTTTGCGCCTTCGTCTTGGCGCCACCCCAGTCGAAGGACTCCACATAATGGCGCGCATCGCCATAGCTCTGACTGTGCATGAAGGCCTGCAACTCGCTCCAGGGTTGCCCTTGAGCGGCCATCTGCATCAATGTGCAGGCCGCGCCGTAGCTAGGCATGAAGCCGCCGAAGTACCAGCCCAATTGATCGGCGACTTGCGAGCGTTCGCCGCCGCTCAGCACGTAGCTCAGGAAGTCCCGCGTCAGATGCAGAAAGTCATCGTCGCTGTGAAAGCCCTTGACCCGCGACAGCCACTGCCCCGCAACTGCCTTGGCCGCATCCGTTTGCCTAATGGCCTCCGCGGGATAGAAGAGCCCGAGAAAGCGCTCGATCTCCCCCACCGCCATGCGAACGGCATCCGACAGGTTCGGCTTGACCTGCTGGATCGGAATGGTGCGTGGAATCACGACATCAACCCCTTCACCAGTGCAATGGCCGCATCGGCATCCGTGGCCGCACCGAAGCGGTCATTCGGTCGCTTCGATTCGCCATCCCACTTGCGCTCGTCCTCGCCCCAGACGACTTTCGCCGATCCCGGCGGCACGCCGTCATGGCGCGCGAATCCGTTGTCATCGACCTTTCCGCGGATAACCGCGCCGTTGTCGAAGATCAGCTTGTAGGCCGCGCCTTTGACGGGCTCCAGATCGTCATAGTGGTGATTCAACTCGATGAAATGCTGGGCTTCGTTGATTGCCCCGGTAGGCAAGAGTGGCAACTCCGTCGGGCTCCCCTTCGGCCCCACAAAACTCTTGCTCGCCCCCTTCACATCCAAGAGCCCCGGCATCTTCAACGTGATGTTCGCCCCATCCAGCTCGATGCTCGTCTGCCCGCCCTTGAGCGTGATCTTCTGCTTGGCCAGCACATGAATCTCGTCATTGCTGCTCGTGACCGTGAAGCCTTCCTTCGCCAGCCATTCGAGTTCGTCGGTATGCGCCTGCACGCTCACCGGCCCCTCCTGCGCGATGACCTGGATACCGCCTTCGTGGCTGTACAGCCCCACCGACTTGCCCGCCGCAAAACTCACCGTCTTGCCCGCCGCCATGTGCGCCTGCTCCTGCGCGGTCCAGTGGATCGCCTCGCCTGCATACACCGTCGCGCTCGCGGGCGTGGCCATGTTCAGGCTCATGTTCGCGTCCAGCACCATGAGTGGCCGAGCGAAGGCCGGCACCGGGTCCTGGCCCTGACGTGAATCCGCGCCCTCGCCGCCCTTGGGCTCCTTCGCGTCCTGACCGTTGACGCTGCCGGGGTAGTGCCCGTTCTTCTGCGGATCGATGTCGTCGATGAGCGGCTGCAGCAATGCCGTCGCATTCAATGCCAGTGCCTTGGCGCCACCGGCTGCGTCCGACAGGTTCTGCGCCTCGCGCAGTGCGCCGGCGAGTTGGCCGCGCACGCTCGCGGTGTCCTGCACGCTGGCTCACGCAACCGCCAGCGTCCACCTTACCTTGCGTCCCTTGTGCAGAGGAAGCTCTTCCCCGACTGCAACGTCAACAGATGCATGGAGGTCGTCCTCCACCAACCAGCGTCCAGCAACTGGAGCCCTCTCGCCACTTTCGGCGAAGGTCAAGGACACAGATGACGTACTGCGAGTCGATGCCGTCGCCTCTTCGGCCGCGACGGGCTGAAGGAAGACGTATTGCGCTTCCTCTTCAGGGACAGTGCCATCCTCGTAGCGGTTGTCTCTCCACAAAAGGCGCCAAGTCACGTTGACACGCAAACTCTCGTTCTCAGTTTCTTGTTTTGCGCGCGGCGCACTTGTTCCCTCATGCAGGTAGTTCATGCACCCGACGACAGCAAGCGGCCCTTTGGGCGATGAGGGCTTGAACAAGCTGAGCACCTTCGGTGCAGGCACGTAGACGGGCTCCCAAATGCCCGAAAAAGGAACGCCACGGCCTGTGCTAATCAGAACAACATCACTGGGATTGGGCACCTCAGGCAGGGCTTCCGGGAAGACCATCTTTGGCAACCACTCCAGATGCCAAGCGCCATAAATGTTTGGAGCGTCATCTAAAGGCTTCCCATGACTGCCCTCCTGAACAATGTCCGGCGCGCATTCGCCCCAGACATCCATCAGCGCATTGGCCGAACGCTTGAATTCATCCCAGTATGGCGTGTGGTCGGTATCGACAGAGATATCTCCCGTCTAGATCAGGCCCATCGGACCAAGCTTGCGCCCCCAATGCTCCAAAGGTCTCTGGGCGCGTACCAATTCAGCGTGGGAGGCATATCTGAAGATTCGTTTGTCGCCTTTGCTGAGCCGTGACACAGCATCCTCCAAGTCTGCGACGCCTTTCAGGATGGAGACAAGGTCATCAGAATGAATGCTGCTCTTGTCCTCCCATCCTTTGTCGCTGGCTTCCCGAAGACTGCTCTCCGTGGCATCGGCCCACACTTGATAGAAATGCAGAATCCGTTTCCACGCCGTCAACGAACTCCACATCTTGAGCGTATGAAAGATTTGCCCGCGCTCGATTTCGCAAGGAAGCATCACGCCCGCTGGCAATGTCATTTCGTGACCTCTCGGTTTTCCTTAGTCGTCATCTCGCGCGCGGGCCAGCACAAGGATCGCCACATGCGAACTCGCACGCCGTGTGCGCACCAGCCCGGGCGCATCGTCCGCGATCCACTGGTTCGGCCCGGCCGCTGGTGCAGCCATGCGCGAGAACATCGCCTTCGGGCTCTGTCGGCTTGCCCGATATCTCAGAGTTTCGGCGCAGACTGATCAACGTCCCATTGCCAGAACGTCGAGCCGTAGTCACTGCCTTCGATAACAGGCATTACTTCATCCTGCTTGAAATAACGGCGACTGCCGGTCAGGGCAGGCGTGAACCACCAGCCCGCTTGAGGACAGGGTTCGCCGCCAATACCACGCAGATGCACTCGCTCTTGTTTGGAAGCGATCTCCACCGTCAACCGTGGCATCGACCGCGCAAAATCCGCGAGATCCTTTGGGTAGACCAGATGTTCACGGAATGGCGCGTCGTCCACGTCGTAGAGATAGGCGACGGTCGCTGCTTCGAATGCCCAATAGCCAAAGTAACCGCCAGCGCCGTCAGGCGACTGTTTCTTGTGGCTGTTGTACCAACCCGTTCCCTTCATGCCGAGATACCACGCCTTGAGGAAGAGCCCGATGTCCTCTTGCTTTTCTTCCATAGGCGTTTCAGCTGTGGCATCGAGCAAGATACCGTAAGGTATCTCGTGGTACCCCGTCTCGAGGTAAGGGCGATCCGGCAAATACTTTCCGAGGAAGTCCTCTATCAATGCATCGTTTTCGTCGGGCGCCCCTCCCTTGAACAACGAGTGAACAGAGGGAATCAAATCTTCGCGATGCAGAAGAATGGCTAGAGACAAGAGCGCCACCACTCGCACGTAGTCGTCCTTGTGCTTGAAGTCAAAGAGCGGCATCGCTGGCTCTTTTTCGTAGACGCGATTGAAATAGGCAGCTTCCTTGTATGCCTGAACAATAGCGCCGAACTGTTCACGCAACTCCCCAATCGGCTGACCAGCGGTGTAGTCCCTCGACATCATTTCATACAGCTCGTCTGCTTTGCGAAGATGTTCGAGCCAGCGCATCTCGTCCGACAAGTTGCCATGGAGGAGTGCGTGCTCTATGTCCTTCATCGTGTGAGTGACATCAAACTCCTTCAAGAACAGGTAATAACTTTCATCTAAAAACTGCTGACGCCGACAGAGGTGAAAGGGAAGATGGGGCGAATTAATCATGGTGCCGACATTCCGAGAGATCCCGTATTTTGTGCGCTACGACGGCGCTCTTCAGCGTTGAGTTGGGCATCACCGAACTCTCTCGTAATCGTGTGATCACGATGCTCATCCGGGTCAAGGCCAGCGTCACTTGTAAGGGCTTTTTCGATCGCCGCATAGTGCTTAGCGACCTGAGGTATCGAAACCATCATTACGTGACGTGAGTAATTTGGACTCGTGCCAAATTTGATCTGCATGTCATTACGTACGCCTTTTCCATATTCCTCCTTGATTCGTTGTCCGATCCAAACGTGGCTCATTTGCATTACATTTTTTTCCGGTTTTTGCGGAGTTGTTGTCTTCGCAGGCGAAAGAGCTTGCTCTCCGCTGACGGCCGGTTCAGCGCTACCACCTCGTTTTCGTTTGCCACGTCCAGCACCCGCCTTTGCGGCCTGCTTAGCCGCCCGAGTGTCGTCTCGATAGGTCTGTAGTTCATCTTTGTCATACACGTCGTCGAGCATCGCCTTCAAGCTCGTCGTCGGCGTCATGTAGCACTTGGCTTCCACAACCGCATACTTTTGTGGCCCTGTGGCTTTCTTTCGCCAGACACCATCGATGCCCCGCCCTCGAGGCCCCTGCAGCGCAAGCTGAACCAAGTGGGTTCCGTCATTTAATTTTCCAGGTGAGATCAAGTCTCGTAGAGGACTCACTGCCCAACGGCCTGCGCCCCCTTTGTCATGAAGACTCCAGCCCGTTCCCCACGCCTTGCCTTCTAAGCAGTGGTAATCCACGATGTGTTCACCAACGATGCCTTGGATCGTCTGCGTCACTTTCGCGAGGACGCTCTGGGTCGGCTGAGTTGTCTTGGTCCCGTTATTTGCGTGGCCCGTATCCACCGATTGGGTTGGCTTGTCGCCCGTCTTTGGATGCGCTTGCACAGGAGGAGGCGCCGTCGCCTTTTTTTCATCGTGCGCATGGTTCGCTCTGGCCCGTGCTTCCGCAGCGCCGCGCGGACGCGACGACGTGGATGGCACAGCGGAAGCAATGGCAGTCAAGACAGCAGCTGTGTCTTCGCCCACCAGTTGGTTCACGAAATCCCGAACTGCGTTAACTCCTTCCGTCAATGGGCCCGATATCTTCCCTCGCATGGATTGAACCCCTGGCAACGCGTCCCTGGCAACGCTCGCCAAACGATCTGGAACCCACCAGTGGGGCGCGGAAAGGTACACGAGCATCTGCTCCATGGCGTCCACCGCCGCATTGGCCCGCGCAATTGCATCGCGTGTCAGCGTGCCCCACTCAAGCGCCTTGATCCATTTGACTGCACCACCCTTCGCCATTCCGAGCATGCGCTCCAGCATGTCCAATCCGGATCGCAGCGCGGGGCCGGCGAGTCGCCGCTCTTTCCACAACGGCTTGAACACCATCTTGAAAACACTGCCAACCTCAGGAATCACTGCAATTGCAGCAAAGCCGAGGTTCATGTAGTCCGACTTTTCAGCGGCAGCAAAACCGCCCTTGCGGTTGATGTGAAAAAGAACACCTGAGATATCTCGCGCATTCATGACCTGTTGAACGACTGGAATCAGGGCGATCGCGCCGCCCACGATCTGCGCGGAAATAGGTTGTTCTTCGACGAAGTCCCCAAGAATCAATGCCTTCAACCAGTCGACGATGTCGTCGACGATGCTCTGGGTCGTCATGATGTAACTCCTGCCGCCGTTTGCTCGATCCCACGGCGTTGTCGTTCCGCTTCGACGAGTTGTTCGCCTTCCGATTTTTTCGCTGGATCGTCCCACTCTGGAGTCTCGAGCGGAGGCGACTCCCAAGCTTTGGGATCCTCGCCATACTCAACGACGTATTCCTGGTTGGGGACTCCATCGATCCGTGCGAACCCCTTGGAGTCCAAAGAACCTGTAAAAACGGCGCCGGCTTTGAAGCGCACCTTGTACGGCGCATTCGCGATCGGCGTCAGATCGTCGTAGTGATAGTTCAACTCGATGAAATACTTCGGGTCACCGACGGCTCCGAACGGCAAGTACGGCAGCTCCGCTGGACTCCCCTTCGGCCCCACGAAACTCTTCGTCGCCCCCTTCACATCCAAGAGCCCCGGCATCTTCAACGTGATGTTCGCCCCATCCAGCTCGATGCTCGTCTGCCCGCCCTTGAGCGTGATCTTCTGTTTGGCCAGCACGTGAATCTCGTCATTGCTGCTCGTGACCGTGAAGCCTTCCTTGGCCAGCCATTCGAGTTCATCGGTATGCGCCTGCACGCTCACCGGCCCTTCCTGCGCGATGACCTGGATGCCGCCTTCGTGGCTGTACAGCCCCACCGATTTGCCCGCCGCAAAACTCACCGTCTTGCCCGCCGCCATGTGCGCCTGCTCCTTCGCGGTCCAGTGGATCGCCTCGCCCGCATACACCGTCGCGCTCGCGGGCGTGGCCATGTTCAGGCTCATGTTCGCGTCCAGCACCATGAGCGGCCGCGCAAAGGCCGGCACCGGGTCTTGGCCTTGACGCGAGTCCGCCCCCTCGCCGCCCTTGGGCTCCTTCGCGTCCTGACCATTGACGCTGCCGGGGTAGTGCCCGTTCTTCTGCGGATCGATGTCGTCGATGAGCGGTTGCAGCAATGCCGTCGCATTCAATGCCAGTGCCTTGGCGCCACCGGCTGCGTCCGACAGGTTCTGCGCCTCGCGCAGCGCACCGGCCAACTGACCGCGCACGCTCGCAGTGTCCTGCACACTGCCAGCGGCCCGCTCCTGCGCCAGCGTCGAGATCAACAGCCCTTCACCCGCGCGCGTGACGACCCATGCATCCGAGCGCAGCTCGGCACCGCTGCCGCGCCACGCACCGCGATTGCTCTCGTCGGGCGATTGCGCATTGAGTTGCCCCAGGTTCAGCTGGCTCGCCGCATGCGAACTGGCAAGCCGCGTGCGCACTTGCCCAGGTGCGTCGTCCGCGATCCACTGGTTGTAGCCGCTGCCATCGAGCGCACGGCTGTGCCAGCCCGAGAGCACGCCCGCGTGGTTGGCCGACGAATCGGTGCCGGCGGACCAGGGCGGCAGATCCTGTCCGTTGTAGAGCTGTTGGCTCACCACGGGACGGTCGATGTCGCCTTCGATGAACGACACGAGCACCTCCGAGCCGACGCGCGGCAGATGGTGCGCGCCCCAGTTCGGCCCGGCCACCGGCGCGGCCACGCGCAGCCACACCGACTGGCGGTTGCTCGCATGCCGGCCTGCGGCGACAAGACTGCCCTGCCCGCTTTGGCTTGAGCCCTGTTGCGTTGTCGCGCGCTGCGACTGCCAATGAAAACGCACCTGCACGCGGTGATCGCGCTGCGTGTGAACGGCGGTCGGCGCCTCGTCGTCATCCGCGCCGACCACGAGCGCAACCATCGCTTCGGGCGCCGTCGGCTTGGGCCGCCAGATCGGCGCGATCTGCGCTTCGGCTGGCTGCGCCTCGAAGCTGTTGCGATAGCTGCCCTTCTCGAGCTCGCCGGCCTCGAGCACCTGCGCGGCCTGCGCGCCGAGGTTGTTGGCGGCTTCGTGGCACACGCGCAGCGTGACGAATTTCTGGCCTTCGTAGCGGTCGTGCTGCGTGAGCGTGAAGCGCTCGCCGGCGCCCAGCTGACGCACGCTGCTTCCAGCGCTGAAGCGCTTGATGCGCGACTCGAACGCCACGAGTTGGTTCTCGGCGCGCCGCGCGGCGGCGGCGTTGTTGGCGTAGCGCTGCGAGCCCGCGCCGTCGTAGTGCTCCAGCACAGGCACGTCGCCCATCGCCAGCGCGCTCTGCGTCGAACCGGTGGGCGCCTGCAGCACGCTGGCATCCCACGCGTTCACCGTGACGGCGTTGCTGACGAGCTGGCGCTTGCTGCTCCAGGCGGTGATCGCGTCCTGCTGCTCGGTGGCGTCGACGCGGTGGAAGCGGATCTCGGGCAGTGCGCAATCGGGCGACTTCGCTTCGCGGTCGAAGATCACCAGGCGATGGTGCGATGGCGTCGTGTTGTTGTTGCTGTTGTTATTGGCGCCGCCGCTCTCGCCATCTTTCGTCTGCTCGTGCTCGAAGCGAAAGCTCAAGCCCTCCTCCGTGAGCAGACGCATCACGAAGGCGAGGTCCGATTCGCGGTACTGCACGCAGGTCGGCCGCACGGGCAGCTCTTGCGTGACTTCGAAGGTGAAGCTGGCGGTGGTGTGGTCGGCGAACACCTCGCTCACGATGTCCTGCACGCTCTTGGCGGCGTACACGAAGCTGTCGCGGCGAAGGCCCAGCGCGGCGAGCCAGGGCTGCAGGTGCAGCCGGTAGCGCGCAAGGCCGCCGTCGCCGCCCAGCGCGTCGACGGCCGTGAGGTAGCCGTGCCAGGTGCGGAAGCTGCCATTGGCGAGCAGGAGGCGCAGGCTCAGCTCCTCGCCGATCAGCGCGAAGGGATCGAACTCGCTCGACGTGGCGAGGGTGTCGATGGTGAAGGCGAAGAGTTCGTTGATGCCTTCGGTGGCGGTGAAGCGTTCGACGACGACGGCATCGTCGATGCTCGCGCTACCTCGGGGCTGCGCCAAGCGAATGAGCCTGGCCTTCTGCGACAACTGCGCTGTGGTCAGTGCACCCAATGTCCCGTTGGTCATGACAGTAGGACTCCCTCATATTTTTTGGAATGAATGTGCGGCTGCATGAGGTCACTCGATCCTGTAGCCCGCGGCGTACAGGGCCTTGCCCAGTTCGTCCAGCTGCTTGTCGGGGTGGTCGAGCCAGTCCTGCAACCGTGTGTCGGCCTCGCCGAAGGCACTTTTCTCGATCCAGTTTTCGACTTCGTCGTCCGATGCGCGCCATAGGATGACTTCGATCAGGACGGAAAGAAGAATGCCCCAGGGGCCAAGCATCATGCCCAGAATGCGCATGGCGCCGAATTCCGCGAGCGCGGTGCACATCGCCGCCGCGCCGGCGATGCGGGCGCTGAAGGTCGCCGCCACATACAGGCTAGCGCTGGCCTGCATGATGTCCACGCCGAGCTTGCACCAGAGCACCGCCCTTCGCACCCCCATCTCGCTTTCCTTCTGCAGGTTGCCGACGTCGTTCCAAACGGCAAAACCCGAGGCGATGCCCGCAAAGATGCCGGAGCCCACCTTGTATCGGCAATATGCGGCCGAAGAAAACGGCACGTGCACCTTGTCGACCAATTCGCGCGCCCGTGCCACCTGCGCGGCCACGTCGAATGTGCATTGCGCAATGACCGACGTGCAGGCCAGTATCTGGCGGTTCAGGACCCAGTTGTCCAGTCCCTCCTGGCGCGCGATGTTCAGCAGATACATGAGGCGAAAGAACTCGGCACTGCCGACGATGACAGACAGGCCCGCGCCGCGAGACGTCAGTTCCTTTTGCCGCTCTGCGCCAGCGTTGACGGAGGTGTTCTTCATGCCATGCCACGCGGCGGATTCGCGCAGTGCCCTGCTGAGCTTGTTGTTGATTCGCGTGTTCTCGATCAGGCGGTCGTGCTCGGTCTTCAGGCCGAAAATCGTGTTCTTCTTCAATGCCTCATCGATGAATGGATCGCTGCACCGTCCGTCGAGCAGATAGCGATAGATGATGTTCGCGCCGAGCTTGTCTACCCTGCGGTTGAAGCCGATCCACTTGAAGAGCATGTAGTCGCGCCCCCACCATTTGGTGCTGTGCCCGCGCCGACCGCCGCCGCCCAGCGTCTCCCAGGCCTCGAAGCGCTGCGCATTGACCTTGGGCTGCACAGGCTTGACCTTGGTGCCAGTCTTGGGCACGGTGATGCGCTGATCCCCCTTGTCCTCCGCTGACCAGGTGTTGGACACATGGATGCCGATCTGCGCCCGGTAAAGGTTGAGCGGCGCCTTCATGTGCTGCGTCCAGGGGTTGACCTTGCTCACATCGTCGAAGTCGGTGTCGCGGTGCTCATAGGCGGCCTTGAGCACCGACGTGACATGCACCTCCTCCTGCTTGAGGCCACAACTCAGAAGCCGCACGAGCAGGTTCTTCTTGCCGTCTATCTTCAGTTCCGCCCATTGCGCATAGAGTGCCATGCCGTCATCGCTGGCGTCGATCCCTTCGAGCAGGCATTCGAGCACCTCGGCGCACGCGAGGCATTCGGCACCGACATCGGGGTCGTAGTCGTCCAGCACCGGGTAAAGCCCTTCGTACTGCAGCCATCTGGCCAACACCTTGCAACGCTCGTCGACCAGGCTCTTCTGGTCGTCGATGAAAGCCTTGTAATTGATCTTGAAGGCATTGAACCGGGTCCAGTCGACCTCCTGGAAGTAATCCGCCGTGTCGTGAAAGTCGGACCATGACCAGATGCGGTCGTCCAGCACTTTCGTCATCAGCGGGCCGGGACGGCTCGCCTCCTGCAACGCCGAAGCATCCGACTGCTCGACGATGTAGTGCGTCTCCGGCTCGCTGGTCGAGATGCCATCGTAGGTGTAGTCGCCTCCGCCGATCGTCACAGTCCTGGTCTTGGCGTCCGCTGCCAGATAAGGCTTGCGCTGCGCGTATTCAGTCTCGGTCATCGGCTCGCGGCTTTTCTGGATGACCCGGTTCTTGTACGAACCATCTTTCTTCGCGTCGTACATCTTGGCGCCGAGCAGACCGCCGCGCCTTGCCTCTTCGAGCGCATCCCGCGGCGACTGGATCACGTGGTAGTCGGTGCGCGCTTCTTCCCTCACGTACTGCATACCGGTCTTCGCTTCATAGCCATAGACGACCGGCACGTCGACGGGTTCGACGTGCGCGTTGGGCCCGAGCTTGCGCTGGTCGAGCTCCTTTTTCGTCAGTTGCCTGTTGCTTTCCTTGTATGCCACCGTCGCGGGCAACTCCTCGATGGCATAGGCGGCCTGGACTTCCGCGCGCCGCTGCGTTTCGTACTGCATGCGGAAGGACTGGAGCTGGTTGAGGCAGCCGTTCAACTCGTAGGCCACGCCCAGCGGATCGTCGAGCGCCAGCAAAATGCCGGGGTGCGTCTTGCTGCGCTGGGACATGGGCTGCAGGTAGTTGGCGACGATGCTCTTGGACCAGTCGCTGCCTTGGTCCGTGGGTGTCTCGAACGAGTTGTTGGCGTACTTCCTCGTATCTGTCTCGACATTCGTGTATCGAAACACCGAAGCGAAGACCGAGTGCCATCTGCGCAGCACATTGGCATCGTGCAAGCCGCAGAGCTTGGGATCCTTGGAGATGCCGCTTCGCGAGTGCGGAGTCAACTCATGAAAAGGGGTGGTGGTCTTCGCCTGCGGGACGATCTCCTCGCGAAGATCGATCTGCGCCCACACGTTCTCCAAGATCCGGTAGTTGACCTCGGGGCAGTACTCCAGCACCTTCTTGATTTCGAACAGGCTGGCATTGGCCCACCCTGCACCCGCCGACCCTTCGCCGTTTTCGGCGTGGATCCGCTGGGGATTGATCCGCTTCATCCGGCTCGCCGGGTCGCCTTCGATCCGGCGCCGTGTCGCAGTGCTCCAGGGATGCTCGCTGAACGCGAGGTAGGCCTCGGTGCATTCCTCGGGCTGCGGAATGGTGATGTAGCCCAGCTTCGTCTGAGGGGCGCCGCCGCAGCGCGAGCACGGCGTCTTGCCCTCCTCCTCGATGCTGAGCGGCGACTTGGGCAGCCCTGGTTCGCTCAGCGAAAACGTACCGGAATGGTTGACGGTGTAGACCTCCCATTGGCCGCGCACGCCATAGATGGTCGTGCGCGCACTGGGGTAATGCACGTACAGATAGCCGCCGCGCATCACTCGCAACCCCGGCTGCGCGTTATCGCCGAAGTTCTCGCCCTGCCACTTGCAATCGGCCCACGGCGGCATCTGCAGGATTGGTGGGAGTTCGTCCCATTGGATCTTCGACTCGTCGCCCACGTTCCGGTCCACCATAAATCTCTTGGGCAACAGCGTCTGCCGCACCGGCAGTACGGCGAGTCCGGTGGCAAGACATTGGGAGCAGAGGGGATCAGCCATGGTCGATTCGCTCAGTTATGGGGAGTCGCGACAGCGCGGTGTCGTGGAACGTCTTCATGGCGTCGAAAGCAACCGTGACTTGCGCGTCCGCGTCGTCGATGCCGGAGCGGCGGGCGTGCCGCAAGGCAGCCAGCGCGCGATCGCGCAACGCATCCAGACCGCCGGCGTCCTGCGCGCCGTCGCCGGCATCGGAATTCTCGCAATGGGTCAGCCAATCACGCATCGCCGTGTTGAACGACGTCACCGCATCGATCTCGTCCCACTGTTCATCCTGCAACTCCAACGACGCCCAGTGGGAACCGGCGGTGGTCGGGATGGTTGGCACCGGCGCCTCCAGTTGCATGTGCAGCGCCATCAATTCGGCGTTCGGCTTGAGCAGCCACCAGTGTTGGGAGGCACGCATCCACGCTCGCCGCTGGGTCGCGTGGAGAGCCGGCCATACCGTCCAGAGCACGGCGGGGTCGTGCAGGCGCACCAGCGTTCGATGCCCAGCGGTCCGCCGCTGGACCAGCAGCCGCGCCATGTTGGCGGCGGCGGCGGCGCCGTCGACGGCGGACACCCAGCCGCAAACGCGCCGTCCACGCCCGTGCATGAGCTCGGACGGCAGCAACTCGCTCAACGCATGCTCCAAGGTCTGCTGGATCAGAGTCCGACCCGCCTCCGTGGTCAGGTCGGCGCCGAGCCAGAGCGGGCAGTTCCGCGAAGTCATCTCATAGCCGGAAATGGCGGGCTGATGACATGCATGCGCCAGGCTGATCCATTGGTCGGTGAACACGTCCACGCCTTCCGGGCAGAACGTCGGATCGACCACCACCCACAGCCTCATGGCCGCGTCTTCCTGGATCTGGCTCAGGAAGTCGTTGATCGTTCGATCCACAATGTCGCTGTTCATCGTTACGTTCAACCTGTCGTCACAGCGAGACCGTACCGGCTTGCGCCGCGGCGGCGCTTTGCGCCTTGAGGATGCAGCCCTTGTAGTCGCCTTGGGGCAGGCCGCTGCTGGCCTGCGTTGCCTGCGGCCCCACGAAGTTGTGCATCCCCCTGAACGTCACCTTCCCCGGCGCATGGATCTTGATGCTCGAGCCTTCCAGCTTGATGTACGCCCCGGCGCTGGTCAGCAGCACGTGTTTGGGTGCTTCGACATCGACGTTCTTCGTCGTACTGGCGATCGTCACCTTCTTGTCGGCGGCGATCTTGGTCGCGCCCTTCTGGCTCTGCAGCGTCACGCTGCCGCTGGCTGCGTGCAGCGTGATGCCGCGCTCCTGATTGGGCTCGGCGCCTTCTGCAGCCTTGGCACCCAGGGTGTAGATGCTCACCCCCTTGGCCACGCTGACCGCGATCTGCCCCTGAGCGGGCAGGTCGATGTCCTGGTTGGCGACGATGGCGGTGTTTCTTGCCGCTGACGGCAATCGCCTCCTTCGGCGTGACGAAGCCGATGCCCATCGGCGCGCTGAACTGCAGGTGCGGCTCGCTGTAGGCGGTGACGCTGCCTTGGCCACCTTCGGTGGCCTTGATGTCGCCGCCGCTGCCGTTTGCTTCGCTTGCCGTTGCGCTGCCTTCCTGCGTCGCCCCGAGCACCTCTGCCACGTGCTTGAGCGCCTCGATGGCGGGCAGCTTGTCCGGTGCCTCTTCGCCCTTGATCTGCGCCTTCTGCGTCTGCGCGCTCTTGGCCAGCGAGGTCGCGAGTTCTTCGGCCTGCTTCGTCTGCTGCTGCGCCTCGCGGCTGGCCATGAACGCACCCTTGGCGTTCTGCTGGGCGTGGGCGCTCACGAGCAGGCCTGCACCTGCGCGGATCGCACCCTGCGCGGTCGTGGCGAGTTCTGCTCCATGCCCCCGCGCCTTGCCGCGCGCGTTGTCGTCCTGCTGCTTGTGATGCCCCAGGTGCAGCCGGCTCTGCGCCTGCGTTGTCGCCAGGCTCGCGCTGCCCTGCCCGGGCGTGTCGTCGAAGACGAGTTGGTTGTAGCCGCCGTCGCCGCCCTGGCTCGCACTCAGCTCCTGGGTCTTGATGCCCGAGAACACAGCGTTGTGCGCATGCTCCTTGGCGTCCTTGCCCTCGCCCGCGAACCACGCTGGCGCATTGCCGGTCGATTGGGCCGCACCCGCAGACTTCTCGTTGTGCTGGGCATCGATCTGCCCAGCACCGTTGTAGAGGGCCGCAACGACGACGGGGCGGTCGATGTCGCCATGGTGGAATTCGACCAGCACCTCCTGCCCCACGCGCGGCAGGGTGACCTGGCCCCAGTTGTCGCCGGCCGCGCTGGCGGCCACGCGGACCCAGGCGCCCAATCGATCCGCCGCAGGGGCGTTGTCCTGTCCGTCGGGGCGGGGCTGTCTTGCGCTGGCGCTGCTGCCGCGCTGCCAGTGGAACTGCACCTTGACGCGGTGGTCGCGGTCGGTGTGCACGGGGGCGTTCTCGCCCGTGCCGATGACGATGGCGCTCTGGCTGCCGTGCACGCTGGGCTTGAGGTGGATGCGCTGGCCGTGGCCGTCGATGCTCAGCGGGCGATAGGGAATGGCCGCGCGCACTGTCGTGAAGTCGTTGCGGTAGTGAGTGACGGTGTCGGGCTTGGCTGCGGCATTGCCGCTGTCCTCCGATGCATCGAACACGCTGGCGATGTCGGGCAGTCCGAGCCGCTCACCGACACCGGCCTTCAAGGCTTCGTCGAAGTTGTTGCGCGCGATGTGGCGCACGGCCAGCACCGCGAAGCGGCGGTCCTCTTCGCTGTCCTTGTCATGCTGCTCGTGGCCGGTCAGGGTGAAGGTGGTGGCAGGTGCCAGCGTGCGCACGGCGCTCTGGCCTTCGAAGCGCTTGTTGCGCAGTTCGAGGGCTTGCAGGGCGTTGGACAGGAGGCGTTCGCCCTGCGCGGAGGTCTCCCAACCGTAGGCACCGGGGTCGTCGCTCCATTGCAGGGTGCGGTGGCCTGCGCCGCGGCTTTGCTGCTGCACGGGCCTCGCGCTCACGCTCTTGTAGTCCCAGCTTTGCTGCGCCAGGCTGTTGGTCTGCAGCTGGCGGCTGCCTCGCCATTGCTGGATGGTGTCTTCGCGCTCGCTCGCATCGGCGCGGTGGAAGCGGATAGTGGCTTGCGTGTTCGCGCGGAAGGCGCCGTTGTGGTCCGCGATGACGAGGGTGTGGCTACCGAGGCTGCCGTCCTTGCCTGTCGCATGTTCGAACCAGTAGTACAGGCCTTCTTCGGCCAGCAGCCGCGAAACAAAATCGAAGTCGCTCTCGTGGTACTGCGTGGTGATGCCGCGCACGGGATAGATGTCGCGCTGGGCAATCTCCCAGCGCCATTGCACGGCCAGCTTGCCCTGGCTTTGATACCGCGCGAACACGGCATCGACGATGTCGAACACGCTCTGGTGCTGGAAGAGGCAGCTGTCCTGGCGGTGGCGCAGGAATGCGAGCCAAGGTTCGATGACGATGCGATAACGGGCCATGCCGCCATTGCTCGAGATGCACTCGGCCTCGGTCACGTGGCCGTGGAAGGGGCGGAGGTCAGTGCGGCTCTGTGCGGTCTGCAGATCGAGGCGCACGCCTTGGCCCATGAGGGTCTTGAGTTCGATGTTCGCGTCGTCACTCAACGCGGTGAGTTCGAAGCGGAAGCCGCCATCGTCCAAAGACTCCACACCGTCCAGGCGTTCGGCCAACAGCTTGTTGGCACCCAGCGGCGTGTGCAGCACCAGCAGGCGATCCTGCTGCGTCGCACCCGCACGCATCTGCGCGCCGAGCGAAGCCGAATTGAAGTCCGTCATGTCTCTGGTTCTCCCTTTGACCCGAACCGCCGCAGCGCCTAGGTGATCCTGTAGCGGAACTCGCCGCTCTTGGCGCAGCTGGCCTTGATCTTCGCGAGCGGCGTCTCGTCCGCCATGCGAGTGAGCACCGCTTCCGCGATCTCGGGCAAGAGCGTGCCGTTCAGGATGTGATCGACGTTGCGCGCGCCCGAATCGACCTCGGTGCAGCGCGCAAGCACGGCTTCCACCAGCGCGTCGTCCCACTCGAACACCGCCTTGTGATTGGTCGCGATGCGGTCGCGGATGCGGCCGAGCTTCAGCGCGATGATCTGCTCGAGCACCGCATCGGTGATCGGATAGAACGGCGCCACTTTCATGCGGCCGAGGAAGGCCGGCTTGAAGGCCTTCATGAGCACGGGGCGCAGCGCCTCGGCCAGCGCGTCGGGTGCGGGGCGCTCGTCGTCGGCCTTGTTCAGGCACGCCTGCATGATCTGCGACGAACCGATGTTCGAGGTGAGGATGATCAGCGTGTTGCGAAAGTCGATCTCGCGCCCCTCGGCGTCGTCCATCATCCCTTTGTCGAACACCTGGAAGAACATCTCCAGCACGTCGGGGTGCGCCTTCTCGACTTCGTCGAGCAGCACGACGCTGTAGGGCTGGCGGCGCACGGCTTCGGTCAGCACGCCGCCTTCGCCATAGCCCACGTAGCCGGGCGGCGAGCCCTTCAGGCCCGAGACGCTGTGCGCCTCCTGGTACTCGCTCATGTTGATGGTGATGAGCTTCTTCTCGCCGCCGTAGAGGATGTCGGCGAGCGCCAGCGCGGTCTCGGTCTTGCCGACGCCCGAGGGGCCGACGAACATGAACACGCCGCGCGGCTTGTTGGGGTCTTCCAGGCGCGCGCTCGCGGTGCGCACGCGCTGGGCCACGGCGGCGAGCGCGTGGTCCTGGCCGATCACGCGTTCGGCCAGCAGCGTGTCCAGGGCGCGCACGGTCTTGATCTCGTCCTTGACCATGCGGCCCAGCGGCACGCCGGTCCAGGCCGAGACGATCTCGGCGACGACGTGCCCGTCGACCTGCAGCGGCACCATCGGCGTGGTGCCTTGCAGGGCGCGCAGTTCGGCGAGCAGGGCGTCGAGCTGGTCGCGTTGGGGGTCCGCACTGGTCGCGGATTTCTTGCGGCTCGCGGCACGTGCGGGTGCCTTCTCTGCGGGTGCAGCCTCGGGCTGTGCAGCCGACTCGTC
This sequence comes from Variovorax sp. W2I14, assembly GCF_050435205.1. Lineage (NCBI taxonomy): Bacteria > Pseudomonadati > Pseudomonadota > Betaproteobacteria > Burkholderiales > Comamonadaceae > Variovorax > Variovorax sp. W2I14. Next base: position 5,870,931 of record NZ_JBNDJX010000001.1, on the reverse strand, counting down.
GCGTTGCGCACGCAGCGCGCGGATGCGTTCGACCAGCGCGGTCTCTTCGGTCAGGCGCTGCTGGCTCGCAGCAAGCTCGGCCTGCAGCGCGCTCTTCCTTTCCGCCAGTTCGGCGAGTCGCACTTCATGGCGTCCGCCAGCCGCGGTGTCGCGCACCAGCGCAGCGCTCTCGGCCTCGATGCGTTCGAGGCCGCGGTTCGCTTCCTCGATGAGTGCCGGCGTCGCGCTCTGGCCGAGCGCCACTTTCGCGCACGCGGTGTCGAGCACGCTCACCGCCTTGTCGGGCAACTGGCGTCCACTGATGTAGCGATGCGACAGGCGCACCGCCTCGGTGATCGCTTCGTCGAGCACGCGGATGTTGAAGTGCTTCTCCATCAGCGGCACCATGCCGCGCAGCATGGCGGCAGCCAGCGTTTCGCTGGGCTCTTCGACCTTCACGACCTGGAAGCGCCGCGCGAGCGCCGCGTCCTTCTCGAAGTATTTCTTGTACTCGCCCCAGGTGGTGGCGGCGATGGTGCGCAGCTCGCCGCGTGCGAGCGCGGGCTTGAGCAGGTTGGCCGCGTCGCTCTGCCCGGCCTGGCCGCCCGCGCCGATCATGGTGTGGGCCTCGTCGATGAAGAGCACGATCGGATGCGGGCTCTTCTTCACTTCTGCGATCACGTTCTTCAGGCGGTTCTCGAACTCGCCCTTCACGCTCGCGCCGGCCTGCAGCAGGCCCATGTCCAGCGTGTGCAGCGCCACGGCGCGCAGCGACTCGGGCACGTCCTGCGCCGCGATGCGCAACGCCAACCCCTCGACCACCGCCGTTTTTCCGACGCCGGCCTCGCCTGTGAGGATGGGGTTGTTCTGGCGCCGGCGCATCAGGATGTCGATGACCTGGCGGATCTCGGTGTCGCGGCCGATCACCGGGTCGAGCGCACCGTCTTTCGCGCGCTGCGTGAGGTTGGTGGTGAACTGGTCGAGCGCGGGTGTCTTGCCCGGCACGCCCGCGGCCAACGCATCGGCCGGCGCTTGCTGCGCATCGCCTTCGGTGGCCGCACCGCCCGAGGCGCCGGCTTCGGCCGCTTCGCTCGAACCGTCGGTGAGCTTGTCGAAGTCGTGCTTCAAATCTTCGAGGCGGATCTTCGCGAAGAGCGGCGAGCCGCGCTGCGCGAGTTGCGCGAGGTCGGGCTCGGTCAAGAGCGCGAGCAGCAGGTGGCCCGAGCGGATCTGCGCCACGTGCGCATCGAGCGAGGCGAGCAGCCACGCCTGCTGGAACAGTTGCTGCAGGTGCTGCGAGAACACCGGCGTGCGCGTGTTGCCGTTCTTGAAGGTCTGGATCTCGCGCTCCAGGTCCGACTGGATCGCGGTTGCGCTGATGCGGTTGGCGCGCAGCACGCGCGCGAGGTCGTTGTCGGTCTGCTCCAGCAGCGCCAGGAACAGGTGCTCCAGGTCCACTTCGTAATGGCCGTTGGCCAGGCACAGGTTGGCCGCGCGCTGCGTGGCCATGCGTGCGCTGCCGTTGAGCTTGGTGATCAGTGTTTTCAGCGATGTGCTCATGAACGGTGGTTGTCTTCTGTCGGTCTTCTTCGTTGAAAGGTCGCTGCCAGTTGCTGCTGCACTACTGCAGGGGCTGGAGTTCGTACTGGGTGTCGCTGCGGTCGCTCTCGGCCTCGCCGGTGGCAATGAAGCTGTCCCACCCGAGGTGGCTGCCGCCGTCGTCGCTCAGCTGCACGGCGGCGACTTCCTCGCGAGCCAGGATCAGGCGCACCTCGTACTCGCAGGTCACGCCAGCGAGCAGCGCCAGCATTTTTTCGAGCGCCTTCGCATGCGCGCGGCCCGGAAAGAATTCGCGCAGCGCGCTGCGCTTGAGCGGGCCGATCCACAGGCGGATGCGCAGGTCGCGCTGCCAGATGCGCTCGCCCGCCATCGCGTTCTGCCCGAGGCTCACATTGCCCTCGCCCAGGCGCGAGCGCTGCTGCACGGGCATGTCGTACCACTTGCCCAGGAACTGCTCGATGCGGATGTTGCTGCGGAAGTAATCGGACAGCACGCGCTGCAGATAAGCCGCCGACATCGGCCGATGCCGCACCGCCGCGGCGTAGCCGGCCACGGTTTCGTCGAACACCGTGCCCGTGCCGTCGGTGAGCGGATCGCGCTGGGCCGTGTGCTCCAGCCCCGCCATCGACAGCAGCACCGGAAGGTAGGCGCGGCTGCGCTCGTGCTCGTAGTGCAGCGGCAGGCGGTACTTGCGCCAGGCCGCATAGAAGAGCGCGGTCGCGCGGTTGGTGAACACGTCGAGGAACGCGCGCGCCGAGCTGTCGCGCAGGTGTTGCTCCCGGCGCATCAGCATCTCGGTGTAGACGATGGGCAATGCGCCCGACACGCCGAGCATGCCGAAGGAGGCGGGCGTGAGCTCGATGCGGCCGAGGCCATGCGCGTCTTCGCCCTGCACGGGCGGCTCGCACAGTTCGGCGCTCGACACCAATTGGCCCACCGCATCGCGCACCGCCAGCGCCTCGATCTCGCTGGGTGGAAAGGTGAGGCTCGTCGAGCTGCGAAAGCGCAGCCAGCGCGGCACCATGCGCTCGCCGGGCACAAGGCGATGGTGCACGTCGCGCTCCTGCCGCTTGAGCAGCACGAGCTCGAGCAGCCGCACCGCCTGGAAGAATTCGAAGCGGTACGGTTCGCGCAGCAGCCGGTCGGCTACAGCAGGATCGATTCGCCGCTGCGGGGTTTGCATCGCACCAGCTCCTCCTTGTCGCGCGCCGAAACGATCACCAACTGGGTGAAGCTGTTCAGGTGCACATAGAGACCGAAGAAATGATCCATCACGCGCGCAAAGGCCTGCAGGCTGCTGCCGACGAAGCCGGCCTCGTCGACCGTGAGCTTGAGTTCGATGCCGCGCACGAAGGTGGCGAAGGGCTTGCCTGGCAGCCACTGCGTGGTGGCCTGCTGGTCGATGCCGGTGATGGCCTCGATCTGCCGCGCCGACACGGCGGATCGGCCGAGGTCGTACAGGCGCAGCATCTCCTTGAGCGCCGGCAATCCGCTGGTGGCCAGCGACAGGTGGTTGAGCGACAGGTGCGACACCAGCCGCCACTGCACGCCCTTGCCGCGCGGCATGCGCAGCGTCTGCGTCGGGCGGCGCAGCATGCGGATCGAGCGCGCCACCGAGTTGCCCTCGATGAAGAGGTCGCCGCCCGGCAGGCCGAAGGCCAGCGAATGCGGCAGGTCGCGGTTGGTGCAGGTGAGGTCGATGCTCAGCGTTTCCGTTTGCGGCAGCGAAGGCTGGAAATCGATGTCGACGATCGAGAGCTCGGTCTCGTAGCCCGGGCTGCGCTGCGCCACCAGCTCGTTGCGCCGCGCGAACCAGTAGTGCTCGGCCTCCTTCGGATGCTCGCCGTGGTGCAGCGAATAGAAGGGCCGGAATTCGATGTAGGCATCGCCGTCGGCGGTCTGCTTCACGAGCTTGACCGAGTCGATGCTGTAGACCTCAAAGCCGAAGGCCCGGCGCGCATCGGCCACCACCGGGTATGCGGCCGCGGCGTGCGTCACGCGGATCGGATCGCTGCGCTGCTTGAAGAGGTTGATGACGGGCGTGCAGCCCAGGCGCAGGTTGCGGCTGGACACGCCTTCGAGCAAACGCGCCGTGGGCGAATCGGCGCGCACGCCGGTCATCACGAGGTGCAGCGTGATCGCGCGGCAAGAGCCGATGTGGCGCAGCGCGTTCGCCAGGTCGATGTCGACGAAGTTGAACTTCTCGGGGAACGCGAAGTACTCGCTCAACAAGCGATAGGCCGGGTGCGAACGCGGCGGCAGTTCGATGAGCGCATGGGCCTCGTCGAAGCCGACCGGATGCAGCGCCTCGCCCTGCACCTGCGTCCATTTGCCGCTGCGCTCGGGCTCCACGAAAACGGCGGCCGTCTTCAGGAAGATCACATCGGCCAGCGCGGTGGCGAGCGAGGGCTCGGCATCGATGAAGGTGCGCAGGCGCGCCATGGTGAGCGCGAGCGTGCCGAGCGATTTCTGCTCGCCGGTGGCTTCGAGGGTGACCGAGAGGCAGCCCGTGGCGTTGCGCGGCAGCGAGGCATGCGCGGGCGCATTCACCACCGAATGGAACACCACGTTGGACACCTGCACGGCTGCCAGCGTCACGTCGTAGACGCTGCGGAAACGGCACGCGCCGCCGCGCACCGGCTGCGAGGTGAGCTCGGTCCCGCGCGCGATGGTGACGGGCTTGCTCAGCTTCGCGAGCGCCGCGCCGCCGGCATCGAACTGCGCGATGGAGCACGAAGGAAAGGGCCGCAGATAGTGCGGATACAGCACCTCGAGCAGCGCTTCGGTGAGCTCGGGGTAGTCGTCGTCCAGCTTCTTGCTGATGCGGGCGGTGAGCAGCGCGAACGACTGGATCATCCGCTCGACGTGCGGGTCCTCGCTGCTGTCGGCGGAGATGGCCAGGCGCGCCGCGATCTTCGGGTAACCCTTGGCGAACTCTTGCGAGTAGCCGCGCAGGAAGGCGAGCTCTCGTTCGTAGAAGGGCAGCAATTCATCCATGGCGTGGCGCTTCAGGCAGAGCGGCTTTTGCCGGTGCCGCGTGTGATCGAGTACTGCAGCGTCGTGGGCTGCAGCATCGCGTCGAAGTTCACCGGTTCGGCAAGCTCGGGCAGCACGAGCAGGGCGGTGATTCCGAAATAGAGCATGTTGGTGCTGGTCTGGCCGTCGACCTCGAGCGTCACGACGACGTCGCGCAGCCGCGACTCGTGGCGGGCAATGGCCTGCTCCAGCGAGCGGCAGATGAACGAGCGGTCGTAGTGGCTCGCGAGGCTCAGGCCCGAGAAGTCGCTCAGGCCGTAGGTCATGACGGAACGACGGCACTCGGGAAACGACTCGAGCTTCGCGTCGTTGAAGACCATGCGCGTGTTGAGCAGGGATTCGAGATCGCGCGCGACCATGTTCTTGACTTCTTCGAGCGACAGGTGCCTGAGCACCGGCGAAGCCGGCCCGCGCCAGTCGTCATCGAAGAGTTTGTCGAGCAAGCCCGGTTCGAATCCATTCATGGGTCTCTCGCCTCGTGCTTTGGATATCGGGCATGGGCGCCGCGCGTGATGGGCGGCGCCAAAAAGAAACCGCGGCCCTCGCGCCGCGGTCGACATGGCCCGAAGGGCGTCAGACCGAGTAGGTCTTGTCGTTCTTGGTGAGGCTCCAGGCGCCTTGCGAATTGCCGCCCTGGTTGCCGCCGATTTTTTGCTGCGTGTACTTCCACTGCACGGCGGCGTACTTCAGCGAGAAGGTCTCGCTCGGCACGCTGGCCACGTCGGTGCTCACGACCTTCGGGTTCACGCTGGCGATCAGCACGTACTTGAGCTTGATCTCCATGTACTGCACGCGCTTGCCTTCGCCGTCGGCGCGATAGAACTGCACCGTCACCTCGTCGAAGGTGGTGCCGCCCGACGCGTGCTGATACAGCAGCGGGCTCACCACGTCCATGTCCTTGGTGAAGATCATTTCGCCGTGCTCGCAGCGCTCGGCGGTATGGCCGCCGGCGGTCGATGCAGTGGCCGAACGCGGCTGCACGATGCTGTGCTGCCAGGAGCTGACCTCGACCCAGTCCTTGTGGTCCTTGTCCTGCGACTCGCCGTTGATGGCCGGGCTGCCGAACTTGACGTAGATATCCTTCATGTTTCTTCCCCTTCTTGATTGATTGGCTGATTGACTGACAGTTAACGTGTTGATGCGCAGCCCCTCGGCCACGCTTCCGATCCGCCTCTTCTTACTTATTCACTGACTTCGGCAGATCGGCGACCAAGCGCAGTGAAATCGACAGTTCATCCAGTTGAAAGTGCGGCCGCAGGAAGGCGACCGCACGGTAGACACCAGGTCGGCCAGGCACTTCGCCCACCTGGATGGCCGCTTCCCGCAGCGGGAATTGCGCTTTCTGTTCCTGCGTCGCGTTGTCGTCGAGCAGCACGTACTGCGCGATCCAGCGGTTGAGGAACTGTTCGACGTTGTGTGCCGAGGCAAAGCTGCCGATCTTGTCGCGCATCATCGCCTTGAGGTAATGCGCGATGCGGGACACGGAGAAGATGTACTGCAGCTGCGCCGAGAGCACCGCGTTGGCGTTGGCGCTGTCGGTGTTGTACTTCTTGGGCTTCTGCAGCGACTGCGCGCCGAAGAAGGCGGCGTAGTCGGAGTTCTTGCAGTGCACGAGCGGAATGAAGCCCAGGTCGCTCAGTTCCTTCTCGCGCCGGTCGGTGATGGCGATCTCGGTCGGGCACTTGAGAGCGATCTCGCCCTCGTCGGTCTTGAAGGTGTGCGTGGGCAGGTCTTCGACCAGGCCGCCGCCTTCCACGCCGCGGATCGCGGCGCACCAGCCGAAGTCGTCGAACGCGGCCGTGAGACGCGTGGCAAAAGCCCAGGCGGCGTTGCACCAGAGGTACTTGGAATGGTCGGTGCCATCGACGTCTTCCACGAAATTGAAGCTGTCGACCACCGTGCCTTCGCGCGGGTGGTAGGGCAGCCGGCCGAGGAAGCGCGGCAGCGTGAGGCCCACGTAGCGCGAGTCTTCCGAATCGCGGAACGACTTCCACTTGGCGTATTCGACGGTGTCGAACACCTTGGCCATGTCGCGCGGCTTGCCCAGGTCGTCGAAGCTTTCCAGGCCCAGCAGCTCGGGCGACGCGGCGCCGATGAAGGGCGCGTGGGCCGCGGCGGCCACGTGCGCCATCTGGTCGAGGAAGTACATGTCTTCCGGCTGGCGCGTGACGGCGAAGTCGCCGACCAGCGCGCCGAAGGGCGCGCCGCCGAAGGTGCCGAATTCTTCTTCGTAGACCTTCTTGAACATCGCGCTCTGGTCGAACTCGACGGCGGCCTTGAAGTCGCGGATCAGGTCGCGCTTGGTGGCGTTGATGACCTTGATCTTGAGCATCGTGCCGGTGGGCGTTTCCTTCACGAGGTACTCGAGGCCGCGCCAGGTGCTCTCGAGCTTCTGGAACTCGGGCGCGTGCATCACGGCGCTCAGTTGCGCGGAAATGAGCGCATCCAGGTCGGCCACGCGGGCGTCGATCATGGCCGAGACGTTGTCGGAGACGATCACCGAGCCTTCCAGCACCTGGCTGACCAGTTCGCCGATGAGGTCCTTGGCGCGGGTGTGCTCGGCGTCGGACTTGGCGACCTTGCTCTTCTCGACGATCTGGTCGAGCAGGTCGACCGAAGCTTCAGGCGAGGCGGCACCGCTCGATGCCGAAAGTGCTTGCGCAGTCATGTTCAGCTTCCGTCCTTCTTGCCGGCGCCCTGCCCCAGGCGCTGGAGTTGCTCGGTGTTGTTCAGCACGTCGGCCAGCAGGTCTTCGAGCTTGCTGTTGCCGGCCATCTTGTTGCGCAGGTCCGCCAGCTTGGTGCGCGCTTCGAGCAGGCGCTTGAGCGGCTCGATCTGGTCGACCACGGCCTCGGGCGAGAAGGCGTCCATCGAATTGAAGGTGAGGTCGACAGCGAAGGTGCCGCCGCGCTCGTCGAGCTTGTTCTCCACCTGGTACGCCGCGCGCGGGGCCAGGCCCTTCATGACGTCGTCCAGGTTGTCGCGGTCGACATTGACGAACTTGCGGTCCTTCAGCTTGGGCTGCTCGACCTCGGACTGGCCAGCCAGGTCGGCGACCACGCCAACGACGAAAGGCAATTCCTTTTTCTCGATGGCATCACCGAGTTCCACGTCGTACGTGAGTTGCACGCGCGGCGGGCGCACTTTCTGCAGGCGCTTTTGCACACTCTGTCTTTTGGTCGCCATGACTTCAATACCTTCCAAATAGGACTGCGAGACGAATTACTACTTTTGTGCGTCTTTAATACGGGAGCGCACGCAATTCAATTAATACTTTGGTTTAGAAAACCAATTCAATGCGCCAAAAAGATTTACTTGAGCGCGTCAAACGGATTGGCGCTTCCACCCGCGCGCGGCGCAGCGGCAGGTGCGGGTGCCGGACGCGCCGCAGGTGCCGGGCGTGCCGCAGCAACCGGGGTGGGCTGCGAAACAGTCGATGTCGAGGCCGACGGTGCTGGCGCAGGAGCCGGATTGCTGGCCACGGGACGGCGCACAGGCGGCTTGGCGTCGGAGCCGGTAGGCACCAGCACGGAAAGGCCGAGGGTTTCGCGCAGCAGCGCGGCGAGCCGGTAGGCGTCGGCGTTGACGTCGCCGCTCAGGGTGTTGTCCTTGCCCAGGTCCTCGATGGAGCGGGCTGCCAGACGCAGGCCGCCCACGGCGGTGATGCTCTTGGCCTGACGGCTGGAGGGGTCGCGGCGCAGCGTTTCCTCGGCGGATGAGATGGCGAGGCTGTAGCGGCCTTCGTTGAAGTAGATCTGCGCGATGCGCGACCACGGCTCACCGCGGGTCGGGTTGTCGGTGGCGATCTTCTGATACTGGCGGATGGCTGCGGACTTGTCGCCGGTGGCTGCGGCTGCAGCGGCGTCGGCTTCCGCCAGGCTCTTGTTGAAGGCCTCGGCGGATTGCGCCACCGCGGCGTCTGGTGTGGTGGTGCAGCCCGACAAGAAGCTGGTGGCGGCGATGGCACCAGCAATCATCGTGCAAGTCATGTACTTTCGAATCAACACAATCCCTCCGCTTGGATCTGACTTTTTTTGGCGGGCCGCAATGATTCAATACGTTGCGGCCAGTGGACAATACACGATACTACATATTGGTTTCCGTTTGAATAACTAAAGTCACGTAACCCAAACTGCTTAATTGCGAAACCAAAGGGCTAATTATTTAAGCCTAATGACACCAATTGATTGCAGTTACATCAGCAGTCCTAATGAAAATACCAGTCACGATTGGCGCGCTGCTGATGACGCTCCTGCTCGCCGGATGCAGCTCTCCAGCGCTCACCATCGCCAACATCGCCCTGGAGGCGAGCGGCCTGAAGAAGCCGGAGTTGCCCGAGTCGCAGAAGCCGCCGCGCAAGGTGTCGATGTCGATCGCGGCGGGCAAGAACCTCAACGCCGACAGCCGCAACCGCCCGCTCGCCGTGGTGGTGCGCATCTACAAGCTGAAGGAAACGACGGGCTTCTACCAGTCGTCGTTCGATGCCTTCGTCACACCCGGACGCGACAAGACGCAACTGGGCGACGACCTCGTCGAGAGCCGTGAGATCACGCTCATTCCCGACCAGCAATACACATGGACCGAAACCGTGCCGCGCACCGCCAACGCGGTGGGCGTGGTGGTGCTGTTCCATTCGCCCGACGCCCAGCGCTGGCGCTTCGCCTTCAACGCCGCGGACGCGGAAAAGACCGGCATCGTGATGGGCGCGCATGCCTGCGCGCTGACGGTGACGCAGGGCGCGGTGGTCGGCCAGCAAAACGCGCAGGGCGGCGCCGCGACCGGCAACGCGCTCAACCTGCTGGGCCCGGTGACCTGCCGGCCCTCGCCGGCTTGATCCGCCCGACGTGCTTGTCCACCAGCAAACTACGATGCGATACTGCCGAAAAATTGAGGGAGCTGATCCGCCGTGAGCTATGCCGCCAAGGTCCTCTGGGGAGAGGGCTTGTTTCTACGCCCCCAGCATTTCCAACGCCAGGACGCGTACCACGAGGCACGCCTGCGCGCCACGGCGCAGACGCTGCATCCGTACTTCTGGGGCGTGCGCTCCATCAGCTTCGACCTCGACGCGCTCGCGAGCGGCATGCTCCGCGCCTCGCAGTTGTCGCTGGTCTTCCCTGACGGCGAACCCTACTCGGCGCCGCAAGCCGACGCGCTGCCCCCGCCGATCTCGCTCGATACGCTCAACCCGGGCCAGAACGAGATCACCTTCTATCTGGTGCTGCATCCGGTGAAGGAACTGGGCAAGAACTACACCGACCCCAATGAAGAAGGCTTTGCCGCACGCTACACCAGCGACGCCACGCAATCGCTCGATCTCTTCACGAACGCAGTGAGCGCCGAGGTGGTGTTCCTGCGCAAGAGCGTGAAGCTCCTGGCCGACACCGAGCCGCGCGAGCAGTTCGTGTCGATCCCGGTGATCCGCATCCGCCGCACCGCCGCGGGCGGCTTCGAAATCGACCGCAGCTTCGTGCCGCCGTGCACCTCCATCGATGCCTCGGCCACGATCTTCCAGCAGCTGCGGCGGCTCCTGGACGTGTTGCAGGCCAAGGTCAATTCGCTCTACGGCATTCACCGCGAGCCGAGCAAGAACATCATCGAGTTCCGCTCGGGCGACATCGCCTCGTTCTGGCTGCTGCACACGGCCAACTCGGCATTCGCGTCGCTCTCGCACCTGTTCCATCACCCGTCGCTGCATCCGGAGCGTCTGTTCCAGGAACTGCTGAGCCTGGCCGGCGCGCTGATGACTTTCGCGAAGACCTATTCGCTCAACGACCTGCCGGTGTACGACCACGAGAAGCCGGGTCCCGCCTTCGCCGAGCTCGACCGCATCGTGCGCGACCTGCTCGACACGGTGATCTCGACGCGCTACTTCGCGATCGCGCTCACCGAGACCCGCAACGCCTTCTACCTCGGGCGCCTGGACTCCGGAAAGATCGACGAGAAGACCGTGTTCTACATGTCGGTCACTGCCAGCATGCCGGCCGCCGAATTGGCCGAGGCCGTGCCGCAGCGCTTCAAGATCGGCGCGCCGGAAGACGTCGACAAGCTGGTGCTCTCGGCCATGCCGGGCGTGCGCATCGTCTATGCGCCGCAGGTGCCGCCGGCCATTCCGATTCGCGCGGGTGCCTGTTATTTCTCCATCGACAGCAAGAGCCAGTTGTACGACCGCATGCTGCAGGCGCAGAGCGTCACCATCTACGCGCCGGCCGGCATTCCCGACATGCAGCTCGAACTGATTGCCGTGACCGGCTGATCTTCTGATCGCAATGAACACCACCATCAACAAGGCCCCTTCCCTGCTCGGCGCCGACGCACCCGCCGCGTCGTTCACGCCCGCGGGCGCCGCCCCCGACGCGGGCGCAAGCCTGCTCGACCTGCTGTACGACGGCTTCGTGATGCTGTTCCTCTTGAAGAAGAAGCAGCAGCCCGCGACCACCGAGCAGTTCCTCACCGGCATCCGCAACTACCTGGGCGAGTTCGAGCGCAACGCGCGCAAGCTCGATGCGACGGCCGAGCAGATCCACGCGGCCAAGTACGCCTTCTGCGCGACCATCGACGAGTTCGTGCTCTCGGCGCCCGAGTTCGCGATCCGCTCCGAGTGGGAGCGCCGGCCGCTGCAGCTCACGCTGTTCGGCGACCAACTGGCCGGCGAGAACTTCTTCCAGATGCTCGAGGTCGAGCGGGCGCACGGCGCCGCGCGCATCCAGACGCTCGAGGTGTTCTATATGTGCCTCTTGCTGGGCTTCCAGGGCAAGTACGCCATCGACGGCACCGAGAAGCTGGCCTATCTCACCGCGCGCGTGGGCGACGAGATCGCCAATGCCCGCGGCAAGCGCACGCCCTTCGCGCCGCACTGGCCGTTGCCCGACCTGATTTCGCATTCGCTCAAGCGCGAAGCGCCGCAGTGGGTGGTGGCCGCGCTGTTCGCACTCATCGGGCTGCTCGGCTTCATCGGCCTGTCGGCCCACATCGGCAGCACGACGCAGGGCACGCTCGCGAGCTACCAGGACATCGTGAAGCTCGGCCCGCGCCAGGCCAACCTGACCATCTCGCTGCCATGACGACGCGGCTCGACCTGCCGGCCCTGCTGGCCCCGATTTCGGAAGCCTCGCCCTGCGGCGAGGACATGCTGTTCTCGCGGCAATTCGACGCCATTCAAGAGGCGCGCAAGCACGACGACCCATCGCTCGAGCAGGGCGAGTGGGTCATCGAACTGAAGGAAGCCAACTGGCCCTTCGTGATCTCCGAGTGCGAGAAGCTGCTGCGCGAATCCACCAAGGACCTGCGCCTGGGCGTGTGGCTTACCGATGCGCTGGCCAGCCAGCGCGGCTTCGAGGGCCTGGCCGATGGCTACCGCCTGCTCACCGGCCTGTGCCAGCAGTACTGGGACCAGCTGCATCCGCTGCCCGAGGGTAGCGACATCGAGATGCGCGTCGGCAACGTCACGTGGCTGATCGGGCGCTCGGTCGAGTTGCTGCAGCGCGCGCCCATCGTGAGCGATGCCAACACCGGCTACAGCGCACTGGTCTGGGAGACCGCGCTCGCGCTCGACCAGAGCATCCGCCGCACGCCCGCGCAGGCCGACGAGCTGCAGCGCAACAAGGTGACGGTCGAGCAGTTCGATCGCATCCGCCGCGCGACGCCCGCGAAGTTCCTGCAGAAGACGCACCGCGACGTGCAGGCCTGCGAGCAGGCGCTGGCCGAGTTCGAGGCCGTGTTCGACGAACGCACCGCCTCCAACGGCCCCAGCTTCCGCGCCGCCAAGGATGCGGCTGCGGCCATCCGCCAGACGGTAGAGCGCTTCGCGCGCGAAGCCGGCGTGCCGATGGACAGCGGCGCGCCGGCAGCGCCCGCAGTAGCGCCTGTTGCAGGCACTCCCGCTCCCTCGCGCATCGAGCCGGTGTTCGATGCGGTGGTGCCGCATCACGCGCCGGCAGCAGCACCTGCCGCGCTGCCGCCCGGCATCCACAGCCGCTCACAGGCCATTGCCCAGCTCAAGGAAGTGGCTGCGTATTTCGAGAAGACCGAGCCATCGAGCCCCGCCGCCTACATGGCGAACAAGGCCGCGCGCTGGGCCGACATGCCACTGCACGCGTGGCTGCGCAACGTGATCAAGAACGAGCAGGAACTGGCCCAGCTGGTGGACCTGCTCGACCTGCCCAAGAGCGACGACGAGTCGCGCTGAGCGGCAACCCGCGAACGCGGGTCGCCGGGCGCTCGATCGTCAGGTACGCCCGACCCGGAATTCGATGCGCCGGTTGCGCGAGCGGCCTTCGTCGGTCGCGTTGTTCGCCACCGGCTGATCCGGCCCCACGCCCGAAGTCGTGAGCGTCATCGGATCGATCCCCTTGCCCACGAGATAACCCTTCACCGCTTCGGCACGCGACTGGCTCAGCGCCAGGTTCGACGCCCGGCTGCCGGCGTTGTCGGTGTGGCCGATGACCGCCACCGACTTGTTGGTGAGCTTCTGCAGGATCGGCGCCATTTCATCGAGGATGTCTCGGCCCTTGCGCGTGAGCGTGGCGCTGCCCAGCTCGAACTCGATGGTGCGGTTGGCCAGCGCCTGATCGACAGTGATCTGCTCCGACACCGGCACGCGCAGGCTGTTCTTGATGGTGTAGGTCGGGTTGAGCGAATTGGCCATGTCGCCCACGATCTTCTGGCGCAGCGCCTCGTTGCCGACCTCGCCGCTCAGCGCCATCTGTGTGCCTTCGATCTGGAACTGCCCGCGGTGGATGTCCTTGAGCGCGGGCGTGATCAGCCGCTGCACATTGGCCGACCAGTTGGCCGGCATGCTCACGGTGTTCACCACCTCGATCTTGTCGAGGACGCCGCTCGGCCCGTAGATGCGGCGCAGCGCCTCGATGACGGCGACGCGCGTGGCCTCGTCGGGCACCTGCCCGCCAGCCACGACCTGCTCGCCCTTGGCGCCGGCTGCGGGCGTGGTTTCGACCCGGGCGCCGGGAGCGGCCGCCGTCTGGGCCTGCACGGCACCGACGAATGCAAGGCCCAGGGCCAACGACAGAACGCGCAAATAACTTTTCATGACCGTGTCATTCCCCGATGAAGACTTCGCGAAAAGCCGCAAGCACGATGTCCAGCGGCAGCTGCGGCTGGTCGAGGTAGCTCACCAGCTTGAACATCGCGTAGTTGCTGTGGATGGTGTCCTCGACCCACTCCGGGTTGTCGATGTCGATGTTGTGCTCGGTGTAGACCTGCGGATGCAGCACGCTCTGCAGGCTGCGCGGCGAGAGGCCGTTGAAGCCGATCACGAGGCGCGAGCGGCCGTCGATTTCGGTGGCCATCAGCACCAGTTCGAAATCGGCCTTGGCAAGAAACTGCGACACCAGTTCGAGCCAGAACGTGGCAATCAGCGAGCGGTCGACCGGGTCGCGCGGCAGCGGCAGCGTGAGCCCTTTTTCCAGGTGCGACACCGCGCTGGCCATCACCGGCTGCAGCAGCAGGCCGAGGGCCAGAATCGCGCGACGCAGCGACACCTTGTGGCCATCGAAGTTGAGCATCTGCTCGATGTGCAGCAAGCTCGTGTCGCGCGTGAAGGCCGCGTAGGTGGCGCGCGAGGCCGACTTCTTGAAGCCCGTCTCGATGGCCGGATCGAGCGCCTCGAAGCGCTTCAGTTCGCTGTCGAGGTCGGTGCCTTCGGCCAGCGCGTTGACCTGCACCGCCATGCGATCCCAGTAAGGGCCGACGAGCATCGGCGCACCGCGCATGAAGTCGAGCGCCTCGTCGACCTCCACCGAGGTGGCCGCGAGGAACGGATAGCGCCTCGACGACTCGTCGCGGCTTGCCTTCAGGTGACCCGCAATGGCCACGCGGCTGCGCGAACCGAGGCAGACGAAATGGATCGGCGCCGCGTTGTCGTAGATGATCTTCCAGCGCGGATCTTCCGACAGCATCTCCATGGTCTGCGACAGCCAGTTGTCGAACACCTTGATGAGCTGCGGGTTGTAGAGCCCCTTCACGAAGTCGCCACGGCCGGGCAACTTGCCGAAGTAGCACAGCTGTTGTGCCTGCAGCGCGCTCATTTGCCGACTCCCTGTGCCGATGTCGCCGGTGCCCCCGGTGCCGTTGCCGCAGGCGTTGCGCGCGATTGCACGGGCACGCCGATCTCCGCCACCGACGAAGGCAGCACGGTGCCACGCAGCCCCTTGCCTTGCGGCGAATCGCCCCCCGTGCCGCCCGACTGCGTGTTCTGGATCACGCGCAGCTTGACGGTCACGCTCGCGTTGTCGCGCGCCCAGGTGAGTTCGAAGCTGCCGTCCGGCAACTTCGTGCGCTGGGCCGTGCTGAGCAGCCGCTCCAGCCCGAAATTGCCCGGCTCGTTGATGAGTTCGACGGTGCGCCCGTCGAAGGTGACGGCGGTGATCCGCGCGCCCGGCGTGCCCTGCGCGTTCGGCCACACGAAGTTGGACCACTGCGGCGGGGTGTTGCGATAGCGCAGCTGCTGGCCGTCGATTTCGACCATGTATTCCGTCAGGCCCGAGACGGGCTGCGGCAGGATCTGGAACAGCGTCTGCGGCTGCGCGGCACCGGCGCCTCCGCCGGCCGCGGCGCCCGACAGCGGCGCCACCCATTGCGAGAAGCCGTTGACGAAATCGGGGCTCAGCGTGAGGCCCTGGTCGCCCCAGGCGCGCGGCGAGAGCAGGTCGCCGCGGCGGATGACCAGCGAGCCCAGCGTCGTCGTCACGAACTTGCCGATGGCGCCTTCAGGTCCGAAGAACTGCGCGATCTCCGCAGGCGAAGCCTCGATCTTCGCGCCCGCCGCGAACGGGTACTTGGTCGCGAGCGATTGCTGGAACGGCTGGTGCACCTGCGCGCTCCAGATCTTGTTGACCTCCACCGCCGTCGGCTGGATCGTCACCGCGTAGGCCTGCAGCAGCGGCCGCACCAACAAAGGCCGGAGGGCCTGGCGCTGCGAGGCGTCCATGCCCGTGAGCATCTGCTCGTCGACGTACTTGAGCGCGTCGGCCAGCTCGGAGCCGTTGCCCTCCAGCGTCTGCTGCATGAGCTGGCGCGCGCCTGGTCCGGGGTCGCCCTGGTTCTTGATCTGGTTGAAGCGCCCCCGAAGCTTCGACAGCGTGCCGAGGTAGCCGCGCAGGAGCGAGGTGTTGTCGCGCTCGACCACCAGGCGCGCCACGCCCGCGAACTCCCGGCCGATCGGGCCCATCGGAATCTCGGTGCGATTGCCGCTCGCATCGATGTTCACATTGACCTGCGACGGCGTGGCGCGGCTGAAGAGGTTCTTGAACCAGTTCAGCGCCCCCGTGCGCGCCTGCTGCAGGCCGGCATTGACCAGCGACGGGTTGTCCCACGAGGTCTGGTCGTAGACGGTGTCGAAGACCTTGCGGATCGGCGAGTTCTGCGGATCGCCCAGCAGGTTCATCGCCACCACGGCCTGCTCGAAGCTGCCCATGTCCTTGACCGCGATGCCCTGCAGGAAGCGCTGCCACTCCTTGGCGTACTCCAGCTTGTACATGGTGGCGAGCGTCTTGCGGATCTGCTCGGGACTGCCTTCGAGCGTCAGGTCGTCGTTGCCCGCAACGTTGAGCACCCAGTCCTTGCTCGATGTTTCCTTGTTGGCGGCATCGCGGATCGCATCGTCCACATACTGCTGCCAGGCCTCGCGCGTGAACGCGCCCGAGATGGCGACGCTGCCGGCGATGGTGCCTTCGCTCTCGGCGCCGGCCGTCGCGCCCAGAATGCGTGCCACCGTCATCGGAGCGAAGCGTGTGGAGGCACGCGCCTTGATCTCGGCATAGACCCGTTCGCGCGCCGGCATGCCGCGCACCACGCGGCGCAGGTTGTCGCGCGTCTGCTCGACCAGTGCGAGGTTGGTGTCGGCCAGCGCGGGCCAGTTGTCGTCGCCCACGCGGCGCAGGTAGAAGGTGATCATGCGTTCGGCGTCGCGGATGACTGCGGCGCGTGGCATGTCGCCTCGATTGCTTTCGAGCCAGCCGCGCCAGAAGCGCGAGATCTGGTCCGTGAGGTGCGCGGTCTCCACCTGACGCTTGTCGGACAGCATGAGGTACGTCTTGAGCGCGTTGTAGGCGTCCTGCACATCCGCCGGCGACGAGCCCGCATACAAGCCGCCGCTCTCTGCAGCGGGCGGCGTTGCCGGCGTGGCGGCCGACACAGCGACCGGCGCGGCAGGGTTGCCCGCAGCATCGGCACGCCGGAGCCGTTCCGGATGCGCGTTGACCTCGCGAAGGAACGCCTGCAGGTTGTCGGACACCGGCGCCAGCATCAGCTGCTTGACGCCGCCGTAGTACTCGGCAACGAGCTTGTCTTCGAGCTGGTTGCCCTGGTAGAGGCCGAGCGACAGCGAAAGCGGCCGGTCGTTGCGGAATTTCTCGAGTTGCTCGATGCGGTCCTGCAGGATGCCGAGCGCCTCGAAGCGCGTGCGCAGCCCGTTGTCGCTGGCCTGCAGCTTGACCACCTTGTCGAGGTCGGCCTGCACGTTCTCCACCAGTTGCCGGTTGCCGAGGTAAGACCAGGTCCATCCGCCAAGCAGCAGCCCCAGCACGGCGACGAAGGCGAAGAAGCTCACGTAGCGCACGCGGGCCTTCACCGGGCTGGAGAACTGCCGCACCGTCTTCTTGTCGGCAAAGATCACCTTGGAGAACAGGTCGCGCAGGAAGAATCCGTTCTGCGAATAGATTTCCTTGGACTTGCTGGCCGCGTTGTTCAGCGTGAGCCCGAAACGCTTGGCGATGCGCTCGGTCGACAGGCTGCGCATCGTGCCCTCTTGCAATGCGCTGGTGAAGTAGAAGCCGCGGAACACCGGCTTGTGCTGGAACGGATTGCTCTCGAACAGCGTGGCCAGGAAGGCGCGCAGCGCAGGCTTGATGGCCGCGAATTCGAGCGGAAAGATCAGGAGCTCGGGCGACGGATCGCTGCCGCGGTGGCTCGCGAAATGCGAGACGCTGATTTCCTTCAGGCCCAGGTAAAGCTCGTCGAAGCGCTTGTCGAACAGGGCCACGGCATCCTGCTTCTCGTCGCCGTCGTAGGGCAGCGATGCGCCCCACACGCGGTCGCGCTCCATCTTGTCGCTGTCGCCGAAGAACTCCGCAAAGCCGGTGATCAGGTCGGCCTTGGTGAACATCACGTAGACCGGCGCGAACACTTCGAGCCGCTCGGTCAGCTCCTGCATGCGCTGGCGCAGGTTCTTGGCGAGCTGGATCGCGAAGTCGGGACGGCTGCCGATCAGCTCGGGAATGCTCGCCGTGATGATGATCCCGTTGATCGGCGCCTTCGGCCGGTACTTCTTGAGCAGGTCCAGAAAGCCGAACCACTCCTTGCGGTCTTCCTGGTGAATCGAATAGCGACCCGCGGTATCGAGCACGATGCCTTCGGTGGTGAAGAACCAGTCGCAGTTGCGCGTGCCGCCGATGCCCTGGATCACCGCGTTGCCCTTGTCGGCGAACGGGAACTGCAGGCCCGAATTCAGGATGGCGCTGCTCTTGCCCGCCGCCGGGTTGCCGATGACCATGTACCAGGGCAGCTCGTACAGCGCCTCGCTGCCCGACATCTGCCCGATCTTGGACGTCTTGATGGTCTTGACCGCCTCGACCATGCGCCCGCGCAGTTCGTCGATCTCGGCCTTGCGCTCGGGATCGCTGTCGCGCACGGCGGCATCGGCCTGGTCTTCGAGCATGTCGCCGAGCTTGCGGTTGGCCGAGCGGGTGCGCATGCGCCGGATGAACCACACGAGCAGCCACAGAAGCAGCAGCACGGCGAAGATGCCGACCGCCCAGATCGCGCCGATCTCGAGCGTCTGCGCGCCGATCAGGAGGAACGCGCCGAGCGCGATGGCGCCGATCACCGAGAGGGTGCGCGGATCGGCCAGGAAACTGAAGAATCGCCGCATAGATGTTTCTGGAATCGGTCCGGTTTAGGTGGCTTGTCGTACGGAGTTCGGAGGAGTCGGCGGGCTCGCTGGGCCGGCCAGCATCGCTGTCCGGGCGCGCGCGTCCTGCACCGAAAGCGCGAGCACGTGCCGTGAATCTCGCACGGCGAGGTGACACGCGAGTGCCACGGCGGTCATGTCGGCCGCGGCCCCGAGATGGCCCAGGCTCGCGCAAACGGAAAGGTTGTTTTCGAAGGGCACATGTGGCAGTCGCTCCTGCACGAGCTTGGCGACTTCGGTGACGCGGCTGGTGCGGTGATCGGCATCGCTCACGACCCAGTCGACGGTGTCGGGCTGCACGGCCGAAGCGGAGAGCAGGCGCTGGGCGAAGAGATCGAGCAGGCTCGCGTCGGGCATGCGCGCGGTGTCGGCCGACTCGTCGCGCTGGCCGCTTGCGCTGCGCGAGAGCACCACGCCCTCGGGTTGCGCGAACAGTGCATCGCCGGCGCGCGCCAGCAGCAGGCCAGCGGCTGCTTCGCCGGGTACGCGGCCGTTGCGGCGCGCAGCCGAATGAAGCAAGCCTTCGGCCTCCCAGCGGGCGATGCACTCGTTGGAAATTGCGGAGTCGGCGGCCAACGCGATCCACAGCGCGGGCCGCTGTTCACGATGAAGCGCGAGGTTGATGCGGTCGAGCAACGCCATCGCGGAGACGCCGGCCTCGCTCTTGAAGCAGTCGACGATCCAGTGCTGAGACGGGTCTGCTTCGCGCGCGAGTTGCTGCACCCATTGCGTGGCGACCGCGCATTCGCCTTCGCTCCATGCGCCCGGCAACAGCAACGAGATGCACAAGTGC
Source organism: Variovorax sp. W2I14 (assembly GCF_050435205.1). Lineage (NCBI taxonomy): Bacteria > Pseudomonadati > Pseudomonadota > Betaproteobacteria > Burkholderiales > Comamonadaceae > Variovorax > Variovorax sp. W2I14. The sequence continues at coordinate 5,851,639 of NZ_JBNDJX010000001.1, read as the reverse complement.
GGCGCGGCGGCCGGCCCGGGGATGACTTCGCCGCTCGACACGAAACGCCCGGGCGCTCGCACGGACAGGGCATCGCCGGCATTCAGGATCGCGTCGGTGGCAGAAGCCAGCAGCTCCTGCAGCACGTCGGACATCAAGTGGATGGCGCGCAGCCGATCGTCGGTCAGCGCGTCTGCATCGAAGGCTTCCGGTGCGGGCCGCAAGGTCTCGCGCAGGTGTTCGCGGAGTTCGTTCACGTCGAGGCCGGCGACGCAGCCCGCGAGCATGGGAAAGCCTTCGCCGTCGCGCAGCTCAGGCACCAACTCGGGCGCCTGCGCCTGGCCGACCGCGGTGGCTACCGCGTCGGCATCGTTGCCGCGCGGCGTGTGAAGACTGAATGCGAGCACCGCCATCTGAAGGCGCTCCTGCTGTTGCGCATCGGCCGTTGCCCCCGTCGATGCGGCGGCACCCGTTGCAGCGGACGCACCGCGCGCCGCCGAAGGCAACGCAACGGCGGGCGGCGGGCTCGCGAAGATCCGCCGCAGCACAAGATAGAACACCACCAGCGCCAGCGGCAGCACGACGAGATAGAGCGCGATGTCGCTCGTGCTCGGCATGCGCGCTGTGTAGTTCCAGTAGACGACCACGATCACCCACACCGTGATGAACACGGCGGAGAACATGAGGGTGGGCTTGACCAAGCGCGCCAACATCAAGGACTCGTCGATGCCTTTGTCACCCGGCGACGCACGCGGACGCGATGCCGCATGCCGTGCCTGCAGCCAACGAAGCGGCCTTTGTCATTCGGACGCGGAAGCGATCTGGCTGGAGAGCAACGTGCAGCCGCAGCGGGCCTTGTCGCCATGCCGCGCAACGTACCGGCCGTCGAGCATGACGTAGCGGCTGCCGGTCACGATGGGGTTGATGCCGTGGCCGGGCCGCGGACACGACACGAGGTCGCCGATGCGGGCCACGCGGCGCTCGTCGATGCTCGTGTTCTCGGATGCGGTGATCACGATGCCGCCGTGGTCGGTCTTGTCGTGCAGGACGATCCACGGACGATCGTTGTCCGCGGTGGGTTGATCCTCTTCCATTCGAACTCCCCCTTGCTTGCCTCGTTGGTTTGTCGATGCGACCGATGCCGTGCCGGCATTCAGTCGCGTGGCAATTTGAAACCGGGCTTGCGGTACTCCACGTGACCGTAGTCCTTGATTGAAGACCAACGGCCACCCCACACAAGCCCTACGGACTCGGCCACCTCGCCATAAAGACGGTAGCCCTCCATGGCCCACGGGTCTCTTTCCGAGATCACCAGCTTGCCATTGCGATAGAACGCATTGTCTGCCGCAAGTCCATATTGATGATAGCTTTGATTCGCCTTGGCGAGCGTCACCGTGTTGCCCAACGCAGCGAGTTTGGCCTGCCGTTCGGGACTGCGATAACCCTCGAGCAACGCGAGGTCGTAGCCGTGCTTCTCTTTCATGATCTTGTAGACCAAGAGCAGGCGATTGCGGAAGTCCGCATCGAGCACAGCCCAGTCGCGGCTGCCTTCCTTGGTAAGCGGACGGACCTGTTCGACCTCTGCTGTCGCGAAGATTTCAGGGGGAAGCGCAGGCGGCGGCACGAGCTGCTCGCCCTTGAGAAGCGCCTCGATCTTCGGATCGCTCGTCGCCGCCCAGTCATCGAAAAACAGCACGCGTCCGGTTCCGAAGGCCACGCTCAACAACACCGGGATGACGAGCAAGCCCATGCCCGACAACAACAGATAACGATGACGTACGGCGAAAGTACGCACACCTAATCCGCCATCGCGGACCAACTGAAAACTTGCTTCGGACACCAAGCCGAATCGATGGCCCAACTTGATAAAAAAGACTGCAGTTGCAGTCGTCAAAGTGATCGTGGCTCGCAACACACGCTCACGAAAAGAAGGGAACAAGAAGATGGCAAGCGCAGCCACCATCAAGGCAAAATAACAAAAGAGAGCGAAGAAGATCAACGGTGTTCGAAGAGTGCAATTCATTGTATGAGTCGCACAACACTTCGAACCGTTCGCCGCAACAACTGCATCCAAGTTGCAACGTTGCGTCGGTCACACCATAAGCCGCGGGGAGAAAAAACATGCCTGCTTTCGGGACCACCCATCCATGATGGGCGCGCCAGACGACAACAAGGGACGGCCGAGCCTGCTCGGTTCCAGCACTTCCGCTGCAGACGCATCGTCTGCGACAGCACCCAACGCGGAATCCACGCGCGTGCTCGCGCAACTCGGCGGCCGCGAGAGCGGTGCGAAGTCTTTCTTCAAGCGACCGAGCGTGTGGGCTTCACTCGCACTATTGATCGGCGTTGCGGGTGCCACGACCTACCAACTGCAATCGAAACGCACCGATGCATCGGTGAACGTCGCAACCGCTGCGTCGGTGAAACCCGCACCGGCAGCCGAGGCTTCACCCGTTGCGCGTCCAGCGCCCGAAACACCCGCTCCCGCCAGTGCAACGACACCCGCTGCAGCGCCCGAACCGGCAACCGCACGCATCGTCGAGGGCGAAACGTCCTCACCTTCTCAGCAACAACAGCAATCCACGCCGTTCGCTGCGATCGGCGCGCAGCCCATGGTCGTTCCGCCTTCGGGCAAATCGGCGCGGGCCGCGGCGACATCAAATCCGCCGCGCGCAGAGAAGACGACGATGGCTGCTGCAGCCGCAAAGAAGCCGACGCAAGTCGCTTCGTCGAAGCAGCCTGCGCGCGCAGCCAACGGCAAGCCAGTCAAGACGGCAGCCAATACATCGAAGACGCCGAAGCGCGCCAACAACAACGCCGCACAGACGGCATCGCGTCCCAGCAAGCCCGATCCCGACACCGACCTGCTGACCGCCCTCCTCAGGCGCAGCAAGGCACCGGACCCCGCACCGCAACCATCGGCGCTGGCCGAGGTCGCGGCGGATTGCAAGTCCGGCCAGCGATGCAAACCATGAGCCCCCGTGCCGACGCGAACCACGACGATGCCATCCGCTGACCGCAGCGCGCTCTGGGCCGAGCTCAGCCAGACCAACCGGCTCTACCGTCTCGATACCCCAGGCGCTTCATCGACAACCAACGCCAGCATCGACGCCCTGCGCGTCGAAGGCTGGGTGCAGCGCGAGGCCGTGTCGCAGCCGTTCGAGATGCGCATAGTCTGCCTGAGCCTGCGCGCCGATCTCGCGCTCTCTTCGATGATCGACCAGCCTCTCACGCTGGTCACCGTGCTGGCCAACGGCGCGACCGGTAAGCGCACCGGCCTCATCCGCGCGGTGGAGTCGCTCGGCTCCGACGGCGGCCTCGCGCGCTACCGCCTCACGCTCGTGCCATGGATCTGGCTGGCCACGCAACAAGGGCGCAGCCAGGTGTTCCAGCAACGCTCGGTGGCCGACATCATCGAGCGCGTGCTCGCGCCGTATGCCGACGCGGGCAGCTGGGCTTTCTCTTCCGAGGTGAGTGGCTTCCTGGTCGATGCGCCCATTCGCACCTACTGCACGCAGTACCGCGAGAGCGACTTCGATTTCTTCTCGCGCCTGCTCACCGAAGAAGGCCTGGCCTGGCGCATCGAAGAAGACGAGAAGGCGCCCCTGGGGCACAAGCTCGTGATCTTCTCGGCGAACGACGCGCAGCCCGCGGACCCGGGCTCGCCCATCCGCTTTCATCGCAAGAGTTCGCAGGAGCGCAGCGACGCCGTGCAGGCGCTGGTGCGCCGCATGCGGCAGTCGGTGGCGCAGGTGCATCTGAGCGCGTGGAACGTCGACGGCAAGCGCCAGTTGGCGGGCAGCGCCGCCGCGCGATTCGCGGTCGGCGGCAAGAACGCGCCGCGCATCGAGTACGACGACGTGCTCGGCCTGAACGACCGCAGCCGCGGCTGGGACAGCAACCGCACGCTCGAGCGCTATGCCGGGTTGATGATGGAAGCGGCCGAATGCCGCGCCGACGTGATGCTCGGCCACAGCACCGTGCGCACGCTGCGCGCGGGCACGCGCATCGAGGTCGACGATGCACCAGCGCTTGGATTGCAGGCGAAGCCCGCGCTGCTGCTGGACACCGTCGAGCATGTGGGCATCAACAATCTGCCGAAGGACACCGCGGCATCGATTGCTGCGCAGTTGGGCGATCTGTCGGAGCACCTTGTGTTCGACAGGCCTTGTGCATCCGCCACTGCCGAAGACGATGTGTTCGGGCTGCTGCCAACGGCCACGCGCAATGCGCGCGACGAAGCGAACGATGTCCGCCCGCAGGCGAAGAGCCTTGCCGCAGCGAAGACGCTTGGCTATGCCAACAGCTTCTCGGCGGTGCATGTGGATCGCCCCTGGCGGCCCGTGCTCGCGGCCGCCGACGGCGCGCGGCTCCATGCGAAGCCCACGGCCAGCGGTGTGCACAGCGCGATCGTCGTCGGCCCCTCGGGCGAGACGTCGCCGAACGGCGCGGACGAGCTGTATTGCAACGATCGCGGCGACGTGCGCGTGCGATTCCATTGGCAGACCACCGATTCGGCCGGCGGCGATGTACAGAACAACGGCGGCGGTGATGCGAAAGACAACCGCAGCACGCGATGGATTCGCGTGGCGCAGCGTCAGGCCGGTCCCGGCATGGGCTGGCAATGGCTGCCGCGCATCGGACAGGAAGTGCTGGTGAAGTTCGTCGACCTCGATGTCGACCAGCCGGTGATCGTCGGTGCGCTGTACAACGGGCGTGGCGATGGCGGCATCGAGCCTACGCCTGGTGGTGCATCACGCAATCAGGAAGGCTCAGCAAGCCAGGGCCAGCAGAGCGACGTCTTTGCGCAGGCCCGAAATGGATCGCCGAGCGCGCAGGCCAACCTCGCTGCGGGCCACGCGCCGGCTTGGCACGGCTCGAGCGCCGATGACAAGGGGCATCGCAACGCTGCTGCACTGAGTGGTTTCAAGACGAAGGAGTTCGGTGGTGAGGGGTTCAGCCAACTGGTGTTCGACGATTCGAATCAGCAGTTGCGTGTGCAGTTGCATGCGAGCACGGCGCACAGCCAGCTGAACCTGGGGCATCTGATTCATCAGGCGGACAACTTCCGCGGCAGCTTCCGCGGACAGGGGCTCGAGCTGCGTACCGATGGCTATGCCGCCTTGCGCGGCGGAAAGGGCGTGCTGCTGAGCACGTACCACGGGGCCGGTGGGAAGCAGCTTGAGCCTGTTGGGGACTTTGCCGCAGGCATGGCGTTGCTAAAGCAAGTGCAGCAGTTGGGGCAGGCGCTGAGCGAAGCGGCGATGAAGCACGAGACCGTGCAGCTCGCCGGGCATATCGGTTCTGATAAGGCCAACGTTTCGCTGCTCGACAAGGAGCGCGCGCCGTACGCGGCGATGGAGCATGCGGCGAGCGGGATGGTGACTGGCGATGCGCTGGAGACGGCTTATTCGGATGCGTCGGAAAAGTCCATAGCTACCGGCGATGGCAAGGTGCCGCACACGACCGATGCGGTTGTTGCGCTGGCCGCGCGTGGCGGCTTGGCGATGGTCGCGGGGCAGCAACTGCAGATCGTGGCGGGTGAGACTGCCACGTTGGCCAGCGGTGGGGATATCAACTTGGCGCTGGCAGATGTGCTGAGGGTGCATAGCGGGCAGGCTATTGGTCTGCTGGCTGGGGCGCAGAAGGCGGATGCCGAAGCGGGCTTGTCGATCATTGCGGGCAGCGACGATCTGGACTTTCAGGCGCAGCACGATGAATTGCGGCTGCAAGCCAAGGATGCGTTGAAGATCGCGAGTACCGACAAGACGGTGGAGTTTGCGGCGAAGAAGAAGATTCGCATTGCGACTGCGCAAGGGGCATCGATCACGCTGCAGAACGGGGATATCACGTTTGAATGCCCGGGGAAGATCACTTACCACGCGGTGCAGCGGAAGCTGGCGGGGCCGGTCCAACAGAGCTATCCACTTCCACAGTTCCCGAGCAGCGTGTGCGTGCCGTGTCTATTGAAAGCGTTGAAGTCAGGCAGTGCCTTGGCAGCGGTCCGCGTATGAGCGAGGGGGCATTTGCGCAGAATCCAACTGATATAGCGGCCTTCGACGCTGATATAGGTGCCCTGTTCAGAGACGGCCCGGATCTGATGCATTGGTCCATCCTCATCGACGATGCGTTCGATTATGACAGGCGTCGATTTCCGTCAATAACCGGACAAATCAACCTCTACCAGACCCCTTCCTTGGAAGGCCTTGCTTCAGCCGCTCCTCGTCTGATACCGCTGCAGGTCAGCGACTCTGGACATGCCCTGCTGCGGCGCGCGCTTCAGCACTGCAGTGGTCGTCCCATGTTAAGCGTCGTTGGAAGCCGGTCGCCCATGCACGAAGTGAAAACTCATTGGGAATCTGTGCATTGGATTTCAACGGAAGACGGGCAAAAGCTATTGCTCCGTTTCGCTGATACGCGCGTCCTGTCGATTTTGCCACGCGTACTGCGACCAGACCAGTGGACTGTTCTGGTCGAACCGTTGCAGCGATGGGTCTACGTGGATCGAAGCGGACGTCTAACTCTGTGCGGCGCGGCGCCAATTATCGAAAAAGTAGAGCAAACGATCTCGCTCACGAATGACCAAGTCGACGCGTTTTTGGCGGCGGCTCAGCCCGATGCGATGCTGGATTACGTGCTCGAATATCTGTCCGATGCAATACCCGAAGGTACCGAACCGCTGCAGTGCTACCACTGGGCTCTGGAGATCTGCCGACTTGCGGATGTCCACGGCATCGAGGCGTGGTCCGACCGGATTGCGCTTTTCTGCGCTCAGGCGTTGACACGCGGAGAACTGCACAGCAACCCAACACTTGAAGGCCTGCTGGCGGCGCAAGATTGGCCCAAGGGAAAGCTAGGTCAAGCGCTCGTTGTCAATGGACTGATTTGAAGAATGATAAGAAACCCATGAATGCCCGTGCCTCCGGTTTTTTTTCGATCATCTTGGCTGCGATTATGGTCCTCGCCTTGCCGGCTTGCGCCGAAAAATCGATTCCCGCCAGTGTGCGCGGCTACAGCCATCACATCGAAAACTCAATCTATAACTTCACGGTCAATGGCGCAATGGGCTCCAACCTCGGGACCAATGGAGGCGGAAGCGCATCGTCCTGTTGTGTCATGCTCCCGGCGCGTTGGAGGCCCGGCTTGATGGCCACCGTAGATGTGGAGTACAGCACTCCGCAAGGCGGGCCGCCGCCACCGCCGCCGCCGCCGCGCACTTTCAATGTGTTGATCGAGGAATACACCGAACAGAACAGTGGTGCATTGCAAGTTCACTTCTATCCGCACGGAAAGGTGCGCATCGTGGTATCCAAATACTCCCCTGGTCATCCCAAATACCCGCCATTGGAAGACATAGAGCCCAATTGGGATTGGTACCGCAACTACTGTACCTTCGATGTGCCGTCCGACCCTGTGTGCAAGGCCGTTCCCAAGGAGAAAAGGCAATGACGGCGATCTCACAAAAATCCGACGTCGCTCAGAATCCCGATGTTTTCGGGACTCGAGGAAAAACGCGCCCTCTAACAAACAAGGAAATGATGCAGCGCACCGCCGCTTTATGCGCGGCGACGGGTGATCCGACCAAACCAGCCTGTTCAGGGCAGGTATTCGTGGGGCTGTTTTTCGACGGCACTGGCAACAACGAAGAAGACGACTACAAGTCACCCAAGATCAAGGTCAACGGTGAGAAGCAAAAGGGCACTGTGGCGGATCGCAAGCATAGCAACGTGGTGCGGCTCTATCACGCGTTTCCCGAGTCCAGTCATCAGGGTACGACCGGCTACTACCGATACTACATTCCTGGTGTTGGCACGCCCTTTCCCCAGATCGGCGATTCGGGCGGCATGCTTGGCTCCGGATTCGCATGGGACGGCGAGCCACGGGTGATATGGGGCCTGATCCAGATTTTTAATGCGATACACCAGTACGCCACCGGTGCTGACCTGATTCCTGAGAGCCGAGCCGGTAACATTTCCAATGTGCTCGGCGGGTTCGGTTCTCCAGCGTGGCAGCGCGGTATGGCGCTTGGTGATACTTGGCAACGCAGCCTCAAAGCTGCAATCAAAGGGCGTAAGCCTGAGGTGGAGCAACTCAACATCTCGGTGTTCGGTTTTTCACGCGGCGCAGCTGAAGCGCGAGCATGCGTGAACTGGCTGTTTCAAATATGCGAGAAAAAAGACGGCGGCTATCTTTTCGCCGGCATACCCTTGCGCGTGCAGTTCATGGGCCTTTTGGACACCGTCGCTTCAGTGGGTATTGCTGGCATGTATTCAATGGCAGAAGGTCGTCAGTCCTGGGCCGATGACAACATGCAGATACACCCGGGCGTGGAGCAGTGCCTTCATTTCGTAGCAGGTCATGAAGTGCGGAGTTGCTTTCCCTCTGATTCGGTACGCATCGGCCATCGCTATCCAGCCAATACGAAAGAGTATGTCTATCCGGGTGCGCATTCGGACGTGGGGGGCGGCTACCATCCACTGGCGCAGGGTAAATCCGCGGATCTCGCGCGAGTTCCAGGTTTTGACATGTATCTCGGGGCGCTAGCGGCAGGAGTGCCAATGATCGCATTTGGCAAACTCGAGAAGCCTATTACCGACGCTCTCCAGCCAAATGAAGAAACACTGAAAGCCATACGCGACTATTTCGCCTCCGCAAAAATCTGCCCCGCCCCCGTCGAAGAAATGTTGCGCCAGCACATGGGGTGTTACTTCAGCTATCGCTGGCAAATGACGCAGCACGTGTATCAGCAGCAAACTTTCTTTGTTCGTGCAAGCAAGAGCAATCTATTTACAAAGGACGCCATCACTCTCCTGGATACACAACAGGCTCTGATGAATGTGATTGCTGGCGTCAAGCGTGAGTTGGACAGCCGTATCGACGGCTCTTTCTTTTCCCGGAGAAGCGATGATGCACTGCTTGACTCGCCATACGCTTTCAATGGGTCAGCGGGACGCATTTCGGTACTGATCGGCGCGGGCCTGACAGGTGGCTCGAGAGGTGCGGCACTGATCGATTCGATGCAGGATGGAGTCGATGAAATGGCCAGGGGAGTAAAGCCGTCGCTCAAAAAATGGCGGCAATGGCTTAGCGACAAGAACCAGGCGGAGGTCCACGACTCCGATGCCCCCGAGCGCGACATGCTGACCCTTGTAGATGCATTGAGCGAAGAAACCACGTCACCGCAGACCGTGCGATTCTTCAATGACTATGTGCATGACTCCATGGCAGGCTTTGCAAGCAGCGACAAGGTCAACGAGTTCCTTTTCAATGGCTTTGGCATCGCCAAATTCCGTCGTATTTACTTTGGAGATCGCGGCGACGAAGTAGTGCGCAAAGCGGTAGAAGCTCTCAACAAACAGCAGGTTGGTGCAGCAAAAGCCAAGCGTGCTCAGAGGGCGCAATGGGACCTTGAGTCAGCGAACTTCCAACGAGCCAATCCCAATCCTTGGTAAGGCTGCCAGAGTTGTTAGCTGCGCGCACGATCGCAACTTCGTAGATGGCGCTGGACACTGTGAACCGAACCGTCAACTTGGCACTTTGCATCTTGGCGCTGACTGCTTGCAGCACCAACGAGCGCGCACCGGAAAGCTACAGCGTCAACATCAGCCCGTACAACCACACCGGCGACTACATCCATCAGTTCTACGTGGACGGAGGCGGCGGCGGCAACTCGCGGCCCTACGGTGGCGGCGGCGGTTTTGTCTGCTGCGTTTCCTTTCCAGCCGAATGGCGGCCCGGTCTCAGTGCACATGTGAAATGGACGACGTCCAGCGGGAACCCCAACGACATGAGCCCGGAAGCGGCAGTTGAACATTGGCACGAGAAAACCGTGCCCATCGACAAATACGACGTCCAGGGCGGCATGCTCAACGTGCACTTTCTTCCCAGAGGAGAGGCCCGGCTCATCATCTCCAACAAGGGAGCGGGCGCCAAGGACTACCCCGGTCCTGCTTATCCGGTGAAGCCGTCAAACTGAAGATGGCCAACCGCGACGAGTTGGATCTTCATCCGAGAAAAGCAAATGACCGGATCTCCAAGGCCATATTCCATGGCCTCACGCCTCAGCCGGATGCTGCTCTGCACGCTCATCGCCGCCACCATGGCTGCTTGCGGGGACGACACCGTACCAGTCTCCATCGGCGGCTACAACCACATCCCAAACCGAGCGATTCTGAGCTTCTCTGTTGACAATTCAGGTGGAGCGAACCTCGCTCCCGAAAGTGGCGAAACAGGGAGCATGTGCTGTGCGGCACTTCCAAGGCGATGGCACCCTGGCATGAAGGCGCGGGTTTCATGGACGTATGGCTCCAGTGACCACAATGCCTCTGAACCGCCAATCCATGAAGCCGTGGTGGAAATTCCAGAGTATTCAAGCAAGCGGCCCGGCAACGTTCACGTGCACTTCTACAAGAACCACCAAGTCAAGGTCGTTGTTGCCCGTTATGGCATCGAACATCCGCGCTATCCGATGAGCGCGCAAGACAAGCTTCCATGGGAAACCAGTCAACAGTTGATCGAATACGAGAAGCAAGGGACTCTCCCGGGATGAGCACCGCTGCCGAGCCCATCTGCCGCCCTCACCCCCGCGTCGCGTTCTCCTTCATCTTCGCCAACGCAATCGCCAACACCGCCCCGCCCAGCGTCTTCACCAACCCCGAGTGCTGCGCATAAAACCGGCTCACCTCGTCGATCACCCCCGCGTGCTGCTCTTCGGCATGCGCTGCAATCTCCGTCACCCGCGCGGGTGACAACTGAGAGGCCTGCTCCGGCGTGAGTTGGGTCTGCCCCGGCTGCAACAACCGCCCGAGCACGCCACCCGCCAGCATCGATGCCGCAGCCGGCCCCAGCGTTGCCAATATCTGGTTGAGCACGCCGGCTTGCTGCACCGGCGAAGACTGGCCGAACAACCGACCCACCATGTCGCCGAACGCAGGCGTCTGATCTGAGCGCATCGCCGCTGCGAGCCCCGCGCCGATCGCGTCGGGCGAGGCGTGCTGGGTGATGACCTGGCCCACATGCGGACCACCGGTATCGCTGCCGATGGCTTCTTGAAGAATGTCGAGCAATCCCATGTCGGCGCTCCTTCCTGGATGGAGAGAAGAGAAAGAAGCGCCGATCCTCGACCTGCCCCCCTGAGCGGTGGCTGACCGACCGACCGGCTGCGCGCCTTCGTCGCGCACGGCTCACTGATTACCGGCCTTCTTCGCTATCCTGCCGGCTGGCCAAGACGAAGGATTCGATTTTGCAAACACACCCCGCCATTCAAGCCGCCATGGAACGTGATTTCGGCGCCATTGCCGACCTGGTTCGCCTCCACGCCCAGCACTCGCCCGACCACGCCGCGCTCGCGGACGCGCAGCACGCGCTGAACTACGGCGCACTCGACGCGCTGATGGACCGCATCGCCTCCAGCCTGCAGCGCGACGGCCTCAAGGCCGGCGACGCCATCGCGGTCTGCGCCACGTCGTCGGTGAACTACGCGGCGGTGTTCCTCGGCGCATTGCGTGCGGGCATCGCCGTCGCGCCGCTCGCGCCCGGCTCCACGCCCGCGAGCCTCGCCCGGATGATCGAAGACGCCGACGCGCGCATCCTCTTCACCGACGCCTCGGCCGCCGACGTGGTCGGCCCCGCGAAGGAAGGCGGCATTCCGCGCGTCGCGCTCGACGGCTCTTCGGCGGGACGCGATTTCGCCGGCTGGCTCGCACCGGTCGGCGCGAAGCCCGAGGCCGTCGAGGTGCAGCCCTCGTGGGCCTTCAACATCATTTATTCCTCGGGCACCACCGGCGAGCCCAAGGGCATCGTGCAGGGGCACGGCATGCGCTGGGCGCATGTGCAGCGCGGCGCCAAGTACGAGTACAGCGCCGACACCGTCACGCTGCTGTCGACGCCGCTCTACTCGAACACCACGCTGGTGGTGTTCTTCCCCACCATCGCCTTCGGCGGCTGCGTGGTGCTGATGCCCAAGTTCGACGCCGGCGGCTACCTGCAGCTGGCCGAAGCGCGCCGCGTGACGCACACGATGCTGGTGCCGGTTCAGTACCAGCGGCTGATGGCACACCCGCGCTTCGACGCGCACGACCTCTCGTCGTTCCAGTTCAAGTTCAGCACCAGCGCGCCCTTCAACGCCGCGCTCAAGGCCGACGTGCTCAAGCGCTGGCCGGGCGGGCTGATCGAGTTCTACGGCATGACCGAAGGCGGCGGCACCTGCATCCTCGAGGCGCACCTGCACCCGACCAAGCTGCACACCGTGGGCCAGCCGGCGCCGGGCAGCGACATCCGGCTGATCGACGACGAAGGCAACGAACTTCCGCAGGGCAACACCGAGGTGGCCGGCGAAGTGGTGGGCCACTCGGCGGGCATGATGACCGGCTACCACCGCCAACCCGCGAAGACGCGCGAGGCCGAATGGTTCGACGCCACCGGCAAGCGCTTCATCCGCACGGGTGACGTGGGCCGATTCGATGCGGAAGGCTTCCTCACGCTGTTCGACCGCAAGAAGGACATGATCATCAGCGGCGGCTTCAACATCTACCCGAGCGACCTCGAGGCCGTGCTGCGCGGCCATGCGGCGGTGTCCGACGTGGCGGTGGTCGGCGTGCCTTCGGAGCAATGGGGCGAGACGCCGGTGGCCTACGTGGTGCGCCGCGAGAACGACGCCACCACCGAAGACGCGCTGCTGCAATGGACCAACGACCAGCTCGGCAAGACGCAGCGCCTGGCGCGCCTGCACTTCATCGACGAGCTGCCGCGCAGCGCGATCGGCAAGGTGCTCAAGCGCGAGTTGCGTGACCTTGTCGGCCGCTGAAGCCAAGGCGGCGGCGCCGTCCGAAGAACAGGGCGGCGGCGGCAACGGCCTCTTGTGGGTGCTGGTCGCCGTTGCGGTGCTGTTCGCGTTCCTGCGCCCGCGCGCGCCGATGGACTGGCTGCAACTGGTCGACTGGCAGACGGTGGGCGCGCTCGCCGGGCTGCTGGCCATCACGCAGGGCGTGGAGAAGAGCGGCATGCTGCAGGCGGCCGCGCAGCGCCTGCTCGCGCGCACCCACAACCAGCGCAGCCTCGCAATGCTGCTGACCGCGAGCGCGGCTTTGCTCTCGGCGCTGGTGACCAACGACGTGAGCCTGTTCCTCCTGGTGCCGCTCACCCGCGTGCTCGCCAACCAGGCGCACCTGCCGCTCGCGCGTCTCGTGGTGCTGGAGGCGCTGGCGGTGAATGCGGGCTCCGCCCTCACGCCGATCGGCAATCCGCAGAACCTCTATCTCTGGCATCGCTCGGGCGAGAGCTTCTTCGCCTTCATGGGGATGATGGGGCCGACGGTGGCGGTGATGCTGTTCTGGCTCTTCGTGGCCGTGTGGCTGCTGGTGCCGCGCACGCCCATCGCGCTCAAGCCCGCGGCCGAGGCGGCACCGGTGCAACCGCGCCTGCTGGCGCTGGCGGGCGTGCTGTTCATCGGCTTCGTGGTCGCGCTCGACCGGCACTGGCTGCTGGCGGGCCTTGGCGTGGTGTTCGGCGTGTTCCTGGTGACGTACCCGCGCGTGCTGCGCGGCATCGACTGGGCATTGCTCGCGATCATCGCGTTGATGTTCGTGGACCTGCGCCAACTCGCCGAGCTGCCCGCCATCACCGCGCTGCTGGGCCACTGGCCGATCACCGAGGGATGGCGCGCCTACCTCGCGGCCATCGTCACTTCGCAGTTCATCAGCAACGTGCCGGCGGCCATCCTGCTCGACGGCCACGTGCGCGACCTGCCCGCGCTGGCGGCCGGGGTGAGCGTGGGTGGCTTCGGCTGCGTGCTGGGATCGCTCGCCAACCTGATCGCACTGCGGCTCGCGAAGCTGCCGAACGGGCTGCGCGAGTTCCACCGCATCAGCATTCCGTTCCTGATCGTGTGTGCGGCCTCGGCGCTGCTGCTGCGGCTGGGGTGACAGGCGCGGAGCCAGGCAAGACAATCGACGCCTCCCACCATGCACGCCTCCGCCACGCTCAACACGCTTTCGCTGCGCGACTACGGCAGGTCGCGCGGCAGCCATGCGCACGATCACTTCCAGGTGCTGATCGGCCTGGACGGCGTGCTCGACATCGAGGTCGAAGGCCGGGGCGCGGGCATTGCTGCCGGCGAGGCGCAGGTGGTCGCGCCGGGCGACCGCCACGACTTCGAGGCGCGCGGCGAGGGCAGCGTGTGCCTGGTGCTCGACACCACGCATGCGCTCTGGAATCGGTGTGCCGAGCGCGCCCCTGCGGACGCGCTCCAGCTGCACGCGCTGGCACGCTATCTCGCGCATTGCATGAAGCAGCCGCCGCAGCACGCCTCACTTGCGCTGCAGCACGGGCCCGCACTGTTGCTGGAGGCCTGGGGCCCCGCACCTTCGCCGCTGCAGGACACGCGCCGCCGCCGCATCGATTGGCAGTCGCTCGCGGCCTGGGCCCGGGCGCGCTGGCACGAGCCCCTGACCGTTTCAGACCTGGCCGAGGTCGCCTGCCTGAGCCCCAGCCAGTTCGCACAGCGCTGTCGCGAGGAGCAAGGCGTGAGCGCGATGCACTGGCTGCGCGGCTTGCGTCTGGCGCACGCGCGAGAACTGCGGATGGACGGCATGGGCGTCGCGGAAACCGCGCGGCGCACCGGCTACCGCTCGCCATCGGCGCTCACCGCCGCACTGCGCCGCCGGGGCGCCTGACGACAAGACCGTCGCCTCGCGACGATCGACCGGCATTACGCGACGACTGCATCGCGTAGCCTCGCCGGTCTCATGTCTTCCACCGTCTATGCCCTGCTCGCCATCGCGCTCTGGACCAGCCTTGCCTCGCTCGGCACCGCCCTGTCGCACCTGCCGCCCTTCTTGCTGACGGGCCTTGCGCTCATGATCGGCAGCGTGCCGAGCTGGCCGCTCGTGCTGCGCGACCGCCGCGCCTGGAGGGTGCCGCCGCGCACGCTGGCCCTGGGCATCTATGGCCTCTTCGGCTATCACTTTCTGCTGTTCATCGCGCTGCGGTACGCACCGCCGGTCGAGGCGAATCTCGTCAATTACCTGTGGCCGCTGCTCATGGTGGTGCTGGCGCCGGTTCTGCTGCCGGGCGTGTCGCTGCGGCCGTTGCACGTGATCGCGGCGCTGCTCGGGTTCGCGGGAGCGGCGGTGGCGATCCTCGGTGCGCGCGGCGGCACCGCTCCCGCTTCGAGCGCGGATGTCGGGTACTGGGGCTTTCTTCCCGCGCTGGGCTCGGCTTTCATCTGGGCAAGCTACTCGCTGTGGACGAAGCGGGTGGCGGCGTTTCCGACTTCTGCGATCGGCCTCTTCGGGCTGGTCTCGGGCGCGTTGTCGCTGATCTGTCACGCGCTGCTCGAGCCCTCGGTCGCGCTGTCGACCCGCGACTGGCTGCTGGTCGCGCTCTGCGGCCTCGGCCCGCTCGGGGCGGCTTTTTTCGTCTGGGACATGGCGCTCAAGCGCGGCGACGCGCGGCAGATCGGCATCCTGAGCTACATCACGCCGCTCGCCTCCACGTCGCTGCTGCTGGCCGTGACCGGCCGCCCGCTCACCTGGAGCATCGCGCTTGCCGCGGCGCTGATCATCGCGGCGGCCGTCATGGGGACGCGTGCCCGCTGAACAAACGAACGATGAGCGAATGAACGAATCACGCCCGCGTCCGACGGATCGAGGCGCTTTTTCTGGCTAGAGTGGAGGCTCGGAAAAAACAAGGAGCTCACCCATGGACGGCAAGAACAAGAACGACGACTTCGAAATCACGCCCAAGCTGGTGTTCGACCTGAACCTGGCGCTGTACCTGGACCTGG
Organism: Variovorax sp. W2I14; assembly: GCF_050435205.1. Taxonomy (NCBI): domain Bacteria; kingdom Pseudomonadati; phylum Pseudomonadota; class Betaproteobacteria; order Burkholderiales; family Comamonadaceae; genus Variovorax; species Variovorax sp. W2I14. The sequence goes on along the minus strand of NZ_JBNDJX010000001.1, from coordinate 5,835,876 downwards.
TGGCCGCGCTCGAAGGCGCAGGCGCCATCACCTACCGCCAGATGGCGGCCCGGGTGCTCAACATCAGCATGGACGCCCGCGCGGACGGTGAAGCTGGCCTCTCGACGGTGCTCGAAGGCGTCGCCAAGGGCTTTGCGGGCCAGGGCGATGGGCTGTCGATCGAGCTGCTGAAGGCCGCGCGCGGACTGCGCGAAGACGATGCGATGGGGGACATCCCCATGCGGCCTGCCGATTGATTCCAGTTACTTGTAGTCCAGCGTGAAGGTCGCCGTGCCGTCGGCACGCCCCGGCGTCACCTTGTCGCCGGTCTGGAAATAGCGCGCGGTGTAGGGCAGCACATAGGAGCCGTCCATCGACGGCCCCACCAGTGCTTCTTCACCAAATTTCACCGGCACGCTCTTGTCGTTCACCACCTGGATGCCCACACCGGTGGCGATGGTCGAGCCAGCCTGCGTGATCTTCAGCACGCCCTGCTCGTTCGAGGCGTCCGGCGTCGCGTCCATGCGCAGGTAGACCGTGTTCTGCGCGTTCTGCCCGGCCTTGCAGTTGAGCTTGATGTTGAACTTGCGTTCGCCCGCGGTGGTGCCCCTGCCCTTGAAGCTGCTCAGCGGCACCTTGCCGAATTCCACCAGGATGTTGCGCGAGCCCAGGTCCACCGAGCACGAGGGCGTGATGATGGTGATGCCCTCGCCCAGCAGGTTCGTGGTGAGCACCGATTTGTTGTCCGCCACGCTGTAGTACTGGGTGTAGGTGCCCTGTGCGAGCGGGCCGTTGCCCGTGACGGTGGCGATCTTGAAGAGCTCGACCTGGAAGCGCGATGCCGCGTCGAAGTTGCCGAAGTCGCTGGTGGTCGTGCGGTCGTGCGGGTAGTAGCTGACTTCGGTTGCGCTGAAGTAGCGCGACAGGCGGATGCCCACGCCGGACACCGCAGTGGTGAACACATGGTCCAAGCCCGGCACCGCGATGCCCTGCAGCATCACACCCTTCACGCTGCCGCCGCCCACGCAGGTCCAGGGCTTGTTGATGGCGCTCGACGGTAACGGGAAGAGTTGCGACTTGAACATCGTGCCCACCGCCGCATCGTTCGGGATGACGACTCGGCCCATTGCCATGTTGACCGTCTTCTCGATATAGCCCGGCGTGACGGTGCACGCGGCCCATGCGCCCTGTGCGCCGAGCAGCAGCGCAAGGGCCGGCATGGCGAAGCGCACGAAACGGCGCGCGGTTTTCGCTGCACGGAATGGATGGCTGCGGTTCATTCCGCTCCCTTCGGTTGCGCATCGACCGGCGCGGCGGCGGCGCATTGGCCGTTCAACTCGCGGATCGGTGGCGGGTTCTTTTCATCGGGCAGGCTGTACGGCACGACGCACTGGTCGGCCTTGCCCTGGCCCCATCGCACGGTGAGCTGTCCGCTGCTGCCGGCGCCGGTCACGAAGGCCTGGCCATCGGGTCCGACGATGCCGACCTCCTGGCCCGCGTCGTTCTCGATCTTCGAGCCGAGCGGCAGCATGCGGCCCTTCGCGTCGGTCAACACCATCAGCAGGCGGAAGCCCACCGAGGTTTCGAACTTCGCGACCACGACGGCGCCGCGCGTGGGCACCACTTCGGTGGCGGCGTTCTTCACCTCCACCGTGTCGCCCAGGTCGCCGGTGCGGATGGCCAGGCGGTTCAGCCGGTACGGCGTGAGGTTGGGAATGACCGCGTTGCCGGCCCAGTCGGTCGCTACGCCGGGCTGCGACTCGAAGCCCACGCCGGACGCCTTGGGCGCCTGCACCAGCGCCACCGTCTCGCCCAGCGGCTGCGACATCGTGACGCCGCCGCCATGAATCAACACACCGCCCGACACACCGAAGGTGCTCTGGCCATAACCGCGGCCCTGCGAATGGCCGACGTCGAAGCGACCGACCTGCGACAGGTAGCTCGCGCTTGCGCTGCCGCTGCTGCCGCCGTCCTGGTTCGCCGCGCCGGCGGTCACGTTGTAGGTCAGGCGGCTGTCGTCGAAGGCCGAGCCGTACACGCTGGCCTGCTGGTTGACGCGGCCGGTGCTGTCGCGCGTGACGGCGTACTGTGCGCTGGCACGCGTGTCGCCGAGCGGGATGCTCAGCGTGAACATCACCTGGCGCACGGCCGGCCGGTTCAGGCTGGTGGTGTAGTTGTAGAAAACGCTGTAGCCGAACTGCTTGTAGTTGCCCGAGTAACCCAGTTGCACCAGCCGGTCTTTCGCGCTGGTGCCCCAGTAGCTTTGCTGGCGCGCAGATGCGAACACCGTGCCGAGGTCGCCGACTTGCTGCGAGACCTCGAAACGCACTTCGTTGCGGCGGCTGTTGAACGACTCGAAGGGCCGCAGGTCCTGCATCTGCACCGCTTCCTGGAAGGTGCGATAGCCGCTGGTCGAGTAGCGGTAGCCTGCCACGCGGAAGTTCGTGCCGGAGGTGAGGAATGCCTTCGAGTAGAGGAAGCGCACCGATTGGCCGTCGTAGGTCTTCACGCCGTTGACCGGCGTGCGGTCGGTGGTGCGCGCGCTCGACAAGTCGACCGACACAGCACCGAAATCGCGCAGGTTCTTGCCCACGCCTGCGAGCAGCGACTGGTACATGTTCGCCATCAAGAGGCCGCCATAAAGCGAGAACTCGTTGCCGAGACCGCGTGCGAGCGTCGCCTGCATGAAGACGGGCTGCGAGAGCGAAGGCCGCACGCCCAACACGGTGCCGCCGTCGTAGCCGTTGCGGTACTTGCCGACAGTGGCCGAGTAGCGCCAGGTGCCTTCGCGCAGCAGTGTGGGCACGGCCGAGAACGCCTGCGTGTATTTGGTCTGGCGCCCATCGGCCTCGGCGATGGTCACCTCGAGGTCGCCGCTGGATGCCGTGGGGTACAGGTCGTCGATGACGAACGGCCCGGGCGCTACGAAGGTGCTGTAGATGACATAGCCGTTCTGGCGCACGGTGACTCGCGCATTGGTCTGCGCCACGCCGCGGATGGTGGGCGCGTAGCCCTGCTGGCTGTCGGGCAGCATCGCGTCGTCGGACGAGAGCTGCACGCCGCGGAACGGCAGGCTGTCGAAGAAGTTGCCCGGCGTGTTGCCGTCGCCGATCAGGAGACGTCCGTTGATCGAGGCGATGTCGCGCTGCATGTAGGTGTTGATGCCCTGCCAGCGGCTTTTGCCATCGATGCCGCGGTTGTAGGTCGAGAAATGGCGGAAGCGCCAGTCACCGAAATTGAAGCCGGCGCGCAAGCCCGCGAACAGGGTGTTGCGCTGCAGGGTCCTGTCGCGCTCGGCGAAAGGGTTGCCATCGAACACGTTCTGCGGGGGCGCAAAGGGGTTGGTGTCGTTGCGGTAGTTGTTGCCGCTGTAGCGCGCGAAATTGAGCTGGTAGTCCAGCATGCCGGCCGTGATGCCCTTGTCCCACTTCTCGGGACCGACCGCGCCGCGCGCCGAACGCTTGAGCGCCGCCTGGGGAATGCTCACGAACAGGCGCTGCTTGCCGGCGTCGTAGGTCACGGCGGCATCGGGGATGACCTTGGTCAGTTCGACGCAGGCCTCGTCCGCGGCCCCCGCGAGTTCGGGGAACACCGCCACGTTGACGCCCCAGGCGTCGAGCATGCCGCGCGTGAGACAGGGTTCGGCATCGTTCTTGCCGTCCTTGGCGGCGAAGCGGATCTCGGTCTGCCCCGCGCCGCGCTCATTGAGCGACACGTCGACCATGTACTTGCCCGCGAGCACGCGGTTGCCGAAGGAGAACAGCGAGAGGTCCGCATGCGGCTGGTCGCCGCCGATGCCGAGAAACTCCTCGTTGAAGCTGGAGCCGGCCAACTGCTCCTGCGCATGGCCGGGCGCGCCGAGTGCGCCCAGCAAGGCGGCGCACAAGGTCAGCCGGAACGGCGCGCGAGGGGCGGGTGAACGGCGCATGACAGCGTGTCTCCGGCGTCTCAGCGCTTGTTGCCGTCGGCGGAAGGCGCGGGCTGCGGGACCAACTCGGCCTTCAAGGCCACGGGCTCGGCACCTGCGGGCACCTGCACGCGTTCTTCGGGCGTCTCACCGCCGTAGTCGTTGAGCGTGGTGAAGTTGACCTGGATGGCCTGCGGCGCCTTCACCGTGGTCAGCAGGTACGTCATCTCGCCGAAGGGCGGCACCATGTCGGCGTTGATCAGTTGCTGGCCGCTGTTGATGTTCAGCGCGGTGAAGGTCACGTGATAAGCCGTCGGGTTGCCGACCTTGAGCACAGCGCCTTGCCCTTCGGTGCCGGTGCTCACCGCCCACTTGAGTTGACCGCGCGATTCTTCGGACTTGCCTACGAGCTTCGAAGGCCGGTAGAACAGCTTGATGCGGCTGCGGACCGCGATCTGGAGCACGTTCTCTCTCCTTCGACTTCTCGGGAATTTCCTTGACGTTGAGCCAGAAGACCGACTCCCGGTCGGCTGGCAGATCGCCCTGCACACGCATGATGCGCAGGATGTTTTCCATCCCCGGGTCCAGCCGCGACAGGGGCGGCGTGACGAGCAGCGGGGTCTTGTTCTTGCCTTCGCCGGCGTCGATCCAGGCCTGGACCACGTAGGGCGAGGTGCCGGTGTTCTTCACCGGGATGGAGGCTTCGCGGTCCCTCTCTCCGAGGATCACGCGGGTACCGCCGAGCATCACGCCCGCGCCGGCCAGCCCCTGGAGGCCCAGCATCAGCAGGATGGCGAAAGCCCAACGGAAGCGATGGTTGCTGCACATAAAAAAGAATCCTTGGGCGCGGGTAAGACGCATGGAACACGCGCGCCCCAGCACGGCGGCGCGCATCGGGGCACCGTCGGAAAAAGGCGAAAAAGAAAGAAATGCCAGCGCCGATGGGACGCGGAAGTCCGGCCGCGGCGCAGGCATGGGCGGCATCGCCGGCCGGCCCGGAGCGGTTATGCGCTCCGGCTGGCCGCGGCAATGCCGCGGACGCTACTTACTTGTAGGCAACCGTGAACTGCGCGACCGCGTTGGCCGGGCCGACCGTGACGGCCGTCTTGGTTGCAACGTAGGCTGCCTGGAACTTCAGCGAGTTGTCGCCCAGACCCAGGATGTATTCTCCCGAACTGCCCGTGTTCAAGGCGATCTTGGCGCCGGTGGAATCACCGAGTTCGATGGCCACACCCGAGGCCGAGCCCACGCCAACCTGACCGGCGTTGGCGAGACGCAGGAGAGTGGCGTCGGTGTCGCCAACGCCCGAGAAGCTGACGGTGGCACCCGTCGCCGATGCGCCGCAGCCCAGCAGGTCGATGGTGAACTTGGCTGGCGTGGCCTTCTTGCCGACCGAAGCGGTGCCAGCGGTTGCACCGTCGAACGCGGTGCGCGAGACCTTGCCGAGCGGCACGGTCAGGTTCTGGCTGTTGGGCGAGATCGAGCAAGGTGCGTCGACGATTTCACCGGTGAAATTGATGGTGCCATCGGCGGCGAAAGCGCCTTGCGACAACACGCCGGCCACAGCCAGCGATGCGAACTTGACGAATACAGACTTTTGCATTTTTGCGTTCCCTGAGGAGATGAATAACTGAATTGCAACCTGCCTTAAGCAGGGCAGGCCGCAGTCTAGTTACCCGAAGACGCAAGATGAACGGTTGTTATCGTCAGTTCACACTGGTTAACAGTGTTATCGAACTGAGCGTGACATACACACGAAAGATAACAACTGGAAACTAACTGTTTGCAGCTTGAAGAAGGAGCTTGCAAAGTTCAAGCCGCTGAAGCGATGAGCGCCTTCTGGAAAATACCGATCCTGAAAAGACGTCTTCCTTGCTCTTCATGCGGCCACACGATGGCTGTCCCGCTTCCGATGCATGAAGCACTTGTCGTGCATCCAGCCGTCGGGCCGTTCGCGCCGCCGGCGATTGATGGACGACGGCGGCGCTGCGCGCAGGCGGATGCGCGTTGTGAAAGCTCAAGCTCAGATGGGACCGGTAGCCACCACGTACAGGATCTTTTGCGGCGAGATCCCGATGTGAAGCCCTTCATTCATCAAACTCCAGCTGTCTCCTTGCGGATCAGCCATTGGGTTCCCGAACGCTGAAACTCCAGCGTCTTGCGGCCCACTTCGCTCAAATCGTCCGCGCGGTAGGTCTGCCGAAATCGGGCGGTTGCGGTCTGACCGTCGATGCTAATCGCCAGCCCCTGGACCGTCACGCTGATGGTCGACTTGCCAGCAATGCGTGCCCGGCGTTCTTCTTCCCAGTTCTTGCGGCTTTGTTGCCTGTTGGCCGGCGTGAACTCTGGCGCATAGGCGAGCAGATAGCGGCCAACGTCCCGCGCCGACCAGGCTGCGGCCCAGGCGTGCACGGCGGCTTCCACTTCGGGCGCGCGGGCATCGGATGCCGAAGATGGCGCTGGCTGCGTCGTGCGGGTGGCCGGCGCTGACGATGTGGCCGGTGCGAGCGGTGCGGCCGGCGTGGCGGACGATGGCGTCGGGGGCGCTATCACATACCCCGTGAAGCGCCAGCTGTTGTTCTCCATCGCAAAGCTGATCCTTTCGGATGCGCTCTTGCCATTGCCCAGCTGGGTCGCCAGATCGACATTGGCATAGAGGCCCGCGGGAAAGCCCGACTCGTTGCCCGCGCGGTACTGCAGGCGCGCCACGCTCGACCAGTCGCGGGCGGTCACCGGCCCCATCGACAGCCGCGCCTTGCGTGTGGTCTCGATGAAGGTGGTCTTGGGCACACGGCTCTTCAGCACGCTCGAGCCCGACTCCCAAAGCTCGCCCAGCCGGTCGGCATCTGCTTTCTGAAGGCTTTGCAATGCTGCACGAACCAACTCGTCGGACGATTTGCCTGGTGGTTGCTGCGCCGCAGCAGCGATCAGCGAGGTCGAAGCCATCAGGCATGCGACGAGAAATTGAGTGAGAAATCGATTCATTGCATGCCTTTTCCTTTGGATCTTGTTCAGCTGCTTGCATGGCGAGCAGAACATGACTTCGCGTTGGCGAGGTCGGTCCGGGTCTTGTGATCAGTTCGAGAACGATGCCGATGCTGCCCGGCAGGCGTCACTTCGGGCGGCCGCCAAGTTGCCGTGCGCCGATCGTCGATGCGGCGAAACGACGAGCCGTTTCGCGATCGATCAAAGGCCGCCTTGACGGCTACTTGTATATGACCGTGAAAGTGGCCGTGCCGTTGGCTTGGCCCGGCGTCACCCGCTCGCCGGTCTGGAAGTAGCGCGCGGTGTAGGGCAGCACATAGTCGCCGTCTTTCGACTCGCCCACCAGCGCATCGTCGCCGAACTTCACAGGTGTCCTGCTGTTTCCGTCGACGATCTGGATGCCCACGCCCCTAGCGTTGCTGGTGCCTCCCTGGGTGATCTGCAGCACGCCATCGTCACCAACCGCCGCCGGGTCCTTGGTTGCGTCCATGCGCAGGTACACGATGTTCCGCACGCCAACGCCTGCCCTGCAGTTGAGCGTGATGTCGAAGTTGCGCTCGGCTGTGACACTGCCTCGGCCCTTGAAATTGCTCTGTGGGACTTTCCCGAAGAGAACATCGATTGTCCCTGGGGCCCTCACTTGACAGCTTGGCAGGATGAATTTGGTTGCATTGGCGCTAAAAAAGGCTCGCATGTTCACCCCTCCCAAATCATCCGTTATATCCATTACATTTCCTGAAAAAAGAACCCCCCCTTGGGAACCCCCCGGAATAACAATAAACTCCAAAACAAACATCTGAGGGTTTCCAAAAACTACGCTGGCGCCTGCAGAAAAGCGCGTCTCGAAAGGAAGAGCCCTTTCTCTTATTGGGTCGGGGTTCCCCCCAAAGTCGTACTTCAATCTATAGCCAATCCCGGGAATATTGGTTGTGTAGACATTGTCAAACCCTGGCACCGCAACCCCAAGGCGGACCGAATAGTGGGCAGATCCCCCGTTCGCATCACAACGTGCGATAGTACCCGTCGGAGGAACTATATTTCTGCGAAAAACCGGGGAAAGCACCTGCCCGATCGTTGCATCGGCCGGCACGACAATGTTGCCAGCGTCCATGGTGAAATCGGTTACTCTTAAATTTGGAACACTGATACAAAGAGCATTTGCGTACTGCGAGAAAAAAGTCGCCGCAAATAGCAAAGGATAGATTGCAATTTTTATTGACTTGGAAATAGACACATCCATTTTTTTCCTCTTGCGACAATTTCTTTTAAGCAGAATCACGTCAATTTTGTTTCCCGATATTGTTAATATTGACTTGTCTTTTACCTGCGCATTTCGGCGCAGGGCGGGAATTTCATGAATTTTTCGCAGAATCAGAAGCTGGCTAAAAAGACTCATTTCATTGCCCTCGTCTGCATATCGCTCGCTTGGTCGCGGGGAAATACTTGGCATTGGCCGTTCAACTCACGGATTGGCGGCGGGTTTTTTTCATCGGGCAAGCTGTAGGGCACGACGCACTGGTCGGCCTTCCCTTGACCCCAACGCACCGTGAGATTGCCGCTTTGTGCGGCGCCGGTTACGAAGGCTTGACCGTCTGGCCCGACGATGCCGACCTCCTGGCCCGCTTCGTTCTCGATCTTGGAGCCCATCGGCAGCACGCCGCCCTTCGCATTGGTCAGCACCATCAACAGGCGGAAGCCCACCGAGGTCTCGAACTTCGCGACCACCACCGCGCCGCGCGTGGGCACCACCTCGGTGGCTGCGTTCTTCACTTCGACCGTGTCGCCCAGATCGCCGGTGCGCAGCGCCAACCGGTTGAGCCGGTACGGGCTCAGGTTGGGAATGACCGCGTTGCCGGCCCAATCGGTCGCCACGCCTGGCTGTGACTCGAAGCCCACGCCGGATGCCTTGGGCACCTGCACCAGTGCGACGCTCTCACCCAACGGCTGCGTCAGCGTGACGCCGCCACCGTGGATCAGCACGCCACCCGACACGCCGAAGGTGCTCTGGCCGAAGCCGCGGCCCTTCGAATGGCCGACATCGAAGCGGCCGACCTGCGACAGGTAGCTCGCACTTGCACTGCCGCTGCTGCCGCCGCCCTGGTTGGCTGTGCCGGCCGTCATGTTGTAGGTCAGGCGGCTGTCGTCGAAGGCCGAGCCATAGACGCTGGCCTGCTGGCTGACCCGCCCGGCGTTGTCGCGGTTGACCGTGTACATCGCACTGGCGCGCGTGTCGCCCAACGGGATGCTCAGCGTGAACATCACCTGCCGCACGGCCGGTCCCTGTCGCCCGGCCGCTCCGTTCAGGCTGGAGGTGTGGTTGTAGAAGACGCTGTAGCCGAACTGCTTGTAGTTGCCCGAGTAGCCCACCTGCACCAGCCGGTCTTTTGCACTGGTTCCCCAGTAGCTCTGCTGGCGCGCCGACGCGAACACGCTCCCCCAGTCCTTGATCTGCTGCGAGATCTCGAAGCGCAACTCGTTGCGGCGGCTGTTGAACGACTCGAAAGGCTGCAGGTCCTGCATCTGCACCGCTTCCTGGAAGGTGCGGTAGCCGCTGGTCGAGTAGCGATAACCTGCCACGCGGAAGTTGGTGCCCGATTCGAGAAACGACTTCGAATAGAGGAAGCGCACCGACTGGCCGTCGTGGGTCTTCTGGCCACTGGCGGGCGTGCGATCGGTGGTGCGCGCGCTCGAGAGGTCGACCGACACCGCGCCGAAATCGCGCAGGTTCTTCCCCACGCCGACCAGCAGCGACTGGTACATGTTCGCCATCAGCACACCGCCGTAGACCGAAAACTCATTGCCGAGACCGCGCGCGAGCGTCGCCTGCATGAACATCGGCTGCGAAAGCGACGACCGAATGCCCAGCACGCTGCTGTCACCGAAATTGTTGCGGTACTTGCCGATGGTGGCCGAATAGCGCCAGGTGCCCTCGCGCAACAGCGTCGGCACGGCCGAGAAGGCCTGGGTGTACCTGGTCTGGCGGCCGTCCGCCTCGAGGACCGTCACGTCCAGGTCGCCGCTCGATGAAGTGGGGTACAGGTCGTCGATGACGAACGCGCCCGGGGCCACGAAGGTGCTGTAGATGACATAGCCGTTCTGCCGTACGGTGACACGTGCGTTGGTCTGCGCCACGCCGCGGATGGTGGGCGCGTAGCCCTGCTGGCTGTCGGGCAGCATCGCTTCGTCGGACGAGAGCTGCACGCCGCGGAACGGCAGGCTGTCGAAGAAGTTGCCGGGCGTGTTGCCATCCCCAATCAGCAGGCTGCCGTTGATCGAGGCGATGTCGCGCTGCGCGTAGGTGTTGATGCCCTGCCAGCGGCTCTTGCCATCGATGCCGCGGTTGTAGGTCGAGAAATGGCGAAAGCGCCAGTCGCCATGGTTGAAGCCGGCGCGCAGACCCGCGAACAAGGTGTTGCGCTGGCGGTTCCTGTTGCGATCGAAGATGGAGTTGCTGTCGAACACGTTCTGCGGGGGCGCGAAGGGGTTCGGGTCGTTGCGCGTGTTGTCGCCGCTGTAGCGTGCGAAGTTGATCTGGTAGTCCACCATGCCGGCGGTAATGCCGTTGTCCCACTTCTCGGGGCCGACCGTGCCGCGTGCCGAGCGCCTGAGTGCCGCCTGCGGGATGCTCACGAACAGGCGTTGCTTGCCGGCGTCGTAAGAGAAGGTCGCATCGGGAATGATCGCGCCCAGGTCGACACAGCGATCGTCGTCGGGGGAGGGCGCAGCAATCACCTCGGTACCAACGGACAGCGCGGGAAAGACCTGGACGTTGACACCCCAGGCGTCCAGCATGCTGCGCGTGAGGCAGGGTTCGGCGTCGGCCTTGCCTTCTTTTTCGATGAAGCGGATTTCAGTTTGCCCGACGCCACGCTCGTTGAGCGACACGTCGACCATGTACTTGCCCGGCAGCACACGGTTGCCGAAGGAAAAGAGCGAGAGGTCCGCATGCGGTTGGTCGCCACCAATGCCGAGGAATTCCTCGTTGAAGCTGGAGCCGGCCAACTGCTCCTGTGCATGGCCCGGCATGCCAAGCGTGCTCAGGAGGGCAGCGCACAGGGTTAGCCGGAATGGCGCGCAAAGAACGGGTGGGCGGCACATGGCGGTCATCTCCCGCGTCTCAACGCTTGTCGCCGTCGGCGGAGGGCACGGAAGGCGCAGGCTGCGGGACGAATTCGGCCTTCACTACCGCGGGCTCGGTGCCCACGGGAACCTGCACGCGTTCCTCCGGCGTTTCGCCGCCATAGTCGTTGAGGGTGGTGAAGTTCACCTGGATAGCCTGCGGTGCCTTCACTGCGGTCAGCGGATAGCTCATTTCGCCAAGCGGTGGAACCATGTCGGCGTTGATCAGTTGCTGGCCACTGTTGATGTTCAGCCCGGTGAAGGTCACGTGATAGGCCGTGGGGTTGCCGACCTTGAGCACGGCACCTTGCCCCTCGGCGCCCGCGCTCACCGCCCACTTGAGCTGGCCGCGCGATTCATGGGACTTGCCTGCAAGCTTCGAAGGCCGGTAGAACAACTTGATGCGGCTGCGCACCGCAATCTGCAGCACGTTCTCTTCGCTCGACTTCTCGGGGATCTCCTTGACGTTGAGCCAGAAGACCGATTCGCGGTCGGCCGGCAGATCGCCCTGCACACGCATGATGCGCAGGATGTTTTCCATGCCCGGGTCGAGCCGCGACAGCGGCGGCGTGACCAGGAGCGGGGTCTTGTTCTTGCCTTCGCCGGCGTCGATCCAGGTCTGGACCACGTAGGGCGAGGTGCCGGTGTTCTTGACCGGAATGGAGGCTTCGCGATCCTTCTCGCCGAGGATCACGCGGGTGCCGCCGAGCATCACGCCCGCAGCGGCGGGCCACTGCAGGCCCAGCGTAAGCATGAGGGCGACGGCCCATCGAAAGCGGTTGTTGCTGCGCATAAAAAGAAAAATCCTTGGTCGGCGAATGACGCACATGGAACGCGCACGCGACCTCGCACTGCGGCGCATCGAGGCACCGACAGGAAAAAAGGGAGAAGGAAACGCCGACGCCGACCCGAACGCTTCAGTCCAGGCGCGGCGGCAGACATGGAGGCACCGCCTGCCGACCCGAAGCGGTGTGCGCTTCGATCGGCTGTGGATGCTGCGGGCGCTACTTACTTATAGGCAATCGTGAACTGCGCGACTGCATTGGCTGGGCCGACGGTCACAGCGGGCCCGGTCGCAACGTACGCAGCCTGGAACCTCAGCGAGTTGTCGCCGAGGCCGAGGGGGTAATCCACCGACCTGCCCGTATTCAAAGCAATCTTGGTACCGGCGGAATCAGCGATTTCGATCGCCACACCCGAAGCAGCGGGCGCACCCACTTGGCCCGAGTTGGCCAGACGCAGGGTGGTCGGGTCGGCAACATCACCCCTACCCGAGAAGCTCACGGTTGCGCCCTGGGCCGATGCGCCGCAACCCAGCAGGTCGATCGTGAAGTTGGCGGGAACAGACTTCCTGCCGACGGTCGCGGTGGTGACGGCGGGCGTCACGTTAGGTGCAGTGATGCCGAACACATTGCGCGAGACCTTGCCGAGGGGCACGGTCATGTTTTGGCTATTGGCCGAAACCGAGCAAGGTGCGTCGGTGATTTCACCAGTGAAATTGATGGTGCCGTCGATGGCGAAAGCGCTCTGCGACAACACGCCGGCCACAGCCATCGATGCGAATTTAATGAATACAGACTTCTTCACTTTGCGTTCCCTAGGAATTGAAATTAATTGAATTGCGACTACCCCAATGCAGGGCAGGCCGCAGTTTAATTACCTAGAGAATCAAGAAGACGCCTATTTATCGTAAATTAACAGTAATTGACTGTGTTATCGCGTCAATCGTGAAAAACGCCCAATTGCAAACAAGCTTAATCATTAGCTATTTGTAAAATAAGCTTTCCAAAATTCTCCCCGCTGAATAGCCGGTTGAGCGCCTCCGGAAACGTGTCAATCCCCAAAACGACGTCTTCCTTGCTCTTTATGCGTCCATCTTTCAAGTATCCGGCGAGTTCTGCAATGGCGATGTGGTACCGGTCGGCATAGTCGAACACCACGATGCCCTCCATCCGCGCCCGGTTCACCAGAAGGCTCAGGTAGTTCCTCGGGCCGGCGCCCGGCATGCTGTTGGCATTGTTGTATTGGCTGATCGCGCCGCAGATGATCACGCGGGCCTTGCGTGCGAGCCGAGCCAGCACCGCGTCGAGAATCTCGCCGCCGACGTTGTCGAAGTAGATGTCCACCCCCTTCGGGCAATGCGTCTTCAGGCCTTCGCGCACCGCACCGGCGCCGGCCTTGTAGTCGATGCAGGCATCGAAGCCCAGCTCCTTGACCACCCACTCGCATTTAGCAGCACCGCCGGCGATGCCGACCACGCGGCAGCCCTTGATCTTGGCGAGCTGCCCCACCGTCTGCCCGACCGCTCCGGCCGCGCCGGAGATGACGACCGTTTCGCCCGCTTTGGGCTGGCCCACGTCCATCAGGCCGAAGTAGCCGGTCATGCCCGGCATGCCCAGCACGTTGAGCCATTGCGTGATCGTGCCCACGCTCAGGTCGATCTTGACCAGCCCGCTGCGCTTGATCTGGTCTTCGGGAATCAGGATGTATTCCTGCACGCCCAGCGTGCCGTACACCGTGTCGCCCACCGCGAACTGCGGGTTCTTCGAGGCGATGACCCGGCCGACGCCGCCGGCGCGCATCACCTCGTCGATGGCCACGGGCGCGATGTAGCTCTTGGCGTCGTTGAGCCAGCCGCGCATCGCGGGGTCGAGCGACAGCGACAGCGTCTTGACCAGCACCCCGCCCTCGGCCGGTTCGCCGACCGGCTCGGTGGTGAACTTCCAGTTCTCGCGGGTGGCCGCGCCTTCGGGGCGTTTGGCGAGGCGGACCTGGCGGTTGGCGAGTGAGCTGCTCATGGTGTCTCCTTGATTGACGGGCGCGACAGTGCGGCGGACGCGGGTTGGAGGCGCATCGTAGCCGCGCACCCCGCGCCGCCTGGTAGCGCAGGCGACAGCGAAAACACCGTGAAAAAACTCAGATTCGCACGACGATCTGCAGGCCGGGATTCGCGTTGCGCACGGTCAACGAACCACCGTGCGCCTCGGCGATCAGCCGGCACAGGTACATGCCCAGCCCGACCCCGCCGGTCGCGCGCGCCCGCGCACCGTCGGTGCGGTAGAAGGGCTCGGTCAGCCGCCCGAGCTGCGTCTCGTCGACACCCGGGCCGAAGTCGCGCACCTCGAGTTCGACGCCCTGCACCTGGCCATCCACCACCGCGCGCAGCGACACGCACGGCGGGCGGGGCGCTTCGGTGCTGTAGCGCATGGCGTTGTCCAGCAGGTTGCGCACCAGGAGGCGGAGGCGCATGCGGTCGATCGAATGCGGCGGCAGGCCTTCGGCCAGGTCGAGGTGCACGTTCTCGGCGCCGGGCATCTCGGCCACGATCTGGCGCACGAGCACGGCGAGATCGACCGGCTCTCGCTGCAGCGCCGCATGCGGGCTCGCCAGGCGCTCGCTTTCGAGCAGGTCGCTGATCAGGTCGCGCATTTCGTTGAGGTCGCGCAGCAGCGCCTCGCGTTCGGCCTGGCCCTCGGGCGTGGCCGGCAGCAGTTCGGCATTGAGCCGGGCGCGCGTGAGCGGCGAACGCAGCTCGTGGCTCAGCGCCAGCAGCAGCCCGCGCTTGGCATCGAGCATGGCCTGGATGTCGTCGGCCATGGTGTTGATGCGCTGCGCGAGGTCGCCCAGGTCGTCGTTGCGGCGCACCGGAATCGGCTCGGTGAACTCACCCCGGCCAAAGCGCTGCGCGCCTTCGCGGATGTCGATCAGCGGCCGCAGCAGCCGACTCACGTAGGCGTAGCCCAGCAGCACGCACGACAGCAGCAGGCCCAGCGTGGCCCAGCCGGTCGCACGCGGCGCAAGCTGCCAGAGCTTGGGCGCCCAGCCGAAGATCACGCGGTGGCCATCGGCCGTCGGGCGGATGAACCACTTGTCGCCGCCGAACATGTCTTCGCGGTCGTGCATCCAGCCTCCGGGGCTGTTCGCGCCGCCCGGGTTGGAATCCCAGTTGACGGTGGGACCGACGATGCGGATCGTGATCGGCAGCCGGGCGACCAGCGCTTCTGCGCGCGCCACGTCGGGTGGCGTGCCGATCTCGGCGACGAGCCGGTCGGCGTAGTCCACCAGCATCGGCTTGGCCGCCTCGGCCCATCCGGTGGAAAACGCCTTCTTCATGCCGCCCATGAAGACGCCCGCCATCACCAGTGCGAGCAACACGAACATCATCACGAGACGGATGCGCAGCGACCGGCGCCAACGGCGCTTGCCCTGTACTTTCTCGTGCCACTGGGCGTGCCATTGCTTGCGCATTTCGGCGCGGCGGCAGGCCATCTCGCGCCACGCTTCTCGATGGTCCCGTCCGCCGAACCTCATGCAGGCTCGCTGCGTGCGACGGCCAGCGCATAGCCGGCGTTGCGCAGTGTCTTGATGCAGTCCAGCGGCTCCAGCTTCTTGCGCAGGCGGCTCACCACGATGTCGACCGCGCGGGTGTAGAGCTCGGCCTCGTGCCCGCGCAGGCGATTGAGGATGTCGTCGCGGCTGAAGACCTTGCCGGGCTCGGCCGCCAGCAGCGCGAGCAGTTCGAACTCGGTGCCGGTGAGCTCGACGCGCTCACCCTGGCGCAGCACTTGGCGCCGGTCGAGATCGATCGAGAGGCCGTCGAACACGCGCAGTTGCGTGCCGTTGTTGCCATGTCCGTTCGCCACCGCCGGCGTGCTGCGCTGGCGCCGCAGGATGGTCTGCACGCGCGCAACAAGCTCGCGCGGCTCGAAGGGCTTGGGCACGTAGTCGTCGGCTCCCAGTTCGAGGCCGACCACGCGGTCCATCACCTCGCCGCGCGCGGTGAGCATCACGATGGGAATGTCGCTCTCCTTGCGGATCTCGCGGCACAGCGCAAAGCCGTCCATCTCGGGCAGCATCACGTCCAGGATGGCCGCGTCGTACTGGCCGGCGCGCAGCTTGGCGAGGCCTTCGCTCGGACGCACGGCACTCTCGAGCGTGCAGCCGAAGCGGGCGAAGTAGGTGGTCAGCGGCGCGGCGAGGTGTTCGTCGTCGTCGATCAGCAGGATGCGCGGCATGGCGGGATTGTGCCTCCTGGCAAACATGTGGCGAATGACTTCGCTGGCCATCAGACCGGTCGGCATCGCAGCGCCACAGCCGGCTTCGGCGTCGTTGCCCGGGCGCACGCGGGCGCCTCGGGGGTGTCGTTGTTGGAGCGCATCTTCACCATGGATCGGCACGGCCGATGCGGCCCAGGTGCGTGAGGCCGAAGCCCGAGGCGTACTTCAGCCCGTAGCCGAGTGCGCGGTCGAGTCCGATGTGAGTGAACCAGATCAGCGCGCCGCCCACGGCCCACGGCATGGCCGCGAGCACACCGAGCACGAGAAGCGCGACAGGTCCGACGTACGAGTGGGCCGCGTTGTAGAGCGCCGCGCCTGTGCGCGGACCCGCAAGGTAGCCGAGCAGCGACAGGTCGGGCACGAGCAGCCAGAGCGCGAACACGCCCCAGCCGAGGCCGAACTGCGTGTAGGCAGCCAAGGCGGCGGCCAGCACGAACGCACCTTCGAGCCGCAGCAGGGTGCGCACGCCGCCGGCTGCCGCGTTCGTTGCATCAGCCGCGGGCGCACCCCGCGTCGCCCATGCCACAGGTGCCGAGGCACGCTGCGCCACGAGCCCGTGCGCGGAGACTGACTCAGCCACGATGGCTCCAGCGGCGGCCGCCACGGTCCATGAAGTCGCGGACCTTCTGTTGTTGCGCGGCGTTCAGGCTGTCGAAGAAGTCAGCAGCGGCCGCAATGATTTCGGGGCTGCCGCTCCTCACTGCGGTGGTCTTCTCGTCGATGAGCCGCGTGGCACCCGCTTGGTCGAGCTTGTTGCCCGCGAACAGTGCCTTGAACTGCGAGCGCGGATCGCCCGCGCCACCCGCGCCGCGCAGGGCTTCACGCTGCGCCTGCAGCTTCTCGGCCAGCACGGTGAGCTTCTGTTTTTGCGCGGTGTCGAGTTCGAGCTTGCTGCCCACGCGCTCGACCATCTTGCTGCGGAACTCGGCGCTGTCACCGCCCCAGCCCTGACGTTGACCTGCACAGCCGGCGATGCTGCCAGCCACCATCGCCGCGCCGGCGAAACCGAAGAGAGTGCGCTTGATCCAGTGTTTCATGAGACGTCCTTGTGTTGTCGGAAGAAGAGGAAGCTCGATGGTGCGATTGGCGCGCTCCGAAGTCCTCTCAGCGCGGTTTCGGCGTGTTTCGTTTTATTGCGACAGGCGAGGCAACAGCGCGCCGAACGCGATTCAGAGCTTGCTGCTGTTGTTGCGCACGGCTTCGGCGCGTGCGTCGACGGGGTTCTGCATCGTCGAGATGACCTTGCTGTTCACGCGCGAACCGGAGGTCACGTTCTGGTCGGGGGCGGCTGCGGTGCGCATGGCTTCGGCCACGACGCGCGCGCGTTCGGTCGAAACCGCCACGGTTTCGGGGCCGCGCGAGCCGCGCACGATGTTCTGGTTCGGCGCCGATGCGGTGCGCACGGCTTCGGCGCTGACCTCGGCGCGGCTCATGGCCGACACGGCGGGCTGAACGCCCTGGTAGCTCTCGGCCTTGGCGCCGGCTGCAGCGAGCATGGCGAACGAGCCGACGGTGACGATCTGGGTCAGGGAGAGGGACTTCATGATGCAAACCTTTCAGGGAGTGTTGAGGAGCCCTGATCGTGCGTGCGCAGGCGCGGCAAGTCCTTTCGCCGCGGTTTCGGCGTGTTTCGTTTTATTGCGGCGGAGCTTTTCGCTCGCCCCCAGGCTGCGCGCACTTCGTGTCGCTTCTCCTTCCCCCTACCGGGGGCATCACCGAAGGCCCGGCAAAGCCGGTTCCTTGGTGTTTCGCGAAAGGGCGGGCTTGCTGCGCGGCGCCGCCGCGGCGGTCAGCCCGTGAGCGCGGCCGAGGGGTCGTCCGACTCGAGCACGCCGCGCGCCCACGGCTCCAGCTTGCTGGTGTCCGCGCGCAGCACCTCCTGCTTCACGGCCAGGATGCGCGACGGATGCATCGAGAAGCTGCGCAATCCGAGCCCGAGCAGCAGGCGCGTGAAGGCCACATCGCCCGCCATCTCGCCGCACACGGCCACGCCCTTGCCCTGGCGGCGGCACTCGGCAATGGTGTCGGCCACCAGCTTGAGCACCGCGGGGTGCGCGGGGTCGTAGAGGTGCGCGACGGACTCGTCGGCACGGTCGATCGCCAGCGTGTACTGGATCAGGTCGTTGGTGCCGATCGACAGGAAATCGAAGTGCTTCAAGAAGGTCTTGAGCGTGAGCGCGGCGGCCGGAATCTCGATCATGGCGCCGAGCTTCACGGCGCCATGCACGACGCCGCGGTTGTCGAGCTCCGTGCGCGCAAAGTCGATGAGCGAAAGCGTCTGGCGGATCTCGCTCGCGTGCGCGAGCATCGGAATCAGCAGGTGGATCTCGCCGTGCGCCGCGGCACGCAGGATCGCGCGCAACTGCGTGAGAAACATCGCCGGATCGGCCAGGCTCCAGCGAATGGCGCGCAGGCCGAGCGCGGGATTCAGGTGCTCCTGCTTGCTGCCGGACTTGCTGTCCAGCTGCTTGTCGGCGCCCACGTCGATGGTGCGGATCGTGACCGGCATGCCCTGCATGCCCTCGACCGCGCGCTTGTAGGCCTGGTATTGCTCTTCCTCGTCGGGCAGGCGCGTCTGGCGCGCAGACGACTCGCGGCCCATGAAAAGGAATTCGCTGCGAAAGAGGCCCACGCCCACGGCACCGGCCTTGACGGCGCCCACGGTGTCCTCGGGCATCTCGATATTGGCGAGAAGTTCGACGCGCTGGCCATCGAGCGTGACGGCCGGCTTGTGCCGCAGCCGCGCGAGCCGGCCACGTTCAAGATCGCCCTGGCGCTGCTTGAAACCGTACTCGGCCAGGATGATCGGTGAGGGGTCGATGATCATCACGCCGGCATCGCCGTCGATGATGACCCAGTCGTCCTGGCGCACCAACTGGCTCGCGGTACGCGCACCGACGATGGCCGGGATGTCCATGCTGCGCGCGACGATCGCGGTGTGCGAAGTGCGCCCGCCCACATCGGTCACGAAACCCGCGAACACGCTCTTCTTGAACTGGAGCATGTCGGCCGGCGAGAGGTCGTGCGCGATCAGCACCAGCGGCACGTCGATGCCGTCGCCCGCGGTGGGATCGTCGTCATCGTCGTGCGTCGCGGCGCGCTTGCGGCGCGGCGGGCTGGGCGCGAGCACCGCGGCCGTCCCCTTCATGCGGTGCAGGAGGCGCTCGACCACCTGCTCGAGGTCGGCCTTGCGCTCGCGCAGGTACTCGTCCTCCATCTCGTCGAACTGGCGCGCGATGATCTCCAGCTGCGTGGTCAGCGCCCATTCGGCGTTGTAGAGCCGGTCGGTGATCCAGTGCTTGACGCCGCCGGTGAGGGCCTCGTCCTGCAGCAGCATCTGATGCACCTCGAGCAACGCGGCGAGCTCGTGCGGCGCATCGTTCGGGCCCATCTGCGCGACGCTGGTCTGCAGCTTGGCAAGCTCGTCGGCGACGGCATTGCGCGCGGTGCGCACACGGTCGATCTCGGCCTCGATTTCCTCGGGCTTGATGAAGTAGTGGGCAACGTCGATGCGGCTGGACACCACCAGCACCGCGCGGCCGATGGCAATGCCACGGGCGACAGGAAGGCCGTGGACTGCGAAGGTCATGGCTTCAGATCTCCCGTCCGCCGCGACCGCGAAGCGAAAGCGAATTCGGGGGATGCCGTCGAACCGGCTTTGCCGGGCGACTGGCATCGCCCCCTGGAAGGGGGTTGGCGTTTACACGAAGTGAAAAAGCCTGGGGGTAAGCCATTTCATTCGCCTTCGCCGAACTTGTCGTCCATCAACTGGACGATGGCGTTCATCGCTTCTTCTTCCTGCGGGCCGTTGGTCTCGAGCTCGACGGTGGAGCCAAGGCCTGCGGCCAGCATCATGACGCCCATGATGCTCTTGGCATTGATGCGGCGGTCGCCGCGCGAGAGCCACACCTCGCAGGGGTAGCTGCCTGCGAGCTTGGTCAGCTTGGCCGATGCGCGTGCGTGCAGGCCCAGCTTATTGCTGATGGTCACGGATTTCTTGATCACTGTGCTTTCTTTTTGCCTGGTTCTGGGGAGCCGCCACCGCCACCTGCATGACGCCCGCGGTGCCACCCGCGATGGCGCGCTGCACGAGCGTGTCGAGCGGTTCGTGGCGGTAGGTGACAGCGCGCAGCAGCATCGGCAGGTTCACGCCCGCCACCAGCCGCGACTGGACGCCGTCCACCAGCTTCTGCGCCACGTTGCAGGGTGTGGCGCCGAACACATCGGCCAGCACCAGCACCTGCGAGCGCGGGGCATGCAGCTGCTGCTGGAGCGTGATGCGAGCGGCGGCCAGCGTTTCCTCGGGCGACACATTGGGTAGTACGTCGAGCGCGACGACGGCCTGCTCGCAGTCGGGAAACACATGCAGCGCGCACTGCCGCAGCGCCTGCGCGAACGGTGAGTGGGCAATGATGAGGATGCTGTTCATGCGGCTCAGGGGACGACGCGTCGATTATGCGGGGGCGCCCAGGGAAAGTAGAGATAAGACATAACGCATCAGCCCGCGAAAAAACGGACAGCGCCGCCCCTCATGGAAGGCGCAGGCCCTCGAAGAAGGTCTTCGACGCCTCGGGCGTGGATGGCTTGCCGAGCACGGTCGCCTGGTAGAGCGCCACGGTGCCGTTTTTCTGCGATTGGGCGAACCAAAGCACCTGCACGGGTGCCGAGCCAGGTTGCGCCGGTTGTGCATCGAGGCGCACCGGCGCGGGCATCGCGGTCGCGCGCGGCAGGACCGCCGGGGCTTCCGCCACCTTCGCGTCGCCCAACTGGCTGCGCGTGGCCGCGCGCCAAGCGTTGAGCCAGGCCTCGGCCTGCTCCGGACTGCCGGCGGAAGCATGGGCAATCGCGAAGGTCACGCCGCCGGTCTCGCAGCCGGCCATGTCGACCTGCACGGATTCGGCGCCCAGCGGCAGCGCGCGGTTCGCGCGGTCGGGCTTGCAAGGCAGGAGCGCGACCAGGCCCGCATCGGCGATCGGCACCTCGCGCCAGTTGAAGGTGGGGCTGCAGGCGGCGAGAAAGGCGGCTGCGGCGGTCAGCGCAAGCCAGGGGCGGGGGGCAAACGACGGCATGGGGGAGCGATTATCGAGCGGGCTCGGGCCCATGCCAGCACGATCCGGCAGGCGGAACTAAAATCGCGCCGCCCTTCTCTCTCCCGCTGCCATGAAAAAATACATCGCTGCCGCCGCCGTCGCTCTTGCATTGGCCGTTGGCGTGGGCGTGTACCTCGGCTCCGGCAACACAGCCGCCCCGGCCTCCACCTTCGTGCTGCTGGACGGCAGCCAGAAGACCACCGCCGACCTGAAGGGCAAGGTCACCCTGGTCAACTTCTGGGCCACGAGCTGCGTGACCTGCGTCGGCGAGATGCCCAAGGTCATCGCGACCTACGACAAGTACAAGTCCAAGGGCTACGACACGCTGGCGGTGGCCATGAGCTACGACCCGCCAAGCTACGTCGTCAACTTCGCCGAAACCCGCAAGCTGCCGTTCAAGGTGGCGATCGACAACACCGGCAGCGTGGCGCAAGCCTGGGGCGATGTGAAGCTCACGCCGACCACCTACCTGGTCAACAAGCAGGGCGAAATCGTGAAGCGCTACGTGGGCGAGCCGGACTTCGCCGAGCTGCACAAGCTCATCGAGAAGCTGCTCGCCGAGGCCTGAAGCTTCTTCGCCCCCAATAAAAAAGGCGCTACCCGGTAGCGCCTTTTGTTTTTTGCAGCCGCTCTTACTGGTTGCGGAAGCTGTCGTGGCAAGCCTTGCAGCTCGCGCCGGTCGGACCGAACTGGGCCTTCAGCGCGTCGATGTTACCGGCCTTGGCGGCAACCACCAGCTTGCCGGTTTCCTCGATCAGCTTCTGCTGGCGTTCCTTGAACTTGGCGTCTTCCTTCCAGACTTCAGGCTTGGCCTTGCCGCCCTCGGTGCCGGCGCCGAAACCCGCCCAGGGCAGCTTCGCCATGTCGGCCACGACCTCGGCATTGGCTGCGGCAGCCGCTGCATCGTAGGGAATCCGGCCGTTGGCCATGGCGCCCAGGCGGCCGAAATGCTGACTCATCACGAACAGCGCGCTCTGGCGGTACTTGATGGCGTCCTCGGGCTTTGCGAATTGGGCAGCAGCGGGCAGGGACATCGCAGCGCAGGCGGCTGCAAGGGCGAACGAGGCAAGTCGGATCATCGTGGGTCCTTGTGTGGGGTGGCAACGCCGTCGAACGCAGCGCTGCGGCCGAGTGTAGGGGCAGGTCATGTCGGAGGCATAGCAACAACCCGAAGCAGCCATCTGCCCGGACTTTGCTAACCTCCGCCTTCCGCAGCCTCGCGCCACCGCGCCCCCATCGATGACCGATACCTCCGTGGCCGCCCTCCAGGCGACCGCCAGCACCGCGGCCCCCACGCGCGTCTGGGACCTGCCGACGCGTCTTTTCCACTGGGCATTGGCTGTCACCGTGATCGGCCTGATCGGAACCGGCCTCAGCGGCATCATGGAATGGCACTTCCGGCTCGGGTACACGGTGCTCGCGCTGCTGCTGTTCCGGCTGCTCTGGGGCTTTGTGGGCGGGCGCTGGTCGCGCTTCGCGGCGTTCATCTATGCGCCGGGGTCGGTCATCAACTATCTGCGTGGGCGGGCGCATCCGGACCACCTGATCGGGCACACGCCGCTAGGGGCGCTCTCGGTGTTCGCGGTGCTGGCGATCCTGGCTTTCCAGGTCGCCACCGGGCTGATGGCCGACGACGAGATTTCGGCCTCCGGCCCGCTCACCCGCTTCGTCTCGGGTGCGGTGGTGAGCTTCGCCACCGGCTGGCACAAGGCACAGGGCAAATGGATCGTGATCACGCTCGTCAGCCTGCATGTGCTGGCCGTGCTGTTCTATGTGCTGGTCAGGCGGCATCGCCTGGTGCGACCGATGGTGTCGGGCGACAAGCTCGTAGCGCGCACCAACGGTGAGGTCGCCGGGAGCCGCGACGACGCGGCTTCGCGCGGGCTGGCGCTGGTGCTGTTCGCGCTGTGCGCGGGCGTGGCGTACTGGGTGGCGTCGCTGCGCATATGAGCTCTTCGATTTCGCGCCCGCTGCCGCTTGCGGACACACCGGTCGTCGTGCTCCTCACGCCCGATGAAGCCCATGAGATCGATGCAACGCGCGCGATCTTCCGCGACTACGCGGCCTCGCTGAACATCGACCTGGACTTCCAGGATTTCGACAGCGAGCTGGCCGACCTTCCGGGCGAATACGCCGAACCGCGCGGCACGCTGCTGCTGGCGCTGGTGGACCCAGCGAACATCAAGGAAGAAATCGGCCGGCAGGCACCGATGCTGCGGCGCGCCGATGGCTCGCTCGCGCACGTGGCAGGCTGCTGCGCCCTGCGCCCGCTCGACAACGCGGACTATGCGAATGCGGCGGAAATGAAGCGGCTGTTCGTGCGCCCCGGCTTTCGGGGACTCGGCCTGGGCCGGCAGCTTGCCGAGGCGATCCTCGACGCGGCACGCGCCGCAGGCTACGGCTGCGTGCTGCTCGATACGCTCGACGACATGGAATCGGCGCGGGCACTCTACGAAGACCTGGGCTTCGAGGAGGTGCCGCCCTACTATCACAACCCCATCGCCGGAGCTCACTACCTCAAGGCCGATCTCTGAGCGATCGGCCGATCAATCAGCCGCGGGCTTGCGCCAGCAGCGTGTCCGCGTCGCTGACTTCGAACTTGCCGGGGGCCTCGACGTTGAGCGTCGCGACCTTGCCGTCCTTCACGAGCATCGAATAACGGTTGCTGCGCAGGCCCATGCCACGGCCCGTCAGGTCGAGCGTGAGGCCGGTGGCCTTGGCGAAATCGGCGCTGCCGTCGGCCAGCATGCGCACCTTGGCGCCGGTCTTCTGGTCGCGCGCCCAAGCGCCCATCACGAAGGCATCGTTCACGCTCACGCACCAGATCTCGTCCACGCCGGCGGCCTTGAAGTCGTCGAAGTGCTGCACGTAGCCCGGCACATGCTTGGCCGAGCAGGTGGGCGTGAAGGCGCCCGGCAGTGCGAACAGCGCGATGGTCTTGCCGGCCGAAGCCTTGGCCACGTCCACCGCGTTCGGGCCGATGCTGCAGCCTTCGCCCTCGACTTCTGAATATTCCTGCAGGGTTGCCGAAGGAAGGGTGTCACCGACTTTGATCATTGAATGCTCCTGAAAAAGAAAAACGGCCCACATTGTGGGCCGTTTCCGGTTGAGTCGTTCAACTCGAAGATCAGACCAGCACGGCCTTCTCGACCAAGCGGGTCACAACCCAGTTCTTGGTCTTCGAGATCGGACGGCTTTCCGTGATCTCGATGGTGTCGCCGAGTTTGTATTCGCCATTTTCGTCATGGGCGTGGTACTTGCTCGTCTTGGCCACGATCTTGCCGTAGAGCTCGTGCTTCACACGGCGCTCGACCAGCACGGTCACGGTCTTGGCACGCTTGTCGCTGACCACCTTGCCGATCAAGGTGCGCTTGAGGGATTTTTTAGCTTCCGTCATGTTCACTCCTTACTTGGCGGCTTGGGTTTCTTGCTGCTTCTGCGCAAGAATGGTCTTGGCGCGCGCGATGTCGCGGCGCGTCACGCGCAGCGTCGAGGTGTTCGACAGCTGTTGCGTGGCTTTCTGCATGCGCAGACCGAAGTGGGCCTTCTGCAGGTCCTTGATTTCGGCTTCGAGGCCTGCAACGTCCTTCGTGCGAAGGGTTGCAGCCTTGGTGACCTTGGCCGGAGCCACGGTTTCTTTTTTCTTACGTGTTGCCATGGATGTTCTCCTCTCAGGCGCCGAGCTGGCGAGCGACGAACGTCGTGCGCAGCGGAAGCTTGGCGGCGGCCAGGCGGAACGCTTCGCGGGCGAGTTCTTCGGGCACGCCGACGATCTCGAACACGATCTTGCCAGGCTGGATTTCAGCGACGTAGTACTCGGGGTTGCCCTTACCGTTACCCATCCGAACTTCGGCGGGCTTGGTCGAGATTGGCTTGTCCGGGAACACGCGGATCCAGATACGGCCACCGCGCTTCACGTGACGCGAAATCGCGCGACGAGCGGCTTCGATCTGGCGCGCCGTGAGGCGGCCGCGGTCGGTGCATTTGAGACCGAAGTCACCGAACGCAACCGAGTTACCCGTGGTTGCGATGCCGGTGTTGCGGCCCTTTTGTTCCTTGCGGAACTTTCTGCGTGCAGGTTGCAGCATTTTTAATACTCCGTAGTTCTAAGACCGATCACTCGGTCTTGGCACCGTCAGCTGCTGCAGCTGGCGCGGCTTTGCGGACGCGCTTAACGGCGGGTTTCGAGTCTGCACCGGCACCGCCGGTTGCTTCGGCGGGCTTGTCGCTGCCATCGGCCGGTGCGGTGTTGCCACCGATCGGGCCGCGGGCGCCGGCACGGGGGCCGGGACCACGACGGTCCGAACCCGGACGGTCGCCACCCGGGCGGCCATCGCGGCGCGGACCACGCGGACGACGTTCTTCTTCAGGACGCGGCGTTTCGACGGCCGGCAGGTCGTTACGACCCAGCGTGTCGCCCTTGTAGACCCAGACCTTGACGCCGATGACGCCGTAGGTGGTCTTGGCTTCCGAGGTGCCGTAGTCGATGTCGGCACGCAGGGTGTGAAGCGGCACGCGACCTTCGCGATACCACTCGCAACGAGCGATTTCGATGCCGTTCAGGCGGCCCGACGACATGATCTTGATGCCCAGGGCACCCAGACGCATGGCGTTTTGCATGGCGCGCTTCATGGCACGGCGGAACATGATCCGCTTTTCGAGCTGCTGCGTGATGCTGTCGGCGATCAGCTGGGCATCGATTTCGGGCTTGCGCACTTCTTCGATGTTCACTGCCACCGGCACGCCAAGCTGCTTGCCCAGTTCGCGCTTGAGGTTCTCGATGTCTTCGCCCTTCTTGCCGATCACGACGCCCGGACGCGCCGAGTAGATCGTGATGCGTGCGTTCTTGGCGGGACGTTCGATCATGACGCGCGAGACCGAAGCGTTCTTCAGCTTCTTCTTCAGGTATTCGCGAACCTTGATGTCTTCGGCCAGCATGCCCGCGAAATCGCGGTCGCTTGCGTACCAGCGGCTGGACCAGTTACGGGTGACCGCAAGGCGGAACCCGGTTGGGTGGATTTTCTGTCCCATATTTCTTCCAGGCCTTCTTAGTTGCCGACCGTCACGTACACATGGCACGTGGGCTTGCTGATGCGATTGCCGCGACCCTTGGCCCGCGCCGTGAAGCGCTTGAGCGTTGCACCTTGCTCGACGTAGATGGTCTTGACCTTCAGCTCGTCGATGTCGGCACCGTCGTTGTGCTCGGCGTTGGCAATCGCCG
Organism: Variovorax sp. W2I14; assembly: GCF_050435205.1. NCBI lineage: Bacteria > Pseudomonadati > Pseudomonadota > Betaproteobacteria > Burkholderiales > Comamonadaceae > Variovorax > Variovorax sp. W2I14. The sequence continues at coordinate 5,809,518 of NZ_JBNDJX010000001.1, read as the reverse complement.
ACTCGAGCACCTTCTTGATGATCACAGCGGCCTTTTTCTGCGTGAACTGCAGAACGTTGAGCGCTTGATCGACCTTCTTGCCGCGGATGAGGTCCGCGACCAGACGGCCCTTGTCGACCGACAGGCGGACACCGCGGAGGACTGCACGTGTTTCAGACATGGTCGTTCCTTACTTCTTCTGGACTTTTTTGTCCGCGGGGTGCCCCTTGAACGTGCGCGTGAGCGCAAATTCGCCGAGCTTGTGGCCGACCATCTGGTCGGTGATGTACACAGGCACGTGTTGCTTGCCGTTGTGCACGGCGATGGTCAGACCGATGAACTCGGGCAGAACCATCGAACGACGCGACCAGGTCTTGATCGGCTTCTTGTCCTTGGTCGTCACGGCCTTGTCGGCCTTGGCCACCAGGTGGTGGTCGACGAAAGGACCCTTTTTGAGAGAGCGAGTCATGAGCTATCCCCTTACTTCTTGCGACGCGACACGATGAAGACCTGCGTGCGCTTGTTGTTACGGGTGCGATAGCCCTTGGTCAGGTTGCCCCATGGGTCGACAGGGTGGCGGCCTTCGCCAGTCTTGCCTTCGCCACCACCGTGCGGGTGGTCGACCGGGTTCATCACCACACCGCGAACGGTCGGGCGAATACCCATGTGACGCTTCGCACCGGCCTTGCCGAGTTGGCGCAGGCTGTGCTCTTCGTTGGCAACTTCGCCGATGGTTGCACGGCATTCGATGTGGATGCGACGCACCTCACCCGAACGCATGCGGACCTGGGCGTAGACGCCTTCGCGAGCCAGCAGCGTTGCCGACGTACCAGCGGAGCGTGCGATCTGCGCGCCCTTGCCGGGTTGCAGTTCGATGCAGTGGATCGTCGAGCCGACCGGGATGTTGCGGATCGGCAGGGTGTTGCCGGCGCGGATCGGGGCTTCGGCGCCCGACAGCAGCGTTGCACCGGCTTCAAGACCGCGCGGGGCGATGATGTAGCGGCGCTCGCCGTCGGCGTAGCAGACCAGAGCGATGTGGGCGGTGCGGTTCGGGTCGTATTCGATGCGTTCGACCTTGGCCGGGATGCCGTCCTTGTTGCGCACGAAGTCGACAACGCGGTAGTGGTGCTTGGCACCGCCGCCACGATGACGGATCGTGATGTGGCCGTTGTTGTTACGGCCGGCCTTCTGGAACTGGGGCTCCAGCAGGGGAGCGTGAGGAGCACCCTTGAACAGGTGGTCACGCGAAATCTTCACCGCGCCGCGTTGGCCCGGCGAAGTGGGTTTCATCTTGATGACGGCCATGATTAAGCGCCTTCCCCGACGAGGTTGAGCTCTTGACCCGGCTTGAGCGTCACATAGGCCTTGCGAACGTTGTCGCGGCGGCCGATGGACTTGCCAAAGCGCTTGGTCTTGCCCTTGGTGTTGAGCACCGACACGCCCTGGACTTCGACCTTGAACATCAGTTCGACAGCGGCCTTGATCTCGGGCTTGGTGGCGTCTTGCAGCACCTTGAAAGTGACAGCGTTCGACTTTTCGCCGACCATCGTGGCCTTTTCGGACACGATCGGGGCGACCAGCACCGCCATCAGGCGGCCTTCTTCGAACGTACGTTCAGCGGCGGTAGGGTTCACGCGGCTCATGCGAACATCTCCTTGAGCTTGTCGACGGCACCCTTGGTGACCAGCACCTTCTTGTAGTGAACCAGCGACACCGGATCGGCGTAACGGGGTTCGACCACGAGGATGTTGACCAGATTGCGCGAGGCAAGGTACAGGTTTTCGTCGACTTCTTCGGCGATCACGAGCACGGACTCGAGATTCATTGCCTTGAAACGGGCTGCCAGCGGCTTCGTCTTGGGCGAATCCACGGTCAGCGAATCCACCACGGCCAGACGGCCTTCGCGAGCGAGCTGCGAGAAGATGGCGGCCATGCCGGCGCGGTACATCTTCTTGTTGATCTTCTGCGAGAAGTTTTCGTCAGGCATGTTCGGGAAGATCCGGCCACCCCCGCGCCACAGCGGCGAGGACGTCATACCGGCACGGGCGCGGCCCGTTCCCTTTTGCTTGAAAGGCTTCTTGGTCGAGTGCTTGACCTGCTCGCGGTCCTTCTGGGCGCGCGTGCCTTGGCGGGCGTTGGCCTGGAACGCAACGACGATCTGGTGAACCAGGTCTTCGTTGTAGTCACGGCCGAACACGGTCTCGGGGGCGTCGTACTTCGACGCGGCCTGGCCTTGTTCGTTCAGGAGTTCGAGTTGCATTACTTCGCTCCTTCAGCCGCTTGCGGCTTGGCCTTGATGGCGGGACGCACGGTGACAAAGCCACCCTTCGAACCCGGGATCGCGCCCTTGATGAGCAGCAGTTGACGCGCTTCGTCGATGCGGAACACGTCGAGGTTTTGCGTGGTCTTGGTCACATCACCGAGGTGGCCCGTCATGCGCTTGCCGGGGAACACGCGACCGGGGTCTTGTGCCATGCCGATCGAGCCGGGAACGTTGTGCGAACGGCTGTTACCGTGCGACGCGCGTTGCGAGCTCATGTTGTGGCGCTTGATCGTGCCTGCGAAGCCCTTACCGATGGAGGTGCCTTGCACGTCCACCTTCTGGCCCACGGAAAACACGCTGCCCGCCGCGATCACGCCGCCAGCCTTGTGCTGACCTGCGGTTTCTGCGGTAACGCGGAATTCCTGGATGATTTCACCAGCTTCGACACCCGCCTTGGCGAGGTGGCCGGCTTCAGGCTTGGTCACGCGCGATGCTTTGCGCGAACCGAACGTCACCTGCAGGGCGACGTAGCCATCGGTCTCTTGGGACTTGATCTGGGTCACACGGTTGTTGGACACATCCACCACCGTGACAGGAACTGCGTCCCCGTCATCGGTGAAGAGACGCATCATCCCCACCTTGCGGCCCAGCAACCCGAGGGAGTTGCTCAGACTCATTTGTTTTCTCCAAAAAATGGAAGCTCCCTTCGCCGCTGCCACTTCAATTGGCGACAGCGTTTGGCCGAATCCCTGAAGGTTTCCGGCCTGCGGAAGGAGGTTGATAAATCTCTGCTCGAACTACACCCCTACGGACGCACCAAGGGCAGAGCCAGCGATTATAGCCCGCGATGCGGGCGCCGTGCAAGCGGTGTTGCAGGCGGGATTTTCGGGGCCGATGCGCCCCTTTTGCCCGTTTTCTGCCTACTTCGCAGGCATCGTGATGATGTTTTCCCCGTCTGGCGTGGACTTCAGCTCGCCGGAAGGCTTCAGGACCGGCGCCGCAGCACCGGTCTGGACAGGAATCGAAATGGCGCTCATGGCGCCCTTTTGCGTGATGAAAACATTGAGGTAGGCGAGACCTTCCTGTTCACTCACCACAGTGACGGTCGCGGACGTGCGTCTGGCCATCGGCAACGCGAGCGTGTCGCTGCCCGAAATCTTCAGCCCAGCGTCGGCTGTGAAGCGCACCGTCGCGCCGTCCGGGTCGGTCACATCACCGAATTCCAACACCACCGGGGTACCGCGCCCCACTTGCGGCACAGCATCGAGCCGGAACCGCAGCGTCACGCCGGAGTCGTTCGGCTTGCGCGCTGCCGCTGTCATGGACGCCTCGCGATGTGAAGTGGACTTGGCATGGCGCGCACCCGGCATGCCGTCGGCCGTGGCCGGCGTGGACAAAGCGGCCATTGCAAGCCAGGCGAGGGAAATCATCGAACGTGGTCGGATGCTCATGACGGCCTTCCCTACTGAATGGTGACGTTGAAGCATGTCGATGCCCCGGAATTGTTGAGATCGCTGACGGCCAGAACGTAGTCGCCCGCCCCCAGGCTGACCTTGCTGCCCGACCGGGCGACCAGGCCGCCACGGAAAATGTCGAAGTCGGGGTTGGCCCCGGTGGGACCGCCGTTGACCGTGAACTGGTAGTCGCGATTGGCGGGCGCATTGAATCGAAGGTACGCAAAGCTGCCGAGCTTGTTGTCGCTGCCTGCGACGTTGGAAACGCAGGCCTGCGTCGGCGCGCCGCCCACGGTTGCCGTCCGATACATCGGCTGCGCCACGTTCGGGACCGTCGGCGACCCACCGTTGTTCGTCTCGGTGTCGCCATAAGGGTCATTGGCTGTGGTGCTGATGTTCTGGCTGGAGAGCAAACCAGCCAGTGCGGACGCGCTGCCGGGCGCGATCGTGTTGAATGCAGCGGTGAAGGGATGGATCGACGAGACCGGCGCGCCGCTCCTGAACAGGATGCCCGTCATCGCGTCGTGGATGGGCTTGAAGCCGACCTGCTGATTCAGATTCCAGAAGATCGCTTGGATCGAGCCTTCCCGGTACCACCCCGGATTGGTCGCCGGCCCCACCGAGAGATTCACGTTGCCGCCCTTTGCCTGTTGGGCTTCCTTCGAATCCACATAGTTGTTCCGCCCGAGCGCAATGCCCGACCAGCCATTGCCCCATCCCTCGGAAAACGCGAGCCGCCTATCGACCCGATCGTCCAGCGAGTGGGACCCGCCTGGAGAGTCATCGCGGCTGAAGGCCGATTGATAGTAATGACCCCATTCATGGGCAATCACAGGTGCATCGAACTCATCGGTGTCCACATCCTCCCGGCCGAGGACGTAGATCTCGCGCCCCGTGCTCCGGTTGATGAAGAAGGTACTGCCGATGTCCCCGGCCGCCACACTCCCGCCAGCCGGCTTGTTGTTGGGACTCCAGAACACGCGCAACATCGGGAACGCCGTTGTCGGCGCGACCGACAACACCTTTTGCATCGCCGTGTAGACCGTGTCGAGCACGGCAAACGGCGCAGCTACGCGTTGGCCCGTGTAGCTCGATCCACCCCAGCCGGTGTCGGCGCGCAGGTCGCGCGTCAACGCGGTGGTGCCAGACGAAAACGCCGATGACTGCATGGAGTAAAGGGCATTGCCCTGAGTGTTGTCGCGAACGCTCACGTCCCAGCTCGGGAAGGAGCCGGTGCGAGTCAGTTGCGCTCTCACACGCACGACGATCGCCGTGTTTGCCGGCACGGCAACCGAGTACGCCCCGCTGTCGTCGGTGGTGGTCACGGCGAGCTGCGCGGAAGAAGTTGCATCGAGCACCTCCAGCATCGCACCGCGCACCGGCTTGACGGAGGTCGCGGAATAAACAAGAGGCCCATTCGTATTCGGAACGGATTCATAGGTGGCCTTGCCGGTCAGGGCAACCGAATTGCCTATCGGAAGGATCGGGAATCCCCCTCCACCGCCTCCACCCCCACCACCGCCGCAGCCCGCCAGCAGTACAGCGGCAACGCACGCCGCGCCCAACGCAAAAGAGAACTTGTGACTCATAGCTGTACTGCCCTCGTTTCAGCCTCGGCCGATGCTTGAAAGATTTACCGGTGCGAGAGGATGCCATAGCCGCACCCTAAAAGACAAAGCCCGCCTGCATTTCTGCAGGCGGGCTTCGTCAAAACGCGACGCTGGGAGTTCTTGCTGCTTACTGCAGCTTGATCTCGACGTCCACGCCGGCCGGCAGGTCGAGCTTCATCAGCGCGTCCACGGTCTTGTCGGTCGGGTCGACGATGTCCATCAGGCGCTGGTGCGTGCGGATCTCGAGCTGGTCGCGCGACGTCTTGTTGACGTGCGGCGAACGCAGGATGTCGAAACGCTTCATGCGGGTCGGCAGGGGCACGGGGCCCTTGACGATCGCGCCGGTGCGCTTGGCGGTGTCAACGATTTCGGCAGCCGATTGGTCGATCAGCTTGTAGTCGAACGCCTTCAGGCGGATGCGGATTTTTTGCTTGGTAGCCATGGTGATGTTTCCTTTGCGTCCGGCTTAGATGTCGAGGATCTTTGCCACGACGCCCGAACCCACGGTACGGCCGCCTTCACGGATGGCGAAGCGCAGGCCTTCTTCCATCGCGATCGGGTTGATCAGCTTGACGGTGATGCTGACGTTGTCGCCAGGCATGACCATTTCCTTGTCCTTGGGCAACTCGATCGCGCCGGTCACGTCCGTCGTGCGGAAGTAGAACTGCGGGCGGTAATTGTTGAAGAACGGCGTGTGACGGCCACCTTCGTCCTTGGACAGCACATACACCTCGGCGGTGAAGTGCACGTGCGGCTTGATCGAGCCGGGCTTGCACAGCACTTGGCCGCGCTCGACTTCTTCGCGCTTGGTGCCGCGCAGCAGCACGCCGACGTTGTCGCCAGCTTGGCCCTGGTCCAGCAGCTTGCGGAACATTTCCACGCCGGTGCAGGTGGTCTTGACGGTCGGGCGGATGCCGACGATCTCGATTTCTTCACCGACCTTGATCACGCCGCGCTCGACAGCGCCGGTCACCACAGTGCCGCGACCCGAGATCGAGAACACGTCTTCCACGGGCATCAGGAACGTGCCGTCCACGGCGCGCTCGGGCGTCGGGATGTACGTGTCCAGCGCTTCAGCCAGCTTCATGATGGCTTCTTCGCCCAGCTTGCCCTTGTCGCCTTCCAGGGCGAGCTTGGCCGAGCCGTGGATGATGGGGGTGTCGTCGCCAGGGAATTCGTACTTGTCCAGCAGCTCGCGCACTTCCATTTCGACCAGCTCGAGCAGCTCGGCGTCGTCGACCATGTCGCACTTGTTCAGGAAAACGATGATGTAGCCCACGCCCACCTGGCGAGCCAGCAGGATGTGTTCACGGGTCTGGGGCATCGGGCCGTCAGCGGCCGAGCACACCAGGATGGCGCCGTCCATCTGAGCGGCGCCGGTGATCATGTTCTTCACATAGTCGGCGTGGCCGGGGCAGTCGACGTGTGCGTAATGGCGGTTGGCCGTTTCGTACTCGACGTGCGCGGTGTTGATCGTGATGCCGCGAGCCTTTTCTTCGGGCGCTGCGTCGATCTGGTCGTAAGCCTTGGCTTCGCCGCCGAACTTGGCCGACAGAACGGTTGCAATCGCAGCCGTCAGCGTCGTCTTGCCGTGGTCAACGTGACCGATCGTGCCCACGTTCACGTGCGGCTTGGTGCGGGTGAATTTACCTTTTGCCATTTTTCAATCCTTGAAAGAGCATTCCCGTGTATTGGTTTTATGTCTGCACCCGATTGCTGGTTCGCCTCGCACGGGAACGTGGCGGCACCGGATCGCAGACAACGAGGGCCGCGCACTGCGCGGCCCTGCATTCTTGGAAACTTACTTGGCGCGTGCGGCCACGATGGCTTCGGCAACGTTGCGCGGAGCTTCAGCGTAGTGCTTGAACTCCATCGTGTACGTGGCGCGGCCTTGCGACATCGAGCGCAGCGTGGTCGAGTAGCCGAACATTTCCGACAGCGGCACTTCGGCCTTGATGGACTTGCCGCCACCGATCATGTCGTCCATGCCCTGCACCATGCCGCGACGCGAGGACAGGTCGCCCATCACGTTGCCGGCGTAGTCTTCAGGCGTTTCGACTTCCACGGCCATCATCGGCTCCAGGATCACCGGGCTGGCCTTGCGGGCGCCTTCCTTGAAACCGAAGATCGCGGCCATCTTGAACGCCATTTCGTTCGAGTCCACGTCGTGGTACGAGCCGAAGTGCAGCGTGACCTTGACGTCCACGACGGGGTAGCCCGCCAGCACGCCTTGCGTCAGCGCTTCGACAACGCCCTTTTCCACTGCGGGGATGTATTCGCGAGGAACCACACCGCCCTTGATGGCGTCGACGAACTCGAAGCCCTTGCCCGCTTCCTGCGGCTCGAGCTTCAGGATGACGTGACCGTACTGGCCCTTGCCGCCCGACTGGCGAACGAACTTGCCTTCGGCATCTTCGACGGTCTTGCGGATCGTTTCGCGGTAGGCAACCTGGGGCTTGCCCACGTTGGCTTCCACGCCGAATTCGCGCTTCATGCGGTCCACGATGATTTCAAGGTGGAGCTCGCCCATGCCGGCGATGATGGTCTGGCCCGATTCTTCGTCGGTCTTGACGCGGAACGACGGATCTTCCTGAGCGAGACGCTGCAGGGCGATGCCCATCTTTTCCTGGTCGGCCTTGGTCTTGGGCTCAACGGCCTGCGAGATCACCGATTCCGGGAACACCATGCGCTCGAGCGTCACGACGGCTGCCGGGTCGCACAGGGTTTCGCCCGTGGTGACTTCCTTCAGGCCCACGCAGGCAGCGATGTCGCCGGCGCGGATTTCGTTGACTTCTTCGCGGTTGTTCGCGTGCATCTGCACGATACGGCCGATACGTTCCTTCTTGCCGCGCACCGGGTTGTAGACGCTGTCGCCCTTGGTCAGCACGCCCGAGTAGACGCGCACGAAGGTCAGTTGGCCCACGAACGGGTCGGTCATCAGCTTGAATGCCAGAGCCGAGAACTTCTCGCTGTCGTCAGCCTTGCGGGTGACGGGTGCTTCGTCTTCGTCGGTGCCGTTGACCGGGGGAATGTCGGTCGGTGCGGGCATGTATTCGACGACGGCGTCGAGCATGGCCTGCACGCCCTTGTTCTTGAAGGCCGAGCCGCACAGCATCGGCTGGATTTCGCCGGCGATGGTGCGCTGACGGATGGCCGCCTTGATTTCTTCCTCGGAAAGCTCACCGCCTTCGAGGTACTTGTTCATCAGCTCTTCGCTGGCTTCGGCAGCGGCCTCGACCAGCTTTTCGCGATATTCGGCGCAGACGGCGGCCAGGTTCGCGGGGATTTCACCGTAGGTGAAGGTCACGCCCTTGTCTTCGTCCCAGATGATCGCCTTCATCTTCACGAGGTCGACGATGCCCTGGAAGTGCTCTTCGGCACCGATCGGGATCTGGATCACGACGGGGTTGGCCTTCAGGCGGTCCACCATCATCTGGCGCACGCGCAGGAAGTCGGCGCCGGTGCGGTCCATCTTGTTGACGAACGCGAGACGCGGAACCTTGTACTTGTTGGCCTGGCGCCAGACGGTTTCGGACTGGGGCTGCACGCCGCCGACCGCGTCGTACACCATGACAGCGCCGTCCAGCACGCGCATCGAGCGCTCGACTTCAATGGTGAAGTCCACGTGGCCGGGGGTGTCGATGATGTTGATGCGGTGTTCTTCGAACTTGCCAGCCATGCCCTTCCAGAAGCAGGTGGTGGCAGCCGAGGTGATCGTGATGCCACGCTCTTGCTCTTGCTCCATCCAGTCCATCGTGGCGGCGCCATCGTGCACTTCACCGATCTTGTGGTTCACACCGGTGTAGAACAGGATGCGCTCGGTCGTCGTGGTCTTGCCGGCGTCGATGTGCGCGGAGATGCCGATGTTGCGGTAGCGCTCGATGGGGGTCTTGCGGGACATGATTTACTTTCGGTTAAATGCGTTGAGCGCTGGGCCTTGAGCACGGGCGACGTCGCCCGACACTCAATACCCAACGCCCAAGCGAAGTTTGATTTTTAGAAGCGGAAGTGGCTGAAAGCGCGGTTGGCTTCTGCCATGCGGTGCACTTCGTCGCGCTTCTTCATGGCGCCGCCGCGGCCTTCCGTGGCTTCCATGAGTTCGTTGGCCAGACGCAGGGCCATCGACTTTTCACCGCGCTTGCGAGCGGCTTCCTTGATCCAGCGCATCGACAGGGCGAGGCGACGGACGGGACGGACTTCGACCGGCACCTGGTAGTTCGCACCACCGACGCGGCGCGACTTCACTTCGACCATCGGCTTCACGTTGTTGATGGCAACGGTGAAAGCTTCGAGCGGGTCCTTGTCAGGGTTCTTCTTTTCGATGAAGTCGAGCGCGCCATAAATGATGCGCTCGGCGATCGCCTTCTTGCCGCCTTCCATGATCACGTTCATGAATTTCGACAGCTCGACATTGCCGTACTTGGGATCCGGCAGGATTTCACGTTTGGGGACTTCGCGACGACGTGGCATTTTTCTAACCTCTTTGCTTCAGCTGGCACCGTTTCCGGTACCGCGAGAGCCAGTCAGGACTCTCACTTACTCGACCCGGGATTGGGTCACTTCGTTCGATGTGCCCGCCAAGGCAACCGAACACCGTTTGTTTTTTGACGACAGGAAGAAGGCTTAAGCCTTCTTGGGACGCTTCGCGCCGTACTTGGAGCGCGACTGTTTGCGGTCTTTCACGCCTTGCAAGTCGAGCGAACCGCGCACGATGTGGTAGCGAACACCGGGCAAGTCCTTGACACGACCGCCGCGAACCAGCACGACGCTGTGTTCCTGCAGGTTGTGGCCTTCGCCGCCGATGTAGGAGATGACTTCGAAGCCATTGGTCAGACGGACCTTGGCAACCTTACGAAGCGCCGAGTTGGGCTTCTTTGGCGTCGTGGTGTAGACGCGGGTGCAGACACCGCGACGTTGCGGCGAGTTCTGCATGGCAGGGCTCTTCGAATTGATCTTTTCGACCGTTCGACCCTGACGCACCAGTTGATTGATGGTTGGCATGAATGAATTAGTCCCAAAACAACCCGGCCCTGGTGGTGAAACCGCCCCTGGTCGTGACTCAGGGAAGCCGGGAATAACGAAAACGTGAAACCCTTCGGAAAATTCCGAAAAGCCCACGAGTATAGCAGGCGGGCTTGAAACGGCAAGGTCAGGCGCAGCCGGCGCCCGCCTTGCCCCGCCCTCTTACTTGATCCAGAGGCGGACGGCGTCCCAGGCGCGGCCGAAGATGCCCGCCTGCTCGACCGCTTCCAGAGCCACCAGCGGCACATCGGCCACGGGCTGGTCGTCCAGGGTCACCTTGAGGGAGCCCACGGCCTGGTATTTGGTGAACGGCGCCACGAGCGGATCGGGACGCGCCACCTGGGTCTTGATCTTGCTGGCGGAGCCGGCCGGGACGGCGACGACGATGGCCTCCGGACGGCCCAGCTTCAGCACGTTTTCCTTGCCCTTCCAGACCGCAGGCGTGGCGGCCGGCTGGCCGGCGTCGAACAGGCGGACGGCGTCATAGGCCGTGTAGCCCCAGTTCAGCAGCTTCTGCGATTCGTTGGCGCGCACGGTCTCGCTCGAGGCACCCAGCACGATCGACAGCAGGCGGCGCCCGCCGGTCAGGTTCGGGAAATCACGCTTGGCAGTGGCGATCATGCAGTAGCCGGCGGCTTCGGTATGGCCGGTCTTCAGGCCGTCGACGGTCGGATCGCGGAACAGCAGCAGGTTGCGGTTGGTGTCGTTGGTCGACGGTGTGCCCGGGTAGCGGTACTTCTTGATGGCGTAGTACTTGGCTTCTTCAGGGAAATCGCGCACCAGGCGGGTCGCCAGGATGCTCAGGTCGCGAGCCGTGGTGGTGTGGCCGGGCGCGGTGAGGCCTTCGGGATTCTTGTAGCTGGTGTTCTTCATGCCCAGCGCCTTGGCCTGGGCATTCATGAGCTCGACGAAATGCTCGACCGTCCCGCCCACACCTTCAGCCAGCGCCACCGTGGCGTCGTTGCCCGACTGCACGATCAGGCCCTTGATCAGGTCTTCAACCGGCACCTGCATCTTCGGATCGATGAACATGCGGGAGCCCGGCATCTTCCACGCGCGCGGGCTGACCGGGAAGGTCTGGGTCAGCGTGATCTTCTTGGCGCGCAGCGCGTCGAACACGATGTAGGCCGACATCAACTTGGTGAGCGAAGCGGGTTCTACCGGGCTGTCGATGTCCTTCTGCGCAAGGATCTGGTTGGCGGTCACGTCCAGCAGCAGGTAGCTGCGCGCGGCGACTTCGGGCGGCGCCGGCACCTGGGCGACAGCGATCACGCCGACCGAGGCAGCAGCGGTCAGCACCAGTGCGCGAAGCGCATTGAAAAAACGGTTCATGGGGAGGATGAGAAGAGACGAAAACAAAGCCCGTGAGGCTTTCATTCAATGCCCGCGCGGAGGTGGCGGGCAACCAGACTTTTGAGCAGCGGCAATTGTCCGTGAAAGAAATGGCCGCCCCCGGGAATAACCGTGACAGGAAGTGACTGTGGCCGCGCCCAGTCCATCACGGCGGAAAGCGGCACGGTGTCGTCGGCTTCGCCGTGGACCACCAGCATGCGATCGTGGGCTTCGACGGGCAGCGTGGCGACGGTGTTGCGCGCGGCGGCCGTTCCGACCAGCACGACCTGCTGGATATCGCGCGCGGCCCAGAGCTTTTCAGCGGCACCGCAGGCAACGAAAGCGCCGAACGAGAAACCGGCAATGGCCAGGGGGCCTTCGGGCGCCAGCTGGCCGACGACATTCAGCATGTCTTCCAGCTCGCCGCGCCCTTCGTCGTGCACGCCTTCGCTGGCGCCGACGCCGCGAAAGTTGAAGCGCACCGTCGTCCAGCCGCACGACACGAAAGCGCGCGCCAGGGTCTGCACGACCTTGTTGTCCATCGTGCCGCCGAACAGCGGATGCGGATGGGCGATCACGGCGATGCCGCGCGGGGTACCGGCAGGCTGGTCGCGCTGCACCTCGATCGCGCCGGCAGCGCCCTGGAGGCTGATCTTTTCGGTCTGGGAGTTCATGGAAAGGTGGATGGGCGGGCCGGCAACGCCGGTCGGGAGCAGGGTACGAGCGAGGCGTCCGCGGGAAAGTTCAGCGACCGACGTCGGCGGGGAGCAGGAGCCGCTCGACGACCTCGCCGTTCTTCAGATGCGACTCGACGATCTCGTCGATGTCGTCGGCATCGACGAAGGTGTACCAGACGGCTTCGGGGTACACCACCGCCACCGGCCCGCCAGCGCAGCGGTCCAGGCAGCCCGCCTTGTTGACCCGCACCTTGCCGGGTCCGGAGAGCCCCGCTTCTTTCACCTTCGCCTTGCAGCGATCGAAGCCTTCCTGCGCGTTGTGCATGGCACAGGAGTCTTCGCCGTTCTTGCGTTCGTTGAGGCAAAAGAAGATGTGGCGGCCGTAGTAGCCGGACGGCGCGGCGGGGGTAGGACTGGGCATCGGTCGATTTTAGTGACCGCAGCCCCGGCGCTCGACCTAAGCCGCGAGCCGCCCCCGGCGCGACAGGGCCGCCACCACGTACGCCAGCACCGCGAAGGGCCAGAGCCATCCCAGCCACTGGGCCAACCCGTGAAAGCGGATGAAGCGGCCCTGCTCCCAGGTGGCCAGGGTCTGCGCGAAGTACGCGCTCTCGGGCGCTTGGTTCAACAGACTCAGCTGGAGCACGAGCCCCACCAGCAGCAGCGCCGCGCACAGGCGACGCGGCGCGGCCACGAGCAGCACGCCCGCAACGAGCGCAGCCGCCATGCCGACCTGAACGGGAAGATTCAGCCAAGCCCAGGCATGGGCGGGCCCGTAGCTCAGGGCTGCCGACAGCGCCGAGGCGGCAAAACCCGCCAGAAAGATCAGCGGGAGCAGCACCGCGCGCTGAACCACCGTGCGCGCCACCAGATAGCCCAACAGGCATGGCACCAGCGCGCCGAGCATCACGCACAACAGCTCCACCGCCGGCACCAGCGGCTCGAGTTCGAACTGGCGCACGGGCAACCAGTCGATGAAGGGCGTGTCGAGCAGCCATTCGGAAATCGCGACCTCCAGCCGCTCGAACACCTGGCCCAGCCCGAAGGTGACGGCGGCGGGGAAGAGCAAGGCAAACGGCCAGAGCGCCAGCAGCACGAGGGCACCGCGCGAATCCTCGATGAACCATTGCGAGCGCGCGCGGCCCCAGTGGGCCACCGCCCCCACCCGCTCGAGCCCCACCGCCAGCACGGCGCCGAGCACCGCGCCGGCCGTGTTCAACCCCAGGTCGACATTGGAAGGAATTCGCGCGGGCAGGTAGCTCTGCGATGTCTCCATCGCGAAGGCGATTGCCGCGCCGGCCACGCTGGCGCGCAGCACCGCGCCTCCGACACCAGCGGTCCGGCGCGTGCGCAGCACCGCCAGAGCGCACAGGAAGCCGAAGGGTACGTAACCCCCGACATTGATCGCGAAGTCGAAACCCGTCCAGTACTTGGGCCACGGCGCTGATAGATAGGCCCAGGGCGCAATGCCCTGGTCGCGCCAGTCGGCAAAGGGATAGAGGCTGGCGTAGACGATCAACGCCGCATAGGCGAGCGCAAGGGGAAGTGCGGCGGACTTGTGCGGCTTCTCCACCGTGTCCATCGGGCTCAGAACGGCTTGACGACGACCAGGATCACGATGCCGAGCAGCAGCAGCACCGGCAGCTCGTTGAACCAGCGGTACCAGCGATCGTTGCGCTGGTTGCGCCCCGCCACAAAACGGCGCAACAGCACCCCGCAGCCATGGTGATAGCCGATAGCTACCAGCACCAGCGCCAGCTTGGCATGCATCCATCCGTTGCCCGGCCCGCGGCCGATGCCGTAGCCCAGCCAGAGCCAGAGGCCGAAGCCCAGCGCCGGAACGGCCAGGAAAGTGGTGAAGCGCAACAGCTTGCGCGCCATCAGCAACAGGCGTTCACGCTCTGCGACCGACTCCGGGGGCACCATCGCAAGGTTAACGAAGATCCGCGGCAGATAGAAAAGCCCGGCAAACCAACTGGCGATGAAGACGATGTGGAGAGATTTGACCCAGAGCATGGCGGCAGTTTAGTGGCGCACCGCGCTGGCGCGCGGGACCGTCACGTAACGCCCGGAAAGCCGCGGACAAAAAAAAAGCCCGACGTCTTCACGTCGGGCTGGGAAGCCCTTTTGCTGTCACACATCAAGGCACCCGCTCAGGGAGGAAAAGCGGGGAGCGGCAAGCCGCCCGCTTCAGAATTTAACAAAGACGAAACAAGGTTTCAAGCGACTGCGCCATTTTCTTTGCAATTCATAACTATTTATTTAGAACTTTATAGCTACGAATTTCCGTAGTTGTCAGACAACCTGTCCCGCGGGCGACAACACGGCGATTGAATGCTTCAGGCACAATTTTCGGGATTATGACGCGCCCTCACTCCCCCCTTGCCATGTTCCCCGCCGGCCGTCCACGGCGCCTGCGCCGGGACGCCTTCACCCGCAACCTGGTGCGCGAGAACACACTGACGGTCAACGACCTGATCTATCCCGTGTTCGTGCAGGAAGGCGAAAAGCGGCGTGATGCCGTCTCCCCCATGCCCGGCGTGGAGCGCCTGAGTCTCGACTTGCTTCTGCCGGTCGCCGAGCAATGCGTGGCGGCAGGCATCCCGGTGATCGCGCTGTTTCCGGTGATCGACGCGAGCCTGAAGACGCCGGCCGGCGATGAAGCGTTCAACCCAGAAGGACTGATCCCCCGCGTGGTCGCCGCCCTCAAGTCGCGCTTCCCCGAACTCGGCGTGATGACCGACGTGGCGCTCGACCCGTACACCAGCCACGGGCAGGACGGCCTTCTCGACGACGACGGCTACATCGTCAACGACGCGACCGTGGAGGTGCTGGTGAAGCAGGCACTCACACAATCGCAAGCTGGCGTGGACATTGTGGCGCCCAGCGACATGATGGACGGCCGCATCGGCGCCATCCGCACCGCTCTGGAAGCCCGCGGCGACGTTCACACGCGCATCATGGCTTACAGCGCCAAGTACGCCAGCGCCTTCTACGGCCCGTTCCGCGATGCCGTCGGCTCGGCCGCGACGCTCGGCAAGAGCAACAAAAAGGTCTACCAGATGGACCCGGGCAACAGCGACGAAGCGCTGCGCGAGGTGGCTCTGGACATCGCCGAAGGCGCCGACATGGTGATGGTCAAGCCCGGCATGCCGTACCTGGACATCGTGCGTCGCGTGAAGGACGAGTTCCATGTGCCGACCTTCGCCTACCAAGTGAGCGGCGAGTACGCGATGCTCAAGGCCGCCGCACAGAACGGCTGGCTCGATCACGATGCCGTGGTGCTCGAAAGCCTGCTGGCCTTCAAGCGGGCCGGAGCAGATGGCGTGCTCACGTACTTTGCCCTTGAGGCTGCGCGTCTGCTACAAAGTTAATAGCTGCCTGAGCCCATTGCATATGGGCGACCAAGGCGGATAGACAAGAAAATCAAGGCGGGGCAATGCGCATCTTCGAAATCAACCGTTCGCAGGTCAGCGAGCACCCGGCGCTCACGCCGCTGGCCGTGCCGGGTGCGTGCGCTGCCAGCGGTTATCTCTGGATTTCGGTCACGCGCGAGGAATTTCGCGCCTCGCTCGCCGAGGTCCAGCAGATCCTCCAGACGCTGTGCCAGACCCAGCTGGTGGACCTGCATGTGGCCGACCTGCTCAACGACCAGCTGCCCTCGCACTACGACTACACCTCGCAGTACGACGTGCTGGTGTTCCGGCGCCTGGCGACCGGCCAGGGGCAGGCGGCGCTAGGCAACGGCGGGGGAAATGGCAACGAAGCGCCGCCCACTCCCGCCGCCACCACTGTGGCTTCCAAGTCCCGAGGCGGCCCACCCGTGTTGCGCCGCGTCGATACCCGTCCGGTCGGCTTCGCGGTGTTCGACCGGGTGCTGCTTTCTGTGCATCCCGAAGACGGCGCAGTGCGCGATGCGTTCGCTGCGCGGCTGCTGGCGGCCGGGTCATCCGACGACCGCGGCGCCCCAGCGCTGGACGTGCGCGCGACCTCCACGCGCGTGCCCACGGGGCCTTCGGACCTGATGCTACGCGTCATCAACCAGATCGTCGACGGCTACCTCGACCTGCGGCGCGAACTCACCAAGCAGCTCGACCATTGGCAGACCGAGCTGATCGATCCGCGCAGCCGCTTCACCAACTGGGGGGCGCTGATGGAGGCGCGGCAGTCGCTGCACCACCTGGACGAGATCTGCGAAGACCAGCGCGCCGCCATGCAGGACTGGATCGACGCGCTCGAAACCCTGCCACCGCCCAAGGGCGAGGCCGAGCAGCGCGAGCGGGAGCTGATCATGATCAGGAGTCGCGACGTGCTGGAGCACATCGAGCGGGTGGTGCACCACGTGCACCGGCTCGAGCAGAATGCCGAGACGGCCGTGCAGATGCACTTCAGCGTCCAGGGCCACCGCGCCAATGACATCATGCGGGTGCTCACCGTGCTGACCGCCATCTTCCTGCCGCTGAACCTGATCGCTGGGATCTTCGGGATGAACTTCGAGTTCATTCCGCTGGTGCACAAGGCCGACGGCTTCTGGATCGCGATGACCGCCATGCTGGTCATCGCGGTGCTGCTGGTGCTGGTCTTCTGGCGCAAGCGCTACCTCGCGCGAACGCGCTGACAACCAACCGTCCGTCCAACGAAAAAGGCCACGCTTTCGCGTGGCCCTTTGCTGAACTGCCCCGAAAGGCGAGTTCTTTCTTTATTACTTGGCGGTAGCGCCCGTGCCTTGCTGGGCTTGAACGCGTGCGTCCATCGGGTTGACCATGGTCGAGACGACCTTGCTGTTGACGCGCGAACCCGAGGTCACGTTCTGGTCGGGAGCGTAGGAGGTGCGAACGGCTTCGGCTTCCACGAGCGAGCGTTCCTTCGACACGGCAACCGTTTCCGGGCCGCGCGAACCGCGGGTCACGTTCTGGTTCGGAGCCGCTGCGGCGCGCACGGCTTCGGCGTTGACTTCGTCGCGGCTCTTGGTCGAGACGGCGGTGTTCACGCCTTGGTAGGTTTCGGCTTGGGCGCCGGTGGCGGCCAGGAGGGTCAGAGCAGCGGCGGCGAGGATGTGCGAGGTCTTCATGTCAATTCCTTGTGTTCGTCGGATGGTTTGTCCACCAGGCTTGCTCGGTCGCTTGCCTGTGCGGCGAGTGTCAAACGAAATTCCCTAGATAAAACGCTCGGATCAGAGACACGGTGTTTCCTCTATTGAAACAATGTGGACACATAGGCATGCAAACGAAAAAGGCCGGGGTCGTACACGCGACCCCGGCCTTTTTAGAAATCTGAATTCTTCGGTCTAGCGGCCCGGACGCGCGCCTTGAGGCCCTTGGAATTGCGGAGGCACTTCGCTGTTTGCGAAGGCGCGCCGGTCCAGGTTCTGGTTCGGCGCGTGGGCAGCGGCAACCGCTTCCGCACGGACCGAAGCGCGGTCGAGCTGGCTCGGGCGAGTCGTCAGCGGCGAGGCCACGACGTCGCCGTAGACATTGCCTCCACGCGAGGCCGCGGCCCCTTCGGCTTCCAGTTGGGCGCGGCTGCCGACGATCTTCAGCGGTTGCACCGGCTCGAAACCCTGTGCGTGTGCGCCGACGGCGGTCAGGATCGACAGGGCTGCAACGGCGATGATGTTCGGGGTGTTCATGGTTCGGCTCCTTCGGCGCGTGGAGCGAGTGTGGGCGCAGGTCGCCTGAGAAAAACGCCGCAGAATCGAACCACCGCGTTCCTCGAACGGAAACAATGGGCTCTTTGACATGGACAGTCTCGATCTGATCAGAACCTTTCGCGAAGTTGCCTCCCACGGCAGCTTCTCGCAGGCGGCCAAGAAGCTCGACATGTCGAAAGCCACAGTCAGCAAATACGTGGCCGAGCTCGAAACGCGTTTCGGTGTGCGGCTCCTGAACCGCTCCACCCGCTCCGTGAGCCTCACCGATGCCGGTCAGCTGCTGCTCGATCGCAGCACCCCGGTGCTCGAGATGGTGGAGCTCACCCAGGCCGAGTTGCAGGACCGCGCCAGCCAGCCCGCCGGTCGCCTGCGCATCTCCGCCCCGCACGGCATGGGCAACGGCGAGTTTCCCAACCTGCTGGCCGACTTCATGCGCTATTACCCCGACGTGAGCATCAGCCTGCAGCTGACCAATCGCACGGTCGATCTTGCGGAGGAAGGCATCGATGTCGACATCCGCAGCGGCCCCGTCGAGGACGCCAATCTCATTGTGCGCAAGCTCCGCCTCATGCAGATGGTGGTCTGCGCCTCGCCGATCTACTGGAAGAAGCATGGCAAGCCCGTGCATCCGCGCGACCTGGCCGGCCACGACGCCCTCACCCACTCTCTTCTGGGCGCCCAGCCGGTGTGGCGCTTCGACGATGGCGGGGAGCCGCTGGACGTGCACGTCAAGAGCCGTATGGACTGCACCGAGGGCGCGCCGCTGATCCGGGTCGCGATGCGCGGCTTCGGCGTAATCTACCTGCCCTCGCTCCTGGTGCAATCGCACATCGAGCATGGCGAACTCGTGCCGGTGCTGCAGGACTACGCGCGCAAGGACATGTGGCTGTCGGCCGCCTACCTTCAGCGGCGCCACAACAGCGCCGCCCTGCGCGCGCTGCTCGACTTTCTCCAGACCCGCGTGGGCGACGCGCCGGGCCTCAAAAAGTAATAAAAAAGCCCGGCGCTGACCGGGCTTTTTCTTGCGCCGAGCCGGAGTCAGCCGACGTGCTTGGCAAAGAACGCCAGCGTGCGTTCTCGCGCCAGCTTGGCGGCCTCGGCGTTGTACGAGCCGCGCTGGTCGCAATTGAAACCGTGGCCGACCGGATAGACATGCACTTCCACCTCGGGATGCGCCTTCTTGAAGCTCTCGACGGTGTCCAGC
Organism: Variovorax sp. W2I14; assembly: GCF_050435205.1. Classification (NCBI taxonomy): domain Bacteria; kingdom Pseudomonadati; phylum Pseudomonadota; class Betaproteobacteria; order Burkholderiales; family Comamonadaceae; genus Variovorax; species Variovorax sp. W2I14. The sequence goes on along the minus strand of NZ_JBNDJX010000001.1, from coordinate 5,790,327 downwards.
GGAATCCAATGGTCCTGGTTGCCGAAGTGCGCCAGCACCGGCACCTTGGGCTGGCGGGCGGCTTCTTCGGGCATGGTCATGCCGCCGCCGTAGTACGGCGCCGCTGCAGCCAGGCCCGGCAGCAGGCTGGCCGCGCGCCAGGTCAGCAAACCGCCCCAGCAGTAGCCCACGATGCCGACCTTGCCGGCCTTCGATGCATAGGCGATGGCCGCCTCGATGTCCTGCAGCACGCCGGGCGCGGGCAGCGCCTCGACCGCCGCCTTCAGGGCGGAGCCCTCCTTCATGTCCTCGTCGCTGTAGCCCAACTCGACGCCGGGCTTCACACGCTGGAAGGTCGCGGGCGCCACAGCGAGATACCCCTCCGCCGCATAGCCGTCGGCCACCGAGCGGATGTGCGAGTTCACGCCGAAGATTTCCTGCACCACGACCACCGCGCCGCGCGGCTTGCCCGCGGGTTCGGCCACGTAGGCGGGAAAGCTGAAGCCGTCCTTGGCTGTGAGATCGATGAATTGGCCCATGTTCGTCATGCTCCTGATGGCAATTGAATGAATTGAATGAAGAAAGCTGTCGTTGTCATCGGCGCAGCGCCCGCTCGACGAAATCGAGCCGGTCCTGCCCCCAGAAAATCTCGCCATCGATCACATAGCTCGGCGCGCCGAACACCTGGATGTCGATGGCCTCCTGCGTGTAGGCCTCGTAGCGTTCCTGCACCGCCTGGCTTTGCGATTGCTCCGAGCGCTTGGCGGGCAGGCCGCATTCGACGACCAGCGCTTCGAGCACGTTCGGGTCGCCGATGTTCCGCTCCTGCACCCACACCGCCGCGAACACCGCCGAGCAGACGCGCATCGCAGCCTCGGTGCCGTCGTGCATATCGACCGCAATGATGATCCGCGCCGCATCGTCGCTGGCCACCGGAAAGAACTTGGGCTTGGTGTTCATCGGCAGACCGAGGTGCTGAGAGAACCGCGCCATCTCCACCAGCCGGTAGGCCTGCCGCTGCGGCGCCCGCTTGCCCAAGGGCAGCCCGCCGGACACCGGGAACACGCTCCCCATGTCGATGGGCCTCACGCGCACCGTGGCGCCCGCGGCCGCAGCAATTTCCGCGAACCGGGTATGACCCAGATAGGTCCACGGGCTCTGGGGCGCAAAGTAGTAGTCAACCGTTTTCGTGCTCATACGCCAGCCCTCGAATGATGTAATCCAAGCCGACGGTTTTAACTGACACACAGTTTCTCTGCAGGAGGTAGGTTTTGAATCCAGTGCTACTCATCACCGGCGGCGGACGCGGCATCGGCGCCGCCACCGCCCTGCTCGCCGCGCAGCGCGGTTACGCGGTGGCCGTCAACTACGCCAGCAACTCGCTGGCAGCCGACGAGGTGGTGCGCACCATCCGCGAGGGCGGCGGCACCGCCATCTCCGTGCAGGCCGATGTGGGCGACGAGAGCCAGGTGATCGCGATGTTCGAGAAGGTCGACGCCAAGCTCGGCCGGCTCACCGCATTGGTCAACAACGCCGGCGTGGTCGACCTGCAGGCGCGTGTCGACGAGATGAGCGTGGCGCGGCTGGAACGCATGTTCCGCATCAACGTGATCGGCAGTTTTGTCTGTGCCCGCGAAGCCGTGCGCCGCATGAGCACCAGGCACGGCGGCGAAGGCGGCGCCATCGTCAACATCTCCAGCGGCGCCGCGCGCCTGGGATCGCCGGGCCAGTACGTCGACTACGCCGCCAGCAAGGCCGCCATCGACACGCTCACGATCGGCTTGGCCAAGGAAGTGGCCGAGGAAGGCATCCGCGTGAACGCAGTGCGCCCTGGGCTCATCGACACGGAGATCCACGCGTCGGGCGGCATGCCCGACCGCGCCTTCGAACTTGCGCCGACCGTGCCGATGAAGCGCACCGGCAGTCCCGAGGAGATCGCGGGTGCCATCCTCTGGCTGCTGTCGGCCGAGGCGAGCTACACCACCATGGCCCTGCTCGACGTGACCGGCGGAAGGTAGCCCCCATGAGCACCTCGATGGACCTCATCAAGCCGCTGGTCACGCTGGTGGCCATCGTCAACCCGCTGGCCATCGTGCCCTTCTTCATCCACTACACGCAGGGCTACAGCGACGCGCAGCGCCGCCATACGGTGCGCATGTCGGCGTTCAGTGCGTTCGTGGTCATCGCGGTCAGCGCGCTGCTCGGGTTGCAGCTGCTCTCCTTCTTCGGCATCTCGATCGCGAGCTTCCAGGTTGGCGGCGGCCTGCTGCTGCTCATGAGTTCGCTCTCGATGCTCAACGCCAAGCCGGCCGAGAGCAAGACCAACGTCGAGGAACTGCGCGCCACCGAGGTGAAGGCCTCGATGGGCGCCTCCATCGCGGTGGTGCCGCTCACGATTCCATTGCTGACCGGCCCGGCGACCATTTCTACCGTCGTGATCTACGCCGACAAGGCGCAGCACCTGTGGGAGCTCGCGGTGCTCGTCGGCTACGGCGTGGTGGTCGCGCTGGCAACTGCGCTGGCCTTCTCGCTCGCGCAGCCGATTGCGCGCGTGCTCGGCAAGACGGGCATCAACATCATGACGCGGCTGATGGGCCTGATCCTCGCGGCGCTGGCCGTCGAGGTGATGGCAGACGGGCTCGGCAAGCTGTTCCCGATCCTGTCGAAAGTCGCCTGACCGCGGAGGCTCAGGCCAGCATCTTCTCGATGACCTTCCAGTGCCCAGGCTCCACCGGCGTGATCGACAGCCGGTTGCCTTTGCGCAGGATGATCAGTTCGGCCAGCTCGGACTTGGCGCGCAGCTCGGGCAAGGCCAGCAGCCGGGTCTTGCGCACCGCCTGCACATCGACCAGCAGCCAGCGCGGGTCGTCCTTCTTCGAGGCCGCGTCGTAATACGGCGACTTCGCATCGAACTGCGTCGGATCGGGCTTGATGCCCGAGGCCACGCGCGCGATGCCGGCGATGCCCGGCTCCGAGCAGCTCGAGTGATAGAACAGCACGCCGTCGCCGACCTTCATGCCGTCGCGCATGAAGTTGCGCGCCTGGTAGTAGCGCACGCCCGTCCACGCGACAGTGGCATCGGGCGCGGCGAGCGCATCGTCGATCGAGACTTCGTCGGGCTCGGATTTCATCAACCAGTACTGGGGCATGGCGTTCTCGCGAAGCTGTGTTTTCGCGGAATATAGCCGCTTGCCCCGGCACCGGCACCAGCGCCGGCAGTACCGGGGTTGCCGTTTACGGCGTCACGTAGTCAGACACGACGACCCACTTGCCATCCTTGATCTGCGACAGCCGCGACTGCTCGTTGCCGAGGCGCTTGGTCGCGGTGTAGCTGCTCTTCGGGCTGCCGAACATGTCCGGCTCGAAGGTGATGCTGTCCATCGACTTGATGAAGCTGTCGGTCGTCAGGTTCGGGCCGGCCTTGGTCGCCGCCTTGATGAACGAATCGATGATCACGTAGCCGTACACCGAGAACACCGTCGGGTCTTCGTTGAACTTGGTCTTGTACTTGTTGGCCCAGAAGCGCAGCGGCTGCGACTGCTCGTCGGTGTAGGGGTTCTGAACCGTCATCGTGGCGTAGACGCCGTCCATCGCCTTGCCACCCAGCTTGTGGATGAGGTCGGTGTAGGCCGCGCTCGAACCGAGGAAGGTCGGGTTGAAGCCCGTCTTGCGCGACTCGCCCACCGTGCCGATGGTTTCGCGAATGATCGTGCCCAGCACCACGAGGTCGCAATTGGCCGCCTTCATCTTCGCGACCTGCGAGCTGAAGTCGGTGGCGCCGCGCTTGAACGAGGTCTTCTCCGCCAGCTCCATGTTCGCGGCCTTCAGCCCCGCCTCGGCGCCGCGCTGCACCTCGAGCCCGAACTCATCGTCCTGATAGATCGTGCAGACCTTCTTGGCGCCCTTGTCCTTGATCATCTTGGGCAGCGCCAGGCGGATCTGGTCGTAGTAGGTGGCCGCGAACGAGTACTTCAGCCGGTTCAGCGGCTCGTACATTTCTCGCGCCGCGGTGATCGGCATGTAGTTGACGATGTTCTTGTCGAACTGCACCGGCATCGCCGCCATGTTCTGCGCCGTGCCGATGTGACCGGCCATGATGAAGATCTTTTCCTGGTTCACCAGCTTCTGAGCGGCCAGCACCGCCTTCTTCGGGTCATAGCCCGAGTCCTCGACAAAGAGCTTGAGCTTGCGGCCGTTCAGGGTGCCCTGCTCGTTGAGTTCGTCCACGCGCAGCTGCATGCCGTTGCGCGCCTGCTTGCCGAAGCCCGCGAGCGGACCCGACAGGTCCTGGATCGTGCCGATCCGGATCTCGTCCTTGCTCACGCCCTGTTGCTGCTGCGCGGACGCGAGCGTCGCGATCAGGCCCAGCACGGCCAGAGTCGTCAATGTCTTGAGCTTCATGCGGTTGTCTCCTCGGGTTGACACAAAAAACGTTGGCCCCGTCAGCGGTACATCGCTTCGATGCGGTCTGCGTACTTCGTCTGCACCAGCTTGCGCTTGAGCTTCATCGTCGGCGTGAGCTCCTCGTCCTCGGCGCTCAGCTGCGTCTCGAGCAGGAAGAACTTCTTGATCTGCTCCACGCGCGCGAACTTCGCGTTGACGCGGTCGACCTCGCCTTGGATCAGGTCCAGCACCTCCTGCGCGCGCGTCAGGCTCTCGTAGTTGCTGAACGGCACGTCGTTGTCCTGCGCAAACTTCTCGACGTTCTCCTGATCGATCATCACGATCACCGTCAGGTAGGGTTTCTTGTCGCCGATCACCACCGCGTCGGTGACGTAGGGGCTGAACTTGAGTTCGTTCTCCAGCTCGCTCGGCGTGATGTTCTTTCCACCTGCCGTGATGATGATGTCCTTCATCCTGTCGGTGATGCGGAAATACCCTTCCGCGTCGACCAGCCCCACATCGCCCGTGTGCAGCCAGCCGTCGGCATCGATCGTCTCGGCCGTCTTCTCCGGCAGGTTGAGGTAACCCATGAAGACATTGGGGCCGCGCACCAGGATCTCGCCGGTCTCGGGATCGAGCCGCACCTCGTTGTAGCTGGTGGCCGGGCCGATCGAGCCTGGCGCGATGCGCGACGGCGGCACGCCGGTGGAGGCGCCGCACGACTCGGTCATGCCCCACACCTCCAGCATCGGCACGCCGAGCGCGAGGTACCAGCGCACGAGCTCGGGCGAGATCGGCGCCGCGCCGGTCACCAGGAAGCGCGCACGGTGGATGCCGATGAGCTTGCGCACGTTGTTGAGCGCGAGCCAGCGCGCGATGCGGAACTTCAAACGCAGCCCCGCGCCGATCGGCTTGCCCTGCAGCACGCGGTCGGCAATCTGCTGGCCCACGCCGATGCTCCAGCCGTAGGCGGCCTGCTGCACGCGGCTCGCTTCCTTCAACGCGATCATCACGCCCGAATAGAACTTCTCCCACACGCGCGGCACGGCGGTGAAGACCGTAGGGGAAATCTCGCGCACGTTCTCGGGCACCGTCTCGGGGTTCTCCACGAAGTTGAGGATCGAGCCCGTGTACATCGCGAAATACTCGCCCCCCATGCGCTCGGCGATGTGGCACAGCGGCAGGAAGCACATGCGCTCGTCCGTCTCGCCCTGCGCGAGCAGCGTGTTGTAGCCGCGCATGGTGTAGACCAGCCCGCGGTGGCTGTGCATCGCGCCCTTGGGCTTGCCGGTGGTGCCGGAGGTGTAGACGAGGATCGCGAGGTCTTCGGCGCTGCAGGCGGCGATGCGCTGTTCCAGCGCCTGGGGGTGAGCCTTCATGTGCTCGCGGCCGAGGGCGCGCAGCGCATCGAGGCTGATGACGCCGGGGTCGTCGAGGTCGCGCAGGCCTTCCATGTCGAGCACGATGATCTTGCGCAGCAGCGGCAACTGCGCGCGCACTTCGAGCGCCTTGTCCAGTTGCTCGTCGTCTTCCACGAAGAGCACGGTGGTGCGCGAGTCTTCGCAAAGGTACGTGACCTGCGAGGCCGCATCCGTCGGATAGATGCCGTTCGACACGCCGCCGCAACTGAGCACGGCCACATCGCACAACACCCATTCGATGACGGTGTTGGAGAGGATCGACGCGCACTCCCCATGCCCGAAGCCCAGCGCCAGCAGGCCGCCCGCGATCTCGCGCACGGCCTCGGCGGTCTGGCGCCAAGTCCAGGTGCGCCAGATGCCGAACTCCTTCTGACGCATCCAGACCTTGTCGGCGCGAAGTTCCACCGCCTTCCAGAACACGGCCGGAATGGTGTCGCCTGGCACGACGACATCAAGCCGGGGCTGAAGATGCGCCAGGTCCCAGAGACCGGCAGGAGCGCGCAACGCGAGGGTGCTCATGTCATCTCCAGTTCTTCTTCTTTTTCCAGCGCCGCTCGCCGCGCACGCCGTCGTCCTTCACGCCGAGGTAGAACTCCTTGATGTCTTCCTTCTCGCGGAGGCGCTCGCAGGAATCCTCCATGACGATGCGGCCGTTCTCCAGCACGTAGCCGTGGTCTGCGGCATTGAGCGCCATATTGGCGTTCTGCTCGACCAAAAGAATCGTGGTGCCGCGCTCGCGGTTGATGCGCACGACGATCTCGAAGATCTCTTTCGTGAGCTTCGGACTCAGCCCGAGGCTGGGTTCATCGAGCAGGATCAGATGCGGCGCGGCCATGATGGCGCGCGAGATCGCGAGCATCTGCTGCTGCCCTCCGGAGAGCAGGCCAGCGTCCTGAGTGGCGCGCTCTCGCAGGATGGGGAAGTAGGTGTAGACCGTCTCCATGTCCCGCGCCACGCCGTCGCGGTCCTTGCGGGTGTAGGCGCCCATCAGCAGGTTGTCTTTCACCGACAGGAGCGGGAACACCTCGCGGCCTTCGGGCACGTGGCTCAGGCCCTGCTGCACGATGAAGGCGGGGTCCTTGGCGGTGATGTCCTTGCCCTGGAATTCGATGCTGCCTTTGCGCGGATCGATGATTCCGGAGATGGTCTTGAGGATCGTTGTCTTGCCTGCGCCGTTGGAGCCGAGCACCGTGGCGATTTCGCCCTGCTTGACCTTCAGGCTCACGCCTCGGATGGCCTTGATGGGGCCGTAGGCGCTCTCGACATTGAGCAGTTGCAGAACGACGTCGCTCATGCGGATGCTCCTGAGGTCGGGGAACGGCGTTGGGGCCCCTGCCCCGGGCGGGCCGACGTCACCGGCCCTTCGGGCTCCCCTGCGCTGCTCGCGACGAGCGGGGTCTCGCCGAACTCGCTTCGCTCAAACAGCGGCGAGCCCTGATCCGCCCGTCGCTGCGCTGCTCGGCGGTGCCTCAACGGCCCACCCGGGGCAGGGACCCCAACGCCGTGGGTACGCACAGGGCGATCACTACACCCCGGAGCCCGGTGTGCGGTGCGGGGCGGGCGCCCCCTCTGCGCCGCCGAGGAGCACAGCGTTTCGCGGATCAGGGCTCGCAGCTGTTTGAGCGAAGCGAGTTCTGCGAGACCCCGCGAAATGCGAGCACCGCAGGGGAGCCGCGAAGCGGCCGGCGCAGTGGGGGCGACCGCCCCGCACCGCATACCGGGCGCCTCTCCAAAGAGAGCGAACAAGACATTCACGCCGCCACCCTCCTCAAGCTGCTCACGTCATCCACGGTCCCGAGGTAAGCCTCGATCACGCGCGCATCCGCCTGCACCTCGCGCGGCGTCCCGGTGGCCAGCACCTCGCCCTGGTTCATCGCGAGCACGCGGTCGGACACTTTCGAGACGAGCGACATGTCGTGCTCCACCATCAACACCGACACGCCCAGCTCATGCTGGATGTCCTGAATCCAGAACGCCATGTCGGCCGTCTCTTCGACGTTGAGGCCCGACGATGGCTCGTCGAGCAGCAGCAGCTTGGGCTCTGTGCACAGCGCGCGCGCCAGTTCCACCACCTTTCGAACGCCGTAGGGCAGGCCGGCCACCATCGAGTCGCGGTGATGCTGCAGATCGAGCAGCTCGATCACCTGCTCCGCTTTTTCACGCGCCGCGATCTCGGCGCGCCGAGTGGCAGGCGTGAAGAACACTTCGCTCCAGAACCCCGTCTGCCGGTGCGTGTGGCGGCCGATCAGCAGGTTGTGCAGCACGGTCGCATGCTCGAAGAGCTCAATGTTCTGGAAGGTGCGTGCGATGCCGAGCGCGGCAATCGAATGCGGCGCCTGCTGCGTCAGTGCGAGCGGGCCGGCCGCCTCACCATGCCATGTGATCTCGCCCGTGGTCGGCGTGTAGATGCGGCTGATCAGATTGAAAACCGTCGTCTTGCCCGCGCCGTTCGGCCCGATCAGCGTGAACACCTCGCCACGCCGCACGTCGAAGCTCACCTTGTTGACCGCGAGCACGCCCCCGAAGCGCACGCTCAGGTCCTTGGCCGAAAGGAGGATGTCGCCGTTGCTCGTCGTCATCTCAGCCGGTCCGATTTGGTGAACGACTTCTGCCGCTTGAACAGGCCCTTGCGGTAGAACGGGAAGAGTTGCAGGTACGTCCTGATCTTGAGCCAGCGGCCATAGAGCCCCAGCGGCTCGAACAGCACGAACGCGATCAGCACCACGCCGTACACCAGCCCTTGCAGGCCCGGCGCCTGGCCGATCACCGCAGGCAACCAGTCCTTCCCCATCGAGATCAGCTGCGGCATTGCGATGAGGAAGATCGCGCCGAGGAACGCGCCGTGCACCGAGCCCAGGCCGCCGATCACCACCATCAGCAGCAGGTCGATCGACTGCAGGATGCTGAACTGGTCCGGCGAGATGAAGCTCAGCTTGTGCGCATACAGCGCGCCGCCCAGCCCCGCGAGCGCGGCCGAGATCGCGAACGACATCGTCTTGTAGCGCGCGAGATGGATGCCCATGCTCTGCGCCGAGATTTCCGAATCGCGGATGGCCACGAAGGCGCGGCCCGTCGGCGAACGCAGCAGGTTCAGGATGCCCAGCGTGCTCAGCACCGCCACCACCAGGCACAAGAAATAGAAGCCATCGCCCGAACCCAGCGACCAGCCGAAGAGCTGCGGCGACTTCACATGCAGCCCCGCGTTGCCGCCCGTGACGCTCTCCCACCGTGCGAACACTTCCTCGACGATGAAACCGAACGACAGCGTCGCGATGCCGAGATAGATGCCCTTCACGCGCAGCGCCGGCAAGGCGACGACCACGCCGACTGCGGCGGACAACGCCGCAGCGGCGATCAAGGCAATCGGAAACGGCACGCCTAGATTCGTCAACACGCCCTGTGTGTACGCGCCCGCGCCGAGGAACGCCGCGTGTCCGATGGAGAACTGGCCCGTGAAGCCGGCCAGCAGCATCAGGCCCAAGCCGACGATCCCGTAGATCAGCACGAAGGTCAGTTGCGCGAGCCAGTACTCCTCGATCACCCACGGCGCGGCGATGAGGAACGCGATGAGCAGCCCGTACCAGAACACATGCCCGCCATGACGCGCGAGCCGGATGTCCTGGTCGTAGCTGGTCTTGAAGATGTAGCGCATGAACGTTCAGACTTTCTTGCGCAGCTTTTCGCCGAAGAGACCATTGGGCTTGATCATGAGCATCAGCAGCACCACGATGTACGGCGCCGTGTCCTTGAAGCCATCGGGCAGGTAGAACCCGGCGAACGATTCGACGATGCCGATCACCAGCCCGCCGACGATCGCGCCCGGCAGGCTGCCGAAGCCGCCCACCACCGCCGCCGGAAAAGCCTTCAGCCCGATGAAGCCCATGTTCGCGTGCACGAAGGTGATGGGTGCGAGCAGCATCCCGGCGATGGCCGCGACCGCAGCCGCCAGCCCCCACACCAGCCCGTTGAGCCGCTTCACCGGAATGCCCATGTAGTAGGCCGCGAGCTGGTTCTGCGACGAGGCCTGCATCGCGATGCCCAGTTTGCTGTAGCGGAACATCGCGAACAGCAGCGCGCACAGGATGGCCGTGGCGACGATGATCGCGAGCTGTTCGAGGTTGACCACCAGTTCACCCAGCTTCCAGATCTGGTCCTTGTAGGGCACGGGCAGCGTGTGGGTCTCGGTGCCGATGCCCGGCACCATGGTGATGAGGCCGCGCGCCACGTACGCGATGCCGATGGTCAGCATCACGATGGAGAACTGCGGCTGCCCGAGGATCGGCCGGATCACCGCCAGTTCCAGCAGCACGCCGAAAGCGGCCATCGCCACCACCGCGAGGATCGCCGCGAGCCAGAACGGCATGCCGAAGAGCGACATGCCCGCGAACGCGCCGAAGGCGCCGAGCATCATCAGGTCGCCCTGGGCGAAGCTCACGGTTTCGGTGGCCTTGTAGATCAGCACGAACCCGAGCGCGATCAGCCCATAGATGCAACCTTGCGCAATGCCCGACAGCAGGAGTTGGAGGATCTGCATGGGGCTCCCGTGTCTCGCCTACTGCCTAAAGCCGCCGGCCGCGTCGTGCAGCGCGAGGTGGCGGGAACCCGCCAGGATGTCGCTGGGTTTCAGGCCGTAGACCTGGCGGATCGAATGGCTGAAGTGCGTCGAATCGGGGTAGCCGGTATCGAGCGCGATGTCGGTCAGCGTGGTGGTCTGGCGCACGTAGCGCAGCAGGCTGCGCGCGCGCTTCCAGGCGCGGAAGGCGCGAAACGCCATGCCGGTTTCCTGCTTGAACAAATGCAGGAAGCGCGAGAACGACAGGTGCACCGAGGCCGCGCAGTCTTCGGCCGAGGCGGACGCGGCCGGGTCGGCCACGAGCGCGTCGATGACCTTGCGGATGCGCGCATCGATCGCACGCGGCGCGAGCGCTTCGCCGAAGAAGAGCGCATCGAAATCGAAGCCGTCGAAATCCGTGCCGCGGCCCGACGCGGCCAACAGGTGCGCATGCGCATCGCGCACGCGCTTGACGAACGCCGGCGCATCGACCGGCCCGCAGTGCTGCATGAAGGCGGGCATGCGCGCAGGATCGACGGACTCCGACTCGATCAGCAGATTGAAGATGAGCGGATGCTGGCTCTCGACATGGTGCGGCACCTGCGGCGGCACCACGATGAGTTCGCCCGTCTGCCAGGCGCCGCCACCGATGCGGATGCGGATCGGCGGCACGCCCGCGGGCGACACGTACACGCCGTGCCCGCCCATCGTGCGCTCGGCCGCCGCACCGAGCAGGCCGGCGTAGAACACGCGCTGCGGCGTGAGCCACATGAGGCGTTCGCCTTGCCGTGCGCCGCCGTTTTCCGGGGGCACATTACTCGCTCGCTGCATGGTGTTTGTCTCCTGCATCGGGTCTGGCCTGCCCTGCGGTGGGCGGCTTCGTGTTGGCTGGATCGTAGCGGCGCAACCCTGTGGCGCGGCATGCATTTGCGCGGGGACTTTCCCTAGTCCGCGCCCGGTTCGCTCTCACCTCATCGCGAATGCGCGATGCAACTCGGTGGCGCAAAGCGCAACGGCGGTGTTGGCCTCGTCGAGCACCTTGCCCATCGTGATGAAGCCGTGAATCTGGCGCTCGAAGCACACGTAGTCCGCGCGGTTGCCGGCGGCGGTGAGCGCCTCCGCATACGCGAGCCCCTCGTCCCGCAGCGGGTCGTAGCCGGCGGTGATCACGAGCGCGGGCGGCAGCCTCGACAGGTCGGTGTGCAGCAGCGGCGAGGCGCGCCAGTCGAGGTCGTGCTTCGCATCGGTGATGTAGTGGTCGTGGAAGTACGCCATCGTCTCGCGGGTCAGCAGGTAGCCCTGCCCGTTCGCCTGGTGCGACGGATGGCCGCGGCGCATGTCGGTCGCCGGATAGATCAGCAGCTGGAAGGCGATCGGCAAGTCGCCTGCATCGCGTGCGGCGATCGCCACCACGGCCGCGAGGTTGCCACCGGCGCTGTCGCCTCCGATTGCCAGACGGCTCGCATCGAGCCCCAGGGCCGCAGCCTCGCGGCGCACCCAGCGCGTGGCGGCGAGCACGTCGTCGACCGCGGCGGGAAAGCGGTGCTCCGGCCCCATGCGGTAGTCGACGGCAACCACTGCGCAGCCCGCACCGTTGGCCAGCTCGCGGCACAGCACGTCGTGCGTGTCGAGATCGCCGATGACCCAGCCACCGCCGTGGTAGTACACCAGCACCGGCAGCGGACCGGCGCCCGAACCCAGCGGCCGGTAGAGGCGCACCGGGATGGTGCCGTGCGGGCCCGCTGCCGCGAGGTCGCGCACCTCGGCCACTTCAGCCGGCAGCGGCTGTGTGGCGGCGCGGCGCTCGCGGTAGAAGGCTCGCGCATCGGCGGGCGAAAGCGTGTGGGTCGGCGGGATGCCGCGCGCCTCGATGAAGTCGAGCAAGGCGCGCGCCTGGGGATGCAGCATGGTGTCTCCGGTGATCGAGCTGGCGGGCGCCCAGTGTGGAGCGCATCGCGCATGCGTGGTATCCGCATGCACCCGCCCCTCCACCTCGGCCTCTGGCAAGACACCGCACCATGCCCGCGCCCTTGCGGCGCGGCTTGCGAAAACTGGCTACAGCTGTCTCGGAGGCTGCATCACCGCGACGCATGAGACCGGCGCGGCCGAAGGCCAGAGACACGGTGGAACCGGCTTTGCCGGGCCACTGGTGTCGCCCCCGGTAGGGGGTTGGAGAAGCGACACGAAGTGCGCGAAGCCTGGGGGCGAGCCTTATCTACGGGACTTCACGCGCGAGGCGGCTTCCTTGGCAAGCTTGCGCGCGGTGTCGGTATCGGCCGCGTGCACCAGCGCCACGCCCATGCGGCGCTTGAGAAAGCTCTCGGGCTTGCCGAACAGGCGGATGTCGCTGCCGGGCACCTGCAGCGCCTCGGCCACGCCGTCGAAGGCGATGCCGGTGGCGTCGACGCCGCCGTAGATCACCGCGCTCGCGCCCGGGCTCTTGAGCGAGGTATCGACCGGCAAGCCGAGGATGGCGCGCGCATGCAGCTCGAACTCGTTCTGCCATTGCGTGGCCATCGTGACCATGCCGGTGTCGTGCGGGCGCGGGCTGACTTCGCTGAACCAGACTTCGTCGCCCTTCACGAACAGCTCGACGCCGAAGAGGCCCTGGCCGCCGAGGTCGGCCGTGACGGCTTGCGCGATCTGCTGCGCCTTCTGCAGCGCGGCCGGCGCCATGGGGTGCGGCTGCCAGCTTTCGACATAGTCGCCGCTCACCTGCACATGGCCGATGGGGTCGCAGAACTTGGTTTCGACAGCACCGGCCGCGTCTTTCGCGCGCACGGTCAAGAGCGTGATCTCGTAGTCGAAGTCGATGAAGCCCTCGACGATCACGCGGCCATGGCTGACGCGTCCTCCGGCCATGGCGTAGTCCCAGGCCTTCTGCACGTCGGCGGGGCCGTCGATCTTGCTCTGGCCCTTGCCGGAGCTGCTCATCACGGGCTTGACGATGCAGGGGTAGCCGATTCCCGCGTCGATGGCGGCCTGCAGCTCGGCCAGCGAGTCGCAGAACTTGTAGGGGCTGGTGGGAACGCCCAGCGTCTCGGCGGCCAGGCGGCGGATGCCTTCGCGGTCCATCGTGAGGCGGGCGGCGCGGGCCGTGGGAATCACGCGGACCACGCCCGCGTCTTCGAGCTGCTGGAGCATCGGCGTGGCGATGGCCTCGATCTCGGGCACCACGAGCATGGGTTTCTCGGCCTCGATCAGCGCCTTGAGCTGCTCGGGGTCGCTCATGGTGATGGTGCGCGCATGGTGGGCCACCTGCTGGCCGGGCGCGTTCTCGTAGCGGTCGACCGCGATGGTCTCGACGCCGAGGCGCTGCAGGGCGATCAGCACCTCCTTGCCGAGTTCGCCGGAGCCGAGCAGCATCACGCGGGTTGCGGAGGGAGAAAGAGGAGTGCCAAGGGTTGTCATGGCCGCAACTTTAATCGACCGCTTTGCCTACCGTTCCAAGGTCTCGCACAGCGCCGCTCGCTCCGTATTTCCGCCGTCGGTCGATATGCTTTTCCTTCACAGGTCGGTGGCCTCAGTCTGGGTGTAGAGACAATAGCTCGGGATACGGCGCAAGCATCCAGAACGCGATATCAGGAGGACAGGAAAGTGAACACGAAGAGCGATGAATTTCCGCAAGCGTTGCGAGGCGTGTTCCATCAAATCACCGAGGACATCCTGCTCTTCGGCCCAGCTCGGACGCATTCTCAGCAAGGGGCTGCTTGCGCTACCGCTGGCGCGCTGTTCCTGCTGCTCGGGTTCGGCGCGAGCATTCTGTGGAGTGACAGGCCATTGAATGGCGCCGTCCTGAATTCAATCAGGGATCTCGCGACCATCAGTGTTCTCATTCTTCTCGTGGTTGTTCAGTTGATCTTCCCGAGGCGATTCCTGTTCCAGCGCGGCTCTTCGTTCGCCATCCTCGACCGACGAAACCAATGCGTCTATTGGGCGCTTGGCAACGAGCTCGTGCCGTTTCCAAGGGACAAGGTCCACAGCACCATTGGCACGACCACTGAACGCCTTGCCAATCAGCTGCAATCGGTGCATCGGACATCCGCTCATCTCCGAGCCAGTCGCGCAGGCGACAACGTCTCAGTCGACATCCCCGTTTTCGACGAACTCGATCATCCGAACCATGGGCGAGCCTTGGCGGCGCTGGCGCTGTCGATCTTGTCGGGGTTCATGGCCCAGAAGCCAAAGACCGGGCGGTTGCTCACCAGCGCCGACCTCGGCGATCTTCGACAGCAGCGCGTGGATGGCATCTTGACGAACCTGTACAGGTTCGTCCGTGGCATCAACGATTCCAGTCGCAGCGGGCGCATCTGGCGTTTGCTTCTCGCAGTGCCCTTTGCCGCAGCCCTTTCCTTGCACCAAGTCTTCCTATCGGCTGTCCGATTCACCAGCAAAGCGCCTGTCTGGCCGGAAGCTTTGCTCCGAGAGATCGGACCTCTTCATGCCAAGTCAGCCCTGCAAGCCATCATTTCCTCGAAGCGTTGATCAGCCAGTAGCATTCGTCATCGATTTTTGTTGATATCAAGGAGCATTTTTCATGACGATTCAGACTGTGGGCATCATCGGCGCCGGAACGATGGGCAATGGCATCGCGCAGGCCTGCGCGGTGTCCGGCGTCAACGTGGTGATGATCGACGTCGCCCAGGCGGCCGTCGACAAGGGCCTCGCCACCATCTCGGGCAGCCTCGACCGCCTCATCAAGAAAGAAAAGCTCACTGCCGAGCAGAAGGCCGCGGCGCTCGCGCTGATCAAGGGCTCGACCAACTACGACGACCTGAAGGGCGCGCAACTCGTCATCGAGGCGGCCACCGAGAACCACGCGCTCAAGCTCAAGATCCTGAAGCAAGTCGACGAGTTGGTGGGCCCCGAGGTGATCGTCGCGTCGAACACCTCGTCGATCTCGATCACGCAACTGGCCGCCGCCACCTCGCGCCCCGACCGCTTCATCGGCATGCACTTCTTCAACCCGGTGCCGATGATGGCGCTGGTGGAGCTGATCCGCGGCTACCTCACGAGCGACGCCACGCACGACGCGGTGAAGGCGCTGGCCGAGAAGCTGGGCAAGTCGCCGATCACGGTGAAGAACGCGCCGGGCTTCGTGGTCAACCGCATCCTGGTGCCGATGATCAACGAGGCTTTCTTCGTGCTGTCCGAAGGCATCGCCACCGCAGAGGACATCGACGCCGGCATGAAGCTGGGCTGCAACCAGCCCATCGGCCCGCTGGCGCTCGCGGACATGATCGGCCTGGATGTGTGCCTGGCAGTGATGGAGGTGTACCTCGATCAGTTCGGTGATTCCAAGTACCGTCCCTGCCCGCTGCTCAAGGAAATGGTCGCTGCCGGCCAGCTCGGCCGCAAGACCGGGCGCGGCGTGTACACGTACTGAGCCGGCGTTCCATAAAAGCAAACCAGGAGACAAGAAACGCCATGACCGCCACGCCCACCACGCCACCCGCCGAAGGCTGCATCGACACCCAGGTGCTCGGCCACGTGCTGCTGATCGGCATCAACCGCCCGGCCAAGCGCAACGGCTGGACGCCGCCGATGTTCAAGCAACTGGCCGAGGCCTACACGCGCCTGGACGACGACCCGGACCTGCGCGTCGGCGTCCTGCATGCCTTCGGCGACCACTTCACGGCGGGCCTGGACCTGCCCGCGGTCACCGAGTACATGAAGCGCGGCGAGAAGGCGATTCCGGCCGGCCTCGTGGAGCCGCACGACTTCGGCCTGCCCGACTACCGCCGCCGCACCAAGCCGATGGTGGTGGCCGTGAAGGGCATCTGCTTCACGGTCGGCATCGAACTGATGCTGGGCGCGGACATCGTGGTGGCGGCCGACAACTGCCGCTTCTCGCAGATGGAAGTGCAGCGCGGCATCATGGCCACCGGCGGCGCCACGCTGCGCATGGCCGAGCGCGCGGGCGTGGGCAATGCGATGCTGCACCTGCTCACGGCCGACGAGTTCGACAGCGCCGAGGCCTATCGCCTCAACTTCGTGCAGAAGGTGGTGCCGGCCGGGCAGGAGCTCGACGCGGCGCTGGCCATTGCGCAGCGCATTGCGGCGCAAGCGCCGCTCGCGGTCGTGGCCACGCGGCTCAATGTGATCAAGGCTGTCGAACAGGGGCCGCTCGCGGCGGTGTCGGAATTCATCGAGACGCAGAAGCGCCTGTCGAACAGCGAGGACGCAGCCGAGGGCGTGCGCTCCTTCGTCGAGCGGCGTCCCGCGCGCTTCAGCGGTCGTTGATGACGATGAATTCATCGGAGCCTTGAAGCCCATGCCTTTCTTCCAACGCGCGGCGCTCGCCGCCGCCTTCACCCTGCTCGCCGTGAATACTTCCAACGCCCAGACGCCCGTACCCGCGGCGATGCCCGATCCCGCGGCGACCTCGGTCGATGCGCTCGGCTGGATGAAGGGCTTTCCGCCGCCGCCCGACAAGCAGATCACCTTCGACAACCCGGTGGGCGGCGTGTTTCCGCGCACACGCTGGAGCTTCTCGCATGTGCGCGAGACGGTGCCCACCGCCAACGTGTGGCGCGGCAGCGGTGCGGCGAGCCCCTTGCCTTCGGCGCCGCGCAACGACATCGAAGCGGTCACGTTCAAGCCCCTGGGCAGCGAAGAGACGGTGACCTTCGCGCAGATGATTCCGCGCACCTACACCGACGGCATTCTCGTGATGCACCGCGGCAAGGTGGTCTACGAGAGGTACTTCGGCGCGCTCACGCCCGAGCGTCCGCACATCGCGATGTCGGTGACCAAGTCTTTTGTCGGCACGCTCGCAGCGATCCTTGCGGACGAGGGCAAGCTCGATCCGTCGGCGCCCGTCACCAAATACCTGCCTGAGCTCAAGGACACGGCGTACGGCGACGCCACCGTGCGCCAGGTGATGGACATGACCATCGGCGTGCACTACTCGGAGAACTACGCCGACCCGAAGGCCGAAATCTGGGACTACGCGCGCGCCGGCGGCATGCTGACGCAAGGGCCCAACTACACGGGTCCGAAGTCGTTCTACGAATTCCTCGCGACGCTCAAGAAAGAAGGCGCGCACGACGCCGCCTTCGCCTACAAGACGGTGAACGCCGAGGTGCTCGCGTGGATCCTGCGGCGCGCTAGCAACCAGTCGCTGGCCGACCTCTTGAGCGAGAAGATCTGGCGCCGCATCGGCGCCGAGCAGGACGCGTACTTCATGGTCGACCGCATCGGCGCCGAGTCGGGCGGCGGCGGCTTGAACACCGTGCTGCGCGACATCGCGCGCTTCGGCGAGACCATGCGCAACGGCGGCCGTGCGCCCAATGGGCAGCAGGTGATTCCGAAGGCCGTGGTCGAAGACATCCAGCGCGGCGGCGATCCCGCCAAGTTCGCCAAGGCCAGCTATGCGCTGCTGCCGGGCTGGTCGTACCGCAACATGTGGTGGGTCTCGAACAATCCGCACGGCGCGTACATGGCGCGCGGCATCCACGGCCAGAGCATCTACGTCGATCCGAAGGCGGAGATGGTGATCGTGCGCTACGCCGCGCACCCGGTGGCGGCGAGCGCGGGGAACGATCCGCTCACGCTGCCGGCGTTCCAGGCGGTGGCCGAGGCGCTGATGGCGCGCCCCTGACGATTCGTCTTCAGTTCAGGCGGCGGCCCGTTCGCGGGCAATCACCAGCAGGCCGTCCATGATCAGGCTCTCGACAAGTTCGAAGTGGCCGTTCATCACGGGCGCCATCTTCCAGCCCGCACCACCGGTCATGAAGCAGGCCGGCTCCTCGCCGCAATGCGAGCGCACGTGCTGCACCATGCGCTCGACCGCACCGGCAATGGCGTAGGTGCCGCCGCTGGTGAGCGCATCGCTGGTGTTGGTGGGAAATTCGCGCACCTCGCCGGTCGGCACATGCAGGCCCGCGGTGCCCGATTCGAGCGCGCGCAGCATGATGCCGTGGCCCGGCAGGATCAGCCCGCCGAGGAACTTGCCGCTGGCATCGATCGCTTCCACCGTGACGGCCGTGCCGATCAGCACCACCACCATCGGCCGCGCCGGTCCTTGCGCGAGCATGCGGTGGCGCGCGCCGATCATCGCCACGAAGCGGTCGGCGCCCAGGCGCGTGGGATGGTCGTAGCCGTTGACGATGCCGGCCTCGCCGGCGCTCGACACGACCCAGCGCGGCGTGCAGTCGAAGCGCTCGACGATCTGCTCTTCGGCGCGGCGCCGCAGGGTGTCGCCGGCCACCACGCAGCCGAGCATGGAACCCGGTGCGGGCAGGTCGGCCCAGGGGCCATCGGCCAATCGTTCGATGTGGTCCAGGAACTCCGCGCCCGAGGCCTGCAACGCGGCGCCCGGGTGCGCCCCGTCGTAGAGCGCCCATTTCAGGCGGGTGTTGCCGATGTCGATTGCGAGGAAGGGGGATGCCATGCGCGGGATTATTGCGACTTTGTTGTTATTCATGCTGGCACGTCGCCGACACACGCGGCATGGGACTACGCCCCGCCTCGGCGTTCCGCCGCTACATTCGCAAATTCCATCCACCACGGCACAAGGAGAACACCATGGGATTGCTCAGTTTCATCAAGGAAGCCGGTGAAAAACTGTTCGGCGGCTCGTCGGCCCAGGCGGCCACGCCCGATGCGAACACTGCGGCCGCAGCCGCCATCAAGACCTACATCGAGACACAGAACCTCGGCCTCACCGGGCTCGAAGTGACCTACACCGCCAGCAGCGGCGTTGTGACCCTGGCGGGCCAGGCGCCCTCGCAGGAAGCCAGCGAGAAAGCCTCGCTCGCCGCGGGCAACGTGGCCAACGTCACGAGCGTGGAGAACAATCTGGTCGCGCCCGCCGCACCGCCCGCGCAGTACCACGACGTGGTGAAGGGCGACACGCTCTCGGCCATCTCGAAGAAGTACTACGGCGACGCCAACAAGTACAACGCGATCTTCGAGGCGAACAAGCCGATGCTGTCGCATCCGGACAAGATCTATCCGGGGCAGAAGCTGCGGATTCCAGCGCTCTGATCTTTTAGCCAGCGATGAAAAGGCCTACCGGAAACGGTGGGCCTTTTGTTTTTTTGCTCCTGTTCGGGCCGGGTGCACAGGCCCCCGTCGGCGTGAGTGCCGCCCCGAACGCTAGTTCTGCTTCCAAGGCAGCCCACGCTTGCGCCACCCGCCGATCTGCCCACGGTGGCCACTTTCATCCGGATTCCCCTCGAAGCCTTCGAGGATGTTGTAGGCCTCCAGCCCCAGTTCAGTGGCGCGCTTGGCGGCGGCAATGGAACGCACGCCGCTGCGGCACAGCAGCACCAGCTTCTTGCCGCCTTGGCCGGCAGCGCGCACGCCCTCGTCGAACGCCGGGTTCAACGCCATGCCCGGCCATTGCTTCCAAGCCAATGGCACGGCGCCGGGCACGTAGCCGACCCATTCGCGCTCCGCATCGGTGCGCACGTCGACCAGCACGGCCTCGCCGCTGGCCTGCCATTGCGCCGCCTGTTCGGGCGTCACGTCGCCGGCATAGCCTTTTTCACCAACGGGTTCAGTCATCTCTTTGCGTCCTTCCATTTCATTAGGGTTACCTCGCGGGCCGCCGCATCTTTACCTTGCCTGGGGCCGGCCGGATGGTGGAATTTTTCACCAGTTCGTGAAAACCCTGTTTGTCGCGTTTTCGCGCGCGCCAAAGATCGGGCCTGGGCCTGTCAAACATAACTCCAAGAGCGGGCAGGATTTTTTCGGTCAGTCAGAACTTGTATGGAGAGAGACAACATGACAGAGAGCAAGTCACCCCGCCGCCGCAACCTTCTGAAAGGTGCCGCCGTGGCCGCAGGCGCCATGTCGGCGCCGATGGTCAGCATGGCGCAGACCACGTCGCTGCGCTTCCAGAGCACCTGGCCCGCGAAGGACATCTTCCACGAGTACGCGCAGGACTACGCCAAGAAGGTCAACGACATGGCGGGCAGCCGCCTGAAGATCGAGGTGCTGCCGGCGGGCTCGGTCGTGCCCGCCTTCCAGCTGCTCGATGCGGTAGCCAAGGGCACGCTGGACGGCGGCCACGGCGTGGTCGCGTACTGGTACGGCAAGAACTCGGCGCTCGCGCTCTGGGGCTCGGGCCCCGGCTACGGCATGGACGCCAACATGGTCCTGGCCTGGCACACCTACGGCGGCGGCAAGGCGCTGATGGAGGAGATCTACAAGAGCCTCAACCTCGACGTGGCCTCCTACCTCTACGGGCCGATGCCCACGCAGCCGCTGGGCTGGTTCAAGAAGCCGGTGGCCAAGGCCGAGGACATGAAGGGCCTGAAGTTCCGCACCGTCGGCCTCGCCGTGGACGTGTTCACCGACATGGGCGCGGCCGTGAACCCGCTGCCCGGCGGCGAGATCGTGCCCGCGCTGGACCGCGGCCTGATCGACGCGGCCGAGTTCAACAACGCCTCCAGCGACAAGGTGCTGGGCTTTCCCGATGTGGCGAAGAACTGCATGCTGCAGAGCTTCCATCAGAGCGGCGAGCAGTTCGAGGTGCTGTGGAACGGCCCCAAGCTGCGCGCGCTGCCGGCCGAACTCAAGGCGGTGATCGAGTACGCCACGCAGGCCGCGAGCGCCGACATGAGCTGGAAGGCGATCGACCGCAACTCCAAGGACTACGAGGAGTTGAAGAAGAGCGGCATCAAGTTCTACAAGACGCCCGATTCGGTGCTGCGCGCGCAGCTCGCCTCGTGGGACAAGACCATCGCAAAGAAGTCGGCCGAGAACGCGCTCTTCAAGAAGGTGCTCGATTCGCAGCGCGCCTTTGCCGAGCGCGCGGGCCAGTGGCAGAACGACTATTCGGTCGATTTCAAGATGGCCTACAACCACTACTTCGGACGGCAGGCCAAGAAGTCCTGATGCGCTTCCTGTGACGCGAGGGCACCCGCGGGGTGCCCTCTTTTCATGCCTGCACGCAAGCCGCGCCCGGAGCGCGGCGAGGAGCTCGTTCCGATGCAATCTTTCCTGTTGGCGGTCGACCGGTTTTCTACCTGGATCGGCAAGACCTTCGCCTGGTGCGCCCTGCTGCTCACGCTCCTGATCAGCTGGGAGGTGTTCTCGCGCTATGTGCTGAACCATCCGCATGCGTGGGTGCTCGACGCGCAGATCATGCTGTACGGCGCCATGTTCATGACCGCCGGGGCGTACACGCTTTCCAAGAACGGCCACGTGCGCGGCGACGTGCTCTACGGATTCTTCCGGCCGCGCACGCAGGCGCTGGTCGACCTGGTGCTCTACATCGTCTTCTTCCTGCCCGGCATCGTCGCGCTGACCTGGGCCGGCTGGATCTACGCAGGCGAATCGCTCGCGATCCGCGAGCAGACGTTCTCGGCCGAGCCGCTGCCGCTGTATCCGTTCAAGTTCATCATCCCGCTGGCGGGCTTCACGCTGCTCCTGCAGGGCATCGTGGAGATCATCCGCTGCGTGCAGTGCATCCGCGACGGCGCCTGGCCTTCGCGCGAACAGGACGTCGAGGAAGTCGACGTCGAGAAGCTCAAGGAAATGGTGCACGTGAAGGACGCAGACATCGCCGCGCTCGACCGCGTGGTCGTCGCCAAGGAAGCCGGGGGGGCTGCGCGATGAAGATCCGCCGCGAACTCTGGTTCGGCCTCACCTTCATGGCGCTGATCGTGATCGGCGCCGCCACCGTGCTGCTGCGCGCCGAGACCATCACCAACGGCCACCTGGGCCTTTTGATGCTGTCGCTGGTGGTGGTGGCGATCATGCTGGGCTTTCCCACCGCGTTCACGCTGATGGGCATGGGGATGCTCTTCACCTTCATGGCCTACGACCGCGACTGGCACCGCACGCTCGACCTGATGGTGCAGTCGGCCTACAAGACGATGGCCAACGACGTGCTGATCGCGGTGCCGCTGTTCGTCTTCATGGGCTACCTGGTGGAGCGGGCGAACCTGATCGAGTCGCTCTTCAAGAGCCTGCACCTGGCGCTCGCGCGGCTGCCGGGCGCGCTCGCCGTGGCCACGCTGGTCACCTGCACGATCTTCGCCACGGCCACCGGCATCGTGGGCGCGGTCGTCACGCTGATGGGGCTGCTCGCGCTGCCCGCGATGCTGCGCGGCGGCTACAGCGTGCCGCTCGCGGCGGGCGCGATCACCGCGGGCGGGTGCCTGGGCATCCTGATTCCGCCCTCGGTGCTGCTGATCGTGTACGGCGCGACAGCCGGCGTGTCGGTGGTGCAGCTCTATGCGGGCGCGTTCTTTCCGGGCGTGATGCTGGCGGGCCTGTACATCCTGTACGTGATCCTGATCGCGAAGCTCAAGCCCCAGTGGGCGCCGCCGCTGTCTGCGGCCGATCGCGTGGTGCCGCTGCCGCCGATGTCGCAGCGGCTGGCCGACAGCCCCACGGCGCACGCGCTGGTCGGGCTGCTCAAGGGCCGGCGCAATGCGGAGGTGCCGTTCTCGCACGTGCTGCGGCAACTCGCCATCGTGGCGCTGCCGGCCATCGTGTTCGCGCTGCTGGCCGGCTTCAGCTACCGCGCGGTGACCACCGTCGAGGCCGAGGCGCGCTATGACATCGAGGAGATCGGCGCCGCACGCGGGAGCAGCAGCAGTGGCGCAAGCTCTGGCGGCCTCGCGGAACCGCCGGCCGAAGGCGGGCTCCAGGAGCCGCCGGCGGAAGGCGGATTGCAGGAACCGCCAAGCGACGGCGGACTGCAGGAGCCGCCGAGCGGCGAGGCCGCATCGCCGCCGCCGGCGGCACCGAATTCGTCCACGCTCGCCCCGCCACCCGGCGCGCAGCCATCGGCGGGCGCACCCGCCGCAGCGGCCGAAGGCCCGACGTACCGTGCCGCCCCCACCTGGTGGATCGCGACCTTCGCGGTGTTCGGCGCGATCACCGCGCTCTTCTACCTGTTCCTGAGCTTCGCGCGGCTCGAGATCTTCAAGATGCTGCTGGCGTCGTTCTTCCCGCTGATGCTGCTGATCCTCTCGGTGCTCGGCTCGATCGTGCTGGGCCTGGCCACGCCGACCGAGGCCGCGGCCATGGGCGCGCTCGGCGGCATGCTGCTGGCCGCCGCCTACCGGCGGCTCAACCTCACGGTGCTCAAGGAGTCGGTCTTCCTCACGGCCAAGACCTCGGCCATGGTGTGCTGGCTCTTCGTGGGCTCGGCCATCTTCTCGGCGGCGTTCGCGCTGCTGGGCGGCCAGGCACTGGTGGAGGAGTGGGTGCTCAGCATGAACCTCACGAAGGTGCAGTTCCTCGTGCTGAGCCAGGTGATCATCTTCTTGCTGGGCTGGCCGCTGGAGTGGACCGAGATCATCGTGATCTTCATGCCCATCTTCATTCCGTTGCTGGACAACTTCGGGGTCGATCCGTTGTTCTTCGGGCTCCTGGTGGCGATGAACCTGCAGACCGCGTTTCTCTCGCCGCCGGTGGCGATGGCGGCGTTCTACCTGAAGGGGGTGAGTCCGCCGCATGTCACGCTCAACCAGATCTTCCTGGGCATGCTGCCGTTCATGGGCATCCAGGTGCTGGCGATCGTGCTGCTCTACATGTGGCCGCAGATCGGGTTGTGGCTGCCGCAGCTTCTGTACAAGTAGCCCCGGTGCGGCGGCAGTGACGGGCCTGAGGACTCCGCCACCGTCGCCACGGTCAGGCGATGGAACGGTGCGTCACTGCGCCGTGTAGCCGCCATCGACGGCGATGCGCTGCCCGGTGAGGTAGCGCGCCTTGTCGCTGGCGAGGAACACGATGGTCTGGGCGATCTCCTCGGGCGTTGCGGCGCGGCGCGCGGGAATCGTGGCGAGGAAGCCCGCCTTGGCGTCCTGACTGCCGCCGACGAAGCGGTCGAGCATCTCGGTGGCCACAGGGCCAGGCGCCACGGCGTTCACGCGGACACCCGCAGCGGCGCCTTCGAGCGCGGCGCTCTTGGTGAGGCCTTCGACCGCATGCTTGCTCGCCACGTAGACCGATGCGCCCGCCATGCCCACCTGCCCCGCGACCGAAGAGAGATTGACGATGGCGCCCGAGCCCTGCGCGAGCATCACGCGCATCTCGTGCTTGAGCGACAGCAGCGTGCCGAGCACGTTGGTCGTGAAGGTCGCTTCGTAGTTGGCGGCCGTCTGCTCGGCGATTGCGCCCAGCTCGCCTTCGGTGCCGGCGTTGTTGACCGCCACGTCCAGGCGGCCGAAGCGCTCCACCGTCTGCTCGACCACGCTGCGGATCTCGGCTTCGAAGCGCACGTCGGCGCGGAGGAACTCGGCCTCCACGCCCAGGCCGCGCAACTCGGCGGCGAGCGCCTGGCCAGCCTCCTCGCGGCGGCCGCTCACGACGATGCGGCTTCCTTCATGGGCGAATGCGAGGGCGGTCGCGCGGCCGATGCCGGTCAGCGCGCCTGTGATCAGGACGACGGGTGGATTGTTCATTTCGGGTTCCTTCGGTGGTGAGGTGCTGCGATGGATGAACTTTGATTGATTCCATTCGATTGATATAGACAGGTAGCACTCATATCATTCAGTCCGATCAGGCATGAATGGAGTGCATCGAATGGACAAGCTGCAAGCGATGAAGACCTTCGTGCGGGTCGTCGAGGCGGGAAGCTTCTCGGCCGTGGCGCACGAGTCCGACGCCACGCAAAGCGCGGTGAGCAAGCAGGTCGCCGCGCTCGAACGCGCCCTAGGCGCGAAGCTGCTGGCCCGCACCACGCGCTCCTTGGCGCTCACCGAAGAGGGCGCGCGTTATTTCGAGGAGGCGCAGCGCCTGGTCGCCGAGATTGCGGAGGCCGAAGGCGCGCTGCGCCGTGGCGAGCAGCAGCTCACCGGATGGCTGCGCGTGGCGGCATCGGTGGGCTTCGGGCGCCTCAAGCTGATGCCGCTGGTGCGGTCGTTCCTCGCAGCAAACCCCGACGTGAAGATCGACCTGCGGCTGCACGACGGATTCATCGACCTGGTGGAGCAAGGCATCGACGTGGCGGTGCGTCTTGGCGAGTTGCGCGACAGCAGCCTGCTCGCGCGGCGCATCGGCACGACGAAGCGGGTGCTGGTGGCGCATCGCAGCTACCTGCGCGCACAGTCGAAGGGCACGAAGGGAACGAAAGCGCCCGCCGCGCCGCAGGACCTCCTGCAGCACAACTGCATCGTCTATACCGAGGTGGCAATGCGCAGTGCCTGGACCTTCACGGCCGGCCCCGGCGCGCCGGAGCCGATGGGCACGCAGCGCACCGTGCAAGTGGAAGGCAACTTGCAGACCAACAGCAGCGAGGTGATGCGCGCCTCGATCCTCTCAGGCATGGGCATCGGCTATTCGCCGGAGTGGCTCTTCGACAAGGAGATCGCGAGCGGCGAGCTCCAGCGGCTCCTGCCCGATTGGGAAACGGTCACGGTGCCGATCCACCTGGTGAGTCCGCAGGAGCGCCGGCATTCGGCCAAGGTCAAGGCGTTTGCCGACCATGTCGGGAAGGCGATGGCGCCGGGGTGAGCGATCAGCGCCGCCGCTCCACGCATGGCTGCGGCAAGGCTGTAGCCGCCGCCAAATACGCACGATTGATGTGGAAGAATTCGGCGCAGCGCGCGGCAGCTATCTACGCCTCGCTACCCAGCGCCAACAACAACCAACCGGGTCCACGCATGAATCAATGTCGTCGCGATGCGATGCGCTTGCTCGTGATACTTGCCGCGAGCTCCGGGCTTGGCATCGTTCATTCAGCGCAGCCTGCAAACGCCAAGCCGATGGAGGAACACATGTTCTGGACGATCATCGAGAAGTCAAAGGCGGCGGCGGGTGTCGACCTGAACCGGCGGCCTTCCGCGTTGGAACTCATCCTGGTTTCGCTGTCGCTCGACACCATCCAGGCCTTTCAGAAGCAGTACGAGCAACAACTGCTGAAAGCGAACCGCTGGGACCTGTGGGGTGCCGCCTACGTGATGAACGGCGGCTGCTCGGACGATGGCTTCAGGTACTTTCGCGACTGGTTGATTTCCGAAGGCAGGCAATTGTTCGAGAGTGCACTCGCGGCTCCCGACTCCTTGGCAGCGATTCCACGCCGCGAATACTTCGAACTCGAGCTCTTTGGCTCTGCAGCGTCGAAGGCATTTGCAAAAAAAGGCGGTGGCGAACTTGACCGGGATTTCAAAGCGGAGCTGACCCAGCCCCAGGGGAAGGAGTGGAAGGAGTCCGACCTACCCAAGCTCTTTCCCAAACTGGCATCCAAATACAAGCTTCAGTAGCGGAGCAACGCCCGGCCGCATCCATACCGGGGTTGGAGAAAAGCGTGCGCTGAACGCGCTTGTCTGTCAGCGCCGCCTCTCCACATACGGCCGCGCCTGCAACAGCACGATGCGATCGCCCACCGTCGCCCATTCGATGTCCTGATCGACCGCATTGAACGTGCGCTTCACAGCCGCGCCCACATTGGCAAGCCGCACTACCAGCTCATCGGTCAGCACGTTGCGCCCCTGCTCCACCGGCACCTCCTTCACACCGCCGTCCTTGTCCAACTGCAGCGCCGTCTCTTCCGCTGAGCGGCTCAGCACCTGGATCGCCTTCGACCAGCTCGAATACATCACCTGCTCCGCCACCCGCTGTCCCTCGACCACGCGGATGCCGATGCCGCGCTTGGCCGAGATGTAGGTGACGTGCGGGTGACCCGCGTCGAACGGGTCGCGCGTGATCATCACGCCGGCGTTGGCCGAATCGATGGCGGTCTGCACGAACACGCCCATCAGCACCGACTCGGCGCCGAAGCCCGCGGCGCTGCGCGCCTCCCAGGCCTCCGGGTTGAACACCGAGGCCCAGACCTTCTTGACCGCGAGCTCGAGCGTGTCGCCGGTCTTCACATTGGGCACCGTGGTGTAGAGCCCCGCGCCGCTGAAGCCGGGCAGGTCTTCGGAGTTGGACGAGCTGCGCACGAACACGCCGCCACCGCCCAATTGCGACTGCCATGCGGCGCGCCACGACGCCGCGGTGGCGGCATCGACGGGCCACTTCACGATCTCGTCGCGCAGTTGCGCCAGCGCTTTCTGCCGCTGCTGCGGATCGCTCACGAAGCCGGGTTGCTGCTGCATGCGCGCAATGCGGTCGGCCAGGCCATTGGTTCGCATGAAGCGGTCGTAGTGCGCGAACGGAATGCAGAAGCCATCGGGCACGGTGGTCGATGGAATGCGCGCGGCCAGCACCGCGCCGAGGTTCGCGGCCTTGGAGCCGCACTGCGCGCTGTTGCGCGCACGCAGTGAGGCGAGCGGCAGCAGGCGGGTCTCTCGCAGGTCGGGCTTCACGGCCCGGTCGCTGCCGGGCACCGCGCCTGTAGCCGCGGTGCGCACGGCACGCGGCGGGAGCGCTGCGATTTCTTCCGCAGTGAGACGGCGCAACTGATAACCCGAAGCCGCGACCTTGAGCGCCACCCACCGGCCCGCATGCTCGCGCAGCACGGTCGCGGCATCGCGCACATAGGCATTCGGAATGCCCCAGCCCTTGGCCAGCAGGTTGACGTGCGAGAGCGCGGTCGATGGCCGCTCGGTGAGCACGCCCGCGACCGGCGGCAGGTTGATCGGCACCTGGCGCAGCACGGCGATGTCGTCGGGCAGGAGCGCATTCAGGCCTGATGCATCGTTCACGATGCGCACGCGTCCCGTCGCTGTGCCGAGGTTCATCGGCATGTAGGGCTGTTCCCGGATCAGCGCCTCCTGGCTCACGAAATCGATGCCCGCTTCCTTGGCGACGCGCTCGTGCAGCGTGGAGTTGGTCTTGAACTTCACGGGCGCGAAGAAGCTGGCCTTCACCTGTTCGTCGGCCTGCTTCAGCAGGGGCACGGTGAGCCGGTCGCCTTCCCAGAATTCGTAGGTGAAGGTGCCGATGTTCTGTTGCCAACTCAGCGTGCCGAACAGGAAGCGGCGATCTGGCACGAGGTAGTTGCGGTCGATCTCGCGCTTGCCCGCGCGCGGCGAAAGGCCGGTGTCGCGCACGAAGCGCACATGCAACTGGTAGCGCGGCGTGTCGATGTAGTGGGTGCGCACCGGCTTGGCCTGGCGGTCGACGACGAACAGCACATGGGCCAGTTGCATCGGCGTGCCGGGGTCGTAGACGCGAGCGAGCGCGTCGAAGTCGCCCTGGCTGCGCAAAGCCGGCAGCGATGTGGCCACCGCGGGGCGCGGCACGGATGGTGCCGCTGGACCTTCGGGCTGCGGCTCGACCTGCCGTCGGTAGAAGGAAGGCTTGGCCGCAAGTTGCGCGTCGGCCGGCAAGGGTGCGATGGCCACCGCGCTCAACGCCAGTGCCGATAACCAGGCCGGCACCTTGCGCGCGCGATGTGGGGTGCTGTTGTTCTTCATGGAGTGTCCCTCTCGTTGCAGGGCGAATTCTCGCTCGCGTTCCGGCAGGGCCGCATCGCGCCAAGTCCCGCCGGCAGCACTGCCATCGACCGGCCGCTACAGTCGCCCGAAAGGAGCTTCTTCTCATGCCCACATTCGACTTCGACCTCTTCGTCATCGGCGGCGGCAGCGGCGGCGTGCGCGCCGCGCGCATGGCGGCACAGACGGGCGCACGCGTGGGCCTGGCCGAAGCCGCCGACCTCGGCGGCACCTGCGTCAACGTGGGCTGCATCCCGAAGAAGCTCTACAGCTATGCAGCGGGCTATGCCGAATCCTTCGAGGAAGCCGCGGGCTACGGCTGGAAGCTGCCCGCCGAGCCGCAGTTCGACTGGGCGCACCTCAAGTCCCAGCGCGCCAAGGAGATCGGCCGGCTCAACGGCATCTATGCGTCGCTGCTGAAGAACTCGGGCGTCACGCTCGTCACCGGATGGGCGCAGCTGGTCGACGGCCACACGGTGGAAATCGACGGCAAGCGCCACACCGCGCGCCATCTGCTCGTGGCCACCGGCGGCACGCCTTATGTGCCGGAGATTCCGGGGCGCGAGCACATCGTGACCTCTGATGCGATGTTCGATCTCGACCCGTTCCCCAAGCGCCTGCTGGTGGTGGGCGGCGGCTACATCGCCTGCGAGTTCGCATCGATCTTCAACGGGCTGGGCTCGAAGGTGACGCAACTGCACCGCCGCGCGCACCTGCTCACCGGCTTCGACGACGACGTGCGCCAGTTCCTCGCGAACGAGATGGGCAAGGCGGGCGTCGACGTGCGCCTGAATTGCGAGGCCTCGCTGATCGCGCGCGGTCCGAACGGCCTGGTCGTGACGCTTGCGCGCGGCCAGCAGATCGAGGCCGACACCGTGCTCTTCGCCACCGGCCGCGTACCCAACACAGAGGGCCTTGGCCTCGAAGCGGCGGGCGTGAAGCTCGATGAGAACGGCGCGATCGCGGTCGATGCGAACTACCGCACGTCGGTGCCGTCGATCTACGCGGTGGGCGATGTCTCCACGCGCGTGCAGCTCACGCCGGTCGCGCTCGCCGAGGCGATGGTGGTGGTCGATGCGCTGTTCGGCAAAGGCAAGCGCCGCATGGACTACGAGTTCATTCCGACCGCCGTGTTCACCCACCCGAACATCGGCACCTGTGGCTACACCGAGCTCGATGCGCGCGCGAAGTTCGGCGAGGTGACGGTATTCTCGAGCGAGTTCAAGTCGCTGCGCCACACGCTCTCGGGCCGCAGCGAACGCACGTTCATGAAGCTGGTGGTCGACAAGAAGAGCGACCGCGTCGTGGGCCTGCACATGGTAGGCGCGGACGCGGGCGAAGTCGTGCAGGGCTTCGCGGTGGCGATGCGCGCGGGCGCGACGAAAGCGATCTTCGACAGCACCATCGGCATCCACCCGACGGGCGCCGAAGAGTTCGTGACGATGCGCGAACCCATGCCTGGATAGGGCTCGCCCCCAGGCTTCGCGCACTTCGTGTCGCTTCGCCAACCCCCTACCGGGGGCAACACCTGCGGCCCGGCAAAGCCGGTTCCGCGGTGTTCCACGAAAAAGACGAACTTCAACGAGGCTGCTGCTTGCCTTCTAGCAGCTTCACCATCACGAACAGCACGCGGTTCGCGGGCGTGGGCACGCCGAGCGCTTCGCCGCGGCGCACGACCAGGCCGTTGAGATGGTCGATTTCGCTGAGCTTGCCGCGTGCGAGGTCCTGCGCGGTGGATGAATACTGCGAGGGCATCGACTGCGCGATGGCGCGGATCGCCGCATCGGTGTCGCCCGGAATGACGACGCCTTCGGCTGCCGCCACGGCGAGGCATTCGGCGACCACGTCGCGGATGACGTCGTTCACGCCCACGCCCTTCACGAGTTCGCCATAAGGCAGCTGCGACACCGCCGACAGCGCGTTGTAGGCGCAGTTCAGGATCAGCTTGGCCCAGAGCGAGCCGCGCACGTTGTCGGATATCTGGGTGGGCACGCCGGCGGCGATCAGATGCTGTGCGACCTGTTCGCTCGCGCGCGATGGGGCGATCACCAACTCGCCGCGACCGTGGTGCTTCACATGACCGGCGCCGGCCATCTCGGTGGCCACGTAGACCACGGCCGCCGCGACTTCATTCGAAAGCACCGAACGCACGCGCTCGTCGTTGTCCACGCCGTTCTGCAGCGTGAGCACCAGCGCATCGGGCGAGAGATGCGGTTTGATCTGCGCGGCGGCTGATTCGGTGTCTGTGGATTTCACGCAGAACAGCACGAGATCAGCGCCCCGCACCGCGCTCGCTTCGATGCTCGCACCGAGGCGCACCTGCTCGTCGAAGGTCTTCGTCTCCAACCGCAAGCCGTTCGCGCGAACCGCGTCCACATGCGAAGGCCGCCCGATCAGCACCACTTCATGCCCCGCACGCGCCAGCATGGCGCCGTAGTAGCAGCCGACTGCGCCGGCGCCCATGACTGCGACTTTCATCGGTTCGTTTCCTTGGTTGTCCGTCCGGCTAAAGGTTAACCGCCCATTGCACAATGCCGCCATGCCCTACATGCCCACATTCGTCGCCCCCGCCCGCTTCACCGACGCCGCTGCCGCACTCGAACAGGTCAAGGCGATCTACCAGAGCGGGCTCGCCCATCTGCGCGAGTCGATGCTGCGCTTCGTGGCCGGGGAGGCGCTGCCGGGCCGGGTGCGGGCCTGCTACCCGTTCGTGCGGGTGCATACGCACACCGTCTCGCGCCACACGCCGCCGGCCAATGCGGGCCTGAGCTACGGTTTTGTCGCCGGGCCGGGCCGCTACGAGACCACGCTGACGCGGCCCGATCTTTTCTCGCGCTACTACCTCGACCAGTTCCGCCTGCTGCTGGAGAACCACCAGGTCGAGTTGGAGGTCGGCACCAGCACGCAGCCGATTCCGATCCACTTCTCGTTCGCCGAGAACGACCACATCGAAGGCACCATGAGCGAAGACCGCCGCGCGCTGATGCGCGACGTGTTCGACCTGCCCGACCTGGGCGTGATGGACGACGGCATCGCCAACGGCACCTACGAGGCACGCGACGGCGAAGCGCAGCCGCTGTCGCTCTTCACGGCCGCGCGGGTCGACTACTCGCTGCACCGCCTTCGCCACTACACCGGCACCGCGCCCGAGTGGTTCCAGAACTTCGTGCTGTTCACCAACTACCAGTTCTACATCGACGAGTTCGTACGCCTCGGCCACGAAGCGATGGCCGACGAGAACAGCGAGTACATCGCCTTCATCGAGCCGGGCAATGTGGTCACGCGCCGGCGCGGGCTCGATGCGGGCGCAAGCGCCACCTTCGGCCACCTGCTCGATGGCAGCCAGGGCACCGCGCCGCCGCGGCTGCCGCAGATGCCGGCCTACCACCTGGTGCGCGAGGACTACAGCGGCATCACGATGACCAACATCGGCGTCGGCCCGGCCAATGCCAAGACCATCACCGACCACATCGCCGTGCTGCGCCCGCACGCCTGGATGATGCTGGGCCACTGCGCGGGCCTGCGCAACA
This sequence comes from Variovorax sp. W2I14, assembly GCF_050435205.1. NCBI lineage: Bacteria > Pseudomonadati > Pseudomonadota > Betaproteobacteria > Burkholderiales > Comamonadaceae > Variovorax > Variovorax sp. W2I14. The sequence goes on along the minus strand of NZ_JBNDJX010000001.1, from coordinate 5,758,172 downwards.
CGCAGCAGCTGGGCGACTACGTGCTGGCGCATGCCTATGTGCGCGAGGACCATGTGCTCGATGAAGAGCTGCCGCTGTGGGTGCCGATTCCTGCGCTGTCGGAGATCCAGCTCGCGCTGGAGAAGGCTGTGGCCGACATCACGCGCTACGAAGGCCCCGATCTGAAGAAGATCATGCGCACCGGCACCGTGGCGAGCACCGACAACCGCAACTGGGAGTTGCTGCCCGGCAACCAGCCGCAGCGCCGCTTCAGCCAGAGCCGCGCGGTGGCGCTCGACATGGAGAGCGCGACCATCGCGGCCAACGGCTTCCGCTTCCGCGTGCCCTACGGCACTTTGTTGTGCGTGAGCGACAAACCACTGCATGGCGAGATCAAGCTGCCCGGCATGGCCAACCACTTCTATCGCGAGCGGGTGGAGCAGCACCTGCGCATCGGCATGCGGGCCATCGACATCCTTCGGGAAGAGGGCTCGAGCCGGCTGCACAGCCGCAAGCTGCGCAGCTTCGCGGAGGTCGCTTTCCAGTAATAGTTGGCAGTGGGCAGGCCCTTTTCAGGGTTTCTACCTAGTCGCTCGCGCAGGTGTTTTGCACATTTCGCGGACATCATCCGGTTACTTTTGAAAACAACCGGAAACAAAATGCTTAGATCGTCACCTTCTGCCCTGTCCCGCCGCGATTTCAGCGCATGGGTGGCGGGCGGCGTCGCCGCCGCCGGCGCTGGCCAGGCCGCACTGCTGTGGCCTCGCTCGGCCGGTGCGGCCGAGCCGCAGCTGGTCGCCAAGTTGCGCATCGTCATTCCCGCCAACGAAGGCGGCGGCTGGGACCAGACGGGCCGCGCGCTCGGCGCGGCGCTGCTGGCCTCCGGCGCGGCGGGCGACGTGGTCTACGAAAACGTCGGCGGCAAGGGCGGCACCATCGGCCTTGCGAAGTACGTCGAGAAATACGATGCCGACCCCGACACCCTCTTGATGAGCGGCATGGTGATGGTCGGCGCGGTCGCGCTGCAGAAGCCCGCCGTCACGATGGCGCAGGTCGCCCCGGTCGCGCGGCTCACCAGCGATTACGAAGTGGTGGCGGTGAAGGCCGATTCCCCCATCAAGACGCCCAAGGACCTGATCGCAGCCCTTCGCGCCGATGCGGCCAAGACCGTCCTTGCAGGCGGTTCGGCCGGCGGTGTCGACCACATGTACGCCGGCATGCTGGCGCGCGTGGCCGGCAACACCGCGGGCCTCGTCTACCAGCCGTACCCCGGCGGCGCCCAGGTGGTTGAAGCGCTGGAAACCGGCAAGGCGGTCGCCGGCATCTCGGGCTACAGCGAATTCAGCGAGGCACTGGCCAGCGGCAAGCTGCGCGCGATCGGCGTGTCGTCCAAGCGGCCGTTCCTGGGCATTCCGTCGGTGCGCGAACAGGGCGTGGACGCCGACCTCGCCAACTGGCGCGGCGTGCTCACCGGCAAGAAGGTGCCCGCCGAGCGGCGCGCCGTGCTGCTGGAAGCCGTGCGCCGCGCGACCGGCGCCGATGTCTGGCAGAAGACCATCAAGCGCAACAACTGGGATGCGTACTGGATGGCCGGCAAGGATTTCGAGAGCTTCCTCGAACTCGACCTGGCGATGGCCGGGCCGATGATCTACCTGCTGAAACTCAAGGCCTGAAGACCGCCCTCAGGCGAACAGCTCGGGCATCTCGCGTTGCGCCTTGGGCGTGAGCGCGAGTTCGCGCCCGTCGAGCTCTTGCCGCACCCAGCCGCGGCGCAGCGACAACTGCAGCCACGCCGCACCCAGCGCGCCGCCCAGATGCGGACGCCGCTCGCTCCAGTCGAGGCACGCGCAGGCAAAGCGCCGACGCGAACGGCGCACCGCATCGACTTCGACCCCCAGGCTCTCGAGCGCGATCGCGCCTTCGGGCGTGAGTTCATACGACCCGCTCTGCAGCCCGCTGAGCCAGCCTTGCGCATGCAGCCGGTCGTGCAGCGCGACGCCGGCCGTGCCGGCCATGTGGTCGTAGCAGGTGCGCGCGGCGCGCAGGCGACTCGGCGTGTTCGGCTTGAACCCGGCCGCGCGCGGTGCGCCGGCCACGACCATCAGGCTTTCGAGCGCGGCCGCGACGTTGTCGTCCGCAAGCCGGAAGTAGCGGTGCTTGCCCTGCACGAGCACTTCTACCAATCGCTCCTCTTTCAGACGTGCGAGGTGCGCGCTCGCGGTGGAGGCGGCCACCTCGGCGACAGTGGCGAGTTCGGTCGCGGTGCGCGCGTGGCCGTCCATCAGGCAGTTGAGCATGCGGGCGCGCGCCGGTTCGGCGATGGCGCCGGCGAGGCGGGCCAATTGGAGATCTGCGTTGGCGTTCGAGGTCGTGTCCATGCGGCCAATCGTAGAACGCTGCGGCAATCCACACTTCGTTCGCGGGCGAAGTGTGGCGGCAGCGGCGATTGCACACTGCGAGCCATGAACACCAGCCCCACTTCTCTCGTCGACATGCCTGTCGATCCAGTCGCGGCCGTCATGCACGCAGACCCTTATCCCTTCTATGCGCAACTGCGCGCAGGCCCGCCGCTCGCGTGGAACGAGAAGCTGCGCGTGTGGGTCGCGAGCCGCGCGGACGTCATCGCATCGGTGCTGCTCGCGCACGGGGCGCTGCGTGTGCGGCCTGCTGCCGAACCGGTTCCGCGCGCCATCGTGGACAGCCCGACTGGCGAGGTGTTCGGCCATCTGGTGCGCATGAACGACGGTGCTGCGCACCAGGCGCATCGACCCGCGCTGCAGCGCGCGCTGGCCGGGCTGGACCTCGATATCGTGCACGCGGCGGCCCTCCAGGTTGCGCGCAACGTGCCGGCGGCGCCTTTGTCGGATGCTTTGTTTTCGATGCCCGTGCAGGCGGTCGCTCACCTGCTGGGTTTTTCGGATGAAGCGCTGCCGCAGGTGGACCTCTGGATGCGCGATTTCGTCGCCTGCCTGTCGCCGCTGTCGACGGCGGACCAGTTGCAGGCAGCGAGCGTTGCTGCAGGCGAATTGATGACGCGCTTCGAGGTGCTGACCGCGAGCGCACCGCCCCGCAATGGCACGCTGCTCGCGGCCGTGCTCGCCGAGAGCGATGCCGGCGCGCCGCTCTCGCGCTCCCTGCTAGCCAACCTCGTCGGCCTGCTCTCGCAGACCTGCGACGCGACGGCCGGCCTATTGGGCAACAGCCTCATCGCACTGGTGCGCGAACCTTCATTGCGCCAGGCTGCGCGCACCCGCGACGGACTGCAGGCCATCGTAGAAGAGACGGCGCGGCACGATCCTTCGGTTCACAACACGCGCCGCTTCGCTGTCGAGCCCATCACCATCGCAGGCACGCCGCTGGCGGCGGGCGATGCGGTGCTGCTGGTGCTGGCCGCCGCCAACCGCGACCCGGCTTTCAATCCCGACCCCGACCGCTTCCAGCTGATCCGCGAACGGCGCCGCATGCTCGGCTTCGGCCACGGCATGCACGCCTGCCCAGGCCAGGCGCTGGCCTGCACGCTGGCGGCTGCGGGGCTCGACGCGCTACTGCAACGTCAGCCCGATCTCGACGCGATCCGCGCACGCGGCTGGCGCTATCGCCCTTCGGCCAACGCGCGCATCCCGGTCTTCCACTGACGGGTTCAGCCGCGCGCGGTGGCCCAGTGCCCCGTACCCGCAAGGTGCGGCGACAACTGCGCATCGCCCCAACGCAGCGGCAGCGCGGCCGGGCGGCGCAAGGCGTGCTCGACATGCAGGCGCAGCAGACGCTCGGCGCCCTCGAACTCGGCAAGCTCGGGCCCGTCCAGCACGATCTCCGCGGTGGCCGCCACGTGGAGCAGCTCGCCGCTGTCGTAGTCGATGAACAGCAGACCCGCGCGCGGATGCGCGAACAGGTTGCCGAGGGTGTTGAAGAAACGGTTGCCGTTGAAATCGGGCACGGTCAGCACACCGCCTTCGTCGACGCGCACGAAACCGGGTCGGCCGCCGCGGTGCGACACATCGACGCCGTGCGACCTGGCATCGGCTTCGTCGCCCGCGGCTGCCGCCTCCGGGTAGGCCGTGGCGATGAACAGCGTGTCGGCGCTGCCGATGAGCCGCTCGGCATCGAGGTCGAGCCTGTCTAGCCATTGCACCGGCGCGCTGTCCGTCCGCGCAGCCGCGAACACCGGCTCGCGCGCCTGGATGTACCGCGGGCAATTGCCGAAGCTCTGCTGCACCTCGAGCATGAAACCCGTCGCATCCAGCGATTCGACCGTGCCGTTCATGCGGTTGCGCCGGCGCGTGTGCGGCTCGATGCCCAGGAGGCCGAGCGGGGCGCCTTGCGCGAGTTGGCCCGCGAGCGGATCACCGGCCGCGGGCAACGCATCGATGCGCAGATGCGTCGCATCGGGCGAATGCGCGAAGCCCGCGGGCGCCGCGAGCACGCTGGCCCAGGGCTGCAGGTTTGCATCGAGGCTGCCGACCACGACGAACGGCAGTTGCGCGAAGAACTCGCGGTGCTGGTCGGGCATGTAATCGCGGATGACACGCGGCCCTGCGAACGCCATCTGCTCGCGCGAGCCGGCCTGCAGTTGCAGCGCGCGCTCGCCGGCGTGGAAAGGTGCCGAGATCATGCGACCCCCGCAAGCCCGACCGGCGTACGCACCATCGGCACGAAACCAGGCAAGGCTTCAATGCGCGCGAGCCACTCGCGCACTTGTGGATAGGCTTCGAGCGACACGCGGCCTTCGGGTGCATGCGCCACGTAGGCGTAGTTCGAGATGTCGGCGAGCGTGGCTTCGGGGCCGGCGAGGAAGGGTTGGCGTTCGAGGTGAATTTCCATCACCGCGAGCAGCGCATGCGAACGCGTCACCGTCTCGGTCGGATCGACTGCAAGACCGAACAGCGCCATGACGCGCGCAGCCGCCGGGCCGTAGGCCAACGGGCCGGCCGCCACCGAGAACCAGCGCTGCACCCGCGCCGCGCCCACCGCGTCCTGCGGCATCCAGCGCGATGGGTCGGCCGAATAGCGCGCATTGAGGTAGACCAGGATCGCGTTGGAATCGGCCAGCGTGACATCGCCGTCTTCGATCACCGGCACCTGGCCGAACGGGTTGCGCGCCAGGAATTCGGGCGTGCGGTTGTCGCGCTGCTTCAGGTCGAGCTCGATCACCTCGAAGGGCAGGCCGAGCATCGAGAGGAACAGGCGCACGCGGTGCACGTGGCCCGAGATGGCGCTGCCGTAGAGCTTGATGGGTTGCGCGGGGCGGGCGGCGATGGCGTTCATGAAAAGTCCTTTGCAGTGTCGAGACGAGGGCCGGGTTGGCGTGATCCCGATTCTTCTCTCTTGCATCCGATGAATGAATAGCCATTTCTGTATTTGACTGCTGCGTTTTCCGGTTTAATTGCGGCATGGACCGCTTCAAAGCCATGCAGACTTTCGTGCAGATTGCCGATCAAGGCAGCATGACGCGCGCCGCCGAGTCGCTGGGCACCTCGCTGCCCGCGGTGGTGCGTTCCTTGGCAGCGCTCGAGGCGCACCTGGGGGTGCGCCTTTTTCACCGCACCACGCGCCGCCTGTCGCTCACCGAAGAGGGCCGCCACTACCTGCCGAGCGCGCGCGAGGTGCTGCTCGCAGCCGACGCCGCCGATCGCGCGCTCAACGCCGAGGCGCGCGAGCCGGCGGGCCAGCTCACCATCACCGCGCCGGTGCTGTTCGGCCACATGTATGTGGCGCCGGCCATCACCCGCTTCATGAAGCGCTACGACAAGGTGCGCTGCAGCGTGCTGCTGTACGACCGCGCGGTGAACTTGCTGGAGGAGAACATCGACGTGGGCATCCGCATCAGCCCGCTGGAAGATTCATCGCTCGTGGCGCAGACGCTGGGCACCATCCGGCGCGTGGTGGCGGTGAGCCCCGACTACCTCGCGCGCCACGGCACGCCGCGGCATCCGCGCGAGCTGAACGGCGCACCGTGCGTGCGCGGCCGCATCGATGCGCCGCCGCAATGGCAGTTCCACGAGGCCGGCAAGACGATCAGCGTGACGCCGAGCAACCGCCTGGAGTTCAACCACCTCGCGCCCGCCGTCGAGGCCTGCGCCGCGGGCATGGGCTTCGGCACCTTCTTCTCGTACCAGGTGCTGCCGTACGTGGCGCAGGGACGCCTGGCGATCGTGCTCGAAGACTTCGAGCCGCCGCCGCGGCCGGTGAGCGTGATCTATCCGAACGCGCGGCTGCTGCCGGCCCGCACGCGGGCTTTCATCGACTGGATGAAGACGGAGTTCAGCGGCTTGCGGATGTAGCCGTCATTGCGCAACAGCGGGCGCGGGTGCCGGGAGCGGCTTGCCGTCGCACAGCGCCGCGGCATCGGTCGCCATGCTGCGCACCGCCTCTTCCATGCCGAGGTTCAGCACCGACATGAACTCGCCATTGCCGCTCGCCCAGTTGGTGCGCGTGCCCATGCCGTGATAGAGGCGCGTGGCCACCTCGCCGCCGGGCAGCCGGTAGCTCACCTTCAGCACCACATGCGAGACAAGGTTGAGCCCCGCGGACCACGCATGGGCCAGGCGCAACGCGACCACCGCCGAGACCTGCCGGGGACCGGCGGCCGCAGCGGGCGCGCCGACGATGGGCTGGTAGCCATAGCGCTGGGTCGACAGCAGCGCGCCGCGCGTCCACATGCCCGCATCGCCGCTGCGCAGCGACTCCACCGCCCTCGGCGTGGCATGCACCGTCGGCATCATCAAGGTGAGGTTGCCGACGTAGACCTGGTTGTTGCGGGCATCCTCGATGGCCGGCAGGTAGAGCTTGCAGCCCTGCGGCACACGAAGGGTTTCCACCGGCGGACCGTTGGGACGCTGCTCCGGTTCCGGCGCCTGCTGGTAGACCATGTCGAGCGGCTCCGTTTCGGTGACCGCCTGCGCGAGGCCGGACATTGCGCCGAGCGCGAACAAGAAGGCCGCTGCCAGGCCGGTGCGAGGTTGCGAGGGTCGCTTCATGGCGCGGCCGTCCGGACCGAATACATCGCGTTGTCCTGGTCGCGAAATGCGACGCGGCCGGGCTGCTCGTCGAAGCCTTGTCCACCCAGCGTCAACCACGTGCCGTTGACGTTGAACCGCACCGTGCGGATCGCGCCGGAGCGCGCACCCGCCAGGTCCAGCCCCACCACGTGCAGCGTCTGCCGGATCGAATCGCGCATCACCGCCTTGAGCTGCTGGCCGTCGTTGGCGCCCAGCCGCCGAACGACGGTGGCGCGCGCACCGCCGCTGACGGGTGTCTGGTAGATCGTCGCGGAACGGTACGAGGGCTCCTTGTTGCCGTCCTGCCAGAGCAGCGCCGTGGTGCGCGTGGTGAAGGCGCCCAGCCCGGGCTCCAGCATGTACTGCAGCAACAGCACGAGGTAGGCGGGGCCGGACTTGGTGGCTGCGATGCGGGCGTTCTGCTCGGCCTTCGGCGGCATGCCCGCGAGCACTTGCGAGGAGGCGATCTTCAGCGGGAATGCATTGGGCGTATTCAGCACCTCGCCGAGGGCGAGGCCGGCCTCGACCCGGTAGTCGTAGTCGAGCAGGGGACCGACGATGGCACCGACCTCCGCGCTCATTTCCTTTTGCCGCACCTGCTGCACCGAAGAGTCGATCAGCGCACCGATCAGGCCGCCGCCCGTGGCCTCGCTCAGGCCGGGCGCCTGCGCGGAGAACATGAAGCTCTCTTGCGCGACGACCACCCGCACATCGACCTCCTGGACCTTCGCCCGGTCCGCCGCCGCGAGCGGCCGGTGGAATTGCGCGCAGGCGCCCAGCAGCAGCACGACCGACAGCGCCAACAGAAAACGCAGCATCTTGGGATCTTTCCTGGCGGTATTCGCCGGGCGTCGATTGTGCCGGGAGTTGCGCCGAACCCGCGCCGCTTGTCCATCCGTTGAAGCGATGGCGACGCGCGGCGCGGGCCTGCGCCAGAATGGCCGCGTGCCATCCTCTTCTTCCACCCCTCCCCTCTTCCACGCCAGCCACTTGCGCAAGCGCTATGGCGACACCACGGTCGTGGACGACCTGTCGTTCGAGATCGCGCCGGGTGAATGCCTCGGCGTGATCGGCCCCAACGGCGCCGGCAAGACCACCACCATCCGCATGTGCCTGGGCCTCACCGCGCCCGACGGCGGCGAGATTTCGGCGCTGGGTTTGCAGATGCCGCGCGATGCGCTCGCCATCAAGGCGCAGTTGGGCGTGGTCACGCAGTTCGACACGCTCGACCCCGACTTCAGCTGCGCCGAGAACCTCGTGGTGTACGGCCGCTACTTCGGCTTCAGCAAGGCCGAGGTGCGCGCACGCGTGCCGCAGTTGCTGGAGTTCGCTGCGCTTTCGCACAAGGCCGACGCGAAGCCGGGCGAGCTCTCGGGCGGCATGCGCCGGCGGCTGTCGCTGGCACGTGCGCTGGTGAACGACCCCAAGCTGCTGCTGCTCGACGAGCCGACCACCGGGCTCGACCCGCAGGCGCGCCACCTGATGTGGGAGCGGCTGCAGGTGCTGCTGCAACAGGGCAAGTCGATCCTTTTGACCACGCACTTCATGGACGAGGCCGAGCGCCTGTGCTCGCGCCTCCTGGTGCTCGACCACGGCCGCAAGATCGCGGAAGGCAAGCCGCGCGACCTGATCGCCGAGCACCTGGAGCCCGACGTGGTCGAGGTGTATGGCAACGGTGCGCTGTCGCTGGCCGAGTCGCCCGAACTCAAGGCGATGGCGGCGCGTGTCGAAGTGAGCGGGGAGACGGTGTTCTTCTATACACAGGACGCGCGGCGGCTGCTCGACGCGCTCACGCGGCACGGCGGCCTGCGTACCTTCCATCGACCCGCGAATCTCGAAGACCTTTTCCTGAAGCTCACCGGGCGGCAGATCCGCGAGGACGGCTAGACCATGAACACGACGACAGCAACGACAACGACGACGAACGCCCCGACGCCCTCTCCCTGGCGCGCACCCGAAATCTCTCTGCGCTGGTGGCCCGTGTTCCTGCGCAACCTGCTCGTGTGGCGCAAGCTCGCGATCCCGAGCCTCATCGGCAACATCGCGGAGCCGCTGATCTGGCTCGTGGCCTTCGGCTACGGCATGGGTGCGCTGGTGGGACAGGTGGCGGTGGACGGTGTGAAGGTGCCCTACATCCTGTTCCTCGCGAGCGGCTCGATCTGCATGAGCGCGATGAATGCGGCGAGCTTCGAGGCGCTGTATTCGGCGTTCTCGCGCATGCACGTACAGAAGACCTGGGACGGCATCATGAATGCGCCGGTCGGGCTCGATGACATCGTGATGGCCGAGATGCTGTGGGCCGCGTTCAAGTCGATCTTCACCGTCACCGCGATCTTGTTCGTGATGCTGGGCCTGGGCATCAGCCACAGCCCGAAGCTCGTCGTCGCGTGGCTGGTGCTGATTGGCGCGGGCATCACCTTCTCGTCGATCGCGCTGATCTTCAATGCCCTCGCCAAGGGCTACGACTTCTTCACCTACTACTTCACGCTGTTCATGACGCCGATGATGTTCCTGAGCGGCGTGTTCTTTCCGCTGGAGCAACTGCCCTCGGCGGTAAAGGCGGTGGCCGCATGGCTGCCGCTGACCAACGCGGTGGCGCTGGTGCGGCCGCTCTTCATGGACCAGTGGCCGGCCGACTGGTGGCTGCATGCGGCGGTGCTCGCGGTGTATGCGGTCGTGGCGTTCTGGATTGCACTGGCGCTGACGCGCAAGCGCTTCAAGGCCTGAAGCTTCCTGGCTGAACGCATCCTCGAAACGGATGCTTTCAAATTAAATTGCACACAATTCAATTGCTCGCTAGAATTCCTGCCATGCGTTCCACCACCGTCTCCGCCGACGAAATGCTCAAGCTGGACAACCAGCTCTGTTTCGCCGTGTACTCCGCCTCGTTGGCGATGACCCGGCTCTACAAGCCGGTGCTGGAAAAGCTGCAGCTCACCTATCCCCAATACCTCGTCATGCTGGCCCTCTGGGAGCAGGACGGATTGATGGTCTCCGAACTCGGCGAACGCCTCTCGCTCGACTCCGGCACGCTCACCCCGCTGCTCAAGCGGCTCGAAGCCAACGGCTACGTGGCCCGGGTGCGCGACGTGGCCGACGAACGCCGCGTGCACATCACCCTCACCGCCGCCGGCCGCAAGTTGAAGACCCGTGCCGCCAGCGTTCCCGGCTGCCTCATGGCCGCCACCGAATGCTCGGTGCCCGAACTCATCTCGCTCACCCAGCAGATCCAGACCCTGCGCGACCGCGTCAAGAAGGCGGCCTGACCGAGAACGTTTTTCTTTCTCCCCGCTTCGATCAAAGACGAGAGAAGCATTTTTTTCACCTGTCCCCTCCCTCCATCATCAAAGGAAACACCATGACCACCAAGCTCGACAAAGTGCTCTACACCGCAGAAGCCCACACCGTCGGCGGCCGTGACGGCGCAGGCAAGTCCAGCGACGGCGCGATCGACGTCAAGCTCAGCTCGCCTGGTTCGGGCAAGCCCGGCACCAACCCCGAGCAGCTGTTCGCGGTCGGCTATGCCGCCTGCTTCATCGGTGCGATGAAGGCCGTCGGCCCGAAGATCAGCGTGAAGGTGCCCGACGACGTGTCGATCGACTCGAAGGTTTCCCTCGGCCCGACGAACGGCGGTGCTGCCTACGGCATCTCGGTGCAACTGGCGATCACGCTGCCCGGCCTCGACGCTGAACAGAAGCAGAAGCTGGTCGACACCGCTCACCAGGTCTGCCCGTATTCGAACGCCACCCGCGGCAACATCGACGTCGAACTCACGATTGTTTGAGCTCGCCCCCAGGCTGCGCGCACTTCGTGTCGCTTCGCCAACCCCCTACCGGGGGCAACACCTGAGGCCCGGCAAAGCCGGTTCCTCGGTGTTCCCTTGAAGGGATCCGACAGTTTCAAAGAAAGCGCCTCAGCCACAAGCCGGGGCGCTTTTTTCATGGCCGGCGTTGTCTCACGGGCGACGCGGAGAGGGACAACGCGATAGCGCCTTTCATCAAGCTTGGCTAACGTGGCCGCACGCCCTTCAACGCACCGTGGAGATCGACCCCATGAGCACCACCAGCCTCCTCGTCCGCAAGGACAACCTTCCCACCACGCGCCTGCACACCGCCACCGACCAGCCCTTGGCCGACGGCCAGGTGCGCGTGCGCATCGACAGCTTTGCGCTCACCTCGAACAACATCACATACGCCGCGTTCGGCGATGCGATGAGCTACTGGCAGTTCTTCCCCTCCGAGGAAGAAGGCTGGGGCTCGATCCCCGTGTGGGGCTTCGCGAGCGTCGTGCAGTCTTTGCACCCCGGCGTGGCGGTGGGCGAGCGGCTCTACGGCTACTGGCCGATGGCATCGAGCGCGGTGCTGAGCCCCGACCGGCTCTCGCCCGGTCGCTTCACCGATGTGGCACCTCACCGTGCCGAGCTGCCCGCTGTCTACAACCAGTACTTCCGCTGCAACGCCGATCCGCTCTACACCACCGACACCGAAGACCTGCAAGCGCTGCTGCGACCGCTCTTCATCACCTCGTGGCTGATCGACGACTTCATGGCCGACAACGACTTCTTCGGCGCCACGACCATGCTGCTGTCGAGCGCATCGAGCAAGACGGCGTACGGCACCGCCTTCCAGTTGCACCAGCGCTTGGGGCTGGAGGTGATCGGCCTCACCTCGCCCGGCAACGTGGCCTTCTGCGAAAGCCTGGGCTGCTACCACCGCGTGGTGACCTACGACGCACTCGACAGCATCGCGGCGGACACGCCCAGCGTTTACGTCGACTTCGCGGGCAATGCCGGGCTGCGCAACGCCATCCACACGCGATTCGCGAACCTCAGGTACAGCTGCTCGATCGGCGGTACGCATGTGGAACAGCTCTCGGCCAAGGGCGCGGGCAAGGACCTCCCGGGCCCGCGCGCCACGCTGTTCTTCGCGCCTGCGCAGATCAAGAAGCGCACCGCCGAATGGGGCGCGGAGGAATTCGGCCGGCGCATGGTTTCGGCCTGGCGCAATTTCCTCGCCACGGTGACCGACGCCAGCAACCCCTGGCTACACGCCGAGCAGCACCGCGGCGGCGAGGCGGTGCAGGCCGCCTACGCGCAGGTGCTGGCCGGCAAGGGCGACCCGCGCACGGGCCATATCCTCTCGCTTTACAAACAACCCGGCGGGCGGTGACGCGAACCGGGCGGGGGTGGCGACAATCGCCGCATGACCCTTTCCCCCGCAGCGCCCGCCAATACCCATCCCTATGAGAGCCTCACGCCAGACGTGGTGCTCGACGCGCTCGCGACGCTCGGCCTGCACGGCGACGGCCGGCTCACCGGCCTGAACTCGTACGAAAACCGGGTCTACCAGGTGTTCCTGGAGGACCGCAGTGCGGTGGTGGTGAAGTTCTACCGCCCCGAGCGCTGGAGCGAAGCCGAGATCCTCGAGGAGCACGGCTTCTCGCTCGAACTGGCCGCCGACGAAGTGCCGGCTGTGCCGCCCCTTGTTTTCGACGGCAAGACCCTGCACCACCACGCGGGCTTCGCTTTCAGCGTGAGCCCCTACCGCGGCGGCCGCGCGCCCGAGCTCGACAACTTCGAGGTGCTCGAATGGGTCGGCCGCTTCCTCGCGCGCATCCACACCGTGGGCAGTGCCAAGCCTTTCGAGGCCCGCCCCGCGCTCGACCTGCAGACCTTCGGTCTCGACTCGCGCGATTGGCTGCTGGAGAACGACAAGATCCCGCTCGACATGCAGCGCGACTGGGAAAAGATGTGCAACGAGGCGCTGGACATGGTCCGCGCGACCGCCCTCGCGCTGCAGCCGCCGGCCTCCGATTTCAAGCCGCGGAAGCTCCGCCTGCATGGCGACGTGCACCCCGGCAACATCCTGTGGACGCCCACCGACCGCCCCGGCGGCGGCCCGCACTTCGTCGACCTGGACGACGCGCGCACCGGCTTTGCCGTCCAGGACTTGTGGATGCTGCTGTCGGGCGACCGCGCGCAGCGCACCTCGCAGCTGTCGGGCCTGCTCGACGGCTACGAGCAGTTCCGCGAATTCGACCGCCGCGAGCTCGCGCTGATCGAGCCGCTGCGCACGCTGCGGCTCATCCACTACAGCGCTTGGTTGGCGCGGCGCTGGGAAGACCCGATCTTCCCGATCAACTTTCCGTGGTTCGGCTCGAGCGATTACTGGAAGGGGCAGATCCTCGTGCTCGAAGACCAGTGCGAGCAGATGGCGGAAGAGCCTCTTTACGCCTGAGCCGCGGTTTCCGCGACGCCCTGCAGCAGCCGCTCGACCAGCACGTTGGGCGGCCCGCTGCGCCAGACACCGTAGGACTCCGACTGCACCACCGGCCGATCGAGCGGCCTGAAGACCGCGCCGCGCAGCGCCGAATTGCGCATCGCCTGCGGCACCAGCGCCACGCCCATGCCTTGCGACACCAGCGACACGACGGCCAGCCAGTGGCGCACTTCATGCCGCACCTCGGGCAGGAAGCCCGCATCCGCGCAGATCGACAGGATGCGCTCGTGATAGTCGGGTGAAGCCTCGCGCGAGAACAGCACGAAGGGCTGGTCGCGCAGGTCGGCCGGGGCCAGCACCTTCTTGCGTGCGAGCGAATGCCCTGCAGGCAGGCAGCACACGAAGGACTCGGACAGCAGCAAGCGGTGATGCAGCTCGGGCGGCATGCGGCTCGTGTGGACGAAGCCCAGGTCCAGCCGGTCGTGCAGCAGCTCCGATATCTGCACGCCCGAATTGAGTTCGTTCAGCGTGATGCGCACCGCCGGATGCTTCGCCTGGAATGCGCGCAGCGCCGGCGGCAATCCGCGATAGAGCATCGCCCCGACGAAGCCGATGCGCAGCCGCCCCGCCGAACCGCTCGCCACATCGCGCGCCTCGGTCGCCGCCTCTTCCGCCTGCTGCAGCAAGCGCCGCGCCGAAATGCGCAGCGCCTCGCCCGCGTGCGTGAGCCGCACTTCCTTGCTGTTGCGCTCGAAGAGCCGCGCGCCCACCGAGTCCTCGAGCTGGCGGATCGCGACCGACAGCGGCGGCTGCGAAATCGAGAGACGCCGCGCGGCGCGCCCGAAGTGCAGCTCCTCGGCCAGCACGGAGAAATAGCGCAGGTGTCGCAGTTCCATGAATAGGCAGATCGAATCGAACAAGACCAATTCGATATTAGACACAGATCATCATGGGTTCAACAATGCGGCGAACCCAGGAGACAAAACGCATGCCTGAAAACGCCGCACCTGCCGCGCTGCCCACCGCGCACGCCCATCCGATTCCCGACCGCCACGGCCAGAACCTCTTCACCGCCGACACCGAGCTGCACGACCTGCTCGCGCTCTACCTGCCCGAGGACCTGGGCACGCACATGCAGCCGCACTTCGAGCGCCTGGGCGGCCTCGCGGGCGGCCTGCTCGACGAACTGGCCGGCACCGCCGACCGCAACCCGCCCACGCTGAAGCAGCGCACCCGCACCGGCCTGAACGAGCAGAAGGTCGTCAAGCACCCGGCGTATGTGGAGATGGAACGCCTCGCGCTCAGCGAGTTCGGCCTGGCCGCCATCTCGCACCGCGACGAGACGCTGGGCTGGAAAGGCAAGATGCCGCCGCTCGTCAAGTACGTGCTGACCTACCTTTTCGTGCAGGCTGAGTTCGGCTTGTGCTGCCCGGTCTCGATGACCGATTCGCTCACGCGCACGCTCAAGAAGTTCGGCAACCCTGAACTGGTCGCGCGCTTCCTGCCGCGCCTCACTTCGCTCGATTTCGACGAGCTCGCACAGGGCGCGATGTTCATGACCGAGCAGGCCGCGGGCTCCGACATCGCCGCCACCGCGACGATGGCACGGCGCGAGGCCGACGGCAGCTGGCGCATCACGGGCGACAAGTGGTTCTGCTCGAACCCCGACGCCGATTTCGCGATGGTGCTCGCGCGCGCCGAAGACGGCGTGGCGGGCATGAAGGGCGTGTCGCTCTTCCTCTTGCCGCGCCGGCTGGAGGACGGCAGCCTCAACCACTACCGGATCATTCGCCTGAAGGACAAGCTGGGCACGCGCTCGATGGCCAGCGGCGAGATCCGGCTCGAAGGCGCGGTGGCGTACCTCGTCGGCGAAGAGGGCCGCGGCTTCGTGCAGATGGCCGACATGGTGAACAACTCCCGCCTGTCGAACGGCGTGCGCGCCGCGGGCCTCATGCGCCGCGCCGTAGCCGAAGCCGAATACATCGCCGCCGAGCGCCGCGCCTTCGGCCGCACGCTCGACCAGATGCCGCTGATGCAGCGCCAGCTCGACAAGCTGCGCCTGCCGGCCGAGCAGGCGCGCACGATGGTGTGCCAGACCGCGCTCGCGCTCGCGCGCTCCGATGCCGGCGAGCCCGATGCGTACGCGCTGCTGCGCATCCTCACGCCGCTCATCAAGTTCCGCGCCTGCCGCGATGCGCGCAAGGTGACGGGCGATGCGATGGAAGTGCGCGGCGGCTGCGGCTACATCGAGGAGTGGAGCGATCCGCGCCTCGTTCGCGATGCGCACCTGGGCTCGATCTGGGAAGGCACGAGCAACGTCGTGGCACTGGACGTGATTCGTGCGGTGAAGCGCGAGGGCTCGCTGCCGGTGCTGCGCGCACATTGCGAGAAGCTGCTGGACGATGCGGCGCTCGCCCCTGCGTTTGCCAAGGCCTTGAGCGATTCGCTGGCACGCGCAGCAGCGTTGGCCGAGACCGCGGCCCGCGAAGGCGGCGACGTGCTCGCGCGCCAGGCCGCGTCGGCGCTCTATCACTGCACGAGCAGCATCGCGATGGCGTGGGAGGCGAGCCACAGCCGCTCGGCCGCGCGCCTGCGCTGGGCGCAACTGGTGCTGCTGCACCGCGTGCTGCCGCGCGACCCGCTCGCGCCCGACGCGATGCCCGCGGACTGGAACGCCACCGCGACGCGCAACGTAGAAACCACTGCCTGATTCAAAAGAACGGAGACATCCTTTGCGACACCTCACCCACCTCTTCGCAGCAGCCACCGCCTGCGCCGCACTGCTGAGCGCAGCACCCGCCGCCCAGGCTCAAGGCCCCTTCCCCTCCAAGCCATTGACACTGGTCGTGCCCTTCCCACCGGGCGGCCCGACCGACGCCATGGCCCGCACGCTGGCCGCCGAGATGAAGGACCGCCTCGGCCAACCCATGATCGTGGAGAACCGCGCGGGCGCAGGCGGAAACATCGGCGCCGAGTACGTGGCGCGCGCCGAGGCCGACGGCCACACGCTGCTGTTCGGCACCTCGGGCCCGCTCGCCATCAACGCGAGCCTCTACCGCAAGATCAACTACGACCCGGTCAAGAGCTACGCACCGGTGATCCAGGTCGGCTACCTGCCGAACATCCTGGTGGTGAACCCCGCGCTGCCGGTGAAGACCGTGCCCGAACTCGTCGCGTATGCCAAGGCCAACCCGGGCAAGCTGAGCTATGCCTCGTCGGGCAATGGCGCGTCGTCGCATCTTGCGGGCGTGCTCTTCAACTCGGTGGCCGGCACCGACCTGCAGCACATCCCCTACAAGGGCACGGGCCCCGCGCTCAACGACCTGCTGGGCAACCAGGTCAGCATGACCTTCACCGACATCCTCACCGCGCTGCCCTACGTGAAGGCCGGCAAGCTGCGCGCGCTGGGCGTGGCGACGGTCGAACGCTCGCAGGCGCTGCCCGAGGTGCCGACGATCTCGGAGCAGGGCTACAAGGGCTACGACGTGAGCGTGTTCTTCGGCATCGTCGCGCCGGCCGGCACGCCCGCGGACCGCGTGGCCAAGCTCAACCACGCGTTTGCCGAAGTGCTGAACTCGCCGAAGGTCAAGCAGATGTTCGCGGCGCAAGGGCTCGAAGCCTCGGCCGATACCTCGCCGCAGAAGCTCGGCCAGTTCATCGTGAGTGAATCGGCCAAGTGGAAGGACGTCGTGAAGAAGTCCGGCGCGCAGCTCGATTGATGATGAATGACGAAGGCATCGGACTGAAATGACATCACCCCAAGGCGCTCTCGCGGGCATCCGCGTGCTCGACATCTCGCGCATCCTCGGCGGCCCCTACTGCGGCCAGATCCTGGGCGACCACGGGGCCGACGTGCTCAAGGTCGAGCCGCCGCAGGGCGACGACACGCGCACCTGGGGCCCGCCGTTCAAGGAAGGCGTGGCCTCGTACTACCACGGGCTCAACCGCAACAAGCGCGTGCAGCACCTGGACTTCTCGACCGAGGAAGGCTGCGAGGCGCTGCTCGCGCTGGTGGCCGAGGCCGACGTGCTGATCGAGAACTTCAAGACCGGCACGATGGAGCGCTGGGGCATCGGCTACGAAACGCTGTCGCAGCGCTTTCCGCGCCTCGTGTGGTGCCGCGTGTCGGGCTTCGGTGCCGACGGTCCGCTGGGCGCACTGCCCGGCTACGACGCGGCGGTGCAGGCGATGACCGGCATCATGAGCGTGAACGGCGAAGCGGAAGGCGGGCCGCTGCGCGTGGGCCTTCCCGTCGTCGACATGGTGACGGGGCTCAACGCAGTCATTGGCGTGCTGCTCGCGCTGCAGGAGCGCAACCGCAGTGGCCGCGGGCAGTTCGTGGAGGCGGCGCTCTACGACAGCGGGCTCTCGCTGCTGCATCCGCATGCGGCCAACTGGTTCATGGACGGCACGGCGCCGCGCCGCACGGGCAACGCGCATCCCAACATCTATCCCTACGACGCGCTGGCCACGGGCACCGATCCGGTGTTCGTCGCGGTGGGCAACGACCGCCAGTTCGCAAGCCTGTGCCGCTGCATCGGCCTGCCCGAACTCGCGGACGATCCGCTCTATCGCACGGCCGGTGCGCGCTCGGTGCACCGCGATGCGCTCAAGCAGCGGCTCGAGGCGGCGATGACGGCTTTCGACGGCCGCGCGCTGGTCGATCAATTGATGGCGGCCGGCGTGCCTGCAGCGCCGGTGCTGCCGGTAGCCGATGCGCTGCAGCATCCGCACACGCTGCACCGCGAGATGGTGGTGGAGATGCCCGGCGGCTACCGCGGCATCGGCGCGCCTGTGAAGCTGAGCCGCACGCCGGCGAGCTATCGCCATGCGCCGCTGACGCCGGGCGACGCGTTCCTGCCAACGGACGATTCAGCGCCGCACTGAACGCCCACGGCCGATGCCGTAGTACGCGATGCCGGCGGCTTCGACTTCGGCGGCGTCGTAGATGTTGCGGCCGTCGAAGATCGCGGGCGTCTTCAACGTGCTCGCGATGCGCGCGAAATCAGGGCGACGGAACACCGGCCATTCGGTCACGAGCGCCAGCACGTCGGCGCCCTGCAGCGCATCTTCCGGCGTGTCGCACCACTGCACATCGTCGCGCTCGCCGACGATGGCACGCGCATTCGGCATTGCCGCCGGGTCGTGCACCTGCACGCGTGCGCCCGCTGCCCAAAACCGCTCCAGCAGCACCAGGCTCGGCGCATCGCGCATGTCGTCGGTGTCGGGCTTGAAGGCCAGGCCCCAGAGCGCGATGGTCTTGTGCGCGATGTCGCCTTCGAAGTGATGCGTCATCAGGTCGAACAGCCGGCCCTTCTGCTCATGGTTCGCGGCTTCCACCGCCGAGAGGATGCGCAACACCTGCCCGCCGCGATCGGCCGCGTGCCGAAGCGCCCGCACATCCTTCGCCAGGCACGAGCCGCCGTAGCCCGCGCCCGCCTGCAGGAAGTCGGGGCCGATGCGCCGGTCCGAGCCGATGCCGCGGCGCACCATCTCGATGTCGGCCCCCGCATGCCCGGCCACGCGCGCCATCTCGTTCATGAAGCTGATGCGGGTCGCGAGCATCGCGTTGGCGGCGTATTTGGTGAGTTCGGCCGAACGCCGGTCCATCACCAGCAGTTGCGTCGCGGGGTCTGTGACGAAGGGCGCATAGAGCTGCGTCAAGAGGTCGATGGCCACGGGGTCGGCAGCACCGATCACCACACGGTCGGGCTGCCGGCAGTCGCGCACGGCCGAGCCTTCGCGCAGGAACTCGGGGTTCACCGCCACCGCGATGCGATGCGCTGCACCGCGTTGCGAAAGCTCCGCGCGCAGCACGGCCTCGACCTGCTCCGCGGTGCCGACCGGCGCGGTGGACTTGCAGACGACCACCGCGTCGCGATCGCGGTGCTGGCCGATGCTGCGCGCCACGGCCATCACGTGCTGCAGGTCGACGTCGCCTTCGGCATTGGCCGGTGTGTTGACCACGATAAAGAGAACTTCTCCATGCAGGCTCGCGGCGCGCTCGTCGGCCGTAAAACGCAATCGCCCTGCAGCAAGCCCCTCTGCGACCAACGCCTCCAAGCCCGGCTCGTGCAACGGCATCTGCCCCTGCTGCAAGCCTTCGATGCGGCTCGCATCGGCGTCTGCACACAGCACATCGTGCCCGGCCTCGGCCATGCAGGCGGCGAAGCTGAGGCCCACATAACCGGCGCCGAAGATGGCGAGCTTCATGCGCGCGCCCCTTTCTTAAGGCACTGGCAGCAGCGGCGGTTGTGAGATAAAAGCAGGATGCAAGCCTTCAAAACAATGTCCGGACAGGAAAATTCGATGATGCCCGATCAAGTTGCCGCGCGTTGCGCACTGGTCCTGGAGACCAACAACCTGCGCGGCGGAGCGGATGCCGAAGCCGCCGCAAGCACCAGCCTGCAGCGCCTCGTCGCCCTGCTGGCGAAGCAGCAGGTGCCGCTCACGGCCCTCGCGCAGGTGGTTATCACGCACGACGGGCTGAACGCCGCATCGTGCGAGGCCGTCGCTGCGCTGGCGGGCCGCCCCATCGACTTCGTGCGCATCGACGCCGCCACCGGCTACTACAACGCCAAGAACGTCGGCTTCGCGGCCACCGATGCGGCGCGCTGCGACCATGTGGTGTTCGCCGACGCCGACTGCCTGCCCGACGACGACTGGCTGCTGCAGATGCTCATGCCCTTCACGCGCGGCGCCGATGCGCCCGCCGTGGTGGCCGGCCGCACGAGCTACGCGGCCAACATCGTGGGCACCGCGCTCACCACCATCGATTTCATGTACTTCCCCAACGCCGACCATGCGGGCGCAACAAGCAACTTCTACGCGAACAACGTGGCCTTCCGCCGCGATGTGTTCGAGCAGCACAGCTACCAGGCGCTCGATGGCGTGTACCGCGCGCACTGCCAGGTGCTGGGCATGCGCCTGAAGGCCGCCAACGTGCCCATCCACTACGCGGCCGCAGCGCACACCGAGCACCGTCTGCCCGACACGCGCACCGAGGCGCTCAAGCTGCGCTGGATGCGCGGTCAGGACACGTATTCGCTCACGCCGCACCTCTTGCGCAGCTATGTGTCGGCGCGCTGGCAATGGCTGGCGAAGAGCGGTCCGATCGGGCCGCTGTGCGTGCTGTTCACGCGGCTCGGGTTCAGCGTGCGCGCGCTCAACCACCAGGACCTGCCTCCGCTGCGCGGCCTGCGCTGGCTCGCGGGCGTGGCGTTGATCGTGGGCTTCTCGGCCATCGACATGCTGGGTGCCTTCGCGCGCGGCATCGGCCTGCACACGACCGGCCGCACCAACGCGGATGCGCAAGCGCTTTCCTACCATCGCCCGACATGAACAAGAAAAACATCCTCAGCCTTCTCGTGCTGGCAGGCGCGTGCGTCACAGCCGGTGCCGCCGACTTCACCGGCCGCGGCATTTTCAACTTCAAGTCCGACAGCGGCTGCCCCTTCTCCGCGCTCGCGGGCCCCGCCAACGAATGCAACCGCCTCGCGCTGGACGATGCCGACACGCGCGCCGCGCTCGACAGCGCCGCGCACACCATCCGCTTCGCCAACCCGCGCGTCTACGGCGAGAAGACCATCGTGGGCGATGTGCTGCTGCAGGGCTCGGGCCAGTCGCGCAGCACTGGCCAGCGCGTGCCATTGACTTTCCATGCGCTCGTGAGCCGCTCGGGCAACGAATGGTCTGTGAGCAGCCATGCGCACTCGCCCATTGGCGGCGAGTTCAGCGACATCAAGATCGATCCGTACCAGGTCGTGGTGATCGAGGGCAGCACCGAGCGCGTCGTGTTCACGCCGGCGCAGATCAGCGAGACGCTTTCCAAGCCTTCCATCGCCGCACGCCTCGCCAACGAGATCGTGCAGGTGCAGGACAACCGCACGGATGGCGCCACCGATGCGGACATCACCGTCGGCCTCGGCCTGAGCCGCGCCTCCAAGTCGGTGGCGCGTGCGCGTTTCCGCGCGCCATCGGCCAAGGGCAGCGAGCTCTCCGAAGCGATGCGGCAAGGCAACTGGTCGCTCGAACTGCAGGCGCTGAGCGGGCAGATCCCGCGCCAGGTGGTGCAGCGCGACCTGTTTCTCTATGGACTCGAATCGCAATCGCTGCTGCAGCCGCTGATGCAGCGCGGCTTCAAGAAGAACGAGAAGCTGGTGCTCGGCGCCGCGGGCGGCAAGGGCTATGTGCGCTACGACGGCCAGCAGCGTGAGTTCGCCGGCGCCGACGCATCGGCGCGCGCGTTCCTGCAGGACAGTTTCATCGGGCTCGTGCTCGGTTGGCAGCAGCAGCAACCACAGTTGGCCCCGGTGGCCAAGGCCAATGGACGCTGACGCTGTCTCGCCGGCCACCCCATTCGACTGCCTCGCGCCGCCGACGTTGCGCGGCTGGCCGGCGCTGCAGGCGCGGCTGGTGCACCACATCAAGCGCGCCGCCTTGCGCCAGATGCATGCGAGCCGCGCCGGTGAAGTGATGCTGTTGCGCCTGTACCTCGTCGGCGAGGAATCGTCCGAACAGGCGCTGCAGCGCGAGCTGCGCACCAGCGCGCCCGAGTGGCTCACACGCCAGCTCGACCAGCACCTGGCCGACGAGCAGTTGCATGCGCGCCTCTTCGCCGATGCCATCGTCGAGCGCGGCGGCACCGCGCAAGCGGCCGCATCGCCCGAAGAGGCGCCGCAGCCCGACTGGTTGAGCCAGCGCAAGCTCGGGCGCTGGCAGCGCCTCATCCGGCGCCATGCGCCGCACTTCGCGCACGGTGGCCTCGTGCCGGCCTATGCGATCGGTCTTGCCGCCGAGCAGATGGCCTCGCGCATCCTGCAGCGCCATTGCGCGCTGATCGGCCCGCAGCACGCGCTGCATCCGCTGCTCACGCGCGTGCTCGCCGACGAAGACCGCCACATCCGCCTGTGCAGCCACACGCTGCAGCGCTGCGTGGCGCCGCACGAAGAAGCACGGCTCGCGCAGCTGATGCGCGAGGTGCGCGACACCGAGCGCGGCTTCGGCATCACCGGCGCGCTGGGCATGTACGTCGCGGGCGTGGCCTTGCGCCTGCGCCCCGGCCGTGCGCGGCCGGTCGCCGCTTGAGAGGCAGAGAGGCAATCCGACATGACCGCTCATCCCCCGCAAAGGGCCCCACTCTGCGTTGCAAATGCTCGCCATAGCCCGAGCTATGGCGAGCATTTGCGCCTTGATTGGAACCCTTTGCAGGGGCTGCTCGGTCACGCCGAATTGCCTCTCTGCCTCTGAGTCCTTCGATGCCGCCGCGCATCGTCTACCTCGCGACCGCGGACGCGCGCGGCCACCTGATGCGCGCGCAGCTCGTCGCGCATTCGCTGCGCGCCGCGGGCGCCAGCGTTCAGGTGCTCACCACCTCCGACGAAGGCGCACGTTTTCTCGCCGGCTTCGGCATCGAGGCGCCGGTGCTCTCGCGCCACTACGCGGTGCAGTTCGACCGCGAACAGAACATGCTGCGCCGCGAGACCGACCGCAACGTGGCGCACTACGTGTTCCGCCCGGGTCGCATGCTGCGCGACATCCTGCGGCTGCGCGCGTTGTTCCGCGAGGCGGACCTGGTGGTGAACGACTCCTTCCACCCCGCGCTGCTCTTCATGGGCTGGATGCCGGGCTGGCGGCGCAAGGTGGTGCATGTGTACGGCGCGAGCCTGCGGCATGCGCTGGAGACCAATTTCAGCGGGCGCATGCCGGCATGGATGGCGGGCATCTTCGGCCGCATCGTCGCCTGGCAGATCGACCGCAGCCGCGCGCGCATCGCGCACGACTTCGCCTACGGCGCGCCGCAGGACGACGGCCGCGGCGGTCACCGGCTCGCCACGCCGGTGGCGGTGATGGGCGCCGACACGGAGGCGCACGACGACCTCGCACCGCAGGCCGCGGTCTACCTGAATCCGCATTTCCAGGAGTCCGCGCTGGCCGACGGCCTGGAGCGCGGCTTGGCCGATGCGCGCGTGCCGGCGCACCTCGTCGGCGAAGGCTATGCGCAGCGCGCAGGCTGGCATGCGCAGGACGAACACTGGATCGAGATGGCCGCGCGCAGCGCCTTCATCGTCTCGGCGCCCGGCATGGCGGCGCTGTCGATCGCGGCGGTCTACCGCAAGCCGATCCTGCTTCTGTTGACCGACCAGCCCGAGCAGGCGATCAACGCGCAGCGTGCTGCGCACCTGGGCCTGCACCATCGCATCGTGGTGTGGCAGGGCCGCACCGGCGACTTCGCGCGTGCCGTGACGACGGCCGCGAGCGAACTGCTCGCACTCGCGGACAGCGGCAATGCCCACCAGGCGGCACAGGAAGGGCGCGAGGCCGCCATCGCACGCCTGCAGCACTGGACGGTGCTGCTCCACGACCTCGCTGCTGAAAAACCTACCCGGTAACCCCGCGCGCCGAATCGCGCAGTGCGCGGAACACGCGGGCCAGCGCCCGCACCGGCCGCATCTCGGACCACTGCACGGGTGACGACACCGTCGGCGGCATCGAGACCACGCCCCGCGCGGTGCGAAGCGACACCTGCAGCTTCCTGAGCGTGAAGCCCGGCGCCGCGACCGCACGCCGCCCGTTGCCGCGGGCCGCATCGGCTACGACGAACTGCAGCACCAGGCACTTCCTGCCGGCCGTGGGCTGCACCTCGAACACCAGGGTGCGCCGCTTTGCGCCCGTGGTGCAGGAGCCGGGCAGCACCACGCCATCGAACATCGCGTGGACGCTCATGGCCTTGAGATTGCAACGGTAGTCGATGCGCACTTCGAGGCGATGCGGCTGCTGGCGCGAGAGCGTTTCCGCCAGCGACGGCAGCGGGATCACCAGGCACGCCGACTCGCCGACGCTCTTCGCGCCCTCGGCATCGGGCGCCGACCAGCCGTGGCTCAGCCAGCCCGCGGCAGGGCTGCCCGGATGAAACAGATACGGACGGCTCAACTGCAGCTCGGCCACATCGCGCAGGCCGCGGCTCTGGTCGTCGAAACCCCAGCGGGTCATGAAGGCGCGGTCGATGGCGGTGGCGGGCCATGCGGCGACATGGCGTGGCGCCGTGTCGGCCGTGTTGGCCACTTCGGCCATGTCGGCGATGCCGCAGATGGCACTCATGAAATCCATCGCGCCGAGTTCGGGGCCGACCGGTATCCATGCCGAGCACGCCACCGGCAGTTGCCCCGCCGCATTGCGGTCTGCACGGATCAGCGCATGCGCGGGCTTGCGAAAGTAGCGCGCCTCGGTGAGCACGCTGGACGACAGGCTGGCCGCGAAATGCACGTTGGCCGCCGACAGCAGCGCATAGGTGTTCTCTCCGGTCCATGCCACATTGGGAATCGCCCGCGCAACAGGCGCGAGGTCGTGCAGCGCGGGCTCGTAGGGATGCGGCTTGATCACCAGCAGGTCGACACTGCGCGCGAGCTCGCGCAGCGGCGCGACCACGCTCGCCGGGTGCATCGTGCGCCCGCCGCTCACCAGCGACAGGTCGACCAGGCTCTGGCCGAAGAAGAGCCCGATGCGAAGCCGCGGATCGAACAGCGCCGGTGCGCCGTGCCGCGCGAAGTGGCCCTTGAGCACGGACGCGTGGTTCCAGAACACCTCTTCATCGACGCGGCGCGCCTGCAGCGCCGCTGCGATGACCGCATCGTTCGTGCGCGCGCAGAAGTGCAGGTGCTCGGTGAAGCGGCGCGGATCGATCTCGATGTCCAGGTAGCTCGCGCCGCTGCGTGCAATGCAATGCTGCAGCGCCGGCGTGAGGCCCCAGCCGATCACCAGGCAGCCGGGGTCGAAGGCCGGCAGGCCCTCGCGGCCGTGCACCGGCAGCAGGTCGGCGATGCAGGCGCGGGCCCAGCCGGCGGGCGTCGCGGGCAGATCGAGCCGGGCCATGAGGCGCGCCACGTCGATGCGGCCGCCGCCTTCCAGGGGCGCCATCTCGCGCATCGGCAGGCCCAGGCGGCCGAGCGATGAATCGAAAAAACCCCGCAGGAATCGCCGGTTCGCGGCGTGGTACGGAAGACCGTTGGCGGCGGAGCGAAAGAAATCGTCCGCGAAGATGACGTGATTGAACCGGCGGGTTGTCATTGACTGGGTGCGAGCCGGCCTGCCCTGTGCAACCCGTCCGCGCGACCTTTCCATGTGCGAGGCGCCAATCTAGGCAGCCACTCTTAGTACAGAGTGAGAACGGCGGCGCGCTCGCGCAAAGTTCGTGCAAAGGCCTCGTGAAGGGGTCTGAAACGCTGCCCGTTAATCAGTCGAGCGACAGGTTGAGGCTCTTGATCAACGGATGCCAGCGCGCCATTTCGTCGCCGATGAGCGCTTCGAACTGCGCCGGCGTGCTGCCCACCGGCTCCACGCCGAACTCGGCGAGCTTGCGCAGCACCACCGGGTTGTGGATCGCGCTGGCCACCGTCTGCTGCAGCCGCGCCACCAGCTCGGGCGGCGTGCCCGCGGGCACCACCAGGCCCATGAGCGCGGCGGCCTCGATGCGCGGCATGCCGAGCTCCGCGAAGGTGGGCACCGCGGGCAGCTGCGGCAGGCGGGTGGCATTGGCGACCGCGAGGGCGCGCGCCTTGCCGCCCTGGATGAACCGGTGGGCCGCGGCCAGGTCGCTCATCATCGCGGGCAGTTGCCCGCCCGCGAGGTCGGCCAGCGCGGGCGCGGCGCCGCGGTAGGGCACGTGCACCATGCGCAGCCCGGCCTGGCGCTGGAGCAGTTCCATCGCCAGGTGCTGCACGGTGCCAGTGCCGGCGGAGGCGAAGCTCACCTTGCCCGGAAACGCCCGCGCATCCGCGATGAAAGCACGCGCGTCCTTCACCCCGCTCGACGGGCCGACCAGAAGCACCATCGGCAGCCGGCCCAACAGCGTGACCGGCGCGAAGTCGCGCGCCGGGTCATAGCTCAGGTTGCGGTAGAGCGCCGGGTTGAACACCAGCGTGCCGTTGTCGGTCGAAAGCACGGTGTAGCCATCGGCCGGCGCGCGGGCCGCCTCGATGGCACCGAGCGCGGTGTTGCCGCCGGCGCGGTTCTCGATCTGCACCGGCTGGCCGGTGTCGATGGCGAGCTGGGTGCCGAGGGTGCGCGCGACGATGTCGGCGATGGCGCCCGGTGGGTACGGCACGATCCAGCGGATCGGCTTGGACGGGAAGTCGCGCTGCGCTTGCACTGCCCTGCCCGACACGGCCGCAAGGGCCAGTGCCGCAAGCTTGCGTCGGGACAGACCGGGCATCAGCTCACGCGGCGCGGCTGGTTTTGAGGCCTTGGCCTGCGGCCCACGTTGCGACGTCTTCGCGTTTGATCGCGGCAGCCATCAACCCCGGAAATGCGTCGGGCGTGCACGCGAACGACGGCACGCCGAGCGCGGCCAGCTTGGAAGCCAGGTCGCGGTCGTAGGCGGGCGCGCCCTCGTCGCTGAGCGCGAGCAATGCGATGAACTGCACGCCGGCTTCGACCAGCTCGTTGGCGCGGCGCAGCAGGTTGTCTTCCACACCGCCTTCGTAAAGGTCGGAGATCAGGATGAGGATGGTGTTGCGCGGCTCGCGCACCAGGCTCTGGCAGTAGCCGACCGCGCCGTTGATGTCGGTGCCGCCGCCCAGCTGCACGCCGAACAGCAGGTCCACCGGGTCCTGCAGCTGCTCGGTCATGTCGACCACGGCGGTGTCGAACACCACCAGCTTGGTCGCCACCGCGGGCAGGCTCGCCATGACCGCGCCGAAGATGCTCGAGTAGACGACCGAGGCGGCCATCGAGCCGCTCTGGTCGATGCACAGGATCACCTCGCGCTGCGGCTGGCGCGCCTTCCGGCCGTAGCCGACCAGCGTCTGCGGCACCACGGTGCGGTATTCGGGCTGCCAGTGGCGCAGGTTGGCGCGGATGGTGCGGTTCCAGTCGATCTCCGAATGGCGCGGGCGGCGGTTGCGCTGGCTGCGGTTGAGCGCGCCGCTCACGGCGCTGCGCATCGGCTCCTCGAGCTTCTTCATGAGCTCGTCGACCACCTTGCGCACCACGGCACGCGCGGTGTCCTTGGTGCCGGCCGGAATCACGCTCGCGAGCGCCACGAGGTTCGCGACCAGGTGCACGTCGGGCTGCGCGCTCTCCAGCATCTCGGGCTGCAGCAGCATCTGGCGCAGGTTCAGGCGCTCCATCGCATCGCGCTGCATCACCTGCACCACCTGGCTCGGAAAGTACTTGCGGATGTCGCCGAGCCAGCGCGCCACGCTGGGCGCCGAATCGCCGCGGCCGCCACGCTGCCCGCCCTGGCCGAGGCCGCGCCGGCCATCGGCTTCGTAGAGCGCGGCGAGCGCCTGGTCGATCTCTCGCACGCGGCCCTCGACGGCGCCGCAGCTGGCATTGGCTTCGCTGCCCAGCACGAGCCGCCAGCGCTGCAGGCGGTCGGTGGGTGGCAGTGGTGCTTCTTCAGCGTCGGCGGGGTCCTGAAGATTCGCGCTCATGGAGTCACCTCTGTGCTTGTATTGCTCCCTCTCCCCTTGGGGAGAGGGCGGGGGTGAGGGTCAGCGACGACAGCAAAGGCGGTGCAGATGCGAAGGCTCATGCCCTCACCCCAACCCTCTCCCCAGAGGGAGAGGGAGCAAGAGCCAACGTTCATGCTTTCACTCCCAGCAGTTCCCGCAGCAGCGGCAGCGCGAGCACCGCGCGTGATTCATCCCACTCGGTGGCGGCCACGGCGGCCGGCAGCGTGCCGCCGACCGCGCCGCGTTTCGCACGCTCGCCGAGCGCGCGCCGGTCCGAACCCGAAAAGTCCGCGAAGCTGCGCCGCACCAGCGGCAGCACCTGCACGAAGTGTTCTTCGCCGAGCCCCGCAAGCCAGCGGTCGACCAGCGACCAGACGGCTTCGTCGTGCAGCAGCACCATCGCGTTGCGGTTGAGAAAGCCTTCGAGCCACGCGGCGGCTTCAGTCGGCGGTGCGCCGGCCGAAAGGTTGCGCGCGAGCTGCTGCGAGGCGCCGTCGCTGTCGATCTGCGCATCGTCCAGCAGCAGCCGGCAGCTCACGCCGCGCAGCAGCGGCGCGCCGGTTTCGCCGAAAGCGATGGAGCGCAGCGCGGCGCGCCAGGCGGCGGTGGTTTCTTCGCCGTCGCGCAGGCGCACCGCATCGTGCGTGGCGATGAGCCGGGTGCGCAGCGCCTCGGCGGCTTCGGCATCGAGCGCGCCGCAGGCAATCGGCAGGCCGATGGCGCCGCGCACGATCAGGCTGTCGAGCACGTGGGAGAGCAGCGCGCTGTCGGTCTGGCGGACGCTGCCGTAGCGGAACACGTTGGCCAGCGGCGGCACCGCGCCGATGAGCTGCACCGCGTCGCCGGTGAGCGCGGCACGGTCTTCGAGCGCGCGAGTCACGGCCTGCACGGCGACCGGCAGGTCGGCGAGCAGCACGATGTCGACCTGTTCGGCCAGCGCCGTGAGCGAGGTCTCCGCAGTCAGCCCTTCCATCACGCGCGCGCTCGCGGCATGCGCCACGGTCGCGCCGAAGCGGCTGGCTTCGATGATGCGCAGCGCGAACTCGGGCTGCCATTGCAGCTGCCACACCTCGTGGAAAGTGCCGCGGCTCGCGCGCTGGCCGGCGGTGATTTCGCCCCATGGCAAGTCGAGCAGCCGCAGCCGGTGCAGCAGGTGGCTGCGCGCAAGGTCGTTGGGCTGGCGCAGGTCGAGGTCGAGCGTCTTCGCGGTCGCCTCGGGCTTGAGGCGCAGGCTTTTCTGCGCCTGCTCGATGTCGCGCTGCAGCGGCACGGTCGGCACTTCGGCGGGCACCTGCCCCATGCGGTCGCCGACGGTGAGGCGCTGGTGGATCAGCGTGAGCGGCGCCTGCTCGCCCATGCAGATTACGCTGCGCACCGCCTCGTCGAGCTCGGGCAGGCCGGGCGCGGGACGCTCGCGCAGTGCAGCGAGCGTTTCGGCGAGGCGCGTGGCTTCGATCAGGTGGGCGGAAGAGCAGTCGAGGTCGTGTTCGCGCAGCAGCCTTGCCGCGCGCGCGAGCCAGCCGGTCGTGCGGCCGGCCACTTGCTCGCCTTGCTGCCACAGGTGCTCGTACCAGCCGGGCGAATCGATGCCCGCGCCGTAGCCGCTCGCGCTCGTGAGGTGGCGATAGGTCCACGGCACCCAGGTGGCGAGCACCTTGAGCTTGGGCAGGCCCTTGAGCAACGCGGCGTCAGCCTTGGCGGTGACCGTGCCCTGCAGCGCGGGCACGTGCCAGGCGCCGCAGACGACGGCGATGCGCTGGTGACCGGCCTTGACGGCTTCGCGGATCGACTGCCGCATGAAGGCTTCGCGCAGTTGCTCACGCTCCATCGCGCGCTGGCCGCGGCGGTCTTCGGGCGTTTCGGCGCGCACGGCGGTCATCGCTTCGGCGATGGCGCCGAACAGGTCTTCGCCGTCGCCGCGCTCCTCGACCATGTGGTTCCACCAGCTCTCGCCATCGGCATAGCCCGCGGCGTGGGCGAGCCAGTCGAAGGGGTCGTCGGGCAGTGCGTTGGCGGCCTCTTCCTGTTCGGGCGCTTCGACCGTTTCGGCGACCGGCACCTTGTCGGTCTCGTCGTCGTCGAGCGGCGTTTCGACTGGTGCTTCTGCCTCGACAGCCTTGGCCTCGTCGGCCGCGCGCGCCGCCTGCTCGATGGCCATGCGATGCGCCTGCGGCAGATCGATGAAGCGCGTGGGCAGCGCGTGCTTCACGCCCCACTGCAGCGCCTGCCACTCGGGCGAGAACTCGGCGAAGGGATAGAAGGCGGCCAGGCGCGTGTCGTCGTTCGCATGCACCAGCATCGCGACTGGCGGGCGGAGGTCCGCATGCGCCATGAAGGAAAGCAGGCCCTCGGCCTCGGGCGGGCCCTCGACGAGGATGCAGTCGGGCTGCAGCGACTCGAAAGCGCGCAGCAGGCTGCGCGCACAGCCGGGCCCGTGGTGGCGGATGCCGAAGTAATGCAGCGGTGAGGCCATGGGCTCAGAGTTGCTCTCGGCAGGCGCGGTACAGGTCCTTCCAGTCGGAGCGTTCCTTCACCACGGTCTCCAGGTATTCCTTCCACACCACGTGGTCCTGCACCGGGTCCTTGATGACCGCGCCGATGAGGCCCGAAGCCACGTCGGCCGAGCGCAGCACGCCATCGCCGAAATGGCCGGCCAGCGCCATGCCGCTGTTGATGACGGAAATGGCTTCGGCCGTCGAGAGCGTGGAGGTCGGTGACTTGATGCGCGTCTTGCCGTCTTCGGTCTGGCCGTTGCGCAGCTCACGGAAGATCTGCACCACGCGGCGCACTTCCTGCAGCGCGGGCGGCTCGGCCGGCAGCGCGAGCGCGCGGCCCAGCTCGGACACGCGCTTGACCACGATCTGCACTTCTTCTGCTTCGCTCGCCGGCACCGGCAGCACCACCGTGTTGAAGCGTCGCTTGAGCGCGCTCGAGAGTTCGTTCACGCCCTTGTCGCGGTTGTTCGCGGTGGCGATCACCGAGAAGCCGCGCACGGCCTGCACCTCGCTGCCGAGTTCAGGGATGGGCAGCGTCTTTTCCGACAGCACGGTGATCAGCGTGTCCTGAACGTCGGCCGGGATGCGGGTGAGCTCTTCGACGCGCGCGATCTTTCCGAGGCGCATCGCGTGCACCAGCGGGCTCGGCACGAGTGCCTTTTCCGACGGGCCGTGGGCCAGCAGCTCGGCGTAGTTCCAGCCGTAGCGCAGCTGCTCTTCGCTGGTGCCGGCGGTCCCCTGGATCAGCATGGTCGAGTCGCCGCTCACGGCCGCGGCCAGGTGCTCCGACACCCACGACTTGGCAGTGCCCGGCACGCCGTAGAGCAGCAGCGCGCGGTCGGTCGCGAGCGTGGAGACCGCGATCTCCATCAGGCGCGAATTGCCGATGTACTTGGGGCTGACCTCGAAGCCGTTGGCGAGCTTGCCGCCCATCAGGTAGGTGAGCACGGCCCAGGGCGAGAGTTTCCAGTTGGCCGGGCGCTGGCGGTCGTCGACCTTCTGGAGCGCATCGAGTTCTTCGGCGAATTGATGTTCGGCATGCTGGCGCAGGACATTGCTCATGGACGGCCTTGGGATGAGGAAGAAGAAGAGGAAGAAGTGGACGAAAGACGAAGGGTCGAGAACAGCTGGCGCGCACGCACGATGCGCGCGGTGTCGCTCAATGCGCTCGCGAGGCCGGGGCTTTCCTCGGCGGCGCGCGGCAGGTCGGCCAGCAGGTGCAGCGCATCGGCATGCAGCAGCGCGGCCGCGTTGCCGAGCACCTGGCGCAGCACGTAGTCGTTGACGAGGTCGCCGCGCTCCACGCGGGTGCGCAGCGCGCCCGCAAGCTGGAGCGAGAGTTCGGCCGATGGCGTTTCACCGGGTGCGCAGGCCTGGTCGGCGAAGGCGATCACGTTCTGCACGCCGCTGTCCGCCAAGCCGAGTTCGATCACCCAGTGGCGCTCGCGCCGTTCGCGGGGCAGCAGCGCCAGCAACTGGCCGACCCAGGCGCGCTGGCTGTATCGGGTGTGGTGGTGGTCGAGCATCGCATCGCCCCAGTCGACATTGGCCGTGGCGAGGATGGCTTCTTTCCAGCCGCGGAACAGGGCATCTTTCCAGTCGCTCTTCTCGGCCCAGCCGAGCAGCGCGGCAGGGGCCATGCCGGTGTGCGTGGTCCACCACGAGAGCGGCGCTTGCCGCACCAACTGGTAGAGCCACCAGGCGCGCTCGCCGAGGCTGTCGTGGGTGGGGCGCACGGGGTCGATGGCGTCGTCCTTCCAGCGCGGGTCGGCGGCCTCGGGGGCGTTCAACTGCCAGACGCCGCCCACCTGCGACAGCAGCGGCGCGAGGAAGGCTTCGATGCGCTGCACATGGGTGCTGGCGGGCAGGCGCTGCAGCAGCTCGACAGCAGCCTGGCGCACGTCGCGGGCGCGGTCCTTGAGCTGGGCGTCGATCAAGACTTCGTCGTCGGGGCCGATATTCCCGGCCAGCGCGCCGAGCAGCGCGGCGCGTTCCTTGGCGGGGAGTTGCGGCAGTTCGGCGGCGAGGCGCTCGCGCGCGGCGGCGGGGTCGCTGCGGCGTTGTTCGACCAGCACCGCGCGGCGTTGCTCGAGGCTGCCTTCGTCCCAACGCGTCTGCGCATCGGCTTGCTCGCTGGCGCCGACGGCGTAGCGCCAGTCGTCGTTGCGCGCGGCGAGCCAGAGGCCGCGCTCGCCGAGCGCCGGGATCACGGAAGGCCGCAAGTCGATGGCGCGGCGGCCGGCGTCGAGTGCGGTGGGCAGAAGGTTGTGGGGGAGGCGCAGGCCCGCGGCAGTGACCGCGGCGAGACCTTCGTGCTGCAGGCGCAGCGGACCGCTTGCCAGCGCATCGGCGATGGCAGCCTGCAGCGCAGGATCGTTCAGCACGGGGCGTTCATCCGCGGCGGCAATCGGCGCATCGGAGGGCGAGAGGCCCGGCGCCACGAAGCCGGCACGGCGCCCGATGGCGACGGCGCCTGCGACGCGCAGCAATTGGCCTTGGGCGTCGCCGGACTGGATCGCCTGCAGCAATCCGCCGAACTCGCCCGCCATTGCATCGGCCGCCGGCACGGGCTGGCGGGCGGTGCCGACCAGTGCGCTCTGCAGCAGCGTGTTCCAGTGACTCATTCGATGACCTCCGCGCTGCGCGCTGCGGTATTCGCCTTGGGAGCGGCCCGGCGGCTCATGCGCGCACTCCAGCCAAGGTCCAGACCGGCGCACTCCCGGCCGCTGCACCCGACGCCCAGGCAGTGAGCGGCGCGAACTGCTCACCGTCCCATTCGCCGAAGACCCGCAGCGGCGCGCCGCCCGAGTGCGCGAGCAGTTGCCACGCCTCCTGCGTCGCCAGTTGCATCGGCAAGGCCTGCGGCGCGGCGTCGAGGCGCAGCCACCACTGGTCGCCGTGCCGCGCGGGAATGGCTTCGCCCCACGCCATCGGCAGCAGCGGTTGCCAGGGATTGGCGGCGATCTGTTGCGCCATGCGTTGCCACTCGTCGGGGGTATCGGTTGCCGGCGCAGTCGATGCAGGCGCGTCCGCCAGAAGCTCGGCCACCAGCGCGCGCTGCGACGCGTGGCCCGGATAGAAGCACAGCACCGCGGCGCGCTCGCTGCCGCTGACCCAACCGGTTTCGAAACCGCGACCGCCATGCGAGTAGTCGAGCAGCAACGCGCGCCGCCCGCTCGCGCGGCCCTGCAGCCACACATGGCGCTCGACCAGCTTCGCATCGCGCTCGTCGGTGCATTGGCCCAGCACGAGCCAGTGGTCGCTGATGCGTTCGCCGTCCGCGAGCAGGCCTTCGCGGTCCTGCGGCCATCCGAGCGCGATGCGCAGGTCGGCCAGCGTAGCGGGCGAGAGCGATTCACGGCGCGGCACCGCATCGACGATCAATTGAAGACGCCCGAGCCGGTCGAGCAGGCGCGCCGGCCAGCCTTCGCCCGCGCCGATGAGTTCGGCCGCCTGCGTGATGCGCTGCCCGAGCCCCGGCGCCTGCGCATCGACCATGCGCGCGGCCATCGCGCCCCAGGCCTGCTGCTGCTCGCTGCCGAGCGCGGCGAGGCCGCGCTGGGTCTGGTCGTCGAGCCAGCGCGCGAGCTCCTGCACGCCGGCCTCGATGCGCTTCCAGCGCTGCGCGTCGCGCTTGGCGGCCGCGGCGGGATCGGGCGCGGCCGCAGGTTCGGCGGCGCGCGCTTCTTTCTTCTCGGCCTTGTCGCGGCGGGAGGCGATCCACTCGGCCACCCACGGCGGCGGCGCGGCGGCGGTGAAGCTGGCGCCGTTTTGCGCGCGCAGCAGCATCAACGCGAGGCCGTGCTTGCAGGGGAACTTGCGGCTGGGGCAGGAGCAACGGAAAACGGGGCCGGAGAGATCGACCTGCGTCTGGTACGGCTTGCTGCCGCTGCCCTGGCATTCGCCCCAGACGGCTTCGTCGGAATACCCGAGCGTGGGCCACTTGGCCGGCGCGAGCAGGCCCTTGGCGGCCTTGGCCGACGCATCGTCGGGTGCGAGTGCCAGGACGGCTTCTGTGCTGAGAGTCATCGGGGCACCCTCGCGCCGGTCCGCGGCGCGGATGAATGGAAAGACGCGGCCATCAGGGCGCGACGGGATTGCCCGGCGTGCCGAGGCTGCCCGCCGGAGCGGCGGCAGCGGCAGGGGCCGGTGTGCTGTAGGAAACGCGCACCGCGGGCGGTTGCTGCTGAGGTGCGGGGGTAGCGACCGGCCGGGTCACACCGCCTTTGCTGACCGTGAGCGGCGCGGCCGTCGGAACCAGCGCCACGGGCGCGGCACCAGTGACGCCGGACGTGCCGGAAATCGGCACCGTGGCCCCGACCGCCGCCGTGGTGACCGGTGCGGCGCCGCCCGCGGGCGCGTACCCCGGCTTGCCCTCATTCGGGTCGTGCAGCACCACGCTCTTGCCCACGCCGACGCCGGTGCCGATCGGCCCGATGCCGACGCCGACACCCACGCCCGCGGTGCCGGCCACCACGCCGGTGTTGTTGACAGAGACGCCCGCACCGAGCGGGCCCCAGCCGGTGTTCAGGCCGACGGAGAAATTGCCGTCCTTGGTGGCACCGAGCCCGAGCGAGAGCCCGGGCACCAGCGGAATGCCGATGTGATAGTGCGAACAGCCGCTCACCAGGAGCATCGCCAGCAGCGCCGCCGGAACGACCGCTGCTGCGCGAAGGGTGCGCGGCCGGGTCGTCACACCAAGAGCGCGTTGACGCGCCTCACGTAGGCGGCAGGATCTGCCGGCAGCCCGCCTTCGGCGAGCAGCGCCTGGTCGAACAGGATGTTGGCGAGATCCTCGAAGTGCTCGGAGCTCTCGAGCTTCTTCACCAGCGCGTGCTCGGCGTTGACTTCGAGCACCGGCTTCAGGTCGGGCGCGGGCTGGCCGGCTTGCTTCAACATGCGCGCGAGCTGCGTGCTCATGCCGCCGTCCTGCACCACGAGGCAGGCGGGCGAATCGACCAGGCGGGTGGTCACGCGCACGTCGTCGGCCTTGTCCTTGAGGGCTTCCTTCAGGCGCTCGAGCAGCGGCTTGAAGGATTCGGCGGCCTCTTCTGCCGCCTTCTTCTCGGCCTCGTCCTGCAGCTTGCCCAGGTCGACCGCGCCCTTGGCCACGCTCTGCAGCGGCGTGCCGTCGAACTCGGTGAGGTAGTTGAGCGCCCACTCGTCCACGCGGTCGGTCATGAGCAGCACCTCGATGCCCTTCTTCTTGAAGACCTCGAGCTGCGGGCTGTTCTTGGCGCCGGCCAAGGTGTCGGCCGTGATGTAGTAGATCGCGTCCTGGCCGTCCTTCATGCGCGCCTTGTAGTCGGCCAGGCTCACGGTCACGGCGTCGCTGGTGCTGGAGGCGAAGCGCAGCAGCTTGGCGATGCGATCGCGGTTGCCCATGTCCTCGCCCAGGCCCTCTTTCAGCACCGCGCCGAACTCGGCGTAGAACTTGGCGTACTTGCCCGATTCGTCCGCCGCAGCGGCGGCGGTTTCGGCGGCGGTGGGCGCGTTCTTGTCGACCACGTCCGTCACCGCTTCGGTCGGCTCGGGAGCCGGCACCGATTCGCCCGAGCCCACGTCGATCTTGCCCTCGCCACTCTCGGGCGAGGTCTTCTGCTTCTTCGCCAGGTCTTCCAGCATGGAGAGCACGCGCTTGGTGCTGCCCTCGCGGATGGCCTTCACGTCGCGGCTTTCCTGCAGCAGCTCGCGGCTCACGTTCAGCGGCAGGTCGGCCGAGTCGACCACGCCCTTCACGAAGCGCAGGTAGTTCGGCAGCAGCGCCTCGGCGTCGTCCATGATGAAGACGCGCTTGACGTAGAGCTTCACACCCGCGCTCTTGTCGCGGTTCCACAGATCGAACGGCGCCTTGGCGGGGATGTAGAGCAGCTGCGTGTACTCGGTGCTGCCCTCCACGCGGTTGTGGCTCCAGGCGAGCGGCGCCTCGTAGTCGTGGCTGATGCTCTTGTAGAACTCCTCGTACTGCTCGGGCGTGATGTCCTTCTTGGGACGGCTCCAGAGGGCGTTGGCCTTGTTGACCGTTTCCCATTCGCCGGTCTTCACCATGTCGCCGGGCTGATCGTTCTCGCCTTCCTTCCACTCTTCCTTTTCCATGAGGATCGGGAGCGAGATGTGGTCGGAATACTTGCCGACGATCTGCTTGAGCTTCCAGGCGTTGAGGTATTCGTCGGCATCGTCGCGCAGGTGCAGCGTGATGCTGGTGCCGCGCTCGGCGCGGGTGATGTCGGCCACCTCGAAGTCGCCGGCGCCGCCGCTGACCCAGCGCACGCCCTGGTCGGCCGGCAAGCCGGCGCGGCGCGATTCCACCGAGATCTTGTCGGCCACGATGAAGCCCGAATAGAAGCCCACGCCGAACTGGCCGATGAGCTGCGCGTCGGCCTTCTGGTCGCCGCTCAGCTTGCTCATGAAGTCCTTGGTGCCGCTCTTGGCGATCGTGCCGAGGTTGTCGATGGCTTCCTGGCGCGACAGGCCGATGCCCTTGTCGGTGATGGTGAGGGTGCGGGCGGCCTTGTCGAACGAGAGGCGCACGTCCAGCTCGGGCTGGTCTTCGTACAGCTCGGGGTGGTCGAGCGCCTCGAAACGCAGCTTGTCGCACGCGTCGGACGCGTTCGAGATCAGCTCGCGCAGGAAGATTTCCTTGTTGGAGTAGAGCGCGTGCGTGACGAGGTGCAGCAGCTGCGCGACTTCGGCCTGGAAGGGGAGTTTGGTGTTGGAGGAGTCAGCCATGAGAGAGAGAGAGAGAGAAATGTCGAAATCGAAAAAATTCTAAGTCGGCGCGGCGACCGAAGACGACGCAGCGCCAACTTCTTCAACTAAGGGTGCAGTGTTCGAAAAACAACGATTGAGCGGGTGAACGCGCGCAGCTTTCCACGGTTGGCTCGGAACAATTTGGCAGCGATCTCCAAAATGTGAACTTTTGCATCATATAAGTTACCGAAATTAACATTTGTGAATTACTCTCCGCTCCCTGTGATTGCAACCGGGGCCGCACTGCCCAAAGGAACGGAGATGTTGTTCGATGACGAGCGTGGCACCGTCGATTGCCGCCGGCCCGGCCGGAATGCCGTGGCGCCTCGTCGTCGCGCGGCTGGCTGCCGGCTGCGCGGCCATGCTGGCCTGCCTTGGCCTCGGCCTTGCCCGGGCCGAGACCAGCCCGACCAAGGCGGCCGCCGTGCCGTCCATCGTGGCTGATGCCCGCATCCAGCCCATGGACCGCGCCCAGGCCGAGCAGGCACGCCTGAAGGCGCTCATCGAGGCCGCCCCCAAGGCTTACCAGGACAACTTCATGAGCGCGCCGGAAGCCGGCGCCGCATCCGCCGACGACGCCACCGGGGAGGCCGAGCAGCCGCAGGGCTTTCGCGCTTGGCTGGTCGAAAGCCGCATCGGCTTCGGCGATTCGAAGGCTTCGGGCTACGGCCGGCAGCGCGCGACCGAGTTCGGCCAGCGCCTCGAATACCGCCAGGAAACGCTCAATTACGGGGAGTTCGTGCTGCAGGCCGATGGGCGGCATCTGAGCGGCAACAGCCTGGCGAGCGGCAGCAGCATCGGATCGCTCGGCTACGCACGGGATGCGAGCAGCGGCCGCATCACGCTGCGCAACCTCGGCTTTCCGATCACGCCCGAGACCTTCGCCGACAGCGCGGTGGGCGACATCTACAGCGAACTGACCGAGGGCCTGGGCCGCAATTACCGCCTGTCGCTCGGCAGCACCACGGTGCGCGGCGCATCGACGCGCATCTTCAACAACGGCACCGACCTGCGCGCCGGCTTCGGCGAACGCGGTGCCCTGACCGGCGGCCCCTATCCCGGCTTCGAGAAGAGCCAGGGCACGCTCGGCTGGCTCGGCCTCACGCAGCGCCTGGGCGACAAGTGGTTCGCCGCCGCGCAGGTGGATCAGGCGCGCGACATTCCGGCTTACTACATCGACCCGCTCACCGGCCAAGGCTTCGGCGCGAAGAGCGTCACGAGCTGGGCCACGTCGCTGGGCTATGGCCGCGAGGTGGCGCAGAGCGGCGACTTCAAGGTCCGCGCCACGCTCCTGGGCAGCCGCATCAGTTCGCAGACGCCTGGCGTCGCCACCGGCGATTCGCAGGGGTTCTTCGTCGAGGCGAGCGCACGCACGGGCCTCTATCGCCACGAGTTCGGCGCCTACACCGCAAAGCCGAACCTGTACTTCGGCGACTACGCCGTGGCCACCGGCACGCGCGGCGCCTACTGGCGCGTGGACCGCAACACGAGCCGCATGAGCTGGGGCGGCGGGCTCGACCACGAGCGCGCGCAGCCCGACGCCAACTTCAATCTCTCGGGCTACAGCCGCACCGGTGCGAACGGCAATTTCCAGTACCTGTTCGACCGCAACACGTCGGCCGGCGGCAGCGTGAGCGTCTACCAGACGCGCTATGAAAAGGCCGAGCGCGCATCGGCCAGCAGCGGCAGTGCCGACTCGCGCAGCCTCTATGGCAACGCCTTCTACCAGACGCGTTTCTTCGACCTGCCGCGCAGCCGCCTGAGCCTCACGGTGCGACGCAACGAGCTGATCGTTCTCGGCGACCAGGCCGCCACCGGCCAGGAAGTGCAGTGGGAGCAGGACTGGGTCGGCGGGCGCTACGAAAACATGCGCCCCGAGCTCACCACCACCCTGGGCTACGCGCACGACAAGAGCGGCGGCGTGGCGCGCAACTACCCCACGGCGGGCATGCAGTTCCGCTACTGGCTCGCCAGCAGCTTCAACATCGCCGGCAACCTGCGCTACACCTCGCAAAGCGGCGGCCTTTACACCAGCCGCGGCCTCTCGGGCTCGCTCACGGCCGAGAAGGAACTCGCCAAGGGCTGGCGCCTCGGCTTCGCGGCCAGCTTCAACCAGGCGCGCGCCGCCGTGGTGCCGACGTCGATCTCCGGCCCGCAGCTCTACCGCAGCAACGACAAGACCGCCTATATCTACCTGCGCTGGGAGGGCAGCGCGGGCGCCGCCTTCCAGACCGCCGGCATGCGCGGCAACGGGACGGGCGCGGGCGGCGGCAGCGTGGCCGGGCGCGTGTTCTTCGATGCCAATCGCGATGGCGCGCAGCAGTCCGGCGAAGGCGGCGTCGCCAACATCGAGGTGCAGCTGGACGGCCGCTACCGCACCACGACCGACCGCGACGGCCGTTTCGAATTCCCGCTGGTGACGACCGGTCGCCATCAACTGACGCTCACCCTCGACAGCGTGCCGCTCCCCTGGGGCGCGGCCGGCGACAGCGGCGTGAGCGTCAATGTTCCCTTGCGTGGCCAGGCCACCGCCGAGATCCCCGTGGTCAAGGTGGGCGAATGAGCGACGTGTTTTCCCCGGTCTTTTTTCGTGTGTCTCCTTTCATCTTTCTCAACCAAGGCAATTTCATGATTCGCAGTTCCATCGCCCATCGCATGCTCGCCATTTCCGTGGCAGCCCTCTCCCTCTTCGTCGGCGGCGCCGCCATGGCCGAAAGCCAGTACGGCTCGGGCACCGGCACCATCACGGCGCAGGCCAATGTCAAGCTGAGCGTGGTCGTGCCCAAGCTCATCCTGCTGCGCGTGGGCGCAACCAACACCACGCAAGACACGGTGAGCTGGACGTCGGCCCTGAGCATCCCCGGTGTGGCGCCGACCACCCCCCTGGCCACGGCCGCCAACACCAACGTGGACTGGAGCGGCGCGGCGCCGACTGTGACCACCACCACCGCCGCCGGCGCGCTCACCGTGTACGCCTGGACCAACGCCGGCGCCGGCACCATCAACTGCGCAGTGGCCGCATGGAACGCCACCGGCGGCCCGACGAACGCCAACTTCACGGTGGCGACGACCGGCACGCTGCCGCACCCCGGCGCCAACCTCGGCGCCTGCGCCTCGACGCCGTTCGCCTCCAACACGGTGGCCACGGGCACCTGGACGTACGCTCTGGGCGGCACGCCGGCCAGCTGGCTCGCGAACACGTACACCACCACCATCACCTACACCGCACAGGGCATCTGATGCATTTCCGGGCAGCGCACGCCGACGGATCCGACCGCAAGGCACGGAGCCGGTGGCACGGCCTGCTCGCAGCCGTGGTGCTGGCGGCGGGTGCCGCCATGCCCGCGGGCGCGGTCATCACGACGGTGTCGGACACTGGCGGCGTCTACGCCATTTCGCTGCGGGTCGGCTCCCTGAGCGGCGTCGACACCGTGGCGTTCAGCGTTACGGGCAACAACGTGGCCCTGGCGCCCACGGCGGTGACGGGCTCGCAGCCCATCGACGTCTCGGTCACGCCGATCCGGCCCGCGAATTCGTCGGGCACCGCACGGCCGGTGACGCTCAAGGTCGATTCGCTGGCGGGCCTGTCGTGCCAATCGGGCGGCTGCGGCAGCACCGTCATTCCCTTCAGCCAGATCAGCTGGGTCGCCAGCAACAACGGCGCCGCCGCCACGGGCGACATCCAGAACGGCCGCTTCAACGACACCAACAACCAGCAGATCGCGAGCTTCAATGCCAACGCGACCTTCTGCTCGTTCCCGCTCATCATCTTCTGCCTGGGCTACACCTACCAGTCGAACGCGATGAGCGCGACGCGACTGCAATTCAGCTACGACAACGACGTCGTCTACCCGGCCGGCAACTACAAGGGCACCGTGCGCTTCACGGCGTCCATGGAGTGACGCGCGCATGCACGCCCTCGTTCCGAGAACCGCCGCATGCGCCGGCCTCCTGCTGTGCCTGGCGCTTCCGGCCAGCGCGCTGGTCGCGCGGCTGGACGACTCCACCTCGCCGCGCGCCCAGGTCAACACCGACTTTCGCAACGTGCAGCCCATCGACGGCACCAGCTTCAACCTGCCGTTCGGGCGCATCGAATACCGGCTCGCCACCGCGCCCTACATCGGCCGGCGCGCGCGCATCTTCTACGTGATTCCCGCGGGCATCCCGGGCCTGCGATCGCCTTCGGGCCTGCAGGTGCAGTGGCGCGGCAATGGCGCCTTCACGAGCGGCACCGCCCGCCCGGGCGAACGCGTGCCGGTCTGGAGCGGCACCGTCGCGACGCCGTGGATGAACGAGACCTTCGACCTGACACTGCGCATCGATCCGCGCGAACTTCGCCTGCCATCGGGCGCATCCCTGAGCTTCGAATCGATCTTCGAAATCGAGACCCTGCCATGAACAAATTTCTTCTTCACACCCGCACGCTGCCGCAATGGCTGCGCGCCTCCTCCTTCTTCCTGCTGCTGGCCTGTGCCGGCGCCGCGACGGCCGCGCCGTTCGAGATCGCCGTCTCCCCCTCGCGCTTCGAGGTGTCGGGCAAGAGCGGCGTGCGCCTGGGCCAGTCGCTGGACATCCACAACCTCGCGTCGGCCCCCACCGAGGTGTCGGTGCGCACCATCGACTGGAGCTACTCGGCCGACGGCAACATCACCTACCACGACGACCTGCAGCCCGGCAGTTGCCGGCCCTGGGTCGCGCTGGAGCGGCGCAGCGTGACGGTGCCGGCGCGCGGCAAGAAATCGTTCCGCTTCCAGGTCGATCCGCCGGCGGGTTCGCCGCGCGGCGAGTGCCGCTTCATGATCGCCATCGAGGGCACCGAGCCCGCGCAGCAGACCCTCATCCAGGGCGGCGGCGCGAGCCTGAGCCTGCCGGTGACCGGGCGCATCGCGGTGGCGGTGTACCTCATGCTCGACGGCG
This sequence comes from Variovorax sp. W2I14, assembly GCF_050435205.1. Classification (NCBI taxonomy): domain Bacteria; kingdom Pseudomonadati; phylum Pseudomonadota; class Betaproteobacteria; order Burkholderiales; family Comamonadaceae; genus Variovorax; species Variovorax sp. W2I14. Next base: position 5,716,362 of record NZ_JBNDJX010000001.1, on the reverse strand, counting down.
CCGAGCCCAAGCTGGAGATGAAGCAGATCGCGAGCAGCGTGGCCGGCGGCAAGCGCCGCACCGTCGTGACCGTGACCAACACCGGCGACGCGCACGGCCGCCTCGAAGGCAGCCTGGACGCGACCGACAGCAAGGGCCGCGCCTTCGAACTGGTGCCCGAGGGCACGCCGATCCTGCCGGGCCAGACCCGCACGCTCGCGCTGGTGCCCAAGGCCGAGAGCGGCCAGCCCGCGCCAGAGCCCGTTTACCCGGTGAAGACCAGCGGCGCGCTGGACTGGGACAAGGGCAGCTTCAAGGTGGACGCGGAGCTCAAGTGAGCCTTGTCGCGGACATGCGGCGTGCCCGAATCACCCGCACTGCGGTTCGCGGCATGGCGACGCTCGCCTGTGCGGCGGGCATTGCCGCGACGATGCCCGCCGCACAGGCCGACTCCAGCACATCGGCCACCAGCGCCAACGTTCCGCGCAGCACGCAGGCGAGCCTGGACTTCACGATCGGCATCCAGAAGTTCATCTTCTTTCGCATCGGCGACGGCAACTTCCCCAATCCCGGCGGCACGACCGGCACCGTCACCTTCACGCTCACGCCCTCGATTCCCGGCGTCCCCAACACGCCCGCCGCCGGCAACAACACCGCTGTGAACTGGAGCGGCGGCGCGCCGAGTTTCGCGGTGACGCCCAACGGCAACGTGCTGCCGGTGGAGGTGCGCAGCAACGCCGGGCAGGTCACCCTGCGCGCCACCGCGACGGCGCCGCTCGCCAGCGGCGCGAACACCATTCCCCTGTCGGAAATCACGATCGCCTCCAGCGACGCCAACCTGCCTGCGCCGGCGATCCCCAATACCAGCACCGGCAGCGCCGTGAACGTTGTCGGCACCAGCTTCAACAACCTGGTGACGCAGCGCAACGCGAACTGGACCTTCTCGTACCTGAACTCGGCCAGCCGCGTTGCCGGCACCTACAACGGCACGGTGACGTTCACGGCCAGCACGCCCTGACCTGCCGGCACGCCATGCGGCGGTGCCTGCAGGTGTGGGACGAACGGGTCCGAGCCCCGCTGCCCCTTATCGCGGCTGCGATTCGACCTCTCGCGTCCACCGATCGATCAGCCGCTTGCGCTCGGACGCCTGCCCGTACTTCTGGAAGTCGTACTTGATCAGCTTCACATCCGCCATCGACGGAATGCGTGCATCGGGCTTGAAGGTCTTGTTGGCCGGCGACTGCAGGCTGCCCACGGTGCCGCCGATGGCCTGGCCCTTCGGGCTCATGAGCCAGTCGTAGTAGCGCTTGGCGTTCTCCTTGTTGCGCGCGCCTTTCACGAGCGCGATGCCGCCGATTTCGTAACCCGTGCCTTCGCACGGCGCGGCGGTCTTCACAGGAAATTTGTCATACCGCCAGCGCTCGAAGCCGAAGATGAAGCTCACGCCGATCGCCACTTCGCCCTTGGCCACGTTGGGCGCCTGCGCCTGGCCGCTGCGGGTGTAGCTGGTCACGTTCCTGTGCAGCTGCTTCAGGTAGTCGAAGGCCGCGTCCTCGCCCATCTGCTGCACGAGGCCCGCGATGATGGTGTAGGCCGTGCCGCTCGAGGCAGGGTGCGAGATCTCGATCTCTCCCTTGTATTCGGGCTTGACCAGGTCGGCCCAACACTTGGGTTCATGCAGCTTCTTTTTCCTGAGCACGTCGGTGTTGAAGCCGAAGCCGATCGCGCTGGTATAGAAGCCGCCCACCATGTTCTGCGACAGCGCGTACTGCCGCACCGCCCAGTCGTGCAGGTCGTTGATGTAGGCGGGCCGATAGGGCTCGAGCAGCCCCTGTTCGGCCGCCTGCAGGAACGGGTCGCCGGTGCCGCCCCACCAGATGTCGGTCTTGGGGTTCGCGGCTTCGGCGCGCAGCTGCGCACCGATTTCGCCGGTGCCCTTGTGCGCCTGCTGCACCTTGATGCCGGTCTCGCGCGTGAAGGCTGTTGCAGCGGCTTCGCACCAGCCGGCGTCGGTACTGCACAGCGCGTTGACCGTGCCCTGCGCGGCCGCGTTCTGCGACGGCAGGAAGAAAGCCGCGAAGCCGGCGAAGGCCATGGCGACCGCGATGTTCCGGATGGCTGGGGTGCGCATGTGCTTCTCCTCGGATCGGTGGGGGGTTCGAAGGCGCAGGATAGCGCCCGGCTTGCAGATCACGGCACGATCAGCAGCGGCGGCAGGTGCTCGGCCAGCCAGTCGATCACCACGCGCGTCTTGAACGGCAGGTAGCGGCTGCGCGAGCGGATCACGTTCAGCTCGAAGCCGAAGGGCTTTGGCTCCTCGAACACGCGCACCAGCGCGCCGGCAGCCAGCGCATCCGCCGCGAGCCACGCGGGCAGGCGCGCCAGGCCCATGCCGCCGATGGCTGCTTCGAGCAGCACCTCGGCGCTGTCGCAGCGCAGGCGCGAAGGAAGCGTCACGTCGACGAGCCGGCCGTCGGCACCGTGGAAGTGCCAGGTCGAGACCTGTCCGTCGCGCGCATAGAGCACGGCTTCATGCGGTGTCTGCGGCGCGGTGAGTGCCTCGATGCCGCGCGGATGCCCGCGCTCGGCCAGGTACGCGGGCGCGGCGCACAGCACCATCCACTGCACGCCAACCGGCCGCGCGACGAGTTCCGACGTGTCGGCAAGCTCTCCGCTGCGGATCGCGAGATCGAGGCCCTCTTCGACCAGGTCCACACGCCGGTCGCTGAACGCGAGTTCGAGCGACAGCGCCGGATGGCGACGCGCCAGCGCCAGCAGCAGCGGCCCGACCTTGAGCCGACCGAGCATGGCCGGCATGCTGACGCGCACGAGGCCGGCTGCCGTGCTGCGCGCCGTGTCGGTCACGGCTTCGGCCGCGTCGAGTTCGGCCAGCGCGCGGCGGCAGCGCTCGTAATAACCGTGGCCTTCCTCGGTGAGGCTCTGGCTGCGCGTGGTGCGAAGGAACAGCCGCGTGTTCAGCCGCGCCTCGAGCCGCGCGATGCTCTTGGCAACCGCAGAACGGGTGACGTGCAGCCGCTGCGCCGCGAGGGCGAAGCTGCCCGCTTCCACTGCCGCGACGAACTCCTCGATGCCTTGCAGGCGTCGGCTCATTGGATACTTTCAGGCGTCATATTGAAGAAAATTATCCACCACCGGATAGTTTTCATCATCAATAGCATCAAGGCTTCGCTGTTTTTCGTGGAGCTTTTTCGATGCAAGAACCTCAGACGCTGCGCCGCTGGCAGCTTCCCCAATTCGGCCGTGCCCATCTCGAACAGGTCGAAGCGCCGCTGCCCGTACCGGGCGCGGGCCAGATCCTCGTGCGGGTCGGCGCCGTGTCGCTCAACTACCGCGACCTCCTGATGATTCGCGACGGCATGGGCATGAAGCTCGCGCTGCCCTTCACGCCCGGCTCCGACATGGCAGGCACGGTGGTGGCCGCGGGCGCTGGCGTGACGCGCTTCGCCGTGGGCGATCGCGTCGTCAACACCTTCTGGGGCGGGTGGATCGACAGCCACTGGCACACCGACGCCGTGCTCGCCGGCGGGCCAGGGCCGGGCATGCTCGCATCGCATGTGCTGATCGACGCCGCGTGGGCAGTGGCCGCGCCCGCCACGCTGAACCTGGCCGAAGCCAGCACGCTGCCTTGCGCGGGTCTCACCGCATGGTTCGCGCTCGCCGAAACCGGCGCGTTGCGCGCGGGCGAGACCGTGCTGATCCACGGCACCGGCGGCGTCGCGCTGTTCGGTCTGCAGCTCGCGCGGCTGCATGGCGCGCGAGCCATCGTGGTGACGGGGAGCGAGGACAAGCGCGAACAAACGCTCGCGCTCGGCGCGTCGCACGTGCTGATGCGCGACAGCGACTGGCCGACCGAGGTGCGCAGGCTCACGAACGGACGCGGCGCGGACCATGTGCTCGAACTGTCGAGCGGCCCGAACCTCGATCGCTCGCTGCAGGCCGCAAAGCAGGGCGGGCGCGTGTCGATCATCGGCATGCTCGGCGGCGAGACCTTGAGCGCATCGTTCTATGCAATGGTGCTTGGCCGCGCGACGGTGCAAGGCATCGGCGTCGGACACCGTCGCGCGCTCGAAGATTTGGTACGCGCCATCGACGTCAACGCGCTCAAGCCCGTGATTGCGGCGCAGTACGAATTCGATGCGCTGCCCGCCGCACTCGATCACCTGGAACGCGGCGCATTCGGGAAGATCGTCATCACGCTTTGAGGTATTGAGGCCTTCCGTTCACATGCAACGCAGTTGCGGCAGCGCACAAAACTTGCGCGATCCGTGAAGAGATTCCGTTCGCTGCAACAAGGTGCTCGACGCCCCTGATTTCTCGACTCAGAATGCGCCCGCGCTCGGCCCTGGACCGGCGCATTTTCTCAACTTCAGGATGGAGCGTTATGGAACACAGTACCTACAAAAAGTGGTCGGCCGAATTCATTGGTACTTTCTGGCTCACGCTCGGAGGCTGCGGAAGCGCGGTCCTGGCGGCGGCCTTTCCGGGTGTGGGCATCGGCCTGCTCGGGGTCTCGCTGGCCTTCGGTCTCACGGTGGTGACAGGGGCCTATGCGCTGGGGCCGATTTCGGGTGGCCACTTCAATCCGGCGGTGTCGATCGGCCTCGCAGCCGCGGGCCGATTCAAGGCATCGCAACTCGCGGGCTACATCGTGTCGCAGGTGCTCGGCGCGATTGCGGCGGCCGGCATTCTCTATCTCATCGCCACGGGCAAACCGGGTGCCGACATCGGCGGCTTCGCCACCAACGGCTATGGCGAGCACTCGCCCGGCAAGTACGGCCTGTATGCCGCAGCGCTCTGCGAAGTGGTGATGACGGCCGTGTTCCTGATCGTGATCCTCGGCTCGACGGCCAAGCGCGCAGCCGGCGGCTTCGCGGGCATGGCCATTGGCCTCTGCCTCACGTTGATCCACCTGATCTCGATCCCGGTGACCAACACCTCGGTGAACCCGGCGCGCAGCACGGGCCCGGCCCTCTTCGGGCCGTCCTATGCGGTGTCGGAACTGTGGCTCTTCTGGGTCGCGCCCATCGTGGGCGCGATCATCGGCGCGGTGATCTACCGCACCTTGCTCAGCAACGGCAACGACGACTGAGGTTCGTCGTCTCTGTCGTCGCCCGCAATCAGCTGCCGCTGCCCGACTTCACCAGCGGCAGCGAGGTCGACTGGCCGATCGATTCGGTGCCGGTGGGGTGCGAGGCGGCGAAGGCGCCGGCCTGCACTTCGGTGTCCGAGACCTTCGACAGCATTGCGGGCGCGCTGGTTGACTGGCCGACGGACTCGGTGCCGCTCGGACGCGCTGCGGCCATCGCACCGGCCTGAACTTCGGGGTTTTCGGCCGAGTTCATCTGCAGCGGATGGAAGTCGGAGCCATCGGTCGTTTCGGCCGATGCATTCACGGTGCCCAGCGCTGCGAGCGCAGCGAAGGAACCAATGGCGAGAAGCTTGAGGGAAGTGCGCATGGTGTGTGCTCCTTGAGGGCAGGTTGTCTCCGGTCTCGTGCCATCGCGCGAACTGCGCTTGGCAGGACCTGAACGCACTCTAGGCAGCCCGACTGAGATGAGCGTGAGCGAAGAGTTAGCTGCGGCTTAGCGGGGCAAAGGCGGCAGATGCACGCGCGCCATGAGCCCCGGGCCGTCGTCCCGGTTGCGCAATTCGATGCGCATGCCATTGCGCTCGGCGGCGGTTCGCGCAATCGCCAATCCGAGCCCGCTGCCGCCGGCGGCCGCGCCCGGCACGCGAAAGAAACGGTCGAACACGCGCCCCATGGCGCTCTCCGGAATGCCCGGCCCGTTGTCCAGCACATCGACCACCGCATGGCCCTCTGCCTCGTGCAGCCGCACATCGACCACGCCACCCTCGGGCGCATAGCGCAGCGCGTTGTCGATCAGGTTGTCGAACACGCTGCGCAACTCGGGCGCTGGCGCGGACACCACCGGCGTGATGCTGCCTTCGAAGCCCACGTCCACGCGCCGCGCATCGGCCAGCACCATCAACTGGCTCACGCTTTCGCGCAGCAGCACCTCGATGTCGATGGCCTCGCGCACCATGGCGCGCTGCGGCGCGTCCTGCCGCGAGAGGCTCAGCAGTTGCTCGATGAGGTGCTGCGCGCGCGTGACGCCCGCTTCGAGCTGGTTGAAGCGGTCGGTGGCTTCGCCGGCCGGCACGTGCGCGCGCAGGTTCTCGATCTGCAGCCCGATGGCGGCCATGGGCGTGCGCAGTTCGTGCGCCGCGTCCTGCACGAAGCGCCGCTGCGTGGCGAAGGCGCTGCGCACGCGCGACAACAGGTTGTTGAAGGCGGTCACCAGCGGTGCGATTTCGTCCGGCACGCGCGCAAGCGACAGCTCGGTGGGGCTGCGCTCGTCCTGCGAAGCCACGTCGCGTGCCACCGCGCGCAGTGAGCGCGAGGCCGCCGACACGATGAGCCAGAGGATCAGCAGCGTCAGTGGCAGCAACACCGCGATCGGCAGGCCTTCGAGCAGCGCGCGCTTCAGCACGCGGCGCTTCCGGTAGTCCTCGTTCTGCAACACCTGCACGCGCGGCTGGTCGGCGCGGGTGCCGGGCTCGACGGTGTAGGCACGCCAGTTCGCGCGCGATCGCGTGCCGGCATCCACGTCGCTGAAACCGGACTGGGGCTGCAGCGCCACCGGCAGCAAAGGCCACGACGTTGCGCGCAACGTGCCGTCGGTATTCCAGATCTGAACGACGATGGCGCCGTGCTCGAAGATGTCGTCGGCATCGAGCGGCCGCGGCGTCTTCTGCGAATCGCCGCCCCCGTAGGACTCGGCCACCAGCCGCATCTGGTCGTCCAGCGCGTTGTGGACCAGGTGACCGTAGGCGATGAAGGTGAACCAGCCCGTGAGCACCGCCGCCGCGAGATGCAGCGTGATGAGCCAGAGCAGCAACTGCGTGCGCACCGAGCTCGGACGCCGCAAGGCCTTGCGCACGATCGGCTCGGCGGACGAAGCCGGTGCCGCCGTGGTGTTCATGCCGCCACGCGCCAGCCCAGTCCGCGCACGTTGCGAATCGACTCGGCGCCGAGCTTGCGGCGCATGCCGTGGATCAGCACGTCGATCGCGTTGCTCGTCACCTCTTCGCCCCAGCCGTAGATGCGGTTTTCAAGTTGCTCGCGAGAGAGGATTGCACCTGGCCGCTCCAGCAGCGCATGCAGCAACGCGAACTCGCGCGCCGTCAGCGCCTCGCGCGCGCCATTCACCAGCACCTCGCGCGTCGTCAGGTCCAGCTGCAGGACACCGCTGCCCACCAGCGAATGCGCCGCGCCGTCGCGGCGGCGCACGATGGCCCGCATGCGCGCGAGCAGTTCGCGGAACTCGAAGGGCTTGAGCAGGTAATCGTCCGCGCCGAGGTCCAGGCTGTTGATGCGATCGTCGAGGCCGTCGCGCGCGGTGAGCACCAGCACCGGTGTCGCGTCGCCGCGTTCGCGCGCGCGCCGCAGCACGTCGGTGCCGTCCTGCCTGGGCAGGCCCAGGTCGAGCAGCACGCAGGTGTAGCCGCCGTCGCCCAAGGCGCTCTGCGCGAGCTCGCCGTCGCGCACCCAGTCGGCGGACCAGCCCGCGCCCTCGAGCGCCTGTTTCAGGCTGCGCCCGATCATTTCGTCGTCTTCCACCAAAAGCACGCGCATTGCAGCGACTCCTTGGGCCGCAAGGTAGCACGCGATCGGGATGATCGATAGTGCCTTGCGCCGCGGCGCAGCGTAGGGGCGAAGTCTTAGGCGGCGCTTAGGCGCCGTGCGGGCGCAAGGGTCACAGCACGCGAACGTCGTGCTGCTGGCCTTCGCCTTCGCGCTCGCCGTCCGCGGCAAAGGCCAGCAGGCGCATCGCCTCTTCCTGCACGCCGAGCCGGTCGGCCTTTGACCAACGCGTGAAAGGCTCCAGCACCGCAGTGGCTGTGTTCTTCGCCCGCTCGATCTTCCAGGTGCCCGCCACGAAGCCGTCGAGCAGCACCGTGCCGCGCACGATGCCGTTGACGGTGAACACGCGGGCACGGTGGGCCTCGCTCAGCACGCGGCTGCGGTCGGCGTGGGAGAGCAGCAGGTTGTCCCATTCGGCCACGAGGCGCGGCGGCGCGGGCGTGCCAGGGTCGGGACGCGGCGCGCGTGGCAGGTCGAACAGCTCCTGGCCCTGTTCGCCGATGAACACGCGCAGCTGCGGCCGCAGGCGCTCGGCCACCGCCTTCCAGCCGGTGAGGCCCGACCACGCGCCGGCATCGGCGAGCGTGGCGGGGCCGAAGGCGGCCAGGTAGCGCAGCAGCAGGTCGTCCTGTGTGGCGAGGGCGGCATCGGCGGTGGATTCGCCGAGCCACTGCCCGATGGGCTGCAGCCGTGCGTTCTGGTGCGAGTTCCAGCTGCCCGCGGGCGGCAGATGCACCAGCGGCACGTTGTTGCGGATGAGCGCCGCGAGCGAGGCGGGCGCCCGGTCTTTCCAGTGCGCCGCGAGCCCTTGCCCGAGTTCGGTGCCGGTGAGCGGGCCTTCGTCGAGCAATGCTTTGCCGGCCTTCACCACGGCGGCGCGGTCGATGCCTTCGAGCGCCCGCGAATGTTCGCCCGACAGTCCCCGCTGATGCACGGCATCGAGCAACGGACGCCATGCCAGCGCATCCGATGCGGTCATCAGGTGCAACGTCGCGCGCAACGTCGACATGCGCACGATGCGGCGCTTCTTCAGCGCGTCGGTCAGTTGCTCGCGGCGAAAGCCTTCGAGCCGGCTCCACAGGCCGATGTACGGCGGGTTCGGCGCCTGCGCCTGCAGCCCCGCCAGCTTCTCGATGGCCTGCACGACCGTCGCCTTGCGCCGCTCCAGCAGCATCTGCCGCGCCAGCGTGGCCCGGTTCAGTGCGCGCTGGCTCAGCACCGCGAGCATGGTGTGCGAATGCTCAGAACTTCTCGTGCGGCCCGAGGTAGCGCCACTGGCCCACCGGCAGGTTGCCGAGCATCACCTTGCCGATGCGCACGCGCTTGAGGCCGACCACCTTCAGGCCCACCAGCTCGCACATGCGGCGGATCTGGCGCTTCTTGCCCTCGGTGAGCACGAAGCGCAATTGCTCGGGGTTTTGCCATTCGACCCGCGCCGGCTTGAGCTGCTGGCCGTCGAGGCTCAGGCCATGCCGCAGCCTCGCGAGCATTGCCGGCGGAAAGACCGCCTGCACGTTCTGCGTGACGGGATCGTCGTCGTCCATGCGGATGAGCTGCCCCGTGGGCGCGGACTGGCCCGGGCCGTAATAGGCCACGCGCACCAGGTATTCCTTTTCCATCACCGAGTCTTCGCCGATCAACTGGCGTGCGATGCGGCCGTCCTGCGTCATCACAAGAAGGCCGATGGAATCGATGTCGAGACGCCCGCAGGGCGCGAGGCCGCGCAGTTGCTGCGGGCTGAAGAAGAAGCGCGCGTTGTCTTCGGCCCAGCGGTTCTGCGGCGTGAAGAGGGTGACCGCCGGCTCGTGCCCGTCTTCTGCCTGCCCGCTCACATAGCCGATCGGCTTGTTGATGAGGATGGTGACCTGGTTCGCCTGCTGGCCCTTGGCGGCCTTGTCGATCTCGATGCGGTCCGATGGCGTGACCTTCACGCCCATCTCGGCCGGCTTGCCGTTCACCTTCACCCAGCCATTGGCGATCCACTCGTCGGCCTCGCGGCGCGAGCACATCTTGAGTTCGGCCATGCGCTTGTTCAGGCGCACGGGCGCATTGGGGGAGGTGGAGGGCTCGGTCATCGAAAGGCTTGATTCATGGGCGGCACCGATGCTATCCTGAACCCAAGCGCAAGTTGATTGCGCCAATTTTGGGGGATTCCCAAGTGAGCACACGCAAGTTTCAGTACGCCATCGTCATCGGGCGTTTCCAGCCCGTTCATTTCGGTCACCAGCGACTCATCGAAGAAGGCCTTCGCGCCGCCGATCGGGTCATCGTGGTGGTCGGCTCCGACCGCAAGCCGCGCAGCGTCAAGAACCCCTTCACCTTCGACGAACGCGAACGCATGGTGCGTGCCTGTTTGCGCGGCACCGAGCAGATGCGCGTGAGCGTCGTCGGCGTGGGCGACTCGCCCTACAACGACCAGATCTGGATCGCGTCGATCCAGTCGGCCGTCGACCGGTTGATCCAGCAGGACGGCCACGCACCCGCCGAGGCCAAGGTCGCGCTGGTGGGCCACCTGAAGGACGCCTCGAGCTACTACCTCAAGCTCTTCCCGCACTGGGAGTTCGTCGGCCAGCACAGCGTGGAGAGCCTGAACGCCACCGATGTGCGCAGCCTCTACTTCGACCCCGAGAACCGCGGCCAACTCGCACGCGCCGACCTGCCCGACGGCACCGCCGCCTTTCTCGACCAGTTCACCCACACCGCCGACTACGCCGAACTCTGCGAAGAGCGCGCCTTCCTGGTCGACTACCGCGACAAGTACCGCTACGCGGGCAGCGACTTTCCGCCGATCTACACCACGGTCGATGCGATCGTGGTCGAGGCCGGCCACATCCTGCTGGTGCAGCGCAAGTTCCATCCCGGCAAGGGCACCTGGGCGCTGCCCGGCGGCTTCGTCGGCCAGCACGAGCGGCTGCAGGAAGCAGCCATTCGCGAGCTGAAGGAAGAAACGCGCCTGAAGGTGCCCGTGCCCGTGCTCAACGGCAGCATGAAGGCGAGCCACGTGTTCGATGCGCCCGACCGCTCGCAGCGCGGCCGCACGATCACGCACGGCTTCTTCTTCGAGCTGGCGCACAACCAGTGGACGGGTCTTTCAGACGTGCGCGCCGACGACGACGCGGCCGAGGTGCGCTGGGTGCCGATTGCCGAATTCCTCGGCATGCAGGACCGCATCTACGAAGACCACTACTTCATCGCGAATCATTTTTTGGGTGGCCTGGGCAAGAACTGAACGACCAGGCTTTTTCAGCAAGAACGGGCCCTGGTTGACGGGGCCCACGTGAAAGGAGCTTTCACATGAACCGCAACCTCACCTCCTCGCCCCTGGGCAACAACCTCCTGCTGCGCACCGACTCCTACAAGGTGTCGCACTGGATGCAATATCCGCCCGGCACGCAGACGGTCCACAGCTACATCGAATCGCGCGGCGGCATCTTCAGCCACTCGCTCTTCTTCGGCCTCCAGGCCTATCTGCGCGAATACCTGCAGACGCCGGTGACGCTCGCCGATGTCGACGAAGCAGCCGCGCTCATGGCCGTGCACGGCGAGCCCTTCAACCGCGAAGGATGGCTGCGGCTGATCGAGAAGCACGGCGGGTTCATGCCGGTGCGCATTCGCGCCGTGCCCGAGGGCAGCGTGCTGCCGGTGCACAACGTGCTGGCCACCATCGAGAACACGGACCCCGAATTCTTCTGGGTCACGAGCTTTCTCGAAACCGAATTGCTGCGCGCGATCTGGTATCCGACCACGGTGGCCACGCTCTCTGCGGCTGCGCGCACGACGCTGCTGCGCTACCTCGAAGCGACTTGCGACGACCCTCAAGGCCAGATCGCCTTCAGGCTGCACGACTTCGGCGCGCGCGGCGTGTCCAGCCTCGAATCGGCGGCGCTCGGCGGCATGGCGCACCTGGTCAACTTCATGGGCACCGACACGCTGGCCGCATTGGTCGCGGCGCGCCGTTACTACGACTGCGATGTGGCGGGCTTCTCTATTCCGGCAGCCGAGCACAGCACCATCACAGGCTGGGGCCGCGACCACGAGTCCGATGCCTACAGCAACATGGTCGACCAGTTCGGCAAGCCAGGCGCGACCTTCGCGGTGGTGAGCGACAGCTACGACATCTTCAATGCCTGCGCGCGGATCTGGGGCGGCGAACTCAAGGCGAAGGTCGTGGCCTCGGGCGCGACGCTGGTGGTGCGGCCCGACTCGGGCGACCCGGCCGAGACCACGCTCAAGGTGGCGCAGATCCTGGCCGATCGCTTCGGCACCACGACCAACGCCAAGGGGTTCCGCGTGCTGAACAACGTGCGGATCATCCAGGGCGATGGCGTCAACCTCGACTCGCTGCGGCTGTGCCTGTCGAACTTCTTCCACAACGGCTTTTCGACGGAGAACATCTCCTTTGGCATGGGTGGCGGGCTGCTGCAGCAGGTCAACCGCGACACCATGCAGTGGGCGATGAAGTGCTCGGCCATGCAGGTGAACGGCGAGTGGCGCGATGTCTACAAGTCGCCGGTGGGCGATGTGAGCAAGGCGTCGAAGAAGGGGCGGCTCGCGCTGGTTCGGAATGCACGCGGCGAAGTGCAGACCTTGCGCGAAGAAGCGCTTGCGGATGGGCAGGTCGATCTGCTGCAGACGGTGTTCGAGAACGGGCGCATCGTTGCGAGCACCACGTTCGATACGATCCGTGAGCGGGCGGCTGTGGGGGTCAATCAGTTTGTCACTTCGCGGGCACCGCTCTGAGTTTGCGTTGCTCCTTCAGGGCGTGTGCACAGGCCACCGGGTACTCCCCTCCGCGAATGTCCCCCGGGGCTTCGCCCCTCCTCCTTGATTTCGCTGCGGGGAGCACCCGATGCCCTGCGCACTTGGGCACGCTGCTGGTGTTTCGCTGATCAACGACTGCTCTGAAAACGAGCACGCCGATGGGGTGCCTTGCGCAGCGAAATCAAGGAGGAGGCGAAGCCGGGGGACATTCGCGGAGCAAGGTACCCCGTCGGCGTGATCGCCGCCCCGAACGGCAGGCCCGAAAGCAGTGCCACACGGCTTGTCCATAATCCGCGCAGACCGTCGAATACATGACCAAACTCCTGATCCTCAGCGTGAGCGCCGGCAACGGCCACGTGCGTGCAGCACAGGCGCTCGCCGCCACCGCCCAGTCCCTCGCCCCGCCCTGCACGGCGGTCCACACCGACGCCATGGCCCATGTGGCCGGGGGCTTTCGCAAGGTCTACACCGACTGGTACATCCAGCTCGTGAACCGCGCGCCCGAGCTGTGGTCGTACCTGCATCAGCGCACCGACACCACGCCGCATCACGCGCCCTCGCAGCGTCTGCGCCGTGGCATCGAGCGACTGAGCACCGGCGCGCTGGTGCGCGAGATCCGGCGCGAGAAGCCCGATGCGGTGATCTGCACGCACTTCCTGCCCGCGGAGCTCTTGATGCGCGAACGCAACCGCGGGCGCATCGACTACCCGGTGTGGCTGCAGATCACCGACTACGACCTGCACAACATGTGGCTCGTACCTGGCATGGCCGGTTATCTGGCTGCGACGGAAGAGGTCGCCTTTCGCCTGCGCGCACGCGGCATTCCCGCGGACCGCATCCACGTGACTGGCATCCCCGTGATGCCGGCGTTCTCCGAGCCCGATGTGCCGGCGCTCGCGCGCAACACCTGCGCCGCGGAACTCGGGCTCGATCCGTCACGGCCCGTGTTGCTGATGGCCTCGGGCGGCGCCGGCGTGGGCGACCTCGCGAGCATGGTCGAGCGCGTGCTCGGCCTGGGCGGCGAAGGCAACTTCCAGGTCATTGCGGTCGCAGGCCGCAACGTGGAGGCGCACGGCAAGCTGCAGGCGCTGGCAGCGCGTTATCCGGGCCGCGTGGTGGCCGTGGGCTTCACCAACGAAATGCACAAGATGATGGCCGCGGCCGATCTCGTCGTGACAAAGCCCGGCGGCCTCACCGTGTCCGAGTGCCTCGCGCTCGGCAAGCCGATGCTGCTGATCTCGCCGATTCCCGGACAGGAGGAACACAACGCCGGCTTCCTGATGGAAGAAGGTGCCGCCTGGCTCGCCTACGACGCCATCGGCCTCGACTACAAGGTGGCGCGCCTGATGGCCGACCCCGCCAAGCTCGCGAACATGGCCGCGCGCAGCCGGGCGCTCGGCAAGCCGCAAGCGGCGCGGGCCGTGCTGCAGCACGTGCTGGGTGCCGTAGCGTGAGCGGCGCGACCGAAAAGACCGGCGTGGGCCGGACGCTCGGCTACCTCGCGTGGGTGGTCGTCATGGCTTTCTTCTTCGCCAACGCCGAGATCCAGATCGAAGGCGGCGCGGGCTGGGCCACGTCGCTGCCCACCTGGCGCATCGAGAACAGCATCTGGCTCGACCTCTTCTGGGGCGGCCGTGCGATGACTGGGTATCACGCCTGGGTCTTCACCTTCATGGCGCTGGTGTTCTTTGCGCCGCTGGCGTTCAACGGCCGATGGACCTGGCGCGACGCGGGGCTCGCCGGCGTGGGGCTGATCGTGTTCTGGGTCTGCGAAGACTTCCTGTGGTTCATCATCAATCCGGCCTTCGGCTGGGCGCGCTTCAACCCGGTCGATGCGTTCTGGCACAAGCACTGGCTGTGGGGTGCGCCGGTCGATTACTGGGGCGGGCTCGCGGTGGCGGCGCTGATCCTCACCGTGCGCCACTGGCGCCGGCGCGCGCGATGACGGCAACGAAGGTCGACGATCTGCGCCCCGGCCACTGGGCCGATCCGTTGGACGAACTGCACGTCGAGAACCTGCACCGCATCACGCCCACGCTGTACCGCAGCGCGCAGCCGCGGCGCGCGAACGTGGCAGCACTGCAGTCGCTGGGCATCCGCACCATCGTGAGCCTGCGATCGTTCAACGACGACAGGAAGGTGTTCGCCGGCAGCGGCATCAGGCTCGTGCGCGTGCCGATCAACACCTGGTCCATCGACGATGCCAAGGTGCTGCGCGCGCTGGTCGCGATCCGCGAGGCCGAGAAGCAGGGACCGGTGCTCATCCATTGCATGCACGGCGCCGATCGCACGGGCGTGGTGGCGGCGGTCTACCGCATGGCGGTGCAGGGCTGGGACAAGGAGAGCGCGCGCCACGAGATGCTGCGCGGCGGCTACGGTTATCACACGCTGTGGCGCAACATCCCGCGCTACATCGAGCGGCTCGATCCGCTCAGGATGGGCCATGCGCTGGCCCATGCCCCGGTGATTCCGGCGGTGTCCTGAAGGCGCCTGCAGTTTTCGATACCCGCTCCTATACTGGCCGCCCCGTGGCCCATGGCCATCTCCGAACGACCTTTCACAGGGGCTTCTTCCATGGCACTCCAACTGCGCTCACTCGTCCGCTCGAACGGCGAACTCGAACTCTCGCTGCACGACGAACCGATCCCCGAACCCAAAGCCGATGAAGTGATCGTGCGCGTCGAAGCGTCGCCGATGAACCCCTCGGACCTGGGTCTCTTGTTCGGCGCAGCCGACATGAGCACCGCGAAGGTGTCGGGCACTGCGGATCGTCCCGTCGTCACTGCCATCGTTCCCGAACGCGCGCGGCCTTCGATGGCGGGGCGCCTGGACCAATCGATGCCGGTCGGCAACGAAGGCGCGGGCGTGGTGGTCAAGGCCGGTTCGTCGCCGGCCGCGCAAGCGCTGCTCGGCAAGACCGTCGCGGCCATTGGCGGTGCGATGTACTCGCAGTACCGCGCGCTCCCCGCCGCGCAGTGCCTCGAGCTGCCGGCGGGCACGACGCCAGCCGAAGGCGCTTCATGCTTCGTCAACCCGCTCACTTCGCTGGGCATGGTCGAGACGATGCGGCTCGAAGGCCACAAGGCGCTGGTGCATACGGCCGCGGCATCGAACCTCGGGCAGATGCTCAACAAGATCTGCCAGAAGGACGGCATCGACCTCGTCAACATCGTGCGCAAGTCCGAGCAGGAGGCGCTGCTGCGCGGCATCGGCGCGAAGTACGTGTGCAACGCGACCTCGCCGACCTTTCTCGAAGACCTGACGCAGGCGCTGGTCGACACCGGCGCCACGCTCGCCTTCGACGCGACGGGCGGCGGCAAGCTCGCCGGCCAGATCCTCGGCTGCATGGAAGCGGCGCTGAACCGCACCGCCAAGGAATACAGCCGCTACGGCTCGACCACGCACAAGCAGGTCTACATCTACGGCGGCCTGGACCGCAGCCCGACCGAGTTCGTGCGCAACTTCGGCATGGCGTGGGGCATGGGCGGGTGGCTGCTGTTTCCGTTCCTGCAGAAGCTCGGCGCCGAAGGCACGCAGCGGCTGAAGGCGCGGGTTGTCGCCGAGTTGAAGACGACGTTCGCGAGCCACTACACGCGGGAGATTTCGTTGCTCGAAGCACTGCAGCTCGATGCGATCGGGGTGTATGGGAAGCAGGCGACGGGGGAGAAGTTCTTGCTGAACCCGAACAAGGGCGTGGCGGCCTGACGGAGGAAGTGCCGTCGTGACGTGACGGCAGTTGCCCTCACCCCAGCCCTCTCCCAGAGGGAGAGGGAGCAACACCTCTACACCGCTTGCGTCCCCCATCTTGTCCCCTCTCCCTCTGGGAGAGGGTTAGGGTGAGGGCACTGTGCCGTCGATACAGCGCGGCCTCCAGTCAACCGCTACGTTGTCCCGCAGCTAAACCACCAACCGATATCCCACCGCAGTCTCCGTCAACAGATGCCGAGGCTGCGCCGGATCGGCCTCCAGCTTCTGCCGCAGGTGCCCCATGTAGATGCGCAAGTAGTGGCTCTGGTCCGTGTGCGACGGCCCCCACACCTCGCGCAGCAGCTGACGCTGCGTGAGCACGCGGCCTGCATTCGCGACCAGCACGGAGAGCAAGCGGTATTCAGTCGGTGTCAGGTGCACCTCGGTGCCGGCGCGGCGCACGATGCGTGCGCTACGGTCCAGTTCGATATCGCCGAATCGGAAGACGGCTTCAGCGGGTTCATCGTTGCCCCCACCGGCTGCGCGCGGGCGGCGCAGGTTGGCGCGCACGCGGGCCAGCAGCTCGCCGGTGCCGAAGGGCTTGGTGAGGTAGTCGTCGGCGCCGGCATCGAGCGCGGCGATCTTGTCGGCCTCGTCGGTGCGTGCCGACAGCACGATGATCGGCACCGCGGACCAGCCGCGCACATCGCGGATCAACGAGACGCCATCGCCATCGGGCAGCCCGAGGTCGAGCACCAGCAGGTCGGGCTGCCGCGTGCCGGCCGCGGCGAGGCCGTCGCGCAGCGTGCCGGCCTCGTGCACCAGCCAGCCCTCGGCCTCGAGCGCGCCGCGCACGAAGCGGCGGATCTGCGGCTCGTCCTCGATCACGATGGCGGTGGGGGATGGCATTTCGACTTCCTGTCAGTTTTCCATCACGCTGTGCGTGACCCGCGACGCATGAGACTGCCGCGATCAAGTCGGGAGACACCACGGAACCGGCTTTGCCGGGCCGCAGGTGTCGCCCCCGGTAGGGGGTTGACGAAGCGACACGAAGTGCGCGAAGACTGGGGGCGAGTCATAGGACGGCTTCGGCCGGTTCGGGCGGCTCGCGGCGTGGCAGGGTGACGGTGAATTCTGCACCGCCGTCGCGCGCATTGGCCGCCGTGATTTCGCCGCCGTGCGCGCTCACCACCGCGCGGCAGATCGCGAGACCCAGGCCGACGCCCGGCGTGGCCGACTCGGCCTCGCCGCGCGTGAACTTGTCGAACAGCTTCTGTTCGCGCCCCAGCAGCGCTGCGGGCAGCCCGGGGCCGTGGTCGCGCACCGTGAGCACCAGCGTGCCGGGCTCGGCGCGCGCGCCCACCACGATGGGCGGCGCGCCGTACTTGGTGGCGTTCTCCAGCAGGTTGACGAGCACGCGCTCGATGAGCACCGCATCGAACTCGACCAGCGGCAAGTCCGCATCGAGCGCGGTCTGCACGACGGCGTCGCCCAGCGACGTGCGCGCAGCGCGGATCGACGATCCCACCACCTCCTCGACCGATTGCCAATCACGCCGCAGATTCACCGCGCCGCCCGCGATGCCGCTTTCGAGCCGCGCCATGTCCAGCAGGTTGTTGACCAGCGCATGCAGCTCGTGCGCCTGCGCGACGATGGCGCGTGCCGCGTTGCCGTGCTCCTCGGGCGGCAGCGTCTGCAGCGATTCGGCCAATGCGATCAGCGCGGTGAGCGGCGTGCGCACGTCGTGCGAGATCGCGCCGAGCAGGGCGTTGCGCAGGCGCTCCGATTCCATCTCGACCACGGCCTGCTGCGCCACCTCGACGTAGTGCACGCGCTCCAGCGCGATGGCGATCTGCCGCGCGAGCGTGTCGAGTTGCTGCGCCTGCTCCGGGATCAGCAGCCAGCGCGGCTGCGCGGGCGACAGCGCCAGCACGCCACGCACACGCATCGGTGCCTTCAATGGCACGTAGTGCCAAGGCTGCGCGGCCAGCGTGGCGGTCGCGAGGCCGGCAGGTTGCCCGTGGCGAAAGGCCCAGTCAGCCACCTGCGCATCGAAGCCCTCGGGCGGCTCTGTCGGCAGCACGAGCTGATCGGCCGCGTCGGTCACAAGCACCAGCGCATGGCCGCCGAAGTGGCCCTGCACCGCGGCGGCGCCGAGCGTGACGACCTGCGTGCTCTCCAGCGCCGCCGAGAGTTCGCGCGTGAGTTCGAAGAGCGAGCGGGCGCGCCGTTCGCGGCTGGTCGATACGCCGGCCGCAAAGCGCAGCCCCGCGGTGAGCTGCCCGACCAGCAGGCCGACGCCCAGCATGATCGCGAAGGTCAGCACGTACTGCACATCGCTCACCGCGAACGACAGGCGCGGCGGCACGAAGAAGTAATCGAACGCGGCCACGTTGAGCAAGGCCGCCAGCGCCGAAGGTCCGCGCCCGAAGCGCATCGCGACACCCACCACGCCGAGCAGGAACAGCATCACGATGTTCGACAACTCGAGCACGCTGGCGAGCGGCGTGCAGAGCAGGGTGAGCGCCACGCTCGTGGCCGTCGCCCACGCGTAGCCGGGCCAGTGGATCGGCGCCTTCTCGTGATCGTCGTCGTCGGCGCGCGGCGTGTTGAGCGGCGTGCGCGCGAGGCGGCGCGCGCTGTCGGCACGACCGACTTCCAGGATGTCGAGCGCGGGCGCGCGTTGCGCCAGCGCGCGCGGCAACGAGACCGGCGTGGCGGGCCACCAGCGACGCCATCCGCCGACCGGCTCGGACCGCCCCATCACCAGCGTCGCGCAGTTGAGCCGGCGCGCCTGCTCGGACAGTTGCTCTGCCACATCGGAACCCGTGAGCACCGCGGTGGCGGCGCCCAGTTCCTCAGCGAGCTTGAGCACCGCGAGGATGCGGTCGCGCTCCGCGGCGGCGAGGCGCTGCAGCCGCGGCGTTTCGACGTACGCCGCATGCCAGCGCACATTGAGCTGGCCCGCGAGCCGCGCCGCGGTGCGCACCGTCTGCGCCGCGCCTTCGTGCGGGCCGACGCAGGCGAGGATCGCGCCCGAGGTGTTCCAGGCCTGCAGCGAAGCGCCGCCCTGCCCGTTGCCGGCCGCGCCGGACTGCTCGACCCGCCAGCCGCGCACATCGTCTTCCACATGTTCGGCGGTGCGGCGCAGCGCAATCTCGCGCAGCGCGATCAGGTTGCCCTTGCGAAAGAAATTCTGCGCCGCGCGCTCGGCCTGCTGCGGCAGATACACCTTGCCGGCCGCGAGCCGCGCGGTGAGTTCGTCGGGTGTGACATCGACCAGCACCACTTCGTCGGCCTCGTCCAGCACGGTGTCGGGCACCGTCTCGTGCACGCGCACGCCGGTGATCGCGCCGACGGTGCCGTTGAGGCTTTCCAGGTGCTGCACGTTGAGCGCCGACCACACCTCGATGCCTGCGGCCAGCAGCTCCTGCACGTCCTGCCAGCGCTTGGCGTGGCGCGATCCGGGGGCGTTGGTGTGGGCCAGTTCATCGACCAGCAGCACGGCGGGCTTGCGTGCGAGCGCGGCGTCGAGGTCGAACTCGGCGAGCGTGCGGCCTCGGTAAGCCAGCTCGCGCAGCGGCAGCGTGTCCAGCCCCGCGAGCAGCGCGGCGGTTTCGCTGCGGCCATGCGTCTCGACGACGCCGATGAGCACGTCGCGACCCGCGGCGCGCTCGCGCTGCGCGGCACTCAACATCGCCCAGGTCTTGCCGACGCCGGCGCTGGCGCCGAAGTAGATGCGCAGCTTGCCGCGCAGTGCGCGCGCCTCGTCGTTGCGCAGTTGCGCAATCAGGGCGTCGGGGTCGGGGCGGGCGTCGTGCATGGCGGTGGCTGCGCAGGTTATCGCATCGGGCCGCCCTTGCGGCGCTTGGCCGCGTGCCGCCGCGCGGTGCGCGAGAGCGCCCACCAGGCAAAGCCGAGCGGCACGAACAGCGCCGCGAGCGCCAGCAGCGCATGAAAGAGATCAGTGACCATCGCGCAGCCCGCAGCGTGCCAGGTGCTCGCGCCAGCTCACGAGCCGGCCGATCTCGCCGGAGGGCACGCACTCGATCAGGCGGTGCAGCACCTCGGCGTAGCTGGCGATGGGGAGGCGGATCATGAGCCGCACGCAAGGTGCGTCGCTCTCTTGCGAGCAGAGGGCGTGCAACAGCGGCTCGCAGCGGACCACGCCCGCATCGGGGCATCCGGCGATGCTGCGGCGCACGCGCAGTGCGTCGGCACAGCAGACGGTGACGTCCAGCACGTAGAACGGGCTCGCAGTGGTCATGGACGCGTGCGTTCGCAGCACGCCGGGGTGTTCACGGTAAGCGGCATAAGCCATGTTTTTCTCCTCAGCGCACCGACGCATCGAGCGCGAGGTTCAGTGCGAGAACGTTGACGCGCGATTCACCGAGCAGCCCCCAGAGCGCGCCCTGGGTGTTCTTCTCGATCAGCGCGTTGATCTGTTCGATGGGCACCCCGCGCACACGCGCGATGCGCCCCGCCTGATAGTGCGCGGCGGCGGGGCTGATGTCCGGATCGAGCCCGCTGGCCGAGGCCGTGACGAGATCGACCGGCACCGGCGCGGTGTTGCCCGGGTCCGCGGCGCGCAGCGCTTCGACACGCGCCTTGATCGCATCCGTCAACGCCGGATTGAGCGGACCCTGGTTCGCGCCGCCCGAAGCGCTCGCGTTGTAGGGTTGCGGCGCGGTGGCCGACGGACGGCCCCAGAAGTGCTTCGGGTCGCTGAAGTTCTGGCCGATGAGTTTCGAGCCGACCGTCGTGCCATCGAGCACGATCAGACTGCCCGCGGCCTCCTTCGGAAACACCGCTTTCGCGGCACCGGTGACGGCCATCGGATAGATGAGCCCGGTGAGCGCGCTCAGCAGTGCGAAGAGCACGATGGCGGGGCGAAGAATGCTGCTGCTGTTGTTGTTGTTCATGAGAAATGCTCCTCAGACCAGGTGGACTGCGACGAGCAGCCAGTCGATCAACTTGATGCCGATGAAGGGGACGACGAGGCCGCCCAGGCCGTAGATGGCCAGGTTGCGGCGCAGCAGTGCGGCAGCGCCCACCGGCCGGTAGCGCACGCCCTTGAGCGCGAGCGGAATCAGGAACACGATGACGAGCGCGTTGAAGATCACCGCCGAAAGAATCGCCGACGACGGGCTCGCGAGGCGCATCACGTTGAGCGCGCCCAGCTGCGGATATGTCGAGACGAAGATCGCCGGAATGATCGCGAAGTACTTCGCCACGTCGTTCGCGATCGAGAAGGTGGTGAGCGAGCCGCGCGTCATGAGCAGCGCCTTGCCGGTCTCCACCACTTCGAGCAGCTTGGTCGGGTTGGAGTCGAGGTCGACCATGTTGCCGGCCTCCTTCGCGGCCTGCGTGCCGCTGCCCATCGCCACCGCCACGTCGGCCTGCGCGAGCGCGGGCGCGTCGTTGGTGCCGTCGCCGGTCATCGCGACCAGGCGGCCTTCGGACTGGTACTTGCGGATGAGCGCGAGCTTGTCCTCGGGCGTGGCTTCGGCGAGGAAGTCGTCCACGCCGGCCTCGGCGGCGATGGCCGCGGCGGTGAGCTTGTTGTCGCCGGTGATCATCACCGTCTTGATGCCCATGCGGCGCAGCTCGGCGAAGCGCTCCTTGATGCCGGTCTTGACGATGTCCTTGAGCTCGACCACGCCGAGCACGCGGTTGCCTTCCGACACGGCCAGTGGCGTGCTGCCGCGGCGCGCGGTTTCCTCGGCCGCGCGCAGCATCTCGGGGGGCATGCCGCCGCCCAGCGTTTCGACGTGGCGGCGCACCGCATCCACCGCGCCTTTGCGCAGCAGCACGACGTCGGTGTCCAGGCTGTTGGAAGCGGCAGGCAGGTCGGCTCCGCTCATGCGGGTCTGGGCGGTGAACTGCACGTAGCGCGCGCCCTCCACCGCGGTGGCTTCGAGGCCGTCGCGGCGCGCCAGTTCGACGATGCTGCGGCCCTCGGGGGTTTCGTCGGCCAGCGAGGCGACCATCGCCGCACGCGCCAGACGGGCCTTGGTCACGCCGGGCGCGGGCAGGAAGGCGCTGGCCTGGCGGTTGCCGTGCGTGATGGTGCCGGTCTTGTCGAGCAGCAGCACATCGACGTCGCCGGCGGCTTCCACTGCGCGGCCCGAGGTCGCGATCACGTTGGCCTGCATCATGCGGCTCATGCCGGCCACGCCGACGGCCGAGAGCAGGCCGCCGATGGTGGTCGGTATCAGGCACACGAGCAGCGCCACCAGCGCGGTGAGCGACACCACGGTGCCCGCGCCCGCGGCGTCCACGCTGAACACCGAGAACGGCAGCAGCGTGACGGTGACCATCAGGAACACGAGGGTGAGCGCCACCAGCAGGATGGTGAGCGCGATCTCGTTGGGCGTCTTCTGGCGCTTGGCCGCTTCGACCATGCCGATCATGCGGTCCAGGAACGACTCGCCCGGGTTCACCGAGATGCGCACGACCAGCCAGTCGGACAGCACGCGGGTGCCGCCGGTCACGGCCGAGAAGTCGCCACCCGATTCGCGCACCACGGGTGCCGATTCGCCGGTGATGGCGCTCTCGTCGACCGAGGCCACGCCTTCGATGACCTCGCCGTCGAGCGGGATCACATCGCCGGTCTCTACCAGCACGACGTCGCCCTTGCGCAGGTTCGGCGCCTGCTCCGGAAGCCATTGGCCCCCGTGTTGCGGCTCCTGAAGCTTCTTGGCCCAGGTGTCCTTGCGCAGGCCCCGCAGCGATGCGGCCTGCGCCTTGCTGCGGCCTTCGGCCAGCGCTTCGGCGAAGTTCGCGAACAGCACGGTGAACCACAGCCACACGGTGATGGCGAGCACGAAGCCGGGCTTCATGCCGGTGTCGCCGGGGAAGCTCAGCGCATGCACCCAGAGCAGGCTGGTGAGGATGCTCCCGATGTAGACGATGAACATCACCGGGTTGCGCCACTGGGTGCGCGGGTTCAGCTTGGCAAAGGCGCCCCAGAGGGCGGGCTTGACCAGCGCCGCATCGAGCAGCGAGAGAGAAGTTTTGGTGTTGGCAGTCATGGTGGGCTCCTTATTTCCAGAGCACCAGGTGTTCGACGATCGGCCCGAGGGCGAGCGCCGGCACGTAGTTGAGCAAACCGACCAGCAGCACGGTGCCGATCAGCAAAGAGACGAACAGCGGGCCGTGCGTGGGCAGCGTGCCGCTGGTGACGGGCAGGCGCTTCTTGGCGGCCAGCGAGCCGGCAATGGCCAGCACCGGCACGATCATCGCGAAGCGGCCGAGCCACATGGCGAGGCCGAGCAGGCCGTTGTAGAACGGCGTGTTGGCCGAGAGGCCCGCGAAGGCGCTGCCGTTGTTGTTGGCGGCCGAGGTCAGCGCGTAGAGGATTTCCGAGAAGCCATGCGCGCCCGGGTTCGCGATGCCCGCCTTGCCGGCGCCCGCGATCACCGCCACCGCGGTGCCGGCCAGCACCAGGATCGGCGTGACCAGGATCGCGATGGAGATGAGCTTCATCTCGCGCACCTCGATCTTCTTGCCCAGGTACTCGGGCGTGCGGCCGATCATGAGGCCCGCGATGAACACCGCGAGCATCGCGAAGATCAGCATGCCGTAGAGGCCGCTGCCGACGCCGCCGAATACCACTTCGCCCAGTTGCATGAGCACCATCGGCACCATGCCGCCGAGTGGGGTGAGCGAGTCGTGCATTGCGTTCACCGCGCCGCACGAGGCCGCGGTCGTGATCGCGGCGAAGAGGGCGGAGGCGTCGATGCCGAAGCGCACTTCCTTGCCTTCCATGTTGCCGCCGCTCTGCAATGCGCTGGACACCTGGTCGACGCCGAGCGATGCGAACAACGGATTGCCGCCCTGCTCGGCCGGCGTGATCACCATCACCGCGACAACGAACATGACCGTCATCGCCGCGAGCACGGCCCAGCCCTGGCGCATGTCGCCGACCACGTGGCCGAAGGCGAAGCACAGGGCCGCCGGGATCAGGAAGATCGCGATCATCTGCAGCAGGTTGCTGAGCGCGGTCGGGTTCTCGTAGGGGTGCGCCGAGTTGGCGTTGAAGAAGCCGCCGCCGTTGGTGCCGATCATCTTGATGGCTTCCTGCGACGCGACCGGGCCCATGGCGAGGGTCTGCGTCTTGGTGGTGGCGTCTTCCATCACCGGGGCGCCTTTCTCGTCCTTGAGAGGTTGACCATCGGTGCCGTTCTTCGGTTGCTGGAAGGCGGTGGTCTCGACGGTGGCCACATCCTTGTAGGCATCGAAGTTCTGGATCACGCCCTGGCCCACGAAGAAGACCGCGAGCACGAACGACAGCGGCACCAGCACCCACAGCGTGATGCGGGTGATGTCGGCCCAGAAGTTGCCGACCAGGCCCTTGCTCCCCGCGCCGTCGCCCCGGCGGGCGAAACCGCGCACCAGCGCGAAGGCGACCGCGATGCCGGTGCCGGCGGAGAAGAAGTTCTGCACCGCGAGACCGAGCATCTGCGTGAGATAGCTCATGGTCGATTCGCCCGCGTAGCCCTGCCAGTTGGTGTTGGAGACGAAGCTCACCGCGGTGTTGAAGGCCGAATCGGGCGACACCGCGCCCATGCCGGCCGGGTTCAGCGGCAGCACGCCCTGCAGGCGCTGCAGCGCGTAGACGGCGACGGCGCCCACGACATTGAATGCGAGAAGCGCCAGCGCATAGCTGCGCCATCTCATCGAGCGCTCGGGGGCGGTGCCCGCGAGCTCGTAGAGCGGCGCCTCGATGCGCTGCATCCAGCGCGGCACGCGCTCGTTGCAAAGCGCGGCGAGGAATTTGCCGACGGGCCAGGCCAGCACACCAAGTGCGGCGAGGAAGAGGGCCAGCAGGCCCCAGGCGGACGCGGTCATTTCAGAATTCCTCGGCGCAGATCAGCGCGAAGACGAGATAGGCGAAGAGGACGACGGCGATGAGCGCGCCGAATCCGTAGAGAACTTCGAGGCTGATCACGATGCGTCTCCGTTGCTGCCGGTTTTCGGCGGGTTCGGTCCCTCGAGCCTGTTCAGCCCTACGACCGTGGCCGCTACCACGACCCACAGCGCCAGCAAGGCGCCCATCCAGACGATGTCCATTTCGATTGCTCCTGGAGCGAAACACAAGGGCTTCAGTCTCGGCAGGCGTCCGTAAAAACGGGGAACAGAGTCGGTGGGGCCGCATAAAGAAAGCGTAAAAACGCGCCCCCTCCGCGCGCCCGCCGCGCCTTTTTTCCAAGCCCCGGCTGTCACAAAGCCGCGTGCCCGCACGTCTTCAGGGCAGGCGCCGGCCCGCAAGAACCTGCGGATAGCCCGGCCCTATCGGGGTCTTTGCGCTGTCTTGCTCGACAGCGCCTTCGACGGCATTCAATAATCAAAGCATCAACTTTGATAAATAACGGATCGAGATCATGGACACACGATCAAGGGCCTGGCTTGGTGCCGGCCTGGCGGTACTGGTGGTGGGAGCGGCCGGCTACGGGCTCGCCAGGCTGAGGCCGGCGCATGCGGAGGGCGGCGGCATGCCACCGGCCAAGGTGGCGGTAGCGGCCGCGCGGCCGACGGAGATGGCGCGCTTCCTCAGCGGCATCGGCACGCTGGAGGCCAACCGGCAGGTCGAGGTGCCGGCCGAAGTGGAAGGGCGCGTCGCGAAGATCCTCTTCACGCCCGGCGCCGAAGTGCGCGCCGGCCAGTTGCTCGTTCAGCTCAACGACGCGCCCGAGCAAGGCGACCTGGAGCGCCTGACCGCCCAGCGCGCCAACGCCAAGGCGCTGCTCGACCGCACACGCCGCCTGTTGCCGCAGCAGGCCGCCACGCAGGAGCAACTGGAGCAGGCCCAAGCCGGCTTCGACCAGGCGAGCGGCGAGTTGCGACGCGTGCAGGCGCTGGTCGAGCAGAAGCGCATCAAGGCGCCGTTCGATGGCGTGCTGGGCATCCGCAAGGTCAACCTCGGCCAGTTCGTGCGGGCCGGCGACACGCTGGTGTCGCTCACCGACGGACGCACGCTGTTCGCGAATCTCACGCTGCCCGAGACGGCGCTGCCGGCGCTCAAGCGCAACCAGGCGGTGTCGCTCGCGGTCGATGCATATCCGGGCCGTGTGTTCCAGGGCAAGCTGAGCGCCATCGAGCCGCAGATCGGCAGCGACACGCGCACCGTGCGGCTGCAGGCCACGGTGGACAACGCCGACGGCGCGCTCACGCCCGGCATGTACGTCCACGGCAAGGTCGCGCTGCCTTCGCGCACCGATGCGATCACCGTGCCCGAGACCGCCATCACCTACAGCACGCACGGCGATTCGGTCTTCGTCGTGCGGCCCGCCGAAAAAGGCGACGGCTTCACAGCACACCAGGTGTTCGTGAAAGCGGGCGACCGGCAGGACGGCCTCGTCGTCATCGAACAAGGTTTGAAGGCTGGCGAGAAGGTCGTCACCTCGGGCCAGCTGCGCCTGTACACCGGCGCCGCCGTCGCACCGGCCGGGAAGGACACGCTCGCCCTCACCGAACGCAAGTCATGAATTTCACCGACCTCTTCGTGCGCCGCCCCGTGCTGGCGCTGGTGGTGAGCACGCTGATCCTGCTGCTGGGTGCACGCGCGCTCGGCGACCTGCCGGTGCGCCAGTACCCGCTCACCGAGAGCACCACGCTCACCATCACCACGCAGTACCCCGGCGCCTCGCCCGAGCTGATGCAGGGCTTCGTCACCCAGCCGATCGCGCAGGCGGTGGCGACCATCGAGAACGTCGACTACCTCTCGTCGTCCTCCACGCTCGGCCGCAGCGTGATCAGCGTGCGCATGAAGCTCAACGCCGATGCCAACCAGGCGCTCACGCAGGCGATGGCGCAGGTGAGCCAGGTCAAGTACCGGCTGCCGGCCGAGGCTTTCGATCCGGTCATCCTCAAGTCGTCGGGCGAGGCCACCGCGGTGGCGTACGTCGGCTTCTCGAGCAAGACGATGCCGGTGCCCGCGCTCACCGACTACCTCTCGCGCGTGGTGCAGCCGCAGTTCGCATCGATTCCCGGCGTCTCGGGCGTCGAGGTGTCGGGCGGGCAGACGCTCGCGATGCGCGTGTGGCTCGACGCCAACCGCATGGCCGCGCGCGGTATCTCGGCCGGCGAGCTGGCCGACGCCTTGCGGCAGAACAACGTGCAGGCCGCACCCGGGCAGGTGAAGGGCCTCTTCGTGGTGTCGAACATCCGCGTGAACACCGACCTGGTGAACGTGGCCGAGTTCCGCGACATGGTCATCAAGCGCGAGGGCGACGCCCTTGTGCGGCTGGGCGACGTGGCCACCGTGGAACTGGGCGCGGCCAGCGCCGACAGCAGCGCGACGATGGACGGCGACAAGGCCATCTACCTCGGCCTGCAGGCGGCGCCCAATGGCAATCCGCTGGTGATCGTGAAGCGCATCCGCGACCTCCTGCCCGGCATCAAGCGGAACATGCCGCCGGGCGTGGAGGTGCAACTGCCCTTCGAACTCGCGCGCTTCATCGAGGCCTCGATCGACGAGGTGCAGAAGACGCTGCTCGAGGCCATCGCCATCGTGGTGCTGGTGATCTTTTTGTGCCTCGGGTCGCTGCGCGCGGTGCTGATTCCGGTGGTGACGATTCCACTGTCGATGCTGGGTGCGGCTGCGCTGATGCTGCTGTTCGGCTTCAGCATCAACCTGCTCACGCTGCTCGCGATGGTCCTGGCCATCGGCCTCGTGGTGGACGATGCGATCGTGGTGGTGGAGAACGTGCATCGCCACATCGAGGAAGGCAAGTCGCGCGTGCAGGCCGCATTGATCGGCGCGCGCGAAGTGGCCGGCCCGGTGATCGCGATGACGCTCACGCTGGCCGCCGTGTACGCGCCCATCGGCCTCATGGGCGGGCTCACCGGCTCGCTCTTCAAGGAGTTCGCCTTCACGCTCGCGGGTGCGGTGGTGGTGTCGGGCGTGATCGCGCTCACGCTGTCGCCGGTGATGAGCTCGTTCCTGCTGCCGCAGGACGCCACCGGCAGCCGCATGGCGCGCTATGCGGAGTCGTTCTTCCACAAGCTCGCCACCGCCTACGGCCGGTTGCTCGACGTGTCGCTGCACCACCGCTGGGTCACCGGACTCTTCGCGGCCGGGGTGCTGGTGAGCCTGCCTTTTCTCTACAACGCGTCGCAGCGCGAGCTCGCGCCGGGCGAAGACCAGGCGATGGTGCTCACCGTCATCAAGTCGCCGCAGCACGCCAACATCGATTACGTCGAGAAGTTCGGCCAGAAGTGGGACGAGGTGTTCGCCGCGCTGCCCGAGAACACCGGCCGCTGGCTCATCAACGGCTCCGACGGTGTCTCGAACAGCATCGGCGGCGTGCAGCTCTCGGACTGGAAGAACCGCAAGCGCAACGCCGACCAGATCCAGGGCGAGGTGCAGGCGAGCATGGGCGATGTGGAGGGCAGCAACATCTTCGCGTTCCAGCTGCCTTCGCTGCCGGGCTCCACCGGCGGGCTGCCCGTGCAGATGGTGATCCGCAGCGCCGGCGACCACCGCGCGGTGTTCGAGGCGATGGAAGCGCTCAAGACGGCAGCGCGCGAGAGCGGCAAGTTCGCCGTGGTCGACAGCGACCTGGAGTTCAACAACCCGGTGACCGAAGTGCGCGTGGATCGCGCCAAGGCCAACAGCATGGGCGTGACGATGAAGGCCATCGGCGACACGCTCGCGGTGCTGGTGGGCGAGAACTACGTCAACCGCTTCGGCATGGACGGCCGCTCGTACGACGTGATCCCGCAGTCGCCGCGCGACCAGCGGCTGTCGGCCGAGGCGCTCTCGCGCTACTTCGTGAAGAGCGCGAGCGGCCAGCCCGTGCCGCTCGCGAACCTGGTGACGCTTTCCACCAGCGTCGGCCCCAACAAGCTCACGCAGTTCAACCAGCTCAACGCCGCGACCTTCCAGGCGATTCCGATGCCGGGCGTGACCATGGGCGATGCGGTGGCATTCCTGAGCGAAGAGGCGAAGAAGCTGCCCGCGGGCTTCAGCTACGACTGGCAATCGGATGCGCGCCAGTTCACGCAGGAAGGCTCGGCACTGGTGGTGGCCTTCGTGTTCGCGATCGTCGTGATCTACCTCGTGCTGGCCGCGCAGTACGAAAGCCTGCGCGATCCGCTGATCATCTTGATCAGCGTGCCGATGTCCATCTGCGGTGCGCTGGTGCCGCTGGCGCTGGGCTTCGCGACCATCAACATCTACACGCAGATCGGGCTGGTGACGCTCATCGGGCTCATCAGCAAGCACGGCATCCTGATGGTGGAGTTCGCCAACGAGATCCAGGCGCGCGACAACCTCGAACGCCGCCCCGCCATCGAGCAGGCCGCGCGCATCCGGCTGCGCCCGATTTTGATGACGACCGCCGCGATGGTGGTGGGCCTGGTGCCGCTGCTGTTCGCAAGCGGCGCCGGTGCCAACAGCCGTTTCAGCATCGGCTTGGTGATCGTGGTCGGCATGCTGGTGGGCACGCTCTTCACGCTCTTCGTACTGCCCACGATGTACACGCTGCTGGCGCGCGACCACCGCACGGTGGGCCGCTCGCAGCGCACCGCCGAACTCGACGCGCTGGTCGAAGGAGCATGACCATGAACAGACTTTTCCTCAACACCGCCCCCGTCTTTCTCAGCGCGCTGGTGCTGGCGGGCTGCACGGTCGGGCCGACCTACACCGCGCCGTCCGACGCGCCCGTCGCCATCTCGGCGCCCGAGCGCTCGCTGTTCGCCAACGACGCGGTGCAGCGCGACTGGTGGCGCCAGCTCGACGATCCGGCAGCTCGATGCGCTGATCGAACGCGCGCTCGCCGGCAACCACGACATCCGTATCGCCGAGGCGCGGCTGCTGGAAGCCCGCGCCTCGCAGACCGAGGTCGAGCTGGACCGCCTGCCCGTCGTGACGGTGGGCGCGAGCAAGACGCGCAGCATCGCGCAGGGCAACAGCGGCGCGCAGCCCGATGCGCGCACGCTCGCCCAGAGCAGCCGCGCGGGCTTCGATGCCTCGTGGGAAATCGACCTGTTCGGTCGGCTGAAGCGCCTCGACGAAGCGGCCACCGCACGCACAGAAGCCAGCGCGGCCGACCTCGAACAGGTGCGCATCGTGGCCGTGGCCGAACTGGCGCGCAACTACTACGAGATGCGCGGCGCCGAGCAGCGCCTGGCGGTGACGCGCCGCACGCTCGAAAGCCTGCGCGGCAGCCTGCGCGTGACCGAGGCGCAGGTCCAGACCGGCCGCGGGCTCGAAGTCGATCTCGCAAGCGCACAGGCCAACCTCGCGACCACCGAGAGCCAGCTGCCCGCCTTCGAGACCACGCGCCGCCAGGCCGCGTACCGCGTGGCGGTGCTGACGGGCCTGCGTCCCGCCGAGCTGGAGCCGATGCTGCAGCCGCGCCCGCTGCGCGTGCTCGACAAGCGCCTGCCCATCGGCGACGTTGGCTACCTGCTGCGGCGCCGGCCCGACGTGCTGCGCGCCGAGCGCCGCCTCGCGGCCAGCACGGCCGATGTGGGCGCGACGACGGCCGATCTGTACCCGCGCTTCGACATCGGCGGCTTTCTCGGCTTCATCGCGCTGCGCGGTTCGGACCTCGGCAGTTCGTCCAGCCGCGCCTTCAGCGTGACGCCCGGCGTGAGCTGGCCGGCGCTCCGGCTGGGCTCGGTCAAGGCCCGCGTACGCGGCGCCGAGGCGCGTGCCGAAGGCGACCGGGCGCTCTACGAGCAGACCGTGCTGCGCGCCATCGAGGACGTGGAAAGCGCCCTCACCGGCTACGGCCAGAACCAGCAACGCCTGCAATCGCTGGTGCAGGCCGCGGCCCGCAGCGGCCGCGCGGCCGAACTGGCCGAAGTCCGCTACCGCGAAGGTGCCGCGCCCTACCTGAGCGTGCTCGATGCGCAACGTACATTGCTGCGTGCGCAGGACGCGGTGGCCGAGGCCGAAACCGCCTCGTACACCAGCCTCGTCGCGCTCTACAAGGCGCTGGGCGGCGGGTGGCAAGCACCCTCGGATTCGAAGGGAGGGCCGGCCGCCTGACAATCGGCCTGACAAGAGCCCCACAAGAACCCACGAAACGTCCATGTCCGCTCCCATCGACGCCAAGCCCACCTGGATGCCGCACCAGCCGGCAGACCGCATCCTCTCCACGCTCAAGACCCGTGGCGCACTCGGCATTCCCGACATCGCCAAGGTGCTGGGCGTCACGGTGGAAGCGGTGCGCCAGCAGATGGCCAAGCTGGAGGCCGAAGGCCTGGTCGACGCGGAAAGCCGCCCGAGCGGCCGCGGCCGGCCGACGCAGATCTGGCGCCTCACCGGCGAAGGCCACAAGCGCTTTCCCGACACGCACGCCGAGATGACTGTGCAGATGATCAGCGCCGTGATCAGCGTGTTCGGCGAGAAGGGCATGGACCAGTTGATCGGCGCGCGCGAGAACGCGATGCGTGCCACCTACACCGAGGCGATGCGCGGCGCGCGCAGCCTCAAGACGCGGCTGGAGCGGCTGGCCGAGATTCGCAGCCGCGAGGGCTACATGGCCGAGTTCCGGCCCGAGGGCGATGGTTTTCTCTTCATCGAGAACCACTGCCCCATCTGCACTGCGGCGCAGGCCTGCACCGGCTTTTGCCGCAGCGAACTGCAACTCTTCGACGAAGTGCTGGGGCCGGAAGTGACCGTCAGCCGCGTCGAGCATGTGCTCGCCGGTGCGCGGCGCTGCGCCTACCAGGTCAGCCCGAAGCCCCGCGACTGACTCAACACCGAACAACGATTTACCCACAACCGACCGAAAAGGAACCACGATGGAACACAAGCTCCCACCCCTGCCCTACGCCCTGGACGCGCTGGCACCCGAGTACTCGCAAGAGACGCTCGAATACCACTACGGCAAGCATCACAACGCCTACGTGGTGAACCTCAACAACCTGCAGAAGGGCACCGAGTTCGAAGCCCTCACGCTGGAAGAGATCATCAAGAAGTCCAGCGGTGGCATCTACAACAACGCCGCGCAAATCTGGAACCACACCTTCTTCTGGAACTGCATGAAGCCCCAAGGCGGCGGAGCACCGACCGGTGCGCTGGCCAAGGCCATCGATGCGAAGTGGGGCAGCTACGACGCCTTCAAGGAAGCGTTCGTGAAGTCGGCTGTCGGCAACTTCGGTTCGGGCTGGACGTGGCTCGTGAAGAAGGCCGACGGTTCGGTGGACATCGTGAACACCGGCGCCGCCGGCACGCCACTGACCACCGCCGATACCGCGCTCCTGACGGTAGACGTCTGGGAGCACGCCTACTACATCGACTACCGCAACCTGCGTCCCAAGTTCGTCGAGACCTTCCTGGCCAAGCTCGTGAACTGGGACTTCGTCGCCAAGAACTTCGGCTGATCGATCAGCCGTTGATCAGGTTCAGGATGTTCCCATCGGGGTCCTTGAACCACGCGACCTTCATGCCGCCCATGACATGGAGGTCGCCTTCGAGCTTCGTATCGGGCATGTCGTAGTGCTCGAAGCGCACGCCCTTGGCCTTGAGCGCCGCGGCGAGGCGCTCGATGTCCGCGCCGACTTCCCAGGTCACGGCCGTCGCCTGGTTGGTGCCGGCGAACGCCGAGCGATACACGTTGATGCGCGTGTTGCCGCTGCGGTAGACGACGACTTCGTCGCCCTCCGCGTCGACCTGCGAAAGGCCCAGCGTGTCCTCGTAGAAGCGGCGGGCCACCGCGAGGTCTTTCACCGCGAGGTTGGGCGCTGCATCGATGTTTCCGAGCATGGTTGTCTCTCCTTTGTATGGATCGACATGTCATGTTCGGCGCCGAAACCGCCCTGTCAAGTCGCCGCCGTCTGATACGGGGCCCATCGCAAACCACGAAAACACCATCGCGGCGCTTGCGGCACACTGCACCCTCGGTGCAGTGAGGCCAAAAGACCTCCATCGTCGCCACAGCTGCAACCCCGATCCGTCCAGACCAAGAGACAAACCCATGATCCGCAAACTCACCCGCACGCTGGCCCTTGCGCTGGCGCTTCCCCTGGCCTTTGCCGCCGTTGCCGTGCACGCGCAAAGCTACCCCGCCAAGCCCATCCGCATGATCGTGCCGTTCCCGCCCGGCGGCGGCACCGACATCCTGGCGCGCCTGGTCGCACAGAAGCTCACAGAGGCCAACCACTGGACCGTGGTGCCCGACAACCGCGGCGGCGCCGGCGGCACCATCGGCATCGCCGAGGCCGCGCGCGCCGCGCCCACGGGCTACGACATCGTGATGGGCCAGAAGGACAACATGGTCGTCGCGCCCTGGCTCTACAAGAGCCTGAGCTACAACCCGGTGAAGGACCTCACGGCCGTGGCCCACGTGGCCTACACGCCGGTGGTGATCGTCACGCAGGCCAACTCCAAGTTCAAGACGCTCGACGACGTGGTGAAGGCCGCGCGCGCCGCGCCCGACACCGTCACCTACGGCTCGCCCGGTAACGGCACCACCATCCACCTGGCCGGCGAGATCTTCAACAGCGCCGCCAAGATCAAGATGCGCCACGTGCCCTACAAGGGCTCCAACGCGGCCATGATGGACGTGCTCGCGGGCAACGTCGACCTGATGGTGTCGTCGGTGCCTTCGGCGCTGGCGCAGATCAAGGCCGGCAAGCTGCGTCCGCTGGCCGTCACCTCCGCCAAGCGCAGCACCTCGCTGCCCGAGACGCCCACCGTCGCCGAGCTCGGCTACAAGGGCTTCGACGTGAGCACCTGGTATGGCGTCTTCGTGCCCGCCGGCACGCCCAAGGACATCGTCGCCACGCTCAACACCGAGATCAACAAGCTCCTGGCCACGCCCGAAATGAAGGCTGCGATCATCGCCCAGGGCGCGGAACCGGAAAGCATGACGCCCGACCACTTCGGCGCGATGCTGAAGACCGACTACGAGAAGTGGAAGGGCATCGTGCAAGCCTCGGGCGCGACCATCGAATAAGCCTCGCAGTCGCAGAATGGTGTCTCCACAACGGGCCGCGACGACGGCATGGAGACATCGATGGCATTTCTTCGCGAGAACTCACGCACCCTGCTGCTGAAGACAACCGCCCTGGCAGCGGTTGCCGCGTTCCTCCAGGGCTGCGCGCAAACACCGGCGCAGCAACAACAACCTCCTTCGGAAGCCACCGTGGCCGCGCACGTCGCCGCGGCCACGCGCACCGCCGGCACCGATCTCTTGCCGTTCCTGTCGCTCTGCAAGCCCGCGCCCGCCGCGCAACCGCCGCAGGCCGAGCTGGACAAGGGCCTGAAGGCGCTCATCGACAAGCCCGCGCCGCCACCGGGCAAGGCCTTCGACAACCTCTACTTCGTGGGCGCCGACTGGGTGAGCGCGTGGGCGATCAAGACCTCGGACGGCATCATCCTCATCGATGCGCTCAACAACCAGATGGAAGCCGCCGCGCTCATCGAGGGCGGCATGCGCAGGCTCGGCCTCGACCCCGCGCAGATCAAGTACGTGGTCGTCACGCACGGCCACGGCGACCACTACGGCGGCGCGCCCTACCTTGCGCAGAAGTACCGCGCCCGCGTGGTGATGAGCGAGGCCGACTGGACGATGACCGAGACCAAGCTCGAGTTCGCCACGCCGATCTGGGGCGCGCCGCCCAAGCGCGGCGCGGGCGACGTGTCGGTGAAGGACGGCGACCGCCTCACGCTGGGCGACACCACCCTCACGCTCTACATCACGCCGGGCCACACCATGGGCACGATCTCGCCGGTGTTCGACGTGAGCGCGAACGGCCGGAAGCACCGCGCGATGCTCTGGGGCGGCACCGCCTTCAACTTCGGCAAGAACCTGCCGCGGCTGGAGAGCTACATCGGCGCCACGCGACGCATGGACACCGTGGTGAAGGCGCAGAACGTCGATGTGCTGCTGTCGAACCACTCGGCCATGGACAGCTCGCAGACCCGGCTCGCGTCGCTGCGGCAGCAGCCGGCGAACGGGGCCAATCCCTTCGTCATCGGCACGCCCGCGGTGTCGCGTGCGTTGAACGTGATGGGGGAGTGCGCAGAGGCGCAGCGGGATCGGTTCGCGATGCAGTGATGCTGTCTTGCTCCTTCCCCCTCTGGGGGAAGGTCGGGATGGGGGCACGCGGCGTTCGATATGCCACTGACGCTTGATACGCCGCTTGCCCCCACCCCTGCCCTCCGGGGGAGGGAGAAATACCAGGGCTTCAGTCCGGCACGAACTTGGTGTTGAAGATGTCCACGTCCGAAGCCAATTCGAACGTCGCCACCTGCCCCATCTTCCCGTCGCTCATCCTGCACGCCGAGAACAGGCTGTAGCGTCCCTTGAAGTAGAACTCGTCCATCACGATCAGCGCGTACGGGTACGGCACGAAGACCTGATGCTCGAAGACGATGCGGTGCACGTTCCTCGGCGAGGGAAAGAGCTTGTACTCAAGGGTGTCGATCGACTTTGCGGTGGCCATGGCGTGTTCGCTTTCTTCTTCCGGGCGTTCAGGCCGGGTCGCGCACGTCGGCCACGGGGTTCGCGCCGAAGTCTTCGCGCGCCAGGTACTTGAGCACCTTGGCGGCGGCGCTCGCGGGGCTGTCGAGCCGGCCTTCTTCCTTCATGCTCACGAAGCGCGTGCGGTCCGGGAAGTTCTCGGCCGATGCGCCGCGCAGTTGCACCTGCATGTCGGTATCGATGATGCCGGGCGCGAGCGAGACGATGCGCGCGCCGTTCGGTGTGCTCGCTTCCTCGAGCGCCACGGCCTGCGAGAAACGGTCCATGCCGGCCTTGGCCGCGCAGTAAGGCGCCTGGCTGCCCATCGCGTTGCGGCCGAGGCCCGACGAGATGTTGAGCACCTTGCGCGCGCCGCGCCATTCGCGCGTGGCGTTGAGGAACGCGGCGGTCAGCAGCATCGGCGCTTCCAGGCCGATGCGCAGCGCCTGTGCCAGCTCGGCCGGCACGGCGCTCGCGAGCGGCGCCGGGTTGCCGACGGTACCGGCGTTGTTGATGAGGGTCACGCTGTCGAAGCGCTGCGCATCCAAGGTCTTGAGCCAGGCCGACACACGGGCCGATGCAGCCACCGGGTCGGACAGGTCCTGCTCCCATTGAACGAGTTCGGCGCCGGCGGCCTTGGCCACGTCAGCCAGTTGCGCATCTTGTTTGCGCGAAATGCCCAGTACCGTGTGGCCGGCCTGCAGCAACTGTTCGGCCATGGCACGGCCCAGGCCGCGCGAGGCGCCGGTGATCAGGGTGAGGTGGGAAGCGGCAGCGGTCATCGGGAAAGTCTTTCTTGAACGAAGGCGGTGAGGAGGCCGGGAGGTTAAGGGGTATCGAGAGGCCTTGCGGCTCAACCGGTACGGAACTGTTTTCGCAGGAAGGCGCGGTGCCGCGCGATGTGCTGCAGCTGCGCGGGTGCGATGGTGCCGCCAAGGTCGACTTCGTCGGCACCGTTGAGCACAGCGTTGGCGTTCGTCATCGCACGCGCGACGACCTCTTCCTCGCTCACGCCGAGCTGCGCCGCGATGTCGAGCGCCACGCGGCGCATCGCGCGCTGCGAGAGCATCCACATCGCGCCGAAGCGGTCCCATGCGAGCGCGGCTTCTTCGGCCTTCTCGCGGTCGGCGAGGATCTCGCTGAGCGGCTTGGCCAGGATCGCGTCGAGCGCGTCGATCTTCTCGGTCAGCGCCTCGTTGCGTGCGATGGCTTCTTCGAGCGTCGGACCGGTTTCTGCGGCTTTCGCCTTCGTTGTTTCGGGCGGTGGAATGAAGGCCGCTTCCGCATTCGCGGGCACGACCTGGAGCTGGTCTTTGAGGGTCATGAGGTTTCCGTTTCCGCCGAGGCGTTCTTCTTGTTCGACATCGCGCTCACGCGCAGGCCCGGCAGGTCGAGCACGCGCAGGCCGCCGTATTCCACTCGGATCAGCCCTTGCGCCGAGAGCCCGTTGAGCGCCTCGTTCACGCGCTGGCGCGACAAGCCGACGAGGTACGCGAGTTCCTGCTGCGTGATGCGCAACACCTCGCCCACGCCCGGATACAGCACCGGGTTGAACAGCGACACCAGGTTGCGCGCCACACGGGCGTCGGGGTTGTTGAGCCGGTCGATCTCCAGCGCCGCGATGAACTGGCCGAGCCGTTCGTTGAGCTGGTTCATCACGAAGCGGTTGAAGCCGATCGAGTGATCGAGCAGCCAATGGAAGCTCTCGATCGGCAGGCCCGCCACCACGCTGCGGCGCAGCGCCTGGATGTTGTAGCGGTAGGGCTCGCGCTTCATCACAGTGCCTTCGCCGAACCAGCCGCCGGGCGGCACGCCCGTGTAGGTGACCGAGCCGCCGTCGGCGTTGTCGTTGCTCATCTTCAGGAGCCCCTCGACCACGCCGAACCAGTAGGTCGGCGAGCGCCCGACGCGGCAGACCAGGTCGCCGGGCTCGGCCTCGCCGACCACCAGCGCGGCCTCGGCGCGGCGGCGTTCGGCGGCCGTGAGCGTGGGCAGCCAGGGGATGCCGCCGAGCTCCGCGCCGTTGGGGGGACGCACGCGGTCTTTGATCGAACCACCGAGCGAACTCTGGTTGAGGTTGCCGTGAGGCATCGGGAAACTCCGGGGAGTAGTGTCCCTAGGATTGTCGTCGGAACGACAACCGGGCGTCAAAGTGAGAGCCTACGATCCGCCCACTGTGCAAACAAACGACCCCACCTTCCCCCGGCTGCTGCTCGCGCATGCCCAGGCCCAACCCGAGTCGCCCGCCGTGCGCGAGAAAGACCTCGGCATCTGGCAGACCTGGAACTGGAACGCCGTGGCAGAGGAGGTGCGCGAGATGGCCTGCGGCCTCGCGAGCCTCGGCTTCAAGCCCTTCGACAACCTCGCCATCGTGGGCGCCAACCGGCCGCACCTGTACATGGCGGTGGTCGCCGCGCAGAGCCTGCGCGGCGTGCCGGTGCCGCTCTATCAGGATGCGGTGGCGAGCGAAATGGTCTTCATGCTGCAGGACGCGGCCATCGACTTCGTGATCGTCGAAGACCAGGAGCAGGTCGACAAGCTGCTCGAGTGCCGCGAGCTGCAGAAGGACCAGCAGCACGGCATCCGCCACATCATCTACGACGACCCCAAGGGCCTGCGCCACTACGACCAGCCCGGGCTCATGAGCTACGAGCAGTTGCGCGCACTCGGCCGCGAGTTCGACAAGGCCAACGTCGGCTATTACGACCGCGCGGTGGCAAGCGGCGAAGCCACCGACGTCGGCGTGATCCTCTACACCTCGGGCACCACCGGCCGCCCCAAGGGCGTGTGCCAGACGCATGCGAGCTTCATCGCGGCGGGCCGCGGCGGCGTGGCGACCGACAAGCTCGGCCCCGGCGACAACATCATGAGCTACCTGCCGATGGCGTGGGTCGGCGACCATTTGTTCTCGGTGGCGCAGTGGCTGGTGGGCGGCTTCACGCTCAACTGCCCCGAGTCGGCCGAGACGGTGATGAACGACATGCGCGAGATCGGCCCGAGCTACTACTTCGGCCCGCCGCGCACCTTCGAAGGCCTGCTGACTGCGGTGTCGATCCGGATGGAAGATGCGGCCGCACCGAAGCGCTGGCTCTATGCGAAGTTCATGGCGCTCGCGCAGCGCGTGGGTGCCGACATCCTCAACGGTGCCACCGTGAGCACGGGCGACCGGCTGATGTACGGCCTCGGCAATCTCCTGATCTATGGCCCGCTGCGCAACGTGCTGGGCATGAGCCGCATCCGCGTGGCGTACACGGCCGGCGCAGCCATCGGGCCCGACCTGTTCCGCTTCTACCGCTCCATCGGCGTGAACCTGAAGCAGTTCTACGGCCAGACCGAGACCTGCGCCTATGTGTGCCTGCAGCAGGACGGCAAGGTCAAGCTGCAGACCGTGGGCACCGCCGCACCCGGCATCGAGCTCAAGATTGCCGAAGACGGCGAAGTGCTGGTGCGCGGCGTCTCGGTGCTGAAGGAGTACTACAAGCGCCCCGACGCCACCGCCGAGGTGCTCGATGCCAACGGCTACTTCCACACCGGCGACGCGGGCGTGCTCGACAGCGAAGGGCACCTGCGCATCATCGACCGGGCGAAGGACGTGGGCCGCCTCGTGAGCGGCGCGATCTTTGCGCCCAACTACATCGAGAACAAGCTCAAGTTCTTTCCGCAGATCAAGGAAGCGGTGTGCTTCGGCAATGGCCGCAACGAGGTCTGCGCGGCCATCAACATCGACTTCGAAGCGGTGGGCAACTGGGCCGAGCGCCGAGGCCTTGCCTATGGCGGCTACGTCGACCTGGCCGGCAAGCCCGAGGTGCTCGCGCTGATCGCCGAATGCATCGGCAAGGTCAACGCCGACCTCGCGAGCGAAGACGGCATGGGCGAGACGCAGATCGCGCGCTTCCTCGTGCTGCACAAGGAACTGGACCCCGACGACGACGAGCTGACCCGCACGCGCAAGGTGCGCCGCGGCTTCATCGCCGAGAAATACGCGGTGCTGGTCGATGCGCTCTACGGCGGCAAGACCGCGCAGTTCATCGAGACCCAGGTCAAGTTCGAGGACGGACGCACGGGGGTTGTCAGCGCCACGCTGAAGATCAACGAAGCCAAGACCTTCCCCATCGTGAAGGCCGCCGCATGAGCAACCGAAAGATCGGCGACGTCATCCTCGACGTCCAGAACATCAGCCTGAGCTTCGGCGGCGTGAAGGCGCTCACGGACATCAGCTTCAACGTGCGCGAGCACGAGGTGCGGGCCATCATCGGACCGAACGGCGCGGGCAAGAGCTCGATGCTGAACTGCATCAACGGCGTCTACTGGCCGCAGCAGGGCTCCATCACTTTCCGCGGCCAGACCTTCAAGCACATGAACTCGCGCCAGGTGGCCGAGATGGGCGTGGCGCGCACCTTCCAGAACCTGGCGCTCTTCAAGGGCATGAGCGTGCTCGACAACATCATGACGGGGCGCAACCTCAAGATGAAGAGCGGCCTGCTCGCACAGGCGCTGCGCTGGGGTCCGGCCGAGCGCGAGGAACTGCGTCACCGCGAGTTCGTCGAGCACATCATCGATTTCCTGGAGATCCAGGCGCACCGCAAGACGCCGGTGGGCCGCCTGCCCTACGGCCTGCAGAAGCGCGTGGACCTCGGCCGCGCGCTCGCGATGGAGCCGCAGGTGCTGTTGCTCGACGAGCCGATGGCCGGCATGAATGTCGAGGAGAAGCAGGACATGAGCCGCTTCATCCTCGATGTGAACGACGAATTCGGCGCGACCATCGTCTTGATCGAGCACGACATGGGCGTGGTGATGGACATCTCCGACCGCGTGGTGGTGCTGGACTACGGCAAGAAGATCGGCGACGGCACGCCGGATGAAGTTCGGAACAACGAAGACGTGATCCGGGCGTACCTCGGCGTGGAGCACTGAAGCCATGCCACACCCGACCCTGATGCATTGCTCCTTCCCCTCCCAGGGGAAGGCTGGGATGGGGGCACGACAGCCCTCGCAACACAGCCGCGCCTCGTCAAGCGCCGCTTGCCCCCACCCCAACCCTCCCCCGGAAGGGGAGGGAGAAAAACAAGAAAGAAACTGACCATGGGCTTTTTCCTCGAAACCCTGTTCGGCGGCCTCATGGTCGGCATGCTCTATTCGCTGATCGCCATCGGCTTCGTGCTGATCTACAAGGCCTCGGGCGTCTTCAACTTCGCGCAGGGTGCGATGGTGCTGTTCGCAGCACTCGCCATGGCGCGGTTCTCCGAATGGTTCCCGCTGTGGTTCGGCTTCCAGAGCCTGATCCTCGCGAACATCCTGGCCTTCATCGCGGCAATGGCGGTGATGGTCGTGGTGGCCTGGCTCATCGAACGGCTCGCGCTCAGCAAGCTGGTGAACCAGGAGGGCATCACGCTCCTGATGGCCACGCTGGGCATTGCCTACTTCCTCGATGGCGTGGGCCAGACGATCTTCGGCAACGACATCTACAAGATCGACGTGGGCATGCCCAAGGAACCGCTGATGGTGCTCGAAGGCACCTTCCAGGGCGGCCTGCTGCTGAGCCAGGAAGACCTGGTGGCCGCAGCGGTCTCGGCCGCGCTCGTGGTGGTGCTGGCCATCTTCTTCCAGAAGACAGCCACAGGCCGGGCGCTTCGCGCAGTGGCCGACGACCACCAGGCCGCGCAGTCCATCGGCATTCCGCTCAAGCGCATCTGGGTGATCGTGTGGTCGGTGGCCGGCTTCTCGGCACTGGTGGCCGGGATCATCTGGGGCTCCAAACTCGGCGTGCAGTTCTCGCTCTCGCTGGTGGCGCTGAAGGCGCTGCCGGTGGTGATCCTCGGCGGGCTCACCTCGATTCCAGGCGCGATCATCGGCGGCCTCTTGATCGGCGTGGGCGAGAAGCTGTCTGAAATCTATCTCGGCCCCATGCTTGGTGGCGGCATCGAGATCTGGTTCGCCTACGTGTTGGCGTTGGTCTTCCTGCTGGTTCGGCCCCAAGGCCTGTTCGGCGAAAAAATTATTGATCGCGTATGAAATACGAGATCAACAATTTTTCGGTGCAGGCTAACTTGCGAAGCAAGTTAAGCGAAGCGGGCCGTAGCCAAAAAATC
Organism: Variovorax sp. W2I14; assembly: GCF_050435205.1. Lineage (NCBI taxonomy): Bacteria > Pseudomonadati > Pseudomonadota > Betaproteobacteria > Burkholderiales > Comamonadaceae > Variovorax > Variovorax sp. W2I14. The sequence continues at coordinate 5,674,753 of NZ_JBNDJX010000001.1, read as the reverse complement.
ATCGATCGGGTCTGAGTCATGTTCTACAGAGAGAACGGTCAATTCAAGTCCAGCTACCGGGCGGATCAACAGATCCTTCCGATCGCGCAGGATCGCATCGCGATGCTGGTGCTGCTGCTCGTGGCATTCATCGTCGTGCCGCTGGGCGTGTCCGACTATTGGATGCGTGCCATCCTCACGCCCTTTTTGATCCTGTCGCTCGCAGCGCTCGGCCTCAACATCCTGGTCGGCTACTGCGGACAGATCTCGCTGGGCACCGGCGCCTTCATGGCGGTGGGCGCGTACGCGGCCTACAACTTCCAGGTGCGCATCGACGGCATGCCGCTCATCGCCTCGCTGCTGCTGGGGGGCCTGTGCGCGACGGTGATCGGCGTGCTCTTCGGCATTCCGAGCCTGCGCATCAAGGGCCTGTACCTGGCAGTGGCAACGCTGGCCGCGCAGTTCTTCACCGACTGGGCGTTCCTGCGCATCCAGTGGTTCACCAACAACTCGTCGTCGGGCTCGGTGAGCGTGGCGGGGCTCAACGTGTTCGGCATGCCGATCGAGTCGCCGGTGCAGAAGTATCTGTTCTGCCTCATCTTCGTCGTGGTGTTCGCGCTGCTGGCCAAGAACCTGGTGCGCAGCGCCATCGGCCGCGAGTGGATGGCGATGCGCGACATGGACGTGGCCGCCGCGGTGATCGGCATTCGTCCGGTGTACGCCAAGCTCACGGCCTTTGCGGTGAGCAGCTTCATCGTCGGCGTGGCCGGCGCGCTGTGGGGCTTCATTCACCTGGGTGCGTGGGAGCCGGCGGCGTTCAGCATCGACCGCTCGTTCCAGCTGCTGTTCATGGTGATCATCGGCGGGCTCGGCTCGATCATGGGCAGCTTCTTCGGCGCCGCATTCATCGTGCTCTTGCCGCTCTTTCTGAACCAGTTGCCCGCGTGGCTGGGCTTCTCGATTTCGACCGCGCTCGCCTCGCACCTGGAGACCATGATCTTCGGCGCGCTGATCGTGTTCTTCCTGATCGTCGAGCCGCACGGCCTCGCGCGGCTGTGGTCCACGGCCAAGGAGAAGTTGCGGCTCTGGCCCTTCCCGCACTGACAACGCATTTCTAGAGTTCCGTTCGTTCGTTCGTTCGTAAAAACCGGCACCGAGGTGCCCACAAAAGGAGACAGGCATGAAACTGAAATCGCTCGCTCTGACCGCCGCCCTGGTGGCCAGCACCCTCGGCGCCATGCTCGCGCCATCGATCGCGACCGCGCAGGCCAAGGAGCAGTTCTTCCCGCTCCTGGTGTACCGCACCGGCCCCTACGCGCCCAACGGCACGCCCTGGGCCAACGGCAAGCAGGACTACATCAAGTACGTCAACGCCACCGGCGGCATGAACGGCGTGAAGATCGCCTATGAGGAGTGCGAGACCGGCTACGCCACCGACAAGGGCGTGGAATGCTACGAACGCCTGAAGGGCCGCCCGGGCGTTGCGCTGTTCGATCCGCAAGCCACCGGCATCACCTTCGCGCTGACCGACAAGGTGCCCAACGACAAGATCCCGCTCATCACGCTGGGCTACGGCCTCTCGGCCTCGCAGGACGGCGGCGTCTTCAAGTGGAACTTCCCGCTGATGGGCAGCTACTGGACCGCGGCCGACATCCTGATCCAGCACATCGGCAAAAAAGAAGGCGGCATGGACAAGCTCAAGGGCAAGAAGATCGCCCTCGTCTATCACGACTCGCCGTTCGGCAAGGAGCCGATTCCGCTCCTGCAGGAACGCGCCAAGCAGAACGGCTTCGAGCTCTCGCTGATTCCGGTGACCGCGCCCGGCGTGGAACAGAAGTCGGCCTGGCTGCAGGTGCGCCAGTCGCGGCCCGACTTCGTGCTGCTGTGGGGCTGGGGCGTGATGAACTCCACCGCCCTGAAGGAAGCCGTGGCCACGGGCTACCCGCGCGAGAAGATGTACGGCGTGTGGTGGGCCGGCGCCGAACCCGACGTGAAGGACGTGGGCGCCAACGCCAAGGGCTACAACGCGCTCGCGCTCAACACCTCGGGCACGCAGCCCAAGGTGATCCAGGAGATCCTGAAGCAGGTGCACGACAAGGGCCAGGGCACGGGTCCGAAGGAAGAAGTGGGCTCGGTGCTCTACACGCGCGGCGTGATCATCCAGATGCTGACCATCGAGGCCGTCAAGCGCGCGCAGGAGCGCTTCGGCAAGGGCAAGGTCATGACCGGCGAGCAGGTGCGCTGGGGCATGGAGAACCTCGCGCTCGACCAGAAGAAGCTCGACGCACTGGGCTTCTCGGGCGTGATGCGTCCGGTGAGCACTTCGTGCCAGGACCACATGGGCTCGACCTGGGCACGCGTGCACACGTGGGACGGCGCCAAGTGGGGCGGCATGTCCGACTGGTATGAAGCCGACGAACAGATCATCAAGCCGATGGTGAAGGCCGCCGCCGACAAGTACGCCGGCGAGAAGAAGCTGACGCGCCGCGAAGCGGCCGACTGCCAGTCCTGATGCACTGATCCCCAAAGAAAGTGCGGTGGCGGCTCGCAAGAGCCGCCATTCGCAAGGACGGCAGCCTCTCTGCTGTCCTTGCGAATGCTTCGGACCACACCATGAGCGAACCCAAAATCCTTCTCAACGTCAACGGCATCGAGGTTATCTACAACCACGTGATCCTCGTGCTCAAGGGCGTCTCGCTCACCGTGCCAGAGGGCGGCATCGTGGCGCTGCTCGGCGGCAACGGCGCGGGCAAGACGACCACGCTGCGCGCGGTGAGCAACCTGCTCGCGGGCGAGCGCGGCGCGGTGACCAAGGGCACCATCGAACTGCGCGGCGACCGCATCGAGGCGCTGTCGCCGGCCGAACTGGTCAAGCGCGGGCTCATCCAGGTGATGGAGGGGCGCCACTGCTTCGCGCACTTGACGATCGAAGAGAACCTGATGACCGGCGCCTACACGCGCACCGACGGCAAGGCCGCGGTGCAGCAGACGCTGGACAAGGTGTACGCATATTTCCCGCGCCTGAAGACACGGCGTACCTCGCAGGCGGCCTACACCTCGGGCGGCGAGCAGCAGATGTGCGCCATCGGCCGCGCGCTGATGGCCAACCCGACGATGGTGCTGCTCGACGAACCCTCGATGGGCCTCGCGCCGCAGATCGTGGAAGAGGTGTTCGAGATCGTGAAAGACCTCAACACCAAGGAACACGTGACCTTCCTTTTGGCCGAGCAGAACACCAACATGGCGCTGCGCTACGCCGACTACGGCTACATCCTGGAAAACGGCCGCATCGTGATGGACGGCGAGGCCAAGAGCCTGCGCGAGAACGAGGACGTGAAGGAGTTCTACCTCGGCGTTGGCGGTGCCGATCGCAAGAGCTTCAGGGATGTGAAGAGCTACAAGCGTCGCAAGAGGTGGCTGGCTTGACGGTTTTGTCTTGTTCCCTCTCCCGCTTGCGGGAGAGGGTCAGGGTGAGGGCATCGGCCTTTGCACAGACACAGCCTCCGCCATCGTCGCCGCCCCTCACCCCAGCCCTCTCCCGCAAGCGGGAGAGGGAGCAAGACCGAACCGAAAGATAAAGGGTACGGACATGACCGACCACTACGACAAGCTAGAGATCCGTGACCCCGCCGAACGCGAGCGCGACCTGCTCGCCGCATTGCCCAAACAGATCGCGCAGGCGCAGACAGCCACGTCCGCGTTCAAGAAGATCCTCGACGGCGTGAAGCCCGCGGACATCACGACGCGCCAGGCGCTCGAGCAACTGCCGGTCACGCGCAAATCGGAATTGCTCGAGTTGCAGAAGCAGCGCCGCGCCGACGATCCTTTCGGCGGCTTCGCATCGATCGTGCGCGGGCCTCGCATGCCGCGCGTGTTCGCGAGCCCCGGCACCATCTACGAACCCGAGGGTGAAGCGCGCGACTACTGGCGCACGGCGCGCGCGCTGCATGCGGCCGGCTTTCGCAGCGGCGACCTCATCCACAACAGCTTCAGCTATCACATGACGCCGGCCGGCTCCATCATGGAAACCGGCGCGCACGCCCTGGGCTGCACCGTGTTCGCGGGCGGCACCGGCCAGACCGAGCAGCAGCTCGAAGCCATTGCCGACCTGAAGCCCGCAGGCTATGCGGGCACGCCGAGCTTCCTGAAGATATTGCTGGAGAAGGCCGAGGAGAAAAGCCAGAAGCTGCCTTTCACCAAGGCACTCGTCTCCGGCGAAGCCTTTCCGCCCAGCCTGCACGACTGGATCGCCGCGCACGGCGTGAAGGGAACGCAGTGCTACGCCACCGCCGACCTCGGCCTCATCGCGTACGAGACCAGCGCGCGCGAAGGCCTGGTGATCGACGAGGGCGTGCTGGTCGAGATCGTGCGCCCCGGCACCGGCGACCCGGTGCCAGATGGCGAGGTGGGCGAGATCGTCGTCACCAGTTTCAATGCCGACTACCCGCTGGTGCGCTTCGGCACCGGCGACCTCTCGGCCGTGCTCGCGGGCGCCTGCCCCACCGGCCGCACCAACAAGCGCATCAAGGGCTGGATGGGTCGCGCCGACCAGACGACCAAGGTGCGCGGCATGTTCGTGCATCCGTCGCAAGTGGCGGAGATCGCGCGGCGCTTTCCGGAGATCCAGCGCGCGCGCCTTGTGGTCTCGGGCGAGATGGGTGACGACCAGATGACGTTCAAGCTCGAATGCGCAGGCGCGCCGGACGGGCTCGATGCGCGCATTGCCGATGCGGTGCGCGAGGTGACCAAGCTGCGCGGCACCATCGAGCTGGTGGCACCGGGGACGCTGCCGAACGACGGCAAGGTGATCGAGGACGCGCGCAGCTACAAGTAGCTATTGCACACACGGCTTTATCGCAATCACTGACTTGAGATCTGGTTGTTAGATGGACGCTGCCTCCGTGGAGGGCCGTTGACCGCCTCATGTTGCCGCCAACGCCACATGGTTGTGCAGTCCGTCACATCGCCCGCTCTGCAATAGTTGCCTGATTCTTTCCCTCCGTTTCCTGTGGCGGTGAGCTTCCCATAATCCGCGTCCCTGCATCTGATCGTGGGCGCGGGCTATGGGAGAGAACACATGTCCGCACTCAGTGTTGCGCAGACGCGCACGCTCGAAATCAGCAGCGTCGCCATTCCGTTGATCCTGGGCCGCCCGGCATTGGAGTCGGCGCACCTTTCAGGGCACGAAGGGCTCAACAGCCTGTTCGAGTACACGCTGCTGCTCAAGACACCCGATGTCCTGAACCTTGGCGCCAGCGATGCGATGGACTTCGATCTGGACAGCTTCATCGGGCGCGAGATCACTTGCTCGATCCAGCTCGACGGTGCGGGCCGGTTCCTTCCCGGTGCTGCGGGGGAGTCGGTGGACCACATCGGCGCAGGCGTGCGCCAGATCAACGCGCTGATCACGGATGCGGAGGTCTGGGGCGAAGAGGGACGGCATGTCCAGTACAGGCTCACGTTGCGCCCCTGGCTGTACCGCGCAACCCTGACCACCAATTGCAGGATCTTCCAGAACAAGAATGTTGTTCAGATCCTCGATGAGCTTCTTTCCGACTACACCTTTCCTGTTGACAAGCGCCTCATCGAGACCTATCCGGAGCGCGACTACCAAGTCCAGTACAACGAGAGCGACTTCGAATTCTTCGAGCGCCTGTGCCAGGAGGTTGGTGTCAGCTATTTTTTTCGGCACAGCGAAGGCAAGCACCACCTGGTTCTCATCGACAACATGGGTGCATACAAGAAGAACGACAGCACGGCCTACCAGGAAGTCGAGTACCACGCGCCCAGCTGGAAGGTGGATGCGGAGTACGTCAGCAGCTTCGTTCCACACCACCACCTGACCAGCGGCAGGTACACCACCCGCGAGTACGACTACACACGCCCCCGGGCCGACCTGAGCCAGAGCCGCAAAGACCCGAGAGCGACGGGCCAGGCCGACGGCGAGGTGTACCAATGGCATGAAGCCAGTGCCGCCGGCAGCCACTACGCACAGCCTAGGGCCGGCAGGGCCGAGGCGAACGATCCCCACGGCGAAGGCGACCAGTTGGCGCTTCTTCGCATGGAGGCCCTGCGCACCCATGGCGCCAGGGCGCGGGCCAGCGGTAATTTGCGCGGCATGGTGCCCGGTTGCAGTTTCGAGCTTCAGAAACATCCACGCCGGAAAGCCAATGCCGAGTACCTGATCCTGGACACCCGCTTCCTGATCGAAGACGTCGCGCAGGACAGCCAGATCGGCGATGCGACTCCCGGTCGCAAGCAGCAATGGAAAGTGGAGGTCGACTTCACCGCGCATCCGATGATCGAGCCGCTGCGCCCGATCCCGAGCCGGGCGAAACCCTTCACCCGAGGCCCTCAATCCGCGCTGGTGGTGGGCCCCGCCGGCCAGAACATCTGGACCGATGCGTTGGGACGCATCAAGGTGCAGTTCCCCTGGGACCGCATCGGCCAGAAGAACCAGCACAGCACCTGCTGGATTCGAATGTCCAGTCCGTGGGCGGGCAACCAGTTGGGCGGCATCCAGCTCCCGCGCATCGGCCAGGAGGTCATCATCGACTTTATCGGCGGGGACCCGGACCTGCCGATTTGCACGGGGCGGGCCTACAACCAGGCGAACCTGCCGCCGTGGGCGCTGCCGGGTCAGCAAGCGTTATCGGGTTTCAGGAGTCGCGAGCTGGCCGAGGAAGGTGGCAATAGCGCAGCGGGGCGCAGCAACCACTTCGCGATGGACGACACCGCTGGAAAGATCCAGGTTCAGCTGAAGAGCGACCATCAGCACAGCCAGCTGAGCCTTGGGCACATCACGCGAATCGAGGACAACGCGGGGCGCAAGGACGATCGGGGCGAAGGGTTTGAACTGCGCACGGACGGGCACGGTGTTCTGCGGGCACAAAACGGGATGCTCATCACCACCGAGGCGCGTGGCAATGCCGTACGACATGCCAAGGACATGGGGGAGACGGTGCAGCGCCTGACGCTCGCGCGCGAACAGCATGAGAACCTGGCAGAAGCGGCCCAGCAGGCCAAGGCTCAAGACGACGGCGTCGACCAAAGCGATGTGGCGAGCGCGCTCAAGACGCAGAACGACGTCATTCGTGGCCTTCACTCGGCAGACAGCGGTACCTTTCCCGAATTGCAGGAGCCTCATCTGGTCTTGGCCAGTCCTGCAGGTGTCGAAGTCACCACCGGCGGCAGCACCCACATTGCGAGCGAAGAACACATCGCGCTCACCAGCGGCAAGCACCTCAGCCTCAGCACCATGGGCAGCCTGTTGGCCAGCGCGAAGGAAGCCATTCGGCTGTTTTCCTTCAAGGCGGGCATGCGGCTGGTGGCGGCCAATGCCGACATCGACATCACGGCACTGAAGAACAGCCTCAATCTGCTGGCCAAGCTCAACATCACACTGACTGCCAACAAGATCACCATCACTGCCAAAGAAGAAGTGCGGATCAACGGCGGCACCAGCTACAGCCGTTGGAACAGCGCGGGTATCGAGCATGGCACCCAGGGACTCTGGCGCGAACACGCCGGCATCCACAGCACGGTGGGCCCCAAGAGCCTGCCTCTGCCGGACATCAAATTTCCGGAGCCCATTTGCAAGGAGTGCCTGCGCAAGGCGTTGGCTGCCGGCGTACCTTTTGGAAAGCGCTGATGAACCGCACCTACCTTCAAGACGAGCTTCCCTCGGCCACTCTGACTGCAGTAACGACTTGGAGCGATGGCCTGGATGCGCAGGGGCTGACTTCCGACACGCTGCCTGTTCTGGTGGACGGCGCGATCCTGGAAAGCGACGGCCTCCAACAGATGCGCAGTGTCTATGGTGCCGCCGTCCATGCGTTCGATGGCACCCCACTGGCCGACTACGAAGAGCTGGGGCTTTTTCTGTGGCCCTGGCGTGAACTGCTCGCCATTGACGGACTCGAGACTTTGCGCAAAGTCGTGGCGGGAAAACCCTGCGTGAGCTTCGTGCGCAGTTCCACAACCTTGCCCGCGCTATGCGCCACGCTCGCATGGCTGGCCGCCGCAGAAACGTCGGATGGCATGCCGCTCTACCTGCGCATCGGCGATACACGCGTACTCGGCAGTTTCTTGCCACATGTGCGGCCAGCACAGGAAGCGCGCTTGCACACCGCGCTGCACGCGTGGGCCTGGCCCGGCCGGAACGGCCGCTTGCAAGGCATAGAGACAGAGGCCATGCCGACAGCGCAGCCAGCCGCGCCCGTCTTGGTGCTGGACGACGCCCAATATGCGGCGCTGCTTGACGAGGCCGAAGCCGACATGCTGCACGCCGGCATGCAATCTGTGGAAGCTGGGTGGACCGATGAGCGCAGCGGGTCTGAACTGCATCGATGGCTGAAGGCCATGTCGCAAAAAATGGAGGCACTCGGCATCCATCGTCAAAAAGACCAATGGGCCTTCGTCTCCCTCGCATTGCGCGCCCCGGACGGATTCGAGGCGCTGCCCGCGCTGGGAGAAAGCTGGTTGCGCGTGCGCAGCGGCACCGCGGCGCTGCACGATGAAATCTCTCGTTGGGATTCCGCCCAATGGCAAGCGCTCAGACGCCTTGCAAACGAGAAAGCGGCTGCGAGCGCGGCCCCATCCAAAGGGTTCCGATGATTCACCTGTACCGCGTCTTCGTGTCGGCCTGCATGCTTCCTTCCGCCATTTCGAAATTCAGGGAGACGGACATTCGTTCGCCATACCGATGGCTCGGCGCGTCTGTCATGTTGGCGGCCGCGTTGGGTCTTGCCGCCTGCGAGGCCTCGGTTGCGAAACCGATGACTGTGGGTATCACGGGCTACAACTTCACGGCCGAGGGCGTGCAGGAGTACTACGTCAACGGCATGCGCGGTTCCAATCTACCGCCTCATGGCGGTGGAGGATCGACGTCATGCTGCGTGTCGCTGCCGGTGAAGTGGGCTCCGGGACTCACGGTCAAGGTGAGTTGGACGATTGGAGATTGGAAAGTGCCCTATGCACAAATTGCAGCGCTATCGACACAAGAACAAATCGCGTGCTGTTGGGCTGAACGCACTCTCAGCAAAGTCGTCTCCGTGGAGCGCTATGAGGTTGCAGCCCTGGTCCAAGTTTTCTTCTTGCCCCAAGACGAAATCAAGGTGTGGGTTTACGACCCCGGCCCACAAAACCCGAGCCACCCCTCGCACATGGGCTACCCGAAGAAGCCCAACATCACCGATTAACACAGCAGCCGGGAGAGCCAACTATGTCCGTCCAATCAATGCCCGCCGCCCTGCCCGGCGAACGCCCCTTCGGGCCGATCAGGGAAGGCGGAGCGGCTCGTCTTTGCCGATGGCTCGCCATGTGCATCCTATTGGCCGCCGGCCTGGGTCTTGCGGCTTGCAAGCCCACGGCTGCGAAGCCGATGACAGTGGGCATCACCGGCTACAACTTCACGGCCGAGGGCGTGCAGGAGTACTACGTCAACGGCATGCGCGGCTCCAATCTGCCACCTTATGGCGGTGGTGGATCGACGTCGTGCTGCGTGTCGCTGCCGGCGAAGTGGGCCCCGGGACTCACGGTCGAGGTGAGTTGGACTATTGGAGATTGGAAAGTGCCCTATACGCAAATTGCAACCTTGTCGACACAGGAACAAATTGCGTGCTGTTGGACTGAACGCACTCTCAGCAAAGTTATTCCCGTGAAGCCCTACGGCGAAAAAGGCGGCAGGCCTCAGGTGTTTTTTCTGCCCAAGGACGAGATGCAGATATGGGTATCGGACATCGGCTTATTGAGTCCGGAACATCCCTCGCGCATGGGTTACCCGAAGAAGCCCGACAGCACTGAATAGCACCACCGCAGAAGAACCAACCATGTCCGTCCAATCAATGCCTATCGCCCTGGCCTGCCAGCCCCATTTCAACCAATTAGTGCAAGGGGCTGCGGCGCATTTTTATCGATGGCTCGCCGCGCTTGCCATGTTGGCTGCCGGACTGGGTCTTTCCGCATGCGAGCTTTCGGCTTCGAAGCCGCTTACCGTGGGCGTCACCGGCTACACGTTCACCTCCGAAGGCGTTCAGGAGTACTACGTCAACGGTGTGCGCGGCTCCAATCTGCCGCCCTACGGTGGTGGTGGCTCAACTTCATGCTGCGTCTCGCTGCCCGCCAAGTGGACGCCCGAACTGACCGTGAAGGTGGACTGGATCACGGGCCATTGGACCGTCCCGATGGCGCAGATCATGGCCATGGATATCTCTGAAGCCATCAAGTGTTGTCTGGCACGCAGGACTCTCAGCAAAGTCGTCCCAGTGGAGCGCTACGAGGTCGGGGGCATCGTTCAAGTATTTTTCCTTCCCCAAGACGACATAAAGGTGTGGGTCAGCCAGTACGACCTGGGCCACGAGAAACATATTTCGGGGATGCGCTACCCAAAGAAGCCCGACACCACCGAATAACACCGCATCAGGGAGAACCAACCATGTCCATTCAATCAATGCCCGCCGCTCAGCCCGGCGAACGACCATTCAGTTTGGTCGAGCAGATGCAGCGCATCAGCGCCTCTGCGTGTGTCGACTACAAAGACAAGAAAAACATGTGTTCTTCGATGATCCACGTGGGGATTTTTTTCGACGGCACAAACAACAACAAGAAGCGCGATCAGGAAAATGTTAAAGACCCCAACAAGCGCAGCCACAGCAACGTGGTGGTGCTGCATGACACCTTCAAAGATGCGCCCGACGACGGCTACTACCGCTTCTATGTTCCGGGCGTTGGAACGCCTTTCGACGAGATTGGCGAGAAGACCGAAACCCCAGACGGCAAGTCCATGGCCACAGGGGGTGATGCGCGCATCAACTGGGCCATGATTCAGTTGCTCAATGCGATGAGTCGCTCCACTACAAAGGAGTACCTCGTCAGAGAGGACAAGGTCGGAGCCGACGCCACCACCGCCCCACTGCACGCCGGCCTGACAACCGGCAACAGCCTAGAAAGCAAGCGCGGTTACTTCATTGGGGGCACCTTGGGCAAGGTCAATCAATTGGAGAGGTTGCTCAACCGCAAGGCCGCCGCGACACCGTCCAGAAAGCTGCTGCAGGTCAACGTATCTGTGTTCGGCTTTTCGCGCGGTGCGGCGCAGGCGCGGGCCTTTTGCCATTTCGTGCACCACATCATGCTCAAGAAGGGGCCGGCTGGCGGCTACACGTTGGCGGGCGTGCCGTTCCGCTTTCAGTTTCTCGGACTGTTCGACTCCGTCGCCTCCGTGGGCATGGCCGACTCCTCGCCGTTCTGGCGCGGCCTGGGCGGCTGGGCCAACGGCACACTAGACATCGTGCCCAGCGTGGAACGCACAGTGCACCTGTGCGCTGCGCATGAGATTCGCATCAACTTCCCGCTGTCGACCGGGCGCATCGGCGAGAAGCAGTACCCCGCCAACTGCATCGAGAAGGTCTACCCCGGCGCGCATTCCGATGTGGGCGGCGGCTACGACCCTGGATGTCAGGGCAAGGCAGTGGACTCGCGCACCAAGTTGCTGTCGCAGATGCCGCTTCTGGACATGTACCGCGAGGCACAGCGCAGCATGGTTCCGCTGTTAAGCGTCGAAAAATTAAAGGAGATTGCCGTTGGTGGTGCTGCCGTTGCGGACGACCTGAAAATTGACCCCACTTGCGAAAAACTCTTCAACGCCTACCGCGGATTCGCCACCAACATCAGCGGCACCGTCGAAGACCACCTGCACGGCCACGTCCAGCTGTATTGGCGCTGGCGTCTTCAGCACAAGGGCCAGATGCACAAGTTGCCTTCCTACGCGAAGGCCGTGCGGCAAGACCAGATCGACGTGTGGGAAAGCGACTCCGACTTTTCTTCGGACATTGCGAAGGCCCTTGAAATGGAGCAAGTCGCAGACCGACAGGCAAAGGCCAATCCGCACGGACCCGACACTTCACGTCTCGATCAAGCCCAGCGCGACTTCCTGCGCGTGCGCAAGGAATATCTGCACCCGCCATCGACCAGGATGCCAAAGCTGGTCGACGATTTCTTCGACCAGATGCTGCACGACTCGCATGCATCCTTCTACATGGTGGGGCCGGTGACTGATTTCGACCGCAAGGAAAAGATTGCGCAGATCCAGCGCAAGGTGGACCTGACCGCCGCGAACATGGAGTGGCTCCGCACAGGCAACGGCACGGTGCGTCCTCAGACGAGCTACAACGAAGCCAGACCCTTGGCGTCGCTGTCGGATCTGGAGCGCCGGATCCATGAGCACCAGACCTCGCATCAGGGCGGATTTCCCGAGCTCACCGACAAGGACCGCGAGCAACTGCTGGCCATGGAAAACCTAACGACCAGCGTCGGAGTGCGGGTGGTGACCAACAAGACGCGTCGCGAACTTGGTGGCCATGTGCGCTACAGGCGTGTCTTCGACAAGAGTTGACGCAACACTGCGGCGCACGCACGCTGCTACAGATCGCGGCGATACAGCCAGCACGCTGCCGAACGACAGCAAGGTGATCGAGGACGCGCGCAGCTACACGTAGCGGCGGTAGAACCAGCGCGTGACTCCGCGCATGAGCATCACCAGCAGCACCAGGTAGATCGCCGCCAGCGCCACGATGTAGTCGAGCATCTTGCTGCCACCGGGCAGGCCGACGTCGCGCGTGATCCACAGCATCCAGCCGGCAGCAATGCCGGTGCAGGTGAGCTGCAACAGCACGAAGGCCAGCGCCGCCGCAGCCACGGCGCGGAACGGATGCGCCTCGGCCCGCGCGGCCTGTGACGCAGCGCCGAGCCAGGCGCCCCAGAACGCCAGCATGCCGGCCAGCAACGAAATCGCGACCCAGCCGAGCAGCAGCGGTCTTGCATCCATCCCGGCGTGCGCATCGCTCCACCTCAGCGCAATGCTGCCGGTCCACAGCTGAAGCCACACGAACACAGCCGCGCCGACGCAGGCGATCGCGCGCCGCGGCGAGACGATCGCGTCGCTGTTTTCAGGGGCGCCGTCCGCCTCGCCGGCCTGCACGGTGCGGCCGCCCTTGCGCAGCGCGAACCATGCGGCGAACCAGACGCCCGCCACCAGCACGACCGCATGGACGATCGACTGGATCAGCATGGCAGTGACCATCCGGGAGCGCACGGTGACGACTCCGAAGAGCGCCTCCAGCGATCCGTCCGGCATGAAGCGCATCTCCAATCGAAAGAGCAGGGGGCTGAGCACGAAGGCCTGCAGAACAAGCGCCCCCAGGTACGCCAGCGCGAAGCGGCTTCCCGGATTGAGGATGCGGGCCAGGCTGCCGGCGCCTCGTTCGTCGAGCGCGTTGCGCGCATGGCTCCAGGCCAGGGCGGTTGCCAGCAGCCCGGTCGCCCCGGCGTGGAAGAGCAATGGAATCCATACGCTCGGCATCGCGTAATGGTTGCGCAACACCTCGCTGCCGATCAGAAGCGGCAGGAGTTGCAGGAACGTGGTCGCGACGAAGAGCGCTGCATGAAGGCCCGCCGCAAGCCATGCAACGTCGCGAGGCAAGCGCCGTGCGCGCTCGACGGAAAGATTGGTCGCCATGGGAATGCTCACCCGATCACTGCGCAGGCGCAGCCTGGACGCGCCGATAGAGCCAGCCCACGGTCGAACGCGTCAGCATCACCATCAGAACCACGTAGATGACCGCCAGCCCCACCGCGGGGCCGACGATGTTGCCCACGTGGCCGGGGCGCAGGACCCACAGCATCCACGCGATGGCAATGGCGATGCAGACCAGCTGCAGCAGCACGAAAGCCAGCGCCGACGCGGCGATGGCGCGCAGCGGCCGCGGCTGCGCGGCCTCGCGCGCACCCATCCAGGCGCCCCAGAACGTCAGAGCCAGCACCACCAGCGGCACGACGATCCAACCCAGCACGAGCGGGCCGGCGCCTGGGGCCTGCTGCATGCCGATCCAGCCCTGGAACAGGCTGCTCATCAACATCTGCAGGCACACGAAGAACACGCCGACGACCCATGCGATGGCGGCGCGCGAAGACGACGAGGAAGAAGCCGCGGGCGCCGAGGCATTCACATCGCCGTCACTGCCGCCGCCGGATCGGCGCCGCAGCGCCAGCCAGCAGGCGAACCACGCGATCAGCGCCACCAGCACCAACTGCAACACCGAACTCAGCGCGAAGACAAAGCCCGCAGCGGCCATCGACCCAGCGGTGTTCTGGATATAGGACAGCGCCGCCTGGTGGACCAGCGGCGCCAGCACATAACCCTGCGCCAGCACCAGCAGCAAGAAGACGACCCCGAAGATGCCGCGGGCACCTGCTGGACGCGCCAGCCCGGCGGGGCCATGGCGATCGAGCGCATGGCGTGCGAAGCACCAGGTCAGAAGGGCGGCGAACGCCCAGTTCACGAAGGCCGACGACAGCATCGGCACCAGGGTTTGCGCCGTGGCGTAGACCCGGCGCATGTCTTCGGCATAAGGCGACCAGATCAGTTGCGCGCCGATGCCGGCCACAGCGATACCGGCCTGGATGGCCAGCGCGATCAGCGCGAGGTCTTTGGGCAGGCGCTGCGCGCGTTCGATGGAGGATGTCGTCATTGGGGATACCTTCGCCTTACATGACACGCGGTGCGGCCGGCAAAGGCCCCGGTGCGCGAAAACGGCGAGGGTATCGGATTGCGACAGGTGCGCCCGAGAAGCGGTCGCCTCAGTGCGCGAGTTCGGTATCGGCGTCTTGCGGCATGGGGCCCACGTACACCGATTGCGGTCGGATCAGCCGCCCCTTCTTCACCTGCTCTCGCGCATGCGCCACCCATCCGCTCACGCGGCCCGCGGCGAACACGCAGGTGAAGCTCTCGCGGCCGAAGCCCAGGGCTTCTAGCAGCAGTGCGGTGTAGAACTCGACGTTGGTCTCCAGCGCGCGGTCGGGCTTCTTTTCGCGCAGGATCGCGAGTGCGGCCTGCTCGGCGGCCTCGGCCAGTTCGAAGCGCGCGGCGTTGACGCTGCCCTCCACACTCAACCGGCGCAGCGCGCCCTTGAGCGCGTCGGCGCGCGGATCGCGCACGCGGTAGATGCGATGGCCGAAGCCCATCAGGCGCTGGCCGCTGGCCACAGCGCCTTCGAGCCACTGGCGCGCGTTGGCCGCGGTGCCGATGGCATCGAGCGCATCGAGCACCGGGCCGGGCGCGCCGCCGTGCAGCGGGCCCTTGAGCGCGCTGATGCCGGCGAGCACCGCCGATGCCAGGCCCGCCCCTGTCGATGCGACCACGCGCGCCGCAAAGGTCGAGGCGTTGAGGCCGTGGTCGCACACGGTGACGAGGTAGGTGTCGAGCGCGGCGGCCTGCGCGGCCGTGGGTGTGCGGCCGTGCAGCATGCGCAGCATGTCGGCCGCATAAGGCAGCGACTCGTCGGGCGCGAGGGCCTGCACGCCAAGGCGCCAACGCATCACGGCGGCCGTGTAGACCGCGGGGGCCGCGACCAGCCGCAATGCGGTGGCGAGGTCGTCGCCATCGGGCAGCCGCGCGAGCAGCGCGCGCACCGCCTCGATCGGCGGCATCTTGCGCAGCACCGCGTCGTCGTTGGGCTGCAGGCGCTCGAAGGCTTCGCGGCGCGCGCGGCCGAGGGCGCCGCGCAGTGCGGCGGCATTCGGCACCGTGTCGAAGAAGCCCTGGAACAACAGCGCCACCACGTCTTCATAGCGCCACCGCTGCGCGATCTCGTCGAGCTGGTGGCCGCGGATCACCAGCCGGCCGGCGGCGCCGTCCACTTCGGACAGCACCGTGTGCGCGGCCACGACACCTTCGAGCCCGCTGACTCCGTCTTCGTCATTCATCGCTTCGTACTCCTGGTTTTTCACGATGACGTTGATTCTGGCGAGGCTAATATTGACGTCAATCTTGATCTATTCCATCAACATGACCAAGGCTCCTCTCTGGCTTCCCGCTGCCGAAGCGCTCGAACTGATGCAGGTGCGCCCGCAGACGCTTTATGCGAGCGTGAGCCGCGGGCGCGTCCGCGCCAAGCCCGATGCGACGGACCCGCGCCGCAGCCTCTATCACCGCGACGACGTGCAGCGCATCGCGGCGCGCACGCGCGGTCGGCGCAGCAGCGAAACGGTGGCGAGCGAGGCCATCCAGTGGGGCGAGCCGGTGCTTCCCTCTGCGGTGTCGACGGTGGCTGACGGACGGCTCTGGTATCGCGGGCAGGACGCCTGCGAGCTGGCGCAACACGCCACGCTCGAAGACATCGCGGGACTGTTGTGGGAAAGCGCGCCACCGTGTTTCGCGGCCGCGAGTTCCGGACCGGCGCATATCGACAAAGCCGCGACGCCGTTGCAGGCCGGCTTGCTCGCACTCGCCGCGCGCGCCGCCACCGACCCGCCTTCGCGCGGCCGTTCACGCAGCGTGCTGCAGACCGAAGCCGCGGATGTGATCGGCACGCTCGCCGATGCGCTGCTCGGTCCGTCGACTTCTCCTAAAGCGGCGCACCTGCATACGCGGCTCGCTGCCGCCTGGCGCCGGCCGCGCGCAGCCGATGTGCTGCGCCGCGCACTGGTGCTGATGGCCGACCACGAACTCAACGCATCGACTTTCGCCGCGCGCGTGACGGCCTCCACGGGTGCATCGCTCGCGGCCTGCCTGCTCACGGGCTTGTCTACGCTGACCGGCCCTTTGCACGGTGGTGCGGCGGCCGCCGTGCAGGCCCTGATGCGCAGCGTCTCGACGCTCGGCAGCGAAGCCGCGGTGCGCGAATGGCTGGCGCATGACCGCCCGCTCGCGGCCTTCGGGCATCCGCTCTATCCGGCGGGCGATGCGCGCTGCGCCGCGTTGCTCGAGGTCATCGAACTGCCGCCGGCTTTCGCCGAACTGCGCGCCACCGGCGAGAAGCTGTTGGGCGAAGCGGCGAACATCGACTTCGCGTTGGCCGCCATGGCGACAGTGCACAAGCTGCCGGCCGATGCGCCGCTGATGCTGTTCGCGCTGGCGCGCACGGTCGGCTGGACGGCGCACGTGCTGGAGCAGCAGGCCACGGGACAACTGATCCGGCCGCGCGCCCGCTACACGGGACCCGACATCGCGCGCTGAACCTGCGCATTGGCTCTAGTGCAGGGCCGCCTCGTAGGCCAGCTCGAACATCTTCGTCATCTCGCGATTGAAGGCCGGCAGGTCGTCGGGCTTGCGGCTGGTCACGAGGTTGCTGTCGACCACGACCTCCTTGTCACTCCACTGCGCGCCCGCGTTCTGCAGGTCGGCGCGCAGGGAGGGCCACGAGGTCATCTTGCGGCCCTTGACGCCGCCCGCGTCGATCAGGGTCCACGGGCCGTGGCAGATCGCGGCAATCGGCTTGTCCGCCTCGAGGAAGGCGCGTACGAAGGCCACGGCCTGCTCGTCGATGCGCAAGGTGTCCGGGTTGACGACGCCGCCGGGCAGCAGCAGCGCATCGAAGTCTTCGGCCTTCGCGCCCTTGAGCGGCACATCGACCTCGAAGGTGTCGGCCGGATCGTGGTGGTTCCAGCCGCGCACGCTGCCGTCCATGGGGGACACGATCTGCGTGTGCGCGCCGGCACGGTCGAGCGCCTCGCGCGGCTCGGTCATCTCGACCTGCTCGAAGCCGTCCGCAACGAGGATGGCGACCTTCATTCCGTCGAGGGACGAGGTGGTGATGGTGGGCATGAATGTGCTCCTTGTGAGTGAGTGGGTGGGTGGATGAATTTCGGGTCAATGAATCTCACCCTAGGGCGCTCGCACGTCCCTCGCATCGGCATGCGCCGGGTCCGCCTGTCGGACAGTTCGACGGGCGGCAACCTTCTCTTACGGCGCTTTACCGCACGCCCGTATTTGCGTCGCCGCCGCGCCGCGCCATGCAGGCGATGACGACCTACTGTGCGAGCACACAGGCGATGAAGCCGGCCGCCCGTCCATGCGCGCGATGCCCCGGGAGCCGAGCGCCGGCAGCCCCGAAGAGGGGGCGCCCACGCCGAACGCAAAGGGGCGGATTTCGTCACGGGCCTAAGGGCTATTCGGTATAGGTCAGGCGGTGGTCAGCCTATAAGATCGCGGCCGATTTTCAAACTCAACCGCCCCGGAGACTTCATGAAGAAATTGCTTGCCCTTACCGCGATCGCCGCCGCCGCCGTCGGCGCTCACGCCCAGGATTTCCCCGCAGGCAAGACCGTCACCCTGGTGGTGCCTTTCGCAGCCGGCGGCCCGACCGACCGCGTTGCGCGCGACCTGGCAGAAGCCATGCAGAAGACGCTCGGCACCACCATCGTGGTGGACAACACCGCCGGTGCCGGCAGCTCCATCGGCACCGCCAAGGTGGCGCGCGCCAACCCCGACGGCTACACGCTGCTCCTGAACCACATCGGCATGTCCACGATGCCGGCGCTCTATCGCAAGCTCCCGTTCAATGTCGAGACCGATTTCGAATACCTCGGCATGGTCAACGAAGTGCCGATGACGCTGATCGGCAAGCCCGGCCTGCCCGCCAACAACTACAAGGAACTGACGGCCTGGATCGATGCCAACAAGGGCAAGATCAACCTGGGCAACGCCGGCCTGGGCGCCGCCTCGCACCTGTGCGGCCTCCTGTTCCAGAGCGCGATCAAGGTCGAGATGACGCCGGTTCCCTACAAGGGCACGGCCCCCGCCATCGCCGACCTGCTGGGCGGCCAGATCGACCTCTTGTGCGACCAGACCACCAACACCACCTCGCAGATCGAGGCCAAGAAGGTCAAGGCTTACGCCGTGACCACCGCCAAGCGCCTGACGACGCCGGCGCTGAAGGACCTGCCTACGCTGTCCGAATCGGGCCTGAAGGACTTCGAGGTGTCGATCTGGCACGGCATGTACGCCCCCAAGGGCACGCCGGCACCGGTGCTCAAGAAGTTGAACGAAGCCATCACGGCCGCCATGAAGGACCCGGGCTTCATCAAGCGCGAAGAAGCGCTGGGCGCGGTGATCACCACCGACAAGCGCACCCAGCCGGCCGAGCACAAGAAGTTCGTCTCGGCTGAAATCGCCAAGTGGGGGCCGATCATCAAGGCGGCTGGCGTATACGCCGACTGACCTGTTGCTCGCCCCCAGGCTGCGCGCACTTCGTGTCGCTACGCCAACCCCCTACCGGGGGCAACACCGGAGGCCCGGCAAAGCCGGTTCCTCGGTGGCACTGAACTCGCCCCCAGGCTGCGCGCACTTCGTGTCGCTACGCCAACCCCCTACCGGGGGCAACACCGGAGGCCCGGCAAAGCCGGTTCCTCGGTGTTTCCGGAATGGAATCATTGAAGCCGCGAGTCCCTGTGACCCGCGGCTTTTCTTTTTTCACTTCGGCCGGACCGCGTCCGCCGTCCCCTGAATGAACGCCTTGATGCTCTCGATGTCCTCCCCCGAGAGCTTGCCGGTGAAGTCGGGCATGCCGCGCGCCATGGCGGGGCCCTTCAGGATGAACTTGTCCAGGTTCTCGATGTAGGCCGAATCCATGTAGCCGAGGTTGGGGATGTTGCCGCCGCGGTCCACGCCCGGCACGCCGTGGCAGAAGACGCAGTTGCTCACGTAGAGCAGGGTGCCGGCCTGCACCTTGGCGGGGTCGTACTTCACGCCTTGCACCAGCTTGCTCATGCGGTACTGCACGAAGTCCGGCATCTTGGCGGTGCCGCCGACCGCGAAGGTGTAGACCGTGCCCGGCCCCTGCTTCTCGGTGGCGCGCTGCGCAAGGCCGTACACGCCGCCCCAGCCCACGGCCACCGACACGTACTGCTTGCCATCCACCATGTAGGTCGACGGTGCCGCGACCACGCCGGTGCCGGTGGGCGTTTCCCACAGCTTCTCGCCGGTCTTGGCGTTGTAGGCCAGGAGGCGCCCGTCGGCCGTGCCCTGGAACACGAGGTTGCCCGCGGTGGTGAGCGTGCCGCCGTTCCAGGGCGAGGCGTAGTCCACACCCCAGGCTTCCTTCTGCGCGACCGGGTCCCAGGCGACGAGGCGGCCGAAGGGCTTGCTCTTGGGCGGCTCGGCGTTGGCGAACATGCCGGTGTTCCAGCCCAGCGCCGCATGCGGACGACCCGGGGCGTTCTGGTCGAACTTCCAGTCCTTGTCGTCCATGAGGTTGAGCGGCACGTGCTGCGCCGGCAGGTAGGCCAGGCCGGTCTGCGGGTTGAACGACATCGGGTGCCAGTTGTGCGCGCCGAAGGGGCCGGGGATGCTGTCGCCGGGCTTCTCGTTCTGCCGCGCGGCAGCGATCTCGATGGGCCGGCCGTTCTTGTCGTAGCCGGAAGCCCAGTTCACCTCGACGAAATTCTTTGCCGAGATGAACTTGCCATTCGTGCGGTCGATGACGAAGAAGAAGCCGTTCTTCGGCGCATGCAGCAGCACCTTGCGCGACTTGCCGCCGAGCTTGACGTTGGCCAGGATCATCGACTGCGTGGAGGTGTAGTCCCAGTTGTCGCCGGGCGTCTCCTGGTAGTGCCACACGTACTTGCCGGTGTCGGGGTCGAGCGCGACCACCGAGCCGAGGTACAGGTTGTCGCCGCCCTTGGGGCTGCGCGCCTTGTGCGCCCAGGGCGATCCGTTGCCGGTGCCCACGTACATCAGATTGAGTTCGGGGTCGAAGGCGAAGCTGTCCCACGCGGTGCCGCCGCCGCCGGCCTCCCAGTACTTGCCGCTCGGGTCCCAGGTCTTGGCGGCGCGCGCCATGGATTCGTCCTCGAAGGGTTTGGCCGGATCGCCCGGCACCACGAACCAGCGCCACTTCTGGTCGCCGGTCTTCGCGTCGTAGGCGGTGACGTAGCCGCGCACGCCGTACTCCGCACCGCCGTTGCCGATGATGACCTTGCCCTTGAAGACGCGGGGCGCGCCGGTGATGGTGTAGCTGCCCTTCTGGCCTTCGATGGTGTTCTTCTCCCACACCTTCTGTCCCGTGGCCGCATCGAGCGCGATGAGCCGACCGTCGTAGGCGGCGACGTAGACACGGCCTTCGTGCAGCGCCACGCCGCGGTTCACCACGTCGCAGCAGCCCCTGAAGCCTTTCGATTTATCGACCTGCGGATCGAAGGTCCAGAGCTTCTGCCCGGTACGCGTGTCGATCGCATGCACCACGCTCCACGAAGCGGTGACGTACATGATGCCGTCGACCACCAGCGGCGTGGCTTCCACCCCGCGCGTGGATTCGAGGTCGTACGACCAGACCAGCCCGAGCTGCTTCACGTTGCCCGCGTTCACCTGGTCGAGCCTGCTGAAGCGCGACTCGGCGTAGTCGAGGCCGACGCTGGGCCAGTCGGGTGTTTTCTGCGCCGCGTTGGCGCGCACGAAGTTGCCGTCGACCTTCTTCACCGCGGTGGCGGCACGGTCCTGCGGACTCTGGGCCGTCGCCATCGATGCGCCCAGGCACAACAATGCGCCGGCCAGCAGATGCAGCCCGGTGGTGGTTTTCTTCATCGTGAGTCTCCTTGTGCTGCAAGGATCGTTTGCGCGGCGCCGGCCTTCATCTTCGGGATTTCCCCAATCGAGCCTTGTTCCATTGCGGAACACATTCGCTGTGGTCCCCGAATCCAGGGAGGCATCGAGCACCATGGCTCACGACATGTTCGACAGGCTGGGCACCGCGGATGCGCCGCGCCAGCTCTTCACCAGCACGCCCGCGGAGCGCGTGGCGCTCGCGCGGCGGCAGTTCTTCGAGGAAGGCGTGCGGCCCTCGGGCCTCATCGGCGAGGCGGTGCTGCAGTCATGGATGCGCTGCACCCGCACCCATGCCGACCGCCAGCGCATCGTGCCCTTCGATGCCGTCACGCCCAGCCGCCTGCACGCCACGCTCGCGCGCAACCGCGAGCTGCTCGATGTGGCGCGGCAGGAGCTCGGACAGATGGAGCACGCGCTCGCCGGCACCGACTGCCGCGTGATCCTCACCGACCGCGAAGGCGTGGTGGTGCACGTCACGCACCAACCCGCCGCGGCGCACCAGCCGGTGCTGCGCAAGACCGCGCGCGTGGGCGTGAACATCTCCGAGCGCATCGTGGGCACCACCGCGCCCGGCATCGTCGCGAGCACCGGACAGGCCTGCACGGTCGATGGTGCGGAGCACTACTTCGACGTGCTGCGCGAGATGCAGTGCGCCGCCGCGCCGATCCGCGACGTGACGGGTCGCCTCGCCGGCGTGCTCGACCTCACGGTGGAGGCGCGGCGCTTCGGTTTCGATGCGGCATCGATGGTGTCGCTGTATGCGACGACGATCGAGAACCGCTTGCTGCAGGCGCAGTCGCGCGACCACCTCATCCTGCGTTTCCAGGCGAGCCCGACGCTGCTTGGCACGCCGATGGAGGCGCTCGCCGGCGTCGCGCCGGACGGCACGATCGCGTGGCTCAACAACGCGGGCGCGCGCTTGCTCGGGCGCTTGCCCGAGGCGGCGGACGAGCGCGATGTGGAATGCCTGCTGGGCCACGACCTCGCGAGCCTGCTGCGGCTGGGGCGCCGCGAATCCGCGCAGCCGCTGCGGCTTGCGAGCGGCCTGGGCGTGTGGGTGCAGGCGCATCTGAAGGGCGCGGACGGCGTGGACTTCAAGCATGCGGTGGCGATGCCCGCCCTGCATGCGTCGACGCCCATCGCACACACGGTCGGTGGGTTCGATGCGATCGATGCGGCCACTGCCGACGAACACTGCACGAGCGCCATCGACGACGAGCAGGCGCCGCAGACCGGAACATTGCGCGAACACAGCCGCAAGCTGATCGAAGAGACGCTCGCGGCGCACGGCGGCAACGTGTCGCAGGCGGCGCGTCAGCTCAACGTGTCGCGCGGCACGCTCTATCGACGCATGCGGGGTTGGGGCTCCTGACGTTCCGGTCAGGCGGGCAGGCGAAAGCAGGCCGGCCGGTCAATCGCTGTCACGGCCCGATGACGGGGCCGCCGACTTGGCCTCGAGCAGCACGCAGATCGCACGCACCTGCTGGTGGATGATCTGGGCCACCTCGGCGCGCCGCGCCGGTCCCATACGGCTGGAGATGGCCGCCACGCTCACCGCCGCGACCGGGTTGTCGGGCGGAAACGCCACGCCGATGGCCGCCGCGCCAGGCGTGGCCGCGCTGTCCAGAAATGAATAGCCCTGCGCGCGCGTCTGCGCGATGGCCTCGCGAAGGAAGCCCGGCTCGAAGGCGCCGAACTTGGCATAGCGGGCCTCGTTGGCCGCGACGATCAGCTCGGCCTCCGCCTCCGGCAGCGCGCTCAGGATCGCCAGGCCGCCGGCGCCCACGCCCATGGGACGGCGAATGCCCACATCGAGCGTCAGCGCCTTGATCGGGTAGGCGCCCAGCGCCCGGCTGGTGCAGATGGACTCGGGCCCTCGCCGCTCGCTCAGGTAGACCGTGTCCTGCGTGAGGTCGGCGATGGTGCGCAGCGCCTCGTCGCACAGCTCGCTCAATTGATAGTGCGGCTGGGCCAGCATGCCCAGCTCGTACAGGAGCGGCCCCAGGTGGTACTTGCGGGTGAGCAGGTCGCGCACCAGGAGCCCCTCCACCTCCAGCCGCTGCAGCATGCGAAAGCACGTGGACATGGGCAGGCCGCTCAGGCTCACGACGTCGGCGATGCGCATGCCGCGCCGGCCGCGAGAAGCGACGACGCGCAGCATGCCCACCACGCGCTCGATGCTCTGGGTGCCCGAGCGTGCGCCGTTCTCGGAAGGCGGCGGGGACGCGGGAGTGGCAGTCTTCGCAACAGGGGCTCGGCGTTTAGTTTCCACAATGCGGCAGTAATTCGGGTTGTTCCCCAAGAGCGGAGGAATTCGCTCGAATGTAATAGGTATCTGAACCCACCGAACTCCCATATCGTGGAAATGAAGAAGATGCCCCAGACGATGACAGAGAAGATCCTCGCCCGCGCAGCAGGCAGGTCCAGCGTGGCACCCGGCGAAGAGATCACCGCCCGGCCGGACTTCGTGATCGCCTACGACTTTCCCGGCTACACCGACGTGTTCTTCAAGGAAACGCGCGAGGACTTCGGGATCGAGAAGGTCGCGCGCCCCGAGCGCTTCGTGCTGTTCATCGACCACATGGTCCCGGCCACCGCCCCGAAGGAAGAAGAGCTGCACAAGATCACCCGCGCCTGGGGCAAGGAACAAGGCGTGCCGGTGCACGAACGCGAGGGCATCGGCCACCAGGTGGCTGCCGAACTGGGCTACGCCACGCCGGGCGCCTTTGCCGTTCACTTCGACGGCCATGTGAGCCAGCTGGGGGCCTTCGGCACCTTCGCCTTCGGTGCGCGAAAAGGCGTGCTCGAGTCCTTCGTGACCGAGACGCTCACCCTGACCGTGCCCGCGACCGTGAAGGTCGAACTGACGGGGGCGCTGCAGCCCGGCGTGATGGCGCGCGACGTGTTCCACCACATGGTCCGCGTGATGGGACCGGCCTCCTGCTGCTTCAAGGTGGTGGAGCTGTGCGGGCCGGTGATCGACGCGATGAGCATCGAAGGACGCCAGACCATCTGCGGCCAGGCCATGTTCCTCGGCGCAACCACCATGCTCATCGCGCCCGATGCGAAGACGCTGGCCTATGTGCAGGGGCGCTCCAAGATCGCGCTGGACCCGGTGTACCCCGATGCCGACGCGCACTACGACCAGGTGGTGACGATCGATGTCTCGGCGCTCGAGCCCATCGTCGTGGTGCCGCCGAGCCCCGCCAACACGCGGGACCTGAAGGACTTCACCGGCGTGGAGGTGCACACCGGCTACCTCGGCTCGTGCGCGAGCGGCCGGCTCGAGGACCTGCGCATCGCGGCCGAGGTGCTGCGCGGGCGGCATATCCAACCGGGCTTCCAGTTGCACGTCGTGCCCACGTCGAAGGCCATCATGGCGGCCGCCGCGCGCGAAGGACTGATCGAGGTGCTGGTCGAAGCGGGCGCCTTCATCAGTTCGCCCAGCTGCGACTATTGCTTCGGCCGCATCGCCACCATGACCGACGGCCAACGCGCCGTGTCTACCGGCACGCTGAACACACCGGGGCGCATGGGCAGCGTGGATTCGGAGATCTACATCTGCAATGCCGCGGTGGTGGCGGCCTCCGCGCTGGAAGGCCGCATCGCCGATCCGCGCCCATATCTCGCGCAAGCCGCCGCAGGAGCCCTCGCATGAGCCTCGAAAACCTGCGCGGGCGCGTGGCCTGGGTCTTCGAGGAAGACGACTACGACATCGACCTCATCGTCGGCGTGCGCAACATCAAGATCACCGACGTGAAGGAGCTGGCCGCGCTGGCCATGGCCGACTACACCCCGGGCTTCGCGGCCAGCGTGCGCAAAGGCGACCTGCTGGTCGGCGGCCACAACTTCGGCTACGGCCATCCTCACTACCCGGCGATGCGCGCGATGCGGCACCTGGGCATCTCCGCGGTGATCGCCGAATCGTTCTCGCCCGGGTTTTTCCGCGGCGAGACGAGCATGGGCTTTCCGCTCGTGAGTTGCCCCGGCATCCGCGCTGCCACGGCGCGCGGCGACGAGCTCACGGTCGACTGGGCCACGAGCGAAGTGAAGAACCTGCGCTCTGGCCAGATGCTGGCGCTGCAGCCTTTCTCCGATTCCGAGCGCGGCATGCTGGACGCGGGCGGGCTCATTCCGTATCTGAAGCGCCGCACGGCCTGACCTTTTCTGCAAGCCCATGGCGCAGCGCCCATGCCGGGCCGCGGCGCACTTTTTTCAGGAGACAAACGATGACCTCATCTCGCCAGGCGCTGCGCCAGCGCATCACCCACGGCCCCACCCTCTGGTGCGGCGGCGCGCAGGACGCGCTGTCGGCACTGCTGGTGGACCAGTCGGATTTCGACGGCATCTTCAGCACGGGCTTCGGCATCTCGGCCGCGCTGCTGGGCCAGCCCGACATGGAGCTGTACACGCTCAGCGAAAACGTGGCCACTGTGAACCGCATGGCCAACGTCGTTCGCAAGCCCATCTTCGTGGACGCGGACACAGGCTACGGCAGCGTGCTCAACGTGGGCCGGGCGGTGCGCGAGTTCGAGAAGGCCGGCGCCGCGGCCCTGCAGCTGGAAGACCAGGTCAGCCCCAAGCGCTGCCCCGCCGCCACGCCGACGTCCACGCTGGTGTCGATCGACGACGCGCTCGCGCGCATCAAGGCCGCGCTCGATGCGCGCACCGACCCGGACCTGCTGATCGTCGCGCGCACCGACGCGCAGGACCCCGGCGAGGCGCTGGAGCGCGCCGCCCGTTACGCGGAGGCCGGCGCCGACCTGATCCAGCCCATCTCGCGCACGTTCAACAGCTACCAACAGCTCGTGCAGCTGCGCGAAGCCTGCGGCCGACGGCTCTCGCTGATGCTGATGGCCGG
Organism: Variovorax sp. W2I14; assembly: GCF_050435205.1. NCBI lineage: Bacteria > Pseudomonadati > Pseudomonadota > Betaproteobacteria > Burkholderiales > Comamonadaceae > Variovorax > Variovorax sp. W2I14. The sequence goes on along the minus strand of NZ_JBNDJX010000001.1, from coordinate 5,648,537 downwards.
CACCTGGATGACCGCGCTGACACGCGAGCAGATCGAGAGCGTGGCGGCGATCGCCAGCTATCCGATCGCGGGCCTGCTGACCACCGTGCACACGGTGCAGGCCAACCTGCGCGAGCTGGCGCGCCGCCGCTCGGGCGATTTCGCCGACCTGCCATTCGCGCAGACGCCGATGGCCGACTTCAAGGACCTCATCGGCTGGCACGCGCTCGAAGAACGACAGGCCCGGTACGAGACCGGCGGCGCCCGCTAGCGCGGCCCTTTCGTTCCCGTCCCCTCAAAGAAAAACCAGGAGCAACAACGTGCGTACTCTTACCCTCATCGGCCGCGTCGTCGCGGCAGGAACATTGGCCTTGGGCCTGGGCACTTTCGCCATGGCGCAAGGCGACGCCGGCGCCTATCCGACCAAGCCGATCCGGCTGGTGGTTCCCTATCCCCCGGGCGGCGCGACCGACGTGGCCGCTCGCATGCTGAGCCCGCGCCTGCAGGAGGAGCTGGGGCAGACCGTGGTGGTCGAGAACCGGCCCGGCGCGGGCGGCAACATCGCCATGATCAACGTGGCGCAGAGCGCGGCCGATGGCCACACGCTGGCGGTGACACTCACGGGCATGCTGTCGATCAACCCGGTCATCTACAAGAAGGCGGGCTTTCAGGCCACGGACTTCGTGCCGGTCTCGCGTGTTTCGCTCGCGCCGCTGCTGCTGGTGGTGCCCGAGAAGTCGCCGTACAAGAACGTGCAGGAGCTGCTGGCCGCGGGCAAGAAGGCCGGCAAGGGCGGCATGCCCTACGGGTCGGCCGGCGCGGGCGGGCTGTCGCACCTGGCGTCGGAAGCCTTCAACGCCAATGCCGACGGCAACTTCACGCACGTGCCCTACAAGGGCGGCGCGCCGTTGGTGCAGGCGCTGATGGCCAACGAAGTGACCTGGGGCCTGCTGGGCACGGGCGACGTTCGCAGCTTCATCCAGTCGGGCAAGCTCAAGGCCATCGGCCAGCTGCGCAACGGCCGCTCCGAACTGTGGCCCGACGTGCCGACGCTCACCGAGCAGGGCGTGCCGGGCGGGGTGGACTTCGATGTCTGGTTCGGCGTGGTGGCGCCCGCCAAGACGCCCGCGCCGGTGGTGAAGCTGCTCGGCGAGAAGATCGCCAGGATCACCGCCGAGCCGGCCTTCCGCAAACGGCTCAATGAACTGGGCGGCGTGGCGCCGGCGACGGGCAACACGCCCGAAGCCTTTGCAGAGGTGCTCAAGCGCGAGCTGGCGGTACTGCCCAAGGCGGCGCAGGAGGCGGGGTTGCAGCTCGATTGAACCGCGGCCGAAAGTCGGTCCGCGCCCGTCACTTGGACTTGGGCAGCGCATAGGCGATCACATGGTCCCCGGTGCGCGTGCCGAGCGAGCCATGTCCGCCGGCCGCCACCAGCACGAATTGCCGCCCGTCGCTCCCGCGGTAGGTCATCGGCGTCGCCTGCCCACCCGCGGGCAGCCGGCTGCGCCACAGCTCCTTGCCGTTGCCGACGTCGTACCCGCGTACGTACTGGTCGAGCGTGCCCGAGAGGAAAGCCACGCCCCCCGCAGTCATCACCGGCCCGCCCAGGTTCGGCACCCCCATCGCAAAGGGCAGCGGCAGAGGCGAGCTGTCGCGCACCGTGCCGTTCTTGTGCATCCAGATGACCTTGCCGCTGCGCAGGTCCGCCCCCGCCACATGCCCCCACGGCGGCGCCTGGCACGGCAACCCCAGCACCGAGGTGAACGCGCTGAGCTTGATCGCGAACGGCGCGCCGAAGTTCTCGTTGAGCGCGGGCAGGCTGTCGTTCGGCCGGCTCTTGCCCTGCACGTACAGCGTGGTGTCGTCCGCGCGCGGCACCAGTTGCGACACGAAGGCCAGCGACGCCGGCGTGGTGAAGGCGATCTGCCGCTGCGGATCGACCGCGATGCTCCCCCAGTTGAAGACGCCGAAGTTGCCCGGGTAAATGAGCGAACCCTGTGTCGACGGCGGCGTGAAGCGGCCCTCGTAGCGCAGCCGGTGGGAAAGCGATGCGGCAGGCGAGCTGGTCGAAGATCGTGCCGCCCCACATGTCGGACGGCTTCAGCGCGGGCGGATCGAACGAGAGCCCCGACACCGGCTGCGTCGGCGCGGTGCGGTCGCCGGTGGCGGCGCCCTGCGGCGCGAGCCGCTCGTTCACCGGCACGATGGGCCGGCCGTTGCGCCGGTCGAGCACGAAGAGCTCGCCCTGCTTGGTCGGCTGCACGAGCGCGGGAATGGTCTCGCTGCCCACGCGCAGATCGATGAGGCTGGGTTGCGAAGGCACGTCGTAGTCCCAGAGGTCGTGATGCACCGTCTGGAAGCTCCAGCGCACGCGGCCGGTCGCCAGATCGAGCGCCACCACCGACGACGAATAACGCTCCGCGCCCTCGGTGCGCTTGCCGCCCCACTGGTCCGGCGGCTGGTTGCCCGTGGGCACGTAGACCAGCCCCAGCGCCTCGTCCACGCTGGAGATGGACCAGCTGTTGGGCGAGTTGACGGTGTAGGTGCGGTCGGCCGCGATGGGCGCTGTCTCGTCGGGGTTGCCCGAATCCCAGTTCCACACGAGCGCGCCGGTGTTCACGTCGAAGGCGCGGATCACGCCCGAGGTTTCCTTGGTCGAGACGTTGTCGAGCACGGTGCCGCCCACCACGATGAGCGAGCGCGTCACGACGACGGGCGAGGTCGAGTAGTAGGAGCCCACCTTGACGTTGGGCATGTTCTTCCAGAGATCGATCTGGCCGCTGCCGCCGCCGAAGGCCATGCAGGGCTTGCCGCTTTCGGGGCTGAGCGCGATCACGCGGCCATCGGCGGTGGGCATGAAGAGCTTGGCGTCGCACTCGCCTGCCGGTGCTGAAGGCGTCGGCGATGGCGACGGCGTCGGTGTGACGCCCTGCGCCGTGCTGCCGGCGTAGTACGAGAGGCCGCGGCAGGTCAGGTGCTGCAGCGCGAGCGATTTCTGAATGTCGGGCGTGTAGCGCCAGATCTGCTCGCCCGTGGTGGCGTTGAGCGCGATCACAGCCTGGTGCGGCGTGCAGAGAAAGAGCCGCTCGCCGATCTTGAGCGGCGTGACTTCGAAGGTCGTCTCTTCCGGATCGCCGGGCTGGCCGCGCACGTCGCCGGTGCGGAAGTGCCAGGCCTCTTCGAGCTGCCCGACGTTGGCCGGGGTGATCTGGTCGAGCGCCGAATAACGCTGGCCGAAGCCGGTGCCGCCGTAGGCGGTCCAGTCGTCCTTCGGCGGAGGCGGGCTGGCGAGCGCGGCGGCAGCAGTTGCACTGCTCGATGCATTCGATGCATCGGGCAACGGCGCGATGCCTTCGATGCGGCCGGGCTCGCGCGTCCACGAGAACACCGCCGCCAGCAGGAACGCCGCGAGCACCACGCCGAGCACGGCGCGCGTGCGGCCGATGCCGGTTGCATCGCGCCGCGCGAGCGCACGCGCCACCCATGGCGAAAGCAGAAACAGGCCGATCACGAAGAACACATCGCCGCGCGCGGCCAGCGGCCACCAGTCGAAGCCCACTTCCCACAACGCCCACACCAGCGTGAGCAACACCACCGCCGCATAGAACAGCAACCCGATGCCGCCGCCACGTTTGAGCAGCAAAGCGGAGGCGATGAGCCCGAGCCCCGCCACGAGGTAGTACCACGAGCCGCCGAGCGCGATGAGCCATGCGCCCGCGACCACGAGCGCGAGGCCCGCGAGACCGAGGACCACGGCGACAACGACAAGCAATGTGGAGGGCGACGAGGACTCGGCGGGCTGGGTGAACTGGGCGGAGGAACGCGTCATGCTGGGACTCCTGGAGGCGGAATCCTCAAACGGTAGAGCATCGATCGCGCGGCGCGCGTAGGCCGAAGGCTCAGGCGGTGGCTAGAACGCGCTCGGCGCGCGCGCGACGCGTTCTCGCATCGGGTTGCAGCGGCCTTAAGTATTCGTGCAACGCCAGCGCCGCGGCGCCGACCGCGGGCGCGAGCTCTTCATAGCGCGCGATGCGCAGCCCGGGAGCCGGCATGCCCGCGCCATCGGCATGGCGCTTCACGGCCTCGAACGCGGCCAGCACGAAGCCGCGATGCGCCGCGCACGACTTGCCGCCCAGCACGATGGCGCGTGGATTGAAAGTCACCCACAGGTTCTGCAGCAGCACGCCGAAGAAGGCCGCGGCGCGCTGCATGTCCACGCCCTCGCGCTCCAGCGTGCGCGAACCGAAGAAGGCTTCGGCGCAGCCGCGCCGTCCGCACGAGCACAGCGGCCCGTCGAGTTCGAGGATCGTGTGGCCGATCTCGCCGGCCATGCCCTGCGCGCCGGTGAAGAGGCGGTCGTTCAGCACCACGCCCGCGCCCACGCCCACGTCGCAGCTCACGAAGATCAGCGGGTCTTCGCCCTCGCCCGCGGCGAATTCGTATTCGCCGAGCACGGCCGCATCGGCATCGTTCTGCAGTTGCACCGTGACACCCGGCAGGCCCGCGGCGGCGAGCGATTTTTCGAGCGCGGGCAACAGGCTCACGTTGCGCCAGCCGAGGTTGGGTGCGAAGCGCACGACGCCGGTGCAGTCGTCCACCGCGCCCGGCACGCACACGCCGATGCTCGAGAGGCTGAGGCCCAGCGCGTCGAGTTGCTTGTGTGCGGCCGAGGCCATGCGCGCGACCTGCGCGCACACGCCGGCGGGCGAGCCGTCTGTCAGCGCGTGGGTGTTGGAGTACAGCACCTCGCCCTGCAGCGAGACGCACACGAGCCGCACGGTCTCGACCGCGATTTCCACGCCCATCAATGCGCGCACGCCGACGTTGATCTGCAGCGGCGTCGAGGGCCGGCCGAGCCCGTCGTTCACGGCCGCATCGGACTCCTTGAGCCAGCCTTCGTCGAGCAGTTCGCGCACCAAGAGGCTCACGGTGGATTTCGTGAGGCCGCTCTCGATGGCCAGGCGCGCACGCGACAACCCCGGCTGCGCACGCAGCAGCCGCAGCAGCACGCTGCGGTTCATGCGCTTGAGCAACTGCTGGTCGCCGATGGTCTTCATGTCGCGCGGTGCGTCGTCAGACAGTTGCCGCGGCGGCGGTCGCGGCGTGGTGGGCCTGCTCCCTGCCTTCGGGCCGCTTGCCCGCGATGATCATGCCGAGCACCTCGTCTTCGGTGACGTCCTGGGTGCGGTAGGTGCCCACGAGCTTGCCGTTCTTCATCACCGCGAGGCGATCGCTCAGAGAGAACACGTCGGGCATGTCGTGCGTGATGAGGAAGATGCCCACGCCATCGGCCTTGAGCTGCTTCACGAGGCCGCCGACCATCGCGGTTTCTTCGGGGCCGAGCGCGGCGCAGGGCTCGTCCATGATGAGGATGCGTGCATTGAAATACAGCGCGCGCGAGATCGCCACCACCTGCCGCTGGCCGCCCGAGAGGCGGCGTACCGGCACGCGGATGTTGGTGAAGTTCTTGTTCAGGCGATGGAACACTTTGCGCGCCTGCACTTCCATGAAGTGGTCGTCCAGCGTGTTCCAGCGCGTCATCTTCTCGCGGCCGAGAAAGAGGTTGGACACCGAGTCGAGGTTGTCGGCGAGCGCGAGCGTCTGGTAGATGGTCTCGATGCCTTGCGCCTGCGCTTCGGCGGGCGTGCGGATGTTGACCTTCTCGCCCGCGATCAGCGTGTCGCCCGAGTCGATGGGGTAGGCGCCCGCGAGCATCTTCATGAGCGTCGATTTGCCCGCGCCGTTGTGGCCGAGCAGCGCGACCACTTCGCCGGGGTAGAGGTTCACGCTCACGCCGTCCACGGCCTTCACGCCGCCGAAGGCCTTGCGGATCTCGCGCAGTTCGACGAGGGGTTTCGTCGTGTCCGGGGGGGTGCTCATTGCGACTCTTTCCTACGGTTGGCCTGCGCAGCGAGGCCTGTTCGGGAGCTCCCGCGGAACCGGCTTTGCCGGGCCGCAGGGTGCGCCCCCTTGAGGGGGGATGCGGCTACACGAAGTGAGCAAGAAACGGGGGTGGGCTTCACTTCAGTTCTCCCCGAACTTGCGGCGGTAGAGCACGTCGAACACGACCGCCACGATCAGCACCTGGCCGATGATGACCATGCGCTTGCCGATCGGCACATCGAGCAGCAGCATGCCGCTGTCGAGCGACTGCATGATGAGCGCGCCCAGCACCGAGCCGAAGATCGAGCCGCTGCCGCCCGCGAGCGCCGTGCCGCCGATGACGGCTGCCGCGATCACGTAGAGCTCCATGCCGGTGCCCAATGAATTGGTGCCGGCGTTGAGCCGCGCGATCGACACGATGGCCGCGATGGTGACCAGCACCGCCAGCAGCGCGAACAGCATCAGCGTGACGCGCTTGACCGGAATGCCGACCAGCGCCGCCGCATCGGGATTGCCGCCCATCGCGAACACGTAGCGGCCGAAGCGCGTGCGGTGCACGATGAACGACAGCACGATGGCCACCACCGCCCAGATCAGCACCGGAATCGGAATGCCCTGCGGCTCCGACTTCGACGAGATCTGGTAGTTGTTCATGACCGCGGCGAAGCCGAAGACCACCGCCACCGGCACGGCCGTGATGAGCACGTCGAGCCACAGCGGCTCGGTGGGCATGTCGTAGCGCTGGCGTGCGCGGCGCTTCTGCACCATGCGGCCGAAGAGCACGAGCGCCACCAGCGCCGCGATCACCCAGCTCGCCGTGGTGCCGATGCCGCCGTCGTAGCCGCCGCCCAGGCGCTGGAAGAACTCGTCGTTGACCGGCTGCGTCTTGCCGTCGGCCACGAGAAAGGCCGCGCCGCGGAACGACATGAGCCCGCCGAGCGTGACCACGAACGAGGGCACGCCGAGCACCGCGGTGAGCCAGCCTTGATAGATCGACACCAGGAGCGCCACCGCCAGGCCCGCGAGGCAGGCCGTGGGCCACGACCAACCCGAGGTGTATTGCAGGTACGCGATGAGCACGCCCACGAAACCCATCACCGAACCGACCGACAGGTCGATGTGGCGCGCCACGATGATCAGCACCATCACGGTGGAGACGATGCCCACCACGGCGGTCTGCTGCGCGACGTTGTAGAGATTCTCGGGCGAGAGAAACACGCCGCCCGACATGACGCTGAAGGCCACCGCCATGACGACCAGCAGCACGCACATCAGGATCAGGCGCAGGTCGACGCCCGTGCGGCGCCACCATCCAGGAGTTTCATTGCTCATTTTCTGGGTACCCCCTCAAAGCGGATGCGCGACCGCGTCCCGGCCGGGCCTTGCGGGCCCGGCCTGACGCATGCATCGCGCGGATTGACTGACGACTGGCTGGCTTGGCTTGCTTACTTGCAGGCCGCGGGTGCGCTGGCGGCGGGGACGCCCTTGCAGAGCTCGTCCTTCTTGATCCAGCCGGCCTTCACGACGACATCGAGGTTGTCGCGCGTGACGGGCACCGGCGTGAGCAGGCGGGACGAGAGCGCGACCTTCTTCGGGCCCGAGTTCCACTGCGCGGCCTTCTCGACCGGCTTGCCCTGCGACAGCGCGATGGCCGCGGAGGCGGCTTCGCGGCCGAGCTCGCGCGAGTCCTTGAAGATGGTGGCGGTCTGCGTGCCCAGCGCGATGCGGTTGAGCGCCGCGAAGTCCGCGTCCTGGCCCGACACCGGCACGCCGCGCAGGCCCTTGGCCGTGAGCGCCGCGACCGCGCCGCCGGCGGTGCCGTCGTTGGCAGCCACCACCGCATCGACCTTGTTGGCGTTCTTGGTGAGGATCTGCTCCATGTTCTTCTGCGCGACCTCGGGCTTCCAGCCTTCGGTGTATTCGTCGCCGACGATCTTGATGTCGCCCTTCTTGATGGAGGCATCGAGCACTTCCTGCTGTCCTGCGCGGAGGAAATCGGCGTTCGGGTCGCTCGGCGAGCCCTTGATGATCACGTAGTTGCCCTTGGGCTTGACCTTGAGCACCTCGCGCGCTTCCATGCGGCCGACCTCGACGTTGTCGAAGGTGATGTAGAAGACGCCGGGCGCTTCGATGAGGCGGTCGTACGCGACCACGGGCACCTTCTGGCGCGTGGCCTTGGTGATGGCGGGCAGGATCGCGTCCTTGTCCATCGCCAGCACGATGAGCGCCTTGGCGCCCTTGGACATCAGGCCCTCGATGTCGCCCAGTTGCTTCTCGGGCGAGCCGCCCGCGTCGGCGCTGATGTACTTGGCGCCGAGCTTTTCGAGTTGCGCCTTGATGGCGGCCTCGTCGGTCTTCCAGCGCTCTTCCTGGAAGTTGGACCAGCTCACGCCGACCACGGTCTGGGCCAGTGCGCTCACGGCGGTGAGGCCGAAGGCCATGGCGGCCAAAGTTTGTTTGAGTTGCATCGGTGTCTCTCCTGCCGTGTAAGAAATTAGTTAGTTTGAAAGGCGAACTAACTATCCCATCGCTGCCGGAAGATTGGCATCGGGGAATTCCCCGAGCGCCTGAACGCAACGAATCAGAGCGGAACGGGCGTCGGTGAAAGGGCTGCGGCCACCCGGAGCCAGCCCAGTGCGCTGCCCGCCACCGTCCAGCGGCCGTCGACGGCCTCCAAGGCAAAGCGGGCTCGGCTGCCGGAAAACGGGCCGGGGTTCTGCTGGACGATCTCGACCTCGCGCTCGCTGACCGCGGCAACGATGGCGACGTGGCCGTACGGATTGAAGAGCGTGGGCGGGAACACGATGAGGTCGTCGACCTGCGGCTTCTCGGGTCCGGCATTGCGGTACTGCACGAGCGCCCGCTTCGGGTTCAGCGCGCCCTGCGCCGTGTTGGCGTCGAAGAAGTCCTTGGCGTTGCCGAAGGCGTCCGGCATGCGGTGGTTGAAGCGCTCGAAGTAGTAGCGCTTCACGAACTCCACGCATTGGTACTTGATGCCCAGGTTGTAGCCGTCGCGCGAGAGTGCGCGGCCCTCGGAGTTGTTGACGCCGCCGTTGTAGTAGACCTTCACGCCGTTGAACTCGTCGACCACCGCGCCCACCTCCTGGCCGGGGTTGAGATTCGTGTAGGTCACGACGCGGTAGCCGGCGGCGGCCAGCACGGCGGCGCCGGCGAGGCAAAGAAGAAGGGTTCGCAGACGAATCATGGGCTGGAGGTTAACGCCCGACGATAGGGGCGCCGCACCGGCGCGGCCAGTGCCGAAGGTCACCCCCGCGAATGCCTCGCCGCCTGTCCTCGGGCATGATCGCGGGCACAAAAAGACTGGAGACGAGACACCGATGGACCCGAGCATTTCCCCCGGCGCCGGCGAGGCGCTGTATCGCACGATGGTGCGCATCCGCGCATTCGAGAACGCCGCCGAAACAGCAAGCCAGGGCGGCGTGAGCGCCTACGGCCAGCAGGCCGGCGCCGCCGCCAAGGTGCGCGGCCCGCTGCACCTGTCGACCGGACAGGAGGCCGTGCCCGCGGGCGTGTGCGCGCACCTGCGCACCAACGACTACCTCACCTCCACGCACCGCGGCCACGGCCACACGCTGGCCAAGGGCGCGGACCTCACGCGGATGATGTGCGAGCTCTTCGGCAAGGCCACGGGTTTCAACGGCGGCAAGGGCGGCTCGATGCACATCGCGGATTTCTCGGTCGGCATGCTGGGCGCCAACGGCGTGGTGGCGGCGGGCTTGCCGATCGCGGTAGGTGCGGCGCATGCGCAGAAGCTGCTGAAGAAAAGCGACGACATCACGGTCTGCTTCTTCGGCGATGGCGCCATCAACCGCGGTCCCTTTCTGGAAGCGCTGAACTGGGCGCGCGTTTATGAGCTGCCGGTGCTCTTCGTCTGCGAAGACAACCGCTGGAGCGCCACCACCGCGAGCGGACCGATGACGGCGGGCGACGGCGCCTCGGCGCGCGCCATGTCGATGGACATCGCGGCCACGCAGGTCGATGGCAACGACGTGTTCGCGGTGCACGAAGCCGCCGCGCGGCTCGTGAAGGAAGTGCGCAGTGGCGCCGGCCCGCGCCTGCTGCATGCGCTGACGTATCGCGTGAAGGGCCACGTGTCGGTCGATCTCGCGGCTTATCGCGATCCGGCAGAACTGGCCGCGGCGCTCGAAACCGATCCGATCGCCCGTACGCGCGGTCACCTGCTCTCGGCCGGCGTGAGCGCGGCCACGCTCGATGCCATCGAGAACGCGGCGCGCGACGAAGTCGACACCGCGCTGGCCATCGCCGATGCAGCACCCTGGCCCGATGCCAGCGCCGCATTCACCGACGTGCAGACCATCGGAGCAGGCCAATGGCATTGAAGAAGAAGGAACTGAGTTACTCCGAAGCCGCCGTGCTCGCCGTGCAGCGCGAGATGGAAGCCGATGCGCGCGTGGTCGTGCTCGGCGAGGACGTGGGCCGCGGCGGCATCTTCGGCCAGTACAAGGGACTGCAGCAAACCTTCGGCGCCGAACGCGTGATCGACACGCCGATCAGCGAGGCCGCGATCATGGGCGCCGGCGTGGGCATGGCGCTCGCGGGGCTGCGCCCTGTGGTCGAGATGCGCGTGGTCGATTTCGCGCTCTGCGGCATGGACGAGCTGGTGAACCAGGCCGCCAAGAACCGCTTCATGTTCGGCGGCCAGGGCCGCGTGCCGCTGGTGGCGCGCATGCCGGGCGGCATCTGGGACGCGTCGGCCGCGCAGCATTCGCAATCGCTCGAGGCCTGGTTCGCGCACCTGCCGGGCGTGGTGGTGGTGAGCCCGTCGACGCCGCAGGACAACTACGGCTTGCTGCGCGCCGCGCTGCAGTGCGGCGACCCGGTGGTCTACATCGAACACAAGACGCTGTGGGGGTTGCGCGGCGAAGTGGACGAAGACATCGCCGTGCCGCTCGGCAAGGCGGCGCGCGTGCGCGAGGGCGATGCGCTCACGCTCGTGAGCTGGAGCCGGCAGATGCAGGCTTGTGCCGCAGCCTGCGATGCACTCGCGGCCGAAGGCATCGCGGTGGACCTGATCGACCTGCGCACGTTGTGGCCGTGGGATCGCGAGACGGTGCTTTCGTCGTGCGCGCGCACCGGGCGGTTGCTGGTCGTGCACGAAGCCGTGCAGGCCGCGGGCTTCGGCGCGGAGATCGCGGCCAGCGCCGCGGAGGCCACGGGCTGCCGCATCGCGCGGCTCGGCGCGCCGCGCATTCCGGTCGGCTATGCGCCGGTGCTGGAGGCGCAGTCGCGCATCGGCGCGGAGGCCATCGCGGCCGCCGCGAAGAAGCTGCTGGACTGAGTCTGCGCGTCCGGCGTCAGGCTGCGAAGCCGCCGTCGACGTTCAGGCTCGCACCGGTCACGAAGGCCGCTTCGGGGCTGGCGAGGTACGCCACCATGCTCGCGATTTCATCGGGGTGGCCGTGGCGAGGCAGCGCCATCAGGCCGTGCATCGCGGCGGCGTTGGGGCCGTCGACCGGGTTCATGTCGGTGTTGACCGGGCCGGGCTGCACGTTGTTGACGGTGATGCCGCGCGGGCCGAGGTCGCGTGAAAGCCCTTGCACCAGGCCCTTCAACGCCGACTTGCTCATCGCATAGGCCGCGCCGCCGGGCCAAGGCATGCGCTCGGCGTTGGTGCTGCCGATGTTGATGATGCGGCCGCCCTCGCCCATGTGGCGCGAGGCTGCCTTCGCTGCGACGAACACGGCGCGCACGTTGACGTCGAGCGTCTTGTCGAAGTCTTCGAGCGAGAAGTCGTCCAGCGCGCCGCCGAGGAACACGCCGGCGTTGTTCACCAGGATGTCGATCTTGCCGAGCGTGCGGGCCGCTTCGTCGATGCCGGCGGTGAGGGCCGCGGCGTCGGCGCTGTCGATCTTGAGCGCGAGCGCGCGGCCGCCTTCGGACTGGATGCTGCGCACCAGTTCGTCGGCCGGTGCGGCGGAACTCGCGTAGCTGAAGGCCACGGCGGCGCCGTCGCGCACGAGGCGGCGCACGATGGCCGCGCCGATGCCGCGCGAACCGCCGGTGACGAAGGCGACCTTGCCGGCCAGGACAGAAGAAGAGGAGGAAGAAGAAGTGGTGGAAGCCATGATTTTTCCGTTCATTGAGTGGAGGAATGACTTCAGTGTCGGGATTCCACTCCTTCTCCGGTAGCCATCAATCGGCGCAATCAAATTCAACCCAAAGTTGAAGATGAGGTCGAAAATGAACGCATGGAACCGCTCAATCACCTCGAATCCTTCGTGCAAAGCGCCGAGAGCGGCAGCTTCTCGGCCGCCGCGCGGCGCCTCGGGCTCACGCCGGCGGCGGTCAGCAAGAACGTCGCGCGGCTCGAAGCGCGGCTGGGCGTGCGCCTCTTCCAGCGCAGCACGCGCCGGCTCACGCTGACCGAGGGCGGGGAGCGCTTCCTGGCGCAGATCGGCGGACCGCTCGCCACGCTGCAGGAGGCGGTGGCGGGCCTGGCCAAGGACGACGGCCAGCCCGCCGGCACGCTGAAAGTGAGCATGGGCCAGGCCTTCGGGCGCGAGCACGTGCTGCCGATGATGGGCGACTTTCTCGCGCGCTATCCGTCGATCCTTCCCGACTGGCACTTCGACAACCAGCAGGTGGACCTGGTCGGCGAGGGCTTCGATGCGGCCATCGGCGGCGGCATCGATCTGTCGCCCGGCGTTGTGGCGCGCGAGCTGTCGCGCATCCACGTGGTCGCCGTGGCTTCGCCGGCCTACATGGCCGGACGCGCGCTACCAGCGCAGCCCGCCGACCTGGCGGGCTTCGACGCGCTGCTGCGGCGCTCCTCGCCCACCGGCCGACTGCGCAGCTGGACGCTGCAGCACGCGGGCGGCCAGCAGGCCACGGTGGAGTTGCCGCGGCCGCGCGCGATCTTCAACGACCCCGAGGCCATTGCCCACGCCGCGCTGCTGGGACTGGGCGTGGCGATGCTGCCGATGCCTTTCGTCGAGCGGGGCCTTCGCAGCGGCGAGCTGGTGCGGCTGCTGCCCGAATGGCACTTCGACGCGGGCGTGGTGTGGCTCTACTACCCGAGCAAGAAGCTGTTGCCGCCCAAGACGCGCGTGTTCGTCGACTTCGTGCTGGAGCGCTTTCGCCGCGAGCGCTTCGCCGAGCGGATGCAGGTGGCCTGAACGGGTCGGTTCCCGGGGTTTTCACTCGCGGCGGCGGGGCCGGTTCGCCTGTAAAAAGGCGCGCATGAACTTATCTTTCAAAACGAATCGCCGGGCCGCGCTGACGGCGTCGGCCGCCGCTGCTGCCATTGCATTGATGGCGCCCGCCGCATGGGCCCAGGGCACCTGGCCGACCAAGCCGGTGCGCATCGTCGTGCCCTTCGCGGCCGGCGGCACCACCGACATCCTGGCGCGCGCGGTCGCGCCCGAGCTCTCCAAGGCCTTCGGCCAGCAGTTCATCGTGGACAACCGCGCGGGCGCGGGCGGCAATGTGGGCGCCGAGCTCGTGGCGCGCGCGCCGAACGACGGCTACACGCTGCTGATGGGCACGGTGGGTACGCACGGCATCAACCGGGCGCTCTACCCCAAGCTGCCCTTCGATCCGATCAAGGACTTCGCGCCGATCACGCTGGTGGCGGCCGTGCCGAACGTGATGGAAATGAACGCCGACAAGGCCAAGGCGCTGAACATCCACAACGTGCAGGACTTCATCAAGTACGCCAAGGCCAACCCCGGCAAGCTGAACATGGCATCGAGCGGCAGCGGCACCTCGATCCACCTGGCGGGCGAACTCTTCAAGAGCATGACGGGCACGTTCATGGCGCACATCCCGTACAAGGGCTCGGGCCCGGCGTTGCTGGACATGGTGGGCGGCAACGCCGACGTGATGTTCGACAACCTGCCCTCGTCGATGGCGCAGATCAAGGGCGGCAAGCTCACCGCGCTGGCGGTGACCAGCGCGCAGCGCTCGCCGGCGCTGCCGGATCTTCCGACGGTGGAAGAAGCGGGCGGCCCGACGCTCAAGGGATTCGAGGCGAGTTCATGGTTCGGCCTCCTGGCGCCGGCCGGCACCTCGCCCGAGATCGTGAACCGGATTCAGCAGGAAGTGGCCAAATCGCTCGGCACGCCCGCCATCAAGGAAAAGATGCTCGCGCAGGGTGCGATCCCGAGCGGCAATTCGCCGGCCGACTTCACGAAGCTCATTGCGAGCGAGCACGTGAAGTGGGCGAAAGTCGTCAAGGACTCCGGCGCGAAGGTGGACTGACGACGACCTGCTTCAGGTGCTCCAGGTCACGTCCTTGTTGTCGGCCTGCGAGTCCTTGAGCATGTGAAGCAGGGGGGCTGCACGCTGGTGCAGTCCGACATGCTGCTTCTCGGCCTCGCTGGTGTGGCCTTCGACGGCGTAGTCGTCGTTGTTGTGGCTGTTGCTGCCCTCGCGCGCCAGTGCGGCCTCGAGCGCGGCGATGGCCGCAGGAATCTGCTCGACCGTGATGATGCCTTGCGGCGCCGGGGACTTGCCGACGATGTCGAGCAGCTGGCGCGCATGGACTTCGAGCATCACGAAATCAGGAGCGGCCCGGGACTTGAAACGATAGAGCATGGTTGTGTTCACTCACTTGTTGTAGATGTAGTCACGGGCAAAAGGGTACACCGATTGCGCGCCGCGCAAGACGCCTGCGCGCCCTACATCGCCGTCAGGCTTTGTCGACAACATCTGATGCAAGGAGATCCATCCCTGCTCGAAACTCATGGCCGAGCCCGCAAGGTACAGGCGGTAGGCGCGCAGCACGCGCTCGGCGTTCTCGGCCTGGCGGCCGCCGCTGCGCTGCAGCACCTCGCGCGCCGCATCGAGCTGCGCCTCGAGCGCATCGGACCAGGCCCAGAGCGTGCGCGCATAGTGCGGGCGCAGGCTCTCGGTGTCGACCATCTCCAAGCCTGCGGCCGCGGTCTCGCGCAGCACGTGCGTCACGTGCAGCAGCTCGCCGCCGGGGAAGATGTACTTCTCGATGAAATCGCCCATGCCCGCGCCGAGCTGCCGGTAGTTGAGCTCGCCCGAGGTGATGCCGTGGTTCATGACCAGGCCGCCGGGCTTCAGGAGCGCATGGATCTTGCGGAAGTAGGTCGGCATGTTGGCCGCACCCACATGCTCGAACATGCCGACCGAGGAGATCTTGTCGAAGGGCTGATCGGCCGAGAGCTCGCGGTAGTCGCGCAGCTCGACACGCACGCGGCCCTGTAGACCCTTCTCTTCGATGAGGCGCTGCACGTAAGCATGCTGGTTCTTCGACAGCGTGATGCCGGTCGCATCGACGCCGTAGTGCTCGGCCGCCCACAGGAGGAGCGCGCCCCAGCCGGAGCCGATGTCGAGATAGCGCTCGCCCGGCTGCAGCATGAGCTTCTTGCAGATGTGGTCGAGCTTGGCTTCCTGCGCCTCGGCCAACGTGAGCTCGGGCGTGCGGAAGTAGGCGCATGAATAGACCCGGCGCGCATCGAGCCAGAGCGCGTAGAAGTCATCGGAGACGTCGTAGTGGAACTCGATCTGCGCCGCATCCTTGCGCAGCGAATGCGAGCCGTGCGACTTGGCCCGGTGCTGCAGGCGGCTCCACCAGCCGGTGTCGGTTTCGGCCGGGTTGCCGGGGAGCATGCCGACGGTGGCGTCGATCAGGTCGCGCATGGCGCCTTCGATCTGCACCTTGCCCTCGACGTACGCCTCGCCGATGGCCCCCACCTGCCGGGCGGCCAGCTTGGCCAGCACCGTCCACTCCTTGAAGGCCAGCGTGACGCGGGCCCCCGCCTGGGCTACGCGCCGGCCATCCGGCAGCTCCAGCGCGATGGGGACAGGCAGCGAAGCCAGCTGCGACTCGATCTTGGGTATCAAGTGTTGCATGGGGCCGATGGTATTGATTTTTGCAAGTGTTTGCATCCCTGCCGCGCGGTCCCGCCGCAGGGCCATCGCGGGGGGCGTTATCAAACCCGGATTGACAGCAAATCGTTTATGCCTAAACTATTCAATCATGAACAGCCTCAGCCCGCTTCAATCCGCTCCCGCCTCGGACCTCCAGCGCATCCTGTGCATCGGCGGCGGTCCGGCGGGCTTGTATTTCGCGCTGTTGATGAAGGCGCGCAACCCCGCATTGCAGATCACGGTGGTGGAGCGCAACCGGCCCTTCGACACCTTCGGCTGGGGCGTGGTACTGAGCGATCAGACGCTGGGCAACCTCAAGGCGGCCGATGCCGAGACCGCGGCGCTGATCGGCAACGAATTCCATCACTGGGACGACATCCAGGTCTTCTTCAAGGGCCGCCAGGTGCGCTCGGGCGGCCACGGCTTCTGCGGCATCGGGCGCAAGCGACTGCTCAATATCCTGCAGGAGCGCTGCCTCGCATTGGGTGTGGACCTCGTGTTCGAGACCGACGCCACCGACGACCAAGCCATCGCCGCGCAGTACAAGGCCGACCTGGTCATCGCAAGCGACGGCCTCAACAGCCGCATCCGCCAGCGCTACGCCGATGTGTTCAAGCCCGATGTGGATCTGCGCAACTGCCGCTTCGTGTGGCTCGGCACGCACCAGACCTTCGACGCCTTCACCTTCGCCTTCGAGCAAACCGAGCACGGCTGGTTCCAGGCGCATGCCTACCAGTTCGACGACAAGACCTCCACCTTCATCGTCGAGACGCCCGAAGCGGTGTGGAAGGCCCACGGCCTCGACCAGATGGAACAGCCCGAGGCCGTCGCCTTCTGCGAAAAGCTGTTCGCCAAGTACCTCGGTGGCCACTCGCTCATCAGCAACGCCACGCACCTGCGCGGCTCGGCCAACTGGATCCGTTTTCCGCGCGTGGTGTGCGAACGCTGGACGCACCGCATCGACGTCGAAGGCCGCTCGGTGCCCGTGGTGCTGATGGGCGACGCGGCGCACACGGCGCACTTCTCGATCGGCTCGGGCACCAAGCTCGCGCTCGAAGATGCCATCGACCTCGCGAACGAATTCGAACAGGGCGGCACTGTCGACCATGTGCTCGAAGGCTATGAGGCACGCCGCAGCGTCGAGGTGCTGAAGATCCAGAACGCCGCGCGCAACTCGACCGAATGGTTCGAGAATGTGCCGCGCTACACCGGCATGCAGATCGAGCAGTTCGCCTACTCGCTGCTCACCCGCTCCCAGCGCATCAGCCACGAGAACCTGCGCGTGCGCGACACGCAATGGCTCGGCGGCTACGAGCAATGGCTCGCGGGCGGCAAGGCGATGGCGCCGATGCTCATGCCCTACAAGGTGCGCGGGCTCACGCTGAAGAACCGCATCCTGGTTTCGCCGATGGCCACCTACAGCGCGGTCGATGGCGTGCCGCAAGACTTCCTGCTGGTGCACCTGGGCGCGCGCGCACTCGGCGGCGCCGCGATGGTGTTCGTCGAAATGACGAGCCCGACGCCCGAGGGCCGCATCACGCCGGCCTGCACCGGTCTCTACAACGACACGCAACAAGCCGCCTTCAAGCGCATCGTCGATTTCGTGCACAGCCAGTCGAGCGCGAAGATCGCGATGCAGCTCGGCCACAGCGGCCCCAAGGGCTCGACGCGCGTCGGCTGGGAAGGCACCGACGAGCCGCTCGAAGACGGCAACTGGCCGGTGCTCGGCGCCAGCGCGCTGCCCTATGGCGAGCAGAACCAGTTGCCCGCCGCCATCACGCGCGCCGAAATGGACACGCTGCGCGACCAGTTCGTCGATTCGACCCGCCGCGCCGTCGAATGCGGCTTCGACTGGCTCGAGCTGCATTGCGCGCACGGCTACCTGCTGTCAGCCTTCATCAGCCCGCTCACCAACCAGCGCACCGACGAATACGGCGGCGGCATCGAAGCGCGCTGCCGCTATCCACTCGAAGTGTTCCGCGCGATGCGCGCCGTGTGGCCGGAAGACAAGCCGATGAGCGTGCGCATCTCCGCGCATGACTGGGCGCCCGGCGGCAACACCGATGCCGATGCGGTCGTCGTCGCGCGTCTCTTCAAGGAGGCCGGCGCCGATTTCATCGACGTGTCGTCGGGCCAGACCACGCGCGCCGCCAAGCCGGTCTATGGCCGCATGTACCAGACGCCGTTCTCCGACCGCATCCGCAACGAGGTCGGCATCGCGACCATCGCGGTAGGTGCGATCACCGATGCGGACCAGGCCAACAGCATCATTGCCGCCGGTCGCGCCGACCTGTGCGCCATCGCTCGTCCGCATCTGGCGGACCCGGCCTGGACGCTGCACGAAGCGGCCAAGCTGCAGAGCCGTGATGTCGATTGGCCCAAGCAGTACCTGAGCGGCCGCGACCAGATGTACCGCGAGATCGCGAAGCAGCAGCAACTGGCCGCGGCCGCGAACGCTGCGGTGGCGACGCAGAACACCGAGGAGACGCACTGACATGGACCTCGAAGCGCGCGCGCACAGCGAACACCCCGAAGCCTTGCGGCTCTGGCTGCGGTTGCTCACCTGCACCCAGCTCATCGAGAAGCAGGTGCGCAACGAATTGCGCTCCCAGTTCGCGACCACGCTGCCGCGCTTCGACCTGATGTCGCAACTCGAGCGCTCGCCCGAGGGCCTCAAGATGAACGAGCTCTCGCGCCGGATGATGGTGACGGGCGGCAACGTCACCGGCATCACCGACCAGCTCGTGACCGAGGGACTGGTCGAGCGCATCAACGTCGAAGGCGACCGGCGCGCCTGGCGCGTACGCCTCACGGCGCGCGGTCGCAAGCTCTTCAACGACATGGCGCAACAGCACGAAGACTGGATCGTCGGGGCCTTCGCGGGCCTCAGCGGCAAAGAGATCACGCAACTGCACAAGCTGCTCGGCAAGGTCAAGCAGCACTCACACAACCAATCGATGGCGGAGACCGAATGAAGCACTACATCGGCGCAGGCAATCCCATGCGCGCGCAATTCGAAGCGAAGGCAGCCTACAAGGCCGAGCACTTCGCATGGAGCTATGACGCCGGCGTCGGCACCGTCACGCTGAACCGCCCCGAGCGCAAGAACCCGCTCACCTTCGACTCGTACGCCGAGCTGCGCGACCTGTTCCGCGCGTTGAACTACGCGACCGACGTGAAGGCCATCGTCGTCACGGGCGCGGGCGGCAACTTCTGCTCGGGCGGCGACGTGCACGAGATCATCGGTCCGCTCACCGGCATGCGCATGCCCGAGCTGCTGGAGTTCACGCGCATGACCGGCGACCTGGTGAAGGCGATCCGCGCGTGCCCGCAGCCGATCGTGGGTGCCATCGACGGCGTGTGCGCCGGCGCCGGCGCGATGATCGCGCTGGCCTGCGACCTGCGCTACGGCTCGCCCGCCACGCGCACCGCGTTCCTCTTCACCCGCGTGGGCCTGGCCGGCGCGGACATGGGCGCATGCGCACTGCTGCCGCGCGTGATCGGCCAGGGCCGCGCATCGGAACTGCTCTTCACCGGCCGCGCAATGACGGCGCAGGAAGGCCACGCCTGGGGCTTCTTCAATGCGCTGCACGAAAGCGATGCACTGCTCGAAGCCGCCACCAAGATGGCGCGCGAACTGGCCGAAGGCCCGAGCTTCGCGCACGGCATGACCAAGACGATGCTCGCGCAGGAATGGTCGATGACCATCGACCAGGCGATCGAGGCCGAAGCGCAGGCGCAGGCGATCTGCATGCAGACCGAAGACTTCAAGCGCGCCTACGAAGCCTTCGCCGCCAAGCGCAAGCCCGTGTTCGGTGGGGACTGAAGCCATGATGACGAAGATCCCCGCACCGCCTTCGACCGCGCACCTTGCGCTGCCGTTCTTCGATGAGGCGCATCGCGCGCTTGCACGCGACCTGTTGCCCTGGTGTGCAGCACAAGAGATCGACGAGCACGACGACCGCGCGGCCTGCCGCGAATGGGTGCGTCGTCTCGGCGACGGCGGCTGGCTGCGCTATGCCGTGCCCGGCAGCGCGGGCGGTGCGCTGGAGCGGCTCGATTCGCGCGCGCTGGTGCTGCTGCGCGAGACGCTCGGCTATCACTCGCCGCTGGCCGACTTCGCCTTTGCGATGCAGGGGCTGGGCAGCGGTGCGATCACGCTCGCGGGTACGCCCGAGCAGCAATCGCAATACCTCACCGCCGTTGGCAATGGCGACAAGATCGCGGCGTTTGCGCTGAGCGAACCCGATGCGGGCTCGGACGTGGCCGCGATGGCCATGCGCGCCGAGCCGACGACCGACGGCTGGCTGCTGAACGGCCAGAAGACCTGGATCAGCAACGGCGGCATCGCCGACTTCTATTGCGTGTTCGCGAAGACCGATCCGACCGGCGGCACGCGCGGCATCACGGTGTTCATCGTCGATGCGACCACGCCCGGCCTCGACACTTCCGAGCACATCGACGTGATGGCGCCGCACCCGCTCGCCACTCTGCGCTTCGAGAACTGCGTCGTGCCGCGCACCGCGCAGCTCGGCGAACTCAACGGTGGCTTCAAGCTCGCGATGCGCACGCTCGACATCTTCCGTGCATCGGTTGCGGCCGCGGCGCTCGGCATGGGCCGCCGCGCACTCGCCGAAGCCATCGCGCATGCGAAGGGCCGCCGCATGTTCGGACAGACGCTCGCCGACTTCCAGCTCACGCAGGCCAAGCTCGGCGAGATGGCCGCGCTGATCGACAGCGCCGCATTGCTCACCTACCGCGCCGCATGGATGCGCGACGACGCCGAGCAACGCGGCGCAGCGGCAGTCGGCGATGTGTCGGCCGCGGCAGCGATGGCCAAGATGTGCGCCACCGAAAACGCGAGCCGCGTGATCGACATGGCACTGCAGATGCACGGCGGCCTCGGCGTGAAGGTTGGCACGAAGATTGAAAGCCTCTACCGCGACATCCGCTCGCTGCGCATCTACGAAGGCGCGACGGAAGTTCAACAACTGATCATTGGCAAATCCGTTCTGCGGGGATAAATACCGTGTCTGCCCAAGTCGACCGCTTCGTTCACGACCGCCTGCCGCCCGCCGAGCAGTTGCCGGTCTTTCGCTATGACCTGCCCGAGCTGCAGCTGCCCGACCAGCTGAACCTCGTGGAGGAGTTGCTGGACAAGGCGGATGCGAAGGGCTTCGGCGACAAGCCGATGCTGCGCTCGCCGGCCGGCACGCTCACGTACAAACAGGCCGCGGTCGAAGTCAATCGCATCGCGCAGGTGCTGACCGAAGACCTCGGGCTCGTGCCCGGCAACCGCGTGCTGCTGCGCGGCGGCAACTCGGTGGCGATGGCGCTCGCGTGGCTCGCGGTGGTGAAGGCCGGCTTGATCGCGGTGGCGACGATGCCGTTGCTGCGCGCGAAGGAACTCGGCGAGATCATCGAGAAGGCGCGTCCTGTGGCCGCGCTGTGCGACGGCCGGCTGCTCGACGAATTGGCGATTGCGCAGAAAGAGCATCCGGTGCTTGCGACGGTGATCGCATTCAACAAGCCCGACGCTGCGGACTCGCTCTCCGCGCGCGCCGCCGGCAAGAGCGGCGTGTTCGTTGCATGCCCCACGGCAGCCGACGACATCGCATTGCTCGCGTTCACATCGGGCACTACAGGCAAGCCAAAGGCCCCTGTCACCACGCACCGCGATGTGCTCGCGATGTGCGAGACCTGGCCACGCCATGTACTGAAGGCGCGCAGCGACGACATCGTGGTGGGTTCGCCGCCACTGGCCTTCACCTTCGGGCTTGGCGGCTTGCTCGTCTTCCCGATGTGGGCTGGCGCCTCGGTGTATTTCGCAGATGCGCCGTTCACGCCCGAAGGGTTGGTGAAGCTCATCAACGAGATCGGCGCGACCATTTGCTACACGGCGCCCACGTTCTACCGCCAGATGGCGCCGTTCGTGAAGCAGCACGGCATGCCGGGCCTGCGCATCAGCGTGAGCGCGGGCGAAGCGCTGCCCGATGCGACGCGCCAGCTCTGGAAGGAAGCCACCGGCATCGAGATGCTCGACGGCATCGGCGGCACCGAGGTGTTCCACATCTACATCTCCGCCGCGGGCGACGACGTGCGCAAGGGCGCGGTCGGCAAGGCGGTGCCCGGCTTCACCGCGAAGGTGGTGGACGACAAGGGCAACGAAGTGCCGCACGGCACGGTTGGCAAGCTCGCGCTGCAAGGGCCGGTCGGCTGCCGCTATCTGGACGATCCGCGCCAGGCCGACTACGTGAAGAACGGCTGGAACTACCCCGGCGATTCGTTCGTGCAGGACGACGACGGCTACTTCTTCTATCAGGCGCGCGCCGACGACATGATCATCACGGCCGGCTACAACGTCGGCGGTCCGGAAGTCGAGGACGCGCTGCTCAAGCACCCCGCGGTGGCCGAGTGCGGCGTGATCGGCAAGCCCGATGCCGACCGCGGGATGATCGTGAAAGCCTTCTGCGTGCTCAAGCCCGGCAACGAAGGGGATGCGGCCCTCGTGAAGGCGCTGCAGGACCATGTGAAGGCCACCATCGCGCCTTTCAAATACCCGCGGGAAATCGAGTTCGTGACGGTGCTTCCGCGCACCGAGACCGGCAAGCTCCAGCGATTCAAACTGAGACAACTCAACAGCACACCATGATCAACAAACTCCTGCAGCCCGAGGGCTGGTTGCCTCCCAAAGGCTATGCGAACGGTGTCGCCGCGCGCGGCACCATGCTGTTCATCGGCGGCCAGATCGGCTGGAATGCGCAGCAGCAGTTCGAGTCGGACGACTTCATCGACCAGTGCGGCCTGGCGCTGCGCAACATCGCCGAGGTGCTGCGCGCGGGCGGCGCGGGTCCGGAGCACATGGTGCGCATGACCTGGTACGTGACGGACCGCGACGAATACAGCCGCCGGTTGGCCGAGCTGGGCCCGGTCTATCGCGATGCGATGGGACGCAACTTTCCCGCGATGACCTGCGTGCAGGTGGCGGCGCTGGTCGAGCACCGCGCGAAGGTCGAGATCGAGGTCACGGCGGTCATTCCGGACTGATCGCTTTCTTCGCCATGCCGTCAGCCGACGGCGTGCGCATAGCGCTTGCGGTACTCCGCCGGCGTGATGCCGACCTGGCGCTGGAACGCGCGCCGCAACGTGTCCGCATCGGCAAATCCGCATTGGGCCGCCACCTGCTTCGGTGCGGCGTCTCCGGCCTCGAGCAGGCGGCGCGCGGCGGAAACGCGAATGCCTTCGACCCAGGCCGCGGGCGTCGCCCCGACCTCTTGCGTGAACAGCCGCGCGAAGTGGCGAGGGCTCAGGCTCATGCGTCCGGCCAGGTGGGCGACGCTGTGGTCTTCCGCGGGGTTCGCCGCGATCCAGCGCTGCACTTCCTGCAAGGCTGATCGGCCGGTTGGCGCGGCTTCGCCCTTGCGGCTGAACTGCATCTGGCCGCCCGGGCGCTTGAAGAACATCACGAGCTGGGCGGCGACCTTCATGG
This sequence comes from Variovorax sp. W2I14, assembly GCF_050435205.1. NCBI lineage: Bacteria > Pseudomonadati > Pseudomonadota > Betaproteobacteria > Burkholderiales > Comamonadaceae > Variovorax > Variovorax sp. W2I14. The sequence continues at coordinate 5,625,304 of NZ_JBNDJX010000001.1, read as the reverse complement.
CGATTTCACGGCCCAGGTCTTCTTCGACGAGTGCGAGCGACAGGTCGAGGCCCGCGGTCACGCCGGCAGCAGTGCGCAGGCGGCCGTCGCGCACGTGGATGGCATCGGCATCGACTTGCACCGCGGGGAAGGCCTGGGCGAGCTGGTCGGCCACCGCCCAGTGCGTCGTGACCCGCCTGCCGTTGAGCAATCCCGCCTGCGCCAGCGCGAAAGCACCGCTGCAGACCGAGCCGAAACGGCGCGCCTTGGGCGTGAGCTTGCGCAGCCATGCAGTGACATCGAGATTGGTCGCCGCTGTCGCGGCATGCGGCGTGCCGGCCACCAGGAGCGTGTGGATCGGCTCGTCCCCCATGTCTTCGCCGATGACGGCGTCAGGCATGAGCCGCACACCCGATGAACTGCGGATCGCGCCCGGCTGGCTCGCGATGACGCGCAGCCGGTAGGCCTCGGCGCGCGCCTGAACGTTCGCCTCGGCGAACACATCGAGCGGGCCGGAGACATCCAGCAACTGGACGCCGGGCATGGCGAGGATCGCGATGGTCTTCGTGGTGCGCATGGTTGTTTTCTGTGTCTCTTTCGACGCCGCAATGGCAGAAATTGCCGCCTCACGTCTGTTGAAGACACTGTAGCCGACTCCTAAAGTTGTTCCGACACTCACAGGAGAAATCCACATGGCTTTGACGACGACGATCGAAGGGGTCCGCATCCCCGACAGCAAGCTTGCACGCGAGATCACCGAGGTGGTCCGGGACACTGCGCCCTCGCTGCTGTTTCATCACTCCAGCCGGGTCTATTACTTCGGCGCGCTGGCCGGCAAGCGCCGCGGTCTGAGCTTCGATCCGGAATTGCTTTATGCGGGCGCGATGTTCCATGACATGGGGCTGGTGCAGGCGCACAGCAGCGCGGGCGAGCGCTTCGAAGTCGATGGGGCGAATGTGGCGCGGGATTTCCTGCGCGGGCACGGGATCTCGCAACAGGATGTCGACCTGGTCTGGACGGCAATCGCGCTGCACACGACGCCGGGGATTCCGCAGCACATGCACCCGATCGTGGCGCTGGTGACGGCCGGTGTCGAAATGGACGTCCTCGGACTGACCTACCCGGAGTACAGCGAGGCCGAGCGTACACAGGTCGTGCATGCGCACCCTCGGACCGAGCACTTCAAGGAAGACATCATCCAAGCCTTCTACGACGGCATCAAATACAAGCCGGATACCACGTTCGGCAACGTGAAGGCCGACGTGATCGCGGACAAGGAGCCGCACTTTCACCGCGGCAATTTCTGCAGCGTGATTCGATGCTCGGCCTGGCACGGATGAGAAATCGCGGAAATCCGAGAAATAAAAAAGCCCTCATTGCGAGGGCTTGACTCATTCAATTCACCGACCCAAGAAAAAAGGCCCTTTGAATTTCAAAGGGCCTTTTAAATTGGTTGCGCGAGCAAGATTTGAACTTGCGACCTTTGGGTTATGAGCCCAACGAGCTACCAGGCTGCTCCATCGCGCGGCAAGATGGAATTATACCTTATTCAGCAGCGCCTTGCTCGGCATCTGCTTCTTTAATTTCAGGACGGTCGACCAGCTCGACCAGAGCCATCGGTGCGTTGTCGCCCACGCGGAAACCCATTTTCAGGATGCGCGTGTAGCCGCCCGGACGTGCCGCGAAACGCGGGCCCAGATCGGCGAAGAGCTTGACGACGCTGTCGCGGTCGCGCAGGCGGTCGAAGGCCAGGCGCTTGTTGGCGAGCGTGGGCTTCTTGGCCAGCGTGATCATCGGTTCGATGACGCGGCGCAGTTCCTTGGCCTTGGGGACCGTGGTCTTGATGACTTCATGCTCGATGAGCGAATTCATCATGTTCTGCAGCATCGCAAGGCGGTGCGAGCTGGTGCGGTTGAGTTTGCGAAGTCCGTGTCCGTGACGCATGGTGCTTTTCCTTTACTTTATTAAACAGGCAGCCGTATCAGGTACTGCCCGGGCACGAGCCCTCATGGGCTCAATTCAAAAAACAAAAATCAACGCTTGTCGAGACCGGCCGGCGGCCAGCTTTCAAGCTTCATACCCAAGGTCAGGCCGCGCGAAGCGAGGACTTCCTTGATTTCGTTGAGCGACTTGCGACCCAGGTTCGGGGTCTTGAGCAGCTCGTTTTCAGTGCGCTGGATCAGGTCACCGATGTAGTAGATGTTCTCGGCCTTCAGGCAGTTCGCCGAACGCACGGTGAGCTCGAGCTCGTCGACAGGGCGCAGCAGGATCGGGTCGAATTGCTGTGCGCTGCGCGGTGCCGGTGCATCGAATGCAGCCAGTTCGCCGCCTTCGAGTTGTGCGAACACTGCCAGCTGCTCGACCAGGATTTTAGCCGAGGCGCGAACCGCATCTTCAGCGGTGATGGCACCGTTGGTTTCGATCTCGACCAGGAGCTTGTCCAGGTCGGTACGCTGTTCGACGCGGGCGCTTTCGACCGTGTAGCTCACGCGCTTGACGGGCGAGAACGACGCGTCGAGGACGATGCGGCCGATCGACTTGGTCGGCTCGTCGGCGTAGCGGCGCATCGTGCCGGGCACGTAGCCGCGACCCTTTTCGACCTTGATCTGCATGTCGAGCTTGCCGCCTTGCGACAGGTGCGCGATCACGTGGTCGGGGTTGATGATCTCGACGTCGTGCGGGGTCTGGATGTCCGATGCGAGGACCGGGCCTTCGCCGTCCTTGCGCAGGCTCAGCGTGACTTCGTCGCGGTTGTGGAGCTTGAACACCACGCCCTTGAGGTTCAGAAGAATGTTGACGACATCTTCCTGCACGCCGTCGATCGACGAGTACTCATGCAGAACGCCAGCGATCGTGACTTCGGTGGCCGAGTAGCCGACCATGGACGACAGCAGAACGCGACGCAGCGCGTTGCCGAGCGTGTGGCCGTAGCCGCGCTCGAAAGGCTCGAGCGTCACCTTGGCCTTGTTGGCGGCAAGTTGCTCGACCTGGATGGTCTTGGGTTTCAGCAGGGTGGTTTGCATGCAGACTTCCTCTCAATACCCCCGGCTCGTTACACCGGTAAGGCTGGTGAAGCACCTGACCCGCAGCAAAGCACGGGGCAGGAACGTGAACAACAAAAACTTGTTTCCCACACACGCCAGGCGTGCGGGAACAAAAAAATCAACGCGAATAGAGTTCGACGATCAGCGATTCGTTGATGTCGGCTGCGAATTCGTCGCGATCGGGCACCTTCTTGAACGTGCCTTCGGCCTTGTCGGCGTTCACTTCGACCCAAGCCGGAATACCGACTTGTTGGGCCAGCTGGAGCGCTTCGGCAATGCGGGTCTGCTTCTTCGACTTGTCGCGCACGGCGATCACGTCGCCGGTCTTGACCAGGTATGACGGGATGTTGACCGACTGGCCGTTCACCGTGATCGCCTTGTGCGACACGAGTTGGCGTGCTTCAGCGCGGGTCGAGCCGAAGCCCATGCGGTAGACGACGTTGTCCAGGCGCGATTCGAGGATGAACAGCAGGTTGGCGCCGGTGTTGCCACGGCGGCGGTCGGCTTCTTCGAAGTAGCGGCGGAATTGCTTTTCCAGCACGCCGTACATGCGCTTGACCTTCTGCTTTTCACGCAGTTGCAGACCGTAGTCCGACGTGCGCTGACCCGAAGTACGACCGTGCTGGCCGGGCTTGGAATCGAACTTGGCCTTGTCTTGAATGGAGCGACGGGCGCTCTTCAGGAACAGGTCGGTGCCTTCACGGCGGGAAAGTTTGGCCTTGGGGCCGAGGTAGCGTGCCACGAGTATTCCTTTGTGTATCTGCCGCAGTTGCCTGCGGGAGCCATCGGCGAGACGCTGATGGCGGTGGGCTTAGTTAAAAAACAAATGCGCAGCCGCTCGAAAGCTGGCTGCGCCTTGCGGACTGACGATCAGATGCGGCGACGCTTCTGGGGACGGCAGCCGTTATGCGGAACGGGCGTCACGTCGGCAATGGAATTGATCCGGATGCCGAGCGCAGCCAGTGCGCGCACCGACGATTCGCGACCGGGGCCGGGGCCCTTGATCTCGACGTCGAGGTTCTTGATGCCTTGTTCGACAGCAGCACGGCCGGCCACTTCGGAAGCGACCTGCGCAGCGAACGGGGTCGACTTGCGCGAGCCCTTGAAGCCCTGGCCACCCGACGAAGCCCACGACAGGGCGTTGCCCTGGCGATCGGTGATCGTGATGATGGTGTTGTTGAACGAGGCATGCACGTGGGCGATACCGTCCGCAACGTTCTTGCGAACCTTCTTGCGAACGCGCTGTGCGGCGTTGTTTGCAGGTGCTTTAGCCATGCTGGTCTATCCTTATTTCTTCAGGGACTGCGCAGCCTTGCGCGGACCCTTGCGGGTGCGGGCATTGGTGCGCGTGCGCTGGCCGCGCATCGGCAGGCCGCGACGGTGACGGAAGCCGCGATAGCAGCCGATGTCCATCAAACGCTTGATGTTCATCGTCGTCTCGCGACGCAGATCGCCTTCGATCGTGAACAGAGCGATCTGATCGCGGATCTTCTCGAGATCGGCGTCGGTCAGATCCTTGATCTTCTTCGAATATTCGATGCCGCTCGCTTCGCAGATTTGACGGGCGCGGGTGCGACCGATACCGAAAATGGCGGTCAGGCCGATTTCAGCGTGCTTGTGCGGCGGAATGTTGATGCCAGCAATACGTGCCATGTGCGTCCTCTAATACTCTTCAATCAACCCTGGCGCTGCTTGTGGCGCGGGTCGGTGCAAATCACACGCACCACACCTTTACGGCGGATGACCTTGCAATTACGGCAGATGGTTTTGACCGAAGCCGAAACTCTCATTTCATTCTCCTAAAACTGTTTAACGTGGCGGTACACCGCCCACACCCAATATTCTCAATACTGAAACTCACGGCCCTACGATGTCTTGAAGTTCGCCTTCTTCAGCAGCGATTCGTACTGCTGGGACATCATGTAGTTTTGCACCTGGGCCATGAAGTCCATCGTGACGACCACGATGATCAGCAGGGAGGTACCACCGAAGTAGAACGGTACGTTGTACTTCAGGATCAGGAACTCGGGCAGCAGGCAGACGAAGGTGATGTACACCGCGCCGGCCAACGTCAGGCGAACCAGAATCTTGTCGATATAGCGAGCGGTCTGGTCACCCGGGCGAATGCCAGGAATGAATGCACCACTCTTCTTCAGGTTGTCGGCCGTTTCCTTGCTGTTGAACACGAGTGCCGTGTAGAAGAAGCAGAAGAAAACGATCGCTGCAGCGTACAGCAGCACGTAGATCGGCTCGCCCGGACGCAGTGCGTTGGCGATGTCCTTGATCCAGCGGAAGCCACCTTCACCGGTACTGAACCAGCCAACCACCGTTGCGGGCAGCAGGATGATCGACGAAGCGAAGATCGGCGGAATCACACCGGCCATGTTCAGCTTCAAGGGCAGGTGCGACGACTGGCCGCCATAGACCTTGTTGCCAACCTGGCGCCGTGCATAGTTCACGAGGATCTTGCGCTGGCCGCGTTCGACGAACACCACGAAGTAGGTCACCAGGACCACCACCGCGATGATGAAGAGCGCAACGATCGGATTCATCGCGCCGGTGGTCACCAGCGAACCCAGACCTGCCACGGCACTCGGCAAACCTGCCGCGATGCCTGCGAAGATCAGGATCGAGATGCCGTTGCCCAAGCCGCGTTCGGTGATCTGCTCGCCGAGCCACATCAGGAACATCGAACCTGCCGTCAGGCTCACCATGGCGGTCAGGCGGAAGCCGAAACCGGGGGCGATCACCAGACCAGCCGACGATTCGAGGGCCACTGCGATGCTGAACGACTGGAACAGAGCCAGACCGAGCGCGCCATAGCGCGTGTACTGCGTGATCTTGCGGCGGCCGGCCTCGCCTTCCTTCTTCAATTGCTCGAAGGTCGGAAGCACGTAGGTCATCAACTGCATGATGATCGACGCCGAGATGTACGGCATGATCCCCAACGCGAACACGGTGAAGCGCGACAGCGCCCCGCCCGAGAACATGTTGAACAGGCTCAGAATGCCGCCCTGCTGGCCCTGGAACAACGCTGCCAACTGGTCCGGGTTGATACCCGGCACAGGAATGTGCGCGCCAATCCGGTAGACCACGAGCGCGAGCAGCAAAAAGACGAGCCGACGACGGAGGTCGCCGAACTTGCCTGTTTTTGCGATCGTTGCCGCGTTAGTTGCCACGAAGAACTTCTTTCAGTCCGATGGTGATCAGGCGACGCTGCCGCCGGCCGCTTCGATCGCAGCCTTGGCGCCAGCCGTTGCACCCACGCCCGTCAGCTTGACGGCCTTGGTGAGTTCACCGGTCTTGACGATCTTGACGACCTTCGCGAGCTGGCCCACGAGGCCAGCTTGCTTCAGTGCCAGGACATCCACTTCGGCCAGACCGAGCTGCTCGAGGGCAGTCAGCGTGACTTCGGCGTTGAACTTCAGCAGGTGCGACTTGAAACCACGCTTGGGCAGGCGACGTTGCAGCGGCATTTGGCCGCCTTCGAAACCAACCTTGTGGAAGCCACCAGCGCGCGACTTCTGGCCCTTGTGACCGCGACCTGCGGTCTTGCCGATGCCCGAGCCGATACCGCGGCCAACGCGGCGCTTGGCGTGCTTGGCGCCGGCTGCCGGCTTGATGCCATTGAGTTCCATATCAGTCTCTCTTACAGAACTTTGACCAGATAACTGATCTTGTTGATCATGCCGCGCACCGCCGGGGTGTCTTGCAGCTCGCTCACGCTGTTGAGCTTGCGCAGGCCGAGGCCACGCACGGTCGCGCGATGCGATTCCTTGGTGCCAATCGGGCTCTTGACCAATTGCACCTTGAGGGTTTGTTGTTGCGTCGTCATTTGAATGCTTCTTTCAGGCTTGCGCTTAAGCGAAGATTTCTTCGACGGTCAGGCCACGCTTGGCAGCCACTGCGGACGCGGTCGTCGAGTTCTTCAACCCGTCGAGCGTGGCGCGAACCATGTTGTAGGGGTTCGACGAACCATGGCTCTTGGCCACGATGTCGGTGATGCCCATGACTTCGAACACGGCGCGCATCGGGCCGCCGGCGATGATGCCGGTACCCTTCGGGGCGGGGATCATGACAACCGAAGCGGCGCCATGGTGACCCGTCACGCGGTGATGCAGCGTGCCGTTCTTGATCGAGATCTTGGCCAGGTTGCGACGGGCTTCTTCCATTGCCTTCTGCACTGCAGCAGGCACTTCCTTCGACTTGCCCTTGCCCATGCCGACGCGGCCTTCGCCGTCGCCCACCACGGTGAGTGCTGCGAAACCGAGGATACGACCACCCTTCACCACCTTGGTGACGCGGTTGATCGCGATCATCTTCTCGCGCAAACCGTCTTCAGGGCCTTCGTTCTGCGTTCTTGCTTGAATCTTTGCCATTTTGAATCTCGTGTCCGGTTAGAACTGCAGACCGGCTTCGCGAGCCGCCTCGGCCAGCGCCTTGACGCGGCCGTGGTACGCAAAACCTGCGCGGTCGAAGGCGACCTTCTCGACGCCGGCAGCCTTCGCCTTTTCAGCGATGCGCTTGCCGACGGCGGTGGCTGCAGCGGCGTTGCCGCCCTTGCCCGAACCGCCGAGCGAGGTACGCATTTCGGCTTCTGCCGTCGATGCGGTTGCAATCACCTTGGTGCCGTCGTCGGAGATGACGGTGGCATAGATGTGCAGGTTGGTGCGGTTCACCGTCAGACGGGCCACGCCCTGCGTCGCGATGCGGATGCGGGTCTGGCGCGAGCGGCGAAGACGCTGTGCTTTTTTGGTCAACATCATTTTGCTGCCCCTTACTTCTTCTTGGTCTCTTTGATCACGATCTTCTCGTCCGAATAACGGATGCCCTTGCCCTTGTAAGGCTCAGGCGGACGAACAGCGCGGATCTCAGCGGCGATTTGACCAACGCGCTGACGGTCAGCACCCTTGATCACGATTTCGGTCGGGGTCGCGGTGGCCACCGTGATGCCTTGCGGCATGTCGATGTTGACCGGGTGCGAATAACCGACTTGCAGGTTCAACTTGTTGTTGGACGCTGCGGCCTTGTAGCCGACGCCGACCAGGTTGAGCTTCTTCTCGAAGCCCTTGGTCACGCCAACCACCATGTTGTTCACCAGCTGACGGATCGTGCCGCTCATCGCATTCGCTTCACGCGATTCGTTGGCAGGTTCGAAGTTCAGCTTGCCGTCATTGCTGACGACATTGACCAGGGGGTTGCGTGCAAGGTTGAGCGTGCCGCCCGTGCCCTTGACGCTGATCTGGTCTTCCTTGATCGACACATCCACGCCTGCGGGGATGGTGATCGGCATTTTTCCTACTCGGGACATTTCAGTGACTCCTCGATGTCTCGGTTAGGCGACGTAGCACAGAACTTCGCCGCCGACACCGGTGGCGCGCGCCTTGCGGTCGGTCATCACGCCCCGGGGGGTCGTGACGATCGCAACGCCGAGGCCGTTCTGGACTTGCGGAATGGAAGCACTGGCCTTGTAGACACGCAGGCCAGGACGGCTCACGCGCTCGATGCGCTCGATGACCGGACGGCCAGCGTAGTACTTCAGGACGATTTCAAGTTCGCTCTTGCCGGCTTCGGTCTTGACCTGGAAGCCGTCGATGTAGCCCTCGTCCTTCAGGACTTGTGCGATCGCGATCTTCACCTTGGAAGACGGGACCGACACGGTGGGCTTCGCCACCATCTGCGCGTTACGGATACGCGTCAGCAGGTCGGCAATGGGATCACTCATGCTCATGTTGTTTGCTCCTGCCTGGCTTACCAGCTGGCCTTGGTGACACCGGGGATGTCGCCATTGAAAGCCAGTTCGCGGATCTTGGCGCGGGCCAGACCGAATTGACGGAAGGTGCCACGCGGACGACCAGTGATGGCGCAACGGTTGCGCTGACGGGTCGGGTTCGCGTTGCGCGGAAGCTTTTGCAGGCCCAGGCGAGCAGCTGCGCGTTCTTCGTCGCTCTTCTTCAGGTCGTTGGAAGCCGCCTTCAGTTCTGCGTGCTTCGCAGCGAACTTGGCAACCAGCTTGTCACGCTTGAGTTCGCGTTGGATCAAAGATTGTTTAGCCATGCTCGCCTCAGTTCTTGAACGGGAAACGGAAACCAGCGAGAAGCGCCTTGGCTTCTTCGTCGGTCTTGGCCGTCGTCGTGATGCTGATATTGAGACCGCGCAGGGCATCGACCTTGTCGTACTCGATCTCAGGGAAAATGATCTGTTCCTTGACGCCGATGTTGTAGTTGCCACGGCCATCGAACGCACGGCCGGAGATGCCGCGGAAGTCGCGAACACGCGGCAGCGCGATGGTCACGAAACGGTCCAGGAACTCATACATCTGCACGCCACGCAGCGTGACCATGCAGCCGATCGGCTGGTTTTCGCGGATCTTGAAACCGGCGATAGCCTTCTTCGACTTGGTGACCACGGGCTTTTGGCCGGCGATCTTGGTCAGGTCGGCGACAGCGTTGTCGAGAACCTTCTTGTCGGCGACTGCTTCACCCACACCCATGTTCAGGGTGATCTTGGTGAGGCGGGGGACCTGCATCGGCGACTTGTAGCCGAACTTTTCCGTCAGGTCTTTCGCGATCTTTTCGCGATAGTGTTGTTGGAGACGTGCCATGTGAGTACCTCTTAGGCGAACTTGATTTCGTCGCCGCTGGACTTGAAGACGCGAACAGCCACGCGCTTGCCGTCAGCACCCTGGGTGACCTTGATGCCCACGCGATCGGCCTTGCCGGTCGCGGCATTGAAGATCGCCACGTTGGATTGGTGAATGGGCATGGACTTCTCGACGATGCCACCGGTCGTACCCTTGAGCGGGTTCGGCTTGGTGTGCTTCTTCACGAGGTTCAGGCCTTCGATGACGACGTGCGAGTCGTCCTTGCGAAGCGAGACGGTGCCGCGCTTGCCCTTGTCACGACCGGCCAACACGATGACCTGGTCGCCTTTGCGAATCTTGTTCATGGCGTTGTTGTCCTTACAGAACTTCAGGTGCCAGCGACACGATCTTCATGAACTTTTCGGTGCGCAGCTCGCGCGTCACCGGTCCGAAGATGCGGGTGCCGATAGGCTCCAGCTTGGCGTTGAGCAACACGGCTGCGTTGCTGTCGAATTTCACGAGCGAGCCGTCAGCGCGACGGATGCCCTTGGCGGTACGGACCACCACTGCACTGTAGATCTCGCCCTTCTTGACGCGACCACGTGGAGCGGCTTCCTTGATGCTGACCTTGATGACGTCGCCCACGCTGGCATAACGCCGCTTGGAGCCACCGAGCACCTTGATACACAGGACGGATTTCGCGCCCGTGTTGTCGGCCACTTCGAGCCGGGATTCAGTTTGGATCATTTCTTGATATTCCCAACTTGTACCGATGAGCCTCCAGGAGGGAGACACCGCGGTCAGTCTTGGGCCCGTCGTTGGCACCTCGAACCACTCGAGGCACTTCCGCTTTGGGCTGAAAGCTTCGCCTTTTGGAAGCGAAGCCCGCGATTATTGCAGGCACTTCTGCCGATGTCAACCGACTCATTACACCATCACGTGCTGGCACTAGACTTCGAGGCGTGCGCGCCACTGCCAAAACCCCTTTTTCGCCCCCGTTCCCCGCCCGCCGCAGCCTCCTGAGAGGCACGGTTGCCGCGCTGGCGCTGGGTCTCACCGGATGCGGAAGCGCGACGCCGATTCCGGACACGGGGCGCCTGCGGCGAATCGCCGAGGCCCGCTGGGCGCACAGGCTGCATATAGAAGACACCACAGTGGGCGGCCTCTCGGGCATCGACTACGACAGCTCACGAGGTGAGTACATGCTTATCAGCGATGACAGGTCAGACCTGGCTCCCGTCCGCTACTACACGGCTCGCTGGCCGCAGCCGCAGGTTGCTCAGCCGGAGCCAGCGGGCGTTGTTCAACTGCAACGCCCCGGGGGCGGCCCTTGGCCCGACCGCCGCCACGCAGTGAGCGGGCTCCCGGTCCCCGACCCCGAAGCCATCCGCCTGCGCCCCTCCGCCGGCACTTTGCTCTGGACCAGCGAAGGCGACATTGCCCGCGGTTTCGGCCCCGCACTGTATGAATCGGCACGCGACGGCCGCTTCTTGCGCGAATTCGCCCTGCCCGCCATGTTCACGCCCGATCCCACTCAGCGCCGTGGCCCGCGCGACAACCTGACTTTCGAAGGCATCGCCCTCACGCCCGACGGCCGTTTCGCCTGGCTCTCGATGGAAAACGCGCTGATCCAGGACGGCCCCATTCCCACCATCGGTACGCCCGGCGGCCCCTGCCGCTTCACCCAGGTCGACCTGGAGACGGGCCAAGCCACCCGCCAGTTCGCCTACGTCCCCGATGCCATTCCCTTGCGTCCCCTGATCCCCGGCAGCTACGCAGACAACGGCGTGAGCGAAGCGCTGATGCTCGATGCGCACCGCATGTTGGTGCTCGAGCGCGCGTACGCCGCCGGCACCGGCAATTCGCTGCGCCTCTACGAGATCGACACCCGCGCCGCCAGCGATGTGCTCCAGGTCGACGCACTCGCGCCAGGCAACCACAAGCCCGTCACCAAAACCCTGGTGGCCGACTTCGCCGCGCTCGGCCTGTCCCGCCTCGACAACACCGAGGGCATGTGCTGGGGCCCGCCGCTGCCCAACGGCAACCGCCTGCTGGTGGTCGTGAGCGACGACAATTTCAATCCGCTGCAAGTGACCCAGTTCGCCGCCTTCGAATACATCGACCGACCATGACCATCGCCGTGACCTTCCTGCCCCGCACCGCCCCCGCGCCGCTGCCGCCCATCGCCTTCATCGGCGGCGGCAATATGGCGAGCGCCATCATCGGCGGACTGATCCAGCAAGGCACCCCGGCCGCCGCGTTCGAGGTGGTCGAGCCCTTCGAGGCGGCACGCACGAAGCTCGCCCAGTCCTTCGGTATCACCGCGCAGGCCGAGGCCAGCGAGGCGCTCTCGCGCTGCGCCGTCGTGGTGTGGGCCGTCAAGCCGCAGACCTTCGCCGACGCCGCCAAGCCGGTGCGCGCATTCGCCGAGGACGCGCTGCACCTGAGCGTGGCCGCGGGCATTCCGTCGGACAGCATCGCCCGCTGGCTGGGCACCGAGCGCGTGGTGCGCGCCATGCCCAACACGCCCGCGCTGGTCGGCCAGGGCATGACCGGCCTGTTCGCGCGGCCGGATGTCACCGGCGCCGATCGCGCCCTCGTCAGCCAGCTGCTGACGCCCACGGGGGAGCTGCTCTGGGTCGATGCCGAACCTGCGCTCGACGCGGTCACCGCCATGTCCGGCTCGGGGCCGGCCTACGTGTTCTATTTCATCGAGGCGATGACCGAGGCCGGCGTCGAGATGGGGCTGTCGCCCGACCAGGCGCAGCGCCTGGCCATCGGCACCTTCACCGGCGCCTCGGCGTTGGCACACAGCGCGACCGAACCGCCTTCGGTGCTGCGCGAGCGCGTGACCTCCAAGGGCGGCACGACCTATGCGGCGATCACCTCGCTGGAAAGCGCGGACGTGAAGGCGCAGTTCAAGACCGCCATTCGCGCCGCGCAGAAGCGGGCCGCCGAGCTGGGCGAGGAATTCGGGCGCGGTTGAAGCGGGTCAGCCGGGGAGCGCGCGCGGCCCGAGGAAGAACAGCCACTCGGCCGCCAGCGTGACGGTGCCGTCCTCGAGTTCGAGCAGCACCTCTTCCTTCAGCAGGAAACCGTCTTCGCCCTTGGGCGTCGCGCCGAGGATGCGTACGCGTGCCCGGAAGCGCGCACCCACCGGCATCGGCCTGACGAAGCGCAGGCGATCGAAGCCGTAGTTCAGCGCGTGGTTCGAATCGAAGGGCAGCAGCGTGCGCATCGCTTCGCCGGTCAGCCGGATCAGGTGCGCGACCTGGAAGAAGCCCGGCACGATCGTGCCGCCGTAATCCGTCTCGCGGGCCGCGCGCTCCGGATCAAGGTGAATCCACTCACCTTCGCCATCGCCCGACAGCACCGCGTACCGGTCGACCATCTCCTGCGTGATGACGTGCCATTCGGACAGGCCCTCCTGGCCGATCTTCTGCGTCAGGCGATCAAGCATGCGCGGCTCCTTCAACGAATGACGTAGCCGGCAACAACGCCGGCGAACACCGTGAAACCCAGCCAGTGGTTCAGCCGGAAGGCTTTGAAGCAGCCATCGCGGGTCCGATCGCGAATCAGTCGCCAGTGCCAGAGCGCCTGCCCCGCGGCGATGGCGATGCCCGCGAAGAACAACACGCCCAGCGACCGGCTGGCACCGGCCCACGCCCAGACCGCCAGGAAGATCGCGTAGCTCAGCATCACCGCAGCCACGTCGAAGCGGCCGAAGGTGATGGCGGAGGTCTTCATGCCGATCTTCAGGTCGTCGTCGCGGTCGACCATCGCGTACTCGGTGTCGTAGGCCAGCACCCAGAACAGGTTGCCGGCGAGCAGCCACGCGGCGAACACAGGCACCGTCGCCTGCACCGCGGCAAAGGCCATCGGAATGCCGAAGCTGAAGGCAATGCCCAGCACCGCCTGCGGGATCGACACGAAGCGCTTGGCGAAGGGATAGATCAGCGTGATGGCCAGCGCCGCGAACGACCACAGCACCGTCACCCGGTTGGTGGTGAGCACCAGCCCGAAGGCCATCAACGCCAGCACGGCGCCGAGCGCGAGCGCTTCCTTGACCGAGATCGCGCCGCTGGTCACGGGCCGCTGGGCGGTGCGCTTCACATGGCGGTCGAAGTCGCGGTCAGCCACATCGTTGACGCAGCAGCCCGCGCTGCGCATGAGGAAAGTGCCGAGCGTGAACACCACGACCAAATGCCAACCCGGCCAGCCGTCGGCCGCGAACCAGAGCGCGCCCAGCGTGGGCCAGAGCAGCAACAGCCAGCCGGCAGGGCGGTTCCAGCGGATCAGATCAAGGTAGAGCGCGAGACGGCGTGCGAGCATGCGACAAAAAGGCGGACGAAAAAAGAGCGGCCATTGTGCCGCTCCAGCTTTCGCTTCCCGGATTCCGGGATGCCTGCCGACTCAGTCCTCGAGCAGCGAGCGCAGCATCCAGGCAGTTTGATCGTGCACCGTGCAGCGCGCAGTCAGCATGTCGGCGGTCGGGTCGTCACCGGCCTCTTCCGCAACGGGAATGAATTCGCGCGCGATGCGCGAAACCGTCTCGTGGCCCTTGACCAGGATGCGCACCATCTCCATCGCCTTCGGCGGGGTCTGCGGCACGTCGGGCACGGTGGAGATCTTGCTGAACTCGGCGTACGAACCCGGCGCGTAGTGGCCGAGGGCGCGGATGCGTTCGGCGAGCACGTCGGTCGCGGTCCAGAGTTCGGTGTACTGGCCCATGAACATCGCGTGCAGCGAGTTGAAGTGCGGACCCGTCACGTTCCAGTGGAAGTTGTGGGTCGTGAGGTACAGCGTGTAGGTGTCGGCCAGCACGCGGCTCAGGCCCTCGGCGATGGCCGCGCGGTCCTGGCGCTCGATGCCGATGTTGATGATCGGCGCGTTGCGGCTGCCGGACTCCTGCGCGACGGTCGCGCCGCCCTTCTTGGGCACCTTGCCCGAGGAGGGGGTTGATGCTGGCTTGGTTTTCTTTGGAGCTTTGGCCATGGCGAATGGTCTTTCTTCAAGTTGGGAGGACTGGACGATTTTCGAAGCCGGCGCGCGGCTTCGCAACAGCGTCACTCTATCCCAGCGATGAAGGATTCAAAACAGCACCCGCGTAGGCCGAGGCCGCCAATCGCCTTCCCTTTCAGGAGAGGCGCTTGACGCCTGGCAGCTCGCACGCATAGATCGCATTGCGCAGCGCCGCGATCGCCTCGTAGCGCGTGAAGGTGCGGCGCCACGCGAGCACCACGCGGCGCGTGGGCGGATCACGGTCGTTCGCATCGCGCACCGGCAGGTAGCGCACCATCTGGTCGGACTCCTTCTTGCCCTTGCCCTTGGGCTTGAGCGCCTCGGCCGGCACCGACAGGCGCGGCACCAGCGTCACGCCCATGCCCGAGGCCACCATGTGCTTGATGGTTTCGAGCGACGAGCCCTCGAAGCTCTTGCGGATGCCTTCGGCATTGCTGGAGAAGCGCGCGAACTCGGGGCACACCTCGAGCACATGGTCGCGAAAGCAGTGGCCGGTGCCCAGCAGCAGCATGGTCTCGCTCTGCAGCTCTTCGGAGGTGATCGATTCGCGTCCGGCGAACTTGTGATTGACCGGCAGCGCAGCCATGAAGGGCTCGTCGTACAGCGGCGCCATCGCAAGACCGGTGTCGGGAAAAGGCTCGGCCATCACGGCGCAGTCGATCTCGCCGGCGCGCAGCATCTCCAGGAGCTTGGCGGTGAAGTTCTCCTGCAGCACCAGCGGCATCTGCGGCGTGCGCGCGATCACCTGGCGCACCAGGTCGGGCAAGAGGTACGGGCCGATGGTGTAGATCACGCCCAGGTTCAGTGGGCCGGCCAGCGGGTCCTTGCCGCGCTTGGCGATCTCCTTGATGCTGGCTGCCTGGTCGAGCACGCTTTGCGCCTGCTGCACGATCTGCTCGCCGAGCGGCGTGACGGTCACTTCGCCTGCGCTGCGCTCGAAGAGCTTGACCTCGAGCTCGTCCTCGAGCTTCTTGATGGCCACAGAGAGGGTCGGTTGGGAGACGTAGCAGGCCTCGGCCGCCTTGCCGAAGTGCCGTTCGCGGGCTACTGCGACGATGTATTTGAGTTCTGTGAGAGTCATAGCTTGCGTCAATTATGCGCAAGCATTCGTGACCCGGCGTTGTCAGGGGGTACGGCCCACCCTCGCATGCGGGCCGCCTCGATGCTAGGAGCGAGACAGCGCAGCCAGCTTCTTTTTCGCGCTTTGCAGCAGGCCGAGCCGCTCGACGGGCAACTGCGCCTTGGTGTCTTTAGGCGCAATGATCTCGAACGTCGAAGCGGCGCCCAGTTTCGCGGCGAGTGCGTCTCGATCTGTCAGGCCATTGAACCTCGCCATCGAAATCACGTGCACCTGCAAATGCCGATGAAGGGTCTTGGACAGCTTCTGGCAGGCCGCCGTCATCGCAGCCTGGTCGGGCACCACTGCGCCATGCACGATCAGGACCTCGATGACGTTGTCCTCGTCCTCTCCCAGGATGAAGGCGCGCACGATCGAGTCCTTGAACTTCGCGCGCAGCATGGCGCGGATCGGCTCGGCCGCGGCGAACGACTTCAGCGCGATGCTGCGCAGTTCGCGATAGAAGATGAACGAGCGGTCCGCCTTGACGGCCTCGGGCTGATCCGCCGGCACCTTCTGCCTTGCAAGGATGCCGCTCGTGACGAGATGCTGCAGCGTCTGGTCGACCACGTCCGGCGCCTGCTTCGTGCGTTGGGCCAGCTCACTCGCCGAGAACGCGCGATCGGGGTCTGCGTAGACGACCCGCAGGAGCTGTTGCACGGCGGGGGACAAGAGAAAATCTGCAGCACTCACGGGCGTTCCGATTTGTTGGTTTTTCTGGAAGGCCCGGATTATGAAGTTGGCGCCCTGAAGCGCGCCCAGATCGGGACTTGTCAGCGAGGCCATCGTTTCCGTTCAGAGGGCCGTGCGTAAACTGACCCTGCATATGAATCACGAACCGAACTTTCTTGAGCATCTGCGCGCCGAACTGTCGAGCGGGCGCATCTGGCTCGACCGTGCCATCGTGCTGGGCTACGCCATCGCGGCCGGGCTGTTCGTGGTGGGGTTCACGCTGGCCAGCGATTGGGTCTTCGGCGGTTTCCAGCGCTTCTACCGCGCATGGCCGTGGGCGGTGCTGGTCACCACCCCGATGATCACGGCCGGCATCGTCTGGTTCACGCTGCGTTTCTTTCCCGGCGCGAGCGGCTCGGGCATTCCACAGATCAAGGCGGCGCTGCACCCCGCGCTGCCCGACGAACGGCGCTTCATGTTCGCCTCGCTGCGGCTCACGGTCGCCAAGATCGGCCTCGGCGTGGCCGGCTTTGCAGCCGGGCTGTCGATTGGCCGCGAAGGCCCCTCGGTGCAGGTGGCGGCCGGCGTGATGCAGCACGCGCGCCGCTGGCTCTCGCCCAACACCACCATCGACGGCCGCGCGCTGCTGGTGGCGGGCGGCGCGGCGGGCATCGCGGCCGCCTTCAATGCACCGCTGGCGGGTGTGGTGTTTGCCATCGAGGAGCTGTCGGGCCGGCTCGAAGCGCGCTCCTCCGGCCTCATCATCACGGCCATCGTGCTCGCGGGCCTGGTGGCCGTCTCGGCCTTCGGCAACACCAGCTACTTCGGCGTGATCCGCGTGCCACGCCTGGGTTGGGACGCGATGGGCCCCGGCCTGCTGGTCACGCTGCTGGCAGGCGCGGCAGGCGGCCTCTTCGCCCGGCTGCTGATCGCCTCGCTCACGCGCGCGCCCGAGCGGCTCAATCGCTGGCGCGCCCGGTTTCCCGTGCGCTTCGCGGCCCTCGGCGGGCTGGCGGTGGCGGTGATCGGACTGGTCACGGGCGGCGTCACCTTCGGTGCCGGCTCGGAAGCCGTCAAGCAGATGCTGCAGGGCCACGACGAGCTCACGCCGCTGTACACCGTGCTCAAGTTCGTCGCCACCTGGCTCACTGCCTGGTGCGGCGTGCCGGGCGGCATCTTCGCGCCATCGCTGTCCATCGGCGCGGGCATCGGCGATGCCGTGGCGCACCTGGCCAGCAGCGACCTGGGGCCCGCACTGATCGCGCTGGGCATGGCGGGCTTTCTGGCCGCGGTGACGCAGGCGCCGCTCACCGCCTTCATCATCGTGATGGAGATGGTCGACGGCCACGCGATGGTGCTGAGCCTGATGGCCGCGGCGATGCTGGCCAGCCTGATCTCCCGCATGATCAGCCGTCCGCTCTATGACACGCTGGCCGAGCACATGGTCGGCAAGGCGATCGCTACATCGGAGCCGGTGCAGGCGTCGCCGTCGTCATCGTCGCCAGCGGCCGGCCCCTCATCGTCTTGACGAGCGACGGCACTTAGTTAGGGCTGCATCCCTTCACGCTGCAGTTCGTTCCAGCACGCGCTTCAACGCATCCTGGTTGAGTACTGTCGTGGCGTTGTATTCGAGGGCAATGGCGCCGGCAGGCATGCACACCGACAACGTCGCGATCTGCATCAAGCGCCGGCGCCCGCTGCCGGTGGCGGCGTCCATCCTGATCGAACACCTGGCTTCCGGACCGACGGTGCTGGGCGACTGACTGACAGAGCGCAGGCCCACGCGCCTGCCCGCTCACCACTTCACGCGCATGCCCACGCTGGCGTTGATGCCGCTCTTCACGCGCGCGTCGCCGCCCGAGGCGAAGAGCTTGCCCACTTCCGCGTACAGGCTGGTCCGCTCGCCGACGGCCAAGGTGGCGCCGCCTGCGAACTCGGTGCTGGTGCCGCCGGTGCGCGTGCCGATGTCGGTCCAGCCCGCGGGGCCGATGAAGCGCGCCACGTCTGTGCCGCTGGAGGTGCGATAGACGTTCAGCCGCGCGTACGGCTGAAGCAGGCCGGCCCCGGTGGCGATCTGTCCCTTGACCCGCACGCCGGCGCGAACCGTCCAGCCGCTGTCGGTGTCCTGCGAAATGCGGGCGCCGGAGAGCGATACGTCGTCGAGGTTCAGGCGCTGATGCACCAGCTGCAACTGCGGCTCGATCTTCCAGTCGCTGCCGAGCGCGAAGCTCTGACCCACCTCCAGCGACAGCAGCGTGCTCTTGCCCTTGCCGGAAGCCGAAGGCGAACTGTCGAGAGGCCCTGCCGTGTAGCGGTGACGGCCACCTTGCAGCACCGCATCGGCGTAGAAACCGCCGTCGCTCGTGAAGCCGCCATACAGGCCGAGGTAGTCGCTGCGCAGGTCGTTGCTGCCGACGGCGAGGTCGAACACGCCGCGTGCGAAGCCGCGGGTGCGGGCATCGCCTTCGAGCCGGCCGACGTACACGCCGGCGCGCCAGTTGCGGTTGGCCCACAGGTCGGTACCGGCCTGCAGACCCGTGAGTTGCCCCTCGCTCCTCGGGCTCACGGTGCCTTGCTGGCTGATCTTCAGGTTCGTGCTGATGACGCGGCCCCAAGCGCTGCGCAGCGGCGCGCCGCTCTCGTCGCCCGCATCGTTGCGGCCGACCCGGGCGTCTTCGTCGCCCATGCGCGCGCGCGAACTGCCCAGCATGGCGAGGTTGCCCTGGCGCAGTTGCTCGGGCAATGCGGCGAGCATCGGGACCTCGGTGCGGTAGGTGGGAATTTGCGATCCCAAAGACGGCGCCGCCGAGCGCAGATACCAGTTTTCACCTGCGCCATTGACGTCGGCCGCGTACAGCCGGTACTCGTAGGCGCCCGCATCCACATGGCCGCCCGCGACCGCGAAGGCATCCTTGGTCGTCTGCGCCGTCGTCGTTGCACCATTGATCGCGCTGATGAGTTCGACGCCGTTGCCGATGGTCATGGCGCCGAGGCTGCCGAAGTTGGCGATCTGCACCAACGTGCGGCCGCTGGCGCTCGCACCCGCGCCATCGAAGATCAGCCGGTCGCTCGCAGGGCTGCCGACTCCCGGGACGATGCCCATCCGCAACGTGCCGTTGTTGCCCACGTAGGCGCCGGTGATGGTGAGCGTCGTTCCCGGCGCAGCGCCAACCAGCGAGACCACGCCGCTGTTCGCGAGCGAGGGCAGCTTCTGGCTGAAGCCCGCGAGGTCGAGCGTGCCGCCCGCGCCCACGCTGTGCGCCGATGCGCCGCTGAAGGCGTTGACCGCGCCGGCCCTGAGCGTGCCGCCGTTCACCGCGGTGCTGCCCGTGTAGCTGTTCTGGCCGCTCAGGGTCAGCGTGCCGGCGCCGAGCTTCTCCAGGCTGCCTTGGTAGACGCGCGTGCTGCGCGCGGCTTCACGCGCCACGCCGGTGGCGTATTCGCTGCGGTCCGCATCGCTCGCGCCGCCGGGCAGGCCCGCGGTCCAGCCGCGCGTCTGCCTGGTCGTTTCCCAGGCGGCGGCCTCGGCGGCGTCTTCCGCACGGCGCGCCCGGATCGCGACATCGGAGATGTCGTTCGACCAGGTGTCGCTCTGCCCCTGCGTGTTGACCGCGAACGGCCCGATGAACTGGCCCGGCCCGTTCATCGCGCGCCGCAGGCTCGGCGTGCCCCAGCCGTTGACCACGTCCGGCACCTTCACCTGCTGGCCCGCCTCGGGGTTGGCCATCGTGCCGGTGCCGGCCGCATCGACGATGGTCGCGTTCTGGGTCGCGGTGGTCTTCAGCACGGTGAGCACCTGCTCGTTGGTCATGTAGCTGAAGCGCTCCATGATGAGCGCGAGCGCACCCGAGGCGTGCGGCGCGGCCATCGACGTGCCCGACAAGGACGCATAGCCGCCGGCCAGCACGGTGCCGTTGATCAGGTGGCCCGGCGCCGTGACGCAAGTCCACTTCGCCACACCGCATTTGTTGTAGCGCTGCGTGCCCGGCACGTTGATGGAGCCGTCGGCGTTGAAGCTCTGCCCGATGGCGCTCAGCGCGGAAACCCCGAGCCAGTTCTTTTCAAGCTCGGGATTGAAGTACGGCGCCGCCGCCCGCGGGCTCGGGTTGAGCCAGCCGCCGTTGCCGGCGCTGAACACCATCAGCGTGCCCGTCTTCGCGGCATCGAACGCGCCCTGGATCCAGGTGTTGTTGGCCACGTAGTAGCCGTTGGCGGTGTGCAGCTGCGCGAGGGTGTTGTACTGCTCGCCGGCCGGCGGGCTGCCCCAGCTCGTGCTGATGATGCGCACGCCCTGCGCGTTGGCCGCGCGGTAGGCATCGGCGATGTGCTGATTGTCGACGGTGATGACCGCCGAGTCGCCGGGCAGCGGCCGCCCGAAGTTGGCGCCGTCGGTCTTGGCCGTGTTGGCGACGAAGAGGTCCGCGTTGAAAGCCACGCCATGCATGTTCTGCACGGCCGCGCCGCCATCGCGGCTCGCGGCGATGGTGCCGCCGACGTGCGTGCCGTGACGGTCGTTGTAGGCACCGTCGTAGGCGCCGGGAATCGCGCCCACCAGCACGCCGTGATAGCGCGAAACCGGGAACTCGGGGTGCGAGGCGTCGTAGCCCGAATCGACCTCGCCGATCCTGATGCCCGCGCCGCTGACGCCCGCCGCGTAGGCGTACTCGGTGCCCATCGCGACGAGGCCCCAATCGCGCATGAATTCGGCGGTGCGCCAACTGGCTGGCGCGCCGATCATTCCGGGGTCTCCGGCATAGGTCTGGATGGCCCATGCCTGGTGCGTGGCCAGGCCGGCGAGGGCCATGGCGAGTGCGAGTCTGTTCATCCTCTTGGAAGTCATGGCGACTGTCCTCCGTGCAGTGTGTTGTTGGAATATTCAGCGTGCGAATCGCTCTTCGAAACGCGTGCATGACACGCGCAAGAACCTGTGCAAGACGCGGACCAGTAGCGAAAAAGTCTGAAGAAAAATGCGGCATCGCACAGCCCACCAAAGCCGTGCGGAAAAGCATCGCGGCGCAGTCTAGAAAACAAGTCGTGCGACAAGAACCCCGCGTAAATACCGTGGCGCTAATGCAGCTTTGTTGCATCTGCAGGCTTTCGTCGTACACATCCGCGGGGCTGCGGATAATGGCGAACCTTCGTCATCGCAGTTATCTGCGTAGCAGGATGCAACCATGAGCTTGTCCACGTACCTGTTGTTCCTTCCGGCCTGCTTTGCCATCAACATGGCCTTCGGCCCCAACAACCTGCTGTCCGTCACCAACGGTGCGCGGCACGGCGTCTCGCCCGCGGTGATCGCGGCCAGCGGGCGCCTCGTGGCCTTCGCGCTCATGATCGCCGTCGCGGGCCTGGGCATGGGCGCGGTGCTGGTGGCCTCGGAGCTGGCCTTCGATGTCATCAAGTACATCGGCGCGGCGTACCTCGTGTGGATCGGCATTCGTCTCTTGCGCGCACCGGCGCCCACGGCCGATGTGCAATCGCAGGGCATCACCGCGCCGCCTTCGCTGCGCGCGTTGGCGCGGCAGGAGTTCACCGTGGCGGCCGGCAATCCGAAGGCCATCCTGGTGTTCACCGCGTTCTTTCCGCAGTTCGTTGTGCCCGGTGCCTACGCCTCCAGCTATGTGCTGCTGGGTGCGACCTTCCTGGTGTTCGAGCTGGTCGCGATCGCGCTCTACGCGATGCTGGGTGCGCGCATGCGCCGGTTGGCGAACGGCAGCCGCGCGATGCGCTGGTTCAACAAGGTGAGCGGCAGCATGATGGTCGGCTTCGGGTTGATCCTCGCCTTCACGCGCCGGCCCACCTCCTGATTTCACACGCCCGTCGGGCTGAGCTTGTCGAAGCCTCGCGCAGCGCTTCGACAAGCTCAGCGTGAACGGATTCTTGTTGCTCGCCGACCTTGAGTTGGCTCGCTCAGGCTTTCAGGTACTCGGCCTTGGTGCCGAGCCAGCGGTCGATGTGTCGTTGGGCCAGATCGGGGTGCTTCTCGAGCATCACCGGCGCGAGTTCGCGGGCCCAGTCGAGCAGCAGCGTGTCGGTGGTCAGGTCGGCGAAGCGCAACAGCGGCGCACCCGACTGCCGCGCGCCCAGGAACTCGCCCGGTCCCCGGATCTCCAGGTCGCGCCGCGCGATCTCGAAGCCGTCGCCCGTCTCCGCCATCGCCTTGAGCCGCGCGCGCGCCGCCTCGCCCACGCGGCCACTGTCGCCCGGCGCGTAGAGCAGCACGCAAGCCGAAGCCGCCGCGCCGCGCCCCACGCGCCCGCGCAACTGGTGCAACTGCGAAAGCCCGAAACGCTCCGCATGCTCGATCACCATCAACGAGGCGTTCGGCACATCGACGCCCACTTCGATCACCGTCGTGCTCACCAGCACCTGAATCTCGTTGGCGGTGAAGGCGGCCATCACCGCCTGCTTCTCGGCCGTGGGCATGCGCGAATGCAGCAGGCCGACATGGACGGTCTCGCCCAGCGTTCCGGCGAGTTCGTCGCGCGTCTCGGTGGCGTTGCGCAGGTCGACCGCTTCGCTCTCCTCGATCAGCGGACATACCCAGTAGACCTGCCGGCCCTGCGCGATCTGCGCCTGGATGCGGTCGATCACCTCGTCGCGCCGGTGATCGGCCACCAGCTTGGTGACGATGGGCGTGCGGCCGGGCGGCAGCTCGTCGAGCGTGGAGACGTCCAGGTCGGCGTAGTAGCTCATCGCGAGCGTGCGCGGAATCGGGGTGGCGCTCATCATCAGCAGGTGCGGTTCGAGGTGGCCCACCGCCTTGCCGCGCAATGCGAGCCGCTGCGCCACGCCGAAGCGGTGCTGCTCGTCGATGATCGCGAGCGCGAGGTTCTTGAAGCGCACCTTCTCCGAGATGACCGCGTGCGTGCCGATGACCAGCGCGGCCTCGCCGCTCTCGACCGCGGCAGACATCGCATCGCGCTCTTTCTTCTTCTGGCTGCCGGTGAGCCAGGCCACGCGCAGGCCGCGCTCGGCCAGCAAGGGATCTAGCCAGCCCACGAGCTTGCCGAAATGCTGCGCCGCGAGGATTTCGGTCGGCGCCATCAGCGCGCACTGGAAGCCCGCGTCGATGGCACGCGCCGCCGCGAGCGCCGCCACCACAGTCTTGCCCGAGCCGACGTCGCCCTGCAGGAGCCGGTGCATCGGAATCTCGCGGCCGAGGTCGCGCGTGATCTCCTCGCCCACGCGTTGCTGCGCACCGGTCAGGCCGAAAGGCAGCACCGCGAGCAGTTGCGCATGCAGCGAAGTCGCCACGGGCTCCGGCGACGAAGGCAGCACCGGGGCGCGCTGGGCCGCGCGTTCCATGCGGGCCTGCAATTGCGAGAGCTGTTGGGCGAGCAGCTCCTCGGCCTTGATGCGCTGCCAGGCCGGGTGGCTGTGGTCTTCGAGCGTCGCCATCGCCACGTCGGGCGTGGGGTAGTGCAGGAAGGTGAGCGAGCTGCGCAGGTCCCAGGCGCCGCGCAGGCCGATCTGCACCGGAATCGTCTCGTCGAGCACCGCGCGTGCGAGGCCCGATCGCACCTCGCGCCGCAGCACCGGCTGCGCGAGACCGGCCACGGTCGAATACACCGGCGTGAGCGCCTCCGGCAGCGAGGTGCCCGCGGCTTTCACCGTGGGATGCATGATCTGCCGCCCCACGAAGCCGCCGCGCATCTCGCCCCGCACGCGGACCCGCGCGCCGACCGCGAGCTGCTTCTGCTGCGACGGGTAGAAGTTGAAGAAGCGCAACTGGCAGGTGTCGCTGCCGTCGTCGATGGTGGCGATCAGCTGACGGCGCGGGCGATACACCACCTCGCACTCGGTGACCACGCCCTCGACCTGCGCCATGTCGCCGTCGCGCGTGTCGGCGAGCCTGACGATGCGGGTCTCGTCCTCGTAGCGCATCGGGAGGTAGAGCGCGAAATCGATGTCGCGCACGAGGCCGAGCTTGCGCAGGGCGCGCTGCACGAGGCTCAGGCCCGAACCCGGCGCGGCGGACGCGGCAGCGGGCGCCGCAACGGGCTTTTCGGGGGGCGGGGACTTCGCGGCAGCGGGCATGGGACAATTCTGCCCGGCTCCCGCCTCCTTTTCCTCCCTTTCCCATGCCTCCTTGGCACGGGCCCGTCCGGCCCTCAAGCACCATGCGCGCCTTCACGCTTTCCGATTTCGATTTCGACCTGCCACCCGAGCTGGTGGCGCAACACCCGGCCTCCGAACGCACGTCTTCCCGTCTCCTCGACGGCACGGGGGACGCCCCGGTCGACCGCATTTTCAAGGACCTGCCCTCGCTGCTGCGCGCGGGCGACCTGCTGGTCTTCAACGACACCCGGGTGGTCAAGGCGCGCCTCTTCGGCGAGAAGCCGACCGGCGGCAAGCTCGAGCTGCTGGTCGAGCGCGTGCTGCAGGGCCAGGAGGTGGTCGCGCACATGAAGGTCAGCAAGAAGCCGCCTGTGGGAACGACACTGGAAATGGTCGGCGGCTTTCGCGCGACGCTCCTGGGCCGATGGCCCGAGGAGGACGGCGCGCTGTTCCGCTTTGCCTTCGAGAGCGACACGGGCGAGAACCCCTACATGCTGATGGAACGCTGCGGCCATGTGCCGCTGCCGCCCTACATCACGCACACCGATTCGGCCGACGACGAGAGCCGCTACCAGACCGTGTTCGCACGCGTGCCCGGCGCGGTGGCCGCGCCGACCGCTGCACTGCACTTCGACGAAGGCCTGCTGGCCGCACTCGAAGCGCGCGGCGTGCAGCGCGCGAACGTCACGCTGCACGTGGGCGCCGGCACCTTCCAGCCGGTGAAGACCGAGAACATCGCCGAGCACACGATGCATGCCGAGCGCTACGAAGTGCCCGAAGCTACGCAGCGCGCCATTGCCGAATGCAAGGCACGCGGCGGCCGAGTGGTGGCGGTCGGCACGACCACCGTGCGCACGCTCGAATCGTGGGCCCAAAGCGGCGAGGCCACGGGCGACACGCGCATCTTCATCACGCCGGGCTTCGCCTTCGCGCACGTCGATGTGCTGGTCACCAACTTCCATTTGCCCAAGAGCACGCTGATGATGCTGGTCTCGGCCTTCGCGGGCTACGAGCGGGTGATGGCGCTGTACGCCCACGCCATCGCGAACCGCTATCGCTTCTTCAGCTATGGCGACGCCATGCTGCTGGCACGCGCAAACACCCCGCATTCACGATCGATATAATTTCGCTTACCAACCAGGTATCGATATGCCAACCGTCACTGTTTCATCCAAATTCCAGGTGGTCATCCCGCAAGCTATCCGCGAGCAGATGGCCATCGAGCCGGGCGCGCGATTCAGCGTCGTGCGACACGGCAAAGCCATCGAACTGATCCCCGTCCCGACACTGGAGGAATTGCAGTCCGAGTTGCGCGGCATTCCGACGGACATCCTCGACGATCCCGAGCGGTTCTGATGGCGCGCACTTCTATCAAGGCACCCGTCGGACCTTTGGTTCTGGATTCGTCTTGCTGGCTCGAAGTCTTCGGCGCCACGGACCGCGCAAAGCTCTATCAGGCTGCCGCAGCCGATCCCAGCCTGCTTGTCGTTCCGGTCGTGACCTTGTATGAGGTTTACAAGACCCTGCGCCGCATCCGCGAGGCCTCCATCGCTTCGCGTGCCGCAGCCTACATGCAACAGGGCGAGGTGGTGGAACTCGATGCCGCCTTGTGCCTGGGTGCGGCCGACAACGGACTGCCTTTTGCCGATAGCCTGATCTATGCCACGGCGCTGTCGCGCAGCGCCACACTCTGGACCCAGGACGCCCATTTCGACGGACTGCCCGGCGTCAAGTACTTCTCCAAGCCCTGATGCTGAACTTCGAACTCCTCAAGACCGACCCCGACAGCCACGCGCGCCGCGCCACGCTCACGCTCAATCACGGCAAGGTGCAGACGCCGATCTTCATGCCCGTGGGCACCTACGGCACCGTCAAGGGCGTGATGCCGCGCAGCCTGGAAGAGATGGGCGCGCAGATCATCCTGGGCAACACCTTCCACCTCTGGATGCGCCCGGGCCTGGACGTGATGGCCAGCTTCGGCGGGCTGCACCAGTTCGAGAAGTGGAACAAGCCCATCCTCACAGACTCGGGCGGCTTCCAGGTGTGGTCGCTGGGCGCGATGCGCAAGATCAGCGAGGAGGGCGTGAAGTTCGCCTCGCCCGTCAACGGCGACAAGCTGTTCCTCACGCCCGAGGTTTCGATGCAGATCCAGACCATCCTGAACAGCGACATCGTGATGCAGTTCGACGAGTGCACGCCCTACGACACCAAGGGCCATATCACGACCGAGGCCGAGGCGCGCATCTCGATGGAGCTGAGCCTGCGCTGGGCCAAGCGCTGCCAGAGCGAGTTCGCGCGGCTCGAGAACCCCAACGCGCTCTTCGGCATCGTGCAGGGGGGCATGTTCGAGAACCTGCGCGAGGAGTCGCTCGCGGCGCTGGTCGACATGGACTTCCCCGGCTACGCCATCGGCGGCGTGAGCGTGGGCGAGCCCAAGGAAGAGATGCTGCACATCATGGGCCACACGCCGCACCGGCTGCCCGCGAACAAGCCGCGCTATCTGATGGGCGTGGGCACGCCCGAAGACCTGGTGCAAGGCGTGGCCGACGGCGTGGACATGTTCGACTGCGTGATGCCGACCCGCAATGCGCGCAACGGCACGATGTTCACGCGCTTCGGCGACCTGAAGATGCGCAACGCCCGCCACAAGAGCGACCCCCAGCCGGTGGACCCAAGTTGCACCTGCTACGCCTGCGCCGGCGCACCAAGAGGCCCCTCCGGTAGCCCGGGCGTGTCGTGGAACGACGGCGGCCGCGAAGGCTTCAGCCGCGCGTACCTGCACCACCTGGACCGCTGCGGCGAAATGCTCGGGCCGATGCTGTGCACCATCCACAACCTGCACTACTACCTGAACCTGATGACCGAAATCCGCGCGGCGCTCGATGCGGGCACGTTCACGGAATTCCGCGCACGGTTCAAGGCCGAGCGAGCGCGCGGCGTCTAGCCGGCGGGCTGGTCCGCGCCCTACTTCGCGACGCCCGGCGGCTTGATCGCGAGCGGCGTGGTGTAGGGCTCGATGCGCAGCAGGTCGTTCTTGAAGACGACGATCTGCCGCAGCGGCGCCTGCACCAGCGCGCCGCCCTCGCCGTGCTGGGAGGCGTACTGCCAGAGCGTGAGCTGGCCCTTGTCGGCCAGCATCGCGGCCAGGCGCTGCACGGGCGGTGTCGTGCCAGCGCCGAGTTGGGCCGACTCGATGCCCACGACGACATCGTCGCGCGGCGAGACCACCTTGAACAGCAGCACCGGTGCCGTCCCCGCCTGGGCGCGCACCTGCCGCGCCACGATGAAGGCCGGCAGAAGCGCAAAGCTGACGAGGGCGCGGCGGTGGAAGGAGTTCATGTCGGCAAGCCTATCCACGCCACGCCCTCCTGCCCACAGGCCGGAAGCCATACGCCGGGCGGAAGCCCGCGTTTCCCCCATGGCGGCGGCATCCGGTACGCTCGTGGCCTGTTTCCATCTTCATCGCCGTCGTCTTCATTCCCATGACCACAGCCACCTCAACCTCTCCCTACACCGCCCGCTATCCGTCGCTCGCCGGGCGCACTGTCTTCATCTCCGGCGGTGCCAGCGGCATCGGCGAATCGCTGGTGCGGGCCTTCCACGCGCAGGGCGCCAAGGTCGGTTTCTGCGACCTCGACACGGTCGCCGGCACGGCGCTGGCCGCTGAGCTGCAGGGCGAGACGCCCGCGCTGTTCGCCGCCTGCGACGTGACCGACACTGCCGCGCTGGCCGCGACCATCGCCGGTGTTCGGGCGCGCTTCGGGCCCATCGGCGTGCTGCTGAACAACGCGGCCAACGACCGGCGCCACGAGATGGCCGACGTGACCAGCGAGGACTTCGACCGCCTCGTTGCCGTGAACATCAAGCATCAGTTCTTTGCCGCACAGGCCGTGGCCGAGGACATGCGCGCACTGGGCGGCGGCTCGATCATCAACTTCGGCTCGATCAGCTGGATGATGAAAGGGCGTGGCTACCCGGTCTATCAAGCGTGCAAGGCGGGTGTGCGCGGCCTCACGCGCTCGCTGGCGCGCGACCTCGGCAAGCAGAACATCCGGGTCAACACGATCATGCCGGGCTGGGTGATGACCGAGCGGCAAATCAAGCTGTGGGTGAAGCCCGAATCCGCCGCCGAGATCGATGCGGCCCAGTGCCTGCCGGGCCGCGTGATGGCCGAGGACATCGCAGCGATGGCGCTGTTCCTGGCCGCCGACGATTCGCGGATGTGCACCGCGCAGGATTACGTGGTGGACGCCGGCTGGATCTGAAGCCTTTCGCCGTTCCCTTCAAAGCAAAAAGCCCGGCAGTGCCGGGCTTTTTGCTTTGAGCGACCCGAAGGGCGATCAGTCGCGCAGTTCGGCTGGCAGCGTGCCGCCATTGGCTGCGATGCGGGTCATCACCTGCTTGTGCAGGCCGATGTTCCATTCGGCCGAACCCGGCTCGCCGTCGCTGTAGAGAATTTCGCTGGCCAGCTCCTTGCGCGCGGCGAGGCTGCTGTCCAGGCCCAGCAACTTGAGCAGGTCGACGATCGAGGTGCGCCAGTTCAGGCTGGCGGCACCAGGCATTGCGTCCAGGATCGCCGGCACGTCGCCCAGCGGGATCGAGGGCGGTGGTGCCGCAACGGCCGGTGCGCCCGGTGCAGGCGCCGGCGGTGCGGCGACGACTTCAGCGGCGTTGGCCGACGGAAAAATCTTGGAAAAAATCTTGCCGAAAAAGCTCATGGAAGGAGGTCCTCGTCGTGTGTGGTGGAGGCCGGGCGACGCATGAAAGTGAACGCCGGCTGCGTGCGAAATGCAGCGCAGGCCAAGGTTCTAACACTTTGCGGCGACAGCTTCGCCAAAGTTGGCCACGCAGCGTGCGGAATACCCGCTCGTGGCGGAAAGATGCAGTGCCTCCGCGCCCTCTCAGGCCGCCGCCGTGCCGCCACCGGGCACCGCATGTGCCGAGGTGCCGCAGGCGTGGCAAAACTTCGAGAACGCGCTCTTGCGCGATTCGCACTGGCCGCAGTGGTCGAACAGGCCGATGCCGCAGTGCGGGCAGAAATCGATCTCGCCGTTCTTCAGGTCGACCGGCCGTTCGCAGCCCGGGCATACGCCCTTGCCGAGCCGCGCGAGCGCGACGTCGTAGCTCAGCTCTTCGCGGCGCACTTGGTCGGGCTGCTGTTCGGCGAGCTTCTGGCGCGCCAGGTAGGCGTTGAGCGCCACGATGGCGTAGCGTCCCACGAGCACGGTGAGCGAGATGCCCACCACGTAGCGCACATAGCCGCCGTAGCTCGGCAGATATGGCACCAGCTCCACGAAGAACGCGAACAGCGCGAAGAAGATGAAGCCCCAGACAAACGGCCAGTAGGTGCTCTTGCGCTTTTTCGCGAACAGCCAGCCGGCCACGGCCAGCAGCGGCAGCGTGAGCGCGAGGCGGTAGGCGAACACCCGCAGCTCGATGCGCCGGTACTCGGCATCGAGCTTCACCTGCGCATCGCGCTCCAATTCCGCGAGCGTCGTGCGGGCGCGCTGCTCGGCTTGGCGCGCGTCGAGCATGATCTTTTGCTGCGCGTTGACCTGGCGCTGGACGGCGTCTTCCTTCTGCTTGAACGCATCCAGCGCCTTGGTGCGCGCGATGAGCTCGGTGTCCTGCTCGGGCTGCGCGGTGGCGCGGCGGGTGGCGATCCAGTTGCCGAAGGTCTCGCGCGCATTGGCGCTGGCCTGCTGCGCGGCGCTCTGCTGCAGGCGGATCTGGTCGAGGTCGCGTGAAGCCTGAAGCTCCGCGGCTTCCGAGGTCTTGATGGTGTCGCGCAGCGGTTCGGCCGCGGGCAGGTCGATGAAGTCGTCGATAACGCGCACGCGCTCGACCTGCGGCAGGTCGCCGACGACCGTGCTGCCCAGGCCTATCAGGAAGCTCGCGAACACCAGCGCCACGAGCCAGAGCCCGCGGCGGAACCATTTTTCGGACAGGCGCAATGACTTGCTCATTTCTTGTTGCTCCTTGTTCTTCCCATCGGGATTCATGTTCAGAGGTACCGCTGCCAGAGTGAGTTGCTCAGCCGCCCTTGTGGGTCCACCGTGCGCTTCACCGCGCGAAAAGCCTCGGCCTGCGGATAGGCGGCTGCGAACTGCGCCGTGCTCGCATGCAATTGATAGGGCAGGTAGTAAGTACCGCCATGCTTCAACGCGGCGTCGATCATGTCGCGCGTCCACGCGCCCACGGCCTCCCGCGCCGCCGTCTCCGTGCCCTGCTTGTAGTAGACGACGAAGGAGAACACCTCCTCGCGGGCCCACGGCAGCATCGAGACCTCGTCGCGCGGTGAATGCCGGATCGACACGTTGAGCACCTTCGCACCATGCGTGCGGATGACCTGCGCCATGTCGGCGGCAAAGGCGAGGCACTGCGCCACGGGAATGAAGTACTCCTGGAGCACGTAGGTCGAGGCGCGGCGGCTGGCCGGCTCCAGCATGCGCACATCCAGGCTCGCCTCGTGGTTGCGCCAGGCCACCTCGGACTTGCCGAGGAGCGCCGGCCGGACGTACTTGCGCTGCAGCGCGTCGCCGTTCGGCAGCTCCGACACGGCCCACAGCAAGCTCTGTTCCATGCGATAGGTGCGATCTTGCGGAATCATTCGATCGGGCACCGTCACCGGCTTGTCCGTGACGCACCAGTTAGTGGCCCAGGCTTCGTCGAAAGCGGGCGGCAGCAAGTCGGCGTTGTGCAGCAGGCAGGCTTTCGCCGGCGGCCGTACCTCGCGCTCGAACCACGCGGGGTAGTCGCGCAGCGGCATCCTGGTCATGCGCTGCTCGATGCGCGCGTTGTCGTCCAGGTCGAGTTCCACTTCAGTGATCACGCCGATGGCGCCGTAGCCACCGATTGCCGCGCGGAACAATTCGGGGCGCGTCTGGCGGTCGGCTTCCACGACCTGGCCATCTGCCAGTACCAGCTGCAGCGCGCGCACCGAATGCCCGACCGGCCCGTGGCCGACGTAACGCCCGTGCGCATTGACCGACACCGCCCCGCCGATGGTGAAGTTGGCAAAGCTCTGCATGGTCCGCACCGAGAGCTGGTGGCCGTCGATGTGGTCCTGGAGGTCGCGCCAGCGCATGCCGGCTTCGACGCGCACCGTCTTCGCGTCGGGTCGCAGCCACACCAGCTTGTTCATCTGGCGCATGTCGACGTGCAGGCCCTGCGCGATCGCCACCTGCCCGCCCATCGAATAGCAGCCGCCGCCAACGGCAATGGCACCCGACCAGTCGCGCACCGCACGGCGCAGCTCCTCGCACGAACGGGGCGCGACGATGCGGGCCACCTCCACGGTGTAGAGGCGCGACGCGTTCTCGATGAGAAGCGGCGTTGCCGCATGAACCCTCGCGGGCGCCACGAGCAACAGGCCCGCGCCGGCCATCGCGGCCGTGAGCAGCGTACGCCGCGACAACAGGATGTCGTCGCCGCGCGCCGTCGATTCGTGTGCTCGCTTGCCCACGGACTTACAGCTTGAACGCCACCGGTGCCGCCCCCAGTCCCGCGCGCGGCATCCACGCGAAGACCGAATCGACAGTCACCGTCTCGATGCGGTCCGAAAACCGCTTCTCGTTCGGGTGATCGTCGAAGGCGATGTTGGCCGAGCCCACGCGGCCGCCGAGGCGGGTCAGCGGGCCGAGCTTCAGCGTGGTCGGCTCATAGCCCTTGAACTGCATCCACGCCTGCGCCTGCGCGCGGTTGTTGATGGTGGCGGGCTCCATGGCGGCGGCCAGCGTCTCGACAGCCCATTGGTTCGACTGCTGGTACTTCTGTCCCCATGCGTAGCTCACGATGCTGTAGGGCGCCACGTTGAGCCGAACGATGCGCGAAGGCGACTCGTCGAGCGCCGCCAGCAACTGCGTCTGCACCTGCGGCG
The DNA here is from genome assembly GCF_050435205.1 of Variovorax sp. W2I14. Taxonomy (NCBI): domain Bacteria; kingdom Pseudomonadati; phylum Pseudomonadota; class Betaproteobacteria; order Burkholderiales; family Comamonadaceae; genus Variovorax; species Variovorax sp. W2I14. The sequence goes on along the minus strand of NZ_JBNDJX010000001.1, from coordinate 5,592,947 downwards.
TGGGTACGACCCAGGCGGCCTCGTAGCGCCACAGGTCGTCGAGGAAGAACTCGCCCAGCCCCTGCCGATAGACCGCAGCCACCGCGGTGCCGCACTGGTTGAGTTTGTGCACCACGCGCCACGGACCCTCGTCGGTCTTGTAGGCGATGCCCAGGTGCGAGTAGCGCAGGCCGTACTTGCTCAGGTCCTGCCCCGCACGCGCCAGCAGCACGACACGGGCGCCGCTCGCGTCGAGCTGCTGCGAGGTGCGCTCGGCCAGTTGCATGCCCTTGACGATGAGCGCCGGACTCGGCTTGACCTGCTCGCACGAACGGCCGGCCTGCGCCTGGAGCGCCGCGAACGCAAGCAGGCACACCACAAGCGCGCGCGTCATGACAGCCTCTCGTTGTGCAACAGCGCGCGGCCGATGGCGTTCGGCACGAAGGCCAGCACCTCGCCCGCGGCCGAGAGCACGACACCGCTGCCGATCACGCTGACCAGGACCGCCGTGCCGACCGATGCGGCCGCACCGTTGGCGGCGCGCCCCATCACCTTGACGCTGGCGCGTGCGCCGTCCGACGCGCGTTCCAACACATAGACGGTGCCGTCGGCCGATGCTTCGACGGCGACCACCGCGAGCGTCGAGCCGCCCACCGACAGCGCCGTGGGCACCGCGACCACCGCCGTCGCGGAAGCGCCGACGACGGACGCCGCGCCGATCACCGAGGCGACCGGCAGCAGCGAGAGCGCGACCGAAGCATCGCTCTGGGCCTGTGCGTGGAGCGGCGCCGCGACACCCGCGAACGCGGTGCAGACAACGAGAGCAAGCGTGGCAATCGACTTTTTCATGACGTTCTTTCGTTGGTTGACGGTGGGTGGAATACAGCGGCTCATTCGGCCGAGGCGGAAGCAGCAGCCTCCTGGCGGGCGGCGCGGCGGCCTTGCAGTCGCGAGTCGATCAGGTCGGCTTCGTGGCGGTCGCGCAGCGTCTTGGCCAGCGTGAAGACCGAGCTGATGAGGAACAGCCAGCTCACGCCCAGGAAGGCCTTGTAGGCATCGTTGATCTCCATGCGGACGAGGCCCCAGCCCGTCAGCCCCATCGCGGTGAAGAAGCTGCCCCAGACCACAAGGCGCCACATCGGCACGTCGCGACTGGTGGTGCCTTCGGCCTGCTGGTTGTCGCGGATGAACTTCGCCAGCATGAAGGCGGTGCTCAGGCAGAACACGTAGCCCATCACCATGAACGCCCGGTCCAGCGTCTCGCCCGGCAGCCAGCTCAAGCCGGTGGCGCAGAGGAAGACGGCGACTGCGAACGACGCCCAGACCTGGAACTGCCAGGCCCGCGTGTCACGCTGGATCGAAACGGTGGTGGACGAGAAGGGTTGCATGAGTGCCTCGCGGCGTTGTGAAGGTGGGCGAATGATGGTTCGCCACCGCACCGCGGGACTCGGATGCTTCTACCAGTGGCGGTTTGAGCCGCCACAGGTATCTCAACGGGATACTTTTCAGGCCGCGAGCAACCCGCTCACGCGCTGCTGCAGCGCCTCGGGCTGCACCTCGACCGGCGGCACCGGCAGGCCGACGTTGAGGCCCACGCGGCTGTAGAAGCCGCGGCGGAAAGGTTTGGCCATGGCCACCTGCTCGCCGCCGCGCAGTTCGATGCGGCTGAAGTACGAGCCCCAGAGGTTGGTCAGCGCCATCGGGATCACCGGCGGTTCGATGCCTTCGGCGCGCGCGCTCTCCACGATCTTCATCACGCCGCCCTTGAAGGGCTGCAGCGTGCCGTCGCGCGTGATCGCGCCCTCGGGGAAGATCGCGAGCAGGTCGCCTTCGCGCAGCACTGCCAACGCCTTGGCGAAGGCCGCTTCGTAGGCCACCGGGTCTTCCTTCTGCGGCGCGATCGGGATCGCCTTGGCCAGCTTGAACAGCCAGCCGAGCACCGGCACCTTGAAGATGCGGTGGTCCATGATGAAGCGAATGGGCCGCGGGCTCGCCGCCATCAGCAGCACCGCGTCGATGAAGCTCACGTGGTTGCACACCAGCACGGCCGCGCCTTCGGTGGGAATGTGCTCGTCACCCTTGATCTCGAAGCGGTAGACGAAGCGCGACAGCACCCAGGCCACGAAGCGCAGCAGGTACTCGGGTACCAGCATGAAGATGTAGAACGCCACCACCGCGTTGGCGATGCCGGTGAACAAAAATATCTGCGGAATCGTGAAGCCCGCGCCCAGCAGCGCGCCCGCGATGACCGAGCTGCCGATCATGAACAGCGCATTGAGGATGTTGTTCGCCGCGATGATCCGCGCCCGGTGCGTGGGCTGGCTGCGCAGTTGGATGAGCGCGTACATCGGCACGCTGTAGAGCCCCGCGAACAGCGACAGCAGCCCGAGATCGGCCATCACGCGCCAGTGCGCGGGCTGGTGCACGAAGGCGCCCAGGCCCATCTCGGCCACCTTCGGCAGCGCGCGCGAGGCGAAGTACAGGTCGATCGCGAACACGCTCATGCCGATGGCGCCCAGCGGCACGAGGCCGATTTCCACCTGTCGGCGGCTCAGCGTCTCGCACAGCAGCGAGCCGACGCCGATGCCGATCGAGAACACCACCAGCAGCAGCGAGGCGACCTGCTCGTCGCCATGCAGCACCTCCTTGGCGAAGCTGGGGAACTGGCTCAGGAACACCGCGCCGAAGAACCACATCCACGAAATGCCCAGCAGCGAGCGGAACACCACCACGTTGCCGTGCGCGAGCTTCAGGTTGCGCCAGGTTTCGCTGAAGGGGTTCCAGTTGATGACCAGCCCCGGGTCGGTGGCCGGCGCCTGCGGAATGGCCTGTGCCACGCCCCGGCCGAGCAACGCGAGCAGCACGCAGGCCACGGCCACGCTCGTGTGGCCGATCTGCGGCACCGCCACCAGGAGGCCGCCCGCCACCTGGCCGAGCAGGATGGCCACGAAGGTGCCCATCTCGACCATGCCGTTGCCGCCGGTGAGCTCGCGCGAATCGAGCACCTGCGGCAGGTAGGCGAACTTGACCGGCCCGAACAGCGTGGAGTGCAGTCCCATGAGGAACACGCAGCCCAGCAGCACCACCGCATTGCCGGTGACGAAGCCCCAGGCCGCGATCAGCATGATCGCGATCTCCAGGTTCTTGACGAAGCGGATCATCTTCGTCTTGTCGAACTTGTCGGTGAGCTGCCCGGCCGTGGCCGAGAACAGCAGGAAGGGCAGGATGAACAGCGCGCCGATCGCCAGGCCCGCCATGGCCGGCGGCATCCAGCTGAGCTGCAGCTGGTAGGTCACCATGACGGTGAAGGCGAACTTGAAGAGGTTGTCGTTCGCCGCGCCCGCGAACTGGGTCCAGAAGAAAGGCGCGAAGCGCCGCTGCTTGAGCAAGGCGAACTGGTTGGCGTGGGCGTTCGCTTCGTGAGGCGCCACGGAAGTGGCGGCAGCGGCGGGGGTTGTCATTCGAAGAATTCTCCTCAGGCCGTGATAGCGGCTGCGTCGGGATTGTGCCGCAGCAGGTCCGCTTGCCAGCCCTTCTCGAGCGACCTGAGCGCCAGCAGAACCGGCAGGCCGGCCAGCGCCGCGGTCAGGTGCTTGAGCGTGTGGCCGGAGACCAGGTGCTGCGTCGCTTCGTAGATCTGCCGGTCGCCCATCTCGAAGGCCTTGGCCAGTGCGTAGAAGAAGATCACCCAGCCCAGCTTGAGCCCCACCGCGCCGCGCATCGGCGCGGCCAGCGCCAGGGTGAGCACCAGCGCCATGCCGCCGAACTGCACCAGCGCCCAGGGCATGACGTTGCCGGTTTCCTGCGACACCTCCGCCGCCAGCAGGCCCGCCGTCAGGATGAACCACGCGGCCGGCCAGCCGGCGCGCTGGCTCACCCGTTCGCACACCGCGATGCCGATCAGTCCGGCAAAGGCCACCGCCATGCCGGCGCGGTCCGCCGCGAGCCGGGGGGCATCGGGCATCAGGTGATAGAAGGCCGAGCCGGCGGCGGTGGCGATCAGGCCGGCGAAGAAGAGCCAGGCGCAGTCCAGGGTGTTGTCCGGCGGATCGCTGGCGGGCGGCGCGAGCGGAAATTCGGCCAGCGCCTCCTGGTGCGAGCGGTCGATCCGGTTCAGGCGGTACAGCCCGAGGAAGCCGATGACCACGAACGGCAGGTTGCTCAGCACGTCCATCGCATTCGGCAGCCCGTGCCAGGCCCGGTTGTCCGCGAAGACCGAGGCGAATGCCACGTCGGCAGCCGGCAGCGCGGGGCCGAAGAAGGCGAGCAGCGTGAGCAGCGCGAAGGTGAAGAGCAGGGCGCGTTCACGGCGGCTGAAAGTGGGCAGGAGCATGGCGGACCTCGGTGGGTGGGTAACGAGCCGCGGAATTTAGTTGCCAGCCTCTCTGGCGGCATCGAGAATCGATACGAGGCACTATTTCACACCCAACGGTATCCTTTTCTAATACCCACCCAGCGCCCCGCACCCCTCATGAGCACCACCGTCGACCTCGTACTCGCCCTCAAGAACGAACTCAAGAACGCCCGCATGACCTATGCCGACCTGGCCCGGTCGCTCGACATGGCCGAATCCAGCGTCAAGCGGATGCTGGCCAAGAGCGACATGCCGCTGTCGCGCGTCGACGCCATCTGCCGGGCCCTGAAGATCGATTTCGCCGAACTCGCCCGGCGCGTGGCCGACGCCCAGCCGCTGCTCAAGGAACTGACGCAGGAGCAGGAAAAGGCGGTGGTCAAGGACAAGAAGCTGCTGCTGGTGGCCATCAGCGTGCTGAGCCAATGGACGCTGGAGCAGATCGTGGCGGCCTACCGCATCAGCGAGGCCGAGTGCATCGGCTGCCTCGCGCAACTGGACCGCATCGGCATCATCGAGCTGCGCCCGCTCAACCGGTATCGCCTGAAGCTCGCGAAAACCTTCCGCTGGCGGCCGCACGGCCCGGTGATGGAGTTCTTCCGCGAGAACGTGGTGCTCGACTACTACCGCGGCGGCTTCGACGGCCCGGCCGAGGGTCTGCTGCTGGTGCACGGCTCCATCAGCCGCTCGCTGGCGCCGGCCTTCCTGGAGCGCCTGCAGCGCGTGGCGCAGGACTTCGCGCAGCAGCACCAGACCGACCAGAAGCTGTCGGCCAAGGACCGCGAGGGCTACACGCTGCTGCTGGGGATGCGCAATTGGGAGTTCGAGCTCTTCACCCGCCTGCGCCGGGCTTGACGGCTCAGGGCTTGGCGGCTTCGAGCGCGTCGCGGGTGGCGCGCGCGGCGTTCTTCGCCGCATCGGCGAAGTCTTCGCCCGACGAGGCGTAGATGATCGCTCGCGACGAGTTCACGATGATCGGCGCATCAGCCCGCCAGCCGGCGCGCACCGTGGCGACCGCATCGCCGCCCTGGGCGCCGACGCCCGGAATCAGCAGCGGCACCGTCGGTGCGAGTTCACGCACCCGCTCGATTTCCGCCGGGTAGGTCGCGCCCACCACGAGGCCGAGCTGGCCGTTGAGGTTCCACGGCCCTTGTGCCAGCTTGGCGACGTGTTCGTAGAGGAAGGGCTGGCCTTCGATGTCCGCCAGCCGCTGGCCCTGCAGGTCGGCGCCCCCCGGGTTGCTGGTGCGGCACAGCAGGAAGGCACCCTTGCCTTCGTGCTTGAGGTACGGCGCCACCGAGTCGAAGCCCATGAAGGGCGAGAGCGTCACCGCGTCGGCGCCGTAGCGCTCGAAGGCTTCGATGGCGTATTGCTCGGCGGTCGAGCCGATGTCGCCGCGCTTGGCATCAAGGATCACCGGCACGTGGGGCGCGTTGCGGCGCATGTGCTCCATGAGTTTTTCGAGCTGGGCTTCGGCGCGGTGCGCGGCGAAGTAGGCGATCTGCGGCTTGAAGGCGATGACCAGGTCGGCCGTCGCGTCGACGATGCGCGCGCAGAAGTCATAGATGCTGCCGGCGTCGTCCTTGTATCCCCCGGGAAACCTGGCCGGCTCGGGATCGAGCCCCACGCAGAGCAACGAACCGTTTTTTTGCTGTGCGGCGGCCAGCTTGTCGAGAAAAGTCATGGGGGCCGATTTTAAGGACCCCATTCGTCAGTCCTGCTTCGACGGCGTTTGCTGTTCCGCGGCAAGGCACAGGTCGGCCCAGGCGCGCGCCTTGTCGGCGGGGTTTCGCAGCAGGTACGCCGGGTGATAAGTCGCCACCACCGGCACGCCATTGACCGACGCGAGCGGCACCGCGCGACCACGCAGCTTGCCGAGCGGGTCGCCGCTCTGCATCAGGCTTTGCGCGGCCAGTGGGCCCATCGCCAGCACGACGCTCGGCGCCAGCGCAGCGGCGTGCTCCGCGAAGGCTTCGTCCATCTGGCGCGGGCTGCCGGGCTGGCCGGCGGCCACGCCGCGGTGCGTGCGCATGAGGTGCACCGGTATCCTGCCGTCGTGCAGCTTCAGGGCACGCAGCATGTTGTCGAGCAGCCGGCCGGCATCGCCCGAGAAAGGCTCGCCGTGGCGGCCGTCGGCCTCGGGGGGCATGTCGGCCACGACGAGCCAGCCGCCTTGCGGGGAGGCCGGGGCTTCGGCCGCGTCGGCATAGAGACGGCAGGGCGCTTCGACAAGCACGGCGGCGCCTTGCGTTGGCGTCACCGCAGGGCGTGCAACCGGCGCGGGCGCCGCCACGGGCCTTGCGACGGGCGCAGGCGCCGGTGCGGCGACCGGCGCTTCCGCCACGTACCGCTCGGCGACCGGTTCCGGCGCCGCCGCGACCGCTTCTTCAACGACCGGCGCAGCCTCGACCATTTCGGCCGCCTGAGGAACGGGCCACCAGACCTTCACCCCCATCTCGTCGAGCATCGCGCGCTGGCGCGCATCGAGCTTCAGTGTCTGCACGGCGGTCATTACTTCAGGGCTCCCCAGGCGGAGCCTGTTTCATTCAAACGCAAACTCATCACGACCGCGTCTTCGCGCTTGCCTTCGAACGCCGGGTAGTAGCCCTTGCGCACGCCGACGCTGCGAAAACCCTGGCGCGCATAAATCTCCAGTGCGCGCCGGTTGCTCTCGCGCACCTCCAGCCAGAGCCACTGCGCGCCCTCGGCGCGCGACCAGCCGGTGAGCGCCTCCAGCATCAGCGGCGCCCAGCCCTGGCGCTGGAAGGCCGGCGCCACGGTGATGTTGAGCAGATGCACCTCGTCCACGCCCTTCATGGCGACGAAATAGCCGATGAGCGTCTCGCCCAGGCTGGTGACCGGCGAGGTCACGCCCTCTGCGAGGCCAGGTGCCAGCAGGCACTGGCAGTGATAGCCGACGGCCATCGAATCGGTGAAGTTCGCGCGCGTCCAGGGGTGCGTGTAGGCCGTCTGCTCGACCGCGCAGACGGCGTCGATCCGCTCGATCGTGAGCGGTTCGAGGCGGGCTTCGACGGGCTGGAGGACAGCGCTCATGCGGTGGTCGGTGGCGTAACGGTGGCAACAGCAGCAGCAGCCTTGATGGCGGCGCGCTCCTCGGTGGTTTGCGCCACTTTATCGCGAACATAGAGCGGCCAGGCCTGCGCGGCTGGCACGATCCGCCCGGCCGCGAGCAACGCGGGCGCCAGCCGCAGCATCGCGGTGGCGGTCGGCAGCACTTCGTGGCGGGCAGTGGCCGGCGCCAGGCGCGGGCCGTAGGCGGCGAAGGCATTGCCGGCGACCGACCAGCCGGCGGGCACTTCGACTGCTTCCGGCGAGAGCAGCAGCGGCTCGTCGTCGCCGCCAAGCGGACCAGCGGCATCGAAGTCGTAGCGCGCGGCGTAGAGCTGGTCCATGCGCGCGTCGAGCACGGCGACCACCTGCCGGGCGCCGAAGGCGTGACGCGCCTCCTCGGCCACGGCCAGCAGCGTGTCGACCGGCAGCAGCGGCACGTCGGCACCGAAGGCCAGGCCCTGCGCCACCGAGCAGGCGGTGCGCAAGCCGGTGAAAGAACCCGGTCCGCGGCCGAAGACGATCGCATCGAGATCGCCCAGCGCCAGCCCGGCATCGGCCAGCAATTGCTGGATCAGCGGCAGCAGCGTGGTCGAGGCCTGCGCGCCGCCTGCGCCGCTGTGTGCGAGCAGTTGCTCGCCGTTCTGCACGGCCACCGACAGGTGCTCGGTGCTGGTGTCGAAGGCGAGGAGGCGGGACGCAGTGGGCATCCCCCGATTATCGAGGGCGCCCCGAGGCGATGTCCGCGCGGGGATGTATCAGCCGGCACCCGGATCGTCGCTGCGCAGGATCGCGAGCCCGGCCTTGCGCAGCGGCGCCAGCGCCTTGGCGGGCGCGTCCGGCGATACCAGCAAGCTCGTCGCCGCAGTAACGGGGTTGATCACCCAGGCCGACGCGACGCCGAGCTTTTCGGACGAGGCCAGCACCACCGTCTCGGCGGACGCGGCCATCAGCGCGCGCTTGATCTCGGCCTCCTCGATGTCGCCGGTGGTCAGCCCGGCCTCGGCATGCACGCCGGCAACGCCCATGAAGTACGTGTCGGCGTGAACCCGCGCAATCGCGCCCATGGCCGCGGCGCCCACCGCCACCAGCGAATGCTTGAACAGGCGCCCGCCGATCAGCACCACCTCCAGCTGCGTGTGCGACACCAGCTCGATCGCCACCGAGGGGCTGTGCGTCACCACCGTCGCCTGCAGGTTCCTGGGCAGGTGGCGCGCGAGCTGCACGGCCGTGGTGCCGCCGTCGATGAAGACCACCTGCCCCGGCTTCACCAGGCGCGCGGCGGCGCGGCCGATGGCCACCTTCTCGTCGGGCGCGAGCTGCTGGCGGCTTGCGAAATCGGTGTCGGCCGGCGCAATGGGCAGCGCGCCGCCGTGCACGCGCTGCAACAGCCCTTCGGCCGCCAGCTCGCGCAGGTCGCGCCGGATGGTGTCTTCGGAGAGCGCGAGTTCTTCGCTGAGCGACTTGGCGACGACATTGCCGTCGCGCTGCAGGACCGAGAGGATGTGTTGCTTGCGCTGGCGGGTGAGCATCGGCCGATGGTAGTCGGGCTGCACGATTTCTGCACGAATTTTCTTGTTATTGCACGAATTTGCATTCACGCCTATGCTCGCCGCCCATGACCATTCATGACCGCGTCCGGGTGCACGAAGTCACCCTCCTATCCGACAACTGGTACACGCTCAAGACCACCCGCTTCGAGTGGCGGCGCAACGACGGCCAATGGCAGCGCATGGACCGCGAGACCTACGACCGCGGCAACGGCGCGACGCTCCTGCCCTACAACCTCGCGCAGCGCACGGTGCTCCTGACGCGGCAGTTCCGCTACCCGGCCTTCGTCAACGGGCACGACGACCTGCTGATCGAGGCTGCCGCGGGCCTGCTCGACGACGCGGCGCCCGAAGAGCGCATCCGCGCCGAGGTCGAGGAAGAACTCGGCTACCGCCTCGGCACGGTGCAGAAGATCTTCGAGAGCTTCATGAGCCCGGGCTCGGTGACCGAGAAGCTGCACTTCTTCATCGCGCCCTACGAGCCCGCGATGCGCATCGGCAGCGGCGGCGGGCTGGCCGAGGAGGGCGAGGACATCGAGGTGCTCGAACTGGGCATCGACGAGGCGCTCGCGATGGTGGCGGACGGCCGCATCGCCGACGCCAAGACGGTGATGCTGCTGTACCACGCGAAGCTGCACGTCTTCGCTGCGGCGTAGTTGTGAACCTGATCGGGATAATCGCCCGATGCCTTTCGCCACCCGCCTGATCCCGTCCCTCTTCGTCTCCCTTGCCACGCTGGTTTCGGCCAGTGCCTTCGCCCAGCAGGCCCTTCCCACCGGCGTCGAAGCCGCCCTGGCGCGCGCCAAGGTGTCGCGCGAAACGGTGACGATGCTGGTGGTCGATGCCGACGGCACCCGCCCGCCGCGCCTGGCCTGGCGCTCGCAGGTGCCGGTGAACCCGGCATCGATGATGAAGCTGGTCACCACCTACGCGGCGCTCGACCTGCTCGGCCCCGCCTACAGCTGGAACACGCCGGTATACATCGAGGGCACGGTGAACAACGGCGTGCTCGACGGCAACCTCTACATCAAGGGCCAGGGCGATCCGAAGCTGGTGCTCGAACGCGTGTGGCTGATGCTGCGCCACGTGCAGGGCCTGGGCATCACCACGGTGAGCGGTGACATCGTGATCGACCGCAGCGCCTTCGAGAACACGGCCGAGAACGACCCGAGCGCCTTCGACGGCGAGCCGCTGCGGCCCTACAACGCGTCGCCGGATGCGCTTCTCATCAACTTCAAGTCGGTCAACATGACCTTCGCGCCCGACCGCGCGGGGCAGATCGCACGCGTGAGCTACGAGCCGCCGCTCGCGAGCGTGGCGATGCCGGCCACCGTGCCGCTCGTGCCCGGCGAATGCGGCGACTGGCGCACCGCGCTCAAGACCGACTTCAGCGACGTCAACCGCATCCGCTTCAACGGCGGCTTCCCGGCTTCCTGCGGCGAGAAGAGCTGGGCCGTGGCGTACGGCGATCCGCGCACCTACAGCCTGCGCGCCATCGGCGGCATGTGGGCCGAGATGGGCGGGCGCGTCGGCGGCCAGATGCGCGAAGGCCGCGTGCCCGCGAACCTGAAGCCGGCCTTCGAATTCGGCTCGCCGCCGCTCGCGGAGGTGATCCGCGACATCAACAAGTACAGCAACAACGTGATGGCGCAGCAGGTGTTTCTGACCATCGGCCTCACGCAGAAGAACCGCGGCACCTTCGAGGCCTCGCGCAGCGCGCTGGGCCAGTGGTGGCGCGACCGCATCGGCACCGGCGAGGCGCAGCCGGTGTTCGAGAACGGCTCGGGCCTGTCGCGCGACGAGCGCATCAGCGCCGCCGCGCTCGGCAAGATGCTGCAGGTGGCATGGCGCTCGCCGGTGATGCCGGAGCTGATGTCCTCGCTGCCCGCCTCGGGCGTCGATGGCACGCTGAAGAAGCGCGCGCTGCGCTCGGGCGGTGCCGCGCACCTGAAGACCGGCACGCTGCGCGACGCCTCGGGCGTGGCCGGCTACGTGCACGGCGCGAGCGGCCGGCGCTATGTGCTGGTGGCCATCGCCAACGGCGAGAACGCAGGCGCCACGCGCGCCGCGTTCGACGCGCTGGTCGACTGGGCTTCTCAGGACAACTGACCGACGACAAAGGGTTGCCTTGCCGCGACTTCGGCCAGCCTTGTACTGAAAACTTCTGTAGGTGTAGGCCGCTTGCGCGCGGCCATGGCGCTGCCCAGAATCGGACGCTCGTTCGGTTCAACACTCAGCGATACAGCGCCACAGCGACACAGCAGGAGACACGCCTTGAACAAGCCGCAACCACAACGACCCACCACCCCGCTGCACAGGACGGCGGCCCTTGCCGGCGTCACGCTGCTGCTCGCAGCCTGCGGAGGCGGCGGAGATGGAGGCGGCATCGGGGTCGGCTTCCCGCCGCCCGTCACCGACACCGGGCGCGGCTCGGTCATCACCAATCCGCCCGCGCAGGTCACGCGGCTGTCGGTCGACCAATTCAAGACGCTGCTCGGCGCCGACGACAAGGGCCGCGCGCTGCTGCAGGTCGCGGGCACGCCCAAGTGCGGCATCGACACGCGCTACCTCGAATACCGCACCGTCGGCGGCAAGGGCGAAGCCACCACCGCCACGGCCGCGATCATGGTGCCCTCGGGCACCGACGTGGCCTGCAATGGCGCGCGGCCGGTGGTGCTCTACGCCCACGGCACGAACGCCGCGCGCGACTACAACCTCGCCAAGTGGACCGACATCAACCAGGCCGCCGCCGGCGAGGGCGTGGTGGTCGCCGCCATGCTCGCAGCCCAGGGCTATATCGTGGTGGCGCCCAACTACGCGGGCTACGACAAGTCGACGCTCGCCTATCACCCGTACCTGAACGGCGACCAGCAGGGCAAGGACATGGTCGATGCGCTCACGGCCGCGCGCAAGACCTTCTCGGGCATCGATGCGAACGATGCGGGCTCGCTCTTCATCACCGGCTATTCGCAGGGCGGCTACGTGGCGATGGCGGCGCACCGCGAGATGCAGGCCACGGGCAGGACGGTGACGGCCTCGGCGCCGCTGTCGGCGCCCTCGGCCATCAGCCTCTTGACCGACTACACCTTCCAGGGCTGGCCGGCGCTGGGCGCGACGCTCTTCGTGCCGCTGCTCTCGACCAGTTGGCAGCAGCAGTTCGGCAACGTCTACAACGCCACCGGCGACGTGTACGAAGCGCAATACGCCACCGGCATCGACACCCTGCTGCCGAGCGCGACGCCCGACACGCTGTTCTCCAGCGGCAAGCTGCCGCAGCTCGCGCTGTTCCCGGCCAATGCGACGCCGGGGCCGGTGAGCCCCGACCTGTCGATCTTCTACGGTGCCAACAACCTGGTGCGCCAGAGCTACCTCACGCAGGCGGCCGGCGATGTCCAGTCCAACCCCTGCCCCGGCAACGCGCTGCCCGCGACGGCGGCATCGCTGAGCTCGACGTCACCGCTCAGTTGCAGCCCCTCGACGGGCTTTCGCAAGGCGGCGCTGGCCAACGACCTGCGCAACTGGGTGCCGACCCGGCCGGTGCTGATGTGCGGCGGCGCCAACGACCCGACGGTGAACTTCGTCAGCACCCGCGCCACGGCGGGCTACTTCCGCGCGAAGGGCATGCCGGCTTCGGCATTGGCGGTGGTGGACCTGGAGGACTCGGGCGCGACCGACGCCTACTCGGCCGCCCGCGCCGGCTTCGCGCAGGCCAAGGGCACGCTCGCGCAGAACACGCCGGGCAGCAACGCCGACAAGGCACGCGCGGTCACGGCCGCGTACCACGGCACGCTGGCGCCGCCGTTCTGCCTGGCGGCAGCGCGCGGGTTCTTCCAGGGTGTGCTGGCCGCCGGGGGTTGAGGCTAGTCCTCAGGCTGCGCGCACTTCGTATCGCGCGCCTTCCTCCTGCCGGGGGCAACGCCTGAGGGCCGGCCAGGCCGGTTCCTCGGTGTTCCGGATCAGGCGGCCGAGGCTCGCTGGAGCCGGTCGCGCACGCCTTCCCACTCGGGCGTATCGGGCGGCGTCTCGACCCAGATCAGCTTGACGCCCTGCGCGTCGAACTCGCGCAGCACCGCGAACAGCTGGTGCGCGCTGGCCGCCGCGTCGTCGGGCATGCGCCGCTGCAGCACGCGCTGCGAACGGCAGCGCAGGCTGGTGCGCGACCAGACGGCGATGTGCGCGGCATTGGCGCCGAGCACGTCGAGCCCGGTCTGCAGCGCCTTCGCATCCATCAACCGCACCTTGGCATTCGGCGCGTAGTGCGCCTCGAGCGTGCCCGAGGCGCGCGGGTCGGGGGTTTCGAGCACGTCGCGGTCGCTGAGCTTTTCGCCGCAGGCCGCTTCGATCTGCGCGCGCGTGATGAGGCCAGGGCGCAGCAGCACGGGCGCACCGCGGCTGCAGTCGACGATGGTCGACTCGATGCCGACCTCGCAGGCGCCGCCGTCGATCACTGGCACCGCCTCGCCGAACTCCTCGTACACATGCTGGGCGGTGGTCGGGCTCACGCGGCCGAAGCGGTTGGCGCTCGGCCCGGCGACGCCCGGCACGCCCTGCTCGGCGCAGGCTTCGAGCAGCGCCTGCGCCACGGGGTGCGAGGGGCAGCGCAGGCCGATGGTGTCCTGCCCGCCCGCGGCCGCCGCGCCCACGCCGGGCTGGCGCGTGACGATCAGCGTGAGCGGACCGGGCCAGAACGCCTGCACCAGCTTCTGCGCGAAGAGCGGCAGCGGCTGGGCGAAGCGCGAGAGCGCCTCGGTGCCCTTCATGCCGGCTGCGACGTGAACGATCAGCGGATGGTCGGCGGGCCGCCCCTTGGCCTTGAAGATCCCTGCCACGGCCGTGTCGCTGCTCGCGTCGGCACCCAGGCCGTAGACGGTCTCGGTCGGGAAGGCGACCAACCCGCCCGCGCGCAGCACGCGCACCGCCTCGGCGATGGCCTCGGGGGATTGGCCGTCGAGGATCATGCGAGGCCGGTCACTTCCACCGGCGGCAGTCCCAGCAGCTGGGCAGCCTGCGAGGCGTTGGCGCGCACGCTCTCCAGCGTGGCGCCGGTGAGGGTCAGGTGGCCCATCTTGCGGCCGGGCCGCGGCTCGATCTTTCCGTAGAGGTGCAGGTGCACGCCGGGCAGCGCGAGCACGTCGCTCCAGCGCGGCGAAACGGGTTTCTCTTCGCCCGAGGTGAACCACAGGTCGCCCAGCAGGTTCAGCATGATCGCGGGGCTGTGCTGGCGCGGCGGCGCGAGCGGCAGGCCGGCGAGGGTGCGCACCTGCAGCTCGAACTGCGACACGTCGCAGGCTTCCATCGTGTAGTGGCCGCTGTTGTGCGGGCGCGGGGCCATTTCGTTGACCACCAGCGAACCGTCGGCCAGCGCGAAGAACTCGACGCACAGCACGCCGACATAGCCCAGGCCGTTGGCGATGCTTTTCGCGGAATTGACCGCGCCCTGCGCCACCGTCTTGGGCATGTTCAGCGCATGCACCTCGGTGACGGCCAGGATGCCGTCGCGGTGCAGATTGCGCTGGGCCGGGAAATGCACGATCTGCCCGTCGCGGCCGCGCGCGAGGATCACCGAGCATTCGAATTCGAGCGGCAGCAGCTTCTCGAGCACGCAGGGCACGCAGCCGGTGGCCTGCCAGGCTTCGACCAGTTCGGCGCGCGTTTTCACGCGCTGCTGGCCCTTGCCGTCGTAGCCGAGGCGCGCGGTCTTCAGGATGCCGGGCAGGAGGTGGTCTTCGATGGCGGCGAGCTGGGCGGCCGTCTCGATGGCCGCGTAGGGCGCGCAGGGCACGCCGCAGCGGGTGAAGTGGGCCTTCTCGGCGATGCGGTCCTGCGCGATGGCGATGGCCGAGGCGGCCGGCGATACCGGGCGTGCCACGGCCAGGTGCTCGAGCGAAGGCGCAGGCACGTTCTCGAACTCGGTCGTCACCGCATCGGCGAGGCCGGCGAGGCGGGCGAGGCCGTCGACATCGGCGTAGTCGCTGTGGATGTGGTGATGGCTCACCCGGCCGGCGGGGCTGTCGGCATCAGGGTCGAGCACCGCCGTGAAGTAGCCCATGCGCTGGGCGGCATGCGCGAACATGCGACCCAGTTGGCCGCCCCCGAGCACGCCGAGCGTGGCGCCCGGGAGGATGGGCAGGTCGCCGTTCTGGGTCACAGGGCACCTCCGCCTTGCGGCGAGAAAGGAGAAACGGCGGGCGCTTCGCCGGCAGGGGCCGATGGCAGCGTCATGGCTTCGGCAGCGGCGGTCTGGGCCGTGCGGAAGGCGTCGAGCTTTGCGCGGAGCGCCGGGTTGTTCACCGCCAGCATCGCCACCGCGAACAGCGCCGCGTTGGCCGCGCCGGCATTGCCGATCGCGAAGGTGGCCACCGGCACGCCCTTGGGCATCTGCACGATGCTGTAGAGGGAATCGACGCCCTGCAGGTGGCGGCTGGCCACCGGCACGCCGAGCACCGGCACCGTGGTTTTGGAGGCCAGCATGCCCGGCAGGTGGGCCGCGCCGCCCGCTCCCGCGATGATCGCGGTGAGCCCGCGCCCGGCGGCGCTTTCGGCGTACGCGAACAGCGCATCGGGCATCCGGTGGGCCGAGACCACCTTTGCTTCGTGCCCGATTCCGAATTGCTGGAGAATCTCGACCGCGTTGCGCATCGTCTCCCAATCGGAGCTCGAGCCCATCACTACACCGACCTGAATGGTTTCGTTCATGGTTTCAATTTTACGTTTCACCCCCAGTTGGTTCCGATGATCGACATCACTCTCGAAAATTTCCAGGCCGAGCTGATCGAAGGCTCCGTCGCCGCGCCGGTGCTGCTGGACATCTGGGCCGAATGGTGCGGCCCCTGCAAACAGCTCGGTCCGGTGCTCGAAAAGCTCGAGGTCGAGTACGCCGGCCGCTTCACCCTGGCCAAGCTCGACGCCGACAAGGTGCCGCAGATTTCGTCGCAACTCTCCGAGATGTTCGGTGTGCGCAGCATCCCGTTCTGCGTGATGTTCAAGGACGGCCAGCCGGTGGACGGCTTCGTCGGCGCCATTCCGGCCGAGAAGATCCGCGAATTCCTCGACAAGCACGTGCCCGGCGCCGACGAGGCCGAAGCCGCTTCGGAAGAAGCCGCCGCGCAGGAAGCGCTGGCCGAGGGCGACACGGAGGGCGCGCTCGAGAAGCTGCAGCACGCGGTGGCCACCGATCCGGCCAACGACGACGCCCGCTTCGACTACATCAAGCTCTTGCTGCAGGAAGGCCGCGTCGACGATGCCAAGGTCGCTTTTGCACCGGTGATCGCCAAGACCACGCTCGTGCGCCGCTTCGACTCGCTGCAGCGCTGGATGGACGCCATCGATTTCGCGGCCCCCGTCACCGGAGCCGCACCCGCGATCGCCGAGTTCGACGCGAAGATCGCCGCCAACAAGCGCGACTTCGAGGCCCGCTTCGGCCGCGCCCGCCTCCTGATGGCCGAACAGCGATGGACCGACGCGATGGACGAACTGCTCGACATCCTCATGCGCGACAAGACCTGGAGTGAAGACCTCGCCCGCAAGACCTACATCGCGATCCTCGATGTGATCGAGCCGCCGAAGGTGAAGGTGGCCGACGGACAGATTCCGCCGGACGACCCGGTCGTGGCCACCTACCGCCGCCGGCTCAGCAGCGTGGTACTGAGCTGAAAACACAAAATGCGCAGCTTGATGCGCATTGAATTGAAAAAGCGACCCTTGGGTCGCTTTTTTATTGCTTGCTCATCCCTAAATAGATAGCATTGCTACTCAATTTAAAGAAAAAGCGTACGCCAATGCTCCAACTCACCGAAGAACTCGAAAAAGCCCGCAAGGCCGGCGGCCTGAGCCAGGAGGCACTGGCCACACAGGCAGGCCTTTCGCGCATGACGGTGCAGCGCATCGAAAGCGGCCAGATCGATCCGCGCCTGTCGACGCTGCTCGAAATGGCGCGCGTGCTGGGGCTCGAATTGATGCCCGTGCCCGCCACCCTGCGCCCGCAGCTCGAGGACTTCGTGCGCTCGGGCGGCCGCCTGCTCGGCCAGCCGGCGGGCGTGGGCGCACCGCCGTCTATTGCGCAGAGCCTGGCTGACGAGAGCCGGTGAGTACGAGCGCCGCGTTCAACACCGGCATCCGCTACCTGCGGATGCATCTGCATGCGCCAGACGGCGGGCGGCGCGCCATCGGCTATCTCTCGCAGTACGGCGACATCCTGCGCGTGTCGTTCGACGAGGCGTACATCGCCGACCCTGGCCGGCCGACGCTCTCGCTCGCCTACCGCGGTGCGGATGAAGCCGCGACCCGCGCGATCCTGGCCTCGGCGCGCGACACCCGCGTCTCGCGCAGCGACGGCCACTGGCCGAGCTACTTCCAGAACCTGCTGCCCGAGGGCCACAACCGCGAACGCCTCGCGCAGCAGCGCGGCTGCGCGGCCGACGACGAGTTCGAGTTGCTGGCCGCAGCCGGCCACGACCTGATGGGCGCGCTCGAGGTCGAGCCGGTGCCGACGGCCGAAGGCATTCCCGACACCGTGCGCCACTGGCACACGGCACTCGGCCTGGACGTGCTGGAGCCCGGCTTCGTCGAAATGCCCGTGGAAGACGCCGCCGCCATCCCCGGCGTGGTGACCAAGTTCTCAGCCGTGCAGGACGGGCGGCGCTACGTGGTGCGGCGCCACGGGGCCGCGGGCTCCTTCATCCTCAAGCTGCCGAGCACGCGGCACCCGGACCTGGTCGACAACGAATTCACCGGCTACCGCCTGTGCGGCGCGCTGGGCCTCGATTGCGCCGAAGCCAGCGTGATCGGCCGCGCCGACGCCGACCTGCCCGAGCAGGTGCGCTTCGAGCAGATCCTCGCGGTGCGCCGCTTCGACCGCACGCCGGAAGGCGGGCGCATCCACATGGAAGAGTTCGCGCAAGTGCTGCAGTACGAGCCCCGGCAGAAATACGGCCGCGGGCTCGCGGTCGACTGGCCCGCGATGCTGCGCGTGCTCGACCGGCTCTCGCCCAATCCGGTGGCGGACGTGCGCGAGTGCGTGCGCCGAATCGTCGCGTTCATCCTGCTGGGCAACAGCGATGCCCACCTGAAGAACTGGGCGCTGCGCTACCCCGACGGCGTGGCGCCGGTGCTCGCGCCGCTCTACGACCCGGTGTGCGTGGCGGCCTTCTTCGAGGACGTGCCGGCCGGCGACTACGGCGTGAACCGCGCGATCGACGCCAAGCTGCGCGCCTTCGACGGGCCGGCGCTCGACGCCCTGCTGCGCTCGGCGGGCCTGCTGCGCCCGGCGCGGCTCATGGCGATTGCCCGCGACACGGTGCGCCAGGCGCAAGCCGAATGGCCCGCGCTGCTCGCCCAGGACGGCACACCGGCCAGCGTGCGGCGCTGCGTGGAGGCCCGGCTGGCGGGCGGCGTGGCGCTGGCGTCATTGGCGAGCTGAGCCGCGTCGCATACGATGGCGCCCGATTTCATCTTGTTGCAGATTCTCAAAAGGAAAGACTGGCCATGCGTTCCTTCGCCCGCCACATTGCGCTCCCCGTGCTTGCAACGGCCGCGCTGCTGACCACCTTGACCGGCTGCGGGAGCGGCATCAGCCTGGACGAACCCATCGAAGGCCCGGTGTGGCGCCTCGCGCAGCTGGGCGACGAGCCCATCGCGCCGGGCGGCGATGCGCAGATCCAGTTCGACCGCAGCAGCGGGCGCGTGAGCGGATCGGGCGGATGCAATCGCGTGTCGGGCACGTTCACCCGCAGCGGCATCACGTTGAAGATCGGGCAGCTGGCCTCCACGCGCATGGCCTGCGCCGACCCGGTGCGCGGGGCCAACGAGGCGCAGTTCCTCTCGGCGCTGCAGAGCACGACGAGCTACAGCCTTGCGCCGGGGCGGCTGGCGCTGCTCGACGCCGGTGGGCGGACGGTGGCGACGTTGAGCAGCACGGGGCGCTGACCTGCACCCATCACCGCTCGAATCACCGGAAGGTTCGCGAGCCTGCGCCCGCGGGCATCAGGCCTTCTTTGGCTTGGCAGTGCAAAGGCGGACCGCGCCGATACCCGCCTCGACCCTCGCGATGTCGAGCTCGCCCGCCACGGACTTGACCGCTGTATCGAATTCCGGTTTCTCCGCGCTGAATTTCTTGCGCAAGTCACCACTGGCCTTGGTGGCGACTTCTCCAACGACACGTTCATAGCGATCGAGCTTGGCGACAAAGCCGACAGTGGCCCTTCTTGCGTCTTCCAGCGCATCGGCCGTGCTGCGTTCGTCCGTTCCCGTTGCCTTGGCTTGCAGGGCTGCGTTCCGGGTCCGGGTCAAGGTCTCCGCGATGACCTTGGCATCGGCAAAGCAACCGAAAGCTGTCGCACCCTCCTTGTCCGCAAACTGCGTCCCGAGCGCCGAACGCAGCAATTTCAACGCAGCG
Organism: Variovorax sp. W2I14; assembly: GCF_050435205.1. Classification (NCBI taxonomy): domain Bacteria; kingdom Pseudomonadati; phylum Pseudomonadota; class Betaproteobacteria; order Burkholderiales; family Comamonadaceae; genus Variovorax; species Variovorax sp. W2I14. The sequence continues at coordinate 5,573,605 of NZ_JBNDJX010000001.1, read as the reverse complement.
GTCAACGTGGCCACCGCCGCTGGCGTGGACTTGTCCCCGATCACGCCCATGAGATCGTTCTCCAGCAATTTCAGCGTCCGCTCGATCCGCCCGAGGGACTGCGCAGCAGCCGCCACGACGTCCGTTCCACGTGTCGCGTCATAGGCCGATCCGGCACCACCGCGCAGCACCGCATCACCTGTGGCCAAGGGCGCCCCGCCCACCAACAAGGAGCTCGCTTCGATGTTCAGCGCCGCGGCCAGCTTGTTGAACTCGCCCACGGCATTCACATCCCCGGACGCCAACGCGCGGGCAAGCCTGTCCTTGAGCAACGCCCGGTTGATGGCGTCGCGCCCCGGCTCGTTGAGCCTCTGCAGCGCTTCGTTGGCCTGCTCCAGCCCATTGACAATGTTGCAGGACGCGTCGTAGCGCACGCCATCGGCCACGGCGGCGGCAATGTCGTAGCGCTCATAAGGTTGCGCCTGTGCCGCCTGCAGTTGGAGTCGCAGTTCCTTGCGCTTTTCGTCGATGGCCTTCGTGATCACGGAGACGGCCAGATTGGCGTAGTACTCGTTGTTGTACTCGGCGCGCACACCCGACGCCAGCGCGCTCAGACCCGACAGATTCTGGGCAGCCCGGATGCCGGGCACCAACGCGCCCGCGGTGGCCAGCACGCTGCTGCCGATGGCGAAGTAGAAATTCTTGTCGGCGTTCTCCTTCTTGAGGTACTGGAAAAATCGGCCGCATCGCCGCTCGGAGGCGGCGACCAGGCGGTTCAGCACAAGATTGCGGCGCACCTCGGGTGCGACATCGTCCGGGTGCGCCGCGAAGCTGGCGAAAACCCGGTCGTAGCGAACAGAGAAAGACAGCTTGCCCCAGCTCTCGCGTCCGCCGCCACCTCCACCCTCGCGTTCATACGATTGCCTCGTCAGGTCCTTCGGGTCGAGCAGCTCGATCAAATTGATCTGCTCGAGCACATGGTGGGTGACCGGCTCGATGCCGGAGCGGTTCAGGTCCTCCCAATTGCTGTCGGACGTACGGTCGTACTTGTTCGTGCCACAGGCGCCGAGCAAGACGATGCACCCCAAACCCAGAAGGCGAAGCAGTCGCGTGGTGATCATGGCGTCCCCAGCTTCATTGCAGCTTGTAGAGGCCCAGCAGCCTGCTCATCTCGACCTGCCGCGAACTGCGCGCCCAGAGCTCGAAGCTGTTGATGGTGCTGCCCTCGGCGTACTGCGGGGCGCCGAAGCGCGAGTCGCAATGCGCATCTGCTGCGGTCTGCGGCGAGCAGAAGAGCTGCGCCTTCCGCGCCTGGCCACTGACGCCGGTGGTGTCGTTGAAGCGGGCACCGGCGGGCGCGCGGCCCAGGGCGCTGAACGAGGTCGGTGCCAAGGCGCCGACTGGCACGACCCAGCCATCCTGATTGCCATCGGCGCTGAAGTCGACGATGTTCGGTTCCGCCTGGCTCGGCGCACCGAATGCGAAGTCGCCGGTGGCCTTGCTCGCGGCGACCAGCTCGGCACGCAGCGCCGGGGTGATCTCCGCAAAGGCCGACTGTCTAATCTCTCCGATCGTCAGCGACCGCGACAACGTGCGATGGTGCTGCACCACGTTCTGTACGGCACTGTCGACGTGGACGAACTCCAGTGTCCACGCGCCCTGGTTGTTCAGTGCGGCGATTCGCGCATCGGTGTACTGCGGGCTGACGAAATAGATGCCGCCTTCCTTTTCGCTCGGGTTGCCGGGCGTGGCCGCGTCCTGGTATTCGCCGCGCAGACGGAAGACCGGAGTCGCCGTGGGCGTGACGCCATCGTCGCGCGTCACCACCAGGTAAGACAGACCCGGCTGCGGCAGGTAGATGCGCTGCTCGCCGGTGGGCGCAGTCACCTTCACCTGGCTGAACACCGGGCTGCCGGCGCCATCGGTGCGGTTGTCGATGCTGATGTTGTAGCCGGTGGTGAAGGAACTGAAGGCCGGCGTGTTGAGCAATTCGCGGTTCTGCGCAAAGGGGCGCACGCTGACGTTGTAGGCATTGCTGTTGCCCGTGAGCTTGAGCACGCCCCCGACCTCGCGCGCTGCGAGGGTGTCTGTGTCGGTGTTGCCCGACGCGTCGGTCCACCGGTAGCTCAGGATCATGGTGCTGCCGTCGCGGAAGAACTCGACGTTGCCCTGCTCCCATTGGAGTCCCGTCGCGCCCGCGCGGAACAGGCTTGCAAAAGCGCCCGCGTTGTTTGCGTTGCGCCCGACCTCTCGGCCATTGGCGACGTAGCTGGCCGGATCGTCCCCCTCGAACAGCGTGCGGCAGGCCGGCGCGATGACATCGGCCGCGGTACCGATGGCATTGCCCGCATCGCTGTTCGCGTTGACACGCTGCGACAGCGGCAGCACATAGCAGGCGGTCAGGCGCTTCAACAGGTCGGACACCACGCCTGGTGCGGGCACGGGCGCAAGTTGTTGCGCAGTCAGCGCGGCTGGCAACGCCGGGATCGCCACATCGCTGCTGCGAAACACGATCGACAGCGGTGCGCTGTCGGCCGCTGCGGGCAGTGTCTTGACGGTGATTTCGACATTGGCGGAGGAGCCATCGGGTCGCACGCTGACCGAGATGGTGTCGAGCAACTTGTCCTGGCCTGTGCCATCGGCGGAGAACACGCCACCGATCGGATCGATGTTTTCGCTCAGGCCCAAGGCCCTCAACAGGGGCTGCAACGCGGCGATCAACGCACTCACCTGAACCCGCAAGGTGTCGGCAGTCACGGTCTCTGGGCCCGACTGGATCGCAGCGGCCAGATTACCCGGATGGCCCTGCGGCGCGAGCCTGGACACGACGATCGTGGTCAGCGGCGTCACGTTGGCGGTGCCATCGGCCGAACTCGCCACGGCGCTGTAGAGAACCTGCTCGTCGCGTGCAGCGCGTATGACCAGCGGCACCTTGGTGCCGGCTGGCAGGGTGCAGCGATAGCTTCCACCGGAATCGGTAGTGGTGCTGCAGACCGTTGCCCCCGTAGCATCGGTCACAGTGATCGCAGCCTGCACGAATGCGGCACCCGTGGCCGCCACACCGCTGAGCGTGCTGCTCGATGCCACGGGGGATGGCTCGACCGGTGTGCCGCCGCCGATCGGCCCCATGGGCCAACCGCCTGCGCCACTCCCGCCGCCTCCGCCGCCACAGGCCGCAAGAACCACAGAAAACGCACCGATGACTGCCCCACGGCGGGTGGAAGAAAAAAGTATCTGCTTCATGGAAACCTCTCGGCTTTGTGTGACAAGCCGGAATCCGACACGGACTCCGATGCCGAGCAGTGTTCTGGCCCTGGCCTCGAGGCACATCCCCTTCGCGGAGGAGACAAGGTGCGGTGAAACGCCTAGTTGTGAAATGTGTACCAAAGTCACAACATCCCGTTACTATCGCGAAAAAGAACTACGAGGCGCCCGCCGCCTCATTTCGCGGATTGCTCCATCCTGGGGAGGATGACCTTGTCGTCAAGGGACACCAACATGCCTGCATCGGCCGTTGCCGGGTTCAACCTTCAACGCCACCGCAAGGTGGTGCTGATCGTCGATCTCGTCGAATCGGTCAGTCTCATGCAGGCGGATGAACTGGGCGTGATCCAGCGTTGGCAAGCGTTTCTTGCCCACGTGAACCAGGTCATCCTGCCGGCCAACAAAGGGCGGCTTGTGAAAAGCTTGGGGGATGGGTTGCTGGTGGAGTTCGATGCCGTGCCGCTCGCTGCTGCGGCGGCGAATGCCATGCATGCGTGGATGGCGTCGAACATTGCGCCGCTGCGGTCGGGCAAGTCCCTGTCGCTTCGCGCGGGTCTGCATGCCACCGACGTCTACGCCGACGGCATCGACATCTACGGCAACGGCGTGAATCTCGCCGCACGGGTTGCCACTTTGGCTCAGCCGCATCAGACGGCCATGACTGTCGCCGCAAGAGAAGAACTTGTCGACGGACTCGATGCTGACATCGAGGATCTTGGAGAGTGCTATCTGAAGCACATTGACAAGCCGATACGCATCTACCGAATTGGCGCCAACGATGCGCGTCCCACCGCCTCGACCGAAACCAAAGCCCAAACCGCGTCCGACCAAACGGTGGTTGCTGTTCTTCCTTTCGACAATCGACGCGGCGATCCTCAGCACGCCATGGTCGGCGACCTGATCTCAGATGCCGTCATCCATCAACTTGCTCGGACCGAATTGCACGTGCTGTCGCGGCTTTCCTGTGCCGCATTCAAGGGACGCACACTGGATTCCGCGGCCATCGAAAGGCATCTCGGAGCGCGCTATGCACTGACCGGCGCGTTTCATGTGCGCGGTGCGCGCTTGTTCATCAGCTCGGAATTGAGCGATCTGCAGACCGGCGCCGTTCTGTGGACCGATAGCCGCTCAGCAGCGCTGGAAGATCTCTTCGATGCGCAGAGCGAACTCGTAGGCGCCATTGCGAACGGTGCGTATGACACATTGCTCCAGTCGCGTATCAGGCATGCACGCAATCAGCCACCGGAGACACTGGACGACTACTCGCTGCTGGTCGGCGGGATCGCACTCATGCACCGCCAGTCGCATGGCGACTTCGCGCGCGCCCGGCAACTGCTCGAACATCTCACGGAGCGCCGCCCGCGCTTCGGAATGCCTCGAGCCTGGCTCGGGCAGTGGTACGTGATCGGTGTCTCTTCAGGCTGGCTCGGAGATCCGCAGCACGAAGCGAAGCGCGCCATGTTCGAGATCGAGCGCGCATCCGATCGCGATCCGTCCTTGTCATTGGCCATGACGATCAAGGGACAGATCGCGGGCTATTTGCTCAAGGATTTTGACGCGGCCGAGCGTTCGTACCAGATGGCTATTGCAGAGAACCCGAACGAAGCGCTGGCGTGGTTGTTCATGGCTACCCTGAATGCCTGGAAGGGCTTCGGCCAACAGGCGCGCGAAGCCGCGGACAGGGCACTGCTGCTCTCGCCGCTGCACCCTGCCCGCTACTACTACGAATCGCTTGCCGCCACTGCGTATCTCTCGGCGGGCGAATATGCCACGTCGGCGATGCTGGCAGAACGCTCGCTCAGGTCCCATCGCCTGCATGCGTCCACCTACAAGACCCTCGTTGTCGCGAGCGCGATGTGTGGGAACGAAGCGCGCGCCCGAGAGGTCGCCACCGCACTGCTGACCATCGAACCGCTTTTCACGATCGAGCGATTCGTCGCCCGATCCCCAATGGCCAATTCACCACAACTGCAGGAAATCGTGCAAAGCATGCGCATTGCCGGTCTTCCAGCCCACTGACCAGGAACAGAAACCATGAACAAGTTCAGCGCCGAAAACATGTCCGGTATGTCGGGAATGTCTGGCATGTCCGGTATGTCTGGAATGATCACCATGGACTTCACGAACGCAGCCAATACGTTTGCTGGGTATTCAGGAGCCATCAGCAACCCTCTGCTTTACGGCGCCATGGATCTCAGCCGGCAATATGCTTCGCCGGTCCGTGCACCTGAGCCAGTGGAGCCCGTCGCATATCCTGAAAGCTCGCTCCCTGGCTACCTCCAGCAAAACGACGCGAGAACCCGGTTCCACCTGCTCACGCAAGAGTGCCTGGAGGGGTTGAGCGTAGCAAGCCCGCAACCCGAAAACGGTCCTCTCGAAGTTCAACTTCGATACGACGCATCGCCGTGGGTCACGCTCAAACGACCCGACAAGGGAGCATTCGGATCTCAAACAAAGCTCGTTCTGGCACGAAGAGCCGAGCGACCGGAGCGGATGGCGGAAATCATCTCTCAGGTGACGCCCCAGTTCGCGTTCTGGGCCAGCATCTGCAACCTTCATCCCGAGAGAAATCGATACACGATCGAACTGGCACTTGTGCTTCTGCACGTGACGATGCAACTGATCCACCGCATCAAGCATGAGCTTGTGTGCCCTCGGCCGGCTTCATGGAGCGTCGATGTCCAGCCCTGCATCCAGACGCCCGCCTATTTCAGTTGGCCGAGCGGGCACGCCACGGAAGCCTTCTTCTTCGCATCGTTGATGTCGCACCTGCGACCAAACCGGCACTCGCAGAACGAGCGCCTGCATGCGCTGGCCCATCGCATCGCGGACAACCGGGTCGTGGCCGGCTTGCACTTTCCCATCGACACGCCACCGGGCCAGTTTCTGGGGCACCGTCTGGCGGCCTACTTTGCCGCGCGCGCCGGAAACGAGAGCCCACAACCACGGCAGGTCGACTGCTGGTCTTTGGCTGGGAACCAGCTGCCCGACAGCAATCCCGAGATATCGAGGGCCAACGATTCGGGTATCCACCTTCTCGAAGGGAGTGGGGTCACGCGCGGCGTCGATGGCACGCCTGTGATCGAGGTCGAGGAGTCCAAGTCGCTCCATTGGCTTTGGCACAAAGCGCAAGAAGAAATTTCTTACTGAACTTCCAGGGAGATTTCGATGCCCGAACCCACGCCCACGCCCACGCACACCGTCGTTGCCGCATTGACGCAAGACCCCTATGTGGAGTGGGCTCTGTTGAAAGGATTGAAGTTCACCATCTGCGGCTTGCCCTCTCCCGAACCCAAAAGCTTGCAGTTGGTGCTCGAGTGCGATGAAGCGCTCAAGGACGACCTCCAAGCTCAGGCGCAGGGAACAAGTGGGCCGTATGCCGAGTACTTCAGCGTAGCCTTTCATGAGATTGCCGATGGTGATCACGGCAAGAAGATCTACAGCGTCTCCGCAAACGCTGACCATGTTGTGGGCTGGCGCGAAAAGGGGATGCTTCTCGCCGCTCATGCAGAGTACTCGACCGCGCGCGCCGTGCCGATTGACGAAGTCCTGAACTGGTTTCCGCCTGTGCTCGCCTTTGAACCACCCGAAGCAGCGTGGTCAAGCGCCCTTCAGGTGAACGCGTCTGTACAACCGTTGACCGGCAATGTCATGGTCATCATTGACGATGGACTGGCCTTCCTGCATGACGCCTTTCGCAAATCGGACGGCAAATCCACGCGGATCGCTTACTTCTGGGACCAAGATCCCTCACACGTCGTGGTTCAGCAATCAGGCGGGCAGATAGAGGAGTTCGTGCTGGGCAAGTCACCCGGACGCTATCCAACCGAATGGAGCCCGGTGGACGACTTCGCCTACGGACGAGAGCTCGCCGCCGCAAAGATCGACACGCTCATCGAGAACCTCTCCGACAGCCGGTCCGAAACCCGGATGTACGGCGACCTTCGCTACGACCGCGTACGGCTCGCACTCGCGCACGGGACCCACGTGGCGGATCTGGCCGCTGGGAGGCAACCTCCAAGGCACGGTCCCGCTGCCGCAGACGATGCAGGCTCCGACGCAACGCACATCGTCATGGTCCAGCTTCCGCCTCTGGTCTCGCAGGACACGTCGGGCGGGGGGCTCGCGAAACATGTGCTGGACGCGCTCACCTACGCCTTGCGCAAGATCGACAGCACGGCCAGCGTGGTCGTGAATCTCAGCTTCGGCGCAACGGGAGGTCCGCACAACGGCAGCAGCCTGTTCGAACGCGCGCTAGACAGCATCATTCAACGCGAGCGCGGCAAGGGGCGGGACTTTGCATTGGTACTCCCGGCCGGCAATCACTTCGACGCTGCGGGGCACGCGGCAGGGGTCGTCCGGCCAGCATCACCGGTCCAACTTGGTTGGCAGGTGCGGGTCGAAGACCCGACCGAGAGTTTCTGCGAGCTGTGGATCGAGACAAACCGCATCGGAGATGTGATGGTCGATCTGATGAAACCGGACGGCTCCCACGGCGGTCGAGCCCAGGTCGGCATGACCGTGTTCGATGGCGACACCGTTGAGTCGTCTTGCTGTGCCATTTCCACGTCGACAGGCAGCGTCCCCTCGGCCCCCGCGATGTCCTTGATCCTGATTTCGTTGCTTCCGACGCGTCTCGAAAAAGATTGTTCGGCTTCTGCACCGCATGGGCTATGGAGCATCAAGTTGTCCATTGCAGACTGGAAGACGCCCGTTGCCTTCGACGCATGGATTCAGCGCGACGAAGCCATTCCGGGTGCGCGCTATAACGCGCGGCAATCGCTGTTTCTGTCCACGCGCCCACGCCAGCCGGCCACGGTCGACGACGTCGCGGAGGATCCGGTCAAGCGTCGCGGCACCGGCAACAGCATTTCCAACGGTCTGCATCCCATCGTCGCAGGAGCCTGCTACGCAACGTCGGGGCTTCCATCGCCGTATACGGCCGCCCGTGTCTCTGTTCTATGCAACGGGCGGCACCAATGGCCGGATCTCGTGGCACCCGGAGACCAAGCAGAGGCCGCCCCTGGCCTGCTCGCCGCCGGTTCGCGCAGCGGCACGACCATACGGATGAACGGGACCAGCGTTGCCGCCCCTCAGGTTGCGCGCGCCATCCTGAATCTGTTCGCAGGCAACAGAGGCGGGCCGTCGTCCAAACCGCCGTCCCCGGGCATGGACAGCGCGGAGATCACCGATGCGCTGCTGGCGGGGACAAACCAAGGCTGCCGGATCAATTCGGTCAAGGCACCACTCAGCCCGCTGTTACCGCTGGATCCGCTCACACAAGCCCGAATCGGCGCGGGCTGGTTGAATGTGGGCTGTGACAGCATGGCCTCCATGCCGGTCACCGCCAACTCGGCGAGCCGCCTGGCTACCAGCGCGCGGGAAGGTCGCCCACAAGAATGAGCATCCGCCGGTCAACGGCGATGTAGCCACCTTCCTCCAGGTCCTTCATCAACCGACTGACCATCTCCCGCGAGCACCCGATCTCGCTAGCAATCGCCTGGTGCGTCAACCGCTCCGCAATGCAACGCCCCCCATCCGGCTGCATCTGCGCCCGCTCCTCGAGCAGCCGCTTCAACCGGCTGTAGACATCCAGCAGCGCGATGCTGCGGGTGCTCTCGGTCGCCAGCCGCGCGCGCCGGATCAGGCGCACGACAAGCTCCAGCGCGAACTCCGGATCGCGCGCCAGGTGCCGCAGCATCGTTTCCCGCGTGAGCACCGCGCACACCGTGGGCTCGGCCGCCTGCACGCTGGCCGAGCGCTGGCCCCCGTCGAGCGACATCTCGCCGACGTAGTCGCCAGGGCCGTGATAGCCGAGCGTGATCTCGCGGCCGCGGGCGTCCGAGACGTAGGCGCGCAGCCGGCCGCTGAGCACCACAAAAATGGTGTCGCCCGCGTCGCCTTCCTGAATCAGCAGGGTGTGCGTGCGATAGCGCCGCTGCACGCCGAGCGCGGCCAGTTTCAGGACCGCTGGCGGCAGTTCGGGCGGGGCAGGCGTCGGCATGCGCGGACTATAGCCGCGCCCTCTGACACCGCCGCCGGGGTTAGCTGGGGGCGGCGATCCGCAATGCAGACATCAACTGCGGCATGCGCGATACGCGATGCACGACCTCGCGAATGCTGGTGCTCCCGGTCTTCAGGCGAACGTTCTTGATGTGGGTGCGCACGGTCGACAGGCAGACCCCTTGCTGGCTGGCGATTTCTTCGGCGCGCTGCCCCGCACAGAGCTGCGCCAGCACGGCTTGCTCGGCGCGCGTGAGTTGCCTGGCCCGCGCGAACATCTGCATGGTGAGCGCCTCGCAGCCATCGGCGCGGCTGCACATGACGAGCACGGCGTCGATACCGCGCGAGGCCAGGGGAACGAAGGCCAGCGAAAGCGGCCAGTTGGCATGCTCGAGTTCGACCAGGCTTCGGCAGCCGCGCCCCGCATCCTGGAGCGCACGCCGAACCGCGGTTCGGCCGACGGGTTGCGTGGCGCAAAGCAGGCCGTCGATGCTGCACAGGGCGCGCTGTCCCGACAGTTCGCGCCGCGCCAACTGGTTGGAATGCAGGATGCGGCCGCTCATGTCGACCAGCAGCAGGCCGTGGTCGATTTCGTCGAGCACGCAGGCCAAGAGGCCGGCTTGCCACACATCCGGTGGCGGCATCGGCGTCGCATGCTCTGTGGGGCTGCTGTGAGGCAACCGCACATCGGTGGCAGAGCTCATCTTGTTTCTCCTCATCTGTAGGGATGAAGAAAGTGTCTGAAATCCCTGCCCTCGCGGATGGGCACTATTGCCGAGGCGTTTGTGACTTATTCACATCAGCCGGTGAGACGCTCCAGCGCCTCACGGTACTTGGCAGCAGTCTTCTCGATCACCTCAGCCGGCAGGCGCGGCGCCGGCGGCGTCTTGTCCCAGGGCTTGCCGTTGATCTTCGTGGCCTCGAGCCAGTCGCGCACGAACTGCTTGTCGTAGCTCGGGGGATTCGTGCCGGCGGCCAGCGCGGCTTCGTAGCCTTCCACGGGCCAGTAGCGCGAGCTGTCGGGCGTGAGCACCTCGTCCATCAGCACCAGCGTGCCGGCTTCGTCCAGGCCGAACTCGAACTTGGTGTCGGCAATGATCATTCCCTTGGTGAGGGCGATCTGCGCAGCGGTTTCGTAGATGGCGATGCTGGTCTCGCGGATCTGCTGCGCCAGCTTGGGGCCGACGATCTCGACCACGCGGTCGTAGCTGATGTTCTCGTCGTGCTCGCCGGCCGCGGCCTTGGCGGCGGGCGTGAAGATCGGGCGCGGCAGCTTGCTCGCGTTGGTCAGGCCCTCGGGCAGCGGCACGCCGCAGACTGAGCGGCTTTCCTGGTACTCCTTCCACCCGCTGCCGGCGAGATACCCGCGCACCACGGCCTCGACCGGGATCGGCTTCAGGCGCTTCACCAGCATCGAACGTTGGGTGACTTGCGGTACTTCCTCGGCAGTGACCACGCTCTCGGGCGCATCGCCGGTCAGATGGTTCGGGCAGAGCTGGCCGAGCCGCTCGAACCACCACAGCGCCATCTGCGTGAGGATCTCGCCCTTGCCGGGAATCGGCTCGCCCATGATCACGTCGAAGGCGCTGAGCCGGTCGCTCGCGACCATCAGGATGCGGTCCTCGCCGACGGCGTAGTTGTCGCGCACCTTGCCGCGCGCAAGCAGGGGCAGGCTCTGGATGGAGGAGGTGTGGACGGTGGTCATGGGCGCAAAGAGGGGGAGATGCTGTGGGGAAACGGGTGACGGGAAAGCGGATTGTGCGCGCAGAAAAAAGCCACCGCGAACGGTGGCCTTCGGATCGCAGGGAAGTTTTTAGACGACTTCCTGCGCCAGCTCGCCCTTGGCGTACTTGGCGGCGACCACTTGCAGCGTGTCGCCCTTGATCTTGGCGCCCTGGCCTTCGCAGCCGAACTCGATGTAGCGCTGCTTGCAGATCAGCTTGGCGGCTTCGCGCGCGGGCTTGAGCCACTCGCGGGCGTCGAACTTCTCGGGGTTCTCGGCGAGGAACTTGCGCACCGCGCCGGTCATGGCCAGGCGGATGTCGGTGTCGATGTTGATCTTGCGCACGCCGTGCTTGATGGCTTCCTGGATTTCCTTGACGGGCACGCCGTAGGTTTCCTTCATGTTGCCGCCGTACTGGCGAATGATCGCCAGCAGTTCCTGCGGCACGCTCGAGGAGCCGTGCATCACCAGGTGGGTGTTGGGAATGCGGCGGTGGATTTCCTTGATGCGGTCGATCGCCAGGATGTCGCCGGTGGGCTCGCGGGTGAACTTGTAGGCGCCGTGGCTGGTGCCGATGGCGATGGCCAACGCGTCGATCTGGGTGCGCTTGACGAAGTCGGCGGCCTGCTCGGGGTCGGTGAGCAGCTGCTCGCGCGTCATGGTGTCGTCGGTGCCGTGGCCGTCTTCCTTGTCGCCCTTCATGGTTTCGAGCGAGCCGAGGCAGCCGAGCTCGCCTTCGACGGTCACGCCCAGGCGGTGGGCCATGTCGGACACCTTCTTGGTGACGTCCACGTTGTAGTCGTAGCTGGCGATGGTCTTGCCGTCGGCCTCGAGCGAACCGTCCATCATGACCGAGCTGAAGCCCAGGTCGATGGCGCCCTTGCAGACGTCGGGGTTCTGGCCGTGGTCCTGGTGCATGACCAGCGGGATGTTCGGGTACTGCTCGATCGCGGCCTGGATCAGGTGCTTGATGAAGGCTTCGCCGGCGTATTTGCGGGCGCCTGCACTGGCTTGCAGGATGACGGGCGCGCCGGTTTCCTTGGCGGCCTCCATCACGGCCTGGACCTGTTCGAGATTGTTGACGTTGAAGGCCGGGATGCCGTAGCCATTGGCTGCGGCGTGGTCCAGCAGTTCGCGCATCGAGACGAGTGCCATGGGAAATACCTCGCGGGAATTAGGGGAAAAAGAAGGCTGAAAGACGAGAAAAACTGCCGTAATTCTACCGAGGCCCCTTGTGGGACAGGACTGACGCCAACCCGAGGAAGTCCATGACCGGCGGCAGCACTGGACCGCCCAGCCACTGCACCGGCTTGCCGAAGGCGCCGATCAACGTGACGTGGCTCAGGTTGTCGAACAGCCGCACCTGCACCGGAACCCCGGCGGCGCGGAGGGCCGCGGCCATTTGTCCGGTGTTTCGGTCGGGGTAGACGAGGTTGTCCTTCGACGCCGCCATGAGCAGTGCGCGGGGTGACGCGGCGCTTGCGTGCGCGAGCGGCTGGGAGTCGCGCGGCGTGTTCGGCCAGTTGAAGGCGGCCCGCGCCTGCGGGTCGCCGATGGGCAGGAAGTCATAAGGGCCGGCCAGGCCGATCCAGCCCGCGAGCTGCCGGGGGCTCGCGCCGAGTTCGCCGAGCCAGCGATCGTCCAGCGCCACCATCGCGGCGTTGTAGCCGCCCGAGCTGTGGCCCATCACGTAGACGTGCTTCGGGTCGGCGCCGAGCTGCGCGGCGTTGTCGAGCGCCCATTTCACGGCCAGGGCGCTGTCGCGCACGAACACCGGGTAGGTGAAAGCGGGCGAAAGACCGTAGTCGGGAATCACGACCACCGCGCCCCGGGCGGCCAGCGCCTCGCCGACGAACTTGTAGCTCGCGCGGTCGCCGCTCGTCCAGGTGCCGCCGAAGAAGAACACCACCAGCGGCCGCGCACCGCGTGCCGGCGGCGTGGCGGGCAGCGGCTGGTACACGTCGAGCTGCTGCCGAGGGGCTGCGCCATAGGCGATGCCGCCCTGGAACTGATAGGTGTCTTCCGGCACCAGCCCGTTGAGCACCTTGATCGGCGAGCAGGCCGACAGCACGGCGGCTGCGGTCACGGTAAAGGCGGTGGTGATGGCGCTGCGGCGCCGGCGCAGGGACGCGAAGGTGGGAAAGCTCATCGCACCAATACGCACGCGGGCGCGCCGCGGTTTCGTCAGATCGGAAGCTGCGTCGTCGACAGCACCTGCTTCAGGACCACGAAGGTGCGGATCTGCCGCACGCCCGGCAAGTACAGCAGTTGCTCGGCGTGCAGGCGGTTGAAGCTGTCGTTGTCGCGGGTGCGCACGAGCATGAAGTAGTCGAATTCGCCCGAGACCACGTGGCATTCGAGACAGCCGGAGACCTTCTGCGCGGCCTTCTCGAAGTCGGCAAAGGAATCGGGCGTGGAGCGGTCGAGCACCACGCCGATCATCACCAGCATGCCGACCTCCAGCGCGTCCGGATCGAGCAGCGCGACGATGCCCTTGATGAACCCGGCCTCCTTCAGGCGCTCGACACGGCGCAGGCACGCGGGGGCACTGAGATTGACCTTGGCGGCCAGCGCCACGTTCGACACCGAGGCGTCGCGCTGCAGCGCGCGCAGGATGGCGCGATCGGTGCGATCGAGTTCCAACGGTGGACGCAACTTTGTTGTGCTCATGCAGCCATCCTTGAACTGAAAAACTTCTACTGTCGAATCTTGCCTTCTTTTTTCCCAAAATCCTTCAGAAATTCGCAAGCACGTTGCGAGCGCTTCTTCCTACGATCAATGGCTTCAACCCCCTCGGAGCCGCGTCGATGAACCTGAAGAAATTTCCCCGCCATGCCCTGACCTTCGGCCCCACGCCGATCCATCCGCTCAAGCGCCTGAGCGCCCACCTGGGCGGCAAGGTCGAGCTTTACGCCAAGCGCGAGGACTGCAACAGCGGCCTGGCCTTCGGCGGCAACAAGACCCGCAAGCTCGAATACCTGATCCCCGAGGCGCTCGAAGGCGGCTACGACACGCTGGTGTCCATCGGCGGCATTCAGTCGAACCAGACGCGCCAAGTTGCAGCGGTGGCCGCGCACCTGGGCCTCAAGTGCGTGCTGGTGCAGGAGAACTGGGTCAACTACTCCGACGCGGTGTACGACCGGGTCGGCAACATCGAGATGTCCCGCATCATGGGCGCCGACGTGCGCCTCGACGCCGCGGGCTTCGACATCGGCATCCGCAAGAGCTGGGAAGACGCGATGGAAAGCGTGCGCCAGGCCGGCGGCAAGCCTTTTCCGATTCCGGCGGGTTGCTCCGAGCATCCGAGGGGCGGCCTGGGCTTCGTGGCCTTCGCCGAAGAAGTGCGCCAGCAGGAAGCCGAACTGGGCTTCAAGTTCGACTACGTCGTGGTCTGCGCCGTGACCGGCAGCACGCAGGCCGGCATGGTGGTCGGCTTCGCAGCCGACGGCCGCGCCGACCGCGTGATCGGCATCGACGCCTCGGCCAAGCCGCAGCAGACCTTCGAGCAGATCCTGCGCATCGCGAAGAACACCGCCGAACTGGTCGAGCTGGGCCGCGATATCACCGAGAAAGACGTGGTGCTCGACCGCCGCTTCGGCGGCCCGGAATACGGCCTGCCGAACGAAGGCACGCTGGAGGCGATTCGCCTCTGCGCGCGCTTCGAAGGCATGCTGACCGACCCCGTGTACGAGGGCAAGTCGATGCACGGGATGATCGAGAAGGTGCGGCTCGGCGAGTTCCCGGCTGGATCGAAGGTGCTGTACGCCCACCTGGGCGGCGTGCCGGCACTGAACGCCTACAGCTTCCTGTTCCGCAACGGCTGAACGGGACGATGCGCTGAATCACGCAACGAAAAAGGCCGGCATGCGCCGGCCTTTGCTTTGCCTTGCTGAGCGCGCGCTCAACTCGCGCGGCAGATCTTCAGCATGTTGGTGCCGCCCGGCGCGCCCATCGGCTCGCCGCAGGTGATGGCGTAAACGTCACCGCTCTGCACGATGCCGCGCTTCTTCAGGTGGTTCTCGGCCTGCTGCAGCGCGGTGTCGCGGTCGCTTTCCGAATCCATCAGGAGCGGGCGCACGTTGCGGTACAGCGCGAGCTTGCGCTGCGTGGCCAGGCGCGAGGTCAACGCGTACATCGGGATGTGCGCGCGGTGCCGGCTCATCCACAGGATGGTCGAGCCGGATTCGGTCAGCGCCACGATGGCCTTGGCGCCCAGGTGGTGCGCGGTGAAGAGCGCGCCCATGGCGATCGACTGGTCGATGCGGCTGTAGGCCTTGCCGCTGAAATCGGCGTCGAGCGTCTTGTCTTCGGCGGCCTCGGCGGCTTCGCAGATGCGGCTCATCTCCTGCACGGTTTCCAGCGGGTAGCGGCCGGAGGCGGTTTCGGCGGAGAGCATCACGGCATCGGTGCCGTCGAGCACGGCGTTCGCCACGTCGCTCACCTCGGCGCGGGTGGGCACGGGGTTGGTGATCATCGACTCCATCATCTGGGTCGCGGTGATCACCACCTTGTCCATGTCGCGCGCCATGCGGATCATCTTTTTCTGCAGCGCAGGCACGGCGGCATTGCCGACTTCAACGGCGAGGTCGCCGCGGGCGACCATGATGCCGTCGCTGGCGCGCAGGATCTCTTCGAGCTTCGGAATGGCTTCGGCACGCTCGATCTTGGCGATCATGCCGGGCTTGTGGCCGTACTCGGCGGCCGCCACATTGCACAGCTGGCGGGCCATTTCCATGTCGGTGGCGTTCTTCGGAAAGCTCACCGCCACGTAGTCGGCCTGGAAGCTCATCGCGGTCTTGATGTCTTCCATGTCCTTGGCGGTCAGCGCGGGCGCGGTGAGGCCGCCGCCCTGCTTGTTGATGCCCTTGTTGTTCGAGAGCTCGCCGCCGAGCTTGACGATGGTGTGCACCGCCTCGCCCTTGACGCCTTCGACCGTCAGCACGATGAGGCCGTCGTTCAGCAGCAGCTTGTCGCCGGGCTTCACGTCACGCGGCAGGTCCTTGTAGTCGAGGCCCACGGCGTCGATGTCGCCCAGCTCGGTGCGCGAAGCGTCGAGCACGAACTTGGCACCCGCCTCGAGCATCACCTTGCCCTGCGCGAACCGGCCGACGCGGATCTTGGGACCCTGCAGGTCGGCCATGATGGCCACTTCGCGGCCTGCCTTCCGGGCGGCTTCGCGCACCATGGTGGCGCGGTCGATGTGGTCCTGCGCGGTGCCGTGGCTGAAGTTCAGCCGCACCACGCTGACCTTGGCCTGGATCATCTTTTCCAGCAGTTCGGGGGTGCTGGACGCCGGACCGAGCGTGGCAACGATCTTGGTGGCGTGGCGGGGGATGCGATCCGTGCTCATGAAGTTGGTCTCCGTTTTTGTATTCGCTACTGTATACACTTTGTGTGTCTGACGGAAGTCACCCTCACGAGATTCCCCGCCGCCGAACTCAACCGGCCGCGCGCTTGGACAGGATTTCGAAGGCCGGCAGGGTCTTGCCCTCCAACACTTCGAGGAAGGCGCCGCCGCCGGTCGAGATGTAGCCGACCTGCTTCTCGATGCCGTACTTGGCGATGGCCGCGAGCGTGTCGCCGCCCCCGGCGATCGAGAACGCGCTGCTCTCGGCAATCGCCTGCGCGATGGCCTTGGTGCCGCCCGCGAAGGCATCGAACTCGAACACGCCGACCGGGCCGTTCCAGACGATGGTGCCGGCTTCGCGCAATTGCGCCGAAAGAATCGCGGCGGTCTTCGGACCGATGTCCAGGATCAGGTCGTCGTCCGCCACGTCGTTCGCGTCCTTGACGATGGCGGGCGCATCGGCCGCGAAGGTCTTCGCCGTGACCACGTCCACGGGAATCGGCACATCGGCGCCGCGGGCGCGCATGGCCTCGATCACCGCCTTGGCTTGGTCGACCAGGTCGGCCTCGGCCAGCGACTTGCCGATCGAAAGGCCTGCGGCCAGCATGAAGGTGTTGGCGATGCCGCCGCCGACGATCAGCTGGTCCACATTGGCAGACAGGCTCTTCAGGATGGTGAGCTTGGTGCTGACCTTCGAACCCGCCACGATCGCGACCAGCGGCCGCTTGGGCTGGGCCAGCGCCTTGGTGATGGCGTCGATTTCGGCGGCGAGCAGCGGACCGGCGGCTGCGATCTTGGCGAACTGCGCGATGCCGTAGGTGGTGGCCTCGGCGCGGTGGGCGGTACCGAAGGCGTCGTTCACGTAGATATCGGTGAGCGCGGCGAGCTTGCGGGCCAGGCCTTCGTCGTTCTTCTTCTCGCCCTTGTTGACGCGGCAGTTCTCGAGCAGCACGACCTGCCCGGGCTTGACGTCGACGCCGTCGACCCAGTTGGCGACCAACGGCACATCGCGGCCGAGCAGTTCGCCCAGGCGCTTGGCCACGGGGGCGAGCGAGTCCTCGGGCTTGAATTCACCCTCGGTCGGGCGGCCCAGGTGCGAAGTGACCATCACGGCCGCACCGGCGTCGAGCGCCAGCTGGATGCACGGCACCGAGGCGCGGATGCGCGTGTCTTCGGTGATGTTGCCTTGGTCGTCCTGCGGCACGTTGAGATCGGCGCGGATGAAGACGCGCTGGCCGGCGGCCTTGCCCTCAGCGCAGAGGTCGGTGAATCGAATGACGTTCATGGGTCTCTGGAGATAGTGGAAAACAGGTCGTCTTGCATTGTAGGTATCGCCCCAGAGCGGCTCTATGCGCCTCTTGCAGCGTTCCGATGCTTTTCAACCCTTCGGCTGCGCCTTCGCAAAGCGCTCCAGCAGCTCGACAAAGCTTGCCGCGGCCGGCGAGAGCGTGCGCCGCGCCGCGCTGTAGATGCACACCTCGCGGTGAAAGTCGGGCGACTCGAGCCGCACCATCTGCAGCCCGTGGGCACGTACAAGCGGCGCGGAATAGGTCGGGCACACGGTGAGCCCGAGCCCCGAGGCGACCATGCCGAGCGCGGTGGTCATGTACGACACCTCCTGGGTGCCGGGACGCAGCATGTAATCGCGCTCGGCCGGGGCCAGCTCGGGCAGCACACGCTGGCGGAAGTCGCGCGTGGGCGCGATGAAGGTGTAGGGACCAAGCTCGTGCCAGCGCACCTTGCGGCGTTTGGCAAAGGCGTGGTCCGGCGGGCAGATCAGCCAGTGGCGGTCGCGAAACAGCGTGCGGCGCTCGATGGCGCCATCGACTGTCACGTCCTGCCCCACGGCGAGCTCGACATCGCCGGCCATCACGCCGGCCAGCAGGTGCTCGGGCAGCGTGTCGGCCAGGCGCACATCGACGTCGGGATACGCCTCGCGGTAGGCCGCGATCACGCGCGGCATCAGCGTGCAGGCCATGAGCTGCGGCGCTGCAAGGCGTAGCACCCCTTTCTTCTTGTCACGCAGATCGGTCACCCCAGCCACGGCACTCGTCAGGTCGCCCAGCAGCCGGTGCACCGAAGGCAGGAACTCGCGCCCCGCCTCCGAGAGCTGCACGCGCCGGGTGTGGCGGTCGAGCAGCTGCACGCCCATCTCGCGTTCGAGTTCGCGCACCAGCACGCTGAGCGCCGACTGCGTGAGATGCAGCTGCTGCGCCGCAGCCGTGAAGCTGCCGGCTTCGGCGACGGCAGCGAAGGCGCGCAGTTGGCGCAAGGTCAGATTCATATGGCTATTTCATCAATCGATGAATTAATTTCGATTGCATCATAGGACGCGGCATCGCCCAATCAAGGCTCACCGGAGACACGCATGCCGACCACGACCGCCACCGCCGCGCCACCTGTGCGCGGGCTGCACCACTTCGCCTGGCGCTGCCGCGACAGCGAGGAAACCCGCCACTTCTACGAAGACCTGCTGGGCCTGCCGCTCGCGCACATCATCCAGAGCGACCACGTGCCCAGCACCGGCGAGTACTGCCCCTACGTGCACATCTTTTTCCAGATGCGCGACGGCTCGTACATCGCCTTCTTCGACCTGGGCGACGACACCGCCGCGCTGCCCTCGCCCAACACGCCCGCGTGGGTGAACCACATCGCACTGCGCGTCGATTCGGTGAACGATCTGCTCGCAGCCAAGGCGCGGCTCGAAGACGCGGGCATCGAGGTGCTGGGCGTGACCGACCACCACATCATCGAATCGATCTACTTCTTCGACCCGAACGGCATTCGCCTCGAATTGACTACGCCGACCGTGCCGCAGGCTGAGATGGACGCGCATGCGCGGCGCGCCCGCGCCGACCTCGACGCATGGACCGTGCGCAAGGCGGAACTGCGCGCAGCGAAAGGCGCGACGCATGTCTGATCTGCAACTCGCCGTCATCGACGTGAAGCCCGGCGCGGCGATGGAAAGCCAGTCGGGCCTGCAGTTGCTGCGCCCGCGCATCTACGGCGCCTTCCGTGAGCCAACGGGTCCGAAGAAGGTCGCGGCCCTCGTGATGCATCCGACCAGCAACTTCATGGGCCATTACCTGATCGGCCCTCTGGCCGAGCGTGGCATCTGCTGCATGGGGTTGAACTCGCGCTTCGTGGGCAACGACACGGTGCTGCTGATGGAGCGCGCCATCCAGGATCTGGGCGCCGGCGTGCAGTACCTGCGCGAAGCCGGTTACGACAAGGTGATCCTCGTCGGCAACTCGGGCGGCGCAGCGCTCGCGGCCTTCTACCAGGCGCAGGCGGAGAACCTCACCGCCACGCACTTGCCCGATGGCGACCCGACGCACCTGCACCCGAGTGACCTGCCACCGGTGGACGGCATCGCGTTGTGCGCCGCCCACCTGGGCCGCACACGACTGATGCGCGACTGGATCGATCCCTCGGTCACCGACGAGCACGACCCGCTCTCGGTGAACCCCGACCTCGACATGTACGACCCGCGCCATCGCGTGCCCTACGACGCTGAATTCCTCGCACGCTTCAGCGCAGCGCAGAAGGCGCGGCTCGATCGCACCGAGCAATGGTGCATCGACCGCTTGGCGTTGTTGCGCAACACACCGGGCGCGCCGCGCGACCAGACCTTCGTCGTCTACCGCACGCATGCCGATCCGCGTTGCGTCGACCTCTCGCTCGATGCGAACGACCGCTTGCCCGGCAGCGTGTGGGGCGATGCACGCCAGGTGAACTACTCGGCGAACGCAATGGGCCGCACCACCTCGCTTACTGCGTTCCTTTCGCAATGGTCATCGCGCTCGCAAGCCGACGGGCCGAGCAACCTCGCGCGCACCACGGTGCCCAAGCTGCTGCTGACCTACACAGGCGACCAGTCGACCTTTCCGAGCACGCGTGATGCGTGGATGGCCGCAGGCGGCGCGCGCATCCGCAACGTCGACATCGTCGGCGGCAATCACTACCTCGCGGGGCAACCCGAACTGATCCCGAAGGCGGCCGACGCCATCGCCGAATTCGCGCACGCCCTTTAGAAGAGACATGGAAACCTTTGCATTTGCGCCGGCCTATGAACTGCCGGCCTGGCCCTTCACGCCGCCACCGGAGCTGGACAACCCCAAGGTCGTGCGCCACCCGATCGTCATCGTCGGCGCCGGGCCTTCGGGGCTCACGCTGGCCTGCGACCTCGCGCAGCGCGGCGTGAGCGCCGTTCTGCTCGACGAGGACGACACCGTCGGCGTGCGCGGCGCCTCGTCGCGCGGCATCTGCTATGCGCAGAAGAGCCTGGAAATCTTCGAGCGCCTGGGCATCTACGAACGCATCGCGGCCAAGGGCATCACCTGGTCGTTCGGGCGCACCTTCTCGGGCGACGAGGAGGTCTACAACTTCAACCTGCAGGCGAACAGCGTCTCCAGGCAGCCGCCGTTCATCAACCTGCAGCAGTTCTACGTGGAGTGGTTCCTGGTCGAGCGCATCCTCGAACTCGGCGTGACGGACCTGCGCTGGAAGAGCCGCGTGACGCGCGTGCAGCAACTGGCCGACGGCGTGCGGCTCGACATCGAGACACCCGCCGGCAGCTACACGATCGAGGCCGACCGGCTCATCGACGCCACGGGCGCCAACAGCGCGATCCGCACGCAGCTCGGCATCGAGGCGCACGCCTCGCGCAGCACCGACCGCTGGTGCATCAGCGACGTGCGCTTCAAGAAGCCGCTGCCCACCGAGCGCTGGACCTGGGTCGACGCGCCCTTCAATGAAGGCCGCGGCGTGTGGCAGCACCTGATGGCCGACGGCGTGTGGCGCATCGACTACCAGATGCCCGAAGACTGCGACACGGCCTACATCAGCCAGCCTGAAGTGGCCGGCGCGCGGCTGCGCGAACAGCTCGGGCCCGGTGTGGAGTTCGAGTTCGTGTGGATCGGGCCCTACGGCTACCGCGACCACCTGCTCGACAGCTTTCGCCACGGCCGCGTGTTCTTCATCGGCGACGCCGCGCACGTGGTGAGCCCCTTCGGCGCGCGCGGCGGCAACAGCGGCATCCAGGACGCGGCGAACCTCGGCTGGAAGCTGGCGCTGGTCGCGCAGGGGCGGGCAGGCAATGCGCTGCTCGACAGCTACGACACCGAGCGGCAACCCGCGGCCAGGGAGAACCTGCAGGTGACGAGCCGCTCGGCGCGCTTTCTCGCGCCACGCTCGCCCGCCGAACACACGCTGCGCCGCGCGGTGGTGGCGCTGGCGGCGCGGCATCCGTTCGCGCGGGCGCTGGTGAACACCGGGCGCATGTCGGTCGCGAACGCCTACCCGGTCGCGCCGCTGCTGCCCGAAGGCGGGCACACGGTGCAGAACCTGCCGCTGCGCTGGGCCGACGGACGCGAGACCACGCTGATGCAGTTGCTGGCCGACGGCACGCAATGCATAGGGCTGTGGTTCGCACCGACGCGCGAGCAGGCCGACGCGGCGCGCGAGGCCACGGCCTCGTTGCCGCTGCGCCTGGTGGCCGTGGGTGGCGAGAGCGACAACCACGGGCTGCCCACGCTGCAGCCCGACGAGACGCTGGCCGCGCACCTCGGCATCGGCATCGACGACCGGGGCAGCTTCGCGCTGGTGCGCCCCGACGCCTACCGCGCCGCCGTGCTGGCGAAGGCCACGCCGACGACCATCGCCGCCGCCCTGCGCACGGCCCTCGCCCTGGACGCTGCCCCATGAACACAGCACCCCGCATCCCCGACCCCGACGGCTTCTACGCCGCCCTGCTCGCCGCGCACGAAGGCCGCAGCGAAGCGCAAAGCGCCGACCTCAACGCCCGCCTCGTGCTGCTGCTGGCCAACCAGTGCGCCGACCAGGCCGTGCTGCTCGCCTGCATCCACGCGGCAGCGACCGCCGAAGACCCCACGACCAGCCAAGCCCCATGACCACTTCCGTCTCTTTCGCATCCGCCTCCGACACCCGCGAACAGAAGCCGCAACTGCGCGAGCTCGCGCCGGGCGCCTACGGTTACATCAGCGACTTCGATCCCAACTGCGGCTTCGTGGTCGGCGACGACCACGTGGTGCTGATCGACACGCGCCCCACGCCGCGCATGGCGCGCGACTTTCTCGCGGCCATCCGCACCGTGACAGACAAGCCCGTCAAGACCATCGTGCTCACGCACTACCACGCGGTGCGCGTGATGGGCGCGAGTGCGTTCGAGGAGGTGGCGCAGATCGTCGCGAGCAACGGCACGCTCGACTGGATCCGCACGCGCGGGCAGGCCGACTTCGACTCGGAAGTGGGCCGCTTTCCGCGCCTGTTCGCGGGCGTGGAGGAAATCCCGGGCCTGACCTTTCCGACGATGAGCTTCGCCGGCGAGATGAGCCTGTGGCTCGGCCCGCGGCCGGGCACGGGGCGCGAACTGCGCCTGATGGCGCTGGGCCGCGGCCATTCGAGCGGCGACACGGTGGCTTGGCTCCCTGACTGCGGCGTGCTGTTCTCGGGCGACGTGGTGGAGAACCACTGCGGCGTGTACGCGGGCGACGCCTACATCGGCGACTGGGCCGGCACGCTCGATGCGGTGGCGGCGCTGGAGCCGCGCGTGCTGGTGCCGGGACGCGGCGCGGTGCTGCAGGGCGAGGCCGCGTGCGCCGAGGCCATCGGCCTGACCCAGGCATTTCTCTCGACGCTGCTCGACAGCGTGAAGGCGGGCATTGCCGCGGGCGACACGCTCAAGGGCTGCTTCGCGCGCGCCGAGGCCGCCATGGCGCCGCGCTTCGGCGGCTGGCCGGTGTTCCAGCACGTGCTGCCCTTTGACGTGTCGCGCGCCTACGACGAGCTGCGCGGCATCGAGCACCCGGTGGTGTGGACCGCCGAGCGCGACCGCGAGCTGTGGCAGGTGCTGCGCGGCGAGTGACCTGAACAGATTCCAAGACAAGCAAACGGAGACAAGAAACGATGAAGCGATTTTTTCCCCTGCTGGCCGCGACCCTCGCGCTGGCGACCACCTTCGCGTCGGCGCAGCCGGCGGCCTACCCGAGCCAGCCGGTCAGGTGGATCGTGCCCTACTCGGCCGGCGGTGGCACCGACAACCTGGCGCGCACGCTGGCCGAGGCGATGCAGCCGTCGCTCGGGCAGCCGCTGATCATCGACAACCGGCCCGGCGCCTCGACCAACATCGGCGTGTCGGTGATGATGCAGGCCAAGCCCGACGGCTACACGGTCATGCAGGCCGAGAACGCGGCGCTGCTGTTCAACGAGCACATGTTCGTCAAGCTCCCGTACAAGCCCGCGAGCGACTTCACCTACATCGGCACCATCGGCCGCTTTCCGGTGGCGCTGGTGGTGCACCCCGACTTTCCCGCGAAGAACGTGGCGGAGTTCGTGCGCTACGTGAAGGCCAACCCCGACAAGGTGAGCTACGCCTCGCCCGGCAACGGCTCGCCGCACCACATGGCGATGGAGCTCTTCAAGCAGAAGGCGGGCCTGACGATCACGCACGTGCCGTACAAGGGCGCTGCGCCGGCCATGACCGATGTGATGGGCGGGCAGGTGCCGGTGATGATGCTGGACCTGGCTTCGGGGCTGCCGATCATCCGCTCGGGCAAGGTGCGGGTGCTGGCCATCGCGCTGCCGCAGCGCGCCAGTGCCCTGCCCGAGGTGCCGACCTTCGTGGAGGCTGGCTTCAGCGACGTGAACGCCTACGCGTTCCACGGCCTGATCGGCCCGGCCGGCATGACGCCCGAGACGGTGGCGCGGCTGAACGCCGAGCTGCAAAAGGCCATGAAGGCGCCGAAGGTGGTGAAGCTGTTCGCGGACTTCGGCTTCGAGGCGTTGCCGGGAACGCCGCAAGACTTCTACAGGCTCTCGCGCTCGGAAAGCGACCGCTGGGGAAAGATCATCGCGGCGGCCGGCGTGAAGCTGGACTGACCCGAGGGCCTTCCATCCCCCTTCCATCCCCCCTCTCTTCGCTTACCAGCCAAGGCCGAGGTGCAAGGGCAGGTAGACGGCCATGCCGGCCAGCATCGTGCCGAGCACGCCGCGGCGCCAGAAGTAATACGCGCCGCCAACGACGGCCGCGTAGAGGCGCGCGTCGTGCAGCGTGGTGATCAGGTGGCCTTGGGTCATGACGATCTCGGGCGCGATCACGCCGGCCAGCGCCGCGGCCGGCGCGTAGTGCAGCGCGCGGTGCGCCCAGTCCGGCAGGCCCCACGGGCGGTCGAGGATGAAGAAGAAGCAGCGCGTGAGCACGGTGACCAGGGCCAGGCCGACGATCACGCCCAGCGTCCAGAGATCGGTGCCCCTCACTTGTCGTCCTCCGCGTCGGGGTCGAGCCCGAACTGCTTCTCGAGCCAGAAGCACAGCAGCACCGCCGCGCCGATGGCCACGACGATGTTGAGCTTGAGCGGCAGCGCATAGGCCGCGACGGCGGTGGCGCCCGCGATCAGCGCGGCCAGGATGCGCAGCGGCGTCGTCGCCATCGAGCAGACGATCGCCACCAGGCTCAGCACGCCGGCAAAACCGAGGCCCCAGGTCTGCGGAATGAGGTTGGCGAGCGCGATGCCCAGAAGGCTCATGCCCATCCACGAGCACCAGGTCACGAAGTAGTTGCCGGTGAGGTAGGCCTCCTGCGACTGCTGCTCGGCGAGGGTCACGGGCGGCGCCGGGTATTGCTTGGTGAAGAGCGCGTAGCTCAGGTCCGCCGTCAGGTAGCCGTGCGTCATGCGCCGCAGGCGCGGCATGTGCATGAGGTAGGGCCGCAGATGCAGGCTGAAGACCACGAAGCGCAGGTTCACGCAGAAGCCCGTCGCCAGGATCACCCAGGCCGGCGCGCCCGCGAACAGGAGCGGAATGGCCGCGAGCTGGGAGCTGCCGGCATAGACGAACAGCGTCATCGCCACCGCCTCGACCACGCTCATGTTCGACTTGACCATGGCCACGCCCGTCATCAAGCCCCAGGCGCCGATGCCCAGCGCGGCCGAGGACATGTCGCGCATGCCCTTGCGGAATTCGGGGCGCTGGCGGATGGCCGACGAGAGGAACATCAGCCGAACACCTGCCCGGGCTTCAGGTCGAAGCCGCGCAGGAAATCGGCCACGGACAGGCGCTTGCCGCCCGGACGCTGGAGTTCAGTGAGCATCACGCCCGCATCGCCGGCAGCCACCTCGACGCCGGTGTCCGAGACGGCCAGGATCGTTCCGGGCGCGGCGGACGCGCTGGCGGGCACCGCATGCGCGGTCCAGAGCTTGATGGTCTCGCCGTCGAGCGGACTGTTGGCGCCTGGGAACGGATCGAAGGCCCGGATGCGCCGCACGATGGCATCGGCAGGCTGCGTCCAGTCGATCAGCGCTTCGTGTTTTTCGACCTTGTTGGCGTAGGTGACGCCTTCGGCCGGCTGCGGCGTGCGAACGAGGCTGCCGATGTTCGCCAGAGCCTCGACGATCATCCGGCCGCCCAGTTCGGCCAGCCGGTCGTGCAGGCGGGCGGTGTTGTCGCTGCCGATGGCCACAGCTTCGCGCAGCAGCATGTCGCCGGTGTCGAGGCCCGCGTCCATCTGCATGATGGTGATGCCGGTTTCCGCGTCGCCGGCCTCGATGGCGCGGTGGATCGGCGCCGCGCCGCGCCAGCGCGGCAAAAGGCTCGCGTGGATGTTGAGGCAGCCGTGTGCCGGCAGGTCGAGCACCCACTGCGGCAGGATGAGCCCATAGGCGGCGACCACCATCACGTCGGGTTGCGCCTTTTGCAGCGCGTCGCGGCCAAGGGCGGCTTCGTCCGGGTACTTGCCATCGAGGCGCAGGCTGCGCGGCTGCGCCACCGGCCAGTTGTTGGCAACCGCGAACTGCTTGACGGGGGACGCCTGCAGCTTCATGCCGCGCCCGGCGGGCCGGTCGGGCTGGCTCAGCACCAGCACGACGTCATGGCCGGCGGCGGCAATGGCCTCCAGCGCGACGCGCGCGAACTCGGGCGTGCCCGCAAAAGCGATCTTGAGCCGGTTCAATCCCGGATCCGTTCGAATTCGAGGTCATCCCCCGTGTGATAGCGACGGACCACGCCGGTGGGGTCTATATAGATATAGAGCATGCGGCGCTCGTTCACGGCCTTGTAGCGCCAGGTCCAGACCACGCCGTCGAAGGAACTCACGCGGTCGATCTGGTAGGGCCGGCCGTAGAAGGCCATGACGTCGTTCTGGCGCCACTGATCGACCTTGATGTCGTATCCGAAGCGCGCCTCGTTGAGCACCTGGGTCACCGAGACGACCTTGCCCGAAGCGTCCACGTCGATGTCGGTGACCTCGAAGCCGGCCGGCATGCGCGAATACTGGAGGCGCTCGCCGCCGTTGTTGAGCGGGTAGCGGCCGGTCGGTGCGCCCAGGCGTTGCAGGGTTTCGGCGGCGGTGGTGCCGGGCTGGATGCCGGTGGGCTCGTTGGCGCAGCCCGCGACCGCTGCGAGAACCGCCAATGCCACGAGGGAGCCGAGGCTGCGCAAGGTCATGGGATTCAGGCTCGCTCGCGCGTTTCTTCGCGCTGCTGCTTGAGCAGCTTGCTCTTGATGCGGTTGCGCTTCAGGGGCGAGAGGTATTCAACGAACACCTTGCCCAGCAGGTGGTCGAGCTCGTGCTGGATGCACACGGCCAGGAGCCCGTCGGCCTCGATGGTGCGCATTTCGCCGTTCTCGTCGAGCGCCTGGACCTTGACCGAGGTGGAACGCATCACGCCGTCATAAATGCCGGGAACCGAGAGGCAGCCCTCTTCATTGAGCACTTTTTCGTCGCTGGCCCAGGTGATTTCGGGGTTGATCAGAACGATCGGCTTGTTGCGCTCTTCAGACACATCGATGACGACGAGCCGCTCGTGCACGTCGATCTGCGTTGCCGCCAGGCCGATGCCTTCGGCGTCGTACATGGTCTCCAGCATGTCGGCGACCACGGCCTTGATGCGTGCATCGACGCCCTGCACCGGCTTGGCCACGGTGTGCAGGCGCTTGTCCGGGTAACTCAGAATGATTCGTTTGGCCATGAAATCGGGGGGAAGTTGTGGCTATTTTCGCCAATTCCGCGACGCGAGGCCGCCTCCGGACCCGAAAACGTTGCCCTCTCAAGGGCTTCGGGCGCAGAATTCGTAGCAAATTGTGAGATTCGTATGCGCAACGATACGTCGTGCGCTCACCCATCCAGACATGAAAAAGCTCAGATCCACCGAACGCCAGCGCCCCAATCTCTTCGCCACGCTGACCGCCCTGGCGGTAATCGGCAGTTGCGGCGCCACCACGGCCTGGGCTCAGAACTACCCCGTGACGCCGCAGCAGCGCGCCACCGCCCAACAGACCGCCCAGGCAGGCGTGCCACTGAGCGAGCTGTCGCCGAAGGCGCCCGACGAGTACACGGTCAAGCCCGGCGACACGCTCTGGGCCATCTCCCGCCTCTACCTGCTGCGCCCCTGGCGCTGGCCGGAGCTGTGGGGCATGAACATCAACGAGATCGCCAACCCCCACCGCATCTACCCCGGCCAGGTTCTCTATCTGGACAAGAGCGGCGGCCGGGCTCGCCTGACCACCCGCCGCGGCGGCGTGAGCGGCGACGGCGGCACCATCAAGCTGTCACCGCGCACCCGTTTCGACTCGCTGGCCGGCATGGCCCTGCCCACGCTCAACCCGAGCCTGATCGAGCCGTTCCTGAGCGAACCGATCGTCGTGGACGCCAACACGCTCGAAAGCGCGCCGCGCATCGTTGCCGGCAACGACAGCCGCGTGCTGCTGTCGCGCGGTGACCGGGCCTACGCCCGCGGCAACCCCGAGTCGCCGCTGGTCGAAGTGCCGGGGCCGATCCAGAACTTCCGCATCTTCCGCAACGCGACGCCGCTCAAGGACCCGGGCACGGGCGAGATCCTCGGCTACGAAGCGCAGTACCTGGGCAAGGCTCAACTGCAGCGCGGCGAATCGACCACCATCGAGACGGTCGAGGACAAGGACATCATCACGGTCGTCCCGGCCAGCATCGACATCGTGGCTTCGCGCGAAGAAATGCGCGCCGGCGACCGCCTGCTGCCCGAACCGCCGCGCCAACTGCTGAGCTACGCGCCGCGGGCGCCTTCGACACAGGTCGATGGCCGGATCATCTCGGTCTATGGCAACGCGGTGCAGTTCGCGGCGCAAAACCAGGTCGTGGCCATCAACAAGGGCACGCGCGATGGCATCGACAGCGGCCATGTGCTGGCCATCCTGAAGAACGGCGAAACCATCCTCGACCGCACCGGCGCCCGCAAGGAAACCATCAAGCTGCCGAACGAACGCATCGGCCTCCTGATGGTGTTCCGCACCTTCGAGAAGGTGTCCTACGCCCTGGTGCTCGAGATCAACGACACCCCGAAGGCGGGCGACTACCTCGTCAACCCCTGATCGGCTTTCCGGCGCCCACGTCCTCGCCCCTACCCGTTTGGAACGCGCAGAACTCGCAGGCTGGCTGCGGCTTTCACTGACGCCGGGCATCGGCGATGGCTCCGCGCGCAAGTTGCTCGCGGCGTTCGGCCTGCCCGAAGCGGTCTTCGCGCAGACCCACGCCGCGCTGCGACAGGTCGTCAGCCATGCGCAGGCGGAGGCGCTGCAGCAGGCGCCCCACGGCCTTCAAGCATCGATCGACCAGACCTGGCAATGGCTGCAAGCGGCCGAGGGCAACGGCGTCGCCCGCCGCCTCGTCACGCTCGGCGATACCGGCTACCCGGCCTCGCTGCTCGAAATGGCCGATCCGCCGCTGATGCTCTACGTGCTCGGTGCCTCCGATTTCGACCTGACGCAGCTGCAGAACAGCATCGCCGTCGTCGGCAGCCGCAATCCGACGCCGCAAGGCGCCACCAACGCGCGCAGCTTCGCGCGGGCGCTGGGCGATGCGGGCTTGCCCGTCATCTCAGGGCTCGCGCTCGGCGTCGATGGTGCAGCGCACCAGGGCGCCCTCGATGCAGCCGGCGATGCACCGCGGCTCGCCACGGTCGCCGTGGTCGGCACCGGCCTGGACCGCGTGTACCCCGCGCGCCACCGCGACCTCGCGCACCGCATCACCTTGCAGGGGCTGATCGTGAGCGAGCTGCCGCTCGGCACGCCGCCCCTCACGCAGAATTTTCCGAAGCGCAACCGGCTCATCGCGGGGCTGGCGCGCGGCACGCTGGTGGTCGAAGCGGCGCTGGCATCGGGATCGCTCATCACCGCGCGGCTCACCTCGGAGCAGGGCAAGGAAGTGTTCGCCATTCCAGGCTCGATCCACTCGCCGCAATCGCGCGGCTGCCATGCGCTGATCCGCCAGGGCGCGAAGCTGGTCGAGTCGGTGGCAGACATCCTCGAGGAGCTGCCGCCGCTGCGCACAAGCGGTACAGCCAACGTCGCGCTGTCGAACGGCCACGGAGGCCACGACGCATCGGCTTCCGAAGACCCGCTGCTCGACGCTCTCGGCTTCGAGCCCGTGAGCCTCGATGCGCTCAGCGCACGCACCGGGTGGAGCGCCGCGGCACTGCAGGCCAGGATGCTCGAGCTCGAACTGGACGGGCATATCTCGCGCCTGCCCGGCGGGCTCTTTCAACGGACCGCATCCGCTTAGCGTGTTGCCACGCAAATAGCTGCGCGGACGAAATGCGGGGCAACACACTAGCCTGCCCTGCACATTCGTGGGCTATATTGGGCTCATGTTCGAAGTGCTTGTTTTTGTCTACGAAAACTATTGGCGCGGCGATGCCTGCCCCGAACCCGAACAGCTGGGCCGCAAGCTCAGTGCCCACGGCTTCGAGGCAGACGAGATTCGCGATGCCCTGCACTGGCTCGACGGCCTGAGCCTCGCAACGCAGGGCATGCAGCTGGAGCTCGATGCCGACGACGACACCACCGCCACGGTCACCTTCCGCGGCGCGCCCGAATCCTCCCTGCCCCAATCGGACGACGCCATGCGCGTCTACTCCCATGCCGAGCAGGAACACCTGGGCGCCGAATGCCTCGGCTTCATCCGCTTCCTCGAATCGTCGAACGTGCTGTCGTGTGGATTGCGCGAGATCGTGATCGAACGCGCGATGGCGGCACCGGGCGATCCGGTGGCGCTCGACGAGCTCAAGATCATCGTGCTGATGGTGCACTGGAGCACCGGCATCGAGCCCGATGCATTGGTGCTCGATGAGCTCTGCGAAAGCCGCGAAGGCCGCGTAGCGCACTGACGAAGTCGGGCCGCGGCGGCCGGCCAGTTCAGTTCAGCAGCCGCTCCGGATTCGCATCGAGCTTCGCCAACGCCTCGCGCGTGGCGCGCACCGTGAGCGTCTCTTCCTCGGCCGGCACCAGGAGGCCGGCCTGCAGGTACGTCGCCAACCGACCCGCCTGAATCAGGAAGCTTCGACCGTCCGCCGTAGCGAACAGGTGCAACTGCTTCCTGTCGCTGCGCCAGACGAATTGCACCTGGCTCACGCGGTCGTTGTGGTCCAGCATGAACCAGTTGCCCACCTGCAGTTCGTGCGCCCAGGCCAGCATGTCCTCGGCCACCTGCACGCCGGCCGCATCGGGCACCACCTCGATCGAGGCGGCATCCACGCCCAGCAGCAGTTCGATGCTGTGCGCATCGAGCGGCAGGTCGGCGGTGCCGCCGATGTCGCTCACGAAATCTTCCAGGTGCGCCAAGCGCTCGGCCATGGCTTCGATCTTGGCCTGCGGGATCGCCTCGGTCTTCGACAGGAAGGCATCGGACAGCGTGGCGCCGATGGTCTTGATGTGCGCTTCCTGCGGCTCGTCGACGATGCCCAGGAGCGCCATCCCTTGGCGCAGGCGCTGCAGCAACTGCGGCAGGTCTTGAATGACGCGGGCGCGGTCGGTGCGGTTGGGCTTGGCGCTCGCGGCCCAGACCAGCTCGGAAGCCACTCGCTTCAACATCACCGTCTGCTCGCCCTGCGCGCCGTAGCGCAGCGCGGCAATCGCCAGCACCTCGGCCCACACCTTGAACAGGAACTCGCGGATCTCGTCGCGCACCGGCATGTCGTTGAGCATCTTGCGCAACTCGATGGTGTACTGGATCGCCATCGTTTCCTTCTGCTCGACCTGCTGCGCCACGCTCATCACACGCTGCGTGGTGTCGCTCTGCGTGAGATAGCGATTGAGGAAAGCGACGAACTCGTCGAACACCAGCTTGAACACGCGCTGGCCGGTCTCCGGGTATTGCTCGATCACCTGCACCACGCGACGGATCTCGCCTTCGAGCGCGCTGCCGGTGATGGCGGCTGCATCGAAACCCATCACGCAGGAGCCCATGCGATCGATCAGCATGCGCGCGGGATGCTGCAGCGTGCCGAAAAATTCAGGCTCGGCGATGGCCACGCGCAGCACCGGCATCTGCAGCCGCGCGAACCACACGCGCGCCGAAAACGGAATCCGCTCCTCGGCCAGGATGGCCTGGAACATGAGGGCGACGATTTCCACGGTGGCCTTGTCGGCGGTGGTCGGTGCGCGCTTTTTGAGTTCGGTGCTGCGCCGACGCAGGTCGACTGCCGTCTGCTGGATGACTGTGGCCTGCTCGCCCGATGCGTCCATGTACTGCGTGGCGGCCATGCGGTAGGCCACCTCGGCTTCGGCGATGGCGCCGGCAAAGGTCCTGGAGAACTGCCGCGGGGCGGTGTTGCCGCCGGTGCCCGGCGTGCCGCCGCCGGTCGCACGGCCCGCCGGAGCGGTGCCGGTGATTGAATTCTGGGCGGGGACGGTGGTGGTGGTATCGCTGCCGATGCGCCCCGTGACGAATCGCTTGAGGCTCAGCAGCGCGGTCTGGGCTCGCTGCCGCGCCATCATCAGCGGCGAGCCGCCGATCGTCGACGTGCCGGCGGACATCGGTACGGAAGCTTGCGGTTGCGACTGGTGCGAGTGTTGTGGCGCCTGCGTGCCGTAGCCAGGACGCTGCTGCGAGCCACCGCCACCGCCACCGCCACCGCCATCCATCATCGGCGCGGTCGCCGAAGCCACCCCGCCCGCAAAGGAGGTGTTGAAGCCCGCGCTGTTGCCGGCGCCTGCGGCATTTCCGGTGCGCCGCACGAAGCTCTTGAGATCGATCTCCTGCATCACGCCATTGGCGATCAGGTAGGCATTGGCGCTCTCGTAGGCCTTGACGATCACATCGATCAGTTGCTGCTGCACCGTGTCCTGCACGCGAGCCCAGAGCTCGCGGCTCAGGCCGGCGGCCAGCCACTGCTCCACCAGCAGCCGCGCCAGCGTCTCGGGCTTGAGCACGTCCTTCGAATCGAGTTCGTTCGTGCCTTCGAGGTGCTGGATGCGCAGGCGCAGATCGCTGAGCTCGAAGCTCGCCTTGTCGTGGATCACCTGCGCGAGGCGCGAGGCGAGGATGTTGGTCTCGACCACCTCGTCGCCGATCAGCTCGAGTCGCAGCGCCGTGGG
The DNA here is from genome assembly GCF_050435205.1 of Variovorax sp. W2I14. Taxonomy (NCBI): domain Bacteria; kingdom Pseudomonadati; phylum Pseudomonadota; class Betaproteobacteria; order Burkholderiales; family Comamonadaceae; genus Variovorax; species Variovorax sp. W2I14. The sequence continues at coordinate 5,540,924 of NZ_JBNDJX010000001.1, read as the reverse complement.
AAAGGTCGTCAATCCGCCGGTGGGCGCAGCGGCGCCAAGCGCCTTGCGCCAGCTCGTCTGCGAGAGCGTCACCCATTGCGTGGCCTGGCCCTGGAACGCCACGAAGTCGTCGCGGTGCTCCTGCATGGCGCGGGCGTTGCTCACCTCGGAGGCCAGCTGCGTCAGCCGGTCGCGGATCGCGCGGGCCAGCGGGACGATGGCCCCTTCCGTAGCCAATACGAAACGCTCACGCGTCTCGCGTGCGAGCTGCAGGGAAGAGGCGGACCGCGCAATGCTCATTGAAGGATCGGGAAGGCCAGGGAGAACTGTTCATCGGCAACAACAACCGCGAGCTTGCATCGGGAAGCGCCACCGCACAAGTGTGGACACTGCCCGGCGTTGCACGGGAACAGCGGTGCGGCCCCGCCGCCTGCTTTGTTGAACCCTGAAGTATCCGTCAGACCACGGCGCCGGCGTTCGGGTCGTCTTCCGTGTCGCCTTCGCGCTTGGTCGGCGGGCCGCCGCCCTTGATCAGGTCTTCGCGCTTCACGCCCAGCCACATCGCGATGGCCGCTGCCACGAAGCACGAGGAGTAGATGCCAAAGCAGATGCCGATGGTCAGCGCCAGGGCAAAGTAATGCAGCGTCGGGCCGCCGAAGAAGAACATCGACAGCACCACCAGCTGCGTGGAGCCGTGGGTGATGATCGTGCGGCTGATGGTCGAGGTGATCGCGCTGTCGATGACTTCGGCCGTCGTCATCTTGCGGTAGCGGCGGAAGTTCTCGCGCACCCGGTCGAAGATCACGACCGATTCGTTCACCGAGTAGCCCAGCACCGCCAGCACCGCCGCCAGCACCGCCAGCGAGAACTCCCACTGGAAGAAGGCGAAGAAGCCCAGGATGATCACCACGTCATGCAGGTTGGCCAGAACGGTAGCCAGCGCAAACTTCCATTCGAAGCGAAACGCCAGGTAGATCATGATGCCCACGACCACCATGCCGAGCGCCTTCAGGCCGTTGCTGGTGAGCTCGTCGCCCACCTGCGGACCGACGAACTCGTTGCTGCGCAGTTCCACGGTCGGCTCGATCGCCTTCAGGGCGCCCATCACCTGGTCGCTCTGCTGGGTCGAGGTCATGCCCTTGGCCACCGGCAGGCGGATCTGCACCGCGGTGCCGAAGCTCTGCACCTGCACCTCCTGGTAGCCCAGCTTGGCGACGACCTCGCGCACCTTGCCGACGTCGGCCGATTGCTTGTAGGCCACTTCCATCACCGTGCCGCCGGTGAACTCCACCGACAGGTGCAGTCCGCGGTGGAACAGGAAGAACACGGCCAGCGCGAAGGTGACGACGGAAACGATGTTCAGCACCACCGCGTGGCGCATGAACGGGATGGTCTTGTGGATCCGGAAGAATTCCATGGCGGTCTCTTATTTGGTTTCGGCCACGACCGCGGCATCGGTGCCATCGGCTGCATCGGTCTTGGGACGCCATACCGTGCCGATCGACACGCTCTTGAGCTTCTTCTTCTGTCCGTACCAGAAGTTCACCAGACCGCGCGAGAAGAACACGGCCGAGAACATCGAGGTGACGATGCCGATGCAGTGCACCACCGCGAAGCCGCGCACCGGGCCCGAGCCGAAGGCCAGGAGCGCGATGCCCGCGATCAGCGTGGTCACGTTGGAGTCGAGAATCGTGCCCCAGGCGCGCTCGTAGCCCGCATGGATCGCCGCCTGCGGCGAGGCCCCGTTGCGCAACTCTTCGCGTACGCGCTCGTTGATCAGCACGTTGGAATCGATGGCCACGCCGATGGCGAGCGCCATGGCGGCAATGCCGGGCAGCGTGAGCGTGGCCTGCAGGATCGAGAGGATCGCCACCAGCAGCATCAGGTTGACCGCCAGCGCGATCGAGGAGAACACGCCGAACAGCGCGTAGTAGATGCACATGAACACCATGATCGCGGCGAAGCCGTACATCACGCTGTCGAAGCCCTTCTTGATGTTCTCGGCACCTTGCGTCGGGCCGATGGTGCGTTCCTGGATGATTTCCATCGGCGCGGCCAGCGAGCCGGCGCGCAGCAGCAGCGCGAGGTCGTTGGCCTCAGACACGGTCATCGCGCCGGAGACCTGGAAGCGGTTGCCCAGTTCGCCGTTGATCGAGGGAGCGGTGAGCACTTCGCCCTTGCCCTTCTCGAAGATCAGCATGGCCATGCGCTTCTTGTAGTTCTCGATGCTGACCTGCCGCATGATGTTGCCGCCCTTCGAGTCCATCGTCAGGTCGACCTTGGGCTGGTTGGTCTGCTGCTCGAAGCCGGGCTGCGCGTCGGTGAGGTTCTCGCCGGTGACCAGCACCTGCTTCTTCACGATCACGGCGCGGCCGGAGCGGTCGAGGAATTTCTCGGAACCGAACGGCACCGGGCCCGTGCCTTGTTCGGCTGCACGGCCTTCGGTGCTTTCGTCCACCAGGCGCATCTCGAGCGTGGCGGTGCGGCCGATGATGGTCTTGGCTTGAGCCGGGTCCTGCATGCCGGGCAGCTGCACGACGATGCGGTCGAGGCCCTGCTGCTGGATCACCGGTTCGGCCACGCCGAGTTCGTTGATCCGGTTGTGCAGCGTGGTCACGTTCTGCTTGAGCGCCGCGTCCTGGAAGCGGCGCGCCGCTTCGGGCTTGATGCTGGCCACGATGCGCGATTCGGTGCCCTGCTGGCTCTCGACGGTGCTGAGGTCGGGCATCTGGTCCTGCAGCATGCGCCGGGCGATCTCCAGGCTGGCGGCGTCGCGCAGCGTGATCTCCACGGTCTGGCCGTTGCGGTTCACCGCGCTGCCGCGCACCTTCTTGTCGCGCAGGCCCGCGCGGATGTCGCCGGCGAAGGACTCGGCCTTCTTGTCCAGCACGCCGCGCATGTCGACCTGCAGCAGGAAGTCGACCCCGCCGCGCAGGTCGAGGCCCAGGTACATCGGGAAGGCATGCAGCGCCGTCAGCCAATGGGGCGAGCGCGACACGAGGTTCAGCGCCACCACATAGGACGCTTCGTCCTTGTTGGGTACCAGGGCCTGCGTCAGCGCATCACGCGCCTTGATCTGGTCGTCGGTGCTGACGAAGCGCGCCCGCACGGCGGTCGGCTCCAGTGTCAGCAGATCGGGGGTGAGGCCGGCCGTCTTGAGTACCTCTTCGACCCGGGCCTGGGTCGAGGCATCGATCTTGACGGTGGATTTGGCCGCCGACACCTGCACCGCAGGCGACTCGCCGAAGAAATTGGGCAGGGCGTAGATGAGCCCCACGAGCAGCACGATCACGATGATCGTGTACTTCCAGACCGGGTAACGGTTCATGAGAAAGCGCTTTTCAAGAAACGGGACACGGCGTGAATTGGGGCCCTGCGCCGCAAAGCGCAAGGATCAGCTCACGCTTTTATTTGACGGCGCCCTTGGGCAGGACCTGAACCACGGCGCTGCGCTGGATCTTGATTTCGATGCCGTTGGCGATTTCCAGGCCGAGGTACTGGTCGCCCAGCGAGGTGATCTTGCCGAGCACGCCGCCGGCCGTTGCGACTTCGTCACCCTTGGCCAGGGCCTCGATCATGGCGCGGGCTTCCTTCTGGCGCTTCATTTGCGGACGGATCATGACGAAATACAGCACCACGAACATCAGCACCAGCGGCAGCATGCTGCCGAGGGAGGACAACATGTCGCCGCCGCCGGCGGCTGCGGGCGCGGTCTGGGCGAAAGCAGAGGAAATGAACAAGAGAGTCTCCAGCAGAGGGAAGAGAAGAAAGCGAGAGGAGTGCGGGCCGGGCCTGCCATTCCATCTCTGAGCGGTCGCGGGAAAAACCGGCCGCAAATCAAAGCTCGGCGGGGCTTGGCCACCGCACAGCACCGGGCATTGTATTCGGGGCACGGCGCCCTTCCAGCGGCTTATCCGGCGCGGTGGGGAGGGCTTTCCGGGTATCCGGCCCGGCCGTTCTTTGCTACGTTTTGAATAGCAAAAAGCGCCCGGCGGGCGCTCTTTGAAGACGGGAACGGCTGAAAAAAATCAGGCCGCCGCGCGCTGCCCCTGCGGGTTGCGCCACTTGGCCATCAGTTCGCTCCAGCGCGCACGGGCCGCCACGAGGTTGCGCTCCTTCACATGGCCGTAGCCGCGGATCTGCTCCGGCAGGCTCGCGATTTCCAGCGCCAGCGCGTGGTTGTCGGCACGCAGGGCGCCGATCACCTCTTCGATGCTCGCGCGGTACTCGGCGATCAGCGCGCGCTCGGTCTTGCGTTCTTCGGTGCGGCCGAAGATGTCGAGCGCCGTGCCGCGCAGGCCCTTCAGCTTCGCGAGGAAGCGGAAGCCAGTCAGCATCCAGGGGCCGAACTTCTGCTTCTGCAGCTGGCCCTTGGCGTTCTTCTTGGCAATGATCGGCGGGGCGAGGTGATAGTTGAGCTTGTAGTCGCCTTCGAACATGCCTTCGACGCGGTCGAGGAACGTGCGATCGGTGTGCAGGCGCGCGACTTCGTACTCGTCCTTGTACGCCATCAGCTTGAACAGGTAGCGCGCCACCGTCTCGGTGAGCGCCGTCTTGCCCAGCGGCGATTCCGACTGCTGCACCTTCGCGACGAACTGCCTGTATTCCTCGGCGTAGGCAGCGTTCTGGTAGCCGGTCAGGAACTCGGCGCGGCGTGCCACCAGGCTCTCGACCGTCTCGCGCTTCTTGAACTCGATGACCTGGCCCGGGCGCACGCGCTTTTGCAGTTCCTCGGGACGAACGGCTGCCTGGCGGCCCCATTCAAAGGCGGTCTTGTTGTTCTCGATGGCCACGGCGTTCAGCTCGATAGCGCGCATCAGCGACTCGTGCGCCAGCGGCAGCCAGCCCTTCTGCCAGGCATAGCCCAGGATCATCGGATTGACGTAGATGCTGTCGCCCATCAGCGTGGTGGCGGCCGCATCGGCGTCGAAGGTGCCGATGCCGTCGATGCCCACGGCGCGCGCGATCTCGGCGGCACAGGCGTCTTCGGGGTTCTGCCAGTTGGCGTTGCGCACGAAGGCGGCCGTCGGCGAGCTGTGGCTGTTGAGCGCCACGTGCGTGCGCCCTTCGCGCATCCGCGCCATGGTTTCGCCGTTGACCGTGACCAGCGGGTCGCAGGCCAGGATCAGGTCGGCGGCCGCGGTGCCGACGCGCGTGGTGCGGATGTCGTCCTGCGTATCGCCGATGAGCACGTGGCTCCAGGTGGCCCCGCCCTTTTGCGCAAGGCCCGCCGCATCCTGCGTGACGATGCCCTTGGCCTCGATGTGCGCTGCCATGCCGAGCAGCTGGCCGATGGTGATGACGCCGGTGCCGCCGACGCCCGCCACCACCACGCCCCAGACCTTGCCGCCCGCCAGCGACGGAATCACGGGCTCCGGCAGCAGGCCGAATTCGGCCGGCGTCGCGCCCTTGTTCTTGCTCTTCTTCTTGAGCTGGCCGCCCTCGACGGTCACGAAGCTCGGGCAGAAGCCCTTCAGGCAGCTCATGTCCTTGTTGCAACTGCTCTGGTTGATGGTGCGCTTGCGGCCGAATTCGGTTTCCAGCGGCTCCACCGAGAGGCAGTTGCTCTGGACGCTGCAGTCGCCGCAACCTTCGCAGACCAGCTCGTTGATGACCACGCGCTTGGCCGGATCGACGGCCGTGCCCCGCTTGCGGCGGCGGCGCTTCTCGGTCGCGCAGGTCTGGTCATAGATGATGGCCGTGGTGCCGGCCATCGCGCGGAACTCGCGTTGGATCTCGTCGAGCAGATCGCGGTGCTTCACCTGCACGTGGTCGCCCGGAATCGAGACGCCCTCGTACTTCTCGGGCTCGTCGGTGACGATCACGACCTTCTTCGCGCCCTCGGCATGCAGGCTCTCGGCGATCTGCAGCACCGAGTGGCCTTCGGGGCGTTCGCCGACCTGCTGGCCGCCGGTCATCGCGACCGCGTCGTTGTAGAGGATCTTGTAGGTGATGTTCACACCGGCCGCGATGCTCTGGCGAATCGCGAGCAGGCCGCTGTGGAAGTACGTGCCGTCGCCCAGGTTGGCAAAGATGTGCTGGTCGGTCGTGAAGGGCTGCTGGCCCACCCATGGCACGCCCTCGCCGCCCATCTGCGTGAAGCCGATGGTGGAGCGGTCCATCCAGGTCGCCATGAAGTGGCAGCCGATGCCGCCCATCGCGCGCGAGCCTTCGGGCACCACGGTGCTGGTGTTGTGCGGGCAGCCCGAGCAGAACCACGGCTGGCGCGTGGCGTCGGCCACGCTGGTGGAGGCCTGCTGCACCACCATCGAACGCTCCTTGGCTTCGAGGATGGCCAGCTGCGCGTCGATGCGCGCGGTCATGTCGGCGCCGGCCGCGGCCAGGAGGCCGGTCTTCTTCAGGCGCAGCGCGATCGCCTTGGCGATCAGCGCGGGGTTCAGGTCGGCGTTGGCGCGCAGCAGCGTGTGCGCGGTCGGGTTGGGCATCGACCATTCGCCGCCCGAGTAACCCTCGGCCGCATGCACTTCGCCTTCATCGAACTTGCCGACCACGTTGGGCCGCACGTCGGGGCGCCAGTTGTAGAGCTCTTCCTTGAGCTGGTATTCGATGACCTGGCGCTTCTCTTCGACCACCAGGATTTCTTGCAGGCCGGTGGCGAATTCGCGCGTGAGCTGCGCTTCGAGCGGCCACACCACGCCCACCTTGTGCAGGCGGATGCCGAGCTGGCGGCAGGCGGCATCGTCGAGCCCCAGGTCGAGCAGCGCCTGGCGCGTGTCGTTGAAGGCCTTGCCGCTGGCCATGATGCCGAAGCGGTCGTTCGGGCCTTGAATGACGTTGTGATTCAGCCGGTTGGCGCGGATGTAGGCGAGCGCGGCGTACCACTTGTAGTGCATGAGCCGGGCTTCCTGCTCCAGCGCATGGTCGGGCCAGCGGATGTGCAGGCCGCCGGGCGGCATTTCGAAGTCGGTGGGAATGACGATCTCGACGCGCTCGGGGTCGATCATGGCCGTGGCGCTCGACTCGACGATCTCCTGGATCGTCTTCATGCCCGACCACACGCCCGAGAAGCGGCTCATTGCGAAGGCGTGAATGCCCAGATCCAAAATTTCCTGCACGCTCGTCGGAAAGAACACCGGCGTGCCGCAGGCCTTGAAGATGTGGTCGCTCTGATGAGCGGCGGTGGAGCTCTTGGAAATGTGGTCGTCGCCCGCCACCGCGATCACGCCGCCAAATTCGGTGGTGCCCGCCATGTTGGCGTGCTTGAAGACGTCGGAGCAGCGGTCCACGCCCGGGCCCTTGCCGTACCAGATGCCGAAGACGCCGTCGAACTTGTTGGTGCCTTGCGGGGAGAAGCCCAGTTGCTGGGTGCCCCAGAGCGCGGTAGCCGCGAGCTCTTCGTTCACGCCCGGCTGGAAGACGATGTTCTGTTCCTTCAGGAACTTGCTGGCCTTCCACAGCGCCTGGTCGTAGCCGCCGAGCGGGGAGCCGCGGTAGCCGCTGATGAAACCGGCGGTGTTCTTGCCGGCCTGCTTGTCGCGCAGCTGCTGCAGCATGGGCAGCTTCACGAGGGCCTGAACGCCGCTCATGAAGGCGCGGCCGTAATCGAGGGAGTACTTGTCGTCGAGCGTGACGGTTTCTAGCGCGCGGCGAATGTGCTCGGGCAGCGGGGCGTTCATGTTGTCTGTCTCCGTATTGGCAGGGCCTTGTGGGCCTGGCTGGATTGGCTGTGGGTCTGTGCCCGGTAGGGCGCGAGCCCATGATCACGCAAAGTGTATGCCGGGGTCCGCGACAGGTGTTTGCGTTCTTTGCCCCGAAAAACGCGCTTCCAGAAAGAATCTTGCTTAGCATCGGCATCCATGGAAAGCATTGACAAGTTCGACCTCGCAATCCTGCAAGAACTGCAGGCCGATGGCCGCCTCACGAACGCCGAGCTTGCGCAGCGCGTCGGACTCTCGGCGGCGCCCTGCTGGCGGCGGGTGCGGGCGCTGGAAGAAGCCGGCTTCATCAAGGGCTACCGCGCCGAGATCGACCGCCACAAGATAGGGCTGGGCGTGCTCGCCTTCGTGCGCGTGGACACCGAGCGCGTCACCAACGAGGCCACCCGCAAGCTGGAAGACGCGATCCGCAAGATGCCCGAGGTGGTGGCCTGCCACTACATCAGCGGCACCGGCACCTTCGAACTGCAGGTGGTGGCGCAGGACCTGAACGGTTTTTCGGCCTTTGCGCGGCAGCATTTGATGAATCTGCCGAACGTGAAGGACCTGCACACGAGCTTCTCGCTGGGTGAGGTGAAGGCGAGCAGCGCGCTGCCGCTGGGGCATCTGGCGAAGTAGCGGCGCACGGCTGCTGTGCGAGCATCCGCCATCACTAGGACAAGAAAGAAGAGGGAGCCGCATGAATCTCGACCCTAGCCGCCGCGCACTGGACCATCTGCAGCAAGTCCGCCTGCTCACCGACGCCGAACACGCAGCCGCCACCAACGATCCGGAGTTGCCCAACGCCCTGTTCCGCACGCCAGCCGAAGCGCTCGCCTGGATCGTCGCCCGCGAAATCGTTCCACAGGCGCAACTCGCCGATCTGCCCGCCCGCGCCGCCGTCGCGGGCCAGGAGAACGAAGCCCAGGCCATCGTTTCCGAGGCCACCGACCTCATCAGCGGCGAGTTTCCGCTGCCACCCTGGGCGCTGCTGCACATGCGCCTGCTGGACCGCCGGGTGCACGACGGCGTCAGCGCCAACGCGCTCGACCAGTTGCTGGCCCTGCAGCTGATCGACGCGGCGCAGCACTCGCACAGCCTCTCGATGCTGCCGACGCACGAGGAAGCCTGGGCCGCGCCCGATTCGCTGCCCGCCACGCTCGCCTGGACGGTGCTCCGGGCGGGCGCGCTGAGCGCGGATGACCTGAAGGCGCTGGCCGGCCGTACGGCGCATGACGAGATCGTCGCGGACGCCGTGGCCCGCGTGGCCGGCGCGCGGACGGAGATGCGAACGACGAAGACCACGACGACGTTCTCCGTCGATTCGATGGACTTCACCACCTCGTCGTCTTCGTCGACGTCTTCCTTGCCGTCCATGCCGTTCGCGTTGCCGCCGTCTTCCAGCTCGCAGACGCGGACCTTCACCTGGACATCGTCCTCGGCTTCAGAGTCCGCCCCTGGCGGTTGGAAGAAGAAGGTGATCGGCGCGGTCGTGGTCGCGCTGATCGCGCTTTACTTTCTCTTCGGTCGCTGAAGAGAAAAAGACAGCCGGCGCGCCAATCAGCGCCGCTCGGCGCGGCTCGCATCGCGCGTCGCGCGGAATTCCGATCCCTGCCCCCATTCCGGCCAGCGCTTGCTGTTCGCCAGCGTCTCGCCCACGCGATAGAGCAGCGGCAGGTCGTGCGCCATGCCGGTGAAGGACCAGTCGGCTTTCCATTCGTCGGCCGGCTGGTGGTAGCGCTCGGCGGTGTAGGCCTTGGCGGACGCTTCGCCGGCCGCGAGGCCGCCCTCGACCCAGTCGTTGCCCGAGGCGAACGACAGCGCCGGCACGCCGCGCTTGGCAAAGGAGAAATGGTCGGAGCGGAAGAAGTAGCCGGCCTCGGGGTGCGGGTCCGGCGCATAGGCGAGGCCGAAGCCCTTGGCCTGTTCGACCAGCAGGTCCTGCAGCTGCGACTCGGCGCTGCCCGAGGTGCTGAAGTTGCGCGCCCGGCCTTCAGGGCTGAGCGCGTCCATGTTGATGACGGCGACGGTCTTGGCCAGCGGGTACAGCGGCTTGGCGCCGTAGAACTCGGAGCCCAGGAGGCCGCGCTCCTCGGCGGTCACGGCCAGGAAGACGACGGAGCGCTCGGGCTTCTTCGGCGCGCTGGCGAAGGCGCGGCCCATCTCGATGAGCGCGGCGAGGCCGGTGCCGTTGTCGACCGCGCCGTTGTAGATCCTGTCGCCCTTGGCATCGGGGGCGCCGACGCCCAGGTGGTCCCAGTGGGCGCTGTAGATCACCGTTTCGTCGCGGCGTTGACGGCCTTCGACGCGGCCGACCACGTTCTTCGAGACGATCACCTGCCGGTCGATCGCGTACTCGGCGGTGAGGCTCGCGTCCTTGAGCACCTGGGGCTGGAACTCGCGGGTCTGCGCAAGCTTCTTCTGCGCCTCGAAGTCCAGCCCCGCGCGGCGCAGCAGCTCGACCGCCACATCGCGCTGGATCCAGGCCTCCAGCTTCGGATGCACGGCGGCGGGCTGGTCGCGCTCGATGTCGAGCATGGTCGCGGTGTTGGAGTTCTTGACCGTGGCCCAGCCGTAGGCGGCCGGCGCGGTCTCGTGCACGATCAGCACGCCCAGGGCGCCGCGGCGCGCGGCCTCCTCGAACTTGTAGGTCCAGCGGCCGTAGTAGGTCATGGCCTTGCCGCCGAAATCTCCGCTGCCTGTCTCGAAGTCGGGGTCGTTCACCAGCACCACGGCGATCTTGCCCTTGAGGTCGACGCCCTTGTAGTCGTCCCAGCGCCGCTCGGGCGCGCTCACGCCATAGCCCACGAAGACCAGCGGCGCCTGCTGGATCGAGACCGAGGTCGAGCCGTCCATCGCGGCGCGCACCGCGATCTGTTCGCCCTGCACCAGCGCATCGCGCTGCGTGCCGACCTGCAGCGTGAGCTTCGGGGCGCCGCGGAAATCGGTCTTCACCAGCGGCACCGACTGCGTCCAGCCGCGCTGGCCGCCTTCGAGGTCGCCGCCGGGCACTAGGCCCGCGGCCTTGAACTGGGCCACGAGGTAGTCGACTGTCTTGGCCTCTGCCGGCGTGGCGGGCGCGCGGCCCTCGAAGTCGTCGCCGGAGATGGTCTTCACGATCTGCGACAGGCGCTGCGGATCGAAGCGCGGCGCCGAGTCGCCGGCGGCCAGCGCGCTCGTGGCGCTCCATGCCAGGCCGATGCCGCAAAGAAGAAAGGCAGGTCCGAGTCGCCGGGTCATGCAGAGCTCCTGAAAAGGGTAGCTCCGGATACTAGACAGCGCGCCACGCCGCCGGGCGATGCCCCCGGGCCCGCCCGGAGAACCTTAGTTAGCCCGCGGGCGCGCTTATGGCAAGGACTCAGTCGAAGCACTCACATTCCGCTTTGCAGAGCGGTGCGAAAGGGCGCCCGATAGCGCCAGCCTAAAATCCTCGCCCACCACACATACGCATACCGCCGCGCCCCGCGGACACAGAGGACCCTCGAATGAACCCCATCCGCCGCGCACTGGCCCTCGGCCTTGCTGGCCTTGCCGCCGCCACGCTCGCCTTCGGCGCCCAGGCGCAGAACCGCGAACTCACCGTCGCCTCCAGCGCCACCTACGCTCCCTTCGCGTTCGAGAACAAGGACAAGCAGATCGTCGGCTTCGACATCGACATCATCAACGCCATCGCCAAGCAGCAGGGCCTGAAGATCAAGGTGGTCAACACGCCGTTCACCGGCATCTTCGGCGCGCTGAACAACGGCGACGTCGACCTGGTGATCTCGGGCGTGACCATCAACGACAAGCGCAAGCAGAGCTACGACTTCACGCCGCCCTACTTCGCCGCGCGCCAACTGATCGCGCTGCCGAAGAACAGCACGGTCGCGTCGCTGAAGGACCTCGCGGGCAAGAAGATCGCCGTGGTGAGCGCCTCCACCGCCGACGACATCGCCTCGCGCGAATTCGGCAAGACCAGCCCCAACATCCGCCGCTTCGAGAGCACGCCGCTCATCATTTCGGAGCTGGCCGGCGGCGGCGTCGATGCGGCCATGGGCGACAACGGCGTCATTGCCTACCGCGTGGCACAGCATGCGGACCTCAAGACACTGGACGACAAGTCCTTCCCCGAAGAGGGCTTCGGCATCGTGGTGAAGAAGGGCGACAAGGTGCTGCTCGACAAGCTCAGCGCGGGCCTGGCGGCCATTCGTGCGGACGGCAGCTACGTCACGATCTACAAGAAGTGGTTCAACAAGGACCCGAACGTGCGCTGAGCCGCACGGCACCTGTGACCCGATCACGGCCGCCCTCGAAGCGGCCGTTTGTTTTTTGAGAGTGATGACGCGAAGGCGATGAATATGGAACAACCGATCCTCCTGTTTGGATGGTTCCGCTGGGACATCCTGGTCGAATACAAGGACCTGTTCTGGCAAGGCGCATGGATGACGCTGCGCATGACGGTGGTGTGCGTGCTGCTGGGTTCGAGCTGGGGCCTCTGCCTTGCGCTCGCTCGCCTCGCGCAGCCTCGCCATGCGCCGTGGACCTGGATCGCGCGCTTCTTTTTGCGCTGGCCGGCCACGGTGTACGTGAGCTTCTTCCGGGGCACGCCGCTGTTCGTGCAGATCCTCTTGATCCACTTCGCGGTGATGCCGGTGTTCATCCATCCGACGAGTGGCATCCTGATCGATGGCGAACTCGCGCGCACCTTGAAGCAGGAGCACGGCGCGCTCATCTCGGGCGTGGTGGCGCTCACGCTCAACTCGGCGGCGTACATCTCGGAGGTGTTCCGCGCGGGCATCCAGTCGATCTCGCGCGGGCAGTTCGATGCGGGCCGCTCGATCGGTTTCTCGCCCGCGCAGGTGATGCGCTACGTGGTGCTGCCGCAGGCGTTTCGCCGGATGCTGCCGCCGCTGGGCAACAACGCGATCGCGCTCTTGAAAGACACATCGCTGGTCTCCGCCATCGGCCTGGCCGAGCTGGCCTATGCGGCGCGCACCGTGGCTGGGGCCTATGCGCGCTACTGGGAGCCGTACCTCGCGATCTCGGTCATCTACTGGGTGATGACGCTGGTGCTGACGACGATGCTGAGAAGACTCGAACACCGCCTCGCACGCAGCGACCGGGGCTGACGCCAAAAAGCGCGCGCCACAATAGCGCCACATGCCACCGATAACGACCGAAGAGACACCCCTGCCGCCCACGCGGCCGCAACCCTCGAAGTTCGCGGCCCTCGAGCCGCTGAAGCTCCCCGTGTTCCGCATGCTGTGGAGCACCTGGCTCATCGCCAACATCTGCATGTGGATGAACGATGTGGCCGCGGCGTGGATGATGACCTCGCTGACCACCTCGCCGATCTGGGTCGCGCTGGTGCAGTCGGCCTCCACGCTGCCCGTCTTCCTCCTGGGCCTTCCGAGCGGCGCGCTGGCCGACATCCTCGATCGCCGGCGCTGGCTGGTGGCCACGCAGTTCTGGCTGGCCGGCACGGCCATCGTGCTGTGCGCGGCACTGGCGCTCGACCTCATGACCGCGCCGCTGCTGCTCGCCCTCACCTTCGCCAACGGCATCGGCCTGGCGCTGCGCTGGCCGGTGTTCTCGGCCATCGTGCCGGAGCTCGTGCCGCGTCCGCAGCTCCCGGCTGCGCTCGGCCTGAACGGCATCGCGATGAACGCCTCGCGCATCATCGGGCCGCTCACGGCCGGCATGCTGATTGCGAGCGCGGGGACCATCTGGGTGTTCGCGCTCAACGCGGTGCTGTCGGTGGCCTCGGGCTTCGTGGTGCTGCGCTGGCGGCGCGAGCACACGCCCAATCCGCTGGGGCGCGAGAAGCTCATCAGTGCGATGCGCGTGGGCGTGCAGTTCGTGCGGCAGTCGCAGCGCATGCGGGCGGTGCTGACGCGCATCTCGATCTTCTTCTTTCACTCGACGGCGCTGCTCGCACTGCTGCCGCTGCTCGCGCGCAACCTCAAGGGTGGCGATGCGGGCACCTTCACGCTGCTGCTGGCCGCGATGGGCATGGGCGCGATCATCGCGGTGCTGTTTTTGCCGCGGCTGCGCCAGGCCTTGGGGCGCGACCAGTTGGTGCTGCGCGGCACGCTGCTGCAGTCGGGCGCGACGGCGGTGATGGCCTTCGCGCCCAACGCCTGGGTCGCGGTGCCGGCGATGTTCTTCGGCGGCATGGCGTGGATCACGGTGGCCAATTCGCTCTCGGTGTCGGCGCAGCTCGCGCTGCCCGACTGGGTGCGGGCGCGCGGCATGTCGATGTACCAGATGGCGATCATGGGCGCGAGCGCGATCGGTGCGGCCATCTGGGGCCAGGTGGCGACCATGACGGCGCTGAACCTGAGCCTGGCGGTGGCTGCGGTGAGCGGCACGCTGCTGATGCTCATCGCCCTGCGCTTCGTGACCGACGTCACCGGCGAAGACGACACCAGCCCCGCCGAAGCCGGCTGGGCCGCGGGGCCACCGGCCGAGGCGCCGCAGGAAGAAGGGCGCGTGGTGATCACGGTCGAGTACCTCATCGAGCCGGCGCGTGCCGCCGCCTTCCATATCGTCATGCAGCAGACGCGCCGCGCGCGCCTGAGCCAGGGCGCGATCGGCTGGGAGCTGCTGCACGACATCGCGCAGCCCAGCCGCTACGTGGAGCAGATCGTGGATGAATCGTGGACCGATCACCTGCGCCGCTTCAACCGCGCGACGGCCAGCGACATGGTGCTGCGGGAGCGGCGGCTGGCCTTTCACATCGGCGAGTCGCCGCCTGTGGTAACGCGGTACGTGGTGCGGCGCTGAATGTTGCCATTCCTTAACCACGCGAAACAAGACCAAGACCTCGTGAATTAAGTCCGGGGCCATCTGAGTGGTGTGAGAAGCAAGTCACCCAATGCGCGCTTTGGCTGCCGATGATCTGCAAGACACAACACAGGGGGATCCATGACACAGACACATCAGGTGCTGGCAACAGACATCGTTTCCGATATCGATGCGCGCATAGAAAATCTGCTCGCACTTATGTCGGAGCATGATTTCGAAGGACTCAAGTCCGTGTTGAGCCAGCGCTTCGGCCTCGAGTATTTCGAGATCGACGCTCATCCGAACCATATCAAGACCATCATCACGGGCAAGAAGGTCATTTTTTCGAAAGCGGTATCTTCCGCTTCGCGTGCCTTCATGGTCCTGCACAGTCTTGGGCACTACTACTTCATTTGCGAAGCAAAGCGCAAGAACATCGAGCGATACGCTTACATATACGATTCACGCGGCGTCCAGGCGGCCCTTCACTACTACGAGACGGAGGGCAAACCCAACGGCCTCGACCAGCCACCCGAGATGACTGAGCAACGCCGCAAGGATCGTGTGTCTTTCGAGGTCGGCGCGAACAATTTCGCAATCGACATGTTGTCGAGCATCGGCATCTCGGGCGGTGCCCAGATCATTCAGAACTATCAGGCCGGCGATATCAACTACATCCTCGATGTCTCCCGTGGCGGCAAGCACGCAATCACGCCCACAGATCGCGACTATCTGGAGAAATATGTCTGCTCCGGGTTGACGATCGACCCAGGTGACGCCTGCGACGACGGCGTCTATGACCGTAAATCGTTCGATATCGAGGCGATCGACTGGCAGTACATCGCGGATATCAAACTCGAGATCCACTTCTTCTGACAAGCAGGCGGCCAGCAGTCCATGACGCTCCAACAAACCGCAACGCTCTTCAGTTGCCTTTTCCTCATCGGGTCGGCAGAGGTTCTGGCAGGACCAATGATGGGCGCCATGAGCGCCGACTTCGGCGTTCGCTCCAGCGCCATCGCCTACCTGCCCGCCGCCTATGGCCTGAGCTACGGCGCGGTGGCGCTTGTGGCGGGGCCGCTGTCGGACCGGTGGGGGCGCAGGCGGCCGCTGCTGGCAGGCTTGCTGGGTTTCGCGCTGCTGAGCGCCGCGATCCCGAGTGCGCCCCACCTGCTGGCGGCCATCGTGCTGTCGGCGCTGGCCGGCGTGTGCGCGGCCGTGGTGCAGCCCAACTCGCTGGCGCTGGTGGCCGACGAATCGCCGCCCGCAGAGGTGGGCCGGCGCCTGGGCCAGGTGTTCATCGGGCTGATGCTGGCCTTCGTTCTCACGCCGGTGCTGGCGGGACGGCTGGCGGACACCTGGGGATGGCGCTCGGCCTACTACGCGATGGCGGTTCTCGCCGTGCTGGCCGCGCTGGCGGTGGCGCGCAACTTCACCGACCGCGTGCCGACCGCGCATGCGCACATGGACTTCCTGGCCACGCACTGCGAAGCCCTGAAGACGCCGGGCGCGCGCCGCCGGCTCCTGGCCAGTTACCTCTGGCTGGGCTGGGTCGCCGGCTTCGGAGCGGTCGTGGCGGAGGTCGCGTCGCGCAAGCTCGCGCTGTCGCCCACCGACACCGGCCTGCTGGCCGGCTTCTACGGCCTCGCGGTGATCGCGGGCAACCTCGCGAGCGGCACGCTGCAGCGCGTATTCGGCGAAGCGGCGCTGCCGGGCGCGGCGCTGGTCGCGGCCGTGGGCCTGCTCGGCTTCATGCTGCCGGTCGGCTCGATGACGCAACTGGCGCTGCTCGGGCTGCCGTGGGCCTTCGGCTACGGCTGCGCCGGCCCCTTGCACCACGCGCGGCTGAGCGCCTTGTCGGAGCGCTGCCGGGGCACCATCAACTCGTACCACGCGAGCTTGCTGAACCTGGGCATCTTCTCGGTCTCGTTCGCGCTGGGCACGATCGCCCCGCGCTTCTCGATGGCCGTGTTCTGCGGCCTCGCCGGCGTGGTCACACTGCTCGGCGCTTGCCTGCTGCTGCCCTGGCCGGGCCGCAAGGCGCGGACCGCGGCGGCCTGAAGAAGCGGGCGCGCTGCCATTGACCAGTTGATCTGGTTTGGGTGGCCTTCTCGGGCGAATTCCCAAGCGTACGGGTAATTGCGGAGCTACTTTTTTTGACCGATCGGATGATTTAGGCCATCATCCGGCCGTCGCGTCACGAGGTACACCCCGATGAATCCGCCCACACTGCGCAGCCGCTTCTGGTCCGACCTGACCAGCGAAGAGTTCTCCCGCCTCGACCGCGAACGGCTCATCGCCGTGCTGCCGGTGGGTGCCACCGAGCAGCACGGTCCGCACCTGCCGATGTCGACCGATACCGCCACCATCGACGGCATGGTGCGCGCCACGCTCCCGCACCTGCCCGACGACCTGCCGGTGCTGTTTCTTCCCACCGTGCCCTATGGCAAGAGCAACGAGCACTCGCGCTACCCGGGCACGCTCACCGTGTCGGCGAACACGTTGATCTCGCTGTGGAAGGACATCGGCGCCTGCGTCGCGAAGGCCGGCGTGCGCAAGCTGGTGCTCTACAACAGCCACGGCGGCCAGATGAGCGTGATGGACATCGTGGCGCGCGACCTGCGCGAAGAGCACGACATGATGGTCGTCGCCGCCAACTGGTACACGCTGGGCCTGCCCGAGGGACTCTTCACCGCGCACGAAGGCAAGCACGGCATCCATGCGGGCGACCTCGAAAGCTCGGTGATGCTGCACCTCACGCCCGACTACGTGCGCCGCGACCAGTTCCAGAACTTCAGTTCGATGACCGAGCAGCTGGCCGAAGAAAACAGGTTCCTGTCGATCACTCCCAGCGGCAAGCTCGGCTGGCAGATGCACGACATCAACCCCTCGGGCGCGGCCGGCGATGCCACGCGCGCCACCGCCGAGAAGGGCGCCGCGGTGCTCGATCACGTGGGCCGCCGCTTCGTCGAACTGCTGCATGAGGTGGACCGCTTCCCGCTGTCCCGCCTCGCCAACGAACCCGCCTGGCGCTAGGCTCGCCCACCATGGAAAGCACCACGCCATCCACGACCCCGCCGCTGGTCAGCCTGCGCCATGTCAGCAAGCGATTCGCCAACGGCACGCTCGCGCTGCAGGGCATGACGCTCGACATCGGCGAGCACGACTTCATCAGTTTTCTCGGCCCTTCGGGCTGCGGCAAGAGCACGGCGTTGCGGCTCATCGCGGGCCTCACGCGGCTCAGTTCGGGCGAGATGCAATGGTCCGGCGCCAACACCGGCAAGACGCAGAGCGACCGCGACCTGGGCTTCGTGTTCCAGGAGCCCACGCTCATGCCCTGGGCCAAGGTGTTCGACAACGTCTGGCTGCCGCTCAAGCTGGCAGGTCAGAGCCGCGACGCGGCGGCGCCCGTGGTGCAGCAGGTGCTGGAGATGGTCGGCCTCTCGCGCTTTGCCGACGTGTACCCGCGCGAGCTTTCGGGCGGCATGAAGATGCGTGTGTCGATTGCGCGCGCACTGGTCACGCACCCGCGCCTGCTGCTGATGGACGAGCCCTTCGCCGCGCTCGACGAAATGACGCGCATCAAACTCAACAACGACCTGCTCGCCATCTGGCGCGAGCACCGCTTCTCGGTGGTGTTCGTCACGCACAGCGTGTACGAGTCGGTGTATCTCTCGAACCGCATCGTGGTGATGGCCGCGCGACCGGGCCGCGTGATCGACGAGATCCGCATCGAGGAGCCCTATCCGCGTGGCGAAGAGTTCCGCACCTCGAGCCGCTACAACGCGCACTGCACGGCGGTGTCGCAATCCCTGCACGGAGCCCTGCATGGCGTCGACATCGATCACTGAACCCGTGGCCCTCGCGGACGTGGACGCGGCGCCCTCCGAGGCGTCGCTGCGCGTGCATGAAGACAAGCTGCGCCGGCGCGAATCGCTGCTTCGCATCGTGGTGCCCGCGGCCATCGTGATGTTGCTGCTGCTCATGTGGGAATGGACGGTGCGCGCCAACAACATCCCGCACTACATCCTGCCCGCGCCCTCGCTCATCCTGAAGACGCTGTTCGACAACTGGGACACGCTCTCCAGCGCGCTGTGGTTCACGGTGAAGCTCACGCTGCTCGCACTGCTGGCGGCCATCGTCGGCGGCGTGCTGCTGGCGATCGCGTTCGCGCTCTTCAAGTGGGTGGAGATCGGCCTCTTCCCCATCGCGGTGATCCTGCAGGTGACGCCGATCATCGCGATCGCGCCGCTGATCCTGATCTATGTGTCGAGCACCACTGCGGCGCTGTTGCTGTGCGCGTGGATCGTGGCGTTCTTCCCGATCCTGTCGAACACCGTCATCGGCTTGAAGAGCGCCGACAGCAACCTGCGCGACCTGTTCCAGCTCTACAAGGCCTCGCCCTGGCAGACCTTCCGTTATCTGCTCGCGCCGAGTGCGCTGCCGTACTTCATGGCAGGTTTGAAGATCGCGGGCGGGCTGAGCCTGATCGGCGCGGTGGTGGCGGAGTTCACCGCCGGCACGGCGGGCAAGGAGACGGGCCTGGCCTCGCGCATTCTCGAGTCGAGCTTCCGCACCGAGATCCCGATGATGTTCGCGGCGCTGCTGCTGGTGTCGTTGCTCGGCATCGTGATCTTCATCGTGTTCGCCGCCCTCTCGCGCATGGTGCTTGGCCACTGGCATGAAAGCGAAATGCGCCGTGAAAGGTAATTGGCTCGCCCCCAGGCTTCGCGCACTTCGTGTCGCTTCTCCAACCCCCTACCGGGGGCAACACCTGAGGCCCGGCAAAGCCGGTTCCTCGGTGTTCCCTTGCAATGCGATCCCGCGAGCAGAGCCCCGATGATCTTTGAACGACCGTTCACCACAGACGTCGACTGGGACGCCGTGCGCGAAGACCTGCGCGGCCTCAACCTCGTCACCGCACCGAGCCAGCGCAAGCAGCTGTCGAAAGACTTCTACTGGTACAGCCCCATCCTCACCGCGCAGCTCGCGGGCTGCGTGGCCGACCTCGTGGTGAAGGTCAGCACCGAGGACGACGTGCGCCAGGCGGCGGCAGTCGCCGCGAAGTGGAAGCTGCCGCTCACCGTGCGCGCGGGCGGCACCGGCAACTACGGCCAGTGCGTGCCACTCGAAGGCGGCATCGTGCTCGACGTGACGCAGATGTGCCGCGTGCTCGACATCCAGGACGGCCGCATGCGCGTGGAGGCCGGCGCGCGCATGCACGACATCGACCTCGCCGCGCGCGAGACCGGGCAGGCGCTGCGCATGTGGCCCTCGACCTGGCATGTGGCCAGCATCGGCGGCTTCATCGCGGGCGGCTTCGGCGGCATCGGATCGTTTCGCCACGGCATCCTGCGCGACCCCGGCAACCTGCTGCGCGCGCGTGTGATGACGGTGGAGCGCGAGCCGCGAGTCATCGAGTTGCACGGCGACGAGATCCAGCAGGTGCACCATGCCTACGGCACCAACGGCGTGATCCTCGATGTCGAAGTAGCGCTGAGCCCGGCGGTCGAATGGGTGCACTGCACGGTGCTGTTCGAGACGTACCGCGGTGCGCTCGACTTCGGCATCGCAGCGCAGACGCCGACGCTCGACATCTTCCTGCTCTCGACGGTGGAAGCCCGCTTCTCGCCGTACTACACGGCAATGCGCGACCGCTTCCCGATCGACCGGCATGCGGTCTTCACCATGGTCTCGCCCGAATCGATGGCCGAGTTCCGCGCGCTGGCCGATGCGCACGGCGGCACGATCTCCGTCGCGGGCACCGAGGCCGAGCTGCTGGCCGACGGCTTGCCGCCTGCCTACGAGTGCGCCTTCAACCACACGACGCTGCAAGCGCTGAAGGCCGACCGGGGCTGGACCTATCTGCAGGTCGCGTATGCGCAACCGTTCGACCCGTCGGTGGTCGAGCGCCATCTGCAAATCTTCGGCGACGACGTGCTCCAGCACCAGGACTTCGCGCGCGCGGGCGGCGAGTGCGGCACCTTCGGCATCCTGCTCGTGCGCTGGAAGGGCGAGGCCCACCAGTACGAGGTGATCCGCGAGATCGAGTCGCAGGGCGGCTGCCAGATCTTCAACCCGCACGTGGTCACCATCGAGGACGGCGGCATGAAGACCATCGACACGCAGCAGATCGAATTCAAGAAGCGCAGCGACCCGATGGGTTTGATGAACCCCGGAAAAACGCGCGGCTGGACGCCCGAGATGGCCGTCGAGCGCTGAAAAGATTTAGTCTCCGCATCCCGTACTTTCCAAAACCTCCACAGGAGTCCGTCCCCATGCGCATCCCCGCCTTCCACCTCCGCCCATTGGCCTTCGGCCTGGCGCTGACAGCAGCCGCCTTCGCCGTGCAGGCGCAGGAAAAAGTGGTGTTCGCCACCAACTGGAAAGCGCAGGCCGGCCACGGCGGCTTCTATCAGGCGCTGGTGGATGGCACCTACAAGAAGTACGGCCTCGATGTCGACATCCAGCAAGGCGGGCCGATGGTCAACAACCGGCCGATGCTGCCGGCCGGCAAGGTCGATTTCCTCATGACCGGCAACCTGCTGCAGTCCTTCGACAACGTGAAGAACGGCGTGCCCACCGTGGTGGTCGCGGCCTTCTTCCAGAAGGATCCGCAGGCCATGTTCGCGCACCCGGGCCAGGGCTTCGACACCTTCAAGGACATGACCAAGGCGCCCGTGGCCTTCATCGGCAAGGACGGCCAGTTCAGCTTCTGGCAGTGGATGAAGTCGGAGCACGGCTTCAAGGATTCGCAGCTCAAGCCCTACACCTTCAACGTCGGCCCGTTCCTCGCGGACAAGAAGTCGATCCAGCAGGGCTATGCCATCTCGGAGCCGCTGTCGATCAAGGCGCAGGCCGGTTTCGATCCGGTGGTGCAACTGCTGGCCGACAACGGCTTCTCGACCTACTCGACCACCATCGAGACGCGCGCGGACCTCATCAAGACCAAGCCCGAGACGGTACGCAAGTTCGTCGAGGCCTCGATCATCGGCTGGAACAACTACCTCTACGGCGACAACAAGGCCGCCAACGAGATGATCGCCAAGATCAACCCCGATTCGCCCGTGGCCGCGTTGCAGGGCTCCATCGAGCTGATCAAGAAGATGGGCATCGTGGACAGCGGCGATTCGCTCACCAAGGGCATCGGCGCGATGGACGAAGCCCGCGTGAAGGACTTCTACGACAAGATGGTCAAGGCCGGTCTCTACAAGACGGGCGAGGTCGACCTGTCGAAGGTCGTGACCACGCAGTTCGTGAACAAGGGCGTCGGTGTCGACGTTCGCAAGAAGCTCACCGGCAAGTAATTCGTTCAGTTTTTCCCGTGGGTCGCGCGGGGCTTGCGCCGGGGTCAGATGCCGGCGCCTGGGTTGCCATAAGGCACCGCGCGGCCTTTTGTTCCTTGGGCTCTGACCCCGTCTCGCCGACAGGCGATGCGGCCCTCCACATGAAAACGCTAGTCGTCCACTGCCATCCGAACCCTGACAGCTTCAACCACGCGCTCTACCGCACCGCCCTCGAAGCGCTCGAACAGCGGCATACCGTCCGCGCCATCGACCTCTACGCCGAGGGCTTCGATCCGACGCTCACCCGCGAAGAGCGCATCGCCTACATCGACAACCCCGACCTCATCCGCGAACGTGTGAAGCCACATGTCGAAGCGCTGCTGTGGGCCGAACACCTGGTGTTCGTGTTCCCCATCTGGTTCTACGGGCCGCCGTCGATGCTCAAGGGCTGGCTGGAGCGGGTCTGGCTGCCGGGCGTGGCCTTCCTGCCGGCCGAGCGCAAGGGCCAGCTCACGAAGTCGGGCATGCGCCACATCCGGCGGCTCACGGTGGTGACCACGGGCGGCTCGCCGCGCTGGTTCCTGAAGGTGATCGGCGACCCCTGCCGGCGGTTGTTCACGCGGGGCCTGCGCGCGCTGTTCGCGTGGCGCTGCAAGGTGACGTGGCTGCAGCTGCACGACATGAACGCCGTCACCGAGCGCGACCGCACGCATTTCATCGAGCGCGTTTCGCGGACGTTGCAAGCGCTCTAGAAAAATTCGATCCGAGCGAGAGCAACAAATGCCAACCACCGTTCGGGCTGAGCTTGTCGAAGCCTGCGTCCATTGGGCACAACCCTTCGACAAGCTCAGGGCGAACGGCGGGAAGGTTCAGGGCGAAAGGAATCGCTCAATGAACATAGAAAGGAAAACACCATGAGCCTCGAACGCACGCTGACCGTCCGCGTCGAACGCATCTCGCGCGAGACGCCGGAGATCCTGGCCTTCGAGCTGGCGCATCCGTGGGGGCGCGCGCTGCCGGGGTACGAGGCCGGCGCGCACATCGATGTGCACATGCCCGGCGGGTTCTCGCGCCAGTACTCGCTGGCCCGCTGGTCGGGTGCGCCGTCGAATGCGCCTTCGTACGTGATCGGCGTGAAGCGCGAGCTTGCGAGCCGCGGCGGATCGGCCTCGATGCACGAGCGGGTGCGCGAGGGCGACCTGATCGCGATCAGCACGCCGCGCAATACCTTTCCGCTGCGCGAAGAAGCCGCGCACCATCTGCTGATGGCAGGTGGCATCGGCATGACGCCGCTCCTCGCGATGGCGCAGGCGCTCGCGGCGCGCGGCGCATCGTTCACGCTCTGCGTGTTCGCGCGCAGCGAAGAGCACCTGGCGTTTGCCGATGCGCTGCGCGACCCCGCGCTCGCGCCGCATCTGCGTCTGCACCTCGACCAGGGCGATGCCTCGCAGCGCATCGACCTGCAGGCGCTGCTGGCCGATCGCGCGCCCGACACGCACCTCTACGTCTGCGGCCCCGGCGGCTTCATGAAGGCGGTGCGCGACGCGGCCGCGCACTGGCCCGAAGACGCGCTGCACACCGAGTACTTCGCCGCGCCGACCGATGCCAACACGACCACCGGCCTGCCCTTCACGCTGAAGCTCGCGCAGCGCGGCATCACGGTGCCGGTCGCGGCGGACCAGACAGCGGTCGATGCGCTGCATGAAGTGGGCATCGACATCCCCGTGTCCTGCCAGCAGGGCCTGTGCGGCACCTGCGTGGTCGAAGGCGACGGCGAGGCCGCCGAGCACCGCGACTTCTGCCTCACCGGCACCGAGCGGCGCAGCAAGGTGGCGCTGTGCTGCTCGCGCGCCAAGGGCCTCGAACTGGTGCTGCAACTGTGAGCGTGGAAGCGAAAGGCATCGAGAGCGACAGCGAAGCGCCGGCCACGCGCGGCCGGTCGCGCAAGTACACGCAGGTGCTGGGCGTGATCTACCAGGCCGCCATCGAGGTGTTCGCGAGCGAGGGCCTGGCCGGTGCAACCACGCAGGCCATCGCCGACAAGGCCGGGCTCTCGAAGGCGCAGCTGCACTACTACATCGACAGCAAGGAAGCGCTCTACCGGCTGGTGCTGCAGGACATCCTGAACGACTGGATCGTGGTGTTCGGCTTCAGCGACGAGGCCTTCGGGCCGCGCAAGGTGCTGAGCGATCTGATCCATCGCAAGATGGTGTTCTCGTTCCAGCATCCGCTGCGCTCGCGCATCTTCACCGCCGAGATGATGCGCGGCGCGCCGGTGCTCAACACCATGATGGACACGAGCAAGGCGCGCACCGACCAGGCGGCCGCCGTGATCCAGAACTGGATGAACCAGGGGCTGATGGACAAGGCAGACCCGATGCTGGTGCTGTTCCACATCTGGGCGGTGACGCAGTTCTATGCGGACCATGCGACGCAGGCCGCGTACTTCCGAAACGTCGCGCAGGACGGCGACGACAAGGACCGAAGCTACCTGATCGCGCAGGTGACGGATTTCCTGCTGAAGGGGGCGGGGGTCAAGTAGCCGGAGGCGTCAGCGCTTCGGCAGGTACATGGTTGCTTCGACCTCGACCAGCACCTCATCGCCTGGCAGGAAACGCGACACCTCGACCACCGTGCTCACCGGCGGCTCGCCCGGATAGAAGAGCCCGCGCACGCGGTTGTAGAACGCGTAGTGCGGCAGATGGCGGAAGTACTGCACCAGCTTGACCACGTCGTCCATCGTGCCGCCGTGCTCGGCCGCGATCTGGCGGATGCGCTCCAGCACGAACCAGCTCTGCGCGACGATGGCCGCCTCGAACACATCGACCGACATCTGGCCGGTGGCGTAGCCCACGCCCTGCAGGGCGGTGCGGGCTTCCTCGGGAATGTCGTCGTAGCCCGCGACCGCGCGGCGCTTCGCGGGATCGACCGCGACCACGCCGCTCATGAAGACGAAATCGCCGACGCGTTTCGCGGCGGCGTAGTTGGCCATTGGCTTGCCCATGCTCATTGTGTTTTCTCCAGAATTCGACCGCCACGGATGACAGTGCGTTCGCGCCCGCGCGGCCCGATCAGCTCATGCTCGTCGGTCGCCGCGAGCAGCACCAGGTCCGCGGGGCAGCCCGGTGCGATGCGGCCGTCCCACGCGAGGCCGAGCGCCTTCGCGGGGCTCACGGTAATCGCATCGAGCCAGTCGCTTGCGGGCGCGAGGTGCGCCATCTGCACGCCGAGGCCGAAGGTCTCCAGAAGATCGTAGCTGCCGTAGGGATAGAAGGCGTCCTGCACGTTGTCCGTGGCCAGGCTCGCACGCAAGCCCCGTGCCGCCGCTTCGTGGATGCGCGTGATGCCGCGCGGCACGGGGGTGCGGTCCCAGGCGCCTTGCAGGTAGAGGTTGGTGGTCGGCAGCGCGACGATGTGCAGGCCCGCGCCGGCACAGAGCGCGAGCGTTTCGTTGGCGACGGCGTCGTCCTGCACCGAGAGCGAGCAGCAGTGGCCACAGACGACGCCCCGCTTGAAGTCGCGCGCGCGTACCAGTTGGGCAATGCTGCGCAGGCCCGTGGCCTCGGCATCGAGGCCTTCGTCGACATGGAAGTCGAGACCGAGGCCGTGCTGCTGCGCGAGATCGAACACGCGGCCCAGCTTGTGGACGATGCCTTCGTTGCGATAGACGAACGCGCCGAGCACGCCGCCTGCGCGCTTCACCTCGGTGGCGATGCGCTCGCCCGCCGCGAGGTCCGCGAACACGTCGAGCGGGGTGAGCGAGACGAACTGCAGCTCGATGCGGCCGCGCCACTCCTCGCGCAGTGCTTCGAACACGGCCAGCGCGGCCGGCGCCTCGGGCTGCACCCAGTCGATGTGCGTGCGCAGTGCGCGGGTGCCCGATTGCCAGGCGTCATGCAGCGCGCGTTCCATGCGCAGGCGCAGCGTTTCGCGGGTCCAGCCGGCGCGATGCCTTTCCATGCGCTCGATGGCCGCGAACAGGTTGCCCTGCGCCGCACCCACTTCCTGCACCGTGTAGTTCTTGTCGATGTGCGCGTGGGCTTCGACCAGCCCGCTCAGCAGCGTGCCGCGCGCTTGCGTCTGCGAGGCACTGGGCACGATGGCCGCGACCTTGTCGCCATCGAGCGTGACGTCGAAGACCTGCGCACCGCCCGCCGCGAAGCCGCGCAGTGGCGCCGGAATGCGCAGCGCCTCGAGCTTCATGCGCGTTGCTGCAATGCGCGCAGCCAGCCCAGGCCCGCGGAAGTGCCGCCGGGCTCCGAGCCGCGCTTCGGCCGGTACTCGCAGCCGACCCAGCCCTGCCAGCCGCTTTGTTTCGACACCTCGTCGATCACGTCGAAGAGGTAACCGTAGTTCTGCTCGCCGATGTCGGGCTCATGGCGCTCTGGCACACCGGCGATCTGCAAATGGCCGACGCGGCCGGTAGGCAGGTACTTGCGGATCTTCATCGCCACGTCGCCTTCAACGATCTGGCAGTGGTACAGATCCATCTGCACCTTGAGGTTCGGCGCGCCGATGGTCTCGACGATCTCGTGCGCATCGTCCTGCCGGTTGAGGAAGAAGCCCGGGATGTCGCGTGTGTTGATCGGCTCGATCAGCACGTCGCGTCCGGCCTTCGCTGCCTCTTCGGCGGCCCAGCGCAGGTTGTCGAGGTAGACGGGCCGCACCGCATCGCGCTGCAGATCCTGCGGCACGAGGCCGGCCATGATGTGAATGCGCGGGCAGTCGAGCGCCACGGCGTAGTCGATGGCTTTGGCGATGCCGTCGCGGAACTCGGCGTCGCGGCCGGGCAGGCACGCGAGGCCGCGCTCGCCGCCCTCCCAGTTGCCGGGCGGACCGTTGAAGAGCACCTGCTGCAGACCGTTGTGCTTCAGGCGCGCGACGATGTCTTCCTTCGCGAACGCATAGGGGAAGAGGTACTCGACGGCCTTGAAGCCGTCTTTGGCGGCGGCATCGAAACGGTCGAGGAAGTCGAGCTCGGGATAGAGCATCGAGAGGTTGGCTGCGAATTGGGGCATGGCTTGTTCCTGCTACCAGCGCGCACCGAAGGTGGTGCGCAGTTCATCGATCTGTGAGGCATCCAGCGGCGACGGCCTTGCGGCATTCGTGCGCATCTGGAGCCTGGCGGTTTCCTCCAGTTCCTCGAGCACTGCCATCGCGGCAGCCGGCGTCTCGTGCCACACGTTGGGGCCGAGGCGGTCGAGCATCACGGCGCGGATAGGCGTGCCGGCAGCGCCGAAGCGCTCGATGGCTTGCGCCACCTGCTCCGCCGCTTCCGGCGCGCCGGGGCGGTGGTACGGAATGAGCGGCACATGGCCGACCTTCATCACGAAATACGGCGTGAGCGCGGGCAGCAGTTCGTCGCCCGCTGCGGTCAGCGTGAGCGCGACGCAATGCGTGCTGTGCGTGTGGATGACGCAGGCGGTCTCTGCATCGAACCTGCGCGCGGCCGCGTAGATGCGCGTGTGCAGCGCGATGGTCTTGCTGGCGCGGTCACCACCGACCTGCTTGCCGTCCGCATCGAGCCGCGCAAGCCGCGCCGGATCCAGAAAGCCCAGGCAGGCATCGGTCGGCGTGATGAGGAATTCATCGTCGTCCAGCCGCACGCTGATGTTGCCCGCCGTCGCATGCACGTAGCCGCGCTCGAACAGACTGCGGCCGACGCGGCAGATTTCTTCGCGTGCTTGGTTCTCGGTCATGCCAGCACTGTAAAGGCCTTGGTGAAGAAATCGTCGCCGCCGAAGTTGCCGGACTTGAGCGCGATGTGCACGCCTGCGCCACCAGCAGTTTTGGCAGCCTCGGCGCGTGCGTGGCACCACGGCACGCCGGGGTCTATCTGCGGGCCGATCTGCATCTGCGCGATGCCCAGTGCCTGCACGCACGCGCCCGAGGTTTCGCCACCCGCGACAACCAGTTGGCGCACGCCCTTGTCGACCAGGCCGCGCGCGATGGCGGCGATGGTGCGCTCGACCATCGCGCCGGCTTCCTCGACACCGAGCTTGCCCTGCACCGACTTCACAGCGCCGGCCTCGGCGGTGGAATAGACGAGCACCGGTTGATTGGCGACCAGTGGCGCGGCCCATGCCAACGCTTCGGCCGCGACATCGATACCCGCCGCGATGCGCAGCGGATCGATCGCCAGCGCCGCGCCACCGCGCTGGATGAAGTCGAGCACCTGCCGGTTGGTCGCGAGCGAGCAGCTGCCCGACACGATGGCGCGCAGCCCGCCCGCTGCCGGCAACGCGCTGGCTTGCGAAGAAGGCGAGAGTCCGAAGTTGGCGGGCAGCCCGATGGCCACACCCGAGCCAGCGGTGACCAGCGGCATCTTCGCGAGCGCCGGGCCGAGGCGCAGCAGGTCGTCGTTCGACACGGCATCGACGATCGCGATCGAGACGCCTTCGCCCTTGAGCTGCGCGATGCGCTCCGTGATGGCCGCATCACCGCGCGCCACCACCGTGTGATCGATCAGCCCGACC
This sequence comes from Variovorax sp. W2I14, assembly GCF_050435205.1. Taxonomy (NCBI): domain Bacteria; kingdom Pseudomonadati; phylum Pseudomonadota; class Betaproteobacteria; order Burkholderiales; family Comamonadaceae; genus Variovorax; species Variovorax sp. W2I14. The sequence continues at coordinate 5,512,763 of NZ_JBNDJX010000001.1, read as the reverse complement.
TTGCGCGTGCACTGCGCCTGCAGCACGCGCACGAGGTTCGCATCGATCATCGGCGTGAGCGGATGGTTCTGCATGCCGCTCTCGTTGAGCAGCACGTCGCCCGCGAACAGGTAGCCCTTGAAGACGGTGCGCTTGTTGTCGGGGAAAGCGGGCGTGGCGATGGTGAAGTCGCATTGCAGCGCCTCCATCAGCGCCTCGGTGACCGGGCCGATGTTGCCTTGCGGTGTGCTGTCGAAGGTGGAGCAGTACTTGAAGTAGATCTGCTGCGCGCCCTGCGCCTGCAGCCAGCGCAGCGCGTCGAGCGACTGCGCGATGGCCTCGGCCGGCGCGATGGTGCGCGACTTGAGCGCGACCACCACGGCATCGACATCCGCATCGAGCGGGGTGGCCGGCACGCCGATGGCTTGCACCACGCGCATGCCGGCGCGCACGAGGTTGTTGGCGAGATCGGTCGCGCCGGTGAAATCGTCGGCGATGCAGCCGAGCACTAACTTGGCCATGGATCAGTCCTTGATGTCGACAGGAAGTTTCACTGCCTGCGGGTTCTCGCGCACGTAGTCGCGCAGGATGGCGTCGAAGCTCGCATCGGCCTTCAAGCCCAGCGCTTCCGCGCGTGCGGCGTGGATGCGGCTCGGCCAGCTGGTGACGATCTTCGCGACCTGCGCGTCGGGCGTCCAGTCGATCAAACCCGTGGCGTCCTTGCCCGCGATGCGTTCGAGCGCATCGGCCATCTCGCGCACTGTCGTGGTCAATGCGGGCAGGTTGATGGCGGTGCGCGCGCCCCATTCGGCCGCGCTCGCGGTGGCCGCGCGCACGATGCCCGCGACGGTGTTGCCGGGCGAGGCCAGCGCGACCGGTGTTTCAGGCGCTACCGGGCAGCGCGCGCGCTCGCCGGCCAGTGGTTCTCGCAGCATGCCGCTCAGGAAACTGGAGGCGGCGCCGTTCGGACGACCCGGACGTACCGACACCGTCATGAGCCGCACGTTGCGGCCTTGCACGAAGCCCTTGCGCGTGAAGTCGGCCACGAGTTGCTCGCCGATGAACTTCTGGATGCCGTAGCTGTTCTGCGGCGTTGGCAGCGTCGTGTCTTCTATCACCGCGGGCAGGCGCTGCTCGGGCGAATCACCGAACACCGCGACCGAACTGGAGAACACGAGCACCGGTGCGTGGCCCGCGCGGCGGCAGGCATCGAGCAGCGCACGGGTGGTGTCGAGGTTGCTGCGCATGCCGAGGTCGAAGTCGGCCTCGCATTCGCCGCTCACGGCGGCGGCGAGGTGAAAGACGGCATCGGTGTCGGCCAGCGGCAGCGCGCCGTTGCCGGCCTGGTCGTACAGGTCGCCTTGCACGAACTGGATGCGGGCATCGGATGCGAGGTCGGCGGGCGGCGGCACGCGGTCGGCCAACGTGATGCGCGCGATGTTCTTGGCCGTGCCGCCGGCCAATGCGAGCGGGCCGCCCGCGAGCAGCGTGCGCGCGAGCCGTGCGCCGAGAAAGCCGCAGCCGCCGGTGATGAGGATGTTCATGGTGTCGTCTTGTCTGGCGTGGATTCAGGAAATGGCGGGCAGGAAGCGCAGCAGCGCATGAGCCACCGCCTCGGGTGCTTCGCGTTGCGGGAAGTGACCCACGCCGTCGAGCAATTCGCGGCGATAGGGACCGCTGAAGAAGCGCTCCTTGTCGGCCGAGGTATCGGGATGATTGCAGCTGTCGGCCGCGCCGTGCAGCACGAGCGTGGGCACGGGCAGCACGGGCGCGGGGTTGAGTGCGGCATCGTCCGCCGCATAGCGCGGATCGCCGGGCGCGAAACCCCAGCGGTGGCGGTACGAATGCAGCACCACCTTCGCCCAGTCGTCACCCTCGAAGGCGGCGGCGGTGGCCTCGAACTCGGCGGGGTCGTACCAGCCCTCGGGTGCCCAGGTGTTCCACATCAACCGCGTGAAGGCGATGCGGTCGGCGTGCACCGTGCGCTCGCCGCGCGAGGTGGCCATGTACCAGTGGTACCAGTAGTTGCGCGCCTGCTCGAGCGCCATCGGCTGGTCGGGCGCGTTGGTGCCGTAGCCGACCGACATCAGCACCAGCGCACGCGCCACATCGGGCCGAAGGCCGCAGGCATTGGCGACCGCGCGGGCACCCCAGTCGTGGCCGACCAGCGCGGGCTTCTCGAGGCCGAGCGCATCGATGAAGTCGAGCATGTCGCGGCCGAGCGCCGAGAGCTGGCCGCTGCGCGGCGTGTCGCCATGCAGGAAGCGCGAGGGCGCGAAGCCGCGCAATGCGGGTGCCAGCACGCGCCAGCCGGCTTCCGCGAGTTGCGGCGCCACGCCGCGCCAGCAGCGCGGGCTGTCGGGCCAGCCGTGCGTCAGCACGACCGTGGCGGCGCCGCCCGGGTTCCACTCTTCGTAGCCGATGCGCAGCAGCGGCGTGTCGACGGTCTTGATGTCGCTCATGGTGTCTTTCCTTTTGCAGCCGGCAGTTCGATGCCGGGAAAGATCTTGATCACCGCGCTGTCGTCCTCGCGCGCAAACCCCGCGGTCGATGCCTGCATGAACATCTGATGCGCGGTGGACGACAGCGGCAGCGGAAACTTGCTCGCGCGCGCCACGTCGAGCACGAGGCCCAGGTCCTTCACGAAGATGTCGACGGCCGACAGCGGCGTGTAGTCGCCCGCGAGCACGTGCGCCATGCGGTTCTCGAACATCCAGCTGTTGCCCGCGCTGTGCGTGATGACTTCATAGAGCGCCTCGGGGTCCACGCCTTCGCGCAGGCCCAGCGCCATCGCCTCGGCGGCGGCGGCGATGTGCACACCGGCCAGCAGCTGGTTGATGACCTTCACCTTGCTGCCAGCGCCAGCCGAATCGCCGAGGCGGTAGACCTTGGCAGCCATCGCGTCTAGCGCGCCGCCGGCCTTGGCGTAGGCGGCGGGCGTGCCGGCGGTCATCATCGTCATCTGCCCGCTCGCGGCCTTCGCGGCGCCGCCGGAGATCGGTGCGTCGAGGTACAGGATGCCCTGCGCGGCGAGGCGCGCCTCAAGCGCGACCGACCAGTTCGGATCGACGGTGGAGCACATCACGAACAGGCTGCCGGGCTTCATCGACGCCGCGCAACCGGGCGTGGTGCCGTCACCGAACAGCACCGATTCGGTCTGCGCCGCGTTGACGACGACGCTGACCACGATGTCGCATTGCGCACCGAGCGCGGCCAGCGTGTCGCATGCCGTCCCGCCCTCGCGCGCGAAGGCTTCGGCGACGCCGGGGCGCACGTCGAACACATGCGGCGCATGGCCGGCGCGGCGCAGCGATTGCGCCATGCCGCTACCCATGGCGCCGAGGCCCACGAGGCCGACGACGGGGGAGTTGCTTTGGGTGTCTGTCATGGTGTCGTTGCTCCGTTCAGCGGTTGACGAGTTGCTTGGGTGTGAGCCATACGCCGATGGCGCCGAGCACCAGCGCCGCGGCCAGCACGTACATGCCGATCTGCGTGCTGCCCGTGAGGTCCTTCAGGTAGCCGATGAGGTAGGGGCTCACGAAGCCCGCGAGGTTCCCTACCGAGTTGATGGCCGCGATGCCTGCAGCCGCCGCGGTGCCCGAGAGGAACGCGGTGGGCAGCGACCAGAAGAGCGGCGCGCAGGTCAGTACGCCGGCCGCCGCCAGCGACAGAAACGCGAGCGACACGGCCGTGTTCTGCGTGTACGAGGCGGCGACGGTAAAGCCGATGGCGCCCATCATCGCGGGCACGATCAGATGCCAGCGGCGCTCCTGCAGGCGGTCGGCGCTGCGGCCGAAGAGGTTCATCGCGATGATCGCGCAGACGAACGGAATCGCGCTCAGCAAGCCGATGTTGAAGTTGCCCTGCACGCCCGTGGCCTTGACCAGCGTGGGGAGCCAGAAGGTCAGCGCGTACTGGCCCATGACGAACGCGAAGTAGATGAGCGCCATCCACCACACGCGCGCATCGCGGAACACCGCGGCCACCGAGTGCGGGCCCTTGGCGCCGTGCGCCTGGTCGCGCGCGACCTCGCGCTGGAGCAAGGCCTTTTCCTCGGGCGAGAGCCAGCGCGCCTGCTGGATGCCGTTGTCCAGGTAGAAGAGAACCATCACGCCGACAAGCACCGCGGGAATGGCTTCGATGATGAACATCCACTGCCAGCCGTGCATCGACGACACGCCGTGAAACGCATCCATGATCCAGCCCGACAACGGATTGCCGAAGATGCCCGCCACCGGAATCGCCGACATGAAGACCGCGATGATCCGCGCGCGCCGGTGCGAGGGATACCACTGGGTCAGGTAGAGGATCACGCCGGGATAGAAACCCGCCTCCGCCACGCCGAGCAGGAACCGCAGGATGTAGAAACTGGTGGGCGTTTCCACGAACACGAAGCATGCCGAGAGGATGCCCCAGGTGATCATGATCCGCGCGATCCACATGCGCGCGCCCACGCGGTTCAGAAGCAGGTTGCTCGGCACCTCGAAGAGAAAGTAGCCGAGGAAGAAGATGCCCGCGCCCAGGCCGAACACCGTTTCGCTGAAGCCCAGGTCCTGCCCCATCTGCAGCTTGGCGAAGCCGACGTTCACGCGGTCGAGGTACGCGACCACATAGCAGAGCATCAGGAAGGGAACGAGGCGCCAGAAGACCTTGGAATACGCGCGCTTCTCGAGCGCGGTGTCGGCGGGCAGGTCGGCCATGGCCGAGGGCGCGCCGGCCTGGAGGGTTGAAGTCATGAAGGGAAGTCCGCTTGCTTGGATGAGGGAAGCGAGGTCGTCCCGTCGCCCTGAAAGCGCGGTCGCCTCTTGATTTGTCAGGTCATCATACAAATTCAAGACAAGTTGACCGACTCGGGTAAACCCTCGAGCTACACCTCGTTTCCTTCTTATTTGCCTGCGGGCCAGCCTTCGACCAGCGGCTTCGCGAGCTGCGCGCCTTCCTGCTGCCAGAAGGCGGGATCGGCCTGCTCGATGCGGCGGATCGCGTTGTCCATATGGGACTTGGCCGCCTCGCGGGCGCGGAGCGCATCGCCGGCCTCGATCGCTTCGACGATCTGCGCATGCTCCTCTGCGACCTCGCGCGCGAAGTCCGCGCGGCGCGCCTCGTTGGCGCGGGTGACGCGCGTGGCGCCGTGCAGGAACTGCCGCAGGTACTGCAGCGTGCCGATGAGGAACGGATTGCGCGCGGCCTCGGCGATGGCGCGATGGAAGCGCACGTCTTCGTCGGCGCCGTTGCCGCCGGCCGCCACCGCGGCATGCAGCGCGTCGATCGCCTCGCGAATGCGCTGCACGTCTTCGGGCGTGCGGCGCTCGGCGGCGAGCGCGGCCACCTCCGCTTCGAGCGCGCGGCGCAGCTCGACCATCTGGATCACCGCTTCGCGCGAGGCGACATGCGGCATTTCGAAACGCAGCGGCTCGACCCCTGCGGCGCGCACATACACGCCGCTGCCCTGGCGCGAATCCACGAGCCCCAGGGACTTGAGCCGCGAGACCGCTTCGCGCACCACGGTGCGGCTCACGCCGAACTGCTCGGCAAGCACCGCCTCGGTCGGCAGCCGGTCGCCTTCGGACAAGCGCCCGCTGCGCACCTCGGCCGCGAGCGCATCGGCCACCTGGTCGGCCAGGCGGACGGCGGGGGCGAGGGATTGGAAGCGGGCGGTCATGGGCGCGATGCGTCGGGGCCTGCGACTCTAACGCAGGCCTTCGCGCCGTGTCCTCCAGAAATGCGAGCACCCGACGCAGCTCCCGACCCGTGAAGCCCGGCCTGCCGGGCGTGCGGCGTACACCAGGAATGCGAGTAGACGAATGCGAGTGCCGGCTCGTATTCTTTCCACATGCGAAACCATTCAACGATGCAACTGGAGATCGACCGCATGACAACCCCATCCAACCGACTGCTGGAGTGCCACCGTCATTTCCGTGGGGCAGGCACTGCCTGAATACGCCGATGCTCTACACAACCGTCTTGATGATTCATACCGGCGCGACGCTGGCGGCACTTCTGTCGTTCATGGCCGGCGAACTGTTCCTTGCCATGGCCCGCAGGGGCCAATGGCAGCCTGCGAGGATGGCGTTGCTGGCCGGCCGCTCCGCGCACTTGCTGCTCAACGCGGGCGTGCTCGCCGGCATCGTCCTCGTGTTCCTCGGCGGCTGGCCACTGTGGACACCGTGGCTGCTTGCGGCATTCGCCGTCATCGCCGCGGCCATGGTGGTGCAGAAGAAATTCGTCGCGCCGTGGCAGACCCGCATCGAATCGGCGCTCGGCGGCGAGGCTGCAGGTGTACAGGTCGAAGCGTTTGCCGGCGAGAAGTCCGCCCTCATTGCGCGCGTGGCTGTGATCGCCCTCTTCGGTGTGGTCGCAGCCTTGATGACGACAAAGCCGAGCTTCGCGCTCCTGGTCGGCGGTTGACCCCGGAACTCGCCGCCCGCATGAGCGGCGACTCGCATTTCCCTTCGTCCCGAGGAACGCCGACATGACACGCAAGGCCATCACAAGACCCAGGAAGCACGCCACGCAGGAGCGCTCGAAAGTGACCGTCGATGCGCTGGTCGAAGCGACAGCCCGCATCCTGGTGAAGGAAGGTTTCGACAAGGCCAGCACCAACCGCATCGCCGAAGCGGCGGGCGTCAGCGTCGGCTCGCTTTACCAATACTTCCCCAGCAAGGAGGCGCTCGTGGCAGCCGTCATCGAACGCCACAACGCGGAGATTGCGCAGATCGTCCGGGGCGCCATGGCCGAGGTCGCCTCGCAGCCGGTGGCGAAGGCGGTGCGCAGGCTCGTGGCCGTGGCCATCGAGGCGCACCGCCTCGATCCGAGGTTGCACCGCGTGCTCGCGGAGCAGATTCCGCACACGGGCCGCTTCGAGAACGCGGTGGGCCTCATCCGCGAAACCCATGCCTTCTTCGCGGGCTACCTCGAAGCCCATCGCGAGGAGCTTCGCGTGACCGACCTCGAACTGGCGGCCTTCATGTGCGTGACGGCCATCGAGGCGCTGGCCCACACCGCGGTGCTGCACCGCACCGACATGCTGTCGGACAAGGCACTGAAGAAGCTCACCGACGAGACCACGCGCCTGGTGGTCGGCTATCTGCAGTAGGCGTTCGACGGGGGGGCGGGGGCGGCACTCACCGGCTCGTGCCGAGCGCCACGCGTGCAGCCCGCGCGATGCTCGCCGCATCCACGCCGAAGAACGCGCGCAGCGCGGCGCGCGTGTCGCTGCGGCCGAAGCCGTCGGTGCCGAGCGTGAGATAGCGGCGGCCTTCGGGCAGGAAGGCGCGCACGCTCTCGGGCACGCTGCGCACGTAGTCGGAGGCGGCGACGATCGGGCCTTTGCCCTTGCCGAGTTGCTGGGCGATGAACGCTTCGCCGGCCTCTTCTTCGCCTGCAATCGCGCGCTGCTCGCACGCCAGGCCATCGCGCGCAAGCTCGCTCCAGCTCGTGACGCTGAACACCTCGGCCTCGATGCCTTCGTCGGCCAGCAGTTGCGCGGCCTTCACGACTTCGGTGAGGATCGCGCCCGAACCCATCAGCGTGACCTTCTGCTTCGCCTTGCCCTTGGCCGGCGCGTACGTGCCGAAGCGATAGCACCCGCGCAGGATGTCCGCCTCCGCACCTTGCGGCACATCGGGCTGCGCGTAGTTCTCGTTCATGAGCGTGACGTAATAGAAGACGTCCTTCTGCTCGACCATCATTTCGCGGATGCCCGCATCGACGATCACCGCCATCTCGCCCGCATAGGCCGGGTCGTAGGCCTTGCAGTTGGGGATGGTCGCGGCCACGAGGTGGCTGCTGCCGTCCTGGTGCTGCAGGCCTTCGCCGCCGAGCGTGGTGCGGCCCGAGGTGGCACCCAGCAAAAAGCCACGCGCCCGCTGGTCGGCCGCGGCCCAGATCGCATCGCCCACGCGCTGGAAACCGAACATCGAGTAGTAGATGTAGAAGGGCAGCATCGCCAGCCCGTGCACGCTGTAGCTGGTGGCCGCGGCCGTCCAGCTCGCGATGGCGCCGGCCTCGCTGATGCCCTCTTCCAGGATCTGCCCGTCGGTCGCTTCGCGGTAGCTCAGCACCGAGCCGATGTCTTCGGGCGCATAGCGCTGGCCCACGCTCGAATAGATGCCCACCTGCTTGAAGAGATTCGCCATGCCGAAGGTGCGCGCCTCGTCGGCCACGATGGGCACGATGCGCGGGCCAAGGGCCTTGTCCTTCATGAGGTTGCCCAGCATGCGCACGAACGCCATGGTGGTGCTCATCTCCTTGCCGGCCGCCGCGGTTGCGAACTGCGCGTAGCTTGCGATGTCGGGCTTGGGCACCACGTCGCAGGCGGTCTCGCGGCGCGGCATGGCGCCGCCGAGCGCTTCGCGGTGCTGGCGCAGATAGCGCATCTCGGCGCTGTCCTCGGCCGGGCGGTAGAAGTCCATCGCGGTAACCTGCGCATCGGTGAGCGGCAGGTTGAAGCGGTCGCGGAATTCGATGAGGTCCACGTCGCCCATCTTCTTGTGCGAGTGCGTGGTCATCTTGCCCTGCGCGGCGCTGCCCATGCCGTAGCCCTTCTTGGTGTGGGCGAGGATCACGGTGGGCTGGCCCTTGTGCTTGGCCGCCGCGGCATACGCGGCATGGATCTTCACGAGGTCGTGGCCGCCGCGCTTGAGGCGATCGATCTGCTCGTCGGTCATGCCTTCGGCCAGCCGCGCGAGTTCGGGGTTCTGGCCGAAGAAGTTGTCGCGGTTGAAGCGGCCGTCCTTCGCGGCGAAGGTCTGCATCTGGCCGTCGACGGTGTTGGCGAACACGCGCGCGAGCGCGCCACTCACGTCCTGCGCGAAGAGTCCGTCCCAGTCGCTGCCCCACACGAGCTTGACGACGTTCCATCCTGCCCCGGCAAAGAGCTTTTCGAGCTCGTCGATGATGCGGCCGTTGCCGCGCACCGGGCCATCGAGGCGCTGCAGGTTGCAGTTGACGACCCACACGAGGTTGTCGAGTTTTTCGCGCGCGGCGAGCGTCAGCGCGCTCATCGATTCGGGCTCGTCCATCTCGCCGTCGCCGAACACGCCCCAGACCTTGCGGCCTTCGCAATTGAGCAGGTTGCGGTGCGTGAGGTAGCGCATGAAGCGCGCGTGATAGATCGAGCTGATCGGACCGATGCCCATCGAGCCGGTGGGGAACTGCCAGAAGTCCGGCATCAGGTACGGATGCGGATAGCTGCTGAGGCCGCGCGCGCCGCTGCCTTCGGTGAAGGCTGGCGCGGTGAGTTCCTGGCGGTAGTGCGCGAGGTCTTCTTCGCTCAGGCGGCCTTCGAGGAACGCGCGCGCATAGACGCCAGGCGCGCTGTGCGGCTGGAAGAACACGAGGTCGCCGCGATGTTGCTCGCTGCGCGCATGGAAGAAGTGGTTGAAGCCGGTCTCGAACAGGTCGGCCGCGCTCGCGTAGCTCGCGATGTGCCCGCCGAGTTCGCCATACGCCTGGTTGGCCTTGGCCACCATCGCAAGCGCGTTCCAGCGCATCAGCGAAGCCAGGCGCTCTTCCACCGCGAGGTCGCCGGGGAACGGCGGCTGGTCTTCGGCGGCGATGGTGTTGACGTACGGCGTCGCGAGCTCGGGCTGCCAGCCGATGCGCTGCTGCCGCGCGAGGCGGGCCAGCTCGACCAGCATCTGGCGCGCGCGCTGCGGCCCCTGCGTTTGCGCGAGCGCCAGGAAGGCGTCGCGCCATTCGGCGGTCTCCGCGGGATCGGGGTCGTTCGACATCGGGCTGTCGAGCAACAGGGCGCGCATCTGGTCGGCTGAAATCGGGGCGTTCACGACGGCACTTTAAGCCGGTGTGCGGAAAATTAGCTACTGGCGCGGGCAATTCCACGCTCTCATCGCGGCATAAAATGCCGCCACTTCTTCATTTCGAAGCATTTCATGCAACTGGACGCCATCGACCTGCGCATTCTCGACGAGCTGCAACGCGACGGCGCGCTGTCGAACGTGGAGCTCGCGCGCCGCGTGCACCTCTCGCCATCGCCCTGCCTCGCGCGCGTGAAGATGCTCGAAGCCAATGGCGTGATCGATCGCTACGTGGCGCTCGCAAGCGCGAAGGCGCTGGGCCTCGGGCTCAATGTGTTCATCTCGATCAGCCTCACGACGCAGAGCAAGCAGTCGCTCGCCGACTTCGAGCAGCGCATCGCCGAGCACGACGAGGTGATGGAGTGCTATCTCATGACCGGCGACAGCGACTACCTGATCCGCATCGCCGTGGCCGACATGGCGGCGCTGGAGCGGTTCATCATGGAACAGCTCACGCCGATTCCGGGGATCGAGAAGATCCGCTCGAGCTTTGCGTTGAAGCAGGTCAGATACAAGACGGCGCTGCCGTTGCCGGCAGCGCCGTCCTGAATCGAATCCGGCTTTGAAAAGCTGGCTTACTTCGCGAGCTTCGGCTGGATCGGGTCGGCCGTGAGGTAGCCGACGACGGCGCTGAAGCCTTGGTTGTAGTTAGCCTTGACCAGCGGGCCGAGCGTGCTCTTCACATCGGCGGCAGCGGTCTTGATGAACTCGCCCGGGTGCTGGAAGTTGCTCATGATGTAGGTCCAGCCATTGATCTCATCCACCGCGTGAAGACCCGTGCATTCGGCGCCGGTCGGGGTCGACAGGATGCGCGACAGCTTCTTCGTGTCGACGTTGTAGGCCCACAGGAAGTTGTTGACGTGGTTGCCGCTGTCTTCGCCGATGAAGAGGGTGCGCATCTTCTCCGAGAACTTGATGTTGTCGGGGCTGGCGATCTTGTCTGCGTGGGCGTTGTTGCCAAGGTTGTCGGGGGTGTCGAGATCCTCGCCAACGATCAAGGCCTTGGTCTTCACGGGCACCCATTCGCTGTTGATCGCGGTGCCGCCGGTGTCCTTCTGCCCACCGGTCAGGTTGTGGGCCATCACGCCGCCGGCAACGAGGGCCTTGGCGACCGTGACGTTCAGATCTGCGCGCCACGCGGCGTTGTCCTTGACCATCGACGACTGGATGTTGGCCAGCGCGGAATACGCGATCTTGTCCTTCGCGTTGACGGTGGTGCCTTCCATCTTGGTGAAGGCCATGCTGGCGCCCACGAGGTTGGCGTAGCGGTGCGTCTCGAGGAATGCGGCGGCCTTTTCCATGCCGGGCACGAGCTTCACCCATTGCGCGACGCCGTCGGCAAAGATCTTCGTGTAGCTCGCGTCGGCCGGGTCGGCGAACTTCACATCCATGATGTCGGTCGGCGCAACGGTGTTGGCCAGCGCCTCGATCTCGGCGCTGGTGGCGTGGCCCAGCTTGATCCAGGTCAGGTCGGCGCCGGCGGCGGCCGGGTCGATCGAGAAGCCGGCGCCCACCTTGGCGACGTACAGCGTGCCGGCGGAGAGGTCCTTCTCCTTGTCGGCCACGAACATGAAGAGGCCGCCGTTGGTGTAGTCGTCGCCCATGAGCGCGGTGCGGTTGTCGGGCATCACCTGGATCAGCTCGTGCGAGATGCGGCCGAGGCAATAGTGTTTCTTCACGCTGCCGGTGCCGTCGGGGTTCACGGTGACTTCGGGCAGGTGGCCGTAGTGGTAGGCCTTGGCCGTGGTCTCGCTGCCGAACACGTTCTTGCTGTAGGCCTTGAACTGCGCATTGCCCGAGGCGGTGAAGGCGTCAGGTTCGTACTCTTCGCTCGAGAGGTGCGTGCCCCAGGGCGAGAGGCTCGCGCCGCAGGTGATCCACAGGCCGTGGGCGCTGGACATGTCCACGTTGTGGTACTTCACCAGGCTCAGCTTGCCGGTGGCCTGGTCCTGGTCGAGCGTGAGCACGGCGATCGGCGAGGGCAGTTGGCCGTAGGTGCTGGCACCAGCCTGGTTTTTCGTCGTGTATTCGAACTGGACCACCGCGAACACCGGCTTGCCCTTGACGCCGGGCACGCTGGCATTGGGCACGGTCAACAGCGAGCTGCCGTCCGGTGCGTCCGAGAAGAACTGGCGCTCCTTGCCGGCCACCGAGGCATCGATGATCGGCTTGTTGTTGATGTCGACGTAGCCACCGGCGAGCACCTTGCCGCCCTTGCCGTCGGACACCATGTCGCCGGTCAGGAAGAACGGCTGGTAGGCCAGCTTGTATTCGGTGGAGCTGCCGTTGTCGAACGACACCTTGAGCGTGGAGCCGACCGTGGTGGTGGCCATGGCGGCCGCATCCGCGAGCGACGGCGCGGCCATGCTGCCGAACTCGGCCGAGACGAAGTTGGCGGCGGGAGCCGGTGCCGGTGCCGGCGAAGGAGCGGGCGCTGGGGGAATGAACGGGAAGCTGGTGCCGCCGCCACCACCGCCGCCGCAGGCAGTGAGGAAGGCAAGGCCGCCGAGCGGCAGCATCGGTGCGGCACCGAGCAATTTGAGGGCGTGACGGCGCGAGGCGCCGGACTGCGCCTTGGAATCGGACATGGAAATTCTCCCGAGTTATCGTGGGTGTTGCGGGTGGATGACCGTGCAGCCTCTCTCGCTGCCGGTCAGGCGTGAACCTTAGTTATCCACTGTGACGACGGCGTGCATCGCTCATGACAAAACGATGACGCCGCACGCACGCGAACACGACGACAGCCGCGTGTCGTCGTCCACATTCGGGAGCCGCACGCGTGGACCGGCGAGGCCGGTCCACGGTGCCTGGCTAACTTCAGACGCCGATCAGGCCGCCGTCGTTCTTCGTGATCACCACCGTCGCCGAGCGCGGACGGGACGTGCCGCCGTCCGGCCAGTGGCTGATCGGCGCCTTGATGTCGCTCGTGCCTTCACCCGGATGCTGGATGTTCACGAACAGTGCGCGACCGTCGCCTGATTCAGCGATGCCGGTGATCTCGCAGTCCTTCGGGCCGACCAGGAAGCGGCGCAGGCCGTCAGTGCCAGGCGCCTTGCCGACGAAGGTCGCCTGCGTCGCGGTGGTGCCGCCGTCCACGTTGGTGATGGTCTTCGCAGCGCCGTCGCCGACCTTGCCCGGCAGTGCCGCGAGCAGCATGCAGTTGGTCACGTCGGTGTACTTGCCGTCGTCGGTTTCCAGCCACAGCAGGCCGGGGGCGGCCTCGCTGAACCACATGCCGTCGGGGCTGGAGAAGTCGTTGTCCGCGCCCAGGGCCGACAGGTTCACGTCGGCCGACGCGCTGGAGCGTGCGCCGAAGAGGTAGCAGTCCCAGGTGAAGGTCACGGCCGCAGGGTTGCCGCCAGCGTCGGCGAAGCGAACGATGTGGCCGTTCGGGTTGCCCTTCTGCGCGATGCCGTTCCTGGGATCGTTGTACGAACGCGGGTTGGCCGCGTCGGTGCCGCCGACCGGGCGCGCCGAGTTGTTGGTGAGGGTGAGGTACACCTCGCCGTTCTTCGGATTCACGGCCGTCCATTCCGGGCGGTCCATCTTCGTGGCGCCGGCCGCGTCGGCGGCGTGGCGCGCGTTGATCACCACGTCCGCCGCGTCGGCGAATGCGTATTTGGCGTAGCCCGAAGTGATGTTGTTCACGCCCAGCTTCAACTCGAGCCAGTTGCCCGTGCCGTCGGCGTTGAACCTGGCGACGTAGAGCTTGCCGTCGTCCATGTACTTGTCGCCGGCCGCGATGCCGCCGCCGATGTCGGCCGCATCCCACGCCTTGGTCGAGACGAACTTGTAGAGGTACTCGTTCTGCGAGTCGTCGCCCATGTACCAGACCAGCGGCTTGCCGACCACGACCGGGCCGAGGCAGGCGCCTTCATGGCCGAAGCGGCCGAGCGCGGTGCGCTTCTTGGGCGTGCTGGCGGGCGTGAAGGGGTCGATCTCGACGACCCAGCCGTAGGTGTTGTGGCCGTTGCGGAAGTCGTCGGTGGCGGTGGCGCCGATGACTTCGGTGTTCCAGCGGCCGTAGAGGTTGTCGGCGGTGTCGGGCGTGACGGTCGCCCAGAGTTCGCGGCCGTTGCTCGCCACGCCGTAGCGATTGAAGCTCGCGATTTCCTTGGCGCTGCGCTTCGGATCGTCGTTCGCCTTGATGCGGCGGAAGTAGCCGGCCCAGTTCTCCTCGCAGGTCAGGTAGGTGCCCCAAGGCGTGGTGCCGTTGGCGCAGTTGTTGAGCGTGCCGCGGGTCTTGCTGCCGTCGGTCGAGTACTTGGTCTTCAGGTAGTCGGTCTTGGCGGCCGGGCCCGAGAAGGTCATCTCGGTCAGCGTGTGGACGCGGCGGTTGAGGCTCGAGTCCTGCTTGTAGGTCCAGGTGTTGCCGACCTTGTTGACCTCGATCACGCTCACGCCGTGCAGGTAGAACTCGCGCAGCACTTCGTCGGCGACGGTGCGCACGCCGCCCACTACCGTTTGGCCGGCGGGGTGCAGGAACAGCGGCGTGATGGCTTCGTGGTTCATCACGAGCAGGCCGCGCGATGCGCCGGCCGGGTCCCACTTGTTCGACGCGTTGATGCCGAAGAAGGTCATGCCGTCGTGGTGGTCGCCGGCGCGGCGGTCGTAGGTGGCCGGAGCGTCGGTGCCGTCGTTGGCATAGGCGGGCACGCCGGCGGCGATCGGGTCGCCGAGGCGGTAGAGCACGCTGGCGGTGTAGCCGGCGGGAACGGTCACCACGTCGTCCAGGCTCTTGGCCACGGCATTGAAATTGAGCTTGAGCGGTGCCTGCTGCGCGGGCGGTGCGGGTGTCGGTGCCGGCGGTGCGGGCGCGGGTGCCGGGGGCAGGATCGGGAACGAAGTGCCGCCACCGCCACCACCGCCGCAAGCTTGCAGCAGTGCGGTGCCTGCAGTGCCGACGCCCAGGCCGAACAGATGGCGGCGGCTCAGGCGCGACGCGATCAGGTCGGTGAACGAGGGGTTGGCGGTGGGGTTGGTGCCGATATCGTCGAGATCGATCCCGGATTCGTCGGAACGGGTGTTTGCGGTCATGCGCAATTTCTTTCGTGGGTTGAAGAAGAAGACAACCCGCGAAGCTAGGCACTTCGTATGACACTCCCGTGAATTGATCAGGTCCCCGTCAGGTTGAATCTGGCTCGCCCCCAGGCTCCGCGCACTTCGTGTCGCTTCTCCTACCCCCTACCGGGGGCAACACCTGAGGCCCGGCAAAGCCGATTCCTCGGTGTTTCTGGAAAGGGAAGGACGCGCCCTTTGGGGGCCCCTCCCTTTGAGTTCAGGGCGCGGGGAGTTGCCTTGGCCACAGGGCCCACAGGCGCAGCGGCTGGTTCACGCTCGCGGCCAGCCGGCCCGCATCGGGGCCGGTGCCCGCGAAGTAATCGGCGCGCACCGCGCCGAGGATCGCGCTGCCGGTGTCCTGCGCCACCACCAGCTTCTGCAGTTGCGCCGCCGGCCCGCTCGAGACGAGCCACACCGGCGTGCCGTAGGGAATGCTCTCGCGGTCGACCGCGATCGAGCGGCCCGCGGTGAGCGGCACGCCCTGCGCGCCGCGCGGGCCGAAGGCGGCATCGACCTCGCTCATGGTTTCCTCACGGAAGAACACGTAGCGCGGATTGCTCCACAAAAGCTGCGGCACGCGCTGCGGGTTCTGCACGGCCCAGGCCTTGGTGTCGTCGGGCCACTTGCCGACCTTGCTCACGCCCTGGCTCATCAGCCACTGCTGCACGCTGCGATAGGGCTGCTCGTTGGTGGCCGAGAAGGCCACGCGCACGGTGTGCTGGTAGCCGTTGGCCTCGGTGATGCGCAGGCGCCCCGAACCCTGGATGTGCAGCATCAGCGCATCGATGGGATCGGCCATCCACGCGATCTCGCGGCCGCGCAGCGCGGCCTGGGCTTCGGGCAGGGTCTCGATTTCCTGGCGCGTGTACCAGGGCCGCTTGGGCACCAGGCCATCGGGCGCCTGGTAGAGCGGCACGTTGAAGGCGGCGCTCGGCACGCGCGAGGCTTCGTACACCGGCTCGTAGTAGCTGGTGAGCTTGCCTTCGCTCTGGCCCGCGAGCGATTCGACGCGGTAGGGCTGCAGCCGGTCGGTCATCCACTGGCGCTGCTCCTCGGGGGTCGCGATGGCCAGCTGGCGCACATCGCGGCACAGCGGCGCGAAGGCGGCGTTGGGGCGCACGCAGTTGGCGAGCAGCGCGATCCAGGCTTCGTGCAGCGGGTCTTCGCTGAAGCCCGGCAGCTCCGCCCAGCCGACGGGCACCCAGCGGCTCTTGGGGTGCGCGAGCGATCCGGTCAGCGGACCGAGCTCGCGCGGCGGGGTGGCGGAAGGCCGGGTGGGGGCGTCGGGCACGCGGGGGCCGACGGAACAGCCGGCGAGCGTTGCTACGATCGCAAGCCCGACCAGCCACTGGAGTCCATTTCTCATGGGTTTGATTCTGCTTGAAGCCCTCGCCGCGGGACTCGTGTTCATCTTGATCATCTGGTGGACCATGTTTTCCGGCCGCAGCAAGGGTGAATTGCATGACGACACGGAGGCCGAAGCCGACCGCGCGCCCGACGATGGACGCTCGCCGCCGAAACCGTGAATTGCTCGTGTAGCCCGCCGCCGCGCACCCATGTCGGAGAAGCGCCTGGTCGCTATTACTTTAGTAGCAATCATCGCAGCATGCACGCGCAATGGCGAAGGTTTTCTTATTTTCCGTAGGGCCTTGAACCCGTACCATCGCTACCCTCCCCAGCGCTAAGCTGTGCCCCGCTTGATTCAACATCGAAAGGGATCGCCATGAAAAAGTTCGTACTCGCCACCTGTGCCACCGCCATCGTCTTGTCCGGCTGCGCCGGCGGCATGACAGACACCCAACGCAACACCGGCATCGGTGCCGGCATCGGCGCACTGGGCGGCGCCGCCATCGGCTCGGCCACCGGCGGCAACCGCGGTGCCATCGGCACGGGCGCGGTGGTCGGCGCGGCAGCCGGCGCGCTCGGCGGCTACCTGTGGTCGCAGCGCATGGAAAACCAGAAGCGCCAGATGGAAGCCGCCACGCAGGGCACCGGCGTCGCCGTGACCCAGACGCAGAACAACGAGCTGAAGCTGGCCATTCCGAGCGACGTGTCGTTCGACGTGGGCCGCGCCAACATCAAGCCCAACTTCGCACCGGTGCTCGACCAGTTCGCCAGCGGCCTGCGCAACAACCCGAATGCCGAGGTGCGCATCATCGGCCACACCGACAGCACCGGCTCGGACGCCATCAACAACCCGCTGTCGGTCGACCGTGCCACCAGCACGCGCGACTACCTGGTCGCACGCGGCGTGAACGCGGCGGCCTTCCGCATCGAGGGCCGCGGCTCGCACGAACCGGTGGCCGACAACAACTCCGACGCCGGCCGCGCGCAGAATCGCCGGGTCGAAATCTACGTGGGTGAGCGCGGCCCGCGCGGCTAAGCAGCCATCACCCACCGGGAAACCGGCCGCATCGAACGGCCGGTTCCCGCCATCGTTTTTATTGGTCCATAAGAGGGAAAACTCATGAGGAAGCTTCTAGTCTCGGGTGCAGCAGCAGCGGCTGCGTTGATGTTCATTGCAGGTTGCGCTTCGCAGTCCGCACCGCCGCCGGCACCCGCGCCGGCCGCACAGCCGGCAGCGCCCGCCAACAGCTGGACAGCGCGCCTGGCCGCACTGAAGTCCGACCTGGAAACCTCGACCAAGGGCACGGGCGTGGTGATCGAGCAGACCGCCGACAACCAGCTGCACGTGGTCATTCCGAATGAGCTGTCGTTCGACACGGGCCGCGCCAACGTCAAGCGCAACCTCGCGCAGGTGCTCGACAAGGTCGCCGAAGGCCTGAAGACCGCCACCGCCGCCAGCGTGCGCGTGGTCGGCCACACCGATGCGACGGGCAGCGAGGAAGGCAACGAGCGCCTCTCGGTGAGCCGCGCCGACAGCGTGCGCAACCACCTGGTGGGCCGCGGCGTGTCGACGACCGCCATCACGACCGACGGCCGCGGCTCGCGCGAACCGCTGGCCGACAACGGCACCGCCGCAGGCCGTGCCCAGAACCGCCGCGTCGAGATCTTCGTCGCGGAAAAGGCCTGATCTCTTAAAGATCCCGAAGTCGGTTCGCCAATTCGACGGCCGACTTCACTTCCATCTTCTCGAACACGCGCGCCCGGTGGACCTCCACCGTGCGCACGCTGATGGCCAGCTGATCGGCGATCAGCTTGTTCGGCAGTCCCTCGACCACGAGCCGCATCACGTCGCGCTCGCGGTCCGTCAGCTCGGCGATGCGCCCGGCGAGGCTGCGGCGCACGCGCTGCACCTCGAGCGCGCGCAGCGACGCACCGAGCGCCTGCTCGATGCGGTCGACCAGCGCGTTGTCCGAGAACGGCTTCTCGCAGAAATCGAAGGCTCCGCGCTTGACGGCATCCACGGCCGTCGGCACGTCCGCATGGCCGGTGAGAAAGATCACCGGCATCGCATCCAGCAGGCCGCGTTCGGCCAAGCGGTCGAACAGCACGAGCCCGCTGGTGCCGGGCATGCGCACATCGAGCAGCAGGCAGCGCGGCTGATCGGGCAGCGGGCCTTCCGCCAGCAATTGCTCGAAGGCCTCGGCGCTGCCGAAATGCTCGCTCGCCAGGCGGCGCGAGCGCAGCAGCCAGGCGAGCGCCTCGCGCACGCTGGCGTCGTCGTCGACGATATAGATGAGTCCATCGATCAGCGGTTGCATATCAACAATTCCAGGAAGAACGAAGGCCGGGAGCGCGTCATGTGCTCGGCAAGGTGAATCGGAAGATGGTGCCGCGCGGCCGGTTGGGCTCGTGCATGAGCGCGCCGCCGTGCTGCTCCACCACCGTGCGGCACAGGCTCAGCCCGAGGCCCATGCCGTCGGCGCGGGTGGTGAAGAAGGGCGTGAAGAGCCGCTCGGCCACGTCGTCGCTGATGCCGCAGCCGAGATCAGCCACCGAGAACTCGAGCCAGCGGCGGGCGTCGTCGGGGGCGGTGCTTCCGCCCACCGCCACGGCGCGCGCCACGCGCAGCCGCAGCACGCGGCTGCCGACGTTGTCGGGGCTGTCCATCGCCTGCATCGCATTGCGCGCGAGGTTCAGCAGCACCTGCTCGACCAGCGTGCGGTCGCACATGGCCGCCGGCAGCCGGTCTTCGAGCACCACCTCGATGATCACGCCGAGCTTGCGCGCCTGCAGCCGCACGAGCGGCAGCACCGCGTCGATGAGTGCCTGCGGCGCGACAGCCTCGCGCGTGCGGTCGCGCCGGCGCACGAAGTCGTGCACGCTGCGGATCACCTGGCCCGCGCGGTCGGCCTGCTCGGCGATGCGCTTGACCGCCATCGCGACTTCGCCCTGGTCGCCCTTGGCGTTCGGCCCGAGCAGGTTGAGCGAGCCGCTGGCATAACTCGCAATCGCGGCCAACGGCTGCGTGAGTTCGTGACTGAGGAGCGACGCCATCTCGCCAACCGTCGCGAGCCGCGCGCTGGCCTGCAGGCGCTCCTGGCTCGCGCGCGAAAGCTCCTCGATGCGGCGCTGCTCGCTCACGTCGATGAACGCGCTCATCCAGCCGGTCTGCACGCGGTGCGCGTTGATCAGCGGCGCCTCGAAGATCAGCACCGGAAAACGCGTACCGTCCTTGCGCATGAAGACCGATTCGAACCCCTCGCGCGGCGGCATACCGCCGGCCAGCCGCCGCGCCTGGCGCTGCTGGTATTCGTGCGCCAGCTCGGTGGGCCAATAGGGCGCTTCGGGTGCATCGGCGCTGTCGGCCATGAGCTCCTCGGGGGTGAAGCCGACCATCTCGCAGAAAGCCGGGTTCACGTAGGTGATGCGCCCCTGCAGGTCGCGTGCGCGCAGGCCGGTGATGACCGAATCTTCCATCGCCTTGCGGAATGCGAGCGCATCGGCCAGGTCGCGCTCGGCGCGCAGGCGCATCCGCGTGTCGCGCGCGAGCAGCACCAGCACCGACACCAGCGCGATCGAGATCGCGGTGACCAGCGCCGTGAGCATGTTCGGGAACAGGTCGGGCGCGGCGCGCCAGCCGTCCACACGCAACATCAGCGCGGCGCCCGGCAGGTCGATCAGCTGCTGCGAGGTGAAGACGCGCGTGCCGACGCGGCGCGAACTGCCCAGCGCCACCAGCCGCGTGCCGTCGGTCTCGGTGAACGCCACTTCCTGCCCGCGCGTGAGCGTGGGGCCGACGAGTTCGATGAGCGCATCGCGCAGCGAATAGCTCGCCACGAGGAAGCCGCCGGCGTCGATCGGCACGCAGAACTCCATCACCTCGACACCACCGCCGCCGGCAATCGGCACGTAGTGGCTCGGCGAGTACGCGCCCGCGCCGAGCTTGCGGGCGGCCGCGCAGGCCAGCATCACGTCGGACTGCTCGGGGCCGCGGCTCGCCTCGTCGAGAAGGCGCATGCGGTAGGGCGTGTTGATGGCCTCGACCGGCCGCAGCGCGGCATCGCGCCATTCGAGCCGGAGCCACTCGCGGTGCTCGCGCAGCAGGGCGGCCGCGGCGTCGTTCCATTTCGCGCGGTCCGTGCCCGGCGTCTGCGTGGCGCGCAGGCTCTGCGCATTGCGCTGGAAGCCGCTGCGCAGATCGGAGACGGCGTCGGCGGTGTCGCGGTCGAGTTGCGCCTGCACCTGCTCGACCTCGTGCCGACCTGCCAGCCACACCACCGTGACCAGCAGCACCGACACCAGCACCGCAAGCAGCAGCCACAAGAACCAGCGCTGCCACAGCGAGCGCATCCGCACATAGGCGGATCGCGCCCACCGCGGCGGTGCGACGGTCAGCAGCGCATCGGAGGACATCGCGGCTAAAGCACGCAGTGCGACAACACGGGCAGCTGCGCGCGCGTGCGCTCGATCTGCTTCGCGTCGATGTCGAACAGCACCACGCCTTCGTCGCTCGCCTGCTGCGCCACCACCGTGCCCCAGGGATCGATGACCAGCGACTGGCCCCAGGTCTGGCGGCCGTTCTCGTGCGTGCCGCCCTGCGCGGGCGCCACCACCCATGCGAGGTTCTCGATGGCGCGGGCGCGCAGCAGCACTTCCCAGTGGGCTGCGCCCGTCGTGCGGGTGAAGGCGCTGGGCACCAGCAGCAGGTCGGCGCCCTGCTTGGCGAGTGCACGGTACAGCTCGGGAAAGCGCAGGTCATAGCAGACGCTCATGCCGATGCGCCAGTTGTGGCCGTCGCGCGAAGGCAGGTCGAACACAACAGGCTTGGCGCCTGGCGCGATGACACGGCGCTCGTCGTAGCGCTCGGTGCCGTTGTCGAAGAAGAAGAGATGGATCTTGTCGTAGCGGGCCACGCACTGGCCGTCGGGCGAGAAGGCCAGCGAGCTGTTGAAGACGTGCTCGGCATCGGTGCTCTCGATGGGCAGCGTGCCGCCCACGATCCAAAGGCCGAACTCGCGCGCCGCATCGGCCAGGAAGCCCTGCACCGTGCCCGCGCCGGCTGTCTCGCGCAGGCCCAGCTTGTCGGTGTCGCGCGCGCCCATCATGCAGAAATACTCGGGCAGCACCGCGAGCTCGGCGCCCGCCGCGGCGGCCTCGGCGAGCAGGTCGTGGGCGCGCGCGAGGTTGGCTTCGCGGGCGATGGCCGACACCATCTGGATGGCTGCGACTTTCATTGCGTGGTCTCCGTTTTCTTGCCTTCTTCCGCGGCCGCGGAACCGGTCCGGCCCGGCGATCCCGGCAAGCCCGGGAGGCTCGGCATTTGCAGCGAGCGCGGCACCTTGGCTATTTTGGGGTCGGCCCAGGTGCCCTCGATGTGGAACTCCTGCGTGGCGGCGGCGGCGAGCGGCTTGCTCAGCACCCACTGCGCCAGGAAGGTGCCGAGGCCGATGGCCGGGTTGATGGCGGTGGCCACCAGCGCGGCGGTGCCGGCGTTGATCTCGGGCACCACCACCACGCGCAGGTTCTGCGTCTCGCGCACGATGTCGGCCGAGCCGTCCATCAGCGCCGCGGCGTTGACGCCCTTCATCTGCAGGTTGTTGGTGCTCGCGATGCCTTTGTTGATCTTGGCGTCGCCGCGGATGAAGTCGAAGGCGAAGCCCTCGCTGAACACGTCGCGGAAGTCCAGCGTGAGGCGGCGCGGCAGTGCCTGCAGGCTCAGCACGCCGAGCAGCTTGGCCAGCCCCGGATCGGCCTTGAGGAACTGGCCCGATTCCACATCGACCTGCAGGTTGCCGCCCAGGCTCGGATAGTCGAGCGAGAACGGCGAGCCGCGCCAGTTGACGTCGCCTTCCATCCGCCCCTTGCCGCGCCGCAGCACGCCGGGCATGCCGAAGCGCGCGAGCAGGTCGCCGGCATCGGCGATGTCCAGCTTGAAGGTCATGGCGGTGCGGCGCTGGCCGGCGGCGGCGCCGGGAATGGCGGCCCAGGTGCCCTTGGCCGCGAAGCTCGCTTCGGGCATGGTGAAGGTCAGCTTGTTCAGCAACCACTCGCGGCCCGCGCCGCCCCGGTTGACCGCATCGATCTCGGCGCGGCCCAGGCGCTTGCCGAGCAGTTCGAAGTCGTCGATCACGATGTCCAGCGCGGGCAGCGTGCCGGGCTGCTCGTCGAGCAGTGCCTCGACCTGGGTCGCCTCGGACGGCGCGATCTTCAGGCGCGCGAGCCGCGCGTAGAGCCGGCCGGCCTGCGTGTGGCGGTACTCCGCGTAGCCGCTCAGTTCGGTGGCGTCGATGTTGGCGCGCCAGAGCGCCCCTTCGCGCGTGCCGCCCAGCACCACGTTGTGCAGCGTGCGCCCGGCAACGCCCAGCTGCTGCGCGCGCACCGCGATGCGCGTGGGCATGTAGGCCTGCGCGGCGTCCTCGCCGGCGCCAGGCGCTTCGCTCGGGGTGCTGCTGCTCGCGGCGGCGCCCAGGAGGGCATCCCATGCGGCGATGTCGAGCTTGTCCACGTTGACGTTCGCGAACACGCCCTTGTCGGGCAGGCTCGCGGTCTCGCCCGCCGAGAGTCCGACGCCGATGCTGCCGCGCAGCACGCGCGCCTCGGCACCCGAGATGTCGCGCACGAACTGCACCGCGCCGACGCGGCCCAGTTCCAGCGAGAGCTGGTCCTGCGTGGCGACAGTGGTGCCGCCCTGGCGGCTGTCGCGGGTCTCGCGCGCCAGCACCTTCTTCTCGATGCGCAGCGGCATCTGCTCCTCGGCCGTCTTCACCAGCGGCGCCGGCAGTTGCAGCGCAAGGCCTTGCAGGCTGCTCGTGAGCGAGAGCTCGGAGGCACCGTCGCGCACCGAGAACGTGGCCGCGTACGGCGTGCTGCCGGTGGCCTTCTCGGCCAGGCGCGCAAGCCAGTCGACCTCGCGCGCGCTGCGCAGGCCCTCGGCGGTGGCGGTGCCCTGCGCCTTCAGCGCGACCTCGCGGTTGGGGCCGGTGAAGCGGCCCTTGCCTTCGAGGCGGATGTCGCCGCCGAGCAGCTTCGCCTGCACGCCGGCCAGCGAGAACCCGGTCTCGGTGAAGTTCAGCGTGCCTTTGCTGTGCGTGAGCGAGGGCGCCTCGGGCACGACCTGCAGCTCGTTGTCGGCCAGTGCGACGCTGGCCTGTACCTTGGCGTTGTCCATCGCCGCGAGCGGCAGCTCCAGGTGCAGCTTGTAGTCGGCCGAGCCGGTGGCGCGCGCGGTGCGCATGATCTCGCCCGTCTCGCCGGCCAGCGGCGCGCCCACGCGCAGCACCTCGCCGAGCGGGCCCTTGGCCTGCACATCGACGCGCAGCACCTGCGCGTGGTGCGACAACTCGGGAATCTGCGCCTCGCCCTTGGTCACCTCGACACCGGTGGCGCCGACCAGGCGGCCGCGCGCATTGCGCACCAGCATGCTGTCGCGCTCGAACACCAGTTCGCCCGAGAGGCCGGTCAGCGCCGGCCACACCGGCGCGGGCGCTGCGCTGCGCGGCGACGCGGCTGCGAGCGAGGGAGGCACATAGGCGTAGTCGACATCCGCCACCTTGGCCGCGATGCGGAAGTCGCCGAGCTTCGGATCCTTGAACGGCATGTCGTGCAGATCGCCGCGCACACGGAAATCGACGGTGCTCGCGGTGCCCTTGGTGACGGCGTCGCGCACGTAGTCGCGGGTGTGCTGGGGAATGTCGAGCGGCAGGTAGCGGAACACGCGCGTGCCGTCGGCGCGGGTGAGCTTGCCCTGCAGCTCGAGCACGCCCGGGAAACGGCCCTTGCCGCTGGAGACGGCCGGGTCGCTGGTGCGCCAGCTCGCCTCGGCATCGCCCTCGGCGTCGGTATTGGCGAAGCGCAGCTTGGAAACCTGCAACTGCGCGTTGCCGTTGTCCAGCTTCCACTGAAGCTGCGTGGAGAGCCGGTCGATCGGGATCACGGGCTCTTCGAACACGCCCGGGAATTCGAGCGTGCCTTGCGCGATGGCCAGCGTGGCCGTGCCGCCGGCCTGCGTGGCGTCGAAGTCGACGGTGGCGCCGCTCAGGCCGGGCGTGCCGGGATGCGCGCGAGGAGGCGTGGCCGTGGCCGTGGCCGTGGCAGGCGTCGCAGGTGGAGCCGGCGTTGCCGGCGCCGGCTGCGAGGCCACGCGCAGGCCGCTCACGCGGCCGCGCGCCTGGTACTTGTCGGGCGCGCCCAGCGAGCCCTGCCAGCTCAGGTCGATGTGCTCGACCAGCCCGCGCGGCGCGTAGCTGTCGAGCACGCGGTGCGTGGCATCGCCCAGAGGCAGCCGGTCGGCGATGAGCGCGAGCGCGGCCAGGTCGAGCCGGTCGGCGCGCAGCGCGCCCTTCTCGGGCGTTCGGCCTTTGGCCGGCGTGTGCTGCAGCCAGAGGTTGCCGCCGGGCCAGCGCATGCCGTCCGAGGTGTCGAACTGCAGCGCGGTGGTCGAGAACTCGAGGGTGTCGTCGTTCAGCTGCCCCGCGAGGCGGCCGGTGACCGAGCGCAGCACCAGCGGCTGCAGGCCCTTGCCCAGCGAGGCATCGACGCGGTCGAGCCCCAGGTCGGCCGCGCCGCCCAAGAGCAGGCCGTCTTGCACGTCGGCCCAGAGGCGCACCGCACCGTTGCCTTCGCGGATGCGCGCATCGAGCGAGACGTATTGGCCGAGGCGCGTGACATCGATGTAGGGCAGGTCGGCGTAGATCTGGCCGTCCCACGTCTGCCAGTGGCCGGTGCGCACCGACAGCAACGGCTGGCGGAATTGCCCGCGCAGCGTGAAGCGCCGGCCCCAGCCGGCGGGCGGCGTGGCATCGAGCCGGAGGCCGTGGCGGCGGCCGCCGTTGCGCGCCACGAAGCGCACGTCGGTCAAAAGGAGCGGCTCGGCCCGGCGCTGCTCGTCGGTCCAGCGCACGGTGCCGCCTTCGATGACCAGCTCGCGCTGCGCGAAAAACCAGTCGGCGGCGCGGGTCTCTCCGGTCGTATCGGTGTCCATGTGCAATCCAGCCACATGGAGTTTTCCCTGAGCGTCGCGGCGCACGTCGAGCTGCGGACCCTCGATGTAGAGCTGCTCGAAACTGAAGCGCCAGATCGATCGCGGCGACACGCTGGCCACCACGCGCACGAGGCGAAGCGCCTCGCGCTGATCGGCATCCTGCAGCACCACGTCGCGCAGTTCGAAGGCGGGGAAAAGCCCCTCGGGGCGGGCGGTGATAGACCCGATGCGAACCGGCACGCCGATGGCCTTGCTAGCCTGTGCCTCCAGAGCGCCGCGGAAATCACCGATTCGCGGCACAATCCACGCGTGTAGGACAACGACTGACAGCGCCAGCAGAAGCCATGCAGCGATCAGCAAACCCAACAGCCAGCGCGCCGTCGCAGCGGTGATCTTGAGCAGACGTGAAGGGGAAGACGCCGTGTCGTTCATTGAGGATCGCGCTGTGTCGGGAATTATGACCGCCAGCATTCAGAGGGGTTCCACGGAAACCGATAGCAGTGTGAACCAGTTGCCAGCCACTTCGACGCAGACCGCAGAGGTCGCGCTCTCTTCCTACTCCCGTTTCGTACAGCGCCTGCGTCGCAGGTATGCGGCCGAGCTTGCATTGCTTCCCCCGGGCGAGCCGCGGCGCGAATCGATGGCCGTGGCCTTCGAGGCATTGCGCCAGCGCGGTGATGCGGTGGGCGATGCCTTGCGCATTGTCAGGCAGCTCGTGATGGAGCGGCTGGTCACGCTCGATTGCGACCAGCAGGCGCTTCTTGCGGTGGTGACCACCGCGGTCACCGAGCTCGCCGAATTCGCGCTCGATATCGCTTGCGCCGATGCCTGCCGCGAACTCGACGCGGTGCACGGCGCGCCGCTCGGCCCCGAGGGCCAGCGCGCGCAGCTCTGGGTGATCGGCATGGGCAAGCTCGGCGCGCGCGAGCTCAACGTGTCGAGCGACATCGACCTCATCTACCTGTACGACCTCGACGGCGAGACGAAAGGCGATGCCGACGGGCGCGGGCGCCTCGCCAACCAGGAGTACTTCTCGCGCGCCGTGAAGCGCATCTATGCGCTCGTTGGCGATACCACCGAGCACGGCTTCGTGTTCCGCGTCGACCTGGCGCTGCGCCCCAATGGCAACTCGGGGCCGAGCGTGGTCTCGCTCGATGCGCTCGAAGAGTATTTCCAGGTGCAGGGCCGCGAGTGGGAGCGTTTCGCGTGGCTGAAGAGCCGCGTGGTGGCGCCGCGCCACGTGGTGCTCGATGGCAATGCGCAGGGCCTGCGCGGTGCGGTGCTGCCCTTCGTGTTCCGCCGCTATCTCGACTACAGCGTGTTCGATTCGCTGCGCACGCTGCACCGGCAGATCCGCGAGCAGTCGGCACGGCGCAGCGCCGGCCGGCCCGAGCGTGCGAACGACGTCAAGCTCTCGCGCGGCGGCATCCGCGAGATCGAATTCACCGTGCAGCTCCTGCAGGTGGTGCGCGGCGGGCAGTTCCCCGAACTGCGCACGCGGCCCACGCTCGACGCGCTGCAGCGCCTCGCACGCGCCAACCTGATGCCGCAGGAAACCGCCGATGCGCTGGCCCTCGCCTACGAGTTCCTGCGCCGCGTTGAGCACCGCATCCAGTACCTGGACGACCAGCAGACCCATGTGCTGCCGGTGGCCGACGACGACCTGCGCTGGATCGCGCAATCGATGGGCTACGCCGACTGCTGCCCCTTCCTCGCGCAGCTCGACACCCACCGCGAGTTCGTCGCGCAGGAGTTCGACAAGCTGCTCGGCGGCGAAAAGCCCTGCAGCGGCAAGTGCAACGGCAAGAAGGCCTCGGCCCCCGCCGATCTGGTCGACCTGCTCGATGACCTGCCGCCCGTTTTTGCCGAGCGCATCCGCGACTGGTGCGAAACGCCGCGCGTGCTCGCCCTGCGCGAAGAAACCCGAGGGCGGCTGCGCCAGCTGGTGCAGCGCACCGGCCAGTGGCTCAAGGAGCCCGATGGCGACGGCCCGGGCCAGACGCCGCGCCACGTCGATGCGGCGATGCGCTGGGCCGACTGGATCGAACCGCTGATGCGCCGCGAAAGCTACCTCGCATTGCTGGTCGAACGGCCCGCCGTGCAGGAGCGCCTGCTGCGCCTGTTGGGCGCCGCGAAATGGCCCGCGCGCTACCTGATGCAGCACCCCGGCGTGATCGACGAGCTCGCGAGCGACGAGATGCTGTCGGGCCGCTTCGTGGCCGATGAGTTCGAGCGCGAACTCGAAGCGCGCCACGCGTCGCTCACCCGCACCGGCGAAGCCGACGAAGAGCGCCTCTTGAACCTGCTGCGCCATGCCCATCACGCCGAGGTGTTTCGCACCCTGGCGCGCGACGTCGACGGTCGCATCACCGTCGAGCAGGTGGCCGACGACCTGAGCGCGCTGGCCGACACCACGCTGCGCGTGACCGCCCGCTGGTGCTGGCCGCATGTGCGCAACCGCCACCGCGAAGTGCCGCAGTTCGCCATCATTGGCTACGGCAAGCTGGGCGGCAAGGAACTGGGCTACGGCAGCGACCTGGACATCGTGTTCGTCTACGACGATGACGACGAGCGCGCCGGCGAGGTCTATGCGGCCTATGTGCGCAAGCTGATCAACTGGCTCACGGTGAAGACGCGCGAGGGCGACCTCTTCGAGATCGACACGGCGCTGCGGCCCAACGGCAACTCGGGCCTGCTCACCACCAGTTTCGAGGCCTACGAGAAGTACCAGCTCCGACGCGGCAGCAACACCGCATGGACCTGGGAGCACCAGGCCATGACGCGCGCGCGCTTCGTGCTCGGCAGCGCGGACCACGGTGCCGAACTGGGCGCGCGTTTCGACCAGGTGCGTGAGGCCGTGCTGGTGTCGCCGCGCGACCGCGAGGCGCTCAAGGCCGAGATCATCGCGATGCGCGACAAGCTGCGCGGCGCACGGCCGGTGAAGGCCGGCCGCTTCGATGTGAAGCACAGCCCCGGCGGCATGGTCGATGCCGAGTTCGCGGTGCAGTTCCTGGTGCTGTCGTCGTCGGGCGAACACCCCGAGCTGATTCCGAACGTGGGCAACATCGCGCTGCTGCTGCGCGCCGAACTGGCGGGGCTGCTGCCCGAAGGCATCGGGCGCAGTGCGGCACGGGCGTATCGCGAGCTGCGCCGCGTGCAGCATCGCGCGCGCCTGAACGAAGAGCCGACACAGGTCACTCCGCCTGCATTGGCCGCCGAGCGCGACGCCATGCTGGCGCTCTGGAAGGCGGTATTTGGCTGACGGAGCCCGTGACCGCACGACCACCGCGCTGGCTGCGTGCGCGGTTGCCGTCGCCGTCTTCCTCGCCGGTTGCGCGAGCGGTCCGCGCAGCAGTGGCGGCGTAGCCAGCGGCCGCGACGGCCCGGGCACGAACATCCCCTCGGACCTGGACCGCGTGCCCGACGCCGAGCCCCGCATCGAACCCATCCGCAGCAGCGGCGGCACCAGCAAGCCCTACACGGTGCTGGGCCGCGGCTACCAGCCGATCACCGAGGACCGGCCGTTCCGGGAGTCGGGGCTGGCTTCCTGGTACGGCCGCAAGTTCCACGCCGCATCGACCTCCAGCGGCGAGCCCTACGACATGTACGCGATGACGGCCGCGCACAAGACATTGCCGCTGCCCAGCTATGTGCGGGTGCGCAACCCGGCCAACGGGCGCGAGGTGATCGTGCGGGTGAACGACCGCGGGCCGTTTGTCGACGGACGCGTCATCGACCTGAGCTACACGGCCGCGCTCAAGCTCGACCTCTTGCGCGGCGTCGCGCCGGTGGAGATCGAGCGGATCACGAACGAGGACATCCGCACGGGCGCATGGCGGCGCGATTCGGGGACCGCGTATGCGGCAGCTTCGCCGGCCCCGCGCGCAACGGCTGCGTCGGTGCCTGTGCCATCGGCCTGGGTGGCGCCGGTGGCGATGATGAATGGGCCGGCGGCTGCCACGATGCCTGTCGCACCGCAAACACCGGTGACGGCCATGGCACCTGTGGAACAACAGCAGCCCGTGGCGCAAGCAGCGCCGCAGGCCGTCGAAGCAGATGTGCCACCGCCACCGCGGCAGCCGATCGTGGTCACCGACCTTGCGCCGATGGCACCGCTCGACGTACCTGCAAGGACGCCGTCGGCAGCTTCAGCAGCCGCGCCGTCTGCAGCCTCGGCGACGGGTTTCTGGGTGCAGCTCGGTGCCTTCCGCGAACGCGACGGTGCGGAAACCCTGCTGAGCCAGGCCGCGCGCGGATTGCCTTCGCTGGCGCCGCAACTGCGCGTGTTCAGCGAGGCCGGCACGCATCGCCTGCAGGCCGGGCCGTTCGCCTCGCGCAACGCGGCCGGCGAAGCCGTCACGCAGTTGCGCGAGAGCCTGCGGATTGCGCCGATGGTGGTCGAGCGCCGCTGAAATTCAGTCCAACGCTTTCACCGCGACGGGCACGCGCATGCCGACGTTGATGCGGTTCCAGGTGTTGATCTGCGCAACCGCTACGGTGAGCTCGGCAATCTCGACATCACTGAACTGCGCCTTCAAAGCTGCGAACTCCGCTTCGCGCTCGTCGTGGTGATCGGCCAGCCGAGTGAGCGATTCGGCCCAGGCCAGCGCCGCGCGCTCGCGCTCGTTGAAGAAGCTCACTTCGCGCCAGGTCGCCAGGCTGTTGATGCGCTGCCATCCCTCGCCCTGCTTGCGCAGATCGCGCACGTGCATGTCGAGGCAGTAGGCGCAGCCGTTGATCTGCGAGACGCGGGCGAAGACGAAGTCGAGCGTCGTCTTGCCGACGGTGCTCGCGTCGATGCTGGCGCTGACGGCCAGGATCGCTTCGAAGGTCTTGGGGATGGTCTTGAACCAGTTCAGGCGGGGGGTCGTGTTCATGCGAAGGCTCCAGTGGATGGGTTGAAGAAAAAATCTGCTTCCTACCCACTGAAGACGGGCCAGCCTTCGGCCCTGTGACACGCCGCGCGAACTATTTATTTCGAGGCGAAGCGCTGCGCGATGCGGGCGAGCTTGTCGGGATTGCGCTGCACACGGATGCGCGCGATGCGGTCGTCCTCGATCTCGAAGGTCTGTGCCGATTCGAGCTCGCCGTCGATGAAGCGCAAGAGGCCCGGCTCGCCGTTGATCTCCACCAGTTCCATGCGCACCACCGGGCCCAT
Organism: Variovorax sp. W2I14; assembly: GCF_050435205.1. Lineage (NCBI taxonomy): Bacteria > Pseudomonadati > Pseudomonadota > Betaproteobacteria > Burkholderiales > Comamonadaceae > Variovorax > Variovorax sp. W2I14. The sequence goes on along the minus strand of NZ_JBNDJX010000001.1, from coordinate 5,482,420 downwards.
GCGGCGCCAGAGCGAGTAGTAGAGCTGCGCGAGGCGCTGGTTGCCGGTGAGCACCTTGCTGAACGACTGCACCTTGCCGCCGCCGTCGCCGATGAGTTCGACCTCTTCGGTCATCAGCGCCTTCAGGTCCTGCATGCTGCCGCGCGCGGCGGCATCGGCGAAGGCGCGCAGCAGGCGCTGATGGGTTTCGCGCGAGACCTGGTAGCGCGGGCGGGCGTCCTGCACCTGCGCCTTGGCGCGGTGCACCAGCTGGCGGCAGGCGGCCTCGCTCTTGCCGAGCGTGAGCGCCACTTCGTCGTAGTCGGCCTCGAACACCTCGCGCATCAGGAAGGCGGCGCGCGCCTCGGGGGCGAGGCGCTCGAGCACGGCGAGGAAGGCAACCGAGATGTTGTCGGCGCGCTCGAGCGATTCTTCGGGCGTGTCGGGAGATTCGGTCAGCGTGGGTTCGGGCATCCAGGCGCCGATGTAGTGCTCGCGCTGGACCTTGGCGGCGCGCAGCCGGTCGATCGACAGCCGCGTGACGACTGTGACGAGCCAGGCTTCGGCGCTGTCGAAACCGGCCTTGTCGGCCTCATGCCAGCGCAGCCAGGCGTCCTGCACCACCTCTTCGGCCTCGGCAACGGAACCGAGCATGCGGTAGGCAATGCCCTGCAGGCGGCGACGGTGGCTGTCGAAGGTGAGGGTCGGGTCGTCCATGCCCGATTAGACGTTCGGCGCCCGCGGGTTGTGACACCGGCCGCCCAAAAAAATCGCCCCGGATTGCGGGGCGAAGTTTCTGGTTATGCGCCTTGGTACTCGGGCTTGGGCCCCAGGGTGGCGGCGACTTCCTTGCGGTACCGGTTCAGTTCCTGCACGGTCTTGAAGCTGCGATTCATCAGGAGACTCAGGTTGTGCAGGATGCGCTCGCCGACCTTGGTTTCCCAGACGGCATCGAACTTGATCTGCTTGTCGAGCCAGTGCTCGAGCCAATCGGGGTCGGGCATGCGGCTCTGGATGGTGTCGTTCGGGAACAGCGCCTTGTTCACATGCAGGTTGGTCGGGTGCAGGGCCTGCGCGGTGCGGCGGGCGCTGGCCATCAGGACGCCGACCTTGGTGAACGCGGCACGGGCCTCGTCGCCGAACTTCTCGAGCGCGCGCTTCATGTAGCGCAGGTAGGCGCCGCCATGGCGGGCTTCGTCCTGGCTCAGCGTGGTGTAGATGTGCTTGATGACCGGCTCGGTGTGCCACTGGGCGGCACGGCGGTACCAGTGGTTCAGGCGGATCTCGCCGCAGAAATGCAGCATGAGGGTTTCGAGCGGGGGGGCCGGGTCGAAATCGAAGCGCACTTCGTGCAGTTCGGCTTCGGTGGGCGCGTGCTTGGGGCTGAAGCGCTTGAGGTACTCCATCAGCACCAGGGAGTGCTTCTGCTCCTCGAAGAACCAGATCGACATGAAGGCGGAAAAATCGCTATCGTGGCGGTTGTCGCGCAGGAACATCTCGGTGGCCGGCAGCGCCGCCCACTCGGTGATGGCGTTCATCTTGATGGTCTGGGCCTGCTCTTCCGTCAGCAAGGAAGCGTCGAACGACTGCCAGGGAATGTCCTTGTCCATGTCCCAGCGGACGGATTCGAGTTGTCTGAAGAGTTCCGGATAGAGCATCAAAGTCTTTCTATGGCCGCCGATTTTAGTCGGCCCGTTTGGCGCGCCCATGACAGACGCGCGATGATGCGAATACGTGCGCCGTAGCGGCACGGATGCACACCCCCCACTTTTGAACCAGGAGCCCGCCATGCGAACCCTTTTCTTATTGTCGACGCTCTGGCGCTGCACACCGGCGGTTTCCCTCGTGGCGGCGCTGTTTACGGCGGTTCCGGCGAGTGCCCAGACACCGCCCGCCGCGCCCGCTCCGGCAGAGGCTGCAGGCTGCCCCGCCATCCTTCAACACACCTTCCCACGGCTGCAGGACGAAAAGCCCCAGACTTTGTGCCAGTACTCCGGAAAGGTGGTCCTGGTGGTCAATACGGCGAGCTTCTGCGGCTTTACTCCGCAATACAAGGGCCTGGAAGCGCTGGACCTGAAATACCGCAACCGCGGGCTGGTGGTTCTGGGCTTCCCGTCGAACGATTTCTCCCAGGAATCGGGCTCCAACAAAGAAATCGCCGACTTCTGCGAAAGCACCTTCGGCGTGAAGTTTCCGATGTTCGCCAAGTCGTCGGTGCGCGGAACGGACGCCAATCCGCTGTTCAGGCAACTCGCCCAAGCCTCGGGCACCACGCCGAAATGGAATTTCTACAAGTACCTGATCGGTCGCGACGGCAAGGTCGTCCAGGCGTGGTCGAGCATGACGGCGCCGGATGAAAACGGCTTCGTGAACGTCATCGAGAAGCAGCTCGGGACAAATTAAGACTGACCAGTTCGCAAAAAAACGAATCGGTAATATTATTTACCGATGCGTCCAAACAATCGTGAACTGAACGTCACAAACGTTTACCACTGCACCGGGAACCGGGCCACGGGAGCCGCGCTCATAATTTGCGTGGGTGGTCAACGCCCACCAGTTTTCATGTTGCGAGGTCTTCCAGGCGCTTGCCGTCTGGTCGAAATCCCGAGGCGATTCTTCTCCTCCTCCCTCCCTCCCTCCTTCGCGTCGGGGCGCCTCGCAGCATTTTTGTATTCCCGCCGGAACCGGGGCCCGCGATGACGCGGCCCCTTCGAGTCGCCGTCATCGGCGCCGGCATCTCGGGACTGGCCGCGGCGCACACCCTTCACGATTCGGCCCGCGTCACCCTTTTCGAAGCCAGTGACTACTTCGGCGGCCACGCCCACACGGCAACGATCGAGCTGCCACGCTCTTCAGCCGACACGACCCCCGTCCCTCACGGCGTCGACACCGGCTTCCTGGTCTACAACGACCGCACCTATCCGAACCTGATACGCCTGTTCGCCGAACTCGGCGTCGAGACCGCGCTGTCCGAGATGTCGTTCTCGGTCCAGGCCACCCGCGACAACGGCGGCCGCCTCGAATGGAGCGGCAACAACCTCGCCACCGTCTTCGCCCAGCGGCGCAACCTCGCCGACCCGCGCTTCCTCGGCATGCTGGCCGACCTTTTGCGCTTCAACCGGCTGACCACGCGCATCGCCCAAGCCGGCACCGAGGGCGAGCTGGCCCAGCCGCTCGGCGATTTCCTGGACGCCCACCGCTTCGGCGCCGCCTTCCGCGACTGGTACTTCCTGCCGATGATGGGCTGCATCTGGAGCTGCTCGACCGCGCAGATGCTGGCGTTCCCGGTCGCGACCATGATCCGGTTCTGCCACAACCACGGCCTGATCCAGATCGCCAACCGGCCACAGTGGCGCACGGTGCGCGGCGGCTCGCGCCACTACGTCGAGAAGATCGTCGCGGGCCTGGAAGACAAGCGCCTGCGCACCCCGGTGCGCCACGTCACCCGCACCGACGACGGCGGCGTGCTCGTCGCCACCGACGTCGGCACCGAGCGCTTCGACCACGCGATCCTCGCCACCCATTCCGACCAGTCGCTCGCCATGCTCGGCGACGCGAGCCCCGCCGAAGCCGCCGTGCTCGGCGCAATCCGCTACCAGCCCAACCACGCCGTGCTCCACACCGACGCCTCGGTGCTGCCGCAGCGCCGAGCGGCCTGGGCCGCCTGGAACTACGAGCGCGCGGCGGCCAGCGAGCGCGAATCGGGCCGGGTCTGCCTGCACTACCTGCTGAACAAGCTGCAGCCGCTGCCGTGGGAGCAACCGGTGATCGTTTCGTTGAATCCGGTCGGCGAGATCCAGCGTAGTCAGGTCATGGCCGAATACGACTACGACCACCCGGTGCTCGACCTTGCCGCGATCCGCGCGCAAGCCGAGGTGCCCGCCCTGCAAGGCCAGCGCAACACCTGGTTCGCCGGCGCGTGGATGGGCTACGGCTTCCACGAAGACGGCCTCAAGGCCGGCCTGGCCGCGGCCGCCGGCCTGCGGGCGAGGTCTGCGGCGTGACCCAGGAGCGCCCGCTTCCGTTGATGGGCTTCGGCGAGGTGCGCCATGCGCGTCTGCGTCCTGCGCGCAACGCCTTCGTCTACCCGACCTATTTCCTGATGCTGCCGATGCGCACCCTCCGCGCGCACGGCAGCGAGGCGCTCGCGCTCAACCGGCGGGCGGCGCTGTCCTTTCACGACGACGACCACGGCGACGGCCGGGCGCCCGCGCAAGGCGGCGCGTTGGCCTGGCTCGACGACCTGCTGGCCGCCCACCAGATCCACGACGCGACCGGCGAAGCCTGGCTGCACTGCTACCCGCGCGTGTTCGGCTACACCTTCAAGCCGGTGAGCTTCTGGTATTGCCACACGGCCGAAGGCGCGCTGCGCGCCATCGTGGTCGAGGTGAACAACACCTTCGGCGAGCGCCATTGCTACCTGCTGGACCGCCCGGTCTACGGCATGGAGCTCAAGGCCACCAAGGCATTCCATGTGTCGCCGTTCTGCGAGGTCAGCGGCGGCTACCGCTTCCGCTTCTTCGTCGATGCCGAATTCGCCCACACGGTGGTGCGCATCGACCACGACGACATCGACGGCCCCTTGCTGCAAACCAGCGTCAGCGGCGAACTCGCGCCGCTGACCGCCGCCACCGTGCGCCGTGCGCTCTGGCGCTATCCCGCGATGACCTTCGGCCTCATCGCGCGCATCCACTGGCAGGCCGCCAGGCTCTGGCTCAAGCGCGTTCCTTTCGTCGCCAAGCCTGCGCCGCCCCGCCATTTCGTGTCCAGCGACCACCCGCACCAGCAGCAGCAGGCGAACCCATGACTCCCACCACCACCGCCCCCCAGGTTTCGCGCTTTTCGCTGCCCCAGGATGCGCCCGGCGCCGCGCGTACCGTGCTCGGCCTGCTGCAGCGCCTGGCGCACGGCTCGCTCACGGTGCGCCTGCCTGACGATTCGGTGCGGCACTTCGGCGCCGCGCCCGGCAGCAGCGATCTCACGGCCTCGCTCACGCTGCGCAACTGGGAGGTCTGCAAGGCCGCGCTCAAGTCGGGCGACATCGGCTTTGCCGAGAGCTACATCGCGGGCGACTGGACCACGCCGAACCTGGTCGAGCTGATCAAGGTGTTCATCGCCAACCGCCGCGCCATCGAGGACGTGGTCTACGGCAGCTGGTTCGGCCGCCTCGTGTACCGCGTGCGGCACCTGATGCACCGCAACAGCAAGGCCGGCAGCTCGCGCAACATCCATGCGCACTACGACCTCGGCAATGCCTTCTACAAGCTCTGGCTCGACGAGACGATGAACTACTCGTCGGCCTGGTTCGAAGGCAACTTCGACAAGCCGATGCCCGAGGCACAACGCGCCAAGGTGCGCCGCGCGCTGGAGTTGGCGAACGTGAAGCCCGGCGACCGCGTGCTCGAGATCGGCTGCGGCTGGGGCGCGCTGGCCGAGATGGCCGCCTTCGATTTCGGCGCCTCGGTGACAGGCGTGACGCTCTCCACCGAACAGCTCGCCTTTGCCCGCCAGCGCACCGCGGGCCTTTCCGCCGACCTGCGCCTGCAGGACTACCGCGACATCGACGACGCACCGTTCGACGCCATCTGCTCCATCGAAATGGTCGAAGCCGTGGGCCGCGAGTACTGGCCGACCTACTTCCAGAGCGTGAGCCGGCTCCTGAAGCCCGGCGGCCGCGCCTGCGTGCAGAGCATCGTGATCGACGACCAGCTCTTCGACCGCTACATCGACTCGACCGACTTCATCCAGCAGTACATCTTCCCCGGCGGCTGCCTGCCCTGCCCGCGCGAGTTCCGGCGCGAGGCCGAGGCCGCCGGGCTGGCGGTGGTGGACGAATTCGCCTTCGGTGCCGACTACGCCGAGACGCTGCGCCGCTGGCGCGAGCACTTCCTCGCGCAGCGCGGGCAGATCCTGCAGCTGGGCTTCGACGAGCGCTTCATGCGCATCTGGGAGTTCTATCTCGCGTACTGCGAGGCGGCGTTCTCGCAGGCCAACATCGACGTCGTCCAGTACACGCTGCAAAAGCGCTAGCCCTTCGTGTCCTCCTTCGGACCTCTGGCCGGCGTGCGCTACGGGCTGCTCGGCCTGCCGCTCGCCTTCGTCGCGCTGCCGCTCTATGTGCTGCTGCCGAACCACTACGCACGCGCCTTCGGCGTGCCGCTCGCCACGCTGGGCGCGGTGCTGCTGGGCGCGCGGCTGCTCGATGCGCTGATCGATCCGCTGCTCGGGCGGCTCAGCGACCGGCTGCATGCGCGCTCGGCGCAGGCGGTGCTGGGCTTCGGCGCGGTCGCCGCGGGCGTCCTGCTGCTGGGCTTCGGGCTGCTTTTCTTTCCGCAACTGCTGGTCGACCCTGCGCACCATGGCGCGCTGCTAGTGGTGGCGGCCGCGCTGCTCGCGCTGACCTACGCGGGCTACAGCATGCTGAGCATCGCGCACCAGTCGTGGGGCGCGATGCTGGGCGGCGATGCCTCGCAGCGCAGCCGCATCGTGGGCTGGCGCGAAGGCATGGGGCTCGTCGGCGTGGTGCTGGCTTCGGTCACGCCGACGCTGGCGGGATTGCCCGCGACCGTCGCTCTGTTCGGCGTGCTGCTGGTGGCCGGATGGTTCTCCTGGACGCAGGCGCCGCGTCCGGCACGCAACGCCGCGCCGCATGTATCGGTCGACCTGCGGCTGCCGCTTCGCAGTGCGCCGTTTCGCCGCCTGCTCGCGGTGTTCGTGCTCAACGGCATCGCGAGCGCGGTGCCGGCCACGCTGGTGCTGTTCTTCGTGCAGGACCGGCTGCGCGCGCCCGCCGCGATGGAGCCCGCATTCCTCGGCCTCTATTTCGTCGTGGCCGCCGCGTCGATTCCGGCGTGGCTGCACATCGTGCGCCGCTGGGGGCTCGCCCGCAGCTGGCTCGGCGGCATGTGCATGTCGGTGGCGGTGTTCGCATGGGCCGGCGTGATGGGCGCGGGCGACGCGGTGCCTTTTCTCGTCGTCTGCGCACTGTCGGGTTTCGCGATCGGCTCCGACCTCGTGCTGCCGAGCGCGCTGCTCGCCGGAATCATTGCCGACGCAGGTGACCAGCCGCATGCCGGTGCCTACTTCGGCTGGTGGAATTTCGCGACCAAGCTCAACCTCGCGCTGGCCGCCGGACTCGCGCTGCCGTTGCTCGGGCTGGCCGGCTACGTGCCCGGCGCGCGCGATGCGTCGGCGTTGCAGGCGCTGTCGCTCGCGTACTGCCTGCTGCCCTGCGTGTTGAAGTTGGCGGCTGGTGCGGCGCTGTGGGCGCTGGTGATTCGATCGCCCGCTTCCGCCCTTCAGCTTCCTGCGAAGGCGGCGCCGTGAAGCCCTTCAATCCGCCGCTCGCCGACTGGCAGGGCAAGACGGCTTGGATCGTCGGCGCCTCCTCGGGCATCGGCCGCGCGACGGCGCTGGCGCTGCTCGAAGGCGGCGCGCGGGTCGCGGTGTCGGCCCGCAACGGCGAAGCGCTCGAGGAACTCGCGGCGCTGCACAACGATGCCGCGCTGCCGCCGCGGGTGATCGTTCTGCCGCTGGACGTGTGCGATGCCGCCGCCGTCGCCGCCGCCTATGCGCAGCTGGAAGCGATGGCCGGCACCATCGATCTCGTGCTCTTCAACGCCGCCACCTACGGCGCGCTGCGCGCCGACGCATTCGCGCTCGACGAAATGCTCGCGCACCAGCAGGTCAACTACGTCGGTGCACTGAACGTGCTGGCGGCTGTGCTGCCCGGCTTCGTGGCACGCGGCGCGGGCCACATCTCGCTCACGGCGAGCGTCGCCGGCTTTCGCGGACTGCCGAAAAGCCTGGCCTACGGCCCGACCAAGGCCGCGCTGACCAATCTGGCCGAAGTGCTCTACATCGACCTGCACGCACGCGGCATCGGCGTGAGCGTGATCCAGCCGGGCTTCGTGGCCACCGCGCTCACCGCGAAGAACGACTTCGCGATGCCGGCGCTCATCACGCCCGCTCAGGCGGCCGAGGCCATGCTCGACGGCTGGCGCCGGGGCGCATTCGAGATCCACTTTCCGCGGCGCTTCACCTTCTGGATGAAGCTGATGCGGCTGCTGCCGTACCGGCTCTACTTTCCGGCCGTTGCCAGGTTCACCGGGCTCTGAAAAAGAAAAAGGCGCCGGGTGGGCGCCTTTGTCGTGGGTCGTGCCGTCTCAGGGCTGGGTGTCGATGAAGCTCGGGCGGAGCATGAGCTTGTCGTACAGCTTGGCCAGATTGGCGTGCTCGCCGCGCCAGTCGATATCGGGGAAGCGCAGGCTCAGCCAGCCCAGCGCGCAGCCCACCGCGATGTCCGACAGGCTCAGGTGGATGCCGCTGCAGAAAGGCTTGTCGCCCAGGCCCTTGGACATGGCGGCCACGCCCTCCACGACCTTGGTGCGCTGGCGCTCGATCCAGGTCGTGCTGCGCTCGTGGTCGTTGCGGCCGGACCAGGTGGCTTCCAGGCGCCAGAGCACGCCGGCGTCCATGACGCCATCGGCCAGTGCTTCCCAGGTCTTGACCTCGGCGCGTTCGCGGCCCTGCTGCGGGATGAGCTTGCCTACCGGAGACAGCGTGTCGAGATATTCCACGATCACGCGCGAATCGAACATCGCCTCCCCGCCTTCCATGATCAGGCAGGGCACCTTGCCCAGCGGATTGGAATTGGAAATGGTGGTGTCGGCGGACCAGACGTCCTCGAGCACGAACTGGTAATCGAGCCGCTTTTCGGCCAGCACCACGCGCACCTTGCGCACATAGGGGCTGGCGGCGGATCCGATCAGTTTCATGAAGGCTCTCTCCCTTTGTTCTTGGCTGGATGACACTTGCTAATAATCATTTTAGGTGAATGGGACCGGCGGAGCCCCGAATCCGGCCCGATGTGTCGGTACGGCCCCACGGACCGCCGGCCGCCTAAAATTCGGGCATGAGCTTTTCCACCGTCTCCGCCCTCTCCCCCCTTGACGGCCGCTATGCGGCCAAACTCGCGGCCTTGCGCCCGCTGATGAGCGAACAGGGCTACATGCACCGTCGCGTGCAGGTCGAGGTGGCGTGGTTCATTGCGCTGTCCGACTGCGGCTTCGCCGAATTCAAGCCCCTCACCGGAGGCGCCCGCAAGTACCTGCTGGGCCTGGTATCCCACTTCTCCGAGGCCGACGCGCTGGCCATCAAGGAGATCGAGAAAACCACCAACCACGACGTGAAGGCCGTCGAGTACTGGATCAAGTCCAAGTTCGAAGCCCGGCCCGAGCTGCTCGCCGCCGCCGAGTTCGTGCATTTCGCCTGCACCAGCGAAGACATCAACAACACCAGCCACGCCCTGCAGATCCAGGCCGCGCGCGAAAAGGTGGTGCTTCCGGCCATCGACGGCCTGATCGCCAAGCTGCGCGAAATGGCGCACCAGTTCGCCGGCGTGTCGATGCTCTCGCGCACCCACGGCCAGACCGCCAGCCCGACCACCGTCGGCAAGGAAATCGCCAATGTGGCGGTGCGCCTGTCGAAGGCCCGCGCGCAGATCGCCTCGGTGCAGCTACTGGGCAAGATGAACGGCGCCGTCGGCAACTACAACGCCCACCTGGCTGCCTGGCCCGACTTCGACTGGGAGGCCTTCAGCCGCAAGGTCATCGAGACGCCGGCGCCGCTGGGTCTCGGCCTGAGCTTCCAGCCGTACAGCATCCAGATCGAGCCGCACGACTACATGGCGGAGCTGTTCGACGCGGTGGCGCGCGCCAACACGATCCTGATCGACTTCTCGCGCGACGTCTGGGGTTATGTGAGCCTGGGCTACTTCAAGCAGCGCCTGAAGAAGGGCGAGATCGGCTCCTCGACGATGCCGCACAAGGTCAACCCGATCGACTTCGAGAACGCCGAAGGCAACCTGGGCCTGGCCAACGCGGTGCTGCGCCACCTGAGCGAGAAGCTCCCCATCAGCCGCTGGCAGCGCGACCTGACCGACAGCACGGTGCTGCGCAACATCGGCGTGGCTTTCGGCTACGCCACGCTGGCTTATGCGAGCCTGGCCACTGGCCTGGGCAAGCTCGAACTCAACGAAGAGGCGCTGGCCGAAGACCTGAATGCCTCGTGGGAAGTGCTGGCCGAGCCGATCCAGACCGTGATGCGCCGCTACGGCGTGCAGGGCGCTTACGAGCAATTGAAGGAAGTGACGCGCGGCAAGACCGTCACGGCCGAAGCGCTGCACGGGCTGATCCGCTCACTGGCCATTCCGGACGAGGAAAAAGCCCGCCTTCTGGCCATGACGCCTGCCAGCTACGTCGGCAAGGCCGCAGAGCTCGCCACTAGAATCTGAGCCCCGTGCATCGATCCACCAACCGCCGCGAGCGGTTGGCCGGACTCGCACACAAACCCCGACTTTCCAGCCAACGCGCCCTTTCAGGGACGCGCCAGCCAACAACCATGACGGGACTCCTCGAGGTCCCCGTGATTCATGCTGCGCGCTCCGCTGCGACGTCTCTGGCTGAAAATCCACCGCTGGACCGGGCTCACGCTCGGCCCGATCCTGGCCCTCATTGCGCTGCTCGGCGCGGTGCTGGTGGTGGCCCAGCCGATCGACCGCCAGGTCCATTCCGATCTTTTCGTCTCGCGCAGCGGGGGTGATGCCATCGCGGCCGCCGCCGCGCTGCCGCTCGAACCGCTGCGCCAGCGCATCCTGGCCGAGTTCGGCCCCGACACCAACTTCACGCTGCGCCCGCCGCACCACGCCGACGAAACACTCTGGGTGCTGGTGCGCGGCAAGTGGAGCGGCACGCTGTACCTCGACCCCGCCAGCGGCGCCGAGCAAGGCCGGCGCGGCACCGAGGAAGGTTTCTACAACCTCGCCTACAAGATCCACAACAGCCTGCTGCTCGACAGCACCGGCAAGGGCATCCTGGCTTTCGTGGCCCTGTCCTACCTGTTCCTGCTGGTGACAGGCCTGGTGCTGTGGTGGCCGGTGCGCTGGCCGCCGTCGCTGCGCATCGTGCTGAACCGCGGCCTCTTGCGCGGGCTGTTCGACCTGCACCGCACGGGGGGCGCGGTGCTCGGCCTCCTGATCGCGGTGTCGGTCGCCACGGGCGCCTACATGGCCTGGCGGCCGCTGGGCGATTTCATCTCCGCAGCCATGGGACAGAAGCCGATCAAGGCGCCGGCCATCGCGAAGGGCAGCGCAAGCGGTCCGCGCATGCCGCTCGACGAGATCGTGGCGCGCGCCCAGAAGGTCTACCCCGGCCAGCCGATCGGCTACGTGCTGGTGCCCGGCAAGGCAGACCGGCCGGTGCGCGTGCGCTTCCGCCTCGCGGACGACCCGCACCCGAACGGCATCAGCTCGGTGTGGCTCCACCCTGTCAGCGGCGAGGTACTGGCCGCACGCAAATGGCAGGACCTCGACGCCGGCAACGGCGCGGTGGCGGTGATCTTTCCGCTGCACACCGGCGAACTGGGCGGCGTGACCCACCAGGTCGTGACCGCGCTGCTCGGCCTTGCGCTCGGCGGCCTGGGGTTCAGCGGCATCTGGCTCTGGTGGCGCCGACGCGCCATGGCCGCCGCGGCGCGCCGCAACAACAACGCGCTTTCCAGTCGAACGACGTCCTGAAGAAGAAGCCCCACGGCCCGCCACTGGTTTTTAGTTTTCACCCCGGAGGATTTCCCCCTTGTTCCCGCACAAACGCACCGCCATCGCGATGGCCCTGTTGCCCCTGAGCCTGCAGAGCTTCGCAGCCGACGCAGAACCTGCCGCCGACCCGTCGAAGTCGCTGGACACCATCACCGTCACCGGCGACTGGCTCGCCAGCCCCAACGAGACCAAGGTGCTCGAGCACGCCGGTGCGCGCAGCATCGTCGAGCGCAAGCAGATCCAGGAAAGCGGCGCCTCCAGCGTGCGCGACGTGCTGCGCCAGATTCCGGGCGTGCAGGTGCAGGAGAGCAACGGCACCGGCGGCAGCGACATCTCGCTGAACGTGGGCGTGCGCGGCCTGACCGCCCGGCTGTCGCCGCGCTCGACCATCCTGCTGGACGGCGTGCCGCTGGCCTATGCGCCCTACGGCCAGCCGCAACTGTCGCTGGCGCCGCTGTCGCTCGGCAGCATCGAGACGGTCGACGTGGTGCGCGGCGCGGGCTCGGTGCGCTATGGCCCCCAGAACGTAGGCGGCATCATCAACTTCGTGACGCGCGCGATTCCCAAGCAGTTTTCGGGTGAAGTCGGCGTGGGCATCGAAGGCGTCGGCCACGGCGGCGGCACCAAGACCACGCCCACGCTGTTCGTCGGCGGCACCAACGACAAGGGCCTCGGCCTCGCGCTCTTGTATTCGGGCACGCACGGCGACGGCTTCCGCCAGAGCAACGACCACACCAGCATCGACGACCTGATGCTCAAGGGCGCCTACCGGATCTCGAACACCGACGACATCGCCATTTCGCTGCACCACTTCGAGGGCAAGGGCCGCATGCCGGGCGGGCTCACCACGGCGCAGTTCGCGGCGAACCCGTTCCAGTCGGACCGCCCCTTCGACGAATTCACCGGCAGCCGCACCGACGGCTCGATCAAGTACACGCACAACGACGGCGTGAACAAGTTCGAGATGCTGGGCTACTACACCGACTCGTTCCGCAGCAGCTACCTGGAGCAGGAAGGCACCGGCACCAACGCCGGCAAGCGCCGCCTGACCAGCTCGCCGCGCAACTACAAGACCTTCGCCATCGAGCCCCGGTATTCGCGCCTCTTCGATTCGGGCAGCGTGGTGCAGGAAGTCAGCGTCGGTTTCCGGTACCTGCGCGAACAAGCCTCCGAGGTGGCAACGCGCACGGTCTACTACACGCCCTCGCCTCTGGAGAACGCCTACAGCCGCACCCAGTCCCCCTTCCAGACCAGCAAGGGCGGCACCGTCGCGCACGCGTTCTACATCGACGACCGCATCGACTTCGGCAACTGGACGGTCACGCCCGGCGTGCGCTACGAATCCTTCAGCTCGCACAACGACGTGTTCACCGTGGCGAACAACCGCATCACGAACGCGATCTATCCGAAGATCGATTCCAACGAAGTGCTGCCGACGCTGTCGGTGCTCTACCGCGCGAGCGAGCGCTGGTCGCTGTTCGCGAATGCCGGCGTGTCGTTCGGCCCGCAGCAGTACGCCCAGCTCGCGCAGTCCACCACCAGCCTGCATCCCGAGAAGGCCAAGACCTACGAAATCGGCACGAAGTACAAGGGCGAAGCCTGGAGCGGCGAGCTGACGCTGTTCAACATCAACTTCGACAAGGAGCTGCTGCTGGCGCGCTCCATCACCGGCGACGTCGGCCAGTGGACCGACCTGGGCGCCACGCGCCACCGGGGCCTGGAATCGGCGCTGCGCTACGACCTCGGCGACCTGAGCGCATCGCTCAAGGGCCTGTCGGTGTCGGGCACGTACACCTACACGCAGGCCACCTCCAAGGCCGGCAACTTCGCCGGCCGCGACCTGCCGTTCTATTCACGCCAGATCCTGACCCTCGGCACGCGCTACGAGCGCGGGCCGTGGACCTTCAACGCCGACATCTACGCGCAGTCCAAGCAGCGCTCGCCGGGCTCGCCGGAAGACGGCAAGCCGTACATCACGCTGGAAGATTCGACCGGCCGCTTCGGCAACATCCCGGGCTACAGCACCGTGAACCTGCGCGCCGCCTACGACTTCGGCCCGTCGATGAGCAACCTGAAGCTGGCCGTCGGCATCAAGAACCTGTTCGATCGCCGCTACTACAACCGATCGGTGGACAACAACGGCGGCAAGTACGTCGGCCAGCCGCGCACGCTGTACCTGCAGGCGTCGGTGGCGTTCTGAGGCCGGGGGAGCGCGGGCATACACTCGCGCACCCATGGCCCTCAAATCCACCATCTTCAAGGCCACCCTCGCGGTGGCCGACATCGACCACGGCTACTACGCCGACCATGCGCTGACCCTGGCGCGCCACCCGAGCGAGACCGACGAGCGGATGATGATCCGGCTCGTCGCGCTCGCGCTCAACGCGCACCAGCTGCAGGACATCTGCCAGGGCGACGGCACGCTGGCCTTCGGCGCGGGTCTCTCGAACGTCGAGGAGCCCGACGTGTGGCTGCGCGACTTCACGGGCGAGGTCAAGATCTGGGTCGAGGTCGGCCAGCCCGAGGACAAACCCATCATCAAGGCCTGCGGCAAGGCGGACGAGGTGATCGTCTACTGCTTCAACCATGCGGCCGAGATCTGGTGGCGCGGCATCGAGAACAAGCTCACGCGTCCGCAGAACCTGAAGGTCTACCGCGTGCCGACCGAGGCCTCGCAGGCACTGGCCGCGCTCGCGCAGCGCAGCATGCAGCTGCAGGCAACGATCCAGGAAAACACGCTCACATTGGGCGACGGCACGAACAGCATCGACGTCGAACTGCTGCGCTGGAAGTAGCGCTTCGGCCTCCGCAGCGCTAGACGGCCGGCATCATCTCGCCGCACTGCCAGCACTGCTCGAAACCACCCTCGATCCGCTCGCCGCACACGCACTGCCAGTCGTGCTGCGGCCGGTGCTGCACCGCATGCAGCAATTCCTTGGCGCGATCGAACTGGCTCTCGTCGTCGATCCAGATTTCCGGCAGGCACTGGTCGGGCGGCAGCTGGCCCATGACGGCGCCGAGGAACTCGCGCTGCACCGTGGCTTCGACGCCATCCTCACGCAGGGCGTGCACCCACAGGGTTGCGATGGCGAGATTGGGCGCTTGGGCAAGACGACGCACGGCGATGGCCTCTCAAGGCGTGTCGTCGGGACCGAGGGGTTCGGCGGGGTCGTCGGGCCCATCAGGCCACTTGGGTGGTTCGGCTTCACGCGCCCGCTCGGCGTACTTGTTGAAGCGCCAGGCCGAGTCTTCCATCGTGATGCGGCGCCAGGTCACGCGCTTCTCGACCGGGGTCATCGCGGGCCAGTGCTGCACTTCGTCGAAGCTGCGGCCGCAGCCTTTGCATTCGTCGTCGCCCTGGCTGGTGGAGCAGATCGCGATGCAGGGCGTGTCGGGGGTGCTGTGGTACCAGTCGAGCCATGCGGCCCAGGCCTTGGGCGGAAAGCCGACCTCGTCGACCTCGTCCTCATGGTGGAACACCATGAGCGCGTAGACCTCTGCCAGCGCGCGCAATTCGGGCGCCAGCGTGATGCCGTCGGGCGAGGGACTTTTCGCGCGCCAGTGGTTGATGGCGGCCTCGATGTCAGTGATGTGAATGGCGGCCATGGGGGAGTGAAAAAGCAGCGAGCGGCAATCATAGTCCGCCAATGTCCCGCAGCCTCGAAGGGACATGGTCGCTACAAATCAGATAGCACGCAAGCTCCTGTTCATCGGCCCTCCCGAGCGGTTCTCTTCGGATGCTTGAAAACTTTCGGTTGCCACGCCGCGAGCTTCGATGCTCTAATCCCGCCCACGAAGGGGAGTAGCTCCCGACCGCCGTGGACAACGGCGGACATCGACAGGTCGTCAATACGAAGCACAACACTTCCGGCCTTTCGGACAACGCATGCGCACTGGCGCAGGCGCTGTTGAGCAAGACCTTCGATTTGAACCTGCGCAGGTTTGGTCGAAGCGTTCGCAAGTCCCCGGAGTCCACACCCGGCGCCTTCGTTTCCTCGCTTTCGACCAGCCCCGTGCGGGATGAATCGAAACGCATCGATATGCGCCTGCCCGTCGCGATCCAATCAAGGAACGGCAGGAACGGCGCGAAGACAAGAGGAACCTATGGAACAGTTCATGACCCCGGAATTCTGGGTCGCCGTCGGTCAGATCATCATGATCGACATCCTGCTGGGCGGCGACAACGCCGTCGTCATCGCGCTGGCGTGCCGCAAGTTGCCGCCCGCCCAACGCACCCAGGGCATCCTGTGGGGCACCGCCGGCGCCATCGTGCTGCGCGTGATCCTGATCTTCTTCGCGCTCACGCTCCTGGCCATTCCGTTCCTGAAGCTGGTGGGTGCCCTCCTGCTGTTGTGGATCGGCGTGAAGCTGCTCGCTCCCGAACATGACGACGCGCACGGCAACATCACCGGCAGCGACAAGCTGTGGGGCGCCGTCAAGACCGTGATCGTGGCCGACCTCGTGATGAGCGTGGACAACGTGATCGCGATCGCCGGCGCCGCTCAAGGTGCGGGCGAAGGCCACCAGATGCCGCTCGTGATCTTCGGCCTCTTGGTGAGCATTCCGATCATCGTCTGGGGCAGCCAGCTGGTCATCAAGCTGATGGACCGCTTCCCGCTGATCATCACGCTGGGCGGCATGCTGCTCGGCTGGATCGCCGGCACGATGGCCGTGTCCGACCCGGCCTTGGCGAACCCCACCAACTGGACCTGGGTGCCGAAGGTGCCGCAGACCGACACGATCAAGTACGCAGCCGGCATCGGTGGCGCGCTGCTGGTGCTCGCGATCGGCAAGTGGGTGGCCATGCGCCAGGCCCGCAACAAGCCGGAAACGGCTGTGACGACCGGCTGAGCACTGGCATACCCCATTGATCGCCAGAAACTTCGCTGAGAAACTTTCCTGTCCAAACCAGTCTCTGCCACTCTAACTATCTGAAGGAGCACTCATGGAAAAGATCATTCTTTATGTCGACGACGCCGTGTATGCCAGCGAGCAGTTCGCCGAACTCGCGCCGGATGCCAACAGTGTCGTGGCGCGCCATTGGGTGCTCGTGGCTTGCGCGCCGCGCATGACGCATCGCATCAGCAAGTGGGTGAGCCACAGCGCACGCGAGAACTGGCGCGCCAAGTGGTTCAGCAAGGTGCAGGCGCAGTTGCTGCCCCTCCTCGAGCGCAACGGCGGCCAGGTGACCCCGGTGCTGGCCAAGGGGCCGCTCGCGGAATTGACGGTGCAACTCAAACGCGAGCACGGTGCATCGCATGTGGTCGATGCGCGTCGCCCGAAGATCGGTGTCGATCTGGAACCGGTCACGCCCGACCAGACACCCGCGCATCAGTCGGGGTGGGCCTTTCCCGGCGCCGTGATGGGCATGGGCGCATTGCTGGTGCTGGCGAACGAACTGGCCGAGTAAACACGAGGCAGACACCTTCTGACGAGCCCCGGTGCGGCAACGCACCGGGGCTCGTTGTTTTGGGGGCTCTGGGGTATCCTGCGCCGCATGCGCATCATCCTCAAATGGCTGCTCAGCGCCGTCGCGCTGCTGGCAGTGGCTTATCTCTATCCCGGTGTCCAGGTCGCGAGCTTCGGTTCCGCACTCATCGCAGCCGCGGTGATCGGGCTGCTCAACATGATCGTGCGGCCGGTGCTGGTGGTGCTGACATTGCCGGTCACCATCGTCACGCTCGGGCTCTTCCTGTTCGTGATCAACGCGCTGCTGTTCTGGGCCGCGTCGGGGCTTCTCGGCGGCTTTCACGTCAACGGCTTCGTGGCCGCGCTGATCGGCTCGCTGATCTACTCGCTGCTCGGCCTTCTCATCGAGACCGCGCTCGGCGGCCTTCTCTCCAAGCGTTGAGCACGACTGCTACTATCTCAGCGGCGGCTCTTCCGCCTGCTGCTTGACCAGCACATCGACGGCGCGTGCGCGGGTGTCGATGATCGACGCCTCGTAGTGATCGATCGGCGCGCCCGAAGCGCCCGACTTGCGCACCAGCTCCTGCGCCGCCTTGAAACGATCGCGCGCGGCAGGGTAGTCCAGGATCGCCACGTTGGCTTCGGCATCGGCGCGCACCGCCCGCAGCGTGTCGTTCTGCGCGCCGTACAGGTTGCCCAGCACGCGCCACACGGTGGCATCGCGCGGATTGGCGGCCACCCAGTCGCGCAGCACGGGAATCATCGGCTCGGGCTGGCGCGTGGCGGTCGCGGCTTCGGCCGCAAGGATCATCTCGGGACGCTCCTTCGACCTGGCATCGAGCAGCGCGGCCGCCTTGGCCGGAGCGCCGGCGGCCAGTTCGATCTCGGCACTGAGCCATCGCGCCTGCTTCGCCGCAGCCGGGTCTTCCGCAGTGCGCGCGACGAGCCGCTCGGCCAGTGCACGTGCCGACTTGTAGTCGCGCAGCTCCTTGGCCCCCAGCGCCGCCGCGTAGAGCGTGCCGGCCTGCTGGGCCGGCGTGCTCTTGGCGAACTCGCCGCTCGCGGCCGACTGGATCCAGAGCCGCAGCACGTCGACGCCCGGCCGCGTCAGCACGCGGGCGCGCGAAGCGATCATCGCGTGGTCCATCGCGAGCGGCAGCGCGGGGGCCGTGTCCATGCGGAACTGGAACCGGCCCTGCATGTCCGAGATGCGCTCGGTCGTGAGCGGATGGCTGCGCAGGTAGGGGTAGGAGCCGTTGTCGTTCAGGCGCGAGGCGTACTGCAGCTTCTCGAACATGGCGGCAGCGCCCTGCGGCGCAAAGCCCGCCTGCGTCATCACGCCGAAGCCGATGCGGTCGGCCTCGCGCTCCATGTCGCGCGAAAAGCTCAGTTGGTTCTGCATGAAGAGCGCCTGGCTCCCCATGATCACGGCCTGGCCGGCGTCGCCGTTGCGGCTCTTGCTCGCGGCGATCATCCCGAGGATGAGGCCCGCGATCATCAGCGGCATCTGCTTGCCCTGCTTGCTCATCATCCGGGAGATGTGGCGCTGCGTGACGTGCGAGAGCTCGTGGCCGAGCACCGTCGCCAGCTCGTCGCGGCTGCCCACCGCGGCCACCAGCCCGAGGTTCAGGCCGAGATAGCCGCCCGGCAGCGCAAAGGCATTGATGTTGCGGTCGCGGCCCAGCACGACGATCCAGGCGAAGCGCTCGTCCAGCTCGGGCGTGAGCTCGCCCCGCGCGCGGGCGGCGGTCAAGAGGCGCTGCCAGATCTCTTGCACGTAAGCGGCGATCACCGGATCGTCGATGTAGTCGGTGTCGCGATAAAGCTCGCGGGCGATCTGGTCGCCGAGGCTGCGCTCGGCGCTGGCGGTCATTTCGCCGCCGTCGCCGAGGCCGGGGAGGATCGACTGCATCTGCGCGCCGGCGGGTATCGGCAGCAGGGCCTGCGCCGCTATCAAAACGGAAGCGCATAGCGCGCGCAGGGTGGGCGTTGCGGTGGTCTTTGGCTTTGCGGAGGGAGTCAAGCGCAGCATTCCTCGTCCATGGCTCGGGCTCTTATGATGCACCTTCGAAACGAACGTTCACCCATGAGCATCGCGCCGGACGGCTCGCAGCAAGCTCGACGCGGTGCGCAGCACGAAGGTACCCCATCCATGAACACCCTCACCCACTTTGATGCCCAGGGCCAGGCCCACATGGTCGACGTGGCCGCCAAGCCCGCCACCCACCGCGTGGCCGTGGCCACGGGACGCATCGAGATGCAGGCGGCGACGCTCGCGCTGATCGAATCCGGCACGGCGAAGAAGGGCGATGTGCTGGGCATCGCGCGGATCGCCGGCATCCAGGCGGCGAAGAAGACGAGCGATCTGATTCCGTTGTGCCATCCGCTGGCGCTGACACGGGTCGCCGTGGCGTTTGCACTGGCGGATGCGGGCAGTGCGCCGCAAGTGGCTTGCACGGCGACCGTCGAGACCGTCGGACCTACCGGCGTGGAGATGGAGGCGCTGACCGCGGTGCAGGTGGCGCTATTGACGATCTATGACATGTGCAAGGCGGTGGACCGGGGGATGCGGATCACCGATGTGCATGTGCTGGAGAAGCATGGGGGGAAGTCGGGGAGTTGGGTGGCGGGATAAGACCTGGTGTGCCGGCAGCATAGCTAGCGCCAGCAAGTCGCCGTCGTACCTGGGGTACCGGCAAACATATTCTTGGTGCCTTTGGCATCCAAAGTGAAGTCGCCGCACTTGCTATCCGCAGTTTGTGCCCCCGTACGCTGGGCTTTCAATGTGTAGTCCGTGGCGGAAGCATCGATCACACTCAATGTGTAGTAGCCGTTCTGCGACGCGGCGCCGTCCGGTAGCTTCAGCTTCGTCAGGTCGGAGGTATAGCTTCCGTTCTGTGCACGGAAACGCTCTTGGCGTGCGGCAGCATCATTGAGCAGGTTTTGCCCCTCCACCCGCCGGGAGCGCTTCACGTACTCCATGTACGACGGGTAAGCAATAGCCGCCAGGATGGCGACGATGGCCACCGTGATCATCAGCTCGATCAGGGTGAAGCCCTTTTCAGCATTGCGCACTGGTTTCTCCTTCAAAAGACATGCTTCGGGCCGCTTGGGCGAATACGGGTGGCATCGGGCGACACCCCCGTCCTCTAGATTCGGGCGGGGGAGCGCTTGAAACATCAGTTCGGCGGCTGCTTTCGCCAGCTTTGCCGGCCGAACTGCAACCCGTGGTTGACGGCCTTCTTGGGATCCCCGCTGGGGTCGAACACTTGCCCGCCGCCCACGGTCTGACTGCCCCCGCCGGTTGGCGTGCCATTGACCTGGCCGCCCGCCACCATGTCGGCGGAATTGAACACCCCGTCGCTGTTCATGTCGAATACGACGTAGTCGGTACGGCCACCACCATTCGGATCGATGCCGTAGATCGTTCCGCTCATGCCCGCTGCACAAGCGTCGTCTGAAGTCCGAACCGACGTAAGGAACAGCCCTCGTCCGTACAGCGTCATGTCATAGACCATCTTCTCCCCGTTGCGCGGCAGATCCACGATCCAGCCCCATTTGTCGACATCGGCGTCTCGTGTGCCGGTGGCATTGGCCTTGTACCAAGCCACCGTGTTGTTCGTCAGCGAGAAGTTGCCTGTCCCGGCCCCCAGTTCCTCGAACGACTGGCTCTGCAGATTGGTGCGGCCCTTGGAGGCCGTCGGCAAAGGCGTGGGCGATGTCGCCCCCCTGCCGCTGTAGCGGTCCCAGATGCCATACGCGGTCTGTCTCTGCGTGCTGCTCTTGTCGCTGGCCGTCAGCAGGCGCCCCGTACCGAAGATCACCAGATCGCCCGTTCCCGTGGGGTGCGGTACCACGTAGGGAGCCGTCGTGATGGCTTGGCGCTTGTCGTTCGCATCCCTGGCGGTATAGAACTTCTGCACCGTCCACGCCGAGATATCGCCGCTGCTCATGTCGAAGCGCCACACGTTACCCGCGAGGTCGCCGGCGTAGGCCACGTCCACCTTGCCATCGCGGTTGTTGTCCACTGCACTCACACGCGACAGGCCGTTGCCTAGGGGCAGGGACGCCGCCAACTCCTCGGCCGTCATGCCACCATCGAGATCGAAGCGCCGGAGCACGGTGCCGTTGGAGATGTCCAGGACGAACATGCTGGCGCCGCCGCCGCCTGCAGTGCTGTTGCCGCCCTGATAACCACCGGATACCAGCGCGACCCATTTGCCCTTGCCGGTTGCGGGATCATTGAGACGAGCAATGGTCGGTTTCGGCAGCGAGTTGCCCATGTTGGCGTTCTGGTCGGAACCGAACTCCCACAGGAGGCTGGGCGATGCGGGATCGGTCACGTCCAGCGCAAACACTTGCCTGCCGCCTGCGCCCAGGCTGCCGATCACCACCTTGTGCCACGCCGCGCCGAAATACACGTCCGAGGCAACGGGCGAGCCATCGACGTAATAGCGATGGGACGTTCCGTCCTTCTTGCCGTAGTCGGGCGCGGTCAGCGTGTTCAGGTTATTGCGCACCGCCGTGGGAATGAAGGCGAACTGCTCCACGCCGTCCGCCGCGCTGAAGGCATGGAACATGCCATCGTTGGCGCCAACGTAGATCATCTCGCCCCGTCCCGCCTGAGTCGTGGCATAGGTCGCGTAGTTGCTGCCGGTGCCTTCTAGCGCATCCGCCGGGGCCGCCCTGTAGAGCGCTCCGCCCACGCGCAGAGGCGAGGAGTTGACGATGTCGCCCAACACATTGGAGCTGAGGGTGGTGCCGGTGCCAGTGGACACCTTATTGCGGGCGCGAAACGCGTCGTTCTCGCCACGCAGGAAAGCGATGCGCTGCTCGGCCTTGCCGTCGGCGCGGGCCGGACTCGTGCCGGGCTGCAGGTTCAGCGCCGTGAGCCACGCCGCATCGGCCGTCTGTGCGGAGATGCCCGTGAAGGTAAAGGGGCGCAGGGTCGGCGTGGTGGTACCGGCGCCCGCGTACAGGATGTTGCGCGTCGTCTTGTCGCGCGCAGCCAGTTTCTCCGCAGCGCTCCACTGACGCACGGTGTTGAAGCTGGTGGTGGTGGTGCCGCCAGGGCCGGCGGTGTTCGTCGCGGTGAGCTTGTCCCGGATCACGTCGCCTGCCCAGCCATCGGCCTCGAACAGCGTGCGGTAGACATCGGCGCCCGCGGCGATCGTGCCACCGGGCAGGCTCAACGACACCGCCGTCACTGAATTGTTCTTTTGCAGGATGTCATTGAAGGCCTTGGTCATCTGCGCCTTCAGCGTGGTGGCGTTGGTGACCAGGAAATAGTTGTCCGGGTCGCCCGCGACCAAAGCCGGATTGCGCCCCGGCATGCCGTACTTGGCGGCATACCACAGCGGGTCTTTGAGGAAGCTGCCCGAGGAGCCCGTGGTGCTGGGCGTGAAGGTGCGGCTTGCCGTGAGTGGCAGGTCGGCGCATTTCGCTTCGTTGGGTTTGTCCGCGCAGTAACCGGGCGCCTGCCCTTGAGGCGTGTTCAGCGCGTAGTAGACGGAGCCAGTGTCCTTGTCACGCACTTCCAGATACATGCCATCCTGGGTGGTGCCCGAGATCACGTAGCCCATGTGCTGACCGATGCTGCCCGCGGCGTACTCGGACAGCATGTCGACCGTCACCGTGCCGTTCGCCTGCAGCGCGACGGTATAGCGCGAGATGGCATCCATGTCGTGGTCGGCGCCCTGCTCCACGTCCTCGTAGTTGATGCGGAATTCCGCATAGGGCCGCCCCCCGTTGATGCTGGCGTTCTGGTCCGCCGTGCCGGTATTGGCGATGCGGTCCACGTAGTAGTCCACGATCTGATTGGTCGGCGCGAAGACCGTCGGGTTGATGTTGAAGCCGGTCACGGACTTGGCAAAGGGGGAGATCGTCACGAACCGGCCATTGCCCACCGGAAAACGGATCTCCGGCAGCGGGGAGGCGATGGCCACGGAATAAGTCATCAGCGCGTTCTTCACCGTGCCACTACCGAAAACCGCGTTGTTGGCAGCAAAGCGCGATACGCCCGCGGAGTAAAAACTGCCTTCCTTGCTGGGCTCCTGGGGCGACAGCCCGCGCACCCAGGAGAGATCATCGACCGTCTTCACCGACGGCGCGCCGTTCGCGTTGGTCGAGTTCGACTGCCCGATGAAGAAGTTCTTGCCGTTGATCCCCTCGGCCGTGCCGATGGCCTGCACCTCGTTCGCGACATTGAAGCCGGTCAAGGCGCTCGCATTGGCGTCGATGGACTGATAGCGGCTACCCGGCATCTTCGTGTCGTACGAAGGATTGATGTCGCTGAGCACCGTCATCACCGGACGCGCGCAATACTGGTAGCCGCCGCCACCGCTGGCCTTTGCCGTGTAAGGCGCAACCCATGCGGGCTTGGAGAGATTCAGCGGGTCCGCGCTGTCCTTGGCACCGGTGCCGTAGTCATACTGGCTGTGGGCTCCCGAGGCTCCGGCGAAATAGCGCAGCGTCTCGAACATCATCTCGCCCACGGGGTTGCCCCACATCGAACACATCGACGGATCAGCTTTGCCGCTGATTGGGCCGTCGCTGATCCAGCCGCACTCGTTGTACTGGCTGCCGTTGAAGCCGATCAGGCGCAGACGGTCCATGTTGGCCACGACACCGGCAACGCCGGTCTGGTAGACGCCCGTCTGCGGGTTCACCTCGTCGGCGAAGCTGCTCATGTTGCGGCGCAGAATGCCGCCCGCGATGTTCTTCTGGTACGAGCCCGAGAGCAGGCCGAAGTACATCTTGTTGTTTTCGCCAAAGTCGTGCAGCAAGCCGGTCGGCTTGTAGATGGCCGTGCCGCCGTTGTTCGGATAGGACTTGCAGCTGGCTTCGCGCAAGGCCGCGTTGGTGCTGGAGCAGGCTTCCACACGGACCTTGCGGGTCACGATGGTGCTGACAGGCTGTATCTGCACCTGCAAGGCCAGCCCCCAGTTGTCGTCGCCTGAACCCTCGACATGGCGGAATACGATCGTGTTCCAGCCCTTCGCGAGGGTGATGCTCTGCGAGTGATTTCCCAAGCCGTTTTGGCTGCGGTCTGCACCGTGGCCGCCATACCAGCCCCAGCGTGTGCCAGCGATGGTGGCCTCGACGGCGTCATCTCCATCAACGGCAAAGGTGTAGGTTCCTGCCTCCGGAACATTGACTTCGCCCTTGATCTCCGTCAGGTAGTTGTCTTGGGTGCAGTTGTTGTTTTTGCTACCGGTGAACGGGTTGTTACCCCCGCCAGTGGTATTGATCACTTGAAGCGTACCCGTGCCGCACAGGTTTTTGCTTATTGCGTTGGTGGCGAAGAACGAGGCCATTTCCGTCGCATTTGTCGGCGTCGCATCGTTGTTTCTTGTCTTCTTCCACGTCATGATGCTCAGCTTCTGGAACGAAGTGCTGGGCAGCATCTGGAATACCGTACCCGACGCGCATGGCACCCCACCCAGGCAAAGGTCCTGCCCCGCAGTTCCCTCCTTGGACACCCAGTCCCAGATCTGGAATTTCGAGTCGTTGAGAACACGCAGGCGGGGGATGGCGTCGTCGCCGGTCTCGCCCAGCGTGGTCACGGCGAACAGATGGCGGGTGCCGCTCACCGGCGCAGCCAGCGGCGCGTAGTCGCTGATGTTGTAGACGGTGCCATCACGAACCGGGTCGTAGGCCTTGCCCCACGCATGCGCGTCCCGCGGTACGTAGGCGCCTTGCAGCACGGTGCTGCTGGTGGTGTCGGTCACGCGCATGCCACCGTAGAGCACCCGGCGGATGGCGTCCATGCGCGACGTGGTGAGATAGTTCAGGAAGTCACCGCTCCAGCGGGTTCCGCCGCAGAGCTTCTTCTTGTCGCCCGTGGCAGCCACGGCGGGCGTGAACTTTTCGTTGGCGTAGTCGTAGCAGGCGTTGTTGTTGAAGTAGCCGTAGTAATCGATCTGATTGGGCTTGTAGCCCACGTCGATCACGCCGTCGCCATTCAGGTCGGAGGCGTCGTTGTAGGCCTCGTAGTAGAGCTTGTGGTCGCGCCCCATCACCAGCATGTTCAGTGGCGGATTGCTCTCGCTCACGAACAACGGCGTCTGCGCCAGGGCCGTGTCTCCGCCGTCCTGCGCGGTCGCAAGGTGCTGGCCGAACAGCATGGCCGCCGCAGCCGCGAGCAGGCCGACTGTGTGGAAGATGCGAAAGGGTGAGCGCTGTGAAGGTGTGGAGCGAGCCATTGCAGCCCTCCTCGATTATTGGATGAACAGATTGATCGTGGAACGCAGGCAGAACGCCTGCGGGCCGCAGGTTTGCACGCTGGCCTCGGCGGTGGCCTGGGCGTTGAGTTCGTAGAACTCCATGCAGCCGGTGCCGGCGGCCTCGAGCGCGGATGTGGCGCTCGAACCCTTGGGGCAGACCGTGGAGACGTAGCGCGGATACCAGTAGCCGGACGGGTCTTGATAGCTGGACCCGAACCCGGTGGCCTTGGTTTTCACGGCGAACGAGGTGTTCAGCCCGAACTCGTCGGTGCGTGCTTCCCCGACGTAGCACGGCTTCGCGCCGTCGAGGGGGCTGGTCGCAGCGTCGGCGCACTTGGCGAGCGACAGGCCGTACTTCTGGATGGCGCGTTCGCCTTGGCGCAACGCACCGTCGGCCGTTTCCTGCAGCCTTTGGCTCTGGAGCATGTTGCCGGCAATGCGCGACTCCAGCGTGATGGTGCGCATGCCGACCACAGCCAGCACCAGCACCAGCAGCATCATGATCATTGCGACGAACAGCGCGGCGCCGCGCTGGCGGGCCCGCGAGGAAGAGGAGGAAGGCAGGGGGTGACGTGGCACGCTCATGGCATCAGGTTTCTCAACGTGAGGGATCCGCTGGACAACTGGTAGAGCTGACCCTTGCTGGCGTCGCAACTGGCGCCGGCACCGCCCGCAGCTTCCCAACGGGCGCACACGGTCGACTCCACGCCGCCCGTGACCCTCTGGGCGGAACTGGCCAGCAAGACGGAATAACGCAATGAACGGATGACATCGCCGGCCGCGAGAGCGCCGGACTTGAACGCCTCGACCTGGCGCATGGCAAACGAGTCGCTGCCCTTGCCGACGCCGAACTCGAAAAACACGCCTTGCACGCCGGCGGCCACTTCTTCCCCGCCCGCAGCTTGACTGCCGGCCTGGCAGACCAGCGCGTTACCGGCGACCTTGTACCTTTCAACGAACAGGCCCGCACCCAGAGCCGGCGCGGGCGGCGCTTCATAAGGCTTCAAACCGGCGATACCCGCCGCCGAACCCGCGCAGTCTTTCTCACTGTCGTCGCGCGGCTGATAACGGATGCACAGGTCGCTGCCGTTGATGTTGATCGCCTCGCCCCGCGCGAATTGGCAGCCATTGGGAAGGGCGGCGGCATCGGCCGGAAAGGCCTCGTCCATGGACTGCGTCGGGTCGCGCCGGTAGCCGGCCTTCGTGAACTCGTTTTCCAGGGTCGCCAGCGTGTAGCGGCTGTTGCCGAGGTTCTCGCTCTGGCTGGTGCGGAAACCGAAGTTGCGCAGGCCTTCCATGTAGATCGTCGTGGCGATCAGGATGACGATGAGGCCCACGGCAATGGCCACCATGAGCTCCACCAGCGAGATGCCTTGCTCGGCTGCTCGAGAGCGGGGGATGACGCTGCCACGCCGCTTCAGCGGAAATTTGTGCGACATGGGCTCAGAGCCTCGATCGCAACGTGAAGGTGCAATATTCATTGTCATTTCCATCCAGGCATTGGCCCTTCTTGACCGGCCATGCGACGGTGATCGCGATCACGCCGCTCGTCGCATCCAGGCCGACGGCAAAGTTGCTCGTGACAAGGTCATCGGACAGCTCGGGCATGAGCTGCTTGGCGCGCAGCCCCCAGCAACCCAGCCGCTTGGCCGGGGCCGAATCCAGCGGCTGGCAATCGGCTGCCGCGACGGCTGCAACGCCGGTTCCCTCCGCTTTCAGGTAGCCGCCCAGATCCCCCTTGGGCGTGCCGTCGGCTTGCAGGATGGTGAGCGTGTCGCCGCGCATCGTCTCCATCAATTCGGACGCGACCATGGATGCCATCTGGCGCCGCTCGGTATCGGTGCCGAATTGGATGGCGCGCACGTGCATGCCGGCGGCGCCGAGCAGGCCGACACTCACCAGCAGCACAGCCATGAGAACCTCGATGAGGCTCATGCCCGCTTGCCGGGACGACGATGGAGAACGAGGGATGTGCATGGAAGAAACCGTGTCAAAGATGCCGGGGTTTCATGGGCAGGCTTGGCTTTGCAGCCGCACCAGGCCCGCGCGGGTCACGCTGAGGCACTGCACGCGCGTCGCGTTGGTGGCGGAAAACGTCACCGCGTACGACGTGGCGCCGGCAGCAGCGCTGGCCTGGCCCGACAGGTCGAAGGTCACGCCGCCGGCGGAGCCGGGCACGACGCTCACCGCATCGGACAACGTCGCCTCGCGCAGCACTTGCGTCCCCGCCTTGGCTTGCCATGTCTGTCCCGCCACGGTCACGGTGGTTTGCGTACGCTTGTAGACACCCTCGGCGCGGGCGAACTGGAGCAGGGTCAGCAGCTCCTGTGCGGCCGAAGTCACCCGCTGATTGGCGATCATGGTGGTGAACGACGGCAGCGCCAGCGCGGCCAAGATACCGACCAGGACGACGACGACCATCATCTCGATCAGGGTGAAGCCTTTCTGCCGCTGCGGTGGGGAAGCTGATTTGTTCATTGCGTGCCGGAGCTATCGAGCTGAGGTGTCAATTCAAGTGAAGAACGTTTCTGACAGTAACGTTTGTACCTGCAATTGTTACCAGAGCGAGAGTCCGCTCGCCCGCCCGAGGCGACCGTTTGTCTGAAAGGCGGACCCGTGCGCCTGAAGCTTTCAGGCGTTTATCGGCACCAGTGGAAGGACGCACTCTCCATCCGCAGTCGATCGACCGGTACGAAGGCTCAGGCTGCCGAAGAAATCAACGGCTGCCCTTGAGCCACAGTTCGTACGCGGACGGATATGCGATGCGAAACCGTTCGATCTCGGCTCGGGCTTCGTCGGGACGGCCGGACAGCTGCGCGCTTTCGATCAGCTTGATGACCACGCGGGGCTCGGGCGAGAAATGGACCGTCGACCGGGCCATTTCGTACATGCGCTCCGCATTGGCGGGGGTGACATCGGTCAGCGTGAGTTCGGCAAACTTCACTTGGCTTGCGAACAGCCAGGAGCCTTGCAGCTTGGCCAGCGTGTCGTCCTGGTAGACGCTCAGGCGTTCGCTGCGCGGCAAATAGATTTGACTGATGCGGATGTAGTCCCAGGCGGCATAACCCAGGCAGCCGAGCAGCGTGACGGCGGCGAGGGTCAGCCACTTGCGTCCCCCGACAAACGCGGCGAAACCGCGATTGCGGACCGGAAGTTGCGGCAATTCGTTGCCGCTGCCACGGGTCCGCGGCCACAGCATGCCGAGGCAGACGCCAAAGACCAGCTGAAACGGACCGTACCAAAGTGGGTACTCGAGAAGGCTGTGCAGCAGGATGACGCCGAGCAAGCCCCAGGCCATCAGTCGCGTCGGAGAGCGTTCGGCCCATGGCCGCGCTGCAATCACCATCCAGACAAAACCGCCGCAGATCAGCAGCGCAGCGGGAATGCCGAGTTCCGCGGCCAGGTGCAACGGCAGGTTGTGGGCGTTGTCGAGGAGTACAGGGAAGCGCGGACCCGCATACAGGGTGCTGTAGTGCGCGTAGCTCAGTTCGCCCCAGCCCCATCCGAGCCAGGGGCGCTGCGAGATCAGCGTCAGCACGTTGCTCCAAAGATTCAGTCTGCTTTCGCCGGCCAATGCGCCGTGGCGCAAGCGCCCAAACATTTGCTGGACTTCACCGCCAACCAGGAGCGGCAGCAGCCAACTTGCTGCGAAGTACAGAGGGATCAGTGCGAGCAATGCGAGGGGTGAGGGCAGGCGGAACACGGAGTCGCCGTTGGCTGCTTCGGCAGCCCGGCGCTCGCGGTGAGCCATGAATGCAGCCAGTCCGACGATGAGGAGCAGCTGCAGCAGCCCGGTTCGCGACACCGATGCGGCGAGCCCTACGGTCAAGAGGCCTGAAGCGCCCATCAACAAGCGTCTGCGCCATACGCCGCGACCGCCGGCATGCAGCCACAGCGCGGCGATCAGCGCCATGCTGAGCATGGTGGCGAACTGGTTTCTTTGGCGTAGGCTTCCGTAGGCTTGACCGATGCCCGGCTCGGTAATCCATGGGGCAAACGGCTCCGCGAGGCCGTAGTACTGGAGCAGGCCGATTGCGGCGTTGATGAGTCCGGCGACGAGCAGGCCAAGTGCCAATGCGCGCGGCGCTCGCATGTCCTCTCGAATCAACCCGGCGCCGACACATGCGGCTATGCCGATCTCGATTGTCGCGGTGCAGGTTGCCAGCGAAAGCCCGATACCGATTTCTGGGCTACGCCTGAGGAGAGCAACAACTGCTGCGGTGGCGAACCACACGAGCAGCATTCGACGCGGTCTTGCGGCTGACCCGATTGAGGCAAGCAAGCCCACGCACAACCAAGAGACAAGCAGTTGCCAGAAGTTGACCGACGGGCCCGAGGTGAACGGAAAAATGAATGGCAGTCCGAACAACACCATGCAAATAGACGCACTCGATTTCGTATGCTGACGATGTGCGACGGTTATTACGGGCTCAAGAAAAGATTTATCGGAGGGGATGCGGACCGTCACTCACTGGAAACTTCATTGGTGACTCAGGTGGCAACGCAGCACTATATAGCCGAGGTCGAGCAATCCTTGGGTCGCAGTCTCACCGCGATGCTGGTGGAACATGTCCAAACGCCGCTCGCACCCGTTACAACGTCTGGCGTTCGGGTCAAGACGATCCTTCTTGTCGCGATAGCCGGCATACCTTTTAGGATGCATTGAATTGTTGCGTTGCCAGTCGGAGTGACCATTACGCTATAGATGCATCGGTTGCTAGATTCACTAACAAAGCCAACAAGTGCGGCTGTGGAAATATTTGATGCAATGCCCCCCATGACCCTGGCTTCTACATTGGTTTTTGCAGGGGAGATTTCTGCAAGGCCGGCAGCTATTTGGGATTTAGCAATATTCTCCTGAAGCATTGGAAGAGAAATTGCAGCCAAAATTCCAACAATTGCCACAGCAATCACCAATTCAATCAGGGCAAATCCTTTTTGCAATCCTGGAGAGGGCAAGTCAATCAAAACAATCTCCACAGCAATAATTCAAATTGCCAAACAGTTTCGATAAATTTTTCGCAAATTTTTATTGAGCTTCTCGAAGGCCTTCCTGGTCAGGACCTTAATTATCACCAGCAGTAAAAATTTAGCCATAAAAAAGCCGCCCGGAGGCGGCTTTTGCTTAAATGCCTGGGATTAGGCTTGGCATTCCTTCGGAACCAAGCTGGTCTTCGTAACGTTCGAAGTGCAGGCCCAGGAAGCTTGTGCAGCAGCGGTATCAGCGGTGCGCGTCCAGGTAATTGTCTGGCCATTGACCAGCGTGCTGCCGATCATCGTGCAGGTGATCGTGCCAGCGCCAGCGGTGATGGCAACAGCGATAGCGCTGCAACGTTTCGTCGAAGCCGCAAGACCGAGAAGTGCCGGGGTGGCGATGTCGCCATTGCCTGCAGCCACCTTATCTTCGACATTGACCTTGCCAGGGGTGATTTCTGCCAGGGAAGCAGAGATCTGCGACTTGGCAACGTAGTCCTGGTATGCAGGCAGGGCAATAGCAGCCAAGATACCAATGATCGCCACAACGATCATCAATTCGATAAGGGTGAAGCCGGCCTGTGCGCGGCGGGCAATCTTGCGAACGTTCATGAGAAAAACTCCAGGTTGGTTGTAGAGCCCGGGAACCAGCCCGGAGCGCAGTACCTTCCGCAGCATCCGTGCCACCCCGTTTTCGCGCTCGCACCAGCCAAAATCGTCAATTTTGTTCACATTGGCGTTACACCATGCGACACAACTTGCTTCAAGATGCTACAAGCAGTGACAAATTTGTCATGCCACGCAGCCAGCAAGGAATCAGAAAGTCAGGATCCCATCCGCCTTCAGCCAGCGAATATCCCGCTGCGCCAGCCCCGCCACCTGCCGCCCGGCCAGCGTCTCGATCTGGCTCATGATTTCTTCGGTTTCCGCCGGTTTGGTGTGGGTGATGTAGATCGGATAGCGCTTCCCCGGATCGATGTGCGACAGCTCATCGGCCAGCACCTCTGGCGACAGGTGCTGGCTGCGTTCCGCCAGCGCCTGCTCGCGACTGCTGAAAGCCGTTTCGATGACCAGCATCGCCACGTCGAGCGCGTTGACGCGGTCCCAGAAGGGCGCGTTGCGCTCGGTGTCGCCGCTGAAGACCCAATGCGCGCCGCCGGTGGCGTGGCGCACGGCAAAGCCGCAGGCCGGCACGGTGTGGACGGCCGGCAGCACCTCGATGAGCTTGGGCGCGCTGGTGCCCAGTTGCAGCACCTGGCCGACCGAGATGTCGTGAAAGCTCACGAACGGCGCCTCGGGGCTCGGGATGCTCTCGAAATCGGGCCAGATGACGTTGTTGAACACATGCGCCCGCAGCGCCTCGATGGTGGCGCGCAGCGCATGCACGCGCAGCGGCTGGGTGCGGCGGCTGCCGACGGCATCGAGCATCAACGGGAGTGCGGCGATGTGGTCGAGGTGGCTGTGGGTGAGCACGACATCGTCGATGCGCGCCATCTCGTCGAGGGTTAGGTCGCCGACACCGGTGCCGGCATCGACGAGCAGGTCCGTGTCGACCAGGAACGAGGTCGTGCGGCAGTCTTTGGCGATGGCGCCTGAGCAACCCAGCACACGAACCTGCATTGTGAGAGACCCCTTGAAGGTGTTGGGCTGCGCGCATGCGCAGGTGTCTGTCGTCATTTGGTTTCGAACCGGGTTGCGCCGTCCCAGCCCGGGTCTTGCGGCCGCAACGCCATCGAGGCTAAACGCTGGGCGTAGAGCTGGTAAAGGACTTTTTTCGCGTCGGCCGCGAGCAGGGGCGCGAGCAGGTTCCGGCCGGTGGCCCAGTCCTGGCGGCGGTAGGCCGCGAGCACCTGGCTCCAGCGCTGCAACTGCCCCGTTCGCTGGGCCGCAATGGCAGCTTCGGTGGTGAGCGGCGTGAAGACGGCCACGGCCTGCGCCCTGCCCTTGACGAGCACGCTGTCCAGCTCCTGCCAGGTGCAGCAGTCGGGTGCGAGGTCGCGCGTTGTGCCGCTGGCCACGATCTCGACGCCGTAGTGCCCGCTGAGGCCTTCGAGCCGCGATGCGAGATTGACCGCATCGCCGACCACGGTATAGCTGCGCCGCGCGGCCGAGCCCATGTCGCCGACGCTCATCACGCCGCTGTTGATGCCGATGCCCACGCTGATCTCGGGGCGGCCGCTCGCGCGGTGGATGCGGTTGATGTCGCGCACGGCATCGGCCATGTCGAGGGCCGCGCGCACGGCCAGCGCGGCGTGGTCGGGCGTGTCGATCGGCGCGCCCCAGAAGGCCATGACGCAATCGCCCATGTACTTGTCGACGGTGCCGCGGTGGGCGCTGATGACGTTGGTGAGGCGGCTGAAAACGGTGTTCAGGAAGGCCTGCAGTTCGGCCGGCGCCATCTGCTCCGAGAGGCGGGTGAAGTCGCGCATGTCGCAGAACAGGACGGTCATTTCCTTGCTCTCGGCGCGCATGCTGTAGCTGCCCGGGCGCACGAGCATTTCGTCGACCAGCTGCGGCGGCACGTAGGTGCCGAAGAGCCGCACCAGCCCGCGCCGCGCGCGCGATTCGACGAAGTAGCCCCAGCTCATGTTGAGCGCGAAGGCAAGCGCCGTCATGACGAGCGCCGACGCGAGCGGCAGCACGAGGCTGTGGCCGATGTAGAGCCAGGTGTTCAGGCCGACCAGCACCGCAGCCGTTCCCGCGCCCAGCAGGACCGCCCGCGGCGCTGACAGCAGCGACAGGCCGAACGCCAGCACGAGCCCCGCGACCAGCACCGTCAGCACGTCGTAGCCGGGCGCGTAATCCGGCACGGCGAGCAGGCGCTGATCGAGCAGGCCCGAGACGATGTTCGCGTGCACCTCGACACCCGGAAACGCCGCGCCGACGGGTGTCGCGCGCAGGTCCTGCAGGCCGGGCGCCGTCGCGCCCATGAGCACGATCTTGTCTTTCAACTCGCCGGGCGCGAGCCGGCCTTCGACCACATCGGCAGCCGCCACGTAGCGGAACGATCCGCCGTCCGCGCCGCCGGGTCCGCGAAACGGCACTTGCATGCTGGCGTTCTGGTCGACGGGAATGCGCAGGCGCCCGAGCGCCAGCGAGTCGAGCCGCTGCATGGCGCCGCCCGGCGCGAGGAGCGGCCGCACCGGCGGCGATCCGTTCGCAAGCCGGTAGACGGCCAGGGCCAGCGACTCGTAGTAGCCGGGGTTCGCGTGCTCGCCTTCGTAGCGCGCGATGAGCGGCACGCTGCGAATGACGCCGTCGCCGGCCTCGCCGATCAGCGTGTTCAGGAAGCCCGCGACGGGCGCGGCCTCCGCCAGCATTGGAAGGCTGGCGCCGAAACCGCTCCAGGCGGTGGCGTAGGAGGCGCCTTGCGGAAAGGTGTCGGGCGGCAGCAGCGGCGCGGACGGCAATTGCCCTTTGGCGCTCGGCACCGGCGTCCGGGTGAAGTAGTAGCCGAGTGCGACGCGCCGGTTGCGCAGCGCCGCGGCGAAGGTGATGTCGTGATCGAGCGTGGGCGCGAGCCGTTCGATCTCGGCGGCAAGACCGGTCATGTTGCGCAGCGGCCCGCTCGCGATCTGGCGCAGTCTCTGGAGGCCCGAACTCCGGTCGGGCTCGAGGAACATGACGTCGAATCCGAGCACGGCCACCTGCTGGCGAACCAGGAGCTCGGTCGTCAGACGCGCCATCGTGTCGCGCGCCCAGGGCCACTGCCCCTGGCGCGCGAGGCTCGCGTCGTCGACATCGACGATCACGACGCGCGTGTCCAGCGTCCGCGGCATGGTGGCGCGCAGGCGCATGTCGTAGATCAGGTGGTCGAGGCGCTCGAGCGTCGACAACTGCCAAAGACCGGTGGCATGCGCCAGCGCCAGCAGCACCGGCAGCAGCGTGATGGCAATGCGCGGCCAATGCCGCTGCAGCGCGTTCATGGCGCCTCGATCAGCCGGCCTGCGCCGCACCGTGGAATGAGAGGAAAAAGACGCTCAGACCCGCACGAACTGCATGCGCGTGGCGCCGCCGAGTTCGAGCACGTCGCGCTCCTGCAAGGCGACGGCATCGGTGCCGAGCACCGCGCCGTTGAGCGTGACATCGCCCATGACGCTGGCGGCCACATAACCCTGCCGGCGGCGCGTGACGACCGCGACGGCCACGCCGGGCTTGCCGATGGTGGTGACAACCTTCTGCAGCGGCACATCATGGTTGTCACTGCCGCCCGAGAGCACGCGAAGCATCGGAACGCCGAGCTCGATGAGCGCCCCGGATTCCGTGGGTGCCGAAGACAGCGGAATGGAAGTGGAGAACTCGCCCGGCGCCGTGCGCGTCGAGGAAGAAGCGCCGACGGCCAGATTGCTGCGGGCGCGAAAGTGGATGCGGCAGCCGCCGACCTCGATGACGTCGTTGTCCTCGAGCGTCTGCTTCTGGACGGCCAGCGCATTGACGTACGTGCCGTTGGTGCTGTTGAGATCTTCAATTTGGACTTCGCCATCGCTCATGTGCAGCACGGCATGCTCGCCGCTGACCGCCAGGTTGTCGATCACGATGTCGTTGTAGGCGCGCCGGCCCAGCGTCGTGCGGTCCTTGGCGAGCGCCACTTGCCCGATGACAACGCCATCGACCGAAATGATCATCTTCGGCATTGCCGGCTACCCCTCAAGTGCAGAACTGTATCGATCGCAAGCGCGGCGGCGGGTTGCCGCTGCGGCCCGCTAGCCGGCCATGCGGGACGTGTCGCCAACGTCCGCCCTTGCCAGAACAACCGAAATGTTGTCCCGGCCGCCATTGTCGTTTGCAATTGCAACCAAAAGTTGCGCTTTTTTCTGAAGGCCGGCATCGTGTTCTAAAAGCGTGAAGAGCTGCGCATCGGTCACCATCTCGCTGAGACCGTCGGAACAAAGCATATAGAGATCGCCGGGTCTTGCGCTGTGTTCATGCATTTCCAGCAAGACTTGGGCCTCCACGCCGACTGCCCGGGTCACGAGGTTGCGGGTGGGCGAACTCAGCGCTTCCTCGGGGGTGATGGCGCCGGCGTCGAGCTGCTGCTGGCGCAGCGAATGGTCGCGCGTGAGCAACTCGAGCTTGTTGTTGCGCAGGCGATAGCAGCGCGAGTCGCCGATGTGGCCGACCAGCACGCGCTGCGTCTGGAAGGCCGCGAGCACCAGGGTCGTTCCCATGCCCTGCAGTTCCGCCTGGGTCGTGCCGGCATGGAGGATCGATGCATTCGCCTCGTCCGTGGCGGCCTGCAGCGCCCGGCGCACCACGCGCGCCGGCGCCTGCGGCCCGCCTTGGGCGAACCAGCGGCCGAAGCTGGCATGCACCAGCGAGACGGCCATCGCGCTCGCGACCTCGCCGCCCTTGTAGCCTCCCATGCCGTCGGCCAGCACGGCCAGCCCGAGCGCGGGGTCGACGTGAACGGCATCCTCGTTGTGGGCGCGCACGCGGCCGGTGTCGGTCAGCGCGGCGTACTCCCAGCACAGCGCCGGCCGGTTCGAGAAAAGGGATGCGCCGAGGCTCGCCATGGTCTGCGTGCGTCGGCCGGCGGGTAAAAAAGGCTCAGTGTGCAGCGGCGTGGGCACGCCGTTGCAGCAGACGGCCCGCGGCCACGACGAACACCGCACCGGCGGCAGCCGCCGCGTAGTGCAACCAGGGGTTGGCCACCAGCACGTCGCGCAGCGCGACGTCGCTCACGATGGTCTCGCCGCCGACCCAGCCGATCAGCGCGGCGCCCAGCATGACGATGATCGGGAAGCGTTCCATGAGCTTGATCATGAGCGTGCTGCCGAAAATGACCAGGGGAATGCTGATCGCCAGGCCCAGGACCAGCAGGACCATGCTGCCCTGCGCGGCCGCCGCGACGGCGATCACGTTGTCCAGGCTCATCACCAGGTCGGCCAGGAGGATGGTGCGCACCGCGACCATCATGCTGCCGTATTCCTTGGATTCGCCCTCGCCGTCGTCTTCTTCGCTCAGCAGTTGCAGGCCGATCCACAGCAGCAGCAGGCCGCCGACGATCTGCAGGTAAGGCAGCGCCAGCAGCTTGGCCGCCACCACCGTCAGCACGATCCGCAGCACCACGGCCGCGCCCGAGCCGAACAGAACGGCTTTTTTCTGCTGCGCAGGCGGCAGCGAGCGCGCCGCCATGGCGATCACCACGGCGTTGTCGCCCGAAAGAATGATGTTGATCCAGATGATCTTGACCAGACCGATCCAGAAATCTGTGCTTTGAAGGAGTTCCATGTCTCTGATCCCACTGTGTTTTATTTGAAAAAAGCGCCCGCAATCGAGTGCGGGCGCTTTTTTATTTCTGTGGTCCTCGCATGACCCGGCTCTGTGGCCGGTGTCCTGCACCCGTCTCTTACAGCTTGGCCTTGAGCAGCTTGGCCAGTTCCGAGAAGTTGCGCGTCACGGTGAAGCCGCACTCTTCCATGATGGCGAGCTTGGCATCGGCCGTGTCGGCACCGCCCGAGATCAGCGCGCCGGCGTGGCCCATGCGCTTGCCCGGAGGGGCGGTGACACCGGCGATGAAACCGACGACCGGCTTCTTCATGTGTTCCTTGCACCAGCGGGCCGCGTCGGCTTCGTCGGGGCCGCCGATTTCGCCGATCATGATGACGGCGTCGGTGTCCGGATCGTCGTTGAAGGCCTTCATCACATCGATGTGCTTCAGGCCATTGATCGGGTCGCCGCCAATACCCACTGCCGACGATTGGCCGAGGCCGATTTCGGTCAGCTGCGCCACGGCTTCATACGTGAGCGTGCCCGAGCGCGAGACCACGCCGATGCGGCCCTTGCGGTGGATGTGGCCGGGCATGATGCCGATCTTGATTTCGTCGGGCGTGATGAGGCCGGGGCAGTTCGGGCCCAGCAGCAAGGTCTTCTTGCCGCCGGCCGCTTCCTTGGCCTTCATCTTGTTGCGCACTTCGAGCATGTCGCGAACCGGGATGCCTTCGGTGATGCAGATCGCCAG
This sequence comes from Variovorax sp. W2I14, assembly GCF_050435205.1. Classification (NCBI taxonomy): domain Bacteria; kingdom Pseudomonadati; phylum Pseudomonadota; class Betaproteobacteria; order Burkholderiales; family Comamonadaceae; genus Variovorax; species Variovorax sp. W2I14. Next base: position 5,445,276 of record NZ_JBNDJX010000001.1, on the reverse strand, counting down.
GTCCAGGTCGGCTTCGACAGCTTCCCAGATGGCGGCCGCGGCGCCTGCCGGCGGCACGTAGATCACCGACACGGTGGCGCCGGTTTGCGAAGCGGCTTCCTTCACCGAACCGAAGATCGGGATGTTGAAGATCGACTCGCCGGCCTTCTTCGGGTTCACGCCCGCCACGAAGGCGTTCTTGCCGTTCGCGTATTCCTGGCACTTCTCGGTGTGGAACTGGCCGGTCTTGCCGGTGATGCCTTGCGTGATGACTTTGGTGTCTTTGTTGATATAGATCGACATGACTTTTTCCTTAGGCCTTCTTGACTGCTGCGACGACCTTCTGGGCCGCGTCCGCCATGGTGTCGGCGCTGATGATCGGCAGGCCCGAATCGGCCAGCAGCTTCTTGCCTTCGACTTCGTTGGTGCCCTTCATGCGAACGACCAGCGGCACTTGCAGGTTCACGGCCTTGCAGGCTGCGATCACGCCGGTGGCGATGGTGTCGCACTTCATGATGCCGCCGAAGATGTTCACGAGGATGGCTTCCACGTTCTTGTTCTTCAGCATGATCTTGAAGGCTTCGGTGACCTTCTCGGGGGTAGCGCCGCCGCCCACGTCCAGGAAGTTGGCCGGCTCGCCGCCGAACAGCTTGATGGTGTCCATGGTGGCCATGGCCAGGCCGGCACCGTTCACCAGGCAGCCGATGTTGCCGTCGAGCGAGATGTAGGCGAGGTCGAACTTCGAAGCTTCGACTTCGGCCGCGTCTTCTTCGTCGAGGTCGCGCAGGGCCACGATTTCGGGGTGGCGGAACAGCGCGTTGCTGTCGAAGTTGAACTTGGCGTCCAACGCCATGACATTGCCCTTGCTGTCACGGTTGAGCGGGTTGATCTCGACCAGCGAGGCGTCCGTCTCCATGTAGCAGGCGTAGAGCTTCTTGAGGATGTCGACCGTCTGCGCGGTCGAGTCGGCCGGCATGCCGATGCCGTCGGCGATCTGCTTGGCCTGTTCGTCGGTCAGGCCCTTTTCGGGGTCCGCGAACACGGTGATGATCTTTTCCGGCGAGGAGTGAGCCACTTCCTCGATGTCCATGCCGCCTTCGCTCGAAGCGATGAACGCGACCTTCTGGGTCGCGCGGTCGGTCACGGCCGAAACGTAGTATTCCTTGTTGATGTCGGCGCCATCTTCGATGTAGAGGCGGCGCACCTTCTGGCCTTCGGGGCCGGTCTGGTGGGTCTTGAGCTGCATGCCGAGGATTTCGCCGGCCAGCTTCTTGACGTCTTCGATCGACTTGGCGACCTTGACGCCACCGCCCTTGCCGCGGCCACCCGCGTGGATCTGGGCCTTGACGACCCAGACCGGGCCTCCAAGCTTCTGGGCGGCTTCGACAGCCTCCTGAACCGTGTATGCCGGGATGCCGCGCGGCACCGGCACGCCGAACTTGGCAAGGATTTCCTTGCCTTGGTACTCGTGAATCTTCATGAGGGATGTCTCTCGGAAGGAGGAAGTTGAGAACGGGAGATCTGGGGTCTGAGGCTTCTTTGGCTCTGTTGCTCGCGGGCGACGGCAGCCTGACGGCTGGGGGCGGCGAACAACCGCGGACTGTATCATGGTGCGCCGCACCAATACTCGACGTGCGGTTGCGGTCAATACGTACTTTCTTCTAGTCACTCTACGCACACTCCGATATGGCCAAGGTTTTCATCGACGGCGAAGCCGGCACCACCGGCCTTCAGATTCGCGAGCGGCTGCAGACGATGCCGCAGATCGAGCTCGTGAGCATCGCGTCCGAGCTGCGCAAGGACGTGAACGCCAAGCGCGAACTCATGGCCGGCGTCGATCTCGTGGTGCTGTGCCTGCATGACGACGCGGCCCGCGAGTCGGTCGCCCTGATCGACCAGTTGCCCGGCAAGAAGCCCAAGATCATCGACGCCTCCACCGCGCACCGCGTGGCGCCCGGCTGGGTCTTCGGCTTTCCCGAACTGGTCGAAGGCCACTGGCAGGCCGTGGCAAAGGCCAACCGCGTCGGCAACCCCGGCTGCTACGCGACCGGCGCCATCGCCATGCTGCGTCCGCTGGTCGATGCGGGGATCCTTCCAGTCGACTTCCCGGTGTCGCTGCCCTCGGTGAGCGGCTATTCGGGCGGTGGCCGCGCCATGATCGAGGAGTACGAAGGCGGCAAGGCGCCGCTGTTCGAGACCTACGCGCTGGGCCTGAAGCACAAGCACATTCCCGAAATCATGGCGTACACCGGCCTCACCCGCCGGCCGGTCTTCATTCCTTCGGTGGGCAATTTCAAGCAGGGCATGCTGGTTCAGTTGCCGCTGCACCTCGACCTGCTGCCCGGCAAGCCGAAGTCTGGCGACCTGCAGGATGCGCTCACCGCGCACTACGCGCGCAGCAACACGCCCGAGCAATTCGTGAAGGTGCTGCCGCCCACCGAGAGCGGCAAGCTCGACGCGCTGGCGCTCAACGACACCAACCAGCTCGAGATCCGCGTGTTCCCGAACGAAGACCACCGCCATGCCGTGGTGATCGCGCGCCTGGACAACCTGGGCAAGGGCGCCAGCGGCGCCGCGGTGCAGAACCTGAAGCTGATGCTGGCGCTCTGAGCGCCACGCACCTTCTCTTTCCTCTTACTTGACGAGCCACAGGCCCACGCCCAGCAGTACGGCGTGCGCGCCCAGCGCGATATAGAGCGGCTTGCGCGAAGGCGTCGACATCTCCTGCAGCGTCTCGTTGATGCGGCGCGTGAGCAGCGCGCGAAGCGCCGGGTCTTGCGCCGCGCCCTCCCCCGCCACCGGCTCTCCCTGCGCGGCGCGGCCTTGCTGCCATTCGGCCAGCATGTCGCTCAACGGCAGGCGGTTCAGCACGAAGGCCACCACCGATCGCACCGCCTTGCTCTCGCCCAGCACCGGTGCGAGTTGCTTGGTCAATGCATCGACCGACAGCCAGTCGGCCGTCCGCTGCAGCGCGCCGTGCGTGCGCGGCATCGCCTCGATGCGGCCCGCGACGGCGCCCGCCAGCCGCTGCGACACCGCCTCGCCACGCGCCGCAACCAGGTGCTGCATCGCCTTGGCGCGCCCTTGATGCACGCCCAGCATCGTGTAGACGACCACGAACAGGAGCAGCAGCACCGCGATCAGCACCGGCGGCGAAGTGACGAGCGCCACGATGGCCCCGGCACCGCCGGCCCGCGCCGCTGTATTGCCCGGCCCATTCAGCTGGCTCAGGTAGAAAAAGAAGACCCCACCACCGAGCACCACGCCGAGCAATCCGCCCTTGATGACCGAGCCAGCGAAGGAGAGTCCGGCCTTGGCGCCGGTGCGGACGAGAGAGGGTTGGTTGACGGGTTCAGATGACATGGAAAGCTCCTCCGGTTTTTTTTCACGCCGCCTCGCACGAGGCCGGTCGCCGCAGATCATGCCATCGGCATCCAACACCATAATCGCGCCCACATCACAACGAGGAGAGGGATCGCCATGGCAACAGTCAAATTTCAGAAACCGACCGGCGCATTTGTCGCCGCCTCCTGGGCCGCGCTGATCATCGGCGCCATCGTCTACCTCATCGGGCTGTGGAACGCCTCGATGCAGCTCAACGAGAAGGGCTACTACTTCACCATCCTCATGTACGGCCTCTTCTCCGCCGTGTCGCTGCAAAAGACGGTGCGCGACCGCATCGAGGGCATGACCGTGACCGGCATCTACTACGGCCTGTGCTGGATCTCGCTGCTGCTGTCGGTCGCCCTGCTCTCGGTCGGCCTCTTCAACGCCACGCTGGCGGCCAGCGAAAAAGGCTTCTACGCCATGGCCTTCCTGCTGAGCCTCTTCGGCGCGGTGGCGGTGCAGAAGAACGTGCGCGACATCGCGGCGCACAAGGGCGAAGCCCCGGCGTTCGACGACACGCCCGAAGCCAGCTGAAGCCCGCGGCTCAGCCCGCCTCGAGCAACCGCTTCAGCGCCTGCAGGTCGCGCGCGATCCACGCGGCATCGCGCTCGAAGGCCGCGTTGTCCATGTGCGGCTGGCGCAGCAGCGTGAACTGCAGCTCGCAGGCGTCCGGCGCCACGCCGATCACGCGGAACGGCAGGTAGACCTCGGGCACGCCTTCGGGCGCGACCCAGTGGTCGAGCACACCGAAGTCGTTGGTGGGCGCAAAACGCATGCGGGCATCGCCGCTCTCGGGCGTGCGCACGATCCAGTGGTCGCCCTGTGGCAGCAACGCGCTCTTGGCGAGACCGCTGGCCCAGTCGGGCAATCGCATCGGATCGGCGGGCGACCTGGTAGGCACGGCGCCACTCGCAAGCCACGCGCTGCACGATGACGCGCGACTGCACGCCGCGGTCTTCATTCGTCTGCTGGTTCATCGAAATCGCTCCTGAGCACCTTGGACACGACGGCGCCCGAGAAGCCGCGCGCCATCAGGAATCGCATCTGCTTCGCGCGCTCCTTCGCATCGGCCGGCGGAGCGTCGAAGCGGCGGCGCCACAGGGCCGTGGCACGTTCGACTTCGGTGTCCTGCAGGCCGGCCACCGCCTCGGCGATGGCCTCGGGCGCGATGCCCTTGGCCTGCAGTTCCTGCCTGACGCGCAACGCGCCCGATCGGGCGGCCCGCTGGTTCAGCACCGAGGCCACCACGCGCGGCTCGCTGATGAAATCCTTGGCGACCAGTTCGTCGAGCGCCTTCGCCAGCGTGCCGGGTTCTTCTTCGTGCCTGGCGAGCTTGCGCTCCAGCTCCGCGCGCGAATGCTCGCGCTGGCTCAGGAGCCGCAGCGCGCGGCCTTTGAGAGAGGGGGCGCCGAAAGCCATCCGGGGTTCGCTCGCGCGGCCCGTGAAACTCGCGAAGGGCCGCTATCGAACTCTTACTCCGCTGCGGCCTTGTCGGCCTTGGGCGCCTTGGCGGGCTTCTCGGCCTTTTCCGGCTCCGACCCTGCATCGGCAGCCAGCAGCGGAATGCCCAGCGACTCGCGCACCTTGTTCTCGATCTCGCGCGACAGCTCGGGGTTCTCGCGCAGGAACTCGCGGGCGTTGTCGCGGCCCTGGCCGATCTTCTCGCCGTTGTAGGCGTACCAGGCGCCAGACTTGTCGACGATCTTGGCGGTGACGCCCATGTCGATGACTTCGCCTTCGCGGCTGATGCCTTCGCCGAACAGGATGTCGAACTCGGCCGTCTTGAACGGAGGCGAGACCTTGTTCTTCACCACCTTCACCTTGGTTTCGTTGCCGATGGCCTCGTCGCCCTTCTTGATGGTGCCGATGCGGCGGATGTCCAGGCGCGCACCGAGGCGTAGAACTTCAGCGCATTGCCGCCGGTGGTGGTTTCGGGCGAGCCGAACATCACGCCGATCTTCATGCGGATCTGGTTGATGAAGATGACCATGCAGTTGGTCTTCTTGATCGTGGCGGTGAGCTTGCGCAGCGCCTGGCTCATCAGGCGGGCTTGCAGGCCGGGCAGCGAATCGCCCATTTCGCCTTCGATTTCGGCCTTGGGCGTGAGCGCGGCGACCGAGTCGATGACGATCAGGTCGACGGCGCCCGAGCGCACCAGCGAGTCGACGATTTCGAGCGCCTGTTCACCGGTGTCGGGCTGGCTGATCAGCAGGTCGGACAGGTTCACGCCGAGCTTCTGGGCGTACTGCACGTCGAGCGCGTGCTCGGCGTCGACGAAGGCGCAGGTGCCGGCCTGCTTCTGCATGGCGGCGATGACCTGCAGCGTGAGCGTGGTCTTGCCCGAGGATTCCGGACCGTAGATCTCGATCACCCGGCCGCGCGGCAGACCGCCGACGCCCAGGGCGATGTCGAGGCCGAGCGAGCCGGTGGAGACGACCTGGATGTCTTCCAGCGCCTCGCCTTCGCCCAACCGCATGATCGTGCCCTTGCCGAACTGCTTTTCGATCTGGGCCAGCGCGGCTTGAAGAGCCTTGGCCTTTTCACTGTTGGCGACCGAGATGCTTGCGCCCTTGACGACTGCGTCCATGTGGAAATCTCCTTGAAAATCAACGGTTTGTGTCTGGTTTCCATCCATCTGCTTTTAACCACAGGCTGGATGTTTGAACAGTAGTGTAGGGGCTCATGGGTTTCCGTAAACCCATTTTTTGGTCAGTTTGCTTTACCATTTGGCGACATGGCCGAAGCCGCTTTCCCGACCGATCCCGACGCTTGGCGCCAGACCCATCTGGGCCGCCTGCTGGGCCATGCGATGCGCCGCTTCGACGAGCGCGTGCTGGAACTGATGGCGCACGACATCGACGTGCCGCTCGCCCTCTCGAACCTCGCCGCGCGCGCCCAGGTGAGCGCCGCGCACATCCACATCACCCGGCATCTCGCGCGCGAAGGCTCGCGTCTCACCGAGCTGGCCGACCGTGCCGGCATGACCAAGCAGGCGATGGGCGCGCTGGTGGATCAGTGCGAAGCCTGGGGCCTGGTCACGCGCGGCCCCGATCCGCTCGATGCGCGCGCGCGGCGCGTGCTCTTCACCGCCGACGGCCTCGCCTGGCTCGACGCCTTCCGCAGCGCGGTGACCCAGGCCGAGCGGGAGTTCCGCAGCAGCGTCGGCGACGAGATCGCCACCGTGGTAACCATCGGTCTCGAAGCCTATACGGCGGGCTAGACTAAGCCGAGAGACAAAGTGAATGGCGCCGGCATGGCGCCCGAACCGGCCGGAGGTGGCTCATGCGAATACTGATTGCCGAAGACGACCAGGTGCTCGCCGATGCCCTGTTGCGGAGCCTGCGCACCTCGGGTGCGGCGGTCGACCACGTGGCCAACGGCTCGCAGGCCGACACCGCGCTCATGACCCACAGCGAGTTCGACCTGCTGATCCTCGACCTGGGATTGCCCAGCCTGCACGGCATCGAGATCCTCAAGCGCCTGCGCGCCCGCGGCTCGCAACTGCCCGTGCTGGTGCTCACCGCTGCCGACAGCGTGGAAGAGCGCGTCAAGGGCCTGGACCACGGTGCCGACGACTACATGGCCAAGCCCTTCAGCCTGCAGGAGCTCGAAGCGCGCGTGCGCGCCCTCACCCGCCGCGGCATGGGCGCCACCAGCAACGCGATCCGCCACGGCCCGCTGGTCTACGACCAGGCCGGCCGCGTGGCGACCATCGACGGCAAGATGATCGAGCTCTCGGCCCGCGAACTCGGCCTGCTCGAAGTGCTGCTGCAGCGCGCCGGGCGGCTCGTGAGCAAGGACCAGCTCGTCGACCGTCTGTGCGAATGGGGCGAAGAGGTGAGCCTCAACGCGATCGAGGTCTACATCCACCGCCTGCGCAAGAAGATCGAAAAGGGCCCGGTGCGCATCGCGACGGTTCGCGGACTGGGTTATTGCCTCGAAAAAATCCAGTGACGATGGCGCAGCCGCCCCGCATGCGCGGCATGCCGGAGGGCTCGGCCCGATGAAGCTCTTTCAGCGCGCTCAGCGCTCGCTCTTCGGCGAAATCCTCGACTGGATGCTCACGCCGCTGCTGCTGCTGGTGCCGGTGAGCATCGGCGTCACCTGGCTGGTGGCGCAGGGCATCGCCAACGCGCCCTTCGACCGCGCGCTCGAGCACAACGTGAAGGCCCTGGCCGAACTGGTGACGGTAAAGGAAGGGCACACGCAGTTCGTGCTGTCCCAATCGGCGCGCGAGATCCTGCGGGCCGACGACACCGGCCACGTGTATTACCAGTTGCTCGACGGCCACGACACGCTGCTCGGCGGCGAACGCGACCTTCCGATGCCGGGCCTCGACGAACCGCTGCCGGCCGGCCAGGTCTTCCTGCACAACAGCGCCCTGCACGGCAACGAGGTGCGCGTGGCCTCGCTGTGGATTCCCAGCGGCGTCGACGACGTGCCGCCCACGCTGCTGCAACTGGCCGAGACGCGCGAGAAGCAGTCGGTGCTCGCCCTCGAGATCATCAAGGGCGTGCTGCTGCCGCAGTTCGCGATCCTGCCGCTCGCGGTGCTTTTGATCTGGCTTGCGCTGGTGCGCGGCATCAAGCCGCTCTCGGTGGTGGAGGCGCGCATCCGCGAACGGCGCCCCGGCGACCTGAGCCCGCTCGACGAATCCTCGGTGCCGCTCGAAGTGGTGCCGCTGGTGTCGTCGGTCAACGAGCTCTTGAACAAGCTCAACGACTCCATCGACACGCAAAAGCGCTTTCTCGCCGATGCGGCGCACCAGCTCAAGACGCCGCTCGCGGGCCTGCGCATGCAGGCCGACCTCGCACAGCGCGAAGGCGCCAATGCCGATGAACTGAAGCAGTCGCTCAAGCAGATCGGCCGCGCCAGCGTGCGCGCCACGCACACGGTGAACCAGTTGCTGTCGCTGGCGCGCGCCGAAGGCAACAGCGCCAACACGCACCGCCAGCCCTGCGACCTCGCACGGCTCACCATCGAAGTGGTGCGCGAGGCCGTGCCGCGTGCCATCGAGAAGCGCATCGACATTGGCTACGACGGCGCGGAGGCCGGCGCGCCCGGCGTGATGTTCGACGGCAACCCGACGCTCCTGAAAGAGCTGGTGCGCAACCTCGTGGACAACGCGCTCAACTACACGCCCTCCACGCCCGAGCACCCCGGCGTGATCACCGCGCGCGTGCTGGCCGATCCCTTCGGCCATGTGCTGCTGCTGCAGGTGGAAGACAACGGGCCCGGCATCGCCGAATCCGACCGCGAGCTGGTGTTCGAGCCCTTCTACCGCGTGCTCGGCAACGAGGCCGACGGCTCGGGGCTGGGCCTGCCGATCGTGCGGGAGATCGCGAATCAGCACCGCGCACAGGTGAAGCTGGAAGATGCGCATCCCGGCAAGCATCCGCCGGGTGCGCGCTTCACGGTTCGTTTCGAAGGGGAGCATCTGCAGTGAGCGCGTCCGCCAAGGAGAGCAAGGTCATCGAGGCGCTGCGCCGCCGTTTCAAGGCGATCCGCATCGACACCGACGTGTCGGACATGTTCGACTTCGGCGCCGATCTGCTGGCGCTTCAATCGGCCGAAGCGCTGGCCTTCCACTACGAACTGCTGCGCGACACCGGCATGGACAGCGAGTTGTACGACTGGCTTTGCCGCAAGTTCAGCGAACGCGGCGACGCAGCCGAAGACCATCTGCTCGCGTGTTTTGCAAAGGAGCACGACCCGGCGACGCAGGCGACGGTGCTGCAGATGCTCGGCACCTTCAAGTACCGCAAGGGTCGGCGATTGAAAGAAACAGCGGCACTGGCGCGCGCCGCGCTCGCATCGCCTGAGGAAGACCTGCGCTGCAAGGGCCTGTGGGTGATCGGCTGGCTCGGCGGCGCGACCGACATCGCGAAGGTAGCGCCCCTGCTCGCCAGCGACCCCATCGCTGCGAACCGCCAATGGGCCGCCAGTGCGCTGATGCAGATCGTGCTCAACCGCCGCAGCGCGGCGCCCAAGGCGCTCGAATGTTTGCGCACCGCCCTCGAGGCCGAGACCGATCCGGTGGCGCTTCGCGGCATCCTGGTCGCGGTGCAGGAAATTGCGGGCAAGAAGTTCGGCTTGAGTTCAAGTTCGCACGAGCAACCGTCCGAAGACAAGCTGCAGGCCGCGCTGGCCAAGGCGCGCCGCATGTTCGCGCGCGCCGTAGCCTGATCCCCGGACCCCGGCTACGGCGCGGGCGCGCCCGCCTTCGCTTCCTTGCGCACCTGCACCCACTCGGGCTTGATCTGCCGAGACACGCGCTGCGGCTCGCGCTCGTTAAGGCTGGCCGGCGCCAGGCCGAAGCCCACCAGATCGCCGCGTGCCCACAAAAAGTAGCCGGCGTTGGCCAGCAGCAGGACGATCAACGCCAGGCGCAGTTTCATGGGGATTGATGATTTTCAGAACGCCATGCCGCGAGGGCGCACGCTCACTTCGTCGCTCGTGATGGTCTGCAGGCCCGCGGCCGTGCGCACCTGCAGCTCGCCGCTCCAGGCCACGCCTTCGCAGACGCCTTCGGTGCCGTCGCTCAGCACCACCTCGCGGCCGCGCAGCACATCGCGCGCGGCAAAACGTTCGGCGAACTGCGCGAAGCCCTGCGCCTCGAAGGCGAGCACGTTGCGCACCAGCGGCTCGGCCAGTTCGCGCAGCACCTCGGGCGCCGTCGCGCCGGGGCGCCATTGGTGCAGCCATGCGGGCGGCGTGCGCATGCCGTCGGCTTCGCGTGCGCCGATGTTGATGCCGATGCCGATCACCACGTAGCGCTGCGCGCCGGGTCCGCCGGCATGCGGCATTGCGGTTTCGATGAGGATGCCGACCAGCTTGCTGTCGTTCACCCAGATGTCGTTGGGCCACTTGAGGCCGACCTTGTGTACACCCGTCGGATCGAGGCTTTCGGCCACGCTGACACCGACGGCGAGCGACAGGCCCGACCAGTCGGCCGGCGCGAGCGGCATGCCCAGCGAGAACAGGAGCGAAGCCTGCGCCTGGCTCTGTGGTGCGCTCTGCCACGCACGCCCGAGGCGGCCGCGGCCGGCGGTCTGGCGCTCGGCCACCAGCAGCACGGGCTCGGTGCGGCCGGCGCGCGCGCGGCGCATGAGTTCGGTGTTGGTGGAATCGATCTCGGCCACGGCCTCGACCGCGAACCCGGGCAGCAGCGGCGCCACCGAGGCGGCGATCCGGTCTTCCTGCCAGGCGACCCTGGTGCTGCTCATCGGCGTACCTTCGTGCTTCGCACTGCGGTGCGAGCTTGCTTGGGGCGGCCCGGCGCGGCGCTCATGTCAGTCCTTCTTGGACTTTTTCTTGTCGGATTTCTTCTCGGCCTTCTCGGACTTCCTGGCCTCTTTTTTCTTCTCTTCTTTCTTCTCGGCCTTTTTCTTTTCGGCCTTCTTCTTGGCTTTCTTCTTCTTTTTCTTTTCTTCGTCCTCATCCTTGGGTGTCAGCAGCGTGCCGCGGCACTGCTCGGAGCCGCACCAGCAAGGAAATTCGGACAGGAGCTTCGGCGTGTACGGCTCGTCGATGATCAGGCCGTAGTCGTAGTTGAGCTCTTCTCCTGCAGCGATGTTGCGCAGCGCCTTGATATAAACGCGCCCATCGACTTCGTCGGCCTCGCAGTTCGGCTCGCACGAGTGATTGATCCAGCGGGCGTCGTTGCCCTTGACGTTGCCGTCGATCACGCGACCGTCGTCGATGTGAAAGTAGAAGGTGTGGTTCGGCTGGGCCGGGTCGTGCGGATGGCGGCGCAGCGCCTCTTTCCAGTTGATGACCTCGCCCTTGTATTCGATCAGCGTCTCGCCTTCGGCCAGGTCGTCGACGGCGAACACGCCGTTGCCATGGACGTCCGAGCGCCGCATCTGGATGCGGCGGCCGGCGAATTGTGGGGATTTGGAAGGCATCGCCGAAGTCTGTTAGTTTGAATATGCACACACATGCGCGTGTGCGCGTGTGCACACGCGGGAAGCCGCAGAGTATAGAGAGCCCTTAGATGACAAAGACGTTGGTAATCGCAGAAAAGCCGTCGGTGGCACAGGACATCGTCCGTGCCCTCACGCCGGTGGCCGGCAAATTCGACAAACATGACGAGCATTTCGAGAACGACAGCTATGTCGTGACCAGCGCTGTCGGTCACCTGGTCGAAATCCAGGCGCCCGAGGAGTTCGACGTCAAGCGGGGCAAGTGGAGCTTTGCGAACCTGCCCGTGATCCCGCCGCACTTCGACCTGAAGCCCGTCGACAAGACCAAGACGCGCCTGAACGCGGTGGTCAAGCAGGCCAAGCGCAAGGACGTGACGCAGCTCATCAACGCCTGCGACGCGGGCCGCGAGGGCGAGCTGATCTTCCGCCTGATCGAGCAGTACGCCGGCGGCAAGAGCCCGCTGGGCAAGCCGGTCAAGCGCCTGTGGCTGCAGTCGATGACCCCGCAGGCGATTCGCGATGGCTTCGATGCGCTGCGCACCGAAAAGCAGATGCAGGGCCTGGCCGACGCCGCGCGTTCGCGCTCCGAGGCCGACTGGCTGGTGGGCATCAACGGCACGCGCGCCATGACCGCATTCAATTCGCGCGACGGCGGCTTCTTCCTCACGACCGTGGGCCGCGTGCAGACGCCGACGCTGTCGGTCGTCGTGGAACGTGAAGAACAGATCCGCAAGTTCGTCTCGCGCGACTACTGGGAAATCCACGGCAGCTTCGCGGCCGAAGCCGGCCAGTACCCGGGCAAGTGGTTCAACCCCGACTGGAAGAAGGCCAACGCGCCGCTGCTGGCCAACGGCGAGCCTGATGCCGAGCAGCGCGCCGACCGCGTGTGGACCGAGCAGGAAGCCCGCGCCATCGCCGACGCCTCGCGCGGCAAACCCGCCACCGTCACCGAAGAGAGCAAGCCCACCACGCAGGCCTCGCCCGCGCTGTTCGATCTGACCTCGCTGCAGCGCGAGGCCAACGGCCGCTTCGGCTTCAGCGCCAAGACCACGCTCGCGCTGGCCCAGAGCCTGTACGAACGCCACAAGGCGCTGACGTATCCGCGTACCGATTCGCGCGCGCTGCCGGAAGACTATCTGCCGGTGGTCAAGCAGACCATGGAGATGCTCGCCGACAGCGGCATGAAGCATCTGGCGCCGTTCGCCAAGCAGGCGGTCGACGGCAACTACGTCAAGCCGAACAAGCGCATCTTCGACAACGCCAAGGTGTCGGATCACTTCGCCATCATCCCGACGCTGCAGGCCCCGAGCGGCCTGAGCGAGGCCGAGCAGAAGCTGTACGACTTCGTGGTGCGCCGCTTTCTGTCGGTGTTCTTCCCGAGCGCCGAGCACCAGGTGACCACGCGCATCAGCACGGTGGAGCAGGGCGGCAAGAAGTACCCGTTCCGCACCGATGGCAAGGTGCTGGTGAAGCCGGGCTGGCTCGCCATCTACGGCAAGGAAGCCCAGGACGACGAGAAGGAAGACGACAAGGACGGCAAGCGCCTCGTGCCGGTGAAGCCGGGCGAGATCGTGCAGAACGAGTCGGCCGACCTCAAGGGCCTGAAGACGCGCCCGCCCGCACGCTATTCGGAAGCCACGCTGCTGGGCGCCATGGAAGGCGCCGGCAAGACCATCGACGACGACGAGCTGCGCGAGGCCATGCAGGAAAAAGGCCTGGGCACGCCAGCCACGCGCGCGGCCACCATCGAAGGGCTGATCGCCGAGAAGTACATGCTGCGCGAAGGCCGCGAGCTCATTCCGACCGCCAAGGCCTTTCAGCTCATGACGCTGCTGCGCGGCCTGGGCGTGGAGGAACTCTCCAAGGCCGAACTCACCGGCGAGTGGGAATACAAGCTCGCGCAGATGGAGAAGGGCGCCCTGAGCCGCGACGCCTTCATGCGCGAGATCGCCCAGATGACGGAGCACATCGTCAAGAAGGCCAAGGAGTACGACCGCGATACCGTGCCGGGCGACTACGCCACGCTCGCGACGCCGTGCCCCAACTGCGGCGGCATCGTGCGCGAAAACTACCGCCGCTACGGCTGCGTGGGCAAAAGCGGCACGGGCGAGGACGCCTGCGGCTTCTCGTTCGGCAAGTCGCCGGCCGGCCGCACCTTCGAGGTGGCCGAGGCCGAGGCGCTCCTGCGCGACAAGCACATCGGCCCGCTGGAAGGCTTCCGCTCCAAGGCGGGCTGGCCCTTCACCGCCGAGATCATCCTCAAGTACGACGAGGAAGAATCGAAGAACTGGAAGCTGGAGTTCGACTTCGGCGACGACAAGAACGGCGACACCGGCGAGATCGTCGACTTCAGCGAGCAGGACACCGTGGGCCCGTGCCCGGTGTGCGGCGCGCCGGTGTTCGAGCACGGCAGCAACTATGTCTGCGAGAAGTCGGTGCCGACCAACGCGCAGCCGACGCCCAGTTGCACCTTCAAGACCGGCAAGATCATCCTGCAGCAGCCGGTGGAGCGCGCGCAGATGGAAAAGCTGCTCGCCACCGGCAAGACCGACCTGCTCGACAAGTTCGTAAGCATGCGCACCCGTCGCGCCTTCAAGGCCTTCCTCACCTGGAACGCCGAAGAAGGCAAGGTGACCTTCGAATTCGCGCCACGCGAAGGCGGCAGCAAATTCCCGCCGCGCAAGACCTTCGGCAAGCCGGCCGCCAAGACCGCGGCTGCGAAGAAGGTGGCTGCGAAGAAGACGCCTGCCGCCAAGAAGACACCGGCCGCGAAGAAGGCCGCCGCGCCGCGCAAGCCCGGCGCGGGCCTGAAGCCCAGCGACTCGCTGGCCGCGGTGATCGGCGCCGAACCGGTGGCGCGCACCGAGGTCATCAAGAAGCTGTGGGACTACATCAAGGCCAACGGTCTGCAGGACGCGACCAACAAGCGCGCGATCAATGCCGATGCCAAGTTGAAGCCCGTGTTCGGCAAGGACCAGGTGACGATGTTCGAACTCGCGGGCATCGTGGGCAAGCACCTCTCGGCGCCCGACGCGGCCTGACGACGCATGCGGCGCCGCTCTCTTGCCTCAGCGCTGGCCGCAGCGATGTTGCTGGGCGGCGCGGCCCTCGCCCAAGCCGCCGCGTGGCCTGACAGGCCCATCAAGCTGGTCGTGCCTTTCCCGCCCGGACAGGCCACGGACATCTTCGCCCGCGCGCTCGCCGAGCAACTCGGCAAGCGGCTGGGCCAGCCCGTGATCGTCGACAACAAGGCGGGCGCGGGCAGCAACATCGGCACCGAGTTCGTAGTGCGCGCGCCGCCAGACGGCTACACGCTCGTGGTGGCCGGCAGCGCGATGGCGGTGAACCAGACGCTCTATGCCAAGCCAGGGTTCGATCCGCGCAAGGACCTGGTCGGCATCTCGCTCGTCGCGAAGGTGCCGCTGGTGTTCCTGGCCACGCCCGAAAGCGGCATCCGCACGCTCGGCCGACCTCACGGCGCGCGCCAAGGCCGAGCCGGGAAAGCTGAGCTACGCGAGCGCCGGCATCGGCGGCACGCAGCACCTGTCGGGCGAGATGTACAAGTCGGCCGCACATGTGTTCATCACGCACATTCCGTACCGCGGCAGCGGTCCTGCGCAGTCGGATTTCCTCGGCAACCAAGTGCCGCTGATGGTCGATTCGGTGACGGCCGCGCTGCCACACATCAAGGCGGGCAAGGCGGTTACGCTGGCGGTGACCTCGGCCACGCGCTCGTCGCAACTGCCCGACGTACCGACCGTGCGCGAGAGCGGCGTAACGGGCACGAAGAATTTCGAGGCCGTCGGCTGGCTCGGCCTGATGGCGCCGCGCGGCACACCGCCCGACATCGTGGAACGGCTGAACCGCGAGGTGACCGACATCCTGAAGACGGAGCAGATGGCGCGCTTCATCCGCGAGCGCGGCGCCGAATCCGCGCCGACGAGCGGGCCCGAGTTCGACCGCTTCGTGGCGAGCGAGATCGGCCTCTGGGGCGCGGCCGTCAAGGCATCGGGCGCCAGGCCCGAATAACGGGGCGGACAAGCGCCCGGTGGCGGGTGGGTTGTTACAAGGCCGGTCGGGACGCGCGCCTATAGTGGTCCGCAGTCCCACCCATTCCTGGAGTTTTCCGTGAAGTCATTCATTGCAGCTGTGTTCGCCCTCGCGATGGGCGCGCTCGTGGCGGGCTGCGCCGGCACCGGTTCTGCGGGGTCGGCCAGCGGTGCCTCCGGCGCTTCGTCCGGCAGCGGCGTCACGGTGTTCGGCACCATCGACGCCGGCGTCAGCGGCAGCACGAACCGCTCGGACCGCCGCTGATCTTTCTTCTTCAGCGCCGCAGCAGCGCCTGGCGCAGCACTCGCGCCGCGCGGTCTCGGATCTTGCCGGAGCCCGAGCGCGGCGACGTCTTCGGCGCGACCTTGGCGGTTGCACAGGCCCACAGGAAGTCATGCAGGATCGGCGTGTCGTCGACCGTCTCGGTGCTGCCGTACTTGTGGAATTCGGGGTGCCACTGGGTCGCGGCGATGTAGCTGCGACCCTTCTCCGGCCGGCGGCGGATCGCCTCGGGCACCCGGTCGGGCAGGCTCCAGGCCTCGATCTCGAAACCCGGCGCGAGCCCCTTGATGCCCTGGTGGTGGATGCTGTTCACGCGCGCCGTGTCCACCTGCGGATAGAGCTTGGAGAGGCGCGTGCCCTGCACGATCTCGATTTCGTGGAAGTTCTGGTCGTAGGTCACCGGGTCGCGGTGGCGAAGGCCCCCTTCGTGCTGCGCCTCGATGTCCTGGTAGAGCGTGCCGCCGAAAGCCACGTTGATGAGCTGCAGCCCGCGGCACACGCCGAAGATGGGCTTGCCGGCCTGCTCGAAGGCTTCGACCAATGCCAGGTCGTAGAGATCGCGGATCTGGTCGCCGATCCACGCGTCCTTGAGCGGCACCTCGCCATAGCTGCCGGGCCAGACGTCGGCGCCGCCGTGCATCACCACGCCGTCGAGCCATTCGGCGTAGTGCGAGAGCTTGGTGTCGCCGCGTGCGGTTTCGCCGGTGGGGCAGGGGACCATCACGACCATTGCGCCGGCCGACATGAGCCAGTGCGCGATCGATTGCTCGACGTATTGCAGCGTCTTGTTGGTGAACAGCGACCGGGCCGGATCGGCGTGCGAGAAGCAGGCGGACAGGCCGATCTTGAGCCGGGCGGAAACAGGTTGCGTCATCGCGGGACTGTCAGCGCGAACTGATCGGGAGGTGCGGAAAGGAAAGTCCATTGTGGCTCGTTGGCCTCTCGCACGGGGTCGGACGACACGCCAAGTATGCTTTCAACGCCGCCACGACGCATAAGGAAGACAAGCCATGAAAACCATCAAGGGCCCCGCCATATTCCTGGCCCAGTTCGCGGGAGACACCGCCCCTTTCAACACGCTCGACGGCATCGCCGGATGGGCCGCGGGCCTCGGCTACAAGGGCGTGCAGATCCCAAGCTGGGACGCGCGCCTGTTCGACCTCCAGAAGGCCGCCGAGAGCAAGACCTACTGCGATGAAGTGAAGGGCACGCTCGCGAAACATGGGCTGGAGATCACCGAGCTTTCGACGCACCTGCAAGGCCAACTGGTCGCGGTGCACCCGGCCTACGACGCGGGCTTCGACGGCTTCGCGGCGCCCGAGGTGCGCGGCGACCCGGTCAGGCGCCAGCAGTGGGCCGTGCAGCAGCTGCATTTCGCGGCGAAGGCCTCGGCCAACCTCGGCCTCACGGCGCACGCGACCTTCTCGGGCGCGCTGGCATGGCCGTACCTCTATTCGTGGCCGCCGCGCCCGCCGGGGCT
The DNA here is from genome assembly GCF_050435205.1 of Variovorax sp. W2I14. Lineage (NCBI taxonomy): Bacteria > Pseudomonadati > Pseudomonadota > Betaproteobacteria > Burkholderiales > Comamonadaceae > Variovorax > Variovorax sp. W2I14. Next base: position 5,428,173 of record NZ_JBNDJX010000001.1, on the reverse strand, counting down.
CATCGAGGAAGCCTTCGACGAGCTCGCGCGCCGCTGGCGACCGATCCTCGATGCCTTCGACGCCGCGGGCGTGGACGTGGGCTACGAGATCCACCCCGGCGAAGACCTGCACGACGGCGTGAGCTACGAGATGTTCCTGGAGCGCGTGGGCAACCACCCGCGCGCCTGCCTGCTGTACGACCCGAGCCACTTCATGCTGCAGCAGCTCGACTACCTCGCGTACATCGACCACTACCACGAGCGCATCAAGATCTTTCACGTGAAGGACGCCGAGTTCAACCCGACTGGCAAGCAGGGCGTGTACGGCGGCTTCCAGAGCTGGATCAACCGGGCAGGGCGCTTCCGCTCGCTGGGCGATGGGCAGGTGAACTTCAAGGCGATCTTCTCGAAGATGGCGCAGTACGACTTCCCGGGTTGGGCGGTGCTCGAATGGGAGTGCTGCATCAAGCATCCGGAAGACGGTGCGCGCGAAGGTGCGGCCTTCATCGCCGACCACATCATCCGCGTGGCCGACCGGGCCTTCGACGACTTCGCGACGGGCGGTGTGGACAGCGCGGCGAACAAGCGGATGCTCGGCATCGGGCGCTGACCCAGGCCGCGGAACCGCCTCGCGTGACTGGGCCCCGGCGAGTTCGACGCGCGGTCAGCCGCCGGCCGGCCGCATGCCCATCGCAGCGCTTACAGCAACCCTGAAAGGCGGCGGATCGCGCCGTCGATCTGCGATTCGTCGATGAGGCCGTAGCCGAAGGCGAGGCCGTTGGGTACATCGGGTGCCTGCGGGTCCAGTGCGAAGCGCGAGAGCGGCGGCAGCGTGATACCGACCGCGGCGGCGCGTTCGACCACGACGTGGTCGCGGGTGCCGGTGCGCAGCCAGGCCGACAGGTGCAGGCCCGCATCGGACGGGATCACCTCGAGCCGTCCGGCGGTGTGCTTCGCCAACGCCTCAAGCAGCGCGGTGCGCCGCGCGCCATAGACCTTGCGCATCTTGCGGATGTGACGCGCGAGGTGTCCTTCGGCAATGAAGGCGGCCAGCGCCTCCTGCCCGAGCACCGGCCCGTGCCAGTCGGCCAGCTCGCGTGCCCGCACCAGCGCCGCGCGTGCCCACGGCGGCGCGACCACGAAGCCCAGGCGCAGCGCGGGGAACAGGCTCTTGGAGAAAGTGCCGACGTAGCAGACCGACTCGGCGCGATCGAGCGTCTGCAGGGCATCGAGCGGGCGGCCGGCGAAGCGGAATTCGCTGTCGTAGTCGTCCTCGATGACGACCGCGTTGCGCGCCCGCGCAAAGGCCAGCAGCGCCGCGCGGCGCTGGGGCGACATCGCGACGCCGGTCGGGAACTGGTGCGAGGGCGTCACGCAGATCACGCGCGCCTCGGGTGGCAGCCGATCGACGCACAGGCCCTCGATGTCGGTCGGCACGGTGACCACCTTCGCGCCCGCGGCCGTCATGGCCTCGCGCAGCGAGGGATAGAAAAGCTGCTCCACCGCGACCACGGTGCGCCCCGGCACGACGAGGATGCGCGCGAGCAATCCGAACGCCTGCTGTGCACCGGCGGTGACGACGATGTCGTCGGCCGTGCAGCCGACCGCTCGGGTGAACGACACGTGCTTCGCGATCGCCTCGCGCAGCGCGGCCTGGCCCTGCGGCTCGGCGTAATCGGCGGGCTCGCGCGCGATGCGGCGCAGCGCGCGGTCGGAGAGGCGGCGCCAGATATCGAACGGGAAAGCGCTGGAGTCGGGCAAGCCGACGCGGAAGTCGTCGCGCGCGCGTTGCGGCTGCAGCGTGGGCGCGAGGTCGGCGCCCGGCACGTTCAGCGGCACCAGCCGCGGATCGCGTCGCACGGATGCGCTCTTGGAAATGCGACCGCGGCGCGACTGCGGCAGCGTGTCGGCCACATAGGTGCCGGCGCCGGGGCGCGCAAGCAGGTAGCCCTCGCTCAGCAGCAGGTCGTACGCAGCGAGCATGGTGTTGCGCGACACGCCCAGCCGCTCCGCGAGGGCTCGTGTGGCGGGCAGGCGCGCGCCGGGCTGCAGCCGGCCATCGAGGATGGCATCGCGCAGTTGCCGGTGCACCTCGCGCAGCAGGTCTCGCGAGCCGGTGCCCGGCAGGCGAATGGCGAGTTCGAAAAGTGGATCCATGAAGTTCGTGGATTGTGGTTCTTTTGAAGAGCCAATCGCAAGCCTATTCTGAAGACCTCAGAACGCTCACCGGAGTCTCGCCATGAACACCGAACCCGTCGCCAGCCCACAAGCGCAACCCGCCGAACACCTGCCTGAACGCCTCCCTTTGGGCTTGGCGTGGCTCGCGCTCGGCGCCTTCGCCATCGGCACCGAAAGCTTCATGGTCGCGGGCCTGCTGCCGGTGCTGGCGGCCGACCTGCAGGTGAGCGCCACGCGCGCCGGGCTGTTGGTGCTGCTGTTCGCGCTGAGCTACGCGATCGGCTCGCCGCTGATGGCCGCGCTGTTCGCGCGCTTTGGCCGGCGCCCGTTGCTGATTGCCAGTCTTGCGGCGTTTTCGGGCCTCACGCTCGCGGCGTCGATGGCGCACGGCTTCGCGCAACTGGCGCTGGCGCGGGTCGCGCTGGGGTTGGTGGCCGGCGTGTTCCTGCCGACCGCGAGCGCGGTGGCGGCATCGATGGTCTCGCCCGCGCGGCGCGGCCGGGCGCTCGCCATCGTGTCGGGCGGCGGCACGGTGGCGGTCGCGCTCGGCGTGCCGCTGGGCGCGTGGATCGCCGGTTGGGGCGGCTGGCGCACGGCCTACCTGCTGATCGCCGCGGTGGCGGCGCTGGCCACCTGGGGCATGGCCGCCGGTTTGCCGCGCGGGCTGGCGTCGGCACCGGCCGCTGCCGCGCGCACGCCGTCGTTCTCGGTGGCACGCGAACCCGGCGTGCTGCCGGCACTGCTGACCACCATGCTGTGGGCGACGGGCGGCTTCAGCTTCTATACGTACATCGCGCCGTTCCTGTCCGGCACGCTGGATTTCGGGGTCGAGAGCGTGAGCGCCGTTTTCTTCGCGATCGGCATTGCGGCAGCCATCGGCACGGCGGCGGGAGGCTGGGCGACCGACCGCTTCGGCGCTGATCGCATGGCGCAGGGCTTCGCGCTGATGCTGGTGGTGATCTTGGGCGGCCTGTCGTTCTCCGCGCAGATGCTGTCGCGTGAACTGGCGCTGCCGCTGATCGTGGGGCTGTCGGCGCTCTGGGGCTTTGCGGGCTGGGGCTTCGGCCCGGCGCAGGCGGTGCGGCTGATCCGTCTCGCACCGGAGCGTGCGCCGATGACGCTGTCGCTCAACGCCTCGGCGGTCTACCTGGGCATCGCGGCGGGATCGGGGCTGGGCGGCGTGGTGATCGAGTGGGTCGGCGTGGGTGCCGTGGGCTGGGCGGGCGCGGTTTGCCAACTCGCGGGGTTGGGCTTGATGTTGCGCGCTGCCCACAAGTCGCGGGCTGCGCTTTCCTCGCCGACATCGCCGCTGGCCGCCTGATTGCAGCGAGTTTCGCTACATTTTCGATAGCAAACTTCACAGAAGCGACCGTTCTTAGCGGGGCCATTGAGGCCCCGCTTGCTTTGAAGGCGAGCAACTGTCATGCCCGTCAAGCTATAATGGCGGGTTCGTTTCGATACCACGACGAAGCACTTCGTCAAATTGCCGGCTGACCTGCAACTGTCCCTTGGATTTTTCAGGCCCCCACACTTTCAGCCGGCTTCACAGTGTGTTGGAGCGCCAGACCGGGCGCCCATGATTGCCACCACTGCCTTCGTTCTTGTTGAAGCGAATAGCGCGTCCGCCGCGCCATTCCGGCCGGCCCACGCCCGTTTTCAATTATTTTTCAGGCACTTCGCGTTCAACATTCGCGCGCTGTGCCAAGGCTTCATGGACATCATTCAACACAGTATCGCGGTGGGCAAGTACCTTGTTTCTCCGCTCATTCGACACCAGGACGACGGCAACTACGCCGCCTCCGTCTCGATCCGCTCCGGCCACGGCAGCGGCATGCACGACCGCGTGATGCGTTTCACGCCGCGTTTTGCGAGCCACGCCGCCGCCGTCGGCTATGCCATCGACCAAGGCCTGGGCTGGGTGCGCGAGCGCAACGCGCCGCTCGCCTTGCCGTGCGCAGGCTGAAACAATCACGCCCATCTTCATATCCAACACACATCGAACGAGATTCAGAGGTAACCAAGCATGCCCAAGGAAGAACTGATCGAAATGAACGGCGCAGTGACCGAAGTCCTGCCCGACTCGCGCTACCGCGTCACGCTGGACAACGGCCATCAACTGATCGCCTACAGCGGCGGCAAGATGCGCAAGCACCACATCCGCATCCTGGCGGGTGACAAGGTGTCGCTCGAGCTCTCGCCCTACGACCTGACCAAGGGTCGCATCACCTTCCGTCACCTGGAACGTCGCGGCCCGCCGCCGACCTCCGGCGGCAACAACTCTCCCCGCCGCTGATCCGCGACGGACAAGAGGCCTTGCGGCACCCCGCGAAGGGTGCCGGCAAGGCCTTTGTTTTTCCGGGTCCCGGCTGCTGAAACGATGACTACGACCAATCCCACAGCCGACGGCTCCCAAGCCCAGGTTTCGACCGACAACGGCTTTGCCACCCTGGCGCTCTCGCCCCAGATGCTGGCCAACCTCACCCAGCTCGGCTACACGCAGATGACGGCCATCCAGGCCGCCGCCCTGCCGCCGGCGCTGCTCGGCAAGGACCTGATCGCCCAGGCCAAGACCGGCAGCGGCAAGACCGCTGCCTTTGCCCTCGCGCTGCTCGCCAATCTCAATGCACGCCGCTTCGCCATCCAGGCGATGGTGCTGTGCCCGACGCGCGAGCTGGCCGACCAGGTCACGACCGAGATCCGGCGCCTCGCGCGTGCCGAAGAAAACATCAAGGTGGTCACGCTCTGCGGCGGCGTCGCGCTGCGCGGGCAGATCGCCAGCCTGGAGCACGGCGCGCACATCGTCGTGGGCACGCCGGGCCGGATCATGGACCACCTGGAGCGCGGCAATCTCGACCTTTCGGCGCTCAACACGCTGGTGCTCGACGAAGCCGACCGCATGCTGGACATGGGCTTCTTCGACGACATCGTGAAGGTCGCGCGCCAGTGCCCGAAGGAACGCCAGACGCTGCTGTTCTCGGCCACATACCCCGAAGGTATCGCCAAGCTCGCGCAGCAGTTCATGAAGAGCCCGCAGCAGATCACGGTGCAGGCACAGCATGAAGGCAGCAAGATCCGCCAGCGCTGGTACCAGGTGAAGGACAGCGAGCGGCTGCACACCGTGAGCCTGCTGCTCGACCATTTCCGCCCCGTCAGCACGCTGGCCTTCTGCAACACCAAGCAGCAGTGCCGCGACCTCGTCGAGGTGCTGCAGGCGCAGGGCTTCAGCGCGCTGGCGCTCTTCGGCGAGCTCGAGCAACGCGAGCGCGACCAGGTGCTGGTGCAGTTCGCCAACCGCAGCTGCTCGGTGCTCGTGGCCACCGACGTGGCGGCGCGGGGTCTCGATATTTCCCACCTCGAAGCGGTGATCAATGTCGACGTGACGCCTGATTCGGAAATCCACATCCACCGCGTCGGCCGCACGGGCCGCGTGGGCCAGTCGGGCGATGCCGAAGGCCTCGCGCTGAACCTGGCCAGCATGAACGAGATGGGCAGCGTCGGAAAGATCGAACAGCTGCAGGGCCGCGAATCCGAATGGCACGAACTGGCCGAGCTCACGCCGGCCAAGGGCGCGCCGCTGCAGCCGCCGATGGCCACGCTGCAGATCGTCGGCGGGCGCAAGGAGAAGATCCGCGCCGGCGACGTGCTGGGTGCGCTCACCGGCGACTGCGGCTACACGAAGGACCAGGTCGGCAAGATCAACGTCAACGAGTTCTCGACGTATGTGGCGGTGGACCGCGCGATCGCCGCGGAAGCGGCGCACAAGCTCGGCAGCGGCCGGGTCAAGGGCAAGTCGGTCAAGGTGCGCCTGCTGACGCTGCAGGACCAGTAACGGCAACAGGCTGCGGCGTGGCGAGCGCCGCAGCATCGCCATGCGCCGAGGTCGGCGCCACTGGAGCATCGAGCACCGGTGCAGGCGCCTTCATCGACGGTTCCTGCCGCGCCAGTCTGGCCGCCAGCCGGAACGCCACCACCACCGCGAATAACCCAAAGATCGACGAGCCCACGGCCTGCCCGACGAGCACGCCGGCCGCGCCGTAATGCGAGCCCCACCAGGCGAACGGAATCGTGCCCAACGTGGCGCGCCCCCAGTTGAAGAAGGTCGACAGCAGCGGATGCCCGAGGTTGTTGAACGACGCGTTCGCCACGAACAATCCGCCTGAAAAGAAGAAGCTGGCCGCGAGCCAGGTGCAGAACAGCGCGATGAGTTCGGCCGCCAGCCCCTCCGCCGAGAACGCGCGGATCAGCACGCCCTGTCCCAACGCCAGCACGAGCCAGGCGACGGCCACCGAGGCCACCATGAAGAGCAGGCTGTCGCGCAATCCTTCCTGCACGCGGCGGTACTGGCCGGCGCCGAGGTTCTGCGCAAGGATCGGCCCGACCGCGCCGCTCAGCGCATAGACGAGCCCGAAGGCCACGGGGCTCAAGCGATCGATGGTGGCCGCGCCCGCCACGGCAGACGGACCGAACTGAGCGATCGCATGCGTGACGAACGCAGCGCCAACGGGCGTCGCGAGGTTCGTCAACACCGCCGGCCCCGCAACGCTCGCGAGCGCACGCGCGTCGCCGACCAGCCGCGACGCTTCGAAGCGCCCGAGCATCCGGTGCTTCACCATCACGCCGTGCAACCCGATGCCCGCGAGCACGAAGCGCGACACCACCGCGCTGATGGCAGCGCCGTCGAGCCCCAGGCCGAAACCAAAGATCAAGATCGGATCGAGCACCGCCGTTACGAAGGCCGCCGCGAGCGTGACCGTCATCGAGCGCCGCGCATCGCCGATGGAGCGCAAGAGCGCCGAGCACGCCATGCCCAGGCCCAACAGTGGCAGCGTGTGCACCGTCACCGCGAGGTAGCGCTGCGCGAGCCGCGCCGTCTCGCCCTCGGCACCGAGCACGTGCAGGGCAGGGTGCAGGAAGAAGGCCGTGCCGCTGCCCACCACCACCGATGCGGCCGTCATCAGCACGAGGCTCGAGGTGGCGATGCGCCGCGCATCCATCGCGCGGCCGGCACCCACCGTGCGCGACACCACAGCCGCGATGCCGATCGTGAGCCCGATGCACAGCGACGCATGAAAGAACCCCACGACGCCCGCGAAGCCGACGGCGGCTGCCGTCTCTTTCTCCCCGAGCAGCGAGATGTAGAAGAGGTTGATCAGGTCGACCGCGAACACCGCGATCAGCCCGATGGCACCGGTGCCGGCCATCACGCAAACATGGCGCAAGAGCGAGCCCGAAACGAAGCGCGGACGCTCGACGGCACCCGCCGTTTCGGTTATTGGCATATGAAATCCTCGATGTGGCCTAATTGCGGGTTCGAACATTACTTTTACCCGAGCTTTTCATGCCCAAGACATTCCGTACCGAAGCCGAACGCGTTGCCACCCCGAAGCCGACGCCGCTGCCCGGCTACACGCTGCCCAAGACCGGTGGCGGCCAGAAGGTCAGCCTGGAACGTGGCACCGCAACGCGCAGCAAGAAGAACCCCGGCAAGCGCGCCAAGAAGGGCGGCTGATCCAGCCCCTCTGGCTCCCCGGGAGCCACGACGAACGCGCCCTCGGGCGCGTTTTGTCGTTGGGCCAGCTATAAACAACGCCGCGATGTCCGACGACAACCAGATCTTCATCCCGCCCTCGTTCTTCGCGGTCTACAGCGATGCGCGTCAGCGTTTGAGCGAACCGATCGGCGTGGTGCGCGAGCGCTACGAAATCTGCGAGGACCTGGCCAACCACCTCGTGGGCCACGCGCAGATCCAGCATCACACCGAGGTGCCGGTCGAGGCCGAGATCCTGCGGCGCATCCACGCCGGGCTCGCGACGCCGGAATCCGGCGTGTCGCCCGCCGAGGCCGAATGGATCGTGCAGCGGCTGGCCGAGCTGCTGGGCTGGCAAGGCCCCGAGCCGGCAGCCGCAGGTGACTGAGCCGCGGACGCCGTTTGGCGGCCGATGCTCCGGCAAGGCGCCTCGGGCCTGGACGCCAGGTCGACTCACCAGGAAGTCCGGGTCATGACCACCAGCCGAACCACCGACGTTCTCCTCACCGCCGCCGCGCCCGCCATCTGGGGCAGCACCTACATCGTCACCACGGAACTCCTGCCGCCGAACTATCCGTTGACGGTCGCGCTGCTGCGCGCGCTGCCCGCGGGATTGCTGCTGCTGCTGATCGTCCGGCAGCTTCCCGAGCGCGCATGGTGGGGCCGCATCTTCGTGCTCGGCGCGCTGAACTTCTCGATCCTCTGGGCAATGCTGTTCGTGGCGGCCTACCGGCTGCCGGGCGGCGTCGCGGCGACGATCACCTCGGTGCAGCCGCTCTTCGTGGTGTTCCTTGCGAGCGTGCTTCTGGGCTCGCCGATCCGCGCGCTGTCGATCGCGGCAGCGGTGGTCGGCATCGGCGGCGTCGCGCTGCTGGTGCTCACGCCGAATGCCGCGCTCGATGCGCTCGGCATTGCCGCGGCGGTGGCCGGCGCGGTGTCGATGGCCTTCGGCACGGTGCTCGCCCGCCGCTGGCAGCCGCCAGTTTCGGCGCTGGTCTTCACCGCATGGCAGCTCACCGCGGGCGGGCTCCTGCTGCTGCCGTTCGCGCTGCTGATGGAGCCGCCGCTGCCCGCGCTCACCGCGCAGAACTGGATCGGCTTCGCATGGCTCGGCCTCGTGGGCGCCGCGCTCACCTACATCGTGTGGTTCCGCGGCGTGGCGCGGCTGGAGCCTTCGGCGGTCGCGCCGCTGGCCTTCCTGAGCCCGGTGACGGCGGTGATCCTCGGCTGGGCGTTGCTGGGTCAGCGCCTCTCGGTGCTGCAGGTCGCGGGCATCGGCATCGTGATCGCGAGCATCTGGCTGAGCCAGCATGCACAGCGCGGCGCGCAGCCGCCGGTGCTCGCGAAACCCGCGGCGCGCTAGCCGATCAAGCGGCCGCCTGCGCCGCTGTCGCCCGCTTCAGCAGGTGCAGGTAGCCGGGCTGCACTTCCATCCGATCGGTGATGCCTCGGCGCAGCAGCAGGCGGTGCGCCTTCGGCAGTGCCCAGCAGGGCAGGTTGGTGAACATGTGGTGTTCGCAGTGATAGTTGACCCAGTAGGGCGCGATGAAGATGCGCTCGACCAGGTTGGCATGCGTGGTGCGCGCCTGGCGCAGCGGGTCGGCCTCGTTCTGCGTCACCAGCGCATGCTCTGCGATGTTGCGCACGCGGCTCACGAGCGGCAGCCAGGTCGCCATCGGCAGCAGCCACATCAGCACCCAGGCCCACCAGTAGCCAGCCAATGCGAAGACCAACAGGCCACCGCCATTGCCGATGAGGAAGCGCCGGTCCTTCGCGATTTCGCGGCCGAGCACCTTCAGCGCCGCTTCGCCGGGCGCGCGATTGCGAATGCCCTCCGCGATGTGGCCGAAGCGCTGCTTGAAGAAGGTCTGCCCGCTCAGGTCGCGCACGACCTTGCGCCACATCGATTCGCGCGTGATCGGAAAGGGCGCCGACAGCACGAGGTCCGGGTCTTCGGTCTGCTGCACGAAGCGGTGGTGCTGCAGGTGATAGGGCCGGTAGTCGCGCAGCGTGGACGAACACAGCCAGTGGCCGACCCAGTCGTTGACCTTGCGGCTGCGGTGCAGGCCCGCATGCGCCGCGTCGTGCATGAGGATGAAGAGCCCCAGTTGCCGCGCGCCGACGATGGGCACCATGAGCGGAAGGGTCCACGGCCACACGATGCCCGCGAGCATCGCGGCGCCGATCACGCCCCAGCAATGCGCCACCAGCCACAGGCCCTTCCATGACGAACGGCTGGTGAGCGACAGCCACTCTTCGGGCGTGAAGAAGTCTTCGGGTTGGGCGCGGGGGGCGACGGCCATCGGGCCAGTATGCGCCGCAGCCCACGGCAAATCACGCGTAGTTCCCCGGTAGTCCTTCGACCTATTTGTCGATGATCTTGCGAGCGAAAAGCTCCAGGTAATCCATGAGGCGTTCGGCGCCCGCAACCGCCGCGGCCTCGTCACCGGTCGCGATGCCCTGCGCGAGTTCGAGGTGCGCGTTCGCGCCTTCGACGATCTCGCCTTCGTGCTGGTAGGCGTACCAGAAGCGCCGGCATTGCACGATGGGCGGGATCACCGCCTTCACCGCCGAATCGTTGTGGCTCGCCTGGTGGTTGACGAGGTCCAGCGCGTGGTCGGCGCGCATGTAGCCGGTCAGATCGCCACGGCCCGCGGCCTCGACCATTTCCTCGGCGCAGCGCACGATGTCCTTGCGCTGCAGCGCGGTCGCGCGGCGCGCCGAGCAGCCCGCGATCACGCGTTCGAGCACGCGCCGGGTCTGGATCACGTCCAGATGGTCGGCCAGGTCGATGGCCGACACCAGCAGACCGCGGCGCGGCTGCTGCACGATGAGCCCGATCGACACCATGCGCATCAGCGCCTCGCGCACCGGCGTGCGGCCGAGGCCGGTGCGCTCGGCGAGGTCGGCCTCGACGATCTGGCTGCCGGGCTGCAGTTGCATGGTGGACAGCAGCGTTTCGATGGCGTCGTAGGCCACGTCGGCGGCGCGGCGCTTGGGCGGGGGGCGGGGAGGGGTCTTCGGGGGGGCCATGGTTGTCTTCGGATGCGGCCTCATTGTCGGGCGTCGCCCGGCCCGGCGAAGCCAGCCAGTGTGGCGATGCGCACCGGCGACAGCGGCGGGCGCGGCGCGGGCGGTGTCCAGCCGAAGAGAAATTGCGCCGCGTCACCGCACACGCGACCCTGGCAAGCGCCCATGCCGCAGCGGCGGTGGAGCTTGGCGTCGGTCCAGCCGGTGCAATCCGCAAGCGCGGAGAAGGGCACGTCTTCGCAGCGGCACACGAGGGTTTCGGGCTGCGGCATCTGTTTGATCTCCGGGGCCAGCGCGAAGCTGCGGTGGAGTTGCGCGGCGAAGGCGTTCCAGCGGGCGCGTTCTGCTTCGTGCTGCTTTGCGGCCCACTCGTTGCCGACGGCCGCGTAGCCGGCGATGGCGCCCTGCGCGAGCGCGCGTTCGCTGCCGCCGAAGCCGGTGCATTCGCCGGCGGCGTAGACGTCGCGCACGCTCGTGAGTTGACGCGCGTCGACCGCCAGCGCCCGCGCGCCTTCGACAGTGAGAGTGCAGCCGAGCAATTGGCCGAGTTGCGTGTTGGGCGTGAGGCCGAAGCCGCAGGCCACGCGATCGCAGGCGATTTCCACTTCGCGCCCGCCTTGAAGAAGCCGGACCGATTCGACCTGCGTGCTGCCTTGCGCCGAGACGATGCGCGACGCGGTGCGGTACTGCGGATCGGCCAGCGTCACCGACTGCGCGGCCTTGCCCGGCCAGCGCCAGAGGTTCGCGGCAAAGCCCGCGACTGCCGTGAATGAAGCCTGCTCGGCGATGCGCACGACCTTCGCGCCCGCCGCGCGTGCCGTCGAAGCAGCGGCAAGGAGCAGCGGGCCGCTGCCCGCGATCACGATGCGCTCGCCCTCGACCGGCAGGCCCGCCTTGACGAGGGCCTGCAAACCGCCTGCGCCCGTCACGCCGGGCAGCGTCCAGCCGGGAAAGGGCAGAAGCAGTTCGCGCGCGCCGGTGCAGAGGATCAACTTCTTCCACTGCATGCGCCAGCCGCGCTCAGCGTCTTCGAGCAGCAGTTCGTTGCGGGCTGGCGCGGCGATCACGCGCGTGCCGCTGCAGACGCGGATGTTGGCGTGGCGTTCGAGCGCATCGCGCCACTTGCGCGCGGCCGCGGGCAGCGAGGCGCCGGGGCCGTCGCGCCAGATCTGTCCGCCGGGCACGGGGTTGTCGTCGATCACGACGATCGATGCGCCGCTTGGCGCGGCAGCGACCGCCGCCGCCATGCCTGCCGGGCCCGCGCCGACGATCAGCACATCGCAATGTTCGAGCGCGGTCATTCCGAGGTCTCCACGCGCATGCCTTCGCTGCAGACTGTCTGACAGGCGAGCCGGCGGCGGCCATCGATCAGCACGCGGCATTCCTGGCACACGCCCATGCCGCAGAAAGGCGCGCGCGGCTGGCCCGTGACGGAGGTCCGCGCCACGCCCATGCCGACCGCGACGCGCAGTGCCGCAGCGACAGAACTACCCGCCTTCACGCGCACGAGATTGCCGTCGATGTGCAGCAGGGTATGAGTGCTCACGCCATCTCCATCAGCCCGCGCGGTGCGTAAGGCGCCGCATCGAATTCAGGTGCGGCGCCGGTCATCAGCGCCGCGAGCAGGTGCGCGCTGCCCGGCGCGGTGGTCACGCCCAGGCCTTCGTGACCGACTGCGAGCCAGAGCTTCTCGCGCCAGGGGTGCTTGCCCAGCAGCGGCAGGCCATCGGGCGACGCGGCACGCATGCCGGTCCACGAACGCACCGCGTTGAGGTTCGCGAGCCCCGGCAGGTAGTCGAGCGTGCGCTGCAGCATGCGCGCGAGCATCGGCGCTTCGACTGCCGGATCGGTCGTGTCGAACTGGCGCGAGGAGCCGACCAGCAACTGCCCCGTCGGCCGCGGCTGCACGTTGAACGCGACCGAGTCGCCATCGCTGTGGTGCGCGCTGGTCACGTAGCCGAGTTCGACGAGCTGGTGATGCACCGTGCCCGGATAGCGGTCGGTGATCAGCAGGTGGCCCTTCTTCGGGTGGATGGGGAGTTCGGGGCAGAGCGTCGTCGCCTCGATGCCGTTGGCCAGCACGATCTGCGGCGCGATGCGGCGGGTGCCGTCCGCGAGACGCAGCGTGCCGTCGTCTTCGATGGCATCGACTTTCGCGTGTTCGATGCGGATTGCATTGCCGCCTTGCGCGAGCAGCCAGCGCGCGGCATTCGGTGCGTAGAGGATGCCGTCGCCCGGCACTTCGAGCGCGCCCGCGAGGCCTTTGCGCAGCGCGGGTTCGGCGCGTGCCAATGCGGTTGCGTCGAGCAGCCGGCTTTCGATGCCGTCCGCGCGCAGGCGTTGCTGCTTGCGTACGGCCTCCGCCATTTCTTCTGCGTTCGCTGCGATCCAGAGCGTGCCGCAGGCGCTGTACGCGCAGTCTTCGGACATGCGCGGCGCGAGGGCGCGCCATCGCGCCGTCGAATCGCGGCTCAACGCGAGTTCGGCCGGGTTGTCGTCCATCACCACGAGGTGGCCCATGCCCGCGCCGGTGGCGCCGCCGATGCGCGCATCGAGCACCAGCACCCTGCGGCCGGCCTGCGACAGCGCGTGTGCGCAGGCGGCGCCGACGATACCGGCGCCGATGACGATCACATCCGCGTTCATGTCGGCGGCGTCAGAAGGTATGAATGAATCCGGCGTGCCCGAGCAGCCCGCCCAGGCGCGCCCGATCAAGGCGCAAAGCGCAGCCATAGCTCGGGCTATGGCGAGCATTTGCAACGCCGAGCGGGTGTGCTTGGGCGGGATGAGCGGGCATGGCGGGTTCGTTCACACCTTCTCAGAGCCGGATGCCCCATCCGAAGGGGTCGTTGTCGTCGACCAGCAGCGTGGCCTCGGCGCTGATGTGCGCGCGGCCGCGCAGGGTCGGGATGACCTTGTCGCCGTCCATCGTGTAGCTCGCTTCGAAGCGGCTGCCGATCACGCTGGCCTGCGTCCACGTTTCGCCCAGCGCGAGCTTGCCGTCGGCGGCGAGGCAGGCGATCTTGGCGCTGGTGCCGGTGCCGCAGGGCGATCGGTCGTAGGCGTTGCCGGGGCAGAGCACGAAGTTGCGGCTGTCCGCACCTTCGTCGTCGTTGGCGAAGAGTTCGATGTGATCGATCTCCGCGCCCTCGGCGCCGGTGATGCCTTGCGCTGCGAGCGCTTTGCGCAAGGCGGCTGTGTAGTCGGTCAGCGCGGCGAGGTTGTCGCTCGCCACGCGCTGGCCATGTTCGCTCACCAGGAAGAACCAGTTGCCGCCATACGCCACATCGCCGCGCACGGTGCCGTGGTCCGGCAGCTCGACCGCCACCTGGTGCAGATGCCGGTACGCCGGCACGTTGCGCACGCTCACCGAGCCGTCTTCATGCAGCGTGGTCGTGACCGTGCCGACCGGCGTCTCGATGCGGTGCTCGCCCACGCCGATGCGCCCCATGTGCGCCAGGCTCGCGACCAGCCCGATGGTGCCGTGGCCGCACATGCCCAGATACCCGGCGTTGTTGAAGAAGATCACGCCCGCGGCGGCGTCGGGCGACACCGGCTCGCACAGCAGCGCACCGACCACCACGTCGCTGCCGCGCGGCTCGAGCACCGTGGCGGCGCGCCACTTGTCATGCTGGTCTGCGAGCAGCGCACGGCGCTCGGCCATGCTGCCGCCACCCAGGTCGGGGAACCCGCCGATCACAAGGCGCGTGGGCTCGCCGCCCGTGTGCGAGTCGACGATCTGGATGCGTTGCATGTCGTGGCGTCTTTCGTTCAGTAGCTGGCGATAGGAACGGGGGCGGCGTTCTTGAAGGTGAACACCGTGATCGGCGCCTGCTTCATGTTGCCCTTGTCGTCATACGAATAGGTCGCGGCCACGCCCTTGTAGGTGTCCTTGTAGAGCTGTGCGCCCACCTTGTCGGGGTCGATCGAGTTGGCCTTCTTCATCGATTCGCCGATGAACAGCACCTGGTCGTAGTACGAGGCAGCGTACGCATCGGCATCGGCGTTGAAGCGCTTCTTGAACTTCTCCTTGAAGGCCGGGCCGCTCTGCGCCTTCTCCAGGATCGAGCCACCCTGCGCGCAGTACACGAGGTCGTTGACCGCATCGCCGCCGAGCTTGCCGGTGGCCGGGCTGCAGACAGTGTCGCCGCCCAGGAGCTTGCCGGGCACGGCCAGCTGCTTCATCTGACGCGCCATCGGCGCGGCCTGCGGTGCATAGCCGCCGAAGAAGATCGCCTCGGGGGCCTTGGCCTTCATGTTGGTCAGGATGGCGGTGAAATCCACGGCCTTGTCGGTGGTGAATTCCTTGCCCACGACCGTGAGGCCCTGCTTCTGCGCTTCCTTGGTGAACTCTTCGGCGAGGCCCTGGCCGAAGGCGGTGCGGTCGTCGATGACGCCGACCTTCTTGACCTTCAGTTCCTTGGCCGCGTACACCGCCATGCTGGAGCCGATCTGGTTGTCGCTCGCGATGATGCGGTAGAGGTTCTTGTAGCCGCCCTGGGTGACCTTCGGGTTGGTACCCACGGTCGAGACCATGGTGCCGCCGTCGCTGTAGATGCGTGAGGCCGGAATCGCCACGCCCGAGCAGTACGGGCCCATGACGAACTTGACGCCGTCGTCCACGAACTTCTGCGCCACGCTCACGCCGGTCTTGGCGTCGCACTGGTCGTCTTCGGAGACCAGCTCGAACTTCAGCGTCTTGCCGCCGACGCTGAGCTTCTTGGCGTTGAGCTCCTCGATGGCCAGGCGCACGCCGTTTTCATTGTCCTTGCCCGCGAACGCATTGGGACCCGAGAGGGGACCGCTGTGGCCGATCTTCACGACCTGCTCCTGCGCGCTGGCCTGGCCTGCGATGGCGAGCGCCACCAAGCCGATGCCGCCGATGAATGGAACCATGCTTGCTTTTGTCTTCATGCTTCTTCCTAGGTTGGGACAATGAAAGGGGCGGTTATTACACAACCGACTGGTACTGCGCCGGGCGCGTCGCGAGCGCCTTCTTCACGATGTTCTCGATGAAGGCTCGTTCCTCGCCGATGAGCGGCAGACGCGGACGGCGCATGTGCTCCGTGCCCACGCCGACCAGCAGGTCGATGAGCTTGAGGTTCTGCACGAGCTTGGTCGACACATCGAGGTGCAGCATCGGCGTCATCCACTGGTAGAGCTTCAGCGCCTCGGCGAACTTGCCGGCCTTCATCAGGTCGTAGAGCGCCACGGTCTCGCGCGGGAAGGCGCAGCCCACGCCCGCCAGCAGGCCATCGCAGCCGAGCGCCAGGCCTTCATAGGCCAGGTCGTCCACGCCCAGGAACAGCTGGTAGCGGTCGCCCACCGTGTTGCGCAGATCCGTGATGCGGCGGATGTTGTCGGTGCTCTCCTTGATCGCGGCGATCCACTCGCAATCGGCCAGCTCGACCATGTGCTCGGGCTTCAGGTCCACGCGGTAGGCCACCGGGTTGTTGTAGACCATGATGGGTTTCTGCGCCGCGTTCGCGATGGTGCGCACGTTGAGCATCGCCTCGCGTGCGTCGGCCACGTAGATCACCGAGGGCATCACCATGAAGCCGGCCACGCCGAGCTTGTTGGCGCCGTCCACGTAGCGCAGCGCCTCGCGGGTGCTGGTCTCAGACACGTTGGCCAGCACCGGGATGCGGCCGTCGGCGGCTTCGAGCGCGATCTTGGCGACCTGCAGCTTTTCTTCGAGCGTCAGCGTGCTGGCTTCGCCGAGCGAGCCGCAGGTGACGAGGCCGTGGATGCCGTTGCGGATCTGGAAGTCGATGTGGCGCGCGGTGCCCTCGGCATCGATGCTTTCGTCGGCGTGGAACTTGGTAGTGATGGCGGGGAAGATGCCTTGCCAGCGGGGATTGCTCACGGGTCGCTCCTTGGGTGTGCTGTGGAAATCAGGCGCACTTTAAATATATTAAACATATATCGTCAAGATTTTTCGGCGCCGGCCAGCCGCCAGGCGTTGCGGCACTCGCGTCTTTCCGCCTTGGTTTATCCGACGCGCGGCACGCCCACTACATCGGCTGCGCCCGCAAGGAAGCGCGCAGCCTCGCTGCGCATTCCCCGCGAAATCGCTTCCCACGTCTTTGCGGGGAAATCGGCCGGCAGCAATGCCTCGACTTCGCCCAGCGCCTCGTCCAGAGACGCCACCATTCCCAACATGGCGTTCCACACGTCGATGCCGCCGTTCTTCATCGCCAACTGGTGCCAATGGCGTGTCTGGATGGTGTGAAAAAGGTAGTGCTTGCTTTTGGAGCGAACCGCCATGGCCAGACCCGCCTTGCGCGGCTGGAACTGGTGGGTTCCATTGCCGAAGTAGGGCCACATCGAAATGATGTCGTAGAGCGGCGTCATGTCGTAGACGTCGCCCTGGTACAGGCGGACCGAGAAGTTCTTGGCGTGGCCGTCCGTCGCGGCGAGAAGAAAGAAGGCCAGCTGGGTCAGCAGGAATCGGGTGCGGTCGTCGGTGCTCCGGCTTCCTTGCAGAAGCTGCAGGCAATTGGGCATGCCGGGGCCTTCGTCGTGCTCGTACTTCCGGGTCGACGGCAGCCCCATGGCTTGGCAGAAATCTTCTTGCGGCAGGCGTGCGATCCATGCACCGCCGTCCATCCACTCGCGATCGAAACGCTCCACCACCAGGACCGTCTGGCCCTCGAAGGTCGCCATGGATGTCGGCGCCACAAGCAGGCCGAGCGCCTCGACGATCTGCGCGCAAACCCATTCGTTCTGCACCGAGTCGGATGCGTCCACGCGCCGGGAGCCGCCGATGAGTCCGAGCGGCAATTTGATGATGTGCGTGGTCGGCGTGGCGCCGTGCGGGCGGCACCACGCGCCGTTCCAGCGGGTCAGGGCGGTCTTTTCCTGCGCGCCGGCAAGAGAGATGCGAAACAGGTCTTCGTCGCGCATGCTTTCGGGGGTGGCGTCGGACGGAACGGCCCGCAGCAGCTCGGCGATTTCCTTGTCGCCGATGGGCTCGCAGTTCATCGCGTTCCAGCCTTCAGGTTCCGCGCCTTCAGGCAGCAATTGCACGGCGCCGACGCAGTCACGCCCGATGGCTTCGAGCAGGTCGAAGGTGTGGATGCCCTTGAGCTTGAAACGGTGGCCCAGCCGCACCCGGATCCCGATGTTGTCGGGCAGCAGGTTGTCGAAGTAGTTCCTGACAACGTCGCCCCGGACTTCGAGCGTGCTGTTGATCGGGATCGACAGCGACAACGAACGCCGTCGCGGCGAATCCAGCCATCCGGGGTGATACCTGAACGCGTGGGAATCGCGATCGACAGACCAGGTGCCGACCAGCTCCCCGTTCATCCACGCATTCAGCGCCTGCATCACCAGGAGTCCGTCTTCGGCCGGATGACGAAGCTGCGGCGCGATGTCGGCTTGACCTCTTTCCCCGGGTTCAGGGCTTGAAGCTGCCGGAGCCATGCACCCGGTGCGGTCGATGGGACCTGGGCAGCCTCATCCTCGTCGGACGATTGCGCAGCCGCGGCGGCAGGCTCTTGCGCGGGCAGTGTCACCAGCACGGACCCGCCGTTCATCTTTCGGGTCGTCCACCCCTCGGGGACCTTCACGTCCATGTCCTGGGACGACGTGTATTCCGGGCCCTCCTCCATGGCGTACACGGGGCCGCTCGAAGGCGGCGCATCGTCCCGCAGGTAGAAGGACGCCCCGAGCGCCGACAGAAGCTTCGCCAAGTGCTCGAGACCGACGGCACCGGGATTCGCCTCGATCTCCGCGATCCGGGCCTGGCTGACGCCGACGAGCGCGCCCGCTTGCGCCTGCGTCAGGCCACGTTTTTTTCGCAGCGCTTTCAGGTGGGGCCGGAGTTGATCGACGAAGCGAAGGGGATAGTCCATCTTGCAAGCAAGATATCGGCCCTGGCTTATTTTGTCAATATACAAGCTGTGGCGTATTTTTGCTGATTACAAGCTTTGGCTTGTAGTAGCCAAAAATAAGCTCGGGCTTGTAATTCGCACCTCAGTCGATCTTCGCGCCCGACGCCTTCACCACCGCGCCCATCGCATCCCAATCAGACCGCAGCAGCTTCTGGAACTCCTCCGCGCTCTGGCTGCGCGGCTCCACGCCCAGGCGCTTGAAGCGCTCCTGGATCGCCGGATCGGCCAGCACCTTGTTGGCCGCTGCGTTGATCCGCTCGACCTCCGCCTTCGGCGTGCCGGCCGGCGCCAGCAGCCCGATCCACGAATCGAAGGCGTAGCCCGGCAGGCCGCTCTCGGCCACGGTCGGCAGCTTCGGCAGGAAGGGGCTGCGCGACTGGCCGGTGGAGGCGAGCAGCTTCATGCGCGCGTCGTCCTGGAAGCCCATCACGCCGATGCTCGAGGAGATGACCGCCTGCACCCGGCCCGCGAGCACTTCGTTGACGGCTTCGCCGGTCGACTTGGTCGGGATGTGCGTCATCTGCAGCCCCGCCTTCGCGAGGAACGACGCCATCGCCAGATGCGTCGCGCTGCCGTTGCCCGCCGAGGCGTAGTTGTACTTGCCCGGGTTGGCCTTCACCTCCTTGATGAAGTCCGCCGTGTTCGACACGTTCATCCCGCTCGCCACCGCCAGCACATAGCCCGCGTTGCCCACATTCGCCACGCCGACGAAATCCTTCAGCGGGTCGTACGGCAGCTTGCTGTACAGAAAGGCCGCGATGTTGTGGCTCGCGGCCGCGAGCACCAGCGTGCTGCCATCGGCCGGCGCCTTGGCCGCGACGGCCGCGCCCACGGTGCCGCCCGCGCCCGCGCGGTTCTCGACGATGGCGCTGGCATTGAGCGCCGCGCCGAGCTCGTTGTTGAAGGCCCGCGCCACCGTGTCCTGCACGGCGCCGGTGCCGAAGGGCACGATGACGTGGATCACGCGCTGCTGTGCGTGAGCAGCGCCGAAGCTGCAGAGAGCCACGGCGGCGGCAACCGCAGCCAGCGAACGTCGGGTGAACAGGGTGGAAGTCATCGTTGTGGCCGCTTTCATCATCGTCAACAGGAAAGAAAAATTCAGGTGCCCGACGGCAGCCAGCGCTGCACCAGCTTCACGAAGTAGCTGGCACCGATCGGGATGATCTCGTCGTTGAAATCGAACGAGGTGTTGTGAATGATGCAAGGGCCGGGCCCGTGGCCGTCGAGCCGGTGGTCGCCGTCGCCGTTGCCGAGAAACGCATAGCAGCCGGGCCGCGCGAGCAGCATGTGCGCGAAGTCTTCCGCGCCCATCACGGCGGGAAAGTTGTCGGTGACCATGTCGTCGCCCACCACCTCGCGCATCACGCCGGCGGCAAAGCGCGCTTCGGCCGGATGGTTCACCGTCGGCGGTGAGGAGCGGTTGAAGTACACGTCGGCCGTGCAGCCATGCGCCGCCGCCACGCCGGCTGCCACTTCGCGCAGCCGCGCCTCGATCTTGTCGATGGCCTCGATGGAGAAGGTGCGGATCGTGCCGCCGACCGTCGCCACATCGGGAATCACGTTCGGCGCATCCGAGCCCTGCAGTTGCGTGACCGCGAGCAGTGCGCGCTCGGTGCTGGGAATGGTGCGCGCCACGATGGTCTGCAGCTGCTGCGCGAGCGTGATCACCGCGGCCACCGGGTCGATGCCCGTGTGCGGCATCGAGGCGTGCGTGCCGCGCCCGCGCACCGTGATCTTGTAGGTGTTGCTCGATGCCATCAGCGCGCCTTCGTTGAGCGCGAAGCGGCCCACGTCGCCGACCGGAAAGTTGTGCAGCCCGAAGACCGCATCGCACGGAAAGCGCTCGAAGAGCCCCTCGTCGATCATCTTCTTGGCGCCGGCCTTGCCCATCTCCTCGGCGGGCTGGAAGATGAAATGCACGGTGCCGTCGAAATCTTCCGGTCCTTGCTGCGACAGATGCCAGGCGGCGGCCAGCAGCATCGTCGTGTGGCCATCGTGGCCGCAGGCGTGCATGCGGCCGGGGTTGGTGGACTTGTGCGCGAAGTCGTTGGCTTCGTGCAGCGGCAGCGCGTCCATGTCGGCGCGCAGGCCGATGGTGCGACTGCCCGTGCCCTTGCGCAGCACGCCGACGAGGCCGGTGCCCGCGATGCCGCGGTGCACCTCGATGCCCCATTCGGTGAGCAGGTTCGCGACCTTCTCGGAGGTGCGGTGTTCCTCGAAACCGAGTTCGGGATGCGCGTGGATGTCGCGTCGAATGTCTACGAAGCGGGCGGCGTTGCTGGCGAAAGCGTCGACGATGTTCATGGCGGGTGGGGGCTGCGGGAGTCGTTCGAAGCGAACGATTCTGTCGCAGCCGCCCGCCGGGCGCACGCTGGTTTGCTCTGGGTCTGCGGTGCCCGGATCAGCCCAGCCGGCCTTCCTGCCGCAGCGTCGCGCCGATGCGCCGGATCTCCGCCTCGCCCTGGTCGAGCGTCGCGCGGCTCGTGTGCACCGAGTAATGCCCCATCACGAGTTCATGCGGATGCTTCACCGCCGAACCGAGCACGAACGAGGTGTCGCCGCGCGCCGTGAAATCGATCGCCTCGCCGGACTCCTCGAACACCGCGAGTTCGCCGGTGTCGATGGGTCCGCCCGCATCGAGCCGCCCCGCGTTCACCGCGACCCAGCCGATCGTGTGGCCAGCCGGCGGCGTGTAGCGCCAGCGTTCGCCGTCCTTCAATTCCACCGCCAGATAGTTCATCGGCGCCGGTGCGGGAATGGCGCTCTGCACCGCGCCGTAGCGACCGAGCAGCACGCGCGCCGGGCCCTCCTGCGGCACCTGCGAAGGCGCGAGGTAGATGCTTTGCGCCAGCGCGTTTTCTTCCGACGCCGGCAGCGCCACCCAGAGCTGGAAGCCGCGCACGCGCTTCACGCCCGGCGCGGGCGCGCCGGTGTGCCACACGCCGTTGCCCGCGCGCATCCACTCGACGCCGCCGCCGCGCAGCACGCCCTGTTCGCCGGTCGTGTCTTCGTACAGCGTGTCGCCTTCGATCAGCCAGGTCAGCGTCGCGATGCCCGAGTGCGGGTGCATGCCGAAACCCTTGTGGCCGCCGCCAACATCGAAGCCGAACAGGTCCAGGAACACGAAGGGTTTCAGGAATTCGCCCAGATCGCCCGGGCTCATGAGCCGCGTGATCGGCCCGTGCTGCGCGCCGCGCGTGCGGTAGACGATGGCGCGGGCTTCGGTGGCAACGGCGGCGGCGGTCATGCGGCCTCCCTCGCTGTCTTCAGCGCACGGGTCCACCACGCGAGATCGTCCAGCATGCCGGTGGCGGCCTGCGCGAGGTGCGGGAAGTCGTCGAAGCTCTTGCCCTGCTGCCAGATGCCCAGGAACTCGACCATGCCGATGTGCACGGCATTGCGCACCGGCGCCATCTGCATCTCGACCGCGACCAGCCGCAGTTGCTCCACCGCGCGCGCCGCGCCCACGCCGCCGTAGCCCACGAAGCCGATCGGCTTGCGGATGAATTCCTTGTAGGCCCAGTCGATCGCGTTCTTCAGCACCGCGCTCGGGCCGTGGTTGTATTCGGGCGTGACGACGATGAGCCCGTCGAAGGTCGCGAGCCTGGCCTGCCAGCGCTGCGCGGCCTCGTTCTTCACCGGGCCCCAGGCGGGCGCGCCGGCTTCGTTGAAGAAGGGCAGCGGATGGTCGCGCAGGTCGACAAGCTCGAAGGCGAGGTCGGTGCGTTGTTTCGCGATGTCGTGAATCCATTGCGCTGGCTTCTCGCCGAAGCGGCCTTCGCGGGTCGAGCCGAGGACGATGCCGATGAGAGGTTTTTGCTGTGGGGTCATGGGTACTCCTGAATGGGTGGGAAGGCGGCTGCAAGGCCATGACCTGAAGGTTAGGGTCGCTCCCATTGATCGAATAGACGGTAGAGTCGAATTGCACTCGTCCATCAATCGAAGGAATCAGCCACATGCTCGACCTCAACCACATCGCCATGTTCGTGCAGGTGGTGCGCCACGGCAGCTTTGCCGAAGCCGGCCGCCGGCTTGGCCTGCCGCCCAACACGGTGAGCCGGCGCATCCAGGAGCTCGAGGCGCAGTTGGGCACCCGGCTGATGCAACGCTCCACCCGCAAGCTCACGCTCACGAGCGCCGGGCAGGCGTTTCACGAACGCTGCGCGGGGTCGGTGGACGGGCTGGTCGAGGCCGGACAGGCGCTGATCACCGGCAGCCAGGAGCCCAGCGGGCTCGTGCGCGTGGCGGCGACGGCGGATTTCTTCGACTTCTTCCCGATGGAGTGGGTGGCGGAGTTCCTGGCGGCGAATCCGCTGGTGCGCGTCGATTTCGTGCTGAGCGACGCGAAGGCCGACTTGATTGCCGATCAGATCGACGTGGCGTTCCGCGGCGGCGAACTGCCGGATTCAGGCTATGTCGGCCGCAAGTTATTGGGGCCGCGCACGGACGGCATGGTGGCGAGCCCCGCGTACATCGCCGCGCGCGGCGCACCTGCGACGCTGCGGGACCTGGCAGACCATGACTGCGTGACGGCGGCGCATCCGAGCGGGCGTGCGACCTGGCGCATGACCGGACCGGACGGGGTGGAGGAGGAAGTGCAGGTCACCGGACGCTTCAGCGGGAATACCGCGCAGGCGCTGAGGAGGGCGGCATTGGCCGGGCTTGGCATCGCGCTGTTGCCGCCGTCGATGGGGCGGCTGGATGTGGAAGCGGGGCGGCTGGTGCCGGTGCTGCCGCAGTACCAGCGCACCGGGCAGGGGTTGAGCGTGCTGTATCCGAGTCGGAAGCATCTGCCGCTGGCGGTTTCGGCGTTTATCGGGATGGTGATGGAGAGGCTCAGTACCGAAGAGACGCTGCCGGCAGCGTTCAAGTCGTGGAAGACCTAGCTTCAACGGCGAATCGATTTCCACAGAAAATGCCCCGATGAAAATCGAAAAAGACACCGTCGTCACCATCAAGTACAAAGTTTCCGATGCCCAGGGCAAGCTCATCGAAGCCAGCCCCGAGCCGATGGCCTACCTGCATGGCGGCTACGAGAACACCCTGCCCAAGATCGAGGAAGCGCTCGACGGCAAGGAACAGGGTTATCAGACCGTTCTGAATCTCTCCCCCGAAGACGCCTTCGGCCAGCGCGACGAGGCGCTGGTTCGCACCATCCCCAAGACCGAATTCCCGCCGGGCGTGAAGGTGGGCGGGCAGCTTCAGGGCCGGCTCGACGACGGCACCGAGCACGTCTTCACCGTGACCAAGATCAAGGGCCCGGTCGTGCTGCTCGACGGCAACCATCCGTGGGCCGGCAAGGCGCTGAAGTTCAGCCTGCAGGTGACGGACGTGCGTGCGGCGCTGCCGGTGGAAATCGAGCACCGGCATGTGCATGGTGCGCACGGGCACCATCACTGAGAAGGTGTGAATAAACCTACTGCGCGGTCCGATCTCGCACCTGCGGTCCTCACCGTACAGAGCACGGCTCCGGTCCTCGGTGCAAGTTCGAACCGCTCGCTACGGTTTCTTCACACCTTCTGATTCTTTTCGAGTCAGCGGGCGCCCGCCGCCTTCTTCCAGAACCGCGGCGCCTCTTCGATCCCGCCCAGCGCCTTGCGGCATGCCTTCGCATGGACCGCATGCCTCGCACTGAACCAGCCGACCGCGAACCACGCGCGTCCATCGCGCGCCGTGGCTTCGAGATAGAGCGCGAGCGCGACGGCTTCGTCGTTGAATTCGCCCAGTGCGTCCTGCGCGGGGCGCAGGTGCTTCAGGTAGCGCTCGGCGGCTGACGACGAAGACGACTTTCCCTCCGCATCGAACAGCGGCGCGACGAACTCGGCGAGGTAGCGCAGGCGCTTGAGCCGCTTGCGCACGCGGTGCTGGCTTTCGGTATCGAGCGACTCGAAGCGCTTGCCGTCGCGAACCGCCTGTTTGTGCAGGTGCTGGAGGCGCTTGCGCAGGAGGCGGCGGGCGTCGTTGATGCTCAATGGGGTCGGCGCCGGAGGGGTCTCGGCGTCTTCGGCCTTCGGCGCAATTTCTGCTGACGGCGCTGCCGCGGTGAACCCGATCAGCGAAACAAGCACCGACTGAAACGCCGGTGCACGCACGACATCGCCGGACGACCGCACATCGGCCGCCGCATCGTCACCGCCACCCGCGAGCGGATCGAACTCCGGCGCACCGGCTTCGCGCAGTTGCGGCTGCGCCAGCTTCACCACCTGTTCGCGGTCGCGCAGATCGCCAAGCGCGCGGAAGGCCTCGACCAGCGGCGGCTCCCATCCGGCCGCGTCGAAAAGGCCGCTGCCCGCATCGAGCCCCGCCACTTCGCGCAGCGCGGTGCGCAGGCGCCGGATGCCGATGCGCAGCTGGTGGATCTGCTCTTCATCGGTGCTGCCCGCGGCGATCTCGCTGGCGTTGGGCAGCATCTGCGCGAGGCACGACGCGACGATGGCCTGCTGGATCGCGCGGCCGTCGAGCTTGTCCTTGCCTTCGGGAAAGCGCGGCGTCTCGGCCTTCTCGGCCGGCACGACTTCGACCTTCGCCAGCAGCCGCGCGCCGCGCTCGGCCTTTGACACGGTGCTGAACCACAGCCCGTGCTGCTGCGACCACCGGCGCGCGAGCGACACGAGCCCCTGCACGTCGCCGCGCTTGAGTTCGAGCTCCAGCTCGCACACGGGCGATTCGCACTGCTCGGGCGTGCCCGCGTAAGCGACGACCTTGCCGACATCGAGCGCCATCTCCACGACTGCGCCGCCGGGCCCGGTGACGCGCACGTCGCGCGTGAGCCGGACGATGTCGGTGGACTGCCGCTCGACCAGCGGCGCACCGCTCGCGGCCAGCACCTTGGCGAGACGGTCGCCCACGGGCGTGCCCTGGTGGCGCTGCGGGTCGATGGCCGGCAACGCACCGCCTGTGGCGGCGGTGCCGAGATCGACGTTGTGCTCCAGCCGGTGCAGCGCGTTGTCGCCCGTCGCCTTGACGGTCTGCACCCAGCGCCGGCCTTCCTTACGCAGCCGCAGCACGATGCCCTCGACGGCGAGCGCCTGGTCGGCGGTGTCGAAATAGCGCGCCTGCAGGCGGGTGCGCACGACGGTGCCGCGCCGCAACGCGGTCTCGACGGCCTTGAGCCGGTCGGGCGGGATCTGAAACTTGAACTCGATTTCCATGGCGGCCATGATGCCCCGCCTCCTTCGGCCCGGAAGCAATCCCCCGAGGGCCGGACCGGGCAAAAACAAAGATCTGAAAAATCATGTGGACGCCGTCCATTTTCTTTGATATCTTTTGTGGACGGCGTACACAAAACGTCGGCAAACCTCGAATCCAACCCTTCATCGACACAGGAAACACCATGGCCAACAAGCAGATCTTCGTGAACCTCCCCGTCAAGAACCTCGAGAAGACCAAGGCGTTCTTCGCCGCACTGGGCTACACCTTCAACGCGCAGTTCACCGATGCGAATGCCGCCTGCATGGTGATCGAGAAGGACAGCATCTTCGCGATGCTGCTGGTCGAGGACTTCTTCAAGACCTTCACCACCAAGAGCATCGCCGACACGAGCACGAGCACCGAGGTGCTGGTGTGCCTCTCGTGCGAGAGCCGCGCCGAGGTCGACGCGCTGGTCGCCAAGGCCGTGGCCGCGGGCGGCACCACGCCACGCGAACCGCAGGACTACGGCTTCATGTACGGCCATGGCTTCCAGGACATCGACGGCCACCTCTGGGAGCTGATGTACATGGACCCCAACGCCGTCGTGACGCACCAGAACGCGTAACGCCGCGGGCGCAAGGACAAGAGCGATGCCCATCGTTCCATACGCGCTCTTCACTGTTGCAGGCAAGGCCCCTACCGGAAGACGGCGGCGGCCCGATATTCCTGGCACTGGCACGGCATCATCGGCCGAGCTCCCCATGAAAAGGAATTTCGACATGTCCGACAACAACAAGGGCCCCATCGTCCAGGTCCAGCCGCTCGGCTTCCCCTGGCAGACGATCGACCCGTTCCTGTTCTGCGTCTATCACGACGACGCCTACCCCAAGGCCAACGGCCGCATGGGCCCCGAAGCCTCGCTGGCCGGCCGCCAGATCGGCCAGGACTTCAGCCGCAAGGACGGCTGGAGCATGTACCACGGCGACACGGTGCCGGGCTTTCCCTCGCACCCGCACCGCGGCTTCGAGACCGTGACCATCGTGCGCAAGGGCCTGGTGGACCATTCCGATTCGCTGGGCGCCACCGCGCGCTTCGGCGGCGGCGACGTGCAGTGGCTCACGGCAGGCAAGGGCATCGTGCATTCCGAGATGTTCCCACTGCTCGATGCGGACGCGCCCAACCCGCTGGAGCTGTTCCAGATCTGGCTCAACCTGCCGGCGAAGAACAAGATGGCCGAGCCGCACTTCACGATGTTCTGGTCGGACGCGATTCCGCGCTTCGCCTCGGACGACGCGAAGGGCGGCCGCACCGAGGTGGCCGTCATCGCGGGCCGCCTCGGCGACGCGGCCAACGGGCAGGACCCGATCCAGCCGCTCGCGCCGCCGCCCGCGTCATGGGCCGCAGAGGCCGATGCCGACGTGGCGATCTGGACGATCAAGATGACGCCCGGCGCGCAATGGACGCTGCCGGCTGCCACGGGCGAAGGCACGCGGCGGATGCTCTATTTCTTCAAGGGCGCGGCCGCGCAGATCGACGGTGAGCGCATCGAAGGGCCGGTGGCGGTCGAGCTGCGCGCGGATGCGGCCGTCGAGCTGGTCAACGGCGACGACGAGAGCGAATTCCTTGTGCTGCAAGGCCGTCCGATCGCCGAGCCGGTGGCGCAGTACGGCCCCTTCGTGATGAACACGCAGGCCGAGATCAGCCAGACCATGGCCGACTACCGTCGCACGCAGTTCGGCGGCTGGCCGTGGGACGACTCGGCGCCGGTGCACGACGCCAAGGCCTCGCGCTTTGCGCGGCATCCGGGTGGGCGCGAAGAAGTCCCGGCAGCGAAATAGAAGAACCAGTGGGTCTTTTCGCGGAACACCGCGGAACCGGCTTCGCCGGGCCGCTGGTGTTGCCCCCGGTAGGGGGTTGGCGAAGCGACACGAAGTGCGCGCAGACTGGGGGCGAGCCCTGAAATCAGAACGTCTTCAGGGCCTCGATGCTGGGGGCGGTCATGCTGGGGACGAATTCCGTGATGTCCACGTGCGCCACGCCGCCTTGCACGAACGGGTCGCGCGCCAGCACCGCCTGCAGCGCCTCGCGGTCACCCGACCGCGCGAAGATCACGCCACCCGTGCGCGGCACCTGCCGGCCCGAGGCCACGAACAGGCCGCTCTCGTAGTGCTTCTTGAGCCACACCATGTGCGGGTCCATCAGCGCATCGACTTCTGCGAGGGGACGGGTGTAGGTGAGGGTGACGATGAACATGTGCGGGATGGCGGGTGAATACGGAAGCCCCGATCCTATGGCCTCGGCGGGTGTCCGAACCACCAGTGTGTGCGCGCGCGTAACGGCGCACCGGCACCCTATTCGATGGCCACGCCACCTTCTTTCACCAACTTCGCGAATTTCGCGGTTTCCTCGCGGATCTGTCGCGCCATGTCGTCTGGCGAGCCACCCAACGGCTCCGCGCCGATAGCCTGCATGCGTTGCGCAAAGTCGGGCGACTTGATGATCTTGACCATCTCGGCGTTGAGCCGCGCCACGATGTCCTTGGGCGTCGCGGCCGGCGCGAGCACGCCGAACCAGGTGCCGATGTCGAAGCCCTTCAAGCCCGCCTCTTCGAGCGTGGGCACATCGGGCAGCACCGACGAGCGGCGCGCGGTCGTCACGGCCAGCGCGCGCAGCTTGCCGCCCTTGATGTGCTGCAGCACCGGCGTGATGGTGTCGAACGACATCGCCACCTGCCCGCCGAGCAGGTCGGTGGTGAGCGGGCCACTGCCTTTGTAGGGCACGTGCAGCAGCGTGGTGCCGGTGCTGGCCTGGAACTGCGTGCCGATCAGATGTTGGGCCGTGCCGTTGCCGTTGGAGCCGTAGGCCAGCTTGTCGGGCGCGGCCTTGGCGAGCGCGACCAGCTCGGCCACGTTCTTCGCGGGCGTGTTGGTCGGGTTGATGACCAGCACGTTCGGCACCATCGCCACGACGGTGATCGGCGCCAGGTCTTTCTGGAAGTCGTAGGGCAGCTTCTTGTAGACGCTGGTGGCGATGGTGTGGTGCACCGCGCCCATCAGCAGCGTGTAGCCGTCGGGCTTGGCCTTCGCGACGTAGTCGGCGCCGAGCGTGGCGCCCGCGCCGGGCTTGCTCTCGACCACCACGGGCTGGCCGAGCGACTGCGAGAGCTTGTCGGCCAGCGCGCGCGCCAGCACGTCGGTGGTGCCGCCGGCCGGGAACGGCACGACAAGGCTGATCGGCCGCGCGGGCCATGCAGCCGGTTGCGCGAAGGCCAGCCCGGCAACGCCGAGGCCGAGCGCCATCGCGCCGGCCTGCAGCATCGTGCGACGGCGCGGACTCTTCTGGGTGAAAGTGAAAGCTGCCATGTCTTGTCTCCGTCTCGTTGTGGTCGTGAGGTCCGCGCGCATCGAGGCGCGCTGTGACTGCGGTGAAGAAG
This sequence comes from Variovorax sp. W2I14, assembly GCF_050435205.1. Taxonomy (NCBI): domain Bacteria; kingdom Pseudomonadati; phylum Pseudomonadota; class Betaproteobacteria; order Burkholderiales; family Comamonadaceae; genus Variovorax; species Variovorax sp. W2I14. Next base: position 5,399,000 of record NZ_JBNDJX010000001.1, on the reverse strand, counting down.
AAGAAGGAATCAGGCCGCGAGGCGCTGCCGCGCGCCTGCGATGTGCTCGCACACAGCACGCGTCACCTGTTCGGTGGTCGCGCTGCCGCCGAGGTCGCGCGTGTGCAGCGAGGGGTTGGCGGTGACGTGCTCGACCGCCGCCATCACGCGGCACGCCGCCTCCGCTTCGCCGAGATGCTCGAGCAACATCACGACCGACCAGAAAGTGCCGACCGGATTGGCCAGACCCTTGCCCATGATGTCGAAGGCCGAGCCGTGGATGGGCTCGAACATCGACGGGTAGCGGCGCTCCGGATCGATATTGCCGGTGGGCGCGATGCCCAGGCTGCCGGCCAGCGCGGCCGCGAGGTCGCTGAGGATGTCCGCATGCAGGTTGGTCGCGACGATGGTGTCCAGCGAAGCGGGCCGGTTGACCATGCGTGCGGTGCAGGCGTCGACCAGTTCCTTGTCCCAGGTCACGTCGGGGAACTCCTTGGAGATCTGCAGCGCGATCTCGTCCCACATCACCATCGCATGGCGCTGCGCATTGCTCTTGGTGACGACGGTGAGCAGCTTGCGCGGCCGCGAGCGTGCGAGCTTGAAAGCGAACCGCATGATGCGTTCGACGCCCGCGCGGGTCATCATGCTCACGTCGGTCGCGGCCTCGATCGGATGGCCCTGGTGCACGCGGCCGCCGACACCGGCGTACTCGCCCTCGGAGTTCTCGCGCACGATCACCCAATCGAGTTGCCCCGGCGCGCAGCGCTTGAGCGGAGCGTCGATGCCCGGCAGGATGCGCGTGGGCCGCACGTTGGCGTACTGGTCGAAGCCCTGGCAGATCTTCAGGCGCAGACCCCACAGCGTGATGTGGTCGGGAATGTGTGGATCGCCCGCGGAGCCGAAGAGGATGGCGTCCTTGTTGCGCAGGGCCTCGAGGCCGTCGGCCGGCATCATCTCGCCGTGCGCGCGGTACCAGTCGCCGCCCCAGCCGAAGTCTTCGAAGGCGAAATGCAACGCGCCGCCGGAGGCCGCGGCCAGCGCCTTCATCACTTCACGTCCGGCCGGGATCACTTCCTTGCCGATGCCGTCGCCGGGAATGGTGGCAATGCTGTAGCTGCTCATCGTCGTCCTTCGATATGGAATGCTTCTGGAAGCCGCCACTGTAGGATTCGAAGCGCCGAACGATTCATGCCCGAAGTGAATCCATCCTTAACCTCAGTTCAACAATCGGATCGCCCATGGTTTCTCCGATCCAGCCCGCCGAACTCGGCTTCTTCTCCACGCTCGCCGCCTGCGGCAGCCTGAGCGCCGCGGCGCGCGAACTCGGCATCAGCACGCCGGCGGTGAGCAAGCGGCTTGCGCAGATGGAAGCGCGCATCGGTGTCACGCTGGTGAACCGCACCACGCGTCGCATGAGCCTCACGCCCGAGGGCGAGCTCTATGTGGAACATGCGCGCGGCATCCTCGGCGCGATCGACGACATGGCGCAACTGCTGGGCGAAGCGAAGGCCGAGCCGCGCGGCCTGCTGCGCGTGAACGCGACGCTGGGCTTCGGACGCAGTCACGTCGCGGCGCTGATCTCGAAGTTCGCGCGCAAGCATCCGGAGGTGGAAGTGCAGCTGCAGCTCTCGGTGAATCCGCCGCCGCTCACCGACGATGCCTTCGACGTCTGCATCCGCTTCGGCGCGCCGCCCGAATCGCGTGTGATCGCGCGGCGCATCGCGTCGAACCGGCGCCTGTTGTGCGCGTCGCCCGCGTACCTTGCGCGGGCCGGCCATCCCAAGGTACCCCACGACCTCACGCGCCACCGCTGCATCGGCATCCGGCAGGGCGACGAGGCCTACGGCGTGTGGCGCCTGAGCTCGGGCCGCGGTGCCGCGCAGCACACCGAGGCGATCAAGACGCGCGGCGCGCTCAGCACCAACGATGGCGAGATTGCGGTCAACTGGGCGCTCGACGGACACGGCATCCTGATGCGCGCCGAATGGGACATCGCGCGGTACCTGCGCAGCGGCCGGCTGGTGCAGGTGCTGGCCAACTACCGCACGCCCGATGCCGACATCTACGCGGTGTACCCCCAACGTCATCAGCTGTCGGCGCGCGTGAGAGCTTTCGTTGACTTCATCGCAACCGCGCTCGAAAACGGCAGCATCCGGTGACACCTGCAGAGGGACTGCAGCGACACGGATCAACGGCTTTCTGCTACCGTATTTTTCATCGCTGAACGCCTATCGGAGAACCGCTCATGCCGCTTCGCCCGCCACCGATCCTGCCGCCCAGCTTCGTACCGCCGTACCTGCTGGACCGGCTCGCGGCGCATGCCAATGCGCCCGTCAGTGCGCGCGCGGCCAACACGTTGATGATCGACCGCGAGCACCGCGGCCTGCGTGAATTCCTTGCGCCCCAGATCTCGTCGGCACCCTCGCCGCCCTACGCGAAGCGCGGCTCGCCTGAACGCAAGATCCATGACGCGGGCAACACCACGCAACTGCCCGGCAAGCTGGTCCGCTCCGAAGGCCAGGCCGCGAGCAAGGACCTCGCGGTCGACGAGGCCTACGACGCCCTCGGTGCCACATGGCGCCTGTATCACGACATCTACGAACGCAACTCCATCGACGGCGCGGGCATGCCATTGCTGGGCAGCGTGCACTACGGCAACGACTACGACAACGCCTTCTGGAACGGCACGCAGATGGTGTTCGGCGATGGCGATGGCGAGGTCTTCAACCGCTTCACCATCGCGGTGGACATCATCGGCCACGAACTCACGCACGGCGTGATCGATCACGAGTCGGGCCTGATCTATCAAGGCCAGTCGGGCGCGCTCAACGAATCGATCTGCGACGTGTTCGGCGCGCTCGTGAAGCAGCATGTGCTCCAGCAGTCCGCGCAGCAGGCCGACTGGCTGGTGGGCGCGGGGCTCTTCAAGGAGACGGTGAAGGCGCGCGCGCTGCGCTCGATGGCCGAGCCCGGCACCGCCTACGACGACCCGGTGCTCGGCAAGGACCCGCAACCGGCGCACATGAAAGACATCGTCGTCACACGGCAGGACAATGGCGGCGTGCACATCAATTCCGGCATTCCGAACCGCGCCTTCTACCTGGCCGCAACCGCCATCGACGGTCCGGCGTGGGAGACGGCCGGGCGCATCTGGTACGACACCGTGTGCGACCGCCGGTTGAAGCAGGATGCGGATTTCGCCGCCTTCGCCGAACTGACCGTGAGCGCCGCCGCCAAGCGCTTCAGTGCCGGCAGCGCAGCGCACAAGGCGGTCATCGCCGCATGGAACACCGTGGGAGTCACCGCATCATGATCCAGCTGCCGCCGCTCAATGAAGCCACCATCGTGCGCGTGACGCGCGAGGGCGGCATCGCCTACTTGCCGGGCCTCGCACGGCCGCGCAGCTTTCAACTGGGCGACTGCACCGAAGAGCTGCGCCAGCAGATCGACGACGCGCTGCAAAGCGCCGTGTCGCATGCAGAGGAAAGCGGCGCCGCGTCGCCCGGCGGCGACCAGCGCGTCTACCGCGTGGAGGTGGTGATGGAGAACACGGCCACCGCGAGTTCGGTCAGCTTCGATGTGCCCGAGACCGAGGCGCCCGCGGCGCTGGTGCATCTGTGGAAGGACGCGGGCAAGCGCCGCTGACCTTCCGCTTTGGCCTCAGCCTTTGCCGAGGATCAGGGAGCCGATCAGCCACACATTCGCTGCGCTGATCACGCCGAACAGGCCCCAGGCCAGGAGCTTCACCACAGTGCCGTTGGCAAAGCCGCCCATCATGTCGCGGCTGCTCGTGAAACGGATCAAGGGCCACATCGCGAACGGCAGCTGGAAGCTCAGCACCACCTGGCTCAGCACCAGCATCTTGCCGACGCCGCCGTCGCCGAACCACCAGACACCGAGAAACGCCGGCCCCAACGCGAGCGCGCGTGTGAGGAGGCGCCGCTGCCAGCAGGGGATCTTCAGGTCGAGAAAACCTTCCATGATGATCTGGCCCGCGATGGTGCCGGTGAAGGTCGAGCTCTGTCCCGATGCAAGGAGCGCGATGCCGAACAGCGTGGCCGCGAACGCGCTGCCGACGATGGGCTCGATGAGCCGGTAGGCATCGTCGATCTCGGTCACCTCCTGATGGCCGGTCGCGTGGAAGGCGCTGGCCGCGAGCACCATGATCGCCGCGTTGACCAGCAGCGCGAGCGACAGGGACACCACCGCGTCGAGCGTGCAGAAGCGCACCGCCTCGCGGCGTGCCGCATCGGTGTCGGCAATGAGCCGCGTCTGCACGATGGACGAATGCAGGTACAGGTTGTGCGGCATCACGGTGGCGCCGACCACGCCGATGGCGAGGTACAGCGCACCGGGCTGCTGCAGCCGCTCGAAGCTGGGTGCGAAGCCCATCGCCACGCCGAACCAGTTGGGCTGCGACATCGCGAGCTCGACGATGAAGCAGCCCGCGATGGTGCCGACCAGCCCGAGCACGATGGCTTCGACGCGCCGGAAGCCCGCGCCCTGCAGGCCGAGCACGAGCAGCGTGTCGAAGGCCGTGATCGCGATGCCCACCGGAATCGACACGCCGAACAGCAGGTGCAGCGCGAGTGCGCTGCCCAGCACCTCGGCGAGATCGCACGCGACGATGGCCAGCTCGGCGCCGAGCCACAGGAAGCGGTTCACGCGCGGCGAATAGTGTTCGCGGCACGCGCGAGCCAGGTCTTTCTGGGCGACCAGCCCGAGCCGCACGCACAGCGTCTGCAGCAGCATCGCCGCAAGGCTCGCGAGCAGCACCACGAAGAGCAGGCCGTAGCCGAAACGCGAGCCCGCCTCGATGTCGGTCGCCCAGTTGCCCGGGTCCATGTAGCCCACGGAAACCAAGAGGCCCGGACCTGCGTAGCGCAGCAGTTTCTTGCCGAAAGGCAGGTCTTGCGGGACCGCTACGCTGCCCTTGACCTCGGACGGGCAGAAGGGCGCGGTGGCCGTGCGGGGGAGCGGAAAGAACATGCGCGCGATGATAGGGTGGGGCATCGGGTCTCGCGCGGGACCGATACCAAAGTGCCGGATCTTTTAGATTCGACGTTCGCCATCCATCCCCTCACATCACCCCGGAGTTCATTCCAATGATTCACGTAGTCGCTGTCCTCACCGCCAAGCCCGGCCAACGCGCCAAGCTGCTCGAAGCCTTTGCCGAAAACCGCGCGGCCGTGCTGGCCGAAGAGGGCTGCATCGAGTACGGCGCAACGATCGATGCGCAAGGCGTTCCCCCCTCGAAGGCGAGCTTCGGCCCCGACACTTTCGTCGTGATCGAGAAGTGGGAAACGCTCGCGCACCTGCAGGCCCACGCTGTCGCGCCGCACATGAAAGCCCATGGCGAGAAGACCAGGGAGCTGGTCGAGAGCAAGCTGATCCACGTGCTCGAACCGGTCTGAGGTTCTTCCCTTAGCGGCCTTCGCGCGCGGCGCGGGGCGTGCTACCTTCGCGCCGGGGAGCAGACAACTCGGACGAGGGGACTCAAGACATGGCGATCTTCTTCAGACCGCATGGTTTCCACCTGCACGCTTTCGCCGCAAGGCTCGGTGCGCTGGCCGCAGTGCTGCTCGCGGCCGGTTGCGCGCAACTCGGTGCGCCACCTTACGCCGCCGACTACGAGGCGCTCGATCGCCTCGAGGCGAACAACCCCGGCAAGGTGGCGGTCGCCAAGGTGCAGCCGACCGACCCCAACGACAAGATCAACATCCTGAGCCTGCGCCGCGCCAAGCTGGTCTCGCCCAGCGGCACCTTCGCGCAGTACCTCGAAGACGCGCTGATGCGCGATCTGAGCGAGATCGCCGTCTACGACCCGAAGGCGCCGACCCGCATCTCAGCGCGCATCGTCGTCAACGAACTCGACCTCGGCGTGATCAACGGCACCGGCCGCATGGACGTGGAGGTCACCGTCACGCGCGATGCGGCGCAGAAGCTGCGCAAGACCTACCGCGGCGAGATCGCCTTCGATTCGAGCTACGCGAACATCGTGGCCGTGCCCGCGGGGCAAGCCGCTTATCCGAGGCTGGTGCGTGCGCTGCTTCGGCAGGTGTATGCCGATCCGCAATTCGTTGCGGCCATTGCCGCGCCTGCACAGTAGACCGGAGAAGCACCATGTCGTTTTCTTCATCCTGCGCCTGCGTCCTTCGCCTCGCCGCGGCTTCGACGCTGATCACCTTGGTGGCCGGCTGCTCCCATCCGATCACGATGATCACGGAGACCGCACCGCCGCGATCGACGGCCCACCTCATCCCGAAGAAGGTCGCCTACGTGATGACCGATGCGCAGCGCGACCTGCAGGTCACGACCGCCGGCGGCAGCGGCGACCGCGTGAGCTACTACCCGTACCGCGACCTGGAGAAGTCGATTCGTGATGCGCTGCGCGGCGTCTACCGCAACGTGATCGTGCTGCGCACCGCCAGCGATGCGAAGGCGAACGAAGCTGCGGGCGTGTCGCTGGTGTTCACGCCGCAGATCAAGACGGATTCGAGCTCGTCCTCGTGGATCACCTGGCCACCCACCGCATTCACGGCCGAGGTGTCGTGCGTGGTGACGAACGCGGCAGGCGTCGAAGTCACGCGCGTGCGCGCTGTCGGCAACGGCGCGGCGGAGTTCGGCGAGTTCAATGGCGATTACGGGCTGGCCGCGCGACGTGCGGCCCGGCAGATGACTTCGCAGCTCAGCAGCGAGATTCGCAGGAACGAGAAGCTGCAGTGAGCGGGTTGTCTCCCCATCGGCGAGCCCCATGAAAAAACGCGCCCGAGGGCGCGTTTTTCATTGAAGCCGCGAAGCCTTACTTCGACACGACCTTCACCATCTCCAGGCACTTGTTCGAGTAGCCCCATTCGTTGTCGTACCAGCTCACGAGCTTCACGAACGTGCCGTCCAGCGCAATGCCGGCTTCGGCGTCGAAGATCGAGGTACGCGGGTCGCCGCGGAAGTCGGTGGCCACGACCTTGTCTTCGGTGTAGCCCAGCACGCCCTTGAGCGCGCCTTCGCTTTGCGCCTTCATCTCGGCGCAGATTTCCTTGTACGAGGCTTCCTTCTCCAGCTCGACCACGAGGTCGACCACCGACACGTCGGAGGTCGGCACGCGGAAGCTCATGCCGGTGAGCTTCTTGTTGAGCTCGGGAATCACCACGCCCACGGCCTTGGCCGCGCCGGTGCTCGAGGGAATGATGTTTTCCAGGATGCCGCGGCCGCCGCGCCAGTCCTTGTTGCTCGGGCCGTCGACGGTCTTCTGCGTGGCGGTGGCGGCGTGCACGGTGGTCATCAGGCCGCGCTTGATGCCCCACTTGTCGTGCAGCACCTTGGCCAGGGGGGCCAGGCAGTTGGTGGTGCAGCTGGCGTTGCTGATGATGGCTTCGCCGGCGTACTTCTTGTCGTTCACGCCGTAGACGAACATGGGGGTGTCGTCCTTCGACGGCGCCGACAAGATCACCTTCTTCGCGCCCGCGTCGATGTGCTTCTGCGCCGTTTCCTTCGTGAGGAAGAGGCCGGTCGATTCGAGCACGATGTCGGCGCCGACCTCGTTCCACTTGAGCTGCGACGGGTCGCGCTCTTGCGTGAGGCGGATCTTCTTGCCGGCGACGATCAGCGTGTTGCCTTCGACCGAGACTTCACCCTTGAAGCGGCCATGCACCGAGTCGTACTGAAGCATGTAGGCGAGGTAGTCGGGCTCGAGCAAGTCGTTGATGGCAACGATCTCGATGTCGTTCTTGAAGTTCTGCACCGCTGCGCGCAGCACGTTGCGACCGATGCGGCCGAAGCCGTTGATACCGAGTTTGATAGCCATCTGACTTGCTCCTAAGGTTGAAAAACTTGTGATCGGACGAGAAGAAGAAACGCCTGGGAACGATCAGTCCCGCAGCGCCGCTTCCACGGTGGCGGCAACGTTCTCCGCCGTGAATCCGAAATGCTTGAACAGCTCCGGCGCCGGTGCCGACTCGCCGTACGTATCGATGCCGACGACGGCCGCGCAGCCGTACTTCCACCAGCCGCCGGTGCAGCCCATCTCGACGGCGATGCGCGGAATCTTCTTCGGCAGCACGGCCTTCTTGTAGGCGAGGTCCTGGCGGTCGAAGGTGGTCGTCGAGGGCATCGACACCACGCGCACGGCGATCTTCTTGGCGGCCAGGAGCTTCTGGGCAGCCAGCGCGAGCGGCACTTCGGAACCGGTGGCGATGATGACGGCGGCCGTCTTCTTGCTCTTCAGGCCGACGGTCTCGGGCTCGGACAGCACGTAGGCGCCGCGGCTGATGTCGCCGAGTTCGCTCTTCGGTGCGTAGGCGATGTTCTGGCGGCTCAGCAGCAGCGCGGTCGGGCGCGACTGGTTCTGCAGGGCCACGGCCCAGGCCACGGCGGTTTCGGCCGTGTCGCCCGGACGCCAGACGTCCAGGTTGGGAATGAGGCGCAGCGAGGCGGCGTGTTCGATCGACTGGTGCGTCGGGCCGTCTTCGCCGAGGCCGATGGAGTCGTGCGTGAACACGTGGATCACGCGGCGCTTCATCAGCGCGGCCATGCGGATGGCGTTGCGGCTGTAGTCGCTGAAGGTGAGGAAGGTGCCGCCGTAGGGGATGTAGCCGCCATGCAGCGCCACGCCGTTCATGATGGCCGCCATGCCGAACTCGCGCACGCCGTAGTTGATGTGGCGGCCGATGGTGCCGTGCGGCACTTCGGCGGGGGCTTCGGGCTTGGCTTCGTCTTCGGCGCCTTGCTTGGCCGGGACGGCCGGCACGTTCATGACCACGGCACCGGTCTTTGCGTCGAAGCGCAGGGCGGCGGTGCTCTTGGTGTTGGTGAGGTTCGAGCCGGTCAGGTCGGCGCTGCCGCCGAGCATTTCGGGCAGCGCGGCCGTGAAGGCTTCCAGCGCGAGCTGGCTGGCCTTGCGGCTGGCGACGGTCTCGCCCTTGGTGTGGGCGGCGACCACGGTGTCGAAGGCGACTTGGTGGAAGTTCTTGGGCAGCTCGCCCTTCATGCGGCGGGTGAACTCGCCGGCCAGGTCGGGGAAGGCCACGGCGTAGGCGGCGAACTTCTCGTTCCAGGCGGCTTCTGTCTTGGCGCCGGCATCCTTGTGGTCCCAGTCGGCGTACACCTCGGCCGGGATTTCGAAGGCCGGGTACGGCCAGCCGATGGCTTCGCGGGTGAGGGTGATTTCCTCGGCGCCGAGCGCCTCGCCGTGCGCCTTGGCGGTGCCCGCGCGGTTCGGGCTGCCCTTGCCGATGGTCGTCTTGCAGATGATCAGCGTGGGCTTGGATTCTTCCTTCTTCGCCTTGGCGATGGCCTTGGACACGTCCTTGGCGTCGTTGCCGTCGATCGGGCCGATGACATTCCAGCCGTAGGCCTTGAAGCGCTCTTCGGTGTTGTCGATGAACCAGGGCTTCACCTGGCCGTCGATGCTGATGCCGTTGTCGTCGTACAGCGCGATCAGCTTGTTCAGGTGCCAGGCGCCGGCCAGGGCGCAGGCTTCGTGGCTGATGCCTTCCATCATGCAACCGTCGCCGAGGAAGGCGTAGGTGTGGTGGTCGACGATGTCGTGGCTCTTGCGGTTGAACTCGGCGGCGAGCAGCTTTTCAGCCAGTGCGAAGCCCACGGCGTTGGTGATGCCCTGGCCCAGCGGGCCGGTGGTGGTTTCCACGCCGGGGGTCACGTCGACTTCGGGGTGGCCGGCGGTCTTGCTGTGGAGCTTGCGGAAGTTCTTGATCTCGCCGATCGGGAGGTCGTAGCCCGTGAGGTGCAGCACCGAGTACAGCAGCATCGAGGCGTGGCCGTTGGAGAGCACGAAGCGGTCGCGGTCGAACCAGTGCGGGTTGGCCGGGTTGTAGCGAAGGTGATCGCCCCAGAGTGCGACGGCCATGTCGGCCATGCCCATCGGTGCACCGGGATGGCCGGAATTTGCTTGTTGGACGGCATCCATAGCCAGAGCGCGGATTGCGTTGGCCATCAGGGCGTGGTTTGCCATGTGCGGTGGACTTTCGGAGGGAAAAGAGAGGGTTGGGGTCGGGAGAACCCGCGATTTTACCGGGCGAGCCCCAACCCGCCTCGATACGGGCCGAACACCCGACTGATGTTCTCTTGTGCACTGGCCGGCTGCTAGAGTTGCCACCCATGCATGGGCTGCACCTCACCGCCGATCTCCACGACTGCCGATGCGGTCTTCAATGGCTCACCGACGGGCCCGCGCTGGGCTCGGTCTGCATCAAGGCGGTGACCGCCGCGGGGCTGCAGGCGGTGGGCAAGATCGTCCATTCCTTTCCCGCCACGCCCGAAGGGCCGGGCGGCGTGACGGCCACGGTGCTGCTGGCCGAATCGCACCTGTGCATCCACACCTGGCCCGAGCAGCGCGGCGTGACGCTCGACGTGTACGTCTGCAACTTCGGCGGGGACCATTCGGCAAAAGCGCATGCGCTGATGGAATGTCTGGTCTCGCTGTTCCAGCCGACCCACAGCGAACGCAACGAGCTGCAGCGCGGCCGCATCGCAGCGTAAATGAAGCTCGCCCCCAGGCTCCGCGCACTTCGTGTCGCTTCTCCAACCCCCTACCGGGGGCAACACCTGAGGCCCGGTAAAGCCGGTTCCTCGGTGTTTCACGAAAAGACCGATCCGTGAACATGGCTTCAACTTCCGTGCGGGCGATGATCCTGGCCGCCGGCCGCGGCGAGCGCATGCGGCCGCTGACCGACGCGACGCCCAAGCCCCTGCTCGAAGTGCGCGGCAAGCCGCTGATGCAGTGGCCGATGGAAGCGCTGGCCGAGGGCGGGTTCGCCGACCTGGTGGTCAACACCGACTGGCTGGGCGCGCAGATCTCGTCCCGCTTCGGCGTGAATCCCTTGCTGGATGGGCATGGCGCGCTATCGATTTCATACTCCGACGAGGGCCGCGACTTCGGCGGCGCGCTGGAGACGGCCGGCGGCATCGTCCGCGCGCTGCCGCTCTTGGGCGAGGTGTTCTGGGTCGCGGCCGGCGACGTCTTCGCGCCGGACTTCCGCTTCACGCAGGCTTCGGTCGACCGCTTCCTGGCCAGCGGCAAGCTGGCGCACCTGTGGCTGGTGCCGAACCCGGCGCACAACCCCAAGGGCGATTTCGGCCTCTCCGCCGAAGGCCTGGCGCTCAACACGGCCCCCGAGAAATACACCTTTTCGACCATCGGCCTCTACCGCGCCGCGCTGTTCGCGCCGCCGTACTGCGTCATCCCGTCCGGCAACCCGGCCGGCGTCAAAGCCCCATTGGCACCGATCCTGCGGGCCGCCATGGACAATGAACTCGTGAGCGCCGAGCTCTACACCGGCCCCTGGACCGATGTGGGAACCCCCGAACGGCTTGCCCAACTGAACACCACGCCAAGATGACCTCCGCAGACACCACCACGATCTACGCCGAGCGCCGCGCGCGCCTCGCCTCGCAACTCGGCAAGGACGGCATCGCCATCATCCCGACCGCCCCCGAGCGCCCGCGCAACCGCGACACCGACTTCCTGTACCGGCACGACAGCTACTTCTATTACCTGACCGGCTTCACCGAGCCCAACGCCTGGCTGGTGCTGGCGGGCGACGGCCGCGCCACGTTGTTCTGCGCGCCGAAAGACCTGGAGCGCGAGATCTGGGACGGCTACCGCCTCGGCCCCGAGGCCGCGCCCGCGGCACTCGGCGTCGACGAGGCCTTCTCGGCCGCCGATCTCGACGCGCAATGCCCCAAGCTGCTGGAGAACCGCTCGACCGTGTGGTTTCCGTTTGCGATCCACAAGGGGCTGGAAACCCGCATCGACGGCTGGCTGCAATCGGTGCGCGCGCGCGTGCGCTACGGCGCGCTGTGCCCCGAGGAGCAGCGCGACCTGTGCGGCCCGCTCGATGAGATGCGCCTCGTGAAGGACGCGCACGAGCAGGACATCATGCGGCGCGCCGCGCAGATCAGCGCCCGCGCCCATGTGCGCGCGATGCAGCTGTCGGCCCGCATGCTGCGCGAGGGCAAGGACGTGCGCGAGTACCACCTCGATGCCGAGCTGCTGCACGAATTCCGCTTCGGCGGCTCGCAGTACCCGGCGTACTACTCCATCGTCGCGGCCGGCGCCAACGCCTGCGTGCTGCACTACCGCGCCGACGCGGCGCCGCTGCGCTCGGGCGAGCTGGTGCTGATCGACGCGGGCTGCGAACTCGACGGCTACGCGAGCGACATCACCCGCACCTTCCCGGCCGACGGCAAGTTCACCGGCCCGCAGCGCGCGCTGTACGACCTGGTGCTCGCGAGCCAGGACGCATCGGCCGCCGCCACCAAGGCCGGCAACCGCTTCACCGACCCGCACGACGCCGCGGTTCGGGTGCTCGCGCAGGGCATGCTCGACTTCGGCCTGCTCGACAAGAACAAGGTCGGCAGCGTCGACGACGTGATCGACTCGCGCGCCTACTTCCAGTTCTACATGCACCGCACCGGCCACTGGCTGGGCATGGACGTGCACGACTGCGGCAGCTACGTGGAGCCCACGCAAGTCGGCGAAGTGAGCGAGCGCAAAGATCCGCTCTCCAACGAAGTCATCAAGAACCGCCCGAGCCGCATCCTGCAGCCAGGCATGGTGCTGACGCTGGAGCCCGGCATCTACGTGCGGCCCGCCGAGGGCGTGCCCGAACAGTTCCACAACATCGGCATCCGCATCGAGGACGACGCGATCGTCGCGGCCACGGGCTGCGAACTCATTTCGCGCGGCGTGCCGGTGAAGGCGGATGAGATCGAGGCGCTGATGCGCGGCTGATCGCGCACCGAGCTGCTTGCTATGTACCCGACGCGGCAAGCAGCAGGCAGATCAGCAGCCCGAGCAGCGCAACGGCTGCCGCCGCGGACGCGATCCAGTGAAAGCGCCGCGGCGCGCATCCCAGCAACCCCACGGTCGCCAGCGCGGCCGCCGTGAGCGCGCCCAGCCAGAGCACCCAGCCGATCGCGCTGCCCGCCGCCTGCAGGCTCGCGCCCAGCGACACGCACAGCAGCGCGGTGCCGCCCAGTTGCAACCAGCGGCGCCATGGGCCCGGCGTGCTGCCGCGGCCGAAGACGTCTTCGCTGTGACGGTCCATCGCGAGGCTCAGCGCGCAGAAGCCGGCGAGCGAGGCGGCGAACACCAGGGCGAGAAGCAGGGCGCCCATCTCAGGAACCCTGGCCCGACGCGGCGAGCCCAGGCGGCGGCGGTTGCGTGCTGGCGGCCTGCCTGGAAACCGCCTTGCGGCGCTTGCGCTCCACGAGCCAGGCCGCGCCGGCGAGCCCCAGCCCCAAAGCGATGACGACCAGATCGAAACCCGCCACCGCGCTCGGCCCCGAACGCAGGCTCACCGTCAGCGGCGCGGGGCCGGTGAACGCATTGAGCACCGGCAGCAGCACGAACAGCAGCGCGCCGAGCGCGAGCTGCGCCTGCCACATGCGCAGCGTCGTGCGCAGCAGGCCCAGCACGGCGGCCGCGCCCCAGACGATGAAGAACCAGCGAATCTCCGCTTCGCCGCGGTCGGCCACGTCGAGCGGCAGCAAGCGGTTGGCCCAGAAGAAGGCCGCCATCGCCATCGGCAGGCCGGCGATCGCGCCGACGTTCAGGCCATCGACCAGGCGCAGGCCCCAGCCGATGCGGCCGCCCTGCTTGAGCGTCTTCGCGAATTTCTGGCGCTCCTTTACCGCCCAGAGCAGCAGGCCGGTCGCCACCATCAGGCAGCCCGCGAGTCCCGAGAGAAAGAACAGGCCGCGCAGCAGCGGATCGGCAAAGCGGCCGATGTGCAGGCCGTAGAGCACGCCGCGCGTCTCGGCGGCGGCCTTGGGCACGTCACCGAAAGTGCCGATCTGCGCGCCGGTGACGCCGTTGAACTGCATCGAGGGCTGGTCGTACGACAGCCGCTGAGTGCCGGCGCGGGCGATGGACACCACCGCATTCGCGTCGTTGGGAAAGTGCACGGTGATGCGGCCGACGGGCGCGCCGTTCCAGTGGGAGGACGCCGCCGCCACCATCGGTGCGATGGGCGCCAGCGGCGCCGGGGTGCCGGAGGCCTTGAACTGGGTGCGGCCGCCGCCGGGGAAGGCCTCGGCGAAGAAGGCCTCGGTGCCGCCGTGGTCCTTGTAGGCGGCCTGCGGCGCCCAGGGCATGTACATGAACATCAGCGTGACCAGCCCGGTGTAGGTGATCATGGCGTGATAGGGCAGCGCGAGCACCGCGGTCACGTTGTGCGCATCGAGCCACGAGCGCTGGCCCTTCTTCGGACGGAAGGTGAAGAAGTCCTTGAAGATGCGCCGGTGCGTGACGATGCCACTGAAGATCGCCACCAGCATGAACATCGCGCAGAAGCCGACGATCCAGCGCGCCCAGATTGCGGGCATGTAGTGCAGGTCGAAATGCAGGCGGTAGAAGAACTCGCCGCCCCGCGTCTCGCGCGGTGCGGTGACCGCCTGGCCGGTAGCTGGGTCGAGCAGCGCCTGGTCGAAGCGGCGGCGCCGCTCGACGGGTGCGGCGCTGGCCGGCGGGGGCGGCTTCAGGTACAGCACGCTGGTCGACGGCTCGCGCTCGGTCGGCAGCGTGATGAACCAACGCGGCGCATCGGCGCCGCGTTGCTGCAGGAAGGCGACGGCGCTTTCCGTGGCCTTCGCCTGCGTCGCGGCGTTGGGAGATACGGCGTGCAGCTCCGGCTTCATCCAGAAGGTGATCTCGTCCTTGAAGTACGACGCGGTGCCGGCCGCGAACACCATGAAGAGCACCCAGCCGACCAGCAGGCCCGACCAGGTGTGCAGCCAGGCCATCGACTGGCGAAAGCCCTCTTTCATGCGCCGCCTCCGCCGGCTCGGGTGAGCAGCAGAACCAGCGAGCCCGGCACCACGGCCGCGATGACAAGGCCCGACCACGCGCGCCAGGCGGTGCGCGCGGCAAAGACCCACATCACGGCCAGCGCAAAAACGATGAAGGAGGCGAGCGTGCCGGTCATCACGGCTTCACTGCGTGCCATGCCGAAGGCGGCGGGCAGGCACAGGGCCAGGGCGGCGGCGGAAAGGGCTGCAACGCCGTAGCCGCCGACGATAGCGGCGAGCGCGCGCGAGGCCACGCCGAGGCGATAGCGAAAGCTGGCGCTCACAACGTGCGCCAAACGGCAGGCAAAGTCGTTCGGGAATTCATGGAAAGAGGGGAAGAAAAAACCGGTGCAGATGAGAATCATACTCATCTAGCCTGATTTCCCCCTCAACGCCCGGCGCGGGACCTGGATATCGCGGCTCGGCCGAGCGCGCTTTTTCCTCGGCTTTACTTCGCCTGCAGCAGCGCGCCCGCTTCGAGCAGCACCAGTTCGTTGTCGTCCGCCTTGTTCGGCTCGCGGCTGCTCGAGAACGGCAGGTTGTTGTCATTGCCGACCACGATGTGCGTGGCGTCGATCACGTCGACGTTCTCGATGGTGAAGAACGGAAACTTCAGCACGCCGTCGTTCAGCGGCTTGCGGGCGAGCTTGTCCGGATCGGCGATGTTCAGCAGGTCGATGTAGCCGATCTTGCGCACCGCGCCGCCCACGTTCGCGTCGCTCAGCTCGACCTTGTAGACGCGCTTGAACTTCGCGATGTCGTGGAAGCAATCGGTGCGCTTCTGGCCTTCGGGGCAGGCCTTGTCGCTCGTGCCTTCGCCGTTGTCGCGCTCGATGATCAAACCGGTGGTGCCGTCGATCATGTTGAAGTCGCCGATGGCGTTGCCGTTGGCTTCGAGCACG
Source organism: Variovorax sp. W2I14 (assembly GCF_050435205.1). Taxonomy (NCBI): domain Bacteria; kingdom Pseudomonadati; phylum Pseudomonadota; class Betaproteobacteria; order Burkholderiales; family Comamonadaceae; genus Variovorax; species Variovorax sp. W2I14. The sequence continues at coordinate 5,383,311 of NZ_JBNDJX010000001.1, read as the reverse complement.
TACTTCCAATGGCGGCCCGTCCATTTTTCGGACGCCACGTCGAACTCCAGCACGCGCAGGGCTTCCTTGCCGTCGAGCTTTTCGTAGTCCTTCGTCTCGGCGTTCCACACCGGGCCTTCGAGCAGCGCATAGAGCTTGCTGCCGTCCTTGGAAGACGCCATGCCTTCGAAGCCCTTGGAGCGCTTGATCTGGAAATCGACCGCGCCGCCCGGTACGCCCGGCGTGATGACTGCGGGGTGATCCGGCGATCGCACGGCCTTGCCGTCGACCTGCGTGTCGAACACCGCGAGCACCTTGCCCTTGAGGTCGGCCTTGATGAGAAACGGGCCGAACTCCTCGCCGATCCACAGCGCGCCGCCGGCGAACTGGAAGCTCTCGGGGTCGAAGTCCGAGCCCGTCAGGTAGCGCTGCTTCGTGCCTTCGTGGACGATGCGGAACGGCACCTTCTTGTCGGGGTCGTGCAGGAAGAGGGTGTTCAGGCGATTGAACTTGCCGCTCTTGAAGTCCACCTTGTAGTGGTTCAGGTAGAGCATGAAGTCGGGCGAGTTGGCCTTCGCGCCGGCACCGTTGTCGGTGAGGATCCAGAACGAGCCGTCGTCCATCTTCTTGATGCCCGAGTGCCCCTGCAGCGGCTGGCCCTTGAAGGGCACCGAGACGCCGGTGCCGCGTCCACCCGAGAGCCCTTCGACCGTGCCCAGCGCCTCGACGCGCTTGCCGGAGGTGAACTTGCCGCTGACCTGCAGGTCGACCGGCGCGTCTTTCGGTGCGGCGACGAAGCTCTGCGCGGGCAGCACGGCGTGGCCGGCGAGCGTGGCGGGGAAGGCGGTCTGTGCGGCAGCGCCGCCGCAGGCGAGTGCGGTGGCAAGGGCGATGAAAGTGATGGAGGCGAGACGCGTCATGGGCAGAAGAAAGGTTTCAGTCGAAACGCGAGACCATGCCGAGCGCGCATGACGTGACGGTGACATCCGTGACGCCCGGTGTGGATCTGCGCTCAATCCACAAGCACCGTTCGGGCTGAGCTTGTCGAAGCCTCGCGCCGCGCTTCGACAAGCTCAGCGAGAACGGCTCTGTCGTCGAAGACCAGGCATGCGAGAGCTACGGGGCGATGTCCACCGTCACTTCGCGCGATTCGGCGCGGCCCTGGTCATCGACCGCTCGCAGCACATAGCGCCGTCCCGAGTCGGCCATGTCCGGCATCCACGTGATGCCTTCGCCGGGCGACGCCTTGCCGATCAACGCGTCATCGGCAAACCAGTAGATCGTCTGCGTGCCCGCCGCCGCTTCGGCGCGCAGCACGATCGGCTCCGGCTTCTTCACGCGCAGCGTGTGCCGCACGCCGCGCAGGGGCGATGTGATGAGCGGCGCCGTCTCCGAGGCCTCGCCCTTCTCGCAGCCATCGGTCGGCAGGCTCGCGCGCGGCAGGCCGGCCTGGCGGAACAGCCGCCGCATGTCGCTGCCCCATTGCTCGACCACCTGCTGCCGCGCATTGGGCTGCGGCCCGCACACCACCTTGCCGGTGGTCTCATCGACCCACACGGCGCGGTGCAGGTTGCTGACCTGGATTGGCGACTTGCCCGCGATGAACCATGTCGTGGTGCGCACCGGGCACAGCGCATCGGGCAGCCCGCCCGTCGCGGTGCACACCTCGACCTGCCGCAGATCGGCCGGCTGCCGCGTCGCGATCTCGCCGGGGTCCAGCCGCTCGGCGCGCAGCGCGTCGACCATGCGCAGGAACAGCGGCGCGGCCGCATCGACGCCCACGAGCGCGGGGTTGCTCGTGCCGTCGAAATTGCCGACCCACACCACGAGCACATGGCGGCCGAACACGCCCGCAGTCCACGCATCGCGAAAGCCCCATGACGTGCCCGTCTTCCATGCGATGGCGGGGCGCGCGGGCAGCGTGGTGTCGGGGCGCGGCGTGTGGCGCAGCATGTCGAGCGTGATGAAAGACGCCTCTTCGCTCAGGAGCCGCAGCGGCTGCGTGGGCCGCTCGTCGGGCGCAGGCTGCGTGTAGCGCAACGGCTGCGAGACGCCGCCGTTGGCCAGTGTCGCGTAGAGACCCGCCAGCTCCTCGGGCGTGACCTCGCCGCCGCCGAGCACCAGCGCAAGCCCGTAGTGCGATTCGCTCTGCAGCTTCTGCACGCCCGCGAGCCGCATGAAGTCGTAGAGCCCGGGCTTGGAGAGCTTCGCGGCCACGGAAACCGCCGGGATGTTGCGGCTGCGGATCAGCGCCTCTTGTGCGGGCAGCGGGCCGGCGAAGCGGTGGTCGAAGTTCTCGGGCGTGTAGGGGGCCGAAGGATGTCGGCGCATCCTTCAGCATCGTCTTCGGATGCAGCAGCCCCTGGTCGAGCGCGAGCGCATAGATGAAGGGCTTGAGCGTGGACCCGGGCGAGCGCTTGGCCTGCGTGCCGTTGACCTGCCCAGCGATGGCGTCGTTGTGCCAGTCGGCCGAGCCGATCAGCGCGCGCACCTGCATGGTCGAGGCGTCGAGCAGCAGTGCGCTCGCGTTGGTCATGCCCACGTCGGCGTGCGTGCGCAGGTACTGGCCCATCACGCGTTCGAGCGTGGCCTGCATGCGCAGGTCGATGGTGGTGCGCACTTCCTGCACGCCGCGCTCCTGCGCGAGCAGCATGTCGGTGGCGTGCGGTGCGAGAAAAGGGAGGCTGCCGCGCGACTGCGCCGAGAGCGCGAGCTGCGCATCGGGTGCGTGCTGTTTGGCGGTCGGGTCGCGCTCGGCCCACAGAGCCCACAAGCGCTCGCGCGCCGCTTGCAGCTCGGCATTGCGGCCGCGCTCGGCGATGCGCTTGACGGGGTTCTGCGGAATCACCGCGAGCGTCAGCGCCTCGGGCAGGCTGAGCTTGGCGGCGTCCTTGCGAAAGTAGATGAGGCTCGCGGCCTGCACGCCTTCGATGTTGCCGCCGTAGGGCGCGGTGTTGAGGTACGCCTCGAGGATCTCGCGCTTGCCGAAGCGCGCCTCCAACCAGAGCGCCGCGCCGATCTGCGCGATCTTGCCCAAGGCCGTGCGGCTGTCGATGCCGTAGACGCGCCGCGCGAGCTGCATCGTGAGCGTCGAGCCGCCCTGCCTGCGCTCGCCGCTCGCGATGCGCCATGCGCTGCGAACCAGCGCAGCGGGGTTGACGCCGGGGTGTGCGTAGAAGCGGCGGTCTTCGTAGAGCAGCACCGCGTCGATCAGCGTCGGGGAGATGCGGTCGAGCGGCACCCAGAGGCGGTATTGCTCGTCGCCCGCGAGCGTGAGGCGCAGCAGCTCGCCGCCTTGCGCGTACACGGCGCGCGAGCTGCCGACGGTTTCGCTGAGCGGCGCGTGCGGCCAGAAGCGCAGCAGCGCGAGCAGCAATGCAACGGCTGCAAAGGCGATCGCGACCCTCTTCCCTCTGCCCCTCTTGCTCCCTCTCCCGCTTGCGGGAGAGGGTTGGGGTGAGGGCAGTGGCGGCCGATCAGGCAACGTGGTCATGGTGGCGCTGCACCCTCACCCTGGCCCTCCCCGCAAGCGGGAGAGGGGACAAGGCAGGGAATGCCGAGGTCAATTGGCCACCACCTGGAAGCGCGCACCCGCCGAGCGCGAATACACGCGCCGGTCGTACATCGCTTCGCCGTACGCGGCCGGCACCACGAAGTCGCCGACGTTGGTCGCGCGCGCCTTGTAGGTCACTTCAAGCAGGTTCTTGTCGACGGCACCGTAGAACACGACGCGGTCTTCGCGGATGTCGGCGTACTGCACCTTCCACGAACCGCCGCCGCCCAGGCGCTTCTTCCAGATCGGCGCGTCGGCATTGGCTTCCTCGTCGTCGCCCACGGCCTGCAGCACCGGCTCCAGCCCGCCGGGCAGCAGGTCGACCAGCGCCACGTCGTTGAGCTGCGCGCGCTCCAGGCTGCGCACGCGCACCCGCACCGTGACCTCTTCGCCGAGCTTGGCCTTGGTGATCGGGTTGCCCTTGGCATCGAGCACTTCATGGAAGATCTCGAGGCCCTGGTTCACCGGCGTCGTGGGCACGTTGCGCTCGAAGCCCTGTTCGGCCCAGCTGTAGTACAGGTTGAAGTCGCTGTCGTTCGACAGCTTGAGCTTCGCCGTACCGGCGGGCACCGCAGCACGCGTGATTGGGTTCACCGAGCCAAGGGCCAGCGCCGCGACCTGGCCTTGCGCGTTGACGCTCTGCGCCGTCAGCTTGCCTTCGGCGTTCTGCGCCACCGCTTCGAAGTACGCATCGACGGCGAGCAGCATCGAGGCCGACGACAGGCTGTTGTACCAACCGTCGCGCACCATCGCGCCCATGCCTTCCCATACTTCCGGCTTCAGCGTTTTCAGGCGCGAGGGGAAGTGGCGGCCCACCAGGTGCAGTGTCATGCTGTCGTGCACCAGCGGGTCGTAGTAGGCACCCCAGACGTTGCGGCGCTGCTTCTTCTCGGTGCGAGCGAGCAGGTCGGACCACACCGGGTTGAGCAGCTCGTTCGCCACCTGCTCCTGCTTCACGAGCTGGTAGCTCGCGGCAAGGTACACGGCGCCCAGGTCGTCGCTCCAGCCCTGCGTCTGCTTGTTGCGCCAGGCTTCGCGCAGGTTGGCCAATGCGGCCGGCGCGATGATGCCCTGGCGTGTGAGCAGGTACGCCGCCTGCGTGCGCTGGCGCCAGCCGTCCAGCGAGGTGTCGCCGCTGCCGAGCCAACCCTGCAGGTAGGTGTTGGCCTTCTGCAGCAGGTCTTGCGGCACGGGCAGCTTGTGGTCCTTGGCTTCGATGAGCAAGTGCACCGCATAGAGCGTGGCAAACGGATCGGCTCCGGCGCCGGGCCACAGCGAGAAGCCGCCGTCGGCCGTCTGCCGCGCGCGCAGTTGCACGAGGTAGCGATCGAAGGTCTTGCGCGCCTCGGGCATCGGGCCCTGCTCGGGCGTGCGGCCGCGCGCCATTTCCTTCACCAGCTCAGGGCGGCCCGACAGCAGCACGGCAGGGAAGGTCTGGCTCGTGATCTGCTCGGTGCAGCCGTGCGGATAGACCTCCAGGTACTGCATGAGACCGGTCGCGAACGCCCATGGCGCGGCCGACACCGCGACATCGCTCTTGCGGAAGTTCGGATACAGGTCGGCCTTGCTGCTCAGTTCGCCCGCGCGCTGGAAGCTGCCCGCCTGCACCATCGTGACGAACGGCGACGCGGGTCGCACGCTCACTTCGGTCGAGAGGCGCGCGCTGAAGGTCTTGTGCGTCGAGGTGAACACCAGCGCCGACGAACCGAGCACTGCCTGTTCGCCCGGCTTGGCGCGCACGTTGAACTTGGTGCTGGCTTCGCCGCGCTCATTGACCTTGAGCGTCTGCGTGGCATCGCCCACCACTTCGAGCCCGCCCGAGGCGGTGAGCGTGAGCGCGATGGGCACTTCCTTGCCCGACCCTACGATGTTGTTCGCGAGGCCCACGCCCACTTCGACGGAATCGCCCGGCGCCATCGCGAGCGGCGCGTTCGGCAGGATCACCATGTCGCCGCGCACCACGGTGCGGGTGCTCTTGGCGGCGGTGGTCTCGTCGTTCACCGCGACGGCCATCACGCGCAGGCTGCCGTTGAAGCTCTCGGGCACGGTGTAGCTGAACTCGCGGCTGCCGTTCACATCGACCAGGCCCGACCAGTAGGCCACCGGCTTGTCGCGCTTGCGCTTGAACGGGTTCAGGTGTTTGCCCAGTTCGCCTTCGCCGTCGCCGCCGGGGGCTGCGCCCTGCATGAGCTTCTTGAACTCCGGCAGGATCAGGTCGAGCGTCTGCAGCGTGCCCACTTCGAGCGCGCGCTTCTGGAAGAAGTGCTTGAGCGGATCGGGCGTCTTGTAGCGCGCCACCTGCAGGATGCCTTCGTCCACCGCGAACAGCACGGCGCGCGTGGGCTTGTCGCTGGTGAGTTTCATCTTCACCGTCTGGCCCGGCTTCACAAGCTCGCTGCTGGTGAGCTGCAGGTTGGCGGTGCGCTTCGCGAGGCTGGTGGCGAAGGGGATGACGCCGTACGACAGCGGGCTCATGTAGACCTCGTCCGAAGCCGGGTCGCGCACGAAGTGCACGTTGATGTAGCCGGTGCCCTCGAAGTCCTTGGGCAGCGTGATCTTCTGCACCGAGGCGGTCTTGTCGGTCTTGAACCACGCGTGGGCGTAGACCTTGTCGCGCTCGATGGTGATGAGGCCCGCGCCCACGTACGGCGCGCGGATGCTCACCTCGATCTCCTGGCCCGGCTCGTAGTCCTTGCGGTCGAGCGTGAGCTGCAGTTCGGCGTTGCGGTCCAGCGAGCGCGAGACGTTCGCGTTGCCCGCCACGCTGTACTCGACGCGGTTCAGCTCCAGCCCGCCCGCATTGCGCACCACGTAGGCGAAGTTGCCGGGCGTGGCAGTGTTGAGCGCGATGGTGTTGCCCGCGGCGACGATGGCCAGCGGCTTCTCGTCGATCACGATTTCCTTCTTGCGCGATTCGTAGCGGTACAGGCCGTTGTCCTGCTTCACGAGCACCGACAGCACCTTGCGCTCCACGCGTTCGATCTTCAGGTCGTCCACGGCCGTCTTCTTCGCCTGCGGGTCGATCGCGATCACGGTCGCGTTGCGCGCGGCGCCCTTGCTCACGTAGCTGGTGTCGCCATCGACCTTCACGCCCACGAGATAGGGCATGTCGCTCACCAGCGTCTGCGCTTCGGCCGACACGCTGCGCCCGCCCTCGGGCTCGAAGGCCTTGGCGAGCACGTGCACCTGGTAGGTGGCGGCATCGAAGCGCGAGAGGCGCAGGTCGAACTCCGCCTTTCCCTCGGCGCTGGTCTGCACGCTGCCCAGGTCGTCGACCTGTTTCTCGGTGGCGCGCTGCGGATCGAAGAAAGCGTAGTCGGCGAACGCGCGGAACACCGGGAAGGCCGGGCTCAGCGTGAGCGTGCCTTCGACCTTGCGGTCGGGCGCGGGCGTGCCGAAGAGGTTCTGCACATCGATGAGCGCCTTCAGGTCTTTCGGCTTGACCCAGCCTTCGGCGACTTCGCTGCTGAGCTTGGCGACGACCTTGGTGCGGTCGGGCAAGAACTCCTGCACCTTCACCGTGGTGCTGCCGATCAGCAGGCCCTCCACCTCGGGGTTGCCGGGCGACGACTCGCGCGGCAGGTAGAGGTTGACGGTGTAGTTGCCGGTGGGCGAGGTGTCCTGCGTGGTGTGGGCGATTTCCGCCGCGCCACCGGGGCCGAGCTTGAGCTTCTCGCGGCGCACGCTGAGGCCGCGCGCATCGATGATCTCGGCTTCCAGCGGCAGGTCGCGCAGCGACGTGGCCCAGTTGCCTGCCTTGACCATCATTGCGATGTGCATGGTGTCGCCCGGGCGGTAGATGCCGCGGTCGCTGAACACATACGCCGTCATCTGGTTCGGCACGCCGGCTGCGCGAAGGCCGCCGACGTCAAAGCGCGAGATGTCGAGTGTGCGGTCCGTGCGGTTGAAGGGCAGGAAGCTCAGGTCGCCGTCCTTGCGCACCACCAGCACCACCGGCGCCTTCTCGCGCTGGTAGCCCGCGAGGTTCGGCAGCTTGGCAGCGCCCGTCGCATCGGTGGATTGCGACGCGACGATCATGCCGTTGCGGCCCCACACCTCGACCAATGCGCCGGCCACGGGTTGGCCGTTGGCGATGCTCTGCACGAACACGTCGCGCGTGCCGTCGAGCGATTTCTTCGCGACGATGCCCAGATCCGTGACCAGCACCAGGCGCTGGTCCTTCTGGTCTTCGGGGTTGCCGCTCTCGGGGTTGCCTTCGTCTTCGGAAGACTGCTGCTCTTCCTGCTGTTCTTCTTCGGGCTGGGCCTGTGCTGCATCGCCCTCCGGCTTCTTCTTGGCCTTGGGGTCGTAGCCCTGCACCTTGAGCAGGAACACGCCGCGGCGGTCGGCCAAGTCGCTGCGCAGGTACTCGGCGAAGTCGACGGTCTCGTAGTGCGCCTTGCCGGCGGGAATGCTGAGCGGAATCTCCTTCTGGAAGCGGTCCACGAGGTTGTCCGACTGCAGGCCGCCGTAGAACTGCGGATGCGCGAAGTCGCCGTTGGTCTGCGTGACCAGGTGCTGCAGTTGCTGCGGGAGCAGGCGGCCGATTTCGAGGCGGATGCCCGGCAGGTCGCGCACCAGGATCGGCAGCTTGCGTTCACCCGAGAGCGCGAGCAGCGAGCCCTGGCTCATGATGGTGAGCTCGGGCGCGAAGGTCTTGAGCAATCGGATGTCCTGCCGCCCGACGCCGAGCTGGTAGCCGCCCGGTGTCTTCAGGCCCTTGGCCACGCGCACCAGCAGATAGCGGCCGCCCTCGGCTTGCGGCAGGCGGAAGCTGACCATGTCGGTAACTTCGCGCTCGCTGGCGATGGGCTGCAGACTGAGCTTCTTCGCGCGGCGCAGCACGGCGTCGGTGACCTTCGCAGGATCGGCGGACCAGTCGAACTTCTCGTCCGGATCGCCCTTGGCTTCTTCGGTGACGGGCAGCAGCCAGGCCTGCACCACGCGCGCCATTTCGCGCTCGTGCACCGGCATCGAGGCGGTGACATGCATCACATGCTCCGGCTCGCCGTTCTCGCCGGTGACGATGGTCGGGTCGATGCTGGAGATGTCGAGGCTGAAGAGGCCGGGGATGTCGACCGCGCGCGAGATGTCGTTGCGCTGGGCCGGGCCGCCCTTCTGCGCGACCGCCCCGGCCGTGAGGCTCAGCACGACGGGGCGCGTTTTCTCGGGAATGGGCAGCGGCTCGGACTGGAGCGTGGCGGTGAGGCGCAGCTTGTCGTAGCTGACGGTGAACTTCTCGCTCGCGCAATTACGCACGCCGAAGATCACGGTGCCGCAGGCCTGGTCATAGTTCAGCAACAGGCGTTTTTCGAACTCGGCCGTGTTGACCGGGTGCGAGAAGCGCACCTGGAAGAGCGCACGCCGCACGTTGGCCTGCACCGGGTCTTGATAGAACTCCGCGCCTGCGATGCGCGCGTTGAATTCGGGCGAGGTGAACTCGTACTTGCGCTGCTCGATCTCGATGTGCGGCGCGAGGGCATCTTTCCCAAGTTGCACCTTGTAGGGCTGGCCGATCGGCCAGTCCTGCGCGGGCAGGAATTCGAGCTTCTTCTGGCTGCTCCACGTCCAGCGCCCGGCAATGGCGGGCTCGATGCTGATGCCCGTCGCCTCCTGGCCGATGCGCGCGATCGGCGCGACCGAGGCGGAGAAGTTGATGACGACCGGGTTCGGTCCCTTGTCGATCTCGATCTGCGTGCGCGGCGGCGGCACGATCTGCGCGGTGGAAACGACCGGCTCGACGCGGTCGGGCGTGAGGCCGTGCCACCACTTCAAGACATGCGGGCTGGCGAACCAGCCGGCCAGCACCAGCAATGCCAGCACCACCACCCAGGCCAGCCGCTGCTGCAACCACTGCAGGCCGAAAAGAAGAAAAGCACCCACGATGCGCAGCCACCCCGGGGGTCGCCAGGAACCGACGATTCCACGTGCCAGGGGACGCAGAAAACCGAGCGCACGGCTGAGGCCGGTGAAGAGCACGTCGCTGAGCGACGCGAGTTTTCGATTGGCAACTTGAAGCATGGAAGCTCCCCCGATGTTTTTGTTGGCGCCTGGCAGTCTCTTGCCGGCGTGTGAAACCACGGCGCTGTGTGTGAAGTCTGCGTGAAAACTGCACAGGGCCCGCGCACCGGCCCGGTTCCGATCAGAAAGAAAGTGCGGGCTTGTTCACCATCAGCCAGAACACGACGGCCATGGCCACAAAGGCCGGATAGCCGAGCCACTCCCAATAACGTTGATAACGCGCATACAGCGGCGGCAAGGGCGCGGCATCGCGATGCGCCTGCCCGGCCATCGCCGCCATGCGGATCTGCAACCACACCACCGGCAGCCAGCAGATGCCCGCGAACACGAAGAGCCCCAGCGACACCGCCAGCCACGGCGTCGAGAGCGGCCAGCCCGCCATGTGCGCCAGCGCGAAGCCAGTAGCCGGCTGCAGGATGACCGTGGGCGTGGTGAACCACCAGTCCGCGCGCACCACCAGCCGGCTCACCACCGCCTGCGCCGGCACGCTGCCGCTGCGGTTGGCGAAGAACATGTAGAAGGCCGAACCCAGCCCCGTGCCGACCATCAGCACGCTGGAGACGATGTGCAGCCACTTGAGGACGAGGTAGGTGTTCATGGCGTGGCGCGTCGGTACAGGTGCCAGAGCAGCGCGGCGATGGGCAGGTTCTTGAGCAGCGGGCCGAGCGGGTGCAGCCAGAGCGTGGGCTGCAGGAAGGTCGCAACAGCTGTCATGAGAAGCATCAGGCCAAGGGCCGCGAGATAGCTTGCGCGGCCGGGCCGCCACCAGAGCGCCAGGCCGATGGCGAGGTCGGCCGCCGCACCGCCAACGATCAAGGACTGCACCAGCCACGGCGGCGATGCAATGCCGGCATCGGCCAGCACCTGGCGGCTCTGCCCGTTCAGCTCGACGATGCTGGCGAAGGCCGTGAACAGCCAGACCGCGACGAGGCTCAGGCGCAGCAGGCGATCGTCGTCGGCCGGGCGGGTCATGGGGCGAGCGAGGTCTCGTCGATCACATCGGTCACCATGCTCCAGCGTGCGAACTCAGGCTCGAACTCCGACAACGTGAGCAGACCGGCGCAGGCGTGTGCGCCGATTGGGAGTGCATCGCCGCGCGCGAGCCGGCGGGCCAGCAGGATCGCGGCCATGCAAGGGATCTCTGGGCCGTGGTTGTCGTCGGCTGCGATATGCCAGGCGCGGCGCGCTGCGACACCTTGCGCATCGGTGCCCTCGACGCGCACCACCATCCCGCCCAGCGCGGTGCCGAGCGCATCGAACACGCCGCCCGCCGAATGCAGCAGCGGCGCCAGCTTCTGCGGCGCGCGCAGCAAACCGATGCGGTGCATGAACGCCATGAAGGCAAAGGCCTGCTGCGCGATGCCCACTTCGAGCGCCGCGCGAAACATGACCGACTGCACGCCCGCATAGCGCGCCGGAAAGAGTTCGAGATCGGGGATGTCGCACAGCGCACCCCGGCGCGGCCGCATGCGCGCGAACTGCACCTTCACCGGGTTCGCCCAGACGGGCTGCTCGGTCCATCGACCGTCCTGCCAGACGCGGATCGGCTCGCCGCAGTAGGCGAGCACGCCCGCGAGCGTGGCCTCGCCGCGCGGCGCGCCTTGCGCGGGCGCGATGCAGATGTCGATGCTGCGGATGCCCTGCCAGCCCGCCGCGAGATGGTCGACCACCGCCGACGAGAGCGCCGGCACGGTGCTGGCGCCTGCAACCGCCGTGCGGCCTGCGCTGCGGAAGACGGCATCCATCGCGGCCGGAAAGTCGCAGACGAAACGACGGCCATCCGCCAGGTCGATGTAGTGCGCACCAGCGGCCGCCACGGCTTGCGGCACGCGGTAGTCCTGGTTCTGGAACGGGCCTGCGGTGTGGATCACCAGATCGACACCCAGGTACCCCAGGCCCTGCGCAAGATCGGGCGACTGTGCATCGACGCGAACGCCGCGTGCATGCCCGCCCAGCGATTGCGCAAACGCCGTTGCACGTTCCAAGTCGCGCCCGCCGACCAGCAGCTCGATGCCTTCATCCGCCGCCAGCGCGCGGCAGATGCGCGCGCCGAAATTGCCGTAGCCGCCGAGCACCAGCGCCTTCATGCCAGGCTCGCCCCCGCGACGTGCCCGCGCGTGAACGCTTCCTCGAAGATCGAGTAGCCCGACCAATCCGCATGCGCGAACGACAGGCGTCCCGCGATGACGCTGCCGCGGTGCGCGTCGTCCGGTGCCGTGCGCTGCGAGCCGATCTGCGCCATCAGCCCAGGTCGCGGGATCGACATGGCGTGGCCGTAGCGCGTGATCTCGATGCGCGTGGCGAGCGCGGGCAGGTCCGGGTGCGGCACCGACAGCTCGGCGAGCAGGTCATCGCGCCAGCCGGTCCAGGGGCGCTCCAGCAGCAGCTTGCGGCCGTCGGCGGTGTCGTAGCTGCTCGGCCCCAGCGGCCGGTACCAGCTCAGCACAGTGCCGCGCGGCGTGGGGTCCAGCGTCTGGTGGCGCGCATCGACATAGCCGAGGCCGCGCGTGCCGTAGATCACGTTGTCCCAACTCGGCGCGGCGCCCACGCGGTCGGCCAGCGGGCCGCGCAGGTGCACGTTCGCCACCAGCCAAGGCGCGTAGCGCACATGCGCGGCGGCATGCTTCAGCACCTCGGGCGCGTTCTCGACCACGCGCGCGGCGATGAACACCGGCAGCGCGACGATGCAGCGCTCGGCCTGCCAGCGCACCAGCGATTTCGATGCGGCATCCCATGCCATCGACCTCGACGCCGCCGCGCAACTCGGCGATGCGCGTGACGACCTGCCCCGTGCGCAGGCGCTCGCCGAGCGGCACAGCCAGTTGCTTGGTGAGCCAGCCGTTGCCTTCGGGCCAGGTGAGCACGCCGTCGCGTTCGGGGTTCGCATCGTTGGCGCTGCCGCTCGGATCGCCAGGCGCATGGAAGCCGTGCCGGCTCGCGAAGTAATGAATGCCGGCCCAGGCCGACACCTGTTCGATGCCCGCGCCGTAGTCGTCGCGGCAGCAGTAGTCGAGGTACCAGCGCAACTGCAGGTCGCTGAAACCTTCGCTGTCGAGCCAGCGCGAAAAGGCGATGGCGTCGAGCGCCAACAGCTCGGGCGTGACGGCCACCTTGAGCGTCGGAATGGCGAAGTGCGCCGCGTGCTGCAGCGCGTCGATCCGCTGCGCGAACTTGCGGTACTGCGCCAGCGTGTCGACACTCGCGCCATGCACGGGCAGCAGGCCGTCCTGCCATTCGCCGTGAAAGAAAAGGCGCTCCTGCGGGCTGTGGCAAAGGGTGCGCTCGTCGTATTCCCAGCGGCCCGCCACGCGCTGGCGAAGGCCCAGGTCCTCCAGCAAGTCCTGCACCTCGCGCGCATCGTCACCGGGCACCGGCAGGTAGTGCGCGCCGAGCGGGCAGGCGATGCCGTTGACCATGCCGCCGCGCGCATTGCCGCCGGCACTGTCTTCGAGTTCGAGCACAGTGAAGTCTTCGATGCCCGCGAGCCGCAAGGCACGCGCGGCTGCAAGACCAGCGACGCCGCCACCGGCGATCACCACCCGCGTGCGCTTCACGGTGGCGGGCGCCTGGCTCCTGAGCGCGCCGTCGCGCATGGCATGTCCACGGGCGACGTCGATGCCGGTGAAGCCGCCTTCGATGGGTGGTGGCACCTCGCAGCCAGCCAGCGCCAGGGCGCCCGCCGCACCTGCCACGCCGAGAAAATCGCGCCGTTGCATGACGAAGGCTAGTGCGCCATGACCTTGCCCCACTCTTGCTCATAGGTGGTGACAAGGGTCTGGTTCGACAGGCGATTCACTTCTGCCGGCACGCGCGCCATGTCGAGCGGAAAGTCGAACATCAGCGGCAGCGTCGAAGGCGAGAGGAAGCGCAGCCCCGAAGGCAGCGCATCGGGCATGCGGTACGGCCGGCGGCTTGCGATGATGTAGCCCCATTCGCCGAAGCTGGGCACATGCGCGTGGTAGGGCGTCGCGCGCAGGCCGACCGATTCGATGGTCGTCGCCACGGTCCAGTAGCTCTTGCGCGCCACCAGCGGTGAGGTTGTCTGAACCACCGCGTAGCCGCTGGCCGACAGTCGCTTTTCGAGCAGCGAATAGAAACTGTTGGTGTAGAGCTTGCCGATGGCGAAGTTGGTCGGATCGGGAAAGTCGACCACGATCACGTCGAACATGTCGCCGGGTTGCTGCAGCCACTGGAAGGCGTCGGTATTGACGACCTTCACCTTCGGCGACGACAGCGAATGCGCGTTGAGCGCGGCCAGCGTCTCGTGCTCGGTGAAGAGCTTCGTCATGTTCGGATCGAGCTCCACGAGCGTGACCGATTCGACCGAGGGGTACTTGAGGATCTCGCGCACCGCCATGCCGTCGCCGCCGCCGAGCACCGCCACCTTCTTGGGCGCGCCCTGCGCAGCCATCACCGGATGCACCAGCGCCTCGTGATAGCGGTACTCGTCGCGCTCGGAGAACTGCAGGTTGCCGTTCAGGAACAGCCGGTGGCCGAGCTGCCCGCGCGTGACCACGATGCGCTGGTAGGGCGAGGTGGCGCTGAAGACGATACGGTCCTGATAGAACTTGTCTTCGGCCAGCGTGGTGATGTGGTCGGCCCCCACGAAGGCGCCGATCAGCGCGGCCAGCGCGAGAAAGCAGGCCAGCGCGTGCGCGCCGACGCGGCGCAGTTCATGGCGAAAGAGCCACAGCGCCCACACCGCGACCGCCGCGTTCATGACACCGAAGAGAAGGCCGGTGCGGATCATGCCGAGCTGCGGCACGAGGATGAGCGGAAACGCCACCGACACCGCGAGCGCACCGAGGTAGTCGAAGGTCAGCACCTGCGACACCAGGTCCTTGAGCACGATGTTGCGCTTGAGGATGCGCATGACCAGCGGGATCTCGAGCCCGACCAGCGTGCCGACGACCATCACGAGCCCGTAGAGCAGCAGGCGGAACGCGCCCGGCACGTAGGCGTTGGCCAGGAACAGGATCGCCGGCAGCGCGCCGCCGATCAGCGCGACCAGCAGTTCGATGCGAAGGAAGTGCGCCGGCAACTGGCGGTCGAAATAGCGCGAGAGCCACGAGCCCACGCCCATCGCGAACAGGTAGGTGCCGATGATGGTGCTGAACTGCAGCACCGAGTCGCCGAGCAGGTACGAGCTCAGCGCCGCCGCGCTCAGTTCGTAGACCAGCCCGCAGGCCGCGACCACGAACACGCTGGCGAGCAGGGCGATCTCGACGGGCTGCGGCCCGCGCGCATCGGCTGGGCGCGCGGACAGTGCCGCTGGACTGACGGGAGCGTCCATGAATCAGGCGGCCGCCGCCGGGCCGCCAGCGCGGCAACGTCCGCGCTTTGCCCGGACGGGCGAGCCGCGCCTCCCCCTCGGGGGGTGGCGAATGACACGTAGCAAAGCGAAGTGCAAAGCCGGGGGGCTAATGAATCGCTGCTGCGACGATGATGCAGATGCCCAGGCTCATCGCGGCCACGACGAGGCCCAGTGCCACGTTCTGCTTCTCGACGATCTCGCCCCACAGGTCATAGGGCGTGATCTTGTCGATGATGAGAAAGCACAGCCAGAAGATGATCACGCCCATCAGCGCGTACACGAGCGATCCGAGGACCACGCCCGGTTTCAGCCATTCAAATCCCATGGGGACCTCCAGTCGTAGTAATAAGAGACATCACGCGAAACTTCGTCATTTGTGGCCGCCGCCGCTCGAGGAGCCGCCGTACGAGCCGCCCGAGCTGCGGTAGCCGCTCGAGGAGCCACCGCGGCCGCTGCAGGTGCTCAGGATGATCAAGAGGATGATGATCACCACGATGACCAGGATGATCGTGCCGCAGCCCATGCCCGAGGCGGCGCTCACCGGCAGCGCGTCGCCGCGCTTGAACATGTCCTTCTTCGCGTCGAGCTTGAACGCGGTCGCGACCACGCCGCTGTCCAGCTTGATGCCCGACGACCAGGTGAGCTCGTTGGCCGAGCGCTCCATCGACAGCAGCGCGGGACCGCTGGCGAAGTCGCGGTTGAAGGTCTTTTGTCCGCGCTCGACCTGCCAGTAGAACTCGCCCGCCACGTAGGTGGTCTCGGCGTTGTAGGCGTACTGCTGCTGGTAGCTTTTGCTGAGGTAGGTAGCAGTGCTGCCGCTCTCGGCCATCACCGGCGCGCCGGTGGTCGGCTTGACCATGCTCCAGCCGTCCTCGGCATCCACCAGGAAGCTGAAGCCGCGCTTCTTGTTGTAGAGCAGGTATTCGTCCCAGCCGAAGTACTCGTCGTCGCCGGGCTCCACGCCCATGCGGTGCTGGAAGCCCACCACCTGCCACTGCGCACCCTGCAGCTGGCCCATGGTGCCGAGTGCGATGAGGGGGCGCACCGGCTCGTCCTGCGCCGCATGCTTGAGCTCGCCGCCGATGCCCTGCGACAGATCGATGATGCTGTTGCACGAGCGGCAGGTGATGCTCTTGCTACCCTCCAGGTTGACGGTGACCGGCGAGCCGCAGTTGGGGCAATTGAAGTTGCGGCCCTTTTCGTCCTTCGCTGATTCGTCGCGCAGGCCGGAGAGCTGCAGGTCTTCGAGCTGCACTGAACGGCCGAGGTACGCGCTGGGCTTGGCGGTGCCGTAGTCGATGCTGAGCACCAGCCCCTTGTCGTTGCGCAGCTCGACCATCGCGAACGGCCGGCCGAGATCGGGCAGGTGCGGCAGTTCGCCTTGTGCGGAGGTCAGCGCGACCTGCTCGTTCGAGGTGACTGTGTAGCTCTGGCCCGCGAAGGCGCTGGTGGCGCCCACGCGCAGATCGACCGGCGGCGGCGGCGTGCGCTGCAGGTCGAAGGGCAGCGCGAAGACGTAGGCGCCGTTGTCCTCGCTGAGGATGGCGGTGCGCTCGTCGTCGAGCGCGGCGATCCATTCGGTCCAGCGGCCGCCGGGATAGGTGTATTGCAGCCGGCCGATCAGCGTGAAGGGCTTGTCCTGGATGCGGCCGGTGGCGAAGAGCTGCAGCGGGCTGAAGTCGTCGAACAGCTCGGCCATCTTGCCGGTACGCGCGAGCGTCTCGCCCTGGCGCACGACGGTGCTCTGGCAGTAGGGGCAGACCGCGTGCGTCGATTGCGCCGAGCGGAATTCGACCGGTGCGCCGCAGCCGGGGCAGGGCGCGCGGTAGTAGCGTTGGTTGCCGGTTTCCTCAGCCATGGCAAACCACGGCAACGGCGGCAGATGCAGCTATGGGACATGCCGTGGAACCGGCTCTGCCGGGCCACAGGCATTGCCCCCTGCAAGGGGGGTGGAGAAGCGACACGGAGTGCGCGAAGCCTGGGGGTTAGACCAGCTTCTTGAGCAGTTCGGCCTTCTTGGCGTCGAACTCTTCCTGCGTGAGGATGCCCTTGGTCTTGAGCTCGCCGAGCTTCTCGAGCGTGGTCATCACGTCGACGGGGCTCACCACGGCCACGGCGGGCTGCTGCTGCGTTGCCGCGGCCTGAGCGGCCGCATTCGGGCTCAGGCCCTGTGCGAGGTTCTGTGCCAGCACCTGGCCGAGCGCCACGCCGGCACCCAGGCCCATCGCGTCGCCGGCAATGCCGCCGCCGCCCGCCGCGCCTTCGGCGAACTTGGGAATCGCCTGCGCCGTCTGGTACTGCATGAACTTGCCCATGTCGTTGCCGACCATGCCCATGCCGATCTTCTGGTCGAGGATCTTCTGCAGCTCTTCGGGCAGCGAGACGTTCTGCACCGTGATGTTCTCGAGCTTGATGCCGATCTTCTCGAACTCGGGCACGAGCTGCGCGGCGAGCGCCTGCGCAAACTGGATCTGGTTGGCCGCAAGGTCGAGGAACGGAACGCCGCTCGAAGCGATGGCGTTGCTGATGTTCTGCAGCACCAGGCCACGCAGCTGGCCGTCGAGGTCGGCCACGCTGTAGATGTCGCGCGTGCCCGAAATTTCGGTGTGGAACAGCTTGGCATCGCCGATGCGGAAGCTGTAGTTGCCGAAGGCCCGCAGGCGCACGGCGCCGAAGTCCTTGTCGCGAATGGTGATCGGCTGGGGCGTGCCCCACTTCTGGTCGACCTGCTGGCGCGTGCTGAAGAAGTAGACGTCGCTCTTGAAGGGAGACTCGAAGAGCTTGTCCCAGTTCTTCAGGTACGTGAGCACGGGCAGCGTCTGCGTCGTGAGCTTGTACATGCCGGGGCCGAACACGTCGGCCACCTTGCCTTCGTTGACGAACACGGCCACCTGAGATTCGCGAACGGTAAGCGAGGCGCCGTTCTGGATTTCCATCTCGGCCATCGGGAAGCGCCAGGCCAGCGTGCCATCGCCGGTCTCGGTCCACTGGATGATGTCGATGAACTGTTTCTTGATGAAATCCATCAGGGCCATGGTTGCTCCTCGTCTTCAGGTGTTTTGTCCGGACCGAGCATATTGCCACATCGTCTTGACAAAGCCCCGTGCTTTTGGTCATGCCGCGCCCTGGCCATGCGGCGTATGGCCCGCACGACCGAGGTCTACAATCGGCGCCCCCAGAAGAAGCGCCACCAGGAGCTACGGCACATGTCAGATTCGACCCCCTCGACCTCATCGACTCCCACGCCCGAAGACAAGCGCGCAGAACTGCGCCGTGCCGCCCTCGAGTACCACGAGTTTCCCGTTCCCGGCAAGATCGCCATCGCGGCGACCAAGCAGATGGTCAACCAGCGCGACCTGTCGCTGGCCTACTCGCCCGGCGTGGCCGCTCCCTGCGAGGAAATCGTCAAGGATCCGGCCAACGCGATTCAAGTACACCTCGCGCGGAAACCTCGTGGGCGTCATCAGCAACGGCACCGCGGTGCTCGGCCTCGGCGACATCGGCCCGCTGGCCTCCAAGCCGGTGATGGAAGGCAAGGGCGTTCTCTTCAAGAAATTCGCGGGCGTCGATGTGTTCGACATCGAGATCGACGAGAAGGACCCGGCCAAGCTGGTCGAGATCATCGCCGCGCTGGAGCCGACCTTCGGCGCCATCAACCTGGAAGACATCAAGGCCCCGGACTGCTTCTACGTCGAGCGCGAACTGCGCAAGCGCATGAAGATCCCGGTGTTCCACGACGACCAGCACGGCACGGCCATCACGGTGGCGGCCGCCATGCTCAACGGCCTGAAGGTGGCGGGCAAGAACATCGCCGAGGTCAAGCTGGTCACCTCGGGCGCGGGCGCCGCGGCGCTGGCCTGCCTGAACCTGCTGCTCAAGGTGGGCCTCAAGCGCGAAAACGTGTTCGTCACCGACCTGGCAGGCGTGGTCTACGAAGGCCGCACCGAGCTGATGGACGACGACAAGCGCCAGTACATGCAGAAGACCGACATGCGCAAGCTGGCGGAAGTGATCGCCGGTGCCGACGTGTTCCTCGGCCTCTCGGCCGGCGGCGTGCTCAAGCCCGAGATGGTCGCCAAGATGGCGCCGCGCCCGGTGATCTTCGCGCTGGCCAACCCCAACCCCGAGATCAACCCCGAAGACGCCCGCGCGGTTCGCGACGACGTGATCATGGCCACGGGCCGCACCGACTACCCGAACCAGGTCAACAACGTCCTGTGCTTCCCGTACATCTTCCGCGGCGCGCTCGACTCGGGCGCGACCACGATCACCGACGAGATGGAAATCGCCGCGGTGCACGCCATCGCGGACCTGGCGCAGGCCGAGCAGAGCGAGCGCGTGGCTGCCGCCTACGTCGGTGAAAAGCTGTCCTTCGGCCCGGAATACCTGATCCCGAAGCCCTTCGATCCGCGTCTGATGATGAAGATCGCACCGGCAGTGGCCAAGGCGGCCGAGGAAAGCGGCGTGGCGCTGCGTCCGATCAAGGACATGGACGCCTACCGCGACAAGCTGCAGAACTTCGTCTATGCCTCGGGCACGACGATGAAGCCGATCTTCGAAGCGGCCCGCCGCGCCTCGAAGAAGCGCGTGGCGTACTGCGAGGGCGAAGAAGAGCGCGTGCTGCGCGCCGCGCAGATCGTGGTCGACGAAGGCATCGCCCGCCCGACGCTGATCGGCCGTCCGGCCATCATCGCCCAGCGCATCGAGAAGTTTGGTCTGCGCCTGAAGGAAGAGCTCGA
This sequence comes from Variovorax sp. W2I14, assembly GCF_050435205.1. Lineage (NCBI taxonomy): Bacteria > Pseudomonadati > Pseudomonadota > Betaproteobacteria > Burkholderiales > Comamonadaceae > Variovorax > Variovorax sp. W2I14. The sequence continues at coordinate 5,363,705 of NZ_JBNDJX010000001.1, read as the reverse complement.
CTACGACATCGTCAACGTCGAGCAGGACCACCGCTACCGCGACTTCTGGCAGACCTACCACCGGATGACCGAGCGCAAGGGCCAGACGGTGCAGACCGCCAAGATCGAGATGCGCCGCCGCCTCACGCTGATCGGCGCGATGCTGCTGCACAAGGACGAGGTCGACGGCATGATCTGCGGCACCTGGGGCACCACGCTGATCCACCTGCACTACATCGACCAGGTGATCGGCAAGCGCCCCGGCGGCTGCGAAAGCACCCCGCAGGACGTGCCGGTGTACGCCTGCATGAACGGCTTGCTGCTGCCCGACCGCCAGGTGTTCCTGGTCGACACGCACGTCAACTACGACCCCTCGCCCGAGGAACTGGCCGAGATCACGACGATGGCGGCCGAGGAAATGATGCGCTTCGGCCTGAAGCCGAAGGCAGCGCTGCTGTCGCATTCGAATTTCGGCACCAGCAACGAACCGAGCGCCATCAAGATGCGCAAGACGCTCGACCTGCTGCGGGTTCAGGCGCCCTGGCTCGAAGTGGACGGCGAAATGCACGGCGACGTGGCCCTGGACAGCAAGCAGCGCGCGGTCGTCATGCCGCACAGCGCGCTGGCCGGTGACGCCAATCTGTTGGTTTTTCCGAACATCGACGCAGCCAATATTTCGTACAACCTGCTCAAGACGGCGGCTGGCGGCAACATCGCGATCGGGCCGGTGCTGCTCGGCGCGGCCAAACCTGTGCACATTCTCACGGCCAGCGCGACCGTTCGCCGCATCGTGAACATGACAGCCTTGACAGTGGCTGACGCAAACGCAGAGAGATAGGCTATTTGGCGAGAGTGGTCGCCAACTTAAGGCGCCACTTTCGCCCCTCGCGACTGCTCAAACTTTGGGCAGTCGCTTGCTATTTTGGCCAGCGTGGTGCACACTCGCGGGCTTGAATTTGCGGGTTAACCCCAAGGTTGAGCGCAATTCGAAACCCCCCGCTCTTTTCTCCTGTGGTGTCCCATGGCGGCTTACGCCTCGATCACGTCCTCTGCCTCAAAGTTTGCGCTCACCAGTCTGATGCTGTTGGCGTTGGCGACCGGGGCCGAGGCCCGCGGATGGTTCGGCGCAGGAAAAACGTCCGCTGAGGAATCGATTGCACTGACCGATCTCCCGGTCCAGGGCCAGCGAACCTATCAGGCCATCTTGAACGGTGGCCCCTTCCGGTACGAAAAGGACGGCACTGTATTTGGCAACCGCGAGCGTCTCCTGCCGCCGGCACGGCGCGGCCACTACCGCGAGTACACGGTGACGACACCGGGTTCTCGCAACCGGGGTGCCCAGCGAATCGTCTGCGGTGGCGAGCAGCGCACGACGCCCGAGGCCTGCTGGTACACGGCAGACCACTATGCAAGTTTCAGACGGATTGCGCCATGAGCGATGAAAACGACCTGAGCGGCGCCCCGAAGCGCCCCGAAGAAATGATGATGACTATGGAAAGACCAGCGGAGATGACCTTATCCCTTCGTGCCGTACGCCCGAACATCGTGCAATCGATCCGCGCGTTCCGCGTGAACGACCTGCAGGACGCCGCCAACGCGGCCGGCCAGCACTTCCTGTACGCGAACCTGGGCAATGCCCAGACCAAGCAGGACGTGCTCGACCTGATCGCCCAGCAGTTCACCTTCCCGGCGCATTTCGGCAAGAACTTCGACGCGCTGTACGACTGCATGACCGACCCGTTGCATAAATCGGGCCCGCAGCCCGGTTTTGTCATCGTGCTCGAACAGATTCCGGCCAACGCCAAGTTCGACAAGGAAGCGCGCGAGCAGTTGCTCGACATCTTCCGGGATGCTTCGGATTACTGGGGCGACCGCAAGGTGCCCTTCCGGTGCTTCTATTCTTTTCTGTAGCCCGTTCTGCATCTACCAGCCAAGCAGAACGGGCGAACGAGGCTCAGCCGAACGCTGAAACCCTCGATGGCATCGAAGTGAATCCCAACGCCGCCGCAGCAGCAGCCAGCACCGAGCCGGCCGGCGAAAAAATGCCGACCGACAAACTGGTCGACGTGTCGCCCCTGGCGCTGCGCATGAGCAGCCCCTTCAACGCGGGGTACTGGCTGGCCGCCGCTTAACCGCAGCCTTCAGCTCCAACGAAAAAGCCCGTCGTCGACGGGCTTTTTTCATGCGGGAACGGCTTGGGCCAGTGCGACGTATTCGGCCACCGGCACCTCTTCGGCGCGGCGCTGGGGATCGAACTCCCCTTCGAAGCCGTGCGTCTCCAGCCATTTGCCCAGCGTGTGGCGCAGGATCTTGCGACGCTGGCTGAAGGCCACCTGCACGATCTCGCCGAGCCGCGCGGCATCGACCACCGGCGGCTGCGCCAGCGGCACCATGCGCACCACGGCGCTGTCCACACGCGGCGGCGGATCGAAGCTCTCGGGCGGCACGAACAACACGTTCTGCATGTCGTAGCGCCACTGCAGCATCACGCTCAGGCGGCTGTAGTCCGAGGTGGCGGGCCTGGCGACCATGCGGTCGATCACTTCCTTTTGCAGCATGAAGTGCTGATCGGCGATCAGATGGGCGAAGCCCAGCAGGTGGAACAGGATCGGCGTGGAGATGTTGTAGGGCAGGTTGCCCACCACGCGCAGCGGCTTCGGTTCGGCCTTGGCCGCGAGCTCGGCGAAGTCCACCTTCAGCACATCGGACTCGATGACCTCCAGCTGCGGATGATCCCGCAGCCGCTTGGCCAGATCACGATCGAGCTCGATGACCGTCAACCGCCCGAGCCGCTCGACCAACGGCTGCGTCAGCGCCGCGAGCCCCGGGCCGATCTCGACCATCGCATCGCCGGGCTGCGGTGCGATCTCATGCACGATCGCATCGATGATCCCGCCGTCGGACAGAAAGTGCTGCCCGAACCGCTTCCTGGCGATGTGTGCCATGGATCAGGACTGCGGCGGGTCGCGGTATTCGACGTAGGCGCGTGCGCGCACTTCCTGCACCCAGGTGGTGAAGGCTTCCTCGATGCGCTGTTCGCGCAGCACGTTGCGCGCGGCTTCGCGCTGCTCCGACTGGGTCAGCTTGGAGTCGCGGCGGCCGACCACCTGGATCAGGTGCACGCCGAAGCGCGACACGACCGGGTCGCTGATCTGGCCTGGCGACAGCCGGTCCATGGCTTCCTCGAACTCGGGCACGAACTGGCCGGGGCGCGACCAGCCGAGATCGCCGCCTTCCTTGGCGCTGGCGTCCTGCGAGTTGTCGCGCGCAAGGGCGGCGAAATCGGCCGTGCCGGCCTGAACGCGGCGCTTGAATTCCGCCAGCTGCGCCACCGCCTGCGCCGTGGTGCGCTTGGGGTCGTTGAGCAGCAGGATGTGGCGGACCTGGGTCTGCGTCACGGTCGCGTCGAGCGAGCCGATCTGCGCCTTGGCCAGGACCTTGAGCACGTGGAAACCGGCGCTGGAGCGCACCGGGCCGGCAATGCCGTTCACCGCCGTCGATTGCACAGCCTCGACGAACAGCGGCGGATAGCGATCGGCGCTGCGCATGCCGAGGGCGCCGCCGTTGGCGCGGTCGGGCGAATCGGAGTTCTCGCGCACCAGCTTCTCGAAGTCCTCGCCGGAGCGGGCGCGCTCGGCGAGGCCCTGTGCCTTCTTCTGCGCTGCGGCCACCTGCGCCTCCGTGGCGTTCTCGGGCAGGGCGACGAGCACTTGCGCGAGGTTGAGGTTCTGCAGGGCTGCGTTCTTGGTGTTCGAGTTGCGCTGGTCGCGCAGGTACTCGTCGGCCTCGCTGTCGCTGATCTTGACCTTCGACTCGACTTCGCGGTCTCGCAGGCGCGTGAGCAGCAATTGGTCGCGCAGGTCCTTGCGGAAGTCCGCCTGCGCAATGCCTTCGGCGGCCACGCGGCGGCGCAGCTCGACGAGGCTGATCTCGTTCTGGCGCGCCACGGTCTGCTCGGCCTGGTCGATCGCCACGTCGTCGACCTTGATGCCGTTTTCCTTGGCGAGCTGCAACTGCGCGCGCTCGACGATCAGGCGCTCGAGCACCAGGCGCGTGAGCTCGCCGCGCGGCACGCGTTCGGCGTCGGGGTTCTCCTTGATGAGGCGCGTCACCCGCGACTGCACGTCGGTGTTGGTGATCGGCTCGGAGTTGACCAGCGCGACGATGAATTCAGCCGCCCGCTGCACGGGCGCCGCCGACGGCGAGGCCGGGGCGCGCTGCACCGGCGGGGGGCCGAGGCGCGGACCGGCGCGCATGATGTCCGTGATGCCGCTGCCAGAGCGGAAGCCCTGCGCACCCGACGTTGCAGCCATTGCCGCGAGGCAGCCCAGGGTGATGATGGAACGGATGTGTTTCATGGCGATGCTCAATCAGTCGTCTCAGTCGTAATTGGTGAAGCGGCTCGGCGCCTCGCCAGGTTGGCGCAGGGGTTCGTAGCGCTGGATGTTCTGCCGCAAGGCCTGCATCGGGCTGGAGCCGATGCTGGAGAAGCCGACGAATTCGAGCTGGAACATGATGCGGGTGTTGGCCGTCACCTGGCCGGTGGTGATGCGCTGCAGCACCACGCGTCCGATCCAGCAGCAGCCGTCGTACTCGAAGCCGAGCACGCCGTCCGTGAGTTTCTTGTCCTGCAGGTCGTAGTTGAGACGGCCCACCGCATACCAGCGGCCACCGCCCTGGCCCTTGCCTGGCCCCAGGTTCTTGCCCTTGTCGCCCCACAGGTCGTTGAGCGGCCACTGCCAGCCCACGTCGATCGACTTGTTGCCGTCGTTCACCGCCGTGGTGTTCGGGTTGGCCAGCAGCGCGGCCTGGTAAGCCGCGCTCGGCGCCTGGTAGCGGAACGCCACGCTGAGGTTGTGATACGGCTCGGGGTTGTAGCGCGCGCTGAGCGCTGCGCGGGTCGACTTGCGCGTGTCGGGGTTGTACTGCACGAGTGCGTCGGTGCTCCACTTCGGCGTCCAGTTGATCTGGCCGCCGACGAGGAAGTCGCTCGCCCGGTCGGTCACCGGCAAGCCGCCGGGCAACACGACCTTCTGGTCGGCAAAGCGCAACCGCTGCGCGATGCCGATGCGCGCCGCCTCGACGCCGGTATCGGGGTCGATCAGGCGCGAGCTCACGCCGAGCGTGAGCGCGTTGGTGTCGGAGATGCGGTCGCCGCCCGAGAACGCGTTCTCGGTGTAGATGGTCGCGAAGCTGAAGTCGTTGGCGGCCGAATCGTAGTTCGGCAGCATGTTCTGGTTGCGGTACGGCGTGTAGACGTAGTAGGCGCGCGGCTCCAGGGTCTGGCGGAAGGCGCGGCCGAAGTAGCTCGCGTCACGCTCGAAGATCAGGCCGCTGTCCAGGCTGAAGGTCGGCACAGTGCGGTTGGACGACGTGCCGAAGAAGTACAGCGAACTCGCGTTGTAGGGCACGCCGTTGACGTACTGCACGCCGTTGAGCGTGAGCTTCGGAATGTCCGTCTGCGGCAGGTAGTAGTTGTACGACGCCGTGTTCAGCTGCACCTTCGGAATGACGAACGAACTCGGCGTGATGAACGGCCGGCTGATCGCGAGGTTCGCCATGGCGCGGTCGCCATCGGGCTGCGACTGCTGTACCGCGTCGAAGCCCGACTGGCCGCTCAGGATGGTGTTGACCCGAAAGCGCGTGTAGTCGAGGTTCAGCGCAACGTCGAAGCCGTGCCAGTCGTACTTGTTGTAGTTGGCCGTGATCTGCGGCATGCGGTCGTACGACGGCACGATCGGCGACAGGTTGTACTGCAGCGTCTGGTAGCGCAGCGTGCGGATCGCGCCGCTCCAGTCGTCCTTGCTCCAGTTGAGCGAGGCCTCGTTCGGCAACTGGCGCTGCGCCAGCGTCGGCGTGCGCGTGAAATCGCGCCAGTAGTCGTTGTCGCTGACGCGGTTGATGTTGATGTTGGCCGACAGCGAATCCAAGCCGAGCGCCTTGGCATCGAAGTCCTGGTGGTGGTTCGCCCAGATGCCCCAGCGCTTGGTGCTGCCGGGCGGCGCGGTCAGGTCCTTGGCCTGAATTTCTCCATTGGCCAGCTGCTGCAGCTGCGAGGCGCGCAGCTCGTTGTAGCGCTGGCCCACCAGGCGGTCGGCACCCATCAGGTCCAGGCGAATGCTGCCGCTGTAGTCCTTCTCCAGGTACCGGAACTCGGTGCCCAGGTTGAGGCCCCGCTTGCTCATGATCGTCGGCGTGATCGTGGCGTCGCGGTTGGGTGCGATGTTCCAGTAATACGGTTGCGAGATCTCGATGCCGTTGGTGTTGTCCACGCCGATGGTCGGCGGCAAGAGGCCGCTCTTGCGCGCATTCGACAGCGGGAAGCTCACGCTCGGGATCGGCGGCGTGCTGATGCCCATGAAGCTCAGGCGCGCGTTGGTGGCCACGCCCTCGTTCTCTTCGGTGTCGGTGGTGATCGTGGCTGCGGTCAACAGCCACGCCGGCATCCAGCCCGGGAAGTCTTCGCGACGGCAGGTGGTGTAGGTGGCGCGCCGCGCGACCGAGATGTTGGAGTCGACGAAATCGATGCGTTCCGCATCGCCGTGGCCGCCGTTCGCCAGGAACCGGTAGCGCACGTTGTTGAAGAAGCCTTCGAAGGTTTCCAGCTTGAGTTCGAGCTCGGGTCCTTCGTACACGTTGCCGGCCTGGTTGACCCGCACGTTGCCCTTGGCCTTGGCGCGGTCGTCGGGCTGGTAGTACTCGAGCCGGTCGGCGGTGATGGCGACCGGGCCGCGCCGCAGCGTCGCGTTGCCTTCGACCACGGTTTCGAGGTCGGGTCGGCCGGACATGCGGTCGCCGGTAACGAGGCTGGGCAGCTGTCCGCGCTCGGTGGGCGGAATGATTTCGGTGAGCAGCGGGGTGCGCTTGAGCGTCAACGGGCCGTCGAGGCCGCCGGCGGACTGCGCGAAGGCGCCGTGCGCCTGGAGCAGCGCCAGCGACAGCATGGCCAGCTTCAGCGGCGGGCCGGCGCGTCGCAGGGCAACACGTCGGCTCATCAAGCCTCCCGCCAGGCCGTTCCGAGGAAAGCCCGCGGCTCCCCCGAGGAGAGCAGCGAGCGCACAAGGTGCCAAGCGTGGGGGCTTTGGGTCGTAGGCATCGGTTCGGAACGAAAGATCGTCGGGGAGACGGCGCGGCAGGCCGGCGGGTTGCAGGGGCCGGCAGCAACCTTTGCTCGGTCGGTGGCCGACCGGGAGGGGTTGCCGCGCCAGGCGGATTTGTAGAATCGATTATCCATGACAGCACCCCCGCCCCCGGCCGCATTGGCCCCAAGCCCCGCCGAGACCATTCTCTGGACAGATCCGCAACGGGCCGAAGTGTTCCGGGCCTGGCTGACCGGCATCGCCGCAGCCCAGCAGCTCCTGCCCGACACCGTGCGCCTCGCCTCGGCCGATGCGAGCTTCCGCCGCTACTTCCGCGTCGACACCGGCATCCCCGGCACGCCGACACGCATCGTGATGGACGCCCCGCCGGACAAGGAGAACAGCGATCCTTTCGTGCAGGTGGCCAAGCTCATGGCCGAGGCCGGCGTGACCGCGCCGCAGGTGCTCGAATGGGACCGCCCGAACGGCTTCCTGCTGCTGGACGACCTGGGCCGCCAGACCATGCTGGACGTGATCGACCCGGCCCAGCCCGACGCCAGCCGCCCGCTCTACGACCAGGCCATCGACGCGCTGATCCGCTGGCAACTGGCCTCCCAACCCGGCGTGCTGCCGCCCTACGACGGGGCGTTGCTCGAGCGTGAACTGGCGCTCTTTCCCGAGTGGTACATCGGCCGCCACCGCGGCGTGGCCATCGAGGGCAAGCTGAAGGAACGGCTCGAACGCAGCTTCAAGCTGATCGTGGAGAGCAACCTGGCCTCGCCGAGCGTCTACGTGCACCGCGACTTCATGCCGCGCAACTTGATGGTCGGCAACGGGTCCGCACTTGGGGTGCTCGACTTCCAGGACGCCGTCTACGGCCCGATCACCTACGACATCGCCAGCCTGATGCGCGACGCCTTCCTCAGCTGGGACGAGGAGTTCGTGCTCGACATCACCGTGCGCTACTGGCAGGCGGCGCGCAAGGCCGGGCTGCCGGTCGACGAGGACTTCGGCGCCTTCTATCGCGCGGTCGAATGGATGGGCCTGCAGCGCCACCTGAAGGTCGCCGGCATCTTCGCGCGGCTCACGCTGCGCGACGGCAAGCCCCGCTACCTGGCCGACACACCGCGCTTCATCGCCTACATCCGCGCCACCGCCAGCCGCTACATGGAACTCACGCCGCTCGTGCGGGTGATCGACGAGGTCGAAGGCACCTCCCCGCTCACGGGCTTTGCCTACGGCCGGGTCTGAAGCGCAATTCACAAAAAAACGCTCGGGATGCTCGCACCACGGCTGCATCTCTCGCTCCTTATTCCATAGCATGCCCCGTTTCCACTGTTCCGTGCCGTTGAGCACCGGCACCGCTTTCGCGCTGCCGCCCGGTGCTGCGCGCCACGTGCAGGTGCTGCGGATGCAGCCCGGCGACGCGCTCACCCTCTTCGATGGCGCGGGCGGCGAGTACGAGGCCACGATCGAGCGCATGGGCCGCAACGACGTCTCGGTGACGGTCGGCGCCCACTACCCGGTCGAGCGCGAGGCGATGCGCGCGGTGCACCTGGCCGTCGGCATGCCGGCCAACGAGCGCATGGACTGGCTGGTCGAGAAGGCCACGGAACTGGGCGTCGCGAGCATCCAGCCCCTGGCCACGGCGCATGGCGTGCTGCGTCTTTCGGGCGAGCGCGCCGAGAAGAAACGGGCGCACTGGGAGGCGATTGCCATCGCGGCGTGCGAGCAATGCGGCCGCAATCGCGTGCCGGTGATTCACCCGGTGCGGTCGTTCTCGGGCAATTCGGGGTGGATCGACGTGCAGCAGGACGAGGGCGCTACGGCGCGCTTCGTGCTGAGCCTGGCCGAGGGCACGCAAGGCATTGCCGCAGCCGCTGCGGCACACGCCCCCGACAACCGCGATGTGCGCGTGCTGAGCGGCCCCGAAGGCGGGCTCAGCGCCGCCGAGGAGCAGGAAGCGATCGCGCGCGGCTTCGCGCCGGTCACGCTCGGGCTGCGCGTGCTGCGTGCCGAAACCGCCGCGCTCGCGGCCCTGGTGTCTCTCGGCGGCGCCTGAGAAGGTGGGTTTTCCGCGACGCGCGCGCGGGAAGGCTGCGGAAGAATGGGTACCTCATTACCCATTCATCACGACAAAGAAGGACCTTCCGCCCATGTCCCGTTCGCTCCGTCTCGCGCCTCTCGCCTCTCTTGTTCTGGCCGCGCTGTGCGCCGCGCACAGCGTCCATGCCCAAAGCAACGCCGTCGCGCCCACGCCGGCGCAGGTCAGCCCTGAAGTCGACAGGACTTACACCCAGCTGATGGCCTCGCCCGCGATCCAGAAGCTGCTGGAAGCGGTGAAGGCGGATCACGAGCGCGCGGTCGAGGACCTGAAGATGCTGACCGAGATCGAAGCGCCTCCGTTCAAGGAACAGAAGCGCGCCGAGGCTTTCCTCGCACGCATGAAGGCGCTGGGTCTCACTGACGCGAAGATCGATGCCGAAGGCAACGTCGTCGGTCTGCGCAAGGGCGTGGGCAACGGCCCGAAGCTGTTGATCTCCGCGCACCTGGACACGGTCTTTCCCGCCGGCACCGATGTGAAGGTGAAGGAGCGCGACGGCCGGCTCCATGCGCCGGGCATCGGGGACGACACACGCGGCCTCACGGTGCTGCTGTCGTGGCTCAAGGTTCTCAACGACAACAAGGTGCAGACGGCGGGCGACCTCCTGATCGTCGGCAACGTCGGCGAGGAAGAGCTGGGCAACCTGCGCGGCATCAAGGCGATCTTTCGCGACCACCTCGACATCGACGGCATGGTCGGGCTGGAGCCCTCGCCTGACGGTCATGTGCTGGTGCTCGGCACCGCGAGCCATCGCTACGAGGTCACCTTCAAGGGCCCGGGCGGCCACAGCTTCGGCGCATTCGGGCAGGTACCGAGCGCGATTCACGGCATGGGCCGCGCGATTGCCAAGATCGCCGACGTGCGCACGCCGAGCTTTCCCAAGACCACCTTCACCGTCGGCACCGTGGGCGGCGGCACGTCGGTCAACACCATCGCGCCCGATGCGCGCATGGCGATCGACATCCGCTCGGACGACATGGCCTCGCTGCTGGAGACCGAGAAAAAAATCCTCGCAGCCATCGACGAAGCGGTGACCGAAGAAAACAAGCGCTGGAACGTCACAACGCTGAGCGCAAGCCACAAGCTGATCGGCGACCGGCCCGGCGGCCGCACCCCCACCGACTCGGTGATCGTGGAGGCGGCCACGCGCTCGAACACCGCCTTCGGCCAGAAGACGCTGCTGCGCGGCGGCAGCACCGATGCCAACGTGCCGATCTCGCTGGGCATCCCGGCCATCATCATCGGGGGCGGCGGAAAGTCCTCCGGCTCCCATGCGCTGAGCGAGTCGATCGACGTGACAGATGCATGGAAAGGCGCGCAGAATTCGCTGGTGACGGTGCTCGGGCTCGTCGGCGTGCAAGGGGTGACCCCCGCATTGCTGCCCAAACGCCCGGCACGCATCAAGTAATTTGTCACGTTGCAAGTTCGAAAAGTGGGGCGCCACTTACAGCTTGCGGCCCGTCGCACGGAAAATGCGTCGGTTCTGTCACACACCAAGGAAACGCCATGGGATTGCTCGATTCAGTACTCGGTCAAGTGCTCGGAGGCGCTGGCCAACAGCAGCAACCACAAGGCGGAGGCATCGGGGGATTGGGAGATCTCGGCGGCCTGGCTGGCGCACTGGGTGGCCTGCTCGCCAACAACGGCGGTCAAGGCGGCCTGGGCGGTCTGGTTTCCAAGTTCGAGCAGGCGGGCATGGGCGATGTCATCGGCTCGTGGATCGGCAAGGGGGACAACCAGCCGGTATCGGGCGACCAGCTGCAAAACGCACTCGGTGGCGACACCATCGCGAACATTGCAGCCAAGCTCGGCATCAACGCGCAAACGCTGCTGCCCATGCTCGCCACCATGCTGCCGGCGCTCATCGACCAGCTCACGCCGCATGGCAAGGTGCCGGACCAGGGTCTCGGCAACCACGACGATCTGCTGGGTTCGCTCAGCGGCTTGCTGCAAGGCAAGCAGTCCTGAACGAGGCCTGCCTCATCAAGATTTCCGGCGCCCGCGAGGGCGCTTTTTTTTGGCTGGCGCCAAGGCAACGAATCCCGTAGAACCCTCGCCATGAACCGCAACCTCTGGCTCCTGGCCATCTGTCAGGGCCTCTTCCTGACCAATAACGTCACCTTCATCGCCATCAACGGGTTGGTGGGCCTCGGTATCGCGCCGCGCGGCTGGATGGCGACGCTGCCGGTGATGGGCTATGTGGTGGGCGGCGCGCTCACCACCGGGCTGGTGGCGCGCACGCAGCAGCGCTTCGGCCGCCGCGGATCGTTCCAGATCGGACTGGCCGTGGCGCTGTGTTCGGCGCTGCTGTGCGCGTATGCCGCGATGACGAAGAACTTCTGGCTGCTGTGTTTCGCGACGGTCGTGGCCGGCTACTACAACGCCAACGCCAATCTCTACCGTTTTGCAGCGGCCGAACTCGCGGCACCCGAATGGCGCGAGAAGGCGGTGTCGCTGGTGATGGCCGGCGGGCTGATCGGCGCGGTGGCGGGCCCCAACCTGGCGTCCGCCACGCGCGAACTCTTCGCCGTGCCCTTCGCCGGCGCCTACATCGCGCTCGCGGCGGTGGCGCTGCTCTCGATGGCGGTGATGCGCTTCATCGACTTCCCCGCCCCGCTGACTCGCCAGCAGGCTCTGGGCGGACGGCCGCTCTCCGAAATCATGCGGCAGCCGGTCTTCATCGTGGCCGCGGCGGCAGGTGCGCTGGGCTTCGGCGTGATGAACCTGCTGATGGCAGCCACGCCGATCGCGATGCAGATCTGCAGTCTCCCGTTTTCCGACGCCGCGCTGGTGCTCGAATGGCATGTGATCGGCATGTTCGCGCCCGGCTTCTTCACCGGCCACCTGATCCGCCGCTTCGGCGCGCTGCCCGTCATGGGCGTGGGGCTCGCGCTCAACCTGGGCTGCATCGCGGTCGCCCTGTCGGGGGTCGAACTGCACCACTTCCTCGTGGCGCTGTGCCTGCTGGGCGTGGGCTGGAATTTCCTGTTCACCGGGAGCACGACGCTTTCGCTCACCGCCTACACGGCGGAGGAGCGCGATCGAGCGCAAGGCGCGCTCAACTTCTGCGTGTTCGCGACGCTGGCGCTGACCTCTTTCGCCTCGGGCGTGTTGGTCACGACGCAGGGATGGCAGTTGCTGAACTACGGCTCGCTGGTGCCGGTGGTGCTGACCGGCGCTGCGTTGCTGTGGCTGGCGCGGACACGGCGGCGCTCGGCCGCGGTCTGACGCGTTCGATCAATTCGACGGAAAGCGCTTGTCGAGCCAGCGCTGCAGCGCGGCGAACACCGGCTCCGCGTCCAGCTCGTTGAAGATCTCGTGATACAGGGTCTCGAAGCACTGCGCTTCGACCCTGCCGCTGGGCGCCGCAGCCGCTGCAAACGCACGGCTTGCGGCGGGCTTCACAAGCCGGTCGTCGCCCGCATAGATCAGCAACGTGGAGACGGGCCATCGCGCCGCCGCCTGCTGCACCGTAGCGCCTTCGTAGGCGAGAAAACGCGCGAGCCGGCTGCCGATGCGATCGTGCGTGAGCGGATCGTCGCGGTAAGCCTGCACAACGGCGCGGTCGTGCGAGAGAAAGTTGTCGTCCAGCCCGTTGCCCACGCGCAGGTTCGGCGCGATGCGCGGCAGCACCGCGAGCAGCGCTTTCTGGAATCCGCTCAGGCCCGGATCGAGCCCCGGCGACGAGAGCACCAAGCCATCGACAGGCCGCACGTCGCGCGCCACGAGGCTCGCCGCGACCAGTCCGCCGAGGCTGTGCCCCAGCAACACGACCGGCACGCCGAGGTTCTCACGGCGCGCGTCATCGATCACGAGCGCAAGGTCGTCGACCAACCGCAGTTCGCTCGGCAACCCGCCGCGCGCGCCGGTCGATTCGCCATGGCCGAAATGGTCGTGCGCCCAGACCGCGAAGCCCCATTCGTGGAGCCGCTTCGCAAGCCCGTGATAGCACCCCGCGTGCTCGCCCAAGCCGTGCACCACGACCACCACGGCGCGGGGCGTGCCGGCAACGGGCAGTCGGCGCAGGGCCAGCGTCTCGCCGTCCGGCGCGGACAGCGGCACGCGCTGCGGCAGCGGCAGCGCGTCGCTCATGGGTGCACCCCTGGTGCTGCGCGCCTTCCCGCCAAGCGGAAGCGAGCTTGCTCGGGACGGCCCGGCGCGTCGCTCAAGCAGCCACCGGCTCCGCGGCGGCGCGGTGCGCGACCGGCAGGGCGGCGATCACCTCGGCCACGGCGGCCGTCAGCTTCTTGGCGTAGGGCACATGCAGGAACTCGTTGGGCCCGTGGGCATTGCTCCTTGGGCCGAGCACGCCGCAGACCATCATCTGCGCCTTGGGGAAGCCGGCGCTCAGCATGTTCATCAACGGGATCGTGCCGCCCTGGCCGATGTAGCCGCAGGACGCGCCGAAGTGCGCCCGCGAGGCCTTGTTGAGCGCGTCCTCGAACCACGGCGTGATCGTCGGCGCGTTCCAGCCGGTGGCGCCGCCGTTGCTCTCGAAGGTGACGCGCGCCTGGTAGGGCGCATTGTCTTCGAGCAGCTTCTTGAGGTTCTGCACCGCCTCGGCCGCATCGACCAGCGGCGGCAGGCGGAGCGAAAGCTTGAAGGCGGTGTAGGGGCGCAGCACGTTGCCCGCGTCCTTCAGCGCCGGAAAGCCTTCGGCACCGGTGACCGACAGCGTGGGCTTCCAGGTGCGGTTGAGCAGCGCCTCCACCGGATCGGTGGTGGTCGGCAGCGCGAACATCGTCGAGCCGCCGCAGTCGTAGTGCGCCCACGGAAAGCGCTTGTAGACCTCTTCGCCAAGGATCGCGGCGGTCGCCTTGGCTTGCGCGAGGCGGTCGGCCGGCACTTCGCAGTGGAAGCTCGCGGGCAGCAGGCGGCCGGTGGCGCTGTCCTCGAGGCGATCGAGCACCTGCCGCATGATGCGGAAGCTCGAGGGCACGAGGCCCGACGCGTCGCCCGAATGGATGCCTTCGGTCAGCACTTCGACCTTGAGCGTGCCGCTGGCCATGCCGCGCAGCGAGGTGGTGAGCCACAGCTGGTCGTAGTTGCCGGCGCCGGAATCCAGGCAGATCACCAGCTCGACATTGCCCAGGCGCGGACGCAGCGCGTCGACGTACGGCAGCAGGTCGTACGAGCCGCTTTCCTCGCAGGTCTCGATCAGTCCGACGATGCGCGGATGCGCCACGCCCTGGGCCTTGAGCGCCTGCAGCGCGGCTACGCTCGCGTACACCGCGTAGCCGTCGTCGGCGCCGCCGCGGCCGTAGAGCAGGCCGTTCTCGTACTTGGGCGTCCAGGGGCCGAGGTCGTTGCGCCAGCCGGTGAATTCGGGTTGCTTGTCCAGGTGGCCATACATCAGCACGGTCTCGCCCATGTCGGTGCCGGTGGCCGGCACTTCGAAGAACAGCACCGGGGTGCGGCCTTCGAGGCGAACGATCTCCAGCTTCAGGCCTTCGACCTTCTGGGCCTCGACCCAGGCGGCCGCGTTGCGCAGCACGGTCTCCAGGTAGCCATGGGCCGACCAGTCCTTGTCGAAGCCGGGCGACTTGGCCGGAATGGCGATGTAGTCGGTGAGTTGCCTGACGATGTCGCCATCCCACTGGGCGGTGACATCGGAGAGGGCGCGCGTCGCGTCGAGCGTGCCGGCAGGCATTTCGCGGTGCAGGGGGGCGTTCATCGGTGGGTTCTCCGCGGGGACGAAAAAAACGCATTTTGCGCCTCGCGGCGACCGCGCGTAGAGTGCGGGCGATCTCAACCCGGAGCGCAATGTGAGCAAGGCAACATCGACTCGGAGCAAGACGAACATCAAGGTTGGCATCGGCGGCTGGACCTACGAACCCTGGCGCGACAACTTCTATCCCAAGGGCCTCGCGCAGGCCAAGGAGTTGAACTACGCGAGCCGCCACGTGAGCGCCATCGAGATCAACGGCACCTACTACAGCACCTTCAAGCCCGAGACCTTCCGCAAGTGGCACGACGACACGCCGGAGGACTTCGTGTTCTCGATGAAGGCCTCGCGCTTCACCACCAACCGCAAGGTGCTGGCGACCGCGGGCGAGTCGATCCAGCGCTTCATCGACAGCGGTGTGAGCGAACTGGGCGACAAGCTCGGGCCGATCGTCTGGCAGTTCATGCCGACCAAGCAGTTCGACGCGGAAGACTTCGAGGCGTTTCTGGAACTGCTGCCGAAGAAGGAAGGCAGCCGCGTGCTGCGCCACGTGATGGACGTGCGGCACGAGAGCTTCATCACGCCCGCCTACAAGGCGCTCGCCAAGAAGCACAAGGTCTCGACCGTGTTCACCGACGCGGACAAGTTTCCGTCGTTCGAGGAGCCCGAAGGCGACGTCGCCTATGCGCGGCTCATGATGGCCGACGCGAAGCTCAAGACGGGGTATGGACCGAAGGCGCTCGATACCTGGGCCGAGCGTGCGCAGGGCTGGACCGGATCGCCCAAGAAGCGTGACGTGTTCGTCTACTTCATCAATGGCGCCAAAGAAAGAGCACCGGCCGCGGCCGGTGCTTTGCTGGAGCGCCTGGGGTGGGAGCCCCCCGAGGGGGTTTAGGCCGCCGCTTGCAGGGCAGGCTTGGCGCCGAAGCTGATCTCGCCGGAAAGCTGGCCGCCTTCCTCGATCACGATCTTGCCGTAGCGGATCTTGCCGGTGACCTTGCCGGTCGAGTGAATGACGAGCTTCTCGCGCACCGTGAGGTTGCCGTCGAAGACGCCGCGAATTTCGGCGATGTCTATTTCGGCCGAGCCCTTGAACTCGCCTTGCTCGGCGATCTGCATCAGGCGCGAGTCCATGGTCGCTTCGACCAGGCCTTCGACCACGAGCGTGTCGCAATCGGTGATCTCGACGCCCTTGAGCTTGATGTTCGGGCCGACGGTGAGCTTGCTGCCGCCTTCCTTGGCGACGGGAGCTGCCGCTGCGGCGGCGAGGCCGCCCTGCTGCGCGGTCAAGGAGGAGGGATTGACGGGCGTGCCCGACAGATTGGTGCCCGAACCGACCAGCGGTGCAGGGCGGGATGTCAACGAGTCGGTGTCACGATCGCGCTTGCCGAAGAAGGGGGACTGTGTAGCCAATGGGGAGCTCCTCAAGAAAGGGACTATCGTAAGAACGCACTTACGGCTTACCGCACTTCATTGCGCAAGAGGCGTAACCGGATAAAACCACACGCCCGGACAATAGAGCGCTCCAGTAGACCCTAAACAACGGACGATGACGACCCCTTTGCAAAGCACCGCCACGCCCCCCGTTTCCTTGGCCGCCGACGCGGCGGCTGGCGACGCCCGTTTCGGCAAGCCGGCCGATGGCTGGCGACGCGCGTTGTTCTCGGTGATCTTCGAATCGGAAACACGCCTGGGTCGCCTGTTCGACCTGATCCTCATCGCCGTGATCGTGACCAGCGTGGCGGTGGTGATCCTCGACAGCGTGCAGGCGATCCACCTGCGCGCGGGCCATGTGTTCGGCGTGCTCGAGTGGGTCTTCACCGGGCTCTTCACGCTCGAGTACATCGGGCGGCTGGCCTGCGTGAAGCAGCCCCTGCGCTATGCCACCAGCTTCTACGGCGTGATCGACCTGCTCGCGCTGCTGCCGACCTTTCTCGTGGCGCTTGCGCCGGAGTTCGCCTACCTGATCGACGTGCGCATCCTGCGGCTCCTGCGCGTGTTCCGGATCTTCAAGCTGTCGCGCTATTCGGCGGAGTACCGCGCGCTGGTGTCGGCCGTCGCGGCGAGCCGCCGGAAGATCACGGTGTTCGTCGGCTTCGTGATGCTGGTGGTGCTGGTGATGGGCACGCTGATGTACGTGGTCGAAGGCCCGGTGCACGGCTTCACGAGCATTCCGGTCGCGATCTACTGGGCCATCTCGACGATGGCCACCGTGGGCTTCGGCGACCTCGTGCCCAAGACCGACCTGGGCCGCGCAATCGCCTCGGTGATGATGCTGCTGGGCTGGGGCGTGCTGGCCGTGCCCACCGGCATCGTGACCGCCGAGATGGCGCGCCGCGGACCCGACGATGAAGCCGTGCCGCTGACCGGACGCGGCATCCTCGCGATGACGCCGCCGCCTGCCGTGCCGCCGCGGCGGCTTACGCCGGCTGCCAGACGACGCGCCCTTGCGCAGCATCGTCGAGGCGGGCGATGAAGGCATTCGCCTCGGGCTCGGGCAGCGTGAAGGCGAAGAGCACGTCGTCGGCATGCTGCACGGCTTCGAGCACCGCGCCGACGGCCGCCAACTCGCGCCGCACCAGTCCTTCGAGCGCGTAGGGCACGGCACAACGCAGGCCGAGCTGCCGCACCAGCGGCACGAGCGCGGCGCCGAGCAGGGCCTGCGCGATGGCGTCGGTGTACGCGCGCACGAGACCGCCTGCGCCGAGCTTCACGCCGCCGAAGTAGCGCACCACGGTCGCGAGCGAGCCTTCGATCTGTTGATGGCGCAGCACTTCCAGCATGGGTCGGCCGGCTGTGCCGCCGGGTTCGCCATCGTCGTTGGCGGCCGATTGGCCGCCGGCCATCAGCGCCCAGCACACATGCGCGGCCGCGGGGTGTTCGGTGCGCAGCGACGCGACGACAGCCAGCGCCGCGGCGCGGTCCGCCACCGGCTGCACGCAGCCGATGAACCGGCTCTTCTTGATGACCAGTTCGCTGTGGACCGGCTGCGCCAACGTGAAGCTCATCCGGTGCGCTCCGGCGCGGTGCTCAGCCGCCGCGCTCGAACTTGAAGACCGCCGTGCTGGCGCGCGCGTTGGGCAGCCAGCGCACGTCGCGTCCGTCCTGCAGGCCGAAGGCATCGAGCACGCGCAGGTTGTTCTTGCCGGCCAGCACCTCGAAGTCCTTGAAGGTGCCCACGCGGATGTTGGGCGTGTCGTACCACTGGTAGGGCAGGCGGCGCGTCACCGGCATGCGGCCGCGCGCCACGCTCAGGCGGTTGGGCCAGTGCGCGAAATTCGGAAAAGCCACGATGCCGGTGCGGCCGACGCGCGCGGTCTCGCGCAGCATCACCTCGGCATTGCGCAGGTGCTGCAGCGTGTCGATCTGCAGCACGACGTCGAAGGAGGCGTCGTCGAACATCGCGAGGCCTTCGTCGAGGTTCAGCTGGATCACGTCGACGCCGCGGCGGATGCACTGCAGCACGTTGCCGTCGGCGATCTCCACGCCGTAGCCGGTGCAGCCGCGCTCGCGCTGCAGCAGGTCGAGCAAGGCGCCGTCGCCGCAGCCGAGGTCAAGCACGCGCGAGCCTTCGGGCACGAGGGCAGCAATCAATTTCTGGTTGTCGAGATCGCTCATTGGAGTTCCTTCGCCACGCGTTCGAAGTACGAGCGCACCACGCCGATGTAGCGCACGTCGTCGAGCAGGAAGGCATCGTGGCCGTGCGGCGCGTCGATCTCGGCGTAGCTCACGTTGCGGCGGTTGTCGAGCAGCGCCTTCACGAGCTCGCGGCTGCGCGCAGGCGAGAAACGCCAGTCGGTCTTGAAGCTCACGAGCAGGAACTTGGCCGTGGCCTTTGAGAGCGCGGTGCTGAGTTGGCCGCCGTGGCTGCGCGCGGGGTCGAAGTAGTCGAGCGCGCGGGTGATCAGGAGGTAAGTGTTGGCGTCGAAGTACTCGCTGAACTTGTCGCCCTGGTAGCGCAGGTAGCTTTCGATCTGGAACTCGACGTCCTGCGTGGAGTAGCGGTAGTCGAGCCCCGCCGCTTCGCCTTCGACGGCGCTGCGCAGGATGCGCCCGAACTTCTCGTTCATCACGTCGTCGCTCAGGTACGTGATGTGGCCGATCATTCGCGCGATGCGAAGGCCCCGCTTGGGGATCACGCCATGTTCGTAGAAGTGGCCGCCGTGGAAATCGGGGTCGGTCACGATGGCACGGCGCGCCACTTCGTTGAAGGCGATGTTCTCGGCCGTGAGGTTGGGCGCGCTAGCCACCACCACGGCGTGGCGCACGCGGTCGGGATACTGCAGCGTCCACGACAGCGCCTGCATGCCGCCGAGGCTGCCGCCCATCACGGCGGCGAGCGTCTGGATGCCCAGCGCATCGAGCAGCACGGCTTGCGCATCGACCCAATCTTCGACGGTGACCACCGGGAAGTCGGCGCCGTAGACGCGGCCGGTCGCGGGGTTGACGTGCATCGGGCCGGTCGAGCCGAAGCAGGAGCCGAGGTTGTTGACGCCGATCACGAAGAAGCGGTCGGTGTCGACCGGCTTGCCCGGGCCGACCATGTTGTCCCACCAACCTTCGGAACGGGCCTGGCCTTCGTAGACGCCCGCGACGTGGTGCGAGGCGTTGAGCGCATGGCACACCAGCACCGCGTTGCTGCGGTCGGCATTGAGGGTGCCGTAGGTTTCGTAGGCGAGCGTGTAGTCGCTGATCGATGAACCGCTGCGCAGGGCCAGCGGGCCTGCGAACTGCATCGACTGCGGACTGACGACCAAAGGAAGTGACGACATGAATGAAAAAACCCGGCCTCGCCAAAAACGAGCCGGGTTCCGGTGCCGTCTTTAGCTGAATTTATAAAGCGCCCGCAAGCTGTAGCAAATCGGCGCGGGGGCAGTATATCGCCCCGTCGAATTACCAGCCGACGATCATCACGATGCCCAGCACCAGGAAGATCGCCGCCGAAATGCCGTGCACGAGCTTGATCGGCACGCGCCGCACGATCTTCTCGCCCAGCCACACCACCGGCGCATTGGCCAGCATCATCCCGAGCGTGGTGCCGGTGACGACCCAGAAATAGTCCTGCGTGAAGCGGGCGGCGAGCATGACGGTGGCGATCTGGGTCTTGTCGCCCATCTCGGCGAGGAAGAAGGCAATCAGCGTGGTTCCGAAGACGCCGAAGTGCGACGCGCCGGGGGCATCGTCATCGTCTAGCTTGTCGGGAATCAGCATCCAGACGGCCATCGCGATGAAGGAGCCACCGAGGATCCAGCGCAGCACCTCGGGGCCGAGCCAGCGCGTGATGTAGTTGCCGACAGCGCCCGCCAGGGCGTGGTTGACGATGGTGGCGGCAAAAATGCCGAGGACGATGGGCCAGGGTTTCCTGAAACGGGCCGCGAGAAGAAGGGCCAGGAGCTGGGTCTTGTCGCCCATTTCCGCGAGCGCGACAACGCCCGTTGCTACGAGAAAAGCTTCCATGATGAACGTGGGGTTCCTTGGGCCGAAGGACGCAATTGACCGTGCAACACCTTCGGCCATATTCCCGAAGTTGCACGGTCAAAGGTCTCGCCAGGTGTGTTCACTGCACGCGCCATGTCCCGTGTGGGGCAGGACAAGTCTGTTGACGCGGGCCCTTCTCGAAAACGGAAGGCGGCTACTCCCCAATGACGGGGCGGATTCTACCTGTAGCGCCAATCGCCTCATTCCGCGAGGTAAGCGTGCGCTAGCTTTCCAAGGTTTTGACAAGTGCTACTCCAAGAAGCAATTTCTCGCTTGCTTTTTGGATATTTCACCCATAATGCACGAGCCTCCCTCTTCATTTTGGTCGGGGGGTAGTTCGGTGATCGGTCAGTTTCGCGCGACTCGACGGCTCTCGTTTGAGTGATGCTTTCGGGACTCCATCGCTTTTCTTGATGTGTTTATAGGAGTCCCTCGATGGGCAACAAACTGTACGTCGGCAACCTGCCTTACTCGGTGCGCGACGGTGATCTCGAACAGGCATTCGGGCAGTTCGGCGCAGTGACCAGCGCCAAAGTCATGATGGAACGCGACACCGGTCGCTCGAAGGGCTTCGGCTTCGTCGAGATGGGCAGTGACGCCGAAGCGCAAGCTGCCATCAACGGCATGAACGGCCAACCTCTGGGCGGCCGCAGCGTCGTCGTCAACGAAGCACGTCCGATGGAAGCACGTCCCCCGCGCAGCGGTGGTGGCGGCTACGGCGGCGGCGGCGGTGGTGGTTATGGCGGCGGTGGTGGCGGAGGCTACGGCGGCGGCGGTGGTGGCGGCTACGGTGGTGGCGGCGGCGATCGCAGCGGTGGCGGTGGTGGTCGCTCCGGTGGTGGCGGAGGCTACGGCGGCGGCGGTGGCCGCAGTGGTGGCGGCGGCGGTGGCGGCGATGGCGGTTTCCGCAGCCCCTACGGCGCAGGTCCTCGTGGCGGTGGCGGCGGTGGTCGCTCCGGTGGGGGCGGCGGCTACGGCGGCGGTGGCAACAGCGGCTACTGAACCCTGCGCACATAAAGACAAAGGCTCCCTTGGGAGCCTTTTTCATTGGGGAATCGCCGGGCTCGGCTTCAGATTTCGCCGCTGCGCTTCTTGCGTTCGCGGCCTTGCGCGGCGCGATCGAGCAGGGCGTTCGGCAGCATGCGCATGATCTTGGCGATCACGCCCATCTGCCACGGAATCACGCGATAGCTCGTGCCAGCCTCGATGGCGCGCAGCGCCTGGTCGGCAAAGTCCTCTGCCTTCATGAGAAAAGGCATGCCGTAGCGGTTGCCCTGCGTGAGCGGCGTGTCGATATAGCCCGGGCAGAGCGTGACGACCTTGACGCCGCTCTTGTGCAGCTCGCCGCGCAGGCTCTCGCAGTAGGCGACGACACCGGCCTTGCTGGCGCAATACGCCCCGTGCCCCGGCAGTCCGCGGATGGCCGCGACGCTCGCGATGCCGACCAGCCGCCCGCTGCCGCGCTGCCGCATCGCCGCCACGAACGGATGGAAGGTGGCCATCAAGCCGACGTTGTTGGTCGCGAAGGTCCGCGTCATCACCTCGATGTCTTCGCGCTCCGTCGTGTCGATGCCCACGCTGATGCCGGCGTTGGCGATCACCACGTCGGGCAGGCCCTGGCGCTCGATGCAGGCGGTGCCGGCGGCCACGATGCTGTCTGTCTGCGCCACATCGGCGCTGTAGATCTGAAAACGGCTCGTGTCCAGCTGGCGCCCCGCTGCCCAGGCTTCGATCTCTCCGGTACGTCGTGCAACCAGCGCCAGGCGATAGCCCGCGTCGTAGAAACTCGCCGCCAGCGCCTGGCCGATGCCGCTCGATGCGCCGGTGATGAAGACCAGCGGGGACGACGGAGTGTTCATGCGTGAGGTTTTTCTTTTCTTCTTCAGCGCGGCTTGCCGCCCGGGGTGGCGGCCGACGGCACCAGCAGCCCGCGCACCCGGCCGGTCAGGTTGGCGACGCCGCTCAGGTTGTCGTAGTCAAGGTTGTCGGCGGTGAACTGGTCGGTGCCGCGGATGAGCGTGACCGGCTTGTTCGACGTCACCCGCTCGGTATCGAGAAAGGCATGCAGGAATTCGCCGCGGAACTCCAGGCGCGGCGTCGGCTTGCCGTTCGCACCCACCGAAGGATCGCGAATGACGACTGCGTTGCCGAACAACTGGATCTCGCTGCCGTCCGAATTCGAGATCCCTCGATTGGCCGTCGAGCGTGTGGTGTAGCCCTGCGGCGAGACGGAACGCATGTTCACCTCGTCGACCTCGACCGTGTCGGTGTCCGGGTAATGCCGGCCTTCCTTGCCGTGCAGTTCGCTGCGGAGGTCTCCGTTGGGCAGGAAGTTCTTGATCACGAAGTCGCGCATGAAGTAGTCGGGCTCGTGCGTGGGCGCCACCTTGGCGGTGGGCTCCAGCAGCTTGGGCGCGTTGCGCACCAGCCAGTAGGTGCCGAGCGCCACGGCCGCCGTGAGGATGATCGGCAGGTAGATCGTTGCGCGGTCGAGCACATCGCGTACCCGGTCCCATGCGCTTTTCAGGTTGTTCATGGGTTCGGACCTCGCGCAGCGTCGAGCAGGTGGCGGTACTGGCCGCAGGCCGTGAGCAGCAGGTCGCAGAATTCGCGCGCCGCGCCTTCACCGCCGCGCGCCTGTGTGACGTAGCGCGCGATGCCGCGCACTTCGACATGCGCATTGGCCGGCGCCGCGGCAAAACCGACACGGGTGAGCACCGGCAGGTCGGGCCAGTCGTCGCCGATGGCCGCGGCCTGCGCCCAGGTGAAGCCGAGCTGTTCGAGCATGACTTCGGCCGCGGGCAATTTGTCTTCGGTGCCGTAGCGCACGTGTTCGATGCCGAGCGCCTCGAGCCGCACCCGCAGCGGCTTGGAATCGCGCCCGGTGATCACGGCCGGCACGATGCCCGCCAGCTTCAGCAGCTTGAGGCCGTAGCCATCCAGGATGCTGAATCGCTTGAGCGTTTCGCCGTGTTCAGTGAAATAGACGCCGCCGTCGGTCAGCACGCCATCGATGTCGAAGAAGACGATGCGGACATCCTGTGCGGCAAGCAAGGTCTCGGCCTGGAACGCGAGCGGCATCAGATGACTTTCGCGCGCATCAGGTCGTTGATGCTCAGCGCGCCGATCAGGAGGCCCGCCGCGTCGACCACCAGCACGCTGGTGATACGGTGGTTTTCCATCAGGTCCGCCGCCTCGACGGCCAGCGCATCGGCGCGCAGCGTGCGGGGACCCGGGTGCATGACATCGGCGGCCGTGAGGGCGCGCAGGTCGGCGCCGGTTTCGACCTTCCGACGCAGATCGCCGTCGGTGAAGATGCCGATCGCGCGGCCTTCGGCATCGACAACGGCGGTGGCACCGAGGCCCTTGGAGCTCATCTCGCGCATCAGCTCGCTCAATGTGGCGGTGGGCGCGACGCGCGGCACCTCGGCGTCCGAGCGCATCACGTCGCTCACGTGGGTCAGCAGTTTGCGGCCCAGCGCGCCACCGGGGTGCGAGCGCGCAAAGTCCTCGGAGCCGAAACCCCTCGCATCAAGCAGCGCCACGGCCAGCGCGTCGCCCATCGCCATCTGGGCGGTGGTGCTCGCGGTGGGGGCGAGGTTGAGGGGGCAGGCTTCCTTGGAGACGCCCGCGTCGAGCGTGATGTCGGCATGGCGCCCGAGCGTCGAATCGGCGCGGCCGGTGATCGCGATCAGCGGCACGCCCTGGCGCTTGACCACGGGCAGGATCACGGTCAGTTCCTCGACCTCACCGCTGTTGGAAATCGCCAGCACCAGGTCGACCGACTTGATCATTCCGAGGTCGCCGTGGCTGGCCTCGGCCGGGTGCACGAACATCGCCGGCGTGCCGGTGGAGGCGAGGGTGGCGGCGATCTTGCGGCCCGACATGGCCGCTCTTGCCCATGCCCATCACGACCACGCGGCCGCGCACTTCGAGGATCTTGCGCACGGCGTCGACGAAGCTGGGACCGACGCGGGTCTTCAGACCGAGGACGGCTTCGGCTTCGATGTCGAAGGTCAGGCGTGCCCGAGCGAGGATGGCTTCGGGGTCGACCACGGGGGCCGGGGCTGGGCGGGAACTCATCGGCCGATTTTACGGGCGGGCCAGAGCCGATCGGCGGGTTGTCCCGGGGAAGCCCGGGGCACGGACATTGCTCTAGCATCGGCGCCCATGTCTTCCTTCGATCTCACGCTGTTGTACCTGCTGGCCGCGGTGATCGGCGTGGTGGTCTGCAGGTCGCTCAAGCTGCCGCCGATGCTGGGCTATCTCTCGGCGGGCGTGCTGATCGGACCGCACGCGTTGGCATTGACGGGAAGCACGGAGACCGAGGGCATCCGGCACCTGGGCGAATTCGGCGTGGTGTTCCTCATGTTCGTGATCGGGCTCGAGTTCAGCCTGCCCAAGCTGCGGGCGATGCGCAAGCACGTGTTCGGGTTGGGCCTGCTGCAGGTGCTGCTCACCATGGCCATCGCCACGGCCGGCGCCCTGGTCATCGCCACGCAGCTGCCGTCGGCCTGGCGCCTGGGCTGGCAGACGGCGCTGGCGCTCTCGGGCGCACTCACCATGAGCAGCACCGCCATCGTGGTCAAGCTGATGTCCGAGCGGCTGGAGCTCGAGAGCGAACACGGCAAGCGCGTGATGGGCGTGCTGCTGTTCCAGGACTTGGCCGTGGTGCCACTGCTGGTGCTGATTCCCGCGCTGGGCGCGCCGCCCGAGGCGCTGGCCAAGGCGCTCGGCCTCGCGCTGGTGAAGGCAACCGTGCTGATCGGCCTCCTGCTCTACGGCGGACCGCGCGTGATGCGCTGGTGGCTCACCCTCGTCGCGCGGCGACGCAGCGAAGAGCTCTTCATCCTGAACGTGCTGCTGATCACGCTGGGGCTCGCATGGCTGACCGAGCTGGCCGGCCTGAGCCTCGCGCTGGGCGCCTTCATCGCCGGCATGCTGGTGTCGGAGACCGAATACAAGCACCAGGTCGAGACCGACATCCGACCGTTCCACGACGTGCTGCTCGGGCTGTTCTTCATCACGGTCGGCATGTCGCTCGACTGGCACATCGTGGTCGACCGCTGGCTGCTGGTGGCCGTGCTGCTGCTGGTGCCGCTCTTCTTCAAGCTGGCGCTGGTGACGCTGCTCGCGCGGGTGCTGGGCGCGACCTCGGGCGTGTCGCTGCGCACTGGTCTTTATCTTGCGCAGGCCGGCGAGTTCGGCTTCGTGCTGCTGACGCTCGCGCAGGACAAGAGCCTGCTGCCGCCCTGGCTCGCGAACCCGGTGCTGGCCTCGATGGTGCTGTCGATGCTCGCGACGCCGTTCATCATCATGTACAGCAACGCCATCGTGCGAAAGCTGGTGGCCAGCGACTGGCTGCAGCAGTCGCTGCAGATGACGAGCATCGCGCGCAAGACCATCAACACCGCCCGGCACGTGATCATCTGCGGCTACGGGCGCTGCGGGCAGAACCTGGCGCGCATCCTGGAGCGCGAGGGCATTCCGTACATGGCGCTCGACCTCGACCCCGACCGCGTGCGCCAGGCCGCCGCCGCCGGCGACTCGGTGGTGTTCGGCGACGCGGCGCGGCTGCAGGCGCTGATGGCCGCGGGCCTCGCCCGCGCCAGCGCGGTGGTCGTCACGTACCTCGACGTGCCCGGCGCGATGAAGGTGCTGGCCAACACCCGCGCCCACGCGGCCCATGTGCCGGTGATCGTGCGCACCCAGGACGACCACGACCTCGAGAAGCTGCAGGCGGCAGGCGCGACCGAGGTGGTGCCCGAGGCCATCGAGGGTTCGCTGATGCTCGCGAGCCATGCGCTGGCGCTGGTCGGCGTGCCGATGCGGCGCGTGATCCGCGTGGTGCAGGACCAGCGCGACGCGCGCTACAACCTGCTGCGCGGCTACTTCCACGGCGCCGACGACGACAACGCCGACGAGATCGACCACGAGCGGCTCAACAGCTTCACCCTGACCCCCGGCTCCCGCGCCATCGGCCAGACTCTGGAGCAACTGGCGCTGGACACGCTGGGCGTACGCGTCGCCACCCTGCGCCGCCAGGACGGCCAGGCGCGCGTGCCCACCGGCGAGACCGTGCTGACCGATGGCGACACGCTGGTGCTGTCAGGCAAACCCACGGCCCTGGCCATCGCGATCGAACGCCTCCAAAAAGGCTGACGTCCCCTTCAGGAAGACCGAGGAACCGTCCGGCGGGCCTTGGATATTGCCGCCTGAGGCGGGTAGGCGAAGCGGACACGAAGTGCCGCGCAGCCTGGGCCAAGCTCAGTGCCCGCGCTAATTCACCAGAGTGGGGTTGCGCTTTTCTTCTTCGATGCGCTGCTGGCGCCGCACCGCTTCGCACTGCGCGTGCGCCTTGAACTCAGGCTTGAGGCACTGCGTCGCCATGCACTGGGCCTTGGCGATGAAGTTGCGTTCGCCGCACAGGGTTTGTGGCTCGGACGGCGCGGCTGGGGCGGAGGGCGGCGGTGCCGCCGCCGCGGCAGCGGGGGCTGGCGCTTCGGGGGTTGCCGCCTGGGGCGCAGCGGTCGCCTGCTTGCGTGGCTTGGCAGCGGGCTTGGGCGCGGCCACTGGCGCAGCGTCTGCCGCGGGCGCTTCCGTGGCCGGCGCCTCGGGCGTCGCAACAGGCTCGGCAGGCGGAAGCTCCGCGGCCGGCGGTGCGGCGACGACCGGCGCCGGTGCGGGCGCAGCAACGGGCGGCGGCGGGATGTCGACCGGCTCGGCCGTCTTGCGGCTGCCATAGCCATACCAGCCCGCAACGACCATCACCACCGCGAGCACCAGCAGGCCGAGCCACAGCGCAAGGCCGCGTCGGCGCAGCGGCGGTTCGGGGGGCTCAGGCGGCCGGGGAACCTTGACCCGCGAGCGCTTCCGCTCGGACCGTCCGACAGAGGACGACGCCGACGCGGCCGGCTGGCCGGGCGCCAGGATCACAGTGCGCTCGTCGCCTGGCACAGCAGCGGGTCTGCCGAAAAAGCTGCGCGAGGACGGCGCAGGCTCGGGCAGGTCGAACAGCGGCGCTGGAATCGTCGGCGCCCGCAACTGGGCGGGCGCGGTGGTGGCCCATTCGCGGTCGGCCTGGCTGTCCGGGCTGGGGGGAGGAGGAATACGGCTGGCCGTTGCGGACAGCGTCGTGCCACAGCTCTTGCAGAAATTCGCGCTCTCGCGGTTTTCCGTGCTGCAGACCGGACAGATCGAGGCCATGGCTTACTTACTGACTACTCTCGGGATCGAAAACAAGAACTTGCTGCGGGTGCGGCCTGCGAATCTGGGCTCGGGCTTTGCTGGGCACCGAAGACGCCTCAGCCTCTCAGGTCACCGCCACGCGCTTGGACCGGTGCGCCATGCGTTTGGCGATCACGGCGCCGAGCGCCATCGCGATCTCCAGCGCCATGTTGGGCTGGCGGTTCGACATTTCGGCAAAGCGGATCGCCGTGAGGCGCCAGACACGGCCCGCACCGGTGACGACGACGTTCGCCGAATGCGGCTGGCGGGAAAAGAAAGCACCTTCACCCACCACCGAACCCGGCGACAGCACGGCGAGGCGCATCTGCTCCTTGCTGCTGACGCGGTGCACGCTGATGGCGCCGCTCTCGACGAAGAACACGGAGCGGTCGGGCGTGTTCTGCTCGATCAGGACGTCGCCCACGCCGGTGTCGATGGGCTGCAGGTAACCGGCCACCGTGTCCCATTGCTGGACGGTGAACGTCAACGCAAAAGCGTCGGTGCTCGTGTTTTCCGCGATGGCGCGGCTCAGGTTCTGGATGGACATTTTTTTTCGACCCCCGCATGTGGGTTGAAGTATCCGCGAAGGCCGCGAGTTTCGGCTACAAGTGTTTACGTTTCGCCCGGCGACGCGTCGCCATGTGTCGCTATTTCCCGATACAGAAGCGCGAAAAGATGACCCCCAGCAGATCGTCAGCGCCGAACTCGCCGGTGATCTCGTTGAGCGCGTTCTGCGCCAGGCGCAGTTCCTCGGCCAGCAGGTCGAGCAGTTGAGCCTGGGCAGCAAGATGGCTGGCGGCCAGCGCCAGGTGCGTCTCGACCTTGCCCAATGCCTGCACATGGCGCGCCCGCGCGAGGTAGACGCCTTCGGGCACGGACTGCCAGCCGGCCATCGCCAGCAACTGGTCGCGCAAAGCTTCGATGCCGAGACCGGTCTTCGCGGACAGCGCGATGCCTTCGGCCGGGGCGGCAGTCGGCGCGGCGTCCTGCTTGTTCCAGACATCGAGCACCGGCACGCTCGCGGGCAGCTTGCCCTGGAGCCCGCGCAGGATCTCGGCGTCGGCGGCGGCGTAGTCCGGCTGGTCGGCGCGCGTCAGGTCGTGGAGGAACAGCACCGCATCGGCGCTTTCGATCTGGCCCCAGGCGCGCGCCACGCCGATCTGCTCGACCTCGTCGCTGCTTTCGCGCAGGCCCGCAGTGTCGGCCACATGCAGCGGCACGCCGTGGATCTGGATCGTCTGCGAGACCACGTCGCGCGTGGTGCCCGCCACCGCGCTCACGATGGCCAGTTCGGCGCCGGCCAAGGCGTTGAGCAGCGAACTCTTGCCCGCGTTCGGCTGGCCCGCGATGACGACCTTGATGCCTTCGCGCAGCAGGGCGCCCTGTTTGGCGCGCTGCTGAACGGCGGCGAGCTGCGACTGCAGCCTGGCGAGTTGCCCGGTGGCATCGGCCTTCTGCAGGAAGTCGATTTCTTCCTCCGGAAAGTCGAGCGTCGCCTCGACCAGCATGCGCAGATGGATCAGCGCATCGCGCAGCGTGTGGATCTCGCGCGAGAAGGCGCCCGACAGCGAGCGCCCGGCGCTGCGCGCGGCGGCCTCGGTGCTGGCGTCGATCAGGTCGGCGATCGCCTCGGCTTGGGCCAGATCGATCTTGCCGTTGAGGAAGGCGCGCTGGCTGAATTCGCCGGGCTCCGCCACGCGCAGGCCCGGCAGGCGCGGGCGCCCGGTGGCCGAATCGGCTTCCGCCGCCGCTTCGAGGCAGCGCGCCAGCAGCAACTGCAGCACGACGGTCCCGCCGTGAGCCTGCAGCTCGAGCACATCCTCGCCGGTGAAGGAGTTCGGCGAAGGAAAGTGGATCGCCAGCCCATGATCGACCGGCTCGCCGTCGGCATCGCGGAACGGCAGGTACGTCGCCTCGCGCGGCTTGAGCGCACGTCCGCAGATGGCGTCGATCAAGGGCGCCAGCCGCGCGCCGGACACCCGCACGATGCCCACCGCCCCGCGCCCCGAGGCGGTGGCGATGGCGACGATGGGATCGGTGGTGCGGGCGAAGGTCATGGCAAGAGCGCGATTCTTTCAGCAAAAAAGGAAAAGGGCCGCGATGCGGCCCTTTGCGGTCACGGTGGTCGTGCGGCTTACTTGCCCAGCACGCCCAGCCGCTTGTTGATGAACCACTGCTGCGCGATCGACAGCACGTTGTTCGTGATCCAGTACAGCACCAGGCCGGCCGGGAAGAAGATGAACATCACGCTGAACGCGAGCGGCATGATCCACATCAGCTTGGCCTGCATCGGATCGGGCGGCGTCGGGTTGAGCCAGGTCTGGAACAGCGACGTGGCGGTCATCACGACCGGCAGGATGTACCAGGGGTCCGGTGCCGAGAGGTCGGTGATCCAGCCGATCCACGGGGCGTGGCGCATTTCGACCGACGACAGCAGCACCCAGTAGAGCGCGATGAACACCGGGATCTGGATCACGATCGGGAAGCAGCCGCCCATCGGATTGACCTTCTCGGTCTTGTAGATCCGCATCATTTCCTGCTGCATCTCTTGCGGCTTGTCTTTGAGCCGCTCGCGCATTTCCATGATCTTGGGGTTGATGGCCTTCATCTTGGCCATGCTGGCGTAAGCCTTGGCGTTGAGCCAGTAGAAGGCCGCCTTCAGCAACACCACCAGCGCCACGATCGCCCAGCCCCAGTTGCCCAGGATGCCGTGCAGTTGCGTGAGCAGCCAGTACAGCGGCTTGGAGATGATCGCGAAGATGCCGTAGTCCTTCACCAGGTCCAGGCCGGGGGCGATGGCTTCGAGCTTCCGTTCTTCTTCGGGACCGGCGAACAGCACGCTGTTCACGGTCTGCGTCGCGCCCGGAGCGATCTTCGGCAGCGTGGCCACCATGGCGACGGTGAAGAGGTTGTCGCCCAGGTCCTTCACGCGGAATTCGCGGCGCAATTGCTCGCTGGCGGGATCGCCCTTGAGCAGCCAGGCCGACGCGAAGTAATGCTGCACCATCGCGATCCAGCCGTCGTTGGCGGGCGGCGGCGGTTCGATCTTGCCCTTGGCGATGTCCTTGAAGTCGAGCTTGTGGAACTTCTTCTCGTTGGTGTACGCGGCGGGACCGGTGAAGGTGTTGGTGCCGAACATGGTGCCGGCGGCCACCGTGCCGTGGCGCAGGAGCTGCATGTAGAGCTGCGCGTCGCGCGGCTGGTCGCTCACGTTGGCCACTTCGTGGCGCACGCCGATGGCGTAGTCGCCCCGGTGGAACACGTAGGTCTTGGTGTACTTCAGGCCGCCGACGGGGGCGCTCTCGAAGCTCACTTCCAGCGTGTTCTGGCCATCGGCCATTTCGCGCGAGCCGGCCTTCGGCGTCATCGGCGTCAGGTGGTTGGGAAAGCGGTCACCGGTATCGATGGTGTTCAGCAGGCCGGTCTGCGCCACGTAGCGGGTGGCGGGCGAGCCGTTTTCGAACAGCACGACGCGCTTGGTGCGGTCGGCTTCGTCGTACTTCTGCAGTTCGAGGTGGTTGACCGTGCCGCCTTCGCTGTCGATCGTGGCCTTGAACAGGTCGGTGGTCACGACGACCTGCTCGCGGGGAGCGGCGGCCGCAGCCTGCGTGGGCACGGCGCCCGCGTTGCCGCTGGTACCGGATGCCGTCGGCACGCCGTTATTGGCTGCGGGCGGGGTGCCGGCCGGGGCGGTGGCGACGGCGGCTGGCTTGCTCGACGGCAGGAAGGTCGGCTTGTTGCCGTTGAAGACCTGCCATTGGTCCCACAGCAATACCAGCGAGAACCCAAAAATCACCCACAGGATCGTGCGGCGGATATCGTTCATGACGAAGACTTCTTGTCGGAGGAGAGAAGAGACGAAAACAGCGAGCCTGACTTGTCAGTGCGACACGGTGATTTCGGTGGAACCGGATCGTGGCCGCCCTGGCACCAGGGCTGGCAGCGCGCGATGCGGTGCAGAGTGAGGTAGCTGCCCTTGAGCGCGCCGTGCACTTCCAGCGCCTCGATCGAATACACCGAGCAGGTCGGCGTGAAGCGACACGACTGGCCGAGCCAGGGGCTCAGCAGCAGGCGGTAGCCCTTCACGAGGCCGATCAGCAGGCGTTTCATGAGGAGGAGGGCGAAGAAGGTGCAGGTGCAGGTGCCGGTGCGGGCGAACGCGCGGCACGCGCCAGCAACTGCTGGAGTTCGGCGCGCACGGCGCCCTTGAGCTTGTCCGAGGAGGCGCTCACGAATTCCTTGCGGTCGAAACCCGCCCGCAGCCGCACCACGTGCGCGGCACGGGGCAGGGCGACGTCGGGTGCGGCGCTCACGGTGTAGATCTGGCGCTTGATGGCATTGCGCGTGACGGCACGGCGCGCCCAGCGCTTGGGCACCATGGCGCCCAGCCAGACATCGTCAGACGCGAACAGCGGAGCCGCGCTCGATGCGAGATCGAGCGCACAGCGATGCAATGCGAAATGAGCAGTGCGCGCCACGGTGGCACCTGCGAGGACGGCCTGGAATTGCGCGCGGGTCTTGAGCCGCTGCATGGAAACCGAGCCTGACACGCCGTGTGCGCTAGCTGAAGGAGCTGGCGCTGGCGGGTCGGCTGCTGGCAACGGCAGGTGGGTTGCCGTCAGACGGCCAGGCGCTTGCGGCCCTTGGCGCGGCGTGCGTTGATGACGGCACGGCCGCCGCGGGTCTTCATGCGGACCAGAAAGCCGTGGGTACGGGCGCGGCGGACTTTGGATGCTTGGTATGTGCGTTTCATGATGGTTCCTGATTCCCTGATTTCCGCATGCGAAAAGCAGCGGGCGCTGGGGGAGCGTGTTTCGGATGGCCCCCGAAAGACGCAATGAGGTTTTCAGGGAAACCCGCAATTATCGCAAACATTCGGCCCGGGAACAATCTTCGACTGGATTTGCGGGCCTTTCGCAGCCGTCCACAGCGTGTGGATAAGGTTTTGACAAGTTAGAATGCCCGGCGCCTTCCAGCAGAGAATATCCACAATACCTATACCAAGAAATGCCCGAGGGATTCACCACTTTTCAAAGCGCCCATGTCGACTGACGGCATCGGCGAAAGCCTCTGGCAGGCCTGCGTCGACCAGCTCGCGCAGGAGCTGTCCGAGCAGCAGTTCAACACCTGGATCAAGCCCCTGACCGCACAGGTCGCCGACGACCTGTCGCGCATGACGGTGTTCGTCGCAAACCGCTTCAAGCTCGACTGGATCCGCGCCCAGTACGCCGGCAAGATCGCCGCCATGGCCGAGAAGATGTATGGCCAGCCGGTGGCCGTCGAGTTAGCGCTTGCTCCTCGCGAAGCGCCCGTGCGCTCTGCACCCATCGCCGTGATGACCGAGACCGACGTGCCGCGCGACGTGGCCGGTCCGGGCGAGGAGCCAGCCGCTGCTGGCTTCAAGAACCGCCTGAATTCAGGCCTCACTTTCGACACCCTCGTCGAAGGCACGGCCAATCGCATGGCACGCGCCGCCGCGATGCACGTGGCCGGCATGCCGGGCCATCTGTACAACCCGCTTTTCATCTACGGCGGCGTCGGCCTGGGCAAGACCCACCTGATGCACGCTGTGGGCAACCGGCTGCTGGCCGATCGCCCCGATTCCAAAGTTCTCTACATCCACGCCGAGCAATTCGTGTCGGATGTGGTCAAGGCCTATCAGCGCAAGACTTTCGATGAGTTCAAGGAGCGGTATCACTCGCTCGACCTGTTGCTGATCGACGATGTGCAGTTCTTCGCCAACAAGGACCGCACGCAGGAAGAATTCTTCAACGCGTTCGAGGCCCTGCTCGCCAAGAAGTCGCACATCGTGATGACCAGCGACACCTACCCCAAGGGCCTGGCCGACATCCACGAGCGACTGGTTTCGCGCTTCGATTCCGGCCTCACGGTGGCCATCGAGCCGCCCGAGCTCGAGATGCGCGTGGCCATTCTTATCAACAAGGCGCGCGCCGAATCGGCCGAGATGCCGGAAGAGGTGGCTTTCTTCGTTGCCAAGAACGTGCGCTCCAACGTGCGCGAGCTCGAAGGGGCGCTGCGCAAGATCCTGGCTTACTCGCGCTTCAACCAGAAGGAGATCTCGATCGCCCTGGCACGCGAGGCGCTGCGCGACCTGCTGTCGATCCAGAACCGGCAGATCTCGGTCGAGAATATCCAGAAGACGGTGGCCGACTACTACAAGATCAAGGTCGCCGACATGTACAGCAAGAAACGCCCGGCCAGCATTGCGCGGCCGCGGCAGATCGCGATGTACCTGGCCAAGGAACTCACGCAAAAAAGCCTGCCGGAAATCGGCGAACTGTTCGGCGGGCGCGACCACACGACGGTGCTGCACGCGGTGCGCAAGATCTCGGGGGAGCGCCAGCAGCTCACCGAGCTCAACCAGCAGCTGCACGTCCTCGAACAGACGCTCAAGGGCTGAAGCCGGATGTCATCGGGAATGCCCCTCGCGACAGCGGAGAATGGCGTCTTACAAGCTGATTCAAAGAGATAAGAGAAGAGGAAGAAGACATGATCGTTTTGAAGGCAACCCAAGACAAGGTTCTTGCAGCGCTGCAGTCGGTGTCGGGCATCGTCGAGCGGCGCCACACGCTGCCGATCCTGGCGAACGTGCTGATCCGCAAGACCGGCGGCCAGCTCCAGCTGACCACCAGCGACCTCGAGATCCAGATCCGCACCACCGCCGAGCTGGGTGGCGACGAAGGCAACTTCACCACCACCATCGGCGCGCGCAAGCTCATCGACATCCTGCGCACCATGCCGGCCGACCAGACCGTGAGCCTGGAATCGAGCGCGAGCAAGCTGGTGCTCAAGGGCGGCAAGAGCCGCTTCACGCTGCAGTCGCTGCCCGCCGAAGACTTTCCGCTGGTGCAGGAAGCCGCCAATTTCGGCCCCGTGTTCAGCGTGCCGCAAAAGACGCTGAAGGACCTGCTCTCGCAGGTCTCGTTCGCGATGGCCGTGCATGACATCCGCTACTACCTGAACGGCATCCTGTTCGTCGCCGAAGGCAAGCAGCTGAGCCTGGTGGCCACCGACGGCCACCGCCTGGCGTTCTCCTCGGCCATGCTGGACGTCGAAGTGCCTCGTCAAGAAGTGATCCTTCCGCGCAAGACGGTGCTCGAAATGCAGCGCCTCCTGTCCGATGCCGAAGGCGCCATCGAGATGCAGTTCGCGAACAACCAGGCCAAGTTCAGCTTCGGCGGCATGGAATTCGTCACCAAGCTGGTCGAGGGCAAGTTCCCCGACTACAACCGCGTGATTCCGAAGAACCACAAGAACACCGTCACGCTCGGCCGCGCGCCGCTCCTGGCCAGCCTGCAGCGCACCGCCATCCTGACCAGCGAGAAGTTCAAGGGCGTGCGCCTGAACATCGAGCCCGGCACGCTGCGCATCGCATCGAACAACGCCGAGCAGGAAGAGGCGCAAGACGAGCTCGACATCGACTACGGCGGCGACGCCATCGAGATCGGCTTCAACGTCACCTACCTGATCGACGCGCTGTCCAACATGGACCAGGACATGGTCAAGCTGGACCTGGCCGACTCCAACAGCTCGGCCTTGTTAACCATCCCCGAGAACGCATCTTTCAAGTACGTCGTGATGCCGATGCGTATCTAGCAGACAGACCACACAGCGCCTTGCGCAGACAACCCGCGGCCCTCCGCGGGTTTGCGCTTTCAAGAGGCGCCGAATTGAGTTCTTGAGAGCCCGAAAAATCACGTCGATGACGTGAGAGAGATAGAGGAATATCGAATGAGTGCAGAAGAAAACAAGCCCGAAGTCCCGCACACCGAGCCGGTCTACACGCCTGAAGTCCAGATCGTCGCGCCCGAGGTCATCCTGGCCGACACCAGCTACGGCGAAGGCTCGATCACGATCCTGGAAGGGCTTGAAGCCGTGCGCAAGCGCCCCGGCATGTACATCGGCGATACCTCCGACGGCACGGGCCTGCACCATCTCGTGTTCGAAGTCGTGGACAACTCCATCGACGAAGCGCTCGCGGGCCATTGCGACGACATCGTCGTGACCATCCACAGCGACAACTCCATCTCCGTCACCGACAACGGCCGCGGCATCCCGACCGGCGTGAAGATGGACGACAAGCACGAGCCCAAGCGCTCGGCCGCCGAAATCGCGCTCACCGAGCTGCACGCGGGCGGCAAGTTCAACCAGAACAGCTACAAGGTCTCGGGCGGCCTGCACGGCGTGGGCGTGTCCTGCGTGAACGCGCTGAGCATCAAGCTGCGCCTGATCGTGCGCCGCGAAGGCAAGATCCACGAACTCGAATTCAGCCGCGGCTTCGTGCAGAACCGCCTGCTCGAAACGGTGAACGGCTTCGAGGTGTCGCCCATGAAGATCATCGGCGACACCGACAAGCGCGGCACCGAAGTGCACTTCCTGCCGGACACGGAAATCTTCAAGGAAAACAACGATTTCCACTACGAGATCCTGTCCAAGCGCCTGCGCGAACTGAGCTTCCTGAACAACGGCGTGCGCATCCGCCTGCTCGACGAGCGCACCGGCAAGGAAGACGACTTCTCGGGTGCCGGCGGCGTGCGCGGTTTTGTGGAATTCATCAACAAGGGCAAGACCGTCCTGCATCCGAACTCGTTCTATGCAGCGGGCGAGAAGCCGGCCGACACCTACGGCGGCATCCCCGGCACGCACATCGGCGTCGAAGTGGCGATGCAGTGGAACAGCGGCTACAACGAGCAAGTCCTCTGTTTCACCAACAACATCCCTCAGCGTGACGGCGGCACCCACCTGACCGGCCTGCGCGCTGCGATGACCCGCGTCATCAACAAGTACATCGAAGAGAACGAGTTCGCCAAGAAGGCGAAGGTCGAGGTCACCGGCGATGACATGCGCGAAGGCCTGTGCTGCGTGCTGAGCGTGAAGGTGCCGGAGCCCAAGTTCTCCAGCCAGACCAAGGACAAGCTGGTGTCCAGCGAAGTGCGCGCGCCGGTGGAAGACATCGTCGGCCGCCTGCTCACCGACTACCTGCAGGAGCGCCCGAACGACGCCAAGATCATCTGCGGCAAGATCGTCGAAGCCGCCCGCGCCCGCGAGGCCGCCCGCAAGGCCCGCGAAATGACGCGCCGCAAGGGCGTGCTCGACGGCATGGGCCTGCCCGGCAAGCTGGCCGACTGCCAGGAAAAAGATCCTGCCCTGTGCGAGGTCTACCTGGTGGAGGGCGACTCCGCCGGCGGCTCCGCCAAGCAGGGCCGCGACCGGAAGTTCCAGGCCATCCTGCCGCTGCGCGGCAAGATCCTGAACGTCGAAAAAGCGCGCTACGAAAAGCTGCTCACCAGCAATGAAATTCTCACGATGATCACCGCGCTGGGCACCGGCATCGGCCGCGCCGGCGCGACGACTGCGGGTGGCGGGGCCGACGACTTCAACGTCGCCAAGCTGCGCTACCACCGCATCATCATCATGACCGACGCCGACGTCGACGGCGCCCACATCCGCACGCTGCTGCTCACCTTCTTCTACCGGCAGATGCCCGAGCTGGTCGAGCGCGGCCACATCTACATCGCGCAGCCGCCGCTCTACAAGGTGAAGGTCGGCAAGGAAGAGCAGTACCTGAAGGATGGCCCCGCGCTCGACGCCTTCCTTCTCAAGGTGGCGCTGAAGGACGCGCGCATCGAGACCGGCGGCGCGAGCTCGACCACGCTCACCGGCGACACCCTGGCCGAGCTGGCGCGCAAGCACCAGGTGGCCGAGTCCGTGATTGCGCGCCTGCGCAACTTCATGGACGCGGAGGCCCTGCGCGCCATCGCCGACGGCGTGGCGCTCGACCTGGACACCACGCCCGCCGCCGAGGCCTCGGCCGTCGCGCTGCAGGCCAAGCTGCGCGAACTCAACACGACCGGCATTCCGGCCGAGGTGAGCAACGAGTTCGACGCCCGCACCGACAAGCCGCTCCTGCGCATCAGCCGCCGCCACCACGGCAACATCAAGAGCAGCGTGATCACGCAGGACTTCGTGCACGGCGCCGATTACGCGGCACTGGCCGAAGCAGCCAACACCTTCCGTGGCCTCTTGAGCACCGAAGGCGCGCTGGTCAAGCGCGGCGAGGGCGAGCGCGCCAAGGAAGAAAAGGTCGACGATTTCCGCCAGGCCATGAAGTGGCTCATCAGCGAAGCCGAACGCGCCACCTCGCGCCAGCGCTACAAGGGCCTGGGCGAAATGAACCCCGAACAGCTGTGGGAAACCACGATGGACCCGACCGTGCGCCGCCTCCTGCGCGTGCAGATCGACGACGCGATCGAAGCGGATCGCGTGTTCACGATGCTGATGGGCGATGAGGTGGAGCCGCGGCGGGAGTTCATCGAGCAGAACGCGCTGCGGGCGGCGAATATCGACGTCTGAGCGAGCGCGTATTTCCAGCGCAATTGCCGTAATCCTCCACCGGGGATTACGGCAATTTTTATTGCGCCGGTGCTTCGGCTTCAGACGATCAGCAGATCGTCGTTTGATCGTGGTCGCGTCGGACCGCTAGCTCTTCACGCGACCAGGTTGCCCACGGCCCTGAACCGCAGCCGCCACACGCGCGATCCCGCCCGTCCCGCTCGCAGCCCGCCCGATCAGCGCCCCGCCGGCCGCACCGGCCACCAGGCGCGCAATGAAAGACCGGCTGCGTCCCGAAATCAGCAGCAGCAACACACCCGCCCCGAGCACCGCCAGATGCTCGCCCGGAAAGTCGGCCCGTTGGGCATCGACCCGCTTGAATTCGTTGATCGTCGACTGGATGGTCATTCGAAAGCTCCTTCTGTAGTCATGCCCCCTTGATAGCCGGCGGCGTCGTGCACCGCTGTAGGCGCGAACCATGCACCCTTGCGGGCCGGGCTCAAAAGCGTTGCGTCTCAGGGTTTCCGTGAAGTCAGGGTCCGGAAACGGCCGCGATGCCCGTCACACAGTCGTCATCAGCTATTAAAACAATAGCGTTCAACTTCGATTGGAGGATCGTTCCTCGTAAACGCTATATCTAGCCCGACTCTTGCTAAGCAAAATCCTCGACGGATTTCACGTCATGCAAGATCGAGGACAACAAGCAATGAACCCTATGCGTCTCCGGCGGCCACTGGCCGCTTTGGTACTGGGCGGTACAGCAGCATTCCTCGGCGCCGTTTTGCCGGCGCACGCTTTCTCGAACCCGCCCATCCAGGTGGCGCAAGGCATCGAGTACATGTGCGGCGGCGCAGCCAAGGGCGAGGCCGACTTCATGGAAATGGTGGCGCCGCGCTGGGCCGCGACGATCGAGCTGGGCGTGAGCGACGGCAAGGGCGCGCAGTTCGCGGGCTTCCCGGCCAAGGCCTCGATCGAGATTCGCCAGAAATACACCGGCCAGACGGTGATGGACGTGCAAACGCAGGCGCCCTACATGCTTGCGCGCCTCGACCCGGGTGCCTACGACGTGAATGTCACGCTGGGCGGGCTGACGCTGACGCAGACGCTGATCGTGATTGCCGGCGTGCCGGGCCGCGCCTCGTTCCTCTGGCCGTCGAACTTCGACATGGCCTCGGTCACGCCGCCGATGCCGCAGGCGCTGGCGCAGACCTCCGCCGCTCGCTGAGCCCCAGCATCGGCCGCGCCACGGCCGCATGCGCGGCCTGTGGTGGCCGTCATCAGGTCAGTCAGCCTTTTCTAAGTCGTGCGCCGCACATTGGTGGCGTGGCTCTCGCCATCACGACCTGGAAAGGATTCAAGACCATGACCTCCCGTTTTACTTCCTCTTCTTCGCGCATGCGGCCGCTGGCTGCCGCCATGCTGTGCGGCGCTGTCCTGCTGGGGGCGCTGTCGTCGGCGCACGCGGCGGTGAATCCGCCGATCTACATGACGCACGGCGTCGAATACATGAGCGGCGGCATCGGCAGCGACGAAGCGCAGTTGATGGAGACGGTGTCGCCGCGCTGGCCCGCGACCTTCGAATTCGCGGTCAAGGACCACAAGGGCAGCGCCGATTTCGCGGCCGGCGTGCACGTCACGGTGCGCGACAGCAGCGGCACCAAGCTGCTGGACAACGTGGTGTCGGGTGGCCCCTTCATGGTGGCGCGGCTGGAGCCGGGCACCTACGAGGTCGAGGCGCGCATCGGCAGCCAGACGCTCAAGCAATCGCTCACTGTGCCGACCGGCGCGTCCGCCAAGGCCATCTTCGAATGGCCGGCAGGCACCGACATGGCTTCGGCCGGCACGCGCACGGTGCAGTGACGCGGCGGCGGCGGCTGCAGGTGCGGCTTGCCGGCGTCGCGGAAATCTGACGCTCCTCAAGCCACGGCGCCCGCTATCCGGGCGCCGTGCGCTATAGAAAAAATAGCGAGCACGGCGCCGTTGGGCGTCTTGAATGCGCGGCATGCGCCTTGCAGGTGGTGTATCCCGGGCGATGCCCGAACCCATTGCCCCGATGCCGATCCGCCCCC
Organism: Variovorax sp. W2I14; assembly: GCF_050435205.1. Classification (NCBI taxonomy): domain Bacteria; kingdom Pseudomonadati; phylum Pseudomonadota; class Betaproteobacteria; order Burkholderiales; family Comamonadaceae; genus Variovorax; species Variovorax sp. W2I14. The sequence goes on along the minus strand of NZ_JBNDJX010000001.1, from coordinate 5,323,751 downwards.
TGAGCGCCCTGACCGCGCTGTTGCACGTCTACATTGCGCTGCGCCTCGTGCCTGCGCTGGCCACGCTCACGCCTGCATGGCCGCTGGCGCTGGTGCTGCTGGCGGTGTCGGCGCTCACGATTCCGCTGCCTTTCGTCTCGCGCCGCATTGCGTCCAATGCCTCGATGGGCGAAGTGCTCAAGTGGGTCGGGCTGATCAGCATGGGCTGGTTCTCGTCGATGTTCGTGCTGACGCTGCTGCGCGATGCCGGCCTGCTGATTGCCTGGCTGGCGGGCGCGCTGGGCCCTGTGCAGGTGCGCTGGAATGCGCTCTTGCCGTGGAGCGCGCTGGCGGTGCTGGCGATGGCCACGGGCACATCGCTCGTCGGCTTCCTCAACGCGCGGCGCACGGCGAGCGTGAAACGCGTGGAGGTGCCGATCCGCGGACTGCCGGCGGCGCTCGAGGGCTTCACGATCGCGCAACTGAGCGACATCCACGTCGGGCCGACGATCAGGAGCGCCTACATCCAGCGCATCGTCGACGCGGTGAACCGGCTGGGCGCCGACGCCATCGCGATCACCGGCGACCTCGTGGACGGCACGGTGCCCGAACTGCGCGAGCACATCGCGCCGCTCGCGGGACTGCGCGCGCGGCACGGCACCTTCGTGGTCACGGGCAACCACGAGTACTACGCGGGCGCGCATGCGTGGATCGACGAACTGCGGCGGCTCGGCCTCAAGGTGTTGCTCAACGAGCACGTGGTGCTGCAGACGCGCAATGTGCGCGGTGCGCAGACCGATGAAGAGCTGTTCGAAAGCGCGCTGGTGCTGGCTGGCGTGACCGACTTCACCGCGGGGCACTTCGACGCCGCGCATGCGAGCGACCCGCACCTGGCGCTGTTCGATGCGCCGCCGCTGGTGCACACGCGCGTGCTGCTGGCGCACCAGCCGCGCAGCGCGACGGTGGCCGCCGCAGCGGGCTACCAGTTGCAGCTGTCGGGCCACACGCACGGCGGCCAGTTCTTTCCGTGGAACCTGTTCGTGCCGATGCAGCAGCCCTTCACGGCGGGCCTGCACCGATTGCACGACATGTGGATCTATGTGAGCCGGGGCACCGGCTACTGGGGCCCGCCGAAGCGCTTTGGCGCGCCTTCGGAAATCACGCTGCTGACGCTGGTGCCGGCTCGGCCCTGAGCCGCCCTTTTCTTTTTTCAGGATTGCAGTTCGGCCAGCCGGCGCGCGTTGGACGTTGCGGCCGCGTGGATCGGCTTGAGCCCTTCGCGCGCGATGCGGACGGCAACACCGGAGAGCTGGCTGGCCGCGCTCGCGGTGCGGGCCGCGGTCTGAACAAACGCATCGCTGCGCGCGGCGGCCTGTGCGGGGGTGACGCTGCCGGCCATCGAGAAGAAGGCCGTCGTGCCCTGGAGCCACTGCTGCAGCGCCTTGCTGGCCAGCGAGAAATGGCTGCTGTGCCACTGCTTGACCATCGCGATGCCCGATTCGCTCGCCGCGGCGAGCTTCTCGTGCCCCATGAGCTGGAACTCCGCCAAGTCGGCCGCGCTGGGCGTGAGGCCGGCTTTGGCGATGCGCTCGGTCCGCATGCGGATCACCGAGCCGGAGGACAGCAGCATCTCGTTGGTCTTCTGGGCCAGGTCGAGCCACTGCATGAGCGGATGGGCCAGACGGGCGGTGGAACTGAGAGATGACATGTGAGGGGCCGATGCGTGGGGAGGAGAACCCACTATAGGCCTCGACCGTTTCGAATTGCTGCGGCGCAGCAATTTCAGACTGCATTCTTGTTGAACAAGTCCTACCTTCGGATGTGGAAATTACGTGCGACGGCATCGGTGCCCTGCGCTGGAAAGTAAACATGCGTTTTCTTCCGTTATCCGCACTGGACACCCATCACATGAAATCACATCCTTGCGCGCCCCTTCGGGCCGCCGTGTTCGCAGGCCTTTTCGGCTTGCTGGGCACGGCGGCCCATGCTTTTGGCGATGACACCCGCGGCTTCTACATCGACGGCGGCCATGCGCGGCACGGCGAGAAGGGCGACACCAACTCGGTCAGCGCGGGCCTGACGGTGCCATGGTCGATCACCGAGCGGCAGCCCGGCGGCCCGCTCAGTTCGTACCTCGACTTCTTCGTGAGCAACTGGCATGCGCGCGCGCTCGACGATGGTCCGCGCAATTACCTTCAGGTCGGCGCGATCTACACCTTGCGCTACCGATTCGGTGGCGGCACGTCGCCCTGGTTTGCCGAAGGCGGTGTCGGCGCCACGTTGATGAACCATGTCTATCGCACACCCGACCGCAGCTTCAGCACGGCCTTCCAGTTCACCGAGGTGCTGGGCATCGGGCGCAGCTTTGGCGACAACGGAGCGCACGAGCTCTCTCTGCGGGTCCAGCATTTTTCGAATGCCGGCATCAAGAAGCCCAACCCGGGCGAGACCTTCCTGCGCCTGCGCTACACCTATCACTTCTAGGCTAGACGCCCGGGGCGCGACCAGACAAGCGACGACGGCGGCTGCGGCGCATGCGCATCTCGGCGACGAGGTAGGCGCCCAGCGCAACTGCCAGCGGCAGCAGGTAATACAGGCCGCGATAGGCCAGCAGCGCACCCAGCAGCGTGGTCTCGGCCACCTGGTAGGACAGCAGCGCGACGAACACCGCTTCCAGCACGCCGAGCCCCGCCGGCACGTGCGTGACGACGCCGGCCACCGCCGCCACCAACAACACCGCGAGCACATGCGGATAGCCGACCTGGCCCTGCAGCAGCAGCCAGATCACCCCGCCCATCAGCGACCAGTTCAGGCACGACATCGCCAGCTGCAGCAGCGCCATCGCGAGCCCCGGCGTCTTGAACGTGTGGCCACGCACGCGCCACACGCGCCCTGCCGAGAAAGCGCACAGCGCGAGGTAGCCCACCGACAACGCCAGCAGCACAGCACCCAGCACGCGCAGGCCGCCGCTGCCGATCTTCCATTCGGGCGGCAGCGCCATCGGCCAGAAGAAGAAAGCCGCGCCGGCCACCACCAGGTAGCCCAGCCAGTTGGTCAGCATGCTGAACCCCAGCACGCGGGTGATGGTCGCGTTGCCGAGACCCAGGCGCGAATAGAGCCGGTAGCGAAACGCCACGCCGCCGACCAGCGAGCCGAAGTTCAGGTTGAAGGCATAGCTGATGAAGGTCACGCCCATCACCGTGCCGGCGCCGAGCTTGTGCCGCGTGAGATGCCGGCCGAGCAGGTCGTAGGTGCTGTAGAGCACGAAGCTGCATGCGGCCAATGCGCCGGCCGCGAGCAGCGTCATCGCGGGCAGCGCGCGAATCGCCTGGAACACCTCGTTCCAATCGATGGCCCGTGCCTGGGTCACCAGCAGCCACGCGACGAGCCCGAAGAAGCCCCACACGACCACCCGGCGGGCCCAGGGCCACCAGGACTGGCGAGCGAGGGCCATCGTCGTGCTCATGCTTTTGCTCACGGGCTCATGCCGCTTCCGTCGGCGTCGCGCCGCCGGTGTTGTTGCTGTTCTTCTCGTTCTTCTGCCGCTCGGCCAGATCGGTCGCCTCGGCCGGCGTCAGGCGCGGCACGTGGCGCGGCAGGCGGTCCAGCCACGCGGGATACCAGCGCAGGAAGTGAAAGATGAAGAAGCTGCGCACCAGCCGCCATCCGCTCCACTCGCTCGCGAGGTCTGTCGTTTCGATGCGCTTGCAGCTCTCCTGCATGAGCTGGTCCATGCGCTTCCACAGCACCTCGTTGAAGGCCTTGTCGCGCACCACCACGTTGGCTTCGAGATTGAGCGACAGGCTCAGCGGATCGAGGTTGCTCGAGCCGACCGTGCTCCAGCGGTCGTCCATCAGCGCGACCTTGCCGTGCAGCGGCCGGTCGCAGTATTCGTAGATGCGTACGCCCGCGTGCAACAGGTGGTGGTACAGCATACTGGCGGCGGTCTTCACGATCGGCATGTCGGGCTCGCCCTGCAGGATGAGCCGCACATCGACGCCACGGCGCGCGGCGCGGCGCAGTTCCTTGATGAGCCGGTAGCCCGGAAAGAAATACGCGTTGGCGATCACGATGCGCTCGCGCGCCGCGCGGATCGCCGCGCGGTAGTGGCGCTCGATGTCGTTGGTGTGGCGGCGGTTGTCGCGCGTGACGAACATCGCGTCGGCTTCACCCGCTGTGAGCTGCCGCACCGGCGGCGCCTGCTTGAGCCGGCGGCGAAACCACCCCGCGCCCTTGCCGCCGACGGCGATGGCGCGCAGCACGAACTGGTGGATCTCCGCGACGATCGGGCCCGCGAGTTCCACCGCCCAGTCCTGCTTGGCCTTCGGACCGAAGTCGAGCAGGTGGTCCGCGGAATAGTTGATGCCGCCGACGAAGGCGCGCTCGCCGTCGACCACCACGATCTTGCGATGCATGCGGCGGAACACGTTGAGCCGTTGTCCCATGAAACGATGGCCGGGGTCGAACACCCGCACCTTCACGCCGACCGAGGTGAGGCCCTCGATGAACTCGCGCGAGAGGTCGGGCGAGCCGAAGCCGTCGATCATCAGGTCGACCTTGGCACCGCGCTGCGCCGCTTCGCGCAGCGCCGCGTGCAGCCCGAGGCCGACCTTGTCCTCGAACAGGATGAAGGTCTCGACGATCACTTCGCGCTGCGCCGCACGAATCGCGTCGAACACGCGCGGGAAAAATTGCTCGCCGTTCTCGAGCAGCTCGATGCGGTTCCCGCCGACCCAATGGTTGCCGTGGCTCATGGTGCGGCCCGTCTCAAAGATCGATGTCCGCCACCAGCGGCGCGTGGTCCGACAGGTGCGACCACGGCCGGCGCGGCAGCACCACCGGCGCATGCACGCCGGCGTTGCGCACATAGATGCGGTCCAGCGGCAGCATGGGAAAACGCGAGGGAAAGGTCTTGGCGGCGCGACCATTCGCATGCACGAACACCTCGCGCAGGTCGGCGCCTTTCTCCAGCACCTCGTGTGCGCGGCCGCGCCAGTCGTTGAAGTCGCCCGCGACGATCAGCGGCGCATCGGCCGGCACTTCGTCGCGCACGATGTGGCAGAGCAGTTCGAGCTGCTGCTGGCGATGCGCTTCGGCCAGGCCCAGGTGCGCGCAGATCACATGCACATCGACCGTGCGGCCCGGCAGGCGCAGCACGCAGTGCAAGAGGCCGCGCTTCTCGGGGCCGCTCACCGACACGTCATGGTTGCGGAAATGCACGATCGGAAACTTCGACAGCACCGCATTGCCGTGGTGACCCTTCGGGTACACGGCGTTGCGGCCATAGGCGAACTGCGGCCACATGGTGTCGGCCAGGAATTCGTAGTGCGGCGCGTCCGGCCAATTGCTCACCTTGCGCGAATGGCGCGAGTGCGTGCCCAGCACTTCCTGCAGAAAGACCACGTCGGCGCCGACCGTGCGCACCGCGTCGCGCAGTTCGGGAAGGATGAACTTGCGGTTGAGCGCGGTGAAGCCCTTGTGGGTGTTCACCGTCATGACCTTCAGCGAGGTCGGCGCGGGCGCATCGGCAACGGTTGGAATCGGGGAGGAAGACATCGGTTCTGACGTTGTACGTTGCCGCGCCGGGCCTGCCTGTAGGAACGCGCCACCTTCTTCCGTGCCTTTCGCGCGCGGGCGGCGGGCTCCTACAGGCGGGCCTGCCCCACCCCGACACGCCCGGCGCGAAGCGCCTCCTACGGTGATTTCAGGGCTGCGAAAGGGCAGCCCAAGGTTCTCCATCCATCACTCTTACGAGACAAGCAAAAGGAACTCACCATGAAGCAGAAGACCACTCTTTTTCGGGGCACGGTGCTTGCCGTGCTGATGGCCGCGGCCGGCGGCGCGATGGCCCAGGCGACGTCGATTCCCGCACAGCCTGATCCGTCCGTGGGCGGACAGGCCAGCACGATGACGCCGGCCGGCGTGGCCAATCCGCCGCAGCGCCCCGACAACTCGATGCCCGCCTCCCGCGAGGCCGTGAAGGCCGAGGCACGCGTGCAGAACCGCAACAACGCCAACAGCATGGTGCCCAAGGGCGAGGCGACGACCACGGTCAACCACCAGCCCAACGCAATGCCGCGGCCGACCGGGGAGCAGTCGCGTGCCGAAGTCAGCCAGCAGGCCCGCAAGGTGAAGCCGCAATTCGGCGAGAAGGGCGAGCGTCCGGCGGTGCCGACCAATCCGACCGAAAAGACCGGTACGCCGCAATAAGCAGGCAGCTCCAGCCGGACGGAAAAAAGCCCGCAGCGCTTCGTGCGCTGCGGGCTTTTTTCAGAGGCCGCCGTCACCGGCGGCCGGGTGCTCAGCTCTTGGCGGGCGCTGCGTCGCGCTGGCCGTCGTGGCCGCGGTGACCGTCATGGCCGCGGTGGCCGTGACCGCCGGCATGCACCGTTTCGGCATCGAAGGTCTTCTTCTGGTCAGCCGACAGCGCGGCGTAGAAGGTCTTCGTGGCTTCGGCGCGCTTGGCGAACATCGCGCTGCGCTCGGCCTGGCGAGTCTGCATGCGTTCCAGGCGCTCGGGCGTGGTCAGCTTGGCGAACTCGGCGCGGTCCATGCGCTGCGGGCGGGCACCGGCCGGCGGCTGGTTGGCCGTGGTGTAGGTGGTCCACGCGCTTTCCTGGGCGGCCGTCAGCTTGAGCTTGTCCTTCAGCGCGGCGAGGCGCTTGGCACGGTGCTCCTTCATGCGCTCCATGCGCTGGGCCGGGTCCATGCGCTTGTGCTGCGCCTTGGGGGCGGCGGTGGTGTCGGCCTGAGCCACTGCGCGGCGGGCGCTGCGGGCGTGGTGGTTGCGGCCGGCGCTTGTGCGAAGGCACCCGAAGAGGCGAGGGCGGCGGAGCCCAGGAGGCTGGCCCAGACGATGCGTTGGCGAAGAGAAATCATGAGAAGTGCTTCCTTTCGAAGAAGCCCGCCACCGAGGGGCAGCAGGTGAAGCGAAGTGTGGAAGACCTCTGTATCGCCTCCGTTAGCCCGGCGTGAGCTTGCGTAAAGAATGATGAACAGCGCGGTGCGCTGCGCTGTGCGATGGCGCTTATTTGGGCCGCGGCTGCTTCAGGCCCCGATCCGGCGATTGCAGCTTTCCCGCCCGCAATTCGCCGACCGCGCGAGCGACGGCGCGCGCGACATTGCGCACTTCTTCCTGCACGTCGGTGTCTTCGTCGAGCGCATCGTGGCTGGTGGCATACGGCTCGTAATAGCCGATGTAGCGGTCCAGCCGCGCTTGCGCGCCCGCGTCGACGAGCCCCATCCAATCGAGCCAGTCGGTGAGGTTGCGGCGCACGCTCTCGACGCCGGCCACGTCGCCGTGCACCACCACACCATAGACGCGGCCCTCCAGGTGCTTGGGATAGCCCCAACCCTGGAGCTCGAGCGCCTTGGCTTCTTCGGGTTTCTTGCCGTGCGTGCTCGTGGGGTCGGGGTTGCCGCCGTCCGCGCAGACGAGGCGATCGATCATCAGCTTGAGGGGGCTGGCGGCCTGGTACCAGTGCGTGGGCGTGAGCAGGATCACGCCGTGCGCGGCCACCCAGCGTTCGTAGATCTCGTTCATCCAGTCGCCGGTCTGGCGCAGCGAATGGTTGGGATAGCAACTGCAGGGCCAGTGGCACAGCGGCATGGCGGTGGAGACGCAGCCCTTGCAGGGGTGGATGTGCCGGCCGTACTCCGAGGTGAGATGGCTCAGGTCGAGCACGTCGGCTTCGACGCCGCTGCCTTCGAGCACTTCGCGCGCCAGTTCGGTCAGGCGCCATGTTTTGGAGATTTCGCCGGGACAGGTGCCATCGTTGCGCGGCGACCCGTTCACCAGCAGCACGCGCGAACGCGTCTGCGGCTGGCCCCAGACAGCCTGCGCTGCATCGATGCGCGCCTTGGCTTCGAGCCAGTCCACCGACAGGTCGTAGTCGGGGTCCGCATAGCCGGGCCCCGCCTTGCGCGTGACCGGCGCCTTGCGGCCTTCCTGGTACGCCTCCCACGCAATCAGTTCGATGCGCTGGAGCGAATCGGACTCGGCCTTGAACGCCGGATCCTGGAACGGCTGCATGAAGCGGTCGTGGAACTGGGCGCGCTGCAGCGTCTCGGGCGCCTGTCCTTTGCGGATCGTGGGGGGCATGGCCGGAATCTATGCGGCCGCGCGCCGGCACAGAACCACGCGCGATGCCGACTTCCGGTAGGCGCGCGACTACAGATCAGCTCAGCTCAGCCGAGCTGGCCGTTCTGGAAATCGTGCACGGCCTGCTTCACTTCCTCCTGCGTGTTCATCACGAACGGCCCGTACTGCGCGATCGGTTCATGCAGCGGCCGGCCCGCGATGAGCAGCGCGCGCGCCGGGCTGTGGTTGGTCGCGCCCGCGCGCAGCACCACGCCGTCGCTGCCGGCGTCGTTGGCGAGGATCGCCATGCGGCGCGTCGGCACTTCGCTCCCGGCGATCCAGAGCGATTCGCGGAACACGTAGACCAGCACGTTGTGGTCCGCCGGCAGCGGCTGCGCGAATTCGGCGCCGGGCGGCAGCGTGAGGTCCAGGTAGAGCGGCTCGGTGTGCGCGCGCAGCACCGCGCCTTCGATGCCGTGGCTGGTGCCGGCGATCACCCGCACGTGCACGCCTTCGGCGGTGGTGTATTCGGGAATCTCCTCGCTCTGGATGTCGCGATACCAGGGTTCGCGCATCTTGTCCTTGGCCGGCAGGTTGAGCCAGAGCTGAAAGCCTTCCATCAGGCCTTCTTCCTGCTCGGGCAGTTCGCTGTGCACGAGGCCGCGGCCGGCGGTCATCCATTGCACCCCGCCGTTTTCAAGCAGGCCTTCGTGGCCGGCGCTGTCGCGGTGGCGCATGCGGCCCGCGATCATGTAGGTGACGGTTTCGAAGCCCCGGTGCGGATGGTTCGGAAAGCCGCCGATGTAGTCGCCCGGGTTGTCGCTGCCGAAGGCGTCGAGCATCAGGTACGGATCGAGCCGCTTCTGCAGCGGCTGCTGCAGCACGCGGGTGAGTTTGACGCCGTCGCCGTCGCTGGTGGAGACACCGGCCACGATGTGGTCGAGGCCGCGGGGCGTGGCGACGGGTTCGGTGGGATGGTTGGCGTTCTTGGTCATGCGGCCCATGGTGTCACCAACCCGCTGACCGCACCACCGGTGGGGATGAGCGCGGGCTCCGCAAGAACGATCGAGGGCGCAAGGCCCGCCACCTGCTCACGCGCGCTCTTCTGCGCGTTCTTCTTCGAACCAGTTGCCATGAAAGCCGACCGGCACGCGGTGCGGCAACAACGCCGTGCAGACCGGGCCCTTGGCGATCGCTCGGGCGTCGAAGATCACGAGGTCGCTGGTGTTGGTCGCGCCGCGCCACACGGTCGCGAGCAGCCAGCCGTCGCCTTCTTCCGCATCGGGCGAGCGGGGAACGAAAACGCCTTCCGACACCACATCGGGTGCGGGGAACATGTACATGTCGCGCTCGGTCTTCTGTTCGGCCTGGGCGTGATCAATGTGGACCAGGCCCGCATAGAGCCGCGGCGGCGCGCCGGGCGCCGGTTCCGCATGGCACGCATACCAGCCATGGCGGTAGGGCAGGCCGGCGAAGCGTTCGTCCATGCGCGGGAACTCGCCCGGAATCTGCGCGAGCCGCGTCTGCGTGAATTCGCGCGACGGGTTCGACAGGTCGAACTGCCAGCGCACCAGCCAACTCGGCGGCGGCACGTCGCTGGCGGGCGAGCCGTCGGGCTTTGGGAAGAGGGGCGGCGTGTCGAACTGGAACACGTCGGCGAACAGGCTGCCATCGGCTTCCCAGGCGTTCATGACATGGAACGCGTAGCAACTCGGGCCGCGCCACCAGACGATGTCGGCCGTGCTGCCGTCGCGCGGCATCACGCCGACGCGGGTGCCGTATTCGGGCTCCCAGGCATAAGGCGGCCGGCCGCTCTGGGCGCGCTCCATGCTGGCGGTGAGCGGCATGATCGGGAACATCACATGGCGGTCGGTCGCCATGAAGTCGTGGACCATGCTGGCGTAGGGCGCCTCGAAATGCTCGAAGCGCGTGACGCGGCCCTCGGGCGAGATCACGCCGAAGCTCATGCCGTTGGAGAGCTTCGCCGGTGTGCCGTAGCCGAAGAACAGCAGCTCGCCGGTGCGCGGATCGGTCTTCGGGTGGGCGGTGAAACTGCCGCTCAGGGCCCCGTCGAAATCAGTGGCGCCCAGGGTGGCGAGCGTGGGCAACTCGAAGCCGATCGGCAGATGCGCCTCCTCGAGCGCGAGCAGCCGGCCGGCGTGGGCGATGACGTTGGTGTTGCCCGTGCCGTCGTGCTTCGGCGGCGGTTCGTCGCTGACCCTTGCCTTCTGGAAGCTGCTGGTCAGGTCCCGCCCTTCGGTGGCGGCGCGCCAGAGATCGGTGCGCAGCCAGCGGTTGCGGTAGTGCACCTGGCCGTCGGCCAGGGTGAACGAATGCAGCATGCCGTCGCCCGCGAACCAGTGCGCCTTGGGGTCGGGCACCACCGGGTTCGGGCCGTTGCGCACCAGCGTGCCCCGAAGGCCTTTGGGCAAGACGCCTTGCAGCGGCAGCGGCCCGAGTTCCGTTTCGAAGTCGATCGGCGCCATGTTGGGCGGCGGGGCGTTGCGAGGAAGGGTGACGTCGTTCATCGGGGCTCCTGGGTTCGAGGGAAGATCGCCCGATATCTTGCGGCATCCGCGCCCGCCTTCGAACCCCGCAAAACAGCCAGGAAAAGAGCCGGCCGTCTGGGGACGAACCCTTACCTAGGCCACTGCTGGCGCTGCCAGTAGCGGTATTGCCAATGCGTTTGAAAGCCGGCGCGCCGGTAAAGCGACAACGCCGGATGATTCTGCGCATCGACCTGCAGGAATACGCGCTCGAAACCCTTCGTCAGTGCCGCTTGAGCGAGCCCCGCCAGCACGCGCCCCGCGAGGCCCCGGCCCCGGTGCGCCTTGTCGGTCCGCATGCCGTGCACGCTGGCCCAGCCGTGTCCGAAAGCCATCGCGCCCGCAGCCACTGTGCGGCCGTTTTCGCGCACGCTGGCATAGAGCGAGCCCTTGGCGCGGGCCAGCGCGCGCACGCGATGGGCGCCATCCACCGGATCGAAGCCCTCGCCGAGGAACAGCGCCGCCCAGGCGTCGTCGGGTGCGCGATCGACATCGGCCAATGCGCCGGCACTCGCACCCGCACTCGTTCCCGCGGCCGCGACCTGCCGCATCTGCCGCACCGTTCCGATCTGCACGCAGGTGGGATGGTCTTCGACGTAGTGCCGCCGCTCCAGTTCGGCCCGCAAGCTGTCGAAGCACTCGGCGTCGGCCAGCCGCAGCGCGGGCACGACCTGACGGCTGTCGTAGCGGTCCTCGATGCGATCGAGCGTGCCGGCGTCCACCGCGCTGCGGTGCAGGGGAACCGCCGAGCGCGCACGCTTGACGGTGCCGCCGTCGAAGGGCAGCAGCCAACCGTCCAGCTCTTCGGACGCTTCGGGCGACACCGCCGCGACGGTGGCGCGCTCGATGGCTTCGATGTCGGCAACGCTCGGCATTGAACTCATTGTGTGTTGGCCTCCGGGGCAACGTACTTGGCCGCCGCCACGCTCTTGAGCAGCGCCTCCCGCTGATTGCGGCTGATGCCGCGCACGCTTTCGGCGACCCACTTGGTGCGGTCGGGATCGATCTGTCCGTCGCGCCGCCATTGCTCCAGCACGGCCTGCGGCTTGTGCAGCATCGCGGCGAGCCAGACGGCCTGTGCGGGCTCCAGCGTGCGCGCGCTGCGCTTGAAGTAGCGCCGCGCCGCCGCCTCGGCGCCGCAGAGGTTGCCGCCCCAGGGCGCGTTGTCGAGATACAGCTGCAGGATGCGGGCCTTGCCCAGCGTCTGTTCCATCTCGACCGCATAGAGCATTTCGCGCAGCTTGCGCTCGGCCGTGCGGTCGCTGCCGGTCACCAGCAGCTTGGCGAGTTGCTGCGTGAGCGTGCTGCCGCCGCGCTTGGTCTGGCCTTCCTTCTGGTTGTTGTCGATCGACGCGAGGATCTCGGTGATGTCGTAGCCCGCGTGCGTGAAGAAGCGCTGGTCTTCGGCCGCGATGACGGCACGCGCCAGCCAGCTGTCGTTGGCCAGCTTGGCGGACGGGCCGCAACTGGTGCGCGCCCCGAGCATCGCCTCGGTGCCCAGCCCCTCGACAGTGAACTGGCTGATGACGGGCTGCACCGCGAACGTGGCTTCGGGCAGCACCATCTGGGCGCTCACGGCGAGCGTGCCGCCGATGCGCGCGCGCTGCAGCTCGGGCAGCGTAGGCACCAGCACCGCGTACCAGCCCGCGATGGGCGCATCCTGGACCTTGGCGCTCAAGTGCAGATTCTTGGGGGCGAGGCGGCCTTCCCATGTGCCCTGGAGCATCTCCGTCTCGGTGGTCCGGGGCGTGGCTTCGAAGGTGCCGGCCAGCGTGTTGCCGTCGCGGCGCACAGTGGCGACCAGGCGCTCGACCTTGATCGGCTGCGTGCCGAGCGCCGGTACCTCGATGCTGCAGGGCTCGCAGCGCAGCTCCTGCAGGCCGGCCGCCTCTTTCCAGCTGAAGCGCACGGTGCCGAAACGGGTGTCCAGCGAATGGCCGTCCAGCCGCGGTGCGAACCAGGGCGAGGTGGCCAGGCGCATCGCCGTCGGGACACCGATCTCGAAGTGGAGCGGACCGGCCTTCACCGTCGTGCTCCATTCGCCCGCCGCCGGGGCCAGCGCGATCCTAACTATCAAAAAGATAGCTACAAGCGCTGTCAATACGAGGGCCAGCAGCCCGAAAAGCACAAATCGCAGGGTCTTCTTCACACACACGCTCTCACATCGGTCTCGCCACCGTGACGGCTTGCCACGGACCGGTCGACTGTCCACTGGCCGCCGACCAATACCAGGCTGAAGTGTCGGTGAAAGCCGTGCCTTGAGCATCGACGATGCGCTCGCAAACGCGGATCTTTTGCGCACCGTGCAGTTGCGCAACAAAACAGCGCCACAAACGCGCCTGTGCATCGCGTTCGAGGCGCGCCTGTTCGATGCGGTAGCCGAGCGCGCGGTAGCAGTCCGCGGCCGGATGGAGCATGCGCGTGGGCTGTTTCACCTCGCGCATCACGAGCGTCTGGGTGCCGTCGGTCATGCGGCCGATGGCGCCGGGGAAGCGGTCGGCGAAGCGCTGCTCGACCTCGCTCAACGCGAGCGGGCGCAATGGAACGCCGTCCCACTGGCTCGGCCACTCGTGCGAGGCGGCCATCGTTTCAGGGGCCGCCGGTGCCCGCAGCGCCGCAGCAGTCGACCACAGCATGCACAGCATGCACAGCAGCATCGCCAGCGCGAAGGCCGTCTTGTGGCCGATGCGGTTGATGAAATGGTTGGCGAACCAGCGCTCAAAGAACGGTGTCGACATGGCGGCCTCCTTGCGTGGTGATCAGGCCCGGAACGGGGTGGTCGGCGGGTTCCGGCACGGTGCGCGCGGGCACCATCAGGCGGGCGATGCAGCCGCACACGGCCGCCAGCACAGCGAGGCCCAGCGCGTTGTGCGCCCAGGGCGCCAGCGCGTGGCCCGCGCCTTCGAAGGCGATCAGCACGCTGTTGCGCACGATGTTGCCGGCCAGCACCAGCACGCCGACCATCGGCAGGTGCCGCAGGAATGCCTTGTCGCTGCGGCGCGCCCACAGCGCGATGGCACAGGCTGTGAAATAACCCAGCCACACCATCTGCACGCCGGAGCAGGGCGCATCGACGATCACCAGGCGGCTGTCCACCATCAGGCTCGTGCCCTCGCGCGCCACGTCGAAGCCCGGCGCGAGCAGCCAGCGGCTGGCCTCGGCCGTCACCACGCGCAGCGGATAGCCGGCGTAGAACTGCAGCGACGACAGCAGTGGCAGCGCAAGCACCGCAAGGCCCGCGACCGGCAATGCAGCCACGCGCCTCGGAAGGAAGGCCAGCAGGCCGCAGGCCAGCGCCAGCACAGCCACCAGTCCCGCCGCCAGCGGCGGCAGCGCGGGCACGACGCCGAGTCCCGAGCGCAACACCGTGGCGAGCACGGTGCCCGTGCCCGCGAGCGCCAACCAGCCCAGTCGCGGCGAAGCGCGCAACTCACGCCGGCATTGCCACGCCAATGCAGCCAGTGCGACCAGCGCCACGAGGCCCATCGGATCGTCGGAGCCGTCGCGCATGCGCTGGACCATCCACGCCCAGGTGGGCGCGAGCGCGGCGAACTGCAGCGCAAGCCAGCCGGCGGCCGGCGTGCGGTCGATGTGAATGCCCCAATCCACGATGCGCGGATGACGATGGGCGAGCGTTGCCAGAGACATGTTGTTCTTCCCGCGGCTTCAGGAGGTGAACCGGCGCGCGTCGTTGCGGCGCGCACGGCGGCGCAACATGGCCAGCATCGACAGCACGACGACGAGGGCGCCGAGCGTTTCGGGTTCGGGCGTGCTGGGCACCTCGGCACCCAGCGCCAAGTCGCTCACGCCTTGCGGCATCGGCAGCGGCTGGTTCACATCCACGCTGTTCTGCGGCGCCGGGTTGCGCACCACCTTGTCGACCGCGATGAAGCTCGTGTACTGCGTGAGCAGGCTGTACTTCAGGCCCAGCTCGGTGATGCGCTCCTTGAAGGCCACGCTGCCTTCGAGCGCTTCCTGGTCGCTCAGGCTCTGGATGCGATGGCGCGCCCACAGCGTGCGCAGCGCGGCGGTGTCCAGGCGGGTGCGGTCGTCGATGCGCACTTCCTGGCGGTACGGGTCGCTGGCGCTCCGGCCTTCGATGATCACGCGGCCTTTGGGTTCGCCACGCCACTTGCCGAACACGATCACCGGGCGTTCGCCGAGCACGTCGGGCAGGGCCTGCGGTTCCACGTCGTACACATCGAGGCCGCCGAAGGTGGCCTTCACGCTGGTGAGCACCGGCGACTCCACCATGCGGCGAAAGCGCGCGGCCTGCTCGGGCGCCTGCACCGGGTCGGTGATGATGAACGGCTCGCCCATGCCGGCACGGGCGATGCCTTCCATCAGGCTGCGGTTCACCGAAGAACCGATGCCGAAGGCGAACACGTTGGCTTTGGAGAGGTTGTTGCGCACCAGGTCGAAGGCTTCGCGCTCGACCGTCACGTAGCCGTCGGTCACCACGACCACGGTGCGCGACACGTTTTCTTCCTTCGGCTCGGCGTAGACGCGCTTGAGGGCCGGGATCAGCTCAGTGCTGCCGCTGCCGCTGTAGTTCTTGATCGTCGCGAGCGCCTGCTCGATGTTGGCGCGCGTGGCCGGCACCGACTTCGGCGAGAGCATCTTGTTGCTGCCGGAGAACAGCAGCACGTTGAAGGTGTCGCTCGGGCGCAGGCCGCCGATCAGGCGTTCGAGCACTGTCTTGGCGGTGTCGAGCGGAAAGCCGTGCATCGAGCCCGAGATGTCGACCACGAAGATGTAGTCGCGCGGCGAGATCGCACTGGCAGCCACTGCTTTCGGAGGCTCGACCATTGCGAGGAAGAAGTTCTCCGCGTTCTCACCCTGGCCCTTGTAGAGCATCAGGCCCGATTCGATTTTTTCGCCCGCGAGACGATAGTCGAGCACGAAGTCGCGGTTGTCGGCAGGGCGCCCATCGGCTGTGAGCGCGATGTCGGCGTGCTGGTCCTCGTCGCTCTTCTTCACGTCGATGGCGTGGGTGGTCGAGCGCACTTCCTTCAGGCCCATCGGCGTGTCGATGGTGGCCTTCAGCTTGAAGCCGGTGCTCGGCGCGACGCCTGCGTGCAGCGTGGGTTGCGCAGCCCACTTGGCTTGCGCGTTGTCCGATTGCGGGCTGTTGTAGCGCGGGCCGACCACGGTCGGGAACACGAACTCGTAGTTGCCCGATTGCGGCACCAGGAGTTCGGTGTAGCGCAGCTCCACCTTCACATCGTCGCCCGGCAGGATGTTGGCGACGTTCATCTGGAACACATTGGGCAGGTGCTGCTCGAGCAGCGCGGCGGTCTTGCCTTCTTTCTTGGCGGTGTCGTATTCGATCTGCGCCTGTTGCTTCTCGCGGATCTGCGCGGTGATCAGGCGATCGGCCAACCGGACGTTGAGGCCGCTCACGGCCGCCTTGGTCGAACCGGGGAACACGTACTTGGCTTCGATCGCGCGCTGGCCTTCGTTGCGATAGGTCTGCGTGACCGTGACATCGGCGATCACGCCCGAAATCTTCACGGCGACCTCGGTGCCCTTGAGCGGCAGCCGATCGACAGAAGGGTCGTCGCTCTTGACGAAGAAGTACGGGCTTTCTGTCTTGAGTCTTGGCCCGGCAAGCGCTTCTTGCGCATGCACCGGGCGCACGCCCATGGCGATGAAGCCCGCGGTCGCCAGGCTCACGGTGGCGAGCCAGAGCCAGCGGCCGGGACGTGGGGTGGTGGTGGCATCCATGGCGGGGGTCCTTGTCCGTGCGAACTTGCACGGCCGCAACTTTCTCTGCCGCACGAGAAGGCAGTTGGAAGGCTCTTTGAAGTCACACACCAGGAACGCCGCGCTGTGTGAAGCCTGTGTGAAGTGACCCGGCACCGGTGCTTCACACAAGCTTCGGGTCGCGCGGGGAGCATCGCCGCTTCGCTACAGACGAGGAGAAAAAACCATGCTTCAGTTCCTGAAGGCACTTCAGACATCCGTGCTGGCCAAGGTGGCCGGCCTGTTCTTCCTGACGTTGCTGCTTTGCATTCCGCTCGCGGAGATCGACTCGATCAACAACGCGCGCGGCGAGAGCCAGCGCGAAGCCGCCCAGGAACTCGCCGCCACCTATGCCAGCAGCCAGACCATGATCGGCCCGCTGTTGCTGGTGCCGTATGTCGAGCGCTGGATGGAGCCGCTGCGCGATGCGCAAGGCAAGGTGATCGGCCAGGAGCAGCGCAGCAAGGAAATGGTCCATGCGGTGTTTCCCGACAAGCTGCACATCGAAGGCTCGATGACCCCGCAAGAGCGCTATCGCGGCATCTTCAAGATTCCTTTCTACACACTCAACGCCACGCTGACCGGCGGCTTCACGGCCTTCGACCCCAAGGTCCTGCCTCACAGCGAAAACGATTCGAAGATCGAGTTCAAGGCGCCTTTCATCGCCTTCAACGTGAGCGACCTGCGCGGCCTCGACGGTTCGCCGGCGCTGGTGACGGGCGGCGAGGCACTGCGTTTCAAGCAGCGCGTGCCGGGCCTTGCCGACAACGCCTGGTTCGCCGATGGCATCCACGCACCGGTCACTGGCGCCGCACTCGCTGCATGGCAGGCCAACACGCCACTCACCTTCGAGATGAAGCTCGGCCTCGTCGGCCAGGACACCCTCGCGATCGCGCCCATCGCCGACGACACCACCGCACACCTCACCTCGCCCTGGGCGCACCCCAGCTTCGGTGGCCGCTTTCTCGCGGCGCAGCGCAACGTGACGCCGCAAGGCTTCGATGCGCAATGGCGCATCTCGTCGCTCGTGACCTCGGCGCGCGAACAGGTGCGCGCCGGACTCTCCGGCCGCGTCGATGGCAACGATGCAGCCGCAGTGGCAACGGCGAGCAGCGCGCGCCCGCAACGCAACCTCGGCCCGCTGCAGACCTTCGACGTGTCGCTCGCGCAGCCGATCAACGTCTATTCGATGAGCACGCGCGCCGGCAAGTACGGCATGCTCTTCATCGGCCTGGTGCTGATGGCGGCCTTCATGTTCGAGCTCTTTCGCAAGCTGCGCCTGCACCCGATCCAGTACGGCCTCGTCGGCCTTTCGATCGCGCTGTTCTTCCTCTTGCTGCTCGCGCTGTCCGAGAAGTTCGCGTTCTGGATCGCCTATGCGGCGTGCAGCCAGCGCCAGCGTTGCGCTGCTCGCCGTGTACTTCAGCGCCGTGCTCGGTGGCTGGCAACGCGGCCTGTCGTTCGGTGCCTTCATCGCGCTGTTGTACGGCGCGCTCTATGGACTGCTCGCCTCCGAAAGCAATGCGCTGCTGCTCGGCGCGCTGCTGATCTTCGGCATGCTGGCCACGCTGATGCTGGTGACGCGCAAGGTCGACTGGTATGCACTGTCGCGCCGCGCGGAACCCACCGCACCCGCTGCACAAGGCGCATGAAATTCCTGCGATCCGCGCTCGGTGCCCTGGGTTGGCTGGCCCTGGCAGCGCTGTGGTTCTGGGCCTGGCACCTGAAGGACCCGCATCTGCGCTTCATGCGTGCATGGGAGTTGCCGATGCTGCTGGGTGCGCTGGGGGTGGGCGCGGTGATTGCATGGCGCTTCGGGCGTCGCGCACTGCGGCCCGTGTCGCTCGGCCTGGTGTTCGCGGCGCTGCTCACGGCCCTCGGCAACGAAGCGGCGAGCCTGCATCACCGTGCGGCAGTGCCCACCTCATCCGGCCCCTTGGCGCAGATGCTCGGCGCGCACTTCATCGTCGGCTACGACGATGCGAAGGACCTGCACGAGCTCGCCCGCAAGGGCTTGATCGGCGGCGTGTTCATCACGGGCCGCAATGTGAAGGGACGCACGGCCATCGAACTGCGCAAGGAGATCGATGACCTGCAGGCCCTGCGCCGCGAAGCCGGCCTGCCTCCGCTGATCGTCGCGACAGATCAGGAGGGCGGCGCCGTGTCCCGTCTCTCGCCGTTGATCGAACGGCAGCCCGGGCTCGCGGCATTGCTCGATGTGGACGTGCCCGAGAACGAACTCGCGCAACGCGCCCACGCCTACGGCGCGCAGCAAGGCAGAGCGCTTGCTGCCCTTGGCATCACGCTCAACTTCAGTCCCGTGGTCGATCTGCGCACCGGCCGCGCGCCGGGCCGATGGGATCTGCACACCCGCATCGACGAGCGCGCCATTTCGGCGGACCCCGCACTCACCACGCAGGTGGCGCTCGCTTACGAGCAAGGCCTCGAATCGGCTGGCGTGCGCGGCACGCTCAAGCACTTTCCCGGACTCGGCGGCGTGACCGAAGACACGCATCACTTTGCCGCGACGCTGCGCACGCCCGTCGCCCGACTTGCAACACATGACTGGAAGCCGTTTCAAGACGTGTCCAGAAACTCGAACGCCGCGATCATGCTCGGCCATGTGCTCGTTCCGGAGCTCGATGCGGTCTATCCGGCCTCTTTCTCGCGCAAAATCGTGCAGCAGCTGATTCGCGGCGAGTGGGGCTTTCAGGGCCTGTTCGTCACCGACGATCTGACGATGGGCGCGGCCTACAACCGCGGGCTGTGCGATGCCACGGTCCGCGCCCTCGATGCCGGTGTGGACCTGGTGTTGATCGCCTTCGACCACGACAAGTATTTCGACGCCATGCATTGCGCGCAACAGGCCGCGCGACGCGGCGCACTCGACCTGCCGATGCTGGAACGCAGCGGCGCCCGCCGGCTCCAACCCCTTCGCTAGCCACTTTCTCTATGTTCAAACGTTCAAGCCCTTCCCGACCCGACGACGGCGCCACGCCGGACGAACGCAACGCCCGCTGGAAACGCATCGGCAAATGGAGTGCCATCGTGGCGGGCTCCGGCGCGCTCGTGGTGCTGGTCGCCTCCATCGTCGCGGTCGTCGCCATCTATCCGAAGCTGCCCGACATTTCCGAGCTCGCCGACTACCGGCCCAAGCTGCCGCTGCGCGTGTACTCGACCGAAGGCACGCTGATCGGCGAGTTCGGCGAAGAGCGCCGCAACCTCATGCCGTTCGCAAGCATTCCCAAGGTCATGAAGGATGCCGTGCTCGCGGTGGAAGACGCGCGCTTCTACGACCATGGCGGCGTGGACTACAAGGGCTTCGCGCGCGCCGCGGTGGCCAGCCTGAAGGGCGGCAGGAAGCAGGGCGCCTCGACCATCACGATGCAGGTAGCGCGCAATGTCTACCTGAGCTCGGAGCGCACGCTCAGCCGCAAGACCTACGAGATCATGCTGGCCTTCCGGCTCGAGCAGCAGCTCACGAAGGACCAGATCCTCGAGATCTACCTGAATCAGATCTACCTGGGCAATCGCGCCTACGGTTTTGCCGCTGCGTCGGAAGCGTATTTCGGCAAGCCCCTGCAGAACGTGACCATCGCCGAAGCCGCGATGCTCGCCGGTTTGCCGAAGGCTCCGGGTGCGAACAACCCGGTGGCCAACCCGCGCCGTGCGCGCGCACGCCAACTCTATGTGATCGACCGCATGCAGGAGACCGGCTTCATCACCGCCGAACAGGCAGCCGAAGCCAAGAAGGAAGAACTGCATCTGCGCGACGCGGCCGACCCGAACCGCCTGCATGCCGAGTACGTCGCCGAAACCGTGCGGCAAATGATGTACGCGCAGTACGGCGACAGCATCTACACCAGCGGCATGAAGGTCTACACCTCGCTGGTCGCGGCCGACCAGGCGGCAGCCTACAAGTCGCTGCGCAAGGGCATCATGGATTACGAGCGCCGCCAGGTCTATCGCGGGCCCGAGAAGTTCGTCGACCTGCCGACCGAGCAGAAGGAAGTCGATGAGGCCGTGGACGACGCGCTCGCCGAGCATCCCGACAACGGCGACGTGATCGCCGCCGTCGTGCTCGATGCCAACGCGAAGGAAATCAGCGCAGTGCGTGCCAACGGCGAAGCGATCCAGATCACCGGCGAGGGCTTGAAGCCCGCGCAGTCTGGCCTCGCAGCCAAGGCACCGCCCAACATCAAGATCCGCCGCGGCGCGGTGATCCGCGTGGCGAAGACGCCGAAGGGCACCTGGGAGATCACGCAGCTGCCCGAAGTGGAAGGCGCCTTCATCGCGATGGACCCGCGCAGCGGCGCGATCAAGGCGCTGGTGGGCGGTTTCGATTTCGGCAAGAACAAGTTCAACCACGTCACGCAGGCCTGGCGCCAGCCGGGTTCGAGCTTCAAGCCGTTCATCTATTCGGCCGCGCTCGAAAAGGGCTTCACCCCCGCCACCGTGGTGAACGATGCGCCGCTGTATTTCGATGCTGCCGCCAACGGCGGCCAGCCCTGGGAGCCGAAGAATTTCGAAGGCACCTACGAAGGCCCGATGCCGCTGCGCACCGCGTTGATGAAATCGAAGAACCTGGTGACGCTGCGCGTGCTGCAATCGATCGGTGCGCCCTATGCGCAGGACTGGGTCACCAAGTTCGGCTTCGACAAGGACAAGCAGCCCGCCAACCTGCCGATGGGCCTGGGGGCAGGCTCGGTCACACCGATGCAGATGGCGGTGGGCTACTCGGTGTTCGCCAACGGCGGCTACCGCGTCAACCCATACCTGGTCACCCGCATCACCGACATGAAGGACAAGGTCATCATGGAAACCGAGGCACCTGTGCTCGACGAAGCACGGCGCGCCATCCCCGCGCGCAATGCCTTCGTCATGGATTCGCTGCTGCAAAGCGTGGTCAAGGGCGGCACCGCGTTCAAGGCGCACCAGGCCCTGAAGCGCGACGACCTCTACGGCAAGACCGGCACCACCAACGATTCTTTCGACACCTGGTTCGCGGGCTTCCAGCCCACGCGCGTGGGCATCGCATGGATCGGCTACGACACGCCGCGCCAGCTCGGCGTGCGCGGCGAAACCGGCGGCAGCCTGAGCCTGCCGATCTGGATCGGCTACATGCAATCGGCGCTGCAGGGCGTGCCGGTCACGCAGCCGACTGCACCGCCGGGCGTGGTGAGCATCGACGGCGAGTGGTACTTCGACGACTTCACGCCGGGGCACAACGTGGCGAGCCTGGGCCTGGAGAACGCCGAGCAGGCGCCACCGCCGGTGGAAGAGCTCACCGGCGCGCCGATCGGGGCACCGCCTCCGCCTGAAGAGCGCAACCGCATCCTCGATTTCTTCAGGTAAACGCTGACCGAAAGGGACGGCACCGGGTCTCTACACTCGGTGCCGTCCCCTTTTTTCTTTGGCCGAACGCATTCATCATGGAAATCCTCACGCTGGTGGCGCTGCTTCTTGTCGGCGCTTACATCCTCAAGTCCAGAGACCAGCGCCAGCGCATCGCGCTGCTGGGCAGCCACCTCGGCCAGTACCAGATCGAGAAGCTCATGGAGAGCCTGACCCAGGGTTACCTCCGCTGCCTCGGCGAAGACGACCCCGAGCGCCGCCAGCAGATCTGGAGCCTGCTCGACACCACCGAAGAAAAGCTCTCGTCGCAATTCGACAGCTTCGCCGCCGGCTTCGCGCGCCTTCCCGAAGCGGACACGCGCGTGAGCAAGCTGCCCATCGCCATTCCGTACGCGCACAAGCTGTTCCCGGCCGGGACCTTCGACCTGCGCGAAGCGTTGAACATCCATGCACGCGGCATCGCCGGCGTGATGAAGAACGGATCGAACCGCCCGGCCAAGTCCAAGGCCTTCACCATGTCGGCGGAGCTGTTCCTGATGCAGCACACCTGCCACTGGTTCTGCAAATCGAAGACGGTGGCGTCGGCGCGCATGCTGGCGCGGCACCAGACGTCGTACGAGCAACTGCTCGATGCGGTGAGCCCCGAGACGCGCCGCGCCTACGGCACCCTGACAGGTCAGTGATGTGACAACAGCGGCAGCGTGAGCGTGGCCACCGCGCCGCCGCGCGTCGCATTGCCCAGTTCGATGCGCCCGCGGTGCAGCGCTGCGATTTCCTTGACGAACGCGAGCCCCAGCCCCGTGCTTTTCTTCTGGTTGTGCGGCCGCGCGAGCGAATAGAACTTCTGAAAAACCTTTTCCTGTGCGTAGTCCGGAATGCCGGGCCCGTGATCGCGAACACTCACCCGCGCGAGCTTCGCGGTGGTCTCCAGCGTCAGCAGCACCTCGCTGTCTGGCGGTGAGAAATCGATCGCGTTGTCCAGCAGGTTGCTGATCGCACGGCGCAACAAGAACGGGTCGCCTTCGGTGCTGGCTTCGGTGCGGATGTTCACCAGCAGCCGGATGTTCCGCTTGGCCGCCGCGGGCTGCGCGCTGATGGCGATGTCGTCGATCAGCGAAGCCAGTGGCACCGGCTCGGTGCGCTCCAGCGCGCGCCGCGTTTCGAGCGCGGTGAGCTCCATCATGCGGTCGACGATTTCCTGGATGCGCTGCGTCTCGCGTTCGATGTTCTTCAGGAACCGCTCGCGCTCCGCATGCGGCATCGACGGCTCCTGCAGCAGTTCGGCCGCCCCGCGAATCGCCGAGAGCGGGCTCTTCACTTCGTGCGTGAAGGTCTGCACGTAGTCGGCGACGTAGTTGCGGCCCGTCAGTGCGTCGCGCATTTCGCTGAAGCCGGTGCGCACCGCATCGACCGCGCGCCGCGCCATGCGCGAAAAGCTCAGGGTGCGCTGCGCGCGCACCCAGGTCCAGTAGTCCGAAATCAGCCCGAAGGGCCGCACCAGCCAGACCGAGACGATCACCGCCAGCAGCAACAGCGCCAGGCCCGAACCCACGCCCACCCACAGCGTGCGGGCCCGCGCGTCTTCCACGAACTGGCCGAAGCTCTGCACCGGCTTGCCGACGCTGACCATGCCGACGATCTCGTTGTTCCAGCGGATCGGCGCGCCCACGTACATCACCGAGGTGCGCGGATCGCCGTCGACATCGCGCGAGGTGCGCGCGCCATAAAGGCCGGCGAGCGTGCGGCTCACGTCGCTCCATTGCGAATAGTCGGCGCCCAGGTGCCTGCCGAGCGAATCGAACATCACGCGGCCGCTGCGGTCGGTGACGTACACGCGCAGTTCCACCTGGCTCTTGTGCAGGTTGTAGATCTGCGCGGAGAACTCTCGCGCGTAGACGGTGCGGAACAGCGGCTCCAGGCGCCCGGTGTTGATGGCGCCTGCGATCACATCCTGCTCGACCAGGCTGGCCATGAGCTGCGAAGTCTCGACCAGCGACTCTTCGGCCGATTCGCGGTAGCGCGGATCGATGTCCGATACCACGCGGTAAAGTAAAAAGGCGATGCCCGCCGTGTAGATCAGCAGGATGCCGATGAAGATCCGCGTGCGTCTTGTCAAAGCCTGGCTCTCCCCCAGGCTTGCCCACTTCGTGTGGCCTCCAACCCCCTCGCCGGGGGCAATACCTGCGGCCCGGCAAAGCCGGTTCCGCGGTATTCCCCGAAAAGGCAGACCGGGACCGGTGTCATGCCTTCGATGGAAGTTCTTCGTTCAGGGCATAGCCCGTGCCGCGCAGCGTGCGGATCGGCTCCACGTCGGGTGCCACCGCCTTGAGCTTGGCGCGCAGCGTCTTGATGTGGGCGTCGACCGTGCGGTCGAAGCTGTCGCTCGCGTCGTCCCAGACGTGTTCCAGCAATTCGTCGCGGGTGAAAACGCGGCCCGGCCGCTGCACCAGCAGCCGCAGCAAGCCGTATTCGTAGCGCGAGAGCTCCAGAAGCCGGCCGTAATAGCGGATCTGCATGCGCTCGTTGTCGAGCGCGAAGGGCATTGGCGGGGTCTGTGGGGCCGCTGGAGGCGGCGGGGGCAAATTTTGAGGGGGTACCCCGTTTCCGGGCCCTGCGGCCGTTCCGGGGCCTCCAGGGCTGTTGCGCGTGCTGCGCCGCAGGATCGTGCGGACCCGCGCGACCAGTTCGCGCGGCGAAAACGGCTTGGCGATGTAGTCGTCGGCACCCAGTTCCAGGCCCACCACGCGGTCGATTTCATCGCTGCGCGCCGTGAGAAACAGCATCGGGACCTCCGGCCCGCCCTGCGACTGGTTCAACGCTCTCAGGCGCTTGAAGAGCTCGAAACCGTTGAGATCGGGCAGCCCGATGTCCAGGATGGCCAGCGCGGGCGGCTCCTCTGCGAACTGCGCGATGGCTTCTTCGGCGGTGGCGCACCAGACCGGCGTGAAGCCATCGCTCTTCAGGACGTATTGCAGGGTGTCGGCGATGCCCGATTCGTCTTCGGCGATCAGGATCCGGGGTTTGAAGCTCATCCGCGAATGTTAGCGAGGGCAAAGAAGGACGGCGGGCCCGCTTTCTCGTCCGAGGCGTCGGGAACCGGCGCGGCCTTTCGCGGCCTTTTTTTTGGCGCGGCGCTCTTTCTGTCTTCTATTTCTTATTCTTCTTATTCAAATTAGTAGTAGTAGATAAGGGAAGCACTCTTCTGTGGAAAGGGCACTTTTTTCCTTATGTGACAACGACTTGTCATTGCTCTGTCACTGTGCGCAGCCGTGCTTCCGGGATGTACCCGCAAAAGGGACAACATTGGGTAACCCGCCCGCCCTGTGGATAACCCATGGCTTGTGCCAGAACTCTCCCCAGAGTTGTCCTTTGACAGCCCCTAGAAAATCTGCGAAAGGCGGTTTTCGGTCCGAAAAATCCAGTGCCTCTTATTTGGGCAATATGTAGATTTCCCTTTGAAATCAATCACTTGCCGCGCCCCTACACAGAAGTGCCGACGTTATCCACAGAGTTGCCCAAGTTTTGCGGGGACAACGCCAGAGGAACCTTCGCGCCGGTGGGCAACCCAACGCCGTCCTTCACATTGCAAAAAATTTCGAACATGACACCTTCAGAAACCAAGGCCATCGTGACCCTGAGCCTGCTGGCTGCCTTTGTCGACGGCGAGAAACACGAGCGCGAACGTGCCGAGATCAAGCGCATTGCGGAGGGCCTGTCGCAAGCCGACGGGCTGAACCTGCCGACGCTCTACCAGGACGTGCTGATGAAGCGCGTGTCGCTGGCCTCGGTGGCGGGTGAGCTGGCCAGCAACGAATCGAAGCAGCTCGCCTATGAGATGGCGGTGTGCGTGTGCGACGCCGACGGCGCGCAATCGGAAGCGGAGCGCATGTTCCTCGTGGATGTGCGCACCTCGCTCGGCCTCGATGCCTCGGCGGCGCGGTTTTCAGAGCAGGCGGAAGAAATTGCCGCGGTGCCTGTCGCGGCTGCAGCGGGAACTGCCGCGACTTCGGTTGCCGCCCCCAACGTGCCGGACAGCGCCGAGCTCGACAAGTCGATCCTCAACGCCTCCATCCTCAACGGCGCGCTCGAGCTCTTGCCCGAGACGCTCTCGACCATGGCGATCATTCCGCTGCAGATGAAGCTGGTCTACCGCATCGGGCAGGCGCACGGCTATCAGCTGGACAGCGGCCACATCAAGGATTTCCTCGCTACCGTGGGTGTGGGCCTGACCTCCCAGTACCTGGAGCAAGCCGGGCGCAAGCTGCTCGGCGGTCTGCTCGGAAAGATGGGCGGCGGCCTGCTGCGCGGGCTGGGCAACCAGGCCGTGAGCTCGGGCATGAGCTTCGCCTCGACCTACGCCCTCGGCCATGTGGCCAAGCGCTATTACGGCGGCGGCCGCACCCTCTCGACGCAGATGCTCAAGGATGCGTTCTCGGGCGTGGTGAAGGAAGGGCAGAGCCTGCAGACGCAATATCTGCCGGCCATTCAGGAGAAGGCCCGCACGCTGGATGCGGGCAAGGTGCTCTCGTTGGTGCGCGGCGCCTGATCTAGGCTTTGCCCAGGTCGTCGAGGATCGGGCAGTCCGGGCGTGCATCGCCGTGACAGCAATGCACGAGGTGCGCGAGCGTGTTGCGCATCGACTGCATATCCGCGATGCGCTGCTCCAGTTCGCCCAGGTGCTTTTCCGCAACCCGCTTGACGCTCGAACTCGCGCGCCGGCGGTTGTGCCAGAGGCCCACCAGCTCGGCGATTTCTTCCATTGAAAAACCGAGGTCGCGCGAGCGCTTGATGAAGCGCAGCGTGTGCACATCGGCCTCGCTGTATTGCCGATAGCCGCTGTCGGTGCGCGCCACCGCCGGCAGGAGGCCCAGCCCCTCGTAGTGCCGGACCATGCGCGCCGACACGCCCGAGAGGCGTGCGGCTTCGCCGATGGCGACCTGGACCGTCATTGAACGCCGTAGCCCGCGTTCTCGATCGCGGCAACGATGTCCTTGCGCGGCTGTTCGCTCAGCACGTCGACATGGCCGGTTTCGAGATCGACCGTGACCTGCGCTTCGGGATCGACCGTCTGCACCGCGTTCTGCACCGCGTTCACGCAATGGCCGCAGCTCATGCCCGACACCTGGAATTTCTGGCTCATCGTTCTGGCTCCTTCTTTGGTGGATGAATGAATGATTGAAATGAGCCGCCAGTTTGAACCCTCTCACGATGTCAACGTCCAGCGAAGGGGCACTTCAAAATCAGCCTTGACCTTGCCATGGTGTGAGGCTTTAGTCTTCGGCACATGGAAACCTTGCAGCAACATCCCTCGGCCGCCACTGCCAACGCCACCACGCTGGACCTCTCGGTCGGCGGCATGACCTGCGCTTCGTGCGTGATGCGCGTGGAGCGCGCCTTGAAGAACGTGCCCGGCGTGCAGGACGTCAGCGTGAACCTCGCGACCGAGTCGGCCCGCGTGGTGACCACCGATGCCGAAGACATGGACGCGCGCCTGCGCCGCGCCGTGCGGGCTGCGGGCTACGAACCGCGCGCCGCAAGCAGCGTGGCCGACGAAGCGGCTGCACTGTCGCCGTGGCACGGCTTCGGTCCCGTGGCCATCGGCCTGGCACTGTCGATTCCGCTGCTGGCACCCATGCTCGGCGATCCCTTCGGGCAAGACTGGATGCTGCCGCCCTGGCTGCAGTTGCTGCTCGCCGCACCGGTTCAGTTCTGGCTCGGTGCGCGGTTCTATCGCGCGGGCTGGCATGCAGCCAAGGCCCGCACCGGCAACATGGACCTGCTGGTGGCGCTCGGCACCAGCGCAGCGTTCGGCCTGTCCCTGTGGCTGTGGTGGCGCTCGGCGACGGGTGAGCACGCGGGTCATGGCGAAATGCCGCACCTGTACTTCGAAGCCGCCGCGGTGGTGATCACGCTGGTGCTGCTCGGCAAGTGGCTGGAGGCGCGTGCGAAGCGCCAGGCGACTTCCGCAATTCGCGCGCTGCAGCAACTGCGGCCAGAGGTCGCGCACCTGGTCGGCGCACGCGGTGAAAGCGATGTGCCGCTTGCCGAGGTGATGGTGGGCGACCGCCTCGCCGTGCGTCCCGGCGAGCGCGTGCCGGCCGATGCGCGCGTGATCGAAGGCCAGTCCGAAGTTGATGAATCGATGCTCACCGGCGAACCGCTGCCGGTGGCCAAGGGACCCGGCGATGCGTTGACGGGCGGCGCGGTCAATGGCGATGGCCGGATGGTGATCGAGGTGAGCGCCATCGGTGCCGAGAGCGTGCTGGCACGCATCATCCGTCTGGTCGAGGACGCACAGGCCGCCAAGGCGCCGATCCAGCGGCTGGTGGACAAGGTGGCGGCCGTGTTCGTGCCCGTGGTGCTGGTGATCGCGCTGCTCACGCTGGCAGGTTGGCTGATCGCGGGCGCCGGCGTCGAAACCGCGTTGATCTACGCCGTCGCCGTGCTGGTGATCGCCTGCCCTTGTGCGCTGGGCCTCGCAACGCCGGTCGCGGTGATGGCCGGCACCGGCGTGGCCGCGCGGCACGGCATCCTGATCAAGGATGCACGCTCGCTCGAGATTGCGCACCGCGTCGACACCGTGGCCTTCGACAAGACCGGCACGCTGACGTTGGGCCGGCCTGTGCTCACCGCATTGCTGCCGGTGGCGGGCATCGAAGCCACGGAAGACCAGTTGCTCGCCATCGCCGCCAGTCTTCAAGGCGGCAGCGAACATCCGCTCGCACGCGCCGTGCTCGCCGCCGCAGCGCAACGCGGCGTGCAGGCGCCGCCGCTGGGCGCGATGCAGGCCATGCCGGGCCGCGGCGTTCGCGGCGAAGTGAATGGCGCCACCTGGGCCATCGCGAGCCTGCGCTGGTGCAGGGAGCTCGATGCGATGCCCGCGGAAGCCGAGGTCGAGAGCCTGCAGGCGCAGGGTGCCACGGTGTCGGCACTGCTGCGTTTCGACGAAGCAGGTGCCGCGCATGTGCAGGCCCTGCTGGCCTTCGCCGACGAGCCCAAGCCACAGGCCGCCGAAGCCATTCGCACGCTGCGTGCGCGAGGCCTGCGCGTGGTGATGATCTCGGGCGACAACCTGCGCGCGGCGCAAGCCATGGCGGCGCGGCTCGGCATTGCGATCGAGGACGTGCGCGCCGATGTGCTGCCGGCCGACAAGGCCGCGCAGGTCAGCGCCTTGCGCCGCGACGGCCACGTGGTGGCGATGGTCGGCGATGGCGCCAACGACGCCCCTGCGCTCGCCGCGGCCGACGTGGGCATCGCGATGGCGCCCTCGGGCGGTGGCACCGACGTGGCGATGGAAGCGGCCGGCATCACGCTGATGCGCGGCGACCTCGCGCTGGTGGCCCAGGCGTTCGAACTTTCCGCGCGCACGGTGGCGAAGATCCGCCAGAACCTGTTCTGGGCCTTCGCCTACAACGTGGCAGGCATCCCGCTCGCGGCCTTCGGCTTGTTGAGCCCGGTGGTCGCCGGCGCGGCGATGGCGCTGTCGAGCGTGAGCGTGATGGCGAATGCGCTGCTGCTGCTCCGCTGGAAGCCTTGATACGAATTCGCGATCAATTCACAAGAACCGTTCGGGCTGAGCTTGTCGAAGCCTTGCGCGGCGCTTCGACAAGCTCAGCGTGAACGGTTTTATCTTTTCGAACGCAACTTGGCATGAGCCGTTCTCTTCAGTCGAACAGCAGCGCCATCATGTGATCGTCAATGGCCTCCGCGTCGCCGGCTCGCTTGTAGAACTTGCGCAGCGTGCCTTCGCGCTGGAAGCCCAGCTTCTCGTAGAAGCGCAGGCCCGGCGCGTTATCGCTTTCGACGCAGAGCTCGATGCGTTTGACGCCGGCTGCTTTCAGCTCGTCGATGGCCTGGTTCACCATCGCAAGCGCAACGCCTTTTCCGTGCAACGTGGGATCGACAGCCAGCGTGCCCAGGCTCGCCACATGCTGCACCCGGCCCGGATAGCGCGTCGCGCGATAGAAGCCGGCGATGCGCCCGTCCAGTTCATAGACGAAGAAGCGTCGGCTCTCGACCATCTCCTGGTAGATGGGCCGGAAGTCTTTGAGCGGCATCGGGTCGTGGCCGAGGTAGGGCACGACCTTCTCGTGCATGTAGAGCGTGAAGACCGCGTGGAGGTCTTCGGGCGTGGCGAGCCTGCGCATTGGTGAAAGTCCCGGAGCGATGGAAGCGCCGAGCTTAGCGAGCGACTGCGCCTCAGGCCAGGAGCGCCACCGAGAACGCCAGCAGTGCGCATTGCGCGCACCACGCCCATCGCAGGCGGATGCGGGAATCCAGCACCGCGCCGATGGCCCAGAAACCCGCGACGGCCAGCGTGAGGAGTTCAAGGCCGGTGCGGAATGCGAGGTCGTCGGCGCCCCACAGGAAAGCAAGCGTCACGCCGGTCCATCCGATGAAGTGGATCGACGCCGAGACGACCTGCGCACGCGTCAGCACCGGATCATGGATGTGCATCGCTTCGTCGAGCGAGAACGGCGCTTCCAGGAAACGTGCCGCCACATCGGCCGGCCGCCAGCCCGGCGACTTGAACCACACCGCGAGCTTGTCGCGCCACCTGCGCGTGTGCCAGCTGTCGCGCACGAGCGGCGCATACGGCCCGAGGATCGCCCGCAGCGGATCGAAGCTCGTGAGCGCCTTGCGTGTGCCGTAGACAGGGGGGGCGTTCTCTTCGGCGAAGGTGCCGAACATGCGGTCCCACACCACGAGCATGCCGCCGTAGTTGCGGTCCACATACCCGTCGTTCACCGCGTGGTGCACGCGATGGTTCGAAGGAGAAGAGAACACGCGGTCGAACCAGCCCAACTTGCCGATGTGCTCGGTGTGGATCCAGAACTGGTAGACCAGCACGATGAGCCCCGCGATGCCGAACTGCTCGGGCGGCACGCCGACGACAGCCATCGGCAGGTAGAAGGCCCAGCCGAGAAAAGCGACCATGCTCTCCTGCCGCAGTGCGGTGGAGAAGTTGAACTGCTGGCTCTGGTGGTGCACCGAGTGCGCGGCCCAGAACACCGCCGACTCGTGGCCCGCGCGGTGCAGCCAGTAGTCGCAGAAGTCGAACAGCAGCACCGCCACGATCCAACCGATGGCGCTGTCCCAGAAGGCGGGTCGCGTCCAGATCGCGACGACCGGATAGACCATCGCGTAGAGGCCGATCTGGAAGAGCTGCGTGCACACCGCGAGCGCCTGGCTCAACAGGCCCTGGCTCAGACTGCCGAGCGTGTCGCTGAAGCGGTAGGTGTTGCGGTGCTTGAACCAGCCCCAGGCGAATTCGCACGCCATGAGCAGCGCGAACACGGGCACGACGAGAACGACCAGCCGATGCACCGCCTTGTGTTTTTCAGCAAGCCTTCAGCGATCCGGTGCGTCTGAAGAGAGACCGGCCACGATCACCGCGTTGGTGCCGCCGAAAGCGAAGGAGTTGGAGAGCGCGTAGCGGATGCCCTTGGCTTCGCGCGCTTCGCCGCGCACGAAGTCGAGATCGAAAGCGGCATCGGGCGTCTGCAGGTTGGCGATGGGCGGCAAGGCTTCGCGCGCCAGTGCGCGCAGCGTGGCAATCAGTTCGATGGCACCGCCGCCGCCGAGCACATGGCCGTGAATCGCCTTGGTGGCGCTCACCGGCGTGGCACTGCCGAACACCTCGCGGATCGATGCGGCTTCGGCCGCATCGCCGGCCGACGTGGCGGTGCCGTGCGCGTTGATGTGGCCGATGTCCGAGGCCTCGATGCCGGCATCGCGCAACGCGGCGCGCATGGCGCGCACCTGGCCCGCGCTGTCGGGGTTTGTGATGTGCGTACCGTCGCAGTTGGTGGCGTAGCCCGCGAGCACGAAGGGCGCAGCGTCCGCGCCGCGCGCCCGTGCATGCGCTTCGGATTCGATCACCAGCGCGGCAGCGCCTTCACCGATCGCAAAGCCTGCGCGGTCGCCCGAGAAAGGCCGGCAGGCGGACGACGGCGCATCCGCCGGCGGTGGCGCCATCACGCGCATCGCGTGCCAGCTGGCCATCACGCCGGGCGTGAGCATCGCGTCGTGGCCGCCGACGATGGCGACGTCGATCCATCCACCGCGAATCGCGCGCATCGCTTCGCCGATGGCGACAGCCGAAGAGGCGCAGGCACACGCATAGGCAATGGCCGAACCGCGTGCGCCGAAGTGCAGTGCAAGTTCGGCAACCGCTGCATTCGGCATCACGGTGAGCACGGTCGTCGGGCGCATGCGCTTCTGCTCGCCGTAGAGGGCGCTGGTCGTGGTGTCGAAGGCGCCCGCGCCTGCGAGGCCACTGCCCCAGAAGATGCCCAGGCGTTCGGGATCGACGCTGTCGGCACCGAGCCCGGCTTGTGTCGCCGCATCCTGTGCGGCGGCGAGCGCCATGGCCGTGCCACGGTCCAGCGGCAGGCGCGAGGTGCTGCGCACGCCGTTCGAATCGAAATCGCAGGCGGCCACGGCGAGCGACATCGGGTCCATGCCCTTGATCTCGAGCGTCTGTGCGCGCACGGCCGAGCGACCGGCGAACAGCGCATCGTCGAAGGCCTCCACGGTGCGGCCGATGGGCGTGACGAAGCCGATGCCGCTCACGCGCACAGGTGCGGATGCCGCACGCGCTGCGGACGCAGCCAGCACGGCGTGTGCGGCACCGCTGCTCATGCGTGAGCCGCCTCAGCTGCAGGTGCAGATGCAACCACGCCGCTGCTTTCGGTATCGATCACTTCGCACAGGCGCTGCAGCGTGATGCCGGCTTCGCGCGGGTCGAGCCGGTCCTCGGGAATGCGCAGGTGGAAGGCGTCTTCCACTGCGAAGACGAACTCCATCAGCGCGAGCGAATCGAGCCCGAGGTCGGTCAGCACGGTGGCGGGCGAGATGGCGCTGCGATCGACCTTGAAGTCGGTCTCCAGGATCGTCGCGATGCTGTTGAAGGTGGGCGAGGAGGACATGGGCTGTGTTCCTTTCAGGTGTGTTCGTTCGGGCGAACTCATGCGTACAGGGGATGCTCGGGCATCGAGCCATGCGCTACCGCATCGGCGAATGACACTGTTTCGCGCACGACCTGCTGGCGGTCGTTGTCTATCGTGATCATGTGGTAGCTGTTGGCCACGACCACGGTGCGGAATGCGCGGCAGCGCAGGCCGCGCGCGAGGATGCCCAGGTTGGCCACGCTGGCCACCTCGTCCTGCTGGGCATGCAGTGCGAGCACGTTGTCGCACTGCACGGCGTTCAGGTTGCGCCGCACATGGCGGATCAACCGGTCGTGTTCGCGCAGGTGATCCACGCCGAGCACCGAGCAGCCCGCGCGCGAGATCTTGCGGTGGCGCAGTTCGCGCTCGATCCAGGCGCGCACGCGTTCGTTCTTCACGCCGTAGGGCGGCCGTTCGCGGTATTGCCAGAGGCGCCCGAGCGGCGTGTAGAACGCGAGCGGCAGCAGGAACTGCGTGCGCGGAATCGCCCAGCCGTCGAAGCGCAGCGTGGTCGACATGAGCACCAGCGCATCGACCTCGCGGCCGCAGCGGATGGCCGCGCCCAGTGCGAGCGAGGAGCCGGCGGAGATGCCGACCAGCATCACGCGGTCGTGCTGCTTGCGCAGCGCCTTCACCTGGGCCTGGATGGCGTCGAGCCAATGTTCGTACGGCGCGGCATGCTGCATCGGCGCGTTGGCATCGAACGAGTAGCCGTCGATCGACAGCGGATGTGCCGCATACCCCCGGGCGCGCAATGCCGATTGCACGGTCAGCAGCTCGTCAGGCGTGCTGCATAAACCATGCAGGAGGACCACCGCGGTGCGTTGCACCTCGGGGGGAACCAGGCTCAGCTCATCGGAGGCGTCACGTGCGCTCATCGTGTGGCGCCGGCCATGAAAATGGCCCGTGTTTCATGCTGCTGTCGTATGCTCATGCAACGACTATCGTGTGGAGCTACTGACCGGCCCCTGACCCATCCATTCAGCAACTCTTCACACTTCCACACCCCCACCACCATGCGAATCCTGCTTGTCGAAGATGACGCCGTACTGCGCGATGTGATGCTGCGCAGCCTGGCGGACGCGGGCCACCGGGTCGACGTGTCGACCAACGTCGAAGACGCCGACCATCTCTGGCGCGTGCAACCCTTCGATGCAGTGCTGCTCGATCTCAACCTGCCGGCTACGGCAAGCCCGACGAGCGGTCTGGCGAGCGGCCTCACCGCATTGCGGCAGGCACGTGCGCGCGGCGACCGCACGCCGGTGCTCGTGCTCACCGCGCGCGGCCGCACGGAGGAGCGCATCGCGGGCCTCGATGCAGGTGCCGACGATTACCTGGGCAAGCCCTTCGATCTCGCCGAAGTCGAAGCGCGCCTGCGTGCGCTGGTGCGCCGCGCGAAGGGCACCGAAGACATCGTGCTGCTCGGCCAGCTCAAGCTCGATCGCAAGGCGCGCCGCTTCTCCACCGCGGGCGGCCCGCTCGACCTGCCCGCGCGCGAGTTCGAGGTGCTGTGGGAACTGATGAGCCCGCCCGGCCGCACGGTCAGCAAGCGTGCGCTGTCCGACAAGCTCTCCAGCTTCGATGAGTCGCTGGGCGACAACGCGCTCGAAGCCTTCATCTCGCGTTTGCGCAAGAAGCTGCTCGGCACCGGTGCGAGCATCCGCACGCTGCGCGGCATCGGCTATCTGCTCGAAGCCGAGGTGTGACGGACAGCACTGCTGCCCCGATCGCACCGTCGCTCACGCGGCGGGTCCTGCGCAACGTGCTGGTGCCGCTGGCGCTCACGTGGGTGGTCGGCGCGGTGATCGCGCTGGTCATTGCCAATTACTTTTCCGAACGGGCCTTCGATCGCGGCATGCTCGACGATGCGTACGCGCTGTCGGCCAACGTGCAGGCGGGGGAGCGGGGCATCGAGTTGCTGCTCACGCCGCGCGAAGTGGCCACGGTGCTGTTCGACCAGGTCGACAAGATCTACTTCTCGGTGCAGCGGCTCGACGGCACGCTGATCTCGGGGCAGTCGGACCTGAAGGCGCCACTGCCGGTGGACGGCGCGCGCTACCGTTTTTCCGACCTCGACTATCAAGGCACGGTGCTGCGTGCCGTGGTGCTCGAGCACGATGCGGAACCGGGCATCGCGATGCCCTACCGCGTGGTGATCGCGCAGACCACGCTCAGCCGCACGGCGCTGGTGCGGCAGCTGCTCGGCTTTGCGCTCGCGCCGCAGATCGTCTTGCTGCTGCTGCTCGCGGTGTGGCTCTGGTGGGGCATTCGCAGCGACCTGCGGCCGCTTGGCGAGCTGCAACGTGCGCTCGACCGGCGCGACGTGCACGACCTGTCGCCAGTTGCGGTGGCGCAGACCTCGCGCGAGTTGCAGCGCCTGGGCAATGCGGTCAATTCGCTGTTCGAGCGGTTGAGCCAGAGCGTGCAGGCGCAGCGCGAGTTCGTGGGCAATGTGGCGCATGAACTTCGCACGCCGTTGGCCGGCATTCGCGCGCTCGCCGAGTACGGGCTGGCCCAGCAAGACACGGCTGTCTGGCGCGAGCAGCTCGCGCGCGTGTCGGAGCGCCAGGCGCGCGCGAGCCACTTGATCGACCAGCTGCTCGCGCTCGCGCTGGCCGAGGAAGCGCGCACCAGCCTCGCCCGCGCGCCGGTGCGTCTCGATGTGCTGGCCGAGCAGACGGTGCTGCGGCATCTCGCGCGTGCAGATGCGCGGGGCGTGGACCTCGGCGCGCGCGGCCTCGACGATGGCGTGGTCGTGATGGCGAACGAAGCGCTGGTCGAAGGCATCCTCGACAACCTGATCGACAACGCGCTGCGCTATGGCGGCCGCACGATCACAGTGGAGCTTGCGGGGCGCACACTGAGCGTGATCGACGATGGGCCCGGGATTCCGCTCGAGGCGCAGCGCGACCTGATGCAGCGCTGGGCGCAGGGGCCTGCTGGAGAAAAGCTGGGGCAGGGCTCGGGGCTGGGGCTGTCGATCGTGTCGCGCTATGCGGAACTGCTGGGCGCCGAGCTGCGGCTCGAAGCGGCCGAACCCGTGGGCTTGCGCGTGAGCGTCGCGTTCGGCGAAGCGGTGTAGGCCTGCCTTGCTCCTTCCCCTTCCGGGGGAAGGCTGGGATGGGGGCAGGCCTTCGATCGGGCGCCGAGTTCTTGTGGAGGCCGTCGAGCCTCCACCCCGACCCTCCCCCGGAAGGGGAGGGAGAAAAACCAGCTACAGCGGCGTGCCTTGGTGAAACACCATGCGCCATCTGCCATGCCGCAGCCGCCACAGTGAGCTGCGAAGCGAATCGGCTGCAGCACGCTCCGGTATCGCGGCACGGTGCGCGCGGTAGGTGACCAGCGCGATGTCGGGCGCCATGCGCTGCACGCGAAAGTCCGACATCGTTCGCTCCGAGAAGGCTTCGTCGCGCAGCGCATCGACGATCGCGGGCCGTGTCCATTCCATGCCCGACACACCAAGCTCGCGGAAGTCGTCGTCGAGCAGTTCTTCGATTTGCACGGCGTTCGCACGCACCTCACGAAGATGCAGGGCGCCTTCGAGTTTCAACAGCAGCGTGTCGAGGTTTTCGGTCGGCGCGGCTTCGTAGAGCTCGAGCGGAAGGCCGTCGGGATCGGCGAAGAAAGTGAAGCGCCGGCCTGTGTATTCGTCGACGCGCAGCGGCTCCACCGCGATGCCGTGCGCCACGAGTTCATCGGCCGCGGCCCGCACGTCGTGCACTTCGAAAGACAGGTGCCGCAGCCCCTGCGCTTCGGGCCGCGTGGGGCGTGCGGGTGCTTCGGGAAACGAGAACAGCTCGATCTGCGACCCGTCGGGCAGTGCGAGATCGAGCTTGTACGAAGCGCGTGCGGCGCGGTGGTTCTCGGCGGCGATGCGCAGGCCGAGCACCTCGGTGTAGAAGCGCTTCGAGCGTTCGTAGTCGGCGCAGATGATGGCGACGTGGTGAATGCGGGCGAGCTGCATGGCGGTCACTTCTTCAGGGGCTTGCGCAGGAAGACACGGGTGCGCTCTGCCAGGGTGAGGCGCTTGTATTCGACATAGCCGATGCGTTCGTAGAGCGCGCGGTTCTCGGTCATCTTCTCGTTGGTGAAAAGGTAGATCGAATCGTTGCCTTGGCGCAGCGCCTCGCGCTCCGCAAGCTCGAGCAGGGCGCGGCCGACGCCGGTGCCCTGGTGCGCGGGCCGCACTGCAATCACGTCGACGAGGAAGCCCTCGTCGGTGATGTCGAGCACCAGCGCGGCAATGACTTCGTCCTGCTGTCTGGCCACCCAGACCTGCGCGTTCGCGATGGCAGCGCCGTAGTCCTTGGTCATCGGAATCGGCGTGAGGCCGAGGCGCGGGATGTAGTGGCGGAAGGCCTCGATGGCACAGGCAGCAACCGATGCCGCATCGCTCGCACCAGCCCGTCTGAGCACCCAAGGCGCGGCGCTGCTCACGCGTCGAACTCCACCTCGCCCTCGATCTCGACCGGGATGTTGAACGGCAATTCCGCCATGCCCACGGCGCTGCGTGCATGGGCGCCGACATCGGGCCCGAAGAGGTCGAGGATGAGGTCCGAGAAGCCGTTGATCACCGCCGGTTGTTTGTCGAAGCCGGACGCCGAGGCGACCATGCCGAACACGCGCGTCCAGGCGGTGATGCGGTCGAGATCGCCGAGGGCGCGTTGCAGGCTGCCAAGCATCGCGAGGGCCGTGAGGCGTGCGGCCACATAGCCTTGCTCGACGCTCACCTCGCGCCCGAGCTTGCCAAGCGGCGAGGCGATGCTGCCGTCGGCGTTGAGCGGGCCGTGGCCCGAGACGATCGCGCGCCGGCCGATGAGCCGCACGAACTGGAAAGGAAGCACGACGCCGGGCGGCGGCGTCACGGTCGGGGGAAGAACGAGGCCGAGTGCGGCCAGTCGTTGCGCGATGCGGGCCATGGCATTTCTCTCCTGGAGGATGGAGGCGGGGACGTGGAAAGTCCGCCGCATCTTGCCATGGCCGAGGGCGTCAGCCGAGTGCCGGATAGTCCGTGTAGCCCTTCGCGCCGCCGCCGTACATCGTGGCCTTGTCGAGCTCATTCAGCGGTGCGTTTTCGCGCAGGCGCCGCACCAGGTCGGGGTTCGAAATGAAGGGCTTTCCGAAGGCCACGAGGTCGTCGCCTTCCTTCACGGCTTCGTCGGCCAGCGGCTTGTCGTAGCCGTTGTTGACCATCCATGCGCCCTTGCCGCCGGCTTCGCGGTACGCGGCCTTGAGGGCCTCGTAGTCGAAGGGCCGGTCCTCGATTTCGCGCGGGCCGCCGGTGGCGCCTTCGATGATGTGGATGTAGGCCAGGTTGAGTTGCGCGAGCTGTTTCACTGCGTAGGTGAAGAGCGGCTGCGGGTCGCTGTCGTGCACGTCGTTGGCGGGCGTGACGGGCGACAGGCGGATGCCGGTCTTGCCGCCGCCGACCGCGTCAACCACGGCACGCGTCACTTCGAGCAGGAGGCGCGCGCGGTTCTGGATGGAGCCGCCGTAGTCGTCGGTGCGCTTGTTGCTGCCGTCCTTCAGGAACTGGTCGAGCAGGTAGCCGTTGGCGCCATGCACTTCGACACCATCGAAGCCGGCGGTCTCGACCGCGCTGCGCGCCGCGACCGCATAGGCGTGAACGATGCCCGGCAGTTCAGCCGCATCGAGGGCGCGCGGCTCGGAGGTCTCGACGAAGGTCGGCACGCCGTCCTTGATGAGCACGGTCTTGGTCTTGGCGGTGATGGCCGAGGGGGCGACAGGCTTACCGCCATCGGGTTGCAGTTCGGTGTGCGAGACGCGGCCGACGTGCCAGAGCTGCACGACGATCTTGCCGCCCTTGGCATGCACCGCTTCGGTCACGCGCTTCCACGAATCGAGTTGTTCGGTGCCGTAGAGGCCGGGCACGTCGGAATAGCCCTGGCCCTGGTGGCTGATGGCCGTCGCTTCGGTGATCAGCAGGCCGGCGGTGGCGCGCTGTGCGTAGTAGGTGACGGCCAGATCGGGCGGCACGGCATTGGGCGAACGGTTGCGCGTCAGCGGCGCCATCACGATGCGGTTGGCGAGCTTCAGGTCGCCGGCCTGTACGGGGTCGAAAAGGGTGGTCATCGTGAAAGAAGGGTTGAAACAGAGAGGCGCAAGGCTAAGCGCCCGGCCTCAACCCTGCTGTCGCACGGTTGTCCCGATTGGTGCTATGGGAGCAGCGCCAGCAGCGCGGCGCTCACGCGCACCGGCACCGCGAGCAGGATCTGCCCCATGCCCTTGCCCAGCGGGTCGTTGCGCAGCGACGCCATGCCGCCGCCGCCCAGCGCTTCTTCGCAGACGAAGTTGAAGGCGTCGATGCCGGGCACCTCGTGACGCGTGACGCTGCCCTTGACGAGGTGCGCGAGCCATTCGGCCACGCGCACTTCGGTGAGCTGTTCGCGCAGCAGTGGCAACAGGGCAGGGTGCCGCGCGATGACGCCGATGTTCGAGGTGTCGCCCTTGTCGCCGCTGCGGGCCCAGGCGAGGCGGATGAGGGGCACTTCGACGGTGTCCGCGGCCTCGGGTGCCGCTTCGTGTGGCGTGGCGTTTGCGGGCCGGGGCGCGGGCAATGTCGGCCGCTACGGGCGCGAGGGTGCGTGGCACATCGATGCACTGCCCGTCGAGGTTCACGCTGGCCTCCACCAGCGCCTTGTCGAGCAGGAATGCGTACTGCCGGATCGATGGCGACACCGAGGCCCGACCGCCGCCCGCGCCCGTGGTGCCTGGAGACCACGAGGTGCCGGCCGGCGCCACCTCGCGCGCGAACAGCTCGAGCGCTTCCTTGCGCGGATGCGTCACCGCGAGCCGCAGCACCACCTCGCGCGTCTGCAGCACCTGTGCATTCGCATGCGGGCCGTAGCAGGACTCGGCGCCCAGCATCTCGATGTGCGTGGCGCTGTAGGGACCGAAGCCGAATTGCGCGAAGAGTTCGCCGGTGCGCGCGAGGATCGCTTCGCCCGTGCGCCGCGCCTTCGCGGCCGCATCGAAGCCCACGATGGTGAGCTGCGCCGCTGTCTTGAAGCCGTCGACATACGTGGCGCTGACCTTGTAGCTCGCGGTCGGTGCACGGCCGCGCGCGCCGTGCACACGGACACGGTGCTCGCCGGCCTGCTCGATGCGCACCTGCATGAAGTCGGCCGTGACGTCGGGCAGCAGGTACGCCGCGGGGTCGCCGATTTCATAGAGCATCTGCTCGCCGACCACCGCAGGCGTGAGCTTGCCGCCGGTGCCCGCGGGCTTGGCGACGACGAAGCTGCCGTCGGCGCTGCATTCGACGATCGGATAGCCGATGTGCGGCCAGTCGGGCACCGTGTCCCAGTCTGTGTGCAGGCCGCCGGTCGCCTGGCAGCCGCATTCGATGATGTGGCCCGCGAGGCTGCCGGCGGCGAGCAGGTCGTGGTCGCCGGGCTGCCACTCGAACTCGTGCATCAGCACGCCGAGCGTGACGGCCGAGTCCACGCAGCGGCCGGTGATGACGACCTGCGCGCCCGCATCGAGCGCCGCCTGGATCGGCCGTGCGCCGAGGTACGCATTGGCGGTGAGCACGCGTTCGGGCAATGCTGCGCCGCTCTGCAGTTCGCGCACCGGCGGTTGAGCCTGGCGCAGTTGGGGCAGCAGCGCGGAGACGTCGTCGCCGCTCACCACGGCGATCTTCAGTTCGATGCCTTGCTCTTTCGCGAGCGCGGCCAAAGCGTCGGCGCAGCCTTGCGGATTCACGCCGCCCGCATTGCTCACCACGCGAATGCCTTGTTTCACGACATCCTTGAGCACCGACTTCATCGCGACCGAAACGAAGTCGGTCGCATAGCCGAGCTCCGGCTTCTTGAGCCGCGCGCCCGCGAGGATCGACATGGTCAGTTCGGCGAGGTAGTCGAACACGAGGTAGTCGATCTGTCCGCTGGCCACGAGCTGCGGCGCGCCCACGCTGCTGTCGCCCCAGAAGCCCGAGGCGCCGCCGATGCGGACGATGCGTTCGTTGTCGTTGCTGCTGTCGTTCATCGGCCGCTCCACTGCGGCTTGCGCTTTTCGCGAAAGGCGAGCTGACCCTCCGCCGCGTCTTCGGTGAGCGCGAAGAGGCCGATCTGGCTTTCGGTGAACGCCATCGATTCCTCGAAGGCCATCGCCTCGATCTTCTTCATCGTGTAGAGGCCGCGGCGGATGGCGGCGGGCGACTTGTCGAGCATGCGGCCGAGCAGCCAGTCAACGCTTTCATCGACGTCGTCGCTCGTGCGGTTGATCAGTCCATGTTCCAGCGCTTGCGCAGCGGTGATGGGCTCGCCGGTGATGCACATCTCGGCCAGCACGCGGCGCGGCAACAGGCCGTCGAGCACGCTGAGCACCTGCGCGGGAAAGAGGCCGACCTTCACCTCGGGCAGGCCGAACACGGCGCTGTGGCTGGCCACGGCCATGTCGCACATCGCCATGATCCCCATGCCGCCGGCCATGCATGCGCCGTTGACGCGCGCGATGAGTGGCACGGTCGATTGCCGCGCCTGGCGGAAGAGGTTGGCGAAGCCCTGGTAGGGCTCGGCGTAGTCGAATTTGAAGGCGGTGCCGCTTTGCAGGTCGGCGCCCGCGCAGAAGGCGCGCGTGCCGGCGCCGGTGATGACGACCGCGCGCACGGCAGCGTCGGCGTTGGCGCGCGCGAGGGCATCGGAGAGGCGCGCGAGCACGGCTGCGTTGATCGCATTGCGCCGCTCCTCGCGGTCGATGGTGAGCCACATCACGGGCCCGCGCATCTCTTCGCGCAAGTCAACGGTGGGAGGGGTTTCGGCCATGGCGCTGGGTTCCTTCGGTGTCTGGAGTTGCTGCCCCTAGCGTGACGCGAAAAAAAAGCCGCATCGTGCGGCTTGTGGCTGAAGCGGGCCGGGTTTTCCCTGAGAGCTGGGAAGCCCGGCCGATTCGCTGCTTCTGTGAGCTTCGGTTTACTTCAGCAGGCCTTCGGCCTTCATCGCTTCCTGCACCGCCGGACGGGCCGCGACGCGCGCATGCCAGGCCTGCACGTTGGCGAAGGCCGAGATGTCGACGCCGGTCGGCTTCGTCCAGTTGGTCACGGTGAACAGGTAGCCGTCTGCCACGCTGAAGTGCTCGCCCATCAGGTACTGCTTGTCGGCGAGCTGACCGTCGAGCCATTCGTAGCGCGACTTGAGCTTGTCCTTGAAGATGGTCTTGGCTTCCTCGGGCATGTTCGGGTTGAACAGCGGGCTGTAGCCCTTGTGCATCTCGGTGCCGATGAAGGTGAGCCACTCCTGCAGGCGGTAGCGCTGCAGCGTGCCGTTGGCCGGCGCGAGGTTCTTGGTGGGGGCGAGGTCGGCGATGTATTGCACGATGGCCGGGCCTTCGCGCAGGCGCGTGCCGTCGTCCAGTTCGAGCATCGGCACGTAGCCCAGCGGGTTGATGCCGTAGTAGTCGGTGCCGTCCTGCAGCTTGTGGCTCTTGGTGCTGGCCATCACCGGTTCGAAGGCAAGGCCCGCTTCGTGCAGCGCGATGTGGGGCGAAAGGGAACAGGCACCGGGCGAGTAATACAGCTTCATTCGAAATGACTCCAATGGAAATCGATGTGGATTGGATGCGGATGGCGAGGTTGATCTTTATGGGAAACCGCCGGGGATGCTAGCGGGTTTGGCGGCATCGCGTTTTTGTCCTACGGTGGCTTGGGGCCCGTGACTATCAAGGCGGCGAAGCGCGCTTTCTAAGCTCCCCGCACGGTGGGCGAGGCCCGCTGCAAGGAGTTTCGGATGTTGAAGTACGCGATCATTTTTGCGGTCATTTCTCTGGTGGCCGGCCTGCTCGGCTTCGGTGGCGTGGCTGCGGGCGCGGCCGGTATTGCCAAGCTGCTGTTCGGCCTGTTCCTCGTGCTGGCCGTGCTCTTCGTGGTGCTCGCAGCGCT
The DNA here is from genome assembly GCF_050435205.1 of Variovorax sp. W2I14. Classification (NCBI taxonomy): domain Bacteria; kingdom Pseudomonadati; phylum Pseudomonadota; class Betaproteobacteria; order Burkholderiales; family Comamonadaceae; genus Variovorax; species Variovorax sp. W2I14. The sequence continues at coordinate 5,281,196 of NZ_JBNDJX010000001.1, read as the reverse complement.
GGGCGTGGGCGCGGTGAAAAAGGCGCTGGATTGATGCAGCGTCCGAGGACGAAGTGGCCGCAGGCGCGGTCGCTCGACATGCTGCTGCAGAGCCCCGCGCACCGCGTGGTGCGGGTGCTGCTCGTGACGCAAACACACTGGCAATTGCCTGAACACCGCTCGCGGCGACGACGGGCCTGAAAAAGAACCCCATGCACATCTCCCACATCGACGCGCAACTCGACTACGAGGTGACGGCGCCCGCGCACATGCTGCTCAACATCGAGGCCGCGCGCTCCGGCGCACAGGCGGTGGTCGAGGAGACGCTGACCATCGAGCCGCCGACCGAGATGCAGGTGTTCTGCGACGAGGGCAGCGGCAATCGCTTCATCCGGTTCGATGCGAAGCCTGGGCCGCTGAAGATCGGCTACAGGGCGACGGTGCAGCGCTCGCACGTGCACGTGCCTTCGGACCTGCGTGAAGTGCCGGTCAATGAAGTGCCCGATGAGGTGCTGCATTACATGATGCCGACGCGCTACTGCGAGTCGGACCTGATGTCGCGCTGCGCGCAGCAGCTCTTCGGTGACCTGCCGCCGGGCATCGGCCGCGTGCAGGCGATCGTCGACTGGATTCACGACAGCATCGCCTACGAGCCCGGCAGCACCGACTCGACCACGACCGCGCGCGAAGTGTTCGTGGAACGCGCAGGCGTGTGCCGCGACTTCGCGCACCTGGGCATCACCTTCTGCCGTGCCCTCAACATTCCGGCGCGGCTGGTGGTGGGCTATGTGTGGTTCGACGAGCCGCCGCAGGATTTCCATGCGGTGTTCGAAGCCTGGCTCGGTGGGCAGTGGGTGCTGTTCGATCCGACCCGCATGGCGCCGGTCGACCGGCTGGTGCGCGTAGGCACGGGGCGCGACGCGAAGGACGTTGCCTTCTGCACGATCTTCGGCGCGGTGCGCATGACGGACAAGAAGCTCGTGGTGCGCGAGCTGCAGGACGAAAGCGTTCCACCGCCTGCCGCGCCGGCCCCGAGCGGCGCGCTGGTCGGCATCGAAAAGCCGGTGCCGGTGACGCAACTGGCTGAAACCGCCGCCTGATAACGATAGTTTGCTATTGAATACATAGCAAACTATCAAGCAACCGCGGGCCGAAGCGGGCAGTTTGGTATCGCCCTCTAGCTTGCCCACACAACGGGCGCAAGACGGTGCCGCCGATTAAAATTGGCGCCCCTTTTGCGCAGCGCACGCGTCCCAGTAGTGCGCCCCCTTTTCAAATGCTGTACCCCGAAGAATTCGATGTGATCGTCGTCGGCGGTGGCCATGCCGGCACCGAAGCCGCGCTCGCTGCCGCGCGCATGGGCGCCAAGACGCTGCTGCTCTCCCACAACATCGAGACGCTGGGGCAGATGAGCTGCAACCCGTCGATCGGCGGCATCGGCAAGGGGCACCTCGTGAAAGAGGTCGATGCGCTCGGCGGTGCGATGGCGATCGCCACCGACGAAGCCGGCATCCAGTTCCGCATTCTCAATTCGAGCAAGGGGCCGGCGGTGCGCGCGACCCGCGCCCAGGCCGACCGCGTGCTGTACAAGGCCGCGATTCGCCATCGCCTGGAGAACCAGCCGAACCTCAGCCTGTTCCAGCAAGCGGTCGACGATCTGATGGTGGAGGGCGATCGCGTGGTCGGCGCCGTCACGCAGGTGGGTATCGCTTTCCGAGCGCGCACCGTGGTGCTGACAGCGGGCACGTTCCTCGACGGCCGCATCCACGTCGGCCTCGACAACTACCAGGCCGGACGTGCCGGCGACCCGCCGGCGATCAGCCTGTCGGCGCGTCTGAAGGAACTGAAGCTGCCGCAGGGCCGCCTCAAGACCGGCACGCCACCGCGGCTCGACGGTCGCAGCATCGACTTTTCGAAGTGCACCGAACAACCCGGCGACGGCATGCCCGGTGGGGCAGGGCCGATGCCTGTGTTCAGCTTCATGGGCCGTGCCGACATGCATCCGCGCCAGATGGCCTGCTGGATCACCCATACCAACGCGCGCACCCACGACATCATTCGCTCTGGCTTCGACCGCAGCCCGATGTTCACCGGCAAGATCGACGGCGTTGGTCCGCGTTACTGCCCGAGCGTCGAAGACAAGATCAACCGCTTTGCCGACAAGGAAAGCCATCAAATCTTTCTCGAGCCCGAAGGCCTGACCACCAACGAGTACTACCCGAACGGGATCTCGACCAGCTTGCCGTTCGACATCCAGTACCAACTGGTGCGCTCGATGCCGGGACTGGAGAACGCCCACATCCTGCGGCCGGGCTATGCGATCGAGTACGACTACTTCGATCCACGCGAACTCAAGAGCAGCTTCGAGACGCGCTCAGTGAAGGGACTGTTCTTCGCCGGGCAGATCAACGGCACGACCGGCTACGAAGAAGCGGCGGCCCAAGGCTTGTTCGCTGGCATCAATGCCGCGCTGCAATGCCGTGGCGAAGATGCTTGGCTGCCGCGACGCGACGAAGCCTATCTGGGTGTGCTGGTCGATGACCTGATCACCAAGGGTGTGACCGAGCCGTACCGCATGTTCACCAGCCGCGCCGAGTTCCGGCTGCAACTGCGCGAGGACAACGCCGACATGCGCCTGACCGAAGCAGGGCGCAAGTTGGGACTGGTGGACGATGCGCGCTGGGATGCTTTCAGCCGAAAGCGCGACGCTGTTTCACGTGAAACAGAGCGGCTCAAGTCGATTTGGGTGAACCCGCGCAACCTGCCAGCCGCCGAGTCCGAGCGCGTGCTGGGCAAGGCCATCGAGCACGAATACAACCTGGCCGACCTGTTGCGCCGGCCCGATGTGAATTACGAAACGCTGATGTCGCTGGACGGTGGGAAGTACAGCGCCAGCTCGGCACTGAGCGAAACCGAGATCGAACAGATCGAGATCTCGGCCAAGTACTCCGGCTACATCGAGCGCCAGCATGACGAGGTGGAGCGCGCCGCTCACTTCGAAAACCTGCGTCTGCCTGCCGATTTCGACTACGGGCAGGTCAAGGCCTTGAGCTTCGAAGTACGCCAGAAGCTGGACAAGCACCGTCCCGAAACCCTGGGCCTGGCCTCGCGAATCTCCGGTGTGACGCCCGCAGCCATTTCGCTTTTGATGATCCATTTGCGCAAGGGCGGGCACAAAGCCTTCGCCCGTGACGCCGCCACGGAAGCAGCCGCCGAGCCGCAGTCTGCCGAATGAGCGCGCCGATCGATACGCTGCGCGCTGGCGCGGCAGCGCTTGGCGTCACCTTGTCCGACCGTCAAGCCGAGCAGTTGCTGGCCTACGGCACGTTGATGCTCAAGTGGAACAAGGTCTACAACCTGACTGCGGTGCGCGATCCGGCCGGGGTGATGACGCACCATCTGCTCGACAGCTTGGCAGTCATCGCACCGCTGCAGCGCCAATATCCGAAGCAGGGCAGGTTGCTCGACGTGGGTTCGGGCGCTGGATTGCCCGGCGTGATCATCGCAATCATGCGGCCGGACATTGACGTGAGTTGCCTGGACGCGGTCGCCAAGAAGGCGGCCTTTGTCCAGCAAGTAGCTGTCGAACTGGAGCTGCCCAATCTTCGCGGACTGCATGCCCGGGTCGAATTGCTGGAAGGCAACTACAACGTCATCAGTTCGCGGGCCTTCGCTTCGCTGCCGGACTTCTTCAATGGCTCAAAGCATTTACTGGCGGCAGACGGTGTTTGGCTCGCCATGAAAGGCAAGACGCCCAGCGATGAGCTCGCTGTTCTGCCTTCAGAAGTGGCTGTGTTTCACGTGGAACAACTGACGGTTCCGGGCCTCGACGCCGAGCGCTGCATCGTCTGGGCGCGAAAAGCGTCCGTCTGATTCCGTAAAAGATGCGGCGCCGCTGGCAAAAGCCGGCGCCCGAACGGCCCTCCGCGCGCCGGCCTCGCTTAGACTCGACGCCTCCCCTTGGCTCTCTTCTTCGAGGCAAATTCCATGTTTGGCATCGCTGACTACGGCGCATTTGTCGCCGCCATCATCCTGTTCCTCCTGATTCCCGGCCCGGGCAATCTGGCGCTGATCACCTCGACCAGCAAAGGCGGAATTCGCGGTGGATTGGCAGCGACGACGGGTGTGATCGTCGGCGACCAGTGCCTTTTGTGGGCTGCGGTGGCGGGCGTGTCGGCGGTTCTGGCCGCTTACCCGACCGCGTTCAAGGCGGTGCAATGGCTGGGCGCCGCCTACCTGGCGTGGCTCGGCTTCAAGATGCTGTTCGCCAAGCCGGGCTCGGCGCCGATCCTCAACATCAAGCCGGGCCACTTTTTCCGCCAAGCGTTCATGATCACCTTGCTGAACCCGAAGGCCATCGTCTTCTACATGGCGTTCTTCCCGCTGTTCGTCGATCCGGCACGGCATCAAGGCCTGATCACTTTCGGGGCGATGGCGGTGACGATCGCAGCGCTGACCTTCCTCTATGGCTTGACCTCGACGCTGCTCACGCACTTCCTTGCCGAGCGCATCCGTGCCAATCGCCGGATCTCCGGCACGCTCGAAAAGCTGGCAGGCGTTTTCCTGATCGCCTTTGGCGTCAAGCTCGCGATCTCGCGCTGACCGATCCTCTGAACTGACATGGCCAAGATTTTCTGTATTGCCAACCAAAAGGGCGGCGTCGGCAAGACCACCACCACCGTCAACCTCGCCGCCGGTCTGGCCAAGGTGGGGCAGCGGGTGCTGATGATCGACCTCGATCCTCAAGGCAATGCGACCATGGGTTCGGGCATCGACAAGCGCGAGTTGGAGCTGACGGTGTACGACGTGCTGCTTGAATCGGCTTCCGTTGCCGAGGCGCGCGTCAAGGCCGACAAGCTGGTGGAAGGCGGTTGCGGCTACGACGTGCTGGGCGCCAATCGCGAACTGGCCGGCGCCGAAGTGGAAATGGTGGCGCTCGACCGCCGCGAAAAGCGCCTTCGCACCGCGCTGGCGGCCGTCGGCGCCGAGTACGACTTCGTACTGATCGACTGCCCGCCGAGCCTGAGCCTGCTCACGCTCAACGGCTTGTGCGCCGCCCATGGCGTGATCGTGCCGATGCAATGCGAGTACTTTGCGCTCGAAGGGCTGACCGATCTGGTCAACACCATCAAGCAGGTGCACGCCAACCTCAACAAGAACCTGCAGATCATCGGCCTGCTGCGCGTGATGTTCGATCCGCGCATCACGCTGCAGCAGCAGGTGAGCGAGCAGCTCAAGTCCCACTTCGGCGACAAGGTGTTCGACACGGTGATCCCGCGCAATGTGCGGCTGGCCGAGGCGCCGAGCTACGGCCTGCCGGGCGTGGTGTTCGATCCGGCCGCCCGGGGCAGCCAGGCGTTCATTGCTTTTGCGCAGGAGTTGGTCGAGAAATTGCCGCCTGCGAGCGCGTTCGCTTCTGGGGCTGTCGCGCCGCCGATCGCCCCGGTCGACCGCATCGCGCCTGACCTCGCCATTCCCGAGGACGTGCTGGCGCCCGCGCCTGCATCCGATGCCACCCCTGAAAAAAGCCTCTGACGCCTGCCCCGAATCGGCACGGCGCTATCAAGTTCTTAGCAAATGACAGTTTCCCGCATCCTGCTGCTGCCGGGTTGGCAGAACAGCGGCCCCGGCCATTGGCAGACCATTTGGGAGTCGATCCATGGCGATCGCCGTGTCGAGCAACACGAATGGATGCGCCCGCTCTGCGCGGTGACTGGTCCGCGCGACTTGAAGAAGAAGTGCTGGCGGCCCCCGGTCCGGTGGCCTTCGCCGCGCACAGCCTCGGCTGCATCCTCGTCGCGGCCTGGGCCGCGCATTCGCGCAACACGCACAAAGTAGCCAGCGCATTGCTGGTGGCGCCTGGCGATGTGGAGCGTGAGGATCTTCGGCAACTGATTCCGGGCTGGGCGCCGATCGTGCGCCAGCCGCTGCCTTTCTCCTCGGTGCTGATCGCAGCGAACGACGACCCTTACTGCGAAGCCTCGCGCTCGCGGCAACTGGCCAAGGACTGGGGCGCGCGCTTCGTCGACGCCGGCAAGGGCGGCCACCTGAACGCCGAATCCGGCCTGGGCGACTGGCCCGAGGGCCGGCAACTTCTGAACGACATTTCGAAAGACAAGAACTGATGGCGACCAAGAAACCCAAGGGCCTCGGCCGCGGCCTCGAAGCGCTGCTCGGCCCGACGGCCGCACCCGCCGCCGATCACGGCAATTCGGGAACGGAAGAGGGCGCCGCGCCGCCGAACCCGACCACGCTGATGCTCGACCAGATGGTGGCCGGCGTCTACCAGCCGCGCACGCGCATGGACGAGGGCGCGCTCTACGAGCTGGCCGAGAGCATCAAGGTGCAGGGCATCATGCAGCCGATCCTGGTGCGCCGGCTCGATGCCGAATCGGCGGCCGCCAAGAACGCCGAGTACGAAATCATCGCGGGCGAACGGCGCTTCCGAGCCGCCAAGCTGGCGGGCCTGGAGAGCGTGCCGGTGCTGGTGCGCGACGTGCCCAACGAGGCCGCAGCGGCGATGTCGCTGATCGAGAACATCCAGCGCGAAGACCTCAACCCGCTCGAAGAGGCTCAAGGCCTGCAACGCCTGGTCGCCGAGTTTGGGCTCACTCACGAAATGGCGGCGCAGGCCGTGGGCCGCTCGCGCAGCGCGGCCAGCAACCTGTTGCGCTTGTTGAACCTGGCCGAGCCCGCGCAGCAAATGCTGATGGCCGGCGACATCGACATGGGCCACGCCCGCGCGCTGCTCTCCCTGGACCGCGGCACGCAGATCACCGCAGCCAACCAGATCGCCGCCAAGAAGATGTCGGTGCGCGAGACCGAGGCGCTGGTGAAGAAGCTCGCCGCCGAGTTCACGCTGACCCCGTCCCGCCGCGGCAACAGCGGCGAAAAGTCGCGCGACCTGCAGCGCGTGGAAGAAGAGCTGGCCGATCTGCTTACCGCCGAGGTCGAGGTGCGCATCAAGAAGCGTACGAAGCGCGGCGAAAGCGGCGAGCTCGCGATCCATTTCGGCTCCATCGAAGCACTGAACGGATTGATCGAACGCATCCGCCGAACGGCCTAGTTTTGAAATCGGGGCGTGTCGTTCGTTCGATTGATAACTGCAATCCTTTACGCGTATCCTTCGGCTGCATTTGTTAACCAACGTCTCTGACAATGTCTCTGAAACAAGAGGGAGTCCGCTCATGAAGTTCACCCAATTCCCGCTCGCGGCCATCGCCGTCGGCGCGCTTCTCCTCACCGGTTGCGCGACCACCGACATGCAGATGGGCAGCCAGTCGGCCAAGACCATGGCCACGGGCAGCGCCGCCGGTTCAGCCACCGCCGGCGAAAGCAGCCAACTCGAGCGCTGCGAATCGCCGCTCGGCACGGTGTCGCTGATCGAGAACCAGAGCGCGGGCTGGTACACCATCCTCACCGGCGAATACCGCCTGCCGCCTACTGCAAATCTGTTGCGTTTGCTGGTGCAGCAGTCGAACTGCTTCATCGTGGTCGAGCGCGGTGCGGCCGGCATGAACGCCATGACGCGCGAACGCGCGCTGCAGCAGTCGGGTGAAATGCGCGGCGGCAGCAACTTCGGACGCGGCCAGATGGTCGCCTCCGACTACGGCCTGTCCCCCGAGATCGTGTTCAGCAACAGCGATGCCGGCGGCATCGGCGGCGCGCTCGGCGGCCTCGTGGGCGGCGGCCGTGGCCGCGCGCTCGCAGCCATCGGCGGCAGCATGCAGACCAAGGAAGCCAGCGCGCTCCTGACCCTCATCGACAACCGCTCGGGCGTGCAGGTTGCAGCCTCCGAAGGCAGCGCTTCCAAGACCGACTTCGGCGCCTTCGGTGGCCTGGCCGGCCGCAGCGGTGCGGGCGGCCTCGGCGGCTACACCAACACGGCGCAGGGCAAGGTGATTGCCGCAGCGTTCATGGACGCCTTCAACCAGATGGTTCGTTCGCTGCGCAACTACAAGGCGCAGACCGTGCGCGGCCAGGGTCTTGGCGGCGGCGGCCGTCTCGGCGTCGATGGCGGTGCGGCACCTTCGCAGACTTATGTGCCGCCAGAGCAGGCGCCGGCGCGTCGCCGCAAGTAAGCAAGAACAGTCGGCCTTCGGGCCACTAAAAAGCCCGGCGCTCTCGCGAGCCGCCGGGCTTTTTCGTGTGTGACGGAGATCGCGATCAGAGGCTGAAGATCTTCCCCGGATTCATGATGTTCTTCGGGTCCAGCGCACGCTTGATCGTGCGCATCATGTCGATCGCGCCGACACCCGCCTCGGTCACCAGGAAGTCCATCTTGTGCAGCCCCACGCCGTGCTCGCCGGTGCAGGTGCCTTCGAGCACCAGCGCGCGGGTCACGAGGGCGTGGTTCAGCGCTTCGGCCTTCACGCGCTCTTCGGGGATGTTCGGGTCCAGCAGATAGCCGAAGTGGAAATTGCCGTCGCCCACGTGGCCGACGAGGAAGTAGGGGATGCCGCTCGCATCGGCCTCGGCCACCGAGTCGAGCAGGCAATCGGCCAAGCGCGAGATCGGCACGCAGGTGTCGGTGGAAATCACGCGGCAGCCCGGGCGCGACTGCACCGCAGCGAAATAACTGTTGTGCCGCGCAGTCCACAGGCGCGTGCGTTCTTCCGGCGTGCTGGCCCATTCGAAGGCGTTGCCGCCATGGCCGCTCGCGAGTTCCTGCACCGTCTCGGCCTGCTCCTTCACGCCGGCCGGCGAGCCGTGGAATTCCATCAGCAGCATCGGCTCTTCGCGCAGGTTCAGCTTGGCGTAGGCGTTCACCATGCGCACCGTGTTCACGTCGATCAGTTCCACGCGCGCGATCGGCACGCCGAGCTGGATCGTCTCGATGGTGGTGCGCACCGCGGCCTCGATGCTCGGGAACGAACAGATGGCGGCCGACACGGCTTCGGGCAGCGGATAGATGCGCAGCGTGACTTCGGTGACCACGCCCAGCGTGCCTTCGCTGCCCACCATGAGGCGCGTGAGGTCGTAGCCCGCGGACGACTTCTTCGCGCGCGTGCCGGTGCGGATGACTTCGCCCGCGGCCGTCACCACTTCGAGCGCCAGCACGTTCTCGCGCATCGTGCCGTAGCGCACCGCGTTCGTGCCGCTCGCGCGCGTGGCCGTCATGCCGCCGATGGAAGCGTCCGCGCCCGGATCGATGGGGAAGAACAGGCCCGTGCTCTTGATCTCTTCGTTCAGTTGCTTGCGCGTGACGCCCGGCTGCACCGTCACCGTGAGGTCGTCGGCGTTGATCGACAGCACCTTGTTCATGCGCGACACATCGATGCTGATGCCGCCCTGCACCGCGAGCAGATGGCCTTCGAGCGAGGAGCCGACACCGAAGGGAATGACCGGCACGCTGTGTTCGCTCGCGAGCTTCACGGCATCGGCCACATCCTGCGTGCTCTCGGCGAACACCACGGCCGAGGGCGGCGGCGCATCGAACGACGACTCATCGCGCCCGTGCTGCGTGCGCACCGCCATCGCCGTGGAACAGTTGGCGCCGAAGCGCGCCTTGAGGCCCTCGATCAGGCTGGCGGGCACGTCGCGCAGATGAAGCGCCGGCATCAGGTGCGAGGTTTGGGTCGGGGCGTTCATCGGACTTCTCCTGAGGGGCAATGAGGGCAGGGGGGAAAGGCCATTTTACGGAGCGAGCACCATAATGCGCTTCGGAAAAAATGATGAACCCCACGACCCTCAGTGCCCTCGCGGCCTTCCCCTCGCAACTGGAGGCCCACTACGCGGCCGTTCCCGAGGCCTTCAGGCATTGGGCGCCGCCTTCGTGGGAGGGCGTGCCCAGCGAAGCCTTCACCGCCATCGAGCAGCTCTGCCATGTGCGGGACATCGAGATCGAGGGCTACCACGTGCGCTTTCGCCGCACGCTCTCGGAAGATCGTCCCACGCTGGCGTCGATCGACAGCGAGCCGCTCGCCATCGAACGCAACTACGGCGCCGCCGATGCGAAGCAGGTGCTGGCCGATTTCCGTCTCGCGCGCGTGCAGACGATGGAGATCGTCTCGAGCCTGACCGATGCGCAACTCGCGCGCACGGCCGTCTTCGAAGGCTACGGCCCGCTCACCATGCGAAGCCTCATCCACTACCTCTGCAGCCACGACCAGCAACATCTGGCAGGCCTGCAATGGCTGGCCGGCAAGATCGACGCGTCGACCGTCCCCGCATAAACAGGAGCGCGCCCATGGGCAACCGACTTTCCCAGATCGCCACCCGCACCGGCGACGACGGCACCACCGGCCTCGGCGACAACACCCGCGTGCCCAAAGATCACCTGCGCGTGCATGCGATGGGCGATGTGGACGAGCTCAATTCGCAGATCGGCGTGCTGCTCTGTGAGCCCATGCCCGAGGCCGTGCGCGAGCTGCTGGTCGACGTTCAGCACCAGCTCTTCAATCTTGGCGGCGAACTCTCGATGCCCGGTTTCACGTTGCTCAAGCCCGAAGCGCTGCTGCAGCTGGACAACGCACTGGCCGATCACAACGCCGCATTGCCGCGCTTGGCCGAATTCATCCTGCCGGCCGGCACGCGCGCCGCCTCGCTCGCACATGTGTGCCGCACCGTCGCGCGGCGGGCCGAGCGCGCAGTGGTGGCGCTCGGTGCCACCGCGGAACTCAACGACGCATTGCGCCAGTACCTCAACCGGCTCAGCGACCTGCTCTTCGTGCTTGCGCGCGTGCTCAACCGGATGAACGGCGGCGACGACGTGTACTGGAAGAGCGAGCGCATGGCGCGCGCGGCGGCTGCTGATGCGAATGTCGCCAACGACGAAGAAGGAAGCCCGTCATGAAGATGCCTACCTACAGCTTGGCCCTTGCGGCAGCGTTCTTCCTGCTGCCAACCGCAGCCGTTCACGCGCAGAGCGCAGACAGCCCGCCCAAAGCCCAGCGCGCCCAGACGCTCAAGGCCCCGCCGCGCGACAGCAAGGTGGTGAGCGGCGTGCAGCGCGGTACCAACGCAGCAGGCCGCGGCATCGACCGCGCCGACAGCGCCACGCGGCGCGGTGTCAACAACGTCTCGGCCCGCGCGAGCCGGCCGGTGCGCAACGTGGGCGAGGCCTTCGGCCGCAAGCTCGCGCCGGGCTCCAGCGGCCGTGCGGCACCGCCGCCGGTGGGGCCACAGGGCAACGCGCCCTGATCGAAGAGGCCTGTGTTCGGGGCGGCGCGAGCGCTTTCAGGGCAGTCGGTGATTCGCTGTTCAACCAGAGCGTGCCCACCTGCTGCAGGCGGCCGTCTGAGCCTCTTCAGCGCCAGCCCGCAGCCTTGAACTGATCTGCGAGCAGCTGCGCAACCTTCGCATAGCCCTCGGCATTGGCGTGGATGCGGTCCGATCGCAGCGACGCATCCGACAGCACGCTCGAATACACATTGGCGACGAGCAGCGCCTGCCCCGACTTCGCGACCTCTTCGTAGAACGGCGCATCACTGAGCGAACCGACGAATGCGCGCATCGCGTCGGGCGCGGGCGTCGCCAGCAGCGCGACATGCGGCGTGTGCTCGCGCGCCTCTTTCACGAGCGCCGCGATGTTGTCGCGCGTGGCCGAGGCCGACACGCCGCGCAGCATGTCGTTGCCGCCGATGCCGATCAGGATCGCGTCATAGCTGCCCGCGGCCAGCAGCGACGGCAGGCGCTGCAATGCGCCGGCCGAGGTGTCGCCGTTGACGCCCGCGTTCTCGATCTGCCAGCCGGTGATCTCGCCCAGCTTCACGGGCCATGACGCATCAGGCGATGCGCCGTAGCCGAAGGTAAGGCTGTCGCCGATCGCCAGCACGCGGGCATCGGATTTGAGCGCAGCGGTGGAGGGCTTGCGCTTGCCGCAGGCGGCCAGGACGGCCGCGGCCGGCACGCCGCACATCAGTTGGAGGAGGTGTCGTCGCTTCATGGAGCGCGCAGCTTAAACGCGGGTGGCGCATGCGCCGGCATTGACCCTTCGCCAGCCCAGAGAGCAGGCCCTAGCCCAGGTGCGCCTGGCGCAACGCCGCCCGCATCTTCTTCTGCAGCGCCGGCCCGCCTTTCTCCAGCGCCGCCGCGGGTGCGCCGCTCTCCCTGGTCGCCTGCGTGTACTTGCGCCCCCAGATGCCGATCTGCGTCACCACGGGCAGCAGGTCGATGCCCATCGGCGTGAGGCTGTAGATGGCCTTCTGCTTGTGCGTCGGATCGTCGGTCTTGCCGAGCACGCCGTACTCGACGAGCTTGCCCAGGCGCTCGGTCAGGATGTTCGAGGAGATGCCTTCCTCGGACTGCAGGAACTCCCTGAAATGCCGCTTGCCGGCAAACATCATGTCGCGAACGATAAGGAGGCTCCAGCGGTCGCCGAAGACTTCGAGCGCGAGGTTGATCGGGCAGAGCGATTTCTGTGCGGTGGCCATCGAGGACTTCCGGTGCGATTGAAAAACTGCTTGCATTTTGGCATCGGTTTCAGAATACTGCGAACCGATTGCATTTCAAGAGCAGTTATTTCATTCGATCCAAGGAGAGCCACCATGCGAAAGCTCATATTGCAGATGCAGATGTCCGTCGATGGCTACGTCTCGCCGGCCAACGGCAACCTCGACTGGCAGGTCTGGGGTTGGGGCGATCGCTGGGCCTGGGACGACAAGTTGAAGGCGTACTTCAACGCTGTCTTCGAAGGCGTCGACACCATCCTGCTGAGCCGCAAGATCGTGGAAGAAGGCTACCTCGATCACTGGGGCCGTGCGGCGAAGAACTATCCGGCCAACCCGCAGTTCGCCTTCGCGCAGAAGGTGGTCGATGCACAGAAGGTCGTGCTCACCGACAAGCTCAAGACATCGCGCTGGGAGCGCACCGTCATCGCGCGCGGCGGTCTGGTCGAAGAGGTGAATGCGCTCAAGCGCGAGGAGGGCAAGGACATCCTCGTCATCGGTGGTGTCGGCTTCGCGTCGTCGCTCGTGACCGAAGGGTTCGTCGACGAGTTCCAGTTCTTCGTGAATCCGACAGCCGTGGGCGCCGGCCGTTCGGTGTTTCACGATCAGCGCAAGGGGCACAAGCTGCGCCTGCTCGGGTCGGTTGGCTACGAATGCGGCGTCGTGGTGAACCGCTACGCGCCGCAGTGAAGGACAACGCGCCGCCCCGATACCAGCGCTTACCTGATTTCACCTGACTGCGACCTGAGGTGAGCCGGCCAGACACAACAGCGGCACACAATGAACTCGTCATCAACGCATGAAGGAGTTCCAGATGATCATCAATTCAAAGCGCATGGCCGTTGCCGCTACGGCGCTCGCGATGTGCATGGCAGCGGGAAGCGCCTTCGCGCAAGATCGCCGCTTCGAAGGACGTCCCGGCGATGGCCGCGACGGGCGTTTCGAGCAACGCCATGACAACGGGCACCGCGATCGCAATTTCGATCGCCGCGGTCCTCATCGCGACTACCGCGGCAACCAGGACTTCCGCGATGGCCGCCAGTTCGATCGCCGCGGCTTCCCGCAGCCTCACGCCGAATGGCGCCGTGGCGGCCGAGTGCCGGCAGAGTACCGTGGCCGCAACTACGTGGTGAACGACTACCGTGCGTACCGCCTGCAGCCGCCGCCCCGCGGTTACCAATGGGTCGGCGTTGGCGGTGACTACGTGCTTGCCGCCATTGCCACCGGCCTGATCGCGCAGATCATCGCGGGCCAGTAAGCAACCCGCGCGGCGCGAGCCGCATGCGAAACCGCCACAGGTCACTGTGGCGGTTTTTCTTTTTTGGGGCGCTTGCTAGGCCAGCGCGGTGGATGCCGACTGGGCGCACACGTTGCGCCCGGTGATGGTGAGGCGCAAGCCGCCACCGTGCCATTCGAGCCAGTTGAGGCTCACATACGCGTCGATGTCGTTGTCGTCGATGCGGTCGGCCTGGCGGCTCTGCAGGAGCTCCACCGTGGCGGGCAATGCCCGTTTCAACCGTTCTCGTCGCTCCGCTGCATCGGCCGCCTTTTGGGCGGCCCTGGTTTGCTGTTGCTGCTGCTGCGGGGTCGATGCCATTGCTGATCCGTTCCGGAAGCCAAGGAATTAACCCGAATGTACGCCGCTTGTGTGAAGCCGCACGCTTTCTTTTGAACCCCGCCGTTTTCGCAGTACCCGCCACGCAACAGCGCCCCGCAGGGGCTTGCGGCGAGGGCTAGATTTCGTAGTGGGAAGCCTTGGCTTCGTCGCCCAATGCCTTCTCGACGATGGTGCGCGTCAGGGTCGGCGCGAACGACTCGATGAAGGCATAGACGTACTTGCGCAGGTAGTTGCCGCGGCGCACCGCGAGCTTGGTGAGGTTGATGCCGAACAGGCGCCCCGCATCGATCGCGCGCAGCTGCGTGTCGCGCTCCGCTTCGTACGCCACGCCGGCCACGATGCCCACGCCCAGGCCCAGCGTCACGTAGGTCTTGATCACGTCGGCGTCCATCGCGGCGAGCACGATGTTGGGCTGCAGCCCGCGCGCCTCGAAAGCCTCGTCGATGCGCGAGCGGCCGGTGAAACCCGTGTCGTAGGTGATGAGCGGATAGCGCGTGAGCGCCTCCATCGACAGCGGCGCATCGAGCAGCGGATGGCCCGGCGGCACGATCACCGAATGGGTCCAGCGGTAGCAGGGCAGGGCGACCAGTTGCGGGTAGTCGCCCAGCGCCTCGGTAGCGATGCCCACGTCGGCCTCGCCGTCGATCAGCATCTGCGCGATCTGCTTGGGCGAGCCCTGGTGCAGGTGCAGTTTCACGTTCGGAAACTGCGCGCGAAATTCCTGCACCGCCACCGGCATCGCATAGCGCGCCTGCGAGTGCGTGGCCGCGATGGAGAGCAGTCCGCTTTGCTGCGCGACGAACTCCTGCCCCGCATGCCGCAGGTTGCTGCTCTCCAGCAGCATGCGCTCGATGATCGGCAGCACGTGGCCGCCCGGTTCTGTGAGGCCGGTGAGCCGCTTGCCGGCGCGCACGAAGAGTTCGATGCCGAGCTCTTCCTCGAGTTCGCGGATCTGCCGGCTCACGCCGGGCTGCGAGGTGTGAAGGGTGTGGGCGACTTCGGTCAGGTTGAAGCCGCAACGAACGGCCTCGCGTACCGAGCGCAGTTGTTGAAAGTTCATCTGGCGCCGAGGTGTCATCTGGTCCCCGGGGTGGGGACCGACCGGCGATTCTCGGCAGAAGCGCTTATGCAGGGAACGATGCGTTTGTTGGTTCCACATGAGCAAAACATCTTTACGACCCGTCTTCTACACCGTACTTGTAATTTCGCACGACTGTGCTAAAGTTCGCCGCATGGACGCCAAGACCCAGAAAAGCGAACTCACCCGTGCCGCCATCGTCGGCGCCGCGTTGGACCTCGCCCTGGCCGAAGGCCTGGAAGCGATTTCGCTGCAGGTCATCGCGAGCCGCCTCGGGCTTTCCAAGAGCGGCGTGTTCTCCCGCGTGGGTTCGCGCGAGGCGCTGCAGAAGGCCGTCATCGAGGAGTACGGCCGCGGCTTCCTGGCCGATGTGTTCGTGCCGGCCATGCAGAAGCCCAAGGGCCTCGCGCGGCTGAACGACATCGTGGCCCGCTGGATCGCCCGCACCCGCGATGTCGAAGCCCAGACCGGCTGCCTCTATGTCGCCGGCGCCTTCGAATTCGACGACCGCGAAGGCGAGCTGCGCGACGTGCTCCTCGGAGAGATCACACGCTGGCGCGCGGCCTTGCGCCGCACCGTGACGCTCGCCATCGAGGCGGGCGAGCTCAAGGCCGACACCGAACCCGCACAGCTGGTCAGCGAGATCAACGGGATCATGATGAACCAGCTCCACGACGCGCGCTTCCTGCGCGACCCGCACACCGCCGACCGGGCCACGCAGACCTGGCAGCGGCTCCTTTCCAGCTATCTCGCCTGAGCCGTGAAGCAGGTGGATTTCCCTCATCTTTGTTTGCCATAATTTCGCACAGCTGTGCGATAACAGGAGAAGCAGCCATGCTGATCATTGCCCTTTGCCTCGCCATCTATGCCGTCGCCCTTGGCGTCGAAACCGCCCGCGACACGCTGCGCAGCCTGCCACGCAGCAACCAGGACTGGGTCTGGTATTAAGAGGCTGAGAGGCAATCCGACATGACCGCTCATCCCCCACAAATGGCCCCACTCCGCGTTGCAAATGCTCGCCATAGCCCGAGCTATGGCTGCGCTTTGCGCCTTGATTGGGACCATTTGCGGGGGGCTGCTCGGTCACGCCGAATTGCCTCTCAGCCTCTGAAGGAACCCCGCAAATGACAAGCACACCCGCCCCTTCGAACTACTACGGCGCCAGCCGGCTGATGCGCGCGATGCGCTTCGGCCTCGGCGCATCGCAACGCCTCTGGCCGGCACTGGGCATGCGCGCGGCTTACCGCGTGTTCGGCACGCCGCTGCCGCCCAAGTGGCTCTACCGCGGGCAGCACCCCGGCGCCGACTGGCGGCACGAGGCCTGGTCCTTCGAAGACGCGAGCGTCGGCATCTACCACCTGGCGGCGCAGGACTCGGGCGCGGAATCGGCGCCGGTCGCGCTGCTGGTGCACGGCTGGGGCGGGCATGCGGGCCAGATGCTGCCGCTTGCGCAGGCGCTGGCGGCGGCAGGTCTTCGGCCGGTGCTGCTCGAACTGCCCGCGCACGGCCGCAGCGAAGGCATGGCGACCAACGGTGCGCAGTTTGCGCGCGCCATCGACTACGTCACCGCCCGGCTCGCCGCGGACGGCCGCGCGTTGCGCGCCGTGGTCGCGCATTCGCTGGGCGCCAATGCGCTGGCCTATGCCGCGGGGCGCGGGCTGCCGGCCGAGCGCATCGTGCTGCTCGCACCGCCCGCGTCGCCGCGCGAATACACGCGCTACTTCGCGCACGCCTTCGGTCTCAGCGAGCAGACGCGTGCCGCGATGCAGCGGATGTTCGAGGCGCGCGAAGGCGTGCTGATGCCGCAGTTCGAGCCCGCGCTCGCCGGCCCGCGCATCGCGCAGCCGACGCTGATCGTTCATGACCGCGACGACCGCGTGAACCGTTTCGCCGACGGCGAGGCTTACCGCGATGCGATTCCCCGTGCGCAACTCTTCGCCACGCAGGGCTGGGGCCACCGCCGCATCCTCAAGGAAGAGGCCGTGCTTGCACAGGTCACGCAATTTCTGATGCAGCCTTCGGCGGTCATGTGAGCGTGAAAAGGCGCCTCTAAACTGGGCGCCACCCATGGCCTTCGCCGTGGAGGACACACGCGACCACACATGGGCAATCGTTCCTGGCTCTATCTCGAACACCGTCTTTCCGGCGCCGACAACGGCGCTGACCATCAAGAAACTTCGGCCAACGAAATCGCCGAAGCCAACAACAACTTCCCCGTGCTCTGGCAGCTTCTGCTGGCCGATGGCGCGGCCAGCGGCGCCATCGACCATCAGCGCGTCTTTGGCGATGCCGGCACCGACAACCTTTCCAGCGACGCGCATGCCGCGCTCGCGCGCATCCGGCAACTGCACGCTTTTGTCGAGCGGCATCCGATGCTGCACACGCTGCCGCAGATCGCGCTGCAGTTCCAGGCGCTGGCGCTGCACCTGGCCGAGCTGATCGACGAGGTGCCGGCCGACAGCGCGCCGCGCTTCTCCGCCAACCTCGACGAGCTGTCCTGGCTGGGCGGTGAAACCGAAGGCGAGGGCTTCATCGAACGCAACCGCCGCGAGTGCAACGAGCGATGGACCGAGGTGCGTCGCTGCATCGACAGCGGCAACCACCCGGGCGTGGACGCGGCCCTCGGTATCCAGCGCTTTGCGGACTGGGAGGCCTGGGCCTGGCAGTTCGGTTTCGGCGGGCTGTCGCATCCGTACTTCGATGGCTACGAGGCGCCGCGCGACGAGCGCTTTGCCGACTTCGAGCCGGAAGAAGAAGACGACGAAGACGGGTACGAACGCCCCGACTACGACAACCACCTGGGCGGTGAACTCTGGCGCTTCGAGGTCGATGGCCGCTGGGGCGTGATGCGCCTGGTGCACGACGACAACGGCGCCAGCCAGCGCACCACCGTGGTCGAGCCCGCATGGGACGACATCCGCAGCGCCGGCGGGCGCGATCGGCATCTGCTCTGGATCTCGCAGGGCGAGCGCTCGGGCCTGCTGCTCGCCGACCCAGAGGCGCCGCGCGTGCTGCTCGAACCGCAGCTCGACGAGGTCTGGGACTTCGAGGACGACATCGCCACGGCCCTGGTCGGCGACCACATCGGCTTGCTGCGCGCCAATGGCAGTTGGCTGCTCGAGCCCTCGGTCGACGAGGTCTGGAGCTTTGTCGAAGGCCGGGTGCGCGCCCGCGTGGGCGAGCGCATCGGGTACGTCGACCAGCAGGGCCAGTGGGCCATTGCGCCGCGATTCGAGGAGGCCGAAGACTTCACGCCCTTCGGCCTGGCGCCGGTGCGCGGCGACGAGGGCGGCTGGGGGCTCGTGCGCGCGGACGGCGACTGGGCCGTGCCGCCGGATTTCGAGCAGCTCCAGTGGCGCCACGACTGGGAGGCCTTCGAAGCCACGCGCAACGGCAAGAGCGGGCTGCTCGATGCGCAAGGCCGCGTCGTGATCGAGCCGGTGTACGAGCAGGTCGACCTGCTCGAGGAATACCCCATCGAGTTCCTGACGAGCGAAGACGACGATCCGGCGAACGAGCGCGGCGCCGAGGCCCGGCCGAAGCGCTTTGCCGTGGAACGCGCCGATGGCCTGTGCGGCCTGGTCGATGGCCAGGGCCGCGTGCTCGTGCCCTTCGACTACGGCCGGTTCGAGACCCTGGAGCCGCTGACCGGCCAGGAGCGCGCGCACGCCATGGCCCGGCGCGACCTGGTGCGCGTAGCGTCCAAGGGCGGGCGCACGGCGAAGAACGCGCCCTGGCTGCGCGGCATCTACGACGTGGCCGCCGGCCGCGAGCTGGTGCCTTGCCGGCACCGCACGCTCCAGCCGCTGGCCTGGGGCACGCAGGACATCGGCTGGCTGGTCGCCGATCCGCTGCCGCGCGGCGCGAAGACCGAAAAGATCGAGAAAGGGCAACTCGCCGTGGGCGTCCTGCACGGCGACGGCACCGTGCTGCATCCGCAGGCCTATCCGTGGATCGCCACCGCGGTCTCGGTCGCCGACAACTGGCTTGCCGCGGTGGTGCGCTCGGACCTGTGCAAGCGCTGGGGCGCGGGCGAGCCGGTGAAGGCCGTGCGCAACGACACCGGCCTCTATGTCTGGCTGCATGCCGACGGCCGGGAGCAGCCGCACGCCGAGCACATGGCCGCGCGCCATGCCGCCGGCGACCTGCGGGCCGCCTACGAGCTGGCCTGCCATCTGCGCGACGGCGAGGGCATCGAGGCCGACCCGCGCGAAGCCCTGCGCTGGATGGCGCGCGCCGCCGGCGTGCGCGAGCCCGGCGACGCTCCCGCGAACGCGTCATCCGACGGCCTGCCCGTGGCGATGTGCGAGCTCTCGAAGATGCTGCGCTGGGACACGGCGGGCCTGGGCGCCGATGCCGCCCTGGGCCGCGCGTGGCTGCTGCACGCGGTCGCCCATGGCGGCGCGGACGACGCCGCCACGCAGGCCCAGCTCGGCTACATGCTGTGCGAAGGCGAGGGTGGCGAGCGCGACCTGGAAGGCGGCGTGCGGCACTACGAGCTGGCGGCAGAGAAGAACAACACGATGGCGCTCTACAACCTCGGTCTGGCGCACAAGCTCGGCGAACCCGGGGAGCCTGACCTGGCGCGCGCGATCGGCTACTTCCGCCGTGGCCACGAAGCCGGCGACATCAGCGCCACGATGCAGCTCGGCCGCACGCTGTGCCTGCACGCAGAGGCGCTGGCCGAACAGGGCCATGGAGACGCGGAGGTGAACGTCCTGCATGCCGAAGCCCTCTACGCGCGGCAGAAGGTGGCGGAGGACAGCAACCAGCGCGAACAGGGCTGGGCCTGCTACGAACTGGGCTGGATGCGCTTTCGGGGTCAGGGCGCACCGGAAGATGCTGCGGCCGCGGAGCGCTGGCTGCTCGCCGGTGCCGCGCTCGACGACTGCGAAGAGAACCTGGAGAGCCAGCGCGCCTGCATGGAAGTTCTGGCAGAGACGTTCTACGGTGACCCCGACAGTCCGCTCTTCGACGAGGACAAGGCCCGCGAGTGGACACAGCGCCTGCAGGCGCTGCCCGCTACCACGCCGGATGCACCGGCGTGAACACCGGCCTGAACAGGTGGCGCCTGACGATCTCCCCGTAACCCCGATAGTAGAAATGGCCGTTCGCGGCCAGCACCTCGGCGCGGTGGCGCCGGAAGTACACGGGAATCTCGTACCAGGGCATCGTCGGCGCGCGGTGGTGCACGTGGTGCAGGTTGTTGAACAGGTAGAGCAGCCCGAAGACGACGTTCGATTCCACGATGGCCACGCGCTCGTGCGGCGTGTCGGCCCAGCGGTGTTCGGTGAAGGTGCGCAGCGAGCCCAGCATCATCCCGGGGTAGACGAAGTACAGCAGGTACTCGCCGAAGCCCATGCCGCAGATACCGGTGACGAAATACAGCACCGGCGCCACGCTCAGTGCATGCCAGCCCCAGGTGGGCAGCCGCGAGAAGTCTCCCCCGCGCACCCGCCCCGCCTCGAAGCGCGCCAGCTTCCATAGCCGCAGGAACGGTCCGAGCACGACGCGGAACGCGATCGTCTGGTTCGCCATGTAGATCCACCGCCGCACCGGCCCATAGCCTGCCCACGCGGGCGCCGAGTGGTAGGCGCTCTCGTCGTCGCGCTCCGGATGCGTGAGGTGGAAATTGACGTGGTGCGCGCTGTGCCCGCGGTTGTAGAACGGATACGGCAGCCACAAGGTGAGCGGCGGCCACACCACCGCATGGCGCAGCCACTTCGGGAGATGGCGCATCGCATGGATGCTCTCGTGCTGCAGCGAGGAATGCAGCTGCGCGAGAAAACCGCCCAGCAGGAACAGCGCCCATCCGGGCAGCGCCGCGTGCCACCACAGCAAAGCCACCCAGGCCCCGTACAGCGCGGCGGCGAGGGCGAGCGTCGGCAGCTCGAAGTGCCACCACCAATGCCGCCTGCGCGTGCCGGACGGTGCGCGCGTCGGTGCGGTGGACGAAGGGGCGGTCGATGTCATGGCTTGACGGCTCAAAGGACTGCGATCCTAGGTATGAAGACGCCGCTCGCATGCGCGCTTTTCGAATAAGCAAGGCCGCGAAATTTCGTTTCCGTTTGGCCGTGAAGTGCCTACGCTTGGCGGCTTTGGCCGAAATGAACAGCAGCGCTCCCACGACCCTCGCACCCGTGCTGCTGCAGGCGCTGCTGCTGGCCGAACCCGCCGGCGAGCTGGCCTTGCTGGACGTGCGCGAAACCCGCTGGTTCGTGCAGCGCCATCCCAACCTCGCGCGCAACGCGCCGCTCAGTGGGCTCGAACTGCAGGTCGGCGCCTTCGTGCCGCGCCGTTCCACGCCCGTGGTGCTTTACGACGACTACAACGCGCCCGACGGTCCGGCGCAGGCCGCGGCCGCGGTTCTCGCGCGGCTCGGCTACACCGACGTGCGCACGCTCGATGGCGGCCTGCAGCGCTGGGTGACCGAGGGCCTGCCTGCCATCGACGGCTACGGCACGCTGGTCAAGGCCTTCGGCGATCTCGCGCGGCTGCATTACGGCACGCCCTCGCTGTCCGTCGATGCCCTGCGCGCACGCCGGCGCCAAGGCCTGCCGACCACGCTGGTCGATGCACGGCCGCGCGCGGAATTCGAATTCCTCTCGCTGCCCGGCGCGCGAAACCACGCCGGCACCGAGCTCGCGCTGCGCCGCTTCGAGGCGGACGATGCGGAACACGTCTGGGCGATCAACTGCTTCAGCCGCACCCGCGGCATCATCGGCGCCACCACGCTGCGGGTGCTGGGCCGTGCGCCCGATGCGGTGTTCGTCGAGGACGGCGTGATGGCCTGGGGCCTGCAAGGCGCACCGACGGTGCAGAACGCGGCGCCCGACGACGAGCTTCCGCCTGAATCGCCCGAGGTGCTGCGACGCATCGCCGACGAGCTGGTCGAGCGCTTTGCCCTTCCCGTGGCCGACGCCGCGCAGCTCGCGAGCTGGCGCGCCGACGACACGCGCAGCCTCTACATCTTCGACGTGCGCCCCACCGCCGACCCGGCCTTCGCGGACACGGCGGTGCAACAAGTCCCCGGCGGCCAATTGCTCATGCACTTCGAGAACCTCGCCGGCACGCGCGGCGCCCGCATCGTGCTGGTCGACGATCCAGCGCACCGCCTGCGCGCCGCGGTCACCAGCTTCTGGCTCACGCAGTTGAATCAGGCGGAGGTGTACGTCTACGACGGTGCGCTGTCGCCGGAGCAAGCGCCCCCAGCGCAAGCTGTCACCGTGTCGGATGCACCCTCACCGCTGGATGCCGAAGCCCTCGCGCATCTGCGCAGGAACGGCGCGGTGACGGTGATCGACGTGGGCGCCAGCCTCGACTACGAACGCGGCCACCTGCCCGGCGCGCTCTACATGCTGCCGGCCTCGCTGGGCCCGCTGGCCTCCCACGCCGTGGCCGGCCGCACGCTGGTCTTCACCTCGCCCGACGGCGCGGCCGCACGCCGCGTCGCGCGCGATGCGCAGCAGCGCTGGCCGGGTTCGGGGGCGGTGTTCACCTGGCTGCGGGGCGGAACACAGGCGTGGAAGGCGTCAGGACGGCCGCTGTCGACCGCGTTCGTGCCGGCCCAGCTCCTCATCCCGTTCGACGACGACTGGGGCTCGGTCATGCGCGTCTTCGGCCCGCGCCGCGATGCGGTCTGGGCCGACTACCTCGCGTGGGAGCGGGCGCTGGCCGTGCGGGTCCTGCAGGACCCGTCGGTGCGCTTTCGCTTCTTTCCTACCGGGCAGGGGCCGGATCGGGCAGCTCGATCTTGATGTCGAGCACTTCGAGGTTGTCCTGGGTTTCCAGGTGCACCTTGATGTCGTCGGGATTGATCGACACGTACTTGGAAATCACCGCCACCAGCTCGCGCTGGAGTTCGGGCAGGTAGTCGGGGCGCTTCTTGCCGCTGAGGCTGGAGCGCTCGTGCGCGAGGATGATCTGCAGGCGCTCTTTCGCGACGCTTGCAGTCTTCTTCTTCTCGCCAAGCAGGAACGAGAGAAACGACATGCCTACTTGCCTCCGAAGATCCGCTTGAAGAAGCCCGGCTTCTCGGCGTCGACGAAGCGCATCGGCTTCTCTTCACCGAGAAAACGCGCCACCACGTCGCTGTAGGCCTGCGCCACGTCGGTGTCCTTGTCGTGGATCGCCGGCACGCCCTGGTTGGAGGCATGCAGCACGCTTTCCGACTCGGGAATCACACCGATCAGCTTGATGCGCAGGATGTCCTGGATGTCTTCCAGCGAAAGCATCTGGCCGCCCGCCACCCGGTTCGGGTTGTAGCGGGTGATCAAGAGGTGCTCCTTGATCGGGTCGCCGCCTTCCTTGGCGCGCTTGGTCTTGCTGCTGAGCATGCCCAGGATGCGGTCCGAGTCGCGCACCGAGGAGACCTCGGGGTTGGTCACCACCAGCGCCTCGTCGGCGAAGTGCATCGCCATCATCGCGCCGGTCTCGATGCCGGCGGGCGAGTCGCAGACGATGTATTCGAAGTCCATCGCCGCGAGGTCGTTCAGGATCTTCTCGACGCCTTCCTGCGTGAGCGCTTCCTTGTCGCGCGTCTGCGAGGCGGCCAGCACGAAGAGGTTTTCGCACTGCTTGTCCTTGATGAGCGCCTGGCTCAGGTTGGCTTCGCCCTGGATCACGTTGATGAGGTCGTACACCACGCGGCGTTCGCAGCCCATGATGAGGTCGAGGTTCCGCAGGCCCACGTCGAAGTCGATCACGGCCGTCTTCTTGCCCGCGAGCGCGAGGCCGGATGCGAAGCTGGCGCTGGTGGTCGTCTTGCCGACGCCACCCTTGCCCGAGGTCACCACCACAATTTTGGCCATGGCCATTCCTTCTTGTTTCGATTCTGTTGTTGGTTTCAGAGCGCCGCGTCCGTCAGGGAATCGCGTCGATCACTAGTTTCTTGCCGTCGAGCCGCACCTGCGCCGACTTGCCGAGCACCGGGTCGGGCAGCGGCACTTCGTTCGTGCGGTAGATGCCGGCGATGGCCACGAGCTGCGCTTCCATGCAGGTCGAGAAGATGCGCGCCTCGGTGTTGCCGCGCGCGCCTGCAATCGCCTTGCCGCGCAATGGCGCGTAAACGTGCACGTTCCCGTCGGCGATGACTTCGGCGCCGAAGCTCACCACGGCCGTCACCACCACGTCGCCGCCGCGGGCGTAGACCTGCTGGCCCGAGCGCAGCGGCTTGTCGATGAGGAGCGTGCCGTTGGCCGGCACCGGCACTTCACGAATGATCTGGGGGGCTTCGGCCGGCGCCTCGGCGGGCGGGGCCGGTGGCCGGGGCGCGGGCGCCGAGGGCATGGCCGCCAGCGAGAGGCCGGCGGCGCGGGCGGCGGCATTCTGGGTGTCGTTGCCGCCGCGCACCGCAATCGGCTGGGTCTGGTGGCGCGCCAGGAGGCTGCGCAGGGCCGCGAAGTCGATCTCGGCGGTGGCTTCGCCCGCTTCGTCGTGCTCGGGGAGCTGCGAGAGGTCGATCACCACCGGCTCCTGCTCGAAGAAGTCGGGCGAATCGGCCAGCTGGGCGTCGAGCGCCTCGGCCAGCACGTCCAGGTCGGACGTCTTGAGGATCACTGCAATCAGCGGCAGCGTGGCGCTCTTGAATTCGAAAACCGCCTTGGTGCGCGCGGCGGAGACATCGGCCATTGGGAAAACGTCGGTGCGAAAAGCGTTGGAGTCTAACGGGCGCGGGCTTCCGGGCGGTCACCGGGCCTCGCTTGATCCGCTCCGGACAACACTTCTTGCATGAGGTTACGAGGCGAACGCCAGGAATTGCGTGCACTTCGCGCCGCGCCGCCGGCCCCTCAGTTCTTCGTCTTGCCGAGCAATGCGTAAAGGATGATCGCCCCGAAAGTCGCGGTCCCGATGCCGCCCAGCGCGAAGTCGCCGAACTTCAGCGTGAAGTCGCCGGTGCCGATGATCAGCGTGATCGCGGCCACGATCAGGTTCTTGTTCTGCGAGAAATCGACCTTGTTGTCGACCCAGATCTTCGCGCCCGCAATCGCGATCAGGCCGAACACCACGATGCTCACGCCGCCCATCACCGGCAGCGGAATCGCCTGGATCAGCGCGCCGAACTTGGGGCTGAAGCCCAGCACCAGCGCAATCACCGCCGCCACCACGAACACCGCCGTCGAGTAGATGCGCGTGGCCGCCATCACGCCGATGTTCTCGGCATAGGTGGTCACGCCCGTGCCGCCCGCGGCGCCGCTCACCACGGTGGCGATGCCGTCGCCGATGAAGGCGCGGCCCATGTAGGGGTCGAGGTTGCGGCCGGTCATGGCGGTCACCGCCTTGAGGTGGCCGAGGTTTTCCGCCACGAGGATGATCGCCACGGGCGCGATCAGCAGCATCGCGTTGGCGGTGAACACCGGCGTGGTGAAGGTCGGCAGGCCGAACCAGGCGGCGTTGGCGATGCCGCTCAGGTCCACCGGCTTGCCCATGCCCAGGAGGTTCGTGAGCACCGCGTAGACGACAGTGGCCAGGATCAGCCCGACCAGGATCAGGAGGCGCTGCAGCATGCCCCGCGCAAACACCGCCACCAGCCCGACGCACAGGAAGGTCACGGCCTGCATCCACGAATCGAAGTTGCTGGCCGCCATGTTCTTGATCGGCACGCTGGCCAGGTTGAGCCCGATCACCGCCACCACGGCGCCGGTGACCACGGGCGGCATGAAGCGCTCGATCCAGCCGGTGCCGATGGCCTGCACCAGCGCCCCGATCAGGATGTAGACCACCCCGCAGGCCACGATGCCGCCGAGCGCCACCGCGATGTTGGCGTTCGGCCCCTTGCCTGCGTAGCCGCTGGCCGCGATCACCACGCCGATGAACGCGAAGCTCGAGCCCAGGTAGCTGGGCACCTTGCCGCCGGTGACGAAATAGAAGATCAGCGTGCCGATGCCGCTCATCAGGATCGCGATGTTGGGGCTGAAGCCCATGAGGATCGGCGCCAGCACCGTGGCGCCGAACATCGCGATCACGTGCTGGATGCCCATCGCGCCGGTCTGCAGCCAGGGCAGCCGCTCGTCGGGCCCGATGACCGCGCCGTCGGCCAGTGTGGACACCGGCTTTTCAGTCCAGTTGAACATTGCTTGTCTCCTCTTGTTGGTTGTGGCGGGCGCCCCGCGCGCTCCGGGGCGTGATTGTGGTCGATGAACCCCGCGCTGAACACATCCGCAAGAGAAGAAGATGGCGTGCCGCCCGGCCCGCCGGACCAGCCTCAGCGCGGCTGCAGCACCGCCATCGTGATCCGCGACACGCAGGTCAATTCGCCCGCCTCGTTCGTCAGGTCGATCTGCCAGACCTGCGTGCTGCGCCCCCGGTGCACCGGCCGCGCGGTGCCGATGACCCAGCCGCTGGTGACCGAGCGGATGTGGTTCGCGTTGATGTCCAGGCCCACGGCGCGGTCGCCTTCGGGGGCCGAGTAGTGCGCGCCGCAGGAGCCCAGCGTCTCGGCCAGCACCACCGACACGCCGCCGTGCAGGATGCCGTAGGGCTGGCGGGTGCGTTCGTCGACCGGCACGCGGGCGCGGATGAAGTCGTCGCCCACCTCCAGGAACTCCATGCCCAGCGTGGACACGGCCGTGCCGACATGGTTGCGGGTCAGTTCTTCGACGGAGATCTCTTTTTTCCAGATACGCATTCGCTTCTTTCGGGGACAGGGTTGCAGAAACTATAGCGACGGCGGCTGACAAGCGCAGTCGCCTTTGCGTGCTAACTTGGCCCGATGAAGCACCCCCTGCGCCGTTGGCTCCTCGGCATCGCCGCCGTCCTGCTGCTCGGCATCGGTGCGCTGGTGTGGTTCGTGAGTTCGCGGCTGCCGAGCGACGAGGAGGTCGCGGTCCGCATCTCCGAGGGCTTCGAAAAACGCTTCGGCGTCGGCCTGAAGGTCGGCGGCGCCCACTGGGCCCTGCTGCCGACGCCGATGCTCGTGCTCTCCGACATCGCCACCGACCAGCCGCGCCCGATCACCCTGCGCCGCGTGACGGCGCAGCTCAAGCTCACCGAGTTGCTGCACCGCGTCATCGCCGTGGACGAGCTGGAGATCGAAAGCCTCGTGCTGCCGCGCGAGTCGGTGCGCGCCTTCCGCGGCAAGGGGCCGAAGCCCCACGAAGGCGGCAACGTCATCGCGCTGCCCGCGCCCTGGACGCTTGCGCCCATTCCGCTGGAGCAGCTGCGCTGGCGCGACGTGGTCTGGATCGACCGGCGCGACATCGCGCTCGCCTACGATGGCGAAGTCGCCTTCGACCCCCAGTGGCGTCCGCGCCAGGCCCGCATCGAGCGCGCGGGTGCGACACCGCCCGCGCGCCTTCGCCTGGACCGCGAGGCCGGGCAGGACCGCTGGCGCACCCGCATCGACGTGGGCGGCGGCACGTGGAATGGCGTCACGCTGTTCGAGAGGCCGGCCGGCGGCAAGCTGCGCCTGTCGGCCGAGCTCGATCCGCGCCAGGTCGACATCGAAGGCCTCGTGCAGGCCTTCGGGCGGCGCACCTCGGTCGCGGGCAAGGTCAACGGCCATTCCACGCTCGTGGCCGAGGCCGACGAGGCCAACGAACTGGGCGCGCTCATACGCAGCATGCACACCCGCACCACCTTCTCGGTGCGGCCCGCCACGCTCACCAAGGTCGACATCGCCAAGGCCGTGACCACGGCCGGCATCAGCCGCGGCGGCACCACGCCGCTGGACGAACTCACCGGCACGCTCGACACCCAGGGCACAGAAAACGGCATCGTGATGCGCTACACCAACCTCAAGGCGCGATCGGGCGTGCTCACAGCGAGCGGCAACCTGCAGCTCTTCAATCGCAAGATGGAGGGTGACCTCGCGGTGGACCTGGTGGACGGCGTGGTCGGCGTGCCGCTCAAGATCGGCGGCAGCGTGAGCGATCCGGAGGTGTCGCTCACGGGCGGCGCGCTCGCGGGTGCCGCGGTCGGCAGCGCGGTGCTGCCGGGCGTGGGCACGGCCATCGGTGCGCGCGTGGGACAGCAGGTCGAAAAGCTGTTCGGCGGCGGCGAGCCCGAGAAGAAGCCGGCGCCGGCGCGCAAGCCGCCCGCTTCGCAACGCTGAACCGCCGCCGTCCGGCGCGTGGCCTAGGACATCGCCTTGATCACCGCCGGCACCGTCAGCACCGCTGTGTAGTAGCCCATGAACTGCACCCCGGTGTTGAACCCGATGGCGCGCGACAGCAACCCGCCGAGCAGGCCCATCGTGAGGATCACCAGCAACCCGAGCAACTGGCCTTCCCACACGCTGATCACCACGATCAACCCGACGAAGGTCGCGATGATCGCCTCGTGGCTCACCTTGCGCGAGACGAACAGCGCCGCGCGGCGCGCGAAGTTCATCGTGAACGGGTAGGCGACCAGCGCCGCGAGCACCACGGCCAGCATGCCGTAGCCGAGGAACTCCCAGTGGTTCAGCAGGTTGTGCAGGTTGTGGGTCTGGCCCGTGGCCGAGTCGATGGTGAACACCGGTGGCGCGTTGAAGAGCGGTGCGGCCGGGCCGGCCGCGACGGGGCTCAGCGGCAGGCCGATGGCGATCAGCGGGATCAGCGCCTCGGCGATGTAGGTCGCCTCGGTCACGCCGTTGCGCGCGGCCAGCGTGGTGGTGAGGCGGTGGTACGCATGCTTGATGCGCGAGCCCACCAGTTCGCCCAGCACCACGGTCATCGCGACAGGGCTGAACACGAAGGTGGCGCTGGAGATCGTGGCGGTCGCGAAGGTCCACTTCACCTGCGTGCGGTCGAGCACCTTGAACGGGTTCGGAAAATAGCCCGTCCAGCCCTTCACGTCGGGTGCGAGCGAGAAGGTGCGGACCTTGTCGCGCTTCATGCGCGCACGCGCCGCGGGCGAGATCACCGAGAACAGGTCCGCCACCAGCGGTCCGATGGCAATGCCCAGGAAGTAGCTGATGCTGAGCTTCACGCCGTACTTGCCGGTGAGCGCCTGCAGCGCCACGATCACCATCACGAACGGCACCAGCGTGGCGACCGACGCCCAGCGTCCGCTCGAGAAGTAGGCGATGGCCACGGCCGCGACCACGAAGATCCACGGCGCCGCCTTGGTGATGGCCGTGCCATAGGGCGCGAGCAGCACCGCGAACAGCACGGCCAGCGGCACGGCGATGAAGGCCGCGATGATCGCGCCCGACACCATCTTGCGCAGCGCGATGTGCGGCACGCCCAGGTTGCGCAGCACGTTCGCGTCCTGCAGCAGCGGCGTGGCCATGGTGTCGCCCGGAATGCCGAGCAGCGCGGTGGGCACCGCGTGCGTCATGTGCTTGGCAACCGCGGCTGCGAGAAAGAAGGTGAACACGCCTTCGGGCGGCACGCCGAGCAGCACCACCAGCAGGGTGAGCGGCGCGAGTGTGGTGGTTTCGTCGGTGCCCGAGACGAGGCCGATGGCCGCGAACACGATGGCGCCCACGAGGCCCATGCCGGTGGCGACGAGGATCTGGTTGAGGAGTGCGGCTTCGATCACGATGCGGCTCCTTCGGCGCTGCGAGCGCGGGGTTTGTAAGACGCGAACAGGTCGTAGATCTCCAGCTCCTTCATCTCGCGCACCACCGACGGCGGCAGGTCGTCCACCGAGCCCAGGTCGCCGTGCTCGCCGGCCAGTTCGGCCAGCACCTCTTCACGCCAGCGCGGATCGGGGTCCGTGCCCTCGACCACTTCGCGCTTCGGTGCGAAGAGCTTCGCGCAGATCACCCCCGACACCACGCATCCGCCGAGGCCCGCGAGCATGGCGTAGGCGCGCGCCAACTCGGGCGTGCTCACGACGCTCGCGAGCACGCGGCTCGCGACGAGGTAGCCGGTGAGGCTCACCGCGACGCCGATGACGATGGACCACGCGAGGTGCCCCAGGTCGGCCGTGTCGCCCCATATCTCCACCAGCCGCCACCGCGTGGGCGTTGCACCGTCTGCGTTCATTTGTGATGTCTCCGTCTTGGTTATGTGACGGCCAATTTCGTGGCCGCCGCGGTATCGGCCGCGGACCGTTGTGCGGGGCTCTCCCGCTTTCTGCTTACTTCTTGCGCAATGCTTCGAGCAGCGCGACGGCGCGATCGGTGCGCACGTCGTGCTCGGCGGCCATCTGCTTGGCGATGCTGTCGATCTCGTCGCCGGCGGCGCCCGCGACCAACGCGATGTTGCGGGCATGCAGCGCCATGTGGCCGCGCTGGATGCCTTCGGTGGCGAGCGCGCGCAAGGCACCGAGGTTCTGCGCGAGGCCGACGGCCACGGCGACCTCGCCAAGCTCCTGCGCCGACTTCACATCGAGGATCTTCAGCGCGAGCCGCGCGAGCGGATGCGTCTTGGTGGCGCCGCCCACGAGCCCCACCGGCATCGGCATCTCGATGGTGCCCACCAGCGCGCCCGTCGTGTCCTTTTCCCACGTGGTCAGCGAGGTGTATCGCCCACTGCGGCAGGCGTACGCATGCGCGCCGGCCTCCACCGCGCGCCAGTCGTTGCCGGTCGCGACGATCACCGGGTCGACGCCGTTCATGATGCCCTTGTTGTGCGTCGCCGCGCGGTAGGGGTCGATGGCCGCGAAGGTGTAGGCATCGATCACGCCCTCGACCACCTCTTCACCGCTGCGCTCGCGTGTGGCCAGCACAGAAGGTGCGAGCCGCACGCGCGCACGCGCCAGCCTGAGGTCCGCGAGGTTCGACAGGATGCGCAGGCGCACCGTGCCGCCGGTGAGCTTCTCGACCAGCGGCGACACTGCCTCGGCCATGGTGTTGACGGTGTTCGCGCCCATCGCGTCGCGCACGTCGACGATCAGGTGCATCACCACCATCGCGCCGCGCGGTGTGTCGCCGAACACATGCACCTCGATGTCGCGGCAGCCGCCGCCGAGATCAATCAGCACCTTGTCGCGGCTGTTCGCCACGGCCAGGATTTCGTCGCGCGCACGCAGCAGCGCGAGCCGTGCGCCGTAGGGGTCGGTGATGCCGATCACCTGCACCTGCGCGCGCATCAGCGGGCCGGTGCTCGAAGCCTCGAAGCCGCCGCCTTCGCGCGCCAGCTTGGCCATGAACGATGCGGCAGCGACCACAGAGGGTTCTTCCACCGCCATCGGCACGAGGTAGTCGCGCCCGTTCACGGTGAAGTTGCCGGCCACGCCCAGCGGCAGCTCGAAGGTGCCGATCACGTTCTCGACCATGCCGTTGGCGCGGTCCACGCTCAGCGCGCCGGGCTGGGCGAGGAGGGCCACCTCGTCGTCGGTGAGCGATGCGGCCTTGGCGATGTGGGCGAAGCGCTGCGCGGGCGTGAGGGCACGGAAATTGGGAATGCGGGAGTCGGCGACCATCGTTGCTTGTCTCTTGGGAAGATGAATTCGGGAGCAGGCAATTTAGGTCGGCTGTACCGCCGGCGGAAGGCACAGTTTGGCGGGACAGTGCGGACAGTGGTGCGCTGAAGCGGCCCGCTGTGTCAAAGTCCCGCCCATGACAACCATCGCCGATTCGCTCGCCGACACCCTCGCGCGCCAGATCGCGAGCGGCGCCTACAAGGCCGGCGACAAGCTGCCGTCGCTGCGCGAACTGGCGCAACTGCACAGCTATGCCAAGAACACCGTGGTGGCCGCGTTCGAGCTTCTGGTGTCGCGCGGCCTCGTCGAGCCGCGGCGCGGTTCCGGTTACTTCGTGCTCGCGCAATCGAC
Source organism: Variovorax sp. W2I14 (assembly GCF_050435205.1). NCBI lineage: Bacteria > Pseudomonadati > Pseudomonadota > Betaproteobacteria > Burkholderiales > Comamonadaceae > Variovorax > Variovorax sp. W2I14. The sequence continues at coordinate 5,249,488 of NZ_JBNDJX010000001.1, read as the reverse complement.
GGCACCCAAGCCGCCCGAGGAAGACGCGGGCAGCCTCGGCCGCGCGATGGACATCGTGTGGCTCATGCGGGAGCAACTCAAGACGCAGCCCGATGCGGTGGCCGTGGGCGACGGCTTTCCGCCCGTCGAATGGCTCGCCGATGTGCGCCTGGACAAGTACCACCCGAAGGTTGTCCGCACGGGGCTCGGTGCGCTGTTCCGCTACGGCAGCCGCTTCGGTTATGCGCCGCTGCGCGACCACCTCGTGCGCAAGCTCGCGGACTTCGGCATCGGCGCCGAGCCGCGGCAGATCGTGCTCACGCATGGCGCCAACGAAGCGATGGACATCGTCATCCGCTACTTCGTGCCGCCCGGCGGCAAGGTGCTGGTGGACGACCCGGGTTACTACCCGCTGTTCGGCAAGCTCAAGCTCGCAGGCGCGCAGATGCTGGCCGTGCCGCGCCTGGCGGACGGGCCAGACCTCGACGTGCTGGAGCAGTTGCTCATCGCCGAGCGGCCGCGCCTCTTCTTCACGCAGTCGCTCGCGCACAACCCCACGGGGTCGGACATCTCGCCGGCCAAGGCCTTTCGAGTGCTGCAGCTCGCGCAAAAGTACGACCTGTTGATCGTGGAGAACGACCCGCTGGCCGACTTCAAGCCGACCGCGTTGCCGCGGCTCTCGGCGCTCGACCAACTGGAGCGCACGATTTACATCGGCAGCTTCTCGAAGTCGTTCTCGGCGGCGCTGCGTGTGGGCTTCATCGCCTGCGGAGCAGACCTCGCGAGCGATCTCGCCGACCTGAAGGCGCTGATCCACGTGAGCAGCTCGGAGTACAGCGAGCGCACGGTCGATGTGATCCTGAGCGAAGGCCACTACCAGCGACACCTGAACCGACTGCAGAACCGACTCGGCGAGGCCACGCGCAGTGCGCTGCAGCTCTTCGACTCGGTCGATGCGGAGGTCTTCGCGCGCACCCCGCAGTCGCTCTATATCTGGGCGGCGCTGCCCGGCGTGGCCGACTCGCTGGCGTTCGCGAAGGAACTGCTGCCGCGCAAGATCGTGATGGCGCCGGGCCGCATCTTCAGCGTCGATTCGACGCAGGTCTCGCGCTGGTCGCGCTTCAACGTCGGCGCGATGGCCGACCCGCGTTTCGCGAAGGCGCTGCGCACCGCGTTGCGGCGGCGATCCAGTCCTTGAATCAGCCCTTGAAGGCGCCGTGCCGCCCCGCGCCGCTGGCAAAGCGTGCGGCCCCGGCTTCGCCCTCGGCAAAGACGATCGGCACGCCCTGTGCGCCTTCGCGACGCAATGCCTCGGCCAGCGGCAGGTTCCACTGCTCGTAGGCGGAGCGGCGGTCGGTGAGCATGCATTGCTGCGGGAACGCGGCGATCTGCAGCGCCAGTTCCCGCGCCGCGGCGAGCGCGCCGCCCGGCGGCGTGACACGGTTGACCAGGCCCATCGACAGCGCCTCGGTGGCGGAGACGGGCCGGCCTGTGAGGATCATGTCCAACGCCCGCCCCATGCCCACGATGCGCGGCAGCCGCACCGTGCCGCCATCGATCAGCGGCACGCCCCAGCGGCGGCAGAACACGCCGAAGACCGCGTCGTCGTCGGCCACGCGCAAGTCGGCAAGCAGCGCGAGTTCGAGGCCGCCCGCGACCGCATAGCCGTTCACGGCTGCGATCAATGGCTTGGACAAGGCCATGCGCGTCGGCCCCATCGGCCCGCTGCCGCCGCCCTCGGGGTCGAGCTCGTTGCGTTCGTCAGGGTTGCCGACGGCGCCCAGGTCGGCGCCGGCGCAGAAGTGGCCGCCGGCGCCGGTGAGGATCGCCACGCGCAGCGCATCGTCGGCCTCGAAGCGCTCGAAGGCTTCGCGCAGCTCGGCGGCCACGATGCCGTTGACGGCATTGCGCTTGTCGGGGCGGTTCAGCGTGAGGGTGCAGACCGCCCGATCCGTGTCATAGGTCACGTATTCCATAGCCATGCTCGCGTTCCCTTGGAGGCAAAATTACTTACTCAATAGCTCTGGTTCATCGTAGGAAATATTTCTCCGATGTGCAAACGTGGAAAAAATATGCAATGTCCCGGTCGCCATTCCGAGTGCGCCGGAACTGATCCTCGACCTGCTCGTCGCCCACAGCGGGATGCTGGGTGCGCAGTCGCTGTGCCGCGCCGGCGCGCTGATGGGCATCGGTGAATCGACGCTGCGCGTGGCCCTCACGCGGCTCGCGAGCGACGGCAAGATCGAACGCGGCGAGCGCGGCAGCTATGCGCTCAACCGCGCGGGGCCGGCGCTGTCTCGCGCGGTCGATGGCTGGCGGCAGCGCGGCGCGCAGGCCGTCCCATGGCGCAACGACTGGCTCGCGGTGCACGACGCCGGTGTGCCGCGTTCGGACAAGACGGCCTGGCGCCACCACGGCCTGGCGCTGTCGCTGCGCGGCTTTGCTCCGTTGCAGGCCGGGCTGCACATCCGGCCCGACAACCTCCGAGGCGGGCTGGCGGCCGAGCGCGAACAGCTGCAGGGCCTGGGCCTGTCGTCGAAGGCGCTGGTGTTTCGCCTTGCCGACATGGACGAAGCCACCGAGGAGGCCGCGCGCAAGCTGTGGAATGTGCGCGCGCTGACGACCGGCTACCAGCGCCTGCAGACCGGCATCGAGCGCGGCGAAAAGCGGCTGGACAAGCTGCCGCTCGAAGCGGCGGTGCGCGAGTCGCTGCTGCTCGGGCGCGCCGTCATCGCGCACCTCATTCGCGATCCGCTGCTGCCGGCCGAACTCATGTCGCCCGCGCCGCGCACCGCGCTGCAGACCGTCACGCGGCGCTACCAGGACAAGGCGCGCAAGCTGTGGCGCGCGTGGTTCGCACAGGCCTGATCGCCACGGCCACGTCCGCGACCGAAAGCTTCAGCCCAGTTCGTCGAACTGGACCACGCCTTCCTTCATGACCAGCGGAATGCGCTCGCCCTGTCCCAGCAGGCATTCGACATCACGCAGCGGATTGCCATCGACCACGAGGATGTCGGCCAGCGCGCCCGGCACGAGACGACCGAGGCGATCCGGCATGCCCAGCACCTCGGCACCGACCACGGTGGCGCTCGCAATCGCCTCGGCCGGCGACAGCACGTCGGCGCGCAGGCGGAATTCGTCGCTCTGCAGGCGCTGCGATTCGCCCAGCAGGTCGGAGCCGAAGCCCATCTTCACGCCGGCCTTCTTGTAGATCTCCAGCGAGCGCAGGCCGGCCTCGCGCACGTCGGCCACCTTGGCGACGCTCTCCTTCGGCAGGCCGAAGCTCTCGCCCTCGTTGGCCAGCGCGTCGTAGGTGACCAGCGTCGGCACCGCGTAGGCGCCCAGCTCGGCCATCAGCGCGGCCGTGGGCGCGTCCACGAGGTTGCCGTGCTCGATGGTGCGCACGCCGCAGCGCACCGCGCGCGCGATGGCCGCAGCGGTATACGCATGCGCCATCACGTAGGTGCCGCGCCCCGCGGCTTCTTCCACGATGGCGCGGATCTCGTCCTCGCTGTAGCCGAAGGCGCCCACCGGATCGGTCGGCGAGGCCACGCCGCCGGAGGCCATGATCTTGATCTGGTCCGCGCCCATCTGCAGCTCTTCGCGCACGGCGCGGCGCACCGCATCGACGCCGTCGACCACGCGCGCGAGCGCACCGACGCGCACGCAGGTCGAACAGGTCGCGGCGGGGTCGATGAAGTCGGAGCGCCCGCGCATGTCGCCATGTCCGCCGGTCTGGCTCAGCGCGCGGCCCGAGACGAAGAGGCGCGGCCCCTGCGCGAGGCCCGCGTCCACCGCCTGCTTGAACGCGAAGCCCGCGCCGCCCGCATCGCGCACCGTGGTGAAGCCACGGCGCAGCATGCCGCGCAGCATGGGCACACTGCGCAGCGTGATGAGCACGTTGGGCATGTGGACCTGGCGCGAGAGATTCAGCTCCACCGCGATCACATGCACATGCAGGTCGATGAGGCCCGGCATCACCGTCTTGCCCTTCACGTCGATGACGCGCGCGGCCTTGCTCTGCAGCGGCTTGTCGGACACCTCGCGAACCACGCCGCCTTCGACCAGGATGTCGTGGCTTTCGAGCAGTTCGCCGCGCAGCGGATCGAGCAGGTTCGCGTTCTTGAAAAGGACCGTGTTCGTCATGCGATGGATTCCTTGGTCTGTTGCTGCGCCATCACGGCCGGCACCGCCAGTTGCGCGAACACCCGCGCGAGATCGACGTGGCCGTCGCCGTACCAGTTCTCTTCATGCAGCATGTTGAGCGTGCCGAGCGTCTCGCCCTGCCAGCGCAGCGGAATGTTCAGCACGCTGCGGCAGCCGAGCGACACGATGAGTTCGTGGTCGTAGAACACGTCGCGCAGGTCGTCGGCGTTGCGGCCGATGTAGGGCAGGCCTTGCTGCATCACCTGCTGCATCCACGGCGAATCGGTGATGGGCTTGCGCCCGCCCACCGGGTAGGCCTCGCGCATGTTGGTGTACACGCGCTCCGATTCGCGCGCTTCGCGGTGATGGACCAGGATGGTGAAGAGCCGGTGGCCGATGGTCTCGGCCACCGCCTTCTCGATGGCATCGAAGGTGGCGTGCGGCTGGGTGGTGTCGGCGTGGGCGCGTGCCACGGCCGACAGGGAATCTTCGAGAGAGGTCGATTGCATGGTTGTCGAGGGTCGTCAGGAAAGTTCGCCGGCCGCGATGTCTTCGAGCGAGCGGCCGCGCGTCGGAATGCCCATGAAGGTGACGGCCGCCGCGCCCAGCAGCAGCACCGCCGTCGTCATGCCGAACACGCCCGCGAAGCCGGCGGTCGGGTAGATGAAGCCCACCAGGATCGGCGCGGTGATGCCGCCGATGCGCCCGATGGCCGAGGCGAGGCCCGAGCCCGTCGCCCGCACCTGCGTCGGAAACACCTCGGGCGTGTAGGCATAGACGCCCGCATAGGTGCCGTTCATGAAGAAGGACAGCAGCACGCCCGCGGCCATGATCTGCGCATCGCTGTGCGTGAACGCGAGGCCCAGCGCGCAGAGCCCGCCCAGCAGCATGTAGCTCACGATGGTGGCCTGCCGGCCGATGCGCTCGTTGAACCATGCAGCCGAAAAGTAGCCGGGAATCTGCGCGATGTACATCACCAGCGAATAGCCGAAGCTCTTGGTGATCGTCATGCCGTTCTGGATCAGCAGGCTCGGAATCCAGGTGAAGAACGAGTAGTAGCTGAAGGTGATCGACAGCCACATCAGCCAGGTCATGGTGCTGATGCGGATGAGCTTCCTGGAGACCAGCGTTGCGTAGTTCGTCAGCAGGTTGCCGCGCGTGGTGCTCGGCGGCGGCGCGGCGACATCTTCGGCATTGAGCACGGGCAGCGCCTGGCCACGGCGCAGGTGGTCGGACTCCATCGCATCCATGATCGCGTCCGCCTCGACGGCGCGGCCCTGGCTCTCGAGCCAGCGCGGCGACTCCGGCAGCGCGCGGCGCCACCACAGCAACAGCACCACCGGCAGCGCCGTGATGAAGATGACGATGCGCCAGCCCTGAGGATGCGCCGGCACGATGAAGTAGCCCAGCAACGCCGCGGCGACGAAGCCGAACGAGAAGAAGCCCGCGAGCGCGCCGGTGAAGGTGCCGCGGTAGCGCCGCGCCACGAACTCCGAGAGGTACGGCGCGATGATCGCGCTCTCGGCCCCGGCGCCGAAGCCGGCCACGATGCGCAGCCCGAGGAAGAGCGTCCAGTCGTTGACCATGCCGCTGAAGAGCGAGGCCACGCAATAGATCGCGAGCGCCGACATCATCACCTTGCGCCGCCCGATCAGGTCGCCGCAGGCGCCGGCCGCCAGCGCGCCGAAGAAGAAACCGATGAAGTTCGCGCTGGCCAGCACGCCGATCTGCACGCTGCTCAGCCCCCATTCGGTGCGCAGCACCGGCAGCACGAAGGCGATCACCGCGGCATCCATCGCATCGAAGGTGTAGCCGAGGCCTCCCATGAGGAGCAGGCGTCGATGGAAACCAGAGAAGGGCAGGCGCTCGATGCGCGCCGACAGCATGGTCATGGGAATCCCTCGGCTTCAGGTGGGGTGGGGTGAAGCGGCAGATCGTAGGATCGGGGGGATATCACCGCAAATTTATATGCGTGATTGTGTTTATTGAGCTGGTGAATGAACGGGACGCACGATGAACTACCGCAATGCCGATCTCAACCTGCTGAAGGTGTTCGAAGCGCTGATGACCGAAGGCAACGTCACGCGCGCAGCCAGCAAGCTGTCGCTGACGCAGCCCGCCGTCAGCAATGCGCTGCGCCGGCTGCGCGACACCTTCGACGATCCGCTCTTCGTGCGCAGCGGCGCGGGCGTCAATCCGACCCGGCGCGCCATCGACCTGTGGGAGCCGCTGTCGCAGTCGCTGCATGCGATCCGCGCGACGATGGACGACGAGCGCTTCGACGCGCTGCGCAGCACCGCGAGCGTGAGCATCGCGATGTCCGACTACGTGTCCTCGATCGTGGTGCCGGCGGCTGGCGGCCCGGCTCGGCAAGGTCGCGCCGTCGATGCAGGTTCATGCCATTCCGAACACGCTGGTGGATTTCGGCCCGGTGCTGGCCGACAACAAAGCCGACTTCGCGATCAGCGTCTACAACGAGGAGGTGCGGCGGCCCGCGTTCCTTAAATCTAGGGCGTTGTGGTCACCCGATTTCCTCTGCTTCATGCGCGCGGGACATCCGCTGGCGCGCACGGGCAAGATTCCGCTGAAGAAATTCCTTGCGGCGCGGCATGTGGATGTGAGCCTGGTCGGCAAGACCACGCCGACCTACGACCTCTTTCTGCGCAGCCGCGCATCATCGAATTGTTCTGGCACCAGCGGCACGAGACCTCGGCGCTGCATCAATGGGTCAAGGAAACGCTGCTCGCGCTGTTCGAGCAGCCGTCCTGATCAGCCGCGCAGGCGCACCACCTGCGGGTCCGGGTCCGTCGCATGCAGGCGCGCCACGTCGGCCGCACGCCGCGCGAGCACCGCGCGCTGGTTGATGTAGCCCTTGTCGGTGATCTCGCCCGCGTCCAGGCTCGGCGGCTCCGCGAGCACCAGTGCACAGGCCGGGCATTGCGACGAGCCCGCGCCTTCGTCGCGCAGCACACGCAGCACACCGGCGATGCGCTCGGCCAACGCCTCGGGCGCGAGCGATGCGGCCTGCGGACTGGCGAACACCAGCATGCCGATCTCGTCGAGGTCGTGGCCGGTGAGCACCACGTCCTGCACATGCGGCGCGAGCATCGACACCAGCTTCACGCGCAGCGTGCCCACCGAGACCCAGGTGCCGGTCGAGAGCTTGAAGTCCTCGGCCACGCGGCCGTTGAAGATCACGCCTTGCTCGGGTTCCGCGGTGTTCGCAAGAAAGCCAGCATCGCCGATGCGGTAGTAGCCCTCTTCATCGAACGCCTCCGCCGTTTCACGTGGCGCATCGCGGTAGCCAGGGAACACCGACACGCCCTTGACCCGCATCTCCAGCTTCTGGCCGTTGGGCACGAACTTGAGTTCGAGCCCCGGCAGCGGCGCACCGATGCAGCCGGCACCGTCGAGCTTCCAGTGCGCGGAGGTGATGGCGGGCGAGGTTTCGGTCGCGCCCCACGAGGTGGTGAGCCACAGCGGCCGCGTGGGCCGCACGCGCTGCGCAACCGCTTCGAGCCGTTGCCATGTCGAAGGCGCGAGCGCGGCCGCCGCATAGAAGGCAAGGCGCAGCCGCGAGAACACCTCGGTGGCGAGTGTGTCGTCGGCTTCGAGAAAAGGCAGCAGCATGTCGAAGCCGCGCGGCACGTTGAACAGCAGCGTGGGTTTGACCTCGCGCAGGTTGCGCACCGTCTTCTCGATCAGGCCCGGCGCGGGCCGGCCTTCGTCGATGTAGAGCGCGCCGCCATGGCACAGCACCATGTGCAGGTTGTGGTTCGCGCTGAAGGTGTGGCTCCATGGAAGCCAGTCGACCAGCACCGGCTTTTCTTCCGCGAGGAAGCGCCAGGTCTGCGCCATCATCTGCTGGTTGGCGCACAGCATGCGGTGCGTGTTGATCACTACCTTGGGCTTGCCGGTGGAGCCGGAGGTCAGCAGGTACTTGGCGTGGGTGTCGGCAAGGATCGCTGCGAAGGCTTCCATCACGGCTGGCGTTTCCTTCGCCGCGAGCAATTGGTCGAAGGCCATCGCGCCTGGATGCGCGTCGGCGTCGCGGCTGAACACCGTCACGGCCTCGACACCGCAGCCTGCCAGCGCGCCGCCGTAGACCTTGGCGTCCGATGCGTAGATCAGCGAAGGACCGAGCGCTTTCAGCATGCCGTGCAGCCGCGACGGGTCCTTGGCCATGCGGGAGTACGCGCTCGACAGCGAGCACGCGGTGCGGCCGATGTGCATCGTCGCAAGCATCAGCACCGCATGGTCGATCGCGTTGTCCGAGAGGATCACGATGGGCTGGCCCGCGGGCAGCTTCAGGTCGAGCAAGCCCTGTGCGACCGCACCGACGGCGTGGCGCAGCGCGCGGTAATCGAGCTTGCGCCAGCCTTCGCCGCTCTCGTCGCGTTCGGCGAACGCCAGCGCGTCGGGCGTCTCGCGCGCCCAGCGTTCGATCCATTCGCCGATGCAGCGCGCATAGGGCTTCAGCGTCTGCGGCGAGCGCAGCGCGAAGGAGCCGTCGTCGAAGTCGATGCGCACCGTGCGAGGCGGGGCGATCAGGTTTTCGTCGTGGAGGAAGTCGGTCATTTCTGTATTCCGAGGGTTTTGTTCAGGGCGTGTGCACAGGCCACCGGGTACTCCCCTCCGCGAATGTCCCCCGGCCTGCGGCCTCCTCCTTGATTTCGCTGCGGGGAGCACCCGATGCCCTGCGCACACAGAGCGCGGTCGTTGTGCTTTCCGATCAACCAGTGCTCTGAAAACGAGCACGCCGATGGGGTGCCTTGCGCAGCGAAATCAAGGAGGAGCCCGAAGGGCGGGGGACATTCGCGAAGCAAGGTACCCCGTCGGCGGGATCGCAGCCTGAACGCACAGCGCAACGCATCGAAGAGCAAGGTTTCATCTAGCCAAGCTTGCCGGTGTCGGCCTTGGCGCGAATCAGGTTTAACAGCAGGGTGTCGCGCGCGGCTTCGAGGTCGACCGTGCGGCGCGTGCCCAGTTCCTCCGCCACACCCTCTGTCACCTTCTGCTTGAGCTCGGCCGTCATCGACGGCGCGCCCAGGTCCTTCCACCAATCTTCGATCGGCCCGCCCAGGTGCGCGAGCACATGTTCGATGCCGCCCGCACCGCCCGACAGATGCAGGTTCATGAACGGCCCCATCACCGCCCAGCGGAGGCCCGGGCCGTGCGCAATCGCCGTGTCGATGTCCGCCACGCTCGCCACGCCTTCATTGACGAGGTGGAAGGCCTCGCGCCAGAGCGCTGCCTGCAGCCGGTTCGCGATGTGGCCCTTGACCTCGCGCTTCACATGGATCGGCCGCTTGCCGATGGCCGCGTAGAACGCCATCGTGCGTTCGATGACCTCGGCCGAGGTCTTCTCGCCACCGATCACCTCCACCAGCGGAATCAGGTGCGGCGGATTGAACGGATGCCCGAGCACCACGCGCTGCGGATGCGCGCAGCCCGATTGCACGCCACTGATCGCGAGGCCCGACGAACTCGACGCGAGGATGGTTTCCGGCGGCGCTGCCGCGTCCATGCGGCGGAACAGATCGATCTTGAAGTCCATGCGCTCGGGGCCGTTCTCCTGCACGAAGTCGGCCACCGATACCGCGTCTTCCAGGCTGTCGTGAAAGCGCAAGCGATCCACCGATGCGCCTTCGGCAAGTCCGAAGCGTTCCAGCGTCGGCCAGTGCTGCGCCACCGCGGCGCGCAGCCTGTCTTCGGCGCCGGGCGACGGATCGGTCGCATTCACATCGAGCCCGTGCGCGAGGAAGTACGCCGCCCAGCTCGCGCCGATCACGCCAGTGCCGACGACTGCGACGCGTTGCACATTCAAGAGGGTCATGATTTCCACCGCGCGCAGCGGCTCTCTGCCTTCGTCGTCCATGCGGCCTCGCCGCGGATCGGCTCGACCACCTTGTAGTAGTCCCACGGTTCTTTCGATTCGTCGGGGGTCTTCACCTGCATCAGCTGCATGTCGTGCACCATGAGGCCGTCGTCGCGGAGCCACCCGCCCTTGACGAACATGTCATTGAACTTCGTCTTGCGCAGTTGCGCCATCACCTTGTCGGCATCGTCGCTGCCGGCCGCCTTCACCGCCTGCAGATATTGCAGCGCGGCCGAGTAGTCGCCGGCATGGAAGGAGGAGGGCATGCGCTTGTGCTTGTCGAAGAAGCGCCGCGCCCAGGTGCGGGCCTCGGGGCTCTGGTTCCAGTACCAGCTGTCGGTGAGGTACATGCCCTGCGAGGTCTTCAGCCCCAGCGCGTGCACGTCGTTGATGGTGATGATCATGCCGGCCAGCTTCATGTTCTTGCTGATGCCGAACTCGGCCGCCGACTTGATCGCGTTCACCGTGTCGCCGCCCGCATTGGCGAGCGCCAGCACCTGCGCCTTCGAGCCCTGCGCCTGCAGCATGAACGACGAGAAATCGCTCGCGCCCAGCGGGTGCTTCACCGAGCCCGCGACCGTGCCGCCGCTCGCGTTGATGATCTTGGCCGCGTCGGTCTGCAGCGCGGCGCCGAAGGCGTAGTCGGCGGTCACGAAGTACCAGCTCTTGCCGCCCGCCTTGACCACCGCGCTCGCGGTGCCGCGCGCCATGGCCACCGTGTCGTAAGCGTAGTGCACGGTGTAGGGCGAGCAGTATTCGTTGGTGAGGCTCGAGGCGCCCGAGCCGACCACGAAGTACGGCTTCTTCTTGTCCGCCGCCACGCCCGCCATCGCGATGGCCGCGCCGGAGTTGACGCCCGCGATCAGCATGTCGACCTTCTGCACGTCGAACCACTCGCGGGCCTTGGCGGCGGCGATGTCGGGCTTGTTCTGGTGATCGGCCGTGACCAACTCGATCTTCTTGCCATCGATGGCACCGCCCATGTCGGCAATCGCCATGCGGATCGCTTCAGCGCCGGCCGGGCCGTCGTAGTCGCGGTAGATGCCCGACATGTCGCTGATGAAGCCGATGCGGATGGTGTCGTCCGACACCTGCGCCGAGGCACTGGTGCTGGCGAAGGCGGTGCCGAGTGCGATGGCGAGCGCAGTGCGCGAGAGGGTGATGTTCATGGTCTTGTCTCCTGTCGTTGTAGTTGTTCGATCAGCCCAATGCGAACTCGGGCCATGGCGTGCCGGCGCGCGGCAGCCCCATCATCTGCCGCGCCTCGGCCGGCGTGGCCACTTCCATGTCGAGCTCGCGGATCACCCGCACGATGCGCTCGGTGAGCTGCACGTTGGTGGCCAGTTCGCCGTGGCGGAAGTAAAGGTTGTCTTCGAGCCCGACGCGCGCATGCCCGCCCAGCAGCAGCGCCGCCACATTGGCTTCGAGTTGCGAAGGGCCGATGCCGCTCACGCAGAAGATGCTGCCCTTGGGGAGCGTGTCGACCATCATCTGCAGGAAGCGCGGCGAATACGGCATCGCGTTCTGGAAATTGCGGTGCACGTTCATCACGAGGTTGATGAAGTACGGCTCCTCGTCATGACCCTCGCCGATCAGCGTGGTCGTGTCCTGCAGGATGTGCGTGGGGCTGAACACCTCCCACTCGGGCTTGATGCCGCGCGCCTTCATGCCGGCGGCCAGTTCGCGGCCCTTGGTGATGGGCGTGTCCATCAGGATCTGCTTGCCCTCGAAGCTCAGGTTGAGCGTGGTCGCATCCAGCGTGCACATCTCGGCGCCGGCGTCCATGCCCTTGATGCGCTCTTCCCACGCGATCTCCCAGCGGTCGCCCGCGAGCGGCTTGACCATGTCGCCGTGCACGCCGCCGCCGGTGGAGTTGTTGATGACGATGTCGCAGCCGCCCGCGCGGATGCGGCTGTTGATGTCGCGGTACACCTCGGCGTTGCAGGTGGCACCGTCGTCGGGCCGCCGCGCATGGATCGCCACCACGCTCGCGCCGGCGTTCCAGCAGCGCAGCACGTCGGCGGCAATCTCGGCGGGTTGCGTAGGCAGGTGCGGGTTCTGCGACTTGTGCGCCATGCCGCCGGTGGGAGCGATGGTCACGATCACTTTGCGCTTGGACGACATGGCGTTTTCCTGGTGTCTTGCATGAGGGGCGCGCTATTATTTTTGGGAGCGCATGCACACTCAGTCATCGCGACGACATTTGGGCTCAGGGTTTACGCACCCGTGCCTCCAGGAGCTTTCATTCCATGCCCACGAAGAAGGCGGAGCCGCCCATCACGGCGGCATCGCTGACCATTCCGCAACTGCTGCAAGGCTCTGCCTGGTTTCCGCTGCTCGATGCGGCCGCGCGCGAGCGCGTGCTCGACGAGATGCGCGAGGTCGAGGTGGCCGCCGGCGCCGCGCTGTGCCGGCGCGGCGACACGCCGCTGCACTGGTACGGCACGCTCGAAGGGCTGCTCAAGTGGTCGATCACATCCAGCGACGGGCGCTCGGTGACCTTCGGCGGTCTGTCGGTCGGCAGCTGGTTCGGCGAGGGCACGCTGCTGCGTGCGGTGCCGCGCTCGGCCGACATCATTGCGCTGCGCCCGAGCCGCGTGGCCCAGTTGCCGCTGGAGACCTTCGAATGGCTGCACCGCACGCAGCGCGGCTTCGATCATTTCTTGTTGCAGCAGATCAACGAGCGGCTGCACTGGTTCATGGGCAACTACGCGGCGCACCGGCTGCTCGACGCCGACAGCCAGGTGGCGCGCGCGCTCGCCGGGTTGTTCCACCCATGGCTGCATCCGGGGAGCGAGCCGCACCTGCAGACATCGCAGGAGGAGATCGCGAATCTCTCGGGGGTGTCGCGGCAGCGGTGCAATGCGGCGCTGAACCGGTTGAAGGAGGCGGGCTTCTTGCGGATCGAGTACGGAGGGATCACGGTGATCGACCTGGACGGGCTGCGGCGGTTCATCGAGTAGGCCGTCCGCGCCCGTCCGCCTTCATTGCGCTTTCTTGGCGGCCTCCGCCAGCCGCTTGCGGTACTCCGTGGTCGTCACGCCCCCGAACCCCCAGTCATCGGTATCGATCTCCTCGATCACGATGTGCGTCCACTCCGGCGGCTTCTTCAGCACGCGTTCGAGGACTTCGGTGAACTCGGCGATGACCTGGGTCTTCTGCTCGCGCGTGACGCCGTCGCGGGTGATCTTCAGATTGACGAAAGGCATGGTGTGCTCCTTGGGTGAGTGGATGAGTGCGTGAGCGAGGCGATTACCAGGTGCCGGCGCTCGCGCCGCCGTCCACCGCCAGCACCACGCCCGAGGTGAAGCCGGCGCCGGTGAGGTACAGCACCGCATCGGCGATCTCGCGCACGGTCGCGATGCGGCCCGCGGGCGCCAGGCCGCTCAAGAAGCCGTGGTTCTCGGCGGGGTGCATCGGCGTGTCGACGATGCCGGGAGCTACCGCATTCACCTGGATGTTGTGCGGCGAGAGCTCGAGCGCGAGGGCGCGCGTCGCCGCATTGATGCCGCCCTTGACCAGCACCGGCACCAGCGCCGGCACCTTGAGGTTCGGCTGCAGCGCGATGCCCGCGGTGATGTTCACGATGTGACCCTTGCGGCGCGGAATCATGTGCTTCGCGGCGGCCTGCGAGGCGTAGACGAAACCCTTGAGGTTGGTGGCGACCAGCTGGTCAAGCTCTTCCTCGGTGTAGTCGACGAAGGGCTTGGCGTTGAAGATGCCGGCGTTGTTGATGAGCACGTCGACGTGGCCGAAGCGCGCCACAGCACGGTCGATGAGCTGCTCGGCCGTTGCGCGCAGGGCGATGTCGCCCGCGACGCCGAGAAAGCGGTCCGGGTTGCCCAGCTGCTTTGCGGCGGCCGCGAGGCGCTCGTCGGTGCGGGCGTTGGCGACCACGTTGAAGCCACGTTCGAGGTACGCCGCCGCGAGGCCCAGCCCGATGCCGCTCGAGGCGCCGGTGATGACGACGGTGGGGGATGAATTGCTGTCTTGCATGTCGGTTCTCCAAAAGTTGATGACGTGGGGAGAACTGTATTGATGACGCAGCCGTAGATAAATCACTAGACTCGCACTTCACTTGATACGCAAGGTAATCAATCCATGCAACGGCAGTTCGGCGACATCCTCCTTGGCAGCATCGAGCTCTTCTGTCTCGCGGCGGAGACGGGCGGTTTCACCTCGGCGGCGCTTGCCGCGGGCGTGACGCCGGCGGCGGTGAGCCGCTCGATCTCACGACTGGAGAAACGACTCGGTCTTCGCCTGTTCGTGCGCACCACGCGCAGCGTGCGGCTCACCGACGCGGGCCGCTCCTACTTCGCGCAGTGCCGCCAGGCGCTCGCGCAACTCGCCGAGGCCGAGCGCGAAGTGATGGGCCAGCAGGCGCAGCCCTCGGGCACGCTGCGCATCAGCGTGCCGACCACCTACGGCCACCACCGCATCCTGCCGACGCTGCCCGCGTTCCGCGAACGCTATCCCGACATCCGGCTGCATGTGCACCTGAGCAACCGCAACATCGATTTCGTGGAAGAGGGCTACGACATGGCCGTGCGCGTGCGCGCCCAGCCCGACTCCACGCTGATCGCGCGGCACCTGGAGGACGCGGCGCTCGTGGTGGTCGCGACGCGCAAGTACCTGAAGGCGGCTGGCACGCCCCGCACGCCGGACGACCTCGCCGCGCACGAGTGCATCCAGTTCGAGCTGCCCAGCAGCGGCCGGCGCATCTCATGGCTCTTCAAGGAAGACGGCAAGGACCGCGAGGTGCTCGCGGACAGCGCCTACAGCTGCTCCGACGACGTGCTCGGCGGCGTCACGCTCGCCAAGAGCGGCGCCGGGTTGTTCCAGACCTACCGCTTCGTGGTGGAGAAGGAGCTTGCCGACGGCTCGCTCGTCGAGGTGCTGAAACCGTTCGCGGGCCGCTCGCGCCCGTACACGCTGCTGTACCCGGACGGGCGCCATGTGCCGCTGCGCATGCGGGTGTTCATCGATTTCCTGATGGCGCAGCGGCTCGTCTGAAAGCTCAGCGGCAGGCGAAGCTGGCCGCCGACTTCACATCGCCGCCGAGGTACGCGATCTTCTTCGGGTAGGTGCACAGCGGCCGCGCCAGTGACTTGTCGGCGTTCTGCAGCACGAGGTTGTCGGGCGCCACGCCTTTCTCGACCCAGTCGGTGAGCGCGGCGAACAACTGGTTCGGCGGGGGGAGCGGCGGGTTGGCCGCGGGGCTCACGCCAGCCAGGCCGTTCACCGAGCCCACGCCGGCGCAGTGCCCCATCGCGGGAATCTCGAGGTAGCGGTAGAACTTCTGCGTCGCGTCGATGCCGCCCATCGCCTTGGCCGCGCGCTCGTAGTAGTTGGCCGTGCCCGAGTTCGGGATCAGCTGGTCGGCCAGGCCGTGGTACGTCAGCAGCTTGGCGCCGCGGTCGCGAAACCTGGCCAGGTCGGGGTTGTCGGCGTTGATGTTCGCGAAGGCGGTTTGCAGCGCCTTGCCGCGATCGCTGGCGTTGGCCAACTGGGCATACGACAGGCCCTTCCAGAGGTTCGCGCCGTTGCCCGTCGCATTGATGAAATCCGGCGTCGCGATCGTCGGGTCCTGCAGGTTCAGCGCGACCTGGTGTGCGGCGATGGGAAACGGGTTGGGCACGCCGCCGGTGGAGTCCGCCAGCGAGAACCCTGGCATGCCGGGGCTGTTGAGCGCGGTGCCGCGCGTGAGGCCGTACCAGAGCTGGCCCGACGCCAGCGTGGCGCCGTAGCCGATGTCGCCCGCGGGCGCCGGTGCGCTGCCGTCGCGCGTCTGGCCGTACCAGATCTTGTTGACCGCCTGCGCCTGCACAGTGCTCAGGCAGGCTGCAGTCGCGTTGGTGCCGCCGCTGCCGGTGCACAGCACGGCCTTGTCCTGCGCGGGGTCGTACTTGCAGGCGGCCGGATCGCTGATGAAGCCTTCGTGTTGGCCGGTGAGCGTGCTGTCGCAGGCGCTCACGGCGGCCGAAGACACCAGCGTCATCTGGTCCGGCGTGAGCGGCGTGCCGCCCAGGTCGCGCTGCATCACGACCTGCGGATACAGCTCGGCGGTGATGAAGGTGGTCCAGTTGATCGCGCTGTTGCCGGCGAGGATGCCGTCGAAATCGTCGGGGTTCACCTGTGCCTGCATGTGGCCCTGGCGGCCGCCGGTGGAGCAGCCGTCCCAGTAGGCGTACTGCGCGCTGCGCTGGTAGAAGCCGGCCGCCAGCGCCTTGGCCTTGGCGGCCATCTCATGGATGCCGCGGCTTGCGAAGTCGGTCCACAGCGTGGTGTTGACGGTGCCGTCGGGGTTCATTGCGAACGAGCCGTCCACCGAAGCGATGGGCAACTTCGAGGCATGGCCCGCATCGGTCACGGCGCTCACCGAGCCTTCGCCCGCGGCAATGGCGGCCGCGGCCGCGCCGCCGATCTGCGCCTTGGCGCTGATGCCCGCATCGCCCACGAAGCCGCCACCGCCGAGCACGCGCACGCGGTTGTTCCACTTGGACATCGTCGGCAGCCACACCTCGATGCCGATGCCGGGCGAGGTCGACGGCGCATCCGCCGGCCCCGCATAGCCCGGTCCGACGTTGAGCTTGACCATGCACACGTCGCTGGCCGCCACGGTGCCCGAGGCCTTGCCGTCGAGGTTCAGGTCGTCGCCTTGCTTGAACTGCTTCACCACGGTGACGGTGGTGTTCGCGTCGGGCTTGAATGCGGTCTTCAGGCTGTCGTCGCAGGCGAGCGCCACGGGCGCGGCCGGACCCGATGGTGGCGGCGATGCGGGGATGAAGGGCAGCACCGTCCCCGAGGAGTCGCTGCCCCCGCACGCCGTGAGTGCTGCTGCGGCGCACATGCCCATGCAGAGCGCAGCCACCGCCGTGAACCGGGTGCGCGAAGGGTTGGGTGCTGTGCGATGAATCGTGCGGGGCATCTTCTTGTCTCCTGTTGTATGGACACCTGAATTTGCCTTTGCCTCGCTGTGCGGTCTATCGACAAGCGATCATGGTTTGCAGGATCCCTTCACCCTGCACGGGGACTTACCCGAGCCGTGCACGCGCGGGCGTGGTGCCCACCAGTTGCTTGAACACCTGCGTGAAATGCGCCTGGCTCGAGAAGCCGACGGCATGCGCGATCTCGGCGAGCGACAACCGCCCCTCCAGCAGCGACAGCGCATGGCGCACGCGCTGCTCCATCACGTAGCGGTACGGCGTCGCACCCGTGCTGGCCCTGAAGAGGCGCGTGAAATGGACGGCGCTCATGTGCAGCTCGGCCGCGAGTTCGTCGATGCCGAAGTCTTCGCCCAGGTGCTGCATCACCCAGTCGTACACCTTGCGCAGGTCCGCCTGCGAGAGGCGCCCGGGCGGCCGCTTCGCATTGCCCGCGCCGCCGTAGCGGTGCTGCAGGTAGCTCACCAATGCCATCGACAGGCCCTGCGCATGCAGGCGGCCTGAAGTGCAGCCGCGCTCCACTTCGTCGCGCATCGCGATGGCGAGCGACGTCAGGGTGGCGTCGGTGGTCGAGAGATGCGTCTGCAGGTGAAGCTCGCCATGGCCCTCGGGCATCAGGTCGCGCAGCGTCTCGGGGCGAATTTCCAGCGCGATCATTTCCTCGACGTGGCCGGACCACGTCACGCGGTCGACTTCGTAGCCCTGCTCGAAGATGCACAGCCCGCCGGACCGTATCTCGGTGTGACGGGTGCGGTGCCCCGTGGTCATCGCGGACTTCACGTGTCCGCGCACGCAGAACGCGAGCAGCGGGTGCGGGTTGTAGCAGGCCGGGTTCTCGCCGTCGCCCTGTATCGCGCGCACCTCCAGCGCAAAGCCCTGCCACGGCGTGGTGGCGGCGTTGATCAGCGTCTTGCCCTCGAAGCGAACCGGCTTGCCCGAGGGATCGAGGAGGCTGATCTCGCGTGTCACCGCCATGCTCCTTTTTGCTACACGCCCAGCAGCTCCTCGAGCGCATGCGGCTCCGCCAGCAGGTCGGCCGACGCCCCGTGCCGCACGATCTGCCCCTTCTCCATCACCACCGCGAGGTCGGTGTGCGCGAGCACCTTGCGGTAGTCGCGGTCCACGATCAGCGTGGCGATGCCGGTGCCGCGGATCTCGCCGATCACGCGCCAGATCTCGGCCACGATCAGCGGCGCGAGGCCTTCGGTGGCTTCGTCCAGGATCAAGAGGCGCGGGTTGGTCATGAGGGCGCGGCCGATCGAGAGCATCTGCTGCTCGCCGCCCGAGAGTTGCTGGCCGCCGTGCGAGAGCCGCTCGGCCAGCCGCGGGAAGGTGGCCATCACGCGGTCGAAGGTCCAGGCGCGGCGGCCGTCGATGCCCGCGCGCTCGCTCATCACGAGGTTCTCGCGCACCGAGAGGTTCGGGAAGATGCCTCGGCCCTCGGGCACGTAGCCGATGCCAAGGCGCGCCATCTTCTCAGGCGGCCAGCCGGTGACGGTGCGGCCGTCCACCTGCACTTCGCCCGAGGCGGGCCGCACGTAGCCCATCATGCTGCGGATGAGCGTGGTCTTGCCCATGCCGTTGCGGCCAAGCAGGCCCACCGACGTGGCCGTCGGGATGCCGGCGTGCACGCCGCGCAGGATGTGGCTGTTGCCGTAGTAGGTGTTGAGGTCGCGGACGATCAGCATGTCAGTGGTCCTCTCCGAGATACGCCGTGCGCACTTCGGGGTTCTCGCGGATCGATGTCGGGTCGCCGGTCGCGATGACGGTGCCGTTCACCATCACCGTGATGCGGTCGGCGATGCGGAAGACCGCGTCCATGTCGTGCTCCACCAGCAGGATCGCGTGCGTGGCCTTCAGCCGCGCGAGCAGCGTGAGCATGCGGTCGGTTTCCTCGGCGCCCATGCCGGCGAGCGGCTCGTCGAGCAGCAGCACGCGTGGATTTGTCGCGAGGCACATGGCGACTTCAAGCTGGCGCTGCGCGCCGTGGCTCAGCGTGCCCGCAATGCGCAAGGATTCGTTCGAAAGGCCTGCGGCTTCGAGCGCCGAGTCGGCGGCCGCATTGCTCGCCGTACAGCGTTGCGAGGCCTGCCAGATCGCCCACGGCCGCGCAGTCGCGGCTTGTGCGGCGAGCCGGCAGTTCTCGTGCACGCTGAACTCGGGAAAGATCGTCGTGCGCTGGTAGCTGCGGCCCACGCCGTCGCGCGCGCGCCTCGATTGCGCACGCTGCGTGATGTCGATGCCGTCCAGCGCGATGCGGCCCTCGGAGGCCTCGATCTCGCCCGAGAGCATGTTGATGAGCGTCGACTTGCCCGCGCCGTTGGTGCCGATCACCGCATGCACTTCGCCGACATGCAGGTCGAGCGTGACGGCGTTCACCGCGGTGAGGCCGCCGAAGCGGCGTGTGAGGCCGGCGACGGAAAGCAGTGTAGTGGTGTTCATGGCATTGCTCCTTCCCCCTTTGGGGGAAGGTTGGGATGGGGGCAAGCGGCGCTGGCGGAGGCCGTGCTTTTGCAAAGGCCGCGTGCCCCCACCCCGGCCCTCCCCCAGGAGGGGAGGGAGAAAGACGGAAGGTGCGAGCAGGTCATGCGGCCTCCTTCGGCGAGATGCGCTTCACGAGCCCGATCAGCCCCTTGGGCAACCACGCGACGAACACGATGATCGCGATGCCCAGCGTGAGCTGCCAGTGGTCCGCCAGAGGCCCCATCACGGCATGCGTCGAGAAGATTTCCTTCAAGAGCGTGAACGCGATCGCGCCGATCACCGCGCCGCGCAGGTGGCCGAGGCCGCCGAGGATCACCATCAGCAGCACCTCGCCCGAGTTGTGCCAGGCCATCAACTCGGGATTGACCACGCCGTCACGCGAAGCCAGCAGGAAACCCGCGAGACCCGCCAGCGCGCCCGCCAGCACGAAGGCCGCGAGCTTGTAGCCGTACACAGGGAACCCCGCCGCGCGCATGCGCTGTTCGTTCACGCGAATGCCCGCGAGCGCCGCGCCGAAGCGCGAGCGGCGAATCAGCGCAAGCAGCCCGTAGGTGAACACCAACGATGCAAGCACCACGTAGAACAGTACCGTGCGGTTCTCCAGGTCGAGCGCGCCGATGGCGGGCCGCACGTACATGTAGATGCCGTCGCTGCCGCCGCCGACCTTGGTGTCGTGGAACACGAAGAAGGCCATCTGCGCGAAAGCCAGCGTCACCATGATGAAGTACACGCCGCGCGTGCGCAGGCTCAAGGCGCCGACGAACAGCGCATAGAGCGCAGCCGCGCCCATGGCCATCGGCAGCAGCAGTGCGAAGTTGCCGCCTTCGCTGCCCGATGCGAGCACCGTCACGTAGGCGCCGATGCCGTAGAACGCCGCATGGCCCAGGCTCACGAGGCCGGTCATGCCGACCAGCAGTTCGAGGCTCAGCGCGAAGATCGAGAGGATCATCACCTTCACGACGAAGTCCGAGGCGTAGTTGCCCATCAACGGGCCGGCGATGCCGATGAGCACCGCGCAGGCCACGGGCACGAGGAATGCACCCTTCTTCGTCATGGCCGCCTCCCCATCAGCCCTTCGGGCTTCCAGATCAGCACGATGGCCATCAGCAGGTAGATGCCGATGCCGCTGAGGTCCGCGAAGAACACCTTGCCGAAGGTGTCGACAAAACCCACCAGCAGCGAAGCGAGCAGCGCGCCGGTGATCGAGCCGATGCCGCCGATCACCACCAGCACGAAGCAGATGATGAGCACGCTCGCGCCCATGTTCGGATACACCGAGGACATCGGCGCGGCGATCATCCCGGCCAGCGCCGCGAGCGCCACGCCGGCCGCGAACACGATGCGGTAGAGCCGCTTCACGTCGATGCCGAGGCCCCGCACCATGTCGCGGTTGCTCGCGCCGGCGCGGATCATCATGCCCAGGCGCGTGCGGTTCACCACCCAGTACAAGCCCACTGCGAGCACGATGCATGCGGCCGATGCGAAGAGCCGGTACCAGGGGTAGCTCATGACGTTGCCGAGCGCGAAGCTGCCGTCGAGCCATGCGGGCACCTTCACGCCGTGCACGTCGTTGCCCACGAGGATGGAGCGCAGCTCCTCGAACACCAGGATGAGCCCGTAGGTCATCAGCACCTGCTGCAGGTGGTCACGCTGGTAGAGATAACTGAAGAACGCCCATTCGAGCAGGTAGCCGAAGATCGCCGCGAGCACCACGCCCGCCACCAGCATCAGCAAGAACTGGTCGCCGAACAGCGGCGCGAGCGAGAACGCCAGGTACGCGCCGATCATGTAGAAGCTGCCGTGCGCGAGGTTGATCACGCCCATGATCCCGAAGATCAGCGTGAGGCCCGACGCCACGAGGAAGAGCAGCAGTCCGTACTGAACGGAGTTCAGGCACTGGACGAGGAAGGTTCCGAAATCCACCGTGTGAGATCCCAGTTGAATGTGGTTGCCGCAAGGCGGCTCGCAGCCGTGAACTCGGTCAGGGGCTGCGAGGGAACGAAATAACCGAAGGCCCTCAGGCCTGCTTACATCCGGCAGCCGCGGGCCGGATCTGCGAGGCCCTTGATCGCGGTGCTGACCAGCTTGTTCTCCTTGCCATCCACCTTGCGCAGATAGATGTCCTGCACCGGGTTGTGCGACTTGCTCATCGTGAACGTGCCGCGCGGGCTGTCGATCCTGGCCTTCTCGATGGCGGCGGTGAACTCGGCCTTCTTGCCGATGTCGCCCTTGGCGGCGGCAAGGCCCACGCCCAGCATCTGCGCCGCGTCGTAGCCCTGCACCGCATACACGTCGGGCTGCAGCTTGAACGACTTGGCATACGCCACGCGGAACGCGTTGTCGCGCGCGGTGTTGAGGCCGTCCGCATAGTGCAGCGTGGTCAGCATGCCCTGCGCCGAGTCGCCCTGCGCATCGAGCGTGCCGTCGGTCAGGAAGCCCGGGCCGTAGAGCGGAATGGTCTTGTTGAGGCCCGCGGCCTGGTAGTCCTTGACGAACTTCACCGCGCCGCCGCCCGCGAAGAAGGCATACACCGCATCGGGCTTGGCCGCCGCGATCTCGGTCAGCAGCGCCTGGAACTCGACGTTGGGAAAGGGCAGCGTGAGCTGCTTGTCCACCTTGCCGCCGTTCTTCTCGAAGCCTTCCTTGAAGCCGTTGACCGACTCGTCGCCGGCCGCGTACTTCCAGGTGATGGTCATCGCCTTTTTCTTGCCCTGCTGCTTGGCAGCGACCTCGCCCATCGCATAGGCGGGCTGCCAGTTGCTGAACGAGCTGCGGAAGATGTTGGGTGCGCACATCGGGCCGGTCACCGCGTCGGCGCCGGCGTTGGGCACGATCAGCACGGTGCCGCTTTCCTTCGCAGCCTTGGCCATCGCCATCGCGACGCCGGAGTGCACGGTGCCCACGATCACGTCGACGTTGTCGCGCTTGATGAGCTTGTTGACGTTGTCGGTCGCCTTGGCGGGATCGGATTCGTCGTCCACCTTGAAGTACTCGATCTCGCGGCCCGAGAGCTTGCCGCCCTGTTCGTCCACATAGAGCTTGAAGCCGTTCTCGATGGCCACGCCCAGCGCGGTGTAGGTGCCGCTGTACGGCAGCATCAGGCCGACCTTGAGCTTGCCGGTGCCCTGGGCGCCGGCCGCCGATGCGAGGGCGGCAAAGGCGATGGCGGTGAGCGCGAGGCGCGCCGTGCGGATGGTCGTCATGGTGTCTGTCTCCTGTTTTTGGTGATGAAAGAAGCGGTAGCGACGGTGACACGTTCCGGCTGATCGCGATGTGGGGAATGCCCGCATTCAGGGATTTCCACCAGTTCGCAACCGCCGCCGACGCGCGCGGCAATCCCGCGGATCTGCGCGAGCGTTCCGTACTCGTCGTCGAGGCCCTGGATGGCGAGCACGGGGCAGCGGATGGCGTCGAGTTCGGCCTCGATGTTCCAGTCGCGAAAGGGCGGATGCAGCCAGATGCGGTTCCAGCCCCAGAAGGCGGAATCGGCACTGTCGTGGTAGCGGGCGAGCTTCTTCGGCAGGTCGGTCGAGAGGTAGGCCGTGCGGGCCAGCTCGATGTTCGCGACCGTCACGTCTTCCACGAAGATGTGCGGGGCCAGTACGACAAGGCCCGACACGCGCTCGGGGAAGCGCGAGGCATACAGCAGCGAGATCGAGCCGCCGTCGCTGTGGCCGAAGAGCCAGGGCTTTTCGTGGTCGAGCTTCAAGGCGGTGAAGAGGGCGGGCAGCACCTCGTGCGCCTGGCGGTGCATGAAGTCGACGTCCCAGATTTCGTTGTCTTCGCGCGGCGTGGAGCGGCCATAGCCGGGGCGCGAGAACACGAGCCCGCGGGCGTTGGCGGCCTCGCAGACCTGTGCGGGAAAGTCCTTCCACATCGCGACGGAGCCGAGGCCTTCGTGCAGGAAGACGATGAGCGGCGCGTCGGTGCGCTCGGGGGCGATCCATGCGCACTCGACCTGCACGGCGCGGCCGCGCCAGGCGATGGTGGCGAAGGTGGTGCTCATCGCGTTGCTCCTTCCCCCTTTGGGGGAAGGTTGGGATGGGGGCAAGCGGCGCTTGCAGTGGCAGTGCTTTTGCCAAGGCCGCTTGCCCCCACCCCAGCCCTCCCCCAGAGCGGGAGGGAGAAAAACGGGAACCTCATGCCTGCTTCTCCCGCTCGCGCAACCTGAAGCGCTGGATCTTCCCAGTCGCCGTCTTCGGCAGCTCGCTCACGAATTCGAGAAAGCGCGGGTACTTGTACGGTGCGAGGCGCTCCTTCACGAAGGCCTTGAGTTCGTCTTCGGTCGCGGCACTGCCGTCCTTCAGCACGACGAAGGCCTTGGTCTTGGTGAGGCCCTCTGCGTCTTCCTTGCCGATCACCGCGGCTTCGAGCACAGACGGATGCTGCATCAGCGTGGCCTCGACCTCGAACGGCGAGACGTAGATGCCGCTCACCTTCAGCATGTCGTCGCTGCGGCCCGCGTAGGTGAAGTAGCCGTCGGCATCGCGCGTGTACTTGTCGCCGCTCTTGGTCCAGCCGCCCTGGAAGGTGTCGCGCGACTTCTCGCGGTTGTTCCAGTACATGAGCGCCGAGCTCGGGCCGCGGATGTAGAGATCGCCGACTTCGCCATCTGGAACGGGGCGGCCGTCCTCGCCGCGCAGTTCGACCTCGTAGCCTTCGACCGGCTTGCCGGTCGTGCCGTAGCGCACATCGCCGGGGCGGTTGGAGATGAAGATGTGCAGCATCTCGGTCGAGCCGATGCCGTCGATGATCTCGCAGCCGTAGTGCGCCTTGAAGCGCTGCGCGATCTCGCCGGGCAGGGCCTCGCCGGCAGACGAGCACATGCGCAGCGCGACAGTGTCGCGTGCGGGCAGCTTGGGTGAAGCCAGCATGCCGGCGAAGCCCGTGGGTGCGCCGAAGAACACGGTGGGCTTGTGCTCGGTCCAGCGGCGGAAGATGGCGTCGGGCGTGGGGCGCTCGGCCATCAGAACGACCGTCGCGCCGACCGAGAGCGGAAAGGTCAGCGCATTGCCCAGGCCGTAGGCGAAGTACATCTTGGCGGCCGAGAAGCACACGTCGTCTTCGGTCAGCGCGAGCACCGGCTTGCCGTAGAGCTCGGCCGTCCACCAGAGGTTGGCGTGCGTATGGACCGTGCCCTTGGGCTTGCCGGTGGAGCCGGAGGAATAGAGCCAGAAGCCGGGGTCGTCGGAGGCAGTGTTCACCGGCGCGGCCAGCGGTTCGGCATTGGCGAGCGCGTCGTTGAAGGTCTGTGCATTGGCAGGCAACGAGCCGGTAGGCTGCGAGACGATCAGCGCCTGCAACTCGTGCGCGCCGCGCCTCATCGCATCCTGCAGCACGGGCAACAGCGCGCCCGACACCAGCGCGGCCTGCGCGCGGCTGTGGTCGAGCATGTAGGCGTAGTCCTCGGGCGTGAGCAGCGTGTTGACGGCGACGGGAACGATGCCGGCATACAGGCAGCCGAGAAAGCTCACGGGCCAGTCGTTGGTGTCGAGCATCAAGAGCAGCACGCGCTCTTCGCGGCGCACGCCGGCTGCCTTGAGCGCGGCGGCCAGGCGGCGCGCGCGGTCTTCGAGCTGGCCGTAGCTCAGCGTGCCGCGGTCGTCGATGTACGCGGTGCGTTCGGCGCGGCTGCGGTTGAGGGCGAACAGGTGTTCGGCGAAATTGAATCGTGCGGGCAGGCTCATCGTGTTGTCTCCTTGGGGCCTCTTCTCTTCTCTCTGATTCTTCTAGAGGCCGAGGGCCGCGAGCACGCCGGGGCTCGCCTGCACCGCGCTCTTGCGGTGATAGAAATCGAGCGCGCGCAAGCCGCCCAGTTCGGCACCGCCGCCCGCGCGGCCGGGGGCCGCCGTGCATCGACATCGGCATCACGTTGCCGTGGCCGGTGTGGGCTTGCGCGACCTCGGGGGTGATCACATGCACGCGGCCGTGGCTCGGTGCGACGGCGAGTGCGGCCTGTGCGAGCGCGGTGTCGTCGCTGCCATAGAGCGAAGTCACGAGAGATCCTTGTCCGCGATGTGCCAATGCGATGCCGTGTGCGAGATCGCGGTACGGCAGCAGCGTGGCGACCGGCCCGAACACTTCCACGTCGTGCACGCGCTGCGCCGCATCGGCATCACGCGCGCCGAGCAGCACCGGGCCGATGCAGGCGGCGATGGCGGGGTCGGCATCGATCAGCGGCTTGCTGCGGCTGTCGTGCAGCACCGTGGTCTGCGCGGCGAGCGCATCGAGTCCATCGCGCACCGCATTCAGTTGCGCACGGCTCACCAGCGAACCCATGCGCACGCTCTCGTTGCGCGGATTGCCGACGGTGACGCCCGCGAGCTTCGCGCCAATGGCTTCGGCGGCGGCGTCGTACACCTCGGCGGGCACGAGGATGCGGCGGATGGCGGTGCACTTCTGGCCCGATTTCACCGTCATCTCGCGCACCACTTCGCGCACGAGCAGGTTGAAGGCCTCGCTGCCGGGCGCGGTGCCGGGCAGCAGCAGGGCGCTGTTGAGGCTGTCGGCCTCGATGTTCGCGCGCACCGAGCGCGCCGCGACGGCGGGGTGCGAGCGGATCACCGCCGCGGTTTCGGCCGACCCGGTGAACGAGACCACGTCGAAAGGCTGCAGCTGGTCCATCAACCCGGCCGAGCTGCCGCAGATGACCGAGAGCGCGCCCGCGGGCAGCACGCCCGCGTCGACCACGTCGCGCACCATGCGCTGCGTGAGCCAGGCGGTGGCCGTCGCGGGCTTCACGATCACGGGCACGCCCGAGAGCAATGCCGGCGCGGCCTTTTCCCACAGGCCCCATGACGGGAAGTTGAAGGCGTTGATGAAGAGCGCCACGCCGTGCGTCGGCACCTGGAGGTGCTGCGACTGGAACACCGGCTCCTTGCCGAGCTTGACCGCGTCGCCATCGCGCAGCGCACGCACGTCGCCGAGCGCATCGCCCCACTTGGCGTACTGGCCGAGCGTGAAGATGGCGCCGTCGATGTCGACGGCCGAGTCGTTCTTCACCGTGCCGGAGTTCGCGGTGGCGATCTCGTAATAGGCATCGCGGTTGGCCTGCAGCACCTTGACGATCGCGCCGAGCAGGCCGGCGCGCTGGCGGTAGGTGAGGGCGCGCAATGCGTTGCCGCCCTGTTCGCGCGCAAACAAGAAGGCTTCGGGCAGGTCGAGCCCCGTCGCATCGACACGCGCGAGTTCGGTGCCGAGCACCGGATCGAACAGCGGCGTGCCGGCGCCCGAGCCGCTTTGCCAGCGGCCGGCGACGTGGTTGGAAAGGAGTTCGGTCATTGCGTGAACTTGATCTGTCCTTCGGGCAGTAAATAGAGAACGAGCGCGCGGCCTTTCGCGACGGTCGGGCGGTGCGCGGTGCCGGGCCCGTAGACGCACCAGCCCGCGGGCCGCCCGTCGAAGGTGGCAGCGGCGCTGTCGTCGAGCGGCATGATCAGATCGATCTCGCCGTTGGGATGCGTGTGGTGCGGGCCGGCGATGTCCTGCATGTCGACCACGTCGACCGAGAAGCGGTGCAGCGCGTCTTCGGCCTTGAAGACGCGGCCATATTTGATGCCGCCGCCTTCGCGCTCGCAAAGCCAGCCTTCGGCGACGCCGCCGATGCAGGCCTGGCGCAGTTGTTCGAAGCTGGCGCTGCCCGCGCCGTGGGTGGCGTTGAGCCATTGGTCGAGTTGGGCGTCGAGCGGCCGGCCGGCGATTTCGGCGGTCAGGCCGGCGATCAACTGGTGAAATGCTTCCTTGCCGGTGGCTGGGTGGCTGCTGTCGGACATCGTGGGGCCTCGAACTTGTGGAACTGCCTTGCAGGAATACCGCGTGTGCAGTATCTTGCTTGTGGCCGAACAATAAGCACCGAGACAATGAGTGTCAAGCAATATAGTGCATCTATGGTGTTTACCCTGAGCGCGCACAATCCCGGCCACGAACGAGGACTCGCATGAATGAGCATGTAGACGCGGTGCTGACTACCGCGCCAGAGGGCGGCAACTCCAGCGCCGCACCGGCCGGGGAGGCCAAGAATCCGCTGCTGGCCGCGTTGGGCGACCGGGTGCGCAACCTGCGCGCGCAGCGCGGCCTCACGCGCAAGGCGGTGGCCGTTGCGGCCGACGTGTCGGAGCGGCACCTGGCCAACCTGGAATACGGCATCGGCAACGCATCGATCCTGGTGCTGCAGCAGGTGGCCGGCGCGCTGCATTGCTCGCTGGCCGAACTGGTCGGCGACGTCACGACCAGCTCGCCCGAGTGGCTGCTGATCCGCGAGCTGCTCGAGAACCGCAGCGAAGCGGACCTGCGCCGCGTGCGCGTGGCACTCGGCGAACTGCTGGGCACCGCCTCGGTCGATCCGGCGCGGCACCGCCGCATCGCGCTCGTGGGCCTGCGCGGCGCGGGCAAGTCCACGCTCGGGCAGATGCTGGCCGACGACCTCGACGTGCCCTTCGTGGAACTGAGCCGCGAAATCGAGAAGCTTGCGGGCTGCAGCGTGCGCGAGATCCACGACCTCTACGGCACCAACGCCTACCGCCGCTACGAGCGCCGTGCGCTCGAAGAGGCCGTGCAGATCTATAGCGAAGTGGTGATCGCGACGCCCGGCGGCATCGTTTCCGACCCCGCCACCTTCAACGAGCTGCTCGCGCACTGCACCACCGTGTGGCTGCAGGCCGCGCCCGAGGAGCACATGGGTCGCGTGGCCGCGCAGGGCGACACCCGCCCGATGGCCGCGAGCAAGGAAGCGATGGAAGACCTGCGCCGCATTCTCAATGGCCGCGCCGCCTTCTATTCGAAGGCCGACCTCTCGGTGGACACGAGTGGCAAGAGCCTCTCGCAAAGCTTCCACGCGCTGCGTGCGGTGACCCGCCAGTCGATGGGCCTGGTCTAAGGCCGGCTGAACTGAAAAAAAGCACAACAGGCATTGACTTGCCTGTTTGCATGCAGCATGATGCATGTCATCGGCGCAAGAAAGTGCATTATCTTTCCTGTTCCCGGTTTCCGAACACAGCCCCACAGGAGACTTCCGCATGACCGACACCACCACGCTGCAGGCGCCCCCGCGCGTCGACTACCGCACCGAACCCGGCCAGTACCGTCATTGGTCCCTGAGCTTCGACGGCGCCATCGCCCGCCTGGTGCTCGACATCGCGGAAGACGGCGGCATCCGCCCCGGCTACAAGCTGAAGCTCAATAGCTACGACCTGGGCGTGGACATCGAGCTGAACGACGCGCTCAACCGCGTGCGCTTCGAGCACCCCGAAGTGCGCAGCGTGATCGTCACCAGCGGCAAGGACCGCATCTTCTGTTCGGGCGCCAACATCTTCATGCTGGGCGTCTCTGGCCACGCCTGGAAGGTGAACTTCTGCAAGTTCACCAACGAAACCCGCAACGGCATCGAAGACTCCTCGAAGCACTCGGGCCTGAAGTTCCTCGCGGCCGTGAACGGCGCCTGCGCCGGCGGCGGCTACGAGCTGGCGCTGGCCTGCGACGAGATCCTGCTGGTGGACGATCGCTCCTCCGCCGTCTCGCTGCCCGAAGTGCCGCTGCTCGGCGTGCTGCCCGGCACCGGCGGCCTCACCCGCGTGACCGACAAGCGCCATGTGCGCCATGACCTCGCCGACATCTTCTGCACCAGCGTCGAAGGCGTGCGCGGCCAGCGTGCCGTCGAATGGCGTCTGGTCGATGCCGTGGCCAAGCCCGCGCAGTTCGCCGCCGCCGTGCAGGACCGCGCCTCGCAGCTCGCCGCCGGCAGCGACCGCCCCGCAGGCGGCAAGGGCGTGGCGCTCACGCGCCTGGAGCGAACCGACAGCGCCGACGGCATCGCGTATTCGACCGTCAACGTGCAGATCGATCGCAGCAAGCGCACCGCGACGATCACCGTGAAGGCACCCACCGGCGCGCAGCCGGGCGACATCGCCGCCATCGAAGCCGCGGGTGCCGCGTGGTGGCCGCTCGCGATGTGCCGCGAACTCGACGACGCGATCCTCAACCTGCGCACCAACGAGCTTGACGTGGGCACCTGGCTGCTCAAGACCGAAGGCGATGCGGCCGCCGTGCTCGCATCGGACGCCGTGATGTTCGCCAACAAGGACCACTGGCTGGTGCGTGAAACCATCGGCGCGCTGCGCCGCACGCTCGCGCGCCTCGATGTGTCGTCGCGCAGCCTGTTCGCGCTTGTCGAAGCCGGTTCGTGCTTCGCCGGCACGCTGGCCGAACTGGCCTTCGCGGCCGACCGCACCTACATGCTCGCGCTGCCCGACGATGCCGAGCGCGCGCCGAAGCTCGTGCTCAACGAATTCAACTTCGGCTTCTTCCCGATGGTGAACGACCAGAGCCGCCTGCAGCGCCGCTTCTATGAAGAGGCTGCACCGCTCGACGCAGCACGCGCAGCAGCCGGCAAGCCGCTGGACGCCGACGAGGCTCTCAAGCTCGGCCTGGTCACCGCCGCGCCCGACGACATCGACTGGGACGACGAAATCCGCATCGCCATCGAAGAACGCGCCGCCATGTCGCCCGATGCGCTCACCGGCCTGGAAGCGAACCTGCGCTTTGCAAGCAAGGAGAACATGGCCACCCGCATCTTCGGCCGGCTCACCGCCTGGCAGAACTGGATCTTCAACCGCCCCAACGCCGTCGGCGAAAAGGGTGCGCTCAAGGTCTACGGCACCGGCGAAAAGGCCGGCTTCGACATGAACCGCGTTTGATACCGCAGTCCGTACAACCCAAGGAACAACGATGAGCACGATCAACTACAGCGAGAAGATCCCCAACAACGTCAACCTCGGCGAAGACCGCACGCTGCAGCGCGCGCTCGAAGGCTGGCAGCCGAACTTCATCAACTGGTGGGACGACGTCGGCCCCGAAGGCTCGACCAACCACGACGTGTACCTGCGCACCGCGGTGAGCGTCGATCCCCAGGGCTGGGCGCAGTTCGGCCACGTGAAGATGCGCGACTACCGCTGGGGCATCTTCCTGAACCCGGGCGATGCCAACCGCGAGATCCACTTCGGTGACCACAAGGGCGAGAAGGCCTGGCAGGACGTGCCGGGCGAGCACCGCGCGAACCTGCGCCGCATCATCGTGACGCAGGGCGACACCGAGCCCGCGTCGGTCGAGCAGCAGCGCCACCTGGGCCTCACCGCGCCGTCGATGTACGACCTGCGCAACCTCTTCCAGATCAACGTGGAAGAAGGCCGCCACCTGTGGGCCATGGTGTACCTGCTGCAGAAGCACTTCGGCCGCGACGGCCGCGAAGAAGCCGATGCGCTGCTGCAGCGCACCTCGGGCGACGAGAACAACCCGCGCATCCTGGGCGCCTTCAACGAACGCACGCCCGACTGGCTCGCGTTCTTCATGTTCACCTACTTCACCGACCGCGACGGCAAGTTCCAGCTGTCGGCGCTGGCCGAGAGCGCGTTCGATCCGCTCGCGCGCACCACGAAGTTCATGCTGACCGAAGAGGCGCACCACATGTTCGTGGGCGAGAGCGGCGTCTCGCGCGTCATCGCGCGCACCGCACAGGTGATGAACGAATTGAAGACCGACGACGCGCAGAAGATCCGCGCCGCGGGCTGCATCGACCTGGGCACGATCCAGCGCTACCTGAACTTCCATTACAGCGTGACCATCGACCTGTTCGGCGCCGACCAGTCGAGCAACGCCGCCATCTTCTACAGCTCGGGCCTGAAGGGCCGCTACGAAGAGGGCAAGCGCACCGACGACCACATCCTGAAGGGCCAGACCTACAAGGTGCTGGAGGTGAAGGACGGCCAGCTCGTCGAAAAGGACGTGCCGATGCTCAACGCGCTCAACGAAGTGCTGCGCGATGACTTCATCAAGGACTCGGTGGCCGGCGTGGGCCGCTGGAACAAGGTGCTCGAGAAGGCCGGCATTCCGACCCGCCTGGTTGTGCCGCACAAGGCCTTCAACCGCCAGATCGGCGCGCTCGCCGGCATCAAGATGTCGCCCGAGGGCCGCGTGGTGAACGAGGTCGAATGGGCCGCCAAGCGCGATGAGTGGCTGCCCAGTTCCGAAGACTTCGCTTTCGTGGCATCGTTGATGGGCCGCGTGGTGGAGCCGGGCAAGTTTGCCGGCTGGATCTCGCCGCCGGTGATGGGCATCAATCGCCAGCCCGTCGATTTCGAGTACGTGCGCTTCGGGTAATTGGTATTGCTCCTTCCCCCTCTGGGGGAAGGCTGGGATGGGGGCACGCAGCGTGACCACGACAAGCGCCGCTTGCCCCCACCCAACCCTCCCCCAGAGGGGGAGGGCTTTCAGGAGAGAACAACATGGACATGGCCGTTGAAGCCGGAGTCATCAAGCAGCACCTGATCGACCCCGAGATCTGCATCCGCTGCAACACCTGCGAGGCCACCTGCCCCGTCAACGCGATCACGCACGACGACAACAACTACGTCGTGCGGGCCGACGTGTGCAATGGCTGCATGGCCTGCATCTCGCCTTGCCCGACTGGCTCGATCGACAACTGGCGCACGATGCCGCTGGTGCGCGCGTACACCATCGAAGAACAGCTCACCTGGGAAGAACTGCCCGCGGAGCTGACGCCCGAAGAACTCGAAGCCGCCGGTGTTTCCGCCGATGCGGGCGATGAAGCCGCTGGCACCGCCGCGCCTTCGCCGACACAGGCGCAAGCCCCGGCCGAGCCCATCGAAGCGGTCTTCAACTCCGCACAATACGGCGCCACGGTGCCCCCGTGGTCGGCCGCGCACGCATACACCAACCTGTTCCCGCCGAAGACCCCGACGACCGCCACTGTGGTGGGCAACTTCAACTGCACCGAAGCGGGCTTCGAGAGCGAGACGCACCACATCGTGCTCGACTTCGGCGTGGTGCCGTTCCCGGTGCTCGAAGGCCAGTCGATCGGCATCGTGCCGCCGGGCGTCGATGCCATCGGCAAGCGCCACCATGCACGCCAGTATTCCGTGGCGAGTCCGCGCAACGGCGAGCGGCCCGGCTACAACAACGTTTCGCTCACCGTGAAGCGCGTGACCGAAGACCACCAGGGCGACCCGGTGCTCGGCGTGTGCTCCAACTACGTGTGCGACCTGAAGGTGGGCGACACGGTGCAGGTGGTGGGGCCCTTCGGCGCCTCGTTCCTGATGCCGAACCACCCCAAGTCGCACATCGTGATGATCTGCACCGGCACCGGCAGCGCACCGATGCGCGCGATGACCGAGTGGCGCCGGCGCCTGCGCAAGAGCGGCAAGTTCGAAGGCGGCAAGCTCATGCTGTTCTTCGGCGCGCGCACGCAGCAGGAGCTGCCGTACTTCGGCCCGCTGCAGTCGCTGCCCAAGGACTTCATCGACATCAACCTCGCGTTCTCGCGCACGCCGGGAAGCCCCAAGCGCTACGTGCAGGACCTGATGCGCGAGCGTGCCGCGGACCTGGCCGCGCTGCTGAAGGACGGCAGCAGCCACTTCTATGTGTGCGGCTTGAAGAGCATGGAAGAGGGCGTGGTGCTCGCGCTGCGCGATGTGGCGGTGGAAGCGGGGCTCGACTGGGACACGCTCGGTGCATCGCTGAAGCGCGAAGGCCGCCTGCACCTGGAAACCTACTGAGCCGCGGCGAATGAAGTTCGCCGACTTCCATGCGGGCCAGGTCATCGAGGCCGGGCCGTACGTGCTCACCGAAGAAGAACTGGTCAGGTTCGCGAAGGACTACGACCCGCAGTGGTTCCACACCGATGCGGAGGCCGCCGCGGACAGCGCGTTCGGTGGATTGATCGCGAGCGGTTGGCACACCTGTGCGATCGCCATGCGCCTCGTGGTCGAAGCGGCGCTGAAGGGTTCGGAGTCTTTTGCTTCGCCGGGGCTCGAACATGTGCGCTGGCCCCACCCCGTGCGGCCCGGCGATGCCTTGCGGCTCGTGGCCGACGTGATCGAGGTGCGCCGCTCCGAGAAGCGGCCGACGCTGGGCATCCTGCGGTGGCAGTGGCGGCTGTTCAACCAGCGTGAACTGATGGTGCTCGACGTGGAAGTCACGAGTCTCTTTCGGCTCGAAGCGACCTGAAAAAAAGCCCGCAACGCGCGAGCGCTGCGGGCTTGTTCGGACGGCGTGATGCGCGTCTGCTTACTTCGTGAGGTCGACCGCGCCAGAGCCCTTGGCCTTGCCGCTGGCCTTCGCCCCCACGCCGGTGCCCGATGGCTTCACCGCGCCGCCCGCCGAGCCGACCGCACCGGTCGCACTGTTCAGCGTGCCGCCCACGGTGTTCGTGAGGCCGCCTGCCGCACTGGTCGCACCGCCCACCGCACCGGTGGCGCCGCCGACCGTGCTGGTCGCGTTGCCCACGGCGCCAGTCGTGCTGCCGACCACGCCACCGACAGTGCTACCCAGCCCGCCTGCTGCGTTGCTGGCACCGCCATTGGCTGATGTGCCCGCACCCGCCGCAGCGCCGGTACTTGCGCCTGCGCTGCCTTGCGCTGGTGCGGTCTTGACCGCGCCCGATGCATTCACATCGGCGTTCACGCCCACGCCGACCCCGACGCCCTGTGCCTGGGCGAAGCCGCTCATGGCAAGAAGGCCTGCGAGCAAGGCGCCGACGAAGATGGATTTGTTTTGTTGTTGCTTCATGGGTGACTGTTCCTTTCGTTTGAATGGTCACGGATTGACAAGAACCGGTTTGGAGCCAGTTCGGTCGCTACCGTGACCACCTCGAACCTTGTCGCCATGTGCGGAGTGTTCGCTCTCGCTTGTGAGACGTGTCCGTCGGCGGAAATGGAGGCTGGTGCGTTAGGGCGCGCTCAGGGCTTCGCATGGAACAAACCTTTCGTTCGTCAGGGTCAAAGAGACCTTTCGCGGGCGCCGGCAATTTCACGCAACTAATAATGTTGCATGAAACGAGACAGCAAGCTTTCAGCCGTTCTCCACGTGCTGCTGCACATGGCCGAGATGGACAGACCCATCACCTCCGAGTCGCTTGCGGCGGCGATGCACACCAACCCGGTTGTCGTGCGGCGGATCATGGCGGGCCTGCGACAAGCCGGCTTCGTGAGCTCGGCCAAGGGCCACGGCGGCGGCTGGGTGCTGTCATGCTCGCTGGCGCGCGTAACGCTCGGCGACATCCACAACGCCGTCGGCGCGCCTGCGCTGCTGGCCATGGGCAACCGGACCGAGAGCCCCGGCTGCATCGTCGAGCAGGCGGTGAATGCGGCGCTCGACGACGCCTTCGATGCGGCCGAGGCCTTGCTGCTCAAGCGTTTCAACAGCATCACGCTGGCCGATCTCTCCAAGGACTTTCATCGCCGCATGACGGGCGGCGGCTTCACCCAGAAGGACATTGAACATGCGCTATGACGCTCTCGTCGTGGGCGGCAGCTTTGCCGGCCTTTCCGCTGCCATGCAACTCGCACGCGCTCGAAAAAAGGTGTGCGTGGTCGATGCGGGCGCGCCGCGCAACCGCTTCGCCGCCGCGGCGCACGGCTTCTTCGGACAGGACGGCGTGCCGCCGCTGAAGATGATTGCCGATGCGCGGGCCAAGCTCCTGGCCTATCCGAACGTCACCTTCATCGAAGGCCGCGTGGCAAGCGCGCAAGCCGATGGCGCGGGCGGGTTCGTCGCATCGCTGGAGGACAACCGCCAGCTCTCGGCCGGCAAGCTCCTGCTGGCCTTCGGTGTGCAGGACGGCTTTCCGGGCGGCATTGCCGGTGTGCGCGAACGCTGGGGTACCAGCGTGCTGCACTGTCCGTACTGCCACGGTTATGAATTCAGCGGCCGCAGGCTCGGCGTGCTGATCGAGGCGCCGCACCCGCCGGATCACGCGATGCTGATCGCCGAGTGGGGGCCGGCGACGCTGTTCCTGAACGGCAACAACACGGTGGACGAGGAGGCGCGCGCGAAGCTGCTGGCGCGCGGCGTGACGATCGAACCCGGCCGCATCGTGGCGCTGGAAGGGCCGGCGAAGGACCTGTCCGGTGTTCGGCTCGACGACGGCCGCATCGTGCCCGTCGACGCGCTGTTCATGGTCCCGCGCACGCGTCCTTCCAGCCCCATTGCGGAACAGCTGGGATGCGCATTCGACGACGGCCCGGCCGGTCCGGTGATCCGCACCGACGCGATGAAGATGACCACCGTGACCGGCGTGTATGCCGCGGGCGATGTGGCCATGCCGATGCACAACGCCACGCTGTCCTCGGCCGACGGCGTGATGGCCGGCACGTCGATGCATCGCGCGATGGTGTTTGGCGCTTGACCCCACTTTTTTCTCGGGCTCGGGAAAAACGGGCTCGGAGCCCTCTATAATTCGACGCTCGAAATGCGGGAATAGCTCAGTTGGTAGAGCGCAACCTTGCCAAGGTTGAGGTCGAGAGTTCGAGACTCTTTTCCCGCTCCACATTTCATGCAAAAGGCCACCTCACCGGTGGCCTTTTCTTTTGGGGCGCGTGTTCAGCCCTTCGCGGGCAGCACCGTTCCGCGGCTCTCGCCGAATCCGATGCGCGCATGCCCCGGCTTCTCGCACCAGCCCCGCAGCAGCACCGCATCGCCGTCTTCCAGGAAGCCGCGCTGCTCGCCGTTCGCCAGCGCCACAGGGCTTTGCCCCGCACGCGTCAACTCGATGATCGCGCCGGCCTCGCCTTCGCCTGGCCCCGAAATCGTGCCGCTGCCGAACAGGTCGCCCGGGTTCAGCTGGCAGCCACCCATCGTGTGGTGCGCCACCATCTGCGCCACGCTCCAGTACTGGTGTTTGAAGCTCGTGCGCGACAGACGTGAGGGGCCGCTCTTGCCTTCGCGTGCCTTCTCGCTTTCGAGCCACACCTCCAGGCGGATGTCGATCGCGCCGTTCTCGCGGTTCGCCTTGCTCTCCAGGTAGTCGAGCGGCTGGGGCTCGCTGCTCGGCCGTGTCCAGGCCTGGCGATAGGGCGCGAGCGCTTCCATCGTCACGATCCACGGCGAGATCGTGGTCGCGAAGTTCTTCGCGAGGAAAGGCCCGAGCGGCGCCATCTCCCAGAACTGGATGTCGCGCGCGGACCAGTCGTTGAGCAAGCAGATGCCGAAGATATGTTCCTCCGCGCGTTCCAGCGGAATTGGCTCGCCGGCCGCGTTGCCTTCGCCGATCCACACGCCGAGTTCGAGCTCGTAGTCCAGCCGCGCGCACGCGTGGTACGTCGGCGCCTTCGCGCCCGGTGCCAAGGTCTGCCCCATCGGCCGGTGAAAGCGCTGCCCGCTCACGCCGATGGTCGAGACGCGCCCGTGGTAGGCCGTCGGAATCCAGCGGAAGTTCGGCGTCACGTCGCCCTCGGGATTGAACAGGCGCGTGATGTTCAGCGCATGGTCGATCGATGTGTAGAAGTCGGTGTAGTCGCCGATGCGCGCGGGCACGGTGTATTCGACTTCAGACTGCGGCACGAGGAACTTGCGCAAGTCGTCCACGGTCGCTGCCGGCGCATCGCTTCGCAGCAGCGCGAAAACCAGATGGCGCAGCGCTTGCCACGCAGCAGGGCCGAGAGCGAAGAAATCGTTCAGCGCGGGCAGGGCGGCCGCGCGAGCTGCATCGAGCGCGAGCCCGTCGGCATGCTGGCCGGCAGCCAGCGCTGCCAGGTCGAGCACTTGGTCGCCGATGGCCACGCCGCCGCGAAACGGCTCAGGGCTGCCGATGCGGCGGAACACCGCATACGGCAGGTTCTGGATCGGGAAGTCGTTGCCCGCGACGTTGGCGGTGTCCACCCAGCTGCGGGCATCGACGTCGTGCGTGTGGTTGAGTTCGATCATGGGAGCGGTTTTCCTTCGCTCAGACCGACGCCATCAGCGCGTCGTCGAAGATCGCCACCGCGCGCGTCCAACCCGCCGAGGCGCCGCGGATCTTGTGCGGAAAGCAGCTGATGAAGAAGCCCGTGGGCGGCAGCACTTCCAGGTTGTGCAGCTTTTCGATATGGCAGTAGCCGATGTCGCGACCGGCCTTGTGACCTTCCCAGATCAATGAGGCGTCCTGCGTCTCGCCGTATTTCTTCGCGGTGTGCACGAACGGCGCGTCCCAGCTCCACGCATCGGTGCCGGTGAGGCGCACGCCGCGTTCCAGCAAGTACATCGTCGCTTCGTAGCCCATGCCTGCGCCGGCCGAAACGTAGTCGTTGCTGCCGTAGCGCTTGCCCGCGCGCGTGTTGACCACCACGATCTCCAGCGGGCTCAGCGTGTGGCCGATGCGCTTCAGTTCGGCTTCCACGTCAGCGGCCGTGACCACGTAGCCATCGGCGAAGTGGCGAAAGTCGAGCTTCACGCCGGGCTGGAAGCACCATTCGAGCGGCACGTCGTGGATGGCGATGGCGGGCTTCTTTTCGCCGAGCGCCTTGTCCATGGTCGAGTGGAAGTGATAGGGCGCATCCAGGTGCGTGCCGTTGTGCGTGGAGAGCTGCACCAGTTCCACGGCCCAGCCTTCGCCGTCGGGGAGGTCTTCTTTCTTCAAGCCGGGGAAGAACGGCTCGATCTGCTCGTAGGTCTGCTCGTGGGTGAAGTACTGGATCTTCGGCGCGAAGGCGGGCGGATCGGAGAGCACATCGTTCTCCAGAAAGATCGAGAGGTCGACGAATTTGCGTGGCATGGCGGGGCTCCTTGTGGGGGATGTTGGTGTTGGCGTGAAGGAAGGAATGAATGACTGAAGCAATCGGTCAGGGCTGCTGCCAGCGCAGCAGGCGCTTCTCGGCAAAGGCCAGCAGCGCATTGCTCACGAAGCCGATGAGCCCGAGCAGCACGATGCCGGCGAAGAGATCGCTCGCGCGGAAGGCGCGCGCGGCCAGCAGGATGGCTTGGCCGAGGCCGCTTTGCGAGGCGATCATTTCGCCCACCACCGCGACGATGAGTGCGATGGTCAGCGCGAGGCGCATGCCGGCCAGGATGTCGGGCATCGCATTCGGCAATCCCATCTTCCAGATGTACGCGGCACGCGACATCTGCAGGCAGCGCGCCACTTCCGCGAGGCGCGGCTCCACCGCCGCGAAGCCGTGCACCGTGGCCAGCAGCACCGGCCACATCGCGCCGAACGCGACCACGAAAAGCACCATGCCGGGGTTCAGCCCGAAGATCGAAATGGCGAGCGGCAGCAATGCCGATGCGGGCAGCGGACGGATGAATTCGAGCGTCGGTTGAATCCACGCGCGCACTGCGGGCGACACGCCAATGGCCGCGCCCAGCACCACGCCGAAGAGCGAGGCGAGCAGCCAGCCCTCGACCATGCGGCCGACCGTCGCTTGCGTGAAGGCCAGCAGTTCGCCGTTGCCTGAATCACCGGAGAGGTTGAGGCCTTCGAGCAGGCTTGCGAAGGTGGCTTGCGGCGTGGGCAGGAACACGCGGCTGACCCAGCCCGCGTTGCTCGCGACCCACCAGAGCGCGACGAGCGCGCACAGCACGGCGAACGAGCCAAGCCAGTGCACGCCTGAAGGCGCGCGATCGTTGCTGTTCATGGCATCACCCCCATGCGCCGCGCGACCGTGCGCTGCAGCAGCACCATGCCCGCGTTGACCGCAAAGCCGACCACGCCGATCCAGCCGAGCCACGCGAGCATCAGCGCGGGGTCGAAGCTCTGCTGCGCAATCATCATCGCGTAGCCCATGCCGTTGGGGTTGGCGGCGATCTCCACCGTCACGGCCACCACCAGCGCCACGGCCACGCCCAGGCGCAGCGCGACGAACAGGCGCGGCACGATGGCCGGCAGCACGATCTTGAAGGCACGCTCGCGCGCCGAGAGGCCGAGCACGCGACTCACCTCGAGCAGGCGCGGCTCGATCTGCTGCACCGCCGACTGCACCAGCACCAGGAGCGGCCAGAAGGTGGCGAAGGCGACGATGGCCAGTTCCATGCGCACGCCGAAGCCGAAGGCCAGCATCGCGAGCGGAATCAGCGCGACCGAAGGCACGGGCCGCAGCACCTCGATCGAGACCGAGCCCAGCTGCGCGGCACGGCGCGAGAGGCCAAGCACCAGGCCCAGCGCAATGCCGAGCACAGCGCCGATCAGCAAGCCGAGCGCCGCGGTGCCGAGCGTGAAGCCCGTGGCCTGCCAGAGCGAGCCGTCGAGCGCCGCGCCAACGAAAGCCTTGGCGGCCGCACTCGGCGGCGCGAGCGCATCGCTGCCCAGCGCCGCTGCGCGCCGCGCATACCACTCGAAGGCACCGACCAGCAGCGCGGGAAACACCCACGGCCGCAGCCAGCGGAAGAGGCGGCCTTCAGTCATGACCTTGTTCGATGAAAGCGAACAGCTCACGCCGCAACTGCAGGTATTCGGGATGCTCCTTGGTCGTGAGCTGGTCGCGCGGGCGCGGGATCTTCACGTCGATCATCCGCGCGAGGCTCGGCCGTCCGGGGCCGGGGTTGGCCTGCAGCGCGATCACGCGGTCGCCGAGGTAGATGGCTTCTTCGAGGTCGTGCGTGACGAACAGCACCGTGAGCCCGTCGTCGCGCACCAGCCGCGCGAGCTCGTCCTGCAGGCTCTGGCGGGTGAGCGCGTCGAGCGCGCCGAAGGGCTCGTCCATCATCATCAGTTCGGGCTTCTGCGCGAGGCAGCGTGCGATCTGCGCGCGCTGTTGCATGCCGCCCGAGAGCTGCACCGGAAACTTCTGCGCATGCTTCGCGAGGCCGACCTTGCCGAGCACATCCGCGATCCGCGGCGCGCGTTCGGCGGCGGGCACGCCGGCCGCTTCGAGCGCGAGGCTCACGTTGCCTTCCACCGTGCGCCACGGCAGCAGCGCGCGGCCGTAGTCCTGGAACACGAAGGCCACTTCGCGTGAAGGCTCGGTCATCTTCACGCCATTGCGACGCACCTCGCCGGCACTCGCGGTGACGAGGCCGCTGGCCGCGCGCAGCAGCGTGGTCTTGCCGCAGCCGCTCGGGCCGACGATGCAGACGAACTCGCCGCGCGCCACGTCGAACGAGGTGGGCGACAGGATCTCGCGGCCGCCCAGGCGGATGGCGACGCCGTCGAAGCGAAGGAAGGGCGTGGCCTGCATCGCGGAACTTGTCGGCGAACGCGCGGCGCTCACGGAAAGCGCGGCGCGCGCGGTGATCGGGGCGGGTGACGAAATCACTTGGCGATCAGCTTCGCAACGTCGATGTTGGTCTTGAGCATGTCCTGCTCCTTCATGAGCCCGGTCCAGTAGCCGAGCTGCTTGTCGGTGACAACCGGGCCGGGCGGCGAGACCTGCACCTTGGCCAGCACCTCGGGCGGCAGCTTGATGTATTTGCCGATGGCCGCGCGCACCTTCGCGTCGTTCTTCGCCTGCTGCATGAAACCGCCGGACTCGACGAGGGCCTCGCGGAATGCACGTGCCGTCGCGGGGTTCTTCGCAACCCATTCGCGCTTGGCCGCATGCACGATGGTCTGGTTGTTCTCGGGCAGGAAGGTCGAGTAGTACGAGGCCACATAGCCCGCGCCGCTCTCGGTGATGCGGCTCATGAACGGATCGGCCGACACCACCGCATCCACCGAGCCGCCGCGCAAGAGGTCGGCATGCTGCGGGAAGGAGGCCTCGACGAAGTTGACCTTGCGGTAGTCGACGCCGCTGTCCTTCAGCCACGCACGGAAGGTCACGTGCAGGAAGGCGCCGAGGCCCGGCACGCCGATCTTCTTGCCCACGCAGTCCTGCGGACTCTTGATGCCCGAGCCTGCGCGCGCCACCAGGCCGAAGCCGGTGATGGTCTTCGAGGTGAGGCCGCCGCCGGCCACCAGCACCAGGTCGAGCCCGCCATCGACTGCCTGCAGGAACACCGAGGGCGTGGGGCCGCCGATCTGCAGCGAATCGGACTGCAGCGCCGCGGGAATGGTGGAGTTGAGCGGAATGAACTTCAGCTCGACATCGAGCCCGCGCTTCTTGAAATAGCCCTCTTCGGCAGCCACGAAGACAGAGGCGAAATCGGTCACGGCGGTGTAGCCGAACACGATCTTCGGATGGGACTGCTGCGCGCGCGAAGGCAGCGCCGCGCTGGCCGATGCGGCCGCAAGCG
Source organism: Variovorax sp. W2I14 (assembly GCF_050435205.1). Taxonomy (NCBI): domain Bacteria; kingdom Pseudomonadati; phylum Pseudomonadota; class Betaproteobacteria; order Burkholderiales; family Comamonadaceae; genus Variovorax; species Variovorax sp. W2I14. The sequence goes on along the minus strand of NZ_JBNDJX010000001.1, from coordinate 5,208,127 downwards.
CCGACAGCAGGGTGCGTCGTTTCATCATGTCTTCTGTCTCCGGGTGGGGGTTTTCTGTTGTGTGCGCGAGGTCTTGGGCTTCGGCAGCGCGGCGCGCAGGCCGCCGACGATGAAGTTCACCAGCATCGGCGCCACGGCGGGGTCGGCGCGCTTGTTCTCGCCGCGCGAAAGCCGTTCGATGCGGCTGTCGTTCAGGTGGTGCAGCAGCGCACCGAGCGCGAACTGGTAGCCCCATGCGACCTGGCCGCGCGTGGCGTGCGGCAGCGCGACATGCAGCGCATCGATGTACGCGGCGGCCAGCGGGTCGAAGTAGCCGCGCAGCACGCGGTCGGCTTCCTCGGTCGCGTGATAGAGCTCGCGCGCCACCAGCAGCGCGTAGTACTCGCCCTCGGCGCTCGCGCGCAATGCGAGCACGGGCGTGGTGAAGGCTTCGATGATGCGCGGCAACGTGCAGGCGTCGTCGGGGTCGTTGTTCACCTCCGCGAGGCGAGTGAGCCGCTCCTCGATGGTGTGGCTCCAGTGCTCGAAGATGGCATGGAAGAGCTCGTGCTTCGGTCCGAAGTAGTAGCCCACCAGCGCGAGCGGCACGCCGGCCTCTTCTGCGATCTGCCGGATCGTCACCGCGTGGTAGCCGTGCTGTGCGAAGAGCTTCTCGGCGGCCAGCAGGATGGCCTGGCGGCGGTCGGGCCTGCCGGCCTCGGCGGTGATCGCCGCGGCCCGCGGGGCACTGCGTCGGGCGGTAGGGGTGCGGGTGTTCATGTGGGCGTATTGAACGGCCGTACAAAAATGTTGAACACGCGTACAAACCCTGAGGTCAACCCCCATTGAGCACGGTCGTTCGCAGCGCTACGCTCGGGTCATGCCTGTTCCCAATGTTCCCAACATCCCCCAGATCCGCCTCTATCAAAACTGGCTGCGCGACCAGCGCGGCCTCTCGTTCGACACCTACGACGCGCTCTGGCGCTGGTCCGTCACCGACCTCGATGCGTTCTGGCAGAGCATCTGGGACTACGCGGGCCTGGAGTCGCCCACGCCGCACACCGCGGTGCTCGCCGAGTCGCGCATGCCCGGTGCGCGCTGGTTCCCGGGCGCGCAGGTCAACTACGCGCGCGAGGTGCTGCGGCATGCCGATGCAGCGCATGCCGCCGGCATGCCCGCGATCGTGAGCGACAACGAACTCGGCGAAGTGCGCGAGCTGTCGTGGCCCGAGATGCGCCGTCAGGTCGCCGCAGTCGCGCTCACGCTCAAGTCGCTCGGTGTGCAGCGCGGCGACCGTGTCGCGGCCTACATGCCCAACGTGCCCGAGACCATGGTCGCGTTTCTCGCATGCTCCAGCATCGGCGCGATCTGGAGCGTGTGCGCGCCCGACATGGGCACCGCCGCCGTGGCCGATCGCTTCCGCCAGATCGAGCCCAAGGTGCTGATCGCTGTCGACGGCGTTCACTACGGCGGCAAGCCGCTCGACCGCAGCGCCGTGCTGCAGGAGCTGCGCGCCCAATTGCCGAGCGTGAAGAAGCTGCTGCTCGTGAAGACGCCTTTCGCCGCGAGCCCCGTTGCACACGACGTCGACTGGACCGAGGCCACCGCACGCAACGACGGCGAGGTCGCTGCCTTCGAACCCGAGTGGCTGCCCTTCGACCACCCGATCTGGATCGTCTATTCGAGCGGCACCACGGGTCTCCCCAAGCCCATCGTGCACGGGCAGGGCGGCATCCTGCTCACCATGCACGCCTGCGGGCTGCACAACGACGTGGGCGCGAGCTACGGCGCCAACAACTTCGGCGAGCGCTACCACTGGTACAGCTCCACCGGCTGGGTGATGTGGAATTCGCAGCTCTCCGGCATGGCCTTCGGCGCGACCATCTGCATCTACGACGGCAACCCGGCGGGCAGCAAGGAGAAGCCCGACTGGGGTGTGCTGTGGCGCTTCGTCGCACGCCACAAGGTCAGCTTCTTCGGCGCGGGCGCGGCCTACTTCACCAACTGCATGAAGGCCGGCATCGTCGCGAAGGAATGCGGCGACCTTTCTCGCGTGCGCGCGCTCGGCAGCACCGGCTCGCCGCTGCCCGAGGAGGTGCAGCGCTGGGGCTCGCAGCAGATCCTCGATGCGGGTTCGAAAGAAGTGTGGTGGTGCAACATCTCCGGCGGCACCGACTTCTGCGGCGCCTTCGTCGGCGGCAACCGCGAGCTGCCCGAGGTGCCGGGCCAGATGCAGTGCCGCGAGCTCGGCCATGCGGTCGAAGCGTGGAACGAGCAAGGGCAGCCGGTCATCGGCGAGGTCGGCGAGCTGGTCTGCACGAAAGCCATTCCGTCGATGCCGCTCTACTTCTGGGGCGACGAGGGCAACGCGCGCTACGTGTCGAGCTACTTCGACACCTACCCCGGCGTGTGGCGCCACGGCGACTGGATCAAGGTCGGCGAGGACGGCGGCTGCATCATCTACGGCCGCAGCGACGCCACCATCAACCGCCAGGGCCTGCGGATGGGCACCAGCGAGATCTACAGCGCGGTCGAGGGCCTGCCCGAAGTGCTCGACTCGATGGTGGTCGATCTCGAATACCTGGGCCGCGACAGCTACATGCCGCTCTTCGTGGTGTTGCGCCCGGGCGTGGCGCTCGACGAGGCGATGCGCACCCGCCTCAACAACGCGATCAAGACCTCGCTCTCGCCGCGCTTCGTGCCCAACGACATTTTTCAGGTCGCCGAGATTCCGCGCACGCTCTCGGGCAAGAAGCAGGAGCTGCCGATCAAGAAGCTGCTGCTGGGCCAGCCGATCGAGAAGGTCGTGAACCGCGAGGCAATGGCCAATCCGGGAAGCCTCGATTGGTACGTGGCCTTTGCCGCCGAGCGTGCCTCCGCATAATGAGCCGGATGAAAAGACGTACCAGCCTCCTGATGCTTTCCGCCGCAGCCGGCGCTTCCATGCTGAGCGCCTGTGCTTCTTCCACACCCGCATCGAAGCCCGCTGGCGCCGCATCGCTGCGCGTGAGCGGCACGGTGGCCTACCGCGAGCGCATCGCGCTCGACCCCGCGGCCGAGGTCGTGGTCCAGCTGCTCGATGTGTCGCGCATGGACGCGCCTTCGGTCACGCTCGCCGAGCAGCGCATCAAGGCCAACGGCAGGCAGGTGCCCTTCGCCTACGAGCTGCAGGTCGATGCCGCGCGCATCGATCCGCGCATGCGCTACGCGGTGTCGGCGCGCATCCTGCGCGGCGAGCAACTGCTCTTCATCAACGACACGCAGTACCCGGTGCTCACGCAGGGCAGCGGCACCACCGCCAACCTCTTGCTGGTGCGCGTCACGCCGTCGCCGCGCTGAGCGGCGCTCAAGGCGTCATCAGCTCGTAGAGCACCATCCGCGTCTGCCGGCCGCGCAGCTCCACCAGCTCCTCGATGCGGCGCGTGCTGAGCCGCCCCTTCAGTCCCGCGAAGGTGTCCTCCGACATCAGCGTCTGCGTCCCCAGTTGCTTGTTGATGCCCTCGATGCGGCTCGCCACGTTGATGACGTCGCCGAACGCCGTGTACGACAGCCGGTCGTTCGACCCCAGCACCCCCGCGATCACCACGCCGGTGTGGATGCCGATGCGGGTGCGGAACTCGGGCAGGCCCCGCGCGCGCCACTTGCTGTTGAGCTCGCCCATCTGCACATGCAGCTGCAGTGCGGCGAGACAGGCGCGGTACTCCGCATCCTTCATGTCGGCAGGCGCGCCCCACAGCACCATGATCCCGTCGCCGATGAACTTGTCGACCACGCCGCCGTAGCGCGCGAACACGCCGGTGGCGAGGTTGAAGTACTCGGTCAGCATGCCCACCAGCACGTCGATGGGCAGTGACTCCGAAATCGAGGTGAAGCCCTCCACGTCGGTGAACATCACCGTCACCCGCCGCGCCGAACCGCTGGGCGCAAGCGCATGCCCCTCGGCCACGAGCTGGTTGATCACGTTCACCGGCACGAACTTGCTGAAAGCCTTGAGGCTGCGCGCCGAGTCGTCCAGCGCCTGGTCCAGGTGCTGTATCTCCAGCACGCGGCTGGGTTCGCGCGGCAGGTTGTCCAATTCCAGCAGGCCGATGCGGCGCGCGATGCGCGAGAGGTTCTCCACCGGCGAGGTCACCAGCTTGGAGAGCTTGAGCGACATGAACAGCGCCAGCGCCAGGAACACCAGCGCCAGCAGCAGCCCCCAGAGCACCGCGCGGCGCAGGTCGCCCAGCACCATGTCCTCGGGCACCCAGCTCACCAGCTCCCATCCGGTCGATGGGATCAGAGAGGTCTGCACCAGGTAGCGCTTGCCTTCGAAGTCGAACGGGAAGGTCGAGTCGCCGTTGCCGTCGGGCGTGCCGTCGGTCGCCATGTGGAAGTGCATCTGCGCGTGCAGCGTGCCGAGCACGCCAGTGGGCGCATCCAGCTGGTGCAGCACGCCGGGCGTGTCGCTGCGCGCCAGCACCTTGTGGTCGGCGCTCAGCAGGGCGCTGTGGCCATGGCCGTTGCTGCTGAAGAGCCGCACGAACTCCGACAGCCGCCCGAGCGACACATCGCCCGCCACCACCAGCGCCTTGGGGCTGCCCTCGGTGTAGCGCCGCTCGCTCGGCAGCGCGTAGGTCACGCCCAGTTCCTGCGCCGCGGCGAACACGTAGGGCTGCGTCCATATCGGACCCTGCATCTTGCTGGCCTGCTGGAACCAGCTGCGCCGCGTCGGGTCGTAGCTGCTGCGAAAGGATTCGATGCGCTGCGTGGCAAAGCGCTGCTGCGCATCGAGCTCCGCGCCGAGCGGCCGCTTGTACTGCCAGGTCTCGGTGGTGAATTCCGCGCCACGCGCGATGTGCCGGATCGCGGGCACCGGGTAGCGCAGCGCCATCAGCATCTGGCCGCTTTCGTTGGCCACGTACACGCTGTCGAGCTCGGGTGATTGCTGCAGCAGCGTCCAGAGCAGTTCGGCGGTGCGCTCGGAATGCTCGCCCGCCGGGCTCAGGCTCGGCGCGCTGCCGATGGCGCCGACCACTGACTCGGCCTTCGTCAGGAAAGCGAGCACCTTGTCCTCGGTCCGGTCGTGCGCGGCCCGGTGCGCGGAGGTGCCGATGTTCGACACCAGCCGCTGCGAGCCCCAGTAGCCGAGGGAGACCAGCAGCAGCGACTGGGCCAGGGCGACCGCGCTGACGATGGTGCCCACGTCGACCCGGAAACGGCGCGAGCGCCTGGGCGACGCGTCGAGCCCTGCCGGCGGCGGCGTGCGCACACCGGCGGATTCAAACGGCGGCTTTCCCGCCACATCCGGCGATCCGGACGAGTTCATGTTCATACAGCTCCCTGTCGACCACTCCAACGCATCCGCTGCGGGTCGGCCGCGGATCGGCACCAGGCTTGCCCGCCGTTCCGATCGTTGGGTGTCGGGAATTCAGGCGGGCGCGCCTGGCGCGACAGGATTTTGCGCGACTTCGGCTTTTCTGTGCGTTATCGCACGGTCGTTCGGGAGTTGGGAGTTGTCAGCGCGCGTCGTGAAAGATGAGGCCCACCGTGTGCCGCCGCCCCGAGTGCAGGCGGCTCACGCCGTGGCGCATCGTCACGCGGTAGGTGCCGCGCGTGCCCGCCACCGGGCGCTGGTTGACCGCGAAGATCACGGCCTCGCCCTGCGCGAGCGACACCACCTCGGCGCGCGACTGCATGCGCGGCCGCTGCTCGGTCAGCACGAACTCGCCGCCGGTGAAGTCCGCGCCTGGCTGGCTCAGCAGCACCGTGAGCTGCAGCGGAAACTGCAGGTCGCCGTACAGGTCCTGGTGCAGGCAGTTGTAGTCGCCCTCGTCGTAGCGCAGCAGCAGCGGAGTGGGGCGCAGCTGGCCCGCCGCGTGGCAGCGCGCGAGGTAGGCGGCGTGGTCGGGTGGGTAGTCGGCCGGCTGGCCCATCGCGCTCGCCCAGGCATTGGCGAGCGGCGCGAGGCGTTCATAAAGCGCGCTGCGCCACGCAACGACGAGCGGCGGCAGCGGATTAGCGAAGTACTGGTATTCGCCTTGGCCGAAGCCATGGCGCTGCATGACCACGCGACTGCGGAAATGATGGCCGCCCCCGTCGTACATCGCCGCGAGCTGGGCGCATTCCTTCGGCGTGAAAAGCTGGCCGGTGGTGGCGCAGCCGCGCGTGGCGAGATCGGTCTCGATGCGGGGCCAGTCGAGCGCGTCGATCGCGCGGGCAGGGGTGACAGGGGTTTGCATCGGGCCAGTGTCCGGGCGCCAGGATGGCGGTGCTGGCCGTTTCCGGACTTGGTTCCGAATGCGACGCGCCGGACACCGGCGGGCGGCCGTTCAAGAGACGCTGCTGTGCTTCGCGCGGGGCGCTTTGGGAAGCAAGGCCTTGATCTGCTTGCGCAGCAGCGCCGGCGGGACCGAGGGCGTCATCTGCAGCATTTCCATGCACCGTTCCATGCGGCCAGTGCGCTGCAGCAAGGCGTCGGCTGCCTTTGCAAGGTCGGCGCCGATGCTGTCGCCGTAAGCGAGCCTGGCCTTCTCTGCCGCGCGCTCGAACAGCGCCTTGCCGGGCTGCATCATGGCCAGGTCGATCAGGTCCCGGCTGAACACGCTGTCGTCGGCCCAGCGGTCGGAGTTGGCGAGCAGCTTGCTTGCTGCCATGTCCAGAGGCGTGAGAGTGGCGATGCCGCCGATGCGATCGGCTGTGCCCGGCGCCTCGAGTTCGATGCGTGCTTCGAGCACGATCTCGAATTTGATCTCGATGTCTTCCACGCCGACGAGGGTTCGAATCCCGTATTGATCGGCACGGACTTCGCGTGTCTGCTGCAATTGCGCGCCTTCCCGTGCGAGTGCACGCAGGCCTTCACTGCCGGTTGCCAACTGGCGCAGGCAACGGTAGCCGGCCACATCGGACACGAGGAAGCCGATGTCCACCGATTCGCGGTACTCGCCATACCGAAGCGCGATGGCGGTGCCTCCACCGAACAGGCAATGCTTGTCCGCGAACAGCTTTGCGTTCAGTGCGGCGAGCACCTCGGCCACGCGGCGATGGTGCGCACGCTCAAACATCGAGCGGCTTGCGGCCCAGCGTGTGGGCCAGTTCTGCCAGCAACTGGCGTTCGTTGTCTTCGAGCGCGGACGGATCGGCGTGGCGCCAGTTGCGTTCGTAGGTGCCCCATGCCTCTTCGGGCGTGAGTTCCGCGTTTGCAGGCAGTTGCCAAGCGAGACGACGCAGCTGCGCAAAATCGGCGACCCGGACGGTTTGCGTCGACGCCCTTGCAGACGCGGGAGCCGCAACGTCATTGGCCGAGCGGTCGTCCGGCGCAACCACCTCGACATCCAGCCCCAACGCCGCCAAGGCATTCATGTAGGCCCCCATCGTGACGGACGGCTCTCCGCGCTCGATGCGATGCAGTGTCATGCGCGACATGCCCGCTGCCTCGGCCGTCGTGACGGCGCTGATCTTCAGCGCCTTTCGCCGAGCGTGGATGCGCCGGCCAAAAGCTTCGAGGCGTCGGCTCGCCGCTTGGAATGTTGGAGGTGCTGCAGGCTGCATATGTACCTCATGCTAGACACTTCGACTAAAAATGTCTAGTTTGAGATACGATTTACGTACTGCCAAAGTAACTGATTGGTTATTGGCGCACGGAGGCGGGCGCCTCCCCAGGGACTGCGCAAACGCGTTCAGAGCGGCGCGATCGGAATGCAGATGTCGCATTCGAAGGCGCCGGTCTTCTCGTCGAAGGCCATGCCGGGCCCGTAGTACTCGAACGCGGGCCGGCTGTCGAACTGGAAGCCGCTGGCCGGCAGCCAGTCGCGCATCAGGCGCATCCACGCATCGTTGATCTCCGCGGGCAGGCCTTGAAATTTCAGCGAGGCATAGCGCCCGCCCGGCAGCACCGTCTTCTGGAAGCCGCCATCGGTCACGAAGTCGTCGGGCACCTCCACGCAGGCGTCGTAGCGCGAGTGCTCGGGCGCGGTGATGCTCGGGTCGTCGTGGCTGATGCCGTAGCGCGCATGCGACCACAGGTCGTGCGCGCAGATCCAGGGCGCGACCTTGGTGGCCCAGAATTCGCCCACCGGCGCGCCGAACGGGCCGGTGTAGCGCAGGTAGGCAATGGTGACGGGTGGGCGGGTGATCAGCTGGACATTCACGGGTGGCTCCTCGTGCGCGGGGTTGCGCAGTGGAGAGCCATTCTTCGTGAAGCCGTGCAGGACGATCTGATCGGGATTGCTATCGCGTGAGGGGCCGTCGCAGGGCAGCGCCCCGTCGTGCGACGCACGCCACGCGCTGGGCGCGCTGCCGAAATGCGCACGGAACGCGCGGGTGAAAGCCTCGCCCGAACCGAAGCCCACCGACACCGCCGCCTCAAGCACCGACAGGCGCGGCTGCGTCGCGAGCCGCAGTGCCGCCACCTCCACGCGGCGGCGCCGGATGTAGTCGCCCAGCGTCTCGCCGGCCCAGGCCGCGAAGAGGCGATGGAAGTGAGACGCCGAGAAATGCGCCACATCGGCCAGCGCTGCGAGTTCGAGCGGCTCGTCCAGGTGGTCGTCGATGTGCGTGAGCACCTTGTGCATGCGCCATTCGTATTCGGAGCGGCTGTCGCGCGTCGTCATGGCGCGCATTCTCAACCTTGGCGCGCCTGCTCCAGCAACCAGTCGCTGAAGAACTTGAGCAGCGGCCGCTGATCGGCCCGCTCAGGCGTCACGAGGTAGTAGTTGCGTTCACCCGATAAAGGCCGCGCGCACGCCACCACCAGTTCACCGCGCGCCAGTTCGTCGGCCACCAGCATCGTGGGCATCAGCGCCACGCCCAGGCCGTGCGACGCGGCGGCGGCGAGGATGGAGAACAGCTCGTAGCGCGGGCCGCCGCGCGCATTGGGCGCGTCGATCTGCTGCGCGTCGAACCACTGGCGCCAGCCGTCGGGCCGCGTGCTCTGCTGCAGCAGCGGCATCTTCGAAATGACCGCCGGTGCCACGGCCTTGCCGCGCGGCAGAAGCGACGGGCTGCACACCGGCACCACGTCCTCGTGCATCAGCAGCAGCGCGCGCGTGCCGGCCCAGTTCTCGACCTGCGCGGGCGTGCCGGCGTAAAGGGCCGCGTCGAATTCCGCATCGGCAAAAAGAAAGGGGCGGGTGCGCGTCTCGATGTGCACCACCACGTCGGGCTGAAGCGCGGCAAAACCCTTCAGGCGCGGCATCAGCCAGCGCGTGGCGAAGGTGGGCACGGCCGCCAGCGAGAGCGAGCCGCCTTCGCCCTGGTGCGCCATGGCGTCGAGCGTGTCGCGCTCCATCGCTTCGAGCCGCTTGGTGATCTGCCGCGCATAGGCTGCGCCGCTCGCGGTGAGCGCCACGCCGTGCCGCGTGCGGCGAAAGAGCGCGACGCCGAGAAAAGCCTCCAGCGTGCCGATCTGCCGCGACACCGCGCTCTGGGTGAGCGCGAGTTCCTGCGCGGCGCGGGTGTAGCTCTCGTGGCGCGCGGCGGCGTCGAAGCACACGAGGGTTTGCAGGGGTGGGATCTTGCGGCGCATGTATGCCTCGGGTGTATGTATGGAGATCGAGCCTCGCCAATGGCAAGGCCGCTCGAACATCTTGCAAGACATTCTACAAACGCATATCTGGGTGAGGATTCATCGTTTGCGCCAGGCCCCTCGCGTGGCTAGGATCGCTCCCATCCCCCTCTTTTCTCTTTTTTCCCTCTTTCCGGAGACAGCACATGGCCGCCAAAGCGCAATTCCACTGGGACGATCCTCTTCTTCTCGACCAGCAACTGACCGACGAAGAACGCATGATCCGCGACGCGGCCAATGCCTATTGCCAGGAGCGCCTGGCGCCCCGCGTCATCGAGGGCTTCCGCACCGGTGAAACCGACCCCGCCATCTTTCGCGAAATGGGCGCGCTCGGCCTCCTCGGCCCCACGATCCCCGAGCAGTACGGCGGCCCCGGCCTCAACTACGTGGCCTACGGCCTGATCGCCCGCGAAGTCGAGCGCGTCGATTCGGGCTACCGCTCGATGGCCAGCGTGCAGAGCTCGCTGGTGATGGTGCCGATCTTCGAATTCGGCACCGAAGCGCAGAAGCAGAAGTTCCTGCCCAAGCTGGCCACCGGCGAATGGATCGGCTGCTTCGGCCTGACCGAACCCGACCACGGCTCGGACCCCGGCAGCATGGTCACGCGCGCCAAGAAGGTGCCGGGCGGCTATTCGCTCAGCGGCGCGAAGATGTGGATCAGCAACTCGCCTATCGCCGACGTGTTCGTCGTGTGGGCCAAGGAAGTCAGCGAAAGCGGCACGGTCGGCCCGATCCGCGGCTTCGTGCTCGAGAAGGGCATGAAGGGCCTCTCGGCTCCGGCGATCCACGGCAAGGTCGGTCTGCGCGCCAGCATCACCGGCGAAATCGTGATGGACGGCGTGTTCTGCCCTGAAGAAAACGCGTTCCCCGAAGTGCAGGGGCTCAAGGGTCCGTTCACCTGCCTCAACAGCGCCCGCTACGGCATCTCGTGGGGCGCGCTCGGTGCCGCCGAAGATTGCTGGCACCGCGCCCGCCAGTACACGCTGGACCGCAAGCAGTTCGGCCGCCCGCTCGCCGCCAACCAACTCATCCAGAAGAAGCTGGCCGACATGCAGACCGAGATCACGCTGGGCCTGCAAGGGAGCCTGCGCCTGGGCCGCATGAAGGACGAAGGCACGGCCTCGGTCGAGATCACCTCGATCATGAAGCGCAACAACTGCGGCAAGGCCCTGGACATCGCCCGCCTGGCGCGCGACATGATGGGCGGCAACGGCATCAGCGACGAGTTCGGCGTGGCCCGCCACCTGGTGAACCTGGAAGTGGTCAACACCTACGAAGGCACGCACGACATCCACGCGCTCATTCTTGGCCGCGCCATCACCGGCATCGCCGCTTTCGCGAACTAAGCAAGAACGAATGACCAAGCCCGCAGCGCTCGACGGCATCAAGGTCCTCGATCTGTCCCGCGTGCTCGCGGGCCCGTGGTGCACGCAGATCCTCGCGGACCTGGGTGCCGACGTCATCAAGATCGAGCGTCCCGGCGTGGGCGACGACACGCGCACCTGGGGCCCACCGTTCATCAAGGACGTGGACGGCAACGACACCGACCAGGCCAGCTACTTCACCGCCTGCAACCGCAACAAGCGCTCGGTCACGGTCGACATGGCCACGGCCGATGGGCAGGCGCTGCTGCAGCAAATGGCCGCGCAGGCCGACATCGTGGTGGAGAACTTCAAGACCGGCGGCCTCAAGCAATACGGCCTCGACCAGGAGAGCCTGCGCGCGGCCAACCCGCGCCTCATCTACTGCAGCGTGACCGGCTTCGGCCACGACGGCCCGTATGCCGAGCGCGCGGGCTACGACCTGATGATCCAGGCCATGACCGGCATGATGAGCATCACCGGCCGTCCCGACGACGTGCCCGGCGGTGGCCCGCTGCGCGTGGGCGTGGCGCTCACCGACCTGTTCACCGGTGTCTACGCGAGCACCGCGATTCTTGCGGCGCTGCAGGTGCGCGACCGCACCGGCGAAGGCCAGCACATCGACATGGCGCTGCTCGACGTGGGCATGGCCATCCTCGCCAACCAGGCGAGCGCATTTCTGAACACCGGCAAGGCGCCGCAGCGGCAGGGCAACACGCACCCGAGCCTCGCGCCGTATCAAGACTTTCCGACGCTCGACGGCGCGATGCTGCTGGCCATCGGCAACAACGGCCAGTTCGCGCGTTTCTGCGAAGCGGCCGGCCACCCAGAGTGGGCGGCTGATGCGCGCTTTGCGACCAACACGCTGCGCGTGAAGCACCGCGGCGTGCTGATCCCGATGATGGAAGAGCTCACCCGCACCCGCACCACCGCCGACTGGGTCACGCTGCTCGAAGACAAGGCCGTGCCCTGCGGTCCGATCAACGACATCGCGCAGGCCTTCGACGATGCGCAGGTCAAGGCGCGGGGCCTCGCGGTCACGCTGCCGCGCGACGCGGGCGACGGCATCGCCAGCATCACCGGCGTGGCGAGCCCGCTGCGCCTGTCGGCCACGCCGCCCGTGCTGCGCCATGCGCCGCCGGCGCTCGGGCAGCACACGCGCGAAGTGCTGGCCGAGTTCGGCATCGACGCTGCACGGTTCGATGCACTGCGCTCGGCGGGCGTGGTGTGAACCGCATGTAGAAAAGGAGGCACGTGATGACCGACAGCAAGACGCACAGCCTTCCGTTCTCGGTTCTGCGCATCGACCATGTCGTGTTGCGCGTGAAGGATGCCGAGCGCGCGATCGCCTTCTACCGCGATGTGCTGGGCTGCACGGTCGAGAAGCGCCGCGACGACCTGGGGCTCGTGCACCTGCGTGCGGGCACCAATCTCATCGACCTCGTCACGCCCGAGGGTCCGTTGGGCAAACAAGGCGGTGCCTTGGCCGGCAAGGAAGGCCGCAACGTCGACCACCTGTGCCTGCGCATCGAGCCTTTCGATGAAGCGGCGATTCGCGCCCTGATGGCGCAGCACGGCGTGCCGGTGCACGGCGAGGTGCAGAACAACTTCGGTGCCGAAGGCAACGGGCCTTCGATCTACATCTCCGACCCCGACGGCAACGCCGTCGAACTCAAGGGCGCGGCCGGCTGAGCGCCGGCCTTTCGTCCACTCTCTTTTTCCGAAGCGCAGTGCGGCCCGCGCGGGCCGATTTGTACGCCACTGTGTCCAGTCGGCGAAGCGCACACACGCGCATGCAAAACCGCCCGGATCTCGACACATCGCAGATACAGCCTGCCGATGTAATTCATTCATCGCCCCACGGCACCGTACCCCGCTGTAGCGATGAATGTCCCGACAGATCCCTCATCTACTTTTTGAAAGACACCGCCATGAAGACCACCAAGCTCCTCCTCGCCGCCGCCGTTCTCTCCGTTTTCGCCGTCGGCGCCAGCGCCGAGGAATACCAGGGCGTGCTGCAGTTCCAGTCGACCGCAAGCCGCGCCGCTGTGCGCGCCGACGCGGTCGTTGCAGCCCACAGCGCCGACCAGTACGCCGAAGGCGCATCGGCCGGCGTGCCCGTCGCCATCGCGAGCGCTACCGATCGCGCCACCGTGCGCACGCAAGCCGTGGCTGCCGCCCGCGCCGGCGACCTGTACGCCGAAGCCGCATCGGCCGGCACCGTGCCACGCTTGTCGAGCACGCTGGACCGCGCCACCGTTCGCGCCCAGGCCGTGGCGCATGGCATCGGCGCGCTCGGGCTGTAAGTCAATTGGCCACGTGGTGTCTCCATGCAGAATCGGGCGCGCGTCCCCAGAGGCGCGTTCGATTCACCAGGGAGATCACCAATGACCAGCCACCCGTTCGCCGCGCGCATTGCCGCGCGGCTTTCCTTTGCCGTGGGCACTGCCGCACTGCTCGCCGCCTGCGGTACGCGCCAGCCGGCGTCCCCCGAACCCCCACCGCCTGAAGCCACCGCGCGCAACAGCGTGGTCATGCCCGCCGTCACCTATGGCGCCACCGCCAAGGGCATCCAGCTGAAAAAGGAAGACGACGCGTGCGACGTCCCCGCATCGCTCAAGCAGGTCTGTGCAAGACCAGTTGCTCGAACCCTACGAATACCTTCTTGCGCCGCCGCCGACCGCCAACGCCGAGGGCGCGCCGGTTCTCAAGGTCGAGATCACCGACCTGCTGGCCAATGCAGGCGGCCTCTACGGCGGTCCGAAGATCGTGCAGTTGCGCGGCACGCTGGAACGCAAGGGCGAGGCGCCCGCGCGCTTCACCGCCGAGCGCCAGATGTTCATCTACTTCGGCATGCCGCGCAGCACCTGCAGCATGGTCGGTGTCGTGACCTATGCATTGGGCGAGGACATCGCCAAGTGGCTGCAGAAGCCCGTCGATGGCGCCCTGCTCGGCGAACTGAGCACCACTGCCGGGAAGCGCTGACGGGCTCTAGCCCGCGCGTCCGATGGTCGCGACGGCAAACACCACCACGCCGAGCGCGAGGTTCAGGCTCACCAGCTTGCGCACCGTGTTGAGCCGCGCGGCCGCCACCGGCCACGCGCTCTCTTCGACCGCACGGCGCAGCGCCGTGAACACCGAGGCGCGGATGTAGACGTAGATGCCGGTCATCACGATGGCAATGCTCATCATGGCCTCGATGCGCCAGTGCACGCTGCGGAATCCACCCGCGAGCAGGATCATCGACACGCCGCTCACGAACAGCAGCGTGATCGACGCGTCCACGCCGACAAAGAAGCGCCGCAGCGCCGCGGCCATCGTGCGCAGGCGCAGCGGCGGCTCCAGCGTGGCGACGGCGGCGGGGCGCACCGCGAAGTGCATCGTGGCCATGCCGCCGACCCAGAAGGCGGCAGCGACAAGGTGAAGGAAAAGCAGGATGGCGTAGGGCATGGGGGCCGATCAGAACACCGAACGCCGTGGGTGCGCAATGTCTGCCTCGTTGCGTTAAAAACCATCCTCCGCACAAAGCAAGAAAGATGAGGCCCCCATGACCCGCACCGTCGCCCAGAAACGCGCCGACTTCCGCGCGCTCCACGAACAGGGCTGCTTCGTCATCCCCAACCCCTGGGACACCGGCAGCGCGCGCTACCTGCAGGGCCTGGGCTTCAAGGCACTGGCCACCACGAGCTCGGGCCATGCGTGGTCGCAGGGCTTTGCCGACGGGGCGCAATCGCGCGATGTCGTGCTTGCGCACCTGCGCGACATCGTGGCGGCGACCGACCTGCCGGTGAACGCCGACTTCGAGAACGGCTTCGCATCCGACGCGCAAGGCGTGGCCGAGAGCGTGCGGCTCGCGGTCGAGACCGGCGTGGCGGGCCTGTCGATCGAAGATTCGACGGGCGACGCTACGAATCCGCTCTTTCCCATCGATGTCGCGGTCGAGCGCCTGCGCGCCGCGCGCCGGGCCATCGATGCGGCGGGTGGCGACATCTTGCTCGTGGGCCGCGCCGAGAACTTCTTCGCGGGCCGGCCCGACCTGAACGACACCATCGCGCGGCTCAAGGCCTATGCGGAGGCCGGAGCCGACTGCCTCTATGCGCCCGGCATCAAGACACGCGAGCAGATTGCCGCCGTGGTCGCGGCCGTGGCGCCGAAGCCCGTCAACCTGCTGGTCGGCGGGGTGAGCGATCTCACGATGAAGGACATCGCCGATCTCGGCGTGCGGCGCGTCAGCGTGGGCGGCGGGCTCGCGCGCGCGGCATGGGGCGGCTTCGATCGCGCCGCGCGCGCGCTCGCCGAACACGGGCGCTTCGACGGTTTCGAGGGGGCCGCCGCGGGTGCGGATCTCAATGGGTTCTTCGGCCGTTTTTCCAGTTAGCGGACCGGCCGGCGCCATGGATGCGCTGCTCACGGAAATCCGCGATTGCCGCGCCTGCGCCGCGCACCTGCCGCTCGGGCCACGTCCCGTCGTGCAGACCAGCGCCACGGCGCGCCTGCTGCTCGTCGGCCAGGCGCCGAGCATGACGGTGCACACCACCGGCGTGCCGTGGAACGACAAGAGCGGCGAGCAGCTGCGCCGCTGGCTCGGCATCGACCGCGAAGTGTTCTACGACGCCACGCGCGTCGCGCTCATGCCGATGGGTTTCTGCTACCCGGGTCGCGGCACCAGCGGCGACCTGCCGCCGCGCAGGGAATGCGCCGAGCTCTGGCAGGCGCGGCTGCTCGCAGAGATGAAGCAGGTCGAGCTCACGCTGCTGATCGGCCAGTACGCGCAGCGCCACTTCCTGGGCGCGGCGCGCAAGGCCGGCGTGACCGAAACCGTCGAGGCCTTTGCGGAATACGGGCCCCGCTTCATTCCGCTGCCGCATCCGTCGCCGCGCAACACCGGCTGGTTCAAGCACCACCCGTGGTTCGAAAGCGATGTGCTGCCGGTGCTGCGCGAGCGCGTGCGGCAGGCGCTCGCGCAGCGCTGATCAACGGGCTGTGCGGCGCACGGCCTTCTTGCGCGCTGCGGGGCGCCGCGGCGGCTTCGACTCCAGCACCAGTTCCGCGGGCAGCGTGTCGTTCCACGATTCGGTGAAGTAGGCGCGATCGCTCGGCACGAGCAGAGGCAGGGCTTCGCGCAACACGCCCAACGACTGCTCGGCCGCTTCCAGGTCGCCGGCATGCGCCGCATACCAGGCGTGCTCGAACAGAAGGCTGCAGTGCTGCAGGCCCGGGTAGCGCCGCCGACCGGCCTGGTGATCGGCCAGCCGCGCCTGCGCCACATCGACCCAGCGCGCTGGCCAATGCGTGGCATCGAAGGCATCGGCCAACGGTCCTGCGAGCCTGGAGATCGCCGCCGGGTCCAGCGGCTTCTGCATGCGGAATTGCGCGAGGGTGGGTTGCTTGTCGGGCCGGCAATGGCCACGCGCGATGCGCATCAGGTAGATCGCATTCCATGCCGAGCGGCCTTGCCCGTCGGCGTGGCCGCAAAGCCATTCGCTGAAGGCGATCCACTGCACTGCGCGGCGCGTGGTGTCGGCGTGGCCATCGTGCGCGAGCGCGGGAAGATCGGAGAGCCCGACGCGATCGAACAGCCAAGCCGCCATGCCCATGTTGGCGGCCACGTGCTGGGCTGCGTCGAACGAATGCGATTCGAAGGCCGCGGCCAGCGCCTCGCCGAAGCGCTGCAGCGACTCTTCGGCGAGCGCGGCGGCGGCCGGCTTGTCGTCGGCCGAGAGCCCGAGCGCGCGCGAGCGGCACACCAGCGCCCAGAGATTGCACCACTCGAAGCGCACATCGGGGTGATGCCGCAGCACCAGCCCGCGCGCCGCGTCCTCGGCCATGCCGCTCAAGAGCGATTGCGCGAGCGGCAGATCGCGCGCCGTGTAGGCGCACCACGCCGAGACGATGCATTCCATCGCGCCCAGGTAGTCGTTGCCCGCCACGTGATGCGCCAGGCGCTGCTTCTTGAGCGCCTGAAGCCGCCGACGTGCCTGCTCGTTGTCGCCGAGCCGGCGCCACAACATCGCTTCGTTGAGCGTGACCAGTGCGCGCTGAAAGTCGGTGGTGGCCAGCGTGCCGGCCAGGCGGATCGACTCCAGCGCGCTGGCCGGCAAACCGGTCGCGCTGCTGTCCGGCCTGGGCGCTATCGGTGTCATGAGCCGGCCCTGCCGCGCCGCCTGCTGCGACGCGACCAGTTGCTTCCAGAACGCCGCGTCCTGCAGATGCACCGCATCGGGCGGCGGCGAACCGGGTTCCGCCGTGCGGCGCTTGCGCGAGCGCAGGCCGAGAAAGGAGGCCACCTCCGCGGCGGTGGCCGCGTGGCCCTCCACCAGCACGCGCAGGCGCTTCGCCTCGGCGGCCGGCAGCCAGAACGGTCCCTGGCTGCGCCGCTCGGCATTGAGGAAGCGCGGCTCGCGCTGCGTGTCTTCGCCCCAGCCGACTTCGATGTTCCAGGCCTTGAAGTCGCGGAAGGCGCGGCTCACGACCATGCGCAGCGTGCTCGCATCGGAGACTTCGCCGCGCAGGTCGGCCAGTCGCACGAGGCCGCCTTCGGCATCGTGCGCGTGCTGCATGCGCACCAGCAGCCAGAGCGACTGGAAGGCCGCGCGCTTGCCGTTGACCGACTGCGGCGAGGTGAGTTCGATGGAGAGCGGGGCGGGTGTCTTGAGTTGGGGCACGCCCCGGATTGAACCTCAAATTCAGGGGCGAAGGCTGAAGGCCGGCGCCGCTTCCTTCGCTTCTTTCTTCAGTACCGCTCGCGGTCGATCAGCTCGCGGACTTCGCTGCGGCCGATGCCTAGGTCGCGCAGTTCGTGGTCGCTCATGCCGGTCAGGTGCCGTGAATCGGCGCGGCTGCGTCGGCGCTGTGCGGCGCGGCGGCGCCAGTCGTGCAGGGCATGCATCAGGCGTTGATGAAAAGTCGAAGGCTTCGGCGCTGTCACGGTGGGCTCCTTGGTGGGGAGCGCTCATCTTCAGTCGCTGCATGCTATTGTGGAAGTTGAGATTCCTGAACCACACAATCAGCATTCCTGATGCGACAGCTCAACCTCGACCAACTGCGAACGCTCATCGCCATTGCGGACCTGGGCACGTTTTCGGCGGCCGCCAAGGCGCTGCATTTGGCGCAACCCACGGTGAGCCTGCACATCAGCGAACTCGAATCGCGCCTCGGTGCGCAGCTGGTGGTGCGCGGCAGCCGCACCGTCACGCCCACGGCCGCGGGCGCTGCATTGGTGGAGCGCGGCCGCAGGCTGCTGCGCGACACCGACGAGGCCATCGACGCCGTCAAGCGCCAGACCGAAGGCCGCACCGGTCGTGTGCGGTTGGGCACATCGACCGGCGTGGTGGTCGACCTGTTGCCGCAGGTGCTCGAGGCACTGGGCACGGTGCATGCGGGCATCGACGTGGAGGTGAGCATCCTCGGCTCCAACGAGGCGATGGCACGGCTGGCCGCGGGCACGCTGGACATCGGGCTGGTCGCGATGCCGCAGCCGCCTGGGCGCGATCTCGTCGTCACCCCGTGGCGCGACCAGGCCATGATGGCCTTCGTGCCGCAGCGCTGGAAGGCTCCGAAGCGCGTGACGCCCGCATGGCTCGCCGCGCAGCCGCTGATCTTCAACGACGCCACCACCCACATGTACCGGCTCACGATGGAGTGGTTCGCCGAGGCCGGCTTCGCACCGCGCGCGCGCATCGAGCTCAACTACGACGCGGCGATCCAGAGCCTCGTCGCCGCCGGCTATGGCGCGGCACTTCTGCCGCTGCAGCACACGGCTGACGATGCACTCAACCAACGCATGCAGGTGCTGCCGATCACGCCGAGGCTCACGCGCCGCCTGGGCATCGCGCACCGCTTGCCCGGCGTGATCGATGGCGCGACGCAGAGCGTGCTGAAGGTGCTGAGGACGTTCCGTCAGCTTTGATTGCTGCCTTCATTCGGAAGCCCCTCGATCGGACACTCGGCCGTGCCGATCGTGCGGCGCGTGAACGACTCCACCTGCTCGCGCGCGCCCTCGGGATCGTTGATCCACTGCTTGTAGAAGTCGAAGGGGCAGTCCGCCACGCCCTTGTCGCCGTCGCCCGAGTTGATGACGCCGGTGTAGCCGCGGTGCATGAGCTTGAAGAGGTGGTTCTGCGACTGGCCGTTCCTGCGCGCATCGCGGATGAGGCTCATCGAGAGCTCGGCGTAGTTGATGCCCATTTCTTCCTCGCCACATTCGCCGAGCGTGCGGCCGTCGAAGCCGATGAGCGCGGAGTGGCCGAAGTAGGAGTACACGCCGTCGAAGCCCGCCGCGTTGGCCACCGCCACGTAGGTGTTGTTCATGAAGGCCATCGCCTTGGACACCAGGATCTGCTGCTCCTTGGCCGGGTACATGTAGCCCTGGCAGCGGATGACGAGCTCGGCGCCGCGCATCGTGCAGTCGCGCCAGATCTCGGGGTAGTTGCCGTCGTCGCAGACGATCAGGCTGATCTTCATGCCCTTGGGGCCGTCGCTCACGTAGGTGCGGTCGCCGGGGTACCACCCCTCGATGGGCACCCACGGCATGATCTTCCGGTACTTCTGGACGATCTCGCCCTCGTTGTTCATGAGGATCAGCGTGTTGTAGGGCGCCTTGTCCGGGTGCTGCTCGTGGCGCTCGCCGGTCAGCGAGAACACGCCCCACACGTTGGCGCGGCGGCAGGCGTCCGCGAAGATCGCGGTCTCCTCGCCGGGCACGGTGGCGGCGGTGTCGTACATCTCCTTGGTGTCGTACATGATCCCGTGCGTGGAGTACTCGGGAAAGATCACCAGGTCCATGCCGGGCAGGCCCCGCTTCATGCCGACCAGCATCTCGCCGATCTTGCGTGCGTTGTCCAGCACCTCGGCCTTGGTGTGAAGGCGAGGCATCTTGTAGTTGACGACCGCGACGCCCACGCAATCGCTGCTGCTCGAAATATCACCATGTCGCATGACGCTGCTCCTGAAATCCTGATGGATGGTTGAGAAAACAAAAAGGCCCGGCCGGTGTTCAACCGGGTCGGGCCTGCTTGTCTTGTCCGGCAACGATTTCGCGTCGTCGGAGCCGATTGTTCTCAACTCATCGCGGGCTGCCCATACGTCATTTCGCTGATTGCGGGTTGCGGCGGGTGGGCGGGCAAGCGCTCAGCGCGGGCGGGCGAAGTCGGCCTCGATCCAGCTGGTGGCGCTGCCGGACGTGAGCTTGAAGGCCGGCGAGACATTCACGCTCGCCAGTTCGCTGTCGTCTTCGTCGTCGTGCGCGCTCAGCGTGGCCGAGGGGTTGTCCTCGTCGGGGACGATGACCAGCGCCACGCGAATGCGCCGGCCGTCGCGCGCCGTCACCGTCACGCTCTTGTTGAGCGTGGCGTGCAGCTGCTGCTCGTGGCGGCGGATCACCTCGGCGGCGGTCTTCACCAGCGTGGAGAAGGCGGGGCCGTCCATGGGCTTGGGATTCTTCTTGTCGCGGCCCATGGTCCAGGGGCCGACCAGCGCGGGCTCGGGGTCGCCGTCGCGGGTCATTTCGACGGCCCAGCCGTCGTCTTCCTCGTTCTTGATGATGCGGGCGGTCCAGCCTCTGTCTTGCCAGAAGCGGTCTTGCTGGAGGGCGGGGGTGTCGGGGTTTGCGGAGTCGATGGGTTCGGTCATTCGGAGGCTTGTGTTCGTGCGCGGCCTATTTTCCCCTTTGTCCCTTGCACGGGCGGATCGATGTAGGCCTGCAGTCCGTCGACCAGTGCATCGAAGGCCACGCGGCAGCGCGGGCTGTTGCGCAGGTCTTCATGCATCGTGATCCAGGTCTCCAGCTTCATCGAGAAAGCGCGCGGCATCAGGCGCACCAGCGCGGCATCGCGCCGGGCGAGGCCGGCCTGGCAAATGCCGATGCCCGCGCCGGCGCGGATCAGCGCCAGTTGCGCGAGGTCGCTGTCGGTGCGCAGCGAGAAAGCGTCGCGGCCGTAGCCCGGCAGCGCCTTGCCCGCGTTGCGCACGAACGCCGAAGGCTGGTCGTAGCCGATGACGGCGTGCGCCGCGAGGTCTTCCATCTTGCGCGGCGTGCCGTGGCGGGCCAGGTAGTCCTTCTGCGCATGAAAGCCCAGTTCGATCTGCCCGACGCGGCGCGCGACCAGCTGTTCCTGCTTCGGCCGCACCATGCGCACGGCGATGTCGGCTTCGCGCCGCAGCAGGTCCTGCACGCGGTTGGTAAGCACGAGCTCGACCTTCAACGCGGGGTGCGCCTGGCGCAGCCGCGCGACGATGGGCGGCAGCACCTCGACGCCGATCACCTCGCTGGCCGAGATGCGCACGACGCCTCGGATCTTTCCTTCGCCTTCGCCCTGGCTCGTGGCAGCGCGCTCCAGCGAAGCGGCGGTGCTCTCCATTGCTTCGGCGTGGCCCTGCAATGCAAGCGCCACCTCGGTGGGCATCAGCCCCACCTGCGAGCGCGTGAACAGCACCACGCCGAGCGCCGTCTCGAGCGCGGCGACATGGCGGCCGGCCGTCGGCTGCGTGATGCCCAGCGCACGCGCCGCGCCGGAGAGCGAGCCTTCCCGCAGGACGCCGAGGAACGAGCGGTACAGCTCCCAGCCGATGTTCGAAGTCATACGCAAATGTATAGCTGCTGTCTCATGTTCGGCAATTCCAATGGAACAGGCATCGACCCAGAATTGGCCCATCGACAACATTTCTGGAGCATTTCATGGCACACGACAACAACACGGTTCTGGTTCTCGGCGCAACGGGCGGCATCGGCGGCGAGGTGACTCGGCAACTTCGCCAGGCGGGATGGACGGTGCGGGCGCTCCGGCGCGGCATGGCGCAGCCCATGAAGCAGGAGGACGGCATCATCTGGCTGCGCGGCGACGCGATGGACCGGCAGGCCGTCATGGACGCCGCGAAGGGTTGCTCGGTCATCGTGCATGCGGTCAACCCGCCCGGCTACCGCAACTGGGCGCAGCTGGTGCTGCCGATGCTCGACAACACCATCGCCGCCGCAAAGGCTGAAGGCGCGACCATCGTGCTGCCTGGCACGGTCTACAACTACGGCCCCGATGCGTTCTCCGGACCGATTGGCGAAGACGCGCCGCAGCAGCCCGTCACCCGCAAGGGCGCCATCCGGGTCGAACTGGAGCAGCGCCTCGAAGCCGCCAGCCGCAACGGCGCCCGCGTGCTCATCGTGCGTGCCGGCGACTTCTTCGGGCCGAAGGCCGGCAACAACTGGTTCTCGCAGGGCTTGGTGAAGGCGGGGCTGCCGGTCAAGGCCGTGAGCTATCCAGGCAATGCCAACACGGCGCATCAATGGTCGTACCTGCCGGACGTCGCCCGCACCATGGGCGCCTTGCTGGCGCGGCGTGACAGGCTCGAACCCTTTGCCCGCTTCCACATGGCGGGCCATCGCGACACCGACGGCACGCAGATGAGCAACACGATCCGCAATGTGGTGGCGCGCCGCACCGGCACCACGCCGCGCGTGACGGCCTTCCCGTGGTGGCTGCTGACGCTGGCTTCGCCCTTCGTCACCACCCTGCGAGAAATGCGCGAGATGCGCTACCTGTGGCAGACACCGGTGCTGATGGACAACGCGAAGCTGGTGGCCTTCCTCGGGCACGAGCCGCACACCCCGCTGGAAGAAGCGGTCGAGGCGTCGCTGGAAGGCATGGGCTGCCTGGGTGCGGCGCCGATGGCGGTTACGGCATAAGCGACTCGACCCACCGTTCGGGCTGAGCCTGTCGAAGCTGTGCGCGGCGCTTCGACAGGCTCAGCGTGAACGGGTTTGCTTTTTTTGGAGGGGGTGCGGCCCGGATCAGAAAACCGAGAGCCCCGTGCGCGTCACGAACAGCTCCAGCGCCTTCATGCCCAGCAGCGAATTGCCCGTCGCATCCAGCGCCGGCGACCAGACGCAGAGCGTGAGCTTGTCGGGCACGACCGCCACGATGCCGCCGCCCACGCCGCTCTTGCACGGCAGCCCGATGGAGAACGCCACGTCGCCCGCGGCATCGTAGGTGCCGCAGGTCAGCATCAGCGCGTTGATGCGCCGCGTCTGCCGCTCGCCGGTGATCTCGGGCTCGCCATCGATCGGATGCGCGCCGTCGCGGCAAAGGAAGGCGGCGGCGCGCGCGAGTTGGCGGCAGCTCATGCGCAGCGAGCACTGGTGGAAGTAGGTGTCGAGTACCGTGCCGACGTCGTTGTCGATCTTGCCGAAGCTCTTCATGAAGTTCGCGAGCGCCACGTTGCGAAAGCCCGTGTCGGCCTCGGACTTCGCCACCTCTTCATCGAACGCAATCGGCTCGCCGCACAAGCCGCCCATCAGCGCGAGGATGTCGGCCTTCGCGCTGCCGCCATTGGCCGCCGCCTGGCTCACCAGACGGTCGGCCACCGCGATCGCGCCTGCATTGATGAACGGATTGCGCGGCTTGCCCTGCTCGTTCTCCAGCTGTACCAGCGAATTGAACGGATTGCCCGAGGGCTCGCGCCCGATGCGTTCCCACAGCGCGTCGCCCATGCGCTGCATCGCGAGCGTCAGCGTGAAGAGCTTCGAGACGCTCTGGATCGAGAACGGCACCTCGCCATCGCCCGCGAAGGCTTCTTCGCCCTCGCAGGTGCGCAGCGCGATGCCGAACTGCCGCGCATCGACACGCGCGAGCGCGGGGATGTAGCTGGCCACGGTGCCTGCTTGGCCGAGTTCGGGGCGCAGGGTGGCGACGATGTCGTCGAGAACGTGCTGGAAGTTCATGGCCGCGCTCATGCCGTGCGTTGCACCGCGGGGCGCCGGTTCACCAGCACGATGCCGAGCGCGACGCCTGCGAGCGCCACCATCAGTTGCAGCGTCAGCGGCTCCTTCAGCAGGACCACGCCGAACACCAGTGCGAAGAGCGGCGTGAGAAAGGTGAAGGACGACATCTGCGTCGCGGGGTAGTGCCGAAGCAGCCACATCCAGGTGAGGTAGCTCGCGAACGCGCCGATCACGGTCTGCAGGCCGATCGAGGTCCAGGCCCAGCTGGAGTACGAAAAGCTCCAGGTCTCGCCCAGCGCGAGCGACAGCACCGGGCACGCCGCCGCGGTCACCGCCACCTGGTAGAAAAGCGTTTTCTCCGCGCTGGCCGTGGCGAGCTTGGTGGTGCGCAGCGTCAGCGTGGTCAGGCCCCAGAGCATGCCGGCCGCCAGGCCCATCGCATCGCCGATGAGTTGCGACGAACTCATGTGGCCGAAGCCTTCGCTGAAAGCGAGCACAACGCCCGAGAACGCGATGAAGAGCCCGAGCCATTGAAAGCCGCGCAGGCGCTCGGCGGGCACCCAGCGCGGCAGCAGCAGCGAGACCCAGAACGGCGCGGTATACAGGAACACCGTGAGCCGCGAGGCGCTGGTGTGCTGCAGGCCGAGGTAGATGCCGGCGAACTCGCCCGCGAAGAGCGCACCGGCCAGCAGGCCGGGCCACAGCGTGCCGTCGCGGTTGAACAGCGGCACGCCGCGCGAGGCGCACCACAGCCACAGGAGCACGGTGGCGCCCACCATGCGGATCGAGGCCTGCCACATGGGCGGCACTTCGGTCACGGTCGTCTTGATGAGGATCTGCTGCAGGCCCCAGAACGCGCAGCACGCGATGAGAAGGCCGATGGCGAGGGAGTCGAGGTGGGTCTTGCGCTGGATCATTCGTCGTCTGGTTGTCGTTGTTCGCTTCGTTCATTTATCGGCCGGCCACCGGATACGGCGGCTTGCCCCGCGTGCCGATCATCAGGTCGGGCACCACCGTCTCCACATCCGGCACCGCACGCGCTGCGCGTTCGAGCCGCTTGGCCAGCGCGGGCGTCGGCACGCAGCCCTGCAGGTAGACCCAGCGGCGCTGAACCATCACCCAGACGCTGCCGCTGCGCATGCCGGGCACGGCCAGCAGCGCGGCGCGCACCTTGGGCGCGAGGGGTTTGTCGTAGCGGTAGGCGTTGCTGTCGGTGCACTTGCCGGCGAGCCAGCAACTGGTGCCGCGCTCCAGGCGCGAGTGGGTCTGGGCACGCCGTTCCTCGGCGGTATAGAAGGGGCCTTCGGGCACGGCGCAGGCCGCAAGGCCGGTGGACACCTGGAAGAACGGGTCGTCGAACCAGTTCTGCTTGGGCGCCGTTCCCGCTGCGTCCTGTGCCTGCTGCTGCGCTACCGCGGTCTGCGCGGCCAGCAGCAGGACGGGCATGAGCGCAGCGGTGCGCATCACAAGGGATGTTCCGTGTAGAAACGTCCGCCGTGGAACAGCAACGGCGAGGCGCCTGCGTCGTGGGTGCAGCGCTCGACTTCGCCGACAAAGATCACGTGGTCGCCTTCGTCGTAGCGGCTGCGGTTGAAGCACTCGAAGCTCGCCGCAGCGCCGACCAGCACCGGCGCGCCTCCGATGCCCCGGGTGAACTCCACGTCGGCCCAGCGGTCGATGTTCTTGGTGGCGAAGCGCTCGGCCAGTTGCTTCTGGCTCGCGGCCAGGATGTTGACCGCGTAGTGCGAACCGGTGCTGAGCGCGGGCATCGAGCCCGCCGCGCGGGCCAGGCTCCACAGCACCAGCGGCGGCGTGAGCGACACCGAATTGAAGGAGTTGGCCGTGAGGCCGACCAGCGTGCCGTCGGCCGCGCGCGCGGTGACGATGGTGACGCCCGTGGCGAACATGCCGAGCGCTTCCCGGAACTCGTCGGGCGAAAAGGAGGGCGCTTGGGCCCGGCGGGGAGTGGTCACGAGGGAGGCTGGGCGGTGGTCGGCAAGAGGGCCATTTTGGCTCAGCGACTGGCGGGCCGCTTGAACGGCGCCATCAACTCTGTCACGAGGCGGGTATAGACGGTGGCGGCGGCAGAGGGCGTGCGGCCCGCGAGCGTGACCAGGCTGTAGTGCGTCTGCATGCCCGCGAAGCCGGCGATCGGCAGGGGCACGAGGGCGTCGGTGTCGGTGTTCAGGGCCGGCGCGTGCAGCGCATGCGGCGCGAGGATCACCGCGTTGGCGGTGAGGGCAAGGTGGCGCAGGGTGCCCGCGTCGTCGCAGGTGACGTTGAACACGCCGCGTTCGTCGCGTCCATCGCGCCAGGTGTCGCGCTGCACATGGCGCTCGAAATGCGCGGCCACTTCGGCGGGCAGGTTCGGGCCGGCCAAGGGATAGGCCATCGCCTTTTCCAGCGTCACCTGCTTCAGCCGGCGCAGTGGGTGCTTCGGCTGCACGAAGAAGGACACCGGCAGGTCGGGCAGGCGCGCGAGCTTCAGGCCGGGCTGCTTCTTCAGGTCGCGGGTGTCGGCGATGAACAGGTCCAACTGCCGCCGGTGCAGCCGCTCGCTGAGCGTGACGGTGTCGGCCACTTCCATGCGCATGAGCAATTGCGGGTGTCGCTGCGCCATCAGCGACAGAGCCATGCGCCCGAGCGTGCTGGCAGCGAAGGGGCCGAGCCCCACGGCAAGGCTGCCGATGGCCAGGCCTTCGAGCTGCAGCACGTCGCGCTGGATCTGCTGCGCATCGGCGATGAGCTCGCGGGCGCGCGCGAGCACCAGCTCGCCGGCCTGGGTAAAGCGCACGGTGCCGTAGGCCCGGTCGACCAGGCGTGCCTGCAGCTTGTCTTCGAGCATGTCGATGCTGCGCGAGAAAGCGGGCTGCGACAGGTGCACCGCCTGCGCGGCCCGGCCGAAGCTGCCTTGCTCGGCAAGGGCGACCAGATGCTGGAGTTGGCGCAGCTGCATTTTGCGTTTTCCGTAAAAAGGACTCGCACATTTTGCATTTGCCAATGCTTCGGGCGATTCGGAAAATCGCGCGCTGCTGTTCCCGCTCCACCGAAGACAAAGAGACACCGATGACCGCTTCTTCCGCCTGCTCCTCCTTTTCCTTCCCCGTGGCCCTGGTTGCACTGGCCTGCGCCTTCGGCAGCGCACACGCCTTCGCCCAGATCGCGCCCAAGCCACCTGAAGCCGCCACGCTCAAAGCCAATGCCGACATGGCGAAGACACTGCCCTTTGCCAACCGGCAGGACTTCGAGGACGCGATGCGCGGCTTCATCGGCACGGTGCCCGATGCGCTCGTGCCCGGCGCCGGCCCGCGCCCGGCCTGGAGCATGAAGCCCTATGACTTCCTGAAGTCGAACGAGCCCGCCGACAGCGTCAATCCGAGCCTGTGGCGTCAGGCACAGCTCAACGCGATCCACGGCCTCTTCCGGGTGACCGACCGCGTCTACCAGGTGCGCGGCTTCGACATCGCGAACATGACCATCGTCGAAGGCGACACCTCGCTGATCGTCATCGACCCGCTGCTCGCGGCCGAGACGGCGCGTGCCGCGCTGGCGCTGTATTACCAGCACCGCCCGAGGAAGCCCGTCGGCACGGTGATCTACACGCATGGCCATGCCGACCACTTCGGCGGCGTGAAGGGTGTGGTCGACGAGGCCGATGTCGCCGCGGGCAAGGTGCAGGTGATCGCGCCTTCGGGCTTCATGGAAACCGCGGTGGCCGAGAACATCCTCGCGGGCAATGCGATGAGCCGGCGCTCGCAATACCAGTTCGGCACGCTGCTGCCGCCGGGCGCGCGCGGGCAGGTCGACACCGGCCTGGGCAAGGCGCTCGCGCGCGGCACCATCACGCTGATCGCGCCGACCTCGACCGTCGACAAGACGACCGAGGAGCGCACCATCGACGGCGTGCAGGTCGTGTTCCAGCTGGTGCCGGGCTCCGAGGCGCCCTCGGAAATGCTCATGTACCTGCCGCAGTTCCGCGTGCTCAACATGGCCGAGGACGTGACGCACACCATGCACAACCTCTACACGATCCGCGGTGCCGAGGTGCGCGACGGCAATCTGTGGGCCAGGTACATCGACCAGGCGCGCGTGGCCTTCGCCGGCAAGACCGACGTGCTGATCGCCCAGCACCACTGGCCGACGACGGGGCAGGCGCGCATCGCCGACCTGCTGAAGAAGCAGCGCGACATGTACAAGTTCATCAACGACCAGTCGCTGCGCCTGCTGAACCAGGGCTACACCGCGGCCGATATCGCCGAGACGCTGCGCATGCCCGCGAGCCTGGAGCAGGAATGGTCGGCGCGCGGCTACTACGGCACGCTCAGGCACAACGCCAAGGCGGTCTACCAGAAGTACCTCGGCTGGTACGACGCGAACCCCGCGAACCTGAACCCGCTGCCGCCGGTCGACTACGCGAAGAAGACGGTGCAGTACATGGGCGGGGCGGATGCGGTGGTCGCGCGGGCGCGGGACGATTTCAAGAAGGGCGAGTACCGCTGGGTGGCGAGCGCGATGAGCCAGGTCGTCTACGCCGACCCCACGAACCGCGCGGCGCGCGAGCTCGGCGCCGATGCGCTCGAGCAGCTCGGCTACCAGTCGGAGGCCGGCACCTGGCGCAGCGCCTACCTCGTGGGCGCGATGGAGTTGCGCAATGGCGTGCCCAAGATCCCGGGCGGCAGCAGCTCGAATGCCGACACGCTCAAGGCGGTGAGCAACGACCTCTTCTTCGACTTCCTCGGCGTGCGGCTCGATGCGGCCAAGGCCGAGGGCAAGACGATGGTCATCAACTGGAACTTCACCGATTCGAACCAGCAGTTCGTGCTGACGCTGGAAAACTCGGCGCTCACGCACATCGCCGGCCAGCAGCCCGGCGCCGACGCCACGGTGACGCTGAGCCGCGCCACGCTCGATGCGATCACGCTGAAGGAGACGAGCTTTCCCGCGGCGGTGCTGGCGGGCAAGGTGAAGATCGATGGCGATCGCACGAAGCTCGGCGAGCTGATGGCGATGCTCGATACCTTCGAGCCGATGTTCCCCGTGGTCGAGCCGCGGAAGTGAACCTGGCTCAGCCGAAGAACCAGTAGCACACCGAAATCGCCGCGACCACGCCCGCCAGCTCGGCCAGCAGCGCGCACGTCACCGCATGCCGCGCGCGCTGGATGCCGACCGCGCCGAAGTACACGGCCAGCACATAGAAGGTGGTCTCGGTGCTGCCCTGGATGGTGGCGGCCACCAGCGCCGGGAAGCTGTCGACGCCCTGGCTCTTCATGGTTTCGATCAGCATTGCGCGCGCCGCGCTGCCCGAGAAGGGCTTGACCAGCGCGGTGGGCATGGCGTCGACGAAGCGTGCATCCCAGCCGCCCGCGGTCACCAGCCAGCGCAGACCGCCGAGGATGAGGTCGAGCGCTCCCGAAGCCCGCAGCACGCCGACCGCGCACAGCATCGCGACCAGGTACGGCAGCAGGTTCTTCGCGATGTCGAAGCCTTCCTTCGCGCCTTCGATGAAGCATTCGTAGACCTTGATGCGCCGGATCGCGCCGGCCGCCAGGAACACGAGGATCACGCCGAAGAGCGCGAGGTTGCCCATCAGCGAGGAGAGCGAGGCAATCGCCACCGCCGACAGCGTGCCCAAGAGGGCCATGAAACCGCCGAGCACCAGCGCGCCGGGGATCAGGTAGGCCAGCACCACCGGGTCCCAGAGCCGCAGGCGCTGCGCAACGGCCACCGTGAGCAGCCCGACCAGCGTCGATGCGCTCGTCGCCAGCAGGATCGGCAGGAACACCATCGTCGGGTCGGGCGCGCCTTGTTGCGCGCGGTACATGAAGATGGTGACGGGCAGCAGCGTCAGCGATGAGGCGTTGAGTACGAGGAAAAGAATCTGCGCGTTGGTGGCGGTGACCGGATCGGGGTTCAGCCGCTGCAATTCGCGCATCGCTTTCAGCCCAATGGGCGTGGCGGCGTTGTCCAGGCCGAGCGCATTGGCCGCGAAGTTCATCGTGATGAGGCCGAGCGCCGGATGTCCCGCAGGCACCCCCGGCATGAGCCGCCGGAACAACGGTCCGAGCAGCCGCGCGAGCCAGCCGACCAGCCCCGCCGCCTCGGCGATGCGCAGGAAACCGAGCCACAGCGTGAGCGTGCCGAACAGCAGCACCATCACCTCGACTGCGAGCCGCGCCATCGCGAACAGGCTCTCGACCAGCGCCGCGAACACGGTCGGATCGCCGCCGACGAGCCACCGCACCAGCGCCGCGAGCGCCGCCATCCCGAAGAAACCCAGCCACAAGCCGTTGAGCACGCTTTTTTCCTTTTGTCGGCGCGATCATAGGTCGCCGCGCACGCGCGCTGCGCGCTACAGTTCGGCCCATGCGCGCCTCCCTCGTCCGCAGTTTTGCCACCCTCCTGGGGGTGCTTGCGGCGGCGTGGCTGACCGGTTGCGTCAGCCTTCCGCCGCCCGAGCCGCGCACGCCGGTCATGGCCATCACCGATGTGGCGAACACCGAACTCGGCCAGCTCGCGGCCAAGGACGTGCCGGGCAATTCCACCGCGCTCTCGGGTTTCCGGCTGCTTCCGGAAGCGGCGTTCGCGTTCGATGCGCGCATCTCGCTCGCGCGCCACGCCGAGAAATCGCTCGACGTGCAGTACTACCTGATCCAGAAGGACGACGTGGGCCTCCTCTTCTTGAAGGAACTGCGCGAGGCCGCGGCGCGCGGCGTGCGGGTGCGCCTTTTGGTGGACGACCTCTACACGGCCGGCGAGGACGAGGTGTTCAGTTCGTTCTCGGCCTTTCCGAACGTGGAGGTGCGCCTCTTCAACCCGCTGCCTTCGCGCGCGGATTCGCTGGCCACGCGACTCCTGCTCTCCCTCACCGACTTCGGCCGCATCAACCACCGCATGCACAACAAGATGCTGATCGCGGACAACAGCTTCGCGGTCTCGGGCGGACGCAACATCGGCAACGAGTACTTCATGCGCAGCACGGCCGCGAACTTCATCGACATGGACGTGATCTCCAGCGGCCCGATCGTGCGGCAGATGTCCGAGGGGTTCGACCGCTACTGGAACAGTTCGCACGCCTGGCCCATCGAGCGCATCGCGCCGCGGCGCACGACGCCCGAGGCCGCGCAGCAACGCTTCGACGAGATCGTGCGCACGGCCGTGCCCGACGTGCCGATCCGCCCGCGTGACGTGCTGAACAAGTCGCCCGTCGGCGAGCAGCTGATCACCGGCAAGATCGACCGCTACTGGGCGCTGGGCACCTTGTTCATCGACGACCCCGAGAAGATCACGCGCAAGGCCGACGAGGCCTACCTGGGCAGCGTGACCGAGGGCGCGCTGAGCGTGATCAATGCGGCGCGCCGCGAAGTCACGATCGCCTCGCCGTACTTCATCCCGGGGCCCAAGGGCATGGAGGAGATGCGCGCCTGCATCGCCAAGGGCGGCCGCATCACGGTCGTGACCAACTCGCTGGGCGCGACCGACGAGCCGCTGGCCTACGCGGGTTACGAGCGCTACCGCGCCGACATGCTGAAGATCGGGGTGACCATCTTCGAGATCGCGCCCACGCTCACCGGGCGATCGGGGCGTTTCGGCGATTTCGGCCAATCGATCAGCCGGCTGCACGCCAAGCTCGCGATCGTCGACAACGAGCGCTTCTTCGTCGGCTCGATGAACCTGGACCACCGATCGGCCGCCGTCAATACCGAGGTCGGGCTGGTCATCGACAGCCCCGAGCTGGTGCGCGACTACAACCAGCTCATGATGGGCGAGCGCGTGAACCTCGGCTATCGCCTGCGCCTGGGACCGAACGGCCGGCGCGTGCAGTGGCTCGAATACGACGATGCGGGCGGCGACATCGTCCATGAAGACGAGCCAGGCGAATTCCTCTGGCTGCGCTTCAAGAACTGGCTGCTGCTGCCCATCGTGGGCGAAGAACTGCTGTAGCTGGCTGTCATCTCCGGCACGGTGACGTGCGTTACATTTCTGAGTGAAATGTGAATTTTTGTCACTGAATTCTGGAGACCTCGACCATGACCGTTCCCGAGCAGCGCGTGTTCCTTGCGCCGCCCACCACCAGCCGTCGCCGTGTGCTGACCGGACTGGCCGCCACCGCCGCCGCGGGCCTGGGCATGCCGGCCTTCGCGCAGGGCAAGCCGATCCGCATCGGGACCACCTTCGACAACAGCAGCGTGGAGAAGGCCAACGGGCAGGGGCTCTTCCAGGGTTCGAGCGCGTTCTTCAACGCGCTGAACAAGTCAGGGGGCCTCAACGGCGCCAAGGTCGAGCTGGTCATGGCCGACGACACCTTCAAGCCCGATGTGGCCAAGGCCAACGCGCTGGCCTTCGAGAAGGACAACTCGGTGCTCGCCCTGCTGCACCCGCTGGGCACCCGCCAGACCTCCGAGGTGATGGATGCCGTGCCCGGCATGGCCGTGGTCGGCCCGATCACCGGCACCGTCGCGCTGCGCAAGAAGGCCTCGCCCAACACCTTCTGGGTGCGGGTGAACTACGACCAGGAAGTTGAAAAGCTGGTGACCACGGCGGCCGTGCTGGGCCAGAGCCGCATCGGCCTCGTGCATTCGAACGACCCGCTGGGCCAATCGGTGCTGGCGGCATTCAAGGCCGCGCTCGCGAAGGCGAAGCTGGAGCCGGCCGTCATCGCGACCACGCCCAACACCACCAGCATGGAAGTCGGCCCCGCGGCCGAAGCCATCGCCAAGGCGAAGCCGCAGGTCGTCATCATCGGCCTGGCCGGCACGGCGCCGGTGTTCATGAAGGCGCTGCGCGATGCCGGTGGCAACAGCTCGGCGTACGGTCTGTCGATCACCGCCAGCGCGTTGGCCGCGATGGGCGATCTCGCGCGGGGTCTCGGCTTCGTGATCGTCGTGCCCTCGCCGTACTCGACCAAGTTCGAGATCGTGCGCCGCTACCAGGCCGACATGGTGGCCAACGGCACCAAGGATTTCTCGCTCACGAGCCTGGAGGGCTACATCAACGCCGCCGTGCTCGCCGAGGGCCTGCGCCGCGCGGGCGCCTCGCCCACCCGCGCCTCGGTGATGGCGGGCCTGGCCAGCATCGAGAACTTCGAACTGGGTGGGTTGAAGATCAACTACGGCCGCACCAACCGCGAAGGCGGGCATTTCGTGGACGTGGCCGTGATCGGCAGCCGCGGGCAGATGCTGAGCTGATCCGGGTTCGTATCGCGCGCCGTGGCGCGCGGTAGCGTGCATCGGTACTCCGGTAGACGCCGGCTGGTTTTCGGGGGCGCGACCTTACAGTGCGCGCATGGTCCTCGACTTCTGCATTTCCTTCGGCCTGGCCGCCCCTGTGGTGCTGAGCGTCGTTCTCTATCAAGTCGGCCATCGCGCCGTCGCGCAAGGACGCGTGGGTCCGGTGACGGCCAGCCTCGTCTACGGCCTGTGCGTGGCGGCGCTGCCGCTGGCCGTGTGGTGGGGCGTCCACGCCATCGCGGAGTTCTACATCGTCGGGGAGGGCACCTCGTTCTTGAAGTCGGTACTGCAGATCGGGCTGGCCTTCATCATGTATGCGTACCTCTGCATCTCGTGGGCCCTGAGCTTCGTGGCGGCGTGCCTCGCCGCATGGCGCTTTACGGTCTGCGCGAACCGGTTGAAGCAGGAAGCCCTGGCCTGACGGCGGGCGGGTCGTTCAGCCCGCCACGTCCTCGGCGATTCCCACGCCCAGCAGCCCTTCGAGCAACCCCTTGTCGGCCGCGAGTTCCGCGCTCGGGCCGGCGTGCACCACGGTGCCGCGCTCCAGCACGATGGCCTGGTGCGTCATCTCCAGCGCGAGCACCGGGTGCTGCTCGACCACGATCGACGCCAGCCCTTCCGATTCGCACAGCCGCCGGATCGCCGCGGACAGCTCCTCCACGATGATCGGTGCGAGGCCTTCCATTGGCTCGTCGAGCAGCAGGAGCTTGGGGTTGGTCATCAGCGCGCGGCCGATGGCCAGCATCTGCTGCTCGCCGCCCGAGAGCTGGTTGCCGTAGTTGCCGCGGCGCTCGCGCAGGCGCGGAAAGAAGTCGTAGACGCGCTTCAGGTTCCAGCCACCCAGCCGCGCGATCACCGTGAGGTTTTCCTCGACGGTGAGCGAGGGGAACACCTCGCGCTCCTGCGGCACCCAGCCCAGGCCGGCGCGCACGCGCTGGTGCGAGGGCCAGCGTGTGATGTCCACGCCTTGCCAGCGGATCGCACCCTGCATCACGCGCGTGTTGCCCATCAGCGTTTCGAGCAACGTGGTCTTGCCCACGCCGTTGCGCCCGAGGATCGCGAGGCTTTCGCCCTGCTGCAGCGAGAAGTCGAGACGGTCGAGCACCACGGCGTTGCCGTAGCCGGCGGTGACGTGGTCGAAGGCGAGCGCTTCAGGCATGGCGGTGGGAGCTTCCAAGGTAGACCTCGCGCACGCGCGGGTCGGCGCCGATTTCGGCGGGCGTGCCTTCGGTGAGGATGCGGCCGCCCACCAGCACCGAGATGCGGCGGGAAAAACGGAACACGAGCTTCATGTCGTGCTCGATGAAAAGCACGCTGATGTCGTCCGGCAGTGCCGCGATGGCTTCGAAGAGTTCGCCGCTTTCGCCTTCGGGCACGCCGGCCGCGGGCTCGTCGAGCAGGAGGATGCGGGGCTTGGCCGCAAGCGCGAGCGCGATCTCCAGCAGCCGCTGCTTACCGTAGGCGAGCTCGGAGACCGGTACGTCGGCCAGGCTGTCGAGCTTCAGCGTGCCGAGCAGCGCATGTGCCTCGTCGAACACCGCGGTGCAGCCCTTGAGCGGCCGCCACCAGGTGGCGCCCAGCCCTTCGCGCTCGCTGATCGCCAGCACCACCGACAAGAGCGGCGTGAGGCTGGGGAACAGCGTGTTGATCTGGAAGGTGCGCGCCAGGCCCATGCGCGCGCGCTTGTCGCCCGACAGACGCGTGATGTCGCGATCGCCCATGTGGATCGATCCGCTCGTGGGTTTGAACACGCCGGTGAGCAGGTTGATGAGCGTGGTCTTGCCCGCGCCGTTGGGCCCGATCAGCGCCTGCCGCGCGCCGGGTTCGAGCGAGAGGTTCACTTCGCTCACCGCCTGGAAGGCGCCGAAGCGGATGCCGAGGTCGCGGGTGCGCAGGGTGTGCGTGCCGTTCGTGGTGAAGGAACTCATCGCGCCTTCCCCGTCCGCACGAAGCGCGAGAGCGCGCCCATGATCCCGCCGCGCCCGAGCATCACCGCCGCGATCAGGAAGATGCCGAGCCAGAACATCCAGTACTGCGGGTTCATGTCCGCGAACCAGTCATGCACCAGCATGTAGACGATGGCGCCGATCATTCCGCCGTACAGGCGCCCGGTGCCACCGAGCACCAGGATGATCAGCACTTCGGCCGAGCGGTTGAAGCCGATCGATTCGATGCCGACGAACTGCGTCGTTTGCGCGAGCAGCGCGCCCGCCACGCCGGCCACCGCGGCCGAGAAGGCGTAGGCCATGCGCAGGCGCGCCTCGACCGGCGAGCCGATGGCCGTCATGCGCTTGCGGCTGTCGTGGATGCCGCGCAGCGCCAGGCCGAAGGGCGAGCGCAGCACCAGCCGCACCAGCAGGAACATCGCCAGCACCACGCCGAAGGCATAGCCGAATGCGGTCTTGCCGTAGAGATCGAACTCGAAGAAACCGAGCACCGGCGCGATGACCACGCCCTGCAGGCCGTCGGTGCCGCCGGTGATGCCCGAGAGCCGGTTGGCCAGTTCGTACAGCAGCACGCACACGCCGATGGTGATCATCAGCCGCGTGAGGTCGGCGCCACGCACCACGAGGTAGCTGAGGGCATAGCCGAGGAGGCCGCTCACGACCAGCGCGAACGCGAGGCCGGTGAAGGGCTCGCTCCAGCCGTACTTGGCGAGCAGGCCGGCCGCGTATGCGCCCGCGCCGAAGAAGGCCGCATGGCCGACGGTGAGGATGCCCGCATAGCCGAGCGCCATGTCGAGCGACACGGCGAACAGGCCGAAGATCATGATCTGGCTCATCAGCGTGAGCTTGTCGGGCAGAAGGAAGAAGCTGGATGCGAGCGCGACCCAGAAGGCGACTTCGGCGATGCGCAACTGCGCGGGTGACACGGTGAGGGCTTTCATGCGAGCCCCTTCTTCGCGACGATGCCGTTCGGCCGCACCAGCAGCATGACGATCATGAAGACGTAGATGAGAAAGGCGCCCGCTTCAGGCCAGTAGTACTTGCCGGCGACGTCGACGATACCCACCAGCAGCGCCGCGATGAACGGCCCGGTGACGGTGCCCGCACCGCCCACGCACACCACCATCAAAAAGTAGACGAGGTACTTGAGCGGGAACGACGGCTCCAGCCCCAGCATGCCCAGGCTCAGTGCGCCGCCCAGGCCCGCTAGGCCGCAGCCCAGCGAGAAGGTGAGAAAGAAAAGGCGCTGCACATGGATGCCGGTGGCGCCCGCCACGCGCTGGTTGTCCACCGCCGCGCGCACCATCGCGCCATAGCGCGTCTTGCCGAGCACCAGCAGCAGGGCCGCCAGCACGGCGACGCCGCAGACGATCAAAAAGAGCCGATAGCGGCCCACTTCGAGCCCGCCGATAGCGACCTGTCCGTCGAGCGCCGGCGGCAGCGTGAACGGCTGCATCGTCGGCCCGAAGAAATAGGTGAACGCGGCGATCGACACGAACACCACGCCGATCGACAGCAGCACCTGGTCCAGCGGATGCGCGCGGTACAGCCGCCGGTAGAACGCGAACTCCAGCACCGCGCCCACCAGCGCCGCGGACACGAAGGCGGCCGCGAGGGAGAGCCCGAAGCCCAGCCCCCAGTGGTTCATCAGCAGGCTCGCCGCGTAGCCGCCCACCATCGCGAAACTGCCGTGCGCGAGGTTGACGAAGTTCATCAGCCCCATCGTGATGGACAGGCCCACGCCGATGAGGAACAGGAGCATGCCGTAGGCCACCCCGTCGAAGATCACGATGCCCATGGGCCTCCTGGTGCTGCGCTGCTTGCCTGCGTGCTTAGTTCGAGCTTTCCTTGGCCGGGTCCTTCACGCGGTCGAACTTGTCGAACTCCACGTTCACCAGCTGGCCGTTCACGCGCTCGGTCTTGCGGATGTAGACGGTCTGCACGATGTCGCGCGTGAGCGGATCGACCTCGATCGGGCCGCGCGGGCTTTCGAAGCGCAGGCCGCGCAGCGCGTCCATGAATTTGTCGCCGGTGGCGTCGCCCTTGGTCTTTTGCAGCGTGAGGTCGATGGCGGCCATGGCGTCGTAGGCGGTCACGGCGAAGTAGCTGGGGCGCAGCTTGGCGCCGTTGTCGGCGGCGAAGTCCTTCACGAACTTCTGGTTCTTGGGCGAGTTGTGCGCGAAGGAATAGTGGTGGCTGGTGACGAGGCCGAGTGCCACGTCGCCGGTGGCATCGAGGTAGCTGTCGTCAGTCGCTTCACCCGTTGCGTAGAGCTTGATGCCGGCCTGTTCCATGCCGCGCTCCTTCCACACCTTGAGGAAGGCCGGCGGCATCACACCCGAGGGGAAGAAGAAGAACACGGCCTGGGGCTTGGCGTCCTTGATGCGCTGCACGTAGGCCGAGAAGTCAGGGTTGTTCATCGGCGTGCGCACCTCGCCCGAGACCTTGCCGCCGCCGGCGGTGAAGGTCTTCTTGAAGGCGGTTTCGGCATCCACGCCCGAGGCGTAGTCGGCGACCACGGTGTAGGCGTCCTTGATGCCATCCTTGAGCATGAAGCGCGCCATCGGGTCGGTGACCTGCTGCACGGTGAACGACAGCCGCGCGATGTAGGGCGAGCTGTTGGTGATTGCCGACGAGGCTGCGTTCATCACGATTGTCGGGATCTTCGCCTGCGTGGCGATGGCGCCCACGGCATAGGCGTTGGGGCTGAAGTCCAGGCCGGTGAGGATGCTCACCTTGTCGCGCACGACCAGCTCCTGGGCAATGCGCTTGGCGGCGTCGGGTGCGGGGCCGGCGGTGTCTTTCTTGATGATCTCGACGGTGCGCCCGCCCACCTTGCCGCCGTGCTCCTTCAGGTACAGCGCGATGCCGGCATCGAACTGGCGGCCGTAGTCGGCGTAGGGGCCGGAGTAGGTGGCGATGAGGCCGATGCGCAGCGGCTCGTCGGCAGCGTGCGCGGCCACGGAGCCCAGCATGCCGAAGCCGGCGAGCAGGAGGGTCGAGAGAACGGTTCTCTTCGTCATCGTCGTCATTGAAAAACGCCTTTCAGGTGGAATGGATGCGGAGCGGGCGAGTGTGCGTCAGACCTGTGACTCTGGAACGCGCACGGTGAGGCCGTCGAAGGCCGCGGTCACGGTGAGCTGGCAGCTCAGCCGCGAATGGGGCTGGCGCTCGGAGGCGACGACTTCGAGCAGGGCGCTCTCCATGTCGTCGGGCGGCGGCAGCAGGTCGGCGAAGGCGTCGTCCACGTAGACGTGGCAGGTGGCGCAGGAGCAGCAGCCGCCGCACTCGGCATCGATGCCGCGCACGTTGCCGCGGATGGCCGTCTCCATGACGCTGGCGCCGATCTTGGCGTCGACCGCGCGCGTGGTGCCGTCCTTGAGGATGTAGTGGATCGTGGGCATGTCGTGGGAACTGGTTCAGAACATGTCGAAGTACTCGCGGTGTTCCCACTCGCTGACTTCGAGGTTGAAGCGGGCGATTTCCGCTTCCTTGATGTGGCAGAGGTAGTCGATGAAGACCTTGCCCATCTGGGTGTTGAGCATCTCGTCGCGGCGCAGGCAGGCGAGGGCGTCGCCGAGCGAGCGCGGCAGGTGTTCGGCCGGCGTTTCGTAAGGCGCGTCGGCCGAGGGACCGGGATCGATCTTGTGGCGGACGCCGTCGAGCCCTGAGAACAGTTGCGATGCGAGATACAGGTACGGGTTGGCCGTCGGCTCCCCCACGCGGTTCTCGATGCGCGAGGCGCTCTGGCCCACGCCGCCGAGCACGCGCAGCATCGCGCCGCGGTTGTCGCGCGCCCAGATCGCGCGGTCGGGCGCGAGCGAGAAGGGACGGTAGCGCCGGTAGCCGTTGATCGTGGGGCTCGCGAGCGCGGCTGCGCCACAGGCATGCGCCTTCAGGCCGCCGAGGTAGTGCATGCCGATCTCGCTCAGGTCCTGGCCTTCGGCCTCGGGCATGAACGCGTTGACGCCATCGCTCTTGCGGCGCAGCGACTGGTGCAGGTGCCAGCCGCTGGACATCACGTTCGGAATCTTCGGCCGGCACATGAAGCTCGCGTGCAGCCCGTTGCGCTGGCAGATCTGCTTGATCGCGCTGCGCAGCAGCACCATGGTGTCGGCGGGCATCACGCCGGCCGTGGGGCCGAAGGTGAGCTCGAACTGGCTCGGGCCGAATTCGATTTCCAGCGAGCGCAGCGGCAGGCCCAGCGCGATGAGGTTCGAGCGCAGCAGTTCCATCAACCCGTCGACGCGGTCGTAGCGCAGCTCGGTGAGGTACTGGTGGCCGTGCGAGAGCAGCGACACGCGCGGCGGCTCGCCGGGCTGGCCCGAATCGGCCAGGCCCATGCGCGCATCGTCCAGCTTGAAGACATGGAACTCCACCTCGAGGCCGGCGATGAAGTCGAGCCCCAGCTCGTCGAGCTGGCGCACCGCGCGCTGCAGGATCTGTCGCGTCGCGAAGGGGCAGGGCTTGCCGTCGGCCATGTAGGCGTCGCACAGGATCCAGCCGGTGCGCGGCGCCCACGGCAGCACCTTGAAGGTGGCGGGGTCGGCCACGATGGTGAAGTCCGCGCCGCCCTGCAGGCCCTCGATGGCGAAGCCGCCGTTCGTGGTGAAGACCGGGAACACGGTCTTGTGCGAGGTATCCTTGGCGAGCAGCGTGGAGGTGAGGTTCACACCTTCCCACAGCGCCGAGCGCGCCTCGGTGGCGACCAGCGTCTTGCCGCGCAGGATGCCGTGCTGGTCGGGCCAGGCGAAGCGCACGAGGTCGACCCCGCCGCTGTCGATGCGGCGCACGAGTTCGCGCGCCTGTGCATGCTGGTCGTCGGACCAGAGACCGAAGCGGTCGACGAAGGTGTTGGAGCTGCTCATGGCCGGTGTGCTCAGGCGGCGAGCCGTGCGGAGGCCCAGTCGGACTTCAGGCGGCGCGCGCGGTCGGCTTCCTGCCAGTAAGTCTCGGTGGCGGCTTCATCGACGACTTGGCCGATGCCGTCGATGGAGGGTGGGCCGGTCATCGTGCTGGCCTGTGCGGCGTCGATCAGCATCGGTGCGGTCTCGCCGGCCAGCGTTGCCTCGATGGCCTTCACCAGCACGCGGCGGTAGGCAATGATTCCCTTGTCGGTGCTGCCCAGGTGCTCGCGCGTGCGGTCCTGGATGGCGCCCTGCGACTCCACCGCCCACTGGTCGTGCACGTTGATGTCGTCGCCCATGCCGGTGTAGGTTTCGGTCAACTGCTCGTCGATGCTGTAGCCGTAGTTGTTGCGCTTGTTCTTGCGCGAGGTGTAGTCGGGCAGTTCGTAGAGCTTCAGGCGCTGGTCGCGCATCTGCTCTTTGTCGACCGGGCCGGTGAAGCTGGTGAAGATGGCGTACCAATAGCAGTGCGTGTCATCCACCGGCACGTGCCATTGCGAGATGGTCATCTCCGCGCTCATCGGGATCACGAAGGCTTGCGGGAACACGACATTGGTCACGCGCACATGGGTGGTGTCTTCCGACAGCTTGCGCAGCGCCTTCAGGCGGAAGCCGTAGTCGGTGGGCTCCACGCTGATCTCGGGCCGGTCGTACTCGCGCAGCACCTTGGTGATCGGCATGTCGGAGTCGGCCGAGGCGCCGCGGAACTGCTTGCCGTAGCTCTCGGAGGTGTCTTCGTCCTCGAAGAAGCGGTGCAGGTACGAGGCGTGCGCGGGGTCGATGCCCACTTCCAGCGCCTGCAGCCAGTTGCATTCGAAGAGGCCCTTGAACGCGAAGGTGTGGGTGTCGGGGGCGACGAAGCAGTCGAAATCGGGAAAGGCCGGGGGCTCGCCCTCGCCGATGTACGCGAACACGACGCCGGCCTTCTCGACCACCGGATAGGCCGACTGCTTGATGCGGCTGCACAGCTTGCTGGTGGCGGGCTCGGCGGGGGTTTCGAGGCAATTGCCCTTGGCGTCGAACAGCCAGCCGTGGAAGGCGCAGCGGATGCCGCCGTTTTCGAGCCGGCCGAAGGCGAGATCGGCGCCGCGGTGCGGGCAGTCCCGGTCGAGCATGCCGAGCTGGCCGCTCTCGTCGCGGAACAGCACGAAGTCCTGGCCCATGAGCTTCACGGGCTTGACCGGGCGCGGACCGGCCAATTCGTCGGCCAGGGCCACCGGCTGCCAGTAGCGGCGCAGCAGCTTGCCGGCGGGGGCGTCGCGTCCGACGCGGGTGATGAAATCGTTCTGCTCGGCGCTGATCATCGTGCGGGCTCCATCGTGGGTCTTCGGAAAGAGGCTGCAAGACATTGCATGCAACTGTATGCATTGTCTTGGTGATCCTCGAGCCGGGTCAAACTTTCATCTGCGGTTTTGCTCTGATTTGGGGCTTGTGGCGCTCTAAATCAGGGTTAACGCTGAGTGTGGCGTGTGTTTTTGACACTTCTAGTGACGTGATGCATGCAACAAGCGAGCCAGGGTAAATATCCTGCGTGCAATGATCGACCCGTCTCCTAGAATCCGCTCATTCCTGCTCCCGGCGCCTCCTGATGGACTCTCAACAATCCCGCGTGCTCGTGCAGTTGCGCGACATGATCCTCAAGGGTGAATTCGTGCCTGGAGAGCGGCTGGCCGAGATCCCGCTCGCCGAGAAGCTCGAAGCCTCGCGCACCCCGGTGCGCCTTGCGCTCGCCAGCCTCGAGCACGAAGGCCTCATCGAACAATCGCCCAGCGGCGGCTACCAGATGCGCCGCTTTACTTCGCAGGAAGTGGCCGACGCGATCCGCGTGCGCGGCGTGATCGAAGGTTTCGCGGCGCGCCTGCTGGCCGAAGACGGCGCTTCGCGCCAGTTGCTGCGCGACCTGAAGGACTGCCTGGACGCCGGCGACCGGGCGGTGAACAAGCCCACCATGGAAATCGACGACTACGCCGCCTACGTCGAGATGAACGACCGCTTCCACAAGCTGATCGTCGAAGGCTGCGGCAATCTCGCGCTCAAGCGGGTGATGGACATGCTCGGCGGCCAGCCCTTCGCCGCACCGAGCGCGATGCTGCCGATGCAGTCGTCGATGGAAGAGGGCCAGCAGTGGATGCGCCAAGCGCACCGTACGCACCATGCAATGGTGCAGGCCATCGAGCGCGGGCAGGGCTCGCGCGCGCAGGCGTTGGGTGAAGAGCACGTCGAGATCGCGCGCATGAACCTCGACTACGCGCTGGAGCGGCCCGAGCTTGCGGCCGAGCTGATGCCGGGGATCAAGCTGGTTTCCAAGGGGCGCAACGCCTGAGCGAACCGTTCGGTCTGCCATGAAGACCGGACGGTATTTCCGCACTCGCACCGTCTGGCCGGCGACGGCCAAGACTAGAATTTCCGCATGACCACCGCTGCTGCCGCCCCCGCCAAGCCCTCGTTCAAGGAACAGATGCTGCAGGCCCGCGAAGAGGCCATTGTCCAAACCGCGAACCGTCTGCTCGCCGAGAAGGGTTTCGAATCGATGACGGTCGACGAGGTCGCGGCCTCCGTCGGCATCGCCAAGGCCAGTCTCTACAAGCACTTTCCCAGCAAGGAAGACCTCGCGGCCGCCGCGATGGTGCGCCTCATGCAGCGCACGCAGGATGTGCTGGCCTCGGTGCCGGCCGACCAGAAACCCATCGACAAGCTGCGCGCGGTAGTGCGCTGGGCGATGGAGGCGCAGTTGGCCGGCGAGATGCCCTCGCTGCCGCACCAGAACTCGAGCCTGCGCGCCGCGCTGATGAACAACCGCGGCTACCTCGACCGGCTGGTCGCGATCAGCGACACGCTCGGCGGCTGGATCCAGGCCGCGCAGGCCGATGGCACGCTGAACCCGAAGCTGCCCGCGATTGCCGTGCTCTACACGCTGTTCGCTCGCGCCTGCGATCCGGTCCTCGGTTTCCTCAAATCGAGCGGCCTGCAAAGCGATGCACAGATCGTCGACCTGGTGCTCGGCACCTGTTTCGACGGGCTCGCCTCGCGCTGAACGCGTTTTCGTCCTTCGCTGTTCAAAAGCGCTGCGGGATTGCCGCCGCCTTTTCGCACGCGGCGAATGTCGATTGGCCGCTATTTCACTTCGATGAGCAGGTCGGGCCTGTAGCCCTCTTGCTCGCCGTTGCGCTTGTAGCCCAGCGGATTGGCCACCACGCGGCAGCCGTCCTTCACATAGTCGAAGGCACAGTGCAGATGGCCGTGCAGCCAGAGCTTGGCGTTTGGCAGGAGTTCGTCCAGGGAATTGCAGAAACCGGCGGTGCCGGGCGTCAGTCCGTATCGCGGATCGGCGCTTGCCAGCGTCGGCGCGAAGTGAGTGATCGCAACCGTGGTGCCGTCGAAAGGCTGGGCCAGCGCTTCGCGCAGCCACGCCTGGCACACGAGCGCCTGCTCGCGCATCGGGCCGGACAGGAAGATTTCGCCGTGGCGCCGGGCGGCCATCTTTTCCAGGTAGAAATCGGCAGCGCGCATCGCCTTGCCGCGCTTCTTGAGCGCTTCGGCCAAACCATCGGTGGGTTCCACCAGCGCATCGAAGTCGGCCCAGAGCGTGGTGCCGACGAAGCGGATGCCGTCGATGACGAGGGTTTCGCGCTCGAGCCACTGGATGTCGAGCTCGGCGCAGAGCGCGCGAAGGCGGTCGTGCGTTTCGTCGAAGTCGGCGTTGTCGTATTCGTGGTTGCCTGGCACATAGATCACCGGCGCCGGCCAGCCGTTGCGGGGCGAGAAACGGCCGAGGCCGAAGTCGGTGTCCGTGAGGCGGGAGCCTTCCTGGTAGGAGCCGATGTCGCCCGCCAGGACCAGCAGGTCGGCGCCGGGAATCGGCTCGGCGTGGAATCGGGGGTGGGACTCCAGGTGCAGGTCGGAGAGCAGTTGAAGCTTCATCGTCGGGTCAGTCTAGGTGAATTGCCCCATGCATGAAGCGCATAAGACCAGGGTTGTTTTCCTAGGGAAAACCCTTAATCTTGGAGCATCAACCACTCAGAGCACGGCCATAAGCCGCGCAACACCATGTTCAGCCTCATCGCCCAAGTGGCCCGTTTCTTCCGTTCCTCCACCGACAGTGCACCGGCCAGCCACGCCGCCGCGCTGATGGAAAGCGCTGACGTTCGCGCCGGTCGCGGTGCGCACCACGCGCAGGAACTGCGCGCCGCCGCATCCGCCTGGCTCAGCGTCGTCCGCTGATCGACCAACGCCGGTCAGTCGGGCACCTTCTGCCCGAGGATCGAGCCCGCGAAGGCTGCCGCGGCCGACCGCAACAACGCGGTCCGCAGCCATTCATGCGCATGCCCATGCTGGGCGCGCCGGTGCCAGATGGCATCCACGTGCACCGGCGGCTGGTCAAAGGGCAGGTCGCGCAGCACCAACTGGTCGTCGATGCCTGTCACGGTCACGAAGTGGCGGGGCAGGACGGTCAAGAGGTCAGAGTTGGCGACCACCCGGCCGGCCGTGAAGAACTGGTTCACCGTCACCACGATGCGCCGCTCGCGTCCCAGCGCGCCCAGCGTCTGGTCGATGAAGCCGTATGGGCGCCCCGAAAAACTCACCAATAGATGCCGCGCGGCGCAATAGTCGTCAAGCGTGAGCGGCGCATTCGCGAGCGGATGGTCGCGGCGCATCACACATACATATTGACCCAGGTAGAGCCGCTGGGTCTCGAACGGCACCCCCACCCCCGATTGGCCTCGCGCCGCCAAGCTGGCGATGACCGCCGGGAAGTAGCCGATCGCCATGTCGACCTCTTCGTTCTCCAGCATCCGGCGCGGATCGCGTGTGGTCAACGGGA
Source organism: Variovorax sp. W2I14 (assembly GCF_050435205.1). Lineage (NCBI taxonomy): Bacteria > Pseudomonadati > Pseudomonadota > Betaproteobacteria > Burkholderiales > Comamonadaceae > Variovorax > Variovorax sp. W2I14. The sequence continues at coordinate 5,163,632 of NZ_JBNDJX010000001.1, read as the reverse complement.
GCACGCGCAAAGAAATGGCGGGCGCTTCGTTTTCGGAGATCTGCACCAGGCCGGGAATCAGCTCCGCCGCGGTGGCGTCGGCCATGGCCAACAGGAAGGTGGTGTCGGCGTTCGCTGCATCGAACTCGCCCGGTGCCAAGGTGTGCTGCAACTGGCGCAGGGCATCGCGCACCGTTGGCCAGAGCGCCAGAGCCCGTGGCGTGGGCTCGACGCCGGCGCCGGCGCGGCGCACCAGTTCGTCACCCATCACCTCGCGAAGACGCCGCAGCGCATTGCTCACTGCCGGCTGGGTAATAGAGAGGTTGCGGGCGGCGCGCGTGAGATTGCGCTCCGCCATCACCTCGTCGAAGACGCGAAGCAGGTTGAGGTCGAGCGTGCGAAAGTTGACGTCCATCAGTGCTGTGAATGATAAACATCAGAAAGATAAAGTGGCAAAGCATTAGGGTAACCCCTAATATCACCGCATCGGCACTCGTTGCCATTCATCCCCGGAGGGATCGCACCATGACCAGCTTTGTCCACGTTGACCAACCTACTGTCCATCCCGGCGTCCGTCGCGCCGAAGTCCTGTTCGGCCAGATCCAGGCCGCCCGCGCAGGCGCCGAAGGCGCCCGTCCGCTGATCGCCCTGTTCATCGTTGCACTCGCTGCAGCGGTGCTGGTGGTCGCCGACATGCTCGTCTCCAACTGGAACGAAGGTGCACTGCTCGCCGCCTGGACCGTCTTCTGCCTCGCAGCGATCGCCCTGTTTGCGCTGTTCGCAAGCTCGGTGCGCAAGAGCAGCATCGCCGGCCTCTGGCAAGCTGCTGCCCAGCGCCGCGCTGCAAACCGCGCTGACGCACGTTTCATGGAAACCGCGAAGAACGATCCGCGCGTGATGCAGGAACTGCAAGCCGCCGTGTGGCGCCAGCAATCGGAAGGCACTGTGCCTGCCGCTGCAGTTGCCAAGGTCGACGCGCTGGCTCGCATGAGCACCCGTTCGCAGGAAGCGCGCATGCCGACGCTCTATGAAGCGATGCGCCGCATGAACAGCTCGCGCTATTACTAAGCTGAGCTGAAGCTCGCTCGAGATAGATAGCCGCTTTCGGGCGGCTTTTTCTTGTTTGGTCGAATCCTCCTTGGGCAGCTGCGGCTCGCTCCCCTACTAGTTAGTAAGAGAAGAGCGTGCGGGCTGCGCGTGCGCTAAGGGGATCATGAGCGACCTTGCCTGCCAAGTAGGGGCGGTTCGCACGCACCGCATAAGAACAAAACATCTCCGGCGTGGCGCCAAGCTAAAAAAACGATGTATACTCGTGGGCTCGGCTGACAGCGCATTGATGTGTTGTTCGGTGGTTGCCCTGGAAGGGGTGGTTGCTGAGAGTTGGCTGAGAAAAAGATTCTTCGAAGTTGACTGGATTGCAAAAAACAGTGCATAATCGAAGGCTCCGCTGAACAGCTTCAGCGTCTCGCAGCGAAGGTTGCGGGGTGCAAATAGGAAGATGTTGAAAGCGAAAAAAGTTTGACGGTTCTGTAAAAACCGTGATAGACTACAAGGCTTCGCTGATCGCAGCAAAGCAAAACGAAGTAAACGATAAGTTGCTTCGGTGATCGTTAAAAATTTACAGCCGATAAGCGTGGGCGTTTGAAGGTAATTGCGTAAGTTCTTCGGAACAAGTCGCAAGACTTAAAAACGCTCATGAGATAGAAGTGAAGTTCACTTTAATTCTTTTTTTATGAGTTTTGCTTGACCGCGAGGTCAGGCGCAAAAATCAAGATCGAACTATAGAGTTTGATCCTGGCTCAGATTGAACGCTGGCGGCATGCCTTACACATGCAAGTCGAACGGCAGCGCGGGAGCAATCCTGGCGGCGAGTGGCGAACGGGTGAGTAATACATCGGAACGTGCCCAATCGTGGGGGATAACGCAGCGAAAGCTGTGCTAATACCGCATACGATCTACGGATGAAAGCAGGGGATCGCAAGACCTTGCGCGAATGGAGCGGCCGATGGCAGATTAGGTAGTTGGTGAGGTAAAGGCTCACCAAGCCTTCGATCTGTAGCTGGTCTGAGAGGACGACCAGCCACACTGGGACTGAGACACGGCCCAGACTCCTACGGGAGGCAGCAGTGGGGAATTTTGGACAATGGGCGAAAGCCTGATCCAGCCATGCCGCGTGCAGGATGAAGGCCTTCGGGTTGTAAACTGCTTTTGTACGGAACGAAACGGCCTTTTCTAATAAAGAGGGCTAATGACGGTACCGTAAGAATAAGCACCGGCTAACTACGTGCCAGCAGCCGCGGTAATACGTAGGGTGCAAGCGTTAATCGGAATTACTGGGCGTAAAGCGTGCGCAGGCGGTTATGTAAGACAGTTGTGAAATCCCCGGGCTCAACCTGGGAACTGCATCTGTGACTGCATAGCTAGAGTACGGTAGAGGGGGATGGAATTCCGCGTGTAGCAGTGAAATGCGTAGATATGCGGAGGAACACCGATGGCGAAGGCAATCCCCTGGACCTGTACTGACGCTCATGCACGAAAGCGTGGGGAGCAAACAGGATTAGATACCCTGGTAGTCCACGCCCTAAACGATGTCAACTGGTTGTTGGGTCTTCACTGACTCAGTAACGAAGCTAACGCGTGAAGTTGACCGCCTGGGGAGTACGGCCGCAAGGTTGAAACTCAAAGGAATTGACGGGGACCCGCACAAGCGGTGGATGATGTGGTTTAATTCGATGCAACGCGAAAAACCTTACCCACCTTTGACATGTACGGAATTCGCCAGAGATGGCTTAGTGCTCGAAAGAGAACCGTAACACAGGTGCTGCATGGCTGTCGTCAGCTCGTGTCGTGAGATGTTGGGTTAAGTCCCGCAACGAGCGCAACCCTTGTCATTAGTTGCTACATTCAGTTGGGCACTCTAATGAGACTGCCGGTGACAAACCGGAGGAAGGTGGGGATGACGTCAAGTCCTCATGGCCCTTATAGGTGGGGCTACACACGTCATACAATGGCTGGTACAAAGGGTTGCCAACCCGCGAGGGGGAGCTAATCCCATAAAACCAGTCGTAGTCCGGATCGCAGTCTGCAACTCGACTGCGTGAAGTCGGAATCGCTAGTAATCGTGGATCAGAATGTCACGGTGAATACGTTCCCGGGTCTTGTACACACCGCCCGTCACACCATGGGAGCGGGTTCTGCCAGAAGTAGTTAGCTTAACCGCAAGGAGGGCGATTACCACGGCAGGGTTCGTGACTGGGGTGAAGTCGTAACAAGGTAGCCGTATCGGAAGGTGCGGCTGGATCACCTCCTTTCTGGAAACAAGCAATTTAATTTAAACGCCCACACTTATCGGTTGTTGGAAGAAGTCGAAATCTTCATTGATTCTCGATTGGGTCTGTAGCTCAGCTGGTTAGAGCACCGTCTTGATAAGGCGGGGGTCGTTGGTTCGAGCCCAACTAGACCCACCAAATCTTCTGATTTCTCGTGTGAGAGTTTTGGGGGATTAGCTCAGCTGGGAGAGCACCTGCTTTGCAAGCAGGGGGTCGTCGGTTCGATCCCGTCATCCTCCACCAATAAATCGATACTTAAATTCAACACCAAAGCGGCTTTGTGCGCGAGCATGAGGCTTCTTTGTTGTTGATCGAGATCTCTTGATCAATCGGCTGTTCTTTAAAAATTCATAGAGTCGAATCAGCGTTGCTGATGGAAACTGCACATTCGTAAAGGTTTAGTGCAGACCGTGCCATCAGCAACATAGAATTTTTGATTGCGTCAAAAGAAACTTCAATTTCGAGTCAAATCGAATTTTGAATGTAACGGCATAACGCGTCAGGTGAGAGACCTGACATATTCCTTGAAATGATTTTGTAGTTTCGCAAGAAACGTCAAAGTTATAGGGTCAAGTGAATAAGAGCACGTGGTGGATGCCTTGGCAATGATAGGCGACGAAGGACGTGATAGCCTGCGATAAGCTTCGGGGAGCTGGCAAATTAGCTTTGATCCGGAGATTTCCGAATGGGGAAACCCACCGAAAGGTATCGCATGATGAATACATAGTCATGCGAGGCGAACCGGGTGAACTGAAACATCTCAGTAGCTCGAGGAAAAGACATCAACCGAGATTCCGAAAGTAGTGGCGAGCGAAATCGGAAGAGCCTGTTAGTGATAGCACAAGACATAACGGAACAGTTTGGAAAGACTGGCCATAGCGGGTGATAGCCCCGTACGTGAAATGACCTGTGTGGTACTGAGCTAACGACAAGTAGGGCGGGACACGAGAAATCCTGTCTGAATATGGGGGGACCATCCTCCAAGGCTAAATACTCATCATTGACCGATAGTGAACTAGTACCGTGAGGGAAAGGCGAAAAGAACCCCGGGAGGGGAGTGAAATAGATCCTGAAACCGCGTGCTTACAAAAAGTAGGAGCCTCGTAAGGGGTGACTGCGTACCTTTTGTATAATGGGTCAGCGACTTACATTCAGTGGCAAGGTTAACCGAATAGGGAAGCCGTAGAGAAATCGAGTCCGAATAGGGCGATCAGTCGCTGGGTGTAGACCCGAAACCAAGTGATCTATCCATGGCCAGGATGAAGGTGCCGTAACAGGTACTGGAGGTCCGAACCGACTAGTGTTGCAAAACTAGCGGATGAGCTGTGGATAGGGGTGAAAGGCTAAACAAACTTGGAAATAGCTGGTTCTCTCCGAAAACTATTTAGGTAGTGCCTCAAGTATTACCATCGGGGGTAGAGCACTGTTTTGGCTAGGGGGTCATGGCGACTTACCAAACCAAGGCAAACTCCGAATACCGATGAGTACAGCTTGGGAGACAGAGCACCGGGTGCTAACGTCCGGACTCAAGAGGGAAACAACCCAGACCGCCAGCTAAGGTCCCTAAAATTGGCTAAGTGGGAAACGAAGTGGGAAGGCTAAAACAGTCAGGATGTTGGCTTAGAAGCAGCCATCATTTAAAGAAAGCGTAATAGCTCACTGATCGAGTCGTCCTGCGCGGAAGATGTAACGGGGCTAAGCCAGTTACCGAAGCTGCGGATTTGCAATTTATTGCAAGTGGTAGGAGAGCGTTCTGTAAGCCTGTGAAGGTGCGTTGTAAAGCGTGCTGGAGGTATCAGAAGTGCGAATGCTGACATGAGTAGCGTTAAAGGGGGTGAAAAGCCCCCTCGCCGTAAGCGCAAGGTTTTCTACGCAACGTTCATCGGCGTAGAGTGAGTCGGCCCCTAAGGCGAGGCAGAGATGCGTAGCTGATGGGAAACAGGTCAATATTCCTGTACCGTTATATAGTGCGATGTGGGGACGGATCTTAATAGGTCATCCAGTTATTGGATTATTCTGGTTTAGTTGGATGTAGGCGTGCATTAGGCAAATCCGGTGCACATATACCGAGGCCAACGATCGAGCGGACTTGTCCGTGAAGTGACTGAACGAGGTTCCAGGAAAAGCCACTAAGCTTCAGCTATATACGACCGTACCGCAAACCGACACTGGTGCGCGAGATGAGTATTCTAAGGCGCTTGAGAGAACTCAGGAGAAGGAACTCGGCAAATTGACACCGTAACTTCGGAAGAAGGTGTGCCCTATTAGTGTGTAGTGAACAACGAAGCATGAATGGGTTGCAAAAAATCGGTGGCTGCGACTGTTTATTAAAAACACAGCACTCTGCAAACACGAAAGTGGACGTATAGGGTGTGACGCCTGCCCGGTGCTGGAAGATTAAATGATGGGGTGCAAGCTCTTGATTGAAGTCCCAGTAAACGGCGGCCGTAACTATAACGGTCCTAAGGTAGCGAAATTCCTTGTCGGGTAAGTTCCGACCTGCACGAATGGCGTAACGATGGCCACACTGTCTCCTCCTGAGACTCAGCGAAGTTGAAATGTTTGTGATGATGCAATCTCCCCGCGGAAAGACGGAAAGACCCCATGAACCTTTACTGTAGCTTTGTATTGGACTTTGAACAGATCTGTGTAGGATAGGTGGGAGGCTTTGAAGCAGGGTCGCTAGATCTTGTGGAGCCAACGTTGAAATACCACCCTGGTGTGTTTGAGGTTCTAACCTAGGTCCATTATCTGGATCGGGGACAGTGCATGGTAGGCAGTTTGACTGGGGCGGTCTCCTCCCAAAGCGTAACGGAGGAGTTCGAAGGTACGCTAGTTACGGTCGGACATCGTGACGATAGTGCAATGGCATAAGCGTGCTTAACTGCGAGACTGACAAGTCGAGCAGATGCGAAAGCAGGACATAGTGATCCGGTGGTTCTGTATGGAAGGGCCATCGCTCAACGGATAAAAGGTACTCTGGGGATAACAGGCTGATACCGCCCAAGAGTTCATATCGACGGCGGTGTTTGGCACCTCGATGTCGGCTCATCTCATCCTGGGGCTGTAGCCGGTCCCAAGGGTATGGCTGTTCGCCATTTAAAGAGGTACGTGAGCTGGGTTTAAAACGTCGTGAGACAGTTTGGTCCCTATCTTCCGTGGGCGCTGCAGATTTGAGGAAGCCTGCTCCTAGTACGAGAGGACCGGAGTGGACACACCTCTGGTGTATCGGTTGTCACGCCAGTGGCATTGCCGAGTAGCTAAGTGTGGAAGAGATAACCGCTGAAAGCATCTAAGCGGGAAACTCGTTTCAAGATGAGATCTGCCGGGGCCTTGAGCCCCCTAAAGAGTCGTTCAAGACCAGGACGTTGATAGGTCAGGTGTGGAAGCGCAGTAATGCGTTAAGCTAACTGATACTAATTGCTCGTGCGGCTTGACCCTATAACTTTGATCAATCAGATCAAGGTGTTATGCCAAGTTGACGCATTCAAAATATATTCAAGCCAGCGCAAGACAATTGCGCGCTGATTCCAAACTCTATGAATTCGTTTGTTTGATCGCGTGATCAAATGAACAACCCTTTATGCCTGATGACCATAGCGAGTTGGTACCACTCCTTCCCATCCCGAACAGGACAGTGAAACGACTCAGCGCCGATGATAGTGCGGGTTCCCGTGTGAAAGTAGGTCATCGTCAGGCTCTTACAGCCCAGAAAACCCCAGTCAGCAATGACTGGGGTTTTTTGCTTTGGAGCAAACAACTTCAGTTACCAGTGCCAGATCGCGAGTAATTGATGGTGGCTAACCAAGCGACCAAGAAAAAAGCCCGGGGGAACAATCCACCGGGCTTTTGTTATTTGAAATCTGCTGAAGATCAGGCAGCCAGGCGCTGCTCAATAGCAGCCTTGGTCTCCGGCAACTCCTTCGGCAGGTGATGCGACAACTGCTGGAAGAGCTCTGCGTGCAGCTTGAGCTCCGCCTGCCAAGCCGCCTTGTCGATGCTGGTCACAGTCGCGAATTGCTCTGCGCTGAATTCCAGCCCCGTCCAGTTCAGATCTTCATAGCGCGGGCTCACACCAGTGATGTGCTCCACGCCTTCCGTCTTCTTGCCTTCGATGCGATCGATCATCCACTTCAGCACGCGCATGTTCTCGCCATAACCAGGCCAGACGAACTTGCCATCAGCGCCCTTGCGGAACCAGTTGGTCGTGTAGATCTTCGGCAGCTTCGCGCCCGAGGCCTCGAGCTTCTTGCCGACGTTGAGCCAATGCTGGAAGTAGTCGGCCATGTTGTAGCCGGCGAATGGCAACATCGCGAACGGATCGCGGCGCACCACACCTTGCTGGCCGCCGGCGGCTGCCGTCGTTTCGGAGCCCATCGTTGCGGCCATGTAGACGCCTTCGACCCAGTTGCGGGCTTCAGTCACCAGCGGCACGGTCGTCGAGCGGCGGCCGCCGAAGATGAAGGCGTCAATCGCCACACCCTTCGGGTCGTCCCATGCGTCGTCGAGTGCCGGGTTGTTGGTTGCGGCCACGGTGAAGCGCGAGTTCGGGTGCGCTGCCTTCGCGCCGGTTTCCTTGGCGATCTGCGGCGTCCAGTCCTTGCCCTGCCAGTCGGTCAGGTGCTCGGGCAGGGTTTTGGTGTCCTGCTCCATGCCTTCCCACCAGACGTCGCCATCATCGGTCAGCGCGACATTCGTGAAGATCACGTCGCTGTTCAGGCTGTCCATGCAGTTCGGATTGGTCAGCATGTTGGTGCCAGGCGCCACGCCGAAATAACCGGCCTCGGGATTGATCGCGTACAGGCGACCGTCCTTGCCGGGTTTGATCCAGGCGATGTCGTCGCCGATGGTCGTGACCTTCCAGCCTTCGAAACCAGCGGGCGGCACCAGCATCGAGAAATTCGTCTTGCCGCACGCGCTCGGGAAGGCGGCGGCCACGTGGTACTTCTTGCCCTCGGGGTTCGTCACGCCGAGGATCAACATGTGCTCGGCCAGCCAGCCTTCGTCGCGGCCCATGTTCGAGGCGATGCGCAGCGCGAAGCACTTCTTGCCCAGCAGCGCATTGCCGCCGTAGCCCGAGCCATAGCTCCAGATCTCGCGCGTCTCGGGGTAGTGAACGATGTACTTGGTCTTGTTGCAGGGCCAGGACACATCCTTCTGCCCAGCTTCGAGCGGCGCACCCACGGTGTGCACGCACGGCACGAACTCACCGTCGGCGCCCAGCACCTCGTACACGGCCTTGCCCATGCGGGTCATGATGCGCATGTTGACCGCCACGTAAGGCGAGTCGGAGAGTTCGATGCCGATGTGTGCGATCGGCGAACCCAGCGGGCCCATGCTGAACGGCACCACATACATCGTGCGGCCCTTCATGCAGCCGTCGAAAAGCGGCTGCAGCGTCGCACGCATCTCGGCCGGGGCCATCCAGTTGTTGGTGGGGCCGGCGCTTTCCTTCTCGTTGGAACAGATGAAGGTGCGGTCTTCGACGCGCGCGACGTCGGTCGGATCAGACACCGCGAGGAACGAATTGGGGCGCTTGGCGGGATTGAGCTTCTTGAAGGTGCCGGCGTCGACCAGTTGCTGGCAGAGGCGGTCGTACTCTTCCTTGCTGCCGTCGCACCAGTAGATGGACTCGGGTTTGCACAGTGCGGCCATGTCGGCCACCCAGGCAATCAGTTTCGCGTTCTTGACGTATGAGGGCGCCTGAATGGTGAGGCCCTTCATCGTGGGTGCGTTCATCGGAAATCTCCTAAGTTGAAAAATCGTCTTTCCGAACGGGACGCCGTGCCTGGGTGGGCGCAGAGGTCCGTTTGAGAAAACGTTTCGCGAAGGGAGATTGCGCTACCGCGGGCCGCACCGCCCGCGGACGACAGCCCAAGAGGCTGTCAGGCCAAGTAGACAGCGATGGACGCCAGGAGAAGCATCAGCACGCCGCCAGCGAGCGGCAGCACGATCGGCATCAGGTGAACGACCGATTCGACGGCGTCTTTTTCGACGGCGGCGGCGTGGCCGGGCTCGACGGGAGTGGGGTTGGACATCGGGAAGTACCTCGAATACACAAATGACAAAACTGCGGGCATTTTACCGGCGGGGCCCTGCGGAGCGGTCTAGGGGGTTGCGAGCCCCCTGGCACACATCTCTCAATGTTGCTCTTCGGCCTCGAAGCCGGCGTCCTTCAATGCCGTCAGCACGCTGGCCAGGTGGGCCCGCCCGCGGGTCTGCAGGACCAGCTCGATATCCACGTTCTGGGCCGCGAGCATGGTGAAGGCGCGCTGATGGTGAACTTCGTCGACGTTAGCGCCCGCTTCGGCCACAGTCGCCGTAATCTCGGCCAGCGAGCCCGGCACATCGCGCGCGCTCACCCGCACCCGCGCCAGCCGCCCGGCCCTGACCATGCCGCGCTCGATGATGGCCGCGAGCAGCAGCGGATCGATGTTTCCGCCCGAGAGCACCAGCCCGACGCGCTTGCCCTTGAAGCGCTCCGGATGCCGGATCAGCGCCGCAAGGCCTGCAGCACCCGCACCTTCCACCAGGGTCTTTTCGATCTCGAGCAGCATCAGCACGCCTTGCTCGATGTCGCCTTCGTCCACCAGCACCAGGTCGTCGACCTTGCTTGCGATGATTTCCTGCGTCAGCACGCCCGGCGTTCCGACCGCGATGCCTTCGGCGATGGTGCTCTTGCCCTGCACGTGGTGCGTGCCCTTGATGGCGTTGACCATGCCCGGGAAGCGCGTGGTCTGCACGCCGACGATCTCGATGCCGGGCTTGCGATCGCGCGCCGCGACCGCCATGCCGGCGATCAGCCCGCCGCCGCCGACCGCCACGACGAGCGTGTCGAGGTCGGGCACCGCATCGAGCATCTCGAGTGCGACCGTGCCCTGGCCGGCAATGATGGCTTCGTCGTCGTAGGGATGCACGAAGGCCAGCCCTTCGCGTTCGGCAAGCTCCAATGCATGCGCGCGCGCCGCATCGAGCGTGTCGCCGTGCAGCACCACCTCGGCGCCAAAGCCGCGGGTGCGCTCGATCTTCACGCCGGGCGTGAAGCGCGGCATCACGATCAGCGCCCGAAGGCCCAGCCGCTGCGCGTGATAGGCCACACCCTGCGCGTGGTTGCCGGCCGACATGGCGATCACGCCGCGCGTGCCCGCCTCCGACAGGTCGACCAGCTTGTTGCAGGCACCCCGCTCCTTGAAGGAGGATGTGAACTGCAGGTTCTCGAATTTCAGGAACACCTGCGCGCCGACGATTTCGGAGAGCGTGCGTGATTCGACACAGGGCGTATTGAGCACCTGACCCTGGAGGCGCACCGCGGCGCGCCGGATTTCTTCGATTCCGACCATGGCGCGCATTGTGGGCTGGAATCGCCAGATCAGGGTTTTTACCCTTTCGGCGTCTTCCCGAAGCCAAAAGTCTGCGTTATGGTCTCTCCACGAATTTCCTCATTGGAGGTTTCCTGATGGTCAAGCGTGCGGGTGTCGATGTAGTGGCTGCTGCGGTACGCGGGCAGGCATTGCCTTCGCCTGGACTCAAGGAGGCACCGGTGCTCGAGCTCATGTGCTCGCACTTCGTGCTCACGCTCGCAGCCAAGCAGGGACCGCGCTTCAATGTGCGGCGCGATATCAACGGATTGCTCTCGCTCACGGGACGTCACCTCGTGTGGCCCGCCCCGGTGCTGCAGCGATTGCGCGAGTTCCTTGGCCGGCGCTGTGCGGGCAACGAAGCGTGGAAGGGCGTCGAGAATTTCGATGGCCGCACGCTGCTCGAACGCCACGGCGTGTGGCGCGGCCCGTATGAAGAAGGCACGCTCTTCTTCTATCTCGACGAATACGCGAAGGACCAGCCGAAGGACCTGCTCTCGGTGCTCGCCGTCACGCGCGACTGGCTCACGCATGCGCTGCGCAAGCAATCGACGCTGGTCGAGAAGAACATCGATGCGCTCGCGGGCCTGCTGCAACTCAACAAGGCCGAACGCGCGCTGCTGCTCTACGGCACGCTCGCGCGCTATCAGCGCGACCTGCGCTCGCTGCTGGTCGAGTTCAAGGTCAACAACGCGCCCGAGGCTTATGCGGCCATCGCCGACATCGCAGGCGTCAACGCGAGCGAAGTGGGCGAGGCATTGCGCGCGGGCTCGCGGCTCGAGCGCATCGGCCTCGTGGAGAACCTGATCTCCGAGCACAACATCACCGACCTCGCCGATCTGATGAAGGTCAGCGAGAAGCTTCCGCCGGTGCTGATGCGCGAGTACCGCGACCACAACGAATTGATGGCGGTGTTCACGCGGCCTTCGGCCAAGAGCGCGCTCACGCCGCACGATTTTTCCTTCGTCGAGGAAGACGCGCAGATGCTCGTCACGCTGCTGCGCGCCGCGGTCGCGCGCAAGGAGCCCGGCGTCAACGTGCTGCTCTACGGGCCGCCCGGCACCGGCAAGACCGAGCTCGCGAAAGTGGTCGCGCAGGCTGCGGGCCTCGAACTCTTCGAGGTCGAATACGCCGACCGCGACGGCAACTCGCTGAGCGGTCGCGACCGCTACCGCTCGCTGCAGATCGCGCAGGTGTTCTTGAAGGGCAGCGCGCAGGCCGCGTTGCTGTTCGATGAAGTCGAGGATGTGTTCCCGCCCATCAGCACCGAGGCCGCGCAGTTCATGGCGCGCGCCGAGCAGATTCCGTCGTCCACCAGCGGCAGCGTGAGCGGCAAGGCGTGGGTCAACCAGATCCTCGAAGCCAACCCGGTGCCGACGCTGTGGGTCACCAACCGCATCGAGCAGATCGACCCGGCGTTCCGCCGCCGCTTCGCCTACCACCTCGAACTCAAGTCGCCGCCGCCCGGCGCGCGTGAGCAGCTCGTGAAGAAGACGCTCGAAGGCGTGGTCGTGTCCGAGGCGTTCACCGCCAAGCTCGCCGAGCGCAAGGGCCTCACGCCCGCGCAGATTCGCACCGCGGTGCGCTTCGCCGGGCTTGCGAAGACCGACGACGCCTCGATGGAAGGCCTCATCGAACGGCAGCTGCGCAACGCCGACTTGGCGCTGGGCACGCTGGACACCGGCCGCGGCGAGCGCCGCAACGTCACCACCTACGACCTCGACATGCTCAACGTCGAGACCCGCTTCGAGATTCCGCGCATCGTCGAGGCGCTCAAGGCGCGCGGCCATGGCTCGCTGTGCTTCTACGGCGCGCCGGGCACCGGCAAGACCGCGCTGGCCGAGCACATTGCGCGGGCCGTGGGCCGGCCGCTCATCATCAAGCAGGCCAGCGACCTCATGAGCAAGTACGTCGGCGAGACCGAGCAGAACATGGCCGCCATGTTCAAGGAAGCCGAGGCCGAAAAAGCCGTGCTGCTGCTGGACGAGGCCGACTCCTTCCTGCAGGACCGGCGCGGCGCGCAGCGCACCTACGAGGTCACCGAGGTCAACGAGATGCTGCAGGGCATGGAGCGCTTCAACGGCGTGTTCGTCTGCACGACCAACCTCTTGGACCGGCTCGACCAGGCGGCCCTGCGGCGCTTCACTTTCAAGATCAAGTTCAAGCCGCTCACGGCGGTGCAGCGCGAGCGCATGTTCGTGACCGAAGCGCTGGCGGGCGATGCCGCGCTCCTGACCGGCGAAGTGAAAACGCGGCTCGCGCAACTGGCGCAGCTGTGCCCGGGGGATTTCGCGGCGGTGAAACGCCAGACCGATATCCTCGCGGTCGAATTTTCGGCTGCGGAGTTTCTCGACCAGCTCGAGGCCGAGCACCGCATCAAGCCCGAGGTCCGCGAATCGCGCGGCATGGGCTTCGTCCAGTAGCAAAGATCAACAGGCGGGTGCCCGGTCAACGCGGGCACGAGGAGGATTCCATGGGCTTTCGCACCACCGACCTGCGGCGGCTGCCGCGTCCCGGCGCATGGGCTGCTGCGGCAGCGCTTGCCATCGCCGGTCTTCTGACGGGTTGCGGCGGCGGCGGGGGTGGAGGAGGCGGGGGCGGCGGTTTCCCCATCGTCGGTGGTGCGCCGCCACCGGGCGGCACTCCACCCACCAACGGCGGCGGCGGCGGCCTTGTTCCATCTTCGGAAGTCGCCGGCCAGTGCGCCGCACCGCGCCGCGGCATCGACCCCGCAACCGGCACCGCCTATCCCGACACTGCCGGCACGGTCGACAACGAAAAGAGCTGGGTGCGCAGCTGGATCGACGAGACCTACCTTTGGTACAACGAAGTGCCGGCCACGCTGGTGGCGGCCGACTACGCGACGCCCGTGGCGTTCTTCAACGTGCTCAAGACCACGGCCACCACCGCCTCCGGCCGCGCCAAGGACCGCTTTCACTACATCTACGACACCGAGGCATACCGCCAGCTGTCGAATGCCGGCATTTCGCCAAGCTACGGAATCGAGTTCGCGTTCGTGCGCGGCTCCCGCCCCAACCGTGACCTGCGCGTGGCCTTCGTCGAGCCGCATTCCAGCTCGCCCGCCGCAGCCCAGGGCATCGCGCGCGGCGCGAGGATTCTGGAGATCGACGGCGTCGATGTGCTCAACAGCACGAACACGGCGGTCATCAACCGCGGCATCTCGCCGCAGGCGGCCGGAGAGACGCACACCTTCAAGCTGCAGGAGGGCAGCACGACGCGAACCATCGACCTCACGGCCGCCCTGGTGACGCGCACGCCGGTGCAGAACGTCAAGTCCATCGACGATGCGGGCGGCCGTGTCGGCTACCTGCTGTTCAACGACCACATCCTCACCTCCGAGGCGCAGCTCATCGCGGCAATGAACAAGCTCAAGGGCGATGGCATCCAGGACCTGGTGCTTGATATGCGCTACAACGGCGGCGGCCGCCTCGACATTGCAAGCCGGCTCGCCTACATGGTGGCCGGGCCCGGCCAGACCGCCGGCAAGACTTTCGAGCTGCTGAGCTTCAACGACAAGAACCCGTTCCGCCTCACGCTCGCGCAGAGCCTCACGCCGTTCCACAGCACCAGTCGCACCAACCAGCCGCTGCCCACGCTGGGCCTCTCGCGCGTCACCGTGCTGACCAGCCCCGACACCTGCTCGGCCAGCGAGTCGGTGATCAACAGCCTTCGGGGCATCGGCGTCACGGTCAACCTCGTGGGCGGCACCACCTGCGGCAAGCCCTACGGCTTCTATCCGCAGGACAACTGCGGCACCACCTACTTCGCGATCCAGTTCAAGGGCGTGAACCAGGCGGGCTTCGGCGACTACGGCGACGGCTTCGCGCCCAACGCCAATTGCGTCGTGGCCGACGACTTCGGCCACCAGCTCGGCGATCCCGCCGAGGCGCGGCTGGCCGCGGCGCTCACGCTGCGCAGCTCCGGCGCGTGTCCGGTGCCCGTGGCGTCGTCCAAGGCCGTGCCGGGCATCGGGCTGGACAAGGCGGAGGTCGCACCCTCTGAAGAGCAACCCGCTCTTCTCAATCGCTCGCCATTGCGCGAGAACCGCCTGATCGATCCCCCTCCCAATGCGGGTTGACAGGCATCTGCGGCGCCAGTCAGCGCTTCCCGGAAACCGGGATTAAACGGCGCTTGCCACGCCCGTGCTTCGCCATTTAGAGTTTGGCAAACGTTTGCGCAAAGCTTTGCGCACGTTTGTATTCAGTGCCCTCTCGAGCTGAAAACCAAACACCTAGGAGAAGCAGATGCGCAAGTTGCACAAATGGATCGGGGCCGTGTTCGCCCTCGTCGCCGCGGCCGTGGTGGCGGGCTGCGGCGGAGGCGGTGACGGCAACGGCGGCTTCGGGCTCGCGCCCGGCTTCGGCGCACCTCCGCCGCCCGCGCAGAAGATCATCATCGACAGCGACTACAACACCATGAGCGACGACGGCCAGCTCGGCGTCATGGCCGCGCAGCTGCAGGCGCAGGGCAAGGTCCAGGTCATGGGCATCAGCGTGGTCTCGGGCAACCAGTGGCTCAAGCAGGGCGTGGCCGACGCGCTGATGTCGGTCGAGCGGCTCGGCGTGGGCGACCGCATCGGCGTGTACGTGGGCGAGAACTACGCGCTCAACCACACCTTCGCCGACGTCGAGGCCGAAATGGCGGCGGGCGCCGGCGGCGACGGCTACCTGGGCGCCTGGAGCGGCCCCGAGCCCAAGACCGACGCCGACCTGAAGCCCTCGCCCGACGGCTTTGCCACGCACACGCTGGTGCAGCGCAAGAGCGCGGTCGACTTCATCATCGACACGGTGAAGGCCAATCCGAACGAGATCACCATCCTGGCCATCGGGCCGCTCACCAACATCGCGCTCGCGGTGAAGAAGAGCCCCGAGATCGTCCCGCTGATCAAGAAGATCGTCTACATGGGCGGCGCGATCGACGTGCCCGGCAACACCACCAAGGCGGCCGAGTTCAACTGGTGGTTCGATCCCGATGCCGCGCAGTTCGTGGTGCGCCTGCCGATCCCGCAGGTGATCGTGCCGCTGGACGTGACCGACACCGTGTTCCTCACCAAGCCGATCTACGACCGCATCGCCCACCCGGCCAAGCCGACCGCGGTGACGGAAGTGTTCCGCAAGCTCAACGGCTACGGCTTCAGCGGCACGAACGGCTTCGAGAACAACCCCGACTACACGCAGAACATCTGGGACACCCTCACGCTGGCCTACCTGATCGATCCGACCTACGCGACGAAGACGGTGGAGCGCTATGTCGATGTGGTGGCCAAGCCGGGCGCCGCGGACAACGGCCGATCCATCGGCTACGCCTCGCAGCCCGCGGGCCCGACGCTGCAGAAGATGACGGTGGTGCAGCGCTTCGACAACACGCGCTTCTTCGAGCTTTTCGTCGATCTGCTGACGCGGCCCGTGCCGATCACGTTGCCGGCAACAAATTGATGAAGTCGGTGTGCCTGGCTAGAACGCCGAGCACACCCGCAGCACCTCGGTCCCATAAGCCTCGAGCTTCTTGGTGCCGATGCCGCTGATGCCCTGCAGGTCTTCGAGCGTCGCCGGTGCGCGCTCGGCGATCGACGCCAGCGTGGCGTCGTGGAAGATCACGTAGGCCGGCAGGTTGTGCTCCTTGGCCACCTCGCCGCGCCAGGCCTTGAGCGCCTCGAAGCGCTTCTTGCCGGTGTCGTCGAGCTTGGCGGCGGCCGGCGACGGCGCGCCCTTGGCGACCTTCTCGCGGCGGGGCTTGCGCTCCGCCGGTGACGAGATGGATTCGCGCAGCGTCACGTTCGCCTCGCCCTTGAGCACAGCGCGCGAGCCCTCGGTGAGCTTGAGCGTGTTGAAGGCCTCCGCATCGACCGCCAGCGCGCCGGTGGCGATCAGCTGGCGCAGCACGCCGCGCAGCTGCACCTCGCTGAACTCCGCGCCCAGCCCGAAGGTGCGTGATGCGCTCGTGGCCGAACTGCTTGACCTTCTCTGTTTCCTTGCCGCGCAGGATGTCCATGATGTGCCCCGCGCCGAAGCTGATGCCGCTGAGCTGCTGCACGCGGTAGATGGTGCTCAGCAGCTTGCGCGCTGCATCGGTGCCGTCCCACACCTGCGGCGGGTTCAGGCAGTTGTCGCAGTTGCCGCAGGGCGTGCTCTTCTCGCCGAAGTAGCCCAGGAGCCGCACGCGGCGGCAGTCGCTCGCCTCGGCCAGCGAGAGCAGCGCGTCGAGCTTGCCGCGCATCACCTGCTTGAACTCCTCGCCGGCCGGGCTCTCGTCGATCATGCGGCGCTGGTTGACCACGTCGTTCAGGCCGTAGGTCATCCAGGCATCGGCGGGAGCGCCGTCGCGGCCGGCACGGCCGGTTTCCTGGTAGTAGCCCTCGATGTTCTTGGGCATGTCCAGGTGGCCGACGAAGCGCACGTCGGGCTTGTCGATGCCCATGCCGAAGGCGATGGTCGCGACCATCACGATGCCTTCTTCGCGCAGGAACCGGTCCTGGTGCTTCTGGCGCACCGCGGCGTCGAGGCCCGCGTGGTAAGGCAGGGCATTGATGCCCGCACCCTGCAGCGTGGTCGCGAGGTCTTCCACGCGCTTGCGCGATTGGCAATAGACCACGCCCGCATCGCCCTCGTGCTCGCGCTCGATGAAGCGCAGGAGTTGCGTGGTCGCGTCCTTCTTCTCGACGATGGTGTAGCGGATGTTCGGCCGGTCGAAGCTGGAGACGAACTGGCGCGCTTCTTCGAGCTGCAGCCGTTCGACGATGTCCGCGCGCGTGAGCGCATCGGCCGTGGCGGTGAGCGCGATGCGCGGCACGCCCGCATAACGCTCGTGCAGCACGGTGAGCGCGCGGTATTCGGGGCGGAAGTCGTGGCCCCACTGGCTCACGCAATGCGCCTCGTCGATCGCGAACAGCGAGAGCTTGCCGCGCTCTTTGAGCGAATCGAGTTGCGACAGGAAGCGCGGCGTGTTGACCCGCTCGGGCGCCGCGTAGAGCAGCGTGATCTCGCCGCGCAGCATGCGGCGCTCCACGTCCTGCGTCTGCTCCCAGTCGAGCGTCGAATTGAGGAACGCCGCGTTCACCCCCGCCTCGTGCAGCGCGCCGACCTGGTCGTGCATCAGCGCGATCAGCGGCGACACCACCACCGCAACGCCGCGCCCCGCACGCTGCCGCGCGATGGCCGGGATCTGGTAGCAAAGCGACTTGCCGCCGCCGGTGGGCATCAGCACCAGCGCGTCGCCGCCGCCCACCACGTGATCGACGATGTCCTGCTGGGCCCCGCGGAACTGCGAATAGCCGAAGACTTCGTGGAGGATTTCGACCGGCGAGGTGCTGCTGCCGGGAGCGTCGAGGGGGTGGGATGCGAGGGAGGACACGGGCTGCGAGGCGGACTTCGGGAGAGATGAAAGAGGAACTGGCGGGGAGGGCGGTCGATTGTCCCCCAGCCACCCAGTTATGACTGTGGCACGAGCTTTGCAATGGTTGCCTCCGTCCCGCCGCCCTATTTGTCTAGACAGCAATCTGGTGCATCTTCCTTCCGAAATGCACCGGAACAGCCCTCCCGGGTTATCCTGTATATACAAGTTGGGGCGCTTGGCAACAATGCGAGGCGCGCGCAGCCCAGACGTTGGGGCGCATCGCCGAGCCATCTCAAGAAAACAGAACCAGGAGTACCCATGGTCAAGACGACGGTAGTTGTGAAAGTCGCTTCGCTGCTGGCAGCAGGTGCATGTGCAGCGGGCATGGCCGGAACGGCCGCCGCCCAGGACACCAAGATTGCGCTCGGCATGTCCGGCTGGACCGGCTTCGCGCCGCTCTCGCTGGCCGACAAGGCCGGCATCTTCAAGAAGAACGGGCTGGACGTCGAACTGAAGATGATTCCGCAGAAGGACCGCCACCTGGCCCTGGCCTCGGGCGCCATCCAGTGCGCGGCCACCACCGTGGAAACGCACGTCGCCTGGAACGCCAACGGCGTGCCGATCGTGCAGATCTTCCAGATGGACAAGTCCTACGGCGCCGACGGCATCGCGGTGCGCAATGACGTGAAGACCTTCGCCGACCTCAAGGGCAAGTCCATCGGCGTGAGCGCCCCCGGCACCGCGCCGTACTTCGGCCTGGCCTGGATGCTCAGCAAGAACGGCATGAGCCTGAAGGACGTGAAGGTCGTTTCGCTCGAGCCGCAGCCTGCGGCGCAAGCCTTCGTGGCCGGCCAGAACGACGCCGCCATGACCTATGAGCCGTACCTCTCGACCGTGCGCGCCAACCCGGCGGCCGGCAAGATTCTGGCCACCACGCTCGACTACCCGATGGTGATGGACACCGTCGGCTGCGCGCCGACCTGGCTCAAGGCCAACCCCAAGGCCGCCGCCGCGCTCACCAAGTCGTACTTCGACGCGCTGGACATGATCAAGGCCGACCCGGCCAAGTCGAACGAGCTCATGGGTTCGGCCGTCAAGCAGAGCGGCGAGCAGTTCGCCAAGTCGTCGGCGTACCTGCGCTGGCAGGACAAGGCGGCCAACCAGAAGTTCTTTGCGGGCGAACTCACCACCTTCATGAAGGAAGCCGCGGCGATCCTTCTGGAAGCCGGCGTGATCCGCAAGGCCCCTGAAGACTACGCAGTCACCTTCGATGCAAGCTACGTCAAGTAAGGCGCTGCCGCAGCAGGTGCCGCCGCGCGCGGCATCGGCGGGCGCCGCGTCCTCCCAGCCCGTCGTGCCAGCCGTGCGGCGCCGAGCGTTCGCGCCGCTCGAACCCATCGGCGCCCGTGCGCGGGTGCTGCTGGGGCTCGGCTTCTTCGTCGTGTTCGTGCTCGTGTGGTCGCTCGCCACGCTCGGCGGCTTCGTGTCGCCGACCTTCCTCGCGAGCCCGCCGACCATGGTCAAGGAAGGCTGGCTGCTCTTCACCGAGTACGGCTTCATCGGCGACATCGGCATGACCGTGTGGCGCGTGTTCGGCGGCTTCCTGCTGGCGGCCGTGTTCGCGGTGCCGCTGGGCATCGCGATGGGCACCTGGAAAACCGTCGAGGCCTTCTTCGAGCCCTTCGTGTCGTTCTGCCGCTACCTGCCAGCCTCGGCCTTCATTCCGCTGCTCATCCTGTGGGCGGGCCTGGGCGAAATGCAGAAGCTGCTGGTGATCTTCATCGGCTCCTTCTTCCAGATCGTGCTGATGGTGGCCGTCACCGTGGGCGGCGCGCGGCGCGACCTCGTCGAGGCCGCGTACACGCTGGGCGCGAAGAGCCGCGGCATCGTCGCGCGCGTGCTCATTCCGGGCGCCGCACCGGGCATCGCCGAAACGCTGCGCCTCGTGCTCGGCTGGGCGTGGACCTACGTGATCGTCGCGGAACTGATCGGCTCCTCCTCGGGCATCGGCCACATGATCACCGACAGCCAGGCGCTGCTGAACACCGGGCAGATCATCTTCGGGATCATCGTGATCGGCGTCATCGGCCTCCTGTCCGACTTCGCTTTCAAGGCGCTCAACCGCCGCCTTTTTGCATGGGCCGCACTGTGAAGAACCAGCTTTCCATCCAGGGCGTCTCGCGCGTCTTCACCGGCACCAAGGGCCAGAGCACGCAGGCATTGCTGCCCATCGACTTCGAGGTGAAGGAGAACGACTTCGTCACCATCCTCGGCCCCTCGGGCTGCGGCAAGTCGACGCTGCTGCGCATCGTGGCGGGGCTCGATTTCCCGACCACCGGCCAGGTGCTGCTCGACGGCGAGCGCATCGAGGGCCCGGGCGCCGACCGCGGCGTGGTGTTCCAGAGCTACACGCTCTTTCCGTGGCTCACCGTGGCGCAGAACATCCGCTTCGGCCTGCGCGAGCGCGGCATGAGCGAGGCCGACCAGAAGGAGCGCAGCGAGTTCTTCATCGCCAAGGTGGGCCTGCGCGGTTTCGAGAACCATTTTCCGAAGCAACTCTCGGGCGGCATGCAGCAGCGCACGGCGATTGCGCGCGCGCTCGCCAACGACCCCAAGATGCTGCTGCTCGACGAGCCCTTCGGCGCGCTGGACAACCAGACGCGCGTGCTGATGCAGGAGCTGCTGCTGGGCATCTGGGAGTCGGCGCAGAAGACGGTGCTCTTCGTCACGCACGACATCGACGAGGCGATCTTCATGGCCAACCGCGTGGCGGTGTTCAGCGCGCGGCCCGGGCGCATCAAGACCGAGATCGCGGTGGACTTTCCGCATCCGCGCAGCTACACGATCAAGACCTCGCCCGAGTTCATGGACATCAAGGCGCGCCTGACCGAAGAGATCCGCGCCGAGTCGATGGCCGCTGCAGAGCATTGAACAACCCACGATGAAACGCGACCTGCCGACCCTCGCGCTCTACGCGCAAGTCAAGGATCACATCTCCCGCAAGATCCAGGACGGCACCTGGCCGCCCGGCCACCGCCTGCCGTCGGAGCACGAGCTGGTCGCGCAGTTCGGCATGGCGCGCATGACGGTGAACCGGGCGCTGCGCGAACTCGTGGAGCAGGGCCGCATCGTGCGCGTGGCCGGCGTCGGCAGCTTCGTGGCGGAGAACAAGCCGCAATCGACGCTGCTGCAGATCGCGAACATCGCCAGCGAAATCCGCCAGCGCGGCCACGACTACCGCTGCGAGATGCTCGCGGTCGAGCGCATCGCTGCCTCGCCCGATGTGGCTGCATGGCTCGACCTGCGCGCGGGCGACTCTGTCTTCCACAGCGCCTGCCTGCACCTGGAGAACGACACGCCGGTGCAGCTCGAAGAGCGCTACGTCAACCCGCAGGTCGTGCCCGACTACCTCGAGCAGGACTTCAGCGCGATGCCGCCCAGCGAGTACCTGGTGCGCAACGTGCCCTTCGACCAGATCGAACATGTCGTCGATGCCGTGCTGCCCAACGCCGAACAGGCCGAGCGGCTCGCGATGGAAGTGACCGACCCCTGCCTCCTGCTCACGCGCCGCACCTGGACGCGCAACACGCCCGTGACCTGGGTGCGCTGCCTGCATCCGGCGTCGCGCTACAGCCTGGGCAGCCGCTTCCGAGCCGACGGCAACCCGAGCTTCGGCTAGCCTTTTTCTTGTCGCACCGACCGATCGTTATCTCTCGCAACCACTTGTATAGACAGGTTCACATGCCAAGCAACAACACCGCTTCGTCCAATACCACTTTGACCCTCACGCCCGGCAAGGTCGACCTTGCGATGCTGCGGCGCATCCAGGCCGGCGGCGTGCGGCTCGCGCTCGATCCGTCGGTGCGTGATGGCATGCAGAAGGCCGAGGCGGCGGTGCGCCACATCGTCGAGAACGACCAGGTGGTCTACGGCATCAACACCGGCTTCGGCAAGCTCGCGAGCACCCGCATCGGCAACGATCATCTGGCCGAGCTGCAGCGCAACCTCGTGCTCTCGCACAGCGTGGGCACGGGCGAGCCGCTGGCCGCGCCAGTGGTGCGCATGATCCTCGCGACCAAGGCGGTGAGCCTGGCGCGCGGGCACTCGGGCGTGCGGCCCGCGCTGGTCGATGCGCTGCTGGCGCTCTTCAACGCGGGCGCCACGCCGAGCATTCCGTGCAAGGGCTCGGTCGGCGCATCGGGCGACCTCGCGCCGCTCGCGCACATGGCCTGCGTGCTGATCGGTGAAGGCGAAGCGACGCTGGCCGACGGCAAGAAGGTCAGCGGTGCCGAGGCGATGCGCAGCATCGGCCTCGAGCCCTTCGTGCTCGGCCCGAAGGAAGGCCTCGCGCTGCTCAACGGCACGCAGGTGTCGACCGCGCTGGCACTCGCCGGCCTCTTCGGCGCGGAGGATGTGTTCGCCTCGGCGCTGATGTCGGGTGCGCTCTCGCTCGAAGCGATCCAGGGTTCGATCAAGCCGTTCGATGCCCGCATCCACGCCGCACGCGGCCAGCCCGGCCAGATCGCCGTTGCCTGCGCAGTGCGCACGCTGCTCGAAGGCAGCGAAATTGTGCCGTCTCACGCCGACTGCGGCCGTGTGCAGGATCCGTACTCGGTGCGCTGCATCCCGCAGGTGATGGGCGCCTGCCTTGACAACCTCGCCCACGCATCGCGCGTGCTGGTCATCGAAGCCAATGCCGCATCGGACAACCCGCTCGTGTTCTGCGACACCGGCGAAGTGATCTCGGGCGGCAACTTCCACGCCGAGCCTGTCGCGTTCGCGGCCGACATCATTGCGCTGGCCGTGAGCGAAGTCGGCGCGATCGCCGAGCGCCGCATTGCGCTGCTGCTCGACACTGGCCTCTCGGGCCTTCCGCCGTTCCTGGTGCGCGATGGCGGACTGAATTCCGGCTTCATGATCGCGCAGGTCACCGCCGCGGCGTTGGCTTCGGAAAACAAGTCGCTCGCGCATCCCGCCAGCGTCGACAGCCTGCCCACGTCAGCCAATCAAGAGGACCACGTCTCGATGGCCACCTTCGCAGCGCGCCGTCTCGGCGACATGGTCAACAACACCGCGGTGGTCGTCGGCATCGAAGCGATGGCCGCCGCGCAAGGCATCGAACTCAAGCGCAAGCTCAAGAGTTCGCCGATGGTCGAGGCGGAATTCGCCCGCATCCGCCAGAACGTTGCTTTTCTCGAACGCGACCGCTACCTCGCTCCCGACATCGAAGCCATGCGCCAGTGGGCGCTCAAGGCCGAGCTGCCGGCCGCGCTGCTGAACATCCTGCCCAGTCACTCGTAAAACATCACTCGATAGGAGAACCACGCCATGAACGCTCCCGAAAAATTCGCCCTGAACAATCCCGACGCCGCCGATCCGCGCCATGACCCGACGCGCGTGATCCGCGCCCCGCGCGGCAGCGAGCTCAACTGCAAGAGCTGGCTCACCGAAGCGCCGTTCCGCATGCTGCAGAACAACCTCGATGCCGAGGTGGCCGAGCGCCCGCAGGACCTCGTGGTGTACGGCGGCATCGGCCGCGCCGCGCGCAACTGGGAGTGCTACGACCAGATCCTCGCGTCGCTGAAAGAGCTGAACGACGACGAGACGCTGCTCATCCAGTCGGGCAAGCCGGTCGGCGTCTTCAAGACGCACGAGAACGCACCGCGCGTGCTGCTCGCCAATTCGAACCTCGTACCCAAGTGGGGCACCTGGGAGCACTTCAACGAGCTCGACCGCAAGGGCCTCTTCATGTACGGCCAGATGACGGCCGGCAGCTGGATCTACATCGGCAGCCAGGGCATCGTGCAGGGCACCTTCGAGACCTTCGTCGAAGCCGGCCGCCAGCACTACAACAACAGCCTCGCGGGCAAGTGGATCCTCACGGCCGGCCTCGGCGGCATGGGCGGCGCGCAGCCGCTCGCGGCCACGCTCGCGGGCGCGGTGTCGCTCAACATCGAGTGCCAGCAGTCGAGCATCGACTTTCGCCTGCGCACGCGTTACGTCGACAAGCAGGCACGCGACATCGACCATGCCTTCGAGCTCATCAAACAGCACTGCGATGCGAAGGAAGCCGTGTCAATCGCGCTGCTGGGCAATGCAGCCGACATCCTCCCCGAACTCGTGAAGCGCGCGAAGGCCGGCGGTCTCAAGCCCGACCTCGTGACCGACCAGACATCGGCGCATGACCTCATCAACGGCTACCTGCCCTCGGGTTGGACCGTGCCGCAATGGCAGGCCGCGATGAAGGATGTTTCGCAACACGACGCGCTGAAGAAGGCCGCCGCCAAGTCGTGCGCCGTCCACGTGCAGGCCATGCTGGACTTCCAGGCCATGGGCATCCCGACCGTCGACTACGGCAACAACATCCGCCAGGTCGCGTTCGACGAAGGCGTGAAGAACGCGTTCGACTTCCCCGGCTTCGTGCCCGCCTACATCCGTCCGCTCTTCTGCGAGGGCAAGGGTCCGTTCCGCTGGGTCGCGCTCTCGGGCGATCCGGAAGACATCTACAAGACCGACGCCAAGATCAAGGAGCTGTTCCCCGAGAACACCCACACCCACCGCTGGCTCGACATGGCGCGAGAGCGCATCGCCTTCCAGGGCCTGCCCGCGCGCATCTGCTGGCTGGGCCTGGGCGAGCGCCACATTGCGGGCCTGGCCTTCAACGAGATGGTGAAGAACGGCGAGCTGAAGGCGCCCATCGTCATCGGCCGCGATCACCTCGATACCGGTTCGGTCGCGAGCCCGAACCGCGAGACCGAAGCCATGAAGGACGGCACCGATGCCGTCTCCGACTGGCCGCTGCTCAATGCGCTGCTCAACACCGCAGGCGGTGCCACCTGGGTCAGCCTGCACCACGGCGGCGGCGTCGGCATGGGCTACTCGCAGCACTCGGGCGTGGTGATCGTGTGCGACGGCACCGACGCCGCGGCCAAGCGCATCGAGCGCGTGCTTTTCAACGACCCGGCCACCGGCGTCATGCGCCACGCCGATGCGGGCTACGACATCGCCGTCGCGACGGCCAAGAAGCAGGGCCTGAAGCTGCCGATGGTGCGTTGAACGAGCTCCTCGCGGCACGTCCACCGGTAAGACAAAGGTAGAAGTAAAAATCCGGCCCATTCCCACCCGGTGGGAATTCGGGCTTGGAAGTGAGAACGGCCAGCAAGATACTGCCTGCGATGACGCCCCCGACCGATGCTCCCGCCCACAACGACCGCGCGCTGTTCGTGCTGTCGGTGCTGGCGCAGAGCAAGGTCGCGATGACGGCGGCCGAGCTGGTGCAGGCCACCGGCCTCGTCAAGAGCACGCTCTATCGCCAGATCGCCACGCTGCGCCGCTGGGGCTTCGTGATGGAGTCCGACGGCCGCTACTCGCCGGGCCCGGTGAGCGTGCAGCTCGCGAGCGGCTTCGACGGCAACTCCGACCTCGTGATGGCCGCCCGCGCCGACATGCGCGCGCTGGTGCAGCAGAGCCACGAGAGCGTGGCGCTGGTCACAGCGGTGAACGACCGCGTGGTGTGCCTGGAGATGATCGACAGCGAACATTCGCTGCGCTGCTCGTTCGACCGGGGCCGCAGCGTTCCGGCCAGCGATGGCGCGAGCGCCAAGTGCCTGCTCGCGCACCTGCCGCTCGATCAGCGGGATGCCTTGCTCGACGGCCTCGGCGAACGCCCTGAGCGCCGCGCCGAACGCGCCGCCGAGCTCGATGCGATCCGCGAAGCCGGCCATGCCGTGACAGAGGGCGAGGTCGATGCCGGCGTCTGGGGCGCGAGCGCACCGGTGCTGGCCTCGGGCCGACGCCTTCGCGGCGCGATCACGCTCATGGCGCCGATCACGCGCGTCCAGGGCATGGAAGCTGCATTGCTCCACATGACCGTCGTCACGGCGGCCCGTATCTCTCGCGCGCTTCAGTAGCCAGTCGCCCCTGCCTTTTTCAAACCCACGAAAGCCTCACCTCATGAACACCCGTCGCACTCTTTTCACCGTTGCCGCCGCCGCTCTCTTGGGTTTCGCCGGCGCCGCACATGCGCAAGGCGAGCCGCTGCGCGTGGCCACCGATGCCACCTTCCCGCCGATGGAGTTCGTGGAGAACGGCAAACGCACCGGCTTCGACGTGGAACTGGTCGAGGCCGTCGGCAAGACGCTGGGCCGCAAGATCGAATGGATCGACATCGACTTCAAAGGGCTCGTGCCGGGCCTGATTTCCAAGCGCTTCGACATGGCTGTCTCGGCCATCTACATCACCGACGAGCGCAAGAAGGTCGTCGACTTCACCGTGCCGTACTACGCGGGCGGCCTCGTCGTGATGGTGAAGGACGGCAACACGGCGATCAAGGTGCCGGCCGACATCAACGGCAAGAAGGTCAGCGTGCAGGTGGGCACCAAGTCGGTCGCCTTCACGAAAGAGAAGTACCCGCAGGTGCAGTTGATGGAAGTCGAGAAGAACCAGGAAATGTTCAACCTCGTGGACATCGGCCGTGCCGACGCCGCCGTCACTGGCAAGCCCGCCGCTTATCAGTACGTGCGCACGCGCGGCGGCCTGAAGGTGCTGCCCGAGCAGATCACGACCGAGGAATACGGCATGGCGATCCGCAAGGACACGCCCGAGCTCACCAAGGCGGTGAATGGCGCGATCGAGAAGCTGAAGGCCGACGGCACCTACGCGCAGATCGAGAAGAAGTGGTTCAGCGCCACGGCCAAGTAAGCAAGAAAAGAAACGCGCGATGGATCTCGATTTCTCGCCGGTCTGGCAGGGCTGGCCCGACCTGCTGCGCGGTGCGCTCGTCACGGTGGAGATCACTGCGTGCGCGCTCGCGCTGGGCTGCGTGCTCGGCCTCATCGTCGGCATCGGCCGGCTGAACCCGAAGCGGCGCTGGATCTACAGCGTGTGCACGGCCTACGTGGCCGTCATCCGCGGCACGCCGCTGCTGGTGCAGCTGTTCATCCTGTTCTTCGGCCTGCCGCATTTCGGCATCCTGCTGCCCGCATTCCTCTGCGGCGTGCTGGGGCTCGGCGTGTACTCGGGCGCGTACGTGTCGGAGATCGTGCGCGGCGCGATCCAGTCGATCGACAAGGGCCAGACCATGGCCGCGCAGTCGCTGGGCATGACGCCCGGCGTGGCGATGCGCCAGATCGTGCTCCCGCAGGCGGTGGTGCGGATGATTCCGCCGCTGGGCAACGAGTTCATCGCGCTCATCAAGAACTCGGCGCTGGTGTCGCTGTTGACGATTCATGACGTGATGCACGAGGGGCAGAAGATCATCAGCGTGTCGTACCGGTCGCTGGAGGTGTACCTGGCGATCGCGCTCGTGTATTTCGTGCTGACCGGCACGATGACGCTGGTGCTGCGGCACTTCGAGCAGAAGCTGCGGCAAGGCGGGTTGATGCGATGAGCGTGCACTCTGTATTCGTATTTCTCCCTCCCCTCCCGGGGGAGGGTTTGGGTGGGGGCACGACGGCCTTGACCCGCGCTCGGCGCTCGTTGGGCGCTGCCCCCATCCCAGCCTTCCCCCGGAAGGGGAAGGAGCAAGAGGGACGGTCATGAACGAGTTGCAGCGCTTCTCTCGCGCCACGCTGCCCGCCATGCCCTGGAAGAACGGCGGCGGCACCACGCAGGAAATCGCGAGCTGGCCGCAGGGCGCGGGGCTCGACAGCTTCGGCTGGCGCGTGAGCATCGCGACCATCGCGGCGGCAGGGCCGTTCTCGGTGTTCGCGGGCATCGACCGCAGCATCATGCTGCTGGAAGGCGACGGGGTGCGACTCTTCACGCACGACGGACGCGTGGAGCACCGGCTCGATGTGCCGCACCGTCCGTTCGCATTCAGCGGCGACGACGCGATCG
This sequence comes from Variovorax sp. W2I14, assembly GCF_050435205.1. Taxonomy (NCBI): domain Bacteria; kingdom Pseudomonadati; phylum Pseudomonadota; class Betaproteobacteria; order Burkholderiales; family Comamonadaceae; genus Variovorax; species Variovorax sp. W2I14. The sequence goes on along the minus strand of NZ_JBNDJX010000001.1, from coordinate 5,135,776 downwards.
ACTGCACGCTGCTGGGCGGCGCATCGAACGATTTCAACGTGATGACGCGGCACGGTCAGTGGCGTGCCGATGTGCATGTGCTGGACCACGCAACGGCCATCGAGGCCGCACCGCACGGCGTGCTGCTCGCCCTGCGCGGCGCATGGCGCTTGAACGACGAGCGGTGCGCCGAGGGCGAGGGCCTGCACTGGGCCGACGCGTCGTTGGCATGGCAAGCGGTGCCGGAGAGCGCAGACGCGCGGCTGGTGGCGGTCCGCATCGTGCCGGCGTAATCTGCAGAAAGAGAACGAGACGATGAAACCTGCCAACGAATACCCCTCGGCCGACGGCCTCTGGACCGGCCTGCGCCTGGCGAGCGATGCGGGGACAGAAGCCGCCATCGTGGTTGCGGAAGGCGCGATCCGCTGGGTCGGCGCACGCAGCGCGCTGCCGGCCGAGTTCGCAGGGCTTGCCGCGCACGACGGCGGCGATGCACTCGTCACGCCCGGCCTCGTCGATTGCCACACGCACCTCGTCTACGGCGGACAGCGCGCGAACGAATTCGCGATGCGGCTCGCAGGTGCGACCTACGAAGAAGTGGCGAAGGCAGGCGGCGGCATCGTTTCGTCGGTGCGCGCCACGCGCGAGGCCGACGAAGACACGCTCTTCGCGCAGGCCGCGCCGCGCCTCGAACAACTGCTGGCCGACGGCGTCTGCGCCATCGAGATCAAGTCGGGTTATGGGCTCTCGCTCGACCATGAGCGGAAGCAACTGCGTGTGGCGCGGCGCCTCGGCGAAGCGTACGGCGTCACCGTGCGCACCACTTTCCTCGGCGCCCATGCACTGCCGCCCGAATACGCGAACCGCAGCGGCGAGTACATCGACCTCGTATGCCGCGAGATGCTGCCCGCGCTCGCGGCCGAAGGCCTCGTCGATGCGGTGGACGTGTTCTGCGAGCGCATCGCCTTCTCGCTCGCGGAAACCGAGCAGGTCTTCCAGGCCGCGAAGGCGCTGGGCCTGCCGGTGAAGCTGCATGCCGAGCAGTTGTCGGACATGGGCGGTGCCGCGCTCGCCGCGCGCTACGGTGCGCTCTCGTGCGACCACATCGAGCACCTGTCGGCCGACGGCATCGAGGCGATGCGCCGGTCGGGCACGGTGGCCGTGCTGCTCCCCGGCGCCTACTACACGCTGGGCGACACGCACCTGCCGCCCATCGAGGCGCTGCGCGCGGCAGGCGTGCCGATGGCCGTATCGACCGACCACAACCCCGGTACCTCGCCGACACTGAGCCTGCTGCTGATGGTCAACATGGCTTGCACGCTGTTCCGCCTGACGGTGCCCGAGGCGCTGGCTGGCGTGACGCTGCATGCGGCACGCGCGCTGGGGCTGCAGAACACACACGGTGCGATCGCCGAAGGCATGCCCGCCAACTTCGTGCTGTGGAACGTGCGTGATGCGGCCGAGCTTGCTTACTGGTTCGGCCAACGACCGCTGCGCACCGCGGTGCGCCAAGGCCGCATTTGTATTTCTTTCCCCTCTCCCTCTGGGAGAGGGCAGGGTGAGGGCCTGCGGCCATGAATACGACGACGGCGTTATCGAAGGCCGACAGCCCTCACCCCAACCCTCTCCCAGAGGGAGAGGGAGCAAGACAAACACTCTTCGCAGCCGACGCGCTGCTGCCCGCGGGCTGGGCGAAGAACGTCCTGCTGACGTGGAACGATGCAGGCCAGCTCACGCAGGTCCAGTCCGCCGCGCAGGCGCCCGCAGGCGCGCAGGCAGCGACCGGCCCCGTGATCCCCGGCATGCCCAACCTGCACTCGCACGCCTTCCAGCGCGCCTTCGCGGGCCTCACCGAACACCGCGCCGAGCAGCGCGACAGCTTCTGGAGCTGGCGCACGCTGATGTACCGCTTCGCCGCGCGCCTCGGCCCGCAGCACATGGAAGCGATCGCGACCTGGCTCTATGCCGAGATGCTCGAGGCGGGCTACACCAGTGTCTGCGAATTCCAGTACGTGCACCACGACGCCGACGGCCGCCCCTATGCCGACGACGCGACGCTGAGCCTGGCGCTGCTGCGCGCCGCACAGAAGACCGGCATCGGCTTCACGCTGCTGCCGGTGCTCTACCAGACCAGCGGCTTCGGCGACCAGCCGCCCAACGAAGGGCAGCGCCGCTTCATCCGCTCGACCGAATCGATGCTGCGTTTGCTCGAAGCGCTCAAGCCCGCGTGCGATGCACAGGGTGCGCGCCTGGGCATGGCGCCGCACTCGCTGCGCGCCGTGCCGCCCGAGGCATTGCGCGATGCGGTCGCGGGGCTCGAAGCCATCGACCGCACCGCGCCGATCCACATCCACATCGCCGAGCAGACCAAGGAAGTGGACGATTGCGTGGAGTGGAGCGGGCTGCGCCCCGTCGAGTGGCTGCTCGATCACGCGCCGGTCGATGCGCGCTGGTGCCTCATCCATGCGACGCACATGAACGACGCCGAGTACGAGTACGCCGCGAAGAGCGGCGCGGTCGCGGGCTTGTGCCCGACGACCGAGGCGAACCTCGGCGACGGCATCTTTGATTTCTCCAAGTGGCGCAGCCACGGCGGCGCATGGGGCGTGGGCTCCGACAGCCACGCGAGCGTCAACGCGGCCGAAGAACTGCTGATGCTCGAATACAGCCAGCGCCTTGCCAAGCGCCAGCGCAATGTCGGCGCGAGCGCGGCGCAGCCGCATGTCGCCACCGCGCTCACGCTCGAAGCGGTGCAGGGCGGGGCGCAGGCCTCGGGCCGCGCGGTCGGCGGGCTCGCCGTGGGGCAGCAGGCCGACTTCATCGTGCTCGATGCAGCGCATGTCGCGCTGCAAGGCCTGTCGGCGCCCGACATGCTGTCGGCGCACGTCTTCGCAAGCCATCGCACTTCCGCCATCGATGCGGTCTGGGTGGCGGGCCGCGAGCGCGTCTCGAGCGGTCGCCATGCGCTGCACAACGAATCCGCGTCCGCCTTCGTCGCGGCGCGCACCCAACTTCTCAAGGATTGAATCCATGGCCTTCACCACCGCCGAGCCGGCGTTCCGCTTCCGCCAGGGCACGCGCCCGCTGCTGATCTCGATGCCGCATGTCGGCACCCACGTCCCGCCCGCGCTGGCCGCCCGCCTCACCGACGAGGCGCGCCATGTGCCCGACACCGACTGGCATCTCGAACAGCTCTACGACTTCGCCGATGAGCTCGGCGCCTCGGTGCTCGTGGCCACGCACTCGCGCTACGTGATCGACCTGAACCGTCCGCCGGATGGCGCGAGCCTCTACCCGGGCCAGAGCGTGACGGGCCTGTGCCCGGTCGACACCTTCGACGACACGCCGGTCTACGCATCCAAGGACGACCTGCCCGATGACGCGGAAGTCGCCGAACGCCGCGACGCGATCTGGCACCCGTACCACTGCCAGCTGCAGGCCGAACTCGACCGCCTGAAAGCTGCTCACGGCACCATTGCGCTGTGGGACGCGCACTCGATCCGCTCGGTGCTGCCGCGCTTCTTCGACGGCAAGCTGCCCGACCTGAACCTGGGCACGGGCAACGGCACGAGCTGCGATCCGGTGCTGGCCGCCACGCTGCTGGGGATCGCCGAATCGGCCACGGGCTACACCGGCGTGCTCAACGGCCGCTTCAAGGGCGGCCACATCACGCGCCAGTACGGCAATCCGGCTGGCGGCGTGCACGCGGTGCAGTTGGAGATGACGCAGTCGAGCTACATGCAGGAGCAGCTGCCGTTCGACTACCTGCCCGAGGTGGCGGCCGGCGTGAAGCCGCATGTGCGGCGGATGATCGAGGCGGTGCTGGCCTTCGTCGAGAACGCCGCAAAGCACTGACGCACGGCAGGGACAGGGCCGCTTTCTACAATCGGGGGCTATGAAGCCCCTTGTCTACACCCGCGGCCAGGCACTTGCCGGCATCCTCGAAAAGCGCATCGCCATCCTCGACGGCGCAATGGGCACGATGATCCAGCGCTTCAAGCTCACCGAGGCGCAGTACCGCGGCGAGCGCTTCAAGGACCTCGAGCGCGATGTGAAGGGCAACAACGAACTGCTCTCGCTCACCCGGCCCGACGTCATCTCCGACATCCACGAGGGCTACCTCGCTGCCGGCGCCGACCTCATCGAGACCAACACCTTCGGCGCGACCACCATCGCGCAGGAGGACTACAAGATGGCGCACCTGGCGCGCGAGATGAACCTCGAATCCGCCAAGCTCGCGCGCGCGGCCTGCGACAAGTTCAGCACCCCCGACAAGCCCCGCTTCGTGGCCGGTGCCCTCGGCCCGACGCCCAAGACCGCGAGCATCAGCCCCGACGTGAACGACCCGGGCGCACGCAATGTCGATTTCGAGTCGCTGCGCGCGGCCTACTACGAGCAGACCGAGGCGCTGGTCGAAGGCGGCGCCGACGTGATCCTGGTCGAGACGATCTTCGACACGCTCAACGCCAAGGCCGCGCTCTTCGCGGTGGACGAGTACTTCGACAACAGCGGCGAGCGCCTGCCGCTGATCATCAGCGGCACCGTGACCGACGCCTCGGGCCGCATCCTGAGCGGCCAGACCGTCACCGCGTTCTGGCACAGCGTGCGGCATGCGCGGCCGCTGGCCATCGGCCTCAATTGCGCGCTGGGCGCGGCGCTGATGCGCCCCTACATCCAGGAGCTCGCGCGCGTGGCGGGCGACACCTTCATCAGCTGCTACCCGAACGCGGGCCTGCCCAATCCGATGAGCGACACCGGCTTCGACGAGACGCCTGACGTCACCTCGCGCCTCTTGCACGAGTTCGCGGCCGCGGGGCTGGTGAACATCGTGGGCGGCTGCTGCGGCACGACGCCGGACCACATCGCGGCGATCGGCCGTGCCGTGGCTCCGGTGCCGGGGCGGCTGCTGAACAACACGGCGGGCTTCTACAGCGAAGCTGCCTGAGCCGGTGCACCGGGTGGGCGCTGCCGGCCTTCGCTTCGCGGGACTCGCGCTCATGACATCGGCGCTCGCGGCGGGTTGCGGCGACACCGGCAAGCCGCCTTCGTGGGACACGCTGCTGTCCGGCCGCATCGCCGATGCGCGCCCCGACTGCAAGGTCAGTGTGCCGATGCCTGGCAAGATCGCTGTGGCTTGCCCCGGACTGGCGCCGGCCATCTTTGATGTCGCGCCGACGGCCACCTACTGCCAGCGCGGGCCGCGCGATTGCGAGTTCGCGGTGACGCAGATGGTGTTGATGCTGCCGCCGCCCAAGCCTTGAGAGCCATCGACTCAAGACGCTTCGGGGTGATCGTCGTCGGCGCGGTGGTTGTTCAGCGGAACACCCACAGCGTGTTCTGTGCACGCACCCCGAACTGGCCGTTCGCCTCGCTGTGCGGCGCAGCTCAACAGACATCAAAAGGTGCGACGTTGTCGCACCAATGGAGCCATCGTCAGCACGGTCGGCCACCAATCAATTCATGGCTCCAGGTCTTTTGACGCGTGAGCCGCCGCCTGCCTGTCCCGCGCAATCAGCGCCACGAAGCGCTGCGCGCCCAGCCCGAGCGGGCGCTCCCGTGACCACACCACGTCGACCCACAGGTCGAGCCCGTTGCTGAGGTTCTCGAACGGGATCTCGACCAGCGCCCCCGCCGCCACATGCGGCCGCGCGAAGTTGCGCGGGAGCCACCCCCAGCCGAGACCGGCGGTGATCAGGCTCAGCGCCGCCAGCGCGTTGTCGGTGCGCCAGACATGACGCGCGAACACGAAGCGCGGATCGCTGGTGGCCAGGTCGCGGCCAGCGACGACGATCTGCCGGGTGTTCGTGAGGTGCTCTTCCCGCAACCGCTCGCCGGCCGCCGCGACGAGCGCCGGGTGGTCGGGGGCCATCACGGCCACCATCGTGTCGCTGCCCACTTCCTGAAAACCTTCGCGGCCGTCCAGGCTCGGGCGCTCGAACACCAGCGCCAGTTGCGCGCGGCCGCTGTGCAGCAGCGTGAGCGCATCAGCCTGCGGCGCGGCGAGCACCTCGACCTGCAGCAGCGGGTATTCCTGCGCCAGTTCGGCGAGCGGACCGCTCCAGGGCGCGGCCAGCAGTTCGGGCGCGATGGCGAGCGTCAGGCGGTTTTCCAGTCCCTGGGTAAGCGCGAGCGCCTGCACCTGCAATTGCTTTAACTGCGCCGCGAGCATGCGCGCCTGCGGCTCCAGCGAACGCGCGGCGGCGGTGGGTTGGGGCTCGCGGCCCTTGCGGTCGAACAGGGGCAGGTTCAACTCGGCTTCGAGGCCGGCGATGGCCATGCTCACGGCCGACGGCACCTTGTGCAGCGCCCGCGCGGCGGCTGAAAACGAGCCGTGGTCGATCACAGCCAGGAACACCTCGACGTTGTCGCTGGAGAAGGCCATGGCGTCCGATCTATCAGTTGAATTGAAATAAGGTGACTTTTTATATCAATAAATAGCAAATAAAGTCCAGCCATCGCATCAAGTTCAAGAGGAAAGTCATGCAAGGGCTCCAGCGTCGTGTCGTCTACATCTCCCTTTACGAAGGGATCGCCATCGTCTGCGCCAGCGCCGGCCTGGCCCTGATGACGGACGCCGGGCTCGGCCATTCGGGCGTGCTGGCGGTGGCCGCATCAGTGGTCGCGGTGATCTGGAACCTGATCTTCAACGCGCTCTTCGAGCGCTGGGAATCGCGCCAGGCCGTGCGCGGGCGCAGCGTGCGCCGCCGCATCGCCCACGCCATCGGTTTCGAGGGCGGGCTGATCGCGTTCCTGGTGCCCCTGTTCGCCTGGGGCCTGGGCGTGACGCTCTGGCAGGCGCTGGTGATGGACCTGGGCCTGGTGCTGTTCTTCCTGGTCTACACCTTCGTCTTCAACTGGGGCTTCGACCGGGTGTTCGGCCTGCCGCGTTCGGCGCAGGCCTTGCCGAGCGCAATGCCAACGCCCCGCTCAGGCGCAAGCGCTCCCGCTCGTTGAAGAGCGACTCGCGCAACTGCGCCTGCTGGTCCGGGGGCGCGTTGGCGTACTGGTCCAGGCGGCTGTTCCAGTCCTGGTTTTCCTGGTCCAGCGCGGCCAGTTGGCGGGCCGCTTCGTAACCGTAGGCGGCGTTGCGTTCGGCAAAGCGCTCCTGGGCGCTGGCGCCGCGCGCGTCCATGGCATCGGTCTGGCGCTGCACGTCGACCTGCGCGGTGAAGGCGCGCCGCTGCTCGCGCTGCTCCGGCGTGAGCAGGGCTTCCTCGCTGCGCTTGGCGGCCGCTTCGCGCTCCTCGGGCGTGAGGTTGACGTCGCGGGCGATCGCCATCTTGTCGGCCATGAGGGCGTCCTGGCGGATCTCGTCGCCGAAGAGGCCTTCGATTTCCTCGGGCGCGAAGTACCTGCGCCGCACTTCGGCACGCGCCTCGATGGTCTTGCGCAGCGATGCGGGGTCGCCGGCGTCGGGCGGCGGCAGCGCCTGCATGGCTTCCTGCATGTCGATGTAGCGCTCGAGCAGGCCCATGGCGCGAGCGACCAGCTCGGCCGGCAGGCGCTTGGCGAGCAGGCCGGGGGCCATCGCCATGAAGGCGGCCTTGCCGGTGGCCTGCGCCTCGGCGAGCGCGCTTTCGAAGATGAGGATCAGCGACGGGTTCAGCATCGCGTCGGGGGCGGGGCGGGCATCGCCGATCGGTTGAGCCGTTGCCGCCATCGCGCCGCCGGGCGCGGTGGCGGTGATGGTGGAAGTCGCCACCACCGTCTCCGGGGCGTCAGCCGGAGGCAGCCCGTCCACCCACCACCATCCGGCAAGGATGGCGAGCACCGCGGCGCCCGCCATCGCGCCGAGCTGCAGCGGTCTCGCTTTTTTCACAACAAGGCGCGCCGCATCGTCAGAGGCCCGCGCTCTTCAGCCGGGCGGCCTGCTCCTGGTAGAGCTGCACCGGCTTCTTCTCGAACAGCGTCCACAGCCCGATGTAGGTCAGGCCGAAGAGCTGGTTGACTTCGTCCAGGTGGTTCTGGCGGTAGTCGCCCAGGTGCGTGCCCAGGCGCGTGGAGCACACGGCCAGGAGGCCGTCGTTGGTCTCGCTCCCGAAGGCGACGAGGCTCAGCCCGCCCATGGCCGCGTCGCTCGCATCGAACGCGTTGGTGAGCGGCTGCACGCCGGACCACGAGTAATAGCGCACGCCGTTCGCCTCGGCCGGGCCGCTCTTCACGTCGCACGAGGAGCCGGGAGCCGGGCGGCCTTGGGGAAACTTCTTGTCGAAGGCCGCGCCGCCCGCGGTGGTGAGCGAATTGAGCGCGTTCAGCGGCACTTCGGGCAGCTGGCTCGGCTCCTTGCCCGAGATGGCGCCGAGCAGCAGCATCGCCAGCCGCAGCGTCTCCGCGACCACCGCCTCGGAGACGCTGCCCTCGGGAATCTTGCGCAAGAGGTCCGCCACCTTCGACCCGCCGTTGGCCCCGCCCACGGAGGTGACCGAGGCGACCAGCCCGGGCTCCACCGCCGCCACGTAGCGCGCGGTCGGCGCGCCCTGCGAATGGCCGACGAGGTTGAACTTGAGCGACGGGTCGCCCGAGAGCGCCCGCAGGTTCTTCAGCTCCTGGATCAACTGCTCGCCGCGGATCTCCGAGCTGTTGGCGCCCGAGACCTGGGCCACGTACACCTTCGCGCCCGCGCCGGCCAGGCTCTCGGGGATGCGATAGAAGTAGTCGATGCCCAGCACGTTGTCGAAACCGAAGAGGCCGTGCACCAGCACGATCGGGTTCTTGGTCTTCGCTTCGCTGGATGTCACCCGGGCCTGGACCTGCGTGGGGGTGTCGGCGATGGCCGCCTGGCTCAGCGTTGTCGTCCCCACCAGACCGAGAAGCAGTGCGGCGCACACCGGGCGGGCGGCGAGGCGCAGCAGCCTCGAATTCCTCTTTCTTGGCATATGTTCATTCCTTTGTTTTCAGATAAAAACACGAACGTTCGTTCTTCGACGAATTGCGCGCCCGCATTCTGTGGGGGGTGCCTGCGGGGGCTGACTAGGGCTTTCCCGCGGGCTCAGGCGAACGCCCTTAAAATGCATCCCCTCCCAAGGAGCGTTGCAGCGGTCCGCCCGGCGGGCCGTCAGGCTTGGGATTTCAAAACGACGCTCGCCTGTCCGTTCCTTTCGCAGGTGAGCCCATGGCGCAGACCCCACAGATTTCCGTTCCCCCCATGAAGTTGTCCGGCCTCGAGCCGGTCGCCATCGGCGAGGGCACGCTGTTCGTCAACATCGGCGAACGCACCAACGTCACCGGTTCCAAGGCCTTCGCGCGAATGATCCTGAACGGCCAGTTCGAGGAAGCGCTGGCCGTTGCGCGCCAGCAGGTCGAAAACGGCGCCCAGGTGATCGACATCAATATGGACGAGGCCATGCTCGACAGCAAGGTCGCGATGGTCCGGTTCCTGAATCTCATCGCGAGCGAGCCCGACATCGCGCGGGTGCCGGTGATGGTCGACAGCTCCAAGTGGGACGTGATCGAGGCGGGCCTGCGCTGCATCCAGGGCAAGGGCATCGTCAACTCCATCTCCATGAAGGAGGGCGTGGACAAGTTCAAGCACGAGGCCAAGCTCGTGAAGCGCTACGGCGCCGCCGCGGTGGTCATGGCCTTCGACGAGAAGGGCCAGGCCGACACCTACGAGCGCAAGGTCGAGATCTGCGAGCGCGCCTACCGCATCCTGGTGGACGAGGTGGGCTTTCCGCCCGAGGACATCATCTTCGACCCGAACATCTTCGCCATTGCCACCGGCATCGAGGAGCACGACAACTACGCGGTCGACTTCATCAATGCCGTGCGCTGGATCAAGGAAAACCTGCCGGGCGCGAAGGTGTCGGGCGGCGTGTCGAACGTGAGCTTCAGCTTCCGCGGCAACGACCCGATGCGCGAAGCCATCCACACCGTGTTCCTGTACCACGCGATCAAGGCGGGCATGGACATGGGCATCGTCAACGCCGGCATGGTGGGCGTGTACGACGACCTGGAGCCCGAGCTGCGCGAGCGCGTGGAAGATGTGGTGCTCAACCGCCGGCCCGACGCCGGCGAGCGCCTGGTCGAAGTGGCCGAAACCGCCAAGAGCGGCGCCAAGGACGAGAGCAAGCGCCTCGAGTGGCGCGGCACGCCCGAGAACCCGGTGCACGTCAACCAGCGCCTCTCGCACGCGATGGTGCACGGCATCACCGACTTCATCGTGGAAGACACCGAAGAGGCCTACCAGCAGATCCTCGCCAAGGGCGGGCGTCCGCTGCATGTGATCGAAGGCCCGCTCATGGACGGCATGAACATCGTGGGCGACCTCTTCGGCGCCGGCAAGATGTTCCTGCCGCAGGTGGTGAAGTCGGCGCGCGTGATGAAGTCCGCCGTGGCCCACCTGCTGCCCTACATCGAGGAAGAAAAGCTGCGCGATGAAGCCGCGGGTCGCGACGTGCGCACCAAGGGCAAGATCATCATCGCCACGGTGAAGGGCGACGTGCACGACATCGGCAAGAACATCGTGACCGTCGTGCTCCAGTGCAACAACTTCGAAGTGGTGAACATGGGCGTGATGGTCCCGTGCCACGAAATTCTGGCGCGCGCCAAGGTCGAGGGCGCGGACATCGTGGGTCTCTCGGGCCTGATCACGCCGAGCCTGGAAGAGATGCAGTACGTGGCCGGCGAGATGCAGCGCGACGACCATTTCCGCATCAAGAAGATCCCGCTGATGATCGGCGGCGCCACCACCAGCCGCGTGCACACGGCCGTGAAGATCGCGCCGCACTACGAGGGCCCCGTGGTCTACGTGCCCGACGCGTCGCGCAGCGTGAGCGTGGCGCAGTCGCTGCTCTCCGACCAGGCCACCGCGTACATCGACGAGATCAACGCCGACTACGAGAAGGTGCGCACGCAGCACGCCAACAAGAAGCAGGTGCCGATGTGGCCGCTCGCCAAGGCGCGCGCCAACAAGACGCCGATCGATTGGACGAACTACGTGCCGCCGGTGCCCAAGTTCATCGGCCGGCGCGTGTTCAAGAACTTCGACCTGACCGAACTCGCCAAGTACATCGACTGGGGCCCGTTCTTCCAGACCTGGGACCTGGCCGGCCCATTCCCCGCGATCCTGAAGGACGAAGTCGTCGGCACCGAGGCCGTGCGCGTGTACGCCGACGGCCAGCGCATGTTGAAGCGCCTGATCGAGGGCCGCTGGCTCAGCGCGAGCGGCATCGTCGGCTTCTGGCCCGCCAACACGGTGAACGACGACGACATCGAGCTCTACACCGACGAGACGCGCAGCGAAGTCGCGCTCACCTGGTACGGCATGCGCCAGCAGACCGAGAAGCAGGTGATCGACGGCGTGATGCGCCCGAGCCGGTGCCTGGCCGACTTCGTCGCGCCGAAGGACAGCGGCCTGAAGGATTACGTGGGCGTGTTCGCGGTCACCGCCGGCCTGGGCGTCGAGAAGAAAGAGAAGTACTTCATCGACGACCTGGACGACTACTCGGCCATCATGCTCAAGGCCCTGGCCGACCGGCTGGCCGAGGCCTTTGCCGAATCGCTGCACCACCGTTCGCGCACCGACCTCTGGGGCTACGCGCCCGACGAGGGCCTGAGCAACGAGGACATGATCGCGGAGAAATACCGCGGCATCCGCCCCGCGCCCGGCTACCCGGCCTGCCCGGACCACAGCGTGAAGGGCCCGATGTTCGACCTTCTGGCCTGCGCGGACATTGGCATGACCCTGACGGAAAGCCTCGCTATGATGCCCGCCGCCAGCGTCAGTGGCTTCTACCTGAGCCACCCCGATGCGACGTACTTCAACGTCGGCAAGATCGGGCACGACCAGTTGCAGGACCAGGCCGCGCGGCGCAAGGAGAGCGAGTCCGATCTCGAGCGGCTCCTCGCGCCCAACCTTTGAACCTGCCGGCCGGCCTGGCCGACCGGCACCGGGAGTTGTTATTCAGAAGCTGATGTTTGCAGCCGCGCACTACGCGGCACTCGTGGTTTTCGTCGTCAGCTGCTGGGGGTGGGGTCGCGGCGTGCTGGCTCGCCTGGCGCCGCCGTCGCGGCGCGATGGCTGGCTCGAAGCCGCGCTGGCGGTTGCGCTCGGCGTCGGGCTCTTCATCTGTGCGTTTCAGGTGTTGGCGATCTTCGGTGTGTTCAAGCTCGGCGCCACGCTGGCGGTGATTGCGGCGGGCGTCGTCGTCGCCGCGCTGCAGTTGCCCGCGTGGCTGCGCGAGCGGCGCGCCCTGAACGCGAGCGCCGTCGCCGTGCCGTGGACCTACTTCGACCGCATCGCGATGGTCGCGCTGGTGCTTGTCGCGCTGCCCGCACTGATCGCGCCGCTCGCACCGCCGGCTGCCTTCGACGAGCTGATGTACCACCTGCCCTATGCGCGCGAAGTCGCGCAGCAGGGCTCGCTCGGTATCCACAAGTGGCTGCGCTACCCCTGGTTTCCGTACAACTACAACCTGCTCTACGCCGCCGCCCTGCAGGTGGGCGACGACGTGCTGCCGCACTTCCTGAACGCGCTGGCGGGCGGGCTCTCGGTGGTGATGATCTATCGCCTCGGGATGCTCCACGCCAACCGGCTCACCGCCTGCATCGGCGCGGCGATCTGGCTGGGGCTCGGCGACTACTCGAACGCGCTGATCGACATGGGCGTGGCGCTCTTCGTGCTCACGGCCTGCGTGTCGCTGTGGTGGTGGCGCGAATCGCAACCCGTGCACAGCGGCATGCGCTGGCTTGGCCTTGCCGCCTTCTGCCTCGGCGTGGCCGCGGGCTCCAAGTACCAGGCGCTGGTCTTCATGCCGCTGGTGGCTCTCTTCGTCGTGTGGCACGAGCGCCGGCCCAAGGCCTGGGCGCTGGCGCTCGTCTGCTTCCTGATTCCGTGCATCTACTGGTATGCACGCAACGCCGTCATGACCGGCGATCCGTTCAACCCGATCGGCGCGCGCGTGTTCGGCTTCAGCGAGTGGATTCCGGCCGACTACGTGCAGCAACTCGCCGACGTGCGCGATCACGCCGAGATGCCGAACGCGCTGATCTGGTCGGTGTTCCTCGCGCCTTTCGGTGTGTTGTGGAAGCGCTCCGCCGCCGTGCGTGCCGCGGGCTGGTTCTGCTTCTATTCGCTGGCCGTGTGGGTCGTGACCTCGCGTTATCCGCGCTATCTGACGGCCTCGTTCCCTCTCCTTGCGATGACGGCGGCCATCGGCTGGCAGGTGCTGTTCGGCTGGATTGCAGCGGGCGTGCGCCGCGTTTTCGGCATGAAGGCGGCCGCCGCGGAAGGCGTGCCCGAGCTCACCAACCGGCGCAGCGCGGCCCGCATCGGCGACTGGGTCGTGGTGTTGCTCCTGGCCGTGCTGGCGGCCGTGTCGGTGCGGCAGACCGCAGGCAAGGTCGCGATGATCTCGCCCACGCCCGAGACGCGCGAAGCGTTCCTGCGCAAGCACGTGCCGGGCTATGCGGTGATGGATTACCTGCGCCGCAACCCGACCGGCCGCGTCTACCAGATCGCATTGAACGAGGCGATCTACTACGGCCCGAACCCGATCTGGGGCGATACGCTCGGCCCGTGGCGCTATGCCGACTTCCTGCTGCTGCCGCCCGGCGACATGGCGAACAAGCTCGCCAAGCTGGGCTTTACCGCCATCGTCATGCCCGACCACCTGGCACCGACGCTCGCGACCCGCGCCGGTTTCGACACCCACTTCACCCCGCTGTTCGCGCAAGATGGCAGCCGGGCCTACCGAATCCTTCCGACCGCACCATGAACGACGTTGACGACGCCGCCGACACCGTGAGCCGACGAAGCGCCGCGCCGCGCATTGCCGCGGTGATTCCGTGCTTCAACGAAGCGCTGGCCATCCGCCAGGTGGTCGAGGGCTTCCGCGCCTCGCTGCCGGCGGATGCCGAGATCCACGTGTTCGACAACAACTCGACCGACGACACGGCCGCCGTCGCGCGCGCGGCCGGCGCCATCGTCACGCACGTGGCGGCGCCGGGCAAGGGCAACGTGGTGCGGCGCATGTTCGCCGACGTGGAGGCCGACATCTACGTGATGGTCGACGGCGACGCCACCTACGAGACCGCCGCCGCGCCGCGCCTCATCCAGCGGCTGATCGACGGCAACCTCGACATGGTGGTGGGCAACCGCATCGACGACGGGCAGAACGCGCTCACTTATCGCGCCGGCCATCGCCTCGGCAACCGCATGCTCACCGGCGCGGTGGTGCAGCTGTTCGGCGGCGGCCTCACCGACATGCTCTCGGGCTACCGCGTGTTCTCGCGGCGCTATGCGAAGTCGTTCCCGGCGCTGTCGCGCGGTTTCGAGATCGAGACCGAGCTCACGGTGCACGCGCTGGAACTGCGCATGCCCTGGGCCGAGGAAAGCACCGCCTACAGCACGCGTCCCGAAGGTTCGCACAGCAAGCTGTCCACCTACCGCGACGGCTGGCGCATCCTCAAGACCATCTGCAAGCTCTTCGTGAGCGAGCGGCCGCTGCAGTTCTTCTCGATCATTGCGGCGTTGCTCGCGTTGGGCGCGATCACGCTGGTGGTGCCGCTCGTGGTCACCTACATGCACACCGGCCTGGTGCCCCGGCTCCCGACGGCGGTGCTGGCCACCGGCGCGATGCTGGGCGCGATGCTGTCGATGGTGTGCGGCGTGGTGATGCACGCGGTGACGCTCGGGCGCAGGGAGGCCAAGCGGCTGCGCTACCTGGCGATTCCCGGCGTGCGCAACTGCAGCTCCAACGCGCCGCGATGAAGCTGGGGCGGGAGTTCCTGTCGTTCGCCGTGGTCGGCGCGGCGGGCTTCGTGGTCGATGTGGCGGTGCTGTACCTGACGGCGCCGCTGCTGGGCTGGTATGGCGCGCGGGTGCTGTCTTTCCTGGCGGCTGCTACCGCGACTTGGGCATTGAACCGGCGCTATACGTTCAGTGCGCGGAGCTCCAACGACTCCATGCTGCGCGAGTACCTTGGCTACCTCGTGACCATGCTGGGCGGCGCCGTCGTCAACTACGGTGCGTATGTGCTCGTGTTGCATTGGGTCACGGGTCCGTGGGCGCCGGCGGCCGGCGTGGCGCTGGGCAGCTGCGCGGGACTGGTGGTGAACTTCCTGTCGGCGCGGTATCTGGTGTTTCGCGCGAAGTAGGATTCCCGTCTTGCTCCCTCTCCCCTCGGGGAGAGGGTTGGGGTGAGGGTCTGCGGCGCTCGCGAATGCGGTGCTTGTGCGAAGGTCGAGGCCCTCACCCTAGCCCTCTCCCGCAGGCGGGAGAGGAGACAAGACCGGTGCTGCTCAGTGCGCGCCTGACACCACCACCGGAATCTCCGTCGCAGGCGGCGTGTTGCGGCTGCGACCGCAGCGCACGATGCCGTCGATCATCACCATGCCCACGCCCGGGATGTCGCCCAGCTGCACGCTTTCGAGCAGGCCCGGTGCGGGCGAATGTTGCGCGCGGTCCATGAAGACGAAGTCGGCATCGCGGCCCACTTCGATCAGGCCGCAGTTGAGCTTGCGGATCTTCGCCGTGTTGCCGGTCGCGAAGCAGAACACCAGCTCGGCCGGGATGTTCGCGATGGACGACAGCATCGCCACCATGCGCAGGATGCCCAGCGGCTGCACGCCCGAGCCCGCGGGGCCGTCGGTGCCGAGGATCACGCGGTGCGGACACTTCAACTCCAGCGCTGCCTTGGCCGCCGCGATGGCGACCTTCTCGTTGCCGTTGTGCACGATCTCTATCGCGCGCGAGCTCTTCTCGCACAGCTCGCACACATGCGCCTCGGGCAGCGAGGTGTGGCCGCCGTTGATGTGGCCGATGATGTCTGCGTCGGCTTCGAGCACCACGTCCTTGTCGATCAGGCCCGAGCCAGGGATCGACGGGCCGCCCGTGTGGATCGTGCTCTGGATGCCGTACTTGCGTGCCCACGCCACCATTTCCTTGGCTTCGTAGCCGGCCTTCACCGAGCCCAGGCCCACTTCGCCCAACAGGCCCACGCCGGCTTCGGCGAGTTCCTTGAAGTCGCTCTCGACCATGCCCTTTTCGATGACTGGTGCACCGGCCAGCACCTTCACGCCGCCCGGGCGGAAGTTGTCGAACGCACGCTGCGCGGTGATGGCCAACGCCTTCAGGCCCACGATGTCCTTGGGGCGCCCCGGCAGGTGCACCTCGCCCGCCGAGATCATGGTGGTCACGCCGCCGTGCATCGTCGAATCGATCCAGCCGATCTGGCCCTGGCGCGGCGTCCAGTCGCCGAACACCGGGTGCACGTGGCTGTCGATGAGGCCGGGTGCGACGCAGGTTTTCTTCGCGTCGATGACGGTCTTCGCGCCTTCGAGGTCGCAGTCCTTTTCCTTGCCGACCGCGACGATCAGGCCGTCGTTCACAACGATGGTGTCGGCATCCAGGATGGGCTTGTCGATGTCGCCCGAGAGCAGCAGCCCTATGTTCTTGATGACGACCTTGCCCGACTTTGCGCCGGCTGCGATTTCTGCCATTTCGTGGTGTCCTCGTCGTGGGGTGGGGTGTTGTCTTGTTCGGTGATGTCGTCCGCGCGCACGGTGCGCAGCAGGGTCTCGATCACGAAGTTTTCCCAGTGCGTGATCGCCTCCGGCGACTCCAGCGGCTCGCCGAGGAAGGCGGTGAGCGTGTGGCGGTTGGAGGTGTAGAAATAACCGGTGGACGCGATCAGCAGGTAGATGTCGCGCGCCACCAGGTCCTTGCGAAACAGGCCCTGCGCCGAGCCGCTCGCGAGGATTTCCGCAATGATTGCCACTGCTCGCGACGAATACTCGCGCGCCCTGAGCGACTTGGAGATGTGCCGGCCCTTGTGCAGGTTCTCGGTGTTCAAGAGCGTCACGAACTCGGGGTTCTTGCGGTAGTAGCCGAGCACGAAGCGGATGACTTCGGTGAGCGCCTCCACCGGGCGCGAGGCGTCGAGCGCGATGGCGGCCTCGGCATCGTCCATGCGCTGGTAGATGCCTTCGAGCACCGCGATGAAGAGACCTTCCTTGCTGCCGAAGTAGTAATAGATCATCCGGTCGTACGACTTGGCAGCCTTGGAGATCTTCTCCACGCTGCCGCCGTCGTAGCCGTACTTGGCGAACACCTTGGTCGCCGACTTCAGGATGCTGTCGCGCGTAGCCTGGGCGGCCGCCTCGCGCACGCCGGTGCGGCGCTGGGGCTTGGTTGCCTTGCTTGTTTTCGAAGCGGTGCGGCTGTCGGCCATCGTGCGCGCGGCGTCTCTGGCTTACTTCTCGGCGAAGGCGCGTTCGACGACGAAGTCGCCGGGCGTCGAGGTGTTGCCTTCCTTGAAGCCGCGCTTCTCCAGGATGTGCTTCAGGTCCACCAAGAGGCCGGGGCTGCCGCACAGCATGACGCGGTCTTCCTCGACATTGAGTGGCGGCAGGCCCAGGTCGTCGGTGAGCTTGTTGCTCTCGATCAGGTCGGTGATGCGGCCCTGGTTGCGGAACTCTTCGCGCGTGACGGTCGGGTAGTAGAGCAACTGCTTCTCGATCATCTCGCCCAGGATCTCGTGCTTGGGCAGGTGATCGGTCACGAGGTCGTGATAGGCCAGCTCGTCGACCTGGCGCACGCCGTGCACCAGGATGACCTGCTCGAACTTCTCGTAGGTGTCCGGGTCGCGGATGATGCTCATGAACGGTGCGAGGCCGGTGCCCGTGCCGAAGAGGTACAGGCGCTTGGCGGGCAGCGTGTAGTCGATCAGCAGCGTGCCCGTGGGCTTGCGGCCCACGATGATGGTGTCGCCCACCTGGATGTGCTGCAGCTTCGAGGTGAGCGGGCCTTCTTCCACCTTGATGCTCAGGAACTCCAGGTGCTCCTCGTAGTTCGGGCTCACGATGCTGTAGGCGCGCAGCAGGGGCTTGTTGTTGACCTTCAGGCCGATCATCGTGAAATGACCGTTCGAGAAGCGCAGCGCCGGGTCGCGCGTGGTGGTGAAGGTGAACAGGCGGTCGGTCCAGTGGTGGACGCTCAGGACGCGTTCTTCGCTGAATGCACTCATACGGAACTCAAGAGTTGGTTGGTAACAGGGGAGGGGCTGGCTGAGCCGCGGATGCACACCCTTGGGGCATGACCGCCGGCCGGCTGCGAACCCTCCATTGTCGTTGGTCGTAAAAACCCCGATGAACACCGCGAGAAAACACCATTGCAAGCATCGGGCCTGTTTGCTACATTGATCTTCAATGTAGTGATTGCAACATGAAAGTGTAGGGAATGCTACACAAACGGCAGGCGGCGCACAAGCGGGCAGACGGCACGTTTGTTGCAAACCTCACCGGACCGATTGCCCCATACAGACAGCCCACGAGATCGCCCCGATGACCGAACACACCAAGACAGACGGATTGCCCGGCATGGATATGCCGGTGGTCGCCGAAGCCGGCGCGAGCGCCTTCGGCAAGGCGCCGCCGCGCAACGAGAAGATGAGCACTGCCAAGGTCGAGTGCAACGCGTGTCCGGTGCTTTGCCAGATTTCCGACGGCCGCACCGGCGCCTGCGACCGCTATGCGAACCGCGAAGGCGTGCTGGTGCGCGTCGACCCCGTCGTGCTGCTGCGCCGCGAGATCGCGAGCGAGGCGCCCACGCTGGTGCCTTTCGACCGCCCGGCCGCCGACAAGAGCGAAGTGATCGAAGCGGGCGCCCCCGACTGGAACGGCGACCTGCTGCACGCAGACGAAGTCTTCGTCACCGGCGTGGGCTCTTCCACCACCTACCCCGACTACAAGCCTGCCCCCTTCATCGTGGCCTCGAAAGCCCAGGGCGTGGACATGGTCACCGTCGTCACCGAGGGCATCTTCAGCTATTGCAGCTTCAAGGTGAAGATCGACACCGACCGTTTCCTCGGCTCCGAGCAGGCCAACGTGCGCTACCGCGGCGAGGTCGTGGGCCACGTCACCACGGCCGAATACGGCTCGCAGATGCTGTCGCTCGGCGGCGTGCACCACCTCACCGGCGGCAGCAAGAAGGAAGGCCGCATGACGGCCGAGCTGATGCAGTTCCTGGGCAACAAGAAGGCGGTGGAGTGCACCATCGACGGCGGCTCCACGCTCGTGATCCAGGCCGGCAAGGCGCCCATCGTCAACGGCGTGGAAGAGCAGCGCATGCGCGTGGGCTGCGGCTCCGCGGCGGTCGGCATCTTCGCGCGCCAGTTCGCGGGCGTGGCCGACGAGGTGGTGGTGGTCGACGACCACATCACCGGTGTGCTCACCGAGCACCAGGCCGGCCGGTGCCTCGACATGGCGCCTTCGGGCATCCAGATGCTGGGTCGCAAGTCCACGCCGGGGCGCTACTTCCAGGTGGCGAATCCGGGGAACGGCTGGGGCGGCACCGACATCGCCGATCCGCTCGCGATCATCGAAGGCTGGGAAGAGGGAGTCGCGCGCCCGGGTCTGCGATTGCTCATGACCTCGACCACCGGAGAGCACGCGCAGTGGTACGTGCTGGACGACGCGCTGAAGCCCGTCGAACAGGAGATGCCCGCCGAAGTGAAGCGCATCGTCGACCGCATCGGCGAGAACTGCGAGCCCTCGCTGTGCACCGTGCTGTTCCTCGGCGGCGCCGGCGGCAGCCTGCGTGCGGGCGTGACCGAAAACCCGGTGCTGCTGACGCGCGCGATCAAGCGTGCGCTGGTCAACGTCACCTGCGGCGGCGCGCCGGCTTATGTATGGCCCGGCGGCGGCATCACCGTGATGGCCGATGTCATGCGCATGCCCGACAACAGCTTCGGCACCGTGCCCACGCCGGCCATCGTCGCGCCCATCGAATTCAGCATGCGGCGCACCGACTACGAGGCGCTCGGCGGCCACATGGAACACATCTTCTCGCTCGAACAGGCGCTCGCGCGCGGGGCATGGCAGGAAGACGGCGCGCCGCTCGCGCGCCAATGGCTCGCGATGGACGCGGCCAACCCGTGGCCACTCGGCCACGCACCCATGCTGGGCTGAAAGAAATGTCAGCCCCCCGGCTTTTCATTCGCTGCGCTCATGTAACTCCACCCCCCGGGGGGGAGGCGCGGCGCGCCTTGGGGCGGCCCGGCGGCGGCCGCAATGTCGTATGACGGCATCTCGTCGTGCGCTGGACGGCGGTCGCTGGCACTTCAACCACGGCCCGATCGACATCGTGGCCGAGGCGCACGGCGATCCGTACGCCGTCGCGGCCGCGCACGATGCGGCCTGGGTGCGCTTCGGCCATGTGCTCGACGAGTTGGTGCGCGAACTGCCGCTCTTGCGTTTGCCGGTGACCGACAAGCTGCGCCCGCGCGGTGTCGTTGGTCAGCGCATGTGGGACGCGTGCGCCGCGTTCTCGCCGATGTTCATCACGCCGATGGCCGCCGTAGCCGGTTCGGTGGCGCAGGAGCTCATCGCGTTTTACGACCGCCCCGGCATCGAGCGCGCCTGGATCAACAACGGCGGCGACATCGCGGTGCACCTCGCGCCTGGTCAGTCCGCGCGCGTGGGCGTGTTCGCCGACATCGCGCGCTTCGACTGGCGCGACCACAGCAACAGCATCCTCACCACTGACGGCCAGTTCGAACTGCATGCGGACGAGCCCGTGCGCGGCGTCGCCACCAGCGGCTGGCGCGGCCGCAGCTTCTCGCTGGGCATCGCCGACAGCGTGACGGTCCTGGCCGCCACGGCAGCACAGGCCGATGCGGCGGCGACAGTGATCGCCAACGCCGTCGATGTCGACGACGCCCTCATCCAGCGCAAGCCCGCAAGCGAATGCAAGGATGACAGCGACTTGGGTGACACCCTCGTCACCATCGATGTGCCGCCGCTCGCACCATCGCAGGTGAAAAGCGCACTCGATACGGGCGCGATCTGCGCCAAGGTCCTGCAAAAAGGGGGGCTCGTCTGGGCCGTTCTACTCGTTTGCCAGGGGCAGTTCCGACTTGTCGAGCCCTTATGCTCGAAGTCGCTGCAGACCGTGCTGCCGAAATCACTTGGTTCAGTATTTGCTTAACGAAAGCAAGGTTCTTTTTCATGATCGATATCCGCCGCGTCTTCACCCATGTCGAGCACATCCACCACGAGTTCGGACCGCGTGCCGACATCCCGTTGGTGCGCGGTGCGATCGGCGCGGTGCTGACCAATCCTTTCGCCGGCCGCTATGAGCCCGACATCCTGCCGATGATGGCGCTGCTCGATCCCGTCGGCGTGGACATGGCGCACCAGCTGCACGCCGCGATGGACGTGCCGCTCGAGCAGATTTCCACCTACGGCAAGGGCGCCATCGTCGGCGCTGACGGCGAACTGGAGCACGGTGCGCTCTGGCACGTGCCCGGCGGCTACGCGATGCGCGAGCTGCTCGGCTGGAAGGGCAGCCGCGTGGCCTACACCGCAGGCATTGCTGAAGAGAAAAAAGGCCAGCCCGGCAATGCGCTTTCCATCGTGCCCTCGACCAAGAAGGTCGGCCCACCCGGCGCCGCGCTGGACGTGCCGCTCACCAACATCAATGCGAGCTATGTGCGCGGCCAGTTCGATGCCATCGAAGTGAGCGTGCCCGGCGCGCCGGCGGCCGACGAGATCGTCTTCATTCTCGCGATGAGCACCGGCTACCGCGTGCACGCCCGCGTCGGCGGTCTGCTCGCGAAAGACATCAGCAAGTGGGACGGCCTGCGCTGAGCCCGCGCACGCAGAAACAAGAGACAAGACAAGGAACACCCAGAACATGACCGCCAACATCCGCAAGCTCGTCATCCAGGTCGATGAAGTCCGCAAGGAAATGGGGCAAGACGTGACGCCGCCCACGCGCCGCGCCGTCGCCATTGCCGTGATCGAGAACCCGTACGCCGGCCGCTACAGCGAGAACCTCGATGAGCTCATCGCCATCGGCGAAGAGCTCGGCGCGCTGCTCGGCCAGAAGGCCGTGAAGGCGCTCGGCATCGAGCCCGGCCAGGCGCAGAGCTATGGCAAGGCCGCCATCGTCGGCGAGCGCGGCGAACTCGAGCATGCGGCTGCGATCCTGCATCCCAAGCTCGGTGCGCCGCTGCGCGTGGCGGTCGAGAAGGGCGCGGCGCTCGTGCCTTCGGCCAAGAAGCAAGGCACGCTCGGCACCGCCATCGACGTGCCGCTCGGCCATAAAGACGCCGCCTTCGTGCGCAGCCATTTCGACGCCATCGAGGCCCGCGTGTCCGATGCGCCGCGCGCCAACGAAATCGTCGTCGCCGTGGCCGTCACCGACAGCGGCCGTCCGCTGCCGCGCATCGGCGGGCTGCAGGCCAGCGAGATCAAGGGAGAAGACGGTCTTCGCTGATCGATTCGCCTTCTCGCCATCACCACGCACACGTGTTTTCTGTTCGAACCCCTAGGAGCTTCCCGATGAATCCATTGCGCCTTGCCTTCTGCGCCGCTTCCGTCGTCACGCTGGCCACAGCCCTTGTCCCCGCGCATGCGCAGGGCGTGATCAAGATCGGCGAAATCAACAGCTACAAGGCGCAACCCGCCTTCCTCGAGCCCTACAAGAAGGGCATGGAACTGGCGGTCGACGAGATCAACGCCAAGGGCGGCATCAACGGCAAGAAGATCGAGCTCATCAGCCGCGACGACAACGCCAACCCCGGCGACGCGGTGCGCGTGGCCGAGGAGCTCATCTCGCGCGAGAAGATCGACGTGCTGGCCGGCGCGTTCCTGTCGAACACGGGCTTGGCGCTCACCGACTTCGCCAAGCAAAAGAAATTCTTCTACCTCGCTGCCGAGCCGCTCACCGACAAGATCGTCTGGAGCAACGGCAACAAGTACACCTACCGCCTGCGCCCCTCGACCTACATGCAGGTAGCGATGCTGGTGCCCGAGGCCGCCAAGCTCAAGAAGAAGCGCTGGGCGATCGTGTACCCCAACTACGAATACGGCCAGTCGTCGGCCGCAACCTTCAAGACGCTGCTGAAGGCCGCGCAGCCCGATGTCGAGTTCGTCACCGAACAGGCCCCGCCGCTGGGCAAGGTCGATTCGGGCAGCGTGGTGCAGGCGCTGGCCGATGCCAAGCCCGACGCGATCTTCAACGTGCTCTTCGGCGCCGACCTTTCCAAGTTCGTGCGCGAAGGCAACACGCGCGGCCTCTTCAAGGACCGCGAAGTGGTGAGCGTGCTGACCGGCGAGCCCGAGTACCTCGACCCGCTGAAGGACGAAGCGCCCAACGGCTGGATCGTGACCGGCTACCCGTGGAACGGCGTGAAGACGCCCGAGCACAAGGCCTTCCTCGATGCCTACCAGGCCAAGTTCAAGGACTATCCGCGCCTGGGCTCGGTGGTCGGCTACAGCGCAATCCACTCGATCGCCGCGGGCATCAAGAAGGCCGGCGGCACCGACACCGAAAAGCTCATCGCGGCCTTCAAGGGCCTGCAGGTCGACACCCCCTTCGGCAAGATCAACTACCGCGCGCAGGACAACCAGTCCACCATGGGCGCGTATGTCGGCAAGACCAAGAACGACGGCGGCAAGGGCGTGATGGTCGACTACGTGTACCTCGACGGTGCCAAGTTCCAGCCTTCGGATGACGAAGTGAAAAAGATGCGCCCCGCAGACTGATTGCGCGGCTCCTGCAACGCGCCTGTCGCCGCTGATCGAGCGGGGCTGGGCGCGGTGTCTCCAGTTTCCTCAGGGTCCTTATGAGCTTTTCAGGCTTCGTTGTTCAGTTGCTCAACGGGTTGGCCGGCGCGTCCTCGCTTTTCCTCGTGGCGGCCGGCTTGTCGTTGATCTTCGGCGTGACGCGCATCGTCAACTTCGCCCATGGATCGTTTTTCATGGTCGGCATCTATGTCGCGTACACGCTCGTCGAGAAGCTGGGTTCGAGCCTGGGCTTCTGGCCTGCGCTCCTGATCGCGGCGCTCGCGGTCGGCGTGCTCGGCGCGCTGATCGAGGTGCTGCTGCTGCGCCGCATCTACAAGGCGCCCGAGTTGTTCCAGCTGCTCGCCACCTTCGCGCTGGTGCTCGTCATCAAGGACGCGGTGCTGTGGCTCTGGGGGCCTGACGAACTGCTCGGCCCGCGCGCGCCAGGACTCAAGGGCTCCATCGAAATCCTCGGTCGCCAGTTTCCTTCCTACGACCTGTTCCTGATCGTCGTCGGCCCACTCGTGCTCGGCCTCGTCTGGCTGCTGCTCACCCGCACGCGCTTCGGCACGCTGGTGCGCGCCGCCACGCAAGACCGCGAGATGGTGAGCGCGCTCGGCGTCAACCAGGCCTGGCTCTTCACCGCGGTGTTCGCGCTTGGCGCACTGCTTGCGGGTCTCGGCGGTGCGCTGCAACTGCCGCGCGAACCCGCCACGTTGGAGATGGACCTCAACACCATCGGCGCCGCGTTCGTGGTGGTGGTGGTCGGCGGCATGGGCTCGCTGCCCGGGGCTTACGTGGCCGCATTGCTCATCGCCGAGATCAAGGCCGTGTGCATCTGGCTCGGCGTGGTGCAGATCTTCGGCGTCGACGTGTCCTTCTCCAAGCTCACGCTGATGGTCGACTTCCTCGTGATGGCGATCGTGCTGGTCTGGCGGCCGTGGGGCCTGTTCGGCCGGCCGCAGGCGCCGAGCCGCTACGTCGGCATGCAGGAAGAGCCGCTGCGCCGGCCGAGCAATGCCTACCTCATCGCCGCCGCGGTGCTCGCACTGATGCTCGCGGTCCTGCCGTTCCTGACGGTGAATTCGCCCTACACGATGGTGCTGATGATCGACCTGCTGATCGCCGCGCTCTTCGCGACCAGCCTGCACTTCATCATGGGTCCGGCGGGTATGCACTCGTTCGGACATGCCGCGTACTTCGGGCTCGGTGCCTACGGCGCCGCATTGCTGGTGCGCTCGCTGCACCTGCCGATGGAACTCGCACTGATCGTCGCGCCGGTCGTGGCTGCGCTCGGCGCGCTGGTCTATGGCTGGTTCGCGGTGCGGCTCTCGGGCGTCTACCTTGCGATGCTCACGCTGGCCTTCGCGCAGATCACCTGGGCCATCACCTACCAATGGGACAGCTTCACCGGCGGCAGCAACGGCCTGACCGGCGTGTGGCCCTCCGAGTGGCTCTCGAACAAGCAGGCGTATTACTGGCTCACGCTGGTGCTCGTCGGCGCCGGCGTGTGGTGGCTGCGCCGCGTGCTGTTCTCGCCCTTCGGCTATGCGCTGCGCGCGGGCCGCGACTCGGTGCTGCGCGCCGACGCCATCGGCATCGACGTGAAGCGCATGCAGTGGATGGCCTTCGTCATCGCGGGCACGGTGGCCGGGTTGGCCGGTGCGCTCTACGCGTTCTCCAAGGGCAGCATCTCGCCAGAGAGCCTGTCGGTCGGCAAGTCGGTCGACGGCCTCGTGATGGTGCTGCTCGGCGGCATCCAGACGCTCGCGGGCCCGGTGGTCGGCGCCGTCACCTTCACCTGGCTGCACGACACCGTGGCGCGCAACACCGACTACTGGCGCGCGATGCTCGGCGCCATCATCCTGATCCTGGTGCTGCTGTTCCCGCAAGGTATCGCAGGCTCCGTCAAGCAACTCGCCGACCGCTGGCGCGCTCCGAAGAATGATGAAACCGCTGAAGCAGATGCGAAGCTCAAGGAGGTGAAGGCATGAGCCTTCTCAAAGTAGACAACCTGGGCAAGTCCTTCGGCGGCGTGAAGGCCGTCGACGGCATCAGCTTCGAGCTGCCCGCGGGCGAACTGCTCGCGCTCATCGGCCCCAACGGCGCGGGCAAGTCCACCACCTTCAACATGGTCAACGGCCAGCTGAAGGCCGACCAGGGCTCGATCACGCTCGACGGCCATGAGCTCGTGGGCCGCAAGCCCCGCGAGATCTGGCGCAAGGGCGTGGGCCGCACCTTCCAGATCGCCGAAACTTTTGCCTCGCTCACTGTCGTCGAGAACGTGCAGATGGCCTTGCTCTCGCACGACCAGAAGCTGTTCTCGATGTGGCGCCGCGCGGCCGACCACAAGCGCGACGAAGCGCTCGCGCTGCTCGATCAGGTGGGCATGAAGTCGCAGGCAGACCGGCCTTGCAGCGTGCTGGCATACGGCGACGTGAAGCGCGTCGAACTCGCCATTGCGATGGCCAACAGCCCCAAGCTCCTCTTGATGGACGAGCCCACCGCCGGCATGGCGCCCAAGGAGCGCAACTCGCTCATGGCATTGACCAAGGACCTCGTGATCCAACGCGGCATGGCCGTGCTCTTCACCGAGCACAGCATGGACGTGGTGTTCGCGTACGCCGACCGCATGATCGTGCTCGCGCGCGGCCGCCTCATCGCGCAGGGCAAGCCGCTGGAGATTCGCGACCATCCGAAGGTGCAGGAGGTGTATTTCGGCAGCGGCAAGACATTCGAGAAGATCGCAGAGAAAGCCGCAGCGCTGGGAGTGACAACCGCATGAGCACGCACGAACCTCTTCTTCAAGCCAAGGCGCTGTGCGCCTGGTACGGCGCCGCGCAGATCCTGTACGACGTCGACCTCGACGTGCGCCGCGGCGAAGTCGTCGCGCTCATGGGCCGCAACGGCGCGGGCAAGTCGACCACGCTGAAGGCGCTGATCGGCATGCTCGCCAAGCGCCGTGGCGTGGTGCGCTTCCTGGGCCACGACATTTCGAAGAGCGAGCCGCACCACGCGGCGCGCCTCGGCCTCGGCTTCGTGCCCGAAGACCGGCGCGTGTTCACCGACCTCACGGTGATGGAGAACCTCGAAGTCGGCAAGCAGCCCGCACGCCAATGGGCCGACGGCACCGAGGCGCCACTGTGGACGCCGGAGCGCCTGTTCAAGCTCTTTCCCAATCTCGGCGAAATGCCCAACCGCCCCGGTGGTCGCATGAGCGGCGGCGAGCAGCAGATGCTGACCGTCGCGCGCACGCTGATGGGCAACCCCTACCTCGTGCTGCTCGACGAGCCGTCCGAAGGCGTGGCGCCCGTCATCGTCGAACAGATGGCCAACATGATCCTGGAGCTCAAGGCGCAAGGCGTGAGCATCCTCCTGTCGGAGCAGAACATGCACTTCGCCGAGCTCGTGTCCGACCGGGCCTATGTGCTCGAGAAGGGCCAGATCCGCTATCACGCCACGATGGCCGAACTTTCTGCCAACGAAGAAGTGCGCCGCGCGTATCTCAGCGTTTGATCGTTTCCCTGATCGTTTTCGTCAACCCACCGGAGTCCACACCATGCATCGCAGAATCGTCTTGAAGTCCGCAGCAGCCCTTGGGCTCATGAGCGGCCTCGGCAGCTTCGGCCTCTCCGCTTTCGCAGCCGGCAAGATCAAGCCCGGCAGCAAGGCCGCACTCATCGTGGTCGATGTGCAGAACTGCTTTCTCGACGGCGGCACGCTCGCGGTGAAGGGCGGCAACGAGGTGATCCCGGTCATCAACGGCCTCGCACCCGCGTTCGAGAACATCGTTGTCACGCAGGATTGGCACACGGCCGGCCATGCGTCTTTTGCGAGCACCTACTCGGGCAAGAAGCCCTTTGAAACGACCAAGCTCAACTACGGCACGCAGGTGCTGTGGCCCGACCACTGCGTGCAGGGCACCGAAGATGCCGCGCTCGGCAAGGACCTGAAGGTGCCGACCGCGCAGCTCATCATCCGCAAGGGCTTCCACAAAGAGATGGACAGCTACTCGGCCTTCGAGGAAGCCGACCACAAGACGGCCACCGGCCTCGCGGGCTACCTCAAGGCGCGCGGCATCAAGACCGTGTTCGTCACGGGTCTGGCCACCGACTTTTGCGTGGCCTGGACCGCGATGGATGCGCGCAAGGCCGGCTTCGAGGCCTACGTGATCGAAGACGCCACGCGCGGCATCGACCTGAACGGCTCGCTCGCCGCCGCATGGAAGCAGATGACCGCCAAGGGCGTCAAGCGCATCCAGTCGGCGGACATCCAGACCGCCTGAAGGCGCCGCGGCACCACCCCCAACCACAACAACTCCGAAGCAACGACGCATGAAGCTTTCGATTTCAAGGCGCGCCATGGTGGCGGGCGGCGCAGCCCTGGCATTGGGCCCGGGCCTTCTCCGGTCGGCACGCGCAGAGAACGGCGTGACCGACACCACCATCCGCATCGGCCAGTCGGCCGTGTTCAGCGGGCCGGCCAAGGACTTCGGCGTCGACTACCGCGCGGGCATCAAGCTCTACTTCGACCGCGTCAACAAGTCGGGCGGCATCAACGGCCGCAAGATCGAACTCGTCACGTATGACGATGCCTACGACCCCGCGAAGACGGCCGTCAACACCGCCAAGCTGATCGACGAGGACAAGGTCTTCGCGCTCACCGGCTTCGTGGCTACCGGCAACCTCGCGGCGGCGATGCCGCTCGCCGAGAAGGCGGGCGTGCCGATGTTCGCGCCGCTGGTGGGCACCACCTCGTTCCGCACCAAGGTCAATCGCTACCTCTTTCATGTGCGCGCGGGCTACGACTTGGAGCTGCGCAAGATCATCAGCCACCTCTCGACCATCGGCATCTCGTCGATCGCGGTGGTGTTCCAGGACAGCCCCTTCGGCAAGTCGAACCTCGCCACCTGCGAGCAGCTCGCGGCCGAATACAAGGTGCAGGTGGTCAAGACGCTGCCGCTGGCCATCACCGCGGAAGACGCGAAACAGGTCGCCACCGAAATCTCCGCGGCCAAGCCCGGCGCGGTCGTGATGATCATGGCCGGCCGCATGGTCGAGACCTTCATTCGCGACTACCGCGCGGGCGGCGTGGGCGCGCCGCTGTACACGCTCTCGGTCGGCATCACCGATGCGGCCGGCTCGGCCAAGCGGCTGGACGGCAAGCTCGCGGGCCTGGTCACGGCCAGTATCGTGCCGCCGCCCAACGCGCAGCGCGTGCCCATCGTGGCCGACTACCAGCGCGACCGCGCCGAGTTCGGCGAGAAGATCGACAGCTACACCACGCTGGAGGGCTACATCGTCGCGCGCGTGATGGTCGAGGGCCTGCGCCGCGCGGGCAAGACGCTCACGCGCGACAGCTTCATCGCGGGGCTCGAGAGCATCGGCAGCACGCGCTTCGGCGATTTCCCCATCGACTACAGCGCGAAGAACCACAACGGCTCGACCTTCGTGGATCTGGAGATGTACACCCGTGACGGCCAGTTGCGGCGCTGAGCCGCTGCACCTGCAGGTCAACGGGCAGGCCCAGTCGCTCGCGGGCGTGTCCCGCGAGGCGTCGCTGCTGCACGTTCTGCGCAACGACCTTGGGCTCAACGGGCCGAAGTACGGATGCGGGTTGGGGCAGTGCGGTGCGTGCACGGTGCATGTCGATGGTGTGGCTGCGCGTTCGTGCGTGATTCCTGCGCATGGCGTGGCCGGGCGAGCTGTCACCACGCTCGAAGGCCTTGGCATGCGCGGGCGCTGGCATCCGGTGCAGGCCGCCTTCGAGGAAGCGCAGGCCGCGCAGTGCGGCTATTGCCTCAACGGCATGGTGATGCAGGCAGCGGCGCTGCTCGCGCGCGATCCGCATGCAAGCGAAGCGCGCATCCGCAGCGAACTGTCGGGCAACCTGTGCCGCTGCGGCACGCACATTGAAATCCTTGACGCCGTGCAGCGCGCGGCCGTGCGCATGAGCGCAAAGGTGAATCCATGAGCGGCCGGTCTTGTCCCCGCTCCCTGTCTTGTTCCCTCTCCCTCTGGGAGAGGGTTAGGGTGAGGGCATCGGCCTTCGCACAAGCACAGCCTTTGCTATCGCCGCTTTCCCTCACCCCAAGCCTCTCCCCGAGGGGAGAGGGAGCAAGCCTGTGACACGCCGCGCCGACCTGCCGCAGACCCGCGCGGAGTTCCTCGCCGCCGATGGCGTGCTCCTCGTCGTGCGCGAGACGCCGCCCGCGCCGGCGCCCGCCAAGGGCCAACCAATGGCGATCGCCGGCAATCCCATCGAAGGCGACGAGGTCCTGATCGCCGTGTGGGACGACGGCAGCGTCTCCGCGCTCAACGGCCACGTCGATCTCGGCACCGGCATCCAGACCGCGCTCGCGCAGATCGTGGCCGAAGAGCTCGACCTTGGCATGCCATGCGTGCGCATGATGCTGGGCGACACCGCGCGCGTCCCCAACCAGGGCGCGACGATCGCAAGCGCATCGATCCAGATCCATGCGCAGCCGCTGCGCCTTGCCGCTGCACAGGCGCGCGCGTGGCTGCTCGCGCGCGCGGCCGAACGCTTGGATATGGCGGTCGATGCGCTGCAGGTGCGCAACGGTGTGGTGCGCGTCACGGAGACACCGGACCGCCACATCAATTACGCGGACCTCGTGGCGCATCAGCGCACGGTGCTGCGCCTCGACCCCGCCGCGAAGCCCAAGGACCCCGCCGACTACCGCATCGTCGGCACGCGGCAGGCGCGCGTGGACATTCCCGCCAAGCTCGCGGGCGAGCTCGTGTTCGTGCACGACATGCGCGTGCCCGGCATGCTGCATGGCCGCGTCGTGCGTCCGCCGTACGCGGGCGCGGACCACGGCGACTTCATCGGCAACACGCTCGAGTCGGTCGATGAATCGTCGATTGCGCACATCCCCGGCATCCGCGCCGTCGTCGTGGTTCGCGACTTCGTCGGCATCGTCGCCGAGCGCGAGGAGCACGCCGAGCAGGCGCTGCGCGAGCTGCGCGTCACCTGGAAGCCGTGGCCCGGCATGCCCGACCTTTCCGATGTCGCGCAGGCCCTGCGCGACAACCCCTCGACGCAGCGCTTGCTGGTCGACGAAGGCGATGTCGATGGCGCCATTGCTTCGGCTGCGAAGCCGATGCCGCGCACCTACGTATGGCCCTACCAGAT
Source organism: Variovorax sp. W2I14 (assembly GCF_050435205.1). NCBI lineage: Bacteria > Pseudomonadati > Pseudomonadota > Betaproteobacteria > Burkholderiales > Comamonadaceae > Variovorax > Variovorax sp. W2I14. The sequence continues at coordinate 5,105,131 of NZ_JBNDJX010000001.1, read as the reverse complement.
GCACGCCTCGATCGGCCCCTCGTGCGCGCTGGCCGACTGGCAACCGGCCGACGACAGCGGCGTGCAGTTGCGTGTGTGGGCCGGCTCGCAGAACCCGCACGTGCTGCGCGCGGACCTGGCGAAGCTCATGGCCGTGGACGACGTGCAGGTCGACGTGGTCCGCATGGAAGCCGCCGGCTGCTACGGCCGCAACGGCGCCGACGACGTGGCGGCCGATGCGGCGCTGCTCGCACGCGCCGTCGGTGCGCCGGTGCGCGTGCAGCTCACGCGCGAACAGGAACACGCGTGGGAGCCCAAGGGCGCCGCGCAACTCATGGAAGTCGATGGCGGCCTGATGGCCGACGGCCGCATCGCCGCCTACGACTTCGAGACTTCTTATCCATCGAACGGCGCACCCACGCTCGCGCTGCTGCTCACGCGCACCATCGAGCCGGTCGCGCAGGCCTACGAGATGGGCGACCGCACCGCGCGACCGCCCTACAGCTACGACAACCTGCGCGTGAAGGTCAACGACATGGCGCCGATCGTGCGCGCCTCGTGGTTGCGCGGCGTGTCGGCGCTGCCGAGTTCGTTCGCGCACGAGTCGTACATCGACGAGCTGGCGACGGCCGCGGGCGTCGATCCGGTGCAGTTTCGCTTGCGCCACCTCAACGATCCGCGCGCGGTCGAGCTCGTGCAGGCCACCGCGCAGAAGGCCGGCTGGCGCATGCGCACCGGCCCGCAGGAGAACGCGGACGGCGGGCTGGGCGAGGGCGGCGACATCCTCTTTGGCCAGGGCTTTGCGTACGCGCGCTACATCCACAGCAAGTGGCCGGGCTTCGGCGCCGCATGGGCCGCGTGGGTGGCTGACGTGGAGGTCAACCGCAAGACCGGCGAGGTGCATGTGCGCCGCGTGGTGGTGGGGCACGACGCGGGACTGATGGTCAACCCCGCGGGCGTCGAGCACCAGGTGCACGGCAACGTGATCCAGACCACGAGCCGCGCGCTCATGGAAGAGGTGAAATTCGCGCCGCAGCAGGGCACGCCGTCGGGCGGCGCGCAGCTGCCGGGCGTGCTGCCGACCGGCGTGGTGGCGAGCCGCGAATGGGGCAGCTACCCGATCATCAATTTCCGGGACGTGCCGGTGATCGAGGTGATGCACATGCCGCGGCCGGGCGAGCCGTCGCTGGGCGCGGGCGAGTCGTCGTCGGTGCCGGGGACGGCTGCGATTGCGAATGCGATCTTCGATGCGACGGGGGTGCGGTTCAGGGCGCCGCCGTTCACGCCGGAGACGGTGTTGGCCGAGTTGAACCGGGGGGCGCTCCCTCCCCCTCTGGGGGAGGGCGGGGGTGGGGGCGTGCGGCGCTCGAGTGGTGACGCCGCTGTGCCCCCATCCCAACCTTCCCCCGGAAGGGGAAGGAGCAAGACGGATGCGCCTTGGCCTGGGCGCAAAAGTGTGTGGGCGACGGGCGCCGCGCTTTTCATCGGCGGCATCGGCGTCATCGCCGGCCTGCTCGGCTGGCGCTCCGCCATCGCACCCGTTTCGCTCACGGCGCCGGTCTACAGCGAAGCCACCATCGAACGCGGCCGCGTGCTCGCTGCGCTCGGCGACTGCGCGGTGTGCCACACCGCACCCGGCGGCGCGGCCAACGCGGGCGGCCGCGCGATGGACACGCCCTTCGGCACGCTCTACACCACCAATCTCACGCCCGATGCCGACACCGGCCTCGGCCGCTGGTCCTTCAGCGCGTTCCAGCGCGCGATGCGCGAAGGCGTCTCGCGCGACGGCCATCACCTGTATCCGGCGTTTCCGTACACCGCGTTCGCCAAGACCAGCGACGACGACCTGCAGGCGCTCTATGCGTACTTCATGTCGATGCCCGCGGTGCGCGCGGAAACGCCGAAGTCCGAACTCAAGTTCCCGTTCAGCATGCGGCCGCTGATGGCCGGATGGAACGCGCTCTTCCACGACCCCGCACCGCTGCAGCCCGTCGCCACGCAAAGCGCCGAGTGGAACCGCGGCGCTTACCTCGTCAACGGCCTCGGCCATTGCGGCGCCTGCCACACGCCGCGCAATGCGTTCGGGGCGGAGCAGGGCGGCAGCGCGTTTCTCTCGGGCGCGATGGTCGACGGCTGGGAGGCGCCCGCGCTCACGCACCTGTCGAAGTCCGCCGTGCCATGGGACACCGAAGAGCTCTACCGGTACCTGCGCAACGGCCACACGCAAAGCCACGGCATCGCCGGCGGCCCGATGGCCGAGGTGGTGCGCGAACTCGGGCAGGTGTCCGACGCCGACGTGCGCGCGATGGCGACCTACCTCGGCTCCTTCAACCCCGCACCTGCCGCCGATCCGCAAGCCCTCGCGCAACAGGCCGTCGACAACGCCGCCCGCACGCAAGGCCAACTGCTCGGCCCCGCGCAGCGCATGTTCGACAGCGCCTGCGCCTCCTGCCACCACGACGGCAACGGCCCCACGCTGCTGGGCGTGAACACGCCGCTCGCGCTCAACAGCAGCCTCACGAGCGCGCGGCCCGACAACCTGCTGCGCACCATCCTCGACGGCGTGCGCGAGCCGGCGAACCGCGAGATCGGCTTCATGCCGGCCTTCCGCGAAGCGCTCGACGACCGGCAGATCGCCGAGCTGGCCGGTTACATGCGCGCGCGCTTCGCACCGCAGGAGCCGGCGTGGACCGACCTGCCCGCGCAGGTGGCGCGCGCACGCGCCGCGAAGGCGCACGGGGCGGGGCACTGAACCCAGTGTCCCGGTGCGCCCGCGGACGCACCGCCGACGCTACGATGCGGCGTCGCGCACCGGCCTCGTTGCTCGTTCGCGCGCTGCACCACTGAACACCATCAACGGAGACACACAGCACCATGGCCCTGAACCTCTCGCCCGCGACCAGCCTTCCCACCGACGCCGACCGCGCCACCCTGGTCGGCCGCATCTGGCAACCCGATGTGGGCCCGGTGCTGGTGGCCGTGCACGAAGGCGGCCTGCATGACCTGTCGAAGCTCGCGCCGACCATGAGCGACCTGCTCGAAGCCAAGGGATCGCCGTCCGCCGCTGTGCGCGAAGCGCTCAAGAGCGGCAAGGCGCCGCGCATCGCCGCGCTCGATGCCGTGCTCGCCAACAGCGACGAGACCGCGCGCGACAACGGCAAGCCCTGGCTGCTCGCACCCTGCGACCTGCAGGTCATCAAGGCCAGCGGCGTGACCTTCGTGGCGAGCCTGCTCGAGCGCGTGATCGAGGAGCAGGCTCGCGGCGATGCGTCGAAAGCCGAGGCCACGCGCGCGGCCATCGGCAAGGTGCTCGGCGACAACCTCGCCGACATCGTGCCCGGCTCGCCCGAGGCTGCACGGGTGAAGGAAGTGCTGATCGCGCAGGGCGTGTGGTCGCAGTACCTCGAAGTGGGCATCGGCCCCGATGCCGAGATCTTCACCAAGGCCCCGGTGCTCGCCGCCGTGGGCACCGGCGCCGACGTGGGCATCCATTCGGGCTCGGTCTGGAACAACCCCGAGCCCGAGGTCGTGCTCGCCGTCAACAGCCGCGGCGAGACGCTGGGTGCCGCGCTCGGCAACGACGTCAACCTGCGCGACTTCGAAGGCCGCAGCGCACTGCTGCTCGGCAAGGCGAAGGACAACAACGCCTCGTGCGCGATCGGTCCATTCATCCGCCTGTTCGACGAGCATTTCGGCATCGCCGACGTGCGGCGCATCACCGTGGGGCTCCAGGTGACCGGGCCCGAAGGCTTCGTGCTCGAAGGCTCGAGCTCGCTCACGAAGATCAGCCGCGATCCGCTGGACATCGTGTCGCAGGCTGTTGGCATTCACCACGACTACCCGGACGGCTTCATGCTGTTTCTGGGCACCATGTTTGCGCCGACGCAGGACCGGCATGGGCCGGGGCAGGGGTTCACTCATGTCGTGGGGGACCATGTGCGCGTCGGTGCGCCGGAATTGGGCGCGTTGTTCAACCGCGTCGTGCATTCGGATCAGGCGCCGCGCTGGACTTTCGGGCTGAGTGCGCTGATGCGCAACCTGGGCGCGCGCGGCCTGTTGTAGCCCCGGTCGTCGGCGCGGCGTGCCTCACGCCACGCCGTGCAACCCCCTGCGGTACTGCACCGCCTCCGCCACATGCACGACCTGCACCGTCTCCGACGAAGCCAGGTCCGCAATCGTGCGCGCCACCTTCAGCGCCCGGTGCGTGCTGCGCGCCGACCAGCCCAGCTTGGCGGCCGCGTTGTAGATGAACTTGAGCGCCGTGGCGTCCAGCTCCGCATGCTTGTCGATCGCGCTGCCCTGCAGGTTCTGGTTGGCGTGGCCCTGGCGCTGCATCGCGCGTTCGCGCGCCGCCACCACGCGGCTGCGGATGCTCTCGGTCGATTCGCCTGGAGGTGAGTTGAGCAGCTGCTCCGCCGACACCGCCGGCACTTCGATGTGCAGGTCGATGCGGTCCAGCAGCGGCCCGCTGAGCTTGCCCTGGTAACGCGAGACCTGGTCCGGCGTGCAGCGGCAAGACTTCAGCGACGAACCGAGATAGCCGCAAGGGCAGGGATTCATCGCCGCGATCAGCTGGAAGCGCGCAGGGAATTCGGCGCGACGCGCAGCACGGACGATCGTGATCGTGCCGGTCTCCAGCGGTTCGCGCAGCGCCTCCAAGGCAGAGCGCGCGAATTCGGGAAATTCGTCAAGGAACAGCACGCCGTGGTGCGCTCTTGAAATCTCGCCCGGCCGCGGCGGCGAGCCGCCGCCCACCAATGCCACCGCGGAAGAGGTGTGATGCGGCGCCGAAGTCGGCCTGCACATCCACCGCTCCGTCGCGAAGCGCCCGCCCAAGCTGGCGACCGCCGCGCTCTCCAGCGCCTCGTCGATGCTCATCACCGGCAGCAGGCCCGCAAAGCGCTGCGCGAGCATCGACTTGCCCGAGCCCGGCTCGCCCACCATCAACAGGCTGTGGCCGCCGGCCGCGGCGATCTCGAGCGCGCGCTTGGCACCGACATGGCCCTTGACCTCGGCCAGGTCCGCGTACTGCGATGCGGCGATGCCCGGTGTGACGTGGATCCGCGCCCAGCCATCGTCGGAGGGCTCGGGTGCCGCGGCCTTGTCGTCCTCGGGCAGGAACTGCCGCACCACATCGAGCAGGTGCCTCGCGCCGTACACCTCTCCGCCGGGCACCAGCGCGGCCTCTTGCGCGCTGTCCATCGGCAGCACCAGCTTCGTCGCGACGCCGCGCGTGTGCAGCGCCAGCGCCATGGCCAGCGCGCCGCGCACCGGCCGCAGCTCGCCCGACAGCGACAGCTCGCCCGCGAACTCGTGCCCCGCCAGCCGCGTGCCCTGGATCTGCCCGCTGGCCGCGAGGATGCCCAGCGCAATCGGCAGATCGAAGCGGCCGGAATCCTTTGGCAAATCGGCCGGCGCCAGACTGACGACGATTTTTTTGTTGTTTGGAAACTCCAACCCCGCGTTCTGGATGGCCGAGCGCACCCGGTCGCGCGATTCCTTCACCTCGGTTTCCGCCAGCCCCACGAGCGTGAAACTGGGCAAACCGTTCGCCAGATGCACCTCGACCGTGACATCGGCCGCTTCCAGCCCAAGCAAAGCGCGGCTTTGCACCAAAGACAGACTCATTTTTCTCCCTCTCCCCAAGATGGTGCATCCATCTTTTGTTGACCCCACGGCCGCGCGGCACGCTGGTGCCTGCAACCGATCGAAACAACGCTTGTAACGAATTGGCGCTCATCGGCAGCCATTCGCTTCCTGCTGGATGAAGGTATTCGTGCACTTTGGCACGCTCCCTGCTTTGAGGGTGTCAGGTCCCCAACACTTACTTACTTGCGAGGAGTTTCCCGATGACGCACCGTTCCGCCGTTCAGGCGCTGATCGTTCTGGCCACTGCATTGACCGCATCGGGCGCCGCCCTGGCGCAGACGGCTCCGGCAGATCCGGCGCCGGCCCCGGCTCCCTCGCTGACCGGCAACATCTCGCTGACCACGAACTACAAGTTCCGCGGCCAGGACCAGGACATGATCGGCCGCAACGACTACGCCAAGACCCGCGGCCTGAAGCCCGCCATCCAGGGCGGCTTCGACTACGCCTTCGGCGACAGCGGCTTCTACGTGGGCAACTGGAACTCGAGCGTCAACTGGCTCAAGGGCAACAGCATCGAGACGGACCTGTACGGCGGCTACAAGTTCAAGGCCGGCCCGATCGACATGGACGTTGGTGCGCTCACCTATATCTACCCGGGCAACTCCGTGGGCAACACCACCGAGCTCTACCTGGGCGCCACCTACGCCAACGAAACCTTCGGCTCGTTCACCGCCAAGTACTCGCACACCGTCTCCAAGGACTACTTCGGCTACGCCGGCAACAAGCTCGGCTCGGGCCTGAAGGGCCGCAACACCGGCTACCTGAACCTCGCGTACAGCAAGGAAATCGTGCCCAAGGTCACGCTGAAGGCGGCGGTCGGCTTCACGAACATGTCCAGCGACATCCGCAGCCTGGGCTACAAGAGCTATGTCGACTACAACGTCGGCGCCTCGTACGACTTCGGCAACGGCCTGTCGCTCACCGGCTCGGTGCAGGGCGCCAACAAGAAGGCGAACTACCAGGTCGTCGCAAACCCGGGCATCGAGATCCCCGACTTCGGCACCTTCGGCACGACGTACTACTCGCCGAACAAGGCGCGCTTCATCCTCACGCTGACGAAGACGCTCTAAATAAGAACAACGAGGTGCGGCCCAAGCTGCCGCACCATTCCATTTCCATCCAAAGGAGAAGTTCACATGAAGCTGGTCACAGCCATCATCAAACCGTTCAAGCTCGACGAAGTGCGTGAAGCACTGTCGGCGATCGGCGTGCAGGGGATCACCGTCACCGAGGTGAAGGGCTTCGGCCGCCAGAAGGGCCACACCGAGCTCTACCGCGGCGCGGAGTACGTGGTCGACTTCCTGCCCAAGGTCAAGATCGAAGCGGCCGTCTCCGACGACCTGGTCGATCGCGTGATCGAAGCCGTCGAAGGTGCAGCGCGCACCGGCAAGATCGGCGACGGAAAGATTTTTGTCTACAACCTCGAGCAGGTCGTACGCATCCGCACCGGCGAAACGGGCCGCGAAGCCCTCTGATCGAGTCTGGCCCGAAAGAACAACGATTATGAAAAAACTGCTTGTCTCTCTTGCGCTCGGCCTGAGCGTTCTCGCCGCCGGCACCTCCGGCTTTGCACAGACGCCCGCCGCGCCTGCTGAAGCGCCCGCCGCATCCGCGCCGGCTGCCGCAGCACCCGCGGCCGCTCCCGCCGCTGCAGCGCCTGCCGCCGCAGCAGCTGCCGCACCCGCCGCGGCCGAAGCAGCACCTGCTGCGGCACCCGCGCCGTCCTTCAACAAGGGCGACACCAGCTGGATGATGCTGTCCACGCTGCTCGTGATCATGATGACCATCCCCGGCCTCGCGCTGTTCTACGGCGGCCTGGTCCGCAGCAAGAACATGCTGTCGGTGCTGATGCAGGTGATGGTCACGTTCTCGCTGATCGTCGTGCTGTGGCTCATCTACGGCTACAGCCTCGCGTTCACCGAGGGCAATGCCTTCATCGGCGGATTCGACCGGCTCTTCATGAAGGGGATCTTCGATCCGGCCACCGGCGTGTTCGCAGCCGGCGCAACCTTCAGCAAGGGCGTCTACATCCCCGAACTGCTGTTCGCCGCCTTCCAGGCCACGTTCGCCGGCATCACCTGCTGCCTGATCGTGGGCGCCTTCGCCGAACGCGCCAAGTTCTCGGCAGTGCTGCTGTTCATGGTGATCTGGTTCACCTTCAGCTATGCACCGCTGGCTCACATGGTCTGGTTCTGGATGGGCCCTGACGCCTACACCGCCGCCAACGTGGTGGACGCACAGAACGCCAAGGCCGGCCTGATCTGGCAGTGGGGCGCTCTCGACTTCGCAGGCGGCACCGTGGTGCACATCAACGCAGCCGTCGCCGGCCTCGTGGGCGCCTTCCTGATCGGCAAGCGCGTGGGCTACGGCAAGGAAGCCTTCACGCCGCACTCGCTCACGCTCACCATGGTCGGCGCTTCGCTGCTGTGGGTCGGCTGGTTCGGCTTCAACGCAGGTTCGGCCCTGGAAGCCGGCACCAGCGCCGTGCTCGCCTTCATGAACACCTTCTCGGCCACCGCCGCCGCCGTGCTCGCATGGTGCATCGGTGAAGCGCTGATGCGCGGCAAGGCTTCGATGCTGGGTGCCGCTTCGGGCGCCGTTGCAGGCCTCGTGGCCATCACCCCGGCCGCCGGCAACGTCGGCCTGATGGGCGCCATCGTCATCGGCTTCATCGCCGGCTTCGCCTGCCTCTGGGGCGTCAACGGTCTCAAGAAGCTGCTCGGCGCGGACGACTCGCTTGACGTGTTCGGCGTGCACGGTGTCGGCGGTATCGTCGGCGCGCTGCTCACCGGCGTGTTCAACACCCAGGCCCTGGGCGGCCCCGGCCTCGTGGGCGACTGGGTCACGGCCAGCGTCGTCTCCAACGGCATCGGCGCCCAGGTCTGGATCCAGCTCAAGGGCGTGCTGCTGACCATCGTGTGGTCGGGCGTGGTGGCGTTCATCGCCTTCAAGATCGCCGACCTCACCATCGGCCTGCGTGTGTCGGAAGAAGAAGAGCGCGAAGGCCTCGACATCTCCTCGCACGGCGAGACTGCCTACAACCGTTGATCGGCCACTGGGGAGCCCTCATCAGGGGTTCCCCAGCCGGATGACCACCATCCTTTTTCTTCACAAGAACAATTCTTCGTAACGAGTTTTTCAAGCGAGGTCTCCTTTGGATGTTCAGCCCGCGAGCGCTTCGGCGCCAGCGGGCTTTTTTTTGCCTGCCGCCGCCATCGCCAGGGGCACAATCGCCCCACCATGTGGACCTCCCTCGACAACAGCCTCTGCGAGCTCGGCGAATCGCCGTTCTGGCACCCCGAAGAACGCTCCCTCTACTGGCTCGACATCCCAGGCCGCGCCGTGTTGCGAACGCGCGGCGAGATCGGCACACCGGCTGCCACCGTCGAGCGATGGTCGCTCTCCACCGAACCCGGCTGCATGGCGCCGGCCCGAAGCGGCGGCCTCGTGATCGCGCTGCGCGACGGCATCTACCGCGCGCGCGAATGGGGCGGTGAGCTGGTTGCGATGGCGCGCGTCGAGCACGACGTGCGCACCATGCGCTTCAACGACGGCAAGTGCGATCCGCTCGGCCGCTTCTGGGGCGGTTCGCTCAACGAGGCGAAAGACCGCGCCAACGCCGCGCTCTACTGCTTCGATGCGCGCCCCGGCACCGACATCGCTCCCACGCTTTCGCAAATGGCCAACGAGTCCACCACCGCCAACGGCCTCGCGTTCTCCCCCGACGCACGCACCCTGTACTGGGCCGACACCGCCGCGCACCTGGTCTGCGCATGGGACTGGGACGCCGAGGGCAACGCGCTCTCGCACGCCCGCGTGTTCCACCAGTTCGATGCCAAGCCCGAAGGCTGGACACCCGACTCGTCCGTTCGCTACGAAGGGCGGCCCGATGGCGCGACGGTCGATGCGGAAGGCCACTACTGGGTCGCGATGTTCGAAGGCGCGCAACTGTTGCGCTTCGCTCCGTCGGGCGAGATCGTGGCGTCGGTGCCCGTGCCTGTTCAATGCCCGACCATGCCGTGCTTTGGTAGCGACGATTTGAAGACGCTGTTTGTCACCAGCGGTCGCAAGGGCCGGCCTGCGGCGGAGATCGAACGGCTTCCGGCATCGGGCACTGTGATCTCGATGCGCGTCGATACGCCTGGGTTGCCCGTCAACTTCTTCGAGGACTGAAGTGGGGCATCCAGGGCGCGATCACGCCGACGGGGTACGCGGCGAAGCGAATGTCCCCCGCCTTCGGCTCCTCCTTGATTTCGCTGCGCAAGGCACCCCATCGGCGTGCTCGTTGTCCAGTGCAGTCATTGATCGGCCAGCACCACGACAGCGCCTTGCGTGCGCAGGGCATCGGGTGCTCCCCGCAGCGAAATCAAGGAGGAGGGCGAAGCCCGGGGGACATTCGCGGAGGGGAGTACCCGGTGGCCTGTGCACGCGCCCTGAACAAGAGATCAGAGCGTAAGACGATGGCCCTCCAGCACATCCCGCCCATCCAGTGCTTGCTCACCTTCGAAGCCGTGGCGAGATTGCGTCACGCGGGCCGAGCAGCCGACGAGCTGTGCGTCACCCCCAGTGCAGTCAGTCACCGCATCCGCCAACTCGAAGCGCACGTCGGCTTCAAGCTCTTCGGCCGCAGTGACTTCAGCCTGACGGCGGACGGCGCGGCCTACCTTGCGAACGTGCGCACCGGCCTCGCGGCACTGCAAGCCACGCCGCTGGCCAACGCCGCACCGCGCGCCACGCGGCTGCGCATCGCCGTCACGCCGACCTTCAGCCGCCAGTTCCTGATGCCCCGGCTCGAACTGTTCCGCAACATCTATCCGGACATCGAACTCGTGCTGCAGGTGTCGATCCCGCTGCTCGACGTGACGGCGGAGCAGGCCGACCTCGAAGTGCGCTACGGCACCGGCGCCTATGCCGACTGCGAACACCGTCTGTTGCTCGAGGAAGAAGTGGTGCCTGCGTGCAGCCCGAGCTTCCTCAACGAGTTCGGCCCGTTCGACGGATTCCGCACTGCCGCCGAAATCGCGAGCGCGCGGCTCATCCGCAGCCCGCTCGAACCCTGGGGCACCTGGTTCGCGCACTGCGGCATCGACCAGCCCGAGCCGCATGTCGGCTCGCAATTCAACGACCTGGGGCTGGTCTACGACGCGGCCGCGAGCGGCTTCGGCGTGGCGCTGGTGCGGCAGAAGATGGGCGCTGCGTGGTTCGAATCGGGGCGGCTCGTGGCGCTCTCCGACAAGGCCGTGCCGTCGCCGCACCGGCACACCATCTGCTGGCAGCCCGGCACCCTCGAGCGCTGGGAGTGCGCGGCCTTCGTCGACTGGCTTGCGCAGAGCCTGCGCTGAGCGGGCGGCCGGGCGGCCGGCAAAGTTCTTTCAAGCGCGGCGCAAAAAAGCTTCAACCCGGCGCCGCCGCATTTCCGTAGAGTGCGGTACCCCCGAGACATCCGCCAGAAAAGACAAGAGGCCCGCCGCATGAATGCGCCGCTCACTGCCGTCCAGCAAGATTCGCTACAGAAAACGGAGCGCCAGTCGCAGGTAGTGCGTGCGCTGCAAGCCCACCTGCCCGCGCATGCCTTGATCTGGCATGCCGAAGACACCACGCCTTACGAGTGCGACGGCCTCACCGCCTACCGGCAGCGGCCGCTCGTCGTGGCCCTGCCCGAGACCGAGGCACAGGTCGCCGCCGTGCTCAAGACCTGCCATCAGCTTGGCGTGCCCGTGGTGGCGCGCGGCGCGGGTACCGGGCTCTCGGGCGGCGCGATGCCGCATGCGCTGGGCGTGACGCTGTCGCTCGCCAAGTTCAACCGCATCCTGAAGATCGACCCGGTGAGCCGCACGGCCGTCGTGCAGTGCGGCGTGCGCAACCTCGCGATCAGCGAGGCGGCCGCGCCGTTCAACCTCTACTACGCGCCCGATCCGTCGAGCCAGATCGCCTGCACCATCGGCGGCAACGTGGCCGAGAACTCGGGCGGCGTGCATTGCCTGAAGTACGGTCTCACGCTGCACAACGTGCTGCGCGTGCGCGGCTTCACTGCGGAGGGCGACGCGATCGAATTCGGCGGCGAGGCGCTCGATGCGCCGGGGCTCGACCTGCTCGCACTCGTCATCGGCAGCGAAGGGATGCTGGCCGTGACCACCGAGGTCACCGTCAAGCTCGTGCCCAAGCCGCAGCTCGCGCGCTGCATCATGGCCAGCTTCGACGACGTGCGCAAAGCCGGCGATGCGGTCGCGGCGGTGATCGCGGCGGGCATCATCCCCGCGGGGCTGGAGATGATGGACAAGCCGATGACCGCTGCCGTCGAAGATTTCGTGCGCGCGGGCTACGACCTCGATGCCGCGGCGATCCTGCTGTGCGAATCGGACGGCACACCTGAAGAAGTGGAAGAGGAAATCGGCCGCATGACCGCCGTGCTGCGCGGCTGCGGCGCCACCGCCATCGCGGTGAGCAACAGCGAAGAAGAGCGCATGAAATTCTGGAGCGGCCGCAAGAACGCCTTTCCGGCGTCGGGCCGCATCAGCCCCGACTACATGTGCCTGGATTCCACCATTCCGCGCAAGCGCCTCGCGGACATCCTGCTCGCGATCCAGGAGATGGAGAAAAAGTACAACCTGCGCTGCTGCAACGTGTTCCACGCGGGCGACGGCAACCTGCATCCGCTGGTGCTGTTCGATGCGAACGACCCCGACGAGCTGCATCGCTGCGAGCTTTTCGGCGCCGACATCCTGGAGACCAGCGTCGCGATGGGCGGTACGGTGTCGGGCGAGCACGGCGTGGGCGTCGAAAAGCTCAACAGCATGTGCGTGCAGTTCACCGCGGCCGAGAACGAGCAGATGTTCGGCGTGAAGCGCGCCTTCGATCCGGCCGGGTTGTTGAACCCTGGCAAGGTGATTCCGACGCTGCAGCGCTGCGCCGAGTACGGCAAGCAGGTGGTGCGTGGCGGGAAGTTGCCGCATCCCGATCTGCCGCGCTTCTGAGAACAACAACAAAAAGAGACCATGGATTCAGCTCTCCACCAGATCGCAGAGCGCATCCGCGCCGCAGCCGCCGGCGCCACGCCGCTTTGCATTCGCGGCGGTGGCACCAAGGATTTTTACGGCGAGGCGCTGCAAGGCGACATCCTCGACACCACAGCGCTCACGGGCATCACGAGCTACGAGCCGAGCGAGCTCGTTGTCACCGTGCGCGCAGGTACGCCGCTCGCCGAACTCGACGCCGCGTTGGCAGGGAAAGGGCAATGCCTGCCCTTCGAGCCGCCGCACTTCGGCAGCGGCGGCACCGTAGGCGGCATGGTCGCCGCTGGCCTCAGCGGCCCCGCGCGCGCCAGCGTGGGCGCGGTGCGCGACTACGTGCTCGGTGCCACGCTGGTCAACGGCCGCGGTGATGTCCTGAGCTTTGGCGGGCAGGTGATGAAGAACGTCGCGGGCTATGACGTCTCGCGCGTGCTCGCGGGCTCGCTCGGTACGCTGGGCGTGATCGCCGAGGTGAGCCTCAAGGTGCTGCCCATCGCGCCGGCCGAGGCCACGCTGGAATTCGCCTGCAGCCAGGCCGATGCGCTGCGGCTGCTCAATGAATGGGGCGGCCGGCCGCTGCCGCTGAATGCGAGCTGCTGGTTTGAACACGGCGGAGCCGGTGCGCTCTACCTGCGGCTGCGCGGCGCGGTTGCTGCCGTGGAGGCGGCATGCACGCACCTCGGCGGCGAGCGCAAGGACGACGCACGTGCCGCCGCCGACTGGCAGGCGCTGCGCGACCAGCCGTTGCCGTGGTTCGACACCTCCGACGGAACGGATGCACTCTGGCGCCTGTCGGTGCCGCAGACCGCGCCGGTGCTCGCCATCGATGGCAACGCGCCTCTGATCGAGTGGCACGGCGGACAGCGCTGGTACAAGGCGCGGCCCGATCAAGCCGCACGCATCCGCGAGGCCGCGCACGCAGCAGGCGGACACGCCACGCTGTTCAGAACGCCTGTCTCCAACATCCCCCGCTTCGACGCGATGAGCGCCCCGATCGCCCGCATCCACCGCGCGCTGATGCAGGAGTTCGATCCGCACCGCATCTTCAACCGCGGCCGCCTTTTCGCAGACGCATAAAAAAGAGACGACAACACCCCGCGATGCAAACCGAACTCGCCCCCGAATTCCGCGACACCGACGAAGGCCGCGAAGCCGAAGCCATCCTGCGCAAATGCGTGCACTGCGGCTTCTGCACCGCCACCTGCCCGACCTACCAGCTGCTCGGCGACGAGCTCGACGGCCCGCGCGGTCGCATCTACCTCATCAAGCAGGTGCTCGAAGGCAAGGCGCCGACGCGCAGCACGCAGTTGCACCTCGACCGGTGCCTGACCTGCCGCAACTGCGAGAGCACCTGCCCGAGCGGCGTGCAGTACGGCAACCTCGTGGACATCGGCCGCAAGATCGTCGACGAGAAGGTGCCGCGCCCCGCGATGGAATCGGCCACGCGCTGGCTGCTGAAGGAAGGGCTGCCGTCGCCGCTCTTCGGCCCCGCGATGAAGCTCGGGCAGTCGGTGCGCAGCCTGTTGCCCGATGCGCTCAAGGCCAAGGTGCCGGCGAAGCAGGATGCGGGCGCCTGGCCCACCGCCACGCATGCGCGCAAGGTGCTGATGCTCGCGGGCTGCGTGCAGCCGTCGATGATGCCCAACATCAACAGCGCCACCGCGCGCGTGCTCGATGCGGCCGGCATCCAGGTCGTGATCGCGAAGGAGGCCGGCTGCTGCGGCGCGGTGAAGTTCCACCTCAACGACCAGGAAGGCGGAAAGGCGCAGATGCGCGCCAACATCGATGCGTGGTGGCCAGAGGTCGAGCGCAATGAAGTCGAAGCCATCGTGATGAACGCGTCGGGCTGCGGCGTCACGGTGCGCGAGTACGGCCACATCCTGCAGCACGACCCGGCGTATGCGGCGAAGGCGAAACGCATCAGCGAACTGACGCGCGACCTGAGCGAGCTGCTGCCCGATCTCGTGCCCGCGTTGAAGGCCCGCGTGCGCGCGCCCGAAGGCGTGGTCGCGTATCACCCGCCCTGCACGCTGCAGCATGGCCAGAAGCTGCGCGGTGGCGTCGAGACGCACCTGCGTGCATTGGGTTTCGACGTGCGCGTGGCGATGAACGAATCGCACCTGTGCTGCGGCTCGGCCGGCACGTATTCGGTGCTGCAACCCGAGCTGGCCTATCCGCTGCGCGACCGCAAGCTGGGGCACCTGAAGCAACTGCAGCCGGTCACCATCGCCTCAGCCAACATCGGCTGCATCACGCACCTGCAAAGCGGCAGCGGAGAGACGCCGGTTCGGCACTGGGTCGAGCTGCTGGACGCCGCGCTGGATCGCGTGGCGGGCGCGCAGGGTAGGGCCTGATCGCACAGCAGGGCAGGGCGCGGTCCGACTCGCGCGGCGGACGCTTGCGGCGCATCATGACGACACCGAATCTGCAAGGAGCCTGTGCCATGTCCCACGTTACCCAACTTCCGCTGCGACGCGTTCTGCTGGCCTGCGCTTGCGTGGCCGGTGCCGTGGCGGCGCACGCCCAGTCCGCCATGCCCGCGTGGCAGGGCGCCGGCCCGACGCGCTACGTCTGCGGCGGCATCGGCTCCGACGAATCGAACGCAATGCGCGCAGCCATGAAGGAGCATCCGCTCTCGCTGCTGTTTGCGCGCGCCGACGGCGCCTACATGGCCAGCGTGGACGTCACGATCAAGGGCGGCGACACCAACTCCTCCGCTGCCATGGCCTTTCGCGCCGGCGGGCCGGTATGCCTGATCGACATTCCCGACGGGCGCTACACCATCGATGTCACCACGCCCGGCGGGCAGGCCAAGAGCCAGACGGTGACGGTGGGCGGCGGCGCGAAGACCGCCAGCTTCCGCTTCTGAAGAGGGCGTGAAGCGGGTGCTCAGCCCGCTGCGAGCGCCGCCTCGACGTCGCGCGTGAGCGAGGCGGGCGTGTCGAGCGGCGCATAGCGCTTGAGCACTGTGCCATCGCGCCCGATGAGGAACTTGGTGAAGTTCCATTTGATGGCTGTCGAGCCCAGCAAGCCGGGCTTCTCCTTGGTGAGCCACTGGTAAAGCGGTGCGGCGTTGCTGCCGTTCACGTCGATCTTTTCCATCATCGGAAAACTCACGCCGTAGTTCGTGGTGCAGAAGGCGCCGATTTCCTCGTTGGTGCCCGGGTCCTGCGAGCCGAACTGGTTCGAGGGAAAACCCAGCACGGCGAGGCCTTGGTCGGCGTACTTCTCGTGCAGCGCTTCGAGCCCGGCGAACTGCGGCGTGAACCCGCATTTGCTCGCCGTGTTGACGATCAGCAGCACCTTGCCCTTGAAGGCGGAAAGCTTCACGGGCTTGCCGTCGATCTGGTTGGCCTCGAAGTCGTAGACGCTGGTCATGGGGTGTTCCTCAGGTGGACGCAGAGGCGCGATCATCGCCCCGTGCCGGCGTTCGTGCAAACGCGGCCCAGACGGCGCCCAGCACGATCAGCGCACCGCCCGTGAGGATGCGCGGGTCCATCGTGGACGCGCCGAGCGCCACCGACGAGACGCTGGCGAACAGCACCTCCGACAGCATGATCACCGAGGTCGCGCTGGCCGCGAGCCGTGCCGCGCCGTACTGAAGACACACGTTGCCGATCACGAAACCTGCGCCCAGCAGCACGGCCCAGCCGAGCCAGCCCGGCGCAGCCTGCAGGGGCGAAGCGATGGCGCCAAGCGAGGTACCGACCAGCGCCGCGATGCCCGCCACGAACGTGCAGCCGCAGAACATCGCGAGCGCACGCGATTCGCCCGGCGCGGGCCGCAGGTGGCGCAGCACGATGTTGGTCACCGCGAAGCTGAAGCCGGCCGCAAGGCCCAGCCAGTCGGGCAGGCTCGACGGCACCGGCCAGTCGGTGCCCGGCGCCTTGAGCACCACGACCACCCCGGTGAGCGCCAGCGCCACGCGCGCGAGTGCGCCGCCCGTGGGCCGCTCCCCCAGCAGCAGCCAGCCCAGCAGCACGCTCCACAGCGGCATCAGATAGAACAGCAGCACCACGCGCACCACGTCGCCCTGCGTCACCGCCCAGTTGAAACCCACGTTGGTGAAGCCCGCCGCGAGGCCCAGCACCGCGAGCATCGGGTAGGCCGCGAAGCTCTTCCAGGCATGGCGGCGCACGATGCCCATCACGGTCGCGATGGCCAGGTAGATGAGGCACGTGGTCCACAACGGGTGCAGGCCGTGGCTTTCGATGTGCCGGAAGGGAAACCACGACAGCCCCCAGACGAAGGCGTTGAAGATCAGCGCGAGGGCGGGCATGGCGGCGTCGGGAGAAAAGGGGCTTCGGCGCTCGGCGCGCCGGCCGTCTCACCAACGCAGTCGCGCAAGGTCAATGATGTTTGTCGCTGCGGGCGATGGCCAGCAGGTGCTCGACTTCTTCCGGGTACTTCTTCAGGTTGTTCTCGTGCCAGCGCTTGATGAGCCACATGCACCCGGCCACCACGAGGCCGAAGGCGCTGATCGCACCGTAGGCCGACAGGCCCAGCCCGGTGCACACGCTGTAGAAGCCGCCCAGCAAGAGAATGCAGGCCTGCTCGTTGAAGTTCTGCACCGCAATCGAACGGCCCGCGCCCATGAGGTTGTGGCCGCGGTGCTGCAAGAGCGCATTCATCGGCACCACCAGGAAGCCGCCCAGGCCGCCCAGGATGATGAGGAACGGCACCGCGAGCCACACGTTGCCGATGAAGTTCATGCAGATGACCATCAGCCCCATCGCGATGCCCATCGGGATCACGCGGGTGGCCATGTCCAGCCGCATGCGCATCGAGGCCACGATGGCGCCCACGGCCGTGCCGATGGTCACCACGCCAGTGAGCGCCGAGGCCTGCGTCGTGTTGTAGCCCAGCGCGAGCGAAGCCCAGGCCAGCACGATGTACTTGAGGTTGCCGCCCGCGCCCCAGAAGAGCGTGGTGGTGGCCAGCGAGATCTGGCCGAGGCGGTCGCGCCACAGGCGCGCATTGCAATGCCAGAAGTCGGGCAGCAGCGCGGCGAGGTTCCGCACGAAGCTGTGCTCGGGGTTGGAGCGCAGGGGTCGCATCTCGACGCCGGTGTGCGGGATGCGTGTGTTGAACCAGGCGGCCAGCATGTAGACCAGGATCAGCACCGAGATCGCGGCTTCGGCCGGCGAATCGATGCCGGTGTCGATCAGCGGGAAGTCGAAGGCCAGCAACTGGCTGGAGACCGCATGACCCACCAACGTGCCGCCGAGCACGATGCCCAGGAGGATGGAGGCGATGGTGAGGCCCTCGATCCAGCCGTTGGCCTTGACCAGTTGGGAGGCCGGCAGCAGCTCGGTGAGGATGCCGTACTTGGCCGGCGAGTAGGCCGCCGCGCCCAGGCCCACGATCGAATACGACAACAGGGGGTGCGAGCCGAACAGCATCATCAGGCAGCCGACGACCTTGATCGCGTTGCTGATGAACATCACCTTGCCCTTGGGCAACGCGTCTGCAAACGCGCCCACCAGCGGCGCGAGCACCACGTAGAAGACCGCGAAGATCGGCACCAGGGCCGCGCGCTGCCATTCGGGGGCGCCCGAACTTCGCATGAGATCGACGGCAACAACGAAAAGCGCTTGGTCGGCCAGCGACGAAAAGAACTGGGCCGACATGATCGTGTAGAAACCGCGCTTCATCGATGGGCTGGCTGGCCAGAGGGGTCTGCTGGCGGTAGTGAAAAAGTGTCGCGTCCGGAGCGAATGGGCGGTTATAGCATGGGGGTACGACGTGGAAATGGGCATCCCTTCCGTATTCGACCCCATTCCCGGAAATGCTAAAACGTGGTCTGAACTTACCCCCAGTCCGCCTGCAGCCTGCCCAGAGCACCCCATGCCGCGCCCCATTCTTGCCACCGTCCACACCGCCGCCCTTCGCAACAACCTGGAGCGGGTCCGCCGTTCGGCGCTCGACGCCCGTGTCTGGGCTGTGGTCAAGGCCAACGCCTATGGCCACGGCATCGAGCGGGTCTATGAAGGCCTGCGCGGCGCCGACGGCTTCGCGCTGCTCGACCTGGCCGAGGCCGAGCGCGTGCGCGCCCTGGGCTGGCGCGGCCCCGTGCTGCTGCTGGAAGGCGTGTTCGATGCGCGCGACCTGGAGCTGTGCTCGCGACTGGACCTCTGGCACACCGTGCATTGCGACGAGCAGATCGACATGCTCGCAGCGCACAAGACCCTCAAGCCGCAGCGTGTTTTCCTGAAGATGAACTCGGGCATGAACCGTCTGGGCTTCACGCCCGAGCGCTTCGGCTCGGCCTGGACGCGGCTCAACGCACTGACGCAGGTCGACGAGATCTCGCTGATGACGCACTTCAGCGACGCCGACGGCCCCCGCGGCATCGCGCACCAGCTCGAAGCCTTCGAGCGCGCCACGCGCGACCTGCCGGGCGAGCGCTCCATTGCCAACAGCGCAGCCACCCTGCGTCATGCCGACCAGACGCGCGGCGACTGGGTGCGCCCCGGCATCGTGCTGTACGGCAGCGCCCCCGACTTTCCGTTGCACGACGCGGCGCACTGGCAACTGCAGCCCACGATGACGCTTTCGACGCAACTGCTCTCGGTGCAGACGCTCAAGGCCGGCGACACCATCGGCTATGGCTCCAACTTCACGGCCGAGGGGCCGCTCACCATCGGCGTTGCCGCGGTCGGCTACGCCGATGGCTATCCGCGCCACTGCAACACCGGCACGCCGGTGCTGGTGAACGGCGTGCGCACCCGCATGGTGGGCCGCGTGAGCATGGACATGATCACCGTCGACCTCACGCCGGTGCCCGATGCGAAGTTCGGCGCCGAGGTCACGCTGTGGGGCCGCTCCGCCGCGACGGGCGCGATGCTCTCCATCGACGAGGTCGCGCAGGCGGCGGGCACCGTCGGCTACGAACTCATGTGCGCCGTGGCCCAACGCGTGCCGTTCGCCGCTCCCACCGACGAATGAAGATCCTTTCCAACTGGCGCTCGGTGCGCCTTTGGGAAACGGAGGTCGAGCGCGACCTGCACCGCAACCACAGCCTGCGCACGCACGGCATCCTGATCGGCACGTTCACGCTCCTCCTGATGTGGGGCGTGTCGGCGCTGCAGATGCACCTGCTGCATGTGGATTCGCTGGCGGTGCGCTACTTCCTCACGCTGGGCGTGGGTTACCTCGGCTACTTGCTCGTGCTGCGCTGGTGGGCGAAGCGCCTGGTCGAGGGGCGCAGCGTCGATGTGGATGTCGATGTGCCCGATATGGACTTCAACGGCGGGAGCTCATCCGATCACCTGAGCGTTGCCGATGTTGCCGATGGCGGCAGTGTGCTGTCCGACGTGGCCGGTGGCGTGCTCGACGTGGCGGGCGGCGCGGACGAAGGCGCCATCATCGTGGTGCCGGTGCTTGCGATCTTCGCAATCTGCGTGGCCGTGCTCTTCGGCGCCGGCTATCTCGCGCTCTTGTACTTCAGTTGGGACGCATTGCTGGCCGTGGCCGTCGAGGTGGCGTTCTCGTATGTCTCGGCTCGCGCAGCGGTGCGCGTGGCGCGCGAAGGCTGGTTGATGGCCGCGGTGCGGCTGACCTGGAAGCCGCTGCTCGGCGCAGTGATCTCCGCCGTGATCCTTGGCGCCGTGCTCGACCGCTTCATGCCGCAGGTCAACTCCTTGCCCGAGGCGGTGCGCGTCTTGCTGAAGACGCACTGACGCCACTCGCCGCGCGCGGGCGGCCCGTTTCAGTACAACCCAAGCTGCCGCGTCCTCAACCGCGCCAGCCCCAGCAGCGCATCGGTAAACGGCGTGGCCACCCCGGTCAACTCGCCCAGCTCGCGCACCACCGTCACCAGCGCATCGAGCTCCACCGATCGCCCGGCCTCCACGTCCTGCAGCATCGAGGTCTTGAATGCGCCGAGCTTCTTCGTCACCTCGTGCCGGTCTTCGGGGCTCTGCGTGATCTCGATGCCGATGCGCCGGCCGATCTCCTTGGCCTCCAGCATCACGGCCGAGATGAACCCGCGCACGTAGTCGTCGCCCATGATGAGGTCGGTGGTGGCACCGGTCAGCGCGCTGATCGGGTTCACCGTCATGTTGCCCCAGAGCTTGAACCACACGTCCTTCTGGATCTGCGGCGACAGCGTGGTGTTGATGCCCGCGCGGGTCAAGAGGTCGACCAGCGCCTGCACGCGCGGCGTGGCCTCGCCCGAAGGCTCGCCGACGATCAGCCCGTTGCCGAAGTGATGCCGCACCACGCCCGGTCCGTCGAGCGAGCAGCTCGCATGCACCACGCAGCCGATCACGTTGCGCGCCGGAATGGCCTTGGCGATGGCGCCATCGGGGTCGACCGCGGCCAGCCGGCGGCCCGTGATCTCGCCGCCGAAGCCGCCTTCGAGAAACCACCACGGCACGCCGTTCATTGCGACCAGCACGATGGTGTCGGGCCCGATCAGCGGCCCGATGCGTTCGGCCACGGCCGCCAGCGCGGGCGCCTTCACGGCGATGACCACCAGGTCCTGCACGCCGAGCGCCTCGGGGTCGGCCACTGCGTTGACCGGCACGCGCGTGCGCACGTCGCCGCGCATCAGCGAGAGGCCATCGCGTTGCAGCACTTCGAGCGTCGCGCCGCGTGCCACCACATTGAGCCGTTCGCCGGCCTGCGCAAGGCCGGCACCGATCCAGCCGCCGATCGCACCGGCGCCGTAAATACAAATCTTCATGGGAGAGGCCGTCTCGATCTTTTCAGTTTCTGTAGCTCGGGTCGATGCGGTCCACCTGCCGCACCAGCGCATTGAACACGTCCTGCCCGGCGCCGTGCGCGGGGCTGAACTGCAGCGCATCGCGCGTGCAGCGCTCGGCGATTTCCTCGCTCACCGGAATGGCCGTGCCCATCGAGAAGGTCGCCATCTGGATCTCGCAGGCGCGCTGCAGTGTCCACAGGATCGCGAAGGTCTGCGGCAGCGTCTGGCCCCAGGCCAGGAGGCCGTGGTTGCGCAGGATCACCGCGTTGCGGTTGTCGATGCTCTTCAAGAGGCGCGGGCCTTCGTCGGCATGGATCGTGATGCCTTCGAAGTCGTGGTACGCCACCATGCCGTGCAGCTGGGCGGTATAGAAGTTGGTCTGCTGCAGGCCGCCCTGCAGGCAGGCCACGGCCACGCCGGCCGTGGTGTGGGTGTGCATCACGCAGTGCGCGCCGGGCAGGCCGTCGTGAATGGCCGCGTGCACCGTGAAGCCGGCGGGGTTCACCGGGTACGACGAGCCGTCGAGCACCTTGCCCTGCAGGTCGATCTTCACGAGGTTGCTGGCCGTCACTTCGCTGTAGTGAAGCCCGAAGGGGTTGATGAGGAACTGCTTCTCGCCACCGGTCACGCTGTCGGGCAGCCGCACCGTGATGTGGTTGTAGATCATCTCGACCCAGCCCAGCATCGCGAAGACGCGATAGCAGGCCGCGAGCTCTTCGCGCGCGGCGCGCTCGTCGGGGTGGATCGAGGGATGGACCAGCGCCGAAGGCGTCGAGGTCGCGGTGGCGAGTGGGGTGTTCATTGCAGTTCCTTCATACGGTTAACCCTCCGCGGTGAAGCCGACCTCTTTCACGATCGGCGCCCACTTGGCGGTGTCTTTCTTCAGCAGCTCGGTCAGCTCCGCGGGCGTGGAAGACATGGCTTCCAGCCCGAAGGTGCCCAGGCCGTCGATCACGTCTTTTTGCGCGAGCGCGTTCTTCATCGCGGTGTTCAGGCGCGCCACCAGCTCGGGCGACGCCTTGGCAGGCAGGAAGAAGGCGAACCACTCGCTGTGCGCCATGTCCTTGATGCCCTGCTCGCCGAAGGTCGGCACATCGGGCGCGAAGCGGCTGCGCTTGGCACCTGACACACCCAGGATTCGCACCTTGCCCGACTGCAGATGCTGGGTGATGTCGCCGATCGGGCCCGACACGGCCGAGATGTTGCCGCCCAGGAGGTCGAGCATCGCCGGCTGCGTGCCGCGGTAGGCGGCGTGCTTGAGTTCGACATCGCCCTTCTTGCCCAGCAGCGCGCCGATGAAGTGCGGCGTGGAGCCCGCGGCCGGCGAGCCGAAGTTGGCGCCGGCCGGGTTGGCCTTGGCCCAGGCGAGGAACTCGGGCACGCTCTTCACGCTGGCGGGCACCGACGGGCCGACGGCAAAGCCGAAGTCGAAGATGCAGCCGATGCTGACCGGGGTGAGGTCCACCATCGGGTCGTACGGCAGCTTCTTGTAGATGTGCGGATAGATCGTGAGGATCGAGGTCGGCGTCTGCAGGATGGTGACGCCGTCGGCCGGCCGGCCCTTCACGTAGGTGACCGCGATCTGGCCGCCCGCGCCGGTGCGGTTCTCGACCACCGCCGCCTTGGCGTATTCGGGGCTGAGCTTCTGCGCCAGGCGACGGCAGATGGTGTCCGAGGTGCCGCCGGCCGCGAAGCCGGTGACGATGGTCGCGGTCTCGATGCCCGCCTGCGCGTAGGCCTGCTGGCCGATGCTCGCAAGCAGCGCCGAGGCGCCGGTGGTCTGAAGGATCTGGCGGCGTGTGAAGCTCATGATGGGTCTCTCTCCGGGTGGTGGTGGTTCGGGAGCGCGTATTTTTCCAGCAAGGCATGGGGCGGGACCCCCGCGTTTACCTCACGTTTTGAAAGCCGCGACACGTTTTCCTCGACCGGCGAGTTCGCTGTCAGAACATTCCGTTCTTGTTGGCGGCGGTTTCGGGCACGGGCTGCACCACATCCCAGTGTTCGACGATCTTTCCGTTCTCCAGCTTGAAGATGTCCACGATGGCGCTGCCGCGCGTGCCCGGCTCGCGCACCGCGTTCACATGCAGGATCACGTAATCGCCGTCGACGAAGGAGCGCTTGATCTCGCTGCGCGAATTCGGAAACTTCTCGCGCAGGAAGGCAATGAACTTGCGAAAGCCCTCGGCGCCGTCGGCTGCGGTGGGGTTGTGCTGCACGTAGCGGTTGCCGACGTACTGCAGGGCCGCGTCGGCGTCCTTCTGGTTCAGGCCCTTCTCGTAGAAGGCGAGCACGGTCTGGCGGTTGGCCTCCTGCCGTGCCTGGGCGGTCGGGCTGCCGCCCGGTTGTGCGCAGGCTGCGAGGAAGAGGGTGGCGGCCGCGAGTGCGGCGGCCAGGATCATGCGTTTCATCATCTAGGACTCCCGGTATGAAAGGACTTCAGTAGCCGTTGGGCACTACGCCACTCGTAGCGCCCGCGGCGTTCTTGTATTTCGCCGCCAGTTGCTTCGCCGCGGCCGTGAGCACGATGGTGTCCACGCCCACGGCCACGAACAGCGCACCGGCCGCGAGCCACTTGCGCGCCTGCTCCTCGGTGGTCGAGAGAATGCCCGGCGCTTTGCCGGCTTTCAGAATGCGCGCGATGGCATCGGCGATCACCGCCTGCACCTCCGGGTGGTTGGGCTGGCCCACGAAGCCCATCGATGCCGACAGGTCGGCCGGTCCGATGAACACGCCGTCCACGCCCGGCGTGGCCGCAATGGCATCGAGATTCTTCATCGCCTCGACCGTCTCGGCCTGCACCAGGAGGCAGGTCTGCGCATTGGCTTCGTGCAGGTACTGCGGATAGGCTTGCCAGCGCGACGCACGCGCGAGCGCGCTGCCCATGCCGCGGATGCCCTCGGGCGGATAGCGCATGCCCTGCACCATGCGCGCGGCCTGCTCGGCGGTGTCGACCATCGGCACCAGCAGTGTCTGCGCGCCGATGTCCAGGTACTGCTTGATCAGCGTGGTGTCGCCGGTCGGAATGCGCACCACCGGATGCGAGCGCTCCGATTCGGGTTGCGCGGACCACGCGCTCGAAATGCCCTGCAACTGACCGAGCACCGAGCGCACGTCGTTGGGCGCGTGCTCGCCGTCGACCAGCAGCCAGTCGTAGCCGCAGCCCGCGAGGATTTCCGCGACGTAGCCATCGGCGAGGCCGACCCAGAGGCCGATCTTTTGCTCGCCGGCCAGCATGGCCTGCTTGAAGGTGTTGATGGGGGTGTGCATGAACGTCTTTCTTTCAGACAAGGCGGAACGAGATGGCGCCGAGCGGGCCGTAGTCGGCGTGGAAGGTGTCGCCCGGCAGCGCCGTGGTCGGTCGGGTGAATGAACCCGCCAGCACCACTTCACCGGCTTCGAGGTGTTCGTCCCACGGTGCGAGCTTGTTCGCGAGCCACGCCACGCCGGTGGCGGGATGGTTGAGCACGCCCGCGGCCACGCCCGTTTCCTCGATCACGCCGTTCTTGTAGAGCAGGGCGCTCACCCAGCGCAGGTCGACCGCATCGGGCTTCACCGGCCGGCCGCCCATCACGATGCCGGCGTTGGCCGCGTTGTCGGAGATGGTGTCGAACACCTTGCGAGGCGCCTTGGTGTGGCGGTCGAACTGCTCGATGCGCGCATCGATGATCTCGATGGCGGGCACCACGTAGTCGGTGGCGGCGAGCACGTCGAAGATGGTCACGCCCGGGCCCTGCAGCTTCCTGCCGAGGATGAAGGCCAGCTCCACCTCGATGCGCGGCGCGATGAAACGCGTGAAGGGAATGTCGCCGCCCTGCTCGAAGAACATGTCGTCCAGCAGCGTGCCGTAGTCGGGCTCGTCGATCTGGCTGGACTGCTGCATCGCGCGCGAGGTGAGGCCGATCTTGTGGCCCTTCACCGTGCGGCCCTCGGCGATCTTGTGCTTCACCCATGCGCGCGAGATGGCGTAGCCGTCCTCGACGGTCATCTCGGGAAAGCGCTTGGAGAAGTGCTCGACCTGCACGCGCGATTTCTCGCTCTCGTGCAGCTCGGCGGCCAGCTTGGCAATGGTGTCGGAAGAGAGCATGGAGGCCTTCGCTCAGGTCTTGTTGAAGAGAGGATGCAGGTTGCTGTGCTTGCCGTCGTACACCTGGCCCGGGCTTTCGTCGATCTGCAGCGTGATGCCGATGTGGCGCTGGTCGAAGATCGGCGCGAAATGCGCGCGCACGTCGGCCAGCAGTTCATCGCCGGCCTTCTTCTTCACCGCCTCGGAACGCCCCGCGGCCATGCGGATGTTGAGGTAGACGAAGGCGTAGTCGGCCTTGCCGTCGGCCACCGCGTAGTGCGCGGCCGGATAGGCCAGCACGCGCGTGCCGCCGATGGGGAACACGGGCTTGCCGGACTCGTCGTGCTGCTTGAGCATCGTGTCGGCGAGCGTGCGGCACAGCGCCGACATGTCGGTCTCGGCTTCGATGTTGGGCGTGTAGAGGATCACCAGGTGCGGCATGCGTGTTCTTTCGTTCAGGCCACCGACATGACGGCGGCCGTGCAGGTCACCGCGAAGATCGGGATGGCCTTCATGTGGAAGATCTCGCCCTTGCCGCGCGCGGCCGCGGCCACGCTCAGGAAGGTGCGGATCTCGAAGCCGCCCTGGCCCGCTTCGCGGTAGGTGGCCTCGTCGTTGTAGTCGTCCTGCGAGAGCAGCGCCTCGCGGTCATTGGCGCACCAGCGGCGCATGAACTCGGCGTCCCACTCGGCATTCACCTTGCCCGAATCGGGCGTGGCCGGCCAGTGCGAGATGCCGCCCGTGCCCACCAGCGCGATGCGCTCGGGCGCCTTGTCGCAGGCGCGGCGCAAGGCTTCGCCGAAGGCCCAGGCGCGGTGCAGCGGCGTGAGCGGCGGGCCCTGGCAGTTGATGTTGACGGGGATGACCTTGGTGTCGAACGCCGGCGTGAGGAAATTCAGCGGCACCATGATCCCGTGGTCGAACTTCCACTCTTCCGCATAGGCCACGTCCACCGTCTGCATCACCTCGCGGATCAGGCGCTGGGAGAGCGCGGCGTCGCCCGGCACCCTCGTCTTCTCGATGCCGAGCCACTTCGGGTCCTCGATCGGACCCTCGTAGCTGTCGGCCATGCCGATGGCGTAGGCCGGCATGTTGTTCATGAAGAAGTTGGCGAAGTGCTCGGCGGCGATGACGATCACCGCGTCGGGCTTCGTCGCGCGCATCGCCTCGCCGAAGCGGTGGAACTGCGCGTGGAACTCGTCCTTCACCGCCGCGTCGGCGAGATGCGCGCGGCCGGTGATGCCGGGGGCGTGGCTGCACACGCCTGCGAATACGAGACTCATCTCGATGCCCGCCCGGCCGCCCGAAGGGCATCGAGCACCCCCGCGGGGGGCAGCGAACCACACGAAGTGGGGAGCGTGGGGGTCTTCATATTCCTGCCACTTTCTCGTTCGTTCCAGTTGTCATTGCGTAGATGCCGGCGCGCACGGGGCCGTACTTGCGCACGCCTTCGCGCATGGCTTCCAGGTAGTCGGCCCATGCGATGCCGAGCAGCGGCGCGAAGTGCATCAGCAACTGGCCATTGCAGCCGAGCACATAGAGCTTGCCGATGTCGCCGGTCGCGATGGCCTCGCGCTCTTCCTCGTCGAGGTCGTAGTCGGCGAGCAGCGCGGCACGCACCTCGCCGCCTTCCGCATACCGGCGCTGCACCTCGGCTTCGCGGTTGAGCGCGAAGAGGAATTTCTGCATCGCATAGAGGCTCATCGTTCTTCAGCCCTCGATCTGGATGTTGGCCTTGCGGATCACGTCGCCGTACTTCGCGATCTCGCTCTGGATGAACGCCGCGAAGCGCTCGGGCGTGCCCGACAGCGACGCGATGCCGCCCTTGCGGAAAGCCTCGGTCACGGCAGGGCCCGCGAGCGCGCGGTTCACTTCGTCGTTCATGCGCAGCACGATGGCATCGGGCGTGCCGGCGGGCGCCAGCAGGCCGTTCCACGAATTGGACTCGATGGCCACGCCCTGTTCTGCGAGTGTGGGTATGGCGGGCGCGTACTGCGATCGCCGCGCGGTCGCCATGCCCAGCGCGACCAGCTTGCCGCTCTGGATGTGCCCGCGGAACTCGGGCCAGTTGCCGAACATCATCGTCACCTGCCCGCCGAGCAGGTCGGTGAGCGCGGGCCCCTGGCCCTTGTAGGGCACGTGCACGATGTCCAGGCCCATCTGCAGCTTGAGCATTTCGCCCGACAGGTGGGCCGAGGTGCCGTTGCCGAAGGAGGCGAAGCTCAGCGTGCCGGGCTTCGCCTTGGCCTGGTTGCGCAGGTCGGCCAGCGTCTTCAGGCCGCTCGATGGATGCGTGGCGAGCACGTGTTCCGACATGCCCATGAGCGCGACGGGGCGCAGGTCTTTCTGCGTGTCGTAAGGGAGCTTGCGCACCAGCGTCTGGTTGGCTGTGAAGCTGTTGGCCACGCAGACGAAGCTGTAGCCATCGGGCGCGGACTTGGCGACCGAATCGACGCCGATCACCGTGCCCGCGCCGGGCTTGTTCTCGACGATTACCGCCTGATCGAGCGTCTTGCCGAGTTCGACCGCCACGAGCCGCGCGACGAAGTCGGTGGTGCCGCCGGGCGGGAAGGGCACGACGATGCGCACCGGCTTGTTGGGCCAGTCGCCGCGTGCGTGGGCGAATGGCGCGAGCGACGGCAGGGCCGCGAGCGCGGCGGCGCCCTGCAGCAGCGCACGGCGGCTGGTGTTCACGCCACGCCCCAGTGCGGAATGTGATGCGAGCCCATCGACACCGCGATGTTCTTCGGCTCGCAGAACACTTCGTAGCTCCAGGTGCCGCCTTCGCGGCCGGTGCCCGAAGCCTTGGTGCCGCCGAAGGGCTGTCGCAGGTCTCGCACGTTCTGGCTGTTGACGAAGCACATGCCGGCTTCCACCGCGGCGGCCACGCGGTGCGCCTTGCCGATGTTCTCGGTCCACACGTAGCTCGAGAGGCCGTACTGGATGTCGTTGGCGAGGCGAATCGCATCGGCCTCGTCCTTGAACGGGATGAGGCATGCGACCGGGCCGAAGATTTCTTCCTGCGCGATCTTCATGCGGTTGTCGACATCGGCGAAGACGGTGGGCATCACGTAGTTGCCGCGCTGAACGCGGTCAGGCAGGTTCGACGGCGCATCGAGGCCGCCGCACAGCAGCGTCGCGCCTTCCTTCGGACCGAGCTCGATGTAGCTGCGCACCTTGGCCAGGTGGGCCTGCGAAATCATCGGGCCGACGATGGTCTTCTCGTCGAGCGGGTCGCCCACCGTGATGCGCTTGGCGCGCTCGGCGAACTTCGCGGCGAAGTCGGCGTAGATCGACTGCTGCACCAGGATGCGCGAGCCCGCCGTGCAGCGCTCGCCGTTGTTGCTGAAGATCATGAACACGGCCGCGTCGAGCGCGCGGTCGAGGTCGGCATCCTCGAAGATCACGAAGGGGCTCTTGCCGCCCAGCTCCATGCTGAACTTCTTGAGGCCTGCGCTCTTCACGATGCGGTTGCCCGTGGCGGTGGAGCCGGTGAACGAAATCGCGCGCACATCGGGGTGCGCCGCCAGCGGCTCGCCCGCTTCCTTGCCGTAGCCGTGCACGAGGTTCAGCACGCCGGGCGGAATGCCGGCTTCGAGCGCCAGCTCACCCAGGCGCGCGGCCGTGAGCGGCGAGAGTTCGCTCATCTTCAGCACGGCCGTGTTGCCGAATGCCAGGCACGGCGCGACCTTCCAGGTGGCCGTCATGAACGGCACGTTCCACGGGCTGATCAGCGCGCACACGCCCACCGGGTGGAACAGCGTGTAGTTCAGGTGCGTGGGCGTGGGGTAGGTGTGGCCGTCCACGCGCGTGCACATCTCGGCGAAGTAATAGAAGTTGTCGGCCGCGCGCGGAATCAGCTGCTTGCCTGTTTGCGCGATGACCTGGCCGCAGTCGTTGGTCTCGGTCTGCGCGATCTCGGGCACGTGCGCGGCGATCAGGTCGCCGAGCTTGCGGATGAGCTTCGCGCGTTCGGGCGCGGGCATGCCGGCCCATTTCGGGAAGGCTTCCTTCGCCGCGGCGACGGCCGCATTCACCTCGGCCTCGCCGCCCGAGGCGACTTCGGCCAGCACCTCCTGCGTGGCAGGGTTGACGGTTTCGAAGTAGTCCTTGCCCGTGACGGACTTGCCGCCGATGAGGTGGTTGATCTGTTGCATGGAGGGTGTCCGGTTCTTCAGTCGAGCTTGATGTCGCGCGCCTTGATCAAGGCATGCCATTTCTTGCGCTCCGCATCGGTGTAGCGCGTCATTTCGGTGGCGTCGGCGGAGCGTGCTTCCCAGCCAGCGTCGTAGAGCTTCTGCTTCACGCCGGCATCGCCCATGGCCTTCTGCAATTCGGAGCCGAGCTTTGCCTGCACTTCCTTGGGCGTAGCGGCAGGCGTCACCAGGCCTTGCCAGGTGTAGGCCTCGACGTTGGCGTAGCCCATTTCTTTGGCGGTGGGCACGTTGGGCAGTTGCGGAATGCGCTCGGCCGACATCGCCAGCAGCGGAATCACCTTGCCGGCCTTCACCGCGCTCACGCCGCTGGGCAGGTCGAGCATCATCAGCGGCACCTGGCCGCCCATGAGGTCTTGCAATGCCGGCGCGCCGCCCTTGTAGGGCACGTGCAGCATCGACACGCCGGCCTCGCGCTGGAACAGTTCCATCGCCAGGTGGTGCGGGCTGCCGGTGCCGGGCGTCGCGATGCTGAACTTGCCGGGCGATGCCTTCAGCGCGGCAATGAGCGCCTTCGCATCGGCCACGCCGGCGTTGGGCGCGGCGGTGATGACGAGGGGCGAGCGGCCCATCATGCCGACGAGCGCGAAGTCTTTCTCGGCGTCGTAGGGCAGCTTCTTGTAGAGCGCGGGGTTGTAGACCAGCACGCCGTTGTCGGCCGAGAACACCGTGTAGCCGTCGCCCGGTGCGCGTGCCACGTTCTCCGACGCGATGATCGCGCCCGCGCCCGGCTTGTTGTCGACCAGCACCGGCTGGCCCATCTGCTGCGACACCTGCGCGCCGACCGTGCGCGCGAGAAAGTCGGTGCCGCCGCCGGCCGGGTAGCCCACCACCCATCGCACGGGCTTGGTGGGGTAGGCGGCCGTCTGCGCCGGTGCATCGAGCGCGAGCATCGAGGCAGCCAGCGCCACGAGGGCGACGGCGAGTGTTTTCTTTCTGGTGTTCATCGCGTTTGTCTCCGCTGGTTTTGTGTGTGTGTGACAGGAAAAAAATCAGGCCGCGTCGATCGTGTTGACCAGCGCGCCGATGTGCTCGATCTCGGTGACGATCACATCGCCCGGCTTGCAGTCGACGACGCCGTCAGGTGTGCCGGTGAGGATCAGGTCGCCCGGCGAGAGCGTCATGAAACGGCTGAAGTACTCGATGAGGAAGGGCGCATCGAAGATCATGTCGCGCGTGTTGCCCTGCTGCGTGACGGTGCCGTTGACGGTGGTTCGCAGCGCGAGCGCCATCGGGTCGGGTACATCGGCCGCATCGACGAACCAGGGGCCGAGCGGCGTGCAGGTGTCGCGGTTCTTCACACGCAGGTTCGGGCGGTACCAGTTCTCCAGGTAGTCGCGGATCGCGTAGTCGTTGGCGACCGTGTAGCCGCCGATGAAGTCGTAGGCGTCGTCGCGCCTCACGTTCCTCGCGGTCTTGCCGACCACGATCGCGAGCTCGCACTCGTAGTGCATGAACTGCACGCCGGCCGGCCGGTGCGTGAGCTGGCGGTGGCCGATCAGCGTGCTTTGGCCCTTGACGAAGACCAGCGGTTCCTCGGGCGCCTTGAACTCGAGTTCCTTGGCATGGTCGGCGTAGTTGAGGCCGAGCGCGAGGATCGTGCGCGGGCGTGCGGTGGGCGCGAGCGGAGGGAGCCAGGTGAGCTGTTCTTGCGGAACGACGCGACCGTCTTCGAGACGGACGGCAGCGTCTGGCTGGCCGTTGAATTCGTGGGCGATGCCGGTGTGCTCGCGGCCTTCGTGAATGACGCGTGCGTGCTTCATGCGGCGGTCTCCTGCACCAGCGTGTGGGTCAATGTTTCGAAGCCCGGCGCGGAGATCTCGATGCGGTCGCCCGCGCGCGCCAGCGGTCGGCCCGCATCGCAACCCAGCATCAGCACGTCGCCATGTGCGAGCGTCATGAATTCGCCGACGTCGGCGAGCAACTGCTGCGCAGGACGCACGAGCTGCGAGAAGTCGATCGACTGCTTCAGTTCGCCATTGATGCGCACCTCGACGCGGAAATTCGCGGGGTCGGCCACGTCCTGCGCATCGCGCATCGCGGGGCCGATGCCGAGGAAGCCATCGAGGCATTTGAACTTCACCGGCGGGCGGAAGAAGCTCGCGTGCGGGATCGACAGGTCGTTCATCAGCACGAAGCCCTCGATGTCGCCCTCGGCGCCGATCACCATGCCGACGCTCGCGCCGATCTCCACTTCGGGAACCGACGAAGGCACGGCGATGGCGCTGCCGTGCGGGCTCCAGGTGTTGGCGGTCTTCACGTAGAGCACGGGTGCTTTGGGCGGTGCCTTGTAGGGCGGCGCGGTCATCTGCGGCGCGAGCGCTTCGACCTCGGCGCGGAAGTTCAGCAGCGTGCCGTACACGGTGCCGGTGGGAAGGAAATGCGAGGCGGTGCTCATAAGGGCTGCTCCAGTGCGATCAGCTCGTCGAGCAGGCCGTAGAGCTGCGTGAGCTTGGCTTTGCCGAGCGACTTTTCCATCCAGTCGTAGTGCGCCTCGATGCTGGTGCCGAGGCGCTTGACCAGCTTCATGCCATGCGGCGTGGCCTCGACCACGGTGCGGCGCTGGTCGGCCGGATCGCGGGCACGCGTGATGAGGTTGTCGCGCTCCATGCGCGCGAGCACGCCGGTGAGGCTGGGTCCGAGGATGAAGGCCTCGCGCGCGACGCGGCCGGTGTCGACCGCGCCGTGTTCGCCGAGCACGCGCAGCACGCGCCATTGCTGGTCGGACAGCGCGTGTTCGCGCAGGCTGGGCCGCGTGTGGGCCATCACGGCTTCGCGGGCCTGCAGCAGCAGGCGCGGCAAATTGCGGTGGGTGAAGGTGGTGCTCAAGAGCGAGGCCTCATCATCAAATTAGTTAACATGTTAAATGAATGGCGATTTCTTTCCAAGCCATCGGCCATCAGGGTTTGTGCGGACACCTAAACTCGACCGATGGCCAAGGACAAAACGACTTTCGTCTGCAGTGAATGCGGCGGCACCAGCCCCAAGTGGCTCGGCAAATGCCCGAGCTGCGGGGCATGGAACACATTGATAGAACAGGCGGCCGGGAGCAACGCGCCGGCCAACAACCGCTTCGGCACGCAGTTCTCGCCGCTGGCGGGTGTGTCCGAACTGGCGACGCTCTCGGAGATCGAGGCGACCGACATCGCACGCACGCCCACCGGCATCGACGAACTCGACCGCGTGCTGGGCGGCGGCATCGTGTCGGGCGGCGTGACGCTCATCGGTGGCGACCCGGGCATCGGTAAATCCACGCTGCTGCTGCAGGCGGTCGATGCGCTGCAGCGCGCGGGGCAGAACGCGCTCTATGTGACAGGCGAGGAAAGCGGCGCGCAGGTCGCGCTGCGGTCGCGCCGGCTCGGACTCGATCACTCGCAGGTGCAGGTGCTCGCCGAGATCCAGCTCGAGAAGATCATCGCCACGCTCGACGCCACGCGACCCGCGATCGCGGTCATCGACTCGATCCAGACCGTGTATTCAGACCAGCTCACTTCGGCGCCAGGCTCCGTGGCGCAGGTGCGCGAATGCGCCGCGCACCTCACGCGCTTTGCCAAGACCAGCGGCACGGCCGTGGTGCTGGTGGGCCACGTCACGAAAGAGGGCGCCCTCGCAGGTCCGCGCGTGCTCGAGCACATGGTCGACACGGTGCTGTATTTCGAAGGCGACACGCATTCGAGCTTTCGCCTCGTGCGCGCCATCAAGAACCGCTTCGGCGCGGTCAATGAGATCGGCGTGTTCGCGATGACCGAGCGGGGCTTGAAGGGCGTGGCGAATCCGAGCGCGATCTTCCTGAGCCAGCACGCCGAACCAGTGCCCGGCAGCGTGGTGCTGGTCACGCTCGAAGGCACGCGGCCGATGCTGGTGGAAATCCAGGCGCTGGTCGACAACGGCGGGCCGAGCCCGCGGCGCCTGTCGGTGGGCTTGGACCGTGACCGTCTCGCCATGTTGCTGGCGGTGCTGCACCGCCACGCGGGCGTGGCCTGCATGGATCAGGACGTGTTCGTGAACGCGGTGGGCGGCGTGCGCATCAGCGAGCCTGCGGCCGACCTGGCTGTGATGCTGGCCATCACCTCGAGCCTGCGCGGCAAGCCGATGCCCAAGGGTTTCATCGCGTTCGGTGAAGTGGGACTGGCCGGTGAGGTGCGTCCGGCGCCACGTGGGCAGGAGCGCCTGCGCGAAGCCGCCAAGCTGGGCTTCAGCATCGCGGTGGTGCCCAAGGCCAATGCACCGCGCAAAGGTTCGAAGGAGATCGAGGGCTTGACCATCCATCCCGTCGAACGCATCGAAGAGGCGATGGACGTGGTCCGCCGCCTCGATTGATTCATTCATTGGGAAAAAATGCCCGGCGCGCCTGTGACGCGCCGGGCCACCCTCCCTATCCCCCGATGTGCATCGTGAACGCCGGCCCGCTGTTGAGCACGCATTGGCCGCTGCCCAACGTGGCCGAGTTCATCGTGTACTGGCAACTCAGGTTGCCGCCGCGATTGCCGCTGGCATTTGCCACACCGGCACTTCGCGAGCCGGCAACCCGGGTCGCCTCTCCCTGAAACTGTTCACTGCCAATCTGCGCGTTGAAATGGCCGCGGCCGTTCATGTCGTTGGTCACCGTGCCTGCGACGGTTCCGTAGCGCGCCGCTTCGGCGTTCGACGGATACAGGCGTGCACTGAAGCTCTGCGCGATCGGTCCCGGTGCAACGGCATAGGCCTGCGAAGGCGGCGCCGCGGGTGCGGGTTGTGCGATGGGCACCACGTAGCAACCGCTGAGTGCGGCGGCCGTGAGCGTGGCGGCGAGAGTGAGACGAACGATGGTGGCGGAACGCGGAATATTCATACGCTTTTCTGTGGCCCGGGTTGATGCCCGTGCGGTGAAATGTGCCGTCTCGCGCCACCGCGCCACTCGCATTTCGCAGTGAGTACCGTTTTTCGCGCCCGGTGGTAGCCACGGCCGATACAGCGCCGCCGCACTCATGTCGATATGTGAACTTTCGAATGCGCCGGCAGGGCGCAAAGCATCGAGCGGCGACAATGCGCGCCATGAATTTCCAGAAATTGCTGGTGCCCGTGGGCGGCATCGTCCTTCTCGGCCTGGCCTGGCGCAGCTACGGCTGGGCCGGTGTCGCATTGACCGGCGGCGTGATCGTGATGTTCCTGCTGCTGCACTTCAACCGCGCGATGCAGGTGCTCAAGCGCGCTGCCGACCGGCCGGTGGGCTATGTGGCCAGCGCGGTGATGCTCAACGCGAAGCTCAAGAAGGGCGTGACCCTGATGCATGTCATCGCGATGACACGCGCACTCGGCGAACTGCGTTCCCCCGCGGACACGCAGCCCGAGCTCTACCGCTGGACCGACACGGGCGGCTCGTACGTCGATGCGGTGTTCAACGGCGGCAAGCTGCAGAGCTGGGAAATGACGCGGCCCGAGACGCCCGAAGAAGAAACCCCGGCCAGCTAATCCGCAGCGGCCTTGTGGCGCGGCCGGCGCCACAGCGGATTCACCTTCGCGTGGTGGCGCACTTCCTTGGTGAACTCCGCGCACATGTGGGTCATGAGGTCGGCCGAGCGATAGACCAGGTAGACATCGAAGTCCGGCACCTCGTCGGTGATCGGCAGGCGCTCCAGCAGGCCGGGCTGCATCCGCACCGCGCCGGCGTCGTGGAACACACTGTCCGACCACATGCTCACGAGGTCGGTCTGCGTGGCCAGTTGCAGCCCCAGCAGGTTCGATGCGCTCTGCACCATGCGCTTGGGCATCTCCAGCCCGTTCACACGCATCGTGGACACCAGCGGACTGCCGGGCTCGTCGATGGGGTCGAGCACCAGCCAATCGGCCTCCAGCAGCGTGCGGAGCTTGCGCACCCGCCGCAGCGGATGCCCGGTGCGCACCGCCACATGCATCGACAGCGAGAACAGCGGCTCCCACTGAAAGACGTTGGTGCCCGGTCCGTTGCAGGTCGAAACCAGTGCCAGGTCGAGCCGGCCTTCGCGCAGCCCCTCGAAGAGCTGCTGCGGCCGCTGCTCGTAGGCGCGCAGCGCCACGTTGGGAAAGCGCTGCCTGAACGATGCCATCGCATTGGGCAGCGGCCCGCCCGAGGCGACCGCGGTAAAGCCGATATTGAGCTGTGCCTCGTCGCGCCCGCGAATCGCCTCGATGTCCTCGAGCGCGTGTCGCAGCTCCTGCTCGACGAGGCTCGCGCGCCTGACCAGTGCCGTGCCATAGGCCGTGAGGTTCACGCCGCGCGTGGTGCGCAGCATCAGCGTCACGCCGAGTTCGCGTTCCAGTTCGGCGATCGTCTTGGACAGCGCCGGCTGCGTGATGTGCAGGCTGCGCGCGGCCTCATGGATGCTTCCGTTCTGGGCGACCGCCAGGAGAACGCGCAGTTGTTGCAGCTTCATCTTGCCTCCGTGATCCCAAGGGGAATCCCTTGGGGGATTCCATTTGGTTATCAGCATGAAAATATGTGATTCTGCGCTGGCGCGCTTTGCCTGAATACTCCGCCGCTGTTCTGTTCGTGGAGTCGATTCGATGAGTGAAGCCGCTTTGCCCGCAAGCCAGATGGGGCGCTCCCCCGCGGCGGCCGCTGCGCCGTCTTCCCCCGCCGAGACCGTGCACGCCAAGGGCAAGCACAAGGGCAAGCAGACCCAGTTCCGCCTGATCGCCGCCTGCTCTCTCGGCAATGCGCTCGAGATGTACGACTTCACCGTCTACAGCTTCTTCGCGCTCCTGATCGGCAAGCTGTTCTTCCCGTCCGACAGCCCGTACGGTTCGCTGCTGCTGGCCGTGGCCACCTTCGGCATCGGCTTCGTGATGCGGCCGCTGGGCGGCGTGATCATCGGCAACTACGCCGACCGCAAGGGCCGCAAGGCCGCGTTGACGCTCACCATCGGGCTCATGGTGGCCGGCACGCTGTGCATCGCGCTCGCGCCCACCTACGCCTCGGCCGGTGTGTTCGGCTCGCTGATGATCCTGGCGGGGCGCCTCTTGCAGGGCTTCTCGCTCGGCGGCGAGGTGGGCGCCGCCACCTCGATGCTGATGGAGTCGGGCGGCATCCGGGGCCGCGGCTTTCGCGTGAGCTGGCAGCTCGCGAGCCAGGGCATCGCGGCGGTGTTGGGCGCGCTCACCGGCGCCGCGCTGTACGCCGCGCTGCCGCAGGCCTCGCTCGAGAGCTGGGGCTGGCGCCTGCCCTTCCTGTTCGGCCTGCTGATTGCGCCGGTGGGCTTCTACATCCGCGCCAACCTCGAGGAAACTCACCAGGCCCGCAGCCACGAATCCAGCCCGATGGGCCGGCTGCTGCGCGAGCACGGAGGCACGGTGCTCAAGGGCATCTTCGCCACGACGGCGGGCACGGCCGCCATGTACCTGGTCGTGTTCTTCATGCCGACCTACATGATCCGCGTGCTGCACATGCCGCCGTCGCTGTCGCTGCTGTCGGGCTGCGCCACCGGCATCACGATGTTCGCGGTGGCTCTGCTGGCGGGACGCCTGGCCGACAGGCTGCCGAACCGCAAGCCGCTGGTGATCGGCTCGTTGGCGCTCGGCGTGCTGGCGGTGTACCCGGCGTTCTGGCTCATCAACCACTACCCGAGCGTGCCGCTGGTGCTGTGCCTGTCGGTGCTGCTGACGGCGATCGTGAACCTTGGCACCACGCCCCTGTTCCTGATGCTGCTGGAGATGCTGCCGATCGGCGTGCGCGCGAGCGGCATTTCGGTGATCTACAGCGTCGGCGTGACGGTGTTCGGCGGCTCCTCGCAATTCATCGTGACCTGGCTGCTCGCGACGACCGGCAACCCGATGTCGCCGGCCTTCTACATGATGGCCTGCGGCGTGCTGAGCATCTGTGCGCTGGTGAGCCTGCGCGCACGAAGGGCCGACTGAAAAGATTTCCTCCCCGCAACATCGAAGAACAACACTCAACCACATCCATCCATGACCCGCGAACTCAGTCTCCAGACCACCCGGCTCCTGTCCCGATTGCTGCCGCAGGCCGACGTCGACACCCAGGCCTTCATCGACATCCGCCGACAGATTCACGCCCACCCCGAACTCGGCTTCGACGTGGGCGCGACCGGCGAGCTGGTCGCCAACCTGCTGCGCGAATGGGGCTACGAGGTGCACACGGGCATCGGCAAGACCGGCATCGTGGCGCAGCTCAAGGTCGGCAGCGGCACGCGGCGGCTGGGCATCCGCGCCGACATGGATGCGCTCCCCATCGTCGAGGCCACGGGCCTGCCCTATGCGAGCAAGACCCACGGCCGCATGCACGCCTGCGGCCACGATGGCCACACCGCCATCCTGCTCGCGGCCGCCAAGGCGCTCGCGAAGCGCCGCGATTTCGACGGCACGCTGAACCTGATCTTCCAGCCCGACGAGGAGAACCTCTGCGGCGCCCGCGCGATGATCCAGGACGGCCTGTTCGAGCGCTTTCCCTGCGATGCCGTCTACGCGCTGCACAACGCGCCGGGCGTGCCGGTCGGCAGCTTCCTGGTGATCGAGGGGCCGGTCACGCTGTCTTCGGACGTGGCCGACGTCACGATCAAGGGCGTGGGCGGGCATGGCGCCATGCCGCATCTCTCGCGCGATCCCGTGCCCGCGGCCGCCGCAGTGGTCACCGCGCTGCAGACCGTGGTGGCGCGCAATGTGACGCCGGGCGACACGGCCGTCGTGTCGGTCGGCTTCATCCGTGGTGGCGCGACGCACAACGTGATTCCGCAATCGGTGGCGCTGGGCCTCAACGTACGTGCGGCGCGGCCCGAGACGCGCGCGGTGGTGGAGCAGCGCATCCGCGAAATCGTCAGCCTCACGGCGCAGGCCCACGGCGTCGAGGCCGAGATCGACTACCGCCAGCTTGTGCCGCCGGTGGTCAACACCGCGGCCGAATGCCGGCTGATGGAGCAGGTCTGCGCCGAGCTCGTCGGCGTGGAGCATGTGGTCACCGAGGCGCCGAAGGGCTTTGCGGGCAGCGAGGACTTCGCCTGGATGCTCGCCGAGTTGCCGGGCTGCTATGTGCTGCTCGGCAACGGGGAGGGCGAGTTCGGGGGCTGCATGGTGCACAACCCCGGTTACGACTTCAACGACCAGGTGCTGCCGTTGGGTGCGGCCTGCTGGGTCCGTTTGGCCCAGGCCTACCTGGTCGCCTGACCGTCGATCAGAAAGGCGCGTCTTCTTCCTCGACGGCGTCGGCCGGCGTCGCGGGCGCCGATGCCGCTTTGGCAGCAGGCTTCGGTGCTTCGTCCGCCGGTGCAGCACCGAACGCCGCCTCGCCGCCCAGCGCATCGAGCAGTGCCGGCACCAGCTGGCCGAGTTCGCCGGTCGCGATTGCCACGTCGGCGTCGTAGTTGTCTTCTTTCTTGCCACCCGCCGCGCCGTCGCCCGTGCCCTCGAGGAACACGATCTTGCGGATCAGCATGCCGTGCGTCAGCTCGAACGACACGCGGTCGTCCCAGGTGAGCGCGAGACGCGTGGGCCGCTTGCCGTCGGTGATGTGCTTCTGCACTTCCTCGATATCGAGCGGATGCTTGGCGTAGCGCACCACAGCCTTCGAATCGTCCGAGGCCTTGAGCTCGCACTCGCGGTCGATGGTGAAGCCGGCCGGCGGCTCCTGCGTCAGGAGCCAGTTGGCCATGGCGGCGGCCGGCTCGATCTGCGTGTTGATCGGCGCCACCGCAAAGCCGTCGAGCGACTTCACGAGGCTGGTGACCACTTCGTCGGCGCGCGAGGCGTTGCCGCTGTTGATCACGAGGCGGTTCTCGGCCTTGTCGATCCACACCGCCACGCGTGCGCTGCGGGTGAAGGCCATCGGCAGCAGCTCGAGGGTGATGTCTTCCTTGAGCTCCTTCTTTTCCTTCTTGCCGGGCTTGCGGCCGGTGGTGGCCTCGATCTGCGCGCAGCGCTCGTCAAGCTTGCGGCGCACCACGGAACCGGGCACCTGCTTGCTCTCGATCATGTATTCGACGAGCCACTGGCCGTCGATGGATTCGACCAGCGGGCCGCCGGCTTCGCCGCGGGGCTCGGCCCAGCCAGCGGACTTTTCCTGCGAGGGGCCGCAGGGCTCGAAGCGGTGCTTGCCCAAGCCCTCTTCCGCCTCGGCCAACGTTTGGGACCAGGCAGGTTCGATGCGATAGACGATGACGTTCTTGAATACGGACACGGAAACCCTTTTTCCACTGGTTTGCACAACCCGCCATTGTCGGGCACCCGATTCCGGGCGCCGCCTTAAAATCGAAAGCTTTTGCGACTTCCCCCTCTGTCGCACCCCCACACCGCTCCCAAAGGAATCAGGAAATGAGCTCGATCCCCCCCTCGCTGGACGACCGTGACGGCAAGATCTGGATGGACGGCGAACTCGTGGACTGGCGCGACGCCAAGATCCACGTGCTGAGCCACACGCTGCACTACGGTTGCGGCGCCTTCGAGGGCGTGCGCGCCTACAAGACGGCGGACGGCGGCACGTCCATCTTCCGTTTGGCCGAGCACACCGAGCGCCTGTTCAACAGCGCCAAGATCCTGCGCATGAAGATCCCCTTCTCGCAGGAGCAACTGAACGAAGCCCAGAAGCAGGTCGTGCGCGAGAACAAGCTGGAAAGCTGTTACCTGCGCCCCCTCATCTGGATCGGCTCCGAAAAGCTCGGCGTGAGCCCCAAGGGCAACAAGATCCACGCCATGGTCGCGGCCTGGTCCTGGGGCGCCTACCTCGGCGAAGAAGGCATGCGCCGCGGCATCCGCGTGAAGACCTCCAGCTACACCCGCCACCACGTCAACATCACGATGACGCAGGCCAAGTCGGTGAGCAACTACACGAACTCGATCCTGGCCAACATGGAAGCGCTGGACGACGGCTACGACGAAGCGCTGCTGCTCGACGCGAGCGGCTTCGTGTCGGAAGGCGCGGGCGAGAACATCTTCGTGGTCAAGGGTGGCGTGGTGTACACGCCTGATCTCTCGGCCGGCGCCCTGAACGGCATCACGCGCAACACGATCCTGCACATCTGCAAGGACCTCGGTATCGAACTCGTGCAGAAGCGCATCACGCGCGACGAGGTCTACATCTCCGACGAAGCCTTCTTCACCGGCACCGCCGCCGAAGTGACGCCGATCCGCGAGCTCGACCGCATCGAGATCGGCAACCGTGGCGACGGCGGCTCGCGCGGCCCGATCACCGAGAAGATCCAGTCTGCCTTCTTCGACATCGTGAACGGCAAGAATCCCAAGTACGCCCACTGGCTCACGAAAGTCTGAGAAAACCCATGTCTACCAATGCAGTCGTCGAACTCCTGGCCAAGGAGCTCAACCATCAGGGCGGCGTGTTCTGCCCCAGCCCCAAGGCCGACATGAAGCTCTGGAACAGCCACCCCAAGGTCTACCTGGATGTGGCGCGCACCGGCGAAGCCAAGTGTCCGTACTGCGGCACGGTGTACCGGCTGAAGGCCGGTGAAACCGTGTCGGCGCGCCACTGACGTGACGCTGCGGGGCCTCCTGTGCCGCTTTGCAGCGGCCTACCTGGTCCTGTTGGTCGTTGTCGCCGTGGTGCTGAACCTGGCGGGTGCCAGTTCCCACACGAGCGGCAACGTGGCCGCCTTGCTCGCCGCGCTGACGTGGGTGTGCATGGACTTCGCCAAGAAGAACGGCCGCTACTTCACGCCCGACGAAAAGAAGCGGGCCATCGTGGGCATGCTGGTCATCGACATGGCCATGCAGGCGGCAGTGACGGCGGCGGCCGGCCTTTTTTCCATTTCTTCCGGAGAGCCGGTCCTTGCGCTCGGACCGACGATGCTGGTGCTGCTTTTCGTCGGCGTGCTGCACGCGCTGGTGATCTGGTTCTTCGTCGGCTTTGCCGGCAAGCAGCACGCGGCGGCCGAAGCCCGGCGCAACAAGACCGGTTGAGTCAGGGCGTGAGCACCATCGGCAACGTCTTCTGGCCGCTGATCCATTCGCCGCGCAGGCCGGCGCCATCGGGCTTGAGGCGCAGGCGCGTGTCGGTGGATTCCTCGAGCAGCAGCACGCCGTCCTGGTACTTGCCGAACACCGAGATCGCTTTGCGATAGCGGTCGTAAAAATACGTGGCGGCGACAGAGCCGTCGCTGCGCAGCGCCTCCAGCCGCAGGGTCACCGGCAGGCGCGCATCGATGGTGCCGTGCAACACCTGGTCGAACGGCGATGCCGGAGCAGGCGCCGCGCCTTCGCCCAGCAGCAGCGCGCGGCCATACGCCGTGAGCCATGGCTCGAGCTGCGCGGGCGTGAAGCGGGTGCTGAAGACATCGAGGTCGTCCAGCGCGCGCATCGCGTGGTTGCTGCAGCGGCCCTGTGTGAACAGCACGCCCTTCGCATCGATTTCCATGCCGCGCATGCCCTCGATCTTCTGGTAGACCGGGTCCTGGCGCGACGTCAGGCACTCGGTGTAGAGCGCGATCTTGTCTTCGCGCGCTTCCTCCTTGCTGCGCGCCTTGCTCCCCAGCGCGGCAATCTCCTTGCGCAGCCTAGCGGCGTTGTTCGCCTGGATCTTGCGCGCCATGTTGGCAAGGCCCTCGGCGGTGAACAGGTCGCTGGGCGAGAGATGGCGCCCGGTCGCCGCATCGAACGCGTGCCCGATGGAGAAGCTTTCGCAATACGCGCCGCAGCCTTCCCCTTCGACGCGCAGCGACAGCACGCGGCCGTCGTTGCGCAGCACCGCGTAGCCGAGGTTCGGCAACCGCTCCCAGTTTTTCGCATCGACGCCGCGCAGGCCCTCCGCGGCGCGCGCCGGGGCCATGGCCTCGAAGGTGTCGATGAAAAGAAACTGGTTGATGCGATCGGCGACCTTGGCGTCGTCGGTACGCACCCAGGGAAAGCGTTGCGCCTCGGGGCCTGAGCCGTGGACGAGGCTCTGCACGACGGCGGGGGCCGCGTGCGCACCGAAGGCGCAGGCCAGAAGCAGGGTGGCGAGGATGCGTCGCATGGTCTTTATGCCGCCGGGTTTGTGTTCAGGTCCGGCCGACGCCACGGCCACAGGTCGCGCCACGGCGCGGGATCGTTCTTTTCCTGCGCGAGCCGCAGATACACCATCGCGATCCAGAGCAGCGCAAGCCCGATCTGCGCATCGCGCATGGCCGAGTTCACGCTCGATGCGATCAGCGCGATCAGCGTTGCGGCCAATGCGAAGCGGCCGGCGATGTCGGGACGCCGCCACGCCTGCCATACCGCCGCCACCATGATGACCAGCAGGCTCAGCAGCGCGGGCAATCCGCCCTGCG
This sequence comes from Variovorax sp. W2I14, assembly GCF_050435205.1. NCBI lineage: Bacteria > Pseudomonadati > Pseudomonadota > Betaproteobacteria > Burkholderiales > Comamonadaceae > Variovorax > Variovorax sp. W2I14. The sequence continues at coordinate 5,062,283 of NZ_JBNDJX010000001.1, read as the reverse complement.
CGCCCACCCAGAGGAAGTCGTTGTGCGGCATGTTCGAGTCCGCGAACAGGGTCGGGCCGCGCTTGTGCCACTGGCTGGTCCAGCCGCCGATGCCCCAGCCGGTGAGCGGCCGGTCGGCGATCATGAGGCCGGTGTCGCGGTACATGTAGTAGCGGATGACCCAGCTTCCGTGGAAGACCGCGCCGGTTTGCGCTTCCTCGATTTCCTGCACGCCGGTCTCGACCTTGTGCTGCAGCTGCGGCAACTGGTAGAGCGCGGCCCCGATCACGACCGCTCCCAGCACCAGCGCACTCACCAGCATCTTCAGATGGCTGCGCCACTGGTGGATGCACACCACCGGAATCACCAGCAGCAGGGCGAGCACCGAGGTGCGCGAGGTCAGCGGCAGCGCCACCACGAAGCCCAGTCCCAGCAGCAGCAGGAAAGCCGGAATGGCGCGCAGCGGCCTGTGGGCGGCGATCTGCGCAATGCCCCACACGGCGGCCGTGGTGGCCACCACGCTGAAAAGCAGCGCGTTGCTGATCGACTTGTTGCCCACCTCCATGACCACCCCGCGCAGCGGCGACCAGACCGGAAAGCCGATGCCATAGTGCAGAACGATCAGCAGGATGTTCAGCGCCGCGATCAGCAGGAAGCCGCGCAACGCCCAGATCGCTTCTTCGCGCGTGAGCGCCATCGCCATCAGGATCGTGAGGCCGATGCGCACGCCGTGAAAGAGGTTGGAGCCGGTCTCCGGGTAGTGCGGACCGAAGGCGAGCACAAGAAGGGTCCAGGCCAGGTAGGCGACCACCGGCCACCACAGCGGATTGGCACGCAGGCGCGCGAAGCGTTCGGCGTACCCGCCGGCAATCAGCATCGCGAGCAGCAACAGGATGGCCGACAGGTAGGTGACGCCGACCGGCATGAACACCACCAGCCCCCAGAACATGGCCGCGGGCCGAACGATGTGCGATCTCTGCATAGGGGCGGGATTTTAGGGTGGGCCTGATGGCGCCCACCTGACTTCGCCCGCAGGGGGAATGATCAGTGCGCGGCCGCGGCCACCGGCAGCCGGATCACGAAGCTCGCCCCGCCTTCCGGCGCGTCTTCGCAGCGCACGGTGCCGCCGTGCCGCTCGGCGATCGACTTCACCAGCGCCAGCCCCAGGCCGACGCCGCCATTGCGCTCGCTGGCGCCGGGCAGGCGGTAGAAGGGTTCGAAGATGCGCTCGCGCAGGGCGGGCGGCACGCCGGGGCCGCGGTCGTTCACGCGCACGGTGGCAAAGCCGTTGGCGCTGCCCAGTTCCACGCTGATGCTGCCGGCGCCGTAGCGGCGGGCGTTTTCCAGCAGGTTGCGGATCGCGCGGCGCAAGAGGCGCGACACGCCCGGCACCGTGAGCGCCGCGTTGTCGGTGCCCTCGGCCAGGTCGAGTTCGGCATTCACCTGCGAGCATTCCTCGGCGGCGAGACCCGTGAGATCGACCGCCTCGATGGTGCCCATGTCGGCCTCGCTCGCATCCAGGCGGCTGGCGAGCAGGATCTCGTCGATGAGCTGGTCGAGCTCGCCGATGTTGCGCGAGATTTCCTCGCGTGCCTTGGGGCTCGGGTGTTCGCCCATCAATTCCAGCCCCATGCGGATGCGGGTGAGCGGCGAGCGCAGTTCGTGCGATGCGTTGGCCAGCAGCGACTTGTGCGAGCGCACCAGCTGCTCGATGCGTTCGGCCGACGCGTTGAATCGTTTGGAGAGATCAGCCACTTCGTCCTGCCCTTCTTCGGTCACGCGCACCGAGAGATCGCCATCGCCCCAGCGCTGCACGCCGCGCTGCAGCGTTTCCAGCCGCTGGGTGATGCGCCGCACGATGGGGTAGACGCCCAGCGCCACCGCCACGCCCACCAGCGCGATCATCCAGCCGAGGCCGAAGGGCGTGCGCCATGGCGCGAAGCCGCCGGTGCCGGTGGGGCGCTCCCGCGGCGCCACGCGCAGCGTGATGGCCTTGCCGTCGCTCAGCGTCACGTCGAATTCCAGTCCCTGGCCCGGCACGCGCAATGCGGTGCCCGAGCCGATGGTCTTGTCCTGCGCATCGAGCACGACCACGTGGCGCGGCACCGGCGCCAGCCGCTCGCGCTCGGCCTCGGCGGCCTCGCGCACGATCCAGTTGGCCATCAGCGTGAGGATGACCACGCCGCCCACCACCGCGAGCCAGATGCGGACGTAGAGGTGGCCGGAGTAGAGCTTGCGCAGCATCAAGCTTCAGTCTTGTTGCTTGGCGAAAACGTAGCCCACGCCGCGTACCGTGAGGATGCGCTTCGGGTTCTTCGCATCGACTTCTATCGCGGCGCGGATGCGGCCCATGTGCACATCGATCGAGCGGTCGAAGGCCTCGAGCTCGCGGCCGCGCACCGCTTCCATGATCTGGTCGCGCGTGAGCACGCGGCCCGCGCGCTCGGCCATCGCGACCAGGAGGTCGAACTGGTAGGAGGTGAGGTCGGCCAGCGCGCCGGCCACCGACACGGTGCGCGCATTGCGGTCGATCTCCAGCGTGCCGAAGCGCATCACGGTGGAGGCTTCGCTCTCGGTGGCGTTCTCGCTGCGGCGGCGCAGCACGGCGCGGATGCGCGCCAGCAGCTCGCGCGGCTCGAAGGGCTTGGGCAGGTAGTCGTCGGCGCCGATCTCCAGGCCGATGATGCGGTCCATCGGATCGCCCTTGGCGGTGAGCATCAGCACCGACACCTTGGAGATCGGGCCGGGCAGCGCGCGGATGCGGCGGCAGACTTCGAGCCCGTCGGTGTCGGGCAGCATCAGGTCGAGGATCACGAGGTCGGGGGCGTGCTGCTGGAGCTGCTCCAGGCCGCTCGCGCCGTCACCGGCGTGGTTGAAGGCGAAGCCCGACTGCGTCAGGTACTCGCCCACCATCTGCGCCAGGCGGGCGTCGTCTTCGATCATCAGGAGTTGGGGGGTGCTCATGCGCTTCATGGTCGTCCACAGGGAGCAAGCGGGCTTGAACGCTCCGTAAAGTTGGGTAAACCTCGGGCGTGGGTGTCAACCGGAGGTGCTGCGAAAAGCATAGCGTCGCGCGCCGCCGCCGCGGGTGTTTTTCCGCGGTTTTCTTCGAGAAGCGCCAGCAGGGCGCCAGCCTCCACGTCGGGATCGGCGGTGCGCGCCCGCCCGAGGATTTCGCCGGCCAACTGCCGCAGCATGGCCGTGGAATTGCGGATGCGGTCCTTGAACCCGGCGTCGTCGAGCGTGTCTTTCAGGCTGCGGTTGAGCTCGGCGAACCACGGCATCGCGGCCTGGTCGAGCATCACGGCCGGGTTGCTCTTGTTGCTCGAGGCCGACCAGTCGCGCATCAGCCGCTGCACCGCGACATTCAGGTGCTGGCAGTGCTGCAGTTCGTCCTTCAGGCTTCCGAGCGCCGGCAGGTCGGTCAGACGCCGCTGGAAGAAGATCTGCGCGAGCACGCCCCAGTAGTAGGCGTAGTCCCAGATCACCTTCACCGGCAGCACCTCCGGGTCGCCGAAGAGCGGGTACTGGTCCTGATAAAGCGCAAGCGTGCTCTCGTAGAACGAGTGATAGATCTGGTCGTAGAGCTGGGCCCGGGCTTCCAGCGGCCGGCCGGCGCGGTCCTGCGCAATGAGGTCGGTGATGTAGGTGTTCGCGATCGCGATGAAGTCGCTGCCGGGTGAATAGAACGGGTCGAGAAAAAGCCCCGCCTCGCCCGTCATCGCCCAGCGCTCGCCCGAAAACACCTGCTTGCAGCCGTGCGAGAAGTGCCTGAGGAACGCGAAGTCCTGCAGCAGGTGGCGCTTGCCGTCCAGCGCCTCGTGCAGGCGCGGCTGGTAGGTGGCGAACCAGGCCATTGCCTTCTCGAAGGTGTCGAGGGTGTCCAGCGGATGCAGCGCCGGGTCGGCCACGATGCCCACCGAGTGCGAGCCGGAGGCCAGCGGAATCAGCCAGGCCCAGTAGCCGGCGCCCACGAAGTGGTTGGTCGAGAGCCAGCGCGCCTGCGGGTTGCAGCGTTCGCGCCATTCGGCGTTGTCGCTCCAGTCGTCGACCGCGATGCGCTCGCCGATGCGGAACCACACCGCGTTGACGTCGTGCGCGTTGGGCTCGGCAAGGCCGAGCTTGCGCTTGAGCATGCCGGCGCGGCCGCAGGCGTCGATGAGCCAGCGCGCCTCCGTGGCGTGGGTTTCGTCGCCGCGCGTCCATTCGATGCGGTGGGGCGCCGCGGGGTCCTGGGCCAGGTCGATGCGGCGCACCAGCGCGCTGTCGACGAAGCGCACGCCGTGCCGCACGGCTTCCTCGGCCAGGAAGTTCTCGAAGATGCCGCGGTCGATCTGGTAGCTGGGCACCGCCAGGTAGCGGCTCGCGCCGATCTCGGTGACGTTGTCGATGTCGCTGCGGCCTTCGCTGAAGAAGAAGCGAAAGCCGAACTTGCGCAGCTGCGCTTCGTCCATGTGCGCCTTGAGCCCGAGCACCGTGTCGAAGTAGTGCGCCCCGATCTCGACCGACGATTCGCCCACCTTGTGGGCCGCGTGCGGCACCGGATGCGTGCGGCGCTCCAGCACCAGCACCTTCAGGTCGCCGAAGCGCTGCTTCAGCTGGATCGCCAGCGTGAGGCCGGCGAGACCGCCTCCCATGATCACTGCGTCAAACGAATTCAGCGCAGTGTCGGTCATGGTGTCAGTCCTTCGGAGGAGGCCGCAGCTGCAGCCTGAGTGACAGGGTGGGCGAGAGCTGCAGGTGCAGCGGCGGTTCGTCGCCGCCCTCGACGTACGCCAGTGATTCGAACAGGCCGAGCGCCTGCGCCATCGGGTTGATGGCCACCAGCGACTTTGCGGCTTCCGATCGCAGTGGCGTGTAGGTGGCCGCCGCGTCGTCGCCCGCCGCACCGCGGCTGGCCAGCGACCACTGCAGCGCGGCCACGCTGCGTTCGGTGCGCACGGGCGCGATCACCATCGCCACCGCGAGCAGGCCGCGGCTGTCGGTCACCGATGTCAGGGCGCCGACGGTGGGCGTGTCGTAGCCCACCAGCAGCACCGGCTCCTGGTCGGCCGCGCACTGCACGGCCGCTTCGAGCAGGCCGGAGGCGAAGCTGTTTTCATAGGCCGACACGGCATTGCTCGCCGCCATGCAGCCCGTGCCGATGGTCCAGTACCCCACGGCCGCGTTGTGCACGGAGTTGTGGAACTTGGTGGGCGAGAGCATCTTCGGATCGCTCGCGAGCGTGCCGCACATGTAGTCGTTGATCGACAGGTCGCCATGCGCCGAGGCGAACACGCAGGGCACGTCGGCCGCATTGCGGCCCGAGGCGGCCATGGCGGCGGCGGCCACTTCGAGCGCCAGCGCCACGGTGTCGGGCGCACGGCGGCGCTCGGCCGGGGCCAGCACCTGCGGCGACGGCCGCTTGGCCGGCGGATCGGTCAGCGCGCCTTCGCCGCGGAAGGCCGCGCGCGCGGCGTCCCAGCCGGGGAGGGTGGGCGTCCAGAAGGCGGGGCCTTCGATGTAGAGGGTGGGGGGCATCGGGGGCGTCGCTGTCGTGCTCATGCGGCGTCCGCCTTGCCGAACACGAGCGAGCAGTTGTTGCCGCCGAAACCGAAGGAGTTGGAGAGCGCATAGCGCACCTCGCCGTATTCGGGTGCGAGCCGGATCTGCGGGCCGAAGCCTTCGTCGATCGTGCGGGTGCCCACCGTACCCGGCTTCAGGCCGCGTTCGATGGCCAGCAGGCTGATCACCGCTTCGACGATGCCCGCCGCGCCCAGCGTGTGGCCCATGAAGCCCTTGGTCGAACTCGCGTGCGTGGTGGCTGGGAAGCGGCGCGCCACCAGGGCGCCTTCGACTTCGTCGTTCTTCTGGCTCGCGGTGCCGTGCATGTTGATGTAGTCGATCGCCTCGGGCGGAAGTCCCGCGCGCAACAGCGCCTCGTCGAGCGCGCGCTCGGCGCCCAGGCCCTCGGGATGCGGGGTCGACATGTGGTGCGCGTCGCTCGCCTCGCCGTAGCCCAGGAGGTGCAGCGGCGCCGAGTCGGCCCCGCTTTGCACGCGCTCGACCAGCGCGAAGCCCGCTGCTTCGCCCAGGCTGATGCCGTTGCGTCCGGCATCGAACGGACGGCAGGGCTCCGTCGACACCAGCTCCAGCGAGTTGAAGCCGAACAGCACGCTGCCGCAGAGGGTGTCCACGCCGCCGACCACCGCCGCGTCGGCCAGGCCCAGGCGGATCAGCCGCTCGGCCGAGGCGAACACCTTGGCGCTCGATGAACAGGCGGTCGAGATCGTCTCGGCTGGGCCTTCGAGGCCGAGCACTTGCTGCACGAACATCGCGAGCGAATGGGGCGTGTGCACCGCGGCGCGGCGCTGGTCGGGCGGGAACATGCCGTTTCCGTCGAGTTGGGTGTAGGCCAGCTCGGTCTCGCCGATGCTCGAGGTCGAGGTGCCCAGGATCAGCGCGACGCGCGAAGCGCCGTACTTCTTGCGCGCGGCGGCCACCGCTTCGAGAAAACCATCGGCCTGCAGGCCCAGCCAGGCGAGCCGGTTGTTGCGGCAGTCCCACGAGGCCAGCGGCTCGGGCAGGCGGACGTCTTCGAGTCCGTCGACGCGGCCGATCCATGTGGGCAGGGGCGCATCGCCGAAGTCGTTGGCACGCAGGCCGCTGCGCGAGTTTTCGAGCGCTTCGGCCAGCGGCGCCTTGCCGACGCCGACGGCCGAGGTGGCCGTGTAGGCGCTGATCTGTAGAGGGGAAATACGGGAGAGCACGATGATTCTTGGAGCTGCGACAAGCGAAAGAACGTCGGTGTGACGACAGGCGTAATTTTCAGGCAATGAATGTCACGCAGCCTACCAGCAGAGCGCCCGGGCCCGCGTCGGCTGTTTCCCATAAGTGCAGCCTAGGGCCACGGCCCTATTGACGGTCCGCGGCGCTTGTGGTCGTCGTGAGGCGCGAGGCCAGCGCGACCAGGAGCAGCACCGGCACGCCCAGCAGCGCGGTGGCGGTGAAGAACTGGCTGTAGCCGTAGGCATCGACGAAGGCGCCCGAGTAGCCCGCAATGAACTTGGGCAGCAGCAGCATCAGCGAACTGAACAGGGCGTACTGCGTGGCCGAGTAGCTGATGTTCGTCAGGCTCGACAGGTAGGCGATGAAGGCCGCCGAGGCGATGCCGCCGGCCAGGTTGTCGGCCGAGACCACCGCGATGAGCGCCGTGAGGTCGTGCCCGCGCGAGGCCAGCCAGGCGAACAGCAGGTTGCTCGCGGCGCTGAGCACCGCGCCCAGCATCAGCACGCGCATGACGCCCAGGCGCATCGACAGCACGCCGCCCACGAAGGCGCCGGCCAGCGTCATGACCACGCCGTAGATCTTGCTGACCGTGGCCACCTCGTCCTTGGTGAAGCCCATGTCCACGTAGAACGGGTTGGCCATGATGCCCATCACCACGTCGCTGATGCGGTAGATGGCGATCAGCGCGAGGATCAGCGCGGCCTGCCACTTGTAGCGGCGGATGAAATCGGCAAAGGGATCGATCAGCACGTTCTGCAGCCACTCGGCCGCGTTCTTCGCCTTCGGCAGCACGAGCCGCACCGGCTCGGGCGACAGCAGCACCGTGAGCACGCCGACGCCCATCGAGGCGGCCATCACGAGGTAGGCGGTCTTCCAGGCGCCGTTCTGGTAGGCCGCCGCACCGGTCGCGGCGACGGCGGGCGCCACTTCGGCCCAGGCCGCGACCCACAGCACGCCGGCGCCGGCCCAGATCATCGCGAGCCGGTAGCCGGTCTGGTACGCGGCGGCGAGTGCTGCCTGCTTGCGCGTCTCGGCCGATTCGATGCGGAAGGCGTCCAGCGCGATGTCCTGCGTGGCCGAGCCGAAGGCCACCAGCAGCGCGCACCAGACCAGCGGCGCGAGGCCGTGGCGCGGATCGTTCATCGCCATGCCGACCAGCCCGACGATCACCAGCGCCTGCGCCAGCAGCAGCCAGCCGCGGCGCCGCCCGAGCAGCGTGGTCAGCGGCGGCAACGGCATCCGGTCGACCAGCGGCGCCCAGACCCACTTGAAGCCGTAGGCCAGGCCCACCCAGCTCAGGTAGCCGATGGTGGTGCGGTCGATGCCTGCTTCGCGCAGGCGAAAGCTCAGGGTGCCCAGCACCAGCAGCAGCGGCAGGCCGGCCGAGAAGCCCAGCGCCAGCATGCGCAGCGTGGCCGGCTCGAGGTAGACCTTCAGCGTGTCGCGCCAGGACGGTGAGGGGGCGGTGGGGGTTTCGAGCGGCGGGACGGACATGAGCCCCGGATTGTCCATGAGCCGCCGCGGGAATCGGCCGGCCCGTTTGTCTTCATTTGTTCCTATGATCCGCCCCCTATGTGCACACGATGCGAACGCCCCATTTCCGCAGCCTCGGCCGCTTCCCCGGCCTCGCCCTGGCAGCCGCGAAGAGCCTTCCTGCTGGCCGCGGCCGGTGCGGCCACCGCGGCGCTCGGCGGTCCCGCCTTCGCGCAGGTCAACGTCGGCAATGCGTCGGTGGCACGCAACCTCGTGCCGGCGGACAAGATCGAGGCGGCCGGCGTCCAGCAGTACGGCCAGTTGCTCGCGCAGGCCCGGGCCAAGAATGCGCTCGCTGGCGACAACAACGCGCAACTGCAGCGGCTGCGCGCCATCGCGCAGCGGCTCATTCCCTTCGCGACGCCCTGGAACACCCGGGCGCGCGAATGGAAGTGGGAGGTCAACCTGATCGGCAGCAAGCAGATCAACGCCTTCTGCATGCCCGGCGGCAAGATCGCCTTCTTCACCGGCATCCTCGAGCAGCTCAAGCTGAGCGACGACGAGGTCGCGATGGTGATGGGCCACGAGATGGCCCACGCGCTGCGCGAACACGCCCGCGCCCGCATGGCCAAGAGCGCCGGCACCGGCGCGGCGCTGTCGATCGGCGCGCAGCTGCTGGGCCTCGGGCAGGTGGGCGACATCGCGGCGCGCGCCGGCACGCAGCTCATCACGCTCAAGTTCAGCCGCAGCGACGAGACCGAAGCCGACCTCGTGGGGCTCGAACTCGCGGCACGCGCGGGCTACGATCCGAAGGCCTCGGTGTCGCTGTGGAACAAGATGGCGACCGCCTCGAAGAACCAGGGCGGCTTGAGCTTTCTCTCGACGCACCCGAGCGGGACCGACCGGATCGCGAAGCTCGAGGCGAACATCCCGAAGGTGGAGAGCCTTTACCGGAACGCCAAGCGGAGCTGAGGCCGGCCTCCCTGCATGACTCCCTCTTCCGCTGGGAGAGGGCGGGGGTGAGGGCAGCGGCCTTCATATAAGAGTTGCGCCTCATCGGCGGCACCTCACCCTCACCCCAACCCTCTCCCCAAGGGGGAGAGGGAGCAAATCCGATCTCCATTGCAGCCGTCATTCCGGCTGGCACATTGCTTGCATCTCGACTTGTACACAAGTTTGGATGCCTGAAGATGGTGCATGAATACGACCCGCTGACCGCCGCCGCCTGGATCGCGAAATTCGCGACGCCCGTGGCCGGTGCCGCAACCGCCGACACCCCCGGCGTGACCCTGCCGCTCGCCGGGCTGCGCTTCGCGGTCAAGGACAACATCGACGTGGCCGGCGTGCCTACCACCGCCGCCTGCCCGGCCTTCGACCGCCGGCCGACGGCGCACGCGGCCGTGGTGCAGCGGCTGCTCGAAGCCGGTGCATCGCTGGCCGGCAAGACCAACCTCGACCAGTTCGCCTGCGGCCTGAACGGCACGCGCTCGCCGTATGGCGAGGTGCCCAACGCCTTCGATGCGCGCTACGTCTCCGGCGGCTCCAGCTCCGGTTCGGCGTACGTGGTGGCTGCGGGCGAGGTCGACTTCGCGCTCGGCACCGACACCGCCGGCTCCGGCCGCGTGCCCGCCGGGCTCAACAACATCGTCGGCCTCAAGCCTTCGCGCGGGTTGCTCAGCACCTTCGGCGTGGTGCCGGCGGCGCAGAGCGCGGACTGCGTTTCGATCTTCGCGCGCACCGTGTCGCTGGCCGTCGACGTGATGCTCGCCGCCTCCGGCCACGACCCGCGCGATCCGTATTCGCGCGACATCGCGATGCACCGCGAGCCGCTGCCCGCACGCTTCAAGTTCGGCGTGCCCGACACGCTGAGCTTCTTCGGCGACACCGCGGCCGAAGCAGCCTTCCGCGATGCGCAGGCCAAGCTCGTGGCATTGGGCGGCTCGGCCGTCACCATTCCCTACGCGCCGCTCGCCGAGGCCGCGGCACTGCTTTATGAAAGCGCACTCGTCGCCGAACGCTACGCGGCCGTGCGCGAGTTCTTCGACGCGCACGCTGAAGAGGTGATCGAGCCCGTGCGCAGCATCCTCGCGAGCGGAAAGAAATATGTCGCCGCCGATGTGTTCGACGCGCAGACCCGCCTTCGCGCCATCGCGCAACAGGTCGAGCCGATGTGGCGCGACATCGACGTGCTCCTGGTGCCCACCGCGCCCACGCACTACACGCGCGAAGCCATGCGCGCCGACCCGGTCGTGCTCAACCGCAACCTCGGCGCGTACACCAACTTCGTCAACCTGCTCGACTACGCCGCGCTCTCGGTGCCGAGCAGCCTGAGGCCGGACAGCCTGCCGTTCGGCATCACGCTGATCGGCCCGAGCGGGAGCGATCTCGCACTGGCCGACCTCGGCCAGCGCTATCACCACGCGACCGGGCTTGCGCAGGGCGCGACCGGCCAGCCGCTGCCCGCACCGCGCCCGGTGCCGGGCCTCGCGACACCGGCGCCGCAGACCCTCGCCATCGCCGTCGTCGGCGCGCATCTGTCGGGCATGCCGCTCAATGGCCAGCTCACCGAGCGCGGCGCCACGCTGCTTCGCGCCACGGCCACATCGCCGGCCTACCGCCTCTTCGCACTCCCGGGCACCACGCCGCCCAAGCCCGGCCTGCAACGCAGCACGGAAGGCGGCGCCGCCATCGCGCTGGAGATCTGGGCCATGCCTATCGCGCAAGTCGGCAGCTTCCTCGCGCTGATCCCGCCACCGCTCGGCCTTGGCAGCGTCGAGCTGGCCGACGGCAGCTGGGTCCACGGCTTCATCTGCGAAGGCCATGCGCTGGCCGACGCGCAGGACGTGACCCACCACGGCAGCTGGCGCGCTTACGTCGCGAGCCGCACCACCGCTTCTTCCAACTGATCGACTGATCCAGGAGTCCCGATGAGCACCTTCGACAAATCTTCCGCCTCGCGCCGGCAGTTGCTGCAGGCCGGCATCGGTGCCGCGGGCCTGGCCGTGCTGGCCGCACCCGCCATCGTGCGTGCCCAGGCCGCACCCAAGCTGCGCATCGGCTACTGGCCCGTGGCCGCCGGCCTGCCGTTCTTCGCGGCGGTGGACCGCGGCTACTTCAAGGAAGCGGGGCTCGATGTGGAGCCGCTCAAGTTCGCCGCCGCGCAACAGATCATGGAAGGCATGCTCGCGGGCCGCTGCGACGGCAGCGCCAACGGCACCGGCTCGGCCAACCTCGCGATCGGCGAGATCGCACAGCCGGGCCTCTTCAAGATCTTCTGCACCAACCCGAGCAACGCCAAGTTCGTGCTCGACGAGTTCATCGTCGCCAAGGACAGCCCCGTCAAGACCGTGGCCGAGCTGGCCGGAAAGAAGGTCGCCTCCGGTCCCGGTATCCAGAACGTCACGCTGTGCAAGACCATGCTGGAGCGCGCCGGCGCCAAGGGCGCTGTGGTGAGCGAGCTGCCCATCGGCCAGCACGTGGCAGCGCTCGCCGCAGGCCAGGTCGATGCCTGCTACACGCTGGAGCCCACCGGCACCGTCGGCCGCATGAACGGCACCACGCGGGTGATCGAGGCGGGCGTCGTCGCCAGGTACATCCTCGGCGACCCGATGGCGCCGTGGCACGGCGGTGCCGCGAGCCTCACCTCCGAGTTCATCAAGAAGAACCCCGAGGTCGCGAAGAAGTACATCGCCGCCTACGCCCGCGGCGTGGAGCTGGTGCGCACCAAGCCCGACGACGCGCGCCAGCACATGAAGGGCTACACCGCCATCGAAGGCAAGCTCACGGCCGAAGTGCCGCTCGCCTCTTACATGCTCTACAACGAGTTCAAGCCGAGCGACGTCGCGTACTTCCAGAAGTTCTACGACCTGTTCACCGAGAAAGGCATCTTCGAGAAGAAGGTGCCGGTGGACGGCCTTCTCTACAAGGCCTGACCATGGCCGACGCAAGCACGACCACGGCCGCGCCGTGGACACCGCCGGCCAGCCTCAATGCCGCCGCGCCCAAGCCGCCGCTGCGCGACCGGCTGCTGCCTTTCATCGGTCCCGTGGTGCTCTTCATCGCATGGGACCTGGTGGTGCGCCTGGGCTTCATCAAGCCCATCCTGCTGCCCTCGCCGGCCGACACCATCGCCGCGCTGATCACCGGGCTCGCGGGTGGGCCGCTGCTCACCGACTTCGCGATGACGGTGTGGCGCACCTTGCAGGCCTTCCTCATCGCGGCGGTGGTCGGCGTGCCGCTGGGCGTGCTGCTCGGCAGCAACGAGAAGGCGTACCGCAGCGTCGAGTTTCTGATCGACTTCTTCCGCTCCACGCCATCGTCCGCGCTCATTCCGCTGTTCCTGCTGATCTTCGGCGTGAGCGACGTCAACAAGATCGCCATCGCGGCGTTCGGCGCGCTGCTCATCGTGGTGTTCAACAGCGCCTACGGCGTCATCAATGCGCGGAAGCAACGCGTGATGGCGGCCAAGGTCATGGGCGCCTCGCGCTGGCAGGTCTTCAAGGACGTGCTGATCTGGGAGAGCCTGCAGCCCAGCTTCGTCGGCCTGCGCTCGGCGGTGTCGATGGCGCTGGTGATCGTCATCGTGGCCGAGATGTTCATCGGCTCCGACACCGGCCTCGGCCATCGCATCATCGATGCGCAGCAGGTGCTCAATGTGAAGAGCATGTACGCGGCGATCCTGGCGGCGGGCGCTCTCGGCTACGCCCTCAACATTCTTTTCCTCGTCGCCGAGCGCCGCATCGTGCACTGGAGCGGAAGATGAAAGTCACGCCCGACATCGTCATCAACGGCCCGGTGTACGCCGACGTGCCCAAGCCGGTCTTCAAGCCCGGCCCGGCCGGCACGCACATCACCATCCGGGGCCTGACCAAGTACTTCGCGGGCTGGCCGCTGTACGAGAACTTCGACCTCGACATTCCCAAGCACAAGATCGTCTCGGTGTTCGGGCCCAACGGCTGCGGCAAGTCCACGCTGATCAACATGATCGCGGGGCTGGTTCCCATCGACGCGGGCGAGATCCTGTTCGACGGCAAGCAGCGCAAGGACACCAAGATCGGTTACGTGTTCCAGAACTACCGCGAGGCAATGTTCCCGTGGATGCGCACCATCGACAACATCGCCTATCCGCTGAAGCTCGAAGGCCGCAGCAAGGCCGAGGTCGACCGGCGCATGGAAGAACTGGTCGCATCGTTCGATGTGAAGTTCGACCTGAAGCGCTTTCCGTACGAGCTCTCGGGCGGCCAGCAGCAGACCGCATCGATCATGCGGGCCCTCGCGCCCAACCCCGAGGTGCTGTTCCTCGACGAACCCTTCTCCGCGCTCGACTTCGAGATGACGCTCTTCATCCGCGAGAAGCTGCAAGAGGTGTTCATGCAGACCGGCACCACGATGCTGCTGGTCTCGCACGACCTCGAAGAAGCCGTGTACCTCGCCGACGAGGTGCTGCTGCTGACCAAGCGGCCCACCAAGGTGGCCGAGATCCTGCGCTACGGCGATGCGCGTCCGCGCACCATCGAGACGCTGAGCACCGAGAGCTTCGTCGCGACGAAGAAGCTGAGCCTGGACATCTTTCAGCGCGAGGTGCGCCGATGACGCCAGAGATCAACCTCCCCGAGGTGCACGCCGAGGTCAGCGCCGTGTTCGCGCGCTACGAAGAAGCGCTCGTGACCAACCAGCGAGACGTGCTCGACGAGCTCTTCTGGAACAGCCCGCACACGCTGCGCTACGGCTTCTCGGAGAACCACTACGGCCACGCCGACATCAGCGCCTTCCGCGCGTCGCTGCCTGTGCAGAGCCCGCCGCGCGAGTTGCTGCGCACAGTGATCACCACCTACGGCCGCGACTTCGCGACGGCGAACGTCGAGTTCCGGCGCGAAGGCAGCCGCGAAGTCGGCCGCCAGAGCCAGACGTGGATACGCACGGCCGAGGGCTGGCGCGTCGTCGCCGCCCACGTGAGCATGCCGGCCTGAACGCGGCGCATCACGCGCGGCACATTTTTTGCACCTCCTTCAACTCTTCCGAAAGAACGCCATGACCAGTCAATTCAATCGTCGCGATTCCCTCAAGTCCCTGGCCGCGCTCGGCGCCGCCGGCACCCTCGGGGGCTGGAGCGCCCTCGCCAGCGCGCAGGCCAAGCCGCTCACCGTCGGCGTGATCTACGTCGGCGCGCGCGACGACTACGGCTACAACCAGGCGCACGCCATGGCCGCCGCCGAAATCAAGAAGCTGCCCGGCATCAAGGTGGTCGAGGAAGAAAACGTGCCCGAGACCGCCGCCGTGCAGAAGACCATGGCCGGCATGATTTCGCAGGACGGCGCCAAGCTCCTGTTCCCGACCTCGTTCGGCTACTTCGATCCGCACATCCTGGCCGTGGCGCCCAAGTACCCCGACGTGCGCTTCTCGCACTGCGGCGGCCTCTGGACCGAAGGCAAGCACCCGAAGAACGCCGGCAGCTTCTTCGGCTACATCGACGAGTGCCAGTTCCTCAACGGCGTGATCGCCGCGCACATGACCAAGAGCAACAAGATCGCCTTCGTTGCCGCCAAGCCGATCCCGCAGGTGCTGCGCAACATCAACGCCTTCACGCTCGGCGCGCGCTCGGTCAAGCCGAACATCACCTGCAGCGTGATCTTCACCGGCGACTGGTCGATGGCCGTGAAGGAAGCCGAGGCCACCAACAGCCTGGCCGACCAGGGCTGCGACGTGTTCACCATGCACGTCGACGGTCCCAAGGTGGTGGTCGAGACGGCAGCCAAACGCGGCAAGATGGTCTGCGGCTACCACGCGAGCCAGGCCAAGCTGGCGCCCAACGCGTACCTCACCGGCGCCGAGTGGAACTGGCTCACCGCCTACAAGACCGCCATCGAGGCCGCGCAAACCGGCAAGCCGCATCCCAACTTCCTGCGCGGCGGCCTGAAGGAAGGCTACGTGAAGATGTCGGCCTATGGCCCGATGGTGCCGGACGCCGCGAAGAAGCAGGCCGACGACATCAAGGCCAAGATGATCGCGGGCACCTTCGACATCTTCAAGGACGGCATCAAGGACAACAAGGGCGCGGTCGTGGTGCCGGCCGGCAAGGTGCTGAAGCAGACGGACCTGGAACTCGAAAAGATGAACTACCTCGTCGAAGGCGTCATCGGTTCGGCCTGAGTTCCGAGTTCATGCCCATGCCTTCGCCCATGCGCAGTGCGCTCAAGGAATTCGCCCTGCCGGTGTTCGCCATCGCGGCGGCGCTGCTGCTGTTCGGCGTGCTCGTGGCCTTCGCCGGCGTCGATCCGGTGGAGGTGTGGGCGACGCTCTTCAAGGGCGCGTTCGGCGACTGGTTCTCGTGGCAGAACACCTTGCAGCGCGCCGCACCGCTGATGCTCACTGCGCTGTGCGTGGCGCTGCCCGCGCGCGCGGGGTTGATCGTCATCGGCGGCGAAGGCGCGCTGGTGCTGGGCGGGCTGGCCTGTGCGGCGCTCGCGCATGCGGTGCCGCTGCCCGGCAATGTCGCGGGCACCGTGGTCGTCTGCATCGCGGGCGCGCTCGCCGGTGCGCTGTGGATCGTGCTCGCGGGGTGGCTGCGCCAGTACCGCGGCATCAACGAAACCATCAGCAGCCTGCTGCTGGCCTACATCGCCATCGGCATCTTCAAGCACCTGGTCGAAGGGCCGCTGCGCGATCCGGCGAGCCTGAACAAGCCATCGACCTATGCGCTGAACGACGGGCTGCTGATCGGCGGCATCGGCGGATCGGATGTGCACTGGGGCCTGGCGATCGGCGCCGTGGCGTGCCTGGGGCTCGGCTGGTGGCTGCGCGCGACCGCGTCCGGCTTCTCGGTGCGCGTGGTCGGCGGCAATCCGCGCACCGCGCAGCTCGTGGGCCTGCCGGCCACGCGGCTCATCCTCGGCAGCTGCGCGCTGGGCGGCGCGTGCGCGGGGCTCGCGGGCGCGGTCGAGGTGGCGGCGGTGCACACCAATGCCAACGCCTCGCTGATCGCGGGCTATGGCTACGCGGGCATCCTCGTGTCGTTCATCGCGCGGCACAACCCGGTCGCCATCGTGCCGGTGGCGATCCTGTTCGGCGGCTTCGGTGCGGCGGGCAGCCTGCTGCAGCGGCGGCTCGGGTTGCCCGATGCGTCGGTGTTGGTGCTGCAGGGCATCGCGTTCGTGCTGATCCTCGCGAGCGAGGGCCTGCGCATGATCGACTGGAAGGCGCTGCGCGCGCGTCTGTTCCGCGCTTCGGGGAGCCCGGCATGACAGCCGACCAATGGATCGCCCTCGTGGCCGGCATCGTCGGCGGCGCGCTGCGCGTTGGGGCGCCATTTCTCTTCGTGAGCCTCGGCGAATGCCTCACCGAGAAATCGGGCCGCATCAACCTCGGGCTCGAAGGCGTGCTGGTGTTGTCGGCGATGGCGGCCTTCGGCGGTGCGTATCTCACCGATTCGGCCTGGCTCGGCGTGCTGATCGGCGCAACGGCGGGCGCGGTGCTCGCGCTGCTGCACGGCCTTTTGTGTTCGCTCGATCGCGTGAACGACGTGGCGACGGGCATCGCATTGATGCTGCTCGGCACGGGGCTCGCGTTCTATCTCGGCAAGCCGCTGATCCAGCCGCAGGCGCCACAGATCCCCGCGATACCGCTGGGCTTCTGGAGCGACAACACGGTGGTGCGCTCGGCGCTGCAACTCAATGCGCTCGTGCCTATCGGCATCGCGCTCGCGGTGCTGCTCTGGTGGGGCTTTGCACGCACACGCGCGGGCTTGCTGGTGCGCATGGCCGGCGATTCGGCGCAAGCCACACGTGCGCTCGGCTACTCGGTCTCGGGCCTGCGCATCGCGGCGACCACGGCAGGCGGCTTCATCGCCGGGCTCGGCGGTGCATCGCTCACGCTGTTCTATCCCGGCAGCTGGAACGAAGGCATCTCCAGCGGCCAGGGCCTCATCGCCGTCGCGCTCGTGATCTTCGCGCGCTGGAGCCCGCTGCGCTGCGTGGGCGCGGCCTTTCTCTTCGGCGGTGCGGGCGCCATCGGGCCCGCGCTGCAGTCCATCGGCATCGGCTGGGGCTACCACCTCTTCAACACCGTGCCCTATGTGCTCACGCTGGTGATCCTGGTGCTCACCTGCAAGCCGGGCAGCGCGGCCATCGGCAGCCCCGGCGAACTGTCATCGACAAGGAACTGAACACCATGAGCGGTCTGGGTGGCCTCAACAAATCGGCGCACGGCGTCGTCGTCGGGCTGGTGCAACTGCAGTTGCCGAACGTGAAGACGCCGGCCGACCTCGCCGCGCAGACGCGGCGCATCTGCGACATGGTGGGCAAGGCGCGCCGCAACCAGTCGACGATGGACCTCGTGGTGTTCCCCGAGTACGCGCTGCACGGTCTCTCGATGGACACCAACCCCGAGATCATGTGCACGCTCGACGGCCCCGAGGTCGCGGCCTTCAAACGCGCCTGCATCGCGCACCATATCTGGGGCTGCTTCTCGATCATGGAAGCCAACCCCGGCGGCAACCCCTACAACAGCGGCCTCGTCATCGACGACCAGGGCGAGATCAAGCTCTACTACCGCAAGCTGCACCCGTGGGTGCCGGTCGAACCGTGGGAGCCCGGCAACCTCGGCATTCCGGTGTGCGACGGACCCAACGGCAGCAAGCTCGCACTGATCATCTGCCACGACGGCATGTTCCCCGAGATGGCGCGCGAGGCCGCGTACAAGGGCGCCGACATCATCCTGCGCACAGCGGGCTATACCGCGCCGATCCGCCATGCGTGGAAGATCACCAACCAGGCCAACGCCTTCTGCAACCTCGCCTACACAGCGAGCGTGTGCCTGTGCGGCAGCGACGGCAGCTTCGACTCGATGGGCGAGGGCATGTTCTGCAACTTCGACGGCACGGTGCTGGTCGAGGGCGGCGGGCGTGTGGACGAGATCATCACCGCCGAACTGCGCCCCGACCTCGTGCGCGAAGCGCGCACCGGCTGGGGCGTGGAAAACAACATCTATCAGCTCTACCACCGCGGCTACGTCGCGGTGAAGGGCGGCGCGCAGGACTGCCCCTACACCTACATGCACGACATGGCCGCTGGCACCTACAAGCTGCCGTGGAGCGCCGACGTGAAGGTGACCGACGGCACCTCCTGTGGCTTCGCGCCGCCGGAACGCAACTACCAAGGATGAGCATCGACATGACCACAGCAGCAGCAACCACCGCCGAACGCCATGTGGCCGCCGAGCCCTACGCCTGGCCCTACAACGGGGACCTGCGCCCCGGGAACACCGCGCTGATCGTGATCGACATGCAGACCGACTTCTGCGGCAAGGGCGGCTATGTCGACGTGATGGGCTACGACCTCTCGCTGGTGCAGGCGCCGATCCAGCCGATCGCGCGCACGCTCGCGGCGCTGCGGCCGCTGGGCTTTCACATCATCCACACGCGCGAGGGCCACCGCCCCGACCTCGCGGACCTGCCGGCCAACAAGCGCTGGCGCTCGCGGCAGATCGGCGCCAACGGCGTGGGCATCGGCGACGACGGCCCGTGCGGGCGCATCCTCGTGCGCGGCGAGCCGGGCTGGGAGCTCATTCCCGAACTCGCGCCGCTGCCCGGAGAAGTGGTGATCGACAAGCCCGGCAAGGGCTCGTTCTACGCCACCGACCTCGAGTTGATCCTGCGCACGCGCGGCATCGAGAACCTGATCCTAGCGGGCATCACCACCGACGTGTGCGTGCACACCACGATGCGCGATGCGAACGACCGCGGCTTCGAATGCCTCCTGCTGTCGGACTGCACGGCCGCGACAGACCACGGAAACCATCTCGCCGCGCTCAAGATGATCACGATGCAGGGCGGCGTGTTCGGTGCGCACACGACCTCGCAGCAACTGCTGGCCGCGCTGGGCTGATGCACGCATGAGCACCACTGCGCCTCACGCCATCGGCGCACTGCCTGCGGGCAGCGGCGCGCTCGCGCTCGACACCTACGAGCTGACCAAGCGCTTCGGCGCCTTCACCGCAATGGACCGCGTGACGATGCGCGTCGAGCCCGGCACGGTGCATGCGCTGCTCGGCGAGAGAACGGCGCGGGCAAGAGCACGCTGGTGAAGTGCGTGGCCGGTTTCCAGCGCGCGGAAGAGGGCAGCATCCTGATCGACGGGCGCGAGCAGGACATCGCCAACCCCATCGTCGCGCGTGCACTGGGCATCGGCATGGTCTACCAGCACTTCACGCTCGCGCCCGGCATGACGGTGGCCGAGAACCTGCTGCTGGCCGGCGGCAAGACGCCCGCGCTGATCGATTGGAAGAGCAAGCGCGCGGAGCTGAAGGCGTTTCTCGCGACCACGCCCTTCAGCCTCGACCTCGATGTGCGGCCTTCGGAGCTTGCAGCGGGCGAGAAGCAGAAGCTCGAACTGTTGAAGCAGCTGTACCTGAAGCCGCGCCTCCTGATCCTAGATGAGCCCACCTCGGTGCTCACGCCGCAGGAGGCCGACGAGGTGCTGGGCCATGTGCGCGAGTTCGCGCGCAGCGGGCTGTGCACCGTGCTCATCATCACGCACAAGTTTCGCGAAGTGATGGCGTATGCGGACAGCGTGACGGTGCTGCGCAGGGGCAAGGCGGTGCATCACTGCCGCGTGGCCGACACGAGCCCGGCGCAATTGGCGCAGGCGATGATGGGTGGCGAAGAGGCGGCGGTCGCCGCGCCGGCTTCAGCGCCCGCCATCAGGAAGCCCGTGGCCGATGCGGCGCCCATCGCGTTGAAGGTCGAAGGCCTCAAGGCCCAGGGCGACCGCGGCACCCTCGCGCTGCATGACTTGAGCCTGTCGGTGCGCGCGGGAGAAATCCTCGGCGTGGCGGGCGTCTCCGGCAACGGACAACGCGAACTGGTCGAAGCCCTGGTCGGGCAGCGCCCGCGGCTGGCCGGCCGCGTGAGCGTGATGGGCCAGCCGTACAACGCGCGCCGTGCCGAGAACCGCAGCCTCAAGGTGCGCAGCCTTCCCGAGGAGCCGCTGCGCAACGCCTGCGTGGGCGACCTCAGCGTGGCGGAAAACATGGCGCTGCGCGATTTCGACAGGCCACCGCTGTCGCGCGGCGGCGTGCTGAACTTTCCGTACTGGCGCAGCCGCGCACGCGAATGGATCGCCGAGTACGGCGTCAAGACGCAGGGCGAGGGCGCGCCGATCCGCAGCCTTTCGGGCGGCAACGTGCAGCGCGCGGTGCTCGCGCGCGAATTGGCCGGCGACATCAACGTGCTGATCGCGGCGAACCCGGTGTTCGGCCTCGACTTCGCAGCCGTCGCGGAGATCCACGCGCGCATCGTGCAGGTGCGCGAGAAGGGCGGGGCGGTGCTGCTGGTCAGCGAAGACCTCGACGAACTGCTCGAACTGGCCGACCGCATCGTGGTGATGAGCGAAGGGCAGATCGTGTTCGAGACTTCTGCCGCGGGTGCGGAGCGCCACGTCATCGGCGCGCACATGGGCGGCGGACACCACTGACGGGAGCCAGCATGCGCATAGAAGAAGCCAACCCCTTCGCCTACGAATTCGAGATCCGGAACACGGCGCTGGTCCTCATCGACATGCAGCGGGATTTCATCGAGCCCGGCGGCTTCGGTGAAACGCTGGGCAACGACGTGTCGCTGCTCGAAGCGATCGTTCCCGCGACGCAGGCCGCCCTGGCCGCGTGGCGCAAAGCCGGCGGCCTGGTGGTCCACACGCGCGAGACGCACAAGCCGGACCTCTCCGACTGCCCGTCCGCCAAGCGCAACCGCGGCAACCCGAGCTTGCGCATCGGCGACGAAGGCCCGATGGGCCGCATCCTCGTGGCTGGCGAGCCCGGCAACCAGATCATCGATGCGCTCGCGCCGGTCGAGGGCGAGATCGTCATCGACAAGCCTGGCAAGGGCATGTTTTACGCGACCGGCCTGCACGAGCTGCTGCAGCGGCGCGGCATCACGCACCTGCTGTTCGGCGGCGTCACCACCGAGGTCTGCGTGCAGACCAGCATGCGCGAAGCCAACGACCGCGGCTACGACGGCCTGCTGCTCGAGGACTGCACCGAGAGCTACTTCCCGGCCTTCAAGGCGGCCACGCTCGACATGATTCGCGCGCAAGGCGCCATCGTCGGCTGGACCGCACCGAGCGCGGCGCTGCTCGCCGCGCTGAACCACGCGGCGTGAAGCCGGTGCCAGCGACTACCATCCCCCACGTGTCTACCGTCCGACCCCGCCCAGCTCCCTCCGCGCCCGCGCCCGCCGCCGATACGGCCGTTTTTCGTACACGCGCCGACGAGGTCTACGCGCAGCTCAAGCGCGACGTGGCCGAGTTCATCCTCGTGCCCGGCGACCGCTTCACCGAGAACGAGATCAGCGACCGCCTCGGCGTCTCGCGCACGCCGGTGCGGCAGGCGCTGTTCCGGTTGCAGCAGGAGGGTTTCGTCGAGGTGCTGTTCCGCAGCGGCTGGCGCGTGCTGCCCTTCGACTTCGACCAGTTCGAGCAGCTCTACGACCTTCGCATGGTGCTGGAGACCACCGCGGTGCACCGCATCTGCGAGGCCGACCACCGCGTCGATCGCAGCCTGCTCGACACGCTGGCCGGCATCTGGCTCGTGCCGGTGGCCGAGCGCAGCACCGACACGGCGCAGGTCGCGCAGTGGGACGAAGCCTTTCATTGCTCACTGGTCGCGGCCGCCGGCAACGCCGAGATGGCGCGCGTGCACAGCGACGTGACCGACCGCATCCGCATCATCCGCCGGCTCGACTTCACGCAGCAGCCGCGCATCGAAGCCACCTACGACGAGCACGCGAAGATCCTGAAGGCGATCCGCGCGAACCGGGGTGATCAGGCCGCGATGCTGCTGCGCGCGCACATCGAGACCAGCCAGGCGGAGGTGCGCAAGATCACGTTGCACCAGGTGCATCTGGCGCGGCATGCGGGGAAGACGGCGCCGCGTTGAAGGAACTCAGTCCGCGGTGATGTTCCCGCGCTTGACCACCCCCGCCCACCGACCCGCATCTTTCTTCACCAACGCCCCGAACTCCCCTGGCGTCGAGCTCGCCGGCACCATCCCCTGAGACTCGAAGGACTTCGCCACGTCGGGTTGCTTCAACACCGCAGCAATCTCCTTGTTGAGCCGCGCCACCACATCGGGCGGCGTGCCCTTGGGCGCGAGCACGCCGTACCACATGTCCACGTTGTCGGCGGTCACGCCGGCCTCGGCGAGCGTCGGCACATCGGGCAACTGCGGCAGCCGCTTGCTGCTGCCGGTCGCGATGGCCTTGAGTTTGCCCACCTGGATGTGCTGCAGCGCCACATGCACCGGCAGGAACATGTAGTCGATGCGCCCGCCGAGCAAGTCGGTTACCGCGCCGGCCGTGCCCTTGTACGGCACGTGCAGCAGGTCGGTGCCGGTGCCCTGCATCAGGAGCGCCATCGACAGGTGATGCGGCGTGCCCACGCCCGGCGTGGCGTACGTCAGCTTGGCCGGCTCCGCCTTGGCCGCGCTCACCATCTGCGCGACCGAGGTCGCCTTCTGCACGTTCGGGTTGGTCACCAGCAGCAGCGTGCCCCACGAGGTGAGCGACACCGGCGCGAAGTCGGCCACAGGGTCGTAGCTCAGCGACTTGTAGAGGCTGCGGTTCATCACCAGCGTATTGACCTGCACCAGGAGCGTGTAGCCATCGGGCTTGGCGCGCGCGACTTTCTCGCTGCCGATGTTGCCGCTCGCGCCGGCGAGGTTCTCCACGATCACCGGCTGGCCCAGCAGCGCGGGCAGGCGGGCCGAGAGCTGGCGCGCGATGAGGTCGATGCCGGTGCCCGGCGTGTAGGGCACGACGAGCGTGATCGGCTGGTCGGGCCAGGCGTGGGCCGCCGCGGCGCTGGCCGCGACGAGCAGGGTGGTCAAGGTCTTGGTAATGAATCGCATGGGTTGTCTCCGTCTTGTTTTGTGAGAGAAGTGCCGGCGCTCAGAGGTAAGAGGCGCGCGCCTTCAACGCGACCGGGTCGTAGCCGGCCACCCGCTTGTAGTTGTCCGAGATGGCCTGCAGCTCGGCATGGCTCACCACGTCCTCGATCTGTCCGAAGCGCTTGCCGCCCGAGCGCTCGAACACCTCGCGCAGGATCGCGTCGGGCGGGTTGCTGCGGTTGGTCAGCACCACGTTGGTGGTGGCCTTCACGCGCACGCGGTCGTAGTCTTCGAGCGCCGCGGTGCCGACACCCAGGTCCTTGAGCGCGCCTGCGAGGAAGCGCGCGTCGATGATCGCCTGCCCCGCGCCGTTGGAGCCGCGCGGCACCATCGGGTGCGCGGCATCGCCCAAGAGCGTGAGGCGGCCGTGCGTCCAGCGCGGCAGCGGGTCCTGGTCGACCATCGGGTACTCGAGGATGGTGTCCGAGGCGCGGATCAGCGCGGGCACGTCGAGCCAGTCGAAGTGCCAGTCGGCGAACGCCGGGAGAAAGTCCTCGAGCCGGCCGGCACGGCTCCAGTCGCGCATCGCGGGTTGCGGCGCATGGATCTCGGCGACCCAGTTCACGAGCTGGTGGCCTTCGGCGTCGATGTCGTTGCGGATCGGGTAGATCACCATCTTGCCGACCGCGAGCCAGCCTGCGCGCACCATGCTCGCGCCCGAGAGAAAAGGCTTCCATCGCGCGGTGCCGCGCCACATGTTCACGCCCGAGTAGCGTGGCGCGCCTTCATTCGGATAGAGCTGCTTGCGCAAGGCCGAGTGAATGCCGTCGCAACCGATGGCCACCGCACCGCGCACGACGGGCGCGTCGGCGAAGTGCACGGTGACGCCGCCCGCATCCTGCGTCACGCCGGTGCAGCGGTGGTTGCAGACCACGCTGTCGGGGCCGAGGCGCTTGAGCGTTTCTTCGAGCAGCACCGTCTGCAGATCACCGCGATGGATCGAGAACTGCGGCCAGTCGTAGCCCGCATGCTCGCCCGCCGCCTCCTGAAAAATCAGCTGGCCGTGCTCGGTGAAGAAGATCGACTCCTTTGTGCGCACGCCCACCTTGTCCAGTTGCGGCAGCAGGCCGAGCTCGGTCAGTTCGCGCGCCGCGTGGGGCAGCAGGTTGACGCCCACGCCGAGCGGCTTGAGCTCGGGCACGGCCTCGTACACGCGGCATGCGATGCCGGCCTGGTGCAGGCTCAGCGCGAGGGTCAGGCCGCCGATGCCGGCGCCCAGGATGATCACTTGCTTGTCGTTCATGGCTCTCTCGAAAGGGGTCCGTTTGTCTCCAGCCGTATTGGGAACGGAAGTTCGCCATTTGTAAAATTTAGATGTGCTATGGATTTATCATGAATCCTTATGAACCTCTCGACCCGTCAGATGCGTGCCTTCCTGCAGGTGGCACGCCTCGGCAACTTCACGCGCGCGGCCGAGCAGGCCCACATCACGCAGGCGGGGCTCAGCATCCTGATTCGCGAGATGGAAAAGCAGCTGGGTTGCCGGCTCTTCGACCGCACCACGCGCGTGGTGACGCTCACGCCGTCGGGCCGCCGGCTGCTGCCGGTGGTGGAACGCCTCGTCACCGACCTGGACGACGTGGCCGCGCAACTCGGTGCCGAGGGCGACGAGGCGCGCCAGACCCTGCGCATCGCGGCGACGCCGCTGGTGTCCTCGCACCTGCTGCCGCAAGTCTTCAACACCTTCCGCCAGGCGCATCCGCAGGTGAGCCTGCGCCTCTTCGATGCCGACCTGCGCGATGTGGAGGCGATGGTCACGGCCGGCGATGCGGACATGGGCCTCGGCTTCTTCTTCAAGGCCGCGGCGGGCCTGGAGCGCACGCCGGTCGGGCGCTTTCACCTGATGCGCGTGGCGTCGTCTTCAGCGGATGAAGTTGATGAAGCGCCGGCCATCGGCACCGCGCCGTGGTCCGCGCTGCGCACCGCCGAACTCATCGGCCTGCCTTCGGGCAACCCGATCCAGAAGGTGATCGACCAGCACCTGATGGCCACCATCGGCCGCGCCGATGCGCAGCGGCCGACCTTCAATTTCTTCGGCACGCTGATCTCGATGGTCGAGGCCGGATTCGGCATCGCGGTGATGCCGACCTTCGCGCTCGCGGCCTGCCGCCGCCACCGCGTGCGCACCGACGTGCTGGTCGAGCCGAAGGTCGGGCTGGACTTCTATCGCATCGCCAAGCGCGGCACGCACGAGACCGAGGCGATGCAGGCCTTCGTCGCGACGCTGGAGAAGGCGCTGCCCGCGCTCTCGCGTTAATCCGCCTCGGCAGGTTCTGCCAGCCGCTTGCGCAGGAACTCCGCGAACGCATAGGCGATCACCGGCAGCTGCCGGCCGCGCAGGCTCGCCAGCACCAGTTCGCCGCGCGGAAAGCCGCGGTCCTCGATGTCGCGGGCCACGATGTTGGGGTCTTCGGTACGGGTGCCGATGGCCATCTGGAACGAGATCGACTGGCCGTCGTACAGGCAGCCGCGCAAAAACTCGAAGCTGTTGCTCTCCACCATCGCGCGGATCGAGGTGGAGCTGCGCGCGAGAAAGCGCTCGAGCAACTGGCGCCCGCCCGTGTCGCGGTTCGGCAGCACGACCGGGTAGTCGGCGCAGTCGCGCAGGCGCAGGTCCTTGGTCTTCGCGAGTGGATGGCGCCTGTGCATGATCGCCATGAGCTTCTGCTCGACCGCGCACACGCGTTCGATGTCGGCCTCGGGCGCGAGGTTGAACACCAGTGCAAGGTCAGTCTCGAAACTGCGCAGCGCGCTGGCCGCCTGCACGTGATCGCCGATGCGCGCATCGAAAGCCACCAGCGGATGCGTCTTGCCGAAGTCGTTGATGGCGGCCGGCAGGAAGCGCGGCGCGAGCGCCTGGCTCGCGACCAGCCGCACGGCGCCGCGCCGCAAGCCCTGCAGCTCCTCGATCTCGGAGCGCACGCGGTCCAGCTCCGATGCGCGCCCGCGGATGTAGCGCACAAACAGTTCGCCCGCCGCGGTGAGTCGCATGCCGCGCGGCAATCGCTCGAAGAGCGGCGTGCCCAGTTCCTCCTCGAGGTCCTGGATGCGGCGGTTGACGGCGGAGGGCGCCACATGCAGCCGCTCGGCCGCCTGGCGGATCGATCCGGCCCGGGCGACCTCGTCCGCGTAGCGCAGGAAACGAAGGTGGTTCATACCTGCGGCAGTTGCACGAAGCGCGCCAGAACCGCCGCATTCGCCGTTGCCGCAACGGCAACGCACAGTACGTGAATCGGTACGGATCAGGAGCACCTTCTGGCACGTCGGCTGCGTGCGCATTTCGCATGACACGCCGATCCGCACCTTCGCGCACCAATGCAGAGCCATCGCCGCCCGCCCGCTTCGGTCCGGTGCCCCACAACGCGTGGACGCTGGCCGACGGGCGCATCAGCCTCGTGCGTGCGCCGAAGCCGCCGCAGCCGGTGCGGATGCCGGCCGAGCCGCAGCCGATCGAGTTCGACCTCGCGCACAGCGCGCTCGTCGTGGTCGACATGCAGAACGACTTCTGCCACCCCGAGGGCTGGTTCGCGCAGAAGGGCATCGGCATCCGCGCGGCGCGCAAGCCGATCGCGGCCATCGCCCGGTTGCTGCCGGCGTGGCGCGCGGCCGGTGGCGCTGTCGTGTGGCTCAACTGGGGCATTCGCGCGGACCGCCTCAACCTCTCGCCCACGGTGCAGTTCAAGGGCAAGCGCAGCGCCGACGGCGTTGGGTATGCGGAGCATTCGCCCATCGACCACGGCCCCTCGCTGGTGCAGGGCGAGTGGGGCGCGCAGGTCATCGACGAACTGGCCGTCGCGCCCGGCGACATCACCGTCCACAAGCACCGCCTGAGCGGCTTCTGGGACAACGAGCTCGACAGCGTGCTGCGCCAGCAAGGCATCACGACGCTGCTGTTCGCGGGCATCAACACCGACCGCTGCGTGTTCTCGACGCTGCAGGACGCGAACTTCCTCGGCTACGACTGCGTGCTGCTGAAGGACGCGTGCGGCACGCCGTCGCCCGCCTATGTCACGCGCGGCATTCACTTCATCGTGCAGCAGCTGCACGGGTTCGTGGCGACCGCCGAGTCGCTGCTCGATTCGCTTGCTTCCCTTTCCTCCACTTCCTCTTCATCCAAGAAACGCTAGGAGTCCTCGCATGCCCCCGTCTCTCTTCGCCAACTCGCGCCTTGCGCGTTCGCTTGCTTCGCTGGCCGCAGCCGCCGGCCTGGCCCTCGCGGCCACCTGCGCCGCCGCGCAGGTGCCGGTCAAGCTCGTGCTCAACTGGAAGTACGAAGGCCCGCAGGCCTGGTTCTTCGTGGCCCAGGACAAGGGTTACTTCAAGGCCGAGGGCCTGGATGTCCTGATCGACCAGGGCGAGGGCTCCGCCGCATCGATTCCCAAGGTCGCGGCCGGCGCCTACCAGGCGGGCTTCGGCGATCTCAACGCGCTGATCGACCTCGCATCGAAGCGTCCGGCCGACGCGCCGGTTGCGGTCTACATGCTCTACAACACGCCACCCTTCACCATTGTGGTGAAGCAGGACAGCCCGATCAAATCGCCCAGGGACCTGGAAGGCAAGACCATCGGCGGTCCCGCCAACGACGGCGCGCTGAAGCTGTTCCCGGCCTTCGCCAAGCTCGCGAAGGTCGATGCCGGCAAGGTGACCATCACCAACATGGCGCCCAACCTGCGCGAGCAGATGCTCACGCGCGGGCAGATCGACGCCGCCTTCGGCTACGTGACCACCGTGAGCTTCAGCGCCAAGGCGATGGGGCTCGACCCTGCGAAGGACCTGCGCTTCATCCGCTACGGCGACAACGGCATGGACCTGTACTCGAACGGGGTGTTCTTTTCGCGCAGCTTCGCCAGGGAGAACCCCAAGGCGGTGCAAGGCTTCGTGAAGGCGCTGAACCGCGCGGTGAAGGAAGCCGTTGCCGACCCGGACATGGGCATCGACCACGTCATGAAGCGTGAGCCGCTGCTCAAGCGCGAGGTCGAGAAGGAAAAGCTGTTCGCCACGCTGCGCAACGACATGAGTCACCCCGAGGTGGCCCGCATCGGCCTGGGCGACGTGGACGACGCGCGCCTCAAGAAGTCCATCGACATCGTGGTGGACGCCAACCAGCTGCCGCGCACGCCGGCAACGGCCGAGGTGTTCGACCGGAGCTTCCTGCCCGCGCGCGCCGAGCGCCCCTCCAAGACCTTGAACGCATTGAACTGAAAGCGAGAAACGACATGGACCTGCAACTCAAAGACAAGGTGGTGCTCATCACCGGCCCGGCCAAGGGCATGGGCCGCGCCGTCACGCTGGCCTTTGCGCGCGAAGGCGCCCGGCTGGTGCTGGCCGGGCGCGACACCGGCGCCATCGAGCCCGTGGCGGCGGAAGCCCGCGCGCTCGGCGTCGCGGCGATCGTCGTGCCCTGCGACCTCACCGTGGGCGCACAGACCGAGGCGCTGGCGGCGCATGCGCTGGAAGCCTTCGGCCGCATCGACGTGCTGGTGAACGTGGCCGGCGGCTCCGGCCCCATCGGCAAGACCGGCTGGGAAACCACCACCGAGGAGTTCGACGAGATCGTGCAGCTCAACATGACCGGCTGCTTCAACACCATGCGCGCGGTGCTGCCCGGCATGGTCGCGCGCAAGAGCGGCAAGGTGGTGAACGTGGGCGGCACCTTCGGCATGCGCGGGCGCGCCGGTCGCATGGCGTACTCGGCCTCCAAGTGGGGCCTTCGCGGCATCACCAAGAGCTTCGCGCTGGAGGCTGGGCCGCACGGCATCAACGTGAACTGCGTCGCGCCCGGCATGGTCGATGGGCCGCGCTTTCGCGACAAGGTCTGCGCCAACATGGCCGAAAAACTCGGCATCACGCTGGAAGAAGCGATGACGCGGCACGCGGCCGACTACGCGCTGCGCCGCGTCTCCACCGATGCGGACGTGGCCAACGCCTGCCTCTTCATGGCAAGCGACGTGTCGCGCCAGATCACCGGCGTCGACCTGCCCGTCGATGGCGGCTGGGCGATGCTCTGAGGAGGCCGCGATGACCAAAGAAGTCGACCTCGTCATCCGCGGTGCCCGCGTGGTCTCCGCGGACCAGATCATCGAAGCCAGCGTGGCCGTTGCCGGCGAGCGCATCGTGGCCGTCGGCCACGACGACACGATGCCGCCGGCGCGCGAGGAAATGCGCGCCGACGGCCTCTACCTGCTGCCCGGCGCCATCGACAGCCACGTGCACTTTCGCGACCCCGGCTACCCGAACAAGGAAACCTGGAAGACCGGCTCGGCCGCTGCCGCGATGGGCGGCGTGACCACGGTGTTCGAGATGCCCAACACCAACCCGTCGACCGGCACCGTCGAGGCGCTGCGCATCAAGCAGAAGGCGGCCGAGTCGTCGTACTGCGACTTCGGCATCCACGGCCTCTTGGGCGACGACACGGTCGACCGGCTCGAGGAACTTCTCGACGCGGGCGTCACCAGCTTCAAGGCCTTCGTCGGCAACACCTTCGGCAACCTGCCCGCGCCCACCGACGGTGCGCTGCTCGAAGGTTTCGAAAAACTCGCGCCGCTGGGCATCCGCACGGTGGTGCATGCGGAGAACTCGTCGATCCTTCAGCGCCGCCAGAAGAAGATGCAGGCGGCCGGCCGCATCGATGCGATGGCCCACCTGGCCGCGCGGCCGGCCGTGGCCGAGATCGAGGCCATCGGCCGCGTGCTCACGCTGGCCGAATGGACCGGTGCGCGGGTGCACATCGCGCACCACAGCGCGGCCGATTCGCTCTTCCTGCTGCGCGAGGCCAAGCGCCGCGGCGTGGACGTGACGGCCGAGACCTGTCCGCAATACCTGCTGCTCAACACCGGCCACATGCTGAAGCTCGGCGGCGTGATGCGGCTCAACCCGCCGATCCGCGAGGCGCGACACAACCAGCCGCTGTGGGACGCGCTGCTCGACGGCACGCTCGACATGATCGCCACCGACCACGCGCCGCACACGCCGGAAGAAAAAACCCGCGAGAGCATCTGGGACTGCGACTGCGGCTTCCCGGGCGTCGAGACGCAGATGCCGCTGATGCTGACCGAGGTGAACCGCGAGCGCGCGACCTTGATGGACTACGTGCGCTGGAGCGCGGTGAACCCGGCCAAGGCCTGGGGCCTGTACGGCACCAAGGGCGTGATCGCACCGGGCGCGCATGCCGACATCGCCATCGTCGACATGCAGCGCGCGGGCACGCTGTCGCAGAACAGGCTGCAGAGCATCAGCAAGATCTCGCCGTGGAACGGCCGCGCGGTGAAGGGATACCCGCTGCACACATTGCTGCGCGGTCGCTTCGTGATGCGCGAAGGCAAGCTGGTGACCGATGCGGTCGGCTGGGGGCGCTCGGTGAAGGGCGTGCAGAAGATGCCAACGCCCGCGCCGCGCAACACCGAGCACTACAGCAGCGCGATCCTGCAGACGCCGCCCGGTGTGCCCGCGACGGCTGTGCCGGTGGGTGCGGTGGATTGGGACGCGGCATGAACGCGGCGCGTGTGCAGCAGGTGCAGGTCTGGCGCATCCCGTGCAGCGGACCGGGCGACCTGCGTGGCGTGAAGGCGCTGATCGACGCGGGCGAAATCGTCGCGGCCGACATCGTGGCTGTGGTGGGCAAGACCGAAGGCAACGGCTGCGTCAACGACTTCACGCGCGAGTACGCATCGACCGCGTGGTGCCACCTGCTCGCACCCGCGCTCGGCTGCACGCCCGAGGCGGTGCACGGGCGCGTCGCGCTGGTGATGTCGGGCGGCACCGAGGGCGTGCTGTCGCCGCACTTCACCGTATTCGCGCGGCGCTGGGTGTCCGATGCGCCCGCAGGCCGGGGCAAGCGCCTGGTGATCGGCATCGCGCAGACGCGCGACTTCCTGCCGGAAGAAATGGGTCGCGCCGCGCAGATCGACGCCACGGCCGAAGCCGTCGCCGAGGCCATGCGGGATGCCGGCATCCGGAGTGCGGACGACGTGCATTTCGTGCAGGTCAAGTGCCCGCTGCTCACTTCGGCGAAGGTGTCGGCGGCACTGGCGCGCGGCGCTTCGCCGGTCACCCACGACAGCTACGAATCGATGGGCTATTCGCGCGGCGCATCGGCACTTGGCGTGGCGGTGGCGCTGGGCGAGGTCGCGCGCGAAGCGATCGGCGATGCGAGCGTGATGAGCGACTGGCGGTTGTTCTCCGCGCGCGCCTCGGCATCGGCCGGCATCGAGCTGGAAGGCAACGTCGTCATCGTGCTCGGCGAGGCGGAGGGCAGCGCGTCGGCGTTCCGCATCGCCCATGCGGTGATGCGCGATGCGATCGATGCCGCGAGCGTGCGCGCGTTGCTGCGCGATGCCTTCGGGCTCGACGCGGAACACGACGCACAGGCGTTGTCCTCGCGCCTCGTGAACCTGCTCGCGAAAGCCGAGGCCAGTCCGGACGGCCGCGTGCGCGACGCCCGCCACACCATGCTCAACGACTCCGACATCCACTCGACCCGCCATGCGCGCGCCGTGGTGGGCGGCGTGCTGGCGTCGGTGGCAGGGCACACGGCGCTGTATGTGTCGGGCGGCGCCGAGCACCAGGGCCCCGCGGGCGGCGGACCGGTGGCCGCGATCCTGCGGATGGACGACGACACGGCTTCATCCACTTCACCCGTCTTTTCCTGAAGGACCCCATGGGCAACGCATTCATCCAACTGTCCGACGTGATGCTGCGCTACGGCGGCGGCACCATCGCCCTGGACCACACGACGCTGGACATCGAGAAGGGCGACTTCGTCGCGCTCGTGGGCCCGAGCGGCTGCGGCAAGTCGACCATCCTGAAGCTGGTGGCGGGCCTGTTGCGTCCGAGCGCGGGCGCGGTGATCGCCGGCGGGCGCGAGGTGGGCGCGGCCGGCACCGTGGTCGCGGCGGGCGCGCATGCCTCGCCCGCACCGCGCCTTCGCATCGGCCTCGCCTTCCAGAACCCGACCATGCTGCCGTGGCTCACGATCCGCGAGAACGTGATGATCCCGCTGAAGATCGTCGAGCCATTCCGCCAGCACTACCGCAGCAAGAAGCGCGGCGAATACGCCGAGCGCGCCGACGCGCTGCTCGCGCAGGTGGGGCTCAAGGGCTTCGGCGACAAGCGGCCGTGGCAGCTCTCGGGCGGCATGCTGCAGCGCGCTTCGCTGTGCCGCGCGCTGGTGCACGAGCCCGAGCTGCTGCTGCTCGACGAGCCCTTCGGCGCGCTCGACCAGTTCACGCGCGAGGAGCTGTGGGACATCATGCAGACGCTGTGGATCGCCAAGCGGCCGACCGTGCTGCTGGTGACGCACGACCTGCGCGAATCCGCCTACCTGGCCAACCGCATCTGCGTGATGAGCGCGCGGCCGGGGCGCATTCTCGAAACGCGCGATGTGGGCTTCGCGAGGCCGCGCACGCTGGAGAGCAGCTACGCGCCCGAGTTCGCGAGCCTGGTGCAGCAACTGCGCATGCGCATCGCCGAGGCGCGCCGCGAGAGCGATGCCGTGCCGGCAGCGCCAGTACAGGCTCCGGCGCGCTCGCTCGAGGAGGTGGCCGCATGATCGCGCCGCTCGCACGGCAGCGCCTCCTTTCCGCGGGCGCGCTCATCGGCTTCTTCGTGCTGTGGGAGGTGGTGTGCCTGGCCTTCGGCGTGTCCGACCTGATCCTGCCGCGCCCGAGCCAGATCGCGCTGGTGCTGGTCCAGAAGATGCCGCTCCTGTGGCCGCACACCGTGCAGACGCTCTACACCACGCTCGCCGGCTTCGTGCTGGGCGTGGGCGCGGGCATCGTCATCGGCGTGGTGATCGGCTCGTCGAAGCTGGCCTATGACGTGACTTATCCGCTGCTGGTGGGTTTCTCGAGCATCCCGAAGGTGGCGGTGGTGCCGCTCTTCGTGGTGTGGTTCGGCGCGGGCACGGTGCCGGCGATCCTGACCTCGATGGTGATCAGCGTCTTCCCGGTGGTGGTGAACGTGGCCACCGGCCTCGCGAGCACCGAGCCCGAGCTGGAGGACGTGCTGCGCGTGCTCGGCGCGAGAAAGCGCGACATCCTCTGGAACGTGGGCCTGCCGCGCGCGCTGCCGTATCTCTTTGCCTCGCTCAAGATCGCCATCACGCTGGCGTTCGTCGGCACGGTGCTGAGCGAGACCGTGGCCGCCAACCAGGGCATCGGCACGGTGATGATGATCGCCAGCGGCAACTTCGACGTGCCGATGGTGTTCGCGGGCCTCTTCCTGCTCGCGGCGATGGGCGTGGCGCTGTACGCCGTCTCCTCGCTGGTCGAGCGGCGGACGACCGGCTGGGCGCAGCGCAAGACCGACATGGCGATGGCATGAAGAACGACCTCATCCGGATCACCACCGGAGGCCTTCGCTTCGTGGCAGAGACGCACCCCGACGCACCGCTCACCGTCGCGGCCTTTCGCAAGCTGCTGCCTTACCGCCAGAAATTGATCCACGTGCGCTGGAGCGGCGAAGGCTGCTGGGTACCGCTGGGCGATTTCGAGCTGGGTGTGGGCTTCGAGAACCACACCAGCCATCCGTCGGTGGGGGACATCCTCTTCTACCCCGGCGGCTACAGCGAGACCGAGATCATCCTGGCCTACGGCGCCTGCAGCTTCGCCAGCAAGATGGGCACGCTCGCGGGCAACCACTTCCTCACCATCGTCGAAGGACGGGAGCAGTTGCGCACGCTCGGCACCAAGGTGCTGTGGGAAGGCGCGCAGGACGTTCTCTTCGAAGCCATTTGATCCATCCACGAAAGCCCCGCATGTCCTTCTCAGTGTCCCGCCGCGCTGCGGTCGTCGCGGTATCCGCCGCACTGGGCGCTTCGCTCGCGGCGCTTCCGGTGCGCGAAGCGTGCGCCCAGCCGCTCACGCCTGTCCGATTCGTCCTCGACTGGAAGCTCCAGGGCATCCATGCCTGGTACTACCTCGCGGAAGACCGCGGCTACTTCGCTGCCGAGAAACTCGCGGTGGCGATCGACCAGGGCGACGGCTCCGCGGCGACCGTGACCAAGGTGATGGCCGGCGCGTACGACGCAGGCTTTGGAGACGTGAATGCGGTCGTGCAGAACGCGGCCGCCAAGCCAGGGGCCGCGCCTGTGATGGTCTACATGGTCTACAACCGCGCGCCCTTCGCGCTCATCGTCAAGTCCAACAGCCCCATCAAGACATTGAAGGAGCTGGAGGGCCGCACGCTGGGTTCGGCGGCCGGCGGCGCCGCACTGCGCATGTTCCCGTTGATGGCAGCGAGGAACGGTGTGGACGCGGGCAAGGTCAAGTGGACGAACATGGCGCCCAACCTGCAGGAGCAGATGATGCTCAAGGACCATGTCGAAGGCTCGGCCGTGTTCTCGGTGACGAGCTACATGAACCTGGTGGCGCAGGGCGTGGACCCGGACAAGGACATCCGCTGGTTCCACTACGGCGACCACGGCCTCGACCTGTACGGCAACGGCGTGCTGGTGTCTCGCCAGTTCCTGAAAGACAAGCCGCAGGCCGTGGCCGGTCTCGTGCGCGCCATCAACAGGGGATTGCGCGACACCGTGGCCGACCCCGATGCGGCGATTGCCGCGCTCATGAAGCGCGAGCCGCTGCTCAACGCGGCGCTGGAAAAACGGCGCCTGCTCTACACGCTTCGCACCGTGATGCTGACGCCCGAGGTCGCGGCCAGCGGCATGGGCGATGTGAACGATGCGCGCATGGCGCGCGCCATCGGGCAGGTCAAGGAGGCGTTCGAGTTGGCGAACGCACCCGCGGCCGGCGAGGTCTTCGACCGGCGCTTTCTGCCTCCGCTGGCGGAGCGCAAAATCGCCGCGCCCTAGACCCATAGCCATAGATGCAACCCGACGACGAAGGACCCGCCATGCCAGCTCCGATGCACGAAGGCCGGCTCGACTGCGCATGGCTGCTGGCCGACCCCGGCGCGCAACCCGCGCAGCCCGACGTGCGCATCGCACTCGAGGGCGATCGCATCCGCTCGATCACGCCGCTGGCAGACGAAAGCGCTGACGGGCCGCGCCTGCTCGCGCTGCCGGCGCTGGCCAATGCGCACGACCATGCGCGCACCTTTCGCAGCGCCACGCTGGGCGCCTTCGGCCAGCCGCTCGAGAGTTGGCTGCCGTTCCTAGGCGTGGTGCCGGGCATGGACCCGTACCTTTGCGCCGCGACCTCGTTCGCGCGTTCGGTGCGGCACGGTGTCGCGAACCTCATGGTTCACTACACGCGCGTGCAGGGCGGCATGGCCTATGTCGACGAAGCCGAGGCGGTGGCGCGCGCGGCGCGCGATGTCGGTGTGCGCATCGGCTTTGCCATCGCGATGCGCGACCGTCACGGCATCGCCTACTGCGACGACGCGGCCGTGCTCGCGGCGCTGCGCCCGGGCATCCGCGATGCGGTGGCCGCTCGGCTCGCGGTGAAGCCGGTGACGCCGGCCCAGCAGCTTGCGCTGGTCGACGAAGTCGCGCGGATGGTGGAGGAGGGCGGCCACGGCGAGCACGTGACCGTGCAGTACGGCCCGACCGCGGTGCAGTGGTGCAGCACGCCGCTGCTCGAGGCGATCGCACGGGCCTCGGCCGACACGGGCCGGCCGGTCCACATGCACCTGCTCGAAACGCGCTACCAGCGCGAGTGGGCCGACGCGAATCACCCCGGCGGCATCGTCCGCTTTCTGGACGACATCGGCCTCCTGACGCCGCGCCTCACGCTCGCGCACTGCGCCTGGGCGCGGCCCGCGGACCTGGCGCTGATCGCCGAGCGTGGCGCGACCATCGCGGTCAACACGAGCTCCAACCTCGGGCTCAAGTCGGGCATCGCGCCGGTGCCCGACATGCTGAAGCACGGCTGCCGCGTCGCGATGGGCCTGGACGGCATGGCCTTCGACGAAGACGACGATGCATTGCGCGAGATGCGGCTCGCGTATTCGCTGCATCGCGGCTGGGGCTACGACACCACGATGACGCGCGAACAACTCTGGGCCTTCGCGTCAGGCCATGGCCCGCGCAGCGTGCGCGGCAGCCTGGCCGTGGGCGGCAGCATCGCGCCCGGCGCCGCGGCCGATCTCGTGCTGCTGGACTGGGACGCGCTCGATGACGACGCGCTCTTCGCCGATACCGATCCGCTCGATCTGCTGCTCGCGCGTGCCAATGGCAGCCACGTCGCCAAGGTGCTGGTCGGCGGGCGCGTGGTGGTGGATGCGGGCCGCGTGCAGGGAATCGACGAGCCCGCGTTGCGCGCCGAGCTGCTGGCACGCATGCGCAGCGCGTTGGCTGCAGACCGCGCCGGGGCCACGTCGTGGCGCGACACCGTCAGGGCGCTCGCGGACGACCTCGGGCCGTTCTATCGCCGCGGGCAGATGATGGGCGGTTGCTGCTAGACAGGCCGCCTCGCAAGCCCGGAGTCAGAGCGTGAAGTCGTAGTCCACCGTGATCGGCGCGTGGTCGCTGAACTTGATGGTCTTGAAGATCTGTTCGGTGCGCGCGAGCGCGGCGGTCTTCGGCGTGGCCAGGTGGTAATCGAGCCGCCACCCCACGTTGTTCGCATAGGCCTGGCCGCGGTTGCTCCACCAGGTGTAGGCCTCGTCGGTGGTCTCGGGCTTGAGCATGCGGTAGACGTCCACCAGGCCCGCGCCCTCGGCGCCGGCGTCCAGCAGCTTCGTCATCCAGGCGCGTTCCTCGGGCAGGAAGCCGCTGTTCTTCTGGTTGCTGCGCCAGTTCTTCAAATCGATCTGTTGGTGCGCGATGTTGATGTCGCCGCACAGCACGAACTCGCGCTCCTTCTTGAGCGCCACCAGGTGCGGAAAGAAGCCCTCGAGAAAACGGAACTTGGCCAGTTGCCGCTCCTCACCCGAGCTGCCGCTCGGGAAGTAGCAGCTGATGACCGAAAACTTGCGCTTGGGCGTATCGAAGCGCAGTTCGAGGTAGCGGCCTTCGGCGTCGAACTCGGCATCGCCCCAGCCCACGATGACCTGGCTCGGCGCGTGCCTGGTGTAGATCGCGGTGCCGGCGTAGCCCTTCTTCTCGGCGAAGTGGAAGTGGCCCTTGAGGCCCGCCATCTCCTCGAAGCGGCCTTCGATGTCGCTCGCCTGGACCCGGATCTCCTGCATGCAAATACAATCCGGCGCAAGTTCGGCCACCCAATCGGCGACGCCCTTGGTGGCCGCCGAACGCAGGCCATTGAGATTGAGACTGGTCAGTTTGAACACAAGGAATTCCCGATGGCTGTAGATGGTGAGAAAAGCAGCGCGGTGGCGCAGGACTTCGTCCAGTTCGCGCGCGATGCCGGCGTGCTTCGCTTCGGCGAGTTCAAGACCAAGGCCGGCCGGATGAGCCCCTACTTCTTCAATTCGGGGCTCTTCGACGACGGCGCCAAGATCGCACGGCTCGCGGGATTCTATGCAGACCGGCTGATCGAGAGCGGCCTCGAATTCGACATGATCTTCGGCCCCGCCTACAAGGGCATCCCGCTGGGCGCCACGGTGGCGGCCGAGCTGGCCCGGCGCGGCCGCAACTACCCCTTTGCCTACAACCGCAAGGAAGCCAAGGCGCATGGCGAAGGCGGCAACCTGGTGGGCGCGCCGCTCCAGGGCCGCGTGCTGATCGTCGATGACGTGATGTCCGCCGGCACCGCGGTGCGTGAATCGATCGCCGCGATCGAGGCCGCCGGCGCCACGCCGCATGCCGTGGCCATTGCGCTCGACCGGCAGGAAAAAGCCACCGAGAACGGCGTCGACGTGGACCACAGCGCCGTGCAGTACGTGCGCAACCAGCTCGGCCTTTCGGTGATCGCCATCGCCACGCTGGATGACCTGCTGAGCTACCTCTCGGGCGATGCCGCCGCCGACCTGGGCGCGCACCGCGAGCGCGTGCTGGCCTACCGCACGCGCTACGGCGCTCACTGAGGATCGAACAGCGATGCGCACACGCGATCACGGCAAGCCCCATCGCCTGCTGGCGGCGGCGTCGTTTTTCCTCGTGGGTTTTGCTTCCGTCGGCGTTGCGCATGCGCAGGGCAAGGACGTGCCAGCCGGCAGCATCTACACCTGCACCGATGCGCAGGGCCGCACGCTCACGGCGGACCGTCCGATCCCTGCCTGCAACGACCGCGAGCAGCGCGAACTGAGCCCGAGCGGCCTCACGCGCCGCAAGATCGAACCCACGTATTCGGCGCGCGAGATGGCCGAGCGCGAAGACCGCGCCCGCGAAGCCGCCGTGCAGGCCGCCAAAGCAACCGACGAGCGCCGCCGCGAGCGCGCGCTGCTGGTGCGCTACCCCAGCGCCGCCTCGCACGACCGCGAGCGCAACGAGGCGCTGTCGCAGGTCGATGCGGTGATCCAGGCGGCGCAGAAGCGCATTGCCGAACTGGGCGAAGACCGCAAGAAGATCGACGAGGAGCTCGAGTTCTACAAGAAGGACGTGAGCAAAGCGCCGGGGGCGATGCGCCGCAAGCTCGAGGACAACACGCAGAGCGTGGCGGTGCAGAACCGCTTCATCGCCGAGCAGGAAGAAGAGAAGAAGCGGGTGAATGCGCGCTTCGATGAAGAGCGCGCGCGGTTGAAGCCGCTCTGGGGACCCGCTCCGAGCGCAGCGGCCGCAGCAGCAGCACCGCGCTGAATCTTCCGGGGCCATCGCGGCCCCGGAATTCGCGGATCGATCAGCCCAGCTTGGCTTTCAGCAGTTCGGTGACCTGCGCCGGATTGGCCTTGCCGCCGCTGGCCTTCATCACCTGACCCACGAGGCCGTTCAGCGCCTTCTCCTTGCCGCCACGGTATTCCTCGACGTTCTTCGCGTTCTTGGCGATGACTTCGTCGAGGATCGCGTCGAGCGCGCCAGTGTCGGCCATCGGCTTCAGGTCCTTGGCTTCGATGATCGCGTCCACGTCGCTGCCTTCGCCGGTCCAGAGCGCATCGAACACCTGGCGTGCCGCGTTGTTCGGCAGCGTGCCGTCGGCGATGCGCTTGATCAGTTGGCCGAGCTGCAACGCGCCGACCGGTGCCGCTTCGATGCCAATCTCTTTTGCGTTCAGGCGACGCGCCATCTCGCCGGTGATCCAGTTGCTCGCGAGCTTCGGCGTCGCGCCGGCCTTCACCGCTTCATCGAAGTAGTGCGCGAGCGCGAGGCTCTGCGTGAGCTGCGCCGCGTCGTATTCCGACAGGCCATGGTCGCGCACATAGCGCTCGGCCATCGCACGCGGCAGCTCGGGCATTTCGCCGCGCACGCGTTCGATCCAGTCGGCCGCGATCACCAGCGGCGGCAGGTCCGGGTCGGGGAAGTAGCGGTAGTCGGCCGAGTCTTCCTTGGCGCGCATCGCACGCGTCTCGCCGGTGTCGGGGTTGAACAGCACGGTGGCCTGCTCGACCTTGCGGCCGTCCTCGATCTCCTCGATCTGCCAGCGGATCTCGTAGTCGATGGCCTGCTGCATGAACTTGAAGCTGTTCAGGTTCTTGATCTCTCGCCGCGTGCCCAGCTTGTCGCCGGGCTTGCGCACCGACACGTTGGCATCGCAGCGGAAGCTGCCTTCCTGCATGTTGCCGTCGCAGATGCCGATCCACGTCACGATCTTGTGCAGTTCCTTTGCATAGGCCACGGCCTCGGCGGTGGAGCGCATGTCGGGCTCGGTCACGATCTCCAGCAGCGGCGTGCCGGCGCGGTTCAGGTCGATGCCGCTCTGGCCGATGAAGTCCTCGTGCAGCGACTTGCCCGCGTCTTCTTCCAGGTGGGCGCGCACGAGGCGCACGGTCTTCTTCTCTTCGCCGAGGAAGAAAGACACCGAGCCACCCTGCACGACCGGAATCTCGAACTGGCTGATCTGGTAGCCCTTGGGCAGGTCGGGATAGAAGTAGTTCTTGCGCGCGAACACGCTGCGCGGCGCAACGTGCGAGCCGAGCGCCAGACCCAGCTTGATGGCGCGTTCGACCGCGCCCTTGTTCATCACCGGCAGCGTGCCGGGCAACGCGAGGTCCACCGCGCAGGCCTGCGTGTTGGGCTCGGCACCGAAGGCGGTGGAGGCGCGGCTGAAGATCTTGCTCGCGGTCGAGAGTTGCGCGTGCGTCTCGAAGCCGATGATGACTTCATAGCCGCGCACGAGCGGGCCGGTCGGGCGGCCTTGTTGTTGTGCTTCGAAGGTGTTCACTGCGGTCTCGCTCATTTCAGAAGCCCTCCGGCGTGCGCGTGTGCCAGTCGGTGGCTTGCTGGAAGCGGTGGGCTGCGTTGAGCAGCTTGGCTTCGCCGAAGTAGTTGCCGATCAGCTGCAGGCCGACGGGCATGCCGCCGTCGAAGCCCGCGGGCACGCTCATGCCCGGCAAGCCGGCCAGCGATGCGGGCAGCGTGAAGATGTCGGCGAGGTAGTCGGCCACCGGGTCGTCGCCGTGTTCGCCGATCTTCCAGGCGGTGGTCGGCGCGGCGGGGCCGGCGATCACGTCGCATTGCTTCAGCGCCTGCTGGAAGTCGTCGGCGATCATGCGGCGCACCTTCTGCGCCTGCAGGTAGTACGCGTCGTAGTAGCCGTGCGAGAGCACGTAGGTGCCGATCATGATGCGGCGCTTCACTTCGTCTCCGAAGCCCTCGGCACGCGTCTTCTCGTACATGTCGGACAGGTCCTTGTACTGCTTTGCGCGATGGCCGAACTTCACGCCGTCGAAGCGGCTCAGGTTGCTCGACGCTTCCGCCGCGGCCAGGATGTAGTACACGGGAATCGACAGCTCGGTGCGCGGCAGCGACACCTCGACGCGCTTGGCGCCGAGCTTCTCGTATTGCGCGAGCGCTGCGTCGATGGCGGCGCGCACGCCGGGTGCCACGCCTTCGCCGAAGAACTCCTTCGGCACGCCGATGCGAAGGCCCTCGAGCGAGTCGTTCAGCGCGCGGCCGAAGTCTTCGGCGGGCTTGTCGATGGAGGTCGAATCGCGGTCGAGATCGGGGCCGCAGAAGGCCGAGAGCAGCAGCGCGCAGTCTTCGGCCGAACGGGCCATCGGACCGGCCTGGTCGAGGCTCGATGCGAAGGCCACCATGCCGTAGCGCGAGGCGCGGCCGTAGGTCGGCTTGATGCCGGTCACGCCGCAGAACGATGCGGGCTGGCGGATCGAGCCGCCGGTGTCGGTGCCGGTGGCCGCGGGCGCGAGGCGTGCCGCCACGGCCGCCGCGCTGGCGCCTGAAGAGCCGCCCGGAATGCGGTCGCGGTTCCACGGGTTCTGCACCGGCACGGCCTTGTCGTGGCCCACGGCGGGCACGGCGACGTTCTCGTTGGCCGAGCCCATCGCGAACTCGTCGCAGCTCAGCTTGCCGAGCGTGACCGCGCCAGCCTCGGCCAGGCGGCGCACCACGGTCGCGTCGAAGGGCGAGCGGTAGCCCGCGAGCATCTTCGAGCCGGCGGTGGTGGCGAAATCGGTGGTGACGAAGATGTCCTTGTGCGCGATCGGCACGCCGGCCAGCGCCGGAGCATTGCCGGCGGCGAGGAGCGCATCGGCCTTGCGGGCCTGGGCCAGCGTGACTTCTTCATTGACGTCGACAAAGGTGCCGAGCGATTCGTGGGCCTTCATGCGGCCGAGAAAAGCCTGCGAGGCTTCGACGGCCGAGACCTTGCGCTCGGCCAAGGCCTTGGCCAGGGCTACCACGCCCATCTGGTGCAGTTGCTGTTCGCCGCTCATTATTCGATCACCTTGGGCACGAGGAAAAGGCCGGCTTCGACGGCGGGGGCGCTCTTCTGGTTGGCTTCGCGGTTGTCGGGTTCGCTCACCACGTCGTCGCGCAGGCGCAGGGTGATGTCTTCGATGGCAGCAACCGGATGGGCCAGGGGCTCGATGCCGGCGGTATCGACCGAACGCATACGTTCGACTAAATCGAAAAAGCCGTTGATCTGGCTGAGCATGCGCTCGCTTTCGTCGGAGGCAAGCTGCAGCCGCGCCAGGGAGGCGATGCGTGCGATATCTGAAGCGTCAAGGGACATGGGTCGGACCGGTCAAAAAACCGAAGGTAATCGCACGCCTAAGGGGGTGCTAACACGGGAATCAGAGGGGATTCGGGTATTATCCCGCCTTTGCCGCAACCCCCGCGAACGCGCCGGCTTTTGCGCCAAAAACGATCAATTCACCCCGTCAAACGACCCAAAAATAGAGCGACGACCTGCCGATGCGCAGGCCGTGCTCAGAGGATTCCGCACATGTTTGGAGCTTTCCGTCGGTACTTTTCCACCGACCTTGCGATCGACCTCGGCACCGCCAACACCCTGATATTCGCCCGCAACAAGGGCATCGTGCTGGACGAGCCCTCGGTCGTCGCGATCCGCCACGAAGGCGGCCCCCACGGCAAGAAGGTGATCCAGGCTGTCGGCCGCGAAGCCAAGGCCATGCTGGGCAAGGTGCCCGGCAACATCGAGGCGATCCGCCCGATGAAGGACGGCGTGATCGCCGACTTCGTGATCACCGAGCAGATGATCAAGCAGTTCATCAAGATGGTGCACCCGCGCACGCTGCTCACGCCGAGCCCGCGCATCATCATCTGTGTGCCCTGCGGCTCGACCCAGGTCGAGCGCCGCGCCATCAAGGACGCGGCCGAAGCTGCCGGCGCCACCTCGGTCTACCTCATCGAAGAACCCATGGCCGCGGCCATCGGCGCAGGCCTCCCCGTCAGCGAAGCCTCGGGCTCGATGGTGGTGGACATCGGCGGCGGCACCACCGAAGTGGGCGTGATCTCGCTGGGCGGCATGGTCTACAAGGGCTCAGTCCGCGTGGGCGGCGACCGCTTCGACGAAGCCATCATCAACTACATCCGCCGCAACTACGGCATGCTGATCGGCGAGCCGACGGCCGAAGTCATCAAGAAGACCATCGGCTCGGCCTTCCCGGGCTCCGAAGTCAAGGAAATGGAAGTCAAGGGCCGCAACCTTTCCGAAGGCGTGCCGCGCAGCTTCACCATCAGCAGCAACGAAGTGCTGGAAGCCCTGACCGATCCGCTCAACAACATCGTCTCGGCCGTGAAGAACGCGCTGGAGCAGACGCCGCCCGAACTGGGCGCCGACATCGCCGATCGCGGCATGATGCTCACCGGCGGCGGCGCCCTGCTGCGCGACCTCGACCGCCTGCTGGCCGAGGAAACCGGCCTCCCGGTGCTCGTGGCCGAAGACCCGCTGACCTGCGTGGTGCGCGGCTGCGGCATCGCCCTCGAGCGCATGGACCGTCTGGGCAGCATCTTCACGAGCGAGTAAAAGGCGAAAGCCATCATCGGCCGGCCTCTGCTTGCATAGGCCGGCTTTTTGTTATTTGATTCCGCACCACCGCCGGGTCTGAATTCATGCCTCTGGGCACGCTCGATCGCACAGCGCCACCCCTGTTCAACCAGGGACAGTCGGCACTCAGCAAGCTGATCTTCTTCGGCGCGCTCTCCCTGTTCCTCATGGTGGCCGATGCACGCTTTCATATCGTGCAGCCGATCCGCGCGACGCTCGGCGCGGTGCTCTACCCGGTGCAATGGGTGGCGCTCAAGCCGGTGCAGCTCATGATGGGCGGCGGGCGCTACCTCGAAGACCTGCAGACCGCCCAGCGCAACGAGGCCGATGCCCGCAAGGCGCTGATGATGCAGGCCCAGCGCGCGAGCCAGGCCGACACGCTGGCGCAGGACAACGCGCGCCTGCGCGAGCTGCTCGAGTTGCGCCAGACCACCACCACGCCGGGCCGCGCGGCCGAGGTGCTGTACGACGCGGCCGACCCCTACACCCGCAAGATCGTCATCGACCAGGGCCTCGCCCACGGCGTGGCCGCCGGCTCGCCGGTGATCGACGCGCACGGCGTGCTCGGACAGGTCACGCAGGTGCTGCCCCTCACGAGCGAAGTCACGCTGGTGATCGACCGCGACCTCGCGATTCCCGTGCAGAACACCCGCACGGGCGTGCGCAGCGTGGCCTTCGGCGACGCCTCGGCGCACGGCGGCGGCCTGGAGCTGCGCTTCATGGCCGCCAACGCCGACCTGCAGGAGGGCGACCTGCTCTCCACCAGCGGCGTCGACGGCATCTACCCGGCGGGCCTGCCGGTCGCGAAGATCGAGCGCATCGAGCGCCGCGCCGACTCGGCCTTTGCCCGCATCTACTGTGTGCCGCTCGCCAGCGTGACCGCCGCGCGCTACGTGCTGGTGCTCGAGCCGACCGGTGCCCCGACCGCGCCGCCACCCGCCGCGCCGGCGACCACGCAGCGCAAGCGCGCCGAGGGGAAGCCCGGCGCCGGCAAGAACGAGAAAAAACCTGCAGGAGGAGGCGGCCGATGATCAAGCGTCCCGGCCAGCAGCAGCTCCTGCTGCCCGTCAGCCCCCTCTTCATGTGGACCAGCCTCATCGTGGCGCTGCTGGTCAACATGATCCCCATCGGCCGTGCCGCCTGGATGCCCGACCTGCTGGCGCTGGTGATCGTGTTCTGGGGCGTGCACCAGCCCTCGCGCGTGGGCATCGGTGCGGCCTTCGTATTCGGCCTCTGCATGGACGTGCACCAGGCCTCCATGCTCGGCCAGCATGCGCTGTCCTATACGACGCTGGGCTTCTTCGCGATCATGATCCACCGGCGGCTGCTCTGGTATCCGGTGCTGTCGCAGGCGCTGCAGGTGCTGCCG
Source organism: Variovorax sp. W2I14 (assembly GCF_050435205.1). Classification (NCBI taxonomy): domain Bacteria; kingdom Pseudomonadati; phylum Pseudomonadota; class Betaproteobacteria; order Burkholderiales; family Comamonadaceae; genus Variovorax; species Variovorax sp. W2I14. The sequence goes on along the minus strand of NZ_JBNDJX010000001.1, from coordinate 5,017,559 downwards.
CTCTTTGCGCTGTCGCAACTGATCGAAGTCATCACGCGGATGATCGGCGGCGGCGTGTTCCCGGGTTGGTCGGTGCTGATCTCGCCGGGTGTGGAGGCTGCGCTGTGGCCCTTGGCAAGCGCGTTGTTGCTGGCCCCCCAACGCCGCACCCCGGAACCGGACGAGAACCGCCCCCTCTAAGCCCTGCCCGCGGCATTTGCCATTGCCCCAGCGCGCGCCTAAGCTCCCACCGCCATGACCGAAATCCGCAACGTCGCCGCCGACCTCGCGCGCTTCAAGCGCCGCGTGATCGTGATCGGCCTCGCTGTGCTTTTCGCGTTCGGCCTGCTGAGTTCGCGGCTGATCTACCTGCAGGTCACGCGGCATGAAGACCTGGCCGAGCAGGCCGAGAGCAACCGCACGGCCATCGTGCCGGTGGTGCCCAACCGGGGCCTGATCCTCGACCGCAACGGCATCGTGCTGGCCTCGAACTACTCGGCCTACACGCTGGAGATCACGCCTTCCAAGGTGAACGATGTCGAGGAGACCATCGACAACCTCACGCAAGTGCTCGAAGTCTCGCCGCGCGACCGCCGCCGTTTCAAGCGCCTGCGCGAAGACTCGCGCAGCTTCGACTCCATCCCGATCCGCACCCGCCTGAGCGACGAAGAGGTCGCGCGCTTCGCGGCCCAGCGCTACCGCTTCCCGGGCGTGGAGATCAAGGCGCGCCTGTTCCGCAACTACCCGAACGGCGAGACCGGCTCGCACGTGCTCGGCTACATCGGCCGCATCAACCAGCGCGAGAAGACCGCGATGGAAGACTGGGAAGAAGAAGAGCAGGCCAACTACAAGGGCACCGACTACATCGGCAAGCTGGGCATCGAGCAGAGCTACGAGAAAACGCTGCACGGCCAGACCGGCGTGGAGCAGATGGAAACCTCCGCGGGCGGGCGTGCCATCCGCCGGCTCGCGAGCCATCCGGCGACGCCGGGCAACACCGTGATGCTGTCGCTCGACATCAAGCTGCAGAAGCTGGTCGAAGACATGTTCGGCGACCGCCGCGGCGCGCTGGTGGCCATCGATCCCAAGACGGGCGAGGTGCTGGCCTTCGTGAGCAAGCCCACGTTCGACCCCAACCTGTTCGTCGAAGGCATCGACACCGAGAGCTGGAAAGAGCTGAGCGAATCGCTCGACAAGCCGCTGCTCAACCGCGCGCTGCGCGGCACCTACCCGCCCGGCTCCACCTACAAGCCCTTCATGGCGCTGGCGGCGCTGCAGACCGGCAAGCGCGGCGCGAGCGTGGTGGTGAACGACCCCGGCTACTTCAACTTCGGCGGCCACCGCTTCGGCAGCCCCGAAGGCAACCTGGGCGGCGTCGACATGCGGCGCTCGATCCAGCTCTCGAGCAATATCTACTACTACTCGCTGGCCAACGAGATGGGCGTGGACCTGATCCACGACTTCATGAAGCCGCTGGGCTTCGGCCAGATCACCGGCATCGACCTGGGCGGCGAGGTGCGCGGCGTGCTGCCCAGCACCGAGTGGAAGCGCAACGCCTATAAGCGGCCCGAGGCGAAGAAGTGGTATGCGGGCGAGACCATTTCGCTGGGCATCGGCCAGGGCTACAACGCCTTCACCATGCTGCAGCTCGCGCAGGCGACGGCCATCGTGGCTGACGGCGGCATGAAGCACAAGCCGCACCTCGTGCTGGCGACCCGCAACACGGTGAGCGGACAGGTCGTGCCGCTGCCGCAGCCGCCGGCGGAAAACCTAGGTTTCACCGCTGCCAATGTCGCGGTGGTCCGCGAGGGCCTGACCAGCGTGGTCACCAGCGGCACCGCGCGCGGCGTGTTCGCGGGCGCGGGTTACCAGGCGGCCGGCAAGACCGGCACGGCGCAGGCGGTGACGCAGGCGCAGAACACCAAGTACAACGCCCGTGCGCTCGAGGAGCACCAGCGCGACCACGCGCTCTTCATGGCCTTCGCGCCGGTCAGCGATCCGAAGATCGCGGTGGCGGTGATCGTGGAGAACGCCGGCTGGGGCGCTGGCGCCGCGGCACCCATCGCGCGCCGGGTGTTCGACTACTGGCTCATGGACCAGTACCCGAGCGAGGCCGACATGGCCGCCATCAAGATCGGCAAGGCCGGCGCGCCGATGGGCAAGCCGCGCGTGGCGAGCGAAGTGGCGTGGCCCGTGGCGGCGACTGCAGCCCCTGCACCTTGAACCTCTTGCTCCATCTCCCCTGGGGGAGAGGGTTGGGGTGAGGGTGAGCGGCCATCGAGGCCGCGCGATGTGGTGAGGCCCGCAGCCCTCACCCTAGCCCTCTCCCGCGAGCGGGAGAGGGGACAACACGGGGGTCTCAGCCGGCCACCGTGCCGCTGACTTCACCCAGCCCGATACGCACAGCCCCCGCGCGCTCGCAGTAGCCGCGCATGACCAGCGTGTCGCCGTCCTCGAGGAAGGTGCGCTTCTCGCCGTTCGGCAGCGTGATCTGCTGCTTGCCGCCCAGCGTCAGTTCCATCAGCGAGCCGGCCTCGTCGGGCTTCGGCCCCGAAAGCGTGCCCGAACCCAGCAGGTCGCCGGGCTGCAGGTTGCAGCCGTTGACCGTGTGGTGCGTGATGAGTTGCGCGGCGGTCCAGTAGGCGGCCTCGGTGGTGTTGCCGCGCGTGAGGCGCGCGGGCGCTTCGCCGGCCGCGCGCATCTTCGCGGTCTGCAGCAGCACTTCGAGCGTGATGTCGAGCGCGCCGGTTTCGCGGTTCGACGGCGCATCGAGATACGGCAGCGGTTGCGGATCTTCGGCGGGCCGCTCGAACTTCGCGCGGAACGGCGCGAGCGCCTCCATCGTCACGATCCACGGCGACAGCGTGCTCGCGAAGTTCTTCGCGAGGAACGGGCCGAGCGGCTGGTATTCCCAGGCCTGCAGGTCGCGGGCCGACCAGTCGTTGAGCAGCGTCACGCCGAACAGGTGGTCTTCGGCCTCGCCGATGGCGATCGGCTCGCCCAGCGCGTTGCCGCGGCCGACCAGAAAGCCCAGCTCCAGTTCGTAGTCGAGCCGCTTGGACGGGCCGAAGCTCGGCTCGGCTGCATCGGGCGCCTTGGTCTGGCCCTGCGGGCGCTTGAAGACCTGGCCGCTCACGCCGATGGACGACGCACGGCCGTGATAGCCGATGGGCACCCACTTGTAGTTGGGCATCAGCGGCTGGTCGGGGCGGAAGAGCTTGCCGATGGTGGTCGCGTGATGGATGCCGGTGTAGAAGTCGGTGTAGTCGCCGATGCGGCAGGGCACCGTCATCTCGGCCTTGGCTTGCGCGAGCAGCGCTTTCGTCCAGGCCGTCTGCTTGTCGCTGCCTTCGGCGAGGCCCGTGGAGATCGCGGCGCGCAGGGCCTGGCGGTCCTTCACGCTCGCGCCCATCAGCGTGTTCATGTCGTCGGTGTCGACGAGGCCTGCAGCCTTCAGGTCGAGCACCTGGTCGCCGATGGCGACGCCGATCCGAAAGGCCTCGCTGCTGCCCGCGGTGCGGAAGCGGCCGAAGGGCAGGTTCTGGATCGGGAAGTCGGTGCCGGCTTCGTTGGCCGAGGCGACCCAGCTGCGCAGCTTTGGGTCGTGGGTGGCGTTCAGTGCGGTCATGCGTGTCCTTGAATTGGGTGGGAGAGGAATCCGGATGGGTGGGAACGGAATCCGGAACCGTTCGGACTGAGCTTGTCGAAGTCTTGCGCGGCGCTTCGACAGGCTCAGCGTGAACGGTGGGAGGGTGAATGAGTGGATTACGTGCGCGTCGGCCTTCAGTCCGCGGTCATGCCGGCCTTCCTGGCCACATCGCCCAGGCGCTGGTATTCGTTCTGCGTGAGCGTCGCCAGCTCCTGCGCGGTCGAGCCGCGCGGCGAGAAGCCGGCCTGCTGCAGCTTGGCCTTCACATCAGGCATCGCGAGCGCTTCGACAAAGGCTTCGTTCAGCGCCTTCACGACCGGCGCCGGCAGGTTCGCCGGCCCGTACACGCCGAACCACGGATCGAGCGCGTAGCCCTTGAGGCCTGCTTCGGCCATCGTCGGCACGTCGGGCAGCGACGGCGAGCGCGCGGGCCCCGCCACTGCCAGCGCACGCAGCTTGCCCGCCTGGATGTGCGGCAGCGACGCCGGCAGGTTGTCGAACATCACGCCGATGTTGTTGCCCAGCATGTCGGTGATGGCCGGGCCACTGCCCTTGTAGGCGACGTGGGTCAGCTCGGTGCCGGTCATCTGCGCGAACATCACGCCCGCCAGGTTCATCGACGTGCCGGCGCCCGCGGTGGCGTAAGGCAGGCCCGGGTTCTTCTTTGCGGCGGCGATCAGGTCGGGCACCGACTTGATCGGCGATGCCGCCGGCACTTCGAGCACGATGGTCGAGGTGCCCAGCAGGCTGATCGCTGTGAAGTCCTTGCGCGGATCGAAGGCCATCGACCTGTAGATGTGCGGGTTCAGCGCATTGGTCGAGATCGCGCCGAAGCCGATGGTGTAGCCGTCGGGCGCGGCCTTGGCCACGGCGTCCATGCCGATGTTGCCGCCCGCGCCGCCGCGGTTGTCGATGAGCACCGGCTGGCCGAGCTTTTCCGACACCTTCTGGCCCACGGTGCGCGCCACCAGGTCGGTGGTGCCGCCGGGTGTGTAGGGCACGATGAAGCGGATCGGCTTCGACGGAAAGTCCGCCGCGTGCGCGAACAAGGGCGCAGCGAGCACGGCGATGGCGACCGCGCGGCGCGTGAGAGCAAAGGCGTTTTTCATCATGGCTTGAACTGATCCTTCAACCCCGCCCAGCAATCGGCGTAGTCGGTGTCGAGCGCCGGGCTCTTCAGCGCGAAGTTCGTCGGAATGAAGCGAAAGCGGCTCTCGAACATGAAGGCCAGCGTGTTGTCCAGCTTGTGCGGCTTGAGGTCCGCGTGCGTCGCCTTGTCGAAGGCTTCCTCGTCGGGGCCGTGCGGCACCATGCAGTTGTGCAGGCTCGCGCCGCCGGGCTTGAAGCCGCCCGGCTTGGCGTCGTATTCGCCGAGCACCAGGCCCATGAATTCGCTCATGAGGTTGCGGTGGAACCACGGCGGACGGAAGGTGTTTTCCATCACCATCCAGCGCGGCGGGAAGATCACGAAGTCGCAGTTCGCGGTGCCGGGCGTGTCGCTCGGCGAGGTCAGCACGGTGAAGATCGACGGATCGGGATGGTCGAAGCTGATCGAGCCGATGGCCATGAAGTGCGCCGTGTCGTACTTCACCGGCGCGAGGTTGCCGTGCCAGGCGACCACGTTGAAGGGCGACTGCTTTGTCGGCGCCTTCCAGAAGCGGCCGGCGAATTTCTTGACCAGTTCATAGGCGCCGCCGTCTTCCTCGAACGCCGCCACGGGGGCCTGGAAATCGCGCGCGTTCGCGAGGCCGTTCGAGCCGATGGGGCCGAGCTCGGGCAGGCGGAAATGCGCGCCGTAGTTCTCGCAGACGTAGCCGCGCGAGAGACCATCGGGCAACGCGACCTTGAAGACCATGCCGCGCGGCAGCACCGCGATTTCGCCGGGCTTCACGTCGAGCACGCCGAGTTCCGTCGTGATGATCAAACGGCCCTGCTGCGGCACGACCAGCATCTCGCCGTCGGCGTTGACGAAGGCGCGCTTGTCCATCGAGCGGCCGGCCAGGTACATCAGCGAGCCGATGCCGACCTGCGATTCGGCATCGCCGTTCGCCGCGACCGTGTGCATGCCGTCGACGAAGTCGGCCTCGGCCGCGCCATCGAGCGGCATCGGATGCCAGCGCATCGGCTCGGGCGGCAGCGCGATCTCGCGGTCGCCGCCGGTCGTCCAGTGCGGCTGCGCGTACGGCTGGTAGCGGCCTGACACCACCGAGGGCTGGCGGCGGTAGAGCCAGGTGCGGCGGTTCTCATGGCGCGGCGCGGTGAAGGCGGTGCCCGAGAGCAGCTCGGTGTAGAGATCGAACGGCCCGCGCTGCGGGTTGTTGCGGCCCTGCGGCAGGGCGCCAGAAATGGCTTCGGAGGCGTATTCGTTGCCGAAGCCGCCGAGGTAGCGCCGTTCGGTGGCGGGAATGTCGGTCATGGTGTTCTCTTTCGAAAATCGCGATGAGGTTGGAATGCGCGCCTAGCTGCCGCGCGCCGCTTCGAAGGCCTCGCGCAGCACGGCGAGCGAGCCGATGTGGTTGGCCAGCACGAGCACGAGGCGCGCATTGAAGGCGTGGCTCTCCTCGGTGGAAAGCCCCTGGTGCGCCTCGATGAGCGCTTCGTAGAAATCGTCGGGCGCCTCGAGGTTCGGCGTGGTGATCAGTGCTTGCATGCTCATGCCTTTGTCATGCTCTTGCCAGTGCGCGGTCGATGGCCGCACGGATGTTCGCTGGGGTGGGTTGCCGCCAGCGCGCGCACACATGCTGGTCGGGCCGCAGCAGGTAGACGGTACCGGGTTGCGCGTCGTAGCGCTGGGTGGCGAGTTCGCCTTCGGGCGTCGTGCCTTGCACGCGCACGATGTGCAGCGGCGCATCGCTGGCCTTCAGCACCTCTGCGCTGCGCTCGGCGGCTTCGCCCGCGCCGAAGACCAGCGCGGTGAACTGCAGGCCATGGCATTCGCGCAGCAGCCAGCCGGTGCTTCCGTCGGCTCGCACGGTCGGCGCATCGGCCGCTGCGGCGCCCGGCACCATCGCGCCCTTGAAGGCATCCGCGTCGGGCGTGTTGAGCGGCGAGTCGCGCAGCACCGCCGGCACCGAGAGCCGACCGCTGTTGACCAGCGTGCGCGCAAAAGCATGGCGCTTGGTCAGTTCCAGCACCGCGTCGCGGAACAGGCGGCTCACCTCGCTCTTGGGCGTGATGAAGTCGGTCGCGCGCGTGGAGTGGCGGATGTTCTCGTCGGCCGCGTATTCACGCTCGCTCGCATAGCTGTCGAGCAGCGCATCGGGCGCATCGCCCTGCAGCACCGCGGCAAGTTTCCACGCGAGGTTGTCCGCGTCCTGCACGCCCGAGTTGGCACCGCGCGCGCCGAAGGGCGACACGCCGTGCGCCGAGTCGCCCGCGAACAGCACCTGGCCATGGCGAAAGCGCTCCATGCGCTGGCAGGCGAAGGTGTAGACGCTGGCCCAGCCGATCTGGAACTGCACGTCCGCAAAACCGATGCTGTCGAGCAGCGCGCGCACCCGCGGCGTGATGTGCTCGGGCTTGCGTTCTTCCACCGGGTCGGCGTCCCAGCCGAGCTGGAAGTCGACGCGCCACATGCCGTCGGCCTGCTTGTGCAGCAGCACGCTCTGGCCGGGATGGAACGAAGGATCGAACCAGAAGCGGCGCTCGGTGGGGAGAATGTCGCCCCCCACGCTCGGCACTTCGTGTCCTCGCTGCCCCCCCGAGGGGGGCGCGTCCGCCTTGGGGCGGCCCGGCGGCGGACCGGCATCTATCGTGATGTCGGCGATCAGGAAGCGGTCGCGGAAGGTGCGGCCCTTGGCCTCCTGGCCGAGCAGCTGGCGCAGGTTGGAGCGCGAGCCGTCGCAGGCGGCGACGTAGCCGGCCGACAGTTGATAGTTGCCTTCGGGTGTCTCGACCGTGAGCACCGCGCCGTCCTCGCGCTGTTCGATGCCCGTCACCTTGTTGTTCCAGCGCAGGTCGATCAGCGGCAGCGCGGCGGCACGTTCGACGAGGTAGCCCTCGACGTAGTACTGCTGCAGGTTGATGAACGCGGGCCGCTCGTGGCCGGGCTCGGGCAGCAGGTCGAAGCGGTAGACCTGCTCGTCGTGGAAGAACACCTTGCCCACGCTCCAAGAGACGCCCTTGTCGACCATGCGGTCGCCGCAGCCCAGGCGGTCGAACACTTCGAGCGAGCGCTTGGCAAAGCAGATCGCGCGCGAGCCGCTGGAGAGGGTGTTGTCGTTGTCGAGCAGCACCACAGGCACCTGGCGCAACGCGAGGTCGATGGCGAGCGTGAGGCCGACCGGGCCGGCACCGACGATCACCACCGGGTGATGGGCGGGGGGCGCTGCGTCCTGGTCGGCATGGCGGTGGTAGTCGAAGCGCAGACTTTGATAGTCGATCACGTTTGTCTCCGTGTCTTTTGTCTTTGTCTTGCTCCTTCCCCCTTTGGGGGAAGGTTGGGATGGGGGCGAGCGGCGCTCGAAACCGGCACTCTGCCTGCCCCCCACCCCAGCCCTCCCCCAGAGGGGGAGGGAGCAAGGCAAGACCGATCAGCCTTCCAGCGCCTTCCACATCTCGATGTCCCGCTCGGCCGTCCACACGCGCGGATCGGCGTGGCCCGAGGCCTCGTCGTACGCGCGGCTCACGTCGAACGGCATGCAGTGGTCGAAGATCACCCACTGGCTGTACTTGGGCTTGAGCTTCGCGTAGGTGTCCTTGTAGACCGTGTTCAGGTCGCGGCCTGCCTTCACGCCTTCCTGCACGCTCGCATACACGTCGGAGATGAAGTTGCGCGTGCCGGTGAGGCCCTCGGCCACCTCGGCCGGCGTGGTGAGCGCCGCGCCGCGGCCCGGCACCAAGGCGGCGGGCTTCAGGGCGGCGATGTTGTCCAGCGTCTGCGGCCAGTCCTGGAAGTAGGCGTCGCCGGCGTACGGCGTGGCGCCGAACTCGACCAGGTCGCCCGACAGCAGCGTCTTCTCGCCCGGCAGCCAGACGACGGTGTCGCCCTTCGTGTGGCCGCGGCCCAGCTGGATCAGCTGCACCTCGAGCTTGCCGAGCCACAGCGTCATCTTGCCGGTGAAGGTCATGGTGGGCCAGGTGAGGCCCGGGGGCACGGTCTCCACGTTCTGGAAGAGGCGCGGGAAGCGGCCGATTTCGCTGGCCTTGTCGGCCTCGCCGCGCTCCACGATCAGGTCGCGGGTGTCCTGGCTCGCCAGGATGTGCTCGGCGCCATAGCCCGCCGCGCCCAGCACACGCACCGCGTGGTAATGGGTAAGCACCACGTACTTGATGGGCTTGTCGGTCACTTCGCGGATGCGGCGCACCACGTCGGCGGCCATGGCGGGGGTGGCTTGCGTGTCGGCGACCAGCACAGAGGCGTCGCCGATCACGATGCCGGTGTTCGGGTCGCCCTCGGCGGTGTAGGCCCAGGCGTGCTCCGAGATCTGGCTGAAGGTGATCTTCTTTTCTTCCATGTCGGCCTGGCTGGCGAACTTCTTGGCTTGGCTCATCGTGTTGTCTCCGGTCTGTGTGGGGTTGGAAAGCGTTGTGAAAATTCGTTTAGGGCAAACGAATTCGCGGATAACGAATTTTCGCAGTGTAAGCCTCGGATCAGGTAATGTCTAATCCCTTCTTCATGAACGAACGATCGGCAGCCCTGTGACCGAGGACTCCAGCCACACCAGCGACAGCAGCGACAGCAGCGCCCCCCCCGAGACCGACCGCTCCGCCCAGCGCGGCATCCAGAGCATCGAGGTCGGCGGCCAGCTGTTGCGTGCGCTGGTGCACCACGGCCGGCCGATGGCGCTCAAGGACCTGGCGCGCGAGGCCGACATGACGCCCGCCAAGGCCCATCCCTACATGGTGAGCTTCGGGCGGCTCGGGCTCATCGAGCAGGACCGTGCCAGCGGCCACTATCTGCTCGGTCCGCTGGCCTTGCAACTGGGGCTCATCAGCCTGCAGCAGGCCGATCCGGTGCACATCGCCACCCCGCTGCTCAGCCCGCTGGCGCTGCAGATCGGCCACACGGTGGCGCTGGCGGTGTGGGGCGCGCGCGGCGCGACCATCGTCCGCACGGCCGAGTCGCCGTCGCCGGTGCATGTGACCATGCGGCACGGCACGGTGTTCTCGCTGACCAACACGGCTTCGGGGCGCATCTTCGCGGCCTACCTGGATGCCGACGCGGTGCGGCAACTGCTCGAAGAGGAGCGCCAGCGCCAGAAACCGCGCAAGGGCGCAGCCGCCGAGCCCGCTGCACCCGCCGGCGGCATGCCGGCCGCGCAGCCGCTGCCGTCGTGGAGCGACTTCGAGCGCCAACTCAAAGAAGTGCGCGAACACGGCATCAGCCGCTCCGACGGCGAAGTGATCAAGGGCGTGAGCGCCATGGCCGCGCCGGTGTTCGACCACACCGGCGCCATCGTGCTGGCCGTGACCGCGATCGGCCCGTCCGGCGTTTTCGACACCGCGTGGGACGGCGAGCTTTCACGCGCACTCAAGGCCTGTGCGGGCGCCGTGTCGCAGCGGCTCGGCGCGCCCGCCGCAGGGCCTTCCGGATCTTCGAAACCCGAGCGATGACGCGACCCGACGCCACCGACACCACCTCTTTCTCTTCCCCGCTGGCAGCCGCCATCGCGCTGCTACGCGACGCCCGGCGCATCGTGGTTTTCTCGGGCGCCGGCTTGTCCCGCGCCTCGGGCATCCCGACCTACCGCGATGCCGACGGCCTCTGGAAAAGCCAGAACGCCCTGCAGTTCTCCCATGCCGAAGACCTCCAGCGCGACCCCTCGGGCTTCACGAAGTTCTGGGGCCAGCGGATGTCGGTCGTCGAATCGGCCGCACCCAACCCGGGGCACCGGGCGCTCGCGCAGTTGCAGCGACTGCGCCCGGCGACGCGGCTGGTCACGCAGAACGTCGATGGGCTCCTCACCCAGGCGGGCGGGCTCGACGTGCTCGAACTCCACGGGTCGCTGCGCCGCTGGCGCTGCGACCACTGCGGCAACCGCAGCGGGCCATGGCCCTTTCACCGGTGCCTGCGCTGCGGCTCGCATGCGCGGCCCGACGTCGTGATGTTCGGCGAGATGCTCAACCCTGGCGTGCTGCTCGAGGCCCAGGTGGCGGCGCAGGAGTCGGACCTCTTCCTGGTGGTCGGCAGCACGACCATCGTCTATCCGGCGGCCGAACTGCCCGAGCTTGCGATGGCGCGCGGCAGCCGGCTCATCACGCTGAACCTGGAGCCGCTGCCGCACCTGGACGATTCGGCGGCGGTGGTGCTGCGCGGGACTTCGGAAGACCTGTTGCCGTGCTTGCTGGCAGGGCTGGGCGGCTAGCGCAGCACCACTTCTCCGTCAGTTGATGCGCGCGTTGGTGAACTGCATGTCCTCGAACCGGCTTCCCGTGAAGTCCACCTGCTCGCCGACGAGGTCGGCGGCGCTCACTTGCTGGCCCCGGCAATCCAGCAGCTTGACCTGCGACCAGTGGCTCGCATCGAAATTCAGCGAGATGAGGTTGCAGTGACTGAACGTGCAGTCGCTGAAGCTGCTGGCCCTGAGTTGCGATGCCGCGAAGGTGCAGCCCACGAATGAACAGCCGCTGACCTTGATCCGCTGCATGTCGCACCGGCTGAACGAGCAGCCGGTGAACCGGCACGCGGTCCACACGGCATCCACGAAGCTGGTGGTGCCGAAGCGGCTGCTCTTGAAGGTGCTGGACGTGAAGGTGATCAGGCCGAGATCGAGGCCGAGGTAGACATTGCCGTCGCTTTCACCCGCCAGTCCCGCGGGCGCGCCGCCCGTGCCTTTGCGCCATTTGTCGTGGTCCTGGATGATCTGAAGAGAGCTCATGGAAGTGCGCCAGAAATGAAGGAGGGCGCATTGTGCGAAGGCACCCTCGGCGCAAGAACTGCGAGAAATGTTCCGGCCACCATTGCACCGCCAGCAGCGTGACGGATTGCATGGGAGGCCGGCTTCGCCCCGCCGCGGCCTTCCTCTTCACCCACCCATCCCGCAGCGCGCGGGGCGGGTGCTCAACTCTTCTTGCCGCCCAGCAGCACCAGCGCGCCGCCCACCACGATGGCGGCTACGCCGGCCCAGGCCGGGAAGTTGACGGTCTGCTTTTCCTTCACCGAGAACTCCAGCGGGCCGAGCTTGGCCTGGTGGGTTTCCTTGGTGAAGCTGAAGCCGCCGAGGCCCAGCCCCGCGATGCCTGCCACGATCAGCAGGATGCCGACGATGCGTGTTGCGTTCATGGGGCGGGTCTCCTCGTCTTTGGTTTGAAGCTGCGCGCTGCGCAGGGGGATTGCAGCTTACTGCCGCGGTTGCCGCTGCAGTGCATCCATCCACTGCGTGACTTCGGCCACGGCCGCATCGCTGGCCGCCGTCAGGGCCTTCACGCCGCCGGGCGCGTCGGCGCTGGGCGCGGGCCTGCGCACGGTGAAGGTCTTCTGGCCGAGCACGCGGTCGCCGCCGGTGCCGCCGCGGATCAGCGTGGCGCGCAGGCGCACCAGGCCGGCGCTGCTGGCGGGCGAATCGAAGTAGTGGCTGAACTCGTCCAGCGAGATGCGCAGCGTGTCGGGCACCTCGCCCTTGCTGCGCGCGAGCGTGGCGCTTTCCTCCGGGCCGAGCACGGTGCGGCGCTCCGCAAGGCTGTCGCGCAGCCGCTGGCGAAGCAGTTGCGCGGGCGGCTGGCTCCAGCGCGACTGGCCATAGGGGCGCAGTTCGTTGGTGTCCGCGTAGCCGAGGCGGTAGAGGATCTGCGTGCCGTCCAGCCGGGTGTTGGCCTCGATCTCGGCCAGCGCGAGCATCGGCAGCGCGGGTGACGGCGCGGCGGCCGGGGCCGTGGCCATGGCTGAAACGCCGGGGCCGAAGTCGTACAGCTTGGCGCGCGCCGGCTTGTCGGGCAGCGCGCCGCAACCGGCGACCAGCAGCGCGATGCCGAGGCCCGCCAAGGCCGATGCAAGAGGATGGGTGGTTGTCTTCATGCTCATCACCTTCGATCAAGGACGCACGGCCGGCGCGGAGAAACCCGGCTCGCCCGGGCCCGCCGCGGCGCCGCCGTTGCCGAACAGCAGCGATTGCGGGTTGTCGTTGATGCTGTCCGCCGCGCGGCCCAGCCGGCGCACCGCATGCGAGGTGTCGTCGGCCACGCGGTTCACGCGCGGCAGCGTGGCGGCGTTGAACGAATCGACCGCCTGCGCGAGCGCCTTGGTGCCGTCGCTCAGCCGCTCGACAGGGCCGTCGGGCGCGTTCAGCCGGCCCACGGTGGTGTTGAAGTTATTGGCCACGCGCGAGACATCGCTGGCCGCCTTCTTCACCGTGCCCAGCGTGTCGGGCAGCTTCTCCAGCGCCGGGTTCAGGCCGGTCTTCACCGTGCTGTCGAGCGTCTTGAGCAGTGTGTTGGCGCTGGCCGAGGCGGCAGCGATGTTCTCCAGCGCATCGGCCGCGCGCTTCTGGTTCGGGTCGCTCAGCAACTGGTTGGCGCGCTTGGTCACTTCCTCGACCTGGTTGATGATGGCTTCGCCCCGGTCCTGCAACTGCGCGAGCATCGAGGGCTTGAGTGGAATGCGCGGCGGATCGTCGTCGTTGGGCTTGAGTGCGACCTGCGATTCGCCCTTGTCGTCCAGCGCGATGAAGGCCAGGCCCGTCACGCCCTGGTAGCTCAGCGTGGCAAAGCTGGAGGTGGTGAGCGGCACGCGCTGGTCGACCGTGATGCGCACGCGCACATTGCCCTTCACCTTGGGGTCGAAGTCGATCGACGCCACCTTGCCGACCGCGATGCCGCGGTAGCGCACCATCGCCTGCGGCTGCAGCCCGCTGACGGCATCGCGGGTGGACAACTCGTAGACGTTGCGCACGGTGTTGTCGCGCGTGAACCAGATCACCAGCCCGACGAGCACGGCCAGAAGGCCGAGCACGAAGGCGCCGGCGGCGAGGGCATGGGCCTTGTTTTCCATGGTGGCTACCTACCTTTCAGCGCGGTGCGGCTTCGGGCCGCGGCGCGTGTTGTTCTGTGGCTGGCTTGTCATGCAGCGCCTCCAAGGCGCGCTGGCCGCGCCCCCCTAGAAAGTATTCGTGGATGAACGGATGCGGGTAGGCGATGACCTCGCGCGCCGTGCCGCTGACGATGACTTTCTGGTCGGCCAGCACCGCAATGCGGGTGCTCAGGTCGAACAGCGTGTCCAGGTCGTGCGTGACCATCACCACCGTCAGGCCCAGCTCGCGGTGCAGGCCGCGCAGCAGATTGCAGAAGCTGTCGGAAGCCTCGGGGTCCAGGCCCGCGGTGGGCTCGTCGAGCAAGAGCAGCGGCGGGTCCATGATGAGCGCGCGCGCCAGCGCCACGCGCTTGATCATCCCGCCCGACAGGTCCGACGGGCTCTTGTTCGCATGCTGCGGCTCCAGCCCGACCATCTGCAGTTTCACGAGCGCCGCGTGGCGGATCAGTTCGTCGGGCAGGAGCTTCAGCTCGCGCAGCGGAAAGGCGATGTTCTCCAGCACGCTGAAGGCCGAGAACAGCGCGCCGTGCTGGAACAGCATGCCCACGTTGGCCGCGCCCGAGGCGCTGAGTTCGCCCGGCTGCTGGCCCAGCACCTGGACCACGCCCTGCGTCGGCTTTTCCAGCCCGAGGATCTGCCGCAGCAGCACCGTCTTGCCGGTGCCCGAGCCGCCCACCAGCGAGAGCACCTCGCCCCGGTCGATGTGCATGTTGAGATCGCGATGCACCACCTGCTCGCCGTCGGTGTTCTTGAACACCGTCCAGAGCTTGCGGATGTCGACGACGGTGGGGTCGTCGCGGGTGGTCGTTGCGGCGTTCATCCGCGGAACCCTATGCCCTTGAACAGCACCGCGAACAGCGCGTCCACCAGGATCACCGCGGTGATCGAGGTCACCACCGACGAGGTCGTGCCGCGCCCGAGGCTCTCGGTGTTGGGCTTGACCTTCATGCCGAAGTAGCAGCCGATCAGCGCGATCAGGATGCCGAACACGGCCGACTTGGCCATCGCGAGCCACAGGTTGGCAATCGGCACCGCGCGCGGCAGCGCCGAGAGAAAGTAGGCCGGCGAAATGTCGAGCGCCGCGTCGGCGGCCAGCATGCCGCCGAGCAGCGCCGCCATCGAGGTCCACAGGCTGATGAGCGGCATCGCGATCGCCAGCGCCAGCACGCGCGGCATCACCAGGCGAAAGCCGTGCGGGATGCCCATGACGCGCATCGCATCGAGCTCCTCGGTCACCCGCATCACGCCGATCTGCGCGGTGATGGCCGATCCCGAGCGCCCGGCGATCAACACCGCGGCCAGCACCGGCCCGAGTTCGCGCACCAGCGAGAGCCCGAGGATGTTGACCACGAAGGCCTCGGCGCCGTAGTTGCGCAGCTGCTGCGAGATCAGGTAGGCCAGCACCACGCCGATCAAGAGTCCGACCAGCGCCGTGATGTGCAGCGCCGTCGCGCCGAACTGATAAAGGTGCCCCGAGAAGTCGCGCCACGGTGCGCGATGCGGCGCACGGATCAGCGTGCCGACATCGATCGCGAGCTGGCCGATGAGCCCGATGAAGTCGCGCGCCACGACCATCGCGCGCGGCCCGTTGTGCGAGAAGGTGCGGATGCGGTCGGCCAGCGTCTTTGGCGGCTCGTCCGGCGTGGCGACGGTGTATTGCGCCACCTGGTCGAGCACCGCCTTGTGCTGCGCTTCCATCTCCAGCGTGGCGGGCCATTCGTGGCGCCAGTGCTCCCACAGGAGCTGGGCGCCGATGTGATCGAGCTGCTCGATGGGGCGCAGGTCCCAGGCGCGGTCGTCCGCGGGAGGTGCCGCCGCCAGGCTTTTGGAGAGCGCCTGCCAGGCCGGCAGCGATGACATGCCCAGCGCGGTCCAGCGGCCGGTGGCCACCGTCCATTGACGGCCTTCCTGCTCCCGCTGCGCTACACGCGGCCACGCGCTGTCGGCGGCTGGGGCGTCGGCAGTCGGGGTGGCGGAAGGCATGGGTCGGAGGATGAGCAGAAAGTAAACAAATGACCGGTTTTGGGGGACGCGCGCATCGTAACCGGGTGCATCCCGCGCCCATGTGCTCCAGACCCCTCATTGGCGTAGGGCGGAGCGCCGTTTTTTCAGCTTTTCTTCAGCTCCAGGCCTTGGCCAGCGCGTCCCAGGCGCTCGCGATCACCGGCTCGTCGCGCCGCGACGCGAGCGACACGAAACGCAGCGCGCAATCGAGCTGCACCCGGTCGGCCATCGCGAGGCCATGGGCCTGGCATTCGCGGATCGCGATCGAGTCGCGCACGAGGCTGAGGCCAATGCCCGACTTCAGCAGGTCGAGCATCGATGCCTCCTGGTCGACCATCGCCACTCGCCGCGGCGAAAGGCCCAGCGGCGCGAACACGCGCTCCAGCAGCCGGTGGTGCGCCGACTCGGGCGGCGTCGCGAGCCAGGGCAGCGCGGCCAGCGCCCTCCAGTCGCGGCCCTGCACCTGCGGCCCCCAGCCGGCGGGCGCGACTACGCGGTAGGTGAAGCGGGTGAGGGTGCGGACCGAGAGCGCGGGCGTTGCCGCGGCCTGGTCGTCGTCGCCGGGGTCGAGGTGAAAGCCCACGTCCAGGTCGCCGCGCAGCACCTGCGCCAGCACGCTGCCGCTCATGCCGTGGCGCAGCTCGGTCTCGATCTGCGGCGCGGCCTCGACCAGCTCGCGCAGGAACACGCCCAGGCGCGTGAACTCCGGATCGAGGATGGTGCCGATGCGCAGCGCCCCGCGCACCGTGCCCTGCAGCTTGCGCGCCGCCTGCTGCAGGTCGCCGACGGCGGCCAGCACCCGCTCGGCCTGCGGCAGCATCGCCGCGCCGTCGGCCGTGAGCGCGAGGCCGTGCGGCGTGCGCGTGAAGAGCACGAGCCCGGTTTCCTCGGCAAAGCGCTTGAGCTGCAGGCTCACCGCCGGCTGCGTGAGGTGCAGCCGCTCGGGCGGCGCGGGAGACGTTGCCTTCCTTCGCTGCGAGAACGAAGGCGCGCAAAATCTGGAGGTCCATGGCGGCGGTAGTCATATAAGTCTGGTTTATAAGCCCGTGGCGCCGAATTCATTGGCCTTTCCTTCGTGGAACGGGCCAAATTGCCCTCAAGGAGACCCCAACATGTCCATGAATATCAGAAATATCGATCACTACATCGCCGGCCTGCCGTCCGCCAACACCTCGGGCCGCACGCAAGATGTGACGAACCCCGCCACGGGCGCCGTCACCGGCAAGGTCGGCCTCGCCGACGCCGCGCAGGTCTCGGCCGCCGTGGCCGCCGCCCAGGCCGCGTTCCCCGCCTGGGCCGACACCCCGCCGATCCGCCGGGCGCGCGTGATGTTCAAGTTCCTGCAACTGCTCAACGAGCACAAGGACGAACTCGCCCACCTCATCACCGCCGAGCACGGCAAGGTCTTCACCGACGCGCAGGGCGAGGTCTCGCGCGGCATCGACATCGTCGAATTCGCCTGCGGCATCCCGCAGCTCCTCAAGGGCGACTTCACCGACCAGGTGAGCACCGGCATCGACAACTGGACGCTGCGCCAGCCGCTGGGCGTGGTCGCCGGCATCACGCCCTTCAACTTCCCGGTGATGGTGCCGATGTGGATGTTCCCGGTGGCCATTGCCGCGGGCAACACCTTCGTGCTCAAGCCCAGCCCGACCGACCCGAGCCCGTCGCTGCTGATCGCCGAGCTGTTCAAGCAGGCCGGCCTGCCCGATGGCGTGTTCAACGTCGTGCAGGGCGACAAGGTCGCGGTCGATGCGCTGCTCGAGCACCCCGACGTCAAGGCCATCAGCTTCGTGGGCTCCACGCCCATTGCCAACTACATCTACGAAACCGGCGCCCACCACGGCAAGCGCGTGCAGGCGCTGGGCGGCGCGAAGAACCACATGGTCGTCATGCCCGACGCGGACATTGACCAGACAGTCGATGCGCTGATCGGCGCGGGCTACGGCTCGGCCGGCGAGCGCTGCATGGCGATCAGCGTCGCGGTGCTGGTGGGCGACGTGGCCGACAAGGTGATTCCGAAGCTCATCGAGCGCACGAAGACACTCAAGGTCTTGAACGGCACCAACCTCGCGGCCGAGATGGGCCCGATCGTCACGCGCGCGGCGCACGAACGCATCACCGGCTACATCGCCCAAGGCGAGAAGGAAGGCGCGAAGCTCCTGGTCGATGGCCGTTCGTTCGACGGCAGCGTGGCCGGCGAAGGCTGCGGCGATGGCTTCTGGATGGGCGGCACGCTGTTCGACCACGTCACGCCCGAGATGCGCATCTACAAGGAAGAGATCTTCGGCCCGGTGCTCAGTTGCGTGCGCGTGGAGAACTTCAAGGACGCGGTGGACCTCATCAACGCCCACGAGTTCGGCAACGGCGTGAGCTGCTTCACCCGCGACGGCAACGTGGCGCGCGAATTCAGCCGGCGCATCCAGGTGGGCATGGTCGGCATCAACGTGCCGATTCCGGTGCCGATGGCCTGGCACGGTTTCGGCGGCTGGAAGAAGAGCCTGTTCGGCGACATGCACGCGTACGGTGAAGAGGGCGTGCGCTTCTATACGAAGCAGAAGTCGATCATGCAGCGCTGGCCCGAGAGCATCGGCAAGGGTGCCGAGTTCGTCATGCCCACGGCCAAGTAACTTCACGCGCCCGGAAGCACGCATGCAAGAAAGCGGCTGGCAGCCGATCGCGGGCCGCGTCGGGCATGTGGGCGGCATCGAGTCGTTCACGCTCGATGGCCGGCACCACTGCTTCGGCTTCGACCACAAGCGGGGGCTCGTGCTGTCCCCGGCCATCGACGATGCGGCGGCGATGGCGCATTTCGCGAGCCGCCACATGCAGGCGCTCTACAGGGGCCGCCTGTTCGGGCTGCTCGGCAAGACCGGGCCGCGTGACGAAGCCTTCTGGGCCGAGGCGGTGGAATGGTCGGAGAACGACACCGATCTGCCCGGCCGGCCGGAGCG
This sequence comes from Variovorax sp. W2I14, assembly GCF_050435205.1. NCBI lineage: Bacteria > Pseudomonadati > Pseudomonadota > Betaproteobacteria > Burkholderiales > Comamonadaceae > Variovorax > Variovorax sp. W2I14. The sequence continues at coordinate 4,999,006 of NZ_JBNDJX010000001.1, read as the reverse complement.
CACGCTGACGCGCATGCGGCTTGCCGCGAGCATGTCGAAGCTCGGCCTCGCAATCGAGGAGAACCGCGTCGCAAGCGAGTTCATGCCCGACGCATTGCCGTGCATGCTGCTCGCAGCCGCGGGTGATGGATCAACCGATGAAGCCGAAGGCATCCAGGCCGAGATTGCCATCGTCTGGGGCCGCGAGCCGCTGCCGCCGGGGCGCGAGATCGCCGACACGGCGCGCGCGTTGCAGGCCCGCCTGAACGCGCTGGTCGACCGCGCGCAAGGCAACTGGGCGCAGATTTTTTCGATGCTGAAATCCTGAGCAGTGATCCCAAGAAAAGAAGAACCATGCGAGACAACGACAACACCTTCGACTACATCATCATCGGCGCCGGCACCGCCGGTTCGCTCATCGCCAACCGCCTGAGTGCCGACAAGAGCAAGCGCGTGCTGCTCATCGAGGCGGGCCGCAAGGACGACTACCACTGGATCCACATTCCGGTCGGGTATCTCTACTGCATCGGCAATCCGCGCACCGACTGGCTCTACAACACCGAGCCCGATGCGGGGCTCAATGGCCGCGCGCTGCGCTACCCGCGTGGCAAGACGCTGGGCGGCTGCTCCAGCATCAACGGAATGATCTACATGCGCGGCCAGTCGCGCGACTATGACCAGTGGGCCGACCTCACCGGCGACGACGGCTGGCGCTGGCAGAACGTGCTGCCCGCATTCAAGAAACACGAGGACTTCTATCTCGGCGCCGACGACATGCACGGCGCGGGCGGCGAGTGGCGCGTCGAGAAGCAGCGGCTGCGCTGGGACGTCCTCGATGCGTTCGCCGAAGCCGCGGTGCAGGCCGGTGTGCCGCACACCACCGACTTCAATCGCGGCAGCAACGAAGGCGTGGGCTACTTCCAGGTCAACCAGAAGAACGGCTGGCGCTGGAACACGGCCAAGGCGTTCCTGCGCCCCACCTGCTATGGCCGGCCCAACTTCGAGCTGTGGACCGGCGCGCAGGTCTCGCGCCTTCTCTTCGAGACGCAGCCCGACGGCACGAAACGCTGCACCGGCGCCGAAGTCTGGAACGGCAGCGAGATGGCAACCGCGCATGCCGAGCGCGAAGTGATCCTCTCGGCGGGCGCCATCGGCTCGCCGCAGATCCTGCAGCTTTCGGGCATTGGCCCGGCCGCGCTGTTGCAGCAGCACGGCATCGACGTGGTGCTCGATGCGCCCGGCGTCGGCGCCAATCTGCAGGACCATCTGCAGATCCGCGCGGTCTACAAGATCGATGGTGCGCCCACGCTCAACGTGCTGGCATCGTCGATGGTCGGCAAGGCGAAGATCGGGCTCGAATATTTGCTGAAGCGCAGCGGCCCGATGAGCATGGCGCCTTCGCAGCTGGGTGCCTTCACGCGCAGCTCCGAAGCCTACGAATGGCCGAACCTCGAATACCACGTGCAGCCGCTGTCGCTCGATGCCTTCGGCGATCCGCTGCACAGCTTTCCGGCCTTCACCGCGAGCGTGTGCAACCTCAACCCGACGAGCCGGGGCTCGGTGCGCATCAAGAGCAAGCGCTTCGAAGATGCGCCCGCCATCGCGCCCAATTACCTCAGCACGGATGAAGACCGCAAGGTGGCAGCCGATTCGCTGCGCGTGACGCGCCGAATCGCGTCGCAGCCCGCGCTCGCCAAGTACAAGCCCGAGGAATGGAAGCCCGGCGTTCAGTACCAGAGCGACGAAGACCTCGCGCGTCTGGCCGGCGACATCGCGACCACCATCTTCCATCCGGTGGGCACCACGAAGATGGGCGCCGACGGCGACCCGATGGCGGTGCTCGATGCGAAGCTGCGCGTGCGCGGCATCCAGGGCCTGCGCGTGGTGGATGCGGGCGCGATGCCCACCATCACGAGCGGCAACACGAACAGTCCGACCTTGATGATGGCCGAGAAGGCCGCGGGCTGGATCGTCGAAGCCAACCGCTGATACCAAGTTGCGTTCGAAGAGATCAATCCGTTCACGCTGAGCTTGTCGAAGCGCCGCGCGAGGCTTCGACAAGCTCAGCCAGAACGGTTCTTGTTGATCGAGCGCAATACCGTATGAGGCCGCCTCAACGGTGCGGGGTCGACTTGCGCCGCCTGGCCTTGGATTCCTTGCCCTCTTCGCTTTCCCTGTTCGCAAGGCGCGCCTTCGCGCCTTCGATCATCAAATCCACGCCGATGTCGAACATCGCATCGGGTCCGGCCTTGCGGTAGCTGGCGAACGCCTCGGCCAGCAGGGGCCGCGATGCCGCGGCGGCATCGAGCGTCTGCTGGCGCGCCGGCGCGTCGTCGGGCGCGGCTTGTTCCTCCAGCACGCAGCCTACGGTGTAGCGGCCGAGCGCAATCATCAGCGCCATCGCGTCCGTCGCCGCCATGCCCCGGCTGACCACGGCGGCAAGCTGGGCCTCGACCATTTCCAGGTCGCCCGGGTCGGGCTCTGTGCCCGCATGCAGGCGCGCGCCATCGCGGCGTGCCAGCAGCGCACGGCGGAAGCTGCGCGCGTTCTCGCGCAAGAAGTCTTCCCACGACTCGCCTTCCAGCGGCAGCCGGCGCTCGTGCGCGCGGCGCAGGATCTGGCCGTTCATCGCATCGAGCAGCGCACGCTTGTTCTTGAAGTGCCAGTACAGCGCGGGCTGCTGCACGCCGAGGCGCTCGGCCAGCAGCCGGGTGCTGAGCTTGTCCATGCCGACCTCGTCGAGCAGCGCGAGCGCCGCCTCGAGGATCGTTTCGCTGTCCAGTTTCATGCCGTTCTTTGTGCCCTCGTCGGGGCCGATGGGTGGGGGTTCACAGCCCAGAATTTATCGCTGATAATTCCTTATCAACGATAAATTTCCGTATGTCTTCTTCCTTTTTTCCCAGCGGCCGCCCGGCGCAGGCCGTGATCCTCGCGATCGTCACGCTCGACGCCATCGGCATCAGCCTGGTCATGCCGATCGTGCCGAGCCTGCTGCGCGAGGTCGGCCACACCGGCGATCTCGGCTGGCACTTCGGCGCCTTTCTCTCGCTGTATGCGCTGATGCAGTTCCTCTGCGCACCGGTGCTCGGCGCGCTCAGCGACCGCTTCGGCCGCCGGCCGGTGCTGCTGGTGTCGGTGGCGGGCGCGGCGATCGATGCGCTCTTCATGGCCTTCGCGCCCTCGCTGTGGATGCTGTTCGTGGGCCGTGCGATCGCGGGCATCACGGGCGCGAACATGGCGGTGGCCTCCGCGGCCATCGCCGACCTCACGCCCGAGAACCAGCGCGCGCGCTGGTTCGGCCGCATGGGCGCCTGCTTCGGCCTGGGCTTCATCGCGGGGCCTGCCATCGGCGGCGTGCTCGGCGACCACGGCGTGCGCCTGCCGTTCATCGCGGCCGCGGTGCTCAACGGACTGACTTTCCTCGTCGGCCTTTTGGTGTTGCGCGAGTCGCGCCCGCCGGCGCTCGCATCGAAGCCCTTTGATCGCGGCGTGCTGCATCCGCTCGCGTCGCTGCGCTGGGCCACAGGCTTCCCCGCGCTGCTGCCGATCCTCGGTGTATTCCTGGTGCTCGTGCTGGTGGGCGAGGTCGCCGGCACGACCTGGGTGATTCACGGCGAAGACCGCTACGCCTGGAACGGCACCACGGTCGGCCTGTCGCTCGCGGGCTTCGGCTTGATCCATGCGCTGGTGCAAGGCGTGCTGGCGGGGCCGCTGGTCGAGCGCTGGGGCGAGCGCGTGGCGATCGCGGTCGGCACCCTCTCGGACTGCACGGCCTACGCGTTGATCGCCTTCGCCTCGCAGGGCTGGATGGCGCTCGCGCTGCTACCGTTCCTGTGCATGGGCGGCGTCGGCCAGCCCGCGCTGCAGGCGATGCTCTCGCGGCGCGTGGGCGAGGCCGACCAGGGCCGGTTGCAGGGCGTGCTCGCGAGTATCTCCAGCCTGGCCTCGGTGGTCGGCCCTTTGCTGATCAGCTCGCTGTACTTCGCGTTCCGCGCGCGCTTTCCGGGCATCGTGTGGCTGGTCGGCGCGGTGCTCTATCTGCTGTGCCTGCCGGTGCTGATGCGCAAGACCGCGCCCTGATCACTTACTTCTCGATGGTCTTGTTCCAGCGCGAATTCCACGCGGGCCGGTTCGCGTTGATGCTTTCCCAATCGATGGTGATCGCCGTCTTCATCCACTTGTTGATGTCCGCCACCTGCGTCGCGCCTTCGCCCACGGCCGGCGCCTTCGGGTTGGTCGGGATCTGTGCGCCGTACTGAAGCACGTTGGCCTGCGCGAGCGGGCTCAGCAGGAACTCGGCGAGCTTCTGCGACAGCTCGGGCTCGCTGTTGTTGGCGATCACGCACTGGCCCACCATGAGCACCACCGCGCCTTCCTTGGGCGGCGCGTACTCGACCGGAATGCCCTTGGTCTTGAGCGCGGCCACCGCCGTGGGCGTGAGCGGGAAGATCGCCGCCTCGCCCGTCTGCACCATCTCCGAGAGCTTGGCCGAGCTCGGGATGTACTCCAGCACGTTGGGGCCGACGGTGGTGGGCCAGGCCTTGAAGCCGGGCTCCACGTTCTTGTCGTTGCCGCCCTGGATGCGGTTGAACATCAAGAAGCCGTGCAGCCCGAACGACGAGGACGACATCGATTGGAACACCACCTTGCCCTTGAACTTCGGATCGGCCAGGTCCATCCACGAGGTGGGCGCGGCCCAGCCCTTTTCCTTGAACATCTTGGCGTTGTAGGCCAGGCCCGTCATGCCCAGGCTCACGCCGCTGGCCATGTCGTCCTTGAAGCGCGCGGCGGGGTAGATTTCGGCGAGCGACGGGTTGGGCTTCTGCTTCTGGCACAGGCCCATGCCGATGGCGCGCACCATGATCCCGTCGTCCAGGAACATCACATGCATCTGCGGGCGGTCCTTGTTGGCCTGTGCCTTCGCGAGGATGTCCGACGAGGTGCCCGGCACCACCACCACCTTCGCGCCGTAGAGCTTCTCGAAGGCCGGGAACACGTACTGCGTGTACGCCTTCTCCATGGTGCCGCCGTTCATGCCGATGTAGAGCGTCTTGGTCTGAGCGCTGGCCGCGCCGGTGGCCGCGAGCAGGGAAACCGCCGCCGCCCCGAGCAGGGTCCGGCGAAGGGAAAAGGTCTTCTGGGTACGGGACATGGTGGTTGCCTTTCAGGGACGGGTGGGAACGGAAGTGAGAGGGGAGTGGGTCTGTTCTTCATCCGCTGCTTCCCCGTCTTCTTCGGGGAAGGAGCGGTCGACCGCGAACGCGTCGATCGGCGTGCTGCTGTGGCCGTCGCGCACCAGCTCGGCGAGCACCTCGCCCGCGGCCGGTCCGATCTGGAAGCCCGCGCCCGAGAAGCCGAAGCCATGGAAGAGGCCCGGCGTGGTGCGGCTGGGGCCGAGCACCGGCTGGCGGTCGGGCATGTTGCCCTCGGTGCCGCTCCAGGTGCGGATGAAGTGCGCATGGCGCAGCGCGGGCAGCAGTTCGATGGCCTGCGTTGCGAGCGTGGCGATGGCGTCGCGGTCGACACGCGCGCGGTCGGCATCGAGCGCATAGCCCCGGCCGCCGCCGAGCACGAGGTTGCCGCGCGCCACCTGCCGGCCGTAGATGCCGCCGCCCTCGACGCCCAGGCTCCAGACCATGAAGTGCGGCAGTGGCTCGGTCACCACCATCACGGGATGGCTCGCGCGCAGCGGCACCGCTTCGCCGAACTGGGCGGCGAGCGGGCCGGCCCATGCGCCCGCGCAGTTGAGCAGCACCGGCGCATGCACTTCGAGCGCATTGCCCGAGCGCAGCATGAACATCGCGCCGTCGTGCGCCACCTCGTCGACCTTGTGGCGCTCGAAAATCTGCGCGCCCGCGCGCTGCGCCGCGAGCGCGAAGGCGGGCGACACCAGCCGCGGGTTGGCCTGCCCGTCTTCCACGCACAGCGAGCCGCCGACCGCGCGCGGGCCGAGCCAGGGGCAGCGCTCGCGCAGGCGCGCCGCGGAGATCAGTTCGAGCCCGAGGTCGAAGTCCAGGCTCTGCGCGCGGTAGCGTTCGAGCGAGGCCATGTCGGATTCGCTGCGCGCGACCTTGAAGTGACCCGAGCGCAGGTATTCGCCATCGGTGCCGAGCAGCGACGGCAGGCGCCCCCATATCCGATGCGCGCGCTGCGCGAGCGGCAACTGGCTCAGCGGCCGCCCCTGGCGTCGCACGCCGCCGAAGTTGACGCCGCTGGAGCGCGAGCCGCAGAGGTCGCGCTCCAGCAGCGCGACGCCGATGCCCATCTGCCGCAGCGCGAGCGCGGCCGACGAACCGACGATGCCGCCGCCGACGATGGCCACATCGGTGTGCAGCGTCCGAATCGAGCTCATGCGCCGGCTCCTTCGCTGGCCGCGTGCACGGCGAGATGGATCGGGATCGGCTTGATCGGCGCCTGCCCGCGCAGCCGGCCCACCTGCTGCAGCGGCTGGCCCGTCGCGTGCGCGAGGATTTCTGCCGCGGCCACGCCGCACATGCGGCCCTGGCAGCGGCCCATGCCGACGCGCGACAACGCCTTGAGGCGGTTCATTTCGTCGGCGCCGTTGATGGTGACCGTCTGGCGCAGCGTGCCGGCGGTGACGTTCTCGCAGCGGCAGACGACGAGGTCGTCGGGCACGTTCGCGGCCCAATCGTGTGGCAGCGGAAAGGCGCGTTCCAGTCCGCGGCGAAAGCCCGTCAAGCCTTCGAGCTTGGCTTCGAGCGCAGCGGCGCGCGCGGCGTCGATGGCCACGCCGCGGTCCGCGAGCAACGCGAGCGCGGCGCGTTCACCCGCCCACTCGGCCGCGTCAGCGCCCATGATCCCGGCGCCATCGCCCGCGAGGTACACGCCGGGGGCGCTGGCGCGGCCCGCCGCATCGCGCACCGGCAGGTGGGCGCGGTGCATCGGCGCGAACTCGAAGCGGCAGCCGAGCAGATCGGCCAGTTGGGTCTCGGAGCGCAGCGCGTAGCCGAAGCCGACGGCGTCGCAATCGAGCGTGCGCTCTTCGCGGCCGTCGTGCCATGCAACGCCAGTGACGCGCCGCGCCTCGTCGTCGCCGATCACGCGCAGCGGACGCACGCCGCTGTGCAGCGGCACGCCGTGCGCGCGCAGCCACGCGACGAAGTACACGCCCTTCGCGAACACGGCCGGCTGGCGCAGCATCGCGGGCGTCGCGGCGATCTGGTCGGCAAGCCGCGCGGTGTCGAGCACCGCCGCGACCTCCGCGCCGGCTTTTGCATATTGATAAGCCACGAGGTACAGCAGCGGCCCGGTGCCCATGAACACCACGCGCTGCCCGATGGCGCAGCCCTGGAACTTGAGCGCCACCTGTGCGCCGCCGAGCGTGTAGACGCCGGGCAGCGTCCAGCCCGGCACGGGCAGCACGCGGTCGGTCGCACCGGTCGCGACGATCAGCGCGCCGTGCGGCACGCGCGTCGTGGTGCGCGTCGGGTTGTGCAGCACGTCGAGCACGCCGCCCTGTGCGTTCCACACGAGGCTGTCGGGGCGGTAGTCGATGTGGTCGCGCAGTGCGTCGAAGGCCAGGTGCACCGCGTTCGCCCGCGATGCCTCGAAGCCGTAGAGCGTGGCCGCCGTGCGCTGGATGAAGTTGGCGGGCGGGCGGCGATAGATCTGTCCGCCGGCACGCGAAGCCTCGTCGATCACGAGGGGGCGCAGTCCATGCGCGACCAGCGCCTCGGCTGCGCGCACGCCGGCCGGCCCGGCGCCGACGATCACGGGTTGAAGCCCGACATTCGTCGTCATGCGCCGCTTCTCCCGGTGACCAGTTCCATGCCCGGCGCGATGAAGGTCGAGCAGGCGCGCAGGCGTTCGCCTTCGGCGGTCGCGATCCAGCAGTCCTGGCAGGCGCCCATCATGCAGAAGCCGGCGCGCGGCATGTCGCTGAATTCGTTGCGGCGAAGCTGCCCGGCTTGCGTGAGCACGGCCGTGAGCACCGTGTCGCCGGCGAGTGCCGAAGCGGGCTCGCCGTCGAGCGTGAAGGCCACGGCGGCACGGCCGGTCTCGGCGACGCGATGCAGCAGAGCGTGTGATGCGGTCGATGCCATCTACTTGCGCCCCACCAGCACGCGGTCCAGCCCGTAGAGCCGGTCGAGGATCACCATCGCGACCGCGGTCACCGCCACCATCAGCGCCGACACCGCCGCCATCAGCGGATCGATCGACTCGGTCGCATACATGTACATGCGCACCGGCAGCGTCACCGTGCTCGGCGAGGTCACGAAGATCGACATCGTCACTTCGTCGAAGCTGTTGATGAAGGCCAGCATCCAGCCGCCCGTGACGCCCGGCAGGATCATCGGCAGCGTGATGCGCCGGAACACCGTCGCCTGGCTCGCGCCCAGCGAAAGCGCCGCCTGCTCCGCGCTGCGGTCGAAGCCCACGAGCGCGGCCACGACGAGGCGCAGCGTGTAGGGCGTGACGATGAGCGCATGCGCCATCACCAGCCAGCCGAAGCTGCCGGTGCCGCCCACCAGCGCGAACAGCCGCAGGAGCGCCACGCCCAGCACCAGGTGCGGAATGATCAGCGGCGAGAGGAACAGCGCGTTGAGGAAGTCGCGCCCCGGAAAGTCATAGCGCGTGATCGCCATGCCCGCCGGCACTGCCAGCAGCGTGGCGATGGTGGCCGAGGCGAGCGCGAGCCACAGGCTGTTCCAGAACGACTGCATGAAGTCCGGGTGCGCGAACACCGCGGCGAACCAGCGCAGCGAGAAGCTGGTGGTCGGAATCGTCAGCGTGTTCTCGGGTGTGAACGCGACGATGCACACCACCAAGAGCGGCGCGAGCATGAAGGTGATGACGAGCGCGTTGAACGCGAGGGCGATGGGGCCGTTCTTGCTCATGGCTTCAGCCCAGCGCTTTCTTGTAGCGGCCTTCGACGAGGCGGTTGTAGCTCAGCATCACGATGAGGTTGGCAGCGAGCAGCGTGAGCGCGATGGCTGCACCGAGCGGCCAGTTCAGTTCGCTCAGGTACTCGTCGTACACCACTGTCGCGACCATCTTCAGGCGGCGTCCGCCGAGCAGCCCCGGAATCGCGAACGAACTCGCGGCGAGGCCGAAGACGATCAGGCTGCCCGAGAGGATGCCGGGCATCACCTGCGGCAGCACGATGCGTCGCAGCGTGGTGAATGGCGAAGCCTTGAGCGAGAGCGCCGCGTTCTCCACGCCCGCATCCAGCTTCTGCAGCGAGGTCCACACCGGGATCACCATGAACGGCAGCATCACGTGGACCAGCGCAACGATCACCGCGATCTCGGTGTAGAGCATCTTCACCGGCCCGATGCCCACGAGGCCCAGCAGCGAATTGACCGCGCCTTCGGGCCCGAGCAGCATGCTCCAGCCGAAGGCGCGCACCACCACCGACACCAGCAGCGGCGCGAGCACCACCAAGAGCAGGATCGAGCGCCACGGGTTGCGCATGCGGCTGAGCACATAGGCCTCGGGCGCGCCGATGACCACGCAGATCAGCGTGACCAGCGCCGAGATCCAGAAGGTGCGCCAGAAGATGCCGTGGTAGTACGAGTCGGTGAACACATGCGCGTAGTGCGCCAGCGTGAACTCGCCGGCCTTCGGCCCGGTGGCCGGGTCGTACACGTTGAACGACAGCACTGCGGTAAGCAGCAGCGGCACCACAAGCAGGGCAATGAAGAGCAGCAGCGCGGGGCCCGACAGCCACCACGGCGCCGCCTTGTTCTTGATGCCGCTCATGCCGCGACCGCCTCCTCGGCCGGCAAGAGCCGCGTGCAGTGCGCGGGCCAGTCGATGCCGACGGCGTTGCCTTCGTCCAGCGCATCGCGGCCGTCGTTGGGGCTCAGCACCATCAGGTCGCCGGCGGGCGTGGCGATGCGGTAGAGCCACTGGCTGCCGAGGAAGAAGCGTTCCTGCACCGTGCCGTCGAGCCGGCCGTGGCCTGCGGTGACCAGCTGGAGCTTTTCGGGCCGCACGCTCAGGAGCACCGCAGCACCGGACTTGAAGCCGTCTTCGTCGACCTGCACCGCAAGCGGGCCGACCTCGACGTTGCAACTGCCGGTGCTGCAGGTCGTCACGCGTCCGTTCAGCAGATTCGCCTTGCCCACGAAGGTAGAGATGAAGCGCGTGCTCGGATGTTCGTACACGCGGTGCGGATGGTCGATCTGCGTGGCGCAGCCGCCTTCCATCACCACCACGCGGTCGCTGATGGACATGGCTTCGCTCTGGTCGTGCGTGACCATCACCGTGGTGGTGCCGACCTTGCGCTGGATCTGGCGCAGCTCGAACTGCATCTCTTCGCGCAGCTTGGCGTCCAGGTTGGAGAGCGGCTCGTCAAGCAGCAGCACCGGTGGCTCGATCACCAATGCACGGGCGAGCGCCACGCGCTGCCGCTGGCCGCCCGAGAGCTCGCGCGGGTAGCGCGTGGCGTGCGCCTCCAGGTGCACCAGCGCCAGCGCCTGCTTCACCCGGTCGGCGCGCTCGGCCTTGGGCATCTTGCGCATCTCGAGGCCGAAGCTCACGTTGTCGGCCACCGTCATGTGCGGGAAGAGCGCATAGCTCTGGAACACGATGCCCAGTCCCCGCGTGTTGGCCTTGGCGTTCGTGATGTCCTTGCCCGCAAGTTCGATGCGGCCGCTGCTGACGGCCTCGAATCCCGCAATCATCTGCAGCGTCGTCGTCTTGCCGCAGCCCGAGGGGCCGAGCAGCGAGACGAACTCGCCCTTTTCGACGCTGAGGTTCATCGCCGACACCGCGCGGGTGCTGCCGTAGAACTTGGTCACGTCGGTAAGCCGTAGGAATGACATGGAAGCGCCTTTCGTGGGGGACCCAAGGATGGCGTGCGACACCTTGGTGCAGGCCATGGACTGCTGAGTACTTTCAATTCACTCTATTGCAACGATTGCGCCAGAACGCCTCGGGTATTCCATTAATCAGAATCTTTCTACGATTTATTCCATTAATTGGAATATCATCGCCAAAATCGATCCAGAGAATTCCACGGGAGCAAGGTATGGAAAGCAATTCGGAGGCAGCTTCGGCGTCGGCCGTGTCCAGCGGCGGCGTGCCGCGCGTCTTTTCGGTGATCCGCGCGCTCGGCGCGGTGCAGGCCGAAGGCGGCCGGGTGACCCAGATCGCACGGTCCGTGGGCTTGACGCAAGCCACCACGCACCGTTTGCTGCAATCGCTCATGGCCGAAGGCATGGTCGAGCAGGACGAGCGCACCAAGCTCTATCGCCTCGGCATCGATTTCTTCGCGCTCGCGGCGAGCGCGGGCAACCCCGGCGACCTGCGCTCGATCTGCCGGCCGGTGCTGCTGCGGCTGTGCGCGAGCCTGGGGGACAGCATCTTCCTGTTGGCGCGCAGCGGCTTCGACGCCGTCTGCCTGGACCGCAGCGAAGGGCCGTTTCCGATCCGCTCGTTCACCGGCGACATCGGCGGGCGCATCGCGCTGGGCGTGGGGCAGGGCGCACTCGCGATCCTGGCCTTCCTACCGGAGGCCGAGCGCGAAGAAGTGATCCGCTTCAATCTCTCGCGGGTGCGCGAGTACGGCGTGTACGACGAGGTCTATCTGCGCACCGAGATCGAGCGCGTGCGTCAGCAGGGTTATGCGGGGCGCAACACCGGGCTGCTCGAAGGCATGGCCGGCGTGGCGGTGCCGATCCTCGACCGCGAAGGCCGTGCGGTGGCCGCGCTGAGCGTGGGCACGATTGCCGACCGGCTCAATGCGGACCGCATGCCGACGGTGGTGGAACTGCTCAAGCGGGAAGCCGCGGCCATCGGGCCGAAGATCAATCCGTTCGATGCGACGCTCCGGCGGCCGGCGCAGAGCCTCGCGGGCTCGCCGGGCGGCCAGAGGATCCCGTTGCCCGAGGCGCCCGGGGCGGGCTGATCACTTCAGCTTGCGGTCTTCGCTCTTGGCTTCTTCCATCGCCTCGGGCTCCAGCTCCTCGGCATAGCGGTTGAAGCGGATGAAGAGGCCCCAGCCCGCCATCAGCAGCCCGACCGCGCCCAGCATCGTGGCGGCATGCAGCATCAGCTCGGGCGCCTCGCGCGCCTTGAAGGTCGCGACCAGCCCTTCGACCGCGACGGCCACGACGATGACGACCATGAAGCGCGAGAGAAAGCGCCGCACACGGGTCGGCGCGCTGATGTGCGCCTCGCGCAGCACTTCTTCCTCGAGCACAGTCTGCGAGATCTGCAGCGCGACCACGCCGGCCGCCAGCACGCCCACCGCTTCGATGATGGCCTCGGCCGTCGGAAGGCCCAGGCCCTGCATCACGGCGCCCCAGCCGGCACGCGCCGCGATCACGACCAGCACGATCGAGGCGACGGCGAACGCGAGCGCCATCAGCGCATGGATCGCGGCGTAGAGGGCGTGGATGAGCTTCATGGCGCTCCGGGCGGTGAAGTGAAGGTGCGGAATCTTCAGCGCGCACCGGCGCGCCGTGCGTAGGCGCGCAGCCCGACGCGCGGGGAGCGAACGCCGAGTTCATTCCGCAAACGCATCAAGTCCTTCCTTTTTTTCACTAGGCAAGCGCGCGGGATTCGCAGATATTGGCCGCATTTCCCCGGCCTCCTGTTGCCTTTCTTCTTCTCCCTCCTTCCCGGAGCGCGCCCATGTCCGAAGCCCAAGCCATCCTCCCTGTCCCCACCGAAGTCGAACAACTGCTGCAGCGCCTGGGCGTGCCCCGCATCGCCCACACCGGTGGCGAGCTGACAGTGCGCTCGCCGGTCAGCGGCGAGGTGATCGCACAGGTGCCGCAGACCGTGGCCGTGGAAGCCAGCGCCACCATCGGCCGCGCCCACGAGGCCTTCAAGGCTTGGCGCAATGTGCCGGCGCCGCGCCGCGGCGAACTGGTGCGCCTCCTGGGCGAAGAGCTGCGCGCCGCCAAGCGCGACCTGGGCCGCCTCGTCACGCTGGAGGCCGGCAAGATCCCGTCCGAAGGCGCGGGCGAGGTGCAGGAAATGATCGACATCTGCGACTTCGCGGTCGGCCTCTCGCGCCAGCTCTACGGCCTCACGCTGGCCACCGAGCGCGCCGAGCACCGGATGATGGAAACCTGGCATCCGCTGGGCGTGTGCGGCGTGATCTCGGCCTTCAACTTCCCGGTGGCCGTGTGGTCGTGGAATGCGGCGCTCGCGCTGGTGTGCGGCGATTCGGTGGTGTGGAAGCCGTCCGAGAAAACGCCGCTCACCGCACTGGCCGTGCACGCCATTGCGCAGCGCGCCATCGAACGTTTCGGCGATGCGCCCGAAGGCCTGCTCGGTTTGCTGCTGGGCCAGCGCGACATCGGCGAAGTGCTGGTGGACGACCACCGCGTGCCGATCCTTTCGGCCACCGGCTCCACGGCGATGGGCCGGCAGGTCGGGCCGAAGCTCGCTGCGCGTTTCGCCCGCGCCATTCTTGAACTCGGCGGCAACAACGCCGCCATCGTCACGCCCTCGGCCGACCTGGACCTCACGCTGCGCGGTATCGCGTTCTCGGCCATGGGCACGGCGGGCCAGCGCTGCACGACGCTGCGGCGTCTCTTCGTGCACGACAGCGTGTACGACCAGCTCGTGCCCAAGCTCGCGAAGGTCTACGGCAACGTGCAGGTGGGCGATCCGCGCGAGGCCGGCACGCTGGTCGGTCCACTGATCGACCGCGCGGCCTTCGATGGCATGCAGAAGGCACTGAGCGAAAGCCGCGAGCTTGGCGCCAAGGTGCACGGCGGCAGCCGCGTCGACGGCATCGGCACGCAGGACGCCTACTACGTGCGCCCCGCGCTGGTGGAGCTGAAGTCGCACGACGGCCCGGTGCTGCGCGAGACCTTCGCGCCCATCCTCTACGTGGTGCGCTACAGCACGCTCGACGAAGCGATCGAATGGCACAACGCGGTGGGCGCGGGGCTGTCGTCGTCGATCTTCACGCTCAACGTGCGCGAGGCCGAGCGCTTCATGTCGAGCGCCGGTTCGGATTGCGGCATTGCCAACGTCAACATCGGCCCGAGCGGTGCCGAGATCGGCGGCGCCTTCGGTGGCGAGAAGGAAACCGGTGGCGGGCGCGAAGCAGGCTCGGACAGCTGGAAGGCGTACATGCGCCGCGCGACCAACACCATCAATTACTCGACGGCATTGCCCTTGGCGCAGGGCGTGACCTTCGACATCGGCGACTGATTGACCCCGGACCGTTGTTCCTGCCGCGCAGCGTTCGCTGCAGCGGCAAGGCAACGGCCGCGCGCATCCAAGAAAAACCACCAGGAGACAGAGAAGATGAAGAAGCAACTGAAGACCCTCGCCACCGCAGCGCTGCTCGCGCTCGTTTTCGGCACCACAGCCACCGCGCAGCAGGCCCCGACCGGCGGCACGCTCGACAAGATCAAGGCGAGCGGCAAGGTCGTGCTCGGCGTTCGCGAAGCCTCGCCGCCGATGGCCTACATGCTGGGCGCGGGCGAGAAGTACGTGGGCTATCACGTCGAACTCTGCGAGCGCGTGCTGAAAGACATCACGCCGAATGCGAAGCTCGAATACATGGCGGTGACCGCGCAGAACACCATCCCGCTGGTGCAGAACGGCACGCTCGATATCGGCTGCGGCCCCACCACCAACAACACCGCGCGCCAGCAGCAGGTGGCCTTCGCGCTCACCACGTATGTGAGCGAAGTGCGCATGGCGACCAGGGTCGATTCGGGCATCACCACGCTCGACCAGCTCGCGGGCCGCAACGTGTCGGCATCGACCGGCACCACCGCTGTGCAGTTGCTGCGCAAGCGCGAGCGCGCGCAGAACGTTTCGTACAACACGATGCTCGGCAAGGACCACCTGGAGAGCTTCCTGCTCATGGAGTCGGGCCGCGCCGATGCCTTCGTGCTCGACGACAACCTGCTTGCCGGGATCATCGCGAACTCGAAGAACCCTGCGGCTTACCGCATCGCCGGCGAGGCGCTGGGCTCCGAGCCGATCGCGCTCCTGTTCCGCAAGGACGACCCGGCCTTCAAGACCGCGGTGGACGAGTCGCTGCGCAAGCTCATGAAGAGCGGCGAGCTCGAGAAGATCTACACCAAGTGGTTCGTGGCCGCGATTCCGCCGAAGAACACCAGCCTCAACCTGCCGATGAGCCCGGCGCTCAAGCAGTTGCTGCTCGAACCCAACGACAAGCCATTGGAAGCCTACGCCAAGTGACAGACGCCGCCGTGTTCTCGCCGGCGCAACGTGTGCGCGCCATCCACGTCTCGGAGATCCTGCGCATCACCGACCATGCGCAGGCGCTCAAGCGCGCCGGTCGCCCGGTGATCGTGCTCGGTGCCGGCGAGCCCGACTTCGACACGCCCGAGAACATCCGGCATGCGGCCTCGCAGGCGATTGCGCGCGGCGACACGCGCTATACGGTGCTCGACGGCAGCCCTGCGATGAAGGCGGCCGTGCAGCTCAAGTTCAAGCGCGACAACGCGCTGGACTTCGCGCTCGACGAGATCAGCGTGAGCGCGGGCGCCAAGCAGGTGATCTTCAACGCGCTGATGGCGAGCCTGAATCCCGGCGACGAAGTGATCCTGCCCGCGCCGTACTGGACGTCTTACGCAGACATCGTGCAGATCTGCGGCGGCGTGCCGGTGTCGGTGGCGTGCGGCGAGGAGAACGGCTTTCGCCTGACCGCGGCGCAACTGCATGCAGCGATCACGCCGCGCACGCGCTGGCTGTTTCTCAACTCGCCGTCGAACCCGAGCGGCGCGGCCTACAGCGCGGCGCAGCTCAAGCCGATCACCGATGTGCTGCTCGATCACCCGGGCGTCTGGGTGCTGGCGGACGACATCTACGAACACATCCTCTACGACGGCCTTGCCTTCGCGACACCGGTGGCCGTCGAGCCGCGGCTCTGCGAACGCACGCTCACGGTGAACGGCGTGTCCAAGGCCTATGCGATGACCGGCTGGCGCGTGGGCTACGGCGCCGGGCCGCGCGCATTGATCGCGGCGATGGCCGTGGTGCAGAGCCAGTCGACCTCGTGCCCCTCGTCGGTGAGCCAGGCCGCGGCGATCGAGGCGCTCACCGGGCCGCAGGGTATCGTGGCCGAGCGCTGCGCATCGTTTCAACAGCGCCGCGACTTCGTCGTGGCCGCGCTCAACCGCACGCCGGGCCTGCACTGCCGCGTGCCCGAGGGCGCCTTCTACACATTCGCGAGTTGCGCCGGCGTGCTCGGCAAGCGCACCGCCGCGGGCGCGCTGCTGCAGTCCGACAGCGACTTCTGCCGCTACCTGCTGCAGGACTTCGACGTGGCCGTGGTGCCGGGCAGCGTGTTCGGGCTCGCGCCGTATTTCCGCATCTCGTATGCGACGTCGATGGCGCAGCTCGAAGAGGCGTGCGCGCGCATCACCGCCGCCTGCGCCGCGCTCACATGACCCCGCATTTCTCCCTCCCCTCGCGGGGGAGGGTAGGGGTGGGGGCTCGCGGCGTATCCATCGCTGTCGGCGAATCCAACGCCGCTTGCCCCCATCCCTGCCTTCCCCCGGAAGGGGAAGGAGCGAATACCAAGACCTTCATTGCATTGGACACAGCATGACTTCCTCCCGCACCGGCGGCCAGATCCTGGTCGACCAGCTCATCACCCACGGCGTGCAGCAGCTCTTCTGCGTGCCCGGCGAAAGCTTCCTGGCCGTGCTCGACGCGCTGCACGATGCATCGATCGACGTGACGGTGTGCCGGCAAGAGGGCGGCGCGACGATGATGGCCGAGGCGCAGGGCAAGCTCACCGGCAAGCCCGGCATCTGCTTCGTCACGCGCGGCCCCGGCGCCACCAACGCGGCAGCGGGCGTGCACATCGCGCACCAGGACTCGACGCCGCTCCTGCTGTTCGTCGGCCAGGTCGCGCGCGATGCGATGGGTCGCGAGGCCTTCCAGGAACTGGACTACGGCGCGGTCTTCGGCACGATGGCCAAGTGGGTCGTGCAGATCGACGATCCGGCGCGTGTGCCCGAACTGGTGTCGCGCGCCTTCCATGTCGCGACCTCGGGCCGCCCCGGTCCGGTGGTGATCGCGCTGCCCGAAGACATGCTGACCGAAGCCGCCGTGGTGGCCGACGCGCTGCCTTATGCGGTGACCGAAACCCATCCCGGCGCGGCGCAACTGGCCGAGCTGCAGCAGCGGCTGTCGCAGGCGCAGCGGCCGGTCGTCATCCTGGGCGGCAGCCGCTGGTCCGAAGCCGCGACGCAGCAGTTCGCGCAGTTCGCCGAGGCGTATGCGCTCCCGGTGTACTGCTCGTTCCGTCGCCAGATGCTGATGTCCGCCGAGCACCCCTGCTACGCGGGCGACCTGGGACTCGGCGCGAACCCGCGCATGCTGGCGCGCATCCGCGATGCGGACCTCGTGCTGCTGGTGGGCGGGCGTCTTTCGGAGGTGCCGTCGCAGGGCTACGAGCTGTTCGCGATTCCGCAGCCGAAGCAGGCGCTGGTGCATGTGCACGCCGATGCCGACGAGCTCGGCAAGCTCTACCGACCGGCGCAGGGCATCCATGCCACGCCGCAGGCTTTCGCGGAAGCGGTGTCCGCGCTGCGTCCGGCGTCGGCGCCAGCGTGGGAGGCCGAGACCCAGATCGCGCGCGAAGAATTCCTGCGCTGGAGCGACCCGGCCCCCATCCGCATTCCCGGCCCGCTGCAGATGGGCGAGGTCATGCAGCACCTGCGCGAGGTACTGCCGGCCGACACCATCTTCTGCAACGGCGCGGGCAACTTCGCGACCTGGGTGCATCGCTTCTGGCCGTTCCGCGCGTTCGCGAGCCAGCTCGCGCCGACCAGCGGCTCGATGGGCTACGGCCTGCCGGCCGGCGTCGGTGCCAAGCGGCTGTGGCCCGAACGCGAGGTGGTCGTGTTCGCGGGCGACGGCGATTTCATGATGCACGGGCAGGAGTTCGCCACTGCCGTGCAGTACGGCCTGCCGCTCCTCGTGGTGCTGCTGGACAACGGCATGTACGGCACGATCCGCATGCACCAGGAAAAGCACTACCCCGGCCGCATCAGCGCCACGCAGTTGAAGAACCCCGACTTCCGCGGCTATGCCGAGGTGTTCGGCGGCCACGGCGAACGCGTGACCACGACGGAAGAGTTCGGCCCCGCACTCGCGTGTGCGCGGGCGAGCGGCAAGCCGGCGATCCTGCATTGCCTGCTGGACCCGGAGGCGATCACGCCGGCCAGCACGCTGCAGTCGATCCGCAAGGCTGCGCTGGCGGCGAACTGAAGCGTTGTTCGGGGCGGCCCTTGCCGGCCGCACCCCGAACCAACGGTCAGCCGTTCAGCCGCTCAGACCATCCACCGCCTGGAACATCGCCTGCCGCGCCTGGCTGACGATCTGCCCCCGCCAGGCGTCAGTGTCCGTATAGAACGCCTCGACCATCCGCGCACGGATGCCGTCGGCGAGGTCGGCCGGCGCATCCGGGTGCTTGTGCAGCCAGTGGTCGGCGCGGAGGGCACCCGTCACTTCGAGGATGGGCAGCGTGCCGTATTCGAGTGCGATGCCGGTGTATTCGGCCTTCGGGCATTCCTCGTAGACGGCGTCCCACATCAGCCCGCGCAGCAGCGCCGAAGTCGATGAACCGTCGTAGATCGACGTGACGGGCGCCGCGGGCGTGCCCCACCAGGCGTTGGCGCGGGCATAGGCGGTCTTGTCGTCCTTGCCCGCGTAGATGCGCTCGCCCAGGCCGTTGGGGCCGAGTCCCGTGTGCAGGTCGATCCAGGCGATGTGTTTGGCGTTGCCCGCGTGGCGGCGCAGCACGCCGCGGAGGGTCTTGTTGCTCCAGGTGGGCGCCTTGCCGCCGAAGAACAGGCCATCGTCGAACTGGTACTGGCCGCTGGTAACGGCCGCTTGGTACGCAGTGGTGCCGTGCTTCTCGATCCACTTCTCGACCGCCGCCTGGTTCTCGGGCGTGGGCGGCCAGGTGTCGGGCAGCAGCAGCGGATGCAGCTTGGCGTAGGGTTCGTTGACCGGCACCGGCTGCGAGAAGTCGATGAAGTTGCGGTTCAGGTCGACGTTTTCGTGCGTCACGCGCCGGCCGTACGAAAAGCCGTGCGGGTTGAGCGCGTGCACGTAGAGCACCGCCACGCCCTGCGCCTTGGCCTTGTCGCGCCACTCGGCATCGTGCAGCGCGAACACCTGCACGCCGCTGCCGCAATGGCCCTCGACGCCGTGGCAGGCGCTCGTGACGAGCAGCAGGCGCTCGGCGTTCGCATCGCCGTCCAGCGCCACGTCCATCGACAAGTCTTCGCCGTCGCGGCCCTTGAGCGGATGTGCATGCGGCTCGACGGTGAGGCCCGCGCTCACGCAGCCTTGCAGGAACTTCTGGCGCGCCTGGGCGTAGCGCGGCGAAAAGGCCTCGCCGATGCCGATCATGAGACGTTGCCGCCGGGCTTGTTCAGGAACTGCTCGGCGATCTGCACCCAGCAGGTGGCGCCCAGCGGGATCAGGTCGTCGTTGAAGTCGTAGCTCGCGTTGTGCAGCGTGCAGGGGCCTTCGCCGTGGTGCACGTCGCGGTGCGTGCCGTCGCCGTTGCCGATGAAGGCATAGGCGCCGGGCTTGGCCTGCAGCATGAAGGCGAAGTCTTCGGAGGTCATGGCGGCCTCCTGCTTCAGCACGTTCTCGGGGCCGACGATGCCGGCCATCACGTCGCGCGCGAAGTGGGCCTCGGCCTCGGTGTTGATGGTGGGCGGGTAGTAGCGCTCGAAGCGGAAGTCGCAGGTCGCGTCGTGCGCCGCGCAGATGTGCTCGGCGATCTGGCGCATCTTGGCTTCGATCATGTCGAGCACCTCGATCGAGAAGGTGCGCACCGTGCCCGACAGCTCGCAGTTGTCGGGAATCACGTTGTTGGCTTCGCCCGCATGGATGGTGGTGACCGAGATCACGGCCGAATCGGTCGGCTTCATCTTGCGGGTGAGCACGGTCTGGAAGGCCTGCACGATCTCGCAGGCGATCGGCACCGGGTCGATGCCGGTCTGCGGCAGTGCGGCGTGGCCGCCCTTGCCGATCACGTTCACGAAGAACTTGTTGCCCGAGGCCATCACCGGGCCGGGGCTCACGGCGAACTGGCCGGCCTTCATGCCGGGCCAGTTGTGCATGCCGAAGACGGCATCCATGGGGAACTGCTCGAAGAGCCCTTCCTTGATCATTTCGCGGGCGCCGCCGCCGCCTTCTTCGGCCGGCTGGAAGATCAGGTAGACGGTGCCGTCGAAATTGCGGTTCTTCGCCAGGTGCTGGGCGGCTGCGAGCAGCATCGCGGTGTGGCCATCGTGGCCGCAGGCGTGCATCTTGCCGTGGTGCTTGCTGGCGTGGGCGAAGGTGTTGAGCTCGGTGACGGGAAGCGCGTCCATGTCGGCGCGAAGGCCGACCGCGCGGCTGCTGGTGCCGTTCTTGACGATGCCGACGACGCCGGTGGTGCCCAGGCCCCGATGGATGGGAATGCCCCATTCGGTGAGCTTGCCTGCCACCACATCGGCGGTGCGGACTTCCTGGAAACAGAGTTCGGGGTGGGCGTGGAGGTCACGTCGGACGGCGGCAATGCCGGCCGCCTGCGTGACGAGCGAATCGATGAGTTTCATAGGACACAGTCTAGGCTTTGCCGAATGCGCCGCAAAGACCGTGCCGGGTAATTACGCACTCCCCCAGGCTGCGCGCACTTCGTGTCGCTTCTCCTTCCCCCTCGCCGGGGGCGACACCTGCGGCCCGACAAAGCCGGTTCCGCGGTGTCCCTCGAAAAGAGCCAAACGGCTCAGCGGCCCATGCTCTTGAGGTACTCGGTACGCGCGGCGATCGCGGTATCGGTGAAGTCGGTGAAAACGCCGTCCACGCCGAGCTTGTAATAAATCGCGTACTCGTTCTTGCCGTCCTTGTTGTAGTCCGCGGCCAGTCGGCGCGACTCGTTGCGGAAGGTGAAGGGGTGCACGAAGAGGCCCGCCTTGTGGGCATCGGCGATCAAGGAGGTGGGCGAGACCGAGGTGGCGTCGGCGTCGTTGACCTTGCCGTCCTTGTTCACATCGATCGGCTTGCCGTCGGGGCCGATGCTGCCCTTGATGGTCACGATGTAGCGCTTCCACGGGCCGATGCCGTCGGCATAGGTCTTGATCTCGGCCAGGCCCGCGGGCGTGACCATGACGTCGAAGTTGCGCGTGTCGCCGGCCTTGGTCCATTCGTAGGGGCGGTCGACCGGAATCGCATAGGTCATGGCGCCGGTCTTCATGTCGATGCCGTCGCCGTCGATCAGCTGGATGAGCCTGGTGTTCAGGCCCTTGGCCTTCATGTATTTGAGGCTCCCGGGCTCGAACGACTGCACGTAGATCGGCGCGGTCTTGCTGTTCCAGCCGGCCGCGGTGATGGCGGCGACGACCTTGTCTTCCATCGGCATGCCGAGGTCACGGAAGTAGGTCGGGTTCTTGGTCTCGGGATAGATCGCGATGGTGCGGCCGGTTTCCTTGGACTTGGCCTTGGCGAAATCGATGATCTCCTGGAAGGTCACGATCTTGAACTTGCCGTTGAATTCCTGCGGGCGCTCGGCGTCGGTCGAGATGCCGCCCAGCGTCTTGATCTCGGCCAGCGTGAAGTCGTTGCTGAACCAGCCGGTCTGGGTTTCGCCGTCGACCTTGATGGTCTTCTTGCGCGAGGCGAAGCGGGCGTGCTTGGCCACGTCGGTGCTGATGGCCAGGTTGGGGTCGTGGCGGGCGATGAGCACGCCGTCCTTGGTGGAGACCAGGTCCATCTCGATCACGTCGGCACCCAGTTCGATGGCTTTCGCGTAGGCCTCCAGCGTCTGTTCCGGCAGGTAGCCCGAGGCGCCGCGGTGGGCGATGACCAGCGGCGGATTGCCGTCGAGCGTCAGCAGCTTGGCGGGACCCGAGGGGCCGGTGCTGCCGCAGGCGGCCAGGCACAGGGCGGCGGTGGCGGTCAGTGCGATCTGAAGGGTGCGCATGGTTTTTTTCTCCATCCAAAAGAGGCGCAGGGTACCCGCTCCCGATGACAGCCGGGACAACCGCGGACGCGGGGCATCGACTTCTTGGACAATCTGTTGCATGCCCCACACGCTTTCCCCCCAAAGCCTCGCGCTGGCCCAGTCGCTGGTGCGCATGAACACCGTCAGCGAGAACAGCAACCTGCAGCTGATCGACCTCGCGCAGAGCCACCTCGCCGCCCTCGGCGTGAAGAGCCGCATCACCTACAACGCCGAGCGCACCAAGGCGAACCTCTTTGCCACGCTGGGCGAGGGCAAGCCGGCCGGAGTCATCATTTCGGGGCACACCGATACGGTGCCCTGGGACGGCCAGGACTGGAGCGTCGATCCGCTCTCGGCCGTGGTGCAGCACGAACGCCTCTACGGCCGCGGTTCGGCCGACATGAAGAGCTTCATCGCCATCGCGCTCTCCAATGCCAAGCGTTTTCTTGAAAGCGACTCGCCCTTCGCGGTGCACTTTGCCTTCAGCTACGAGGAAGAAATCGGCTGCTTCGGCGTGAAGGAACTCATCGCCGACATGCGCGATGCGGGCATCAAGCCGCTCGCCTGCATCGTGGGCGAACCCACCAGCATGGTGCCGGCCATCGCGCACAAGGGCGTGTACCGCTACAAGTGCTGCGTGCGCGGCAAGGAGGCGCATTCGTCGCTCACGCCCAAGTCGGTCAACGCCATCGAGATGGCTGCGCGCGTGATCGGCAAGGTGCGCGACATGGCGGAAGACTTCGAGCGCAGCGAGCCGCGCTACGAGGGCTTCGATGTACCCTTCAGCACCGCGAGCGTGGGCCAGTTCCACGGCGGCATCGCCGACAACGTGGTGCCGCGCGATGCCGAGTTCCGCTATGAATTCCGCGACCTGCCCACGGCCGACGCCAAGCGCATGCAGTCCGACGTGCTGGCCTATGCGGCGGGGCTCGAGCCCGCGATGAAGAAGGTGGCGCCCGATGCGGGCTTCAAGTTCGAGACGATCTGCGAGATACCGAGCTTCCTCGGCGCGGCGAACGATCCGGTCACGCTGCTCGCGCAGCGCCTGGCGGGCGAGGACCGCACCACGTTGGTGGCCTTCGGCACCGAAGCGGGCCTGTTCAAGAACGCCGGCATCCCCACGGTGGTGTGCGGCCCGGGCAGCATCGAGCAGGCGCACCAGCCCGACGAGTTCGTGAGCCTGGAGCAACTCGCGCGCTGCGAGCTGTTCATGGAACGCCTCGCCACTTCGCACACCATTGGCTGAAGAAGACCCAAGCAGCGCCGCGCTGCGGCGCATGAAGCGCGTCGCGCTCGGCCTCTTGTGCGCGGCGGCGCTGCTTTACGCGCTGGCGAGCGTGCTGCACGCGCAGCATCCGGCCTGGGGCTATGTGGCCGCGTTCGCCGAGGCCGCGATGGTCGGCGCGATTGCCGACTGGTTCGCGGTGGTGGCGCTGTTCCGCCATCCGCTGGGCCTGCCGATTCCGCACACCGCGATCATCCCGAGCAACAAGGACCGCATCGGCGCGAAGCTCGCGGGCTTCATCTGCAACAACTTCCTGAGCACCGAACAGGTGCTCGCCAAGCTGCGCGAGTTCGACACCGCCGGCCGCATCGCCGACTGGCTCGCGCGGCCCGCGAGCGGCGAGAAGCTGGGCGAATGGGGCGTGGCCGCCACGCGCTACGGGCTCACCGCCTTCGACGACGACCGCGTGCGCGACTTCATGGGCCGCGCGGCCGCAGCGGGCCTCGAGAAGATCGACCTCTCGCGCCTCACCGGCCAGGCGCTCGATGCGCTCACCGCGGGCGGCCGCCACCAGGCGCTGCTCGACGACGTGCTGCACCAAGTGGCGGGCCTGCTCGAAGGCGACGAGGTGCAGGCGCACATCACCGAAGCCATCGCGCGCGAGATCAAGACGCTGCGCTACGTCGGCCTCGACCAGGTCGCGGCCAAGCTCGCCACGCGCAAGATCGTGGCCGCCGTCGCGCACACCATCGGCGAACTGGCCGCCGAGCCCGACCATCCGATGCGCAAGCGCTTCGACCATTTCGTCGACGATTTCGTGGTGCGCCTGAAGCTCGACCCCGAGTTCCAGCAGCGCGGCGAGCAGATCCGCGCCGAGCTGATGGCGCATCCCGCGCTCGGCGACTACCTGCACGGGCTCTGGGGCGAACTGCTCGCGTGGCTGGACGGCGACCTGCGCCGCGGCGATTCGACGATCCGCCAGCGCATCGCATCGATGGCCGGCGCGCTCGGCACCCGGCTGCAGGCCGACGACGCCATCCGCCACTGGATCAACGAGCAGATCGAGGCCGCCGCGCCCCTGGCGATCGAGCGCTATCGGGAGGACATCCGCCGTTACATCGAGGAGCGGGTCGGCGAGTGGAACGCCGAGGAGATGACGGTGGAACTGGAGCGCCACATCGGGCGCGACCTGCAGTTCATCCGCATCAACGGCACGCTGGTGGGCGGGCTCGTGGGGCTTGCGATCCACACCATCACGCAGTTGCTGCGCGGCTGAGCGGCCCTTGATCCGCGGGTAATCCGCAGCGGACGAAAGTCCGCATGTCGCGGAAGAGATCGCGCCACGGCCCCGGGCTCCTTCTAGACTGCGCGCGCATTCACAAGAAGGAGAAGACATGCCCCGTGGCTCGTTCCGCAGCGCTGCTGCGCTGGTCGCCGTGCTCGCCCTGCTGGGCGCCTGCAGCACCGTTGCACCGCTTTTGCCCTCGCCCACGCCCGCGATTCCGACGTCTACGCCGCCCTTGCCGTCGCCAACGGCGACCGGCCGGCCCGCCTCGTGGACCGCGCCCGAGGCGCTGGTGCCGCCGTCGTCGTTTTCGGGTGTGCACGGCCTGGCCATCGATGCCAAGGGCCGGCTGCTCGCGGGCTCGGTGCTCGGCAACACGCTGTGGGAAGTCGACCGCACCACCGGCGCGGCCAAGGTGCTGATCGACGCGCCCGAAGGCCAGGCCGACGACATCGCGGTCGGCCCGCAGGGCGAGCTGGCGTGGACCAACTACCTCATGGGCATGCTGCGCTACCGCGAGAGCGACACCGCGCCGATGCGCGTGCTCGCCAAGGACCTGCCCGGCCTCAACTCGCTGGACTTCGACCGCAAGAACGGCAAGCTCTACGCCTCGCAGGTGTTCCTGGGCGATGCGCTGTGGGAAATCGACCGCGCCGGCCAGAAGCCGCCGCGGCTCATCAAGAAGGACATGGGCGGCTTCAACGGCTTCGAGGTCGGGCCCGACGGCCTGCTCTACGGGCCGCTGTGGTTCAAGGGCCAGGTGGTGAAGATCGATCCGGCGAACGGCAACATGACCGTGATTGCCGATGGCTTCAAGATCCCGGCCGCAGCCAACCTCGACGGCAAGGGCAACCTGTGGGTGGTCGATGCGCGCAGCGGCGAGCTGGTGCGGGTCGAGCTCGCCACCGGCAACAAGACCGTCGCCAAGCAGCTTCGGCCCTCGCTCGACAACCTCGTCATCGCGCCGGACGGCACGATCTACGTGTCGAACATGGCCAACAACGAGGTGCAGGCCTTCAACCCCGCCACGGGCGACCTGCGCACCCTCACCAGCGGCAAGGTGGCGGTGCCCGCGGGCCTGAAGATCGACGGCAACGACCTCTGGGTGGCCGACGTCTTCGGCTTCCGTCAGGTGGACGTGCGCACCGGCGAAGTGCGCGACGTGTTCCGCATGCAGCGCGAGCCGGAGCTCGACTATCCCTTCGCGGTCGGCCTCTCGCCCACGCGCTTCGCGCTGACCTCGTGGTTCACCGGCACGGTCCAACTGGTCGATCGCCAGACGCTCAAGACCATCACAACCATCCACGGCCTGAAGGCGCCGTTCGATGCGATCCCCATGCCCGACGGCAGCGTGATCTATGCCGAAATCGCGACCGGCAGTATCACGCGGGCCAGCGGGCCTAAGTTCGCAGAAAAGTCAGTGCTTGCTAGTGGATTGAACGGCCCGGTGCAGATGGTCCTGGGCCAGGACGGCGCGCTCTACGTCACCGAGGCAGCCGGCAAGCTGCTGCGCATTCCGCTCGATGCCAGCGCGCCGCTGCGCACCATCGTCGACGGCCTCGCGCTGCCCGAGGGCGTGGCACAGACGCCGTGGGGCACCTTCATCGTGGCCGAGAGCGCGGCGGGGCGGCTCGTGGAAATCGACCCGGCCAATGGCACCCGCCGGACCATCGCCGAGAACCTGCCGATCGGCCTCGCGCCCGGGCCCGGCCTCCCGCCGCCGTACGTGGTCACCGGCGTGGCCGTGGGTGCCGACGGCACCGTCTATGTGAGCGCCGACCGCAACAATGCGATATATCGAATCCGCGCCGTAAGGTAGGGTAACGATAAGTACAGATTTCTATTTACTTTTAAAAACAAATATTACAAACTGGCCGGGACGCCGCTCTGGTGCCCCGGTCACATCCGTTTTTCCGGGGTTTTGCAGGCGTTTGGCTCTGAAAGGAAAAACGCATGACTCCCCTCGTCGTAGGCCAGTTGCTGTCGCCCGAGTACTCGCTGGGGTTGGTGGCGCTTTCATTCCTCATCTCGTTCGCGGGATCGCTGGTGGCGCTGATCTGCGCGGGCCGCATGGTCAACGCGGACGGCAAACCCAACCTCGCCCTCGTGGCCTGCGCCGCGGTGGCGCTCGGTGGCATCGGCATCTGGTCGATGCACTTCATCGGCATGCTGGCCTACCGGTTGCCGGTGGCCATTTCGTACAACATGCCGCTGACGATCGTGTCGCTCGTGGCGGCGATCCTGATCTCCGGCATCGCCCTTTACCTGGCCGGTGGCAGGCGCAAGTTCAGCAAACCCGGCTGGGCGGCCGGCAGCCTGCTGGCAGGCATCGGCGTCTGCGTGATGCACTACATGGGGATGTTCGCGATGAACATGCGCGCCACGATGGAGCTCGACATGGGGACCGTCGCGCTGTCGGTGGTGATCGCAATCACCGCCGCCGCGGCCGCCTTGTGGCTGGCCTTCAACCTGCGCAAGTTGAGCCATCAGATCGGCGCCGCCGCGGTGATGGGCGTGGCGGTCTGCACGATGCACTACGTAGGCATGACCGCCGCCAGCATGATCTGCACGGCCGCGGCGCCGACCGATGCGCTCGCCATCGGCGGCAGCTACATGGGCCTGTCGGTGTTCGGCACGGCCGGTGCGGTGCTGATCTTCATCTACTGGGTGGCCACCGGCAGCAGCCTCGACGCCCCGACGCCGCAGCGCGCCCGCCCCCGCACCAGCTAGTTGGCGCAAGCGGGCGGAAGGCCCGGTCCCTACAGTCTGTGCAGAGCGAAAAACCAGCGACCTGCACAGACCCCATGCCCGTCATCGAATCCCGGCTGTCATCGGCCAGCGACACCTTCCAGGCCAACCGCACCGGCATGCTCGCGCTGCTGGACCAGGTGCGTGCGCACGAGGCCCGCGCCGCGGCCGCCTCGGGCGCCTCGGCCGAGCGCTTTGCCAAGCGCGGCCAGCTCTTGCCGCGCGAGCGCATCGCGCTGCTGCTGGACACCGGCGCGCCCTTTCTTCCGCTGGCCTCGCTCGCAGGCCTCGGTCATGACAACCCCGATCTTTCGAAGAGCGTGCCCGGCGGCGGGTTGATCTCCGGCATCGGCCAGGTCGCGGGCGTGCGCTGCATGGTGAGCGCCTCCGATTCGGGCATCGACGCCGGCGCGCTGCAACCGATGGGCCTGGACAAGCAACTGCGCGTGCAAGAGATCGCGTTGGAGAACAAGCTCCCCTACGTGCAGCTGGTCGAAAGCGCCGGCGCCAACCTCATGCAGTACCGCGTGCAGGACTTCGTGCGCGGCGGCAGCATCTTTCGCAACCTCGCGCGGCTCTCGGCGGCGGGGCTGCCGGTGGTGACGGTGACGCACGGCTCTTCGACCGCGGGCGGCGCCTACCAGACGGGTTTGTCGGACTACATCGTGATGGTGCGCGACCGCACCCGGGCCTTTCTCGCGGGGCCGCCCTTGCTGAAGGCCGCCACCGGCGAGATCGCGACCGAAGAAGAACTCGGCGGTGCCGTGATGCACACCCACATCTCGGGCCTGGGCGACTACCTCGCCGAAGACGATCGCGACGCCATCCGCATCGCGCGTTCGATCCTCGGCGGCATCGACTGGACCTGCGACGAAGCACCGCGCGCCTTCACGCCGCCGCGCTACGACGCCGAAGACCTGCTGGGCGTCATGCCGAGCGACGGACGCCGGCCGGTGGACATGCGGGAGGTCATCGCGCGCATCGCCGACGGCTCCGAGTTCCTCGAATTCAGCGAGCACTACGGCAGCGCCACCGTCTGCGGCCACATCCGGATCGAAGGCCATGCGGTGGGCATCGTCACCAACAACGGCCCGATCGACTCCGACGGCGCGACCAAGGCCACGCACTTCATCCAGGCCTGCTGCCAGTCGCGCACGCCCATCGTCTACCTGCAGAACATCACCGGCTACATGGTGGGCCGCGCGCACGAGGAGGCCGGCATCATCAAGCACGGCGCCAAGATGATCCAGGCCGTGACGAATGCGACCGTGCCGCAGATCACGCTGTACTGCGGCGCCTCGTACGGCGCGGGCAACTACGGCATGTGCGGCCGCGGCTTCGCGCCGCGCTTCTGCTTCTCGTGGCCGAATGCGCGCACCGCCGTGATGGGCGGCGAGCAGGCGGCCAAGACCATGGCCATCGTCATGGAGGCCGGCATGGCGCGCAAGGGTGCGGTCGACACCGCGAAGATCGATGCGATGCAGCAGCAGATCGTCGAGCGCTTCGACCGGCAGATGAGCGTGTTCACCACCAGCGCGATGCTGCTGGACGACGGCGTGATCGATCCGCGCGACACGCGTGCGGTGCTGGCCGAGGTGCTGTCGGTGTGCCGCGATGCCGATGCGCGCGTGCCGCAGGCGATGCAGTTCTCGGTGGCGCGGCCATGAAGGGATTCAACAAGATCCTCATCGCCAACCGCGGCGAAATCACGGTGCGTGTGATGCGCACCGCCCGCGCCATGGGCTATCGCACCGTCGCTGTGTATTCGAGCGCCGATGTCGACGCGGAACATGTGCGGCAAGCCGAGCAGGCCGTGTGGATCGGTGAGTCGCTGCCCGCGCAGAGCTACCTCAACATCGCCGCGATCATCGAGGCCGCACGTGCGAGCGGCGCAGAGGCCGTGCATCCCGGCTACGGATTTCTCGCGGAGAACGCGGAGTTCGCACAGGCCTGCCGTGATGCCGGCTTCGTCTTCATCGGTCCTACGCCCGAAGCCATCCGCGCGATGGGCGACAAGGCGGGCGCCAAGCGACTCATGCAGGCGGCCGGCGTGCCGTGCATTCCCGGCTACCAGGGCGAAGACCAGAGCCAATCCACGCTCGCAGCCGAAGCCGCGCGCATCGGCTGGCCCGTGATGATCAAGGCGACCGCCGGCGGCGGCGGTCGCGGCATGCGGCTCGTGCCAACAGCTGCCGCATTTGCCGACCTGCTGCAGAGCGCGCAGTCCGAAGCGCTCAACGCTTTCGGCGATGCGGCCGTGATCCTGGAGCGCGCGATCGTCGCGCCGCGCCACATCGAGATCCAGGTGTTCGCCGACCGACACGGCAATGCCATCCACCTCGGCGAGCGCGACTGCTCGGTGCAGCGGCGGCATCAGAAGGTGATCGAGGAATCGCCGTCGCCGGCCGTGTCTGCTGAATTGCGCGAACGCATGGGCGCGACCGCCGTCGCCGCGGCAAAAGCCATCTCGTACGAAGGCGCGGGCACGCTCGAATTCCTGCTCGATGCCGGCGGCCAATACTGGTTCATGGAAATGAATACGCGGCTGCAGGTGGAGCATCCGGTGACGGAGGCGGTGACGGGGCTCGACCTCGTCGAGTTGCAGTTGCGCGTCGCCGCCGGAGAGCCATTGCCGCTCACTCAGCAGGACGTGCAGATGAACGGCCACGCGATCGAAGTGCGCCTGTGCGCCGAAGACCCGCAGCAGGGCTTCATGCCGCAGAGCGGCACGCTCGCTGCATGGCGGCCGTCGCCGGCTCTTCGCATCGAACACGCGCTGCGCGATGGCGCCGAAGTGCCGGCGTTCTACGATTCGATGATCGCCAAGCTGGTGTCGCACGGCCGCACGCGCGACGAAACGAGGCAGCGTCTCGTCGCAGGCGTGCAGGACACTGTGGCGCTCGGCATCGCGACCAACCAAGAGTTTCTGCAGCGCGCGCTGTCGCATCCGGTGTTTGCCGAGGGCGCGGCGACGACGGCCTTCATCGCCGAGCATGCCGAGGCGCTGCTCGCGCCTGACGCCGGAACGGAAGGCCGTGCCGCGTTGCTGGCTGCGCTGCTGCTTCAACTCGGCGAGCGCGGTTGGCCTTCACCGCTTGCGCACACGCTGCCCAACGCACTGCGCTTTTCGCTCAACGGCGAGGTGCATGCGGCACGCATGACGCCGCAAGGCGCAGGCCGTTTCGATGTCGCACTCGATGCAACCACACCCGAGCGCATCGAACTGCTTGCGCTGCCCGCTGACGGCGTCGTGCGCTTCTCATGCGGCGGTGTTTCCGGGCAGGCCATGTCGGTGCGCAAGTCCGCCACGCACCTGTGGATTCATTTCCGCGGCCAGGCCTTCGAACTCGAGAACCTCACGCATGTGGCGGTGCCCCGCGCCGGTGCTGCGGGCGGCGATGGCCTGCTGCGCGCCTCGATGAACGGCCGCGTCATTGCGCTGCTGGTCGCCGAGGGGGACACGGTCGCTGCCGGCCAGCCCCTCGTCACGCTCGAGGCGATGAAGATGGAGCACGTGCATTGCGCGCCGCGTGCAGGCCGCGTCGCAGCGCTGCATGTCGCGGTGGGCGCGCAGGTGGCCGCGCGCCATGTGGTGGCGGAGATTGCCGAGGCATGACGCGGCGCACCGTCTTCCCGATTTCCTGAAAGCCATTCGAATGAACGCCTCTTCCCGCTACCGCTCCGTGTTCTCGCCCGGCCTGTTCGATGGACAGGTGATCGTCGTCACTGGCGGCGGCTCGGGCATCGGCCGCTGCACGGCGCACGAGCTCGCATCGCTCGGCGCGCAGGTCGTGCTTGTCGGCCGAAATGCCGAGAAGCTGCAGCAGGTACAGAAAGAAATCGCTACCGCCGGCGGAAAGGCCATCACCCAGGCCTTCGACATCCGCCAGGAAGAAGCTGTGCGCGCGGCGATCGCAGAGGTCGTTGCGGCACACGGCCGGATCGACGGCTTGGTCAACAACGCGGGCGGCCAGTACATCACGCCGCTCGCCGCCATCTCGGCCAAGGGCTGGGAAGCGGTGATCCACACCAATCTCACCGGCGGCTTCCTCGTGGCGCGCGAATGCTTCGTGCAGAGCATGCAGGCGAACGGCGGCGCCATCGTCAACATCGTGGCGGACATGTGGGGCTCGATGCCCAACATGGGCCATAGCGGTGCGGCGCGCGCGGGCATGGTGAGCTTCACCGAGACAGCCGCGCTCGAATGGGCCGCGAGCGGCGTGCGCGTGAACGCGGTGGCACCGGGCTACATCGCATCGAGCGGCATGGACCACTACCCGCCCGAGGCTGGCGACATGCTGCGCGCGATGCGCAAGACCGTGCCCGCAGGCCGCTTCGGCAACGAGGCTGAGACCTCCGCGGCCATCGCCTTCCTCTTGAGCCCGGCGGCGAGCTTCATCAGCGGCAGCGTGCTGCGCGTGGACGGCGCGCGGCCGCAGGTGCGCATGGGCTGGCCGATGGCGCTGCCGGATGCAGCGGCGCAGCAGCGCCCGGCAGTGCGGCCGTTCGACGGCTTCCATCTGGCGCAGACGCCCCGCGTGTTCCAGGACAAAGAAACGAACGATTGATTGATTGATTGACTGATCGGAAACAAGCGACATGCAGTACACCCACGAACATCTCGAGATCCAGAAGACGCTGCGCCGCTTCATCGATGACGAGATCAACCCGCACGTCGACGAATGGGAAGCGGCCGAGATCTTCCCCGCACACGAGGTCTTCAAGAAGCTCGGCAACCTCGGCATGCTGGGCCTGAACAAGCCCGAAGCCTTCGGCGGCGCCGGCCTCGACTACTCGTACGCGATGGCGATGGCCGAGGCGCTCGGCCATGTGAGCTGCGGCGGCGTGCCGATGGCCATCGGCGTGCAGACCGACATGTGCACACCCGCGCTCGCACGCTTCGGCAGCGACGAGCTGCGCCGCGAATTCCTCGCACCCGCCATCGCGGGCGACACGGTCGGCTGCATCGGCGTGAGCGAGCCCGGCGCGGGCAGCGACGTCGCGGGTTTG
Source organism: Variovorax sp. W2I14 (assembly GCF_050435205.1). Classification (NCBI taxonomy): domain Bacteria; kingdom Pseudomonadati; phylum Pseudomonadota; class Betaproteobacteria; order Burkholderiales; family Comamonadaceae; genus Variovorax; species Variovorax sp. W2I14. Next base: position 4,966,831 of record NZ_JBNDJX010000001.1, on the reverse strand, counting down.
AAGAGCCACGCGCGCAAGGACGGCGACGACTACCTCATCAGCGGCCAGAAGATGTGGATCACCAACAGCCTGCAGGCCGACTGGATGTGCATGCTGGTCAACACCAGCGACGGCCCCGTGCACCGCAACAAGTCGCTGGTGATGGTGCCGATGAACAGCCCCGGCATCGAGAAGGCCAAGAAGATCCGCAAGATCGGCATGAACTCAAGCGATACCGGGCTCATCTACTTCGACAACGTGCGCGTGCCGCAGCGCTACCGCATCGGCGACGAGGGCCAGGGCTTCGTCTACCAGATGCAGCAGTTCCAGGAAGAGCGTCTCTGGGCCGCCGCCAGCTCGCTCGAACCGATGGAAGACTGCATCGCGCAGACCATCGAATGGGCGCAGCAGCGCCACATGTTCGGCGGCACGCTGGCCGACCAGCAGTGGGTGCAGTTCAAGCTGGCCGAACTCAAGACCGAAGTGGAGGCACTGCGCGCGCTCACCTACCGCGCCTGCGACCTGCATGTGCAGGGCGAGGACGTGCTCGAACTCGCCTCGATGGCCAAGCTCAAGACGGGGCGGCTCACGCGGCAGGTGTCGGACACCTGCCTGCAGTTCTGGGGCGGCATGGGTTTCACGCTGGAGAACCGCGTGTCGCGCCTGTACCGCGATGGCCGCCTCGGCTCGATCGGCGGCGGTGCGGACGAAGTGATGCTCGGCATCCTCGCAAAGACGATGGGCATCGCCAAGCGGCCGCCGCGCGGTTGAGGCTGGCTGCGCATGGACGCTGAACTGCAAGCCGACCGCGCGGCGCTCGCCGACACGGTGCGGCGCTTTGCCGAAATCGAGATCGCGCCGAATGTCGAAGCCTGGGACGACGCGGGCGAATTTCCGCGCGCGCTCTACACGCGCGCCGCGGAGCTTGGGCTGCTCGGGCTTGGCTATCCCGAAGCGCTCGGCGGCACGCCGGCCTCGTATTCGCTCAAGCTTCCCGCATGGATCGCCCTCGCGCGCCACGGCAAGAGCGGTGGCGTGCTCGCGAGCCTGTTCTCGCACAACATCGGCCTGCCGCCGGTGGCGCTGCATGCGAGCGACGCCGTGCGCCACGAGGTCGTGCCCGCCGTGCTGCGCGGCGAGAAGATCGCGGCGCTTGCGATCACCGAACCCGGCGGCGGCTCCGATGTCGCGGCGCTGCGCACGACGGCCAGACGGGAGAGTGCAGGCGACGGTGATCACTACGTGCTGAACGGCGAGAAGACCTTCATCACCTCGGGCATGCGCGCCGACTGGATCACGGTCGCCGTACGCACCGGGGAAGGACGCGGTGCAGGCGGCATCTCGATGCTGCTGGTGCCCGGCGATGCACCCGGCCTTTCGCGCACGCGCCTCGCGAAGATGGGCTGGCTGTGCTCCGACACCGCCGCGCTGCACTTCGACAACGTCCGCGTGCCGGCGCGCTACCTGCTCGGCGACGAAGGTGTGGGCTTCCGAATGATCATGGGCAACTTCAACGGCGAACGCATCGGCCTCGCAGCCGGCGCGCTCGGCTTCGCGCAGGCCTGCCTCGACGAAGCCCTGGCCTGGTCGCACGAGCGCAAGACCTTCGGTGCCGCGCTCATCGAACACCAGGCGGTGCGCCACAAGCTGGTGGACATGCAGATGCGCATCGCCTCCACCGAAGCATGGATCGAGGCGGTGTCCACGGAAGGCGATGCGCATGAAGCGGCCGGCCGCTTCAACGCGCCCGAATGGGTGGCGCAGGTCTGCATGCTCAAGAACCACGCGACGCAGACCATGCAGTTCTGCGCCGACCAGGCCGTGCAGATCCTCGGCGGCATGGGCTTCATGCGCGGCACGACGAGCGAGCGCATCTACCGCGAAGTCAAGGTGATGATGATCGGCGGCGGTGCCGAGGAAATCATGAAGGAGCTAGCGGCGCGGCAGCTCGGCTGGCTGTAGCGCACCGCATCGCCTTTCCGCCAGCGGAAAACTGTTCTTCACCGGCGAGGTGCCCGGCGCATGGCCTTTCGCGCGAGGCCTGCTTACCATCGGCCGCACATTGCATGAAGCCGGAGCCGCCGTGATCCTTGTTTTCCATCTCTTCGACAAGCCCGATTCCGCCGAATGAACGAGCCCCGCACCATGTTCAAGCACATCGTGATGTGGGACCTGCGCGGCGAATCGCCTGAAGAAAAGGCGGAGGCCGTGCAGTTGCTCAAGCGCAAGTTCGAATCGCTGCGCGGACAGATCCCAGGGCTGCTGCACCTCGAGGTGGGCGTCGATTCGAGCCGCATCGCCTACGCCTGCGACGTGGTGCTCTACAGCGAGTTCGACAGCCAGGCATCGCTCGACGGCTATGCCACGCACCCCGCGCATCTGCGGGTGCGCGAGGAGTTGGGCGATCTGCGGATCGCGCGGCACCAGGTCGACTACGCGATGGAGTGAGCCGCAGGCTCGCTAACCACGGACTGCTTCCGATTCGGCCCGCGCGAGATCGACGCAGAACGAACGCACGAGCTGAAGTGCCGGCGCTTCGGTCCGGCCTGCGAGCGTGACGAAGGCGAACTGGGCGTTCAAGCCCGCGGCGGGGTCGACCTTCAGCTCCACCAGTTCGCCGCTGTCGAGCAACGCACGAGTGGCCGCGAGCACCCCGAGAAAGACCGCATCGGTGTTGCGCACGGCTTCGATCAGCGCGCCGATTTCTTCCGACGACACATGCAGCCAGCGCTGCGGACTCGCCTCACTGCCGTAGCGCTCGACGAGCAGGCGCGCCACGTCGTCGCTCACCATCGTCGAGACCACCGGATACCGCGTGAGGTCGGCGAAGCGCACCGCCGATGCACCCTGCCGCAGCAGCGGATGCCCGCGCCGGCAGACAAAGCCCGAGCGCATCGTCGGCAGCACGTCGATGTGCAGGTCGTCCCTCGGTGACACCGCGCGGTAGGTGAGCACCACGGCATCGATGGCCCGCGCGCGCAGCGCGGCGAGCTGAAGGTCCGGCCCGCCGCCGTGCAACTGCACGCCCACGCGCGGGTGGTTGCGCAGCATGTGGATCAGGAGCGGCGCCGAGAACAAGGCGCTCGGCGCCGCGCCGAAACCCAGCCGCACCGAGCCGGCCTGCCCCTCGGCGAGCAGCGCCGCGGCGCGCTTGAGTTCGTGCGCCTCCGCCGAGATGCGCTTGGCGCGCGCCAGCACCATCGCGCCGAAAGGCGTGAGCTCGTTGCGCTTGCCGATGCGGTCGACCAGCTGCATGCCCAGCTCCTGCTCGAGCATCTGGATGCTGCGGCTCAAGGCCGGCTGCGTGAGGTGCACCTTCTCGGACGCGCGGCTGAACGAGCCCGTTTCGGCGAGCGCCAACAGATGGTCGAGCTGCTGCAGGTTCATGAGCGAGGCTCATGGTAATTACAAAAACAATGCATTGGACAGATGAAACCCTGATTCCTAGCATCCACCGCGTACTACTTTTGAACCCAGGACACCCCATGAATCGGTTCGGTCAATGGCTCTGTGCAGGCTTTGCAGGGGCGGTTTTCTTCGGTGGCGGCACGGCCGCGATGGCGCAGGTGCCTTACCCCTCGAAGGTGATCGCGATGATGGTCCCCTACCCGGCGGGGGCCGCCAGCGACTTCACCGCGCGGGTGCTCAACGATCTGGTCGGCAAGGAGCTTGGCGGACAGGTGATCGTGGAGAACCTGGGCGGCGCGAGCGGTGCGATCGCCGCCGGCAAGGTGCTGGCGGCGCCAGCCGACGGCTACTTCCTGTTCCAGGGCTCGCCCAGCGAGTTGATTCTTTCGGGGCTGGTCAACAAGGCGGTCAGGTACAAGCCGGAAGACTTCCAGTGGATTGCGCCGGTGGCCACTTCGCCGCTGGTGGTCGTGGTCAGCAGCAAGCTGCCGGTTCATTCGCTGGACGAACTGGTCGAGCTCGCGCGGTCGCGCAAGGACGCGCCGCTCACCTACGGCTCGACCGGCCCCGGCACGCTGTACCACCTGCTGGGCGAACTGTTCTCCAGGCGCATCGGCGCACCGGCGACGCACGTGCCCTACAAGGGCGGCGCGCCGCTGATCCAGGATCTCATCGGCGGGCAGATCGACTTCGCCTTCATGCCCTACCAGGCCTTCTATGCGGACTACGCGCGGCAGGGCCGGCTGCGGGTCGTCGGCTCGCTGTCGGGCAAGAACAACCTGCCGCCGCCGTTCGAGAACGTGCAGTCGAGCGCCGACAGCAAGGCGATGAAGGGCTTCGAGTTCGGCATCTGGACCTCGTACATGGTCCGCAAGGGCACGGCGCGGCCGATCGCGGAAAAGCTCAACGCGGCCATCGCCGCATCGCTGAGGAACCCCCATGCGCGTGCGCAGCTCGAGTCGCAGGCCAAGACCGTGTTCGAGCCGATGAGCCTGGAGGCGGGAGAGAAGTTCTACGCGGCCGAAATCGCCCGCTACCGCGAACTCGTCAAGTCCATCGGCTACGAGTCGCAGTGAAACGCCATCCGATTCCAACAAGAGGTGCATCCATGACAACCCCATCGACGAGACATTGCCTCGCCCTGCTCATCGCACTGTCGCTGTCCGCCTGCGGCGGCGGCGGTGGCAGCGGTGGTCCGGGCTTCACGCCATTGCCGCCCGCTGCTGCAGGCCCCGCGCCCGCCGCTCCGCCGCCGCCGGTGCCTGATCCTGCCATCGCGACGACGACCGAAGGCAAGATCGCGGGCAATGCCGCGGCCGATGTGGTCTCCTTCCTCGGCATTCCCTATGCGCAGCCGCCGGTGGGCGCCTTGCGCTGGGCGCCGCCGCAAGCGCCGGTGGTCCACGCCGACACGCTGAAGGCCACGGCGTTCGGCAGCGCCTGCGCACAGGCGCCCGGCGCGGAGGCTTCGTCGTCCGAAGACTGCCTTTACCTGAACGTGTGGAAGCCCGCGGACACGAAGCCCGGGGACAAGCTGCCGGTGGTCTTCTATATCCACGGAGGCGCCTTCACGCTTGGCTCGGGCGCCATGGGCCCGAGCCCGCTCGCCAGGCAAGGCGTGGTCGTCGTGAGCTTCAACTACCGGCTCGGCGCGCTCGGCTATCTCGCGAACAAGGCGCTGCGCGCCGCGAACAAGGACGGCAGCCTGGGCAACTTCGCGGTGATGGACCAGCTCGCCGCGCTCGGTTGGGTGCAGCGGAACATTGCGGCCTTCGGCGGCGATGCCGGCAACGTCACGCTCTGGGGCACTTCGGCGGGCGCGACGCAGAGCTTCTCGCTGCTGCAGTCGCCCAAGGCCAAGGGACTGTTCCACAGGGCCGTGATGCAAAGCGGCGGCGGTGCGGAGTATTCGAACCCGAGCATGGAAAGCGCGCTCGCCGTGGGCGATACCGCCGTGGCGAATTGGGGTTGCAACAATGCGGCCGACATGGTCGCGTGCTTGCGCGCGCTGCCGGTCTCGGCGCTGCTCGCGCAGGGCGGGCTGAAATGGCGGCCGACGGTGGACGCGCAGATCCTCACGCAAGTGCCCGCGCGCGCATTTCTCACCGGCAACTTCAACCAGGTGCCCGTGATGATCGGGGGCGTCTACGACGAAGGCACGCTCTTCGTCGACACGAAGCTGAGCGCGGCGGTCTACCCGTTCTACCTGCGCGGGCTGGCACCGGCCGGCTTCGACACCAGCGCGATCGAAGCGGCGTATCCGGTCTCCGATTACGCGGTGCCCGCGCAAGGCGTGGCACGGGCCATCGGCGATGCGATGTACGCCTGCGGCAACAGCGCCCGCCGCGATGCGCTGTCGGCGTGGGTGCCGGTGTACGGCTGGGAGCTGACCGATCCGCAGCTGTCGTTCCCCGCGAATCCGACGGCCTTCTACTACGGTACCGCGCACGGCATGGACAGCTTCTATCTGACCGGCACGACCGATGCGCTCGGCACCTATCCCTTCTTCGACCAGGCAGGCACAGCGCCCGATGCGGACACGGCCGCGCAACGCAAGGCGCTCTCCGCGCAGATGGTCGCGTACCTCCTGAACTTCGCGAAGAACGGCGATCCGAATGGCGACGGCCGCAACATCGCGACGCGTTGGCCACGCTTCATGGGCGCGGCCGACCGCGCGCTGATCGATTTCACCTACCCCGCGATCAAGACATCGAGCAACGCGTTCGAGCACACGCACAAGTGCGACACGCTGTGGGGCCCGGACGTGTTCCCCGCGCAGTACTGAACGAGGCAGGACGGCATCCATCCATGAACGAATCACAAACCGTTATCGATCACCTCGCATCCCGCCAGGCGGACATCGTGGCGTGGCTCAAGCAGTTCCTGCGCATTCCAAGCGTGAGCGCGGACGCGTCGTTCGCTGCGGGCATGCACGAGGCGCGGGGCTTCCTGCGTGAGAGGCTGCAGCAGATCGGCCTTGACGACGTGCGCCTGCTGGACGGCGGCGGCGAGCCCGCCGTGTACGGCGAATGGCGCGGTGCGCCGGGCAAGGCCACGCTGATGGTCTACGGCCACTACGACGTGCAGCCCGCCGACTCCATCGACCAGTGGCGCACGCCGCCCTTCGAGCCGACAGAAGTGGATGGCCGGCTCTACGGGCGGGGCACCTCGGACGTGAAGGGCTCGACGACCATCGCGCTCGAAGTGGTCGCGGCCTTCCTCGCGGTGCGGGGCGGCTGCCCCGTCAACATCAAGGTGTTCCTCGAAGGGGAAGAGGAGACGGGCAGCCCGTCGCTCCGGACGCTCGTCGAACGCCATCGCGACCTGCTGCAGGCCGATGCGGTGCTGTCGGCCGACGGTGGCCGTGCGAGCGCCAGCGTGCCGACGATCAACACCGGCGCACGCGGCAATGCGCAACTCGAAGTGCGCCTGCGGACGGCCGCCAAGGACCTGCACTCCGGCCGCTACGGCGGCGGCGTGCGCAATGCGCTGCACGAGATGGCGCGACTGATTGCGTCGCTGCATCGCGCCGATGGCGGCGTGGCGGTGACGGGCTTCTACGAGGGCGCGATGCCACTCAGCGCAAGGCAGCGCGCCGACATCGCGGCATTCCCGTACGACGAAGCCACGTTCTTCTCAGACGTCGGCGGCAGCGCGCACGGCGAGCCCGGATACACCGCGCGCGAGCGCATCACGCTGCGCCCGGCGCTCGATGTCAACGGCCTGTGGGGCGGCTACACGGGCGACGGCGGCAAGACCATCGTGCCTTGCGAGGCGACAGCCAAGCTCACGGTGCGCGTGGTCGCGGGGCAGGACCCGGCCTGGGTCATCCGCGCGGTGCTGCGCCATCTACAGGCGCAGAGCCCCGCAGGCTGCGCGCTGGACGTGGTGGCGATGAACGACGGCTCGCCCGCATCGACGCTCGCGCCCGACCACCCGCTGGTGCGCGCCGCCGAGGCCGTGCTCGAACGCGAGACCGGCCGCCAGGCGATTCACGTGCGGCTCGGCGCGAGCGTGCCGATCACGTCGATTTTCAAGGAGATGCTGGGCATCGACACGCTGATGTTCGGCTTCAACCTGCCCGATGAAGACGTGCATGCGCCGAACGAATTCTTCAGGCTGGCGTCGATCCAGCAAGGTGCGCGGGCCTGGACACTGCTGCTGTGCGAACTGGCGAAGCATCCGCCGGCGTCGTTTCACAGCGCGTAGTTTTCAGCGCTCTTCGCCGCCCTCGCTCGAGCCTTGCTGCGCGGCCTGCGCCGCCGCACGCAGCTTGTCCTTCTTGCTCGGCCGCTTGCCCTTGATGCCGCCGGTGCCCGACGTATCGACAAGCGGCACCGCCACCTCGGTCGGCTCGAAGCCTTCGATGCGTTCGCGCGGCAGGCTCAGGCCCTGGCGCTTCTCGATCAGGCGGAAATGCGCCTCGGTCGATGCGCTCACGAAGCTGATCGCGAGGCCGCTTTCGCCCGCGCGGCCGGTGCGGCCGATGCGGTGGATGTAGTCGGTGGGCGAGCGCGGCAGGTCGTAGTTGATGACCACCGGGAGCTGCGCGATGTCGATGCCGCGCGCCGCGAGGTCGGTGGCGATCACCACGTCCCATCGGCTCTCCTTGAACTGCGCGAGGATGCCGGTGCGCGTGCCCTGCGCGATGTCGCCGTGGAAGGGCACGGCGTAGACGCCGTTCTTGTAGAGCTTCTCGGCCACGATCTGCGCCGAATGCTGCGTGGCGACGAACACCAGTACGCGCTCCCACTCGTTCTCTTTCAGCAGATGGCGCAGGAGCTGCGTGCGGCGGTTCGCATCGACCTCGATCACGCGCTGCACGATGTTCGGCTCGGTGCCCGGTTCGCCCTGCACGTCGATGACCGCGGGGTCGCGCAGCATGCCGTCTGCCAGCGACTGGATGGCGGGCGGGAAGGTGGCGGAGAAAAGCAGGTTCTGTCGTTGCGCCGGCAGCAGCGCGAGGATGCGGCCGAGCTCTTCGGCAAAGCCGAGGTCGAACAGGCGATCGGCCTCGTCGAGCACCAGCATCGAGACGGCGCCCAGCTTGAGCGCGTTGTGCTCGACCAGGTCGAGCAGCCGGCCGGGCGTGGCGACGACGATGTCGGCGCCGCCGCGCAGGCTCATCATCTGCGGGTTGATCGAGACGCCGCCGAAGGCGATGGCGATCTTCAGGCGTTCGGGCAGGTGCTGCGCCAGGCTGCGCATGGTTTCGCCGACCTGCGCTGCGAGTTCGCGCGTGGGCACGAGCACCAGTGCGCGCACGCGACGCGGCGACTGTGCGGGCTCGGCGGCCAGGCGCTGCAGCAGCGGCAGGGAAAATGCGGCGGTCTTGCCGGAGCCGGTCTGCGCCGAGCCCCGCACGTCGCGGCCCTGCAGAATTGCGGGGATGGCCGCGGCCTGGATGGCGGTCGGCGCGGCATAACCGCTTTCGGCGGCAGCCTGCACGAGCGCGGGGGCCAGGCCCAGTGAGTCGAATGGCATGTGAGCAGACAGAGAGAAGAACCCAGAGATAAACAAGAGAGATGGATCGAATGGCGACGACGAAAAGCAATCAGGCCAGCGCCCTGGTGTATTCCACCGAGGCGGGCGGCCGCATGTGCCCCGATTGCCGTGCGCCGATGGCGCAATGCCGCTGCAAGGAACTCGAGAAGGCGCGCGCGCCGGCCACTGACGGCATTGTGCGTGTATCGCACGAGACCAAGGGCCGCAAAGGCAAGGGCGTGACGGTCATCAAGGGCCTCGCACTGGACGCCGCGGCGCTCACGGCGGTGGGCAAGCAACTGAAAACAGCCTGCGGCTCGGGCGGCACGGTGAAGGACGGCGTCATCGAGATCCAGGGCGATCACCGCGAACTGGTGATCGCCGCGCTCGTGAAGCAGGGCCACACCGTCAAGCGCGCCGGAGGTTGAGGAAGAACCAACCCATGAAACCCGAAGACCTGCAGCGCCTCGTGACCCTCGAAATGCCTTTTGGCAAGCACAAGGGCACGCTGATCGCCGATTTGCCCGGAAATTACCTGACCTGGTTCGCACGCGAGGGTTTTCCCTCGGGAGAAATCGGCCGGCTGCTCCATTTGATGCATGAAATAGACCACAACGGCCTGTCGGACCTGCTCAAACCGTTGCGAAACCGCCCGTCGCGCCGGGATGTTTCTCAATAACACACGATTTATCCACGTTTTTTCGCAAAGTGGCGTGGATAATTCCCCCCACGTGTCTGTGAGACCTTGTCTCCCGTGCACGTAATTTGGTGATCGGTCAGTTTCGCGCCACAGCGCACTTGTTTGTTGTGATTCTGGGACTCCATCGCTTTTGTTTTGTTGGTTTGAATTAGGAGTCCCTCCATGGGCAAGAAACTCTACGTAGGCAACCTCGCCTACTCTGTGCGTGACAACGACCTGGAACAAGCTTTCGGCGAGTTCGGCGCAATCGTCAGCGCCAAGGTCATGATGGAACGTGACACCGGCCGTTCGAAGGGCTTCGGCTTTGTCGAAATGGGTTCGGATGCTGAAGCACTCGCAGCCATTGAAGCCATGAACGGCCATTCGCTCCAGGGCCGTGCCCTGACGGTGAACGAAGCCCGTCCGATGGAAGCTCGTCCTCCCCGCACCGGCGGTGGTGGCGGCTACGGCGGCGGCGCTGGTGGTGGCGGCGGCTACGGTGGCGGCGGCGGCGGCGGCGGTTACGGCGGCGGCGGCGGTGGCCGTAGCGGCGGTGGCGGCGGCGGTGGTTACGGCGGCGGCGGCGGTGGTCGCGGCGGCTACTAAGCCCTCACCCACACTCACGAGAGCTTCGGCTCTCTGAATGAAAGAAAGCTCCTTCGGGAGCTTTTTTCGTTTCCGGGCCGTCCCTTTCCAGGGGCACCGGGGAGAACCCTTGCCTCGCGGTAAGCATTTGTCCGTACAGGCAAGGTCAGCCAACGGTCAGCCGCGGACGACGACCCTCACTGCTCCAAAACAGAGGGTCGAGGCGATGAAGATCAAGAGTCAGGCGGACTTCTTTTCAGGAGTCATGTTCACCACCGTGGGGGGCGCTTTCGCGATAGGCGCCACCACCTACACCGTCGGCAACGGCGCCCGAATGGGCCCCGGCTATTTCCCGCTCATGCTGGGCATTCTCCTGGCCATCCTCGGGGTGGTCATCATGTTCCAGGCCATGGTGGTGGAGACCACCGACGGCGACAAGATCGGCAAATGGGCCTGGAAGCCGCTGGCCTTCGTGCTCGGCGCCAACCTCGCGTTCGGCATCCTCCTGGGCGGCCTGCCGAGCATCGGCCTGCCGGCGATGGGAATGATCATTGCGATCTACGCGCTCACGATCATCTCCAGCATGGCGGGCACGCAGTTCAAGCTGCGCGACGTGCTGGTGCTCTCCACCATCCTGGCGGCCGGCAGCTATGTGGCCTTCATCTGGGCGCTCAAGCTCCAGATCCAGGTCTGGCCCACTTTCATTTCGGGCTGAGGAGCGCACACCATGGACCTGATCCACAACCTTTCCATCGGTTTCGGCGTTGCCTTCACCTTCACCAACCTGCTGTATTGCCTTCTGGGCTGCATCCTGGGCACGCTGATCGGCGTGCTGCCAGGTATTGGCCCGGTCGCGACCATCGCGATGCTGCTGCCCGCGACGTACGCGCTGCCGCCCGTGTCGGCGCTGATCATGCTGGCCGGCATCTACTACGGCGCGCAATACGGCGGCTCGACCACCGCCATCCTGGTGAACCTGCCGGGCGAGTCGTCCTCTGTGGTCACCTGCATCGACGGCTACCAGATGGCAAGGCAGGGCCGCGCAGGCCCCGCACTCGCGGCCGCGGGCCTGGGCTCGTTCTTCGCGGGGTGCGTCGGAACGCTGATCCTGGCCGCCTTTGCGCCGCCATTGACCGAACTGGCCTTCAAGTTCGGCCCGGCCGAATACTTCTCGCTGATGACGCTGGGCCTGATCGGCGCCGTGGTGCTGGCCTCGGGCTCGCTGCTGAAGGCGGTGGCGATGATCGTGCTGGGCCTGCTGCTGGGCATCGTGGGCACCGACGTCAACTCGGGCGTCGCGCGCTTCAGCTTCGACATTCCCGAGCTCACCGACGGCATCGGCTTCGTGGTGATCGCCATGGGCGTGTTCGGCTACGGCGAAATCATCGGCAACCTCTCGCAGCCCGACGACGAGCGCGAAGTCTTCACGCACAAGGTCAAGGGCCTGTGGCCCACCAAGGACGACTTCAAGCGCATGACGCCCGCGGTGCTGCGCGGCACGGCCCTCGGTTCGGCCTTGGGCATCCTGCCCGGCGGCGGTGCGCTGCTGGCGGCCTTCGCGGCCTATGCGCTGGAGAAGAAGATCAAGATGCGCCCCGGCGAAGTGCCCTTCGGCAAGGGCAACATCCGCGGCGTGGCATCGCCCGAGTCGGCCAACAACGCCGGCGCGCAGACCTCCTTCATCCCGCTGCTGACGCTGGGCATTCCGCCCAACGCGGTGATGGCGCTGATGGTGGGCGCGATGACGATCCACAACATCCAGCCCGGCCCGCAGGTGATGACCAGCAACCCGGAGCTCTTCTGGGGCCTGATCGCCTCGATGTGGATCGGCAACGCGATGCTGATCGTGCTGAACCTGCCGCTGATCGGCATGTGGATCAAGCTGCTGACGGTGCCCTACAAGTTCCTGTTCCCCGCCATCGTGCTGTTCTGCGCGATCGGCGTGTACTCGACCAACAACAACACCTTCGACGTGTGGATGGTCGCGATCTTCGGCTTCATCGGCTACCTGTTCCTGAAGCTCAAGACCGAACCGGCGCCGCTGCTGCTGGGCTTCATCCTCGGGCCGATGATGGAAGAGAACCTGCGGCGCGCGCTGCTGCTGTCGCGCGGCGCGTGGAGCGTGTTCGTCACGCGGCCGCTGTCTGCCGGGCTGCTGGTGGCTGCTGCGGCGCTGTTGTGCATCGTGCTGCTGCCATCGATCAAGGCGAAGCGCGAGGAGGCCTTTGTCGAGGAATAGGCTCCCGCCGCTCCTGAGCAAGCCCCTGCACGAAAGCGCAGGGGCTTTTTTCATTTCTGGGACGCCGCGGCGGCGGCCATGCCCCATATCGACGCGCTCTTGTTGGTGCCCGGCGGCGGTGGCGGTGGGTGCGCTTGGAAGGCCGTGAACAGCGCCGATACCACTCAATCCATCTCGAATCGGCAAGTCCCGCAGGTACCGAGACACCCCTCGCCGACGGCATTTCAAGGACAAGATCGCTCCTTTCAGACCGCTACTGAAAAGATAGCTATAAAGATCCGCTGTATGAGGTTGATTCAGGGATTTGGCGGGGAGAAAAAGACCCGCCAATGCCTTCCGCGCGGACATAAAAAAGGCGCCGACCAGCGGCGCCTTTCAAGTTCGAGCTGGCATCTCGTATGGATGCCTTGAAGGATTTTTCTTTTTGAAGGGGAAGTTGTCTCCTCGGACCCTCGGCAGTACGAGCAGGGCCCGTTCGCGAGTGCGCAGACTTTATGTGCTGCACCGCACCAGTGCATTGGGAATTACCCGCTTTGCCTTACTCCAGACGTCCGATTCGCAAACCAAAGTGTTTCCGGGAGTTAACGATGTGGCACGACTCATGCACGTAGCGCCACACCTGACAACTCGAAGAAGCGCAACGCCATGGCCCTGGTCCCGCAAGCCTCCATCAACGCGGCCGACACCGCCTGGATGATGACGTCGACCGCGCTGGTGCTGCTGATGACGCTGCCCGGCATCGCGCTCTTCTACGCCGGCATGGTGCGGCGCAAGAACGTGCTGGCCACGATGGCGGCCGTCGTGGCGATTGCCGCGGCGGTCTCGCTCACCTGGTTCACGCTCGGCTACTCGCTGGCCTTCACGCCGGGCTGGCCGTGGCTCGGCGGAACCGGGCGCTTCTGGTTCTCGGGCTTCGAATACCTGAAGGAAGCCGGGCAGATCGCGGTGAGCCACGTCGCGCCCAACGTGCCCGAGTCGGTCTACGCGATGTTCCAGCTCACCTTCGCGATCATCACCACCGCGCTGGTGCTGGGCGCCTTCGTCGAGCGCATGCGCTTCTCGGCGGTGCTGTGGTTCGCGCTGCTGTGGAGCGTGCTGGTCTATGCGCCCGTCGCGCACTGGGTGTGGGAGCCGGGTGGCTGGCTCGCGCAGATGGGCGCGCTCGATTTCGCGGGTGGCTCGGTGGTGCACGTCAACGCGGGCATCGCGGGGCTGGTGTGCGCCTATGCGCTCGGCCCGCGCAAGGGCTACGGCCGCGAGGCCTTCGAGCCCTACAGCCTGGCGATGACGATGATGGGCGCCGGCCTCCTGTGGGTGGGCTGGTTCGGCTTCAATGCCGGCTCGGCGGTGGCGGCGGACGGGCGCGCTGGACTTGCGATGCTGGTCACGCACATCGCGGCGGCAGCCGGTGCGATGAGCTGGATGATCGGCGAATGGATCGTGCGGCGCAGCCCTTCGCTGCTGGGGCTCTGCTCGGGCCTCGTGGCCGGGCTGGTGGCGATCACGCCGGCCGCCGGTTTCGTCACGCCGCTCTCGGCGCTGGCCATCGGCGCCATCGCGGGCCTGGCCTGTTATTGGGGCGCCACGGGCCTGAAGCACATGCTCGGCGCGGACGATTCGCTCGACGTCTTCGGCGTGCACGGCATCGGTGGCATCGTGGGGGCGCTGCTCACGGGCGTGTTCGCCGATGCACGCATCTCGGGCGCGGCCGGCAATGTGCTGACGCAGGCCATCGCCGTCGGCAGCGTGGCGATCTACAGCGCGGCGGGAACGGCGATCGTGCTGTTCCTGGTGCACGTGCTGGTCGGACTGCGCGTCGATCCCGAGAGCGAACAGCTGGGCCTCGATCTTGCTCAGCACCGTGAACACCTGGGAGCCTGACCACCCGAGGGAGACACCATGCCATCCATGTCCGAAAGCGAACGCATCGCGCTTGCAGCCCGTCTTCACGTGGCACTGCGGCGAAAGCACGGGCGCGTGACCGACACCGAATGGATGGCCACCAATGCCGAGTACGCCGCCGAGATCGTGCGCATGACGCGGGCGCATGCGGCGGAGACGAAGGACGAGGAACTCGACCAGCTCGCGACGCGGCTCGAGCTGGCGATGGAGCCGCTGGCTCGCGCCGCGCGGCTGGCGGCGCGGCAGCCCGATGGGACACCGCCTACGCCGCCGCCTCGTTATGTGGGCGGGTTGCGGTGACGCTTTGAGTCGGCTGGCGTTCGGGGCGGGTGCACGCGGCCCGAACAAGAGCGCCAAGAACTAGGTTCGAACCCGCCCGTCGCCAGTCAGCATCGACAACTCGACGAACTTCGACCCCACGTGGTTCTTCGCCGAGAACGACACCTCGAACCCGCCGAATTGCTGCCGATCGATGCTCTCCAGCCCCGCGACGAGGCTGTCTCGCGTCACCTTGCCCGAAGCCTTGCGCAGCCCCTCGGTCAGCACCTTCGCGGCGAGGTAGCCCTCCATGCTCGAGAAGTTCGCGCTGGCCCCGCCGCCCGCCTTGCGCACCGCCTCGGCGAATTCGCGCGTGATCGCGTTGGCCGGGTTGTAGGGGGAGGGCACCACCTGCGTCACCATCACGCCCGCGGCTTCCTTGCCGAGCTCGTCCGCCAGCGCCTGCGTGCCGACGAACGAGAGATTGATGAAGGTGCCGCCATAGCTCGCCTTGCGCGCCTCGCGGATGAATGCCGCGCAGGCCTTGTACGCACCCACCTGCACCACCGCATCGGGTTTTGCGCCCACGATGGATTTCACGGCCTGCGCCACGTCGGCCGAGTTGCGCTCCACCGTGGCCATCGCGACCGGCTTCAGGTCGAGCTGCGACAGCGCGAGCGTTACCCCGTCGAGCCCGGCCTTGCCGTAGGCGTCGTTCTGATAGAAGACCGCGATTTTCTTGAGCCCGAGATGGGTGAGCTGCTTGACCATCAGCGCCGTCTCGTCGTTGTACGAGGCGCGCAGGTGGAACACGTTCTTCTGGAAGGGCTCGCGCAGCGACATGGCGCCGGTGAACGGGGCGATGAACGGCACCTTGTCCTTCACCGCCAGCGGCAGCGCGGCCAGGCTGGTCGGCGTGCCGATGTAGCCGAAGAGGGCGAACACGTCTTCATCGATCAGCTTTTGCGTGTTGGCGGCGCAGCGGTCGGGCTCGTAGCCGTCGTCCAGGTTCTTGATCACCACGTTGCGGCGACCGGGCTGGGCGTTGTACTGGTCCAGGAACACCTTGGCGCCCTGGTGGAACTGGATGCCCAGTTGAGCGGCCGGACCGGTGAAAGGCGCGGATTGACCCAGTACCAAGGGCGCTTCAGCCTGCGCCTGCGCGATCCGGAAGCTGCCCAGCGTGGCAGCGGCGCCGACGGCCAGGGAAAAATGCCTGCGATTCACCATGGTGAAAACTCCCTCTGCGCGCGCTGCGCGTTTTTCTCGCACTCAAATTAGACTTGTCCGATGCCCCACGCAACGGACTCCCTGGAAGCCACGCCTTCCCCCGCCCCGACCACCGAGACCATCACCGTGCTGGGCGCTTGCCCCCACGATTGCCCCGACACCTGCGCGCTCGTCACCACCGTCAAGGACGGCGTGGCCGTGAAGCTGCAGGGCAATGCCGCCCACTCGCACACCGGCGGCGTTCTGTGCACCAAGGTGTCGCGCTACATCGAACGCAACGACCATGCCGAGCGGCTGGTGCAGCCCATGAAGCGCGTCGGCCCCAAGGGCAGCGGCCAGTTCGAACCGGTCTCGTGGGACGCCGCACTGGACGACATCGCCGCGCATCTTCGGTCATTGCGGGCCGATCCGGAAACAATTCTCCCCTACTCTTATGCGGGCACCATGGGGCTGGTGCAGGGCGAATCGATGGACCGGCGCTTCTTCCACAAGCTGGGCGCGTCGCTGCTGGACCGCACGATCTGCTCGATGGCAGGCGGCGAGGCCATGGTCCACACGCTGGGCGGCAAGGTCGGCATGCGGATCGAGTTCTTCGCCGAAGCGAAGCTGATCCTGATCTGGGGCAGCAACTCCATCGCCAGCAACCTGCATTTCTGGCGTCATGCCCAGGCCGCCAAGCGCGCGGGCGCACGGCTGGTGTGCATCGATCCGCGCAAGACCGAAACCGCCGACAAGTGCGACGAGCACATCGCGCTTCTGCCCGGCACCGACGCCGCGCTGGCCCTGGCGCTGATGCACGAGCTGATCGTGCACGACTGGCTCGACCACGACTACATCGCCAACCACACGCTGGGCTGGGAGCAACTGCGCGAGCGCGCACTGCAATGGCCGCCGTCGCGCGCGGCAGAGGTCTGCGGCATTCCCGAAGCGCAGATCGTGGCGCTGGCCGAGGCCTACGGCACCACCAAGCCCGCCGCCATTCGCCTGAACTACGGCATGCAGCGCGTGCGCGGCGGTGGCAACGCGGCTCGTGCCGTCGCCTGCCTGCCGGCGCTGGTGGGCGCTTGGCGCGACCGGGCGGGCGGGTTGCTGCTGAGCAGCTCGGGCCATTTCCCGGTCGACCGCGCCGCGCTGCAGCGGCCCGACCTGCTCGAAGGCCGCCGCCCGCGCACCATCAACATGAGCACCATCGGCGATGCGCTGCTCGACGTGGCGAAGCCGGTGAAGGCCATCGTGGTCTACAACAGCAACCCGGTCGCGGTGGCGCCCGATTCGGCCAAGGTGGTGGCGGGCTTCGCGCGCGACGATCTCTTCACCGTGGTGCTGGAGCAGTTCCGCACCGACACCGCCGACTACGCCGACTACCTCCTGCCCGCCACCACGCAGCTGGAGCACTGGGACATCCACACGAGCTATGGCCACACCGACGTGCTGCTGAACCGCCCCGCGGTCGCGCCGCGCGGCGAGGCCCGCAGCAACGCCTGGGTGTTCCGCGAACTGGCGCGCCGCATGGGCTTCGACGAGTCCTGCTTCTCGGACGACGACGAAGCGCTGTGCCGCACCGCGTTCGCCGAGAACGCGATCGACTACGCGCAGATGCTGACCCAGGGCTTCACCACGGTGAAGCTGCCCGAAGCGCCGTTCGCCGAAGGCCAATTCCCCACGCCGTCGGGTCGCTGCGAATTCTTCAGCGCGCGCCTGGAAGCTATGGGCATGGACGGCCTGCCCGACCACGTGCCCAACTGGGAGCCGGCCGGCAGCTCGACCGAATTCCCGCTCGCGATGATCTCGCCGCCCGCGCGCAATTTCCTCAACTCCACGTTCGTCAACGTGACGAGCCTGCGCGCCATCGAGGTCGAGCCGCTGCTCGAAATCCACGCGGCCGACGCCGCCGCGCGCGGCATCGAGGACGGCGCGATGGTGCGCGTGTTCAACCAGCGCGGCGAGCACCGCTGCCGCGCCGAGGTGTCGCGCCGCGCGCGCCAGGGCGTGGTGCACGGCATGGGCATCTGGTGGCGCAAGTTCGGCGGCGACGGCACCAACGTCAACCAGCTCACGAGCCAGCGGCTGACCGACATCGGCCGCGGCCCGACGTTCTACGACTGCCTCGTCGAAGTCGAACGTTTGTGAGAGCGCTCCCGGCACTGACGCTGGCCGGCGCCCTGTTCCTCACGGGTTGCGCCGACCTCGGCTACTACTGGCAGTCCGCCAGTGGCCACATCGACATCATGCGGGCCGCCAGGCCGGTGCCCGAATGGCTCGCGGACCCGGCCACCTCGGCGCCGCTGAAGGCCAAGCTCGAACTCACCCAGCGCATCCGCCGCTTCGCCTCGGCCGAACTCGGCCTGCCCGACAACCCGAGCTACAAGTCGTACGCCGACCTGCACCGCCCCGCAGCCGTGTGGAACGTGGTGGCGGCGCCGCCGTATTCGCTCACGCTCAAGAACTGGTGCTTTCCGGTGGCCGGCTGCGTGGGCTACCGCGGCTACTACAGCGAGGACGCGGCCAAGGCCGAAGCCGAGGCGCAGCGCGCGCTCGACCTCGAAGTGGCCGTGTACCCCGTGCCCGCGTATTCGACGCTCGGCTGGATGAACTGGGCCGGCGGCGATCCGCTGCTCTCCACCTTCATCGGCTACCCCGAGGGCGAACTCGCGCGCCTCGTGTTCCACGAGCTCGCGCACCAGGTGCTGTACGTGCCGGGCGACACGGTGTTCAACGAGTCGTACGCCACCGCGGTCGAGCGCATCGGCGGCGGCATGTGGCTGCAGCGCGAAGCCAGCGAGGCGGCACGCCGCGAGTACGCGCAGTTCGACGGCCAGCGCCAGGAATTCCGCGCGCTCGCCCTCAACACGCGCCGCGCGCTCACGCAGGTGTATGAGTCACCCGAGGCCAAGGCCAAGGACTGGCCCGCCGTCGAGGCGATGAAGAAGGCCGCGATGGCCGACTTCCGCGCCCGCTATGCCGAGCTGAAGCAGGGCTGGCAGGGCCCTCGCCAGAACGCCTACGACGGCTGGGTGGCGCGTGCCAACAATGCGGCCTTCGGCGCCCAGGGCGCCTACGACGACCTGGTGCCGGCTTTCGAGGCGCTGTTCGACCGCGAAGGCCGCGACTGGCCGCGCTTCTACACTGAGGTCCGGCGCATTGCCGCGCTGCCGACCACGGAAGAACGCCGGAGTGCCCTGCAGACTGCCACGGGCATCCTGCAAACCCATTCCAGCGAAGACAACAACAACGGAGATCACGGTGCCTGACATCCATATCGAGAGAAACCACACGCTGGGCATTGCCGGCGCCCGCGAAGTCGCGCGCCAATGGGTGCAGCAGGTCGAGCAGGACTACGGCCTGGAGTGCACCTACACCGAAGGCAAGACCTGCGATGTCGCCCAGTTCAGCCGCCCCGGCATCGACGGCACGGTCGAGGTGACGGCCGACACCTTCAAGCTCGAAGCGACGCTGGGCTTTTTGTTCAGCAGCTTCAGCGAGCAGATCGAGCAGAAGATATCGCGCAACCTCGACGCGCTGCTCGAGTCGCCGAACGGCGGCACGCGCTTCGCCTGAGCCCGGGCCGGCTCACACGATCGTGTAGCCGCCGTCGACCGGCAGCGCCACGCCGCTGACCATCGACGCGCCATCGGAGAGCAGGAAGAGGATCGGTGCCACCACCTCCTCGACCTCTGCAAACCTTCCCATCGGAATGTTCCTCAGGACCGCCGCGCTCTTGGCCGGATCGGCCCAGGCCTCCGCAGCCATCGGCGTGAGCGTGACGGTCGGGTTCACGCTGTTCACGCGGATGCCGTGCGGTCCGAATTCGAGACACAGCGAGCGCGTGATCGCATCCATTGCGGCCTTCGATGCGCAGTAGCAAAGATGCGCATCGAGCGCGACGAGCGCGGCCTGGCTCGATACGTTGACGATGCTGCCGCGCACGCCGGCCGCAATCATCGCCTTGCCGCAGCGCGAGGCGACCAGTGCGGCGGCGCGTGCGTTGACGGCCATCACGGCGTCGAAGCTTTCCGCTTGCAGGTCGAGCGCGGATTCGAGCAGTGCGATGCCTGCGCAGTTCACCACGAGGTCGAACGCTGGCAACGGGGCGAGCGCGCGTTCCAATGCGCTTGCATCGCCCACGTCGATCACTAGCGGCGTGCAGCCTGCTTCTGCCTGCAACGTGTCGAGTGCCGCGGTGTTGCGGCCTACGGCCGTCACAGCCGCGCCCGATTGAGCGAGCTGCAACGCTACTGCGCGGCCGATGCCGCTGGTGGCGCCAGTCACAAGGGCGCGGCGGGTGGAGAAATCGAAGGTTGTTGTCATGGTGCTGTTGTCTGGTTGGAGGGGGTGGTTCAGGGCGTGTGCACAGGCCACCGGGTACTCCCCTCCGCGAATGTCCCCCGGCCTGCGGCCTCCTCCTTGATTTCGCTGCGGGGAGCACCCGATGCCCTGCGCACTTGGACACGCTGCCGGTTATCAGCCGATCAACCAGAGCTCTGAAAACGAGCGCGCCGATGGGGTGCCTTGCGCAGCGAAATCAAGGAGGAGGGGCGAAGCCCCGGGGGACATTCGCGGAGCAAGGTACCCCGTCGGCGTGGGCGTCGCCCTGAACCTGCGCCGGATCAGGAAGCCAAGTTCATTTCAGTCGGTGCATCGCGTCCCGCAGCGCGGGATAAAGAGATTTGTAGATATCGAAACGTTCGCGATAGACGGCCTGCGCCGAGGGCTCCGGCCGCGCGCGTTCCACCAGCGTGACCCAGCCGCGCTCTGCAGTAGCCGCATCGACCAGCCCCGCGCCGAGCGCCGCGAGCATCGCCGCACCGAGGGCCGCCTCGACCTCTTCCTCGATGGTGAACACGGGGTAGCCCGTGATGTCCGCGACAATCTGCATCCAGAGGTCCGAATGCGCCGCGCCGCCGACGACGATCAGGCGGTCGTCCAGCGGCTGCCCGCTTTGCCGGCCGGCTTCGATGTTGTGCTGCAGCGCGAAGCTCACGCCTTCGAGCACCGCGCGGTACAGATGCGCGCGGCTGTGCGCGAGCGAGAGGCCGATGAATGCGCCCTTGGCCTGCGCATCCCATATCGGACTGCGCTCACCCATGAGGTACGGCAGGAAGACCAGGCCCTCCGCGCCGGGCGGCACGTCGACGGCGTTGCGCTCGATCAGCGCGTGCGCGTCCTCGCCAGTGCGCGCGGCCTCGGCCACTTCGGCCTGGCAGAAGGTTTCGCGAAACCAGGTGACGGCGGCGCCCGCAGTGATCGCGCCGCCGAACACATAGCTGCGGTCGGCGCCGCGGTAGACGTGCGGCATTGTGATGAGCTTGTGGCGCGCATCGACGGTCGGGCTCACGAAGCCCCAGCACATGCTGGTGCCGATCATCGCGACGTGGTCGCCGCTGCCGGTCACGCCCGCGCAAAAGGTGGCCACTGCCGCATCGACGCCGCCCGCCATCAGCGGCATGCCTTCGGCGAGGCCCAGCTTTTCGGCCCATTCGGCGCTCAACCCACCGACCACATCGCTCGATTCGACCAGGCGCGGCGGCATCATGCGCGCCGGAATGCCCAGCATGCCGAGTGCTTCGAACGACCAGCGGCGCTGCACCGCGTCGTACACACCGCCGATGTTGCCGGCCGAGCTGTGATCGACCGCGAGCTCGCCCGTCAACCGCCAGTTGATGTAGCTGTTGGGCGGCAAGAACCAGCGCGTCTTCGCCCATACCTCGGGCAGGTGCTCGCGCACCCACAGGATCTTGGTGTAGCCGTAGTAGCTGTCCACGCCGTTGCCGGTGATCGCCTGCAGCCGCGCGACGTCGACGTTCGCGTTCACCGCATCGACCTCGGCGGTGGCGCGCCGGTCCATCCAGATGAGGCACGGATGCAGCGGCTGCATGGCTTCATCGACCGGGATGCCTGCGCCGCCGTAGAGGCTGCTCACGAACATCGCGGCGATGTCGCTTGCCGCGATGCCGCTCTTCGCCACGCAGGCGCGCACGCTCTCGCACACCGCATCGAACCAGACTGCGCAGTCCTGTTGCGCCCACAGCGGCTTGGGTGTTTCCGGCTGATAGGCGACGCTCGCCTGCGCATGCACCTTGCCGTCGATGCCGACCAGCAGGCACTTGGTGCTCTGCGTGCCGATGTCGACGCCGATCACGTATTTCATGGTGTGTTGTCTCTCAAGCTCTTCAGGATCGGGGCTGCGGCTTGAGCAGCACCTTGATGGAGTCCAGCGAGTTTGCCAGCGCGAAAGCGCGCTCCCATTCGGTCAGGGGAAAGTCGTGCGTCACGATGCCCTTCGAAGTGACGAGACCGCGCGCCAGCAGGTCGATGGCAATCGGGTAGCAGTACGGTCCCAGGTGCGCGCCGCGCACGTCGAGTTCCTTGCGGTCGCCGATGATGGACCAGTCGGCACTCGTCTCCGAGCCGAACACGCTGAACTCGACGAAGCGGCCGAGCTTGCGGATCATCTCCAGGCCCTGCGTCACGCCGATGGGCGCGCCGGTGGTCTCGATGTACACGTCGCAGCCGTAGCCTTCGGTCAGGCCCTTGACGATGGCGTCGGCGTTCTCGGTCTTGGGGTTGATGGTCACGTCCGCGCCGAACTCCTTTGCCAGCGCGAGGCGCTCGGGCACGAGGTCGATCACGATCAGCTTCTTCGGCGTCTTCAGCCGCGCGGCCTGCACCATCATCAGCCCGAGCGGGCCGGCGCCCGCGATCACCACCACGTCGTCGAACTGGATGTCTCCGCGGTTCACCGTGTGGATCGCGCACGAGAGTGGCTCGATGATGGCCGCGTCTTCCAGCGAAATGCCGTCGGGGATCTTGTGCACGCGCGAGGTCGGCGGCAGCCGCATGTAGTCGGCCATGCCGCCATCGGCCACGATGCGCTGGAAGCCGAAGATGTTGTGCACCTCGCACATCCAGTACTTGCCCGAAGTGCAGAAGCGGCACTTGCCGCAGGGCACGATCTGCTCGGCGATCACGCGGTCGCCTTTCTCCACGCCGAAGTGTTCGGCCGCGCCTTCGCCGAGTGCTTCGACGTAGCCGAAGAATTCATGGCCCGGGATGACGGGCGCCTTGACCCACGAGGGCTGGCCGTCGCCGCCCCAGAACATCTTCGCGCCCGAGTGGCATTTGCAGTCGGAAGCGCAGATGCCGCAGGCCGCGATGGAGATCAGCAGTTCGTTGCGGCCGATGGTCGGCATCGCGACGGTTTCGAGCCGGTAGTCCTTCGGGCCGTGGCACACGACGGCCTGCATGGCGGCCTGCACTGCGGAGAGTGCACCGATGGCGCCCGAGGCACCGGGCTGGAGCTTTTGATAAGACATGGGTTCCTTGTGGTCTGAGAGGGTGTTGGATATTTCTCCCTCCCCTTCCGGGGGAGGGCGGGGGTGGGGGCAAGCGGCGGTCGATACGGCGCTGTGGCTGAACCAGCGCCGCTTGCCCCCATCCCAGCCTTCCCCCGGGAGGGGAAGGAGCAAGACAGAAGAGGGTCAGCGTTTGGCTTCCCGGCTGATGAAGATGGCGAGCAGGACGATGCCGCCCTTGATGATCAATTGCAGGTACGGCGACACGCCGATCATGTTGAGACCGTTGTTCAGCACGCCGAGCAAAAGCGCACCGACCAGCGTGCCGACGATCGCGCCGCGTCCGCCGGCGATGGACGTGCCGCCCATCACCACCGCCGCGATCGCATCGAGCTCGAAACCCACGCCCACGCCGGGCTGCCCGCTCGTGACACGCGCCGCCTGCACGATGCCGGCGATGGCCGCGGTAAGACCGCTCAACGCATAGACGAGCAGCTTGTAGCGAGACACGCGCACGCCGGACAAGCGCGTCGCTTCCTCATTGCCGCCGATGGCATACACATACCGACCGAACGGCGCCATGTTCAGCAGCACATAGGCCACAAGGTAGGTCGCCAGCATGATGAGGATCGGCACCTTGATGCCCGCGAGCACGCCGCCGCCGAGAAAAGCGAACGACTCGGGCAGTCCGTCGATCGGATAGCCGCCGGTGTAGATGAGCGCAATGCCGCGCGCGATGCCCATGGTGGCCAGCGTCACGATGATCGGCGGCATGCGCAGGTACGCCACGCAGTAGCCGTTGAAGAGGCCGATCACCACGCCGACCGCGAGGCCGAGCGGCACGGCAAGCATCGGCGGGAGGCCGAACTGCACCATCATTCCCGAGGCCAGCGTGCCCGACAGCGCCACCACCGCGCCCACCGAAAGGTCGATGCCGCCGGTGAGGATCGCGGCCGTCATGCCCACCGCGATGATCGCGTTGATCGACGACTGCAGCGCGATGTTCTGCAGGTTGCCCCACGAGAGGAAGTTGTCGGTCGCGACGATCATGAAGACCGAGATCGCAACGAGGCCGACGAGCGGCAGGAAAGCCGTCGAGCGACGCAGTTGGGTGAAAAATCCGCCGAAAAGAGCTTGAGGCGTGGGCGGCGTGGGATGGCTGGCGGTGGCATTCATTGCGAACCCCCTGTGGTTGCGTGGCGCATGATGTCGCCCGAGTTGATGGAGTCGCCTTCGAGCGTGGCCACGATGGACCCGCCCGAGAAAACGGCGACGCGGTCGCACATGCCGACGATCTCGGGCAGCTCGCTCGAGATCATCACGATGGCTTTTCCCTGGCGCGTGAGTTCGCGCATCAGGCTGTAGATCTCGGCCTTGGCGCCGACGTCGATGCCGCGCGTGGGCTCGTCGAAGATCAGCACTTCGCTCGCGTGGCCGAGCCAGCGCGCGATCACCACCTTCTGCTGGTTGCCGCCCGAGAGCGTGGCCACGCGGGTCTCGATGCTCGGGGCCTTCACGCCGACGCGCCTGGCGAGCTCGCTGGCCGACTGCTTCTCCGACTTCTGGCTCACCAGACCCGCGCTCTTGTGCTTGCCCAGGTTGTTCATCGAGATGTTGAAGCGGACCGTGAAGTCGGTGATCAGCCCCTCGACCTTGCGGCTCTCGGGCAAGAGGCCGATGCCGTTTTCCAGCGCCTCGGTCGGGTCCTTCAGGCGCACGGGCTTGCCGTTGCGAAGCACCGTCTTGCGGTGCACGCGGTCGGCGCCCATCACCCCGAGCGCGAGTTCGGTGCGGCCCGATCCCACGAGCCCCGCGAAGCCGAGGATCTCGCCTTCATGCAGCGTGAAGCTGTTGACCGGACCGCCCTTGGCGAGCTGGATCTCGGGCACTTCGAGCACCTTGCGTCCACGCGGCGCGGGCTGCGGCTTCGGTGGAAAGTTGTGCTCGATCCTGCGGCCCACCATCATCTCGACCAGTGCATTCACATTCGTTGCGCCCACGTCCGCGTGCCCCGCGTTGGCGCCGTCGCGCAGCACGCTGATGCGATCGCACACCTCGAAGATCTCGTCCAGGTGGTGCGAGATGAAGATCATCGCCACGCCCTTGGCGCGCAGCTCCCGCATGATCTTGAAGAGGTGTCCGGCCTCGTTCGGCGTGAGCGTGGCGGTCGGCTCGTCCAGCACCAGCAGGCGCGCCTTCAGCGACAGCGCCTTGCCGATTTCCACGAACTGCTGCTGCGCGACCGAGAGCCGGCAGATCGGCACGCCGAGGTCGATCTGCACGCCCAGTTCGTCGAAGAGCTGCTGTGCGGAGCGCTTCATCGCCGCCTTGTCCATCAGCCCGAAGCGGTTCGTGAGGTAGCGGCCGAGAAAGATGTTCTCCACCGCGTTCAGGTGCGGGATGAGGCTGAACTCCTGGAAGATGATGCCGATGCCCGCCGCGATCGCGTCGTTGTAGCCCGCGAACTTGCGCTCGCTGCCTTCGATGAAGATGCGGCCCTCGTCGGCCTGGTAGATGCCGCCGAGGATCTTCATCAGCGTCGACTTGCCCGCGCCGTTCTCGCCGAGCAGTGCATGCACCTCGCCCTTGCGGATCGAGAGGTCGATGCCCGAGAGCGCCTTCACGCCTGGAAAGCGCTTGGACACGCCTTCCAGCCGGAGCATTTCTTCGCCTTCTGCAAAAGAGGTCATGACGGAGCCGATGAACCGCTTACCAGGTGAAGGTCTTCGCGCCTTCGGCGTCGATGAGCTTCACGTCGACAGGCACCGCGGCCGGCACGTTGGCGCCCCACTTCTTGGCGAGCGCGATGCCGATGGCCAGGCGGATCTGGTCGCGCGGGTACTGGGCGGTGGTGGCGATGAACTTGGAGCCCGGCTTCTGCATCGCCTTGATGGCTTCGGGTGCGCCGTCCACGCTGGCGAGCTTCACGTCCTTGCCGCTCGCGTCGATGGCGGCGAGCGCGCCCATCGAGCCGCCGTCGTTCACGCTGAAGATGCCCTTGAGGTCCTTGTTGGCCTGCAGGATGTTCTCGGTCACGGTGAGCGCGGTGGCGCGCTCCTGCTTGCCGTTCTGGGTGCTCACGACCTTGATGCCGGGGTACTTGGCGAGCGCTTCGCGGCAGCCCTTCACCCGCTCCAGGATCGGCACGACCGGGATGCCGTCGAGGATCGCGACGTCGCCTTTTTCGCCGATGCTCTTGGCAAGGTAGTCACAGGCCAGGCGCCCGGCGTCGGTGTTCTTGGAGCCGACGAAGGAGTCGACCGGACCCTGTGCATTCGCATCGACAGCCACCACGACGAGGCCCGCCTTCTTGGCCGAGCGCACCGCCGACTGCACGCCGGTGGAGTCGGTCGGGTTCAAGAGCAGGATGTCGACCTTCTTCTGGATCATGTCTTCCACGTCGCCGATCTGCTTGGCCACGTCGTGCCGCGCGTCGGTGGTGACGACGGTGGCGCCGATGCTGGCCGCGGCTTCTTCCAGCGCCTGCTTCATCGTCACGAAGTAAGGGTTGTTCAGTTCCTGGAAGGTCATGCCGATGCGCAGCGGCTGCTTGGGCGCCTGCGCCTGGGCAGCAGATGCTGCGCAGACCAGTGCGGCGGTGAGGGCGGTGGCTTTGAGAAGGTTCTTCATGGTTGCGGTCTCCTTGGGTTTGTTGGCTGACAGAAAACGTGGACAAAAAGCGCGGGCAAAGGCGTCCCCCACGCGGCGCCCGGAGCGCCGCGCCGGTAACGACGCGGGGAACGAAAGAGGCGAACGCCGGCTACGGCGCGTTGGCGGCACGCGAGGCCGCGGCCTGCATGCGGTGGAAGTTGCGGAACTTGGTCGGCGGCATGCGCTTGTGCAGGAGGAACTGCCGGTTGAAGTTCGACACGTTGTTGAAGCCCACGTCCATGCAGACGTCGAGCACCGGCTTCTCGCTGTTGGTGAGCAACTCGCAGGCACGGCTGATGCGCAGCCGGTTCACATAGCGAACGAACGACTGGCCCGTGTGCTTGCGGAACGACCGAGAGAACGCGCTCGGGCTCTGGCCCACCAGTTCGGCCAGCATGGGCTCGCGCAGCTCGTCGCCGAGGTTGGCCGAGATGTGCGCGAGCACGTTGTTGATGGCGTGCGACATGAAGGCCTTGGGGTCGGGCTTGAACGCGGGGCTCGCGAGCCGCTGGCGGTCGTGGCTGTCGACCAGCAGTTCGAGCAGCGAGAGCAGCAGGATCACGCGGCGCAGGCCCCGCGCTTCCAGCAACGATTCCATGACCGGCTTGGCCGCGAGGGCCGTCTCGGCGGAGAACAGCAGCCCCGAACCCGACTCGGCCAGCAGCGGCGCGATGCGCTCGAACTCGGGAAAGGCGGCGCTCATGTTCTTCACCAGCTCGGCGGGAAACTGGATCACGATGCCGCGCCGCTCGACGCTCTGGCCGGCGGGCACGTCGCTGATCCAGTTGTGCGGAAGGTCGGGTCCCATCAGCACGAGGTTGCCGGGCTCGAAGTGGCCGACGTGGTCGCCCACGAAGTAGACGCCCTTGGTCTCCACGATCAACTGGATCTCGTACTCGGGATGGAAGTGCCAGCGCACCGTGCGGTACGGATAGCCGTGCGCCCAGGCGGTGAACGATTCATCGCTGCGGACTTCGACGATTTCCAGATCGGGTTGCATCGGTGGTCTCCTGTGCTTTCTTTCTTGTCTCTTCGTTTGTCTTGTGATCGGCACAAGACAACGTGGGGCGGACTGTACGAATCGCCCAGGACGCCAACAACCAGAGATGAGGCTTGAAATTGATACTTTTTTGACTTTTGCGCAAGCGGTTCGGCGAGGGCATTGCGGTGCAGCAAGCGCCTTTCTCCTCGGGGGAGAGGGCCAGGCGGCAGGCGATTGCTGCGGTGCGGAAAGCGCTGGAAATGCGAAGTCAAGAATTCATAGGTGTTTTCCCGCCCCGGAGGGCGCTCGCCGCGACGCGGCACACTCTGGCGCCATGACGAAAACCACTTCTTCCCAGGCCACGCTGACCGCGGCGGGCCCGCTCGCCGGCCTCAAGGTGGTCGAACTCGGACAACTGATCGCCGGTCCTTTCGCCGCACGCACGCTGGCCGACTTCGGTGCCGAGGTGGTCAAGATCGAGCCGCCCGGCGCGGGCGACCCGCTGCGCACCTGGCGGCTCATGAAAGACGGCACTTCCGTCTGGTGGCAGGTGCAGTCGCGCAACAAGCGCTCGCTGGCACTCGACCTGCGCGAGCCCGAGGCGCAGGCCATCGTGCGGCAGCTCGCGGCCGAGGCCGATGTGCTGATCGAGAACTTCCGCCCCGGCGCCATGGAAGGCTGGGGCCTCGGCCCCGACGCGCTGCTGGCCGCCAACCCCGCGCTCGTGATGCTGCGCATCAGCGGCTACGGCCAGACCGGCCCCTACCGCGACCGCCCCGGCTTCGGCGTGGTGGCCGAGGCGATGGGCGGGCTGCGCCACCTCACGGGCGAGCCGGGCCGCGTGCCGGTGCGCGTGGGCGTGTCGATCGGCGACACGCTGGCGTCGCTGCACGGCGTGATCGGCGTGCTGATGGCGATGCAGCACCGCCATGCGACGGTGAGCGCCGAATACCCGAAGGGCAGGGGGCAGGTGATCGACGTGGCGCTCTACGAAGCGGTCTTCAACTGCATGGAAAGCCTGCTGCCTGAGTACGGCGAATTCGGCGCGGTGCGCGAGGCCGCCGGCAGTGCGCTGCCCGGCATTGCGCCGACCAATGCCTACCGCTGCGCGGATGGCGGCTACGCGATCATTGCCGGCAATGGCGACGGCATCTTCCGCCGCCTGATGGAATGCGTCGGCCGGCCGGACCTGGCCGCCGACCCGGCGCTCGTAGGCAACGCAGGCCGCGTAGCCCAGGTCGAAATGCTCGATGCCGCCATCGGCGACTGGGCCGCCGCGCGCACCGTGGACGAAGTGCTTGCCGCCCTCGATGCGGCGCATGTGCCGGCCGGCCGCATCTACACGATCGCCGACATCGCGGCCGACCCGCACTACGCCGCGCGCGGCATGCTGCAGCAGGTGCAAATGCCCGACGGCAGCGCGCTCGCGGTGCCCGGCTTCGTGCCGAAGCTCTCGCTCACGCCGGCGAGCCACCGGCACAGCGCGCCGGCGCTCGGCGCGGACACCGATGCGGTGCTGAAGGAGATCGGCCTGAGCGCCGAGCAGATCGCCGCGCTGCACGCACGCGGGATCGTGGGTTGACCGGCACGGGCCATTCATTGGCCTGAAACGCTGCGCATGCGATAAACCGGTCAACAAGGAGAGTCCATGGCAGCAGCGAGCAAGCGGCAGGAAGCACCGAAGCGAACGCCAGTGGCGCGTGACACGCGCGACACCGGGCGCGCGCAGCAGCAACAGCAGGCGAGGGGCGAGATCTCGAAGTCGGACGGCGAGAACATCGAGCGCCTGCTGCAGGCGCTGCGCCTGCGTCGCATGGTGGCGGAGCCGAAGTTCTCGGACGACGTCATCGTCTGGCCTTCGCGCAGTGCCGCGCCCGGCGGCGCGGAGCTCGCGACATTGAGCGCGATCAACCTGGGCAATTCGGCCGAGGCGCTCGGCCAAAGGGTGGAGGGCCGCGGCGTTCCGCGCATGAAGCTCGTCAAGCAGATCGACGACGTGTCCGTGATGAAGGCCAATTCGTCCGCACTGCTGGCGATGCGCAGGAACACGCCGGGCCTGCGGATCGCACCCGCCGCATGGGCCTACCTTCAGTACATCCGGCCGCTGGGCGACGAGATGGATTCCAGCGCGATCCAGGTGGCGCCCGGGGCCAAGGTCAAGCGCTTCGAGCTGCATCTGGCAGACCCGCAGGGCAAGCCCGTGGCGGGCGTGCGGATCAAGGCGCTCGTCAACTGGGACGGCGCGCACGTGCCCGCCGTGACCGACAGCCGGGGCATCGCGGACCTGGGCATTCCAGTGCTCTATCCGCGGGTGGAAATGATCCTGGTCGAACCCGAGCACACGCACTGGTCGGTCTTCGTCAAGGGGTTCGATCGCGTCGCGGCGCCCAAGCGCCTGAATGTGCAGGCGCTGCCGCTGGTGCCCGACAGCTTCCAGCTGCTGGCGAACTACGCACCCTACGACCCCGAGGCGGGCGCGGGCGTGACGGTCGGCGTGATCGACAGCGGCGTCGGGCCGCATGCGGACGTCGCGGTGGCGGGCGGCGCCTGTTTCGTCACCGGCGAGAACGCCTCGGATTTCCTGGACAACGGCATCGGGCACGGCACCCACGTCGCCGGAATCATCGCGGGCAGGAAGGCCGAGGCCACCGGCATCCATGGCCTCGCGCCGGCCTGCCGGCTGCTCGCCTACCGCGTCTGCCCGAAGAGCGGCGAGCGCGGGCGCGCGAAATCGACCGACATCGCCAGCGCGCTCGAACGCGCGATCGCCGACGGCTGCCACATCGTCAACATCAGCATGGGCAGCCTGGAGCCGATGCCGGAGATGCCCGACGTGCTCCAGCGGGCCCGCGACGCCGGGGTGGTGGTGTTCGCCGCCACCGGCAACGACGGCCAGCCGCTCCTGCGCTATCCGGCCCGCTACAGCCACACGATGGCGGTCGGCGCGCTGGGCCGCGACGGCACGTTTCCGGCGGACTGCCCCGAGAGCTTTCAGGAGAGCGAGATCCGCCGCAAGAAGGAATTCGTCGCCGAGTTCTCCAACTATGGGCTGTCGACCGATTTCATCGGCCCCGGCGTGGCCGTGCTGTCGACTTTTCCGGGCGACAGGTACGCCATGATGTCCGGCACTTCGATGGCCACGCCCTACACATCGGGCATGGCGGCCCGTCTGTTGTCAGGGAATTCGAAGCTGCTTAACATGCCAAACGGCCCTGACAAGGCCGACGCCATCGTCACGATGCTGTCGCAGGCAGCGCAAAAAGTGGGGTGGCCGGCCGAATATGAAGGTTTTGGAGTTCTGAAGAAGTGACCAGCGTCGTCTTGACCTACACAGGCAGCCCCGGCAAGAAGTTGTCGGCGGAAGCACGGCTGCGCCGCTGCGTGCCCGGTGTCGTGCTCACGCCGAAAACGGGCACGCTGGTCGAAGCCCAGCTCGACGACGAGCAACTGGCCGCCATCGAGCAGAACCCCGAGTGGGTCGTGTCCCAGCCCACCTTCGCGGAAATCCGCAAGCCTGTCTTCAACCTGAAAAACGCACGCGCCAAGCTCGCGAAGTAGCCGCAAGGCGCCCGCGGCCGTTTTCGGTCGTGGTGGTGTTTTTCCGAAGAGGGAGCTTCATGTCCGATACAGACATCCAGGTCGTGAGCAGTTCGTGGGCCGGCATCCAGCGCGTCGCCGCCATCCCCAAGCCGCCGGAATTCTTCGAGGGCCGCAAGGGCTACGAACCCGGGTTCTTCGGCGACGACAACCGCGTGGAGTTGCCGTCGATGGGCGATGCCATCGACAGGGACGACATCGCAACGCTCGACGACGGCTCCTTCGAACTCAAGTACCAGCACTTCAGCACGGTGCAATGCATCTCGCGGCGCGTGCCGCTTTATTCCGCGTGCAACATCGACGGCTCGAAGTCGAAGAACGTGCCGCGCCACGACACCTGGAACTACGACGGCCGCATCAGGAAGGAATACCAGATGCTGCGCGAAGCCTACGGCCCCGGGCAGGATCAGAAGTTCTCCCGCGGCCACATGACGCGAAGGCAGGACCCGAACTGGGGCTCGCTCGCCACGGCGCAGCGCGCCAACATCGACACCTTCTTCGCCACCAACGCTTGCCCGCAGTGGCAGCCTTTCAACGACGGGCTCTGGGGCGATCTGGAGGACTACATCCTCGGCAATGCGCAGGGCGACGACAAGCGCATCAGCGTGTTCACCGGTCCTATCCTCCGGTCGGACGACCCCGAGCGCTTCGGCATCCGGATTCCGCGGGATTTCTGGAAGGTCGTCGCCTTCATCAGCGAGGCGACGGGCGAGCTGAGCGCCATCGCCTACCTGATGAGCCAGGGCACCTACCTTGATTCGGGCGTGGCGCGCGACCTGGAAGATTTCGGCACCTCGCAGCGCCCCCTCGCATTCGTCGAAGCGGAGACTGGTCTCCGCTTCGAAAGCCTCGACGGGCGCGACGTGCTCGACGGCGCGGACCTTGCGTTCGTGCAGCCCATCCGGCGCTTCTCCGACACGAAGCTGCCGGCCTGAGCGCTTCGCCCGCTCAGGCGCGCAGGGATTCGATCAGGTCGATGTACTTCTGCTTGGCCTCGTCGCTGCTCGCACCCTTCTGGGCGGTCCAGGCGTCCCACTTGGCGCGCGCGACGATGTCGCTGAAACTGGGCTTCTTGGCGGTGTTGTCGCCTTCGGTGGCCTGCTTGAAAAGGCCGTAGATCTTCAGCAGCGTCGGGTTGTCGGGGCGCTCGGCCAGGAGCTTGGAGTTGGCCTGGGCGGCTTCGAATTGGGCGTTGAGGTCGGACATGGCGGTGGGAAGAAGATGAGTCGAAACGGCAATCTTAATAACCGGGAGCGCGAGGAACATTCATGAAGAAGGCATCCGCACTCTGGTGTGCAGCGCTGCTGCAGCTTCTGCTGCTGGCCGCGACGAGCGCGCATGGCGCCTTGCGCGAGGAGCAACTCGACGTGCCGGTGCAGGTCAGCGACATCTACGGCAAGCGCGTCGAGCAGTCCATCCGGGTGACGGTCTTCTCGGACGACGCGAACCCCGGGCCGGCTCCGCTGATCGTCCTCAATCACGGCCGGGCGGCGCAGTCCGCGGAGCGCGCGGCCATGGGGCGCGCGCGCTATTCGGTGGCGTCGCGCTTCTTCGTGGCGCAGGGCTTCGTCGTCGCCGTGCCGACCCGCATCGGCTACGGCGTGACCGGCGGCGAAGACGTGGAAGCCAGCGGCCAGTGCGGCGCCAGGCGCTACGCACCGGCCTACGAAGCGGGGCTGGCACAGACGCTGCGGGTGCTCCAGGTGATGCGCGCGAGGCCCGATGTCGATCCGGCGCGCGCCGTCATCGTCGGCCAGTCGTTCGGCGGGACCATCGCCATTGCGGCGGCCGCCCAGAACCCCGCGGGCGTGGTGGCGGCCATCAACTTCGCGGGCGGCGGTGGCGGCAATCCGAAGACCCAGCCGCAGCGCCCGTGCTCGCCAGAGGCGCTGGAGCGGCTGTTCGGCCACTACGGCAAGACGGCGCACATGCCGACGCTGTGGATCTACACCGAGAACGACCAGTACTTCGGGCCCACCTATCCGCAGGAGTGGTTCAAGGCTTTCAGGGAGGCGGGCGGCAAGGGCGAATTCACGCAGTTCCCGCCGTACGGCGAGGACGGGCATGCGCTGTTTTCGCGCTATCCCGAGGTGTGGCAGCCGCGGGTGCGGGCGTTCCTGGAGCAGGTCGGGCTGACGCGCCAGAGGCGGTGAGGCGGTGAGGCGCGCCGATCAGTCGCGAAGGCCTGCCCGCGCCAGTTCCACGTCCAGCCGCTCCCGCGCATCCGCCGGTGTCATCGCCGCGGCCTTTTCGTAGAGCCGGGTGGCTTCGGCCATGCGCGAGTCGCCATGCAGCATCAGGAGGGCGCGGGCGTATTCCATCATTCCGGCGGGCGAGTGCGGGTGCAGTTCGAGCCCGCGCTCGAACAGCTCTACCGAGGTCTCGGCGCGCACGCCGTAGGTCATGCGGCCGACCAGCGCGCCCACCTTGTCGATCACCTCGGCATGGAACGCGGCCAGCGCGAGGTGCGCGTCGGCGTGCGCCGGCTGCAGCGCGATCACATGCTCCAGCGCGCCCTTGAGCTTGGTGCCCAGGCCCTGCGCCAGCGCGCGCGCCACGCTGATGCCCTGGCTGTAGCGGCCCAGCGCATAGGCCTGCCAGTAGAGCGCCTGGCAGTTGTCGGGCTCGGCGGCGGCCTGCGCACTGGCGCGCTCGATCACCTGGCGGAACATCGCGAGGCGGGTGGCCTCGCGCGGCTCGAGGTAGTTGGCGTAGATGGCGGTGGCCTGGTTGGCCAGCACGAGGCCTTCGGAGCCGTGCAGGAGGCCGATGGCGGCGGCGCGTTCGAATTCGCCGCTGTGGTACAGCGCCCAGCCTTCGGCCAGCGGCGCGTCGGGGTCGGGCGGCGGCAGGTGGTGGCCGGCGTGCAGGCGCGGCCAGTGCGGCAGCACGCTGCGTGCATCGAAGCGCGGCACGTCGGCGTAGGGAAGGGGCGTCCAGGGTTCCGCGTTCGCGGCGACCGGGCCGGCGGACATCAGCGAGAGCGGTTTGAAATCGGGATGGGGCATGGTGTGAACAGGCCCTAGGCCGCCATGTCGACCGTGGGAGCCACGTGGTGCGTGGCATCTTCGCCGTTGTAGGCATTGCTCAGTGTCAGCAGATGCCGCCGTTGTTCGCGTCCGAGGTAGGGCGCGAGCAGGTGCAGGGTGTGGTGGCCGCCGCGCATCAGCGCGCCCTGCGCATGCGCGGGCTCGAGCGCCTCGCGCGGGTTGCGCACGTACTCGTAGCTCAGCCAGTAGGTGAGCACCACGACCATGCTCTGCGCCAGCGGATCGATCTCGTGCGCGTCGATGTCCAGGTGGCCGGCGCGGCCGAGGCCGGAAATCAATTGGCGGATCGCGCGGGTCTTGTTCTTGAGCACCAGCTGGAACTGCGTTTCCAGGTGCCGGTTCTTGCTCAGCAGGTCGTTCAGGTCGCGGTAGAGGAATCGGTAGCGCCAGATCAGCTCGAACAGCGTGTGCATGAAGAACCACGCGTCCTCCACGTCGTGCACGCCTTCGCTCGCATGCAGCAGCTCGTTGAGCTCGGCTTCGTAGCCCTGGTAGAGCTTGTTGATGAGCTCTTCCTTGGCGGGGTAGTGGTAGTAGAGGTTGCCGGGGCTGATGTTGAGCTCGCCCGCGATCAGCGTGGTCGAGACGTTCGGTTCCCCGAAGCGGTTGAACAGGTCCAATGCGGCTTCGAGGATGCGTTGCGCTGTACGGCGTGGCGCCTTCTTTGCCATGTCGGTGCCCCCGGTGTGTCTCTTGGTCTTGGGAGCACTCTAGCGTATGTGCACTGCACCATGAACGGTGCGGGACATGTTTTGCGGCGCTGATTTTTTGTGCAGCGCCGCAATTCAGGCGAGGTCAGCCGGCCTTGGTGCGGCGCAGCGTCTTCTTCGCGGCGGGGGCGGGTGCCGCGGCTTTGCGCGCGGTGGTCTTGCGGGTGGCTGCGGCTGCCTTCGCACTGCCCTTCAGTTGCGCCTCGAGGGCTTCGACGCGCGCCTGCAGCGCCGCCATGTCGGCGGCTGAAGGGACACCGAGTTTTTCGAGGGCGCGCGCCACGCGCTCTTCGAAGATGTTCTCCAGCTTGCCCCACTGGCCCGCGGCCTTGGTGCCGAACTCGCTGGCGAAGCCGGCCATGCGCTGCTGGGCCTGGGCGAGGGTTTCTTCGGCGGCCGCCTGGGTCTTCTTCTGCATGCCGGCGCCGTCCTTGACCAGCGCCTCGAAGGCCTTGCTGCCTTCCTGCTGCATCTTGGCGAAGGCGCCGAGGCCGGCCAGCCAGATCTGCTGGGCGGAATCCTTGATGCGGTCGGAGGATTTGTCGTTGCCGTTGTTGCTGTCGTCGTCTTGAGTCGCCATTGCGAAGTCGTCCTTTGAAAACTTGTCGCCTGACTCTAGCCGCTGGGCATCGCTCCCGTTAGAGCTTCGCCTCTACGACGATGACGGTGGCTACGGCGTGGCGCCGGCTGCGCGGCTGGCATCGAGATGCGCCTTCGCGCGCTCGGCCAGTGCCATTTCGCCGGGCGTGCCGGGCACGAAGGCTTCCACCGGGAGCGGCCGGCCGTGCGAGTCGACCGAGACGAAGACGATCAGGCACTCGGTGGTCTTTTCCATCATGCCGCCCTTCATGTCGCCGCTGCGCACCTCGACCGAGATGTTCATGCTGGTGGTGCCGGTGTAGGCGAGGCGGGCTTCGACCTCGACGAGGTCGCCGATCATGATCGGCCGGTGAAAGCGGATGCTGCCGATGAAGGCGGTGACGCAGTAGCGCTTGGCCCAGCTGGTGGCACAGGCGTAGCCGGCCTCGTCGATCCACTTCATGACCGTGCCGCCGTGGACCTTGCCGCCGAAGTTGACGGTGTTGGGTTCGGCCAGAAATCGCAGGGTGATCGAGGACATGGGGCGCCTTATGGGGGGCTGTGGGTGGAGAGCCGCGATTATGCGAGCGGGCGCCCGCTTCCGGCCGCGCCGCCTGTCGCGAGGGCCTGTTTACCCTACGCAAGGGGTCGCGAAGCTGGCCACAGCCCGCCCCTCAAGGCGCGCGACCCCTTGCGTAGGGTAAACAGGCCCTGGCACGCTCAGCTGCCGCTGAAGAGCTGGGCCAGCGTGCGCCGCAGCCAGGCGTTGCCCGGGTCCGCGTGGAAGCGCTCGTGCCAGTGCTGCTTGACCGCGTAGTCCGGCAGCGCGAACGGCAGCTCCAGCAGCTTCACCGGCTCCTGCGTGGCCAGCACCTTGCCCAGGATGCGCGGCACCACGACGAGCAGCTCGGTGTGCGCCACGATCCGCGCCACGCTCAGGAAGCTCGACAGCCGCACCACCACATCGCGCTTCAACCCGAGCCGCGCGATGGTCGTGTCGACGATGGCATGCCCCGTGCCCGACGTGGACACCACCGCATGCGCCTCCGCCTCGAAGCGCTTGCGCGTGAGCCGGGCGCCGATGCGCGGATGGTTCTGCGCCGCGAGGCACACGAAGTTCTGCATGAAAAGCGTCTGCTGGTAGAAGCCCGCGTCCAGCTGCGGCATGAAGCCCACGGCGAGGTCGACCTCGCCGTCCTGCAGCCGGCGGCCGCTGTTGGTGGAGATGATCTCGGTCTCGATGTGCACGCCCGGCGCCACGTGCCGCAGGTGGTCGAGCAGGCCGGGCAGCAGCACCACCTCGCTGATGTCGGTCATGCAGATGCGAAAGCGCCGCTGCGCTTCGGCGGGCTCGAAGCTGCTGCGGTTGCCCTGGGCCTGCGCCAACTGGGCCAGCACTTCGCGCAGGTTCGGGTAGATGCGCTCGGCATGCGGCGTGGGCTGCATGCCCTGCGCGGTGCGGGTGAACAGGCGATCGTCGAAATGCGCGCGCAGCTTGTTGAGCGCGGTGCTGGCCGCGGCCTGCGCGATGCCCAGCCGCTCGGCCGCCTTGGAGACGTTGCCGGTCTTGTAGACCTCGTCGAACACGGCGAGCCATTCGAGATCGAGCTTGGACATGGTGTTCTCCGGGCTTCTTGGCTTAGGGCGAAAGACACCATTATCGAAATTTCGAATTCCGTGTATTGGCTGCCGGTCTTGAGGAAATAGTGGGGCGGCTCAACAATGCCGAAACGGAGACAACCACGCATGAATTCCGCTTCCCAGAGCCCCGCCAAGAGCCCCGCACAAAGCGCCCCGGCCAACGCCGCCGAACGCCGCGACTACTACGCCCGCATCCGCCCCCTGAACCTCACGCCGCTGTGGGAATCGCTGCACGCCCTGGTGCCGCGCGAGCCGCAGACGCCGTGCGTGCCCGCGCTCTGGCGCTACGACGAGATCCGCCCGCTGCTGATGGAATCGGCCGAGCTCATCACCGCCGAGGAGGCCGTGCGCCGCGTGCTGGTGCTCGAGAACCCGGCGCTGCCCGGCAATTCGTCGATCACGCAGTCGATCTACGCGGGGCTGCAGCTCATCATGCCGGGCGAGGTGGCGCCTTCGCACCGCCATGTGCAGTCGGCGCTGCGCTTCATCGTCGATGGCAAGGGCGCCTACACCACGGTGGGCGGCGAGCGCACCACCATGTACCCGGGCGACTTCATCATCACGCCCTCGTGGGCCTGGCACGACCATGGCAACGAAGGCATCGAAGGCGTGAGCGAGCCGGTGGTGTGGCTCGACGGGCTCGACATCCCGATGCTGCGCTTCTTCGATGCCGGCTTCGCCGAGAACGACGACGCCAAGGTGCAGCATGTCGCGCGGCCCGAGGGCCACAGCCTCGCGCGCTTCGGCCACAACATGGTGCCGGTCCGGCACGACCACGTGTCGGCCACCTCGCCGATCTTCAACTACCCCTATGCGCGCAGCCGCGAGGCGCTGGCGCAGCTGCAGAAGCAGGAAGCGCCCGATGCGTGGCTGGGCCACAAGCTGCGCTACATCAATCCGCTGACGGGCGGCTCGCCGATGCCGACGATCTCGACCAACCTGCAGCTTTGCCCCAAGGGCTTCGCGGGCAAGACGCACCGCGCGACCGATGGTGCCGTGTACAGCGTGGTCGAAGGCCACGGCATCGCCGAGATCGCGGGCCAGCGCTTCGAATTCGGACCGCGCGACACCTTCGTCGTGCCGTCGTGGGCGCCGCTGCGGCTGCTTTCGCCGGTCAGCGATGTGGTGCTCTTCAGTTTTTCCGACCGGCCCGTGCAGCAGGCCATGGGCATCCTGCGCGAAGCCTTTCTCGAAGACGCCTGAACGGCGCCTGCCCTCTTTTCATTTCATCGTTTGACCGTGTGCCGCCGCGTGCGGCAGGAGCCTTCCATGTCCTTCGTCTTCACACCTCCCTCCATCGTCGGCCTGCCCATCGCCGATTCCGACAAGCTGTTCCCCGTGCGCCGCGTCTACTGCGTGGGCCGCAACTACGCGGCGCACGCCCGCGAGATGGGGTTCGACCCCGACCGCGAACCGCCGTTCTTCTTCTGCAAGCCCAACGACGACGCCTCGGTGGTGCCCGTCGCCGAAGGCCAGACCGGCACGATTCCGTATCCGCCGCTCACCAGCAACTACCACTACGAAGCCGAACTCGTGGTCGCCATCGGCAAGGGCGGCCGCGACATCCCGGTGGACCAAGCCTCGAGCCACATCCACAGCTACGCCGTCGGCCTCGACATGACGCGCCGAGACCTGCAGATGAAGATGCGCGAAGCCGGCCGCCCTTGGGAAATCGGCAAGGCCTTCGACTTCTCGGCGCCCATCGCGCCGCTGCGCACGCTTGCCGACGTGGGTGAGATCAACGCGGGCGCGATCACGCTCACGGTCGATGACGAGGTGCGCCAGAACAGCGACATCACGCACCTGATCTGGTCGGTCAATGAAGTGATCGCCAATCTCTCGACGCTCTTCACGCTGCAGCCCGGCGACCTGATCTTCACCGGCACGCCCGAAGGCGTGGGTGCGGTGAAGGCCGGCCAGACGATCAAGGTGAGCATCGAGCGGCTGCCTTCGCTCACCGTTCGCATCGACTGATACGGAATGCGGTCTGTCGTTGCAACCGTTCGGGCTGAGCTTGTCGAAGCCTCGCGCAGCGCTTCGACAAGCTCAGCGTGAACGGATTTTTCTTGAACACAATTTGTACGAGGCCGCAGTCCCCATGAGTGCACTCCCCTGCAAAACAAGCCACCCGTCCGTGCTGCTCGTCGGCGGCGGCATCGGCGGCATGGCCGCGGCACTTGCGCTCGCGCGCCTCGGTGTTTCCATCGACCTGCTCGAACAGAGCGCAGCCATCGGCGAGATCGGCGCGGGGCTGCAGCTCGGCCCCAACGCCTTCGCGGCACTCGACGCGCTGGGTGTGGGCGAGGCGGTGCGCCGGAGCTCGGTCTTCACGGACCGGCTTGTGATGATGGATGCGGTCGATTGCGGCGAAGTGGCCTCGGTGCCGGTCGGCGAAGCCTTCCGCGCGCGCTTCAAGAATCCGTATGCGGTGAGCCACCGCGCCGACCTGCATGGCGCGATCCACGAGGCGGTGAAACAGCATCCGCTGATCCGCTTCCACACCTCGGCGCAGGTCGAATCCATCGACACCGGGGCGCACGGCGTCACGGCGGTCACGCGCGACGGCCGGCGCTTCCAGGCCGACGCCATCGTGGGCTGCGACGGCGTGAAGTCGGTGGTGCGCGCCAAGCTCATCGGCGATGCGCCGCGTGTCTCGGGCCACGTCGTCTACCGTGCGGTCGTGCCCGCGTCCGACATGCCGGCCGACCTGCGCTGGAACGCGCCCGTCGTCTGGGCCGGCCCCAACTGCCACTTGGTGCACTACCCGCTGCGCCATGGCGAGCAATACAACCTGGTCGTCACCTTCCACAGCCGTGACGAAGAAGAGTGGGGCGTCACCGACGGCAGCAAGGAAGAGGTGCTCTCGTACTTCGAGGGCGTGCATGCGCGCCCGCGCCAACTGCTCGACCGGCCCACCTCGTGGCGCCGCTGGAGCACCGCCGACCGCGACCCCGTCGACCGCTGGAGCGAAGGCCCGGCCACGCTGCTGGGCGATGCGGCGCATCCGATGATGCAGTACCTCGCGCAAGGCGCCTGCATGGCGCTCGAAGACGCGGTGACGCTGGGCGCTGCAGTGAATGCCTGCGATTTCGACATGACCGCCGCGTTCAAGCTGTACGAAGCCGCGCGCGTCGCCCGCACGGCGCGTGTGGTGCTGTCGGTGCGCGAGATGGGGCGCCTGTACCACGCGAAGGGCGTCGAGCGGCTGGTGCGCAACAGCCTCTGGGTCGGGCGCACGCCGGAGCGTTTCTACGATGCCGTCGAGTGGCTCTATGCGTGGCGGCCTGAGCACTGCCTGGACGATGCACCCGCGTCGTTGCGGCCCGCAACGGTCGAGCTTTCGTTGCACTGAAACGAGTTTCTTCCATCATCCCTATACGAGGCCAAAGGCCCAGGAGACAAGCACCATGAATTTCTCGCGCGCATTGCTGACAGGCACCCTTGCCCTGACCGCCACCACCGGCGCGCTGGCGCAGGCCGGCGACTTCCCGAACAAGCCCGTGACGCTGGTCACTCCCTTCGCCGCCGGCAGCGGCCCCGACGCGGTGCTGCGCCTCGTGTCCGACAAGCTCTCGCGTCTGTGGAACCAGCGCGTGGTGATCGACAACAAGCCCGGCGGCGGTGGCTTCATCGCGATCGACCAGGCCCGCCGCGCCGCGCCCGACGGCTACACGCTGCTGCAGCTGGACAGCGAGCACGTCGCCGCGCTGCCGCACCTCTACAAGTCGAAGAACTTCGTGACGCTGCAGCACTTCGACCCGGTGGCTTCGCTGTTCCGCACGCCTTTCTTCGTGGCGGTGGGCACCGATTCGAAGTGGAAGACCATGGGCGATCTCATCGCCGCCGCCAAGGCCGAGCCCGAAGGCGTGGTGTACGGCTCGTGGGGCGTCGGGAGCCCGGGCCACCTGGGTGCGCAGCAGCTGGAGGCGCTCACCGGCATCCGCATGCGGCATGCCCCGTACCGCGAGGTGTCGCAGCTCTATTCCAACGTCGGCACGGGCGAGGTGCCGTGGGCCTTCGCGAGCATTCCGTCGAGCCAGGGCATCTACAAGGCCGGCAAGCTGCGCTACATCGCCGTGGCCGCGCCCAAGCGCATTCCGCAGATGCCCGACGTGCCGACCATGGCCGAGGCGGGCGGGCCGGCCTCGCTCGAAGTCAATTCCTTCGTCTCGCTGCTCGCGCCCAAGGGCGTGCCGGCGGCGGTGAAGGCAAAGATCAACGCCGATGTGGCCAAGGTCATCGCCGACCCCGAGATCCGCGCCCGCTTCGACACCTTCGCCTTCGAGCCGCTGGCATGGTCGCCCGAGGAGATCCAGCGCAACGCCGAGGCCAAGTCGAAGGTGTACGGCGAATTGGTGCGCAGGGGCAACATCAGCCTCGAGTAGCGGCTGGCCTGCCTTCCCAGGGGTGGGGCCCGCAGTTAAGCTGCCCCTCTTTGCTTTTTTTGACAAATTTTTCACGTTCTTTTCGCCCATGCAAGCCCAAAAAAGAGCCCTCCTGATCGCCTGCGGCCTGGCCGCCGCCGCCCTGCTGCCGCTCGCCGCCCACGCACAGGCCGCCGACTGGCCGACCAAACCCATCCGCCTGCTCGTGGGCTTTCCGGGCGGCTCCACGCCCGACATCGCGGCGCGCACCATCGCCGAGCCGCTGGGCAAGGCGCTGGGCCAGCCGATCGTCGTGGACAACAAGGCCGGCGCCTCGGGCAACATCGCGGCCGACCAGGTGGCCAAGGCCACCGACGACCACACGCTGGGCCTGGTCATCAACGGCAATCTGACCTCGTCGAAGATGCTGTATCCCAAGCTGCCCTACGACCCGGTCAAGGACTTCACGTATCTCTCGCTGATCGCGACGGCGCCGCTGGTGCTGGTGGCGCAGAACAACCTGCCCTCGGGCACCGCCTTCTTCGACGCCGCGCGCCAGGCCGGCGACAAGTGGAACTACGGCTCGGTGGGCATCGGCTCGGTGGGCCACCTCGGCATGGAACTGCTCAAGAGCCGCGTGGCCGGCTTCAAGCCCGAGCACGTGCCCTACCAGGGCAATCCGCAGGTCATTACCGCGATGCTGGGCGACCAGGTGCAGATGGGCCTGATCCCGCCGGGCGTGGCGATGCCCCAGGTGCGCGCCGGCAAGCTCAAGGCGATCGGCCTGACTGGCGGCCGCAGCGCGCTGGTGCCCGAGCTGCCGCCGCTGTCCGAAGCCGGCGTGAAGGACTTCAGCCTCGAGGTGTGGGTCGCGCTGCTCGGCCCGGCCAACCTCTCGAAGGCCGCGCAGGCGCGCATCAGCCGCGAACTCGAGGTCGTCATGAAAACCCCCGAGGTCCGCCGCAAGCTCTTCGAGCAGGGCTGGCAGGCCGTGGGCACTTCGCCGGACGGCATGCGCACCCGCGTGACGGAAGAGGCCGCGATCATGACCAAGATCATTTCCACCCGCGGCATCAAGCTCCAGTGATGGCAGTCCAGCAGAAGACCCTGACCGAACCGGCACGCGAACTGCCGGTCTTCGGCGAATACGACGTGGTGGTGGTCGGCGGCGGCCCCGCCGGCATCGCGGCCGCCGTGAGCGCCGCGCGCCACGGCGCCAACACCCTGCTGGTGGAGCGCTACGGCTTCCTCGGCGGCATGGGCACCGCGGGCGGCGTGACCAACTTCGCCGGCCTCTACGGCAAGCGCAACGGCGAGATGACGCTGCTCGTGCGCGGCGTGGCCGATGACCTGCTCGCACGCATCGGCGCGCTCGGCGGCCTCAACAAGCCGCAGGACGGCATGCAGGGCCGCATCCGCGTTCGCTCCTACGACACCTCGGCCTACAAGATCGC
Organism: Variovorax sp. W2I14; assembly: GCF_050435205.1. Taxonomy (NCBI): domain Bacteria; kingdom Pseudomonadati; phylum Pseudomonadota; class Betaproteobacteria; order Burkholderiales; family Comamonadaceae; genus Variovorax; species Variovorax sp. W2I14. The sequence goes on along the minus strand of NZ_JBNDJX010000001.1, from coordinate 4,923,747 downwards.
GGCCGACCAGTTGCTGCTCGATGCGGGCGTGAACCTGCTGTTCCACGCCTGGGCGGCGGCGGTGATCCGCGACGGCGACCGCATCGCCGCGCTCGTGGTGGAGACCAAGTCCGGTCGCCAGGCGATCCGCGCCAATGCTTTCATCGACGCGAGCGGCGACGCCGACGTGGCCGCCTTCGCAGGCGTGCCCTTCGAGGTGGGAGACGGCCACGGCAGCGGCCTTTTTCCGACCACGATGTTCCGCGTCGGCCAGGTCGATGCCGAACCCGCGCTTGCGGCCGTGGGCGAGTTCAAGGCCATCAACGACCTGATGGCCGAGGTGCAGCAGCAGAAGCCCGGCACCTACAAATTTCCGCGCGAAGGCGCGATCCTGCGGCCCAATATCGATCCGCGCGAATGGCGCGCCAATGTCACGCAGATCCGCAACGCGGCCGGCCGCGCGATGAACGGCGTCGATGCGCGCGAACTCACCGAGGGCGAGCTCGAAGGCCGTCGCCAGATCGCCGAGTACTTCAAGTTCATGAAGGCCGAGGTGCCGGGTTTCGCAAACTCGGCCATCGTGGAGATCGCGCCGCAGGTCGGCATCCGCGAAACGCGTCGCATCCAAGGCCTCTATGCGCTCGCGGGCGAAGACATCCTCTCGTCGGCCAGGTTCGACGACAGCATCGGCATCAACGCCTGGCCGATGGAAATGCATGCCGACGGCCGCATCGAATGGGCCTTTCCGCGCGACGACAACCGCACCTACAACCAGTTGCCCTGGCGCATGCTGGTGCCGCGCACGGTCGACAACCTGCTGGTGGCCGGCCGCTGCGCCGCGATGACGCACGAGGGCCAGTCGGCCGCGCGCGCGAGCGGCGGTTGTTTCGTGATGGGGCAGGCTGCGGGCACCGCGGCGGCGTCGCTGGGCAGCGCAAATTTTGCGGCTGTCGATGTGCCGGCGCTGCAGAAGAAGCTGGTCGCCGACGGCGCCGACATCGACCGCTGAAGCCACCGAATCCGCGGTATGGCGCTAGAGTCCGGGGCTTGATGAACTCCAACCCCGGACGAAAAGTGCACCTCCTTTCGTTTTCGACCCCAGCGCGTCGTCTCCTCCTCGCCCTTTCCTGCGCCGCGCTCGGCCTCATGCAATGGGGCTGCGCCAGCACCCCCGAAGGCGAACCCGTCCACGGCAAGGACGAAGTGGTGAGCTTCCTCGCCGCCAAGGACGGCCGCAAGGTCGTCGTTGCCGCCGAGAAATATCACTACGTGTTCGACGGCGACCCGTCCGTGGCCGCGCTGCTGCGCTGGAGCGGACGCACCAAGGTCACGCCCAGCCTCAACGGCGAACTCAAGGTGGCGCGCAACAACAGCTTCGAAGGGTCGTACACGCTCGTCGCCTTCGATGCCGACCTGACGCCAGAAGACCGCACCTTCCTCATCCAGACCGGTTTCGCCAAGACCGACATGAAATACGGCGACCGCACCGGCCCGGCGCTGCGCTACTTCGGCACCGTCTACGGCACGCGCTACGCGGCCGCGCCGCTCAAGCCGGCCGACACGCTCGACTTCTCCCGTTCGTTCCTCATCAGGTACGTCGAGCAGGAAACCGCCACCGGCCCCGCGGCCCAACCCGCCCCCTCGCCGCTGATCTATGCCGACGGCGGCAAGCTGCTGGTGGGCGGCGTGCCCATGTTCATCGTGCAGGGCGGCACCGACTACCGCTGCCGGGCGCGCTTCATGGACATCTGCTTCTACAAATAGCAGCAGCGCACTGACCGGGCCGCGACAGCTCGCCGGCCCGTCCTTTGCTATGGTCGAGGGCTGCTTTTTTCCTGCACGGACCGCCCTTTGCCGATGACCACCGATCCCGCCACCGCCGCCCGCCTCGTCGACGAACTCGTCGCCCTCATGCAGCTCGAACCGCTCGGCGGCGACCGCTTTCGAGCCCAGAGCGAAGACATCGGCACCCCGGCCGTCTTCGGCGGCCAGGTGCTCGGCCAGTCGCTCGCAGCCGCAAGCCTCACGGTCGGCGCCGACCGGCCCGTGCATTCGATGCACGCCTACTTCCTGCTGCCGGGCGAGCATGCGCCCATCGAGTACAGCGTCGACCGCGTGCGCGACGGCCGCAGCTTCACCACCCGCCACGTGGTGGCGCGCCAGGGGGAGCGGATCATCTTCGAGATGTCGGCGTCGTTCCAGACGGTGGACGACGGCGTCGAACACCAGCTCGCGATGCCTGCCGTCGAAGGCCCCGAAGGCCTGGTGAGCGAACTCGACCAGCGCCTTGCCCTCGGCGACCGCCTGCCCGAGCGCTGGCGCATCAAGGGCCTGGAGCCGCACGGTATCGAGTACCGCCGCGTCGAGGCCGACGACCTGCTCACGCCCATCGTGCGGCCCTCGGAAAGCGCGATCTGGATGCGCGCCATCGCGCCGCTGCCCGACGACCCGGTCGTGCACCGCGCGCTGCTCGCCTACGCCTCCGACCATGGCCTCCTGCGCGCCGCGATGCTGCCGCACGGCCTGAGCTTCATGAGCGGCCAGGTGCGCCCCGCGAGCCTGGACCACGCGATGTGGTTCCACCGCGATTTCCGCATGGACGACTGGCTGCTCTACGTGCTCGACTCGCCCAGTGCGAGCGGTGCGCGGGGCCTGTGCCGCGGCAGCCTGTTCACGCGCGACGGCCGGCTCGTGGCCTCGACCGCGCAAGAGGGCATGCTGCGCATCGTGCGCTGAGAAGACAGACCCGCAACCCAAGGACACACCGAATGAAGATCTTCCACTCGCCCGCTTCGCCGTTCGTGCGCAAGTGCATGGTCGTCGCGCACGAACTCGGCATTGCCGACCGCATCGAGAAGCTGCCGAGCGCGGCCGGCCCGGTGAAGCGCGACGCGACCATCCTCCCGAAGAACCCGCTCGGCCAGGTGCCGACTTTCCTGTGCGACGACGGGCAGGTTCTGTACGACAGCCGCGTGATCTGCGAATACCTCGACGCCACGCATTCGGGTTCGCTGTTTCCCGCCGATGGCACGCAGCGCTGGGCTCGTCTCACCGAACTGGCCCTCGCCGACGGCATGACCGCCGCCGCACTGCTCGCGCGCTACGAAACCATGCTGCGCCCCGAAGCCCTGCGCTGGAACGACTGGACCGAGGGCCAGCTCGCGAAGGTGCGCACCGGTCTCGAATGGCTCGAAACGGCGGCGCCTTCTTTTGGCGATCGCGTCGATATCGGGACCATCGCCTTCGGTTGCACGCTGGGCTACATGGACTTCCGGTTTCCGTCGGTCGATTGGCGCGGCGAGGCGCCGAACACAGCCAAGTGGTTCGAGGTGTTCAATCAGCGGGCATCGATGCAGGCGACGCTGCCGGCTGTCGCCTGAGTCCGTTCAGGGCGGCACTCGCGCCGACGGTGGACTCTGTTTCGCGAATGTCCCCCGCCTTCGGCTCCTCCTTGATTTCGCGAAACAGAGCCCACCATCAGCGCGAGCGCTTTCAGAGCAGTCGTTGATCGCCGATCACCAACAGCGTGCCCAAGTGCGCAGGGCATCGGGTGCTCCCCGCAGCGAAATCAAGGACGAGGCGAAGCCGGGGGACATTCGCGGAGGGGAGTACCCGGTGGCCTGTGCACCCGCCCCGAAAACTCGGCCAAATGCACCCCTCGCATGAATTCAAACCAAGGACCAATGCATGTCTTCTGAAGCACCAAAGAAAGTAGCCATCGTCACCGCCGGCGGCAGCGGCATGGGCGCCGCTGCCGCCCGCAAGCTCGCGGACGACGGCTTCCGCGTTGCCATCCTCTCGTCGTCGGGCAAGGGCGAGGCGCTGGCGCAGGAGCTTGGCGGCATCGGCGTGACTGGCTCGAATCAGTCGAACGACGACCTCAAGCGGCTGGTCGACAAGGTGACGGACACATGGGGCCGCGTCGACGTGCTGGTCAACAGCGCAGGCCACGGCCCCCGCGCGCCGATTTTGGAAATCTCCGACGAAGACTGGCACCGCGGCATGGACGTCTACCTGCTGAGCGCCGTGCGCCCGAGCCGCCTCGTGGCGCCGCTGATGGTGAAGCAGGGCGGCGGCGCGATCATCAACATCTCGACCTTCGCCGCGTTCGAGCCCGATCCCGTGTTCCCGACCTCCGGCGTGTTCCGCGCCGGCCTCGCGGCCTTCACCAAGCTCTTCGCCGACCAGTACGCCGCACACAACGTGCGCATGAACAACGTGCTGCCCGGCTTCATCGACAGCCTGCCCGAGAAGGAAGTGTTCCGCGAGCGCATCCCGATGGGGCGCTACGGCAAGAGCAGCGAGATCGCTGCCACCATCGGTTTTCTCGCTTCGGAAGGCGCGGGCTACATCACCGGGCAGAACCTGCGCGTGGACGGCGGCATCACGCGCTCGGTGTGAAGGCGAAGGCTGGGTCGCTCTCTACAATCGCGCCCCATGTGTCCGAGGATGCCCCGCTTTCCCATTCGCCGCCGGCAGTCCGGCTGCTCGCGGCCTACGCCTCCTTGACGACTGCGCAGTGACGCGCTGTGGCTCTGACCACGGCGACACCCGAGGCTGCAGCGCCTGCCTTTCTTCTCTGCCCCTGTTCCGCATCGCCTCGCCAGCGCATGCGGGCCGCTTTCCTCTTTCCATGTCCTCCTCCCACAGCCGCCTGCGCACCGAGTGGTGCCCGAGCATTCCGCGCGAACTGATGGCCGGTGCCGTCGCCACGTTCGCGCTCATCCCTGAAGTCATCGCTTTCTCTTTTGTCGCGGGCGTCGATCCGGCCGTCGGGCTGTTCGCATCGTTCGTGATCAGCATCGTCATCGCCTTCACCGGCGGGCGCCCGGCGATGGTGTCGGCCGCCGCGGGCTCGGTCGCGCTCGTGGCCGCGCCGCTGGTGCATGCGCACGGGCTGCAGTACCTGCTGGCCGCCGGCGTGCTCGCGGGCGCGATGCAGATCGTGTTCGGCCTGCTGCGCCTGGGCGTGCTGATGCGCTTCGTCTCGACCTCGGTGCGCACGGGCTTCGTCAACGCGCTCGCCATCCTGATCTTCGCGGCGCAGATGCCGCATTTCATCGGCGCCAACACGGCCACCTGGGCGATGGTGGGGCTCGGCCTCGCCGTCATCTATCTGCTGCCGCGCATCACACGCGCCGTGCCTTCGCCGCTGGTGTGCATCGTGGTGGTGACGCTGGTCGGCCATTGGCTCGACCTGCCGCTCAAGACCGTGGCGGACCTCGGGCACCTGCCCGATGCGCTGCCGGCGTTTCGCATTCCCGTCAGTGCCGTTCACGCTCGACACGCTGCGCATCATCGCGCTGCCCGCCTTCGCCATCGCGATGGTCGGCCTGCTCGAATCGATGATGACCGCGAGCGTGGTGGACGAGCTCACCGACACGCCGAGCTCCAAGAACCGCGAGTGCAGCGGCCTGGGCGTGGCGAACGTCGCGGCCAGTTTCTTCGGCGGCATTGCGGGCTGCGGAATGATCGGCCAGACGGTGAGCAATGTGCGCTACGGCGGGCGCGGGCGGCTGTCGACGCTGTTCGCGGGCGCCTTCCTGCTGATCCTCATGGTGCTGCTCAAACCCTGGGTGTCGCAGGTGCCGGTGGCGGCGCTGGTCGCGATCATGGTGATGGTGTCGGCATCGACCTTCGACTGGGGATCGCTGCGCACGCTGGTGCGCCATCCGCGCATGTCGAGCGCGGTGATGCTCGCGACGGTGGCGGTCACCGTCGCCACCGACAACCTGGCCGCGGGCGTGGCCGTGGGCGTGCTGCTGAGCGGCGTGTTCTTCACCTTCAAGGTGGCGCGGCTGCTGCACGTGCATGCGGAGGTGGGCGAAGGGGGTCTGCGCACCTACCGCATCACGGGCCAGGTGTTCTTCGCGTCGGCCGACATGCTGGTGGATGCCTTCGATGTGCGCGAGATCGACGGCGCGCCCGTGCACATCGATGTGTCGAACGCACATTTCTGGGACGTCACCGCCGTGGCTGCGCTGACGAAGGTGGTCGAGCGGCTGCGCAAGCACGGCAGCACGGTGGAATTGACCGGGCTCAACCAGGCCAGCCGCGACCTGATCCTGCAGCTCGACGCCGCGCCCGAGTAACGCTGGGTGTAGTGCTTGGGTCCTAGGTAGTTTTCCCGGTGAACGGGTGCTGTCCTGGACCTAGCCTTTCCGGTTTCCGTCGGAGGTCCGATGGACCGCAAAGGCTCCCGTGGAAATTCCCGCCTCGGTGTTGAAGAACATGGATCGCACCATCCAGTCCTACGAAGACTCCGCCCGCGAATACAACGCGATCGTCGCGGGCCACCGGCCGCCCGAGATCGTGGACGCGCTGCGTCGGATGATGCAGCTCGTGCCCGCCGGCGGCATCGTGCTCGAGATCGGTTCCGGATCGGGGCAGGACGCGGACTTCATCGAGTCCCTGGGCGGGGTCGTCAGGCGCACGGATGCGGCGCAGGCGTTTCTCGACCTGCAGGCCGAGCGCGGCAAGAAGGGCGAGCTGCTCAACGTCGTCACGGATGCGTTGGGCGGGCCCTACAGCGCGATCCTTGCGATGGCCGTGCTGATCCATGTCGATCGTGAGCAGGTTGCGCCCGTTCTCAGCAAAGTGTTCGATGCGCTCGAGCCCGGCGGAGCTTTCCTCGCGGGCATGCGCATCGGCGAAGGCGAGACGAACGGCGACTACCAGACCGTGTACTGGGCGAAGGACCGGTTCGCCGAAGCGCTCGAAGCGGCGGGCCTGCGCCTGCAATGGGACACGCAGTGGATCGGCCGCAAGGACGTGAGGTGGGCCGGCTTCCTCGCGTGCCGTCCACCGGCCTGAACGCGCGCGGCTACACGCCCAGGTAGCGCGTCCAGAGCGACCGGTCGGCGTCCAGCGCGGCCGAGTCGCCCCGCCACACCACGCGCCCGCGTTCGAGGATCACATGCCGGTCGGCCAGCGGCAGCAGGCGCTGCACGTACTTGTCGACCACCAGGATCGCTTCGCCTTCGGACTTGAGCGTGGCGATGCAATGCCAGATTTCCTCGCGGATCACCGGGGCGAGGCCTTCGGTGGCTTCGTCGAGGATCAACAGGCGCGGATGCGTCGACAGCGCACGCGCAATCGCGAGCATCTGCTGCTCGCCGCCCGAGAGCTGGTTGCCTGCGTTGGCCTTGCGTTCCGCGAGGCGCGGAAACAGGCCGTACAGCGCCTCGACCGTCCAGCGCGGCGCGCTGCCGGGGCGTGGCCGCGCGAAGGCGCGCAGGTGCTCGTCGACGCTGAGGTTCGGGAACACATGGCGCCCCTCGGGCACGATGGCCACGCCGCGCCGTGCGATCGCATCGGGCTTGTGGCCGCCGATGGCCGCGCCGCCGAACTGCACGTCGCCGCGCATCGGCGAGAGCGTGCCGGTCAGCACCTTCAGCAGCGTGCTCTTGCCCATGCCGTTGCGGCCCAGCAGCGCGAGCACTTCGCCCGCGCCGATCGTGAGGTCGATGCCGAACAGCACCTGGCTCGCGCCGTAGCCGGCCTCGATGGACTTCGCCTCGAGCAAAGTCTTCGTTGTCGTTGCGGTGCTCATGCGTGTCCTTCCGCTTCGGTGCCGAGGTACACGGCTTGCACATCGGGATGCCCGCGCACTTCATCGGCCGTGCCGCTCATCAGCACGCGGCCCTGCACCAGCACGGTGAGCCGGTTGGCGAGGCGAAACACCGCGTCCATGTCGTGCTCGATCAGGAGGATGGCCATCGATTCGCGCAGCGACTCGATCAGGTCCACCATGCGCGCCGATTCGTCCGGGCCCATGCCCGCCATCGGCTCGTCGAGCAGCAGCAGCTTGGGTTCGGCCGCGAGCGCGAGCGCCACGTCGAGCGCGCGCTGCGCACCGTGCGGCAGCGTGCCCGCGATGCGGTCGCGCTCGCCTCCGAGGCCCACGCGGTCGGCCAGCGCGATGGCGCGCTGCACCAGGTCGCGCTCGGTCGCGCGCGGCGCCATGAAGCGCAGGCTGCTGCCCGCGTGCGCCTGCGCCGCGAGCATCAGGTTGTCGAGCACGGTTTCCTTGGCGAACACGCGCGTCACCTGGAAGCAGCGCGACATGCCGGCCGCCACGCGCTGGTGATCGCGCAGCTTGGTGATGTCGATCTCGTCGAGCAGGATGCGGCCCGCGTCGGCCTTGAGCAGGCCGGTGATCAGATTCACCAGCGTGGTCTTGCCCGCGCCGTTGGGGCCGATCAGCGCATGCACCTCGCCGCGTTCGACGGTGAGGCTCACATGGTCGGTCGCCAGCAGGCCGCCGAAGCGCTTGACCAATCCTTCGATTCTGAAAAGGCTCATGGTGTTGCCTTGGTGAGTGGCGCCGCACGACGGCGGCGCGCGAGTGCTGCCAGTCCCTTGGGTGCCCATAACGCGACGGCGATCAGAAGCAGGCCCAGCGGCATGTGCCAGTGCTCGGTGTGCTGCTTCAGGAACTCTTCGAGCAGCAGCCAGACGATGGCGCCCACGGGCCCACCCCAGCTTCGGCCGAGGCCGCCGATCACGACCATCACGAGCAGCGTGGCCGATTGCGTCCAGTGCATCGTCGCGGGACTGACGAAGCCGTTGCCGCCTGCAAGAAGCGCACCCGCGAGCCCGGCGATGGCGCCGGCGATCGCGAACGCCACCAGCTGCAGCCGGAACACCGGGTAGCCCAGCGCACGCATGCGCGTCTCGTTGTCGCGGATGCCCATGAGCGCATGGCCGAAGCGCGATTGCGTCGCGCGGTGCAGCCACCAGAGCGCGAGCGCCACGATGACCAGCACGACCCAGTAGAAGTTCGATTCGTTGCCCAGGTCGAGCCCGGGCAAGAGCGTCGGCCGGCTCATGAGCGTGTAGCCGTCGTCGCCGCCATATCGGCGCAGCGACACCACCACGAAGTACAGCATCTGCGCGAAGGCCAGCGTGGTCATGATGAAGTAGACGCCGCGCGTGCGCAGCGCCACCGTGCCGATCAGCGTGGCGACGACGCCGGCCACCAGCGCGGCCAGCGGCCACATCACCCAGGCCGACATCACGCCTGCGTCGCTGAGCGCCACCACCGTGTACGCGCCCATGCCGATGAAGCCCGCATGCCCGAGCGCCACCATGCCGCCGAAGCCGAGGATGAAGTTGAGGCTCGCCGCGGCCAGCGCCACGATGAGCACGCGGCGCACGAAGCCGATGTAGAAGTCGAGCCCGAAGAGCGGCGCGACCAGCGGAAACGCCGCGAGCAGCACGAAGACCAGCCCGAGGCCGATGGAGCGTGAGGAGAGCTTCATGCGCGCGCCGAGAAGAGGCCCGAGGGCCGGAAGATCAGAACAATCACCATCAGCGCGTACATCGCGACCTCGGCGAAGAGCGGACCGAGGTCGGCTGCAGTGGCGGGCGGCAGCGTGGCGCGCAGCAGCATCGGCACGAACGCGCGGCCGATGGTGTCGACCACGCCCACCAGGAGGGCGGCCACGAAAGCGCCGCGCACCGAACCGATGCCGCCGATCACCAGCACCACGAGCGCTGGAATCAGGATGGCTTCGCCCATGCCGACCTGCACCGCGACTATGGGTCCCATCAGCGCGCCGGCCAGTGCGGCGAGCGCCGCGCCGAGCAGGAACACGCCGTTGAAGATGCGTCCCACGCGCACGCCCATCAGCTCGGCCATCGGCCGGTCGGACGCGCCCGCGCGCACCCGCATGCCGATGCGCGTGTGGTTCACCAGAAGGTAGAGCGCGAGCGCCACCAGCAGGCCGCCGACGAGGATCACGAGGCGGTAGGCCGGGTAGGGCAGGCCGTCCATCAGGTTGACCGGACCCGAGAGCGCGGCGGGCGTGGGCGCCATCACCGGCGACGGGCCCCAGGCCATCGTCACGATGTCGTCGGCCACCAGGATCACGCCGAAGGTGGCGAGCACCTGCGCGAGGTGGTCGCGTGTGTAGAGGCGGCGCATCAGCAGCACTTCGAGCAGCAGCGCCACCACGACGGTGACCGCCACCGCGATCACGATGGCGGCGGTGAACGAGCCGGTGCGCGTGTGCGCCTCGGCCGCCACGTACGCGCCCGACATGAACAGCGAGCCGTGCGCGAGGTTCAGCACGTCCATGATGCCGAACACCAGCGTGAGGCCCGCGGCCAGCAGGAACAGCATCAGGCCGTAGCCCAGGCCGTTGAGCAGCTGCTCGAGAACAAGAATTCCACTCATAGGATGAAGAGCGTTGCCCGTGGTTTCATTCGAGAAACACCGAGGAGCCGGCTTTGCCGGGCCTCAGGTGTTGCCCCGCTAGGGGAAGGAGAAGCGGACACGAAGTGCCGCGCAGCCTGGGGGCGAGCTTTACTTCAGCGGGCACTTGTCGGCGTAGCTGTCGCCGTAGTTGGTCAGCACGGTATTGATCAGCTTGTTCGTGACCTTGCCCTGCGCATCCTTGCCGATCACGCGCAGGTAGAAGTTCTCGATGGGGTAGTGGTTGTTCGCGTACTTGAAGGCGCCGCGCGTCGAGGCGTAGTTGGCCTTCTTCAGCGCTGCGACCACGGCTTCGCGGTTCTGCGCGTTGCCGCCCGATTGCTTCACGGCCGCGTCCATCGCGAGGATCGCGTCATACGCCTGCGCCGCGTACACGGAGGGGTAGCGGCCGTTGTATTCCTTGCGGAACGCGGCCACGAACGCCTTGTTGGCGGGGTTGTCCAGGTCGTGCGCCCAGTGCGAGGTGTTGAAGAGGCCAAGCATCGGCTCGCCCACGGCGCCGATCACGTCCTCGTCGGCCGAGAAGCCGCTGGTCACGAGCGTGATGTCCTTCGACAGACCCGCGCCCACGAACTGCTTGATGAAGTTGATGCCCATCGCGCCGGGCAGGAAGAAGTAGATCGAGTCGGGCTTGGCCGCGCGAAGTTGCGCGAGTTCGGCGGCGTAGTCGATCTGGCCGAGCTTGGTGTAGAGCTCGTCGGCCACCTGGCCCTTGAACTGGCGCTTGAAGCCGCCCAGTGCATCCTTGCCGGCGGGGTAGTTGGGAGCGATGAGCACGGTCTTCTTGAAGCCGCGGTCTTGTGCGAACTTGCCGGCGGCCTCGTGGAACTGGTCGTTCTGGTAGGCGGTGCCGAAGAAGAACGCATTGCACTGCGCACCCGCGAACTGGCTCGGGCCGGCATTGGCCGAGAGGTACGGCACCTTGGCGTTGAAGAGCGTGGGGCCCACGGCCAGCGCCACGTTGGAGCCGATGGGGCCGCTGAAGATGTCGATCTTGTCGCGCTGGATCATGCGGTCGACCAGCTGCTTGGCCTGGTCGGGGCTGCCGGCCATGTCGGCCTGCACGAATTCGACGTCCTGTCCGCCGAGCTTGCCGTTCAGCTGCTTGATGCCGAGTGCGAAACCATCGCGCGCCTCGGCGCCCAATGCCGCGAAAGGCCCCGAGATGTCGAGGGCCAAACCCACCTTCACGGGGGCGGCCATGGCCGACGCCGCGGTGCCAAGGGCTGCGCCGCAGAGCAGCAACGAGACGAGGGTGCGCGGCAGCGCGGGCGACTTCGGGGACAGGTGGCTCATGGGTTCTCCGAGGGAGGAAGGATGAAACGACGCACCGGCACCGCGTCATGCAGCACCGGCAACATCGAACCGTTGATGGCTAAATACTTTAGCCGTAAACGATTTAGTGTCAACGGTGCTAGCACGAATGGTGCCAGTGAAACGTGTCACTTCCTGGTGCGGAGGCCCCGTTTCCGGGGCTCCTGAACCGTGTTCAGCCGAAGGGGTTGGCAGTCGCAAACCAGAGGCCGATGCCGGTGGCGATGATGAACGCGCCGTCGGTCACGCCCGCGATCAGGAAGAACTTGGTCTGCAGCACGTCGACCATCTCGGGCTGGCGCGCGGTGCTCTCCAGGAACTTCTGGCCGACCAGCCCGATGCCCAGGCACGAGCCGAGCGCTGCAATGCCGATCAGCAGGGCGACTGCAAGGGGAAGGATGTTGAAGCCGGTCATGGTGTTTTCTCCTGGTGGTTGGTTGATCGATGGACGTACTTTCCCGCAACGGGTGCGCACGGTCCATGACGTGGGAGGTCATGGGCGGGACGAAAAAAAGCCGGCCGCGGTGAGGCGGCCGGCTTTCGGGGAGCGTCAAACCGTCAGGGCAACTGCGTCCAGCTCTGGTTGGTGCCGCCGTTGCAGGTCCAGGTGATGAGCGCCGTGTCCTGCGCCGTCGAGGCGTTCGGAACGTCGAGGCACGAACCCGAGGCGCGGTTCTTGATCGTGCCGCCCACCAGGCTCCACTGCGTCGTGTCGCCGGCCGAGCAGGCCAGTTGCACCACCGCCGCGTTCGTCGTCGCGGTGCCGCTCTGCGCCAGGCACAGGCCGCTGTGTTCGGCCTTGAACTGCACGTAGCCGCCCGTGAGGCTCGTCACCGTGAACTTCTCGTTGTTCGCAGTGCCGCACGGCCACTGCACCGCCGTGGCACCGCTGGCAGTCGACACGCCCTTGATGTTCACGCACAGGTTGCTGAGGTTCGAGCGGATGCGCGTGATCGTCGGCGTCGGGTCGCTGTCCTGCGACCGCACGTACTCGCGAATCGCCACCACGTCGGCAGGCGGCAGGCTGCTGGCGTTGCCGTGACCGCCAGCGAGCACGTCCTGCAGCGTCGCGGCCTGTCCGTTGTGGAAGAAGGCCGTGGTGTTCCAGGTGCCCACGAGCGTCGGCGTGTCGAAGCCCACGCCCGCCAGCGGCTGGTTCATGCCCTTGCCCGACGAGAGCTGGATGGTGCCCACGTCGTGCCGCTGTCCGTCGCGGAAGGTGGCGCCGGTGTGACAGGTCACGCACTGCGCCGAGGCGAACAGCGCCTGGCCCCGCGCCGCATCGACGCTGAGGCTGCCGTCGGCGTTGCGCGCCGGGCTGCGCATGTACTTGTTCAGCGAGGTGAGGTAAGCCGCGAGATCGTCCAGCTGCGCGTTCTTGCCGGCCTTGGGGGCGCCCAGCGGGTCTTGCGTGGCCGTGAAGTCCGCGTTCGAGAGGAAGCCGGTGCCGCCGAACTCGTTGCGGATGTCGTTCTCGAAGTCCTGCACCTCGTCGAAGTTGGCCGTCCAGTGCAGCTTGCCGTGGCCGAGGCCCCGTCGGCCCATCAGGCTGATGGTGCGGCGCAGGCCCTCTCCGCGCTGGGTGAAGTCCCACACCATGCCGTCGTCGCCGGCATCCGCATGGCAGCTCGCGCAGGAGATGTAGTTGTCCTTGCTCATGCGCCGGTCCGACGCGTTGTAGAACACCTGCTTGCCGCGCAGCGCAGCGGCCGCCATCGGTTCCTGCGCCACTGTCGAGACGTTCTGCAGGAAGACCGGCGCCGCCGTCTCGGACGCCAGCACCGAGGCCACGTCGTGCACCGACACCGAGCGCGCGAGGAAGTTGTTGACGAACAGGCGCTTCCTCGCCGCGTCCAGGTACAGGCCATGCGGCGCGCTGCTGGCGTTGATCTCGCCCCGCACCGAGCGGCTGTACGGATCGACGATCGCCACGCGGTTGCCTTCCATCTGCGCGACGAAGAGGTAGTCGCCCGGCGGCGAGTACAGCGCGGCGCGTGCCGGTGCCCGGTCGTCGAAGTCGATCTGCTCGGCGAACACTTCCGCGGCCGTCTGCAGGTTGACCTGCGAGAGGATGGAGCGCACCGTCTGGTCATGCGACAGGTTGATGCCGTCCCTGAACTTGCCGCGCACGATGTTGTCCTTCTTCGAAGGCAGCACCGCCCGCGTGCCGTCCGGCGAAATGATCACCTGGCTCAGGTAGTTGGCGACGCCGCGCGCACGGCTCTCGGTGTCGACCGTGGTGGTGTCGACCGGCAGCGCGATGGTGGGCATCGCGCTCATGCTCTGCAGGTTGACCTTGTGCAGCTGGCCGCCGGTCATCTTCGACTTGAAGCGTGTGACGTAGGCCACTTGCGCATCGCCGCTCACGGCGATGCCGCGCAGGTTGCCTTCGAGCGCGACCGCCCCGGTGGTGCTGCCGTTGCTCGGGTCGAAGCTCATCAGCACCGACTTGCTCTCCAGCGTCAGCAGGCCCTTGGCGCCGTCGGGCGTGAAGGCCACGCCGTAGGGACCGCTGCCGTAGGCGAGCGGCACGGTGGCCGAGACGCTGCCGTCGGCCGCGTTGAGCGCCACCAGCTTGTCTTCGCCCTGCACCGTGACCCAGATGCGGCCGTCGGGGCCGACGGCCAGCGTCTTCGCCTCGTCGCCTACGCGCACTTCCCAGCGCTTGGCCAGTGTCTGCGCGTCGATGGCGGCGACCGTGCCGCTGTCGGGGTTGACCGAGTACACCGAGTTCGCATCGCCCGCGATGTTGGTGGTGTGCGTGGGCGCCCGCGCCGTGGTCGGAACGATCACGGTGAGGTTGTAGGTGTAGAAGGTTTCGCGGCCGTTGGCGTCCTTCACCGTCAGCGTCACCGTGAAATGGCCGGGGCGCGTGTAGGTGTAGGTGTAGTTCGGCTGGTTGGAGTAGGCCGTCTGCGTGCCGTCGCCGAAGTTCCAGCGGAACTGCGCGCCGCTGCTGCCCAGCGTGCCGGGGTTGAACACCAGCTGGCCGTTGACCAGCTTCGGCCCGCCGCCGATACCGGGGTCCCCGATGATGGCCTGCCCGCGCAGCGTGTTCACCTCGGTGTCGGACAGCACGCGGCCGTAGACACGCACTTCGGCCAGCGTGCCCTTGAAGAGCGCCGTGTTGCCCTGGATCTGGCCCAGCACGCTGAACTTGTTCGCGAGGCCCTTGGTGCCTGTGAGGCCCGCGGAGGTGGTCTTCACGCCGTCGACGTACACCGCCTGCGCGCCGGAGGCCGCGTCTCGCGTCAGCACCACGTGGTGCCAGTTGCCGTCGTTCACCGCCGCGGTGGAGGCGGTGCCGCCGTCGTTGCCGACCGAGAGCTTGATGCGCCCGTTGCTGTCGAGCCAGCCCCAGAACACATCGTCCGCACCGCTCGGCTGGTCGCGCCCGAAGATGCCGGGTGCGGTCCATGAGTTCGCGCCGCCCGCCTGCGTGGTCTTCATGTAGAAGCTCAGCGATGCGGTGCCGCCGAGCACGGTGGCCACGCCGTCATTCTTCAGCGGCACCCCGGCGGTGCGGTTCGCGAAGTTCATGCCGATGCTCTCGAACGCGTCGCCCGAGGCCGGCGTGCCGCCGTTGTTGCCGATCTGGTCCGAGAGGTTGCCCGCCAGCGTCCAGTAGTGCATCAGGTTGATGTCGGTCGCGTTGCCGGTGTTGAAGGTCGAGCGGTAGTCCGCGCCGATCGCGTTGCCCGCATAGTCCTTCAGGCCGTTGGCGGGCAGGAACACTTCATAGCTCGTGCCCGGCTGCAGCGGCTGGTCGGGATGGAAGTTGACGATGCCAAGCTGCACGCTGTAGGTGCCCGCCAGCGTGTTGCCGCCCACCGGGCGCACGATGAAGGTGTTGGAATTCACGCTCTCGGGGCGGATGTTGTCGGTCATGCCCAGGCCGATGCGCGAGGTCAGCGCCTGCTGCTTCGCGCCGTTGGCGGGCGAGACCTGCTTGACTTCAGGCTTGGTGATGTCGGGATCCACCGAGTGCACGACGAAGCCGCTGCCCGAGCCGTGGTCGTTGCCCACGAACACGAGGTTGCCGAAGATCGCGACCTGGCCGTTGTCCGAATGCGAGAAGTTCGGATCGTCCTCGCGCAGGATGCTGCCGCGGCCCACTTCCACGTGGTTCAGCGGATTGCTCACGTCCACCTTGTGGATGCGCGTCTGCGCGCCTTGAATGACGTAGTTGTCCTGCGTGGCGCAATAGAGCTGCTCGTCGATGACCAGCCGGTTGTCCTCGGCCACGAAGCGCGAGCGGTCGGAGAGGTCGTAGCTGTACATCTTCGCGCCGCTGTTGCGCGTGGAGACGTGCAGGTTCCGGCCGTCGAAGCAGGTCGCGTAATAGAACGGCGTGGTGCCCACGATGGAATCGAGCACCTTGGGGTTGAGCGGGTCGGAGATGTCGAGGCTCGCAAAACCGCCGTTGCTTTCCATCGCGGTCAGCACCATGTGGTTGCCCATCGTGAAGATCGGGCCGATGCGAAAGCCCCCGAGTTCGCCCGTAGGCACGGGGTTGGGTTTGCCTGCGCCGCGGTTCGCGACCACGGCGTTCGCGGGGTCCGTCGCATCGACGATGAAGATGCCCCGGCCCGCCGACGCCACGTACAGATAAGGCGCCTGCCACCAGAGCTGCCAGGCCACGTTCTCGTAGTCGCCGGCGTTCACGCCGGGCAGCGCGAGTTTCTTGACCTGCTTGATGTCGTTGACGTCGGTGAAGTCCCAGAACTCGACGCCGTTGATGCTGGGCAGCACCACATACGTCTTGCCGCCGATCTTCGCGGTGCCGAAGGAGTGCGTTTCGCGGAACTCCTTGGTGCGACCCCCTGTGGCCTCATCGGGCTCGTAGATCTTCTTGACGAGCCGGATCTGGCGCGGGTTCGACACGTCGTACAGCAAAAAGCCGCCGGGGCCGAGGCCGCTGTCCGGCGCGAAGGAGGTGAGGAAGTAGCCGTTGACCATGATCCCGGCATTCATGCCGTAGTCCTTGCGGCCCGCGTAGGTGGCGGGCACCTCGCGCGACTCGTAGGCGCTGCTGTGCGCCGGATCGAGCGGGTGGTTGGGGCTGGTGATCATCGACACCGGCTTGAACAGTTCCTCCGAGGTGTAGGTGAGGTTGCCCAGGCCCGGCCCTTGCAGCGGGAGCGGGTCGGCGACGGCTGCGGAGACCGCCGTGGCCATGTTGCTGAGGGTCGTCATCGGACTGACCCCGGTGATTGCCGCGTGCGTCAGCAGTGTGACGAACGGCACCATCAATGCCATCACGTAATACCGGATCTTCATCGTTGCCTCCAAGTTGTTAGAAGTTCGCAGGGGGACCCACTGACTCGTTTCTTCTTCTCTGGCTCGACTTGCAAAGTGCGCGCGCAGCACGCACCCCGGCAGGCGACGGGTGATCGCCTGCCGTAAACCCTCCAGGAACCGTTCACGCTGAGCTTGTCGAAGCGCTGGCGCAAGGCTTCGACAAGCTCAGCCCGAACGGTTCTGGTTTTCGCTCCCTCTGGCAGCGGCTTTACTTGCCTTGCTTCGCGCCGCCGGATTCGTAGATGTCCCAGGCCGCCTCGGCGCTGGCATCGCGATGGATCATGGCCATCAGTGCGCTGACCACCGCCGACGGATTGCCGTGCTGGTAGACGTTGCGCCCGTACACCATGCCGACCGCGCCCTGGTCGAGCAGCGTGCGCGAGCGCGCGAACACCTGCTGCAGGTCTTCGCGTCCGCCGCCGCGCACGAGCACGGGGCAACGCGCGGCCTGCACCACGCGATGGAAATCCTTCGGGTCGCTGGTCGGGTCGGCCTTGACGATGTCGGCGCCCATCTCGCGCGCGAGGCGCACCAGCGTCACGATCTTTTCGGCATCGCCATCGACCATGTAGCGGCTGCCGGGCGTGGGCGACTGCATCACCAGCGGCTCGATCATCAGCGGCATGCCGTAGCGGTCGCAGTCGGCGCGCACGCGTGCGATGTTCTGCACGCACTGGCGGAACAGGTCGGGCTCGTTCGGCAGCATGAAGAGGTTCACGACCACGCAAGCCGCATCGCGCTGCACGGCCGGCAGCACCGGGTCGTGCTCGTTCTGCAGCTGCGCCCACATCACGCGGTGAAGCGTGGCGTTGTAGGGGTTGCCCATGTCGATGCGCATCACCAGCGCGGGCTTGTCGCGGCCCGGGCGATCCTGCAGCAGGTCGGACTGGCCGTAGTTCAGTTGCAGCGCATCGGGCGCGGCGGCCACGAGCTTGTCGATGACCTGGGGCATGTCCTCCAGGCCGTCGAGGAACGAGGGCTCGTTGCACACGCCGTGATCGAGGGCGATGTCCAGGCAGCGGCCGTTGGTGAGCAGGCGGTTGAGCCGTGCTGTCTTGTCTTTCGACATGGGAAAGAACTCCTTGTGGGGGTCGGAAATGAAGAGGGAGGTATCAGGCGAGAGCGGAGAGGTGGCGCTTCGCCGCGGCGTCGATCAGCCGCAGGGCTTCGTCGCCCAGTTCGACCGCGCCGGCACCGGCGTTCTCGATGGCCTGCTGGCGCACACGCGCGCCGCAGAGTGCAACGGCCACGGTGCCGCGCGCAACGGTCCACGCGATCATCATCTGGCCGAACGAGCAGCCGAGCTTGGCGCGAATGGGCTCGAGCTCTTGGAAGAAGGCCTTGAGCGTCGCGCGGTTGGCTGCGCTGAAGCGCGGATTGCTCGCGCGCTGGTCGTCGCCCTTGAATTCGCGCTCGGGATCGATCGGGCCGGCAAGCAGGCCGAGCGCCAGCGACGAGTAGCCGAGCACCGCGACGTTGTGCTCGCTGCACAAGGGCGCGAGCGTGGCCTCGATCTCGCGGTCGATCAGGCTGTAGCGCTCCTGTGCCGCATCGACCGGACCGTAGCGCAGGTACTCGGCGAGCGTTTCGGGGCTCACGTTGCTCACGCCGATGGCGCGGATCTTTCCCTGCTTCTTCAGGTCGAGCAGCGCGTCCATGGTCTCGGCCACGGGCGTGGTGCTGTCCTGCCAGTGGGTGATGTAGAGGTCGATGTAGTCGGTCTGCAGGCGCTTCAGGCTCTCTTCGCACTCATGGAAGATCGACTCGCGCCCGAGGAAGCGGTACACCGGGTGGCCGTCTTCTTCGAAGAAGTGCGTACCTTGTTGTGTGTGCCAGACGAGGCCGCACTTGGTGGCGATCACGGCCTCTTGCCGGCGTCCCTTGAGCGCGGTGCCGACGATGCTTTCGGAGCGGCCGAGGCCGTAGGCCGGCGCGGTGTCGATCAGGTTCACGCCCGCATCGAGCGAGGCCTGGATGGCGATGACGGCGGCCGCGTTGTCCCCGCCGCCCCACATCCAGCCGCCCATGGCCCAGGTGCCCAGGCCGATGGCCGAGCATTCGATGCCCGACGGGCCCAGGGTGGTCTTCTTCATCTCGCTCTTCATCGCGTCTTCTTTCTGGTGTTCATGATGTGGTCGATGGTCACGGCCGCGAGCAGGATCAAGCCCTTGATCACGTCCTGCCAATACGGCGATACGTCCAGCAGGATCAGCGAGCTGGTCACCACCGAGAGGAGCGCCAGGCCGAGCACCGCGCCCAGCACCGTGCCCGAGCCGCCCTTGAGGCTGGCGCCGCCGATCACCGCTGCGGCGATCACGTTGAGTTCCATGCCCATGCCGAAGGTCGGCGTGGCGGCGCCGAAGCGCGCCGTGTAGATCACGCCGGCCAGGCCCGCCGAAGCGGAGCACAGCACCGTGACCCAGAACTTCACGCGGCCCACGCGAATGCCCGAATAGAGCGCCGCCTTCTCGTTGCTGCCCGTGTAGAACACGCGGCGCAGGAGCGTCGAGCGGCGCAGCACGAAGTCGCTCACCACCACGATCGCCAGGAAGATCAGGATGACCGCCGGCACACCGAAGAGCGTGCCCTGCCCGATGAACTTGAACTCCGCCGGCAGCGAGAACAGCGACTGCGGCGTGCCCTGCGTGAGCGCGAGGCAGAGGCCCCGCACGATCACCATGAACGCCAGCGAGGCAATGAAGTGATTGAGGCCGATGCGCGTGACGCAGCCGCCGATCATGGCGCCGATGAGCCCGCACATGCCGATGGCCACCAGGCTCGCCAGCCACGGGTCCACGCCCATCAGGAAGAGCTTGCCCGTCACCACCATCGCGAAGCACACCACCGAGCCCACCGAGAGGTCGATGCCGCCGACGATCAAGAGGATCGTCATGCCCACCACCACGATGCCTTCGATGGAGAAGGACAACAGCATCGCGCGCACGTTGTCCCAGGTGAGGAAGTAGGGTGACGCGAAGCTCATCGCGATGCACAGCACCGCAATGATCAGCAGCAGCCCTGCTTCGCGCATGCTTGTGAGTTTGTTGGCGGGCTTCACGGGGTCGCCTCCTAATTGGCCAGATTGCCCAGAATTCCGAGGAGGAAGGCCCGCATCGAGTTGTGCCGGGTAGTTCATGCTGTTTCCTGTTCGCAGAGTCCGGAAGCCAGCCGCAGCAGGGCCTCTTCCGTCATTTCGTTAGCTTCAAGTTCGCCCGCGACCTGGCCGTCGCGGATCACCAGGGCCCGGTCGCAGAGGCCGATGATTTCGGGCAGCTCCGACGAGATCACGATCACGCCCACGCCCTGGTTCGCGAGCTCGCGCAGGATGTGGTGGATCTCCGACTTCGCGCCCACGTCGACGCCGCGCGTGGGCTCGTCCATCAGCAGCACCGACGGGTTGGTGGCCAAGAGCTTGGCGATGGCCACCTTCTGCTGGTTGCCGCCCGAGAGGCTGGAGACCTCGATGGCGACGCCGTCGGATTTCAGGTTCAGCCTGGCGCCGAGCGTCTTCGCGAGCTTGTGCTCGGCCGAGCGCTGCAGGAGGCCCCAGGCCGAGCTCACGCGGCCGAGTGCCATCGACGACACGTTCTGTGCGATCGGCAGGTCGAGGAACACACCGGCCGCCTTGCGGTCTTCGCTGAGGTAGGCGATGCCGGCGCGCAGCGCGTCGCTGTACTTGCGGATGGTGAGCGTCTTGCCGTTCAAACGTACTGCGCCGCGCTTGGCGATGCGCAGGCCGCAGATGGTTTCGGCGAGTTCGCTGCGGCCGGCGCCCATGAGGCCCGCGATGCCGAGGATCTCGCCGCGCTGGAGCGCAAACGAGACGCCGTGCACGCGCTCGCCATCGGCGATGTCGTTCACTTCGAGCACGGGGCCGGAGGATTCCGAAGTTGGGGACGCGGATTGCTTCGGCGGGTAGTAGTTGCCGAGATCGCGCCCGACCATGCGGCGCACCAGCTCATCGGGCGTCGACCCAGCCAGCGGTCCGCAGTGAACATTGCGCCCGTCGCGCAGCACCGTGACGCGGTCGCAGTGCGTGAAGATTTCCGCCATGCGATGGCTGATGTAGATGATGCCGATGCCCTGCGCCTTCAGGTCGTGCAGCACGCGGAACAGCGCCGCCGACTCGTTGTCGGTCAGCGCGGCCGTGGGCTCGTCGAGGATCAGCACCTTGCAGTCGAGCGTGAGCGCCTTGGCGATCTCCACCAGCTGCTGGCTGGAGATGCTGAGGTCGCCCACCGGCGTGGCGGGGTCGATGTCCTGCCCGAGCCGGCGCAGCACCTTGGCCGCGCGTTCGTTGAAGCTGGCGTAGTTCATCCACGCCGCCTTGCCGGCGTTGATCTCCGGCATGAAGATGTTCTCGGCGACGGTCGCATCGGCGCACAGCGCGATCTCCTGGTGCACCAGGCCGATGCCCAGGCGCATCGCGTGCGCCGGTCCGTCGATCACGACCTTCTGGCCGTTCAGCAGGATCTCTCCCTCGTCGGGGCGGTGGATGCCGTCGATGATGTTCATCAACGTCGACTTCCCCGCGCCGTTCTCGCCGCACAGGGCGTGGATCTCGCCCGCATGCAGCGAGAAGTCCACGCCCGAGAGCGCGCGCGAAGCGCCGAAGCGCTTGCTGATTCCCTTCAGTTCGAGCAAGGCGCTCACTCGCCAATTCCCTTGGTGCCGCGGCGCGCGAGGTACTTGTCCCAGTAGAAGTCGTCGGCGTTGGCCTTGCTCACCACGGCCAGGCCGTTGTCCAGGAAGGGCACGGCCATCGGGTTCGTGCCGTTGCGCTTGGCGTCGTTCATCGGGTCGATGAGCGAGGGGTTCTTGGCCAGGAACAACATCATCATGCCCATGTAGCCCTGCATGCCCTGGTTCGGGTTGATGGCACCGAACACGTCGCCGGACTTGATCATGTCCAGGATCTTGGCGTTCACGTCGCAGCACATCACCTTGATGTTCTTCTTGGTCTCGACCTTGGCCTGCGCCGCGCCGAGCGCCGAGTTGGCCTCGGGCATGAAGAGCGCGCCCAGGTTCGGGTTGGCTTGCGCAAGACTCAGCACCGCCTGGTAGGCCTTGTTCGGGTCCTGGTTGCTGGCGGCGCGGCCGACCAGCTTCATGCCCGTGTGCTTGGTCTTCATGCGGTTCACGAAGGCCGAGATGCGGCGGTCGTGGTTGTCCTGGCCCGGGTTCTCCAGCACGGCGTATTCGCCCTTGCCGTTGAGCGAGGCGGCAATCGCGTCGGCCGCCTGCGTGCCTTCGCGGTCGTTGTCGGAAGTGACGAACGAGGTGCGCTTCGAATTCGGCGAATCGGCCGCGAAGGTGACGACCGGGATGCCCATCGCCGCCGCACGGTTGATCGGCTCGATGAACGGATCGGGGTTCATCGGATGCAGCAGGATGCCCGCGGGCTTGCGCGCCAGTTCCTGCTCGAACGACGCGAGCTGCTTGTTCACGTCGTACTCGGGCGTGCCGGTGTAGCGCGTCTTCACGCCCAGCGTGCGGCCGAGCTGCTTCATCATTTCGTAGACCGGAAACCAGTACTCCACGCCGGAGACCATCACGTTCATCACGTAGACGTCGCTGGCATTGCCGCGCAGGCCCGCGCCTGCAGCGGGGGCAGCTGCTTGCTGTTGCGCGAACGCGCTCGCACCGGCCAGGCCGATACCGGCAGCGGCTGCGGACTTCAGGAAATTACGCCTCATTCTTTGTCTCCTCACGTTGACTGGCAGAGCTTGCGACCTGCTTTTCGGGCAGGTCTTCGGGACCTCGGTGTCACATCGGTTGTTATGACAGGCTAGAATGTAATCCCGGCCCGATTGCCCCGAGTACTAGGGGAAACGCTACTGGTGATGGGCTTTTTTTCCGCCGAAGCTGTTATGACATGATGCCAAACATACTGATCGGCGTGGACATGGGCTCGAGCAGCCTGAAAGCCCTGGCGCTCGAAGCCGGAAGCGGCCGAGCCGTTGCCCTGTCCCGCATGCCTTTGCCGCACGACCGGCTCGCCGGCGGCGGCTGCGAAGTGCAAGCCACGGCCATCCGCGCCGCGCTCACCCACGTGCTGCGCGACGTGGCCCACCAGCTCGGGCCGCGTGCCGCCGAGGTCCGCGCCATGGCCTGCACCGGCCACGGCGCCGGCCTCTACGCGCTCGATGCGAACAACGAACTGGTCGGCGGCCGCGCCGTCGCCTCTACCGACCAGCGCGCCGATGCCCGCGCACGGACATTGGCCAAAAGCCAGGGCTCGCGGCTCTTCGAAGATGTGGGCTGCGGCCCCTGGCCCGGCCAGCCGACGGTGATCGCCGCCGAGCTGCTGGGCGCCGATGCCGTGCAGCGCGGCGAGCTGCGCCGCCTGCTGTTCGCGAAGGACTACCTCGGCTTCCTGCTGACCGGCGAAATCGCCACCGACGCCAGCGATGCGAGCACCGCCGGCCTGGTGTCGCTCGCCACCGGCGGCTGGTCGCAGATCGCCTTCGAGGCTTCGGGCCTCACGGACCTGGGCGCGCACAACTTCGGCCCGATCCTGCCGAGCGGCACCGTGCTCGGAAAACTGCGCGCCTCGGAGGCGGCGCTGTGCGGCCTGCCCGCCGGTATTCCGGTCGCGATGGGCGCCATCGACCTGCTCGCCTCGATGACCGCCATTTGCGCTGAACGCCGTGGCCGCGCGGTGCAGGTGTTCGGCACGTGGTGCGTGAACGCCGTCATCGGCCCGGTCATGGAGCCCAAGCCCGCCGTCGCCTCCATCGTGAATTTCGGCCGCACGCACGAGCGGCTCTATATGGAGAACAGCCCCTCTTCGATGGCCAACATCGCGTGGCTCGCGGGCGTGCTCGCGCTGCCCGATGCGCGCGCGGTGGTCGACCTCGCGATGACCGTGCCGCTCGGCGCCAGCGGCCTGCGCTTCGCGCCCTTCATCAATGGCGGCGGTGGCGTGACGGCCGGCTTCGTCGGCCTCAAGAGCCACCACACCCGGGCCGACATGGCACGCGCCGTGGTCGATGCCGTGGCGGCGCTGCATGTGCGCCAGACGGCGCGCCTGGCGGCCGGCGGCCTCGCCGTGTCCGCATCGACCGTGCTGGGCGGCGGCGCGAGCGATGCGCGCCTCGTGCGCCTGCTCGCCTCCTTCCTGGGCCGCCCGGTCGAGCGGTGCGCCGACGACGAGACCGGCGCGCGCGGCGCCGCGCTCTACGCCGCCATGTCGCAGGGCCTGGACGACGCGGCCGAGGGCAGTGCGCTGCTCGCGCCGTGCGACCTCATCGAACCCGATGCACGGGACGCACGCGCCCATGCGGATTTCAACGCCGATTTCAACGAACTGATCGACAGCATGTCACCTGTATTCACTCACATCGCGGGCGGTGCGCAATGAGCGCATGGCAACTCCCTTTCGTGCGTCCAGCCTCCTTGGCAGATCGCCATTTTTCGACCGTGATCGTCGGTGCCGGCATCAACGGCGTCGGCGTGTTCCGCGACCTGTCGCTGCAGCGCGTCGATTGCCTGATCGTCGACAAGGGCGACTTCGGCGCCGGCGCCAGCAGCGCGCCCTCGCGCATGATCCACGGCGGCCTGCGCTACCTGGAGAACGGCAGCTTCTCGCTGGTGGCCGAGGCCACGCGCGAGCGCAACCTGCTGCTGCGCAACGCTCCGCATCTCGTGCGTCCGCTCAAGACCGTGGTGCCGCTCGCGAACTTCTTCGGCGGCCTCATGAGCAGCGCGCTCAAGTTCTTCGGCCGCACGCCGCCGCAGCGCACGCGCGGCCTGCTGGCGGTGGCGCTGGGCCTGCGGCTCTATGACATCCTCGGCCGCCGCCAGCGCGTGATGCCGGGCCACCGCATCAGCCGCGTGCCGACCAACGACCGCAGCCTCTTCCGTGCGGCGATCCGCTGGACCGCGACCTTTTTCGATGCGTGGATCAGCCATCCCGAATGGCTCATCCTCGAACTCATCGGCGACGCCTGCCGCGACCAGCCGCGCTCGGCCGCCGCCAACTACTGCCGCGTGATGGGCTGCGCGGGCAACATCCTCACGCTGCGCGACGAACTCACCGGCGCATTGGTGCGCGTGACCGCCGACACCGTGGTGAACGCCACCGGCGCATGGCTCGACCGCAGCGCGGCCGTGCTCGGCGGCGCCGGCCCGCGCGTGATGGGCACCAAGGGCTCGCACCTCGTGCTCGACCATCCGGCGCTGCGCGATGCGCTCGACGGCCGCATGGCGTATTTCGAGGCGGTGGACGGGCGCGTGTGCATCGTCTATCCGTTCCTCGACCGTGTGCTCGTGGGCTCGACCGACATCCCGGTCGAAGACCCGGACCAGATCGTCACCGAACCCGCCGAGGTCGACTACCTCATCGACGTGCTGCGCGAGGTGTTCCCCAACATGGCCTTCGGCCGCGACCACGTGGTCTACACCTATGTCGGCGTGCGGCCGCTCGCGCGCTCCGATGCCGACAAGCCGGGCCAGATCTCGCGCGACCACTCGGTGGTCGTCGATCCGCCGAGCGCGACGCGCGACATTCCCATCGTCGGCCTCGTCGGCGGCAAGTGGACCACCTTCCGCTCGCTCGCCGAGGAAGCGACCACCGAAGTGCTGCAGCTTCTGGGGCGCTCGCGCACCGCATCGACCGAGCTGCTGCCCATCGGCGGTGGTGCGGACCTGCCGGCCGATGCGGCCGCGACCGAACGCTTCATCGAGAAGATGACGGCCTCGGGCATGGGCCGCGCGCGTGCACTGACGCTGCTCGCGCGCTACGGCTCGAAGGCGCTGCCGCTCGCGCAGCGCCTCGCCGCTTCGGGCGACGTGCCGTTGCAACACGCGCCCGACTATTCGGCCGCCGAACTCTCGTACCTGTGCCTGGAAACCGGAGTGGTGCACCTGGACGACCTCGTGATCCGCCGCACGCTGCTGGCGATTCGTGGCCTCGTCACCGATGCCGCGTTGGCGGAAATCTCGGGCATCGCGGCCGAGGCGCTGGGCTGGGACGCGGCGCGCGCGCACAAGGAGCTGCGCACCTGCGCGACCGCCCTGCGCGAGCACCACAACGTGCGCCTGCAGGCCGTGGCGCCCGACGTGGCGCCTTCTTTCGATGCATCATTGATGGCCAGCTCCGCCCTCGGCCAGTCCTAAAAGTGAACAGTCCCAACGACACCCTGTCGACCGTGCTCGACCGCAACTCCGAGTCCCCGCTGTGGGCCCAGTTCCGCGATGCGATCCGCCTGCAGATCCTGCAGGGCGTGCTGCCCATCGGCGCCAAGCTGCCATCCGAAGCCGAGCTGGGCGACCAGTTCGGCATCTCGCGCATCGTGGTGCGGGAAGCCCTGGCCGACCTGGTGCGCAACAACCTCATCTACAAGATCAAGGGCCGCGGCGCCTTCGTGTCGGCGCGGGAGCGCGACGAGGATTTCGTCTCGACCGTGCTGGGCTTCTCCGACGAAATGGAGCGCAAGGGCCGCTCGGTGCGCACGCAGATCCTCACGCAGGAACTGCGCGCGCCCACCGAGCAGGAAGCCGCGTCGCTGGGGCTCACGGAACCCGATGCACTGGTCGTTGCGCTCAAGCGTCTTCGCAGTGTCGATGGCGAGCTGCGCCTCCTGGTCGAGACCGTGGTGCCCGCGGACCTCACGCCGGGGCTGCATCGCACGCGGCTGGACGACCGTTCGCTCTACGACGTGCTCCGCCGCCAATATGGCCTGCGCCTGGTGCGCGCTGAACGCTGGATCGATGCAGTGCTGCCCGATGCAGAAACCTGCAAGCTGCTCGACCTGCCGCACCCCGAGCCGCTGTTGCGCATCGAATCGATCGCCTACGGCGCGAACGGCCGGCCGCTGGAGCACTACCGCGCGCTGCACCGCTGCAAGACGAGCCGCCTGCACGTGCAGACGACGACCTGAGTTCTCTGCTCCGTCAGGCCTTGGCGGCGTTGCCGCGCGAGGGCCAGAGCACCGAGGCGATCGCTACCATCATCAGTGCGACCGCGACCCAGTCCTGCCAATGGACGACCTCACCGAGCCACACCGCGCCGCTGAACACGCCGAGCACGGGGATGAACATCACGCTCAGGGTCGAAGCCACCGGCGGCAGGCCGCGAGCGAGGTAGAACCACGCCGCGTGCGCGAAGCCGAAGATCAGCACCGCGTTGTAGAGGATCGATCCCCAGGTCACCGTGCCTGGCCAGCGCCACGGGTCGCGCTCGAAGAGGAACGAGAGCACCGTCATCACGACGGCCGTCATCGCGGTCATCCAGAACGAAAGCGTGAGCGTCGGCAGCCCGATTCGCGTGTGGCGCAGCAGCTGCGTGCCCAGTGCCCATGTCGCCGCGGCCACCAGCGCGAGCGCGACGTAGCCGGGCCGCCCCGCAAGGTCGGTGAGTTCGTGCCACAGCAAGAGGCCCACGCCGATCGCGCACGCCCCCACGCCGATCCATGAACGCCGTGTGAGCACGGCAGAGAAGAGCACCGCGCCGATCACCGCCGAGAACACTGGCATCGTGTACCCCAGGATCGCCGCGCGCCCGCCCGACAGTGCCTTCACCGCAAGGATGATGCAGGCGTGCCAGACGAACATGTTGGTCGCGCCCAGCCACACCAGCTCGGGCCAGGCGCTGCGCGGCACGCGGAACGGCACCTTCATCCACACCAGCGCGAGGCCCAGCACGGGCAGGCCCAGCCAGATCGAGATCGCGCGAAAGGCGAGCGGCGGATAGTCGGCCACGCCCAGTTTCATCACCGGCCAGTTGAAACCCCAGGCGAGGGTCAGGAGGACGAGCAGGACGAACTGGCGCGGGGTGAAGGAGGGCATCTGTGAGGTCTACAGCAGACGCTTGAGATAACGCCCCGTATGGCTCGCTTCGTTCGCCGCGATGTCCTCGGGCGTGCCTTCGCCCACCACCGTGCCGCCGCCCGCGCCGCCCTCGGGGCCCATGTCGATGAGCCAGTCGGCTGTCTTGATGACGTCCAGGTTGTGCTCGATCACAACGATCGTGTTGCCCGCGTCGCGCAGCTGGTGCAGCACCTTCAGCAGCAGTTCGATGTCGGCGAAGTGCAGGCCGGTGGTCGGTTCGTCCAGGATGTAGAGCGTGCGGCCGGTGTCGCGCTTGCTCAGCTCCAGCGCAAGCTTCACGCGCTGCGCCTCGCCGCCCGAGAGCGTGGTGGCCGACTGGCCGAGCTTGATGTACGAGAGGCCCACGTCCAGCAGCGTGCGCAGCTTGCGCTCGATGGTCGGCACGGCCTTCAGGAACTCGTGCGCGGTCTCGACCGTCATCTCGAGGATCTGCGCGATGTTCTTGCCCTTGTACTGGACCTCGAGCGTTTCGCGGTTGTAGCGCTGACCGTGGCAGACCTCGCAAGGCACGTACACGTCGGGCAGGAAGTGCATCTCGACCTTCACCACGCCGTCGCCCTGGCAGGCCTCGCAGCGGCCGCCCGCCACGTTGAAGCTGAAGCGGCCCGGGCCGTAGCCGCGCTCGCGCGCGGTGTTGGTCTCGGCCATCAGCTCGCGGATCGGCGTGAAGAGGCCCGTGTAGGTGGCCGGGTTGCTGCGCGGCGTGCGGCCGATGGGGCTCTGGTCGACGTTGATGACCTTGTCGAAATACTCGATGCCCTCGACCGACTCGTGCTCGGCGGGCTCTTCGTGCGCGCGATACAGCGTGCGCGCGACGGCGGTGTAGAGCGTGTCGTTCACCAGCGTCGATTTGCCGGAGCCCGAGACGCCGGTCACGCACGTCAGCAGGCCGACCGGGAAGGCGACGCTCACGTTCTTGAGGTTGTTGCCGGTGGCGCCGACGACGCGGATTTCCTGCAGGTCGGTTTGCGAGGCGATGTGCGCCGCTTCGCGCGCGGCACGGCGTTCGGCCGCGGGGCTCTGCGGAAAGCGCGAAGGCTTCTTGCCTTCGTTGAAGGCCGGCTTCTTCACAGCGGGCAGCCACGCGGTGCGGTGCTTCGGCACCTCGATCTTCTTCGTGCCCGACAGGTACTGGCCGGTGAGCGAGTCGGGGTTGGCCGACACCTCGGCGTAGGTGCCCTGCGCCATCACGCGCCCACCGTGCACGCCGGCGCCGGGGCCCATGTCGATCACGTGGTCGGCGGCGTGGATCATGTCCTCGTCGTGCTCGACCACGATCACGCTGTTGCCGATGTCGCGCAGGTGCTTGAGCGTGCCGATGAGCCGGTCGTTGTCGCGCTGGTGCAGGCCGATGCTGGGCTCGTCGAGCACGTACATCACGCCCGTGAGGCCCGAGCCGATCTGCGAGGCCAGGCGGATGCGCTGTGCCTCGCCGCCCGAGAGCGTCTCGGCGCTGCGGTCCAGGCTCAGGTAGTTCAGGCCCACGTCGTTGAGGAATTTCAGGCGCAGGCCGATCTCGCGCACCACCTTGTCGGCGATGTCGGCCTTGGCGCCGCGCAGCTTGAGTGTCTGGAACCAGGCGAGCGAATCGCGCAGCGTGAGGTGGCTCAGTTCGAAGATCGCCATGCGCGGCGGCTCGCCGCCGTCGGCCGGGCGCGCCGATTCATCGACCAGGAACACGTTGCGGGCTTCGCGTCGAAGGCGCGAACCGCCGCAGTCGGGGCAGGGCTGAAGGTTGCGAAAGCGCGCGAGGTCTTCGCGCACCATCACCGAATCGGTCTCGCGGTAGCGCCGCGTCATGTTGGGGATGATCCCCTCGAAGGGGTGCTTCTTCGTGAGCTTCTTGCCCGCGAAGTTGCCCGATTCCGTGGTGTAGTTGAACTTGATCTCTTCAGCCGCCGAGCCGTTCAGCAGCACCTGCTGCACCGAGGCGGGCAGCGACTCGAAGGGCGCATCGACGTCGAACTTGTAGTGCTTCGCGACGCTCTCGATCATGCTGAAGTAATAGCCGTTGCGGCGGTCCCAGCCCTTGATGGCGCCGCTGGCGATCGAGAGCGACGGGAAGGCGACGACGCGCGCCGGGTCGAACACCTCGCGGTGACCGAGGCCGTCGCAGCTCGGGCACGCGCCCACGGGCGAGTTGAACGAGAAGAGGCGTGGCTCGAGCTCCGACAGCGAGTAGTGGCAGATCGGGCAGGCGAACTTGGCGTTGAACAGGTGTTCCTTGTCGGCCACCCCTTCAGCGCCCAGCTCGAGCGCAATCGCACGGCCTTCGGCCAGGCGCAGCGCGGCCTCGAAGCTCTCGGCCAGGCGCTGCTGCATGTCGGGTCGTGCGCGCAGGCGGTCGATGACGACGTCGATGTCGTGTTTCTCGGTCTTCTTGAGCTTGGGGAGGTCGTTGTATTCGTACGTCTGGCCGTCGACGCGGAAGCGCACGTAGCCGGCGGCCTGCATCTCGGCGAAGAGTTCGAGGAACTCGCCTTTCTTCTCGCGCGCCACGGGCGCCAGGATCAACAGGCGCGGCTCGTCGGGAATGGCGAGCGTGGCGTCCACCATCTGCGAGACCGTCTGAGCCTGCAGCGGCAGGTGGTGGTCGGGGCAGTAGGGCGTGCCGGCGCGGGCGAAGAGCAGGCGCAGGTAGTCGTGAATCTCGGTCACCGTGCCCACGGTGGAGCGCGGGTTGTGGCTGGTGGCCTTCTGCTCGATGCTGATCGCGGGCGACAGGCCTTCGATGACGTCCACGTCCGGCTTGTCCATCAACTGCAAAAACTGCCGCGCATAGGCCGACAGGCTCTCCACGTAACGCCGCTGCCCTTCGGCATACAGCGTGTCGAAGGCCAGGCTCGACTTGCCCGAGCCCGACAGGCCGGTGATCACCACCAGCTTGTTGCGCGGAATGTCCAGGTCGACGTTCTTCAGGTTGTGGGTGCGCGCACCGCGGATGCTGATGCGCTGCTGCGCCAGCACCGCGCCGAGGTAGGTGTCGCGTTCGAGTTGCGCGTCGCGTGCGCTTTCCTCTTGGGCGGCGAGTTCTTCAGTGGCTTTGGAATTCAAGGGGGCGATCGTCCGAGGGCAACCGGACATGATAGTCCGAGCAGCATTTCATGGCCAATGGACGGCTTCTGGCGCTTTCATGGCTGCTTCGCTGGTCGGCGCGTTCCAGGAGCCCGGCGGTGGCGCCCCGCCGGCCGGCATCGGGCACAATCCCCGGTTCTCTTTCTCCTCCTCCTTCATCTACTTATCAGGGGCAGTGCATATGGCATCGGTCAATAAAGTCATCGTCGTCGGCAATCTGGGGCGCGACCCCGAAATGCGTACCTTCCCGAGCGGCGACCAGGTCGCAAACGTCACGGTGGCCACCACCGATCGCTGGAAAGACAAGCAAAGCGGCGAAATGCGCGAAGCCACCGAATGGCACCGCATCGTCTTCAACGGCCGCCTGGCCGAAATCGCCGGCCAGTACCTGCGCAAGGGCTCGCAGGTCTATGTCGAAGGCTCGCTGCGCACGCGCAAGTGGACCGACAAGGACGGCATCGAGAAATACACCACCGAAATCCGCGCTGACCAGATGCAGATGCTGGGCAGCCGCCAGGGCCAGGGCGGCCCGTCGGGTGGTCCGGAAGACGACGGTGGGTATTCGCAAGGCGGCGGAGGTGGCGGCGGCTACTCGCAGGGCGGCAATGGTGGTGGCGGCGGCGGCGGTGGTTACGCTCCCCGCGCTCCGGCTGCGGCACCCCGGGCACCCTCGGCTGCACCGCGCCAGGCGCCGGCCAAGTCGTCGACGGGCTTCGACGACATGGATGACGACATCCCGTTCTAAATAGAGCCGACTTTTCCGGCTTCACCAACAAGAGCCAGACACTGCAAGGTGTCTGGCTTTTTGCATCTCTGGGCAACTGCTCGCCAGTAGCACCCGGGAAGAAGGCGCAAAAAAATAGCGGCATGTGGTCCGACGGCTTCGGTCACCAATCATCTGATTGCGCGATGAGCGCATGAGATCGATAGCCCAGGATGCCGCCACGCAACTAGCAATGGTGCGAGGTGGCGGCAGCCCGCGCCTTCAATAAATAGCGCAACCACACCGTGCACTCAATTGACCGAAGCGCATGTTGGTGGGATTGCCTGAGCTTAGATTTTTCTTTCCAGAAACGATGCCCGTTTTTAGCGGGACATTGCTGTTTGTGAAACTAAAGGGTTAAAGGCAAATAAGGAATTGAATTTCTAGTCCCAGGTTTCAAGCCTGAATTTCTCAAAGAAAAAAGCGAAATACGCGACTTGCCGGCTCGCATATCCGTTGCATCAGCACGTCAATGTGTTGCTTACGGGAGTGACTCAAAAACGTAGTTCTCACCAAAAGTCAACTACCAAAATTTCAGTGGCGCTCAATCCCAGTCAATTTAGTTAATGCTTTTTATTTAATAACTAGGGTCAACAGGTAGTTTTAGTAGTCGTTGGATTTTTGTTGGTCAGGCTGTGTTCAGTACGCGAGCATCTGTAAGCGAATGCTAGTATTCGTAAGGTTTCGGTTAACAACGAATCCCATAATTAATAAGCATTGGCGTGAGGGACGCAGTTTGAGCAATAGCCTGTTGCATGTGCGGCGCTGGATTCCCGCGCCTGATTCGGTATCTCGATTCAGGAATGGTGTCACCCCGATTTGCCCGAAGACGACGTTCGGTGCGACCGGGATTTGCTCGAAATTTTGTGATCCCAGCGCCCGTGTTGATCGGTGCAGAACCTCGATAGCCGAATTTCTCGCCGATGTCGCAACAAAGCTTGGGCATCGGGCAGATATAAAAAATGCACCTGCTGCATTTCTCGCAGCAGCTTGCGCAGAAAAAATTCAAAGGGAGTGGAAGTGAAGCCAAATGCAATGCCGAGCAGTGGTGCTCGGGCGTACCGTTCGCTGTGTCTTGCGCTTGCTGCAATGCTCGCGACCGTTTCCGTGGCATGGGCTGCGGAACCCGGTTCGTCATCCACTCCCATCGAAATCTCGCCAGAAGGCGTCCAAGCCCTTCTGAGTACCAGTCAGCCGTTTCTCCTGGCGGATGCCGAGCAACCTGGCGGCGTCAAAGCCGGTGGGGGCGCCCAGACTCGGGTCATTTACTACACCCAAGGTCCTTCATTCCGGGCTGCCCAGGTGCGCGCGGTTCAAGACCGCAGCACCGCTTCCGGTGCGAACCAGAACGCGGTCAAGTTTGCCAGTCAGCGCCTCACCGGCACCCCGCTCGATTGGAAGCGGCTGGGCCTGAAGTTCAGCCTGGATCCGGTCCCGGCAAAGGCATTGGAACTGACCCCGCGCCAGCTTTCGGAGGCCTTGAAAGACGGCGCCGATCTCCAGATCGTTGATCTGCGTCCGACATCCGATCCCGCGGTACCCGTCGCACCGTTCATGCCGGAAGCGCTTCGGTTGATGCCTCACCAAGTCGAGGCGGAGTTGCCCAAGCTTTCCAAGCAGCGCTGGCTGGTGTTTGTCGACGGTGGCGACGGCATCGGAGCGTCCATCGCGCAATCCTCGTTCCACCACGGGTACCCGCTGGCGACGAGCCTGAAGGGCGGGTACCCGGCATGGACTGCCGCAACAGATCGCTGAAATCTTCATGACTGCACCGTTCGCACTCTTGGCAAGGGGCAGCGCATTCAGCGCCTGCGTGTTGAACCTCCGCGGATCGACGCGGTTTTTCGCTTGGTTTCGCATGCTCTGGCTGGCATTGACCTGCCTGCTCGTCGTCGCGCCCGCAGCAATGGCGCAAACGGCAGTCTCCGGTGCGATTGCAGTGAACGCCCGATGGACCACATCGGGCAATCCTTATCTCGTGACCAGCGACGTTGTTGTGCAGAACGGTGCCGTGCTCACAGTCGACCCTGGCGTCGTGGTTTACATGGGGGCCGACACGAGCCTGACGGTCCAGTCCGGGGCCATTCGGGCATTGGGAACCGCAGCCACACCGATCCGGGTGCTGTCGGACAAGACGCGCTCCGGGCAAGTCGCGGCGCCAGGCGACTGGAAGCAATGGACGTTCAATCCTGGCACTGTCAGCACACAGCTCGAAAACGTTCTTTTTGATCACGGCAGCGGGCTCACGGTCAATGGCTCTGCGCCGGTTTTCAACTACGTCAGTGTCCGCAATCAGAATGGTCCGGCGATTTCGGTGGACCTCGCGGCTTCGCTGAGTGGCGTCGGCAATCAGGCCAGCGGCAACACACTCAACGGCGTGCTCGTGCCGGCCGGCGATGTGGTCGGCAACGTCAGGTGGGGTCTGCGCGGCATTCCCTATGTCGTCTCGACAGGCGCGGTTTCCGTCGGCGCGACGCCGACTGTCACGGCCGTCACCCCCAATACCCTCCAGCAGGGCGAAAGCGCCACCCTCACCCTGACCGGCACGCGCCTCGCGGGCCTCGCGAGCGTGCGTTTCGACAAAGCCGGGCTCACCGCCGAGGTTGCTCCCGGCAGCACCGACACACAGGCGAAGGTGACGGTCGCGGCCGATGGCGCCGCTATCCCCGGCTCCAGCGCCATGACGCTGCTGCTGGACGCCGGCGAAATGCGCCTGGCCAACGCTCTCACCGTGGCGCAGTCGCAACCCGCCCTCACCGGCCTCGCACCGACGACGCTGTATGTGGGGCAGGGCACCGTGGACGTCACGCTGTCCGGTCGCAATTTCACCGCGCAGTCGGTCGTGCTCGTGAACGGCGCCGCCGTCACTACCCAATTCATCTCTGCGAGCCAGCTGAAAGCCAGCATCGTTGCACCGGCCGCGGCAAGCAGTCTGCTCGTGAGGCTGCGGACGCCCAACCCGACCTCTGGCGGTGCCGAGCTCCTGTCCAACGAACTGCCTCTGCAGGTTGCGCCGGCGCAGCTTGTGCTGAGCCCGTCGAGCCTCACGGCCGTCAAGGGTGGCAGCAAGACCATGAACCTCAGCCTGCCCTATGCGGCAGCAACAGGCGGTACTGCCGTGACCTTGGTGTCGAGCGTGCCCACGGTGGCTTCGGTCCCCGCGATGGTCACGATCCCGGCCGGGCAAACTACCGCCGCATTCCAGGTGGGCGCGAGCGAACTCGGAAGCACCACCATCACGGCCAGCCGCTCGGGTCTGATCAGCGGCCAGGCTCAGGTCACCGTGATCACGCCGCCGAGCCTGACCCTGGCGCCATCCGTGTTGACTTTGGGCGTGGGCCGGGCCGTCGATCTGACCGTCCAGTCGAGCGCGCCGGCGCCAGCGGGTGGCCTCGAGGTCGCCTTGGCCAGCAGCAACGCTGCGGCGGCCACCGTGCCGGCGTCGGTGACGATTGCAGCAGGCAGCAGCGCCGCCACGACCCAGGTCACGACCGTGGCCGTGGGGGCGGCCAGTATCACGGCCCAGGCAACCGACTATGTGAGTGGCCAGGCGACGGTGACCGTTCGCCCGACCTCGCTCAACCTGCCGGCAGGCGCGCTGGTGGCGCCGGGCCTCGCGCGCTCGGTTCCCTTGACCTTGTCGGATCCGGCGCCCGCAGGCGGCCTGGTTGTGCAACTGGTCAGCAGTGCCCCCGCCACCGTGTCGGTGCCTGCATCGCTCAACGTGCCCGAAGGCCAGACCAACATCAATTTCACGCTGACCGGCGTGGCCGCGGGGACCGCGACCGTGACGGCATCTGCCAGTGGTTACCAGGCGGCGAGCCTGCCCGTGACCGTGGAGGCCGTGACGATCAGCGTGGGCAGCCCGGCCGTGACAGGAATCTCGCTGCCGGCGGAGATCACCAAAAACTACACGGTGAACCTGTCGCGACCGGCACCTGTCGGTGGCGTTGTGGTGACGTTGAGCACCGCCGATGCCGGCAAGGCGACCGTGTCGCCCTCTACCGTGACGATCGCCGAGGGACAGACCTCAGGCGGGCTGGTGACCATCGGTGTGACGGGCGTGACCAAGGGCGCCACCACGCTGTCGGCCGGCGCACCCGGGCTGACGGCGGCGAGCGTACCTGTGACGGTGACGGACAAACCGGCACTGGCGTTCAATGTTGCCGCAGTGACTGTGGGCAAGGCACTGAAGACCTACTACTACGAAGCCCGCATCCTGCGCCGCACGGATGGCGCCGCCTATGCTCCGGCGGAGGCAGTGACAGTGAGCCTCACGAGCAGCAATGCGAGCAAGGCGAGCGTCCCCGCGGCGGTGACGATCCCTGCGGGCAGCAGCGAGGCGTACTTCTACATCACGGGTGTGGACCTGACGAGCGGTACGCCCGTGACCATCGACGCGACGGCAACGGGCTACACAGCGCCGGCGACCAAGCTGGCGACCACCGTGGCGACACCGGTGTTCAACATCCAGTCGCTGGATGCCAACCGCAGTCCGTCCAGCGCACGCGATGACTTCACGGTCTATGTCACGACACCGGGCGCCAACTACTCGGGCAGTCAGACGGCCGCGGCCGATCTGCTGATCAGCCTGGGCATCGTCGAAGGCACGCCTGCGGGCATCGTCGATGGCTTCTACAGCGCGACGACCGGCGGGACTGCAGTGACTCAACTCGTTCTGCGCAAGGACAACACCACCAGCGAAACAGCGTACGTCGGCACACCGACCGTTGCGGGCAGCTACAAGGTGCAAGCCAGTGCGGCGGGCGTGGCCAGCGGCACTTCGGGCGTGACCACCGTGAGCGCGCCGCAGTTGCAGTTCAATGTCAGCAGCGTGATCGTGGGCAAGGGGCTGAAGACCTACTACTACGAAGCGCGCGTGCGGCGCGCGGTCAACGGCACTGTCTTCAATGGGGCGGAGGCGGTGACGGTGAACCTCACGAGCAGCGATGCGAGCAAGGCGAGCGTTCCCGCGGCGGTGACGATCCCGGCAGGTGGCAGCGAGGTGTACTTCTACATCACGGGTGTGGACCTGACGGGCGGTACGCCCGTGACCATCGACGCGACGGCAACGGGCTACACAGCGCCGGCGACCAAGCTGGCGACCACCGTGGCGGCACCGGTGTTCAACATCCAGTCCCTGGATGCCAATCGCAGTCCGTCCAGCGCACGCGATGACTTCACGGTCTATGTCACGACACCGGGTGCCAACTATTCGGGCAGCCAGACGGCGGCGGCCGATCTGCCGATCAGCCTGGGCATCGTCGAAGGCACGCCTGCGGGCATCGTCGATGGCTTCTACAGCGCGACGACCGGCGGTACTGCAGTGACCCAGCTCGTTCTGCGCAAGGACAACGTCACCAGCGAAACAGCGTACGTCGGGACACCGACTGCTGCGGGCAGCTACAAGGTGCAGGTCAGTGCGGCGGGAGTGTCCAGCAATACCTCGGGCGTGATCACCGTGAGTGCGCCGCAGCTGCAATTCAATATCAGCAGCGTGATCGTGGGCAAGGGGCTGAAGACCTACTACTACGAAGCGCGCGTGCGGCGCGCGGTCAACGGCACCGTCTTCAACGGGACGGAGGCAGTGACGGTGAACCTCGCAAGCAGCGATGCGAGCAAGGCGAGCGTTCCCGCGACAGTGACGATCCCGGCAGGTGGCAGCGAGGTGTACTTCTACATCACGGGTGTGGACCTGACAGGTGGTACGCCGGTGGCTATCGACGCGACGGCAACGGGCTACACAGCGCCGGCGACCAAGCTGGCGACCACCGTGGCGACCCCGGTGTTCAACATCCAGTCGCTGGACACCAATCGCAGTCCGGCCAGCGCACGCGATGACTTCACGGTCTATGTCACGACACCGGGTGCCAACTATTCGGGCAGCCAGACGGCGGCGGCCGATCTGCCGATCAGCCTGGGCATCGTCGAAGGCACGCCTGCGGGCATCGTCAATGGTTTCTACAGCGCGCTGACCGGTGGGACTGCAGTGACCCAGCTCATTCTGCGCAAGGACAACGTCACCAGCGAAACGGCGTACGTCGGCACGCCGGCGAATGCGGGCAGCTACAAGGTACAGGCCAGTGCGGCGGGCGTGGCCAGCGGCACCTCGGGCGTGACTACCGTGAGCGCGCCGCAGCTGCAGTTCAATGTCGGCAGCGTGATCGTGGGCAAGGGCCTGAAGACCTACGCCTCCGAAGTGCGCGTGCGCCGTGCGGTCAACGGCACCGTCTTCAACGGCGTCGAAGCAGTGACGGTGAATCTCAGCTGCAGTTCCACGGCGATTTGCACCGTGCCGGCCACTGTCACGATCCCAGCAGGCGCCAGCGAGGCGTACGTCTCCATCACAGGTATGGGCGTGGGCAACACCACCGTGGTGGCCAATGCCGTGGGCTACAGCGCAACCCAGGATCTCGCGGTCAGCGTGGTGCAGCCACAGCTGAATTTCAGCGGACCGGGCAACGTGCGGGTGGGCGCGCAGTATGGCTTCTCGCTCTACCTGACCTCACCAGGCGCTTCTTATTCCGGCAGCCAGACGACAGCAGTTCCGTTCACCGCCAATCTGACGAGCAGCGCCCCCGGTGTGGCAACGGTGCCGCCGACGGTTTCGTTTGCCATCGGCAACACCTCGTCCGCCACGGTGAACATGACGGGCGTCGGTCCCGGAACCACCACCCTGACCGCCAGCGGTGCGGAATTGTCCAGCGCCACATCGGGCGTGATCACTGTCAGTCCTTGAGACAACTGCGATGACTCTTGCTCTCTTGAACCAAACGCCAGTGTTGCCCACGTCGCATCATTCCAACTCGCCGCGTGCGGGTGCAGTTTCCAGCCGGTGGCGGCAGGCGATCGCGTCGGTGGTGGCCTTGTCCATGCTGGCCCCGACATTGATCGGCACAGCCCACGCCGCCGAGCTCATCCTCGACGAAGGCGTCGTCGTCAAGTTCGGCGCAGATGCCCAACTGGTCGTGCGCGACAGGCTGCGCGCAGGTGCCGCCGTCACGCTCACCAGCGTCAACGACGACACGGCCGCCGGCCAGACGAATCCCACCGCGGGCACGCCTGCTGCCGGCAACTGGCGCGGCCTCAGCATCGAGA
Organism: Variovorax sp. W2I14; assembly: GCF_050435205.1. Taxonomy (NCBI): domain Bacteria; kingdom Pseudomonadati; phylum Pseudomonadota; class Betaproteobacteria; order Burkholderiales; family Comamonadaceae; genus Variovorax; species Variovorax sp. W2I14. The sequence goes on along the minus strand of NZ_JBNDJX010000001.1, from coordinate 4,885,165 downwards.
AGACATCGACCGCCTTCGGCCAGCCGGCGTTGAACGGCCTTTCCCTGCGCTATGGCGCCGGCCTGTCTGTGCGCAGCGCAAGCCCGGCGCTGCAGTTCATGCAGCTGACCGACAACACCGTCGGCCTGCGCCTGCTCGATGGCGCCAAACCCGCCATCACCGGCTCCAGTTTCCTGCGCAACGGCATCGGCATCGAAGCGCTCGGCGGCAGCTTGCCGAACGTCACGAGCACGCAGTTCTCGCAGAACACCGGCTCTGCGATCACGAACGCGAACCCGGCCACTGTCATCCAGGCAACGGGCAACTGGTGGGGCCACGCGAGTGGTCCGCGCGATGCCGCGGGCAATCCGCAAGGGCAGGGCGATGCCGTATCGACGGGCGTCAACTACAGCAGCTATCTGGCCCAGGCACCGCTGATCAGTCCGAGCGTCCGACTTGTAGCGCCGGCGGCGTTCTACACGACCAACACGCTGCAGCTCGAACTCGCGTGCGTGAACGCCACGGAGTACCGCATCGCCGAGAACGGCGAGTTCGCGGCGGCGACCTTCGTGCCACTGACAGGCGGCAAGGCCGTCATCGACTACGCCGCCTCGGCGGGCGATGGCCGCAAGACCATCGGCGTGCAGTTCCGCAACGCCGCAGGCACCGTGGTGTCGGCCAACCTCATCAATCCCGCGGCCACCAACACAGCGACCGTGCTCATCGACAGCGCGGCGCCGGTGGTCAGCATCAACAACCCCGCGGCCGGCAGCGTGCTCGCGCAGCCGATCACGGTCGAGGCCACGGCCACCGATGCGGGCGGCCTGGTCAAGGTCGTGTTCTATCTCGACGGCCAGGTGGTTTCCACGCAGACGACGATCTCTCCGTCGGGCAGCTACAGCTACGCGTGGAACACCGACAACAGCGCCAACGGCGACCACACATTGCGCGTGGTGGCCACCGACGAGGCCGGCCGCAGCAGCGAGCAATCGCGCGTGGCCACGGTGTCCAGAACACCGCCGGCACCCGACACCGCCGGCCCCGCCATCGTCAACGTGCGGCTCGACGGCGTGGCACTGGCCAACGGCGCCACGCTGACCCGCGATGCGGTCACCGCCGCCGAAGTGACGGACCGCAGCGGCGTGGCGCGCGTCGAGCTGCTGCTCGACGGCCAGACCGTCGCCACCCCGACGGGCTCCGGCGGGCAGTACAGCGCGCCGTTCAGCATCGCCGGCGTTGCCAACGGCAGCCACGCACTCGCATGGCGCGCGGTCGACTCGCTGAACAACGTCAGCACCGCCAGCTACCAGATCACCGTTGCGCATGCGGCGCCCAACGCGCCTGTCATCACCAGCCCGAAAACCGGGCTGACCACGCGCACCGCCACCTTGCCTGTGACCGGCACCTCTGCCGCCGGAAGCAGCGTGCAGCTGCTGGTCAATGGCCAGCCATCCGGCCCGTTGTTGACCACCAGCAACGGCGCATTCAGCGGTGCGGTCACGCTCGTTTCCGGCGGCAACCAGGTGCAGGCGATCGCCAGCGATACCTACGGCCAGAGCGCGCCGTCGGCCGCGGTGTCGGTCACGCTTGATGCCACCGTGCCCTCCAGCCCGAGCAACCTCGCGGCGGCCGCACTGGTCGACGGCAAGGTCCGGCTGACGTGGACCCGCTCCACCGATCCGAACGCCATCGGCTACGACCTCTATCGTTCGCGCAGCGCATTCGCCGACATCGGCGCGGCCGCCAAGGCGAACACATCGCCGATCACCGGCACCGTCTACGAAGACCTGCCCAAGCCCGACGGCGCGTGGTTCTACCGGCTGGTGGCGGTCAACTCCGTCTTCACGCCCTCCGTGCCCACCGATCAGGTGCAGGTATTGGCGGACGGGACATTGCCCAAGGCTGTGTCGGTGGTGTACCAACCGCTGGGCAAGGTGGACGCTGTGTCCGGCCGCATAGGCCAGGGCAAGGTGAACGTGCAGCTGACGGTAAGCGAAGAGCTGCAGACAGCGCCTTACTTGGCGGTGGTCCCTGCAGGCGGCGCGCCGATCGTGCTGGAGCTGACCAAGGCCAGCGCGACCAACTACACGGGCGCCTTCTTCGTGGACGCCAACACCCCCTCGGGCACGGCCAACGCGCTGTTCTCCGCGCGAGACATGGTGGGCAACCGCGGCACCGAGATCGGTGGCGGCGCCACGCTCAAGATCGATACCGAAGGCCCGGCCCTGTCCTCCATCACGCTGAACCCCGGCGCCCCCATCAAGGCCGGTTCGGCAACCACCGTGCAGGCCACCTTCGTCTTCAGCAAGGCCCCCAAGCCCGGCGCCGCGCCCCAGGTCAAGTACCTCTTGTCCGGCCCCGCACGCCAGGCCACGCCGATCGCCGGCCTCACTGCTGTCGATGCCACCACCTGGAAGGCCAGCTTCGTGCTGCCCAACGACGCAGGCCTGTCCGCCCCCGAGATCCTGAGCTTCAGTAGCCAGGCGCAGGACGACCTGGACAACGTCTCCACCCGCGTGAGCGCGGCCAACCGCTTCCAGGTCTACCAGGGCAACCTGCCGCCTGCCGGCGCACCGCTGCTGCTCACCGGCCAGGCCCTGCCCGGCGGCAAGGCCTCGCTCACCTGGCAGGCCGTGGACGAAGCCTTCGCCTACCAGGTCTACCGCAAGGGCCCCAGCGACGCGGCACTGGTTGCACTCGCACGCGCTGCCGGCGCTACCTACGTCGACCAGACCCCGGCCGACGGCCGCTACACCTACGCCGTTGCCTCCATCCGCAAGTCCAACGACGAAGAGACCGTCTCCAGCCAGAGCGCAACGGTGGACGTGACCACCGTTGCCAACGCCCCCGGCGCACCGCAGAACCTCGCGCTGCTGCTCACCGGCCAAGGCATCAAGGCCACCTGGCAGGCCCCCGTCGCCAGCACCGTGGACTACTACAACCTCTACCGCGCCAGCGGCACCAGCATCACCAGCGTGGCCGGCCTCACACCGCTCAAGACGCGCGTGAAGAACCCCATCACCTACGACCCGCAGCCCTCGCCCAGCCAGGGTGCCTACGTCGTCACCGCCGTCGATGCCGCCGGCAACGAATCGGCCGTCTCCAACTCGGCCTACCTCAACGCGAGCTTGCTGCCCGTGGTCAACCTGCGCATCGAGCAGATCGGCAACACCCTGCCCGCCATCTCCTGGCAGGCACCCAACGGCAGTCTTGCGGGCTACAACGTGTACGTCGGCCCCGACGCCACGCGCACCAAGCTCACGCCCAGCCCCATCACCGCCACCACCTTCAGCGACAGCGGCTTCTCCGGCGGCGAGCGCCGCTACACCGTGGCCAGCGTCGACGGCTCCGGCCAGGAGATCGGCCGCAGCCTGAGCTTGCCGGCCGTCAGCACCCAGATCGTCTCGGGCCTTCCGCTCAAGCGCGGCGTCATGAACAAGGTGCAGGCCCAGGTCGTCAACACCTCCGCCAGCGCCGTCACCAACGCCCGCGTGGTCGTGCGCCTGCCCATCAACCGCGAAGCCACCCAGTTCGCCGACCACAAGTCCGAGCCCTTCGACCTGGGCAGCAACCAGACCCAACTGGTCAGCGTCGTCGTCGGCGGCTATGCCGACCTGCCCGGCCAGGCCCAGGCCCAGGTCGGCCTGGAGAGCAGCCCCAACGAAGGCGAGAGCTTCAAGATCGCACGCAACCAGACCCTGGACGTGGGCGACAGCGCCCTCGTCGTGGGCATGTCCACCGGCGAGTTCACCCGCGGAGCCACCGGCAAGGTGCGCCTGACCATCGAGAACACCTCCGAGGTCGAGGTCGAGTTCCTCACCGCCACCGCCGGCGGCAGCAATCCTTCGAGCGAGCTGCGCTTCAAGATCCTGGATGCCGACGGCAACGTGCTGGCCACCCAGCCCTACAAGCAGGCCGTGGGCGCCAACGTCGTCACCCTCACCAACGGCCAGACCGTCGCGCGCATCCCGGCCGGCGCCAGCTACACCTCCGACCAGTTCGAGCTGGCCGTCCCCGGCTCCAGCCCCAACAGCATCCGCGTCAAGCTGGAAGTGGACAAGATGCGCTATCACAGCGGCCAGGACGACCAGGTCCTCATCGCCGGACGCGGCAGCGAGAAGGCCGTCTCCCTCATGGACACCGCCTACGTGGGCGAGATCACCAACGTCACGCCGCTCAGTTCCTTCGGCGACCAGGACATCGTCATCACCGGCCGTGCGCTGGCACGTGGAAGTAATCAGGCACTGCCCAGCACGCGTTTGAAGCTCGTGTTCAACCAGCAGGGCTTCGAGCGCGTCTTCAGCGTGCTCACCGATGCGAGCGGTGCCTTCACCTACACCTTCCAGCCCACGGCGACGGACGCCGGCCTCTACAAGATCAGCGCCATCCATCCGGACCTGACCGACCGGCCCGAGCAGCGCAGCTTCACCATCAACCGCGTGACCTTCGGGCCCACGCCGTTCAAGGTCGACGTGCCGCGCAACTACAGCTACCCCGTGCCCTTCATCGCACGCTCGGGCGCCGGCACCACCGCCACCAACATGCGCTTCGTGCTGGAGGCCAGCGCCCAGCCCACCGGCCAGCTGCCCGCGGGCATCAACCTGCAACTGCCCCCGCCGGCGAGCATCGGCGAGCGCGCGCAGGTCAACATCCCCGTGGTCTTCAGCGCCACCAACGAAGCGCTGGCCTCGGGCAGCGTCATCCTGAGCGTGTACAGCGACGAGCGCCCGCAAGGCGCGGGTGCGCCCATCGGTCTGGTGCGCATCAACTACGCGCTGAGCGAAGCCAAGGCCTACCTGGTGAGCCTGCCCAGCGTGATCGAGACGGGCATGTCGCAAGGCGCCAACCAGATCGAGAGCGTGACCGTGCAGAACAAGGGCACGCAAGAAGCGTTGGCCCTGGCCTTCACGCTCACCAAGGCCGACGGCGGCGCCGTGCCCGGCTGGGTCAACCTCTCGAGCAATGCCGACGGCAACCTGGCCGTGGGCGAGAAGCGCACCGTGGACATCGCCTTCAAGCCGCCCACGGGCCTCCAGGAGGGCGTGTACGAGTTCCGCCTGAACGTGCAGGGCACCAACGTGCCCGCGCAGAGCCTGAACATCTACGCGAGCATCACGCAAAGCGGCAAGGGCAACGCGCTGTTCCGCGCGAGCGACATCTACACCGCCACGCTGGACAAGCAGGGCCACCTGATCCCGGGCCTGGCCGGCGCCAGCATCACGCTGCAGAACGAGGACGTTGCCAGCGTGAGCCAGCAGCTGACCACCGACGCGCTGGGCGAAGCCTACTTCCAGGACATCCCGGCCGGGCGCTACACGTACCGTGCGCGCGCCAACAACCACCAGGAGGTGGCCGGGCGCCTGCAGATCAAGCCGGGCGTGACGCTCACCCAGCCGATCTTCCTGAACTACAACCTCATCACGGTGGAGTGGAGCGTGCGCGAGGTCACCATCCAGGACCGCTACGAGATCACCATCGATGCGACCTTCGAGACCGATGTGCCGGCGGCGGTGGTGGTGATGCAGCCCAGCTCGGTGAACCTGCCCAAGATGAACCCGGGTGATGTGTTCTACGGCGAGCTGTCCCTCACCAACCACGGCTTGATCCGTGCCGATGGCGTCAAGCAGCAGCTGCCCGCGAGCGACGCGAACTTCCGCTACGAATTCCTGGTCGAGGTGCCCACCGAGCTGCAGGCCAAGCAGCGCGTGACCATTCCGTACCGGGTCGTGGCCCTGCAGTCGCTGGACACACCGGCCAACGCGGGCAATGCGAGCGGGGGCGGTTGCTACAGCTACAGCAACACCACGCGCGTGAACTACGACTTCACCTGCAAGAACGGGGAGCAGTCCAACGGCACCACGTCCACCAGTTGGTTCAACAACTCCAGCAGCACGTGTCCTGCGCCGGGCAGTGGCGGGGGTGGTGGCGGAGGTGGTGGCGGTGGCTGGGGCGGAGGAGGCTTCGGCGGCATCGGCGGGGGCAGCACGTCCATGCCGCTGCCGGGCAAGAAGTGCGTGGCCGTGCCAGGTGGCAAGACTCAGTGCAGTTGAGCGGGATCAGGAAGAGAAAAGAATGAATACACAAAAAAGCATCGGGCGCGTGGTGTGCCGCATGGGCGCAGCACTGGCGGCATTGCTCTGTCTTGTCCTGCCCGTGGCCGTCGTGGCTCAAGGCAATGTCGTTCCGCCGAACGGCACCATGAACGCAGATGTCGTCGACCTCAGCGTGCAGACTGCCGCCGGCCCGGTCGAATGGACGCGCACTTTCAACGGAACGGGCTGGCGCTTCAATCGCAATTGGGACGGCATCTCCGCCAGCTTCAAGCCATCCATGACGCAGAGCACCGGTGGCGGTGCACCCGGAATGAGCTACGGCAACCAGAGCAGCGCGCCTTCGACCTGCTGGATCTGGGTCGACGAGGACTGGCAGCCCGGCAACGGCGTGACCGTTCCGATAGGCGGAGGCGGCGGCAGCACCCCGGCCCCGGCGGTACCCCCCGAAACCTATCTGCCGCTCAATCGCAGCTACAGCCAGACGGCAGTTCCGCTGGACACGGTGATCACCACGGGTTTCGCGAGCGGCTGCGCCAGCATCGGCGGCAACGTCGGCGGCAGCTCCAGCGAAGTCATGGAGGGTTGGCGCCGCCAAAGCCAACTGTATGTCGGTGCCGGCGGAACTTACATCTTCAAGAACCGCTACTTCCTAAGGAAGCAGGCCATCTTCAAGCTCCCGGCGGGCAGCGCCGTTCCCGTGGGAGGCAGCGTGCCCTTGATCGGCGCGGCGAACGTCGCCAGCGGCTGGCGCTGGAGCGACAAGTCCGGCGAGTGGGCCGAGTATGACGACGAAGGCCGGATGAGCCGGTATGGTGACAAGAACAACAACGCCATCTGGCTGCAGCGCAATGCGGCGGGCCAACTGGTGCGCATCGTCGATGGTGGTGCTGGCGGTACTGCCATCAGCGGCAACGTCCTGATCACGCTGCACTACAACGCAGCCGGTTATCTCGTGCAGGCCAAGGATTGGCCGCAGGCCGGCAACAGCCTGGACCTGCCGCAGCGCACCGTCACCTACACGTACGACGCACAGGGCCATATGACTGCCGTCGTCGACGTGCGCGGCAACACCACTGCTTACGACTACGACAGCAAGTCCAGGCTGATCAAGACAACTGACCCGAGAAGCAGTGAAACTAAACTGACGTACGAAGCCGAGGGCAACACCGTCAAGAGCATGACGGCGGCCGATGGCGGCGTCACGGACTACGGCTCCAGCTGGGACAGCACCAAGAAGCTTTTCTACAGCAAGGTGCAGGGCCCCGCAACGGACGCCGGCCGGCGCACCGAAGACTACAGCCATGACCGCGCGGGCGATCTGGTGAGGTACGAGGTCAACGGACGCACCGAGATCGAGGTCAAGCGGGACCCCAGCACAAGAACCGAAACCAGAACCAACGCCAGGGGTTTCGCTACCACCTACACGAGAGACGAGTTCGAGCAGATCACGCAGATCGAGTATCCGGACGGGAGCAAGCGCGCGACGAGCTACGACGCGAATCTGCTGAACCCGGTCGAGGAAACGGATGAGTTGGGAGTCAAGACCCGCTACGAGTACGACGGCAAGGGCAATCTCACGAAGATCATCGAAGCAATGGGACTGCCCGATGAGCGCATCACCGAGTACCAGCGCGATGCGGCAGGGAGGTCCTCCGGCATCACGCGTAAGGGCAGGACGGAAACCAACGGCACTGTCACCCCAGATGCCACCTGGCGCCTGAGCTACGACCAGGCAGGCCAACTGGCCCAGACCATCGATCCGGAAGGCAAGCAGCGTGGATACGTCTACAGCCGCCTCGGCGATCTGATGCAGTACACCAGCCCCACCGGAGCAGTGTGGAAGTACATCTACGACGCCGATAGCAACCAGCTCTCTGAAACAGATCCGTTGGGCAGGACTATCGCGGCCGTATACGACGCAACAGGCAACCCGACGTCGGCGACCGACGAACGCGGCAAGGTGTATCAATTCACCTACGACAAGATGGGCCGGGAGCTCAAGCAGAGCGATCCCAAGGGAGCGGCCTATGCCTCGAACTACAACACGCAGGGCTCACTGACATCCGTGACCGATGGCGGCGGCAAGTCCATGCGGATGGACTATGACGCGCTCGTCCGGCTGACAAAGGCCACCGATGCCAAAGGCCAGAGTTATTCGTTGGACTATGCCGAGCCGGACGGTGCTGACAAAGGTGCGCGGAAGCCAAGCCAGCTGAGCTATCCCACCTTTCAGCGCCAGTTCCGTTACGACGCACGCGAGCGAACGACGCTGACAAATGACAAGGCAGGCGCCGAGTCTCGCATCGAGAGCTACACGTGGGATGGTGCGGACCGTCAAAAAACCGTGACTGATGCCAACGGCAAGACTCGCTACTACAGCCATACACCGTACGGTGAGGTCAGTGAAGTCAAGGATCCTCTGGGCAACACGGTCAGGTTGATACGCGATACGCGCGGCAACATCATCGAGGTCGTGGATGCCAACGGAAAGTCCACGCGCATGGCCTACGATCGACGCAATCTGCCGGCTTCGACGACGGATGCTCTGGGCAACACCACCGCCTATACGCACGATGCCAACGGCTGGCTCAACACGATCACTCGGGCCAATGGGCAGAAGGTTGCCTACGACCTCGACGCCGTGGGTCGAATTGCCGCCCAGCGCGAGTACGACGCCCAGGCCACGCTGACCAAGACCACCAGCTTCACCTACGACGCTGCCGGCAATCTCCTGACCTGGAACGACGGCACTTACAGCGCAGCGCGAACCTATGACGACGCCAACCAGTTAAGCAGCGAAACCGTCAACTACGGCAGCTTCAATCTCACGCACGCGTATTCGTACGAGGGCAACTACGAGATCAAGACATACACCGGGCCAGATGGCGCCACCATCGAGTACGGCTACGACGATGCCGGCGTATTGGAAAGCCTCACGATTCCTGGCGCAGGCACCTTGTCGGTGACCGAATGGCAATGGTTTGCGCCGAAGAAGGTGGTGCTGCCCGGTGGTACCGAGCAGCGCATGGAGTTCGACGCCTACCAGGGGCTCACACGCTTGAAGGTTGTCAATCCAGCCCAGGCGACAGTGTTCGAATTGCAGAACAAGTTCGGCAAGCTGTCGGAAGTCACGCAATCCAGCATCGATGGCAACACCTTCGACTACACCTTGGATGACGCAGGGCAGCTCAAGGCACTTGGTGCCAGCGCGTTGAGCGGGCGCAGCGAAGCCTTCACTATCGACGCCAACAGCAATCGCCTGACCCACAGCAAAACAGGCAGCGGCACTTGGGTGTATGACAGTGCCAGCCAACTGACGCAACGCCCTGCTGCGGGCGGCGCTGGCACCGTCAGCTACGAATACGACGCGTCGGGCAATCTCACGCAAAAGATCGATACCAGCAAGACCGAGCCCGCGCGAACCACGCGCTACACATGGGATGCGCTGACGCGTCTGACTGAAGTACACGATGGTGCCGGTGACCTCATCGCGCGCTATCAATACGACCCCTTCGACCGCCGCATCCGCAAGGAACTGGGCAACTCCGCCACCCTGAGCGCTGCGGGGCCGAGCGATAGTGACATTCGCAATGTTGTCATCCACTATCTTCAAAGCGAGTGGGGCATCCTGGCCGAAGCCGACGGAGCGGGAAAAATCCAGACCGCCTATGGCTGGAACCCGCAGAACCAAGCCAGTACCGCACCCGTCTATGCACGGTTGGCCGACAAGAGTCAACCCGGCACGTGGCGCACTGTCTACTACCACAACGATCATCTAGGCACCCCACAGCGCATCACTGATGCGGCCGGTACGGTGGTGTGGAGTGCTAGCTACGACGCCTATGGCAAGGCCACCACGCAGACCACCACCAACGCGGCCACGGCTCTGACCAGCTATCTGCGTTATCCCGGCCAATATTGGGACGCGGAAACCGGTCTGCACTACAACGACCGTCGCTACTACGACCCTGACACGGGCCGCTACACCGCGCGCGACCCGGTTGGTTTAGGGGGGGGCATTAATCCGTATGCCTATGCAGGCGCATCGCCCAACCGTTTCGTTGACTCAACGGGAGAACTGGGGTTTCTTGTCCCCGCAGCATGGGCCGGCGCACGTGCTGCGGCCGGCGCCGCGATCAGATGGGCGGCGCGTCGCTACACAGCCTGCATGGTTAGCTGTGTGGGTATGGATGTGGCGATGGATGCCGCAGGCCAAATGCTGGGCGTGAGCTGTGACGATCCGGACTTGGTGGCATCGTTCAAGGAATGTGCCAAGGATTGCTTGTGGTCTCTGATTCCCATCCCGAAACCTTGCAAATATGCTCGCGCATTTGGAGCCGCCATTGGGATCGCTGGAGCTGCAACTGGAGGCGGGGAGGGCGGCGGTGGTGGTGGTGGTGGTTTCACCATGCCGTCGGTGTCGCTGCCTGGATTGCCCAGATTTGGCGAGGGGGGGCTGGTCGACAAAGGCCTAAACAGCTTCCCTGGTCACACCTTGGTGCATGTCAGAGGCCAAGATGGTCAGTCGGCTCTCAAGCCCATTGTGGACATCAGAGTTGGAGATGAAGTGCTGGCCTGGGACGAGTTGGCCGTGGTGGACGGCGCGCTCAGTCAAAGCCGCCAGCTGAACCCGAAGCAAAAGGAACCGCAGGTTCAGGATTCACCAGCCCGTAGTGCTTCTGCTGCCCGCGCGCCGGACGCGACTCGCTACGAAAAAGTGAGCGACATCATCAGTAGTGAGAAGCTCCAGCGGCTGGTGCATCTGACATTAGATACAGGCGAGAAGCTGACGGCCACGGATGGCCACCCTTTCCGCACGACGGAAGGATGGCGCGACGCCATCCTGTTGAAAAAGGGGGGCAAGTTACTGCTCAGGGGCAATGGGGATGGTGAGGACAGGGCAGTCCAAACCTCCACCATTGCGGACATTCAAATCGAATTAAAGACGCTGAAAGTCTTTAATCTCGAAGTTGAAAACTTGCATACCTTCTTCGTGGGTGAAGAGGGGATATTGGTTCATAACTCTGTTCAGCAGAACAGGTCAAATGGCAAGCAGCTTGAAACTGACGTAACCAACTCAATTAACAACACAGGTACGCACACGGCTACAAATGGAGGAAAGGGTAGCGGGATAAAAACACCATTTGGAATGCGTTATCCCGACATCACCGTGAGAGATCGCTTTAAGAATATCGTTGGTCTTCTTGAATGCAAAAAAGGTGGCGCAAAGCGCAGCGCCAGTCAAATCTCCAAAGATCAGTGGATCGAGCAAAATCTCGGGCATAAAACAACCGTTGTTCATCAGCCATGAAAAATTCCCTCGATAATTACAAAGAAGTGCAGAGACTTATTTCTATTGAATTTAAGGCATACGGATTCAAAAAATCCGGAGCTGAAATGCGAAAAAAATTCGAGGAGGCAACCTGCATATTTAAATTCAGTAGGGTGATTGGACACGAGGAGGAAGGGGAGATTCTCTGGCAAATGCTTGGCGCCGTAATTTACGATGCATTCAATCCAATTTTTCGCCCAGAACGACCCATTGAATCGCTGCGAATCTACGATGAGGATGTGGGCTTGACTGAAGGCCGACACGGACTTTCCTTGGTGCCAGGAAATCCGACGCGCCATTGGCGCTTGAGTCCGTCAACGGATGTAAGTGAGCAAGTACTCGAATTCATGGAGATATATCGCCCTGCTTTGAATGAGCTCGAAGATTGCATGACTCTTGAGCATGTTGTTAAGGGGGTGAGATTTCATCTGGAGAATGGCGCAAAATTGGGCATGAGATCGTTCATTCATGCGCTATTGGCTGCGCGAAAATTGAATCGCCCAAGTGACTTTGATTACGTGATGGCGTTTGCAAAAAACCATTCGGAAATAAATTCCGTTTGGGCGAGAAAATATTTGGCGATGATGTAGGAGGACCAATTCTTTTTTTGGCGGATGGGTTGGGTATCTGTCCAATCGATGATTTCGGGTAATTTTTTCTTGACAAAAACAGCGCCGATTCGCGAAATTGATCGCGAAAAATATTAATGACGCACAAAACTAGCGCTCACTGAAAAGCAAAAGAGGGTCGGAGGATGAAAAACAAACTGGTCAGGTTCCTATGCGCAGGCGCGCTTGCCGCCTGCGGCTTTGTCGCGCCCGCTTTCCCCCAGGAAACCGTCTGCGCCAGCGTAAAAATCCAGATCAAGCAACAGCTGACCCTCGAGCGCCAGGCATTCGACGCCGAGATGAAGATCAACAACACCACCGACAGTGGCGTGATCTCCAACGTCTCGGTGGTGGTCAAGGTCATGGAGGAGAACGGCACGCCGGTCTCCGTCACCGAAGACCCCAACGCCAGCGGCGCGAAGTTCTTCATCCGCGTCTCCAACAAGCAGAACATCTCCGACGTCACCGGCACTGGCACCATCAGCCCGGCCACCTCTGCCGTCATCAACTGGCTGATCATTCCCGCCCCCGGCTCGGCGGGCCTCACCCCCGCAGGCAAGAAGTACCTCGTGGGCGCCACGCTCAAGTACCGCTACGCCGGTGAAGACCAGACCCTGGAGGTCTCGCCCGATGTGGTGACGGTCAAACCGCTGCCGCTGCTCACGCTCGACTACTTCCTGCCCCGCGAAGTCGAGGCCGACGATCCGCTCACGGCCGAGATCGAGCCCGTGGTGCCCTTCACGCTGGGCGTGCGTGTCAAGAACAACGGCCAGGCGGCCGCGCGCAACCTCAAGATCGATTCGGCCCAGCCCAAGATCATCGAGAACAACCAGGGCCTGTTGATCAACTTCCAGCTCACCGGCAGCTACGTCAACGACGCGCCCGCGCAGAACACCCTGCTGATCAACTTCGGCGACATCGCCGCCACCACCAGCAAGACCGGGCGCTGGGTCATGGAGACATCGCTCTCGGGCAAGTTCACCGAGTTCAGCGCCAGCTTCAGCCATGCGGACGAGCTGGGCGGTGCGGTCACCTCCATCCTGCAGGCGACCAATGCCCATCCGTTGTTGCGCGACGTGCGCGTCGATCTGCCGGGCCGCGACACCGTGCGCGACTTCCTCGCGGTCGATGGCGACTACATCCGCGTGTACGAATCCGAAGGTGTGGACACGCTGGTCACCGACCGCAGCACGGTGGCGCAACTGCAGGCTGGCACCAACTCGCAGGGCGCGGCCACCTACAAGCTCACGATGCCGCCCACCGACGGCTTCGTCTTCGCGAAGATGCGCGACCCGTTCAACGGCACCAAGGCCATCGGCAACGTGGTGCGCTCGGATGCCAAGCAGATCCTGCCCGAGAACGTCTGGCTCTCGCGCAGCCGCAACGTGACGACCAAGCAGTGGGAGTACTTCGTCAACTTCTTCGACGTCAACACCACGGGCGTCTACGAGAGCGACTTCCAGGCGCCGCCGCAGGTGGCATTGCCGCCGGTGATCCAGTTCATCCCTGATCGCGTGACCAAGGTCGGCCAGCAGGTGTCGTTCCTGGTGGAAGCGTCGAGTCCGCAGGGCACGCCGGTCACGCTAGTGGCGGCGCCGCTGCCCACGGGCGCGAGCTTCACGCCACAGGCGGCCAGTCCGCAAAGTCCGACGGTGGCACGCGCCACGTTCAGCTGGACGCCGGGCACGGGCTCGGCGGGCAACTACCTCATCAACTACACGGCCACCGACGGCACGTTGAGTGCGAGCCGCGCGGCGAGCATCAAGGTGGAGACCGATGTGCCGCCGCCAGGACCGGGAACGCCGACCATCGACAGCCCGGCCTCGGGCGCGCAGGTCACCACGCTGCGCCCGACGCTGCAGGTCATGACCTCGGCCGATGCCAAGGACCCGACGACCAAGGTGCAGTTCGAGGTCTATGCCGATGAGGCGATGACGCAGCAGGTCGCCACGGGCCTGGTCGACAAGGCACCGGCATTGCCGGGCAACGGTACCGGCACGGTGGTGCAGCCCACCGGCTGGGTTGTGAGCGTGGACCTCAGCGACAACACCAAGTACTGGTGGCGCGCGCGTGGGTTCAACGGCACGACCATCTACAGCCCCTGGGTCAACGGCCGCTTCTTCGTCAACACCTTCAACGATCCGCCGGACAACTTCAACCTGACCAACCCGGTGCCGGGCTCCGACGTGACCACGCTGGTGCCCACGCTGGACTGGACCAACAGCCTGGACAAGGACGGCGACGCCATCACCTACAGCGTCGTCGTCTACCGCGACGCCGCACTGACGGACATCGTCGTGCAGGCCGCGGACCTGCCGGAAACGGCCGGCGGCAGCACCTCGTGGACCGTGCCCACGCCGTTGGTGAACCACGGCCGCTACTACTGGCGCGTGATCGCCAAGGACGCGCTGGGTGCGGTCACGCCGACGCCTTCGCGCCTGTTCATCGTCAACACCGGCAACCTCGCGCCGACGCTGCCGGCGATCGTGTCGCCGCCCGTGGGCGGGCAGAGCGCAACCCCCGCCACGCCGTTGACGGTGCTCAACAGCACCGACCCCGAGAACGACCTGATCACCTATGTGTTCGAGATCGATTCGGTCAACACCTTCGATTCATCCGACAAGCGCACGTCGGGCCAGGTGATGCAGAACAGCTCCGGCTCGACCACCTGGGTGACGCCCGCGCTCGTGGAGAACAAGCCCTACTGGTGGCGCGCCAAGGCACAGGACGGCCATGCGGAATCGGCCTGGGCAACCGGCCACTTCCTGATGAACGCGGTGAACGACCCGCCGCCCGCGCCGACGGTGAAGAACCCGGGCAGCGGTGCCTGGTCCGCCACGCAGCAGCCCAGCCTGGAAGCCAACCCGGTGATCGACCCGGAGAACGAGGCGGTGCGCTACGAGTTCGAGGTGTTCCGCGATGCGGGCCTTACGCAGCGCGTGGCCAGCGGCATGTCGAACACCACTGCGCTGATCGTGGGCACGGTGCTGGAAGACAAGGCCACGCACTGGTGGCATGTGCGCGCGGTCGACGCCTCGGGCGCCACCAGCGCCTGGAGCGCGCCGGCGGTGCTCTACATCAGCACGGGTCCGTATCAGAACCCGAGCATCGGCCTGACCGCGCCGGCCACACCGACCGTGCCTGACACGGTGACGGTGGGCGGTGCGCAGCGCAAGCAGGTCACGCTGCGCTGGGAGGGCGTGGACCCCAACATCGAGCCGACGGTGGCGCTGTACTACAGCACCAGTGCCTCGGGCTATGCGGGCAACCTGATCGTCGATGGCTTGCGCCAGAGCGCGGGCACGCAATCGGGCAGCCATGTGTGGGACGTGTCGGCGCTCTCCACGGGCACCTACTACGTCTATGCGGTGATCTACGACTCGCGCGGCATGGGGCGCGCCTATGCGCCGGGCACCGTGGTCATTCCGGCCGAATCGCCATCGGGCGGCATCGTGGTGACGGCCGCGTCCGGATTGACGACCTCCGAGCAGGGCGCTTCGGCCTCCTACAAGGTGCGCCTGGCCAATGCGCCGACCGCCAACGTGACGGTCCCGGTCGCATCGAGCAACGCGCACGAAGGGGAGCCGTCGCCGGCCCAGCTGGTCTTCACGCCGCAGAACTGGTCGGTGGACCAGAACGTGGTGGTGAGCGGCCGCAACGACTGCGTGCGGGATGGTTCGAAGAGCTACCAGGTGACCAACGGCAAGGCGGTCTCCAACGATCCCAACTACATCGGCATCTCCGGCGCGCCCGTGAACCTGGTCAACCAGGACAACATGGAGACGATGGCGAGCACCAGCAACCCGAACATCCTCTTGTGCGGCTTGAAGGTGGTGAGCCAGCGGATGGTCAACCTGCTGACGGTGGAGTACACGCTGCGTGGCGAGCTGACCAATACCGGCCTGCCGGTCTCGGGCGTCAGCGCGAAGTTCAACAACCCGCCGCTCAGCGGCATCACGGTGGTGGAGGACACGCTGGTGTTCGGCGCGGTCGGTGCGGGCGAAACCGCAAAGACCAACGACACCATCACCGTTCGCGCGGGGATCCTGGTTCCTCCGATGGCATTCGAGCTTGGACTCGGATTCCACTGGACCGTCACGGTACAGCCATGAAGCAAAAGCAAATACACGCCTGCGGGCATTCCGGTTCGGGTCTTCGCCGCGCGCGCGGCTTCACGCTGCTCGAGCTCCTGGTGGTGATCGTGATCATCGGTCTGCTCACCGCCATCGTCGGTCCCCGCTATTTCTCGCAGATCGGAAAGTCCGAGCAGAGCACGGCCAAGGCGCAGATCGATGCGCTGTCGAAGGCGCTCGACGCCTATCGCCTCGACACCGGCCGCTACCCGACCACCGAGCAGGGCCTGCAGGCCCTGGTGGTCAAGCCGAACGGCGAGGCCAAGTGGAACGGCCCCTACATGCAGAAGAAGATACCGCCCGATCCGTGGGGCAAGGAATACATCTACCGCACACCGGGGCAGACGGCGGAATTCGACCTGCTCTCGTACGGCAAGGACGGGCAGGCCGGCGGCGAAAAAGAGAACGCCGATGTCTCCTTTCATTGAGTTGGCGGGTTGATGGCTACGGCGGGTGTGCGGCTCCGGGTCCAGGGCCGTGATGGGCAAAGCAGCTGGATGCGCTTTGCCGGGTTGGATGCCGCGGCAGCCACGCGGCAGGCGCGCCCGCGACGGGTTGCGCGTGCTCGAAGTCGAAGCCTCGTCCGATGCGGGCGAACCGGCTGGCGATGGATCGAGAGTCCAGGCGCGGACAACGGGCGCGGCGGCCGCAGCAACGCGTGGTGCTGCCTTCGACCTGCTGCTGTTCAGCCAGGAAATGCATTCGCTACTGCAGGCGGGCCTGAATCTCGGCGAGGCGCTCAACACGCTGGTCGAGAAGTCGCAGGGCCCCACGCGTGTGCTGCTGTCGGGCGTCGAGGCGAGCCTGCGCGAGGGCAAGAATTTCTCCGACGTGCTCGAGGCCCATCCGCTCCAGTTTCCCGCGGTATACGTGGCAACGGTCCGCTCCAGCGAGCGCACCGGCAACCTGCCCGAAGCGATGGAGCGATTCATCGCCTACCAGCAGCAGTTCGACGTGTTGCGCAAGAAGCTGGTGTCGGCGGCCATCTATCCGGCGCTCCTGGTCACGGTGGGCGGATTCGTCACGCTGTTCCTGCTGGGCTACGTGGTGCCGCGGTTCGCGGCGGTGTATGAAAGCTCGGGCCGCCCGATGCCCTGGGCTTCAGGCGTGCTGCTGTCGATCGGCCACCTGGTCTACGACCACGCGGTGATCGCGCTGAGCCTGCTGGCCGCGGTGGTCGTTCTGGCGGTGTGGCAGTTGCGCCAGGCCGCAACGCGGCAGAAGCTGGTCGAGTTGGCGCTGCGGTTGCCGGGCCTGGCGCCGCGCGCCGACCTGTTCCGGCTGAGCCGCTTCTATCGCGCGCTGAGCCTGTTGCTGTCTTCCGGCATCGCGCTGCCTCGCGCGATGGGCATGGTGGGCGGCTTGCTCAGTTCCGCGCAGCGCAAGGCGCTGGTCGGTGCGCGCGAGCGCATCGAGGAGGGCGGCAGCGTATCGCAGGCGCTGGTCCAGTTCGGCCTTGCCACGCCGGTCGCGAAGTCGCTGGTCCAGGTGGGCGAGCGTTCGGGCCAGCTCGCGCCGATGTTCGATCGCACGGCACGCTTTCACGACGAAGAAATGACGCGCTGGATCGACGCCACTTCCAAGCTGCTGGAGCCGGTGCTGATGCTGGCCATCGGCCTGGTCATCGGCCTCGTGGTGGTGTTGATGTACATGCCGATCTTCGAACTCGCGGGGAGCCTGCAATGAGCACGCCCAACACGGTCGAGCTCGCGCATTCGCTGGGTCTGGTGTGGATGGACATGGCGCGCCTGCGCGAGCTGCGCACGCGCTGGGATGCGGTCGGCTACACCGACGCGGTGGCGCGCAAGATCGCGGTGCTGCAGTCGCCGGCCGACGATCCGACCGGTGCGGGCCAGGTCTACCTCGCGCTGACCGATCACCGCGATGCCGCCGCCGAAACCTGGGGGCTCAACCAATGCCGCCGCCTGGGTATTCGCAACGTGGCGGTCGGGCTCGTCGATGCCGACGACTTCGACGGCCTGCTGGCGCAACAGGAGCGCCAGATGCGCGCGATGGACGGCTTCCAGGCGGTCGAGGCCGAGGCCGACGACGGCGAACTGGCGGCGCTGATCAGCATGGTCTCGATCCAGCAGGAGACGAGCCCGGTGATCAAGCTGGTCAACTCGACGCTGTACGACGCGCTGAAGCTCAACGCGAGCGACATCCACCTGGAGTGCGACGCACAGGGGCTGCGCGTGCAGTACCGGCTCGATGGCGTGCTGGTCTCCATCACCGAAGTGTCCGGCGCCGACATGGCCGAGCAGGTGATCCAGCGCGTCAAGGTGATGGCCGAGCTCGACATCGCCGAGCGCCGCATTCCGCAGGACGGACGCTTCAAGGTGCGCGTGAGCGATCGCGACATCGACTTCCGGGTGTCGGTGATGCCGAGCATCTTTGGCGAGGACGCGGTGCTGCGGCTCCTGGACCGCAAGGCCCTGACCGAGCAGGCGCAGAGCCTCACGCTCGAAAGCCTTGGGCTGCGTGAGCAGACCAAGGCATCGATCCGGCGGCTGGCCAGCAAGCCGCACGGCATGCTGCTGGTGACGGGGCCCACGGGCTCGGGCAAGACGACCACGCTGTACGGAACCATCACCGAGATCCACACGGGCCGCGACAAGATCATCACCATCGAAGACCCGGTCGAGTACCGCCTGCCGCATGTGCTGCAGATTCCGGTGAACGAGAAAAAAGGGCTGACCTTCGCGCGCGGGCTGCGCTCCATCCTCCGCCACGACCCCGACAAGATCATGGTGGGCGAGATCCGCGACGACGAGACCGCGCAGATCGCTGTGCAGGCCGCGCTGACGGGCCACCTGGTGTTCACCACGGTCCACGCCAACAACGTGTTCGACGTGCTCGGGCGCTTCCTTCACATGGGGGTGGACGCCTACAGTTTTTCGGCGGCGCTCAACGGCATCGTGGCGCAGCGGCTGGTGCGCGTGAACTGCCCCGTGTGCTCCGAGCCGGTGGTGCCGACGCCCGAGGCCATGCAGGCTGTGGGCGTCGATGCGGCCGCCACGAGCACCTGGACCTTGCGGGCCGGCAAGGGCTGCGGCCATTGCCGCGGCACCGGCTTCAAGGGGCGGCGCGCCGTGGCCGAGGTGCTGGTGATGAACGACAAGCTGCGCGAGCTGATTGCCGCGCAGGCCTCGATCTCCGTCGTGAAGGAAGAAGCACGGCTGGCCGGCTGGATACCGCTGGCCGACATGGCGCTCGAGCTGGTGGCCTCCGGCGAAACGACGCTCGACGAAGTCGCGCGCGTGGCGGGTTGAGAGGTTTGTTCATGTCGAAGCCCGTCCTCTACATCTACATCGGCGCGCAGCGGTTGCAGGCGGCCTGGGCCGTGCGACGCGGCGCCGAGTTGCGCATGCTGTTCGACGCGGCCTACGAGCAGCCGATCGTCGACGAGCCCATGGCTTCGATCGACGCATGGCCCTCCGCTGTGTCGACGGCCATGGAAGCGCTCGGCCGCGGTTGCCAGGCCGAACTCGCCTTGCAGCGCGGCGCCGAGCTGCGCGTGCTGGTGTCCGACCAGTGGGTGCCCAGCGCCTCCGTGCCATGGAACGCGGCGCAGTACCGCCCGGGCGCCGCCGTTTCGGCCGCGCGCGGCGAGCTCCGCGAAGCGGGGCACGAGGTCCTGTCCGGCGACCTGTTGCGACTGGACGATGCACCGCTTCGCCAGCCCCGGCTCGCGGTCTGTTATCCGGCGTCGCTGCTCGAACATGTGGACCGGCTGGCCGCAACACTGAAGACGCGCCCGCACTCGGTCACCACTTTGTCTGCGCTGGCCTGGCGCGGCAGCGATACGCCCGGGCAGACGCCCGCGCATTCCGAACGCGTGCTGGCCATCCTCGAGCCGGGCGACGTATCGGCGCGTCAGGTGATCCTTGTGCGGGGCCAGCGGGCCTCGGCATGCATCGACGAGGTGCTGATCCGTCCCCTGCATGCCGGACTTCATCCGGATGGCGTCGGACGGCCCGCGGCGCGCGAGCTGGCAGCGTCCGTCGCGGCCATCGTCCAGCGGCTGGGGTGGAATGCCGTGCCCACGCCTTCTTCGCCCGAAGTCGCCACGCTGTTTTCCGTGACCGACCTGACGCCGAACGATCCGCTCTCCAGCGCCACCGGCCCGATGGCGTGGTGGGTCACGCCGCAAGGCCGGCGCGATCTGGTGGCGGCGCATGCGCTCGATGCGGTGGCGCGCGCCGCCCGTCCTTCCGCTGTCAAGCTGCTGGTGCTCGCATGTGTCCTCGGCGGCATCGGCTTTTCCGGCTTCGCACTCTGGCGCAACGAAGCCCGGCTGCAGGAGGCCCTCGATGCGGCCTCGGCGGCGCGGCGCGCGGCCGTGGTGCCCGCAGCGCCACCACCTTCGGCGGAGCAGGCCAAGCGGATCGCTGCCGTCAATGGCGTGGTCTCCGAACTCAACATTCCCCTGCCGCGCCTGCTGCGTGCGCTCCAGCCGCCGAAGGACATCCGCGTCGGGCTGCTGGGCCTTGAGTTGGTGGCGGGGCGGGAGCGCGGCGCCGGACCTGGCGGGGCCGCGGATGCGCGCGTGTCGCGCCCGACGCTCAAGGTCCATGCCGAGGCGCCCGCGAGCACCGACATGACGCGCTACGTCGCCTTCCTGTCGGACCGCAAGCCGCTGAATCACGCCTATCTCGTCAGGCACGAGGTGCCCGATGGCGCCGCCGCCCAGGCGGGCAGCCAGCGAGCGGCCTACCGTTTCACCGTGGAGGTCGCATGGAAGGACTGACACGCTGGACGCGTCACGCCTTGGCCGATGGCTGGTGGCAATGCCGACGCAGCGCGCAGCGGCTCTACCGCATGGCAGGGCCGGACGGCCTCGCGATCCTGTTGGGGCTGCTCGTGATCTGCGGGCTCGCCGCGGCCGTGGTGCAGGTGAGGGAGCAGCGCATCGGCTTGCGCGCCATGGATGCGGCCGCCGAGACGGGCGAGTCGTTGCCGCGACCGGTGGCGGAACTCTCCAACCTGCAGAAGTTTGAGCAGGTGCTGCCCGCGCATGACGACATTCCCGAAGTGCTTGAGCGCCTGTTCGAGCTCGGCGTGGAAGAGAAGCTGGTGCTCTCGCGCGGCGAATACCGCGCGCAGAACGACGAGGTCGGCCAGTTCGTGCGCTACCGGATGACCATGCCGATCAAGGGCAACGCGCCCGCGGTGCAACGCTTCCTGGAGCGTGCGTTGGCCGGCAATCGCAGCCTCGTGTTCGAGTCGGTGCAGTTCAAGCGCGACCGCATCCAGGCCGAGCAGATCGAGGCGATCGTGCAATGGACCCTGATCACCGGCTGGCCTGCTGTGCCCGCTGCACAGGCGCGCGAATCGTCCGGCATGCCACCGCCGATGCCGGCGCCTCTGCAAACACCGGAAGGAGGCGCGCCATGACGCAGCGCAGGGTGATGCTGGTCCTGGCCCTCGCGGCCACGCTGCTCGCGGTGTACTTCGCGCCGGCCAAGGACGATGCCGTGGTGCAGGTCGTCGAGCGGCCTGCCGTGTCCGATGCGGCGACGCGCCCGGTGCCGATGACGGTGCCGACGCAGCTGGAAAGCCGACGGTCGGTGGGTGGTGCAGCCGACGTGCTCGGATTGCGCTCGCGCGACGACCTCGATGGCGACGACTCGAACCTGTTCGCGTCACTGAGTTGGGAGCCCCCGCCCGCCACCAGGGTCGAGGCGCCGCCGCCGGCCGCGTCCGAACCCGTGGCGCCGCGCGCGCCGCCTGCACCGTTGCAGTTGCTGGGCCGCTACCAGGAAGGCGACAGGACGGCCATGTTCGCGACATTCAACGGCGACAGCGTGGTGCTGTGGCCCGGTGAAAACATCAACCCCGAATGGCGCGTCGACGCCATCGAGGCCGGGCAGGTCGTGCTGACCTACCTGCCCCTTGGGCAGAAGCAAAGCCTGCCGTGGACCGGCTCCCAATGAAAGAAGAAATGACGATGTTCATGCACCCGCGCCCGAAGAAGCGCTGGGCCCGTGTGGTGGAAGCGTGCGCGCCGGCCTGCTTCGTGCTGGCCTGCCTTGTGCTGGCCGGCTGTGCGAGCCAGGTGGCTTTTCGTGATGCCAACCGGCTGCTCGCGGAGAACAAGCCCACCGAAGGACTCGCGAAGCTGGAAGAGGCGGTCAAGCTCGATCCCAAGAATGCGGAGTACCGGGTGGCCTTGTCGACCACCCGCACCAGCCTAGTCAGCCGCTATCTCACCGCGGCCGAGGCCAACCGGCGCGACGGGCGGCTGACCGAGGCGGAGAAGTGGTACCGCCAGGTCATGGCGTACGAACCCGAGAACGCGATGGCGCGCCAGGGCCTGGAGCTGCTGGTCGTCGAGCGCAAGCACCGGCTCGTGGTCGCCGAGGGCGAAGCCCTGCTGAAGAAGGGCAAGCCCGAGGATCTGGTCATGGCGCTGGACATGCTGCGCCCGGTGCTGAACGAGAACCCGCGGCAGCGCGAGGCGCTGAATCTGAAGGAGCGCATCGACGAAGCCCAGAACAAGCAGGCCAAGCCCGAAGCCAAGCTCGCGGAAAGCTTTCGCAAGACCATCACGCTGGAGTTTCGCGACGCACCGCTGCGCACGGTGTTCGACGTGATCGCCAAGGTGTCGAGCCTGAACTTCTTCTTCGACAAGGACATCCGTCCCGACCTGAAGGCGAACATCATGGCGCGCAACACCACCATCGAGGACGCGGTGCGCCTGCTGATGGTGACCAACCAGCTCGAGCAGAAGATCCTGAACGAGAACTCGGTGCTCATCTATCCGAACACGCCGCAGAAGCTCAAGGACTACCAGACGCTGTCGGTGCGTACCTTCTACCTGGCCAACGCCGACGTGAAGGCGGTCTCGAACACCATCAAGACCATCGTCAAGACCAAGGACCTGGTGATCGACGAGCGGCTCGGCCTGATCATCATGCGCGACACGCCCGATGCGATCCGCATGGCTGAACGCATCGTGGCGCTGCAGGACTTGACCGATCCGGAAGTGATGCTCGAAGTGGAGGTCGTCGAGATGAAGCGCTCGCGCCTGCTTGAGCTGGGCATCAACTGGCCCGCCCAGTTGTCGTTGTCCCCGTTGCAGATCGACGGCGCGCCGCTGGTGCTCAACGACCTTGGCAATCTCAATCGTCGCAATCTCCAGGTGGGAGGAACCCCGAGCGTCACCGCCAATGCGCGCAAGGAAAACGGGGACGTGAGCATCCTTGCCAACCCCAGGATTCGCGTGCGCAACAAGGAGAAGGCCAAGATCCTGATCGGCGACCGGGTGCCGGTGATCACGACGACATCGAACGTGACGGGCTTCGTGTCGGAGTCGATCAACTATCTGGACGTAGGCCTCAAGCTGGAGGTCGAACCCAGCATCTACCTAGACGAAGAGGTGGCGATCAAGGTCAACCTCGAAGTCTCCAGCCTGGTGAAGGAAATCATCAGCAAGTCGGGCTCGCAGGCCTACCAGATCGGCACGCGCGGCGCGAGCACCGTGCTGCGGCTGAAGGACGGCGAGACGCAGATCCTGGCGGGCCTGATCAGCGACGAAGACCGCTCGACCTCGAACAAGGTGCCGGGCCTCGGCGAGATGCCGGTGGCCGGGCGCCTGTTCGGGAGCCAGAAGGACGACACGCTGCGCAGCGAAATCCTGCTGTCCATCACGCCGCGCGTGGTGCGCTCCATTCGCCGGCCCGATCTGCAGGCGGCCGAGTTCGAGTCCGGCACCGAAAGCAACATCGGCGCGCGGCCGCTGCAGTTCACGGGCGGCGCGCCCGATGCACCGAAGGCTGTCGCTGCGCCGGCTGCTGCTGCAGTTCCCACAGGTGCGGGCGCCGCCGCTGGCGTCGTGGCGCCGGGTGCCGGCGCGGCAAGCGCAGTGGCGCCCGTGAACGCCGCACCGCCGCGGCCCAACAAGGCGGCGCCTGCGCCGCAAGGTGCGCCCGCAACCGGTGCCATCAGCCTGAGTTGGCAGGCGCCCGCGCAGGTGAAGGTGGGCGAGCAGTTCAGCGCGGTGCTGCGCGTCAACAGCCAGCAGGCCTTGCGCGGCTTGCCGCTGCTCGTGGGCTTCGATCCGCAACTGATGCAGGTCGTGAGCGCACAAGAGGGTGACTTCTTCCGGCAGGCCGGCGGCAAGAGCACCTTCAACCAGCGCGTGGACGGCGTGCAGGGCAAGGTGTTCATCGCGGCCCTGCGCGAGAACCCGGCCGGCGGCGAGGCCGGGATCAACGGCACCGGTAGCGTGGCCACGCTCACCTTCAAGGCCGTCAAGGCCAGCGCCGGCGCGAAGCTCCAGCTGCTGTCCGCCACGCCGGAGCCGGCATCGGCATCGCCGGTGGCCGTGCCGATAGAACAGGTGTTCAAAATTGTCCCGTAGCGCCCATTCCGCGCGTGGCTTCACCTTCGTGGAGCTGCTCGTGACGCTCGCCATCATGGCCGTGCTGGCGACCGTGGCGGTGCCGCTGGCCCAGGTGAGCGTGC
This sequence comes from Variovorax sp. W2I14, assembly GCF_050435205.1. Taxonomy (NCBI): domain Bacteria; kingdom Pseudomonadati; phylum Pseudomonadota; class Betaproteobacteria; order Burkholderiales; family Comamonadaceae; genus Variovorax; species Variovorax sp. W2I14. Next base: position 4,860,591 of record NZ_JBNDJX010000001.1, on the reverse strand, counting down.
AGCGCCAGAAGGAGCAGGAATTGCGGGCCTCGCTGATGCAGATCCGCGAAGCGCTCGATGCTTACAAGCGCGCGTCCGACCAGGGGCGCATCCAGATGAAGCTGGGAGAGAGCGGCTTTCCGAAGACGCTCGACGACCTGTGGCAGGGCGTGCCCGACCAGCGCAGCCCGAACCAGCAGAAGCTTTATTTCCTGCGGTCGCTGCCGCGCGATCCGACCTTTGCGGATGCCCGGGCACCCGCTGCGCAGACCTGGGGCCTGCGCAGCTACAGCTCGCCGCCCGACGCACCAGCCGAAGGAGACGACGTGTTCGACGTGTATTCCAGATCGAAGAAGACCGGCCTCAACGGGGTCGAGTACGCGCTGTGGTGACCATGCGAACGCCAACCGTCAACGCCGCCCGCCGCGCCGGCTTCACCCTGATCGAGTTGCTGGTCGTGCTGTCTATCGTCGCGTTGCTGCTGAGCATTGCCGCACCGCGCTACTTCGGATCGATCGACAAATCAAAGGACCAGGTGCTGCAGGAGAACCTGCGCGTCGTGCGCATCACGCTGGACAAGTTCTACGCGGACAAAGGGCGCTGGCCGAAGTCGCTCGACGAACTGGTCGAGCAGCGCTACCTGCATGCGGTGCCCACGGACCCTGTGACCGAGTCGCGCACCAGCTGGATCTTGTTGCCCTCGCAGAACGCCGAGGAAACAGGAATCGCCGGCATCAAGAGCGGGGCATCGGGGGCCACCAAGGACGGCCGTTCGTATGAGAGCTTCTGACGGCCGCTCCCGTGAGATGCGCGCGTCCGCGCAGCGGGGGTTCACCTACATCTGGATGCTGCTGCTGATCGCGCTCATGGGAGTGGGCATGACCGTGGCGGCCGATGTGCAGACCACCGTCAGCCAGCGCGACCGCGAGAAAGAGCTGCTCGCCATCGGGCGCCAGTTCCGCACCGCGCTCGCCAGCTATTACGCGGCCCGGCTGCCGACCGTCGGTGCGGCCGGCGGCCTGCCTCTGCCCTCGGGCATGGGGCCCGGTCAACCCGTTTCGGGACTGCCGCCTGCCGCCGGTGGTGGTGCGAATTTTCCCTGGCGCAGGCGGCCAGCCCGCGCTGCCGCCGCAGAACGATCCGAGCGGCTACCCAGCCAGCCTCGAGGCGCTGCTGAAGGACGAACGCTTTCCTGGCATCCGCCGCCATCTGCGCAAGGTCTTCGTCGATCCGATGACCGGAAAGGCCGAATGGGGACTGGTTCAGGTGTCGGGCCGCATCGTGGGCATCCATTCGCTCTCGACGGCCATGCCGATCAAGCAGGCGGGCTTCGAGGGCGACGAGCAGGCCTTCACGGGCGCGCAAAGCTATGCCGAATGGATCTTCGGTCCGCTCGCCCAGATGCCCGTGCCGCCCGGGGGCAAGACGATCGGGTCGAACTCCGCCACGTCGCTTCCCTCTTTTTCGACGACGCCTTTCTCCGCGTCCCCACGACCTTGAACCGAGCCGAGGTGCCCATGCACAACAGGAAGATTTCTCTCACCCTCACTGCGTCAGTCGCTGCCGCCCTGTCGACGATGTTGCTCTGCGCGTCCGCGAGCGCGCAGACGGATTCGGGGCTGCCGCCCATCCTGCGGGACATGCCCCAGTCGGGGTCGATGTGCAAGAACGAGCGGCTGCCCGGTGCCTCGTTGTCCGGCGGCGGGCGAGCCGATGGTGGTCTCGAAGCGGGCTGTGCGCTGCCGGTCTCCGGGGCGGCAGCCTTCCTGCAAAAGAACGGCGCTGCGGTCATCGACACGCGCCACGAGAGCGACTTCCTGCAGTTCCATATCGCGAACGCCATGCGCGTCGACGCGGCAAGCATCCGGCTCAAGACGCACCTGCGCGACAAGCCCTTGCTGCTGGTTGGCGACGGCAAGTCGGACCGCGAGCTCTACGGAGCCTGCGGGCGCTTGCGGGCCCAGGGCTTCAAGTCGGTCCAGGTGCTGATGGGCGGCATGGCCGGCTACTTCGCGAAGGAATTGCCCGTGAGCGGCCCGGGCGCGCCCGATGCCTTCGAGTCCGCGCGGCTCGACCCCGCGCAACTGTGGGCGCAGAGCCAGTTTCCTGAAAGCCTGGTCGTCGTCATGAACAGCCCGGCATCGGCCGAGCTCCTGCCGCTCGCGCCGCGGGTGTCCATCTCCTCGGACACGGCGCTGCGAGCCCTCGCCGGCGCCGTGGAGCGGCGCCGCAAGGAGCAGAAGGCCGTGCTGGCCAACGTGACGGTGGTGGTCGACGGTGCGATGTCCGAGGCCATGTTCCGCCAGTACAGCCAGGTGGTGGCCCCCACGCCGCTGCTGGTGTACACGGGCGGCGCCCCCGCGTTGAAGAGCTTCCTGCGCTCGCAGGAGGCGGCGTGGGCCGCGCATGCACGCGGACCCAAGCAACCGCGCTGCGGCTGAGGTGGCCATGCAGCGGCGTGCGTGGCTCAAGGCTGCAGGCGCACTGGCCGGCGGCGCCCTCGTGCCGATGAGGAGCAGCCTTGCCGCGCAGGGAGCGTTGCAGCTTCGCTTCAACTTCGGCATGAACAACCCCGGCGCGACCGACCTTCCGCTCCAGCGGCTCTGGATGTATTTGCCCGTGCGCCGGAACGCCTGGTGGGCGCTGGACGGCATCGAGACCGGCCTGCCGCACGAGCTGCAGAGCGATCCGCTGGGGCACACCATCCTCTTCGTTGCGATAGACAAGCTTGGCGCGTATGCACGGCGCGTGGCGGCGCTGACGGTCAACCTGAATCAAAGCGCGGCACCGTTGCCTGCGGCCAGGAATGCGCAGGACTGGCTGGCGCCGGAGCGCTACATCGAATCGGACCACGAAGCGATCGCCGCGCAGGCATTGGCGCTGAAGTCCGCGACCGATGCCGGAACCGTGCGCAACATCTACGAGTTCGTTGCCTCTCGCATGGATTACGCGGGCTACATGCCGGAGGACTTCGGCGCCCTCTATGCGCTGCGCCAGCGGCGCGGGGATTGTTCCGAATACGCCTGTCTCGTCGTGGCCCTGTGCCGCGCGTCGGGCATTCCGGCCCGCATGGTCGAGGGCTATGTCACGGACCGCAGCTTCGCGCCCCGGCCTATGGATTTCCACGACTGGGCCGAAGTGCTGGTCGACGGGCAATGGCGGGTCGTCGATGCACAGAAGAGAGCCTTGCTGGAGCGGGACGCCCAGTACATCGCGTTCCGCTACTACCGCGACAAGGCACTGAACGGCGTGGGGCTGGCGCATCGCTACCGCCTCGAAGGCGAAATGGAATTCAGCGTATAGCAACGCCGACCCAAAGGGCAGGCGGGGGCCTTGCAAAAAGCGGGGAAAATCCCGCCAGCACTGTCGTTCGGACACTTCTGCCCGCGGCAACTTCACTCTTCTGAAGAACACCAGTTTCATGTTCCCGCACCGGCTGCATGCGTGGCTGCTCGAACACTTCTCGAAATACCGCGCGGCTCCCTTGTGGGCGAACGTGGTGCTGGTTGCTTCCCTCGCCCTCCTGGCGCTCATGATCGTCTTCTTCGGCGGCTCCTCCGCCACGCCAGGCGTGCCGGCGACCCGGATCACCCATGCCGACTGGCAGGTCACCGAAGCGCCAGGCTTTCGCGAACCCTCGATCGTCATGGACAGCCGGGCCCTGCCCGACACCTGGCAGTCCATCGAGCTGCCCCTGTCCCTGCCCATCGCGCTGCTGCGCCAGGCCGACGACCGCTTCATCGCCAGCGCGACCCGCACCACCTGGCTGCGCGTGGCCGTGCATGACCTGCCCGTCACCACGGGGCCGCTCGCGCTGTACGGCGTGCGCATCAAGACCGACGGCACCATCGCGGTGTACGCCGACGGCCGGCTGGTCCACCGCGACCAGGAAAACGGACCGCTGTGGAACAGCACCCGCACGCCGCTGTGGGTGGTGATCGAGAAAACGCCCGATGCGGTGCCGCTGAAGGAAATCCTCGTCCGACTGGAGCACACGCGCAATGCGCAGGTGGCGGTGTCCTCGCTGTGGCTGGGCCCGGTCGATTCGCTGAAGGACCGCTACAACAAGCGCCTGTGGTTCCAGCAGGACCTGCCCGCCATGCTCGGCGCGGCCTTCATGGCGGTGGGCCTGTTCGCGCTGTTCGTGTGGTTCCGGCGCCGGCACGAAACCGGCTACCTGCTTTTCTTCAACCTCGCGACCACGTCGTTCCTGCGAGGCCTGCATTTCTACGTGAGCCTGCCGGTGGCCAACGACTGGTTCGCATGGCTCACGGTCAACTCGCTGTTCTGGCTGGTCGCGGTGGTGCACTTTGCGCTGCGCCAGTTGCATGGCCGCCCGCTCCAGTGGCTCACGTACGCGGTGGTCGGCTGGACCGCGCTGACCGGCGTGCTGACCCTGCCGGGCCTCGGCATCCTGACGAACACCCCGCAGGTCACGCCGCTCATCTACATCGGCGCGGCCGCCATGGGCGGTGCCGTGGCGCTGGTGGGCGGCATCAGCGCATGGCGCCGCTCGAACGAAGGCCGGCTGGTGGCCTTCGGCATCGGCGTGTGCGTGCTGCTGGGCCTGTCCGACTGGCTGCTGCAGAACAACTTCGCGAATCCGGAGGGCTGGTACCTCGGGTCCTACACCAACGCCGTGACCTTCGCCGTCTTCGGCACGTTGATGTACCGGCGCTACGTCAACGCCATCGCCGAGGTGGAGCGGGTCAACGCCAACCTGGCCGAGCGCCTGCAGGCGCGCGAGGCCGAGCTCGAACAGAGCCACCGCCGGCTGCGCGAGGTGGAAAAGCGCCAGACCATCAGCGACGAGCGCCAGCGGCTGATGCAGGACATGCACGACGGCCTGGGCTCATCGCTCATCAGCGCGATCCGTTCGGTGGAGAACGGGCGCCTCAGCGACGAGAAGGTGTCGCACATCCTCAGAAGCTGCCTGGACGACCTGAAGCTCACCATCGATTCGATGGAGCCGCTCGAGGAAGACCTGCTGCTCCTGCTGGCCACGTTGCGCTACCGCCTCGGTCCCCGGCTCGAGGGCTCCGGCGTCGCGCTGCGCTGGGAGGTGCAGGAGATACCGCCGCTCGACTGGCTCGACCCGACCAGCGCGCTGCACATCCTGCGCATCGTGCAGGAGAGCATCGCCAACATCCTGCGCCACACGCGCGCCACCGAAATCCGCGTGGGCACGGCGCCCGAGGCCGAGGGCGTGCGGGTGACCATCGAGGACAACGGCCAGGGTTTCGACGTCGACAAGGCGATGGCCGAGGCCGGCGGGCGCGGCATGCAGAACCAGCTGCGCCGCGCGGAAGCCATCGGCGGGGGCGTCAGTTGGCGTTCGGGGCCGACGGGCACGCTGTTCACGCTGTGGCTGCCGCTGCAGCGCAAGCCGCGGAAGGCTTGAAGCCCGCGCTCAGTCGGCGCCCGCGTGCCCCTGATGCTGCGGCAGGTCGTCGTTGATAGTGAACCACGGAGCCTTCGAGCCGACGAAGATGTGCGCGCTGGGTCGGATGGTTGGGTTGTCGACCAGCGTGCCCAGGGTGACGTGCACGAACATGCCCTCGCGCACCACCGAATACAGGAACGAGCCGCACTTGCCGCAGTGGATGTCGCCGGCGTTTTCCTCGCCGTGGATCAGCAGCGTGTCGGCGCCCTGCGTGATCGCCAGCTTGTGCCGCTCGATGCCGGCAAAGGGCTTGAAGGCCGAGCCCGTCGCGCGCCGGCAGTCCGCGCAGTGGCAATTGAGGGCATAGGTGAATTCGTCGGCCACCGTGTAGTGGACGGCCCCGCACAGGCACTTGCCGGCGAGGCTGCGGACGGTGGTGGTCCCGGGGCTTGTCACCGGTGTCTCTCGTCAGCGAAGGAGGCTTCAGCCCGCCAGGCCCACGTACACGTTCTGCACATCGTCGTTCGCGTCGATGGCCGCCAGGAAGACTTCGACTTCTTCCAGATCCGCGGCGCTCAGGCTCGCCGGATCGACCGGGTTCTTCGGCTTGTAGCCCAGCTTGGCCGAGAGCACCGTGAAGCCCTGCGCCGGCAGGGCGCGGCTCACGAGGTCCAGGTCGGTCGGGTCGGTCAGGAACACGGTGGCGTTGCTTTCGCCGGCCGGCTCGAAGTCCTGCGCGCCGGCTTCGATGGCGGCGACCTCGGCGTCGGCCGTGGCGTTCGCGGGCTCGGCTTCGATCATGCCGACGTGGTCGAAATCCCACGACACCGAGCCCGAGGTGCCCAGTTGGCCCTTGCGGAACAGCACGCGCATTTCAGGCGCGGTGCGGTTCACGTTGTCGGTCAGGCACTCGACCATCACCGGCACGCGGTGCGGCGCGAAGCCCTCGTAGATCACATGCTCGAAATGCACCGCCTCGCCCGTGAGGCCCGCGCCCTTCTTGATGGCGCGGTCCAGCGTGTCCTTGGGCATCGAGACCTTGCGGGCCTGCTCCACCACCAGCCGCAGGCGCGAATTGGAGGCCGGCTCGGCGCCGTTGCGCGCGGCCATCATGATTTCCTTGGCCAGCTTTCCGAAGAGGCGGCCCTTGGCATTGGCGGCCAGGTCCTTGTGCTTTGCTTTCCACTGTGCGCCCATGGCGGTGTTCCTTCGATTCGGGGGAGCTACTGTAGCCGCAGCGCGCCGGGCCGCAGTTTTCTCCAAGTTTCGGGAGCGGGGCGTCGTTACGCTCGCGTCGTTTCCACATCCATCGATACAGACGCCACACCATGCCCTCCATCGAAACAAGACAACAGCAAATGGAAACCTTCCACCGACTCCACGCGGGCCCCGATCCCCTGGTGCTCGTGAACGCATGGGACGCGGTCAGCGCGCGGATCGTCGAGCGGGCCGGGGCGAAGGCCATCGCCACCACCAGCGCGGGCATCGCCTGGGCGCTCGGCTACCCGGACGGCGAGCGCGTGCCCGTCGATGAACTGCTCGCCGCCACCGCGCGGATCTGCCGTGTGAGCAGCGTGCCGGTTACGGTCGACATGGAACGCGGCTTCGGCGACACCACCGAGGCTGTGTGCGACCTGGTGCGTGCGTTCATCGACATGGGCGTGGCCGGCATCAACATCGAAGACGGCACGCTGCCCGGCACGCGGGAACTCGCGCCGCCGGAAATCCTGTGCGAGCGCATCGAGGCGCTGCGCAAGCTGGATGCGCGCCTCTTCATCAACGCCCGCACCGACACCTACTTCGTCGCCAACGACGACCCCGCCGCGCGCTACCAGGACACGCTGCGGCGCGCCCGGCTCTACGCATCGGCCGGCGCCGACGGCATCTTCGTGCCGGGCATGTCGAAGCTGGAGGAAATCGCGGGTCTCGCTGCGGCGGTGCCCTTGCCGGTGAACGTCTACGCCGGCCACACCCAGGCACCGCCGGTCGCGGTGCTCGCAGGCGCGGGGGCGCGACGCATCAGCCTGGGCTGCGGCCCGCTGCAGGCGGCGCTCGGGCTGCTCGGGCGCATCGCCACCGAGGCCTTCGACGGCAGCGACGCCGGCTTTCGCGCGATGGGCGCCGGGATGCTGTCCGCAGGTGAGATCAACGCGCTTTTTTCCGGCACGTCCTGAGAAAGACCACGGGAAGGGCTTGGGGTACAGTGGCGACCCCTTGCCGCAGCCGACCCCTACCGACCCCCACGTCCCGTACAGCATCCGCCTCGAATCGGTCGCGCTGGTTCGCGGTGAACAGCGCGTTTTCGACGGGCTGACGCTCAGCCTCGATGAAGCGCGCATCGGCCTCGTGGGCGACAACGGCGCGGGCAAGAGCAGCCTGTTCCGCCTCATCAGCGGGCTCGACCAGCCGCAGCAAGGGCGCGTCGTGGTGCATGGCTGCGACACGCAGGGGACGCAGGCCGACCGCCGCCAGCTCTCGCAGCACGTGGGGCTGATGTTCCAGAACCCCGACGACCAGATCATCTTTCCCACCGTGGCCGAGGAGCTCGCGTTCAGCCTCACCGCGCGCGGCGAAACCCGGCAGGCGGCGCGCGAGCGGGCGCGTGAATTCCTGGCCGAACGCGGGCTCGCGGCCTGGGCCGGGCGCGCCATCGGCGAACTGAGCCAGGGGCAGCGCCAGCAGGTGTGCCTGCTCGCGCTGCAGATCGGCCAGCCCGCCCACGCTGCTGCTCGACGAGCCTTTTGCAAGCCTCGACCTCTTGAGCCAGGCGCGGCTCGCGGCACAGCTCGAAGCCACGGGCCAGCAGATCGTCGTCTCCACGCACCTGCTCGAGCATGTGTACGACTTCGAGCGCGTGCTGTGGCTCGAACAGGGCCGGGTGCGCGCCGATGGCCCGGGGCGCGAAGTCTGCGAGGCCTATGCCGAGAACGTGCGCCAGCGCGCCGAGGCCGAGCGGGGCGCCGACCGTGCGTAGCCTCTACTCGTCGCATCCGACCTGGATGCATGCGCTGCCGGCGTGGGTCAAGCTCGCGGTGCTTTCGGTGTGCGGCACGCTGCTGGTACTGGTCGAGCGGCCGGTTCACCTGGGCATCGCCTGCATCGTGGTGCTGCTGCTTTTCGCATCGCTAAGCCGCACGGCGTGGTTGCGCGTGCGGATGCTGGTGGGTATCGCGATCGGCTGCGCGCTGATCGTCGGCTTTCACTGGTTCCTGGGCACGATTGCGCTCGGCGTGGCGAGCGCGCTGCGCCTGGCCAGCGCGGCCGTGCTCGCGCTGATGCTGACGCTCACCACGCGCTTCGAAGATCTGCTGGCGGTGCTCGAAACCCTGATGCAGCCGCTGCAGCGTTTCGGCGTGCCGACCGAGCGGATCGCGCTCGGCATCGGCCTGATGCTGCGCTTTGCCGAGAACTTCTACGTGCAGTGGCAGCGCCTGGACGACGCCTACCGCGCCCGCGCCGGGCATGGCGGCGGGCTGCGCCTCCTGGCGCCGCTGACCATCCGCACGCTGCAGACCGCCGAGCGGGTGGCCGATGCGCTGGCCGCGCGGCTGGGGCGCTAACCCATGCGCGCGGCGCAGAATCCGACGAACACCCCCTCTCCGAATCCCGTCATGACCACCACCGGCTCCATCACCTCGTCCCGCTCGCTCTCGTACATCGCGCTGTTCGCCGCGCTGATGGCGGTGTTCGGCCTGATTCCCAAGGTCGACCTGCCGTTCGGCGTGCCGATCACGCTGCAGTCGCTGGGCGTGATGCTGGCGGGTTGCCTGCTGGGACCGCGGCGCGGCTTCTTCGCGATTGCGCTGTTCCTGCTGGCGGTGGCGCTCGGGCTGCCGCTGCTGCCGGGTGGGCGCGGCGGGCTGGCGGTGTTCGTCGCGCCGGCCGGGGGCTTCCTGTTCGGCTGGATGTTCGGCGCCTTTGCATGCGGCCTCCTGATGCGCCGCATGGCGGGTGCGACCGGCAAGGGGCTGCTGGCCGCGGCGTTCTTCGCGTCGGTGGTCGGCGGGATCGTCGTGGTCTATGCCTTCGGCATCGTCGGGCTCTCACTCATCGCCCACATGTCGCTCACGCAGGCGGCGCTGGCGATGCTGGTGTTCATTCCCGGCGACCTCATCAAGTGCGGCATCTGCGCGATGCTCGTGCAGACGGTGATGCGCGGCATGCCGAGCTGGCGGCTCGACCGCGACTGAGCAGCGCTACAGCCCGCGCCGCTTGAACACGGTGCGCGAGAGGTAGTCCTTGCGCGGACCCTTCACCAGGTGCTCGATGACGAACGAGCCGTCCGTGCGGAACCGGTAGACGCTGTCGTACTGGTCGGCAACGCAGAGGTGGCCGGCCGAGCCGACGAGCTCGTCGCCTTCGCGCACGATGGCGATTTCGTGGAAGAGCCGCAACGGCATCTCGGCGAAGTACACCGAGAAGCCATCGGTGATGCCCTCGAAGACGTACTCGCGGTGCCCATCGAACGACTGTCCGTCTGGCAACTGGATTCGGCCTTCCTCGCGGTATTTCAGCCAGGCACTGTCATGCCGCATGAACCGGGCGGTTCCGCGCATGGTGGCCTTGCCCTCGATGGTGCGGTCCAGGTCCCACATGCCTTCGAGCCGGTCGAAGACCGAGTCCGGCGTGCCCCAGGCGAGGGGCGGGAGAGGCGTCGTTTCCATGTCCCGAACTCTAAGCCAGCCCGAGTTCCCTGACCTTTGAGCATTGATTGTTTCCGTTCTGTGAACGCCGCGGTTCCTTTTGCTAAGGGTTTTTACGTAGATGGCGTCGCACAATACATCCACAGACCGGCCCCCAAGCCGATCTGGGTGAACAGGGCCCCGAGCGAGGTGGCCGCCCCCCGGAGGGACGGTGACCCACCCAAGACCGGTTCGAAATCATCCGAAGCAAAAACTGAACTGAATTGAAGGAAATCCAAATGACCGCCTCGAAGATCCTCTCCGCCGTTGCTGTTGCCCTGATGGCTGTTGCCGGTGCCGCCCACGCTGAAAGCTATGACGGCGTGCATCAACTGACCTCGGCCGCCTCCCGCGCCGATGTCGCCAGCCAGGCTGTGGTTGCCGCGCACAGCGCCAACCCGTACGCCACCGGCGCCAATGCAGGCCCTGCGCAAGTGTTCGTGTCGTCGACCAGCCGCGCTGCCGTCCGTTCGGAAGCCGTTGCCGCCGCACACAGCGCCGATCCGTACGCCGAAGGCGCATCGGCCGGCGTGGCCCCGCTGGTCGCCAGCACCGTGGACCGCAACGCCGTTCGCGCCGCAGCCCGCGCTGCCGCTCGTGGCGACGCACTGCCGCTGTAATCCTCCGAGAGCGTCAGCTCTTGTCGAAGCCGGCCCTGCGAAAGCAGGGGCCGGCTTTTTCTTGTCGTCTCGTTTCGCACGCCCGAGTCAGCGTGCGGGCAGCAGCCGCAGGACGGCGACGACGAAGGGCGCGCTGTCCGGCGCGGCCGTTTCGTGCAGCGTGACGAACCACTGCGCCGGCGCGTCGTCGGGAGCGGGGCGCGCGCAAAGCTCGCACGCATAGAGCACCCGGCCGACGCGCGTCGTGCCGTCTCGCACGGCAACCGCCTCGTCGCGGCATTCGTCCATCACGCTCCAGCGGCCGTCGGCTTCGCTGCGGATCGACCGCCGCATCAGCCGCACGGCGATGCGTTCCGGCGCCACCGTGCGCTCGCCTGCATGCGCGTCGGGCACGGTCGCCAGCAGGCGCACGTCGAGCGGCTCGCCGACACGAAAGCCTTCCCCGCGCTCCAGCGACATGCCGCTCAATGCCACGCGCACATGGCGCCGCTCGCGCAAGGTCGTGGCGACGAAGACGACGGTCAGCACCGAGAACATCGCGAACACCGGCAGGCCGACCACCATCCAGAGCCACTGCCAACCGCCGGCCAGCGCCCAGGTCATCGCCCTGACGCCGAAGACCGCGAAGAAGGCCAGCACCGCGAGCGCGACGAACCAGGCCACCCAGTCGCCGATGGATCTGCGCACGCGTTCCGTGGCTTGCGGTGCCTCGGAGGTCCATTCGGCAGGGAGCGTTTCATCGACCGGTGGCAAGTCGGCTGATCGTCGATCGGGTGGATCGGGCCATGGCGTCCAGAAATCTTCCGCCGTGTTCTCCAGCGCGATCCATTGAAGATCCGTCCAGGCCGGCAGGTAGGCGGTGGCGGTTTCCTCGCCTTCCACCCGCAGCGTGATGCCTGTCGCGCCATCGGGCGCCGCCTCCTCGAAGCCGCGCGGGTACACGCCGGGCGCCCGGTGCATCCGCCGCGCGTGCAGGTCGACGATCAAGGTGTCGCCGCCGACCTCCACCGCCTGGTAGCGGCCGTCGGGCGAGACGTACCCGTACCCCGGCGCGTGTCCGGACAGATGGGCGATGCGTGCGACGGAAGGATGAAGGCGGGCCATGAAGAGGCGACGAGCATAGCCATGCGTCCGGCGTTCCATGTGGCCCCATGCCGGTGCGCCACTAGGCCGAAAGTTCGTGTGGACCGGCCGTGCGGCGTGCGGCGATTGGGCCAAAAGGCGCATTGCCTTGCCGCAGCGCATCAATCATGATGGCGGCGCGGAAGGGATGGCCTCCCGACCTCATGCTTTCGCATTACTGCGCCACTGTGGTGCGGACACGCGAAAATACGACGACGTTTCCGCCAGGAAAAATGAAAGCATGACCCGTCGCCCGTGATGCGACAACCCAACACGCATGGCTCTAACTCTTGCCCCTGAAGATACGCGCGGACGCATTCACGACCTTGTGTGGTGCGGCTTCTATCCCGATGCCGACGTCGAGTGGATGATCACCGACGAGTATCTGGACCCCGACGAGCTCACGAGTGAAGACCGGGCCTGGGTCAAGGCCGAGGTGGCCAGCATCTGCGCCGCCAAGCACGCAGCCGAGGCCGAGTGGCCGGCAGAGACCGAATACGACCGGCTCGAAGCCGTGTTCGCCCAACTGCGCGGCGAGAAGATCATTGCCCTGCATCGCGCCGGCAACACCCTCTCCGACGGCCACGACGACGTGCGCGAGCACTGGCGCGCGGCCGGGCGGCTGGCCTCGGGCATCCGGGGCTGCTGCTTCTATCACTCGCAGGACTTGGACACGGCGGTGCGCACCGGCCGGCTGCATCTGGCGTTCAGCGGCGGGATGATTCCCGAGATCGAGCAGCGCGAGGCCAACACCGTGGTGATCGGCCACCGCATCGTCGAACTGCTGCGCGCGGCCGGCTTCCAGGCGAACTGGAGCGGCAACATCAACGAGCGCATCGAGGCCGACCTCGGCCAATGGCGCAAGCGAGGCCCGTCGGTGTGAGCGTGCGGGCCTGGCAGCCGCCGCGCCGCATCGACGCCATCGATTTCTGGCTGCGCTCCCGGTTGCTGGCCAGCGCCCACGCGCTGCGGGAGGCGCTGCGGCCTTCGGCGCGGCGCTGGGACACCACACTCGACACGCAAGCGCTGGCCGATGCACCGGTGCTCGCGCAGTACCGCACCCCGCTCTGGTCCGACGGGCGCGCGGACGAATTTCCGCTCGTGGCCGGCAAGGTGCAGAACCTGCGCGTGGCGCGCCGCGCCTTCGATGCCGTCGAGGTACCCGCCGGCGAGATGCTGAGCTTCTGGCGCCAGCTGGGTCGGCCGACCGCCTCGCGCGGCTTCGTGCAGGGTCGCGAACTGCGCGGCGGCTGCGTGGTGCCGACGCTGGCCGGGGGCCTGTGCCAGCTCTCGAATGCGCTCGCCACCGTGGCCGCCCGCGCCGGACTCGAACTGGTGGAGCGCCACGGACACACCGCGCGCATCGAACAGGCCGCCGATGCGGTGGGCGATGTCGTGGACGCGACGGTGTTCTGGAACTACGTCGATCTGAAGGTGCGGGCGAAGCATGCGTGGCGGCTCGAGGTCGAGCTGACCTCCGATGAACTGGTGCTGCGCATCCGCGCGCGCTCGCCGATCGCGATGCCGGCGGTGCCGATGGCGCTGCGGCGGGCGAGCGAAGAGGGCGCGAGCGCTGCGTTGCCGCTGGCTCGCGGCTGCCTGAGCTGCGACCAGACCGCCTGCTTCCGGCACCGCCCGCTCCTGGCCGTGGCGCAGCAAGGGCGCACGGCCGTCCTGCTCGACGCGTGGACGCCCGAGTTCGCGCGCTATCTCGCCGCACACCACACCGGCGCCGACCGCATGCAGCCGGTGCCGCTGCGGCTCGCGTTCTGGCGCGCCGGGCCGGCCACGGGCTGGCACCGGGAAGCCGTCGCGGATGGCGCCGCATCCGTCCAGTCGCCGTGGTGGGCCAGCCTGCGCCGCGCCGTGTGGCAGCGGCTCTGGGCGCGGCATGCGGGTCGGCGGCAGGGCAGCCTGATCGACGGACAGCGCTGGCTGGCGCTCGCCTTCGCCGCGCGCCTGAAGCCCGAGCACACGCAACTCGTGATCGACCAGGCGCTGTTGCCGCATCTGCAGCAGCTCGGCGCGCTCGACGGCCGCCGCGTCACGGTGCTGGCCAGCGCCTTGCCGATGGCGGAGATCCAACGCCGGCTCGATGCGGCCGCGCAGCGCTGGCCCGACGACGCCACGCTGCGCAACTTTCGCGCGGGTGCCGCGCTCGTGCAGGCGGAGGCCGCCGCGTTGGCGCGGGTTGCAGCGGTGGTCACGCCGCATGCCGAAGTCGCCACGCATCTGGCCGCGATGGCGCCGCGGGCGGCATCGTTGCGGCTCGATTGGGTGCTGCCTGCCGCTCGCGACATCGATGCCGCATGCGATGCGCCGCCGTTGATCGTTTTCGCCGCAAGCGCGCTCGCGCGAAAGGGCGCGCGCGAACTGGCCGCGGCGCTGCAAGGCTGGCCCTGCCGCCTGCGCGTGCTCGGATCGCCCTCGGACGACGCACAGCTCTGGCGCGGCATCGGCAGCGTCGAGCACATGCACTGGCGGGGCGACGGGTTGAACGGCGCCCGCGTGGTCGTGCTGCCCGCGCACATCGAGCACGCACCGCGCGCGCTGCTGCGCGCGCTGGCGGCCGGCGTGCCGGTGGTGGCATCGGGCGCCTGCGGCCTCGCCGGACTGCCCGGCGTGCGCGAAGTGGCGGCGGGCGATGTGGAGGGTCTGCGTGCGGCATTGAAGAACGCCTGCGACGCGGACGACGGCAACAACAAGAGCGACGAAAGCGCTTCATGACCATCGATCTCCAGACGCTCAAGTGCGGCGAATGCGGCAGCAGCGTGCTCAAGCGCACCGGCCTGAATGAATACACCTGCGATCACTGCGGCTCGGTCACGCTGGTGGAAGACAAGGTCTCGGACCGGCTCGAGCGCGTGCTGGACCAGGTCAAGAACGAAGCGGGCCGGCGGCTCGCGGCCGAAGAGGCGCTGCGGCAGAAGCTGATGCTGCGCAAGGTCGGCATCGGCATCGCCGTCGTGCTGGCCGTGGTGCTGGTGGCGCGCATCGCCGAGCTGCTGATCGCGTCGCGCCAGCCCGCCGGGACGCAGCAGCCCGTGGTGGCCGCGTTCGTCGACCGCACCATCCCGGTGGACGGCCTGAAGCTCGGCGAGCCGCGGCAGGTGCTGTTGGGCAGCGGCAGTTCGGCGCAACCCAAGCTGCTGGTGGTGGCACGCAACGAGACCGGCAAGCCGCTGTCGCGCGCGGGCATCCGGGCGACGTATTACGACGGCGACAGCAAGGTGGACGAGCGCACCGAGACGCTGCCGATCTTCGTGCTGGAGCCGGGCGAGAGCGCGCCCGCGCTGATCGACATGCCGAACGGAAAGAACGTCACGCGGCAGGAGCTGCAGGTGCAGAAGCTCGCCGAGCCCTACACCGCGACCGAGGGGCCGCGCATGACTTTCTCGCGCGTGCGGCTGGTGCAGCAGGGCGAGCGCGTGCGGCTGGTGGGCCGCATCGACAACACGCGCAAGGACGCGGCCATCGTCGGCGGCATCGACGTGCTGGCCACGCTGTACGACGACGCCGGGCAGGTGATCGGCTTCGGCCACGGCTATGCGCAGGCGAGCGAACTCAAAGCCGGCGCACAGACCTCGGTGGATGTGAGCGTCGCACGCTTCGGCCGTGGAGCGGCGATCGCGGCGTGGGACTACCGCATTGGCTACAACATCGTCGACGCCTCGGGTTCGCGCACGCCGGTGCTGAGCGCCGACCGGGTGATCCGCACCGCGGCCGGGCCGGAGAGCTTCAACCCGGACCTCCGCCTGGGCACTGAGGACCTGCTGGCCGAGGACAGCGAGCGCTTCGATCCGAAGGACCTCGAGCTGCTGCCGCTGGTCGATGGGCGCAACAACATCCAGCAACGGCTCTTTCTGGGCGAGCTGGTGAACCGCAGCACCGATGCGATCGTGCTCGCGCCGGTAGGCGTGATCTCGCGCTTCAGCGGCAGCAAGGCGCATGGCACGACGAACATCACGGGCCTCGCGTACCTCTATCCGGGCGAGCGCTTCCCGATCTTCCTGGAGCCGGAGGACATGGAGCGCTTCACCTCGACCCGCATCGAATGGAAGCCGATGCGCCGCGCCGCGTTGCCGGGCCCGCGCAAGCCGCTCGAAGTGAAGGTGACCGGCACCAAGGCAGAGCTCGGCAGCGTGCTGCTCAACTTCAGCCAGCGCTTCACCTACAAGAGCGTGGAGGTCACGGGCAGCGTGAAGAACCCGGGCAACGCCATCATCGGCAAGGTGCGGCTGTGGGTGAGCCTGCGCGACCGCAACGGCCAGCTCACCGGCTTCAAGCTGGTCGACAACCTGCCGGCCATCGCGCCGGGCGAAAGCGTGCCGTTCCAGGTGGACATCACGCAGAACGGCCGGGACTTTGCGAGCGTTTCGACGCTATACCAAACCGAATAGCCCCTGCCGGGGCGACGTTGGACGGATCGCGCCATGATGGCGCCCATGATTCCGTTCTCGATCCTCGACCTCTCCCCCATCACCGAGGGCAGCGACGCCGCGCAGTCGTTCCGCAACTCGCTCTCGCTGGCGCAGCACGGCGAAAAGCTCGGCTACACGCGCTACTGGCTTGCCGAGCACCACGGAATGCCGGGCATCGCGAGCGCGGCGACCGCGGTGCTGCTGTCGTACATCGGGGCGGGCACCACGTCCATTCGCATCGGTGCCGGCGGCGTGATGCTGCCGAACCATTCGCCGCTGGTGATCGCGGAGCAGTTCGGCACGCTGGCGTCGCTGTACCCGGGGCGCATCGACCTGGGGCTCGGGCGGGCGCCGGGCTCCGACCAGCGCACGGCGCGCGCGCTGCGCCGCAACCTCGAATCGGATGCCGACCAGTTCCCGCAGGACGTGGTCGAACTGATGGATTTCATGTCGAAGACGCCGCAGCAACCGGTGCGGGCCGTGCCCGGCGAGGGGCTCGAGGTGCCGGTGTGGATCCTCGGCTCCAGCACCTTCGGCGCGCAGCTCGCGGCGCACCTGGGCCTGCCCTATGCCTTCGCCTCGCACTTCGCGCCTCAGCAGATCATGCAGGCCATCCAGATCTATCGCGAGACCTTCAAGCCTTCGGCGCAGTTGAAGAAGCCGTACGTGATGCTGGGCTTCAACGTGTTCGCGGCCGACAGCGACGAGGAGGCCGAGTTCCGCGCCACCTCGTGGCAGCAGGCTTTCGTCAACCTGCGCAGCGGCCGGCCCGGCCGCCTGCCGCCGCCGGTGGAAAACTACCGTCAGAAGGTCGGCCCGGCGGAGAACGCGCTGCTCGACTCGGTGCTCTCGTGCTCGGCGGTCGGTTCGGTCGGGACGGTGCGCAAGGGCGTCGAGGCTTTCGTCGCCCGCACCGGCGCCGATGAACTGATGATCACGTCGCAAGTCTTCGATCACGCGGCGCGGCTGCGCTCCTACGAGCTGCTGGCCGGCATCCGCTAAAGGCCGATTTCCCCCACGCCCGAGCCCGCTACCTCGGGGCTGGGACAATGGCGGGCTTATGGCAAAGCAACGGATCGTGGTCGGACTGAGCGGCGGAGTGGACTCCGCCGTCACCGCGCACCTGCTCAAGCAGCAGGGGCACGAGGTGGTCGGCATCTTCATGAAGAACTGGGAAGACGACGACGACAGCGAGTACTGCTCGTCGAACATCGACTTCATCGACGCCGCCAGCGTGGCCGACGTGCTGGGCATCGAGATCGAGCACGTCAACTTCGCGGCCGACTACAAGGACCGCGTGTTCGCCGAGTTCCTGCGCGAATACAAGGCCGGCCGCACGCCGAATCCCGATGTGCTGTGCAACGCCGAGATCAAGTTCAAGGCCTTTCTCGACCATGCGATGCGCCTGGGCGCGGAGAAGATCGCGACGGGCCACTACGCACGGGTGCGGCACAACGAAGCCACCGGCCGGCACGAGTTGCTCAAGGGGCTCGATCCGTCGAAGGACCAGAGCTATTTCCTGCACCGTCTGAACCAGGCGCAGTTGTCGAAGACGCTGTTCCCGGTCGGCGAACTGCACAAGACCGAGGTGCGCCGCATCGCGGAGGACATCGGCCTGCCCAATGCGAAGAAGAAGGACTCGACCGGCATCTGCTTCATCGGCGAGCGGCCGTTCCGCAACTTCCTGAACCGCTACATCTCCAAGGAGCCGGGCCCGATCAAGGACGACCGCGGCCGCAAGCTCGGCGAGCACCAGGGCCTGAGCTTCTACACGCTGGGGCAGCGGCAGGGGCTGGGCATCGGCGGCGTCAAGGAGAAGGGCGCGCAGCGCGGCTCGGGCGACCATTCGCCGTGGTTCGTGGCGCGGAAGGACGTCGAGAAGAACACGCTGTGGGTGGTGCAGGGGCACGACCATCCGTGGCTGCTGTCGTCGGCGCTGAATGCGGACGATGCGAGCTGGGTGTCGGGCGAGGCGCCCGCCGCGGGCAGCTACGGCTCGAAGGCGCGCTACCGGCAGGCCGATGCGGGGTGTGAGCTGTCCGATGGTGCGAATGGCGCTTTCAGCCTGCGCTTCGGCGCGCCGCAATGGGCTGTGACGCCGGGGCAGTCGGCCGTGCTGTATGACGGCGAGCGCTGCCTCGGGGGCGGCGTCATCGTCTGACCGGCGGCGGGGTCCGCACCGATTCGTCGATGTGGATCAATTCGAGCGGGTGACGCTGGCCAGCCAGATAGTCTTCGACGCACTGCAGCAACAACGGGCTGCGATGCCGCGTCACGCTGGCGCGAATTTCATCGGGTGTCATCCACAGTGTGCGCACGATGCCTTCGTCGAGTGCGCGGCCTTCCTCCTTGGCGCCGAGCACGCCGGCGAAGGCGAAGCGCATGTAGGTCACGTCTTCTCCCTGCTCGGCCTTCGGCCGCGAACGCGCCATGTAGATGCCGACGAGCGCGGTGGGTGTGAAGTGGTGGGCGGTTTCCTCGAGCGTTTCGCGAATGCAGCCTTCGGTGGGCGATTCACCGGGATCGAGATGGCCCGCAGGCGTGTTGATCATCAGGCCGTCGGCGGTGTGCTCCTCGACCAGCAGGAAGCGGCCGTCCTGCTCGATCACCGCGGCCACGGTGACGTTGGGCTTCCAGCGTGCGGCCATGGCCGGCTCAGCGCAGCACGTAGCCGCTGAAGCGCCAAGTGCGGTCGCGGTCGAGGTGAAAGCTCACGAGTTCGCGCAGGGTGCCTTCGGGCTTGCTGGCGAAGCGGGTCTCGTATTCGACACTGACGTACTGGCCGGCGGTGTCAGCGTCGGCATCGGCCACGACCTGGCGGTTGACTGCCACCCAGGTGCGCTGCTGGGGCGCGCCGAGCGACGCGCGGCTCTTGGCGACCTGCCCGGTGAAATCGGCACGGGTCACGCGCTTGCGGGTGGCCGGCGTGGCGCCGTCCCAGAGTTCGCCGGCCTTGCCCTGGTCGATCATCTGGATCGCCTGCATGCCGCCGCGCACCATGTCGCTGGGCTCCACGATGTCCTGCGCGGCTGCCAGGCCGGTGAAGCTGCTCCAGAGCAGTGCGGCGGAGACCAGCAGCCGGGTCATGCGGTTCATCGTCTCTTTCCTTGTTGCGGAGTGCGGTTGGAGACTGTAGCCCGGCGGAGATTCCCGGCCTGTCGGGTCGGCACCACGCTGCGCCGGGTGCTATCGCGAAGGCAGCGTGTTCGCCTCGATCGTTTCCAACCGGTAGCCCAGCCCGTAGATGGCCAGCAGCAGGAAACCGTTCGCGGGGCGAAGATCGAGCTTGGTCCGCAGGCGCGACACGTGGGTGTCGAGCGAGCGCGAGAGCGCCTCGACGCCCAGCCCCCACACCGCCTCGTGCAGGTGTTCGCGCGAGAGCAGCCGACCGAGGTTCTGGAACAGGAAGAGCGCCAACTCGTACTCGCGGTTCTTCAACTCGACCAGCTTGCCCCGGACCTTGAGCACGCGCGAAGGCGGATAGAAATGGTATGGACCGAAGACCAACTCGGACTCGTGCTTCGCGGGGTAGGACCGGCGCAGCAGCGCGGTGACACGCGCTTCGAGTTCACCGGCCCGGATGGGCTTGGCCATGAAGTCATCGGCGCCGCTGTTGAGGGCCTCGACCATGTCCGCTTCATCGCGCTTGTCGGTCACAAAAAGTATGGGCAATCGGCTCTTGAGTTCGTGCCGGATGGCCTTCACCACATCGAGCCCCTTGATATCCGGAAGGCTCCAATCGAGGATCAACAAGTCGAAGGTCTGCCTGCGCAAGGACTGCAGCAGCGTTTTTCCTTCGGTGTACATGTGGGACTCGTGTCCGAGTCCCGCCATGGTGTGATTGATCAACTTGAGCTGTTCCGCCCCGTTGTCCAGTACGGCAATACGCATTCCATCCCCTTTTCCTCCCTTCGCCAGCCTCAGTGAGCGGACGATTGCAGGAAGTGTATCTATCTGCGTCTGACGTAAGAAATAGAGATTGCAACTAATGCACGCTAATTGCGTTTTTCGAATCAAATGTAAACACAGTTAACTGCAGTTCGATGCAAATGCTGTTAATCGCAGCATCGGAGGTTGCCTATTGATGCTGATCCATGGGTTCTTGATCGGGATCAAGACGCCGATCAGGGCTTCGGGCGAGACTTCCGCGTTCGACCGGCAAATACCGAAGTCGCTATAAATTGAATAGCTATACCGATAGCATGCATGGGGCTTGGCAGGCAAATTCGTTGCGACATTCTTGCGACACGAGCATCTGTAATCTTGCTGTAAGCTCTGCCCGCATTCCGTGCTGCCCCTTCCCCTGAGGAGATCTCTATGCTGATAGGCGTGCCTGCCGAAACCACGGCTGGCGAAACCCGAGTGGCCGTCACACCTGAAACGGTGAAGAAACTGGTCGCTTCCGGGCACATCGTTCGTGTTCAGTCGGGGGCAGGCGTTGCAGCCAGCGTCACCGATGCGGCCTACCAGACCGCCGGCGCTGAAATGACGGACCAGACGGGTGCGCTGTCCGCCGACATGGTGCTCAAGGTGCGCACGCCCAGCGATGCCGAGGCGGGGCTGATGAAGCCAGGCGCCGTCGTCATCGGCATGCTCAACCCGTTCGATGCCGCAGGCCTGCAGCGCCTGGCATCGGCCGGCGTGACCGGCTTCGCCCTCGAAGCCGCCCCACGCACCACCCGCGCCCAGAGCATGGACGTGCTCTCCTCGCAAGCCAACATCGCCGGCTACAAGGCCGTGATGATCGCGGCCGACCGCTACCAGCGCTTCTTCCCGATGCTCATGACCGCAGCCGGCACCGTGAAGGCCGCGCGCGTCGTCATCCTGGGCGTCGGCGTGGCCGGCCTGCAGGCGATCGCCACGGCCAAGCGGCTGGGCGCCGTCATCGAAGCCTCCGACGTGCGTCCGAGCGTCAAGGAGCAGATCGAATCGCTCGGCGGCAAGTTCATCGAGGTCTCCTACGACACCGATGAAGAAAAGGAAGCCGCCGTCGGCGTCGGCGGCTACGCCAAGCCGATGCCCCCGAGCTGGCTCGCGCGCCAGCAGGTCGAGGTCGCCAAGCGCGTGGCGCTGGCCGACATCGTGATCAGCACCGCGCTCATTCCCGGGCGCGCCGCGCCCACGCTTATCACCGAGGACATGGTCAAGTCCATGAAGCCCGGCTCGGTGATCGTGGACATCGCCGCCGGCAAAGGCGCCGATGGCGTGGGCGGCAACTGCCCCCTCTCCGAAGCCGACAAGACCGTCGTCAAGCACGGCGTGACCATCGTCGGCGAAACCAACCTCGCAGCGCTCGTGGCGGCCGATGCATCGGCGCTCTATGCGCGCAACGTGCTCGACTTCCTCAAGCTCATCGTCACGAAGGAAGGTGCGCTCAAGATCGACCTCGAAGACGACATCGTCGCAGCCTGCCGCATGACGCAGGACGGCCAGGTCACGAAGAAGTAAGCGAACAGCGAACACGCGAGGAGAAGAGCCCATGGATCCCGTTTCCCACACAGTCATCAACCTGATCATCTTCGTGCTGGCCATCTACGTCGGCTACCACGTGGTCTGGACCGTCACGCCCGCGCTGCACACGCCGCTGATGGCCGTGACCAACGCGATCTCGGCGATCGTGATCGTGGGCGCCATGCTGGCGGCCGCGCTCACCACCACGCCGCTGGGCAAGACCATGGGCGTGCTCGCGGTGGCCCTGGCCGCGGTGAACGTCTTCGGCGGTTTCCTCGTCACGCGGCGGATGCTGGAGATGTTCAAGAAGAAGGACAAGAAAGCGGCTGCCCCCAAGGCTGAAGAGGGAGCTTCCAAGTGAGCATGAACCTCGTCACGCTGCTGTACCTCGTTGCCAGCGTCTGCTTCATCCAGGCCCTGAAGGGCCTGTCGCATCCCACCACCTCGATCCGCGGCAACATCTTCGGCATGACCGGCATGGCGATCGCCGTGCTCACGACCATCGCGCTGATCCACGGACAGGCGCGCTCGCTCAACGTGGACTTCGGCACGGGCCTCGCCTGGGTGCTCGCGGCCGTGGTGGTCGGCGGGGGCCTGGGGGCCTTCATGGCGAACAAGGTCGAGATGACCAAGATGCCCGAACTGGTCGCCTTCATGCACAGCATGATCGGCCTGGCGGCGGTCTTCATCGGCGTCGCTGCCGTGGCCGAGCCCTGGGCCTTCGGCATCACCGCCGCGCCCATCGCTGCCCTGGTCGGCGCGCAGACGCCGGATGGCGCCGTGGTGCTCGACGGCTTCGTGCGCTATGCCATTCCCGCGGGCAACCGGCTCGAACTGTTCCTGGGTGCGGCCATCGGCGCCATCACCTTCAGCGGATCGGTCATCGCCTTCGGCAAGCTCTCGGGCAAGTACAAGTTCCGCCTGTTCCAGGGCGCGCCGGTGCAGTTCTCGGGCCAGCACATGCTCAACCTCGTGCTGGGCCTGCTGACTGTCGCACTGGGCCTGGTGTTCGTCTTCACCGAAAGCTGGCCGGCCTTCTTCGCGATGCTGGCACTGGCCTTCGTGATGGGCGTGCTCATCATCATCCCGATCGGCGGTGCCGACATGCCGGTGGTGGTGTCGATGCTCAACAGCTACTCGGGCTGGGCGGCCGCGGGCATCGGTTTCAGCCTGAACAACGCGATGCTGATCGTGGCCGGTTCGCTGGTGGGCTCCTCGGGCGCGATCCTCTCGTACATCATGTGCAAGGCCATGAACCGCTCGTTCTTCAACGTGATCCTGGGCGGCTTCGGCGGCGAGGCGGCCACCACCGGCGGCGCGGCCAAGGAGCAGCGCCCGGTGAAGACCGGCAGCGCCGACGACGCGGCCTTCGTGCTCGGCAATGCCGAGACGGTGGTGATCGTGCCGGGCTACGGCCTGGCCGTGGCGCGTGCCCAGCATGCGGTGAAGGAACTCGCGGCCAAGCTCACCGAGAAGGGCATCACCGTCAAGTACGCGATTCACCCGGTGGCGGGCCGCATGCCCGGCCACATGAACGTGCTGCTGGCCGAGGCCGAGGTGCCCTACGACCAGGTGTTCGAGATGGAAGACATCAACGGCGAGTTCGGCCAGGCCGACGTGGCGATCATCCTGGGCGCCAACGACGTGGTGAACCCGGCCGCGCACACCAAGGGCAGCCCGATCTACGGCATGCCCATCCTGGAAGCCTACAAGGCCAAGACGGTGATCGTGAACAAGCGCTCCATGGCGGCGGGCTACGCCGGCCTGGACAACGAACTCTTCTACATGGACAAGACCATGATGGTTTTTGGGGATGCGAAGAAAGTAGTGGAAGATATGGGCAAGGCCATCGAATAGGCCGGCGATCCAGGCCCGCAGCAATGCGGGCCAGATCATCGCGGCGCCATTCGAGCGCCGTTTTCGTTTCAGTTACCCGCAAGTTCCAAGACCTGGAGGAGACACATCCATGACCGACCGCCCCTGGCTCAGCAGCTATCCGCAAGGCGTGCCCGCCGACATCGACGCTTCGCACTATTCATCGCTGGTCGGGCTCATGGAAGAGAGCTTCACCAAGTACGCCGACCGCACCGCCTACAGCTTCATGGGCAAGGACGTGAGCTATGCGGAAACCGACAAGCAGAGCAAGGCCTTCGCCGCGTACCTGCAGGGCCTGGGCCTCGTGAAGGGCGACCGCGTGGCCGCGATGATGCCCAACTGCCCGCAGTACCCGATCGCGGTGGCGGCCATCCTTCGCGCGGGGCTGATCCTGGTGAACGTGAATCCGCTCTACACGCCGCGCGAACTGGAGCACCAGCTCAAGGACTCCGGCGCCAAGGCCATCGTCATCATGGAGAACTTCGGCACCACGCTGCAGCAATGCATCGCCGCCACGCCGATCAAACACATCGTGCTCACCTCGATGGGCGACCGCCTCGGTTTCCTCAAGGGCGCGCTGGTCAACTACGTGGTGCGCAACGTCAAGAAGATGGTGCCGCACTTCAGCCTGCCGGGCGCCGTGCGCTTCAACGATGCGCTCGACAAGGGCGCGAGCCGCACGCTGCAGGCCCCGACCATCGGCCCCGACGACGTGGCCGTGCTGCAGTACACCGGCGGCACCACCGGCGTCTCGAAGGGCGCGGTGCTGCTGCATCGCAACGTGATCGCCAACGTGCTGCAGTCCGAGGCCTGGAACGAACCCGTCATGGCGCAGGTGCCGGCCGGTGAGCAGCCCACCAGCGTGTGCGCGCTGCCGCTGTATCACATCTTCGCGTTCACGGTCGGCATGATGCTGAACATGCGCACGGGCGGAAAGCTGATCCTGATCCCGAATCCGCGCGACCTCGCGGGCGTGCTGAAGGAGCTCTCGAAGCACACGATCCACAGCTTCCCCGCGGTCAACACGCTGTTCAACGGCCTGGCGAACCATCCCGACTTCAACACCGTCAACTGGAAGAACCTCAAGGTCTCGGTGGGCGGCGGCATGGCGGTGCAGGCTGCGGTCGCGAAGCTCTGGCTCGAGAAAACCGGCTGCCCGATCTGCGAAGGCTACGGCCTCTCCGAGACCTCGCCCTCGACCACCTGCAACCCCACGAACAGCAAGGCCTACACCGGCACCATCGGCCTGCCGCTGCCGGGCACCTGGCTCAAGCTGCTCGACGACGACGGCCATGAAGTGCCGATGGGCCAGCCCGGCGAAATCGCCATCAAGGGTCCGCAGGTGATGGCCGGCTACTGGCAGCGCCCCGACGAGACCGCCAAGGTCATGACGCCCGACGGCTACTTCAAGAGCGGCGACATCGGCGTGGTCGACGAGCGCGGCTATTTCAAGGTGGTCGACCGCAAGAAGGACATGATCCTGGTGTCGGGCTTCAACGTGTACCCGAACGAGATCGAAGACGTCGTTGCACAGATTCCGGGCGTGCTCGAATGCGCGGCGGTGGGCGTGGTCGACGACAAGACCGGCGAGGCCGTGAAGCTCGTGATCGTGAAGAAAGACGAGTCGCTCACCGAGGCGCAGGTGCGCGAATACTGCAGAGCAAACCTTACGGGTTACAAGCAGCCGCGAATCGTAGAGTTTCGTACGGACCTCCCGAAAACACCGGTCGGAAAAATCCTCCGCCGCGAATTGCGCGACGCCAAGAAGTAAGGGTTCGGCCCGGGTAGGGCCACGGCATCGATCTTGCATATTCGCGGGTCGATGTTCAGATTCATATTGACCCGCGTGAGCCTGCTGGTGCCGACCTTCATCGGCATGACGCTGCTGGCCTTCTTTCTCATCCGGCTGGTGCCGGGCGACCCCATTGAAACCATGGCCGGCGAGCGCGGGATCGATCCCGCGCGCCATGCCGAACTGCGCACCGCCTACGGCTTCGACAAGCCGATCCTCGTGCAGTACGGCATCTACATCGGCCGCGTGCTGCATGGCGACCTCGGCAAGTCGATCATCACGCAGGACAAGGTGATGAGCGAGTTCCTCGCGCTCTTCCCGGCCACCGTCGAACTCGGCGTCTGCGCAATTCTTTTCGCACTGCTGCTGGGACTGCCCGCCGGCATCCTCGCGGCGGTGCGGCGCAATTCCATCTTCGACCACGGCGTGATGGCCACCTCGCTCACCGGCTACTCGATGCCGATCTTCTGGTGGGGGCTGCTGCTGATTTTGTTCTTCTCGGTGCAGCTCGGATGGACGCCCGTTTCCGGGCGCATCGCGGTGCAGTATTTCATCGAGCCCGAGACCGGCTTCCTCTTGATCGATTCGCTGCGTGCCAGCGACACCGATGCCTTCTGGTCGGCGCTGCACCACCTGATTCTTCCGGCCATCGTGCTGGGCACCGTGCCGCTCGCGGTGATTGCGCGCATGACGCGCTCGGCCATGCTCGAAGTGCTCGGCGAGGACTACATCCGCACCGCGCGCGCCAAGGGCCTCTCGCGCTTTCGCGTGGTGGGCCTGCATGCACTGCGCAACGCGCTGATCCCGGTTGTGACCGTGATCGGCCTGCAGGTGGGCGTGCTCTTCACCGGCGCGATCCTCACCGAGACCATCTTCTCCTGGCCCGGTGTCGGCAAGTGGCTCATCGAAGCCATCGGCCGGCGCGACTACCCGGTGCTGCAGGGCGGCATGCTGCTGCTCGGCGGCATCGTGATGCTGGTGAACCTTCTGGTCGACGTTGCCTACGGCGTCATCAATCCCCGTATCCGACGCTGATGATGAACACCACTTCGACCCCCATCATTCCGACGACCGGCGCGGGTGCCGCTCCGCCCGGCCCCTGGCGCGAGTTCTGGACCGCCTTCTCGGCGAATCGCGGTGCAGTCATCGGGCTCGCGACCATCGTCGTGCTGCTGCTCGTTGCGCTGTTCGCGCCGTGGATCGCGCCGCACGCGCCCAACGAAACCAACAGCGCCGTGTTCTTGCAGCCGCCTGCATGGCAGCAGGGCGGAACGTGGAGCTACCTGCTGGGCACCGACGCCATCGGGCGCGACATCCTGTCGCGCCTCATGTACGGCGCGCGGCTCTCGCTGTCGATCGGCGTCGCGGTGGTGGCGCTGTCGGTGGTGGCGGGCGTGGTGCTCGGCCTCATCGCCGGGTTTTTCCGCGGCGTGCTCGAGATCGCGATCATGCGGCTCATGGACATCGTGCTCACGCTGCCGAGCTTGCTGCTCGCCATCGTGATCGTCGCGATCCTCGGCCCGGGGCTCGTCAACGCGATGCTCGCGGTGGCCATCGTGGTGCTGCCGCATTACGTGCGCATCACACGTGCGGCCGTCATCGCCGAGGTCTCGCGCGACTACGTCACCGCGGCCCGCGTGAGCGGCGCCGGCACGCTGCGCCTCATGTTCCGTGAGGTGCTGCCCAATTGCGCGGCACCGCTGATCGTGCAGGCCTCGCTCGGCATCTCCACCGCCATCCTCGATGCGGCGGCGCTCGGCTTCCTCGGTCTCGGCGCGCAGCCGCCATCGCCCGAGTGGGGAACGATGCTGGCCGATGCGCGCGAGTTCGTGCTGCGCGCATGGTGGGTCGTGACCTTTCCGGGTCTCGCGATCCTCGCGGCGGTGCTGGCTTTCAATCTGCTTGGCGACGGTCTGCGCGATGCGCTCGACCCCAAGCTCAAGCGCTGATTCAACGCAAAGGAGAGAAACGATGCCTTTGCTGGACATCAAAGATCTGCACGTCGAATTCCCGACGCAAGGCGGCGTGCTGCACGCGGTCGATGGCGTGAGCCTCACGCTCGAAGAAGGCGAGGTGCTCGGCATCGTCGGCGAATCGGGCTCGGGCAAGAGCGTCACGATGATGGCGCTCATGGGCCTCGTCGGTTTCCCCGGCCGCGTGCGCGCGGAGCACATGCGCTTCGCGGGCAAGGACCTGCTCGGCATCTCCGACAAGGCGCGCCGCTCGCTGGTCGGCAAGGAGGTCGCGATGATCTTCCAGGAGCCGACCACCAGCCTCAACCCCTGCTTCACCATCGGCTTCCAGTTGATGGAAACGCTGCGGCTGCACCTGAACCTCGACAAGCGCACGGCGAAGAAGCGCGCGACCGAACTGCTGGAGCAGGTCGGCATTCCCGCCGCGTCGTCGCGCCTCGGAAGCTATCCGCACCAGCTTTCGGGCGGCATGAACCAGCGCGTGATGATCGCAATGGCCATCGCTTGCAACCCGCGCCTCCTGATTGCAGACGAGCCGACCACCGCGCTCGACGTGACGATCCAGGCGCAGATCCTCGACCTGCTGCGCGACCTGCAGAAGGAGCGCGGCATGGCGCTGGTGCTCATCACGCACAACATGGGCGTGGTGAGCGAAATGGCGCAGCGCATCGCCGTGATGTATGCGGGTCAAGTGATGGAGCACCAGCGCGTCGACCGGCTCTTCGCATCGCCGCAGCACCCGTACACCGAGGCGCTGCTCGCGGCGTTGCCCGAGCGCGCGGCGCCCGAAGGACGGCTGGCCACCATCAGCGGCGTGGTGCCCGGCGTGCACGACCGGCCTTCGGGCTGCCTGTTCGCGCCGCGCTGCAGCTACGTCACCACGCGCGCCTGCAATGTGCGCCCTGCATTGCGCGAGTGGCAGGGCGCGGAGGTGCGCTGCCACTATCCGCTCGGCGAACCGGGCCGCATCGTGGCGATCGAGCAGGACCGGCCGCAGCAGGTGCCCGCGGCGGAGGCGCTGCAATGAACAACGACAAAGGCGCGCCCGGCGACGTCGTGGTCGAAGCCGCGAACCTGCAGCGCACCTACGACGTGCGGCGCGGGCTCTTTCGCGCGCCGGCGCATCTGCGCGCGGTGGGCGACATCTCGTTCCGGCTCGAACGCGGCCGCACGCTGGCGGTGGTCGGCGAATCGGGCTGCGGCAAGTCCACGCTCGCGCGCATGGTCGCATTGATCGAGAAGCCGACGGCCGGGCAGCTCACGCTCGTCGGCGCCGATGCGGTGAACCCGCCGGCCGAGCGCAAGCGCGAGTTGCGCCAGGCCGTGCAGCTGGTGTTCCAGAACCCCTACGGCTCTCTCAATCCGCGCAAGAAGATCTCGGCTGTGCTCGAAGACCCGCTCGCGATCAACACCCCGATGGGCAAGTCGGAGCGCGCTGCAAAGGCGCGCGAAATGCTCGCCCGTGTCGGCCTGCGCCCCGAGTACGCGAACCGCTATCCCCACATGTTCTCGGGCGGTCAACGCCAGCGCATCGCGATTGCGCGCGCGCTCATGCTGTCGCCGCGCCTCCTGGTGGCCGACGAGCCGGTGTCGGCGCTCGACGTGTCGATCCAGGCACAGGTGCTGAACCTGCTGGCCGATCTGCAGGCCGAGCTGGGCCTCGCCTACCTTTTCATCTCGCACGACCTCGGCGTGGTGCGCCACATCGCGCACGACGTGCTTGTGATGTACCTCGGCCACGCGGTGGAGCAAGGCCCGAAGGGGCGCATCTTCGCGCGGCCGCTGCATCCGTACACGCAGGCGCTGCTCGCATCGACGCCGGGGCTCAGCAGCCAGCGCATCGTCCTCAAGGGCGAGCTGCCGTCGCCGCTGAATCCGCCCACGGGCTGCGTCTTCAACACGCGCTGCCAGCACGTGCAGCAGCGCTGCCGCGAAGAGCGCCCCTTGCTGCGCGCGCTCGACGAGCGGCTGGTGGCCTGCCACTACGCAGAGAAGTTCCTCGATGGCGCGCCGCCCGTGCGCGCCGATGTTCCCGTGCTCGCCGTTCCGATGGCGACGAATCCCTGAGCTCATCCGTTTTTTTCAACCGTGTCTGAAGGAGTCCTCATGAAGACCCAATCCTCCGTTTCGCGCCGCTCACGAATGCTGGCGCTCCTGGCACCGACAGCGCTTGCGGCCCTTACCCTGGCCGCGGGTGCTGTGTCAGCCAAGACGCTGGTGTATTGCTCCGAAGGAAGCCCGGAGAATTTCTATCCTGGCATGAACACCACCGGCACGTCGTTCGACGTGACCACGCAGGTCTACAACACCATCGTCGAGTTCGAGCGCGGCGGCACCAAGGTCACGCCGGGCCTTGCCGAAAAGTGGGACATCTCGCCCGACGGCACCGTCTACACCTTTCACCTGCGCAAGGGCGTGAAGTGGCACACCACGAGCAAGAGCTTCAAGCCCACGCGCGACTTCAACGCCGACGACTTCATCTTCATGCTCGAGCGCCAGTGGAAGGAGAGCGATCCGTTCTTCAAGGTCACGAGCCAGAACCACTCGTACTTCAACGACATGGGCATGCCCAAGCTGCTGAAGTCGGTGGACCGCATCGACGACTTCACGGTGAAGATCACGCTCAACCAGGCCGAGGCGCCGTTCCTCGCCAACCTGGCGATGCAGTACGCGGGCATCCAGTCGAAGGAGTACGCGATCGCGATGCTGAAGGCCGGCACGCCCGAGAAGGTCGACCAGGACCCCATCGGCACCGGTCCCTTCTACCTCGTGCAGTACCAGAAGGACGCGATCATCCGCTTCAAGGCCTTCCCGCAGTACTGGGGCGGCAAGGCGAAGATCGACGACCTCGTGTTCGCGATCACGCCCGATGCGTCGGTGCGCTGGGCCAAGCTGCAGAAGGGCGAATGCCACGTGATGCCGTACCCGAACCCGGCGGACCTCGACGCGATCCGCAAGGACCCGAACGTGCAGGTGCTGGAGCAGCCGGGCCTGAACGTCGGCTACCTCTCGTACAACACGACCAAGAAGCCGTTCGACGACGTGCGCGTGCGCAAGGCCATCAACATGGCGATCAACAAGAAGGCCATCATCGACGGCGTGTACCTCACGACCGGCGTTGCGGCGAAGAACCCGATTCCGCCGACCATGTGGTCCTACAACGACGCGATCAAGGACGACCCGTACGACCCCGAAGCCGCGAAGAAGCTGCTGGCGCAGGCCGGCTTCCCCGACGGTTTCTCGACCGACCTGTGGGCCATGCCGGTGCAGCGTCCGTACAACCCGAACGCCAAGCGCATCGCCGAGCTGATGCAGGCCGACCTCGCCAAGATCAACGTCAAGGCCGAGATCAAGAGCTTCGAATGGGGCGAGTACCGCAAGCGCCTGCAGGCCGGCGAGCACCAGATGGGCATGCTGGGCTGGACCGGCGACAACGGCGACCCGGACAACTTCATGTACACGCTATTGGGCTGCGCCTCGGCCAAGTCGGCGAGCGGCAGCAACATCTCGAAGTTCTGCTACCAGCCGTATGAAGACCTCGTGGTGAAGGCCAAGAGCACGGTCAAGCAGGCCGACCGCGACGCGCTCTACAAGAAGGCGCAGGTCATCTTCAAGGAGCAGGCGCCGTGGTTCACCATCGCGCACGCGGTGCAACTGAAGCCCGTGCGCAAGGAAGTGATCGACTTCAAGCTGAGCCCGTTCGGCCGCCACACCTTCTACGGCGTGGACATCAAGTAAGCGGTGGCTGTGCCCATCGCCATCGTCGCGGCGATGCATGAGGAGCTGAAGGCGCTCCTCGCGCAGATGCCCGACGAGCAGCGGGTGCGCATCGCCGGACGCGACTTCTGGGTGGGCCATCTGCATGGCCAGCCCGTGGTCGCGGTGTTGTCGCGCATCGGCAAGGTCGCCGCGGCGGTGACGGCCACGGTGCTGCTCGAACGCTTCGGCGTGCGGGCCATCGTGTTCAGTGGTGTCGCGGGCGGGCTCGCGCCGGGCGTGAACGTCGGGGATGTTGTGGTGGCGACCGAACTGCTTCAGCACGACATGGATGCCTCGCCGCTCTTTCCGAAGTACGAAGTGCCCTTGATGGGCCTTTCGCGCTTCACGACGGATGCTGCAATCAGTGATGCACTGGCTGTCGTTGCAGAAGAGTCGCTGCGTGGCTCCGCGATGCTGGTTGGGCAGGAGGCTGTCGACGAGTTCGGCTTGCACTCACCGAAGGTCCATCGCGGCTTGCTGGTGAGCGGCGACCGCTTCGTCTCGACCGCCGCAGAAAGCGAAACGTTGCGCCGCCATCTGCCCGACGCGCTCGCGGTGGAAATGGAAGGCGCCGCAGTGGCCCAGGTCTGCCACGACTACGGCGTGCCCTTCGCGGCGATGCGGACGATTTCAGACCGCGCCGACGACGAGGCCCACGGCGACTTCGCGCGCTTTGTCGCCGAGGTCGCGAGTCGCTACAGCCTCGCGCTGGTCGGCGCGTGGCTCGCGAGGCTGCCGGCTACTTGAGCCAGCCGCGCCGGCGGAAGTACCACATCGGCACCAGCGCGCTCGCCGCCATCAGCACGATGGCATACGGGTAGCCCATGGCCCAGTCGAGCTCGGGCATGAACTTGAAGTTCATGCCGTAGATGCTCGCGATAAGCGTGGGCGGCAGCAGCGCGACGCTCGCCACCGAGAAGATCTTGATGGTCTTGTTCTGGTTGATGTTGATGAAACCGACGGTCGCATCCATCAGGAAGTTGATCTTGTCGAAGAGGAAGGCCGTGTGGTTGTCCAGCGATTCGATGTCGCGCAGGATCTGCCGGGCCTCTTCGAACTGCTCGGCGTTGAGCATCTTGCTGCGCATCATGAAGCTCACCGCGCGGCGCGTGTCCATCACGTTGCGGCGGATGCGGCCGTTCAAGTCTTCCTGGCGCGCGATGAGGCCGAGCACCTCGCCGGCCAGCTCGTCGGTGACGTTGCCCGAGAGCACCTTCTTGCCGGCAACTTCGAGCTCGTCGTAGATGTTCTCCAGCGTGTCGGCCGAGTATTCGGCGTCGGCGTCGAAGAGCTTGAGCATCACCTCTTTTGCGTCTTCGATCAGCCCCGGCGCGCGGCGTGCGCGCATGCGCAGGAGGCGGAACACGGGCACGTCTTCGTCGTGGATCGAGAACAGCACGCCGCGGCTGCGCAGATCGGTGTTGTGCTGGTTGAGGATGAAAGCCACGCGCACGGTGCGCGGGTCTTCGTCGTCGTCGATCAGGAAGTCGGAGCGGATGTGCAGTTCGCCGTTGTCTTCCTCGTAGAAGCGGGCGGACTCCTCGATGTCCTCGTCCATCGCGTCTTCGGGAATCGAGAGGCCGTAGTACTGCTTGATCCAGCGCTTTTCCTCGAGCGTGGGCGATTCGAGATCGACCCAGATCGGCTGGAACTTGGAGAGCTCCTCCAGCGACTCGATCTCTTCCTGGACGAGGCGGCCGTTGGCGAGCGTAAAGATGTTGAGCATGGGCTCACTCCCGGGGATGACTGAAACGGTGGGCGAGGGAGGGGCGCTTTCAATTCCCGGGCCCGGCGCGAGCGCGTCAGAGGGGAGTTGAAAGCTGCCGAGACGGGGCGGTTTCCATGGGGAGTCTCCGGTTGCAGCGAGGCGCGATTATGTCACCGGGCACATGTCGGCAACCTGACTGAACTGGACGGACATACAGTAAAGTCGTGCCCCATGCAGACCGCTGCGTCCCCCGTTTTTTCCGCTGCGCCAAAGACCCAGGCCGAGCGCTTGGCCGCGGCGTTGGCCACGCTCAACGACGACCAGCGCGCGGCCGTTGAACACGGTGTCGGCGCCGCAGTGGCCGACGATCACCGCCCGCTGCTGGTGATTGCCGGTGCTGGTTCCGGCAAGACCAGCACGTTGGCGCATCGGGTGGCGCATCTGATCGCGGACGGGGTCGATCCGCAGCGCATGCTGCTGCTGACCTTCTCGCGCCGCGCCGCGCAGGAAATGGAGCGCCGCGCGGGCCAGGTGCTGGCCAAGGTGCTCGGCCTCAAGTCGGAACGCCCGCCCGCGCTGCCGTGGGCCGGCACCTTTCACGGCATCGGGGCGCGGCTTTTGCGCGAGTACGCGCAGCAGATCGGGCTCGACGAGAACTTCACGATCCACGACCGCGGCGATGCCGAAGACCTGATGGGGCTGGTGCGCCACGAGCTGGGCCTGTCTTCCACGGTCAACCGCTTCCCGCGCAAGGGCACGTGCCTCTCTATCTATTCACGCTGCGTGAACACGCGCGCTTCGGTGGCCGAGGTGCTGAAGGACGCCTTCCCGTGGTGTGGCGAATGGGAGGCCGAGCTCAAGAAGCTGTTCGGCGCCTACGTCGAAGCCAAGCAACAACAGAACGTGCTCGACTACGACGACCTGCTGCTCTACTGGGTCGAGATGGTCGCCGAGCCCGCACTGGCGGAGGCGGTGGGTGCGCGCTTCGACCATGTGCTGGTCGACGAGTACCAGGACACCAACCTGCTGCAGGCCTCGATCCTGCTGGCGATGAAGCCCGATGGGCGCGGCGTCACGGTAGTGGGGGACGACGCGCAGTCGATCTACTCATTCCGCGGCGCGACGGTGCGCAACATCCTCGATTTCCCGTCTCAGTTCAGTCGGGAGGCGAGGGTGGTCACGCTGGAGCGCAACTACCGCTCGACGCAGCCGATCCTCGACGTATCGAACCGCGTGATCGCGCAGGCGGCCGAGCGGCATGCCAAGACGCTCTGGACCGACAAGCCCTCTGCCGGCAAGCCGCAGCTGGTGCTGGTGCCCGACGAGGCGGGGCAGGCGCGCTGGGTGGCCGACAAGGTGCTCGCGCACCGCGAGGGCGGGCTCGCGCTCAAGTCGCAGGCGGTGCTGTTTCGCACCTCGTCGCACAGCGCGGCGCTCGAACTGGAACTCGCGCGTCGCAACATCCCGTTCGTGAAGTTCGGCGGGCTCAAGTTTCTCGAGGCCTCGCATGTGAAGGACCTGCTCGCGGTGCTGCGCTTCGCCGAGAACCCGCGCGGGCGCATGGCGGGATTTCGCGTCACGCAGCTGATTCCCGGCATCGGGCCCGTCACGGGCACGCGGCTGCTCGATGCGATGGACCAGGCGGCCGATCCGGCCGCGGCCGTGCGCGACTTCGCGCCGCCGTCCGCCGCGCGCGAGCAGTGGACGGGCTTTGCCGAGGCCTACGCTGCGTTGCGCGCACCGTCGCTGGCATGGCCGGCCGATGTCGAATTGGCGATGGACTGGTATCTGCCGCACCTGGAGCGGCTCTATGACGACACCTCCGGCGTGCGCCGCCAGGACGTGGAGCAACTGGTGCGCCTCGCCGCGGGCTACGGTTCGCGCGAGCGCTTCCTGACCGAGCTCACGCTCGATCCGCCGGAAGCCACGAGCGATCGCCCGGGGCCGCCGCTGCTCGACGAGGACTACCTGATCCTCTCCACCATCCATTCGGCCAAGGGGCAGGAGTGGAACTCGGTGCATGTGCTCAACGTGGTCGACGGCTGCCTGCCGGCCGACGTGGCACAGGGCGCGCA
Organism: Variovorax sp. W2I14; assembly: GCF_050435205.1. Classification (NCBI taxonomy): domain Bacteria; kingdom Pseudomonadati; phylum Pseudomonadota; class Betaproteobacteria; order Burkholderiales; family Comamonadaceae; genus Variovorax; species Variovorax sp. W2I14. The sequence continues at coordinate 4,825,751 of NZ_JBNDJX010000001.1, read as the reverse complement.
CGAACTCGAGGAAGAGCGGCGCCTGCTCTACGTCGCGATGACCCGGGCCCGCGACCACCTGCACCTCCTGGTGCCGCAACGCTTCTACATCACGCAGCAGGCGGTGCGGGGCGACCGGCATCTCTATGCGAACCGCACGCGCTTCATCACGGAATCGGACCTCGCGGGCTTCGAGCAGCAGACCTGGCCACCGCCGCCGGTACAGCCGCCCGCAGTGCCTCCGCCCGCCGCCGTGATCGACTTGCGCAACCGCATGCGCGCGGCCTGGCGCTGAAGCGGCTGGCCCTTCGCCCGGGAGGGTCACCGGGCGAAAAGTGCGTTAACACTTGCAAGCAAAGCGCCACGAAGGCGGGCCAAGCTGCGCGGGCAGCTATGGATTCAATAGCGGATTGAAGCAGGCCCCAGGCGCTCTCGCCACCCGGAGAACCCAGGTATTGCAATACCGTGACAGCTTGGGCATAGTGAATCGACGGACCCTCTTTCTTCCCCTCCTCCTCTTCTCTCCCTTTCTCCCGCACCACACCTGTTTCGCCGGCCACGCTCCATTCCGGAGCGGGGTCATTTCCCCAACCGTCAATTCTCAGGAGGTCATTCATGAATTTGACGATCAGCGGTCATCACCTCGACGTCACCCCTGCCTTGCGCACCTACGTCACGAGCAAGCTGGACCGGATCACACGGCACTTCGACCAGGTGGTCGATGTGAAGGTGATCCTCACGGTGGAAAAGCAGAAGGAAAAGGAACGCCGCCAACGGGCGGAGTGCAACATTCACGTCAAGGGCAATGACATGTTCGCGGAGTCGAGCCACGCTGATCTCTACGCTGCGGTCGATGAGCTGGTCGACAAGCTCGACCGCCAGGTGGTTCGCCACAAGGACCGCCTGCAGGACCACCATCACGTGGCGCCCAAGCGCGTGATGTGAACAAGGGGCGGGGCTCTCTCGGGCCCGCTCGCACCACAGGCCGCCTTCGGGCGGCCTTTTGCTTTTCCGACCACCGCCGTCGGACTTTTGGGTTTTCTGCTGGTTTCCGCCGGCTTCTGCCTGGGGCAGCGAGGCCTCCGGGCAACATGTAAACAGAAAGTAGATAGGGGGACTGGGGGTTTTTACCAACCGGGTGCATAATCGCCCCCGCTCTGCTCCCACCATGAATCGCCTCGCGTCCATCCTGCCGCCCGCCCAAGTGCTTGTGAGCGTTGACGCTACCAGCAAGAAACGTGCTTTCGAAGAAGCTGGCCTTCTGTTCGAAAGCCTCCATGGCCTGGGGCGCGCCCTCATCACCGACAGCCTCTTTGCGCGCGAGCGCCTCGGTTCCACCGGCCTGGGTCACGGCGTCGCCATTCCGCATGGCCGCATCAAGGGCCTCAAGGCGCCGATGGCCGCGGTGTTCCAGCTGGCGAATCCCATCGGTTTCGACGCTCCCGACGAGCAGCCCGTCGCCCTCCTGATCTTCCTGCTGGTGCCCGAAGCGGCCACGCAGAAGCACCTCGAAATCCTCTCTGAAATCGCCGAACTGCTGAGCGACGCCGGCCTGCGCGAACAGATCAAGTCCAGCACCGACGCCGCCGCACTCCACGGCCTGATCGCCGGCTGGCAATCCACGCAAGTCGCCTGAGCGCATGCGTCGGCGTGCGCGGCTGCTGCTAAGCTGCGCGACACCTCCCCTGTCACTCATCCATCCAATGCCGGCGCCGAGCGCCGCCTTCTGAACGCATGAAGCCGACCGTCATCAGCGCCGATGCCATGTTCGAGGAGTTCCGCGGGTCGCTCCGCTGGGAATGGCTCGCGGGGCTCGGCGCTTCGGAACGCCAGTTCGATCCCGAGGTCATCAGCCGCGCCCAGTCGGCCGCCGACCTGGTCGGTTACCTCAATTACATCCACCCGTATCGCGTGCAGATCCTGGGCGCCCGCGAGGTGGCCTACCTCACGCGCGGCAGCCCCGAAGACTGCGCACGGCGCATTGCCCGCATCGTCACGCTGGAGCCGCCGATGCTGGTGCTGGCCGACGGCCAGGCCGCGCCGGACGAGCTGCTGTCGATCTGCGAGCGTGCCCAGCTGCCGCTTTTTGCCACGCGCGAATCGTCGGCCTTCGTCATCGACCTGCTGCGCGCCTACCTGTCCAAGCACTTCGCCGAGCGCACCTCGATGCACGGCGTGTTCATGGACATCCTGGGCATGGGCGTGATGATCACGGGCGAGTCCGGCCTCGGAAAAAGCGAGCTGGGGCTCGAGCTGATTTCACGCGGCAATGGCCTGGTGGCCGACGATGCGGTCGACCTCTACCGCATCAACCAGAACACCATCGAGGGCCGCTGCCCCGACCTGCTGCTGAACCTGCTGGAAGTGCGCGGCATCGGCCTCCTAGACATCCGCGCGATCTTCGGCGAGACGGCGGTACGCCGGAAGATGCGCCTGAAGCTCATCGTGCACCTGGTGCGGCGCGACAGCTTCGAGCGCGACTACGAGCGCATGCCCTCGGCGCCGCTCACGCAGGACGTGCTGGGCATTCCGGTGCGCAAGGTCATCATCCAGGTGGTGGCAGGGCGCAACATCGCCGTGCTGGTCGAGGCGGCCGTGCGCAATTCGATCCTGCAACTGCGCGGCATCGACACCTATGCGGATTTCGTGGCGCGCCACCACAAGGCGATGGAAAGCGGCCGCGACGGCGACTGACTCGCCGCCGTCTTTACACGGTTCAGCGCTTCTTTACGCAGTCGCCGCAGAGGCCGTAGAGCGACATGGCGTGGTCCTGCAGGATCCAGCCCTTGTCCTTGGAAATCATCTGCTGGCGGCGCTCGATCTCGGCGTCGTAGAACTCCTCGACCTTGCCGCACGAGGTGCAGATCAGGTGGTCGTGGTGCGTGCCTTCGTTGAGTTCGTAGACTGCCTTGCCGCTCTCGAAGTGGCTGCGCTCCAGGATGCCGGCCTGCTCGAACTGCGTGAGCACGCGGTAAACGGTGGCAAGGCCGATGTCGGAATGTTCGTTGAGCAGGACGCGAAACACGTCTTCGGCCGTCATGTGCCGCTGGCTGCCCGTCTGGAAGATTTCCAGAATCTTCAGGCGTGGCAAGGTGGCCTTGAGGCCGGTATTTTTGAGTTCGTCGATATTGGCCATGATGGTTCCTGCGCCCTGTGCCGCGGTCAGGTCCTGAAAAGGCCAGCCGCTACAATGGCCGATCATATCGCTACCCCCTTTTCCTCCCATGCCTGCCATTTTCCAACGCCGTTCCTGGCTGCTGGCTGCTGCCGTCGCCGCGACGCTCTGCCTCGGTGCCTGCAGCGGTTTCAGCGATCGCACGCGTGGCGCGCTGGCCGCGGTCACGCCCTACAAGGTCGAAGTGGTCCAGGGCAATTTCGTGTCGAAGGAGCAGGTCGCGGCGCTCAAGCCCGGCATGTCGCGCCAGCAGGTGCGTGAAATCCTCGGTACTTCGCTGCTGAACGATGTGTTCCATGCCAATCGCTGGGATTACGTATTCACCATCCGCCGCCAGGGCGTCGAACCCCAGGAGCGCCGCCTGACTGTGTTCTTCAACGGCGAGTTGATGGACCGCTTCGTAGGCGACGAGATGCCCAGCGAAGAAGAATTCGTCGCCACGCTCGACACCCGCAAGAAAACCGGCAAGGTGCCTCCGCTCGAGGCCACGGAAGACGAGCTCAAGAAATTCGCTCCGGCCAAGGATCAGAAAGCCGATGCCTCCGCCTCGGCGACGACCGTGCCCCCGCTGCCGGCCGCCTACCCGCCGCTCGAAGCCACGCGCTGAGCGCAACCAGAGCGGGCGGCGCCCGCCGAGTCAGGCGGCGTCCGTCCGGTGTCCTTTTGGTTCCCAGTGGCCTGCGGGCCATTCCGAAGACTGAATCCGCGTGACTGAACCTATCTCTTCCCCTTCCGCTTCTTCTGCCCCGGCGCTGCGCCGCATCGCCATTGCCGGCGCTTCGGGCCGCATGGGCCGCATGCTGATCGAGGCCGTGCGCAATGCGCCCGACTGCCGTCTGGCCGGCGCCCTCGACATCGCCGGCAGCGAAGCCATCGGCGCCGACGCAGCAGCCTTCCTTGGCTTCACGAGCGGCGTGCCCATCGTGGCCGACCTGCGCAAGGGCCTGCAAGACGCGCAGGTGCTCATCGACTTCACCCGCCCCGAAGGCACGCTCGCCCACCTGGCGGTCTGCCGGGAACTCGGCGTGCAGGCCGTCATCGGCACCACCGGCTTCAGCGACGCGCAGAAGGCCGAAATCGCCGAGATCGCGAAAGACGTGGCCATCATGCTGGCCCCGAACATGAGCGTGGGCGTCAACGTCACCTTCAAGCTGCTCGAGATGGCCGCCAAGGCGATGTCGACCGGTTACGACATCGAGATCATCGAAGCCCACCACCGCCACAAGGTCGACGCGCCCTCGGGTACCGCGCTCAAGATGGGCGAAGTGATTGCCGACGCGCTGGGCCGTGATCTCAAGGACTGCGCCGTCTACGCGCGCGAAGGCATCACGGGCGAGCGCGACCCGTCGACCATCGGCTTCTCGGCCATCCGCGGCGGCGACATCGTCGGCGACCACACCGTGCTGTTCGCGGGCATCGGCGAGCGCATCGAGATCACGCACAAGTCGTCGAGCCGCGTGACCTATGCGCAAGGCGCCCTGCGCGCGGTGCGCTTCCTGGCCGAGCAGAAGGCCGGCCTGTTCGACATGTACGACGTGCTCGGTCTCCGTTAAGGCCAACCGTGATGAGCGTCCTCGAACTGCTGACCCATGGCGACAGCGTCAGCCGTTCGGTGGCGGCGCTCTTGCTGGCGATGTCGATCGCGAGCTGGGTCGTGATTCTCTGGAAGGCGTGGCTGCTGCGCGGCGGCACGCGCGATGTGCTGCGCAGCATCGCGGCGTTCTGGCAGTCGGCCACGCTGGCCGATGCCGAGCAGAAGCTCCAGGCCTTCGACCGTGCGGGGCTGGTCTTGCCCGCGGTCGTTGCCATCAAGAATGCAGCGGCCGTCAACGTCAATGGAACGCTGGGCGCCACGGCCGACCGCAACCAGCGCCTCACGCGCGTGCTGCGCGATGCCTTGCACGGCGCATTGCGGCGCCTGCAGGCCGGGCAGATCCTTCTTGCCACTGTCGGCGCCACCGCGCCCTTCGTCGGGTTGCTGGGCACGGTCTGGGGCATCTACGGCGCGCTCGCGGGCATCGCGGGCCAGACCGGCGGCTTCACTATCGACAAGGTGGCAGGCCCCGTCGGCGAAGCGCTCGTCATGACCGCCTTCGGCCTCGCGGTCGCCATTCCGGCCGTGCTGGCTTACAACGTCTTCGGCCGTGTCATCGGCCGCGTCGAAGCCGAGCTCGAAGGCTTCGCGCACGACCTGCTCGGCAGCTTCGGCGAGGCGCCAGCGCCCGCCGCACCGCCGCCCGCGCGGCCGATGCCCGTCTAGGCAGGAGCACTGCACCATGGCCTTCGGACGCACATCGCTAGGCAGCAGCGCCGCAGGCGGCGGGCGTGCGACGGGCGCCGGCGGGCAGCGGCCACTCTCGGATATCAACGTCACGCCGCTGGTCGACGTGATGCTGGTGCTGCTGGTGATCTTCATCATCACGGCGCCGCTGATGGCCAGTTCGATCAAGCTCGACCTGCCGCAGACCGATGCCGGCCAGCCCAACGACACGCCCAAGTTCGTGAGCCTCGCGGTCGATGCATCGGGCAAGGTGTTCCTGAACGACAAGCCCGTGACCGACGAAGAGCTGGCGGCCCAGCTCGAGAAGTCCGCGACGGACAGCAAGGACACCGAAGTGCAACTGCGCGCCGACCAGACCGTGCCTTACGGCAAGGTGGTGGCGCTCATGGGTATTGCGAACAAGGCGGGGCTGAGCCGCATCGGGTTCGTGACAGAGGCCGAAGCGGCCCCCGAAAAGCCGCGCTGAATTTGTCTTGCTCCTTCCCCCTTTGGGGGAAGGTTGGGATGGGGGTGGGCAGAGCGCTCGATGGATGCGCCGCGTGCCCCCACCCCGGCCCTCCCCCGGAAGGGGAGGGAGAAATTCCGGAGACTCAGCCGAGCACCACCGGCTTCGTGTTCCAGATCTCATGCGCGTACTGCGCAATCGTGCGGTCCGACGAAAACGCCCCCATCCCCGCCACATTGAGAATCGCCATCCGCGTCCACGCGTCCGAATCGCGGTAGAGCGCATCGACCTCGGCCTGCTTCGCGACATAGCTCGCGTAGTCGGCCAGCAGCAGGTAGTGGTCGCCCCAGTTCACCAGCGCGTCGTAGATGCCCTGGTAGCGCGACGGCTCGCCCGGCGAGAACGCGCCGCCGCGGATCGCGTCCAGCACGCGCTTCAGGTCCGCGTTCTCCTCGTAGATCTCGCGCGGCTGGTAGCCGCGTGCCCGGATGTCCGCCACCTCCGGCGTCGTGTTGCCGAAGATGAAGATGTTCTCCGGCCCCACGTTCTCGCGCATCTCCACGTTGGCGCCGTCGAGCGTGCCGATGGTGAGCGCGCCGTTCAGCGCGAACTTCATGTTGCCGGTGCCGGATGCTTCCGTGCCCGCGGTCGAGATCTGCTCCGACAGGTCGGCCGCCGGCATGATGATTTCCGCCAGGCTCACGCTGTAGTTCGGCAGGAACACCACCTTCAGCAGCTTGCCCACGCGCGCATCGGCGTTGATGGTGCTCGCCACGTCGTTGATGAGCCGGATCACCAGCTTGGCCATCGCGTACGCCGACGCGGCCTTGCCCGCGAACACCACCACGCGCGGCACGATGTCGAGGGGCGTGCCGGCCGCCTGCGCGTCGAGGATGCGGTGATAGCGCGTCACCACATGCAGCACGTTGAGCAGCTGCCGCTTGTATTCGTGGATGCGCTTGACCTGCACGTCGAACATCGCGTCGGTGTCCAGGTCGATCTTCAGGTGCTCCCCGACCCAGTTGGCCAGCCGCAGCTTGTTCTCGCGCTTGGCGTGGCGGAACGCGCGCACGAACGCGGGTTGCGCGGCCATGGGCTTGAGCGCCTCGAGTTGCGACAGGTCGCGCCGCCAGCCCTTGCCGATGCGCTGGTCGAGCAGCCCGGCCAGCGGCGGGTTGGCCTGCGCCAGCCAGCGTCGCGGCGTGACCCCATTGGTCTTGTTGTTGAAGCGCTCGGGAAAGATCTTGTCGAAGTCCGCAAAGATCGACTGCTTCATCAGTTCCGAATGCAGCCCCGACACGCCGTTGATCGAGTGGCTCGCGAGCACCGCCACATAGGCCATGCGCACGCGCCGCTCGCCCGCTTCGTCCACCAGCGAAAGCCGGCGCATCAACTCCACGTCGTTGCCGACCTTCTGCGTCACGGTGGCAAGGAACTTCGCGTTCATGTCGTAGATGATCTGCAGGTGCCGCGGCAGGATGCGGCCCAGCATTTCCACCGGCCAGGTCTCCAGCGCCTCGTGCATCAGCGTGTGGTTGGTGTAGCTGAACACCTTCTGCGTGTGCGCCCAGGCCTCGTCCCACGCGAGCCCGTGTTCGTCGAGCAAAAGGCGCATGAGCTCGGGCACCGCGAGCACCGGGTGCGTGTCGTTCAGGTGGATGCTGACCTTCTCGGAGAGCTGGTCGAAGGTCTTGTGGCTGCGCAGGTACCGGCGCAGCAGATCCTGCACGCTCGCGCTGCAGAAAAAATACTCCTGGTGCAGCCGCAGCTCGCGGCCCGAGGGCGTGGAGTCGTCGGGGTAGAGCACGCGCGAGACGTTCTCCGACTGGTTCTTGCTTTCCACCGCGCCCATGTAGTTGCCGCGGTTGAACGCCGAAAGGTCGATTTCCTCGGTGGCGCGCGCCGACCAGAGCCGCAGCGTGTTGGTGGCCTGCGTGCCGTAACCCGGGATGATGGTGTCGTAGGCCACGGCCAGCACGTCGTGCGTGTCGACCCAGTCGGCCGCGCCGTAGGGTGCGTTGGTGCCTTCGCGCTTTTGCACATGGCCGCCGAAGCGCACGCGGTAGTTCACCTCGGGCCGCTGGAACTCCCACGGGTTGCCGCGCGTGAGCCAGTAGTCGGGCGTTTCCACCTGCTGGCCATCGACGATGCGCTGGCGGAACATGCCGTATTCGTAGCGGATGCCATAGCCCATGCCGGGCACGCCGAGCGTGGCCATCGAATCGAGGAAGCAGGCGGCGAGCCGCCCGAGCCCGCCGTTGCCGAGCGCCGCATCGGGCTCGCGCTCGGCCAGCGCCGACATGTCGACGCCGAAGTCGGCCAGCGCTTCGCGCACCGTGTCGTAGAGGTCGACCGCGAGCAGCGCGTTGGTGAAGGTGCGCCCGATGAGGAACTCCATCGAGAGGTAATAAACGCGCTTCAAGTCCTGTGCGTAGTTGGCGCGCGTGGTCATCATCCAGCGCTCGACCAGCTGGTCGCGCACGGCTTGCGAGGTGGCGTTGAGCCAGTCGTCCTGGCTGGCGGCGACCGGGTCCTTGCCGACCGCGTAGATCAGCTTGTTGGCCACGGCGCGCTTGAAGGCCGCGACGTCGCGGTCGGGATGGTCGTAGGCAAAGTCTTTGATCGTCATGGTGGGTGGCGTTCTCGGAGTGAGTGGTGTTGTGTCTGCCGTGCGCTGGATCAGGTGGGCGCCAGCGCCTGCCGGTAGACGTCGATGTATTGCGCGGCGGCCGTGGCCCAGTCGGCCGGGCGCCGCATGGCGTTGCCGCGCACGCGGCGCCAGTCGGGCGCGCGCTCGTAGAGGGCGAAGGCGCGGCGCAGCGCGCGTTCGTAGTCGGCTGCGTCGAAGCGGTCGAACACGAAGCCGGTGGCCTCGCCGCTCGCCATGTCTTCCAGCGTGCTGTCGACCACCGTGTCGGCGAGGCCGCCCACGCGGCGCACCAGCGGCAGGCTGCCGTATTTCAGGCCGTACATCTGCGTGAGGCCGCAGGGCTCGAAGAGGGACGGCACGAGCGTCACGTCGCCGCCGCCGAAGAGCTGGTGCGCCAGCGTTTCGTTGTAGCCGATGGTGACGCTGACCGATTGCGCCGCCGCCGCCGCGCGCTGGCGAAAAGCCTCTTCGAGCCATGCTTCGCCGCTGCCCAGCAGCGCGAGCTGGCCGCCTTGGGCGAGCAATGCATCGATGCCGCCGAGCACGAGGTGCAGGCCCTTCTGTTCGGTGAGCCGGCTCACCAGGATGAAGAGCGGCGCGTCCGGCCGCTCGGCCAGGCCGAGCTGATGCTGCAGCACCGCCTTGCAGCGCGCCTTGCCGGCCATGTGGCGGCCTTCGGGCGAGTGATAGCCCTGCACCAGCGCGGTATCGGCGGCCGGATTCCAGACCTTGTCGTCCACCGCGTTGAGGATGCCGGTGAGCGCGCCGCTGCGCTGGCGCAGCAGGCCATCGAGGCCGCAGCCCTGCTCGGGCGTCTGGATCTCGCGCGCGTAGGTCGGGCTCACGGTGGTGATGCGGTCGGCGAAGTACAGGCCGGCCTTCATGAAGGAGACCTGTCCGTGGTATTCGAGCCCGTTCATGTGGAAGGCAGGCGCGGGCAAGCCGAGGTCGGCGAAGTTCCAGGGCGCGGAAATGCCCTGGTAGGCGAGGTTGTGCACGGTGAACACGCTGCCGGCGCGCGTCGAGCCGGCTTCGCGCGCGAAGTGCAGGTAGGCCGGGGCCAGGCCCGCGTGCCAGTCGTGCGCGTGCACGACCTCGGGCTGCCAGGCCGGGTCCAGCCCTTGCGCGAGCTGCGCCGCCGCCCAGCCTAGCAGTGCGAAGCGCCGGTGGTTGTCGCCGTAGGGTTGGCGCGTCGCGTCTTCGTAGGGATTGCCCGGCCGGTCGTACAGCGCTGGCGCATCGATCACGTAGGCGGGTATCGGCGGCGCACCATCGATGGCGATGTGCCCCGCGCGCAGCGCGAAGCGCTCGCTGCCCCAGGGCGCGGTGAGCTCGGCCACCGGCGCCAGGTCGCGCACGCCGGCCACGATGGCCGGAAAACCCGGCAGCAGCACGCGCGCGTCCTGCCCCGCGGCCATGAGCGCGAGGGGCAGGGCGCCGGCGACATCCGCCAGGCCGCCGGTTTTCAGGAGGGGAAAGAGTTCGGCGCTGACCTGGAGGATTCGCATCGTTTGTGGCGGTGACGGCGGCAGCGTCAGGCGGTCAATCGTTTGAGCATTTCGCGGGTGACCAGCACCACGCCGGTCTCGGTGCGCTCGAAGCGGGCCGCATCGGCGGCGGCATCCTCGCCGATCACCATGTCGTCGGGAATCACGCAGCCGCGGTCGATCACCACCTTGCTGAGCCGGGCGCCGCGGCCCACCTCGACATCGGGCAGCAGCACCGCCTCGTTGATCTCGCAGAACGAATGGATGCGCACGCCCGAGAACAGCACCGAGCTGCTCACCTTGGAGCCCGAGACGATGCAGCCGCCCGAGACGATGGTGTTGACCGTCATGCCGTGCTTGCCGTCGCGGTCGAGCACGAACTTGGCCGGGGGCAGTTGCCGCTGGTAGGTCCAGATGGGCCAGTCCGTGTCATAGATGTCGAGTTCGGGGGTGATCGAGGCCAGGTCGAGGTTGGCTGCCCAGAATGCATCAATCGTGCCCACGTCGCGCCAGTAGGCCTTGGCATCGGGACCGCGCGAGGCCCGCGTGACGCACGACATGCCGAAGGGATGCGCCAGCGCGCGGCCCTGCGCCACGGCGCGCGGGATGATGTCCTTTCCGAAGTCGTGGCTCGAATCGGGGTTGGCGGCGTCTTCCTCGAGCAGTTGGTAGAGGTAGTTGGAGTCGAACACGTAGATGCCCATGCTGGCCAGCGCCACGTCGGGGTGGCCCGGCATGGCGGGCGGGTCGGCCGGCTTCTCGAGAAAGGCGGTGATCTGGCGGCCGTCGTCGATGGCCATCACGCCGAACGCGGTGGCCTCCATGCGCGGCACCTCGATGCAGCCCACGGTGCAGCCCAGGCCGCGCTCGGCATGGTCCTTCACCATGATCGAGTAGTCCATCTTGTAGATGTGGTCGCCGGCCAGCACCACCACGTAGTCGTGCTTGGTCGAGCGGGTCTGGATGATGTCCAGGTTCTGGAACACCGCGTCGGCCGTGCCGCGATACCAGTGCTCGTCGCCCACGCGCTGTTGCGCGGGCAGCACGTCGACCATCTCGTTGAGCTCGGCCCTGAGGAAGCTCCAGCCGCGCTGCAGGTGGCGCATGAGCGAGTGCGACTTGTACTGCGTGACCACCGCCATGCGCCGGATGCCCGAATTGAGGCAGTTCGACAAGGCGAAATCGATGATGCGGAATTTGCCGCCGAAGTATACGGCCGGCTTGGCGCGCCGATCGGTCAGCTGCTTGAGGCGCGAGCCGCGGCCGCCGGCCAGCACCAGGGCGATGGTGCGGCGAACCAGTTGATGGGCCTGCAGGGGTTCCTGCGAGGTGGGCGTGCTCAGCTTGTTGTCCATCCTGTGTCTCCGTTCGTTCGTTGGAATTCGGTCATCAGAGTTCTATCGCGAGGCTAGCACCGCGCCGCGTGCATGGCTTCTACGTTCTTGCAACCCGGATGCTCGAGAACGGCACCTCCGCCGCATCGCCGAGTGCCTGGGGCGAGGCGTCGTGGTCGTGCCCCGGATCGGTCGAGAGACAGTGGCGCCAGTTGCCCGGGGACAGCGTGAAATTCACTGTCTCCGCCCCCGCATTGACCAGCACCAGCCATGCGCCCGCGTCCTTGCTCTCCGCGCTTTTGTTGTCGTCGAAGAGGATCGCAAGCGCCGTGCCCGCATGCCAGTCGTGGGGCGTCATCGGCTGGCCGTCGGGGCGCAGCCAGCGGATGGCCGGTGCGCCTTCGGGCGGATCGGCCGGCCACCAGCGCGTGCTGCGCAGCACCGGTGCTTCGCGGCGCAGGGCCGAAAGGCGCGCGACGAAATCGCTCGTGCGCGCCATGTCGCTGGCGGGATCGGACGCGCCGATCCATGCGAGCCAGGTGGTCTCGTCGTCCTGGCAGTAGGCGTTGTTGTTGCCCTGCTGGCTGTGGCCGAGTTCGTCGCCGGCCAGCAGCATCGGCGTGCCTTGGGAGAGCAGCAGCACCGCGAGCAGCGCGCGCTGCAGGCGGCTGCGTTTGGCCAGCACGCCCGCGTCGTCGCTCGGGCCTTCGACCCCGCAGTTGTTGCTCAGGTTGTGGCCGTGTCCATCGCGGTTGTTCTCGCCGTTCGCGAGGTTGTGGCGCTCTTCGTAACTCACGAGGTCGCGCAGCGTGAAGCCGTCGTGCGCGGTGATGAAGTTGACGGTCGCCGTCGGCGCGCGGCCGTGGTGGGCGAACTGCGCGCTGGAGGCGGTGAAGCGGTGCGCGAAATCGCCGAGACCACTTGCGTCGTCGCGCCCCTGCCGCAGCCAGAAGCCGCGCTGCGTGTCGCGGTAGCGGTCGTTCCATTCGAGCCAGCCCGGAGGAAATTCGCCGAGCCGGTAGCCGCCGGGGCCGATGTCCCATGGTTCAGCGATCAGCAGCGTGCGCGAGAGCACCGGGTCTTGCGCGATGGCAGCGAAGAAGGGTGCGCGCGCATCGAACCCTGTTTTCGCATCGCGTCCCAGCACCGGTGCGAGGTCGAAGCGGAAGCCGTCGACGCCCATCTCGCAGGCCCAGAAGCGCAGGCTGTCCATCACGAGTTGCAGCACGCGGGGCTCGCCGAGGTTCAGGCAGTTGCCGGTGCCGGTCCAGTTTTCGTAGAGCGCGCGGTCATCTTCGCGCAGGTGGTAGTACAGGGCGTTGTCGATGCCGCGCATCGAGAGCGTCGGGCCGACCTCGTCGCTCTCGGCGCTGTGGTTGTAGACCACGTCGATCACCAGTTCCATGCCGCGCGCATGCACCGCGTCGGCCATCGCGCGGAACTCGCTCGCGGGCGTGGTGCCGGGGCGGCCGCTCCAGTAGCGCGCTTCGGGCGCGAACCAGCCGATGGTGTTGTAGCCCCAGTAGTTGGAGAGGTTCATGGCGAGCAGGCGCTGTTCGTCGGCGCGGTGCTGCACGGGCATGAGGCTGAGCGTGGTGACGCCCAGGCGCTGCAGATGGTCGAGCATTGCGGGTTCGGCCAGGCCGGCGTAGGTGCCGCGCAGGGGGGCGGGCACGCCGGGGTGCAGGCGGGTCTGGCCGCGGACGTGCAGTTCGTAGAGGACGCGATCTGTTGCCGCGATGCGTGCGTGGCCTGGAGGCGTTGCGTCGCTTCTGCTCGCCGTCGTCACGCGTCCCTTGAGGGCGACTGTTCCGTTGTCGCGGGTGTCGCGTTGATCGGGATTTGCCGGGTCATGGCCTAGGAACAGGTCGCTGCCGTCGTAGTAGCCGACGATTTCTCTTGCGTAGGGGTCGAGCAGCAGCTTGGCGGGGTTGAAGCGGTGGCCTTCGTGGGGTGCCCAGGGGCCGTGGACTCGGTAGCCATAGACCAGGCCTTCGCGGCCGGCTGGGAGCAGGCCGTGCCAGATGCCGTCTGTGCAGGCGGGCAGCCTGAGTCGTTGCTGCTCGTTTTGCCCGGTGCTGTCGAAAAGACAGAGTTCTACGGACTCTGCGGTGGGGGCTGCTATTGCGAAGTTGACGCCTTGAGGTGTCGGGGTTGCGCCCAAGGGGAATGGGGTGCCTGGGCTCAGCATTCTTGTTGCCCTTGAGTTTGTTTTCTTCCCGAGGCCGGGTCTCGCCCCGGCAGGCGACCTACTTTTCTTTGCTTCGCCAAAGAAAGGTAGGCAAAAGAAAGGCGACCCCACTGTCTGCGACCCTTCGCTGCGCTGCGGGCAACCTGCGGTGCTCGCGTTTCGCGGGGTCTCGCAGAACTCGCTTCGCTCAAACAGCTGCGAGCCCTGATCCGCGAACCGCTGCGCTCCTCGGCGCAGCCAGAGGGGGTGGGCACCGAACGGGCCATCGCTTTGCTCGGCTTGCAATTGGGCCTTTGCTTCGCTCGGCCACCGTGCCCCCACCCCGGCCCTCCCCCGGGAGGGGAGGGAGAAAGGCAAGACATGCGCACCGGGCCTGCATTGCTCCTTCCCCTCCCGGGGGAAGGTTGGGATGGGGGCACGACGGCCCTCACTACACGGCAGTGCTTCAACGAGCGCCGCGTGCCCCCACCCCAACCCTCCCCCGTAAGGGGAGGGAGCCAATCCAAGCCGAGCGAAGCGAAGGCCCGAGGGCGCCGCCGAGCGCAGCGATGGCCTGTCGGTCCCCCAAGCCCTTCTGTATGCGCCGAGGAGCGCAGCGTTTCGCGGATCAGGGCTCGCCCTTGTTTGAGCGAAGCGAGTTTGGGCGAGACCCCGCGAAACGCGAGCACCGCAGGTTGCCCGCAGCGAAGCGGAGGGTCGCAGACAGCAGGGTCGCCTTTTCTTTGCTTACGTTCTTTTGGCGAAGCAAAAGAAAGTAAGTCGCCCGCCGGGGCGAGACCCGGCCTCGGGAAAAAAAACGATTCCAGACCCATCAAACCAACACCCACATCACAGTAGCCAGCGGCGGCACGCTGACAACAATCGAATCCGCCTTCCCATGCCAGGCGGTAGGAGCACTTTCGACAATCCCGTTCCCCACACCACTCCCGCCATACACCGCACCATCCGTATTGATGATCTCCCGGTAAGCCCCCGCAACAGGAACCCCCAGCCGATACGCATGCCGAGGCAATGGCGTGAAGTTGCAAACGACAACAACAAACGCCCCGTCCCGCGCACGACGAACAAACGCAAACACCGACTGATCCGCATCGTCATGCACGATCCACTCGAACCCCGCCGAGTCGTTGTCCAGCTCATGCAACGCCGGAAAGTGCCGATACACGTTGTTCAGATCGCGTACCAACCGCCGCACCCCTTGATGCGACGCATGCTCCAGCAGATGCCAGTCCAGGCTGCGATCCGCATTCCACTCGGCGACCTGCGCGAACTCGCCTCCCATGAACAACAACTTCTTCCCCGGATATCCCCAGAGGTATCCATACAGGTTGCGCAATCCAGCGAACTTCTGCCACTCGTCGCCCGGCATCCGCCCGATCATCGACCCCTTGCCGTGCACCACTTCATCGTGCGAGAGCGGCAGCACGAAGTTCTCGGTGTGCGCGTACATCAGACCGAAGGTGATCTGCTGGTGATGGTGCTTGCGGTAGACCGGGTCGGTGCCGGCATACGCGAGCGTGTCGTTCATCCAGCCCATGTTCCATTTGTAGTGAAAGCCCAGCCCGCCGTTTTCCGGCGGCCGCGTCACGCCTGGAAAGCTCGTCGATTCCTCGGCCAGCGTCACCGCGCCGGGCCGCTCGATGCCCACCACGCGGTTCATGCGGCGAAGGAAATCGATGGCCTCCAGGTTCTCGCGGCCACCTTGCGCATTCGGCACCCACTCGCCGGCCTTGCGGCTGTAGTCGCGATACAGCATCGACGCCACCGCATCGACCCGCAGGCCGTCCACGCCATAGCGCTCCAGCCAGTACAGCGCATTGCCGACCAGGTAGTTGCGCACCTCCGTGCGCGCGAAGTTGAAGATCAGCGTCTGCCAGTCATTGTGAAAGCCCTCGCGCGGATCGGCGTACTCGTACAGCGCCGTGCCGTCGAAGTTGCCAAGGCCGTGCGCATCGGTCGGAAAGTGCGCTGGCACCCAGTCGAGGATCACGCCCAGCCCCGCCGCGTGCGCGGCCTCCACGAAATGCCGAAAGTCGCCCGGCGTGCCGAAGCGCGAGGTCGGCGCGTAGAGCCCGATCGGCTGGTAGCCCCACGAGCCGTCGAACGGGTGCTCGCTGATCGGCAGCAATTCGATGTGCGTGAAGCCCATGTCGCGCACGTAGGGCACCAGCGTGTCGGCCAGTTCGCGGTAGTCGAGCCATTCTTGGCCGTTGTTCTTGCGCCGCCACGAGCCCAGGTGCACTTCGTAGATGCTGACCGGCGCATGGCGCTCGTTAGCCTCGGCACGACCTTCGGGCATCTTCACCGCGGCCGGCAGCGGCGCCACCACGCAGGCGGTCTCGGGCCGCAGGCGCGAGGAGAACGCGAACGGGTCGGCCTTGCGCAGCACCTCGCCCTTGGCCGAAAGAATCTCGAACTCGTAGCTGTCGCCGGTCGCCACGTGCGGTGCGAAGATTTCCCACACGCCGCATTCGCGGCGCAGCCGCATCATGTGGCGCCGGCCGTCCCAGTTGTTGAAGTCACCGACCACCGAGACCCGGCGCGCGTTCGGCGCCCAGACCGCGAAGGCCACGCCCTTCACGCCATCGATCTCGCGCAGGTGCGCGCCCAGCCGCTCCCAGGGCCGCAGGTGCGTGCCCTCGGCCAGCAGCCACACATCGGTTTCGCCGAGCACGAACGGAAAACGGTACGGGTCCTCGAGCCGCGAGGTGTGCGACTCCCAATCGACCTGGAACGAATAGCCCAGGCGCGCTTCCGCAGCCGGCACCAGCCCACTGAACAGGTCGGAGCCCTCGTGCCGCGTGAGCATCGCCAGCGGCCAGCCGGTGCGCGAGTGCATCACCGCCACGCTGTGAGCGCCGGGCATCAGCGCGCGCACTTCCAGCCCCTCGCGCGTTTCGTGCGGCCCGAGCACGGCAAAGGGATCGCCGTGTTCGGCGCGCATCAGTGCGCGGATTTCGGAGGCGGGCAGGGACTTCGGTGGCATGGCGTTCAGCTGTGTCCTTCTTCTTCGTTGGCGGGTGTTCCGAAAAAGACGCCGTAGGGCGCCAGTGCCAGCATGCGCTTTTCGTTATTGCCCCGCACGCTGGCGGTCGCGGCGAGCGGATGGCCCTGCAGCGGCGCCAACGCCTCAGGCAGCGAGATCGACACGGGCTCGCTCCCCATGTTGAAGATCGCCTGCAGCGATTGGTTCCCGTCGCGCCGCTCGAACCACAGCACGGGCTCGGGCGCATCGAAGAACACGATGCCGCCGGTGCGCAGAAGCGGCTGCGTGCGACGCCAGTGCAACAGCGCACGGCTGAAGGCCAGCATCGAGCCCGGGTCGTCGGCCTGGTTGTCGATGGCCAGCGGTAGGTGCGGGCCGTACACGGGCAGCCACGGCGTGCCGGTGGTGAAGCCGCCGTGCGGCGCATCGGCCTGCCACGGGATCGGGGTGCGGCAGCCATCGCGGCCCTTGAACTCGGGCCAGAAGGTGCGGCCGTAGGGGTCTTGCAGCAGTTCGAAGGGCACCTCGGCTTCGGGCAAGCCGAGCTCCTCGCCCTGGTAGATGCTGGCGCTGCCGCGCAGCGCGAGCAGCAAGGCGAGCCAGAGGCGGTCGCGGCGCGTGTCGGGCGGCGCGCCATCGCTCCAGCGCGTGGCCACGCGCGGCACGTCGTGGTTCGACACCGCCCAGCAGCCCCAGCCGCTTGTGGGCGCCAGCGCCTGGTCGAGCGCTTCGACCTGATGGCGCAGATGTTTGGCGCTGTGCTCCGCCGTCAGCAGGCTGAAGCTGTAGGCCAGGTGCAGGCGCTTGCCCAGTTCGGTGTACTGCGCCATGACGGGCGGCGCGTTCTCGTCGCCGACCTCGCCCAGAGCCACCGCACCGTAGCCGTCGAGCAGCTGGCGCAGGCGCTCGAGGAACACCAGGTTCTCCTGCTGGCTCTTGTCGTACAGGTGCTGCTGCATCGCATACGGGTTGTCGGCGCGCACCGTGCTGACTTCGTCGATCGACGCGAGCGAGGCCGGCGGGTTGTCGCGCAGCAATGCGTCGTGGAACTGGTGGTTGCAGGCGTCGAAGCGGAAGCCGTCCACGCCGCGCTCGCACCAGAAGCGCACCTCGCCGAGCAGCGCGTCTTGCACCTCGGTGCAATGGAAGTTGAGGTCGGGCTGTTCGGTGAGAAAGCTGTGCAGGTAATACTGCCTGCGGCGCGAATCCCACTGCCATGCGGAGCCGCCGAAGACCGAGAGCCAGTTGGTGGGCGGCGTGCCGTCGGGCTTGGGGTCGGCCCAGACGTACCAGTCGGCCTTCGGGTTGTCGCGGCTCGAGCGGCTCTCGGCGAACCAGGCGTGCTGGTCGGAGGTGTGCGAGAGCACCTGGTCGATGATGAGCTTCAACCCCAGCGCATGCATGCGCGCGAGCATGGCGTCGAAGTCGGCGAGCGTGCCGAAGAGCGGATCGACCGCGCGGTAGTCGGACACGTCGTAGCCGAAATCCTTCATCGGCGAGCGGAAGAAAGGCGAGACCCAGATCGCATCGACGCCCAGGCCGGCCACATGGTCGAGCCGGGCCGTGATGCCGGGCAGGTCGCCGATGCCGTCGCCATTGCTGTCCATGAAGCTGCGCGGGTAGATCTGGTAGATCACCGCGCCGCGCCACCATTCGCTGTTGCTGCTATTGATGCTGCTGCCCATGCCTGCCCCTGTGGTCGGAATTCATTGTGGCATGCGAAATCCGGGCCAGTCATACGCACTTGCGGGCCGCCGGTCGCGATTCGCCGGGCCGCGAAGCTTTCTACACTGGGCGCTGTTTCCGGCTCTCCCAAATGACGACCTCAGATCCCGTTTCATCCCTCGCCGCGCTCGAGGCGCGGCTCGCCCAGGACCTCGACTACCTCGGCTTTCCCGGCCGCCAATGGATGCCCGTGCGGCAGAAGGACGGCGAGGCGATGCTCGACGTGGCCGTCATCGGCGGCGGGCAGGCCGGCCTCGCGGCCTCGGTGGCGCTGGCGCAGCAGGGCATCCGCGCCGTAATCTTCGACAGGTCGCCCGTCGGCAAGGAAGGCCCGTGGGCCACCACCGCGCGCATGGAAACGCTGCGCTCGCCCAAGGAACTCACCGGCCCCGCTCTCGGCCTGCCGTCGCTCACCTTCCGCGCGTGGTTCGAAGCGCAGTTCGGGCGCGAAGCGTGGGCGGCGATGGACAAGATCCCGCGCCTGCAGTGGATGGACTATCTCGCCTGGTACCGCCGCGTGATGAACGTGGACGTGCGCAACGACACTGCGGTCACCGGCATCCACCCGCTGCCCGATGGCACGGCGGTGCGGCTCGATCTGCGCACGCCGGCCGGCGTCGGTCGCGTGTTCGCGCGCCGCGTCGTGCTGGCCACCGGCCGCGACGGCCTCGGCGGCCCGGCGGTTCCGGCGTTCGTCAACGCGCTGCCGCGTTCGCAATGGGCGCACTCGTCCGACGACATGGACTACGGCCAGCTCGCCGGCCTGCGCGTCGGCGTGGTCGGCGCGGGCTCTTCGGCGATGGACAGCGCCGCCACCGCCCTGGAGGCGGGCGCGCGCAGCGTCGAGTTCCTGATCCGCCGCCCCGACCTGCCGCGCGTCAACAAGGGCAAGGGCGCTGGCGTGCCGGGGCTCACGCAGGGGCACTTCGACCTGTCGGACGAGCGCAAGTGGCGCATCCGCCACTACATCAACGTGGCGAACGTGCCGCCGCCGCACGGAAGCACGCTGCGGGTATCGGCATTTCCGAATGCGTTCTTCAACTTCGGCTGCCCGATTCTTTCGGTGGCGCCGCAAGGCGACTCGATGCGCGTCTCGACGCCCAAGGGCGATTTCGAATTCGATTTCCTGATCGTCTCGACCGGGTTCAAGGTCGATTGGCCGAACCGCCCCGAGTTCGATGCCATCGCTTCGCACATCCGGACGTGGAAGGACCGCTTCGTGCCCGCGCCCGGCGACGAAGACCAGGAGCTGGCCGACTCACCCGACCTCGGCCCGGTCTTCGAGTTCAAGGAGCGCGTGCCGGGCGAGTGCCAGGGGCTCGAACGCATCCATTGCTTTTGCTACCCCGCGGCGCTCTCGCATGGCACGGTGTCGGGCGACATTCCCGCGATCAGCGATGGCGCCAAGCGGCTGGCGAGCGGCATCGCGAGCCTGTTCTATCGCGAGGATTTCGATCACCACTTCGCCAACCTCGAGGCCTACAGCGAGCCCGAGCTGTTCGGCGACGAATGGACGCCCGCGCCGCCGCCCGGCGAGCGCAGCTGAACCTTCTGTTTCAAGGACTCCCTGCATGACGAATCTTTCCGTGGCGCTGCCGGCCATCGACGTGGTCGATGACGCCGTGCCCCTCGCCCCGAACCAGTCGATCTGGGCGCTGCGGCGGCGGCGCGACAAGGTCGTGGCGGCCACCCAGAGCAGCTACGACGCGATGTTCTCGCACGCGGTCGAGGGCCTGACCCGCACCGAGCGTTTGCTGGTGGCGCTGCATGCCTGCCGCGTCTCGCACGCGCCGAACCTCGCCGCGCGCTACCGCGAGGAACTGGCGGCCGAGAAAGCCGATGCCGCGGTGGCCGATGCGGTGGAGCGCGGCGACATTGCCTCGCTTGCCGATGCGCGCCTCCGCGCAATGCTGGACTTCGCGGGCAAGCTCATCGCGCGCCCGATCGAAGGCGACCGCGCGGCCATCGAGGCGCTGGCGGCCCACGGGCTGTCGACGCCCGCGCTCGTGGCATTGAGCCAGCTGATTGCCTTTCTTTCCTACCAGGTCCGCCTCGTCGCCGGCCTCAAGGCGCTGGCCGCCGCGGAGGCTTCGGCATGACGCTCCCGATCCGCATCAAGGGCTTCACCAACGAGGTGCTCAAGTGGAAGCCGTGGCTCGACATGGTGAACGTCGACACCGCCGCGCCGGCCCAACTGGCCGCGCTGGACGAGATGAGCCCGCAGGCGCGCAGCTCGCCGTATTTCCTGGTGCTCGCGCATCAGCCCGAGATCTTGCTGCAGCGCTCCATCGCCTTCAACGCGATCATGTTTGCGCCCGGCGGCATGCCGCGTGCCGAGCGCGAGCTGGGCGCCACGGTGGAGTCGCGCGTCAACGGCTGCGTGTACTGCGCGTCGGTGCATGCGCAGCGCTTCGAGCAACTGGCCAAGCGCAGCGACGTGATCGCGCAGGTGTTCGAGGAGCCGGCGTCGGCGGGAACCACGCCGCGCGAGAAGGCCATCGTCGCGTTCTCGATCAAGCTGGGCGCCGAGCCGGACAAGGTCTCGGCCGAGGACATCCGGGCGCTGAAGGAGGTCGGGCTGGAGGAACTGGAAATCCTCGACTTGGTCCATTCGGTGGCCCTGTTCGCCTGGGCCAACCGGCTGATGCTTAACCTGGGCGAGCCGGTCTTTCCCGCGGACGGGTCATAGGCGCGCGAGCAGGCCGGCGACGGTTTCGCGCTCCAGGCCGAGCGGCCCCAGCAGGTCGTTCTGCGCGCGGAAGTCGATGCCGTTGACCAGCGAGGCGGCATCCACGATGGTGCGCGTCGCGGGGGTTGGCACCCCGGCGATCCGCCCCAGCGCCTCCACGAAGGCCAGCCCGTAGGGCATGTCCTCGGTCACGTAGCGGGTGTCGGTGCGCACCGGCCCGGGCGGGCCGCCGCGCTTGGCGTGCAGCTCGGCCGCGATGTCCTCGAGCCGCGCCGACGCGGTGCCGAAGGAGCGCGCGAAGTGCTCCTCGATGGGGCCGAGCGCGATGCCGAAGGCCTGCGCCACGGCGCGGCGCTCCAGATCGAGCGCCTCGATGGCGCGCGACACGCCGGGTGTCATGCAGTGGTACTGCGGCCAGTTCTCGGCGCGCTCGATGCGGGTCCAGTTGAAGATCGCGAGCGGGCCGTGGGACTGCGGGTTGACGTTGGCGAGCGCGCTCGCGAGCACGCTGTCCTGCGGGAAGAAGCCGTCGCCGAACAGCGCGGTGCAGAGGGCGACGGCCTCGGCGACGTTCGCGCCCGGAAGCGCCGACACGCCGACGGCCTTGCGCCGCGTCATCACCCTGACCTGCGTGCCCGATTCGCGGCGCGCGGTCAGCACGGTCGTGCCGAAGCTCGCGACCGTCACCTGCTTGCCGGCGCGCCGCGCGGCTTCGTGAAGATAAAGAGACGAGAGCGAGGCCATCGAGCTGACGATCACGGTCTGGCCATCGCGCAGGGAGGGCAGGAGCGCGTCCATCACCTGCTTGTGTCCGTTGACCGGCAGGGCGAGCAGCAGCACATCGGAGGCGTGGCAGAGCTGGGCCGCATCGTCGGCGACTTCGACCGTCACGGTGCAGGGCTGCACGCCGCCGGCTTCCAGCGGCTGGGTGCGCAGCGTCTCGGCGCCCCGGCCGCCCGGCGACCAGAGCGTGACGCCGTGGCCCGCCTGGCGCAGCCATGCGGCGCTGGCCAGCGCGATGGCGCCGGTGCCTGCGATGCCGACGCGGTACTTTCCTGCGGAAACCTCAGTCAACCTTGATCCCGCCCTGCTTGATCACCTTGGCCCAGCGCTGGCTGTCTTCCGTCACAACCTTGCCGAGCGCCGCCGCATTGCCGCAGGTGTTGACCGCGCCCAGTTGGGCAAAGCGCTGCTTCGTCTCGGGCAGGTTGCACACCTCGACCAGCGCGGCGGAGAGCTTGTCGAGGGCCGCGGCCGGCATGCGCGCGGGCGCCATCACGCCGACCCAGACCGGCACTTCCATGCCCGCGAGGCCCGTGGCCTCGCCCACGGTCGGCGCCGTGCCCATGCTGGGCAGCGCCGCACGCGAGAAGGTGCCGAGCACGCGCGCCTTGCCGGTCGCGACCATGGGCTCGATCGAGGCGACGCTGGTGACGATCGTCGCGACCTGCCCGCCCAGGAGGTCGGTCAATGCCGGCGCCGCGCCGCGATAAGGCACGTGCAGCAGGTTCACGCCGCCCGCCTGCGCCAGCAGCGCGCCGGTGAGGTGCGACACGGTGCCGTTGCCGGTCGAGGCGTAGGTGACCTGGCCCGGCCGCGTCTTGGCGTCGCGCAGCACGTCGGCGATGGTCTTGTAGGGGCTCTCGGCGCGCACGGACAGCGTCATCGGCGTGTCGGCGACCAGCGCCACGGGCACCAGTTCGTGCACCGGGTCATAGGGCAGCTTGGATTGCAGGTGGGGCGCGATGGTGACTGCGCCGCCGGTGGCCAGCAGCACGGTGGCTCCGTCGGTCGCCTTGGCCACCGCATCGGCGGCGACGATGCCGCCGGCGCCGGCCTTGTTGTCGATGATCACCGGCGTGCCGAGCCTGTCGGTGAGCTTGGCGCCCAGGTAGCGGGCGATGACGTCCTGCGCGCCGCCAGGGGCGAAGGGGACGACGATGCGCAAGGGCTTGTCGTGGGCCGGCTGCGCCCACGAAGGCAGGGTGGCGAGGCAGGCGGCAAGGCCCAGGGCCAGGGGTTTCCAGAGCAGTTTCATGGCGTTCAGGCAGTACGAAAGCAGACGTTACCCAGGCAACATGCAGGTTGCGTGCCCCAAGTCTAGGGTCTGCCGCGCGGAGGGCATCGCCCGGGCGCGATAATCCGCCTTCCCCGGCCAGCCCGCGCCGGGCTCTTGCCGAACCGCCATGAACCCCAGCTACAAACCCAGCGACGTCGAGTCCGCTGCCCAGGCGCAATGGAGCGCCGCCGATGCCTACCGCGTCACCGAAGACGCGAGCCGCAAGAAGTACTACGCCTGCTCGATGCTGCCGTACCCCAGCGGCAAGCTGCACATGGGCCACGTGCGCAACTACACGATCAACGACATGCTCACGCGGTATCTGCGCATGAGCGGCTACAACGTGCTGATGCCCATGGGCTGGGACGCCTTCGGCCTGCCGGCCGAGAACGCGGCGCTGAAAAACGGCGTTCCGCCGGCCAAGTGGACCTACGAGAACATCGACTACATGCGCGGCCAGCTCCAGGCCATGGGCCTGGCGATCGACTGGAGCCGCGAGATCGCCACCTGCGATCCGAGCTACTACAAGTGGAACCAGTGGCTGTTCCTGAAGATGCTGGAGAAGGGCATCGCCTACCGCAAGACCCAGGTCGTGAACTGGGACCCGGTCGACCAGACCGTGCTGGCCAATGAGCAGGTGATCGACGGCAAGGGCTGGCGCACCGGCGCCACGGTCGAGCGCCGCGAGATCCCTGGCTACTACCTGAAGATCAGCGACTACGCCGAGGAACTGCTCGAGCACACCCAGCACAAGCTGCCGGGCTGGCCTGAGCGCGTGAAGCTGATGCAGGAGAACTGGATCGGCAAGAGCGAGGGCGTGCGCTTCGCCTTCACGCACGACATCCAGGACGCGAGCGGCCAGCTCATCCAGGACGGCCGCATGTACGTGTTCACCACGCGCGCCGACACGATCATGGGCGTGACCTTCTGCGCCGTGGCGCCCGAGCATCCGCTGGCTGCGCACGCCGCCACGCTCGATCCGAAGGTCGCGGCCTTCATCGAGGAATGCAAGAACGGCGGCACCACCGAGGCCGAGCTCGCCACCCAGGAGAAGAAGGGCGTGCCCACGGGCCTGACCGTCAAGCACCCCATCACCGAGGAGCAGGTGCCGGTGTGGGTCGGCAACTACGTGATCATCGGCTACGGCGACGGTGCCGTGATGGGCGTGCCTGCGCACGACGAGCGCGACTTCGCCTTTGCCAACAAGTACGGCATCGAGATCATCCAGGTCGTGCTGGTCGATGACGAGCCGCACTTCGACTATCACAAGTGGCAGGACTGGTACGGCGACAAGCAGCGCGGCGTGACCATCAACTCCGACAACTTCAGCGGCATGTCGTACAAGGAGGCCGTGGCCGCCGTGGCGCATGCGCTCGGCCAGAAGGGCCTGGGCGAGTTGCAGACCACCTGGCGCCTGCGCGACTGGGGCGTGAGCCGCCAGCGCTACTGGGGCACGCCGATCCCGATCATTCATTGCGAAGAACACGGCGCGGTGCCGGTCCCCGAGAAGGACCTGCCCGTGGTGCTGCCGACCGACTGCGTGCCGGACGGCTCGGGCAACCCGCTGAACAAGCACGAAGGCTTCCACGCCGGCGTGGTGTGCCCGGTGTGCGGCAAGGCCGCGCGGCGCGAGACCGACACCATGGACACCTTCGTGGATTCGTCGTGGTACTTCATGCGCTACTGCGACCCGAAGAACGACCAGGCCATGGTCGCCGAGGGCGCCGACTACTGGATGCCGATGGACCAGTACATCGGCGGCATCGAGCACGCGATTCTTCACTTGCTCTACGCGCGCTTCTGGACCAAGGTGATGCGCGACCTGGGCCTTGTGAAGGCCGACGAGCCCTTCGCCAAGCTGCTGACGCAGGGGATGGTGCTCAACCACATCTTCTACAAGCGCAACGAGAAGGGCGGCAAGGACTACTTCCCGCCTTTGGAAGTGACGCCCGTGCTCGATGCGCAGGGCCGCATCACCGGCGGCACCACGGCCGACGGCACGAAGGTCGAGTACGGCGGCGTCGGCAAGATGGGCAAGAGCGAGCGCAACGGTGTCGATCCGCAGGACCTCATCGAGAAGTACGGCGCCGACACCGCGCGCCTGTACACCATGTTCACCGCGCCGCCCGAAGCCACGCTCGAGTGGAACGACGCGGCCGTCGAAGGCAGCTACCGGTTTTTGCGCCGGGTGTGGAATTTCGGCGTGACGCAGGCGGACGTGGCGCCGGCCAAGGCCGGCACGCAGACGTTCGGCAAGGCCGCCCAGGCGCTGCGCCGCGAGGTGCACACGGTGCTGCGCCAGGTCGACTACGACTATCAGCGCATGCAATACAACACGGTGGTGTCGGGCGCGATGAAGCTCCTGAACGCGCTCGAAGGCTTCAAGCCCGACGGCAGCGCGGGTGACGCGGCCGCGGTGCGCGAGGGCTTCGGCATCCTGCTGCGCTGCCTGTACCCCGCCACCCCGCACATCGCCCAGCAACTGTGGACGGAGCTCGGCTACGACAAGGACCTCGGCGGCCTGCTCGACGCGGCCTGGCCGACGGTCGATGTCGAAGCGCTGGTGCAGGACGAGATCGAACTCATGCTGCAGGTCAACGGCAAGCTGCGCGGCAAGCTGCTGGTGCCGGCCGGCGCTTCCAAGGATGAGATCGAGAAGCTCGCGCTCGCCTGCGACGACTTCGTCGCCTTCGCCGAGGGCGCGCCGCCCAAGCGCGTGATCGTGGTTCCCGGCCGTCTGGTCAACGTGGTCCTCTGAACGATAGAAGCATGAACAAACGCAATGCCTCGTTGCCGCGCCGCGGCTTTCTCCTCGGTTTGACGGCCGTGGGCGCCAGCGTGGGCCTGGCCGGCTGCGGCTTCGAGCTGCGCAAGGCGCCGGTCTTCGCGTTCAAGACGTTGTCGGTCGAGGGCAATTCCGCGCTGATCAACCAGATCCGGCGCGACCTGCGCGCGGCCGGCACGGTGACGCTGGTGCCCAAGGAAGACGCCAAGACCGCCGACGCGGTGCTGGTGGTGCTGGGCGAAGACCGCGACCGCTTCGTGATCTCGACCAATTCGGCCGGCGCGCTGCGCGAACTGCAGCTGCGCCTGCGCGTGCGCTTCAGCCTGAAGACGCCGGGCGGCAAGGAACTGCTCGCGGCCTCCGAGGTGTCGCAGACGCGCGACCTGAGCTTCAACGAAACCAACGCGCTCGCCAAGGAAGGCGAGGCCGAACTGCTGTTCCGCGACATGCAGAGCGACATTGCGCAGCAGTTGATGCGGCGCCTCGCGGCCGTCAAGGAACTCTAGGCGCTCCGCGCCGCAGCGATTCCATGCAACTTGCCAGCGCCCAACTCGGGGGCCACCTGCAGAAGGGGCTCAAGCCGCTCTACACGATCCACGGCGACGAGCCGCTGCTCGCGCAGGAGGCGGCCGACGCCATCCGAGCCGCCGCGCGCGCGCAGGGCTACACCGAGCGCAGTTCGTACACCGTGGCCGGCGCGCATTTCGACTGGAGCGCGGTGCTGGCGGCGGGAGGCTCGCTCTCGCTCTTCGCCGACAAGCAGATCGTGGAGATCCGCATCCCTTCGGGCAAGCCCGGCAAGGACGGCAGCACGGCGTTGCAGCAACTGGCCGAAGCCGCGCCCGGCAACGACAGTACGCTCACGCTGGTGATGCTGCCGCGCCTGGACAAGGCCACGCGCACCGGCGCCTGGTTCTCGGCGCTGGAGAACAACGGCGTGAGCATCCAGGTCGATCCGGTCGAGCGCAATGTGTTGCCGCAATGGATCGCGCAGCGCCTCGGGCAACAGGGCCAGCGCGTGATGCCGGGCGACGAAGGCCAGCGCACGCTGCAGTTCTTTGCCGACCGCGTCGAAGGCAACCTGCTCGCGGCGCACCAGGAAATCCAGAAGCTCGCGCTGCTGCACCCGGCCGGCGAACTGAGCTGGGAACAGGTCGAAGGCGCGGTCAACAACGTGGCGCGCTACGACGTGTTCAAGCTTTCCGAAGCGGTGCTGGCCGGCAACCCGCAGCGCGTGGCGCGCATGCTCGATGGCCTGCAGGCCGAAGGCGAGGCCGAGGTGCTGGTGCACTACACGATCGCCGAGGACATCCGCGCCTTGAAGCGCGTGAAGGACGCCATGGCTGCCGGTCGGCCGCTGCCGATGGCGCTGCGCGAGAACCGCATCTGGGGCCCGCGCGAGCGTGCCTTCGAGCGCGTGCTGCCCCGGCTGGACGACCGCATGCTGGCGCGCCTGCTGCGCGCGGCCCACCTGGTGGACGGCATCTGCAAGGGCCTGAAGCAGCCCGACTGGCCCGCCAGCGGCTGGCAGGCGCTGCAGCGGCTGGCGCTGATGCTGTGCCGTGCGTGCAGCAGCGCGCCGGCGGCAGCGCGCCGCGCCTGATCTCTTTTCTTTCTTTGGCGGCTCCAGGCACCAAAAGGCCTGTGTAAGCCGGGCCACAGGTCGGCGTGGGAAAATGTTCGCATGAATGCGTTCAACGTCAGCGAGCACATGCAGGCCCTCGGCCTGCAGGCAAAGACCGCTGCTTTCCTCATGGCCCGTGCGGATGCAGCTACCAAAAACATAGCATTGAAGGCGCTCGCCCGGCGCCTGCGCGAAGCCGGCCCGGTGCTGGCGGTCGCCAATCAGAAAGACCTGGAACGCGCCACCGCCGCCGGCCTCTCGGCCCCGATGGTCGATCGCCTCAAGCTCACGCCGAAGGTCATCGAGACCGTGGCCCTCGGTTGCGAGCAGCTCGCCGGCATGGCCGACGTGATCGGCGAAATCATCGGCATGAAGCAGCAGCCCAGCGGCATCCGCGTGGGCCAGATGCGGGTGCCGATCGGCGTGTTCGGCATGATCTACGAGAGCCGCCCCAACGTGACCATCGAGGCCGCGAGCCTCGCGATCAAGTCGGGCAACGCCGCCATCCTGCGCGGCGGCTCGGAAGCCATCGAATCGAACAAGGCGCTGGCGCTGCTGGTGTCCGAGGCGCTGGCCGAAGCCGGCCTCCCGGTCGAGGCGGTGCAGCTGGTGCAGACCACCGACCGCGAGGCCGTGGGCCAGCTCATCGCCATGCCCGAATTCGTGGACGTGATCATTCCGCGCGGCGGCAAGGGGCTCATCGAGCGCATCAGCCGCGACGCCAAGGTGCCGGTCATCAAGCATCTGGACGGCAACTGCCACGTTTATGTAGACGACACGGCCGAATTCGGCATGGCGCTGCGCATCGTGGACAACGCCAAGACCCAGAAGTACAGCCCCTGCAATGCCGCCGAAGGCCTGCTGGTCTCGGAGGTGGTGGCGGAAGACTTTTTGCCCCAGATCGCCGCGATCTTTGCCGCCAAGGGCGTGGAAATGCGCTGCGACCCGGCCGCCGCCCGCATCCTGCGTTCGGACGAGGCGGCGCTCGACCCGGCTGCCAAGGTCATCGATGCGGTCGAGACCGACTGGTCCGAGGAATACCTCGCCGCCGTGATCAGCATCAAGGTCGTGGCCGGCGTCGATGAGGCCATTGCGCACATCAACCGCTATTCGAGCCACCACACCGACGCCATCGTCACGCGCGACCACGTGCATGCTCAGCGCTTTTTGCGCGAGGTCGATTCGGCCAGCGTCATGGTCAATGCGAGCACCCGCTTCGCGGACGGTTTCGAGTTCGGCCTTGGCGCTGAAATCGGCATCAGCACCGACAAGTTCCACGCCCGCGGGCCAGTCGGCATCGAAGGACTGACCTCGCTCAAGTACGTGGTGCTCGGCCAAGGCGAAGTGCGGACGTGATGCGTGCTGCTCCCGCGGTCTTGTCATCGGGGCATGTACCCCCAATTCCTACAATTCCGCTCCACCTCTAAGAAATCGAAGAAGGCCGCCGCATGGTTCCGCATCTCGTCACCGCCCTGACCGGCCCGATCAACGAACTGGAACAGCGGGTGCTCGACTCGATGCCCGCCATCGAGCGCTGGTTCCGCCTCGAATGGATGGAGCACACGCCGCCGTTCTACAGCTCGGTCGACATCCGCAATGCCGGCTTCAAGCTTGCGCCGGTCGATACCAACCTTTTCCCGGGCGGCTGGAACAACCTCACCAAAGAGATGCTGCCGCTGGCGGTGCAGGCGGCCCAGGCGGCCATCGAGAAGATCTGTCCGGAGGCGCGCAATCTGCTCGTCATTCCGGAAAATCACTCCAAGAACACCTTTTATCTCGCCAACATCGCGCAACTTGTGCGCATCTTCCACATGGCGGGACTCAACGTGCGGATCGGCTCCGTCGATCCGGCCATCAAGTCGTCCAAGAAGATCGAATTGCCCAACGGCGAGACCGTGACCCTCGAGCCGGTGGTGCGCGGCAAGCGTCGGCTGGGGCTGAAGAACTTCGATCCCTGCACAATTCTGCTCAACAACGAGCTTTCTGCAGGAACGCCGGGCATCCTCGAGGATCTTCACGAACAGTACCTGTTGCCGCCGCTGCACGCGGGCTGGTCTGTGCGCCGCAAGAGCAACCACCTGCACAGCTATGAAGAGCTGTCCAAGCGCCTGGGCAAGCTCTTGGGCATCGACCCCTGGCTCATCAACCCGATCTACGCACGCGCCGAAGGCGTCGACATTGCCGAGGGGCGCGGGATCGACGTGCTGACCAGCCATGTCGATGCGGTGCTCACCAAGGTGCGCCGCAAGTACAAGGAATACGGCATCAACGAAAAGCCGTTCGTGGTCGTCAAGGGCGGCCACAGCGGCAGCGGCAGCCCGGGCGTGGTGACAGTGCGAGATGCCAAGGAAGTCGAGGCGCTGATCGGCAAGTCGCGCACCAGCACGTCCTCTGCGGCAAAGACCTCCGCCGGCCGCGACCTGCGCGAACCCACCGAGCTGATCGTCCAGGAAGGCGTGCTGACCAACGAGCGCGTGCACAACGGCGTGGCCGAGCCGGTCGTCTACATGATGGACCGCTACGTGGTCGGTGGCTTCTACCGGGTGCACGCCGAGCAGGCCGCCGACGAGAACCTCAAGCTGCCGGGCGCGAGCTACGTGCCGCTGGCTTTCTCGGAAAGCACGCACATGCCCCAGCCTGGTGCCAAGCCCGGCGCGAGCGCGCCGAACCGTTTCTATATGTATGGCGTGGTCGGCCGCCTGGCCATGGTGGCAGCCAGCTACGAGATGGAAGCGACCGACCCGGACGCCGAAATCTACGAATGATTTCCGCCGCCGGGTTGCGGCGTCACCGGGCAACGGCAAAATAGCGGCCCCACAGCAACGGAAACAAAAGGGCGGGAGGGGTGACGCGTGGTGGAACAACGAATGAATGTTCCGCCGTCATGGCACCTCCGCGTGTCTGACGCGTCGATCCACAACGGCCAGCCCTTTTTCCCATCGACTTCGTGTCAGCCCCCAAAACAATCTCTGCCGGCCTGATCGTCGGCGCCATCGGCGTCGTCTACGGCGACATCGGCACCAGCGTGCTGTATGCGGTCAAGGAAGTGTTCGGCCACGGCCACGTGCCGTTCACTGTCCAGAACGTCTACGGCATCCTGTCGATGTTCTTCTGGACGCTCACCGTCATCGTCTCGATCAAGTACGTGGTGCTGGTGCTGCGCGCCGACAACGAAGGCGAGGGTGGCCTCGTCGCCATGCTCGCGCTGGCGTCCCGGGCCGTCGCGGACAAGCCGCGCCTTCGCCATGTGCTGCTGGTGATCGGTATCTTCGGCACCTCGCTCTTCTACGGCGACGGCGTCATCACGCCGGCCATCTCGGTGCTGTCGGCGGTCGAGGGCCTGGAGGTGGTGTCGCCGCACTTCAAGCACTACGTGATCCCGATCACTTTGGTCGTGCTGTTCTGCCTCTTCGCCGTGCAGAAGCGCGGCACCGCGGGCATCGGCAAGTTCTTCGGCCCGGTCACGCTGGCGTGGTTCGCGGCCATCGCGGTGCTGGGCGTGTGGCAGATCCTGCATCACCCCGAAATCGTCAAGGCGCTCAACCCCTGGTATGCGCTGAAGTTTATCTGGGACAACCCGGGCACCAGCTTCATCCTGCTGGGCGCGATGGTGCTGTGCGTGACCGGCGCCGAGGCGCTGTACGCCGACCTGGGGCATTTCGGCAAGAAGCCGATCCGCATCGCGTGGTTCTCGGTCGTCATGCCGGCGCTCACGCTCAACTACCTCGGCCAGGGCGCGCTGCTGCTGGAGAACCCCGAGGCGGTGAAGAACCCCTTCTTCATGATGGCGCCCGAGTGGGCGCTGATTCCGCTGGTGCTGCTGGCCACGTTGTCGACGGTGATCGCCTCGCAGGCGCTCATCACCGGCGCGTTCAGCGTGACGCGCCAGGTGATTCAGCTGGGCTACCTGCCGCGCCTGAACATCGAGCACACCAGCGTGCGCACGGCCGGGCAGATCTACATTCCGCTGGTCAACTGGGGCCTGTTCGTGGCCATCGTGCTGGCGGTGGTGATGTTCCGCACCTCGAGCAGCCTGGCCGCGGCCTATGGCATCGCGGTGACAACCGACATGCTGATCACCACGATCCTGACCTTCTTCGTGATCCGCTACGCGTGGAAGCTGCCGCTGGCGCTGTGCATCGCATCGACCGCGGTCTTCTTCGTGGTCGACTTCCTGTTCTTCGCCTCGAACCTGCTCAAGCTGTTCGAGGGCGGCTGGTTCCCGCTGTTGATCGGCGGCTTCGTGTTCACGCTGATGATCACCTGGAAGGAAGGCCGGCGCCTCATGGGCGAGGCGCAGCACGCCGACGCGATCGACTTGAAGTCGTTCCTCGACTCCGTGTTCGTGAGCCCGCCGGCGCGCGTGGACGGCACGGCCGTGTTCCTCACCGCGGAGCCGGGCGTCGTGCCCAACGCGCTCTTGCACAACCTGAAGCACAACAAGGTGCTGCACGAGCAGAACATGTTCGTCACCGTGCGCAACCACGAGGTGCCCTGGATTCCGATGGACAAGCGCATCGAGATCGAGGCGCTCGGCCACCATTGCTGGCAAGTCATCGTGCACTACGGCTTCAAGAACGACATCGACCTGCCGCGCGCGCTCGAGCATGCGCGCCTGCGCGGCTGCCAGCTGGAGCCGATGGCCACGAGCTACTTCCTCTCGCGCGACGTCGTGATCCCGACGCTGGGCAGCGGCATGGCGCCGTGGCGCGAGAAGCTGTTCGCGCAGATGCACCACAACGCGAGCGGGGCGGCGGCGTTCCTCGGGCTGCCGAACAACGCGGTGGTGGAGCTGGGGTCGAAGATCGAGATCTGAGGCCGATGAAGAGGCCGCGGCCTCTTCAGCCGAAGTCGTCTTCGGGCCGCTCCGCCGCAAGCTGCGTCATGTGCCCCGCGATCGCCCCCGGCGTCGTGAACCAGATCTCCCCACGATCCCGCGCACGCGCCAGATGCGAGAGGGCCGTGCGCAGGTGGCGCAGCCGGTATGGCTGGCCGACGATGTACGGATGCAGCGCGAGCCCCATCACCAGCGGCTGCGCGCGCGACTGCTCCAGCATCTCGTCGAAGTTGTCGACCACCATCGCGCTGAAATCCTTCGCATCCATCAGGCGTCCCACGATCATCGGGATGTCGTTGAGCTCCTGCGGATAAGGCACCGACCAGATCGAGCCGCCGCCGCGCGTGCGCATGCGCACCGGCTGGTCGTCGTGGCACCAGTTGAGCGTGTAGCCGTAGCCGGTTTCGCGCAGCAGGTCGGGCGTGACGGCGCTTTCCGAAATCCACGGCGACAGCCAGCCCGCGGGCGCCTGGCCGCTTTCGCGCAGCATGCGTTCGCGGCAGCGCAGCAGCAGAGCACGTTCGTGTTCTTCGTCGAGCGCGCCCTGGCGCTCCGCGTTGCTGTGGCCGTGGCCGATGAGTTCGTCGCCGCGCGCCACGCAGGCCGCAACCAGTTCCGGGCAGTGGTCGTAGAGCGCGGTGTTGATGAGCGCGCCGGTCGGCAGCGCGAGCGTGTCGAAGAGTTCGAGGCAGCGCCACGCGCCCACGCGGTTGCCGTATTCGCGCCAGCCGTGGTTCAGCACATCGGGCTGCGGCGAGGCCGGGCCGATGCAGGCGCCCAGGCCATCGCCGAAGGCAAAGTGCTCGATGTTGAAGCCGAGGTACACGGCCAGCCGCGCGCCGTTCGGCCAAACGTAGTCGGGGCGCTGCGTGATCGGTCGGTAGCCGAAGCGATCGTGCGAGGGCAGGAGGTCGGGCCAGCGTGTCGTCATGCGCTGTGCCTCACAGCACCGCGAGGCCGGCGCGCACCAGCAGCCACTCGGCGCTGTCGTTCCACACGTCCATCTGCACGATGAGCCCGTGGCTCACCACGTAGCGGTCGACATACCGGTTGCCTTCGAAGGCCGTGCCGTCGGGCCAGGCGCCGTACAGCGTGCCCAGGCTGTAGACCACGGTGGCTTCGGGCGTGCCGCCGGCCACCGTTTCGGTGCGCTCGATCTTCTTCTTGACCCAGGCGTAGCGCTTGGCGTTGAAGGCCGAAGTGTCGCCGGGCGCATGCATCTCGCGGTTGCCGGTGAAGCGGATGCGGATGTCGGGTGCGGTGAAGCGCGAGGCCGACTGCGGGTCGGGGATCATCACGAGCCGGAGGAATTCGTCGACGATCGCGGCGGGGTCGATTGGGGCGGGCGTGTTCATGAGGAGTCTCCGTCGAGCGGGCCACGCCGGTGCATGGCATCGCATGGTGAAAGAAATGAGTCCGGAAAGCCCGCAAGTCCTGTGCCGATCGGGCGTCGGGCGGCGACTCTTCCGCTCCCGGCACAATCGCGCGATGTCGTTTTCCAGAGACCTGCGCCTTCGGGTGCCCGCGGCCCGACAGAGCGGGCGCCGCCGCTTCGCAAAGGCCTCCGCCGGCAAGGGCATGGCAGCCTCCGGCAACATCGCGCCACAAACCAACGCGGCCGCCGCATCCGGCGCCGGAAAGAACGCCAGATGAAAAACATCCTCTTCGTCGCCGACCCGCTCGATCACTTCAAGATCTACAAGGACACCACCTTCTCGATGATGCGCGAGGCCCAGCGCCGCGGCCATCGCATCGCGGCTTGCCTGCCGCAGGACATCCAGTGGAAATCGGGCGGGCTGGTCACGGCGACGGTGCAGCAGATCACGCTGACCGGTGACGCCAAGGACTGGTACACGGTCGACATCACCGAATCGAAGGCGCTCAAGGACTTCGACGCGGTGCTGATGCGCAAGGACCCGCCCTTCGACGCCGAGTACATCTATTCGACGCACCTCCTGCAGCAGGCCGAGCGCGAGGGCGCGCAGGTGGTCAATTCGCCGCGCGCGTTGCGCGACCACCCCGAGAAGCTCGCGATCATGGAGTTTCCGCAGTTCGTGACCCCCACGCTGGTCACCCGCAGCGCGCAGGCCGTTCGCGACTTCCATGCCGAGCACGGCGACATCATCCTGAAGCCGCTCGACGGCATGGGCGGCATGGGCATCTTCCGCGTGAAGCAGGACGCGCTGAACCTCGGCTCCATCGTCGAGACGCTCAACAAGGACGGCGCCGAAACGATCATGGTGCAGCGCTTCGTGCCCGAGGTGGTTCAGGGCGACAAGCGCATCCTGATCATCGCGGGCGAGCCGGCGCCCTTTGTGCTGGCGCGCATTCCGCAGGGCACCGAGGTGCGCGGCAACCTTGCGGCTGGCGGCAAGGGCGTGGCGCAGCCGCTGACGCCGCGCAACCGCGAAATCGCCGAGGCCATCGGCAAGGTGCTCGCACCGCGCGGGCTGCTCCTGATCGGGCTCGACGTGATCGGCGACTCGGTCACCGAGATCAACGTGACCAGCCCGACCTGCTTTCAGGAAATCACGGAGCAGACCGGCTTCGACGTGCCGAAGATGTTCATCGACGCGCTGGAGAAAACCCTGCGTCCTGCCTGAACCCGGGCGCCGCGGTGCGGGCCTGTTCCCGCTCGCGCCGCGCCTGCAGGCGCCGTGAGCGCAGCTTGCGCGCCCAGATGACGATGCCGGTGATCGACAGCATCGCCACCACCAGCCCCAGCGCCGACATCATGATGCGGCCCGGCATGCCGAGGATGCGCCCGCCGTGCAGCGGCAATTGCAGCTGCGCGAACACGTCGGCCGCGGTGCCGTGCCACGGCTGGTTGCTGCCGATGAGGTGGCCGTCGCGTCCATCGAGGTAGAGGTTCGACAGGTCCATGCCGTCGCTGTCGTCGTGCGTCGCGTGGTCGAAGAACGAGATGTTGTAGAAGCCGCCGCGCGCGTTGTAGAACGCGCCGCCCAGCGGCGTCGTCCAGCCGCGGCGCCGGGCTTCGGCCTCGGCTTGCGCCACGATCTCGCGGAAGCCGATGGTGGGCTCGATGCGCGTGCCCAGCGGCGCGAGCGGCACCAGTGCCGAGGGCCCCGGCGTGGTCTTGGAGACCAGCGAGAGCATCGGGTGGAACACCTCCTTGTAGAGGTTCAGCGAGAACGAGGTGAAGGCCACGACGATGATCAGCCCCCAGATCCACAGCCCGCCCGCGCGGTGCAGGTCGAAGTTGAGCTTGTAGCCGCCGGCCGCCCAGCGCACGGTCCACGACGGCTTCCAGCGCTGCCACCAGGCGGTTGCCGGCCGGTGCGCCGGCTGCACGGCCTTGCGCAGGCGCCGCGGCATCGTGAGGTAGAGCGCGACGAAGCTGTCGAGCAGCCACACCAGCGCCACCGTGCCCATGATCCACCAGCCGATGCGGTCGGTGCCCCACATCGCCGGCACATGCAGCATGTAGTGGAGCTTGCGCAGGAACGGCATCAGCGTCTCGGGCT
Organism: Variovorax sp. W2I14; assembly: GCF_050435205.1. Lineage (NCBI taxonomy): Bacteria > Pseudomonadati > Pseudomonadota > Betaproteobacteria > Burkholderiales > Comamonadaceae > Variovorax > Variovorax sp. W2I14. The sequence continues at coordinate 4,790,019 of NZ_JBNDJX010000001.1, read as the reverse complement.
TGAGCGAGATGGCCGTGGAGTCGCGCCGGCCGCGCACCTCGGCAGTGACCGGGTCGACGAACACCTGGTTGTAGCCGAGCCTGAAGGGCTTTCCGGTGGCCGGATCGACGCGGGGCTGCACGAAGTAGCCGGCGGCGTGACCCTCTTCGAAGCCGAGCGGCATGTACGCGACCCGCGCGCGCGGATCGTGCGCCTCGACCGCGGCGGCCAGCTCGAACGGGTCCTTGAAGGGGCCGCGGCTTTGCGTGTCGTAGAGCTTGCGGTTGAGCCAGCCGTCGATCTCGTGGTCCCACGAGATGACGGCGCCGGTCAGGCCCGAGACGATGAGGAACAGCGCAACCGCCAGGCCCGCCCAGCGGTGGATGGCGGTCGCGAAGGCGCGCATCAGAAGTCGATGGTGCCGCTCACCGCGAAGGTGCGCGGCGCGCCCATCACCAGGTAGTTGGAGCCCTGCGTGCCACCCACCGAACCCCAGTACGACTTGTTGAAGAGGTTGTCGATGCGCGCCCGCAGCGTGAGCGCGCGGCCGTTGCCCAGGTCGACCAGGTAGCGTGCGCCGATGTCGACACGCGTCCAGCCAGGAATCTGCTGCGTGTTGGTGGCGTTGGCGTACTGCTTGGAGGTGTAGAGCAGGCGCGCATTCAGCGACAGGTTGCGCACGCCGGTCACATCCCATTCGGCACCGAGGTTGAGCTGCTGCTTGGCCACGCCGATGGCGGTGAGGCCGTCGGTGGCGCCGCCTTGCGTGTTCTTCTGCTTGGCATCGAGCAGCGTCAAGCCGCCGAGGAGGCGCAGGCCCTTCGTGGGTTCGCCGAACACCGAGAACTCGAGGCCCTGGTTGCGCTGCTTGCCGTACAGGCCGTAGACCTGGCCCGCGGCCTCGTCCGCGTATTGGTAGACGGGCTGGTCGATCGTGAAGAACGCGGCGCTCGCGCCCAGCGAACCGCCGTCGTACTTGACGCCGATTTCCTTTTGCTTGGCCTGGTAGGGCGCAAAGACTTCGCCGCCATTGGCGACCGGGCGATTGTTCGCCGTGGCGGGCGCCACCTTGCCCTGGACCAGGGCTTCGATGTAGTTGGCATAGGCCGACACGGTCGGCGTGATCTTGAACACGACACCCGCCACCGGCGTGGTCTTGCTCTTGTCGTAGGCGCTCGTTTCCTTGATCGTGTTGTAGGCGAAGCTGGTCTGCTTGATGGTCTGGCGGCGTGCGCCGAGCGTGACCAGCAGGCGGTCTTCCATGAAGGACATGGTGTCGGCGACGGCGACGCTCGAGGTGTCGATCTTGTCGGTCAGGCGCGGGTCTTCCAGCCGGTTGCCCACGAAGCCGCCGGTGCCGTTGGCGACGGGGTAGGGCGAGAAGAAGGGCGCATAGATGTTGTTGCGCACGCTGCCCGAAGAGATCGCATAGGCGTTGTCGCGGTCGTTGCTGTACGTGGTGGCCGAGGCCACCACCGTGTGCTTCACCGGGCCGGTGGTGAAGTTGCCGCGCACGCCGATTTCGGCGGTGCCGATGCGGTCCTTGCGGGTGTTGCTGAAGCGCGTGTTGCTGGTGTTGCCGAAGGAGTTGACGAGCGTCGGATTCGACAGCACGTTGTCTTCGTCGCTGCGGCGCACGCCGCCGGCGGCCCAGGCCGTGATGCTGTCGGTGATGTCGACCTCGCCGCGGAAGGTGGCGAACTTGTCCTTTTCCTTCGAGTAGGTCCAGGGCTGGGCGAAGTTGCTCTTCGCGTCGGGCACGCGCGGGATCGGCAGGCTCGAGGAGGGCGTGAGGCTCGGGCGGCCGTCCTTCAGGTCGTAGTCCTGATAGCCGAAGTCGGCCGAGAGGCGCACGTTGCGGTTGTGCCAGTCGAGGCCGACGGCGAAGGCGCTCAGTTGCTGGCTTTCCTTGAACACGCCCGTGCCGCCTTCGCGGCGCACGGCATTCACGCGAACGCCCAGGCTGTCGTCGGGGCCGAAGCGGCGCGCCAGGTCGAGGTTCACGAAGCCCTGGCCACCGCTTTGCACGCCGAAGCCGACGCGGGTGAGCGGCTCGTTGGGCGCGCGCTTGGGCAGCAGGTTGATCGCGCCGCCGATGCCGCTGCCGCCGGGCGCGGCACCGTTCAGGAAGGAGTTGGCGCCGCGGAACACTTCCACGCGCTCGAAGAATTCGGAGGCGATGTACTGGCGCGGCAGCATGCCGTAGAGGCCGTTGTACGCCACGTCGTCGGAGAACACGGGGAAGCCGCGCACCACATAGAGCTCCTGGAAGTTGCCGAAGCCGCGGGCCTGGCGCACCGACGGATCGTTGAGCAGCACGTCGGCGACGCTCTTGGCCTGCTGGTCCTGGATCAGTTCATTGGTGTAGTTGGTGCTCGAGAACGGCGTGCTCATCATGTCCTGGTTGCCCAGGATCCCGACCCGCCCGCCGCGCGCCACCTGGCCGCCGGCATAGGGCTTGGTCAGGCCTTCGGCCGAGGCATCGGCGCTGGCCTCGACGTTGACGGTCGCCAGTGTGCCGCTCGATGCAGCCGGCTCGGCAGCCGGGGTCTGCGCCAAGGCGCCGAGAGCGTGGAGGGCGAGGAGCGAAGCCGCCACGGTCGGGCGAAGGCGAAGGGAGGAAACTGCGGGCATGAACGGTCCGATGGTGTGCAAATGAGAACCGTTATTATTCCCTCGGGCATGCACGCCATCGATACTTTCTTGCAATGTTGCAAAAAAGTGTCAGTCAAAAGACTTCGTTTGGACCTCAGCCGACCGACAGTTGCCCGTCCACGAACACATGCAGTTCGCCTGGCGCGAACTGCGTCCATGTTTCGTTCGTGGTGAGCGGCGTGGTCACCACCACGGCCACGCGATCGGTCGGCGTGGTGTGCTGGGCGAAGTCGATCTCCAGGTCTTCATCGGACAGCTGCGCTGTCACGAACGGATGCCGGCGTTCCACGTACCAGAGGTGGGTCGATGCATGCGCCCACAGCGCCTGACCGTTCGACAGCATGAAGTTGAAGGTGCCGTGGCTCGCGAGTTGCGGCGCCAGTTCGCGCAGCGTAAGCGTCAGCTCCTCGATGCTCGGCACGCCCGCGTGCGACTTCGCCAGTTCCTGCATGAGCCAGCAGAAGGCGTGCTCGCTGTCGGTGTTGCCCACGGGATGGAAATTGCCATGCAGGCGCGGCCGAAAGTCCTTCAGGTCGCCGTTGTGGGCGAATACCCAGTAGCGCCCCCACAGCTCCCGCACGAACGGGTGGCAGTTCTGCAGGTTGACCTCGCCCTGCGTTGCCTTGCGGATGTGCGCGATGACGTTGCGGCTCTGGATCGGGTAGCGCCGGATCAGCTCCGCCACCGGCGATTCGCTGGCCGGCTGGTGATCGACGAAATGGCGCAGGCCCCGGTCCTCGAAGAACGCGATGCCCCAGCCGTCGGCGTGGTGGTCGGTGCGGCCACCGCGCTGCGCGAACCCCGTGAAGCTGAAGGTCACGTCCGTCGGCGTGTTGCAGTTCATCCCTAGCAATTGACACATGCTGACGATTAGACCGCGATTCCCGCCGGCTCCGCGCGCAGCTAGCGGATGAACTTGCCTTCCTTGGTCACGCGCACCATCTCGATGAAGCGCGAGCCTGTGTTGCTGGCGCCGGTGAAGTCGATCTCCATGCCGCCGATGCGCAGCTTCATCGCCTTCAGCGCGGCGTGCAGCTTCGCGCGCGTGAGGTCGCGGCCGGTGCGGCGCAGGCCCTCGATCATCACGAGCGCGTTCACATAACCCTCGTAGCTCAGGTAGCCCAGGTCCACCTTGGCGCGCTCGGCCAGTTGGCGGAATTCGCGCGCGGTGGCGTCGACCTCGCTCCAGGGGTACGGCACGATCTGCGAGATCGCCAGTCCGCTGGTCTTGTCGCCCACGAGCCTGGCGGTGACGTCGCCCGGCACGATCGACATCCCGTAGAACATCTGCCGACCGCCCGCGGCCCAGGCCGCCTTCATCACCTCGCCGCCGATGCCGCCGCCCAGATACATGATCACGGCCTGCGCCTTGCTGTCGGCCAGGGCCTTGCCGGATGCTTCGTTGGTCGTGCCGTCGCCCTTGACGGCCGCCGCGGCTTCGGGCTTCAGCTTGAGCGTGTCCAGTGCGGCTTCGACCAGCTTGGCGACTTCCGCCCCGCCGGGGTTGTCGAGGTACGCCACGGCGATCCGCGAGACGCCGATGGTCGTCAGGTGCTGCACCAGCGCCTGGGCTTCGCGCGCGAAGGTGGCGCGCACGAAGTAGCCGGCACCGCCCATCTTCTCGCGGGCCGAATCCGACACCGCATAGCCGCCCACCGTCGGCGCGCCGCTCTGGTTCACGACCTTGGCGCCCGCGGCGGTGGTGCCCGAACCCACGCAGCCGAAAAAGGCGAAGACGCGGTGCTCGGCCAGCAGCTTTTCGTAGTTGGCGAGGGCCTTCTCGGGCTTGAGTTCGTCGTCGAGCGAAACCAGCCGGATCTTGCGGCCCGACAGTCCGCCCTGCGCATTGACCGCATCGAAAGCCAGCCCGGCGCCCGCCATCACCACCTTGACCGGCACGCCGAGCGGGCCGCTCAGGATGCCGGTATGGCCGAGGACGATTTCGCTGTCCGAGACGCCGCTCTCGGCGGCAAAGGCTGGAAAGGAAAGAGGGCCGAGTCCGGCCGCTGCCGCCGCCGAGGCGGCGATGAAAGTTCTGCGATGCATGGAACCGTTTCGTTATCAGATACAACTGATAACAATTGAAAGCGAAAGCGCCTTCCGGGTCCGCCGGTGTTTACCCCGTGTTGCGCGCTGTCACGTCCGGCTGCTTCGGGCCTTCGCGCAGTTGCCATGCCGCGCAGATCGCCAACGCGCACAGCCCCGCCAGCATGGCGAAGACCTCGTCGAATGCAGCCAGCCGCGCCGGGCTGCTCACCGGATTGGCCAGCGAATCGCCGTGTGCCGCCAATCGCCACTCGAGCACGATCGCGCACAGGCTCACGCCGGCCGCACCGCCCAGCATGCGCACGAAGTTGATCGCGCTCGCGCCCTGCGGAATCAGCGGCTTGGCCAGCGGCCGCATCGAACCCAGGTTGAGCGACGGCAGGATGAACCCCAGCCCGATGCGCCCGATGATCGCGAACGCCACCAGCAGCCACAGCGCGCTGTCGAGCCTGAGCACCATCATCAGCGCGAACGAAGCCGCCAGCAGCGCGAGGCCGATGGTCACCAGCACCCAGGTCGGCTGCCGGTCGGCCAGCCGGCCGACGCCCGCGATGGTTACGGCCAGCACGATGCCGGCCGGCAGAAGAATGGTGCCGACATGCGACGCCGACAGACTCAGCCCCACCTGCATGTACACCGGCAGCAGGTAGGTAGAGCCGAACAGCGCCGTGCCGTAGATGAAGGCGACCACGCTGCCCATCGCGAACTGCCGGTACTGGAAGAGCGCGAGGTTCATCAGCGGCGTGCCGCCCGAAGCCGCGAGCCGGCGCTGCCACCACACGAATGCGATGAACGAGACCAGCGCACCGGCCAGCAGCAGCGCGGCCTGCAGCGGCGAATCGCCGCGCAGCTCGACCAGCCCGTTCAACAGGCACAGCGTGCCGACCGTGCCCAGCGCGAGGCCTCGCGCATCGAGCCCGCCGCCGCGCACCGCGGCCACGCCGCCCGGCGCCGTCTTGGGCACGAACTTGTAGGCCAGCCAGATCGACGCCAGGCAGAACGGCACCACCATGAAGAAGATCGAGCGCCAGCCGAACAGGTCGACCAGCACCCCGCCGATGCTCGGCCCGATGGCCGGCGCGAGCACCACGCCCATGCCGAAGATGCCGCTCGCGCGCCCCTGCTCGTGCGGCTCGAAGGCGCGCAGGATGATGATGGCCGGAATGGGCTGCACCACGCCCGCCGCGAGCCCTTCGGCCACGCGCGCGAACAGCACCAGCGAGAAGTTGTTGGCCAGCCCGCCGACGATGCCGCCCACGAGCAGCAGCAGCATCGTGCCGACGTAGGTGCGCCGGTAGCCGTAGCGCGACAGCAGCCACGGCGTGGTGAGCATCGAGACCGTCATCGCCACCATGAAGCCCGAACTCACCCACTGCGCGCGCTCCTGACCGAGCGAGAAGTGATGGCTCATGCCGGGAATTGCGACGTTGACGATGGTCGACGACATGATCGATGCCATCGTCCCCACCATCACCGACAGCAGCAGATACCAGCGGTAGCGCTCGCCATAGCGTTCGCGCAGGATGCTCATGGCGGGCGGCGCCGGCGTGACGGCGGCTTCGGGCGTGGGTGGGGAGGTCATGGGGCGGCGGAATGTCTCGGGGTCCGTCGTCCTACAAGCATATCGGTGTTTGCGCGGCGAAGGGCTCGGCGCGAGGCCGCAAAATGCGGCGGCTGTCCCCTCTGCGTCAAGTTCAAGAAGACAACAACATGGAGTCCCCGATCAACGAACCCGTCAACGAACAGGCCGCGAACCAGCAGGCACAGACCGCCCCCACGCTCGCCACCGAACTCGTCGCGCCGACTGTCAGCCGCGCCTACCGCTGCCAGTGCGGCCGCCCCGTGTTCCTGCGCAACAGCGAGTGCCTGGCCTGCCACACGCCGCTCGGCTACGTGATCGACCGCCTCGGCGTCATGCCGCTGGCACCGGCCGAAGGCGGGGGCGCGCTGCCCGACACCTTCACCGTGTTCGGCGATCCGCACGGCAAGACCTACCACCGCTGCGCGAACCTCATGACGCCGGCCGCCTGCAGCTGGATGGTCGCGGTGCCGCGCGAAGGCGAGACCATTCCCGCCGACACGCAGGGCCTCGCACCCGGCTACTGCCTCGCGTGCAGCGTGACGCGCACCATCCCCGATCTCTCGGTGGAGAGCAACGGCGAGCTCTGGCGCAAGCTGGAGACGGCCAAGCGCCGGCTCATCTCGCAACTGCTCGCGCTGGGCCTGCCGGTGGTGAGCCGGCATGCCGATCCGGTGCATGGCCTGGCGTTCGATTTCCTCAGCAACGTGCCGGGCGGTCCGCACGTCATGACCGGCCATGAGCACGGCGTGATCACCCTCAACGCCGAGGAGGCCGAGGACGCCGTGCGCGAACGCATCCGCGCCGAGATGCGCGAGCCCTACCGCACGCTGCTCGGCCACTTCCGCCACGAGATCGGCCATTACTACTGGGACCTGCTTGTGTTGCCGACCCCCTGGATCGACGACTTCCGCGCGCTCTTCGGCGACGACCGCGCCGACTACGCCGCCGCATTGCAGACCCACTACGAACAGGGCCCGCCGCCCGACTGGGCCGACCGCTTCGTGAGCAGCTACGCAAGCACGCACCCGTGGGAAGACTGGGCCGAGACCTGGGCCCACTACCTGCACATGGCCGACACCGCGGACACCGCGATGAGCTTCGGTGTCGATGCGACCAACGTCGAGCTGACGAGCGACCTCTTCACCGCAGACGACCTCTGGCAGCCCGACCATCCCGACGCCGCGAAATTCCTCGACTTCATCAACGGCTGGGTGCTGCTGACGAACGTGCTCAACGAGCTGTCGCGCAGCATGGGGCAGCCCGACTATTACCCGTTCGTGCTGCCGCGGGCGGCGGTGGGCAAGCTGCAGTTCATTCACCGCGTGATCACGGAGCAGCGGGCCGGGTCGGCGCCGACGATGGTGGTGGCCGGCGATGTGGCGGCGACTGAGCCTGAGCCCGTCGAGCCTGCACCCGAGCAGGTGCAGTCGCAATCACAGACGCAATCCCAGAGCGGCGTTCAGTCCTGAGGCGGTGTCCCCGCGGCGCAGCGCACGCAGATGCAGGCGAGACCGCGCGTCGACTCAGGCAACTTGGCGAGCGGCGCATTGCTGAAGTCGGCCTGCATGCACCAGCAAGGTGGCTGCGCCTGGCCCGTCTCGCGTTCGACCTCCATCGCGCAGCGGTTCGACTCGCCGCACAACGGGCAGCGCGAGACGTCGATGACCGCAGCGCCGGTCGTCATGCGAGCTCGAAGGCCGGCAGCTTCTTCGCCACCGCGACGTTCTGCAGCGTCACATACACCGGCAAACCGTTGCGGTAGGCGGGGTAGTCCTCGCCCTCGATCAACGGCAGCAGGTAGCGCCGGCACTTTTCGGTGATGCCGTAGCCGTCGTCCGAAATGAAATCGCGCGGCATCGGCTTCTCGACATTGGCCACCGATTCGAGCGGCGCGCTGCCGAGCGTGTACGCATAGGGCACGTCGGACGTTCGTTCGATCGTCGGCATCACCGCGTTGCGGCCTTCGAGCGCGAGCTCGACCGCGCGTTGCCCCAGTTCGTAGGCCTGCTTCACGTCGGTGGCCGAGGCAATGTGCCGCGCCGCGCGCTGCAGGTAGTCGGCCACCGCCCAATGGAACTTGTGGCCGTGCGCGTCCTTGATCATCTGCGCCACCACCGGCGCGGCGCCGCCGAGCTGCGCGTGACCGAACGCGTCGCGCGTGCCTTGCTCCGCGAGGAAGGTGCCGTCGGGGTAGTGGCAGCCCTCGGACACCACGACCGAGCAGTAGCCGTGCTGCTTCACCAATTCATCGACACGCGCGAGAAAACGCGGCTTGTCGAACTCGATCTCGGGGAACAGCACCACCACCGGAATGCCCTGGTCCGCGGCGAGCCCGCCAGCCGCGGCGATCCATCCCGCATGCCGCCCCATCACTTCGAGCACGAACACCTTGGTAGAGGTGGCGGCCATCGAACGCACGTCGAACGAGGCTTCGATCGTGGACACCGCCACGTACTTCGCGACCGAGCCGAAGCCCGGGCAGCAGTCGGTCAGCGGCAGATCGTTGTCGATGGTCTTGGGCACGTGGATCGCCTGCAGCGGATAACCGAGCGACTGCGAGAGCTGGCTCACCTTGAAGCAGGTGTCGGCCGAATCGCCGCCGCCGTTGTAGAAGAAGTAGCCGATGCCGTGCGCCTTGAAGACTTCGATCAGCCGCTCGTATTCGCGGCGGTTCTTCTCGAGCGACTTGAGCTTGTAGCGGCACGAACCGAACGCGCCCGATGGCGTGGTGCGCAAGGCCGCGATGGCCTCGGCCGATTCGGCGCCCGTGTCGATCAGTTCTTCCGTCAGCGCGCCGATGATGCCGTTGCGTCCGGCGTAGAGCTTGCCGATGCGGTCCGGGTGTTTCCGTGCCGTCTCGATCACGCCGCAGGCCGACGCATTGATGACCGAGGTGACGCCGCCCGACTGGGCGTAGAAGGCGTTGAGGATGGGCATGCAGGCATTCTCCCGCAGCCCCATGACAGGCGCCAGTACCGGCGTGTCGGGATGTCAGCGGCTTTCGAACGCAGGCGGCCGCTTCTGCAGGAACGCGCTAACGCCTTCGCGGAATGTCGGGCGATCGATCAGCTCGCGCTGGCGTTCGCTTTCGTAGTGCAGTTGTTCCTTCAGCGTGTGGCGCTCGGAGGCCTCGAAGGCTTCACGTGCCTCGATCACCGCATGCGCGGGCAGGCGTGTGAGGCGCTGCGCGATGGCGCGGGCATCGTCCATCAGTTGCTCGTCGTCGGCGCAGGCCCAGATCAGCCCCCACTGCACCGCGCGTCCGGCGCTCAGGCGCTCGTCGAGCAGCGCCATGCCCATCGCGCGCGCCTTGCCGGCCCGCCGCGGAATGGCCCAGGTGCAGCCCAGGTCCGGCACGATGCCGAGCTTCGGGAGAAAGGGCAGATAGAAGTACGCGCTGCGTGCCGCGATCGTCACGTCCGCGGCAAGTGCGAGGCCGACGCCCGCACCGGCCGCGGCACCGTTCACCGCGGCGACCACAGGAACCGGCAGCGTGCGCAGCGTCTCGATCAGCGGATTGCTCAGCGACTGCATCCACTCGGCCGTCTGCGTGCCGAGCGACTTGCCTTCTTCGCCGGGCGTCATCGCGCTCAGGTCGGCACCCACGCAGAAGGCCTTGCCTGCGCCCGTGAGGATCACGGCACGCACCGCGCGGTCGTCGCGGATGTGCTCCAGCGCGTCGCGCAGTTCGACCTGCAATCCATGCGCGATGGGATTCAGCTTGGCCGGCAGGTTCAGCGTGAGCGTCGCAATGCCGTCGGCCAGTTCGTAGAGGATCGGTGCTTGGGAGTCCATGGCATCGAGGGTCGATGCCGATGGCGTGCCGGTCAAGCCGGGGACAACCCGTGGGGCCGAAGTCGCCAAGGCGACCAGGCGCGGGCCGGTGGTGCAAGGGGCATCGCGGCGGGCTGTGCATCCGACACGGTGATGCACGACGAGGTCAGCGCCGAGACCAGGATGCGCCGGTGCTCGGTGCCGTCGAAGCGCTCGCCGGCTTCCAGAAAGATGTCGCGCGGATCGCGGTCGAGGGTGATCCAGACGGTGCCGCTGCGGCATTCGATGCCCACGCCCGCGCCGTCGGGCACGGCAAAGACAGTGCGTGTCGGCAGCGTGATGTGAAAGCGGGAAGAGGTGGTCGGTTGGGTGCTCATGGCAAGCTCCATTGCATTCGGGATACGAATGAATATAGTGAGCCGACCCTCTCTTTACACGCGGTCATTCGGAACTCGTTGCATGCCTCCAGCGAATGCGAAACCCCCAAAATTGCCGAACAGCGAGCTCCCGCCGCTGGATTTGCTGCGCAGTTTCGATGCCGCCGCGCGCCAGCTCAGCTTCACGCTGGCGGCCGGCGAACTGCACCTCACGCAGTCGGCCGTGAGCCGGCAGATCCAGCAGCTCGAAGCCAGCCTGGGCGTGCTGCTGTTCGAGCGCCGCCATCGCGCGCTGGCGCTCACCGAGGCCGGCGGCGTGCTGCAGCGCGCGGTCACCGACAGCCTGGAGCGGCTGCGCGATGCCACGGCCCGCGTGCGCGCGAGCGCCGCGCCGCGGCAGGTGGCGATCACCTGCACGCCGGGTTTCGCATCGCTCTGGCTCATTCCGAAACTGGCGCGCTTCACCGGCACGCATCCACAGGTCGACGTGCGCCTGTCGGCCACGCTCGACGTGCTCGACCTGGACGTGAGCCGCCTCGACCTCGCGGTGCGCTTCGCGCCCATCGCCCGCGGTGTCGGGCCGGCGCTGTTCGAGGAATCGGTGATCCCGCTGTGCGCGCCGCAGGTTGCCGCGTCGCTGCGGGCGCTGTCGGACTTTTCCGGGCTCACGCTGCTCACCATCGAATACCCGGACCACAGCGAAGCCCCGACCGCCGACTGGGAGCCGTGGCTCAAGGTGATGGGGCTGGAAGACCTGCGCGTGAAGAGCACGCTGCGCTTCACGCAGTACGCCGATGCGGTGGCCGCCGCGGTGGCGGGGCAGGGCGTGGTGATCGGGCGCTTGCCGTTGCTGCGCGAACTGGTGCGCGACGGCCGGCTCGTGGCGCCGCTCGGCGAGGGCGCGGCATCGCACCGCGGCTATTTCATCCAGATGTCCCGCCGCGCCGCGAGCAACCCTGACGCGCAGGACTTCGCGCAATGGCTTCGCGACGAAGCCGAGGCGGCGCAGCGGACCTGAGAACGTCCGCCGCGTTCATGCTCCGGGAATCAATCAGCCCGGCAGCAGCACCTTGTTCACGACGTGGATCACGCCGTTCGACTGGTACACGTTGGCGATCGTTACGGTCGCGGTGCCGCCCTTGGCATCGGTCACCATCACGTTGCCGCCGCTCATCGTCGCGGTGAGCGTGCCGCCGCTCGCGGTCTTCAGCACGGCCTTGCCGCCGCCCGCATTGATTGCGCTCATGAGCGCCGGGCCGTCCATCTTGCCGGGCACCACGTGGTAGGTCAGCACCTTGGTGAGCGTGGGCTTGTTCTCGGGCTTGAGCAGCGTGTCGACCGTGCCGGCCGGGAGCGCGGCGAAGGCGGCGTTGGTCGGTGCGAACACGGTGAACGGGCCCGGGCTCTTGAGCGTGCCGACCAGGTCCGCGGCCTTGACTGCGGCGACCAGCGTCGTGTGGTCCTTCGAATTCACGGCGTTGTCGACGATGTCCTTGGTCGGGTACATCGCGGCGCCGCCGACCATCGGGTTCGACGCGCCGCTGCCGCTCATGCCCATGCCGCCCGCGCAAGCGCCGAGCAGGACCGAAACGCCGAGTGCGATCACGAGTTTTTTCATGGAAGTCTCCTGGAAAGAAATGGTTGTCGAGGTTCTCTGTGGAAACCGCCAACAGCTCGGAGGCGCGATGCGCTTGCAACCAATACGGAGGTCGGATGCAACTGGATTCGTAGGACGGCATCTCGTCGACATCGTGTGGACATCGCGTAGGCTTTGCGCCACAGCGTTGCAAGTGGCGCTTGCGCATCACGCAGGGGCTCGACAGAATCCGCCCTTCGTTTTTCAGCAACAGTTTTTCCCAACGCGCCTGGCGACTTGCAACCTCCCGGGCGACAAACCAATTCAATGAACCGTTTCCTGAACACCTGACCCGCACACCGACCGCCCCGGCCGGATGTGCATCCATGCATCCGCCGAGGCCCTGTCGACAAAGGCCCCGCGCAGCCATTCGCCGGGGCCTTTTTGTTTTTGGAGTGTGCGCACATGAGTGCTCAACGAAAGGCCCGCGACGACGAGAAACGTCTGGGCCGGTTTTACTTTTCGGTGCCGTCCACGGCACCTCGCAATCCCGTCGTGGCCGCGATGGCACGCCGCGAATCGAGCCAGGGCGCCGGGCGCCACCTGCGCACGCACCGTGCGGAGCGGCGTGCGCAGAAGGTCGCGTTGCAGAAGGCTGCACGCAGCGTTGTACGAGGGGGCGAAGATGCGTGACGACATGGACAAGGTCATCGTCGAGCGGCCGCGCCGCGGCGGCAGCTGGCAGGGCGACGGGCGTGCATGGCGCAACAGCAAGGAGGCCGGTTCGCACCTGGGCATGAAGCGCGGCTACCACCGCACGAAGTGGCTCAACGAGAACCTCGCGCCGCTCAAGCGCTGGCTGCACAAGCAGGTGCACAAACCCTGGGACAAGGTGTACGCCGAACTCTGCAGCGGCATCGACCGGCGCAGCACGGTGCAGGCGCACATCTTCGAGCACATCGACCAGTTCGTCGTGCGCGACGCGGTGATGCGCGATGGCCAGGTGTGGGTGAGGGCGTCCTGGTGGGGACGCGGCGACCGCGCACCGCTCGAGGAGGCCTCGCATGTCGAGCTGTTCGTGCACCCGCTCACCGGCATCCTGCTGCCCAACCGGCGGCTGCGTGAAGCGCGCGCGGCGCAGAGGGCGCGCCACGGCAGCTGGGCCGAACGAAACGGCGACCAGCCCTATGCGGTCTACCACGTGCTCGACGAGCACACGCAATGGCACCGCGTCGATGGCTGCTGGTTCGAGATCACGCTCGCCAGGTTTCCCGAAAGGACTGGCGCGATGCAGCCGGAAGAGAAGTGCCACGACGTGCTGCGTCGCTGCCTTGTCACCCGCAGCGGCGCTGCACAGCGGCCCGGGCCCGGCATGCCCACCCACTGCGGCCTGTACGGACGCAACGATGTCTATGCCGCAGCCAAGCGCCAGTTGAGCCGCCGCGAAGTGCGCGCGCGTCTGGGCGCTGCCGCCTGAGGCGGCGCGCTGCCGCTAAGGGTTGTCGAGCTCGCGCTTGATCGACGCGTTGCCGATCTTCTTGCGGCACAGCAGCCGACGCGGCCCCGGCCCCACGGCCATGCCGAGGTCCAGCAGGAGCGCGTCGCGCAGCCGGGCGTCGCCTGCGCGCAGTGACTTGTCGAGCGCATCGACCTTGGCGACCAGTTCATCGAATGGGTCGTCGCCGTTGTCGAGGTTCTCTGCGCGCGGCCCCTTGGCATAGGCGCGCACCAGCAACTCTTCTTCCAACCCCGGCGTCGATGCGAACAGCGCCGGATGCGCGTCGATCCACGCGTGCATCGCCTGCACGCTGGCGGCGTCCGCATAGCTGCGCATCGCTGTCGCGCGATAACTCTCGCCGAAGCCCTTGGCCTCGTCGCACAGGCGAAGCGCAGCGTCGACGCCCTGCTGCGCAGCCACCTGTTCGACCAGCAGGTTGCGTGCATCGACCAGCGTGTGCCGCTCCTGGCGCTGACTGGCTTTCTTGTGTTTGCGGAGGAAAGCGTCGGCGTCGCCGCGACGTGCGTATTCCATCAGCAGCACGCGGTCGGCGCGGTACGCCATGTCGGGCTGCAGGCGCGGCGTGATCTCCTGTTCGACACGCGCCATCTCGCCTTCGAGCGCAAGGTCGGCGGCGATGTGCAGCAAGAGGTGGTCGCGCAGAATCTCGTCCTCGACCTGCAGCGTCCAGGCCAGCATGTCTGTCGCGCCGAGGCCGGCCGTGTCGAACAGCACCTCGATGCGGTCTTTCCAGTTCAGCCCATGGCTGCCGCGGCTGCCTCGCAGGCGGTACATCCTGTCGGCCCACGGCGTGCGATAGCCGCGGTGGCCGAGGTAGCCGCAGCCCAGGCCCTTGCCGGTGTAGGGCTGCGCGGCCAGCGCCTCGATCAGCGGCTGAACCTCGACGGCCAGCGCGTCGAGCTGCGCCTTCTGTTCGTCGCTCGGGTGATAGCCGAAGGCGTTGTCGAGGTTGATGGCGTGGATGCAGCGCGTGAGCGCGTCGTGGATGCGTGGGTCCATCGACGGGATGATAGAGGGGCGTCTTTGCAGGCGGAGCCGGCGCGCTTCGCCGCGATCTATCTCGGCGAGCGGCCCTTCGGGCGGGACGGCACGCTACCCAGGACGTGCAGGCGCCACGGCCCGCGGCAGCACGAGAAATGCCACGGTTCCCACCGCCAGCATCCCCGCCACCGTAAGGAACACCGCGCGGAACGGTTCGACGCCGTTCGCCACGCCCCATGAGGCGGCCACGCCGGTCGTCCATTGCATCAGCGACACGCCGAGGAACATCGCCATGTTGAGCAGCGCCATGGCACGTCCCGTCATGTCGGCCGGATAGGCGCTCTTGGTGTAGGCGTACTGCAGCACGCCGTAGCCCGAGAGAAGGCCATAGACGATCGGAAGGCCGATGTCGACCGCACGCGAATGCGTCAGGGCCATCGCGGCGAACATCAGCGCACCGGCGGATGCGCAGGCCGTCATCCAGCGCGCGCGCTGCGCGGGACCGGGGTCCAGGCGGCCGAAGAGCGCGGGGCTGATCATCCCGGTGACCGTCATCACCAGCGCCACGTTGCCGCTCGCCACGAGCGACAGCCCGTGGCGCTCGTGCAGCACCGGCCCGAGCCAGAGGCCGCGCAGCGTGATGAAAGCCGCATACGACACGCAGGCGAAGCAGAGCAGGCCGAGCGTGTGCGGCATCGCGAACAGCGGCAGCAGCTCGCGCACGGCCTTGCGCAGCGACTGGCGTTCGGCCGGCGCGGCCTGATCCACCCGGTCCGCCGCACGCGCCGGCTCGCGCACGCGCCAGAAGATGACGATCCACGACAGCACGGCGAATGCCGCCAGCACCGTGTAGCCGGCGCGCCATGAAGCAGCCTCGATCAGCAGCGCCAGCGGCGTGCCGGTGAAGAGAATGCCCAGCCCGGCGAGGCTCATCACCAAGCCCGACATCGCGGTGAAGCGCGCGGCATCGAAATGCCGCGCGATGAACACCGTGCACGCGAGGAACGCCGGCGCGCAGCCGACGCCGATCAGCGCCTGCCCGAGCAGCAGCATGTGAAAGCTCGACGCCACCGCGCAGAGCGCAGCCCCCGCGATGGCCAGCGGAAACGTGGTGAGCACCGTGCGGCGCACGCCGAACATGTCGATCGACACGCCCATCGCGAGCTGCATGATGCCGAAGGTGAAGTGGAAGGTGCCGGCCCACGTACCCAGTTGCTGCGGCGAGAGACCGAAGTGGCTGCCGAGCGGCGTGGCCATCATCGCGCCGACGGTTCGGAAGGCCTGGCTGAGCGCGAAGGCCGAAGCGAGGGCCACGAGCATGGCGGCCGCGGAGGTCGACCAGCGCGGCGGGGGCGGCGATGCCGCGTTCGTGTTCATCGGGAGGGGAGAGGCTGAAGGAAGAAGGGAGCGGCACGATGCTAATGGCATGCCGCCCTCCATGCAGAACGGCGCCCGAAGGCGCCGTTCGTTGGCTCAAGCCCGGCGCAGTGCCGGACGCAGGCCGATCAGGCCTCGCCCTTGACCTTCAAACGCCATGCATGCAGCAGCGGCTCGGTGTAGCCGCTCGGCTGCTCGATGCCCTTGAACACCAGGTCCTGCGCCGCCTTGTACGCGGCCGAGGTCGCGAAGTTGCCGGCCATCGGCTGGTACAGCGCGTCGCCCGCGTTCTGTTCGTCGACCACCTTGGCCATGCGCTGGAAGGTCTCGTCGACCTGCGCCCTGGTCACCACGCCGTGCAGCAGCCAGTTGGCGATGTGCTGGCTCGAGATGCGCAGCGTCGCGCGGTCTTCCATCAGACCCACGTTGTGGATGTCGGGCACCTTGGAGCAGCCCACGCCCTGGTCGATCCAGCGCACCACGTAGCCGAGGATGCCCTGCACGTTGTTGTCGATTTCCTGCTGGCGCTCTTCGGCCGTCCACTTGGCTTCGGGTGCGATCGGCACCTGCAGCAGCGCGTTGAGGATGTTGTCGCGCTCGGCGTCGGCATCGATCTTTTCCAGCTCCTGCTGCACCGCGGTCACGCTCACCTGGTGGTAGTGCAGCGCATGCAGCGTGGCGGCGGTGGGCGAGGGCACCCAGGCGGTGTTGGCGCCGGCCTTGGGGTGGCCGATCTTCTGCTCGAGCATCGCGGCCATGAGGTCGGGCATGGCCCACATGCCCTTGCCGATCTGCGCCTTGCCGCGCAGGCCGCACGAGAGGCCGACCAGCACGTTGTTCTTTTCGTAAGCACCGATCCAAGCGCTGGACTTCATGTCGCCCTTGCGGATCATCGGGCCGCCCTGCATGGCGGTGTGCATCTCGTCGCCGGTGCGGTCGAGGAAGCCGGTGTTGATGAAGGCCACGCGCGCGGCCGCTTCGGCGATGCAGGCCTTCAGGTTCACGCTGGTGCGGCGCTCCTCGTCCATGATGCCGAGCTTGACGGTGTTGGCGGGCAGACCGAGCAGTTGCTCGACGCGGCCGAACAGCTCGCTCGCGAAGGCCACTTCGGCGGGGCCGTGCATCTTCGGCTTGACGATGTAGATGCTGCCGGTGCGCGAGTTGCCCTTGCGCTTCAAGTCGATGGTGGCGATGGTGGTGGTCACCACGGCATCGAGGATGCCTTCCGGAATTTTCTTGCCGCCCGCGTACAGGATGGCCGGGTTGGTCATCAGGTGGCCCACGTTGCGCAGGAACATGAGCGAGCGGCCGTGCAGCTTCACGGGTTGGCCATCGGCGCCGGTGTATTCGCGATCGGCGTTCAGGCCGCGCGTGAAGGTCTTGCCGCCCTTGGCGACTTCTTCCGTCAGCGTGCCTTCGACGATGCCGAGCCAGTTCGCGTATGCGACCACCTTGTCGGCCGCATCCACCACGGCCACCGAGTCTTCGAGGTCGAGGATGGTCGAGAGCGCGGCTTCGAGCACCAGGTCGCTCACGCCGGCCGCGTCGGTCTTGCCGATGGCGGTGCTGCGGTCGATGCGGATATCGAGGTGAATGCCGTTGTGCTTGAGCAGCACCGAAGACGGCGCAGCAGCGTCGCCCTGGTAGCCGATGAACTGCGCGGGGTCAGCCAGGCCGGTGCTGCTGCTCTGCAGCGCGACGACCAGCTTGCCGTCCTTCACGCTGTAGCCGGTCGCCATCTTGTGCGAGCCGTTTTCCAGCGGCGCGGCCTGGTCGAGCACGTTGCGCGCGAACTCGATGACCTTGGCGCCGCGCACCGGGTTGTAGCCCTTGCCCTTTTCAGCGCCGCCGGTTTCGGGGATGGCATCGGTGCCGTAGAGCGCGTCGTACAGCGAGCCCCAGCGCGCGTTGGCGGCGTTGAGCGCGTAGCGGGCATTCAGGATCGGCACCACGAGTTGCGGACCGGCTTGCAGCGCGAGTTCGGAGTCGACGTTCGCGGTCGTGGCCTTCGCGCCCTTGGGTTGCGGCAGCAGGTAGCCGATCTTCTCGAGAAAGGCGCGGTAGGCCGGCATGTCGGCGATCGGGCCGGGGTTCTTCTTGTGCCAGGCGTCGAGTTCGCTCTGCAGGCGGTCGCGCTCGGCGAGCAATGCGACGTTCTTGGGCGCGAGGTCGCTCACGATGGCGTCGAAGCCTTTCCAGAAGGCGTCGCTGGCCACGCCGGTGGCGGGCAGGACCTTGTCCTCGATGAAACGGTGGAGCTCGGTCGCGACCTGAAGTCCGTGGGCGGTGGTGCGGGCGGTCATTTTTCTCTCCTGGAAATCGAAATACGGCGGAATACGGAAGCTAAAGACGTGGGTGTCGCAATGACGTAGGTCAACTTTATTCGATACCTTACGAAGGAGTAAGAGCCGAAAGTGGGATTTATCAATGACAAAAATGAGGGTAATGGCGGTTCGGCGCCGCTTTTTACGCAAAGGGTAGGCACTGATGGAGGCGCTGCGGGCGCGGGATATATTTAATTTCTTAAATAAATCCAGCACGCGCCGAAATGATCCTCCTGGCTTCCAACGAAAACCCGCTCGGCATGCCCGAGTCGGCCCGCCGCGCCGCGGCCGCCGCCCTCGAAGGCGCCGGCAACTACCCCGACAGCAACGGCACCACGCTCAAGAATGCACTGGCCGCCCGGCTCGACGTGTCGCCCGAGTGGCTCACGCTCGGCAGCGGATCGAGCGAAATCCTCGAACTCGCCGCGCAGGTGAGCTTGAAACCGGGCGAGAACGTCGTCTATTCGCAGTACGGCTTCATCGTCTACGCGCAGGCCACGGCGCATGCCCATGCACGCGCCACCGTCGTGCCCTCGCAAGATTTCGGCCACGACCTCGACGCGATGCGCGCCGCGATCGCCGAAGACACCAAGCTGGTCTTCGTCGCCAACCCGAACAACCCGACCGGCACCTTCATCGATGCTGCGCCGCTGCTGGCCTTTCTGCAATCGGTGCCCGCGCACGTGACGGTGCTGCTCGACGAGGCCTACACCGAATACCTCTCGCCCGCGCAGCGCTACGACAGCATCGAATGGGTGCGGCGCCTGCCGAACCTGATCGTCGCGCGCACCTTCTCCAAGGCCTTCGGCCTCGCGGGGATGCGCATCGGCTACGGCGTGTCGCAGCCGCCGCTGACTTCGCGCATGAACGCGCAACGGCCGCGCTTCAACGTGACGACGCCGGCCCAGGCCGCCGCGGTGGCCGCGCTCGGCGACACGGAATTCCTCGCGCGCACCTACGAACTCAACAGCGCCGGACGCGAGCAGCTCGCCGCGGGTTTCACCGAGCTGGGCCTGACGTGCATCCCATCGTCCGGCAACTTCCTCATGGTGCAGGTCGGCGATGCACAAGCTGTGCACGCGCGCCTCCTGGCCGCCGGCATCGAGGTCTCGCTGCTCGGCCCCTACGGCCTGCCGCAGTGGCTGCGTGTGAGCGTCGGCCTGCCCGACCAGAACAAGGCGCTGCTCGCCGCGCTGCGCTGAGCGCGATCCCGATTCCCACCACGACCCCCGAGGAGACAGAAGCATGAAACGCCGCCAGTTCGCAGCGCAGGCCGCTGCCGTCATTGCCGCCGCGGCCACCGCGCCGAGGGCCTTCGCGCAGGAGCGCACGACGCGCATCCTGATCGGGTTTCCGCCGGGCGGCTCGGCGGACGTGGTGGCGCGGCTCCTGGCCGACAAGATGCGTGTCTCGCTAGGGCATAACGTCATCATCGACAACAAGCCCGGCGCGGCGGGGCGCCTCGCGCTGGCGGAGCTCAAGCGCTCTCCGCCCGACGGCAGCGTGCTGATCTTCTCGCCGAGCGGCGCGATGGTGATTCACCCGTGGCTCTATGCGAACCTCGGCTACGACCCGGCGAAGGACTTCACGCCCATCGCGCTCGGCAGCACCTTCGACTTCGCGATAACCGCCGGCCCGGGCGCGCCGCCCGGCGACCTGAAGACGGTGCTGGCCTGGATGAAGGCCAACCCCGGCAAGGCCAACTACGCAACCTCGGGCGCGGGCACGGTGCCGCACTTCGCGGGCCAGTTGCTGGCGCAGGCGGCAGGCGTCCCGATGACGCATGTCGCCTACCGCGGCGGCGCGCCGGCCGCGCAGGACCTGATCGGCGGACAGGTGCCGCTGATGGTCGACACCGCCTCCGAAACCATCGAGCATCACCGCGCCGGCAAGGTGCGCATCCTTGCAGTGACGGGCGAGCAGCGCAGCCGCGCGCTGCCCGACGTGCCGACGCTGAAGGAGGCCGGCATCAACGTGACGGCCGATGCGTTCTTCGGCCTCTACGGCCCGCCGGGGATGTCGCCCGAAACGGTGGCGCGCATCGACAAGGCCGTGGCCGACGCGCTGCGCATGCCCGATGTGCAGGACAGGATCTATGCGCTGGGGCTCGTGCCGGCGCATGCGAGCCCGGCCGAACTGGCCGCTATTCAAGCGGCGCACCTCAAGCGCTGGGAAATGCCGATCAAGAACTCGGGCTTCAAGGCCGAATCCTGAAGGTCCCGCATTTCTCCCTCCCCTCCCGGGGGAGGGCCGGGGTGGGGGCAAGCGGCGGTCGATGAAACACATCGCTGAACAAGTGCCGCTTGCCCCCCATGCCAACCTTCCCCCGGAAGGGGAAGGGGCAAGAGCTTCACATCAGACCTGCCCGCTGAGCTCCTTCGCCGCAGCGCGCACGGGCTCGATGTAAGCCTCGTCATAGCGGTGCGTCGGCATCGTCAGCGTGACTGCCGCGGCGAGGCTGCCGTCCGCATGGAACACCGGCGCCGAGATGCCCGCGAGTTCGGCCGTTCGATCGCCCACCAGCGCGCAGAAACCCTGCGCGCGGATCGCTTCATACAGCTTGCGTTCCCTCGCGCCGCGCGGCCGTTCGGTATCGGGACCAAAGGCGATCAGCACGCGCGCACCGGCGCCGCGGTCATTGGGCAAGAGGTCGCCCGCGCGGACGTGGTCGCGCACCACATGCGATGAATCGACGCGGAACTGGCACAGGCGCACCCAGCCGTCGCCCTGGTCCTGCCGCACGTGGTACGCCGCGCTTTCGCCAGTGGCGGCTGCGAGAGCACGCAGCATCGGCAGCACGATGCGGTCGAGCGACTGCGACGCGGTATAGAGCCCATGCAGCCGCGCGATCTCCATGCCCAGCGCGTAGCGGCCGTCGTCCTGCCGGCGGATCAACCGCGCGTGTTCGAGCGATGCCAAAAGCCGCAGCGCCGTGCTCTTGTAGAGCTGCGTGCGCTCGGCGAACTGCGCGAGCGACAGCGCTTCGTCGCCCGGCTGGAACGCCGACAGCAGGCTCAGCGCGCGATCGACCGCGGCGGCACCGCCGGGTGCGGCGTTGAGGTCGGAAAGCGATTCGGTCTGGGCTTTGCGGGGCATGGGCGTGACTTGACAGGGAAAGTCGATCGACGGTGTAATTCTGTTTAACGGAATTTAGTTCTGTCCAGCAGAACAGTCAAGCGATCCACACCAAGATCGCTCCAAGGAGACGAAGTTGATGACACCCCCCGACGTCCTCATCAGCGAGGTCGGCCCGCGCGACGGCCTGCAATCGGTCAAGGCCACCATGCCAACGGCCGACAAGCTGCGCTGGATCGACGCGCTCTACGCCGCCGGCGTGCGCGAGATCGAGGTCGCTTCCTTCGTGCCAGCGAAGCTGCTGCCCCAGATGGCCGACGCCGCCGACGTGGTGCGGCATGCGATCACGCTGCCCGGGCTTACCGTGATGGCGCTGGTGCCCAACCGCAAAGGCGCACAGGCCGCGCTCGAAGCGGGCGTGCACAAGCTCACGATGCCGGTGTCGGCGAGCGTGGCGCATTCGCTCGCCAACGTTCGCAAGACGCCGACGGAAATGGTCGAGGAGGTGCGCGCCATCTCCGACCTGCGCCGCGCCATTGCGCCGCAGGTCAAGCTCGAAGCCGGCATCTCCACCGCATTCGGTTGCACGCTGCAGGGGCTGGTGCCGGAAGACGACGTGATCCGCCTCGCCGCGCAATGCATCGAAGCCGGTGCCGAAGAAGCGGGCCTTTCGGACACCGTCGGCTACGCCAACCCGGCGCAGGTGCGTCGACTCTTCAAGCGCCTGCGCGCGGAACTCGGCACGCACGCCGGTGCGGCCCACATGCACAACACGCGCGGCCTCGGCATCGCGAACTGCCTGGCAGCGTGGGACGAAGGCGTGCGCACCTTCGACGCCTCGCTCGGCGGTCTCGGCGGCTGCCCCTACGCGCCCGGCGCCTCGGGCAACGCCGTGACCGAAGACCTCGTCTTCATGTTCGAGGCCATGGGCGTCCGCACCGGCATCGACATCCGGAAACTCATCGCGGCGCGCGCGCCGCTCATGGCCGGCCTGCCCGGCGAACCGGTCTACGGCATGACGCCGGAAGCCGGGTTGCCCAAAGGTTTTGTCCAGGAACACAACACACATG
Organism: Variovorax sp. W2I14; assembly: GCF_050435205.1. Classification (NCBI taxonomy): domain Bacteria; kingdom Pseudomonadati; phylum Pseudomonadota; class Betaproteobacteria; order Burkholderiales; family Comamonadaceae; genus Variovorax; species Variovorax sp. W2I14. The sequence goes on along the minus strand of NZ_JBNDJX010000001.1, from coordinate 4,767,684 downwards.
TCTGAAGCCAATCCACCGCCCTCCCTTCCCTATGCGGGCGTCCGCGTCGTCGAGTTCACCCACATGGTCATGGGCCCGACCTGCGGGCTGCTGCTGGCCGACCTCGGCGCCGAGGTCATCAAGGTCGAGCCCATCGAGGGCGACAACACGCGCCGCCTGCTCGGTTCGGGCTCGGGTTTTTTCCCGACCTTCAACCGCAACAAGAAGAGCATCGCGCTCGACCTGAAGAAGCCCGAAGGCGTGGAGGCCGCGCTGCGCCTGATCGCCACCGCCGACATCGTGAGCGAGAACTTCAAGCCCGGCACGATGAAGAAACTGGGGCTCGACTACGAGACGCTCAGCAAGCTCAATCCGCGCCTCATCTATGTGAGCCACAAGGGTTTCCTGCCCGGCCCCTACGACCACCGCACGGCGCTGGACGAAGTGGTTCAGATGATGGGCGGCCTCGCCTACATGACCGGCCGCTCGGGCGACCCGCTGCGCGCGGGCACCAGCGTGAACGACATCATGGGCGGCATGTTCGGCGCCATCGGCGCGATGGCCGCGCTGCGCCAGCGCGATGCGACCGGCAAGGGCTGCGAGGTGCAGGCGGCGCTGTTCGAGAACAACGTGTTCCTCGTCGCGCAGCACATGATGCAGTTCGCCGCCACGGGCAAGGCGGCCGACCCGATGCCCAGCCGCATCTCGGCCTGGGCGGTGTACGACGTCTTCACCGTGAAGGACGGCGAGCAGATCTTTCTTGCGGCCGTCAGCGACAAGCAGTGGGCCATCTTCTGCAAGGCCTTCGGCCTGGAAGACATGCTGGCCGACCCGCGCCTGAAGACCAACAACGACCGCGTGCGCGCGCGCGACTGGATGATGCCGATCCTGCGCTCGCACCTGGCCGACCGCAGCGCGGCCGAACTCGCTGCCGTGTTCGAGCAGAACGAGTTGCCGTTCGCGCCGATCACCAAGCCAGAGGAGCTCTTCGACGATCCGCATCTGAACGCCACCGGTGGCCTCGCACCGGTGCGCATGAACGACGGCCACATGGCCAAGGTGCCGCTCGCGCCCTTCACGCTCGGCGGCCAGCGCCCCGGCATCCGCCTGCAGCCGCCGCGCATCGGCGAGCACGGCGACGAGTTGCTGAGGGAAGTGGGCTACAGCGAGCCGGAAATCGCCGCGCTTCGCGCCGCTGGCGCAACCTCCGGCGGCTGAGGCCTTATGGCGGGCTCTATCTATATAGTTCCCGCCCCATGGACCGCCTGAAGCAACTTGAATCCTTCGTCTCGGTCGCGACCCGCGGCAGCCTCACGGCCGCGGCCAAGGCCGAGGGGGTGGCGCCCGCGATCATGGGACGCCGGCTCGATGCGCTGGAGGAGCGCCTCGGCGTGAAGCTGCTGGTGCGCACCACGCGGCGCATCACGCTCACGCACGAGGGCAGCGCCTTTCTCGAAGACTGCCAGCGGCTGCTCACCGAATTCCAGAACGCCGAGGCCAGCGTGAGCGCCGGCGGCGTCAAAGCGAGCGGGCATCTGCGGGTGACGGCGCCGGCCGGCTTCGGGCGCCGGCATGTCGCGCCGCTGGTGCCGCGCTTTCATGCGCTGCATCCGGAGGTGACGATCTCGCTCAACCTCAGCGACCGCGTGGTCGACGTGACCGGCGAGAGCTTCGATTGCGCGGTGCGCGTGGGCGACCTGCCCGATTCATCGCTCGTGAGCGTGCGCCTCGCCGACAACCGCCGCCGCTGCGTGGCGACGCCCGATTTCCTGCGCCGCCACGGCACGCCGAAGCACCCGGGCGATCTGTCGCGCTTCGCCTGCCTCACGCTGTCGAGCGATGCCTCGCAGACGCGCGGCTGGGCCTTTCGCGTCACCACCGAGGCCGGCGTGGAAGAGCTGATCCACCTGCGCCCGAGCGGCCCGCTCGATTGCTCCGACGGCCAGGTGCTGCACGACTGGTGCCTGGCCGGCCACGGCATCGCCTGGCGCAGCACCTGGGAGGTCGAGGCCGAGATCGACGCGGGCCTCCTGGTGCCGGTGCTCGATGAATTCGCCGCGCCGCCCAACGGCATCTACGCGGTGTTCGCGGGCGCCAAGCACCTGCCGCTGCGGGTGCGACTGTGGCTTGATTTCCTCAAGGACCAATACGGACAACCGGAATTCTGGGGACGAACGGCCTGACGGTGCGAGAGCGGCGGCACAATCTGTTTGCATTTGCAACCCGTTCCGGAAGAAAGCCATCGATGACCCTCGAAGCCATCCTCGCCTACGTGCACTTGCTCGCCATCCTCACGATGGTCGTGTTCATTTCCAGCGAGGCCGCCCTGTGCCGCGTGCAGTGGCTCAACGCCGCGGTCGTCGAGCGGCTTGCCAAGGTCGACATGGTCTACGGCATCGCCGCCATCGCGGTGCTCGTCACCGGCATCGCGCGCACCTGGTGGGGCGTGAAGGGCACGGCCTGGTACTGGACCAACCCGCTGCTGCACGTGAAGCTGGGGCTCTTCATCATCGTGGGCGTGCTGTCGATCTTTCCGACGCTCACTTACTTCCGCTGGCGCAAGACGCTGCGTTCCACCGGCAAGCTGCCGGTCGAGGACGACATCAGGAAGACGCGCAGGCTGGTGATGGTGCAGGCCCACCTGATCGCACTGATCCCGCTGGTCGCCGTGTTCCTGGCGCGCGGCTTCGGCAAGTAATAAAAAAGCCCGCACGGGTCGGGCTCTTTCTTTCTGCGCTGTTCTTTATCAGCGCGACGCGGGCCTCATCAGGCCTTGGCGTCCTTCTCGCACTTCTTGATGAAGCTGTTCTTGGCGGCGCCGGCCAGCGGCTTGCCGTTCTTGTCGATGGCCTTGGCGGCGCAAGCGGGGGCTGCGGCGGCCTTGGTGTCTTTCTCGCATTTCTTGATGGAGCTGGCCTTGGCGGCGCCGGCCAGGGGCTTGCCGTTCTTGTCGATGGCCTTGGCATCGCAGGTGGCGCCAGCGGCGGGTGCCGCGGCAGCGGGAGCGGCGGCGGCCGGGGCGACAGCGGGCGCGGGAGCCTTGTCTTGTGCCTGTGCGGCGCCGAAAGTCAGGCAGGCGCCCAGGGCGACCAGGGAAAGGAACTTCTTCATGGTGATATGTCCTTGCAAGGTGGAGTTGTGACAGGTGCCCCGCCCCGGGGCCGCTCATCCTAACGGCCGGAGGCAACGATCGGATGACGATCGTCAACAGCGCCCGGGTTTGCCCCCGGTAAAATTCACAGATGCTATTGGTCAAACAGGAGCTGCTCGCGGCGCTCGCGAACACGCTCGAATCCCTCTCCCCCGGTGCCGGCGCCAAAGCCGCGTTCGAATCGCCCAAGGTGGCGGCGCATGGCGATTTCGCCAGCACCGCCGCCATGCAGCTCGCCAAACCGCTCGCGAAGAAGCCCCGCGAACTGGCCGAGCAACTGAGCGCTGCGCTGCTCGCCACCCCCGCTTTCGGCCAATGGGTCGAGGCCATCGAGATCGCCGGGCCCGGCTTCCTCAACATCCGCCTGAAGACCGCCGCCAAGCAGCAGATCGTGCGCGAAGTGCTGGCTGCAGGTCACACTTTCGGCCAGCAGCCCGCCACCGGCGAGAAGGTGCTGGTCGAGTTCGTCTCGGCCAATCCGACCGGTCCGCTGCATGTGGGCCACGGCCGCCAGGCGGCGCTGGGCGACGCCATCTGCAACCTGCGCGCCTCGCAGGGCGACAGCGTCTGGCGCGAGTTCTATTACAACGACGCCGGCGTGCAGATCCAGACACTGGCCAACAGCACGCAATTGCGCGCCCGCGGCTTCAAGCCCGGCGACCCGGAGTGGCCGAGCGGCGAAAAGGCACCCGCCTACAACGGCGACTACATCGCCGACATCGCCGAGGACTTCAAGGCCAAGAAAACCGTCAAGTCGGACGACCGCGAATACACCGCGAGCGGCGACATCGACGACATCGACTCGATCCGCGAATTCGCCGTGGCGTACCTGCGTCGCGAACAGGACCTGGACCTGCAGGCCTTCCGCGTGCGCTTCGACAACTATTACCTCGAGTCCAGCCTCTACATCAGCGGCCGCGTCGAGGCCGCCGTGGGCAAGCTCGTGGCCGCCGGCAAGACCTACGAGGAAGACGGCGCTCTCTGGCTCAGATCGACCGACTACGGCGATGACAAAGACCGCGTGATGAAGAAGAAGGACGGCACGTACACGTACTTCGTGCCCGACGTCGCCTATCACATTGCCAAGTGGGAGCGGGGTTTCCACAAGGTCGTGAACATCCAGGGCACCGACCACCACGGCACGATCGCGCGGGTGCGCGCCGGGCTGCAGGCGGCGGGCGAAGGCATTCCCGAGGGCTATCCCGACTACGTGCTGCACACGATGGTGCGCGTGATGAAGGGCGGCGAAGAGGTCAAGATCAGCAAGCGCGCCGGCAGCTACGTCACGTTGCGCGACCTGATCGAGTGGACGAGCACCGATGCCGTGCGCTTCTTCCTCCTGAGCCGCAAGCCCGACACCGAATACACCTTCGACGTCGACCTCGCGGTGACCAAGAACAACGACAACCCGGTGTACTACGTGCAGTACGCGCATGCGCGCATCTGCTCGGTGCTGGCCGGCTGGGGTGGCGACGCCGCCACGCTGAAGGATGTGGACCTGTCGCCGCTGGAAAGCCCGGCAGCGCAGGCGCTGATGCTGCTGCTGGCCAAGTACCCGGCCATGCTCACCGCCGCGTCGAAGGATTTCGCCCCGCACGACGTCACTTTCTACCTGCGCGAACTGGCCGCGAGTTACCACAGCTATTACGACGCCGAGCGCATTCTGGTGGACAACGAAAAGGTCAAGCTGGCCCGCCTGGCGCTGGTCGCCGCGACCGCGCAGGTGCTGCACAATGGCCTCGCGATTCTCGGCGTCAGTGCGCCGAACAAGATGTGAACAACCTCACTCCCATGAAGAAGACAACCAGACAACGCGGCAACATCGTCATCGGCCTGATCATCGGGCTGGTGATCGGCCTGGGCGTGGCGCTGGGCATCGCGGTCTACGTGACCAAGGTGCCGATCCCGTTCGTGACCAAGACGCAAAAGGGCGGCGCCGAGCAGGACGAAGCCGAGGCCCGCAAGAACCGCGACTGGGACCCCAACGCACCGCTGGCCGGCAAGGCCGGCGCCGCCAGACCGACGCCGCCGGCCGCTACCGGTCCGGTCAACCCGGTCACCGGCGAACCCGCCACCAGCACCACCGCCGTCGCACCCGGCACGCCGCCCCCGGCCACCGCACCGGTGCCGGTGGTGGTCGCGCCCAAGCCGACGCGTGCGGCGCCCGTGCCGGCCGAAGCCAATGCGCTGCCGGCGTCGAACGATCCGCTGGGCGACCTGGCCCGTGCCCGCGCGGGCACCGGCTCGGGCAGCACGACCGTGGCATCCGCCGCGCCAAGCAGCAATGCCAACAACAGCGCCGCGGCGTCTTCCGGCGCCGACCCGTTCATGTACTTCGTGCAGGCCGGCGCCTTCCGCACCACCGACGATGCCGAGGCACAGCGCGCCAAGCTGTCGCTGATGGGCGTCGAGGCCCGGGTCACCGAGCGCGAGCAGGCCGGCCGCACGGTCTACCGCGTGCGCGCCGGTCCGTTCAACAAGAAGGACGACGCCGACCGCCTCAAGGAGCGGCTCGATGGTGGCGGTCTCGAATCGGCCCTGGTCCGCGTGCAGCGCTGACCGTCCGGACGCTCCGTTGCTACCACAAATAGCCCTTAAGCTTCGCCGCGCGGCATTTGCCGCCACCATTCAGCGCCCCGGGCGTGCCGGGTGATCGCTTGCGAGGAACTCCTCGCCGCGCCCCGGCTCAGTCTGCCGTACCAACAGGAGAACCCTTTCAATGAAACGTCGTGACTTTTCGCTGGCCGCCACTTCGCTCGGGCTGCTTTCGCTGGCCGCCAACCCGGCCCACGCCCAGGCGCGCATGCCCAAGGCCGGCGCGGACTACCTCGTGCTCGACAAGCGGGTGCCTGTCGATGCACCGGCCGGCAAGGTCGAGGTGGTCGAGTTCTTCTCGTACAACTGCCCGCATTGCAGCGACTTCGAACCGTCGCTCGAAGCCTGGGCCAAGACGGCGCCGAAGGACGTGGTCCTGCGCCGCATCCCGGTGCCTTTCGTGGGCAACGACGTCGAAGCCAAGCAGCGCCTGTACTACGCGCTCGAGGCGATGGGCAAGGTCGACGAATTCCAGCCGAAGGTCTTCAACGCGATCCACAAGCAGCGTCAGAATGTGAACGGCGACGCCAACATCATTGCCTGGGTTGCGGCCAACGGCATCGACGGCACCAAGTTCAAGGAAATCTTCACCTCGTTCGGCGTGGCCAGCAAGGCCAAGCGCGCCTCGCAGATGACCGACGCCTACAAGGTGGCAGGCGTCCCGGCGATGGCCGTGGCCGGCCGTTGGTATGTGGACGGCGAGACCGCCGGCAACATGACCAACGTGCTGCAAGTGGTCAACTTCCTGGTCGGCGAAGCAAAGAAGGGCTGACCCCCCGGGCTGCGCGGTACATCGTGTCCGCTGCGCCACCCCTTGCAGGGAGCGACACCTGCGGCCGGCGGAGCCGGTTCCGCGGTGTCTCCCGATGGGAACACCGGCCCGCTTCAGCGGGCCTTTTTCATCGGGGTTGGTAACTGGTGTTAATCCGCCGCATACAATGGTTCAGAGCAAGTTTCGTGCCTCTATGACATTGCCCTCCTACCCAAACAACACCCCCCTCATCCGTCGCATCGGCCGCCTGGCCATCGGCGCGCTGTTGCTGGCTGGCCTCGCTTCGGGCGTCCTGGCCGAGACCGCCGACCGCAGCAAGCCGATGAACATCGAGTCGGACGCCATGCGTTACGACGACCTGAAGCAGACCAGCGTGTTCACCGGCAACGTGCTCGTCACGAAGGGCACGATCATCATCCGCGGCGCGCGCCTCGATGTGCGCCAGGATGCCGAGGGCTACCAGTACGGCGTGGTCACCGCGGCACCCGGCAAGCGCGCTTACTACAAGCAGAAGCGCAATGCGCCCGACGAGTGGATCGAGGGCGAATCCGAAGTCATCGAGTACGACAGCCGCGCCGACAACGTCAAGTTCATCCGCAACGCCACCATGCGTCGCCTGCTTGGCGCCACCCCGAACGACGAAAGCCAGGGCGCGCTGATCGTCTACGACCAGAGCAACGACACCTACACCGTCAACGGTTCGACCGTGCCGCCGAACACGGCGGTGAACGCATCGACCCCCACCGGCCGCGTCAAGACCATCCTCACGCCCAAGGCCGCCACCGCGCCGAAGCCCGGCGCCTCGGCCCCGGCCGGCGCGAAGCCCGCGGCACCGGCTTCCACCCCCGCGCCCGGCACCGGCCTGCGCTCGACCACCACGCTGAGTGGAGAGGGAGAAGGGCGCAAGTGATCGAAACCGCCGGAATCCAGGAAGCCAACACCGTCCCGGGCAGCCGCCTGGTCGCTCGCGGCCTGCAGAAAAGCTATGGCAGCCGCACCGTCGTGAAGGACGTCTCGCTCGACGTGCAGAAGGGCGAAGTCGTCGGCCTGCTCGGCCCGAACGGCGCCGGCAAGACCACATCGTTCTACATGATCGTCGGGCTGGTGCGCGCCGATGCGGGCGAGATCACCATCGACGGCGAGCCGATCGCCCACATGCCGATCCACCGGCGCGCCCGCATGGGCCTGAGCTACCTGCCGCAGGAAGCATCGATCTTCCGCAAGCTCACGGTCGAGGAAAACGTGCGCGCCGTGCTCGAGCTGCAGCGCGAACCCGACGAGAACGGCAAGGTGGTGGCGCTCTCCAAGAAGCACATCGAGGAGCGCCTGTCCGAACTGCTGACCGACCTGCGCGTCGATCACCTGCGCGATTCGCCCGCGCTTGCGTTGTCGGGCGGCGAACGCCGCCGCGTCGAAATTGCACGCGCGCTGGCCACCCAGCCGCGCTTCATCCTGCTGGACGAGCCGTTCGCCGGCATCGACCCGATCGCGGTGATCGAGATCCAGCGGATCATCAGTTTCCTGAAAGAACGTGGCATCGGCGTGCTCATCACCGACCACAACGTGCGTGAAACGCTGGGCATCTGCGATCACGCTTTCATCATCAGCGACGGGCACGTGCTGGCACAAGGCACACCCTCGGAGATCGTCGACAACGCCGAGGTACGCAGGGTGTACCTGGGCGAGCATTTCCGGATGTGATCGTGCGGCGAGGGTCAAGGATGAACGTGGCCAGCGCCCGCGCGGAGTTTTTTCGCGGGGGCCGCCGCGCACGGCCGCCCGAAGCGGCCGGCCCGCCCCCGGTAGGGGGTTGGCGAAGCGCGCAGCGCGCAGCCTGGGGGGGAGCCGTTTTTTCATGAAGCAAGGGCTGTCCCTTCGCGTTTCGCAGCATCTGGCGCTCACGCCACAGCTGCAGCAGTCGATCCGGCTGCTGCAGCTCTCCACGCTCGAACTGAGCCAGGAGGTCGAGCAGATGCTGGACGAGAACCCGTTCCTCGAGCGCACCGCTGAAGAAGCGGCCCGCGAGGAATTCGGTCTCGATGCCGTCGATACACCGGTGCCCCGCGACGACGGTGGCGAAACCGGCGAGAGCGATTTCGCCTCGGCCCCGCCCAGCAGCGCAACGACCTCCACCGCGGACGCCCCCTCGACGCCGGACACCGACGGCCCCGCCGCCGAGATCGCCGAGCGCGAGCCCGACTGGGAAGGCGACGGCACCGTCGACATGGCGCCCGATGACAGCGAGTGGGGCAGCGACGCCCCCGCGCGCCAGAACAACCTGGGCGACGACGAGCGCGCCGATGCCACCGAACTCGCGCGCAGCCAGGAGTCGCTGCAGTCGTTCCTGCACCGCCAGGCGCTGAGCCTGCGCCTGAACGAGAACGATAGCGCCGCGCTGCGCTTTCTCATCGAATCGCTCAACGACGACGGCTACCTCGAAGACTCGCTCCCCGCGCTGGCCTCGGGCCTCGCAGGCGACGACAACGACCAGTTCGACGACCTCGTGCACCACTTCCAGGTGGCACTCGGCCTGTTGCAGAGCCTGGAGCCCGCGGGTGTCGGCGCGCGCGACCTGGGCGAGTGCCTGGGCATCCAGCTGCGCGCGCTCGCGAGCGAAGACGAGACCGAGGACGAAGAACTCGTCCGCAAGACCGCCATCGCGATCTGCAAGCAGCCGATGGAGCTGCTTGCGCGGCGCGACTTCAAGCGCCTGGCCACGCTCACGCGCACCAACGAAGAACTCGTGCGCTCGGCGCTGCAGATCATTGCGCGGCTCGAACCCAAGCCGGGCCGCCGCTTCGTCGATGTCGAGCGCAACATCGTCATTCCCGACGTGATCGTCACCAAGACCGGCCGCGGCACCAACATCAAGTTCCGCGTCATGCTGAACCCCGAGGTGATGCCGCGCCTGCGCGTGCACGACATCTACGCCGGCGCGCTCAAGTCGCACAAGGGCGAGGGCAGCCAGGCGCTGTCGCAGCGGCTGCAGGAGGCGCGCTGGTTCATCAAGAACATCCAGCAGCGCTTCGACACCATCCTGCGCGTGAGCAACGCCATCGTCGAGCGGCAGAAGAGCTACTTCGTGCACGGCGAGCTCGCGATGCGCCCGCTGGTGCTGCGCGAAATCGCCGACGAACTGGGCCTGCACGAATCGACCATCTCGCGCGTGACCACCGCCAAGTACATGTCCACGCCCTTCGGCACGGTCGAACTCAAGTACTTCTTCGGCTCCGCGCTCGGCACCGAGACCGGCGGCAATGCGTCGAGCACCGCGGTGCGCGCGCTCATCAAGCAGTTCGTGAGCTCCGAGAGCATCAAGAAGCCGCTGTCGGACAGCCAGATTTCCGAGATGCTGAAGGAGCAGGGCATCGAGTGCGCGCGCCGCACCGTGGCCAAGTACCGCGAAGCGCTGCGCATCGCGCCCGCCAACCTCCGCAAAGCCCTTTAAAAAGTTACCGATGACCCGTCGCCTGCTGTCGCGTTGTGGGCACTGGGTCTTCGCCATGGCGACCGTGTTGCTTTTCGCGGGTTGCGCCACCTTGCCCGACGAGGCGCCGCGTGCGCCCACCAAGGCCATCGCCGTCTCGACCGACACCGCGCTCGGCCGTATCGCGCTGGCCTCGCAACCCGATGCCGACCTCAGCGGCTTTCGCCTGATGCCCGGCGGCGATTTCGCCTTCGACACCCGCATCCAGCTCGCGCGCCGCGCCCAGCGCACGCTCGACGTGCAGTACTACCAGATCGAGAACGACGAAACCGGCCGCTACCTCTTGCGCACCCTGCGCGATGCGGCCCAGCGCGGTGTGCGCGTGCGCCTCCTGATGGACGACCTCTATACGTCCGGCGAAGACGAGCTTTTGCTCGGACTGGCCGCCACGCCGAATGTCGAGCTGCGCCTCTTCAACCCGTTCCCGGCCGGACGCGGCAGCCTGCTCAAGCGCTTTGCCGCGTCGCTCTTCGATTTCAGCCGCGTCAACCGCCGCATGCACAACAAGCTCTTCATCGCCGACGGTGCGATGGCGGTGGCGGGCGGCCGCAACATCGGCAACCAGTACTTCACCCGAACCTCGGGCGAGAACTTCATCGACCTCGACACCTTCGTGACCGGCGCGCTGATTCCGCGCCTGGGTGTCTTGTTCGACCAGTACTGGAACAGCGTCTACGTGCGGCCGGTGCAGTCGGTCATCGCGAGCGACCTTTCGCGCGAGGAGTTGCAGAAGCGCTTCGATGCCGCCACCGGCCCCGACACCACGCCCCCGCCGCCGAAGCCCGCGCCCAACGACCTGCTCGGCTACAGCCCGATGGCCGAGGACCTGAACGCCGGCAAGCTCGGCCTGATCTGGACCCTGGCCGAGGCGTACGCCGATTCGCCCGAGCGCGTGATCGGCAAGACCGCGTCATACGGCGGCGTGCCGCTGCTCGATGTCGACAGCGTGCGCTACAACGTGGTCGAGCAGATGCGCCGCGCGCGCAGCGAGGTGACGATCGTCTCGCCCTACCTGATCCCGGGCGCCGCGGGGCTGGAGGTGATGAAGGAGATCCGTGGGCGCAACGTGAAGATCAGCGTAGTCACCAACTCGCTAGCCGCCACCGACGAGCCGCTGGTGCACACCGCCTACCGCCGCTACCGCCCCGAGATGCTCAAGCTCGGCGCCGATCTCTACGAGCTGAGCACCACGCGCACACGGCGAAGCGTTCGGCTGGGGTTGTTCGGTACTTCGGTGGGCCGGCTGCATGCGAAATCGGCGGTGATCGACCGCAGCATCCTCTTCGTCGGCTCGATGAATTTCGATCCGCGCTCGGAGACGCACAACACCGAGATCGGCCTCTTCATCCGCAGCGCGGAGATGGCGCAGCAAGCGCTCAAGCTCATCGATGTGCTCAAGCAGCAGGGCGCCTACCGGCTGCGCTTTGTCGAAGGCAGCGGGCAAGCGCACATCGAGTGGATCAGCGAAGACGCGGGCAAGACCACGGTGCTGAACGAGGAGCCCGACTCCGGCTTCTGGGACCGAACGATGCTCGAACTGCTGGCGCCGCTGACGCCGGAGAGCCTGCTGTGATTCCCCGGCAGCCTGCGTTCAAAATACCGTTCACGCTGAGCTTGTCGAAGCGCCGCGCGAGGCTTCGATCCTTCGACAAGCTCAGGACAGGCCAAGCTCAGCCCAAACGGTTGGGCCTCAGCTTTCGCGCACAGCGGACCACACGAGCCGCAGGCCGAGCAGTCCCATCACGCCACCGGCCGCGCGATCGATCCAGATCTTGTAGCGCAGGTACGCCGAACGCGGCGCCGCTGAAGAGAGCGCGAGCGCGACGATCGCGTACCAGCCCGTCTCGATGCAGAAGATGACTACCGGCACCGCGAGCGCCAGCACCAGCGGCACCTCGCGCGGCAGGAACGCCGCGAAGATGCTCGCGTACACCACGGCCGTCTTCGGGTTGCTGACCTGCGTCGCCAGCCCGAGAAGGAAGGTGCGGCCGCCGCGGCCCTGTTGCCGGGGCGATGCGTCGGTTGTGTCCTGCGTCATCGCAAGCGGCTGCCGCGCACCACGCCAGATGCGAAGGCCCAGGTAGATGAGGTACGCGCCGCCGAAGCCCTTGATCGCGAGATAAAGCCCCGGCACCGCGAGGAACGCCGCCTGCAGCCCCGCGAGCGCGGCAATCGCGAACACGAGTCCGCCCGCGCCCATGCCCAGCGCCGCAGCGAGCCCGTCGCTGCGCGAAGCCACGGCGGTGCGCGCGACCATGACGAAGCTCGGGCCCGGACTCATGGCGCCGACGGTCATCGCGCCGGCGATGCCCAGCAGGGAAAGGGTGGTGTCCATCATCGCGAGGCTCCCTTTATTACTGCACGTTCACCGCTTCCACCTGCACCAGCAGCTTCACCTTGTTCTCGAAGCCGAAGTTCAGCCCCCAGTTGATGCCCCAGTCGCTGCGCTGCACGGTGGTTTCGAAGTCGCCGCCGCAGACCTGGCGGTTGATCAGCGGGTTCAGGTAGCAGTTGAAGCGCACGGCCTTCAGCGTCACCGGCTTGGTCTGGCCCATGAGGGTGAGGGTGCCCGGCACGTCGACCACCTTGTCGCCGCTGAACTCTATGCGGTCGGCCACGAAGCGGCCGGTGGGGAATTCGGCGACGTTGAAGAAGTCCTTGCTCTGCACGTGGCGGTTGAGCAGGTCGACGCCGGTGTTGATGGTGCCGATGTCCATGGTGATGTCGACCTTGCCGCTCGTGCCCGTGCCGTCGATCTGCACCGAGCCGTCCTTGGTGCTGAAGCGGCCGCGGTTGGTGGTGGTGCCGTAGTGGCCCATCTCGTACATCACGAAGGTGTGCGTGGGGTCGATCACGTAGTTGCCGTTCTTCACCGGGCCGCCCGCGGGCTTGGCGGCGACGGCGGGGGCCGTGTATTCCTGCGCGATGGCGGCGAACGGGAGGGCGGCGGCAGAGAGCGCCGAGGCGAGAAGGAGCTTCTTCATGGCGTAAGGAATGAGGGACATGGAATGCAATCGAAAAAAGAGAGGCGGACTCAGAGCGGCCCGAGGCCCGCGAGCGTGAGCTTGAAGCGCACCTGCACGTCGTTGCCGACCACCGAGGTGTCGGTCCATTCGCCGTCGCCCACCTTGTAGTCGAGCCGCTGGATGGTGAAGTAGCCGGTGGCGACCGCGTAGTTGCCGCCGGCCGGCGCGATGGTGACGGGCACTGTCAGGTACTTCGACGTGCCCTTGATGGTGAGCTTTCCGGCCATCTCGAACTTGCCGTCGCCCAGTGCCTTGATGGCGCTCGACTGGAAGCTTGCCTGCGGAAACTTCGCCGCATCGAACCACGGGGCCTTGGGCAGTTCGGCATCGCTCATCGGCACGCCGAAGCCGGCGCTGGCGGTGTCGATCTGCAGCGCGACCGTGCCGCCTTCGGGCTTCTTCGGATCGAAGGCGATCTGCGCGTCGAACTTCTTGAAGGTGCCTTCCATCGGCACGCCCATCTGCTTGGTGACGAAGGCGATCTGGCTCTTGTCGGCCACCAGCCGTGCGGCGGGGTCGGCCGCGGCGGGCATTGCCGCAGCGAGGGTCAGCAGGATCGGGAGAAAGAGGCGCGTCATCCGGCAGGTTCCTTCAGTGGCGTGGGTGGCGCGGTTCGCGCGGTTCAGGCCACATGCGTTGCAAGAGACCGTCGCGGTCGATCCAGTGGTGCTTCAGTGCGGCCGCCACGTGCAGCAGCGCCACCGCTGCCAGCGTGAAGGCGCTGCCCTTGTGCAGCGGCTTGAGTATGGCCTCGGCGAGGTCCTTGTCGACCGGCACGAAATCGGGCAGCGGCAGCACGCCGAACCACACGACCGGAATGCCCAGCGCCGAGGTGTAGGCCCAGCCGAACAGCGGCACCGCAAAGAACAACAGGTACATCGCCGCGTGGCTGGTCCGGTAGCCTGCGATCTGCCAGCGCGGCATGGCGGCCAGCACCTGTGCCGGCAGCGCGGGCGGGCGGTGCGCAAGCCGCCACAGGAGCCGCGCCGCCGACAGCAGGAGGATCGTGACGCCGGCCCACTTGTGCCAGTTGTAGAGCTTGATCCGCTGCGGCGAGAACGGCAGCCCCGTCATGTATAGCCCCACGCCGAGCGAGCCGACGATCATGGCCGCGAGCAGCCAGTGCAGCACGATGGCCACGGTGCCATAGCGCTGGCGATGCGGAATGGCGGAAAGGGGAGGAAGAGGGGTGTCGGCAGACATCGGGGGCAGGGCGGGGGCCTGTGCGCGGAGCATATCCGGAAGGCGTGGCCTCCGGCTCGCATGGGTCGTGCCAGACCTGCCTCAGGGCCGCTGCCGCGCGCGCAGCAGCACCCCGCGCAGTTCCTCCGGCTGCACGGGCTTGCGCAGCGCATGCCAGCCGCGTTCGGTGGCCAGGCGCTGGGTGGCCTCGTTGATGTCGGCGGAGATCAGCGCGATGGTGAGTGCCGGGTTCTGCGCCTGGAGCCGCTCCGCCAGCGCGATGCCGTCGAGCGCGCCCGGCAGGCGGATGTCGCACAGCGCCGCATCGAGGGCGCGCAGGTCGGCCAGCGCCAGCGCCTCGGCGGCGCTGGCGTAGACGCGCGGCGACACCTCCCACTGCCGCAGCAGCGCATACAGGCTGTCGGCCACCACGGCGTTGTCTTCCACCACCAGCACGGCGAGGCCGGGGCGCAGCGCGGGTGCCGCTTCGGGGCGAGCCTGTGGTGGCGGCGCCGGCTGCAACGCCGCCGCGCCATAGCCCTGCGCCGCGGGCAGTTCGAAGCCGAACACCGAGCCCCGGCCCGGCGCCGAGCGCAGCGACACCTCGATGCCCAGCTGCGCCGCCAGCCGCCGCACGATCGCGAGCCCCAGGCCATGCCCGTGCTGCAGGTTGCGCTCGGCGTTGCCGATCTGCTCGAAGTCGTTGAACACGCGCTCCTGCGCATCCGCCGCGATGCCGATGCCGCTGTCGCGCACCTCGACGCGCCAAGCCCGTTCCGTGCCCCGGCGGCGCGCCCGCACCGCCAGCAGCACGCGGCCGCGCGGCGTGAACTTGACGGCGTTGTCGACCAGGTTGGCCAGCACGCGGCGCAGCGACACGGCGTCGGTCCACGCGACGGCGCCGGCCGGGCAGCGCACCTTCACGCGTCCGTTGCCGGCCTGGCGCGCCAGGTCCTGCAGCAACGGGGCCAACGCCACCGCCACGGGCCGCAGCGGATCGACCGCGGCCTCGATGCGCCCGATTTCGAGCAACTGGTTGGTGAGCCCTTCCAGCGCCTGCTGCGCCCGCGCCAGCGAGACCACGGTGTGCTGCACTGCACTGGCGTCCGCGCCGGTGTCCAGTTGCTGGCGCAGCACCTCGGCCTGGAGGCCGATGGCCATCACCGGCTGGCGCAGGTCGTGGTTGGCGGCCGAGAAAAACCGCAGCCGCTCGGCCTGCGCCTGCTCGGAGGCGCGCAGGCCCGCGAGCGCCTGTTCGCGCAGCGTGCGCTCGTTCAGGCGGAGGCCGATGTTCTCCTCGAGCTGGCGCGAGCGCTCGGCCACCAGCTTCCACATCATGGCCGTGAGCCCGATGCCGATCACCGAGACGGCCATCATGGTCGGCGCGCCCAGCGTGAGGCCGGTCACGATCACCGGCGCGAGCAGCAGCGTGATCGCCAGCTGCGTGGCCGGCGTGTAGAACGACACCGAGAACGCCGACGAGAGCGTCATGCCCATCAACATGAGGCCGAGCAACAGTTGCTGGTCAGGCCGCTCGGGATTGAAGAGCAGCACGCCGGCCAGCCCGTGCGCCAGCTCCCAGACGGCGGTGCGCAGCGTGTGCATGCGCTGGGCGTGGCGCAGGCTTTCGGGTGTGAAGGGATCGGGCAGGCGCTGGGGAAAGAAGCCGCGCATCACTGTCACCCCGGTGATGAGCGCGATCCACACCAGCGCGCGCGTGAGCGAGTACTGCCAGGCGAAGAGCGCCGCCACGCCGCAATTGAGCAGGTATTGCACCAGCAGCACCGGGCCGATGGGCCGGATCGAGAGCCGCAGCACCTCGCACTGGATCGCGAAGCGGTCGCTGCTGGCGTCGGCGGCCGGGGCGACCGAAGGTGCGGGTGTGGGAGTCATCGGCAAATCGACTATATAGAGAAGAACTGTGACGGGGCGACAATGGAGCCCCCCAAGTCGGGCTTCCCGATGGCCAACTTTCCGTGAACGATCTTTCCTTTTTCCTGCCTTGCGCCGCCGGCGTCGAGGAATTCCTTGCCCAGGAGGTGCACGCCTTGACGGGCCGCGTCGGGCAAGACCTGCTCACGCTGCGCGGCGGCGTGCGGGTGCGTGCCGACTGGCGCGATGCCCTGAAGCTCAACCTGCACAGCCGCCTTGCGCAGCGTGTGCTGGTCGAACTGGCCCATGCGCCTTACCGCAACGAGAACGACCTGTACGCCATCGCGAGCGGCGTGGCCTGGGAGATCTGGTTCACGCCCAAGCAGACGTTCAAGATCGAGACCACCGCCCAGCACAGCCCGCTGCAGAGCCTGAACTTCGCCACCCTGCGCATCAAGGACGCGATTGCCGACCGCTTCCGCGCCAAGGCCAACGGCGTGCGCCCGAGCATCGAGACCCAGTGGCCCGACACCCGCGTGTTCGCCCACCTGACCACCGAACACTGCACGCTCTACATCGACACCTCGGGCGAACCGCTGTTCAAGCGCGGCTGGCGCCAGGACAAGGGCGACGCCCCGCTGAAGGAAACCCTGGCCGCCGCCATGCTGGCCGCCAGCGGCTGGTGGAACCCCGAGACCGGCACCGTGTCGGAGCAGCCGCTGTACGACCCCTGCTGCGGCAGCGGCACCATTCCCATCGAGGCGGCGCAGATCGCGCGCGGCATCGCGGCCGGATCGCTCAGGCGCTTCGGCTTCGAGAAGCTGCTGCCGTTCCAGGCGCACGTGTGGGACGCGATCAAGAAGGAATCGCTCCTGGCCGTGAAGCCGGGCAGCGTCGCGATCTTCGGCTCGGACGTGTCGCACCGCATGGTCGACTTTGCCGAGCGCAACGCGGAGCGCGCCGGCGTCGCCGATGCCATCGAGTTCCGCGGCGGCGACGCGCTGCAGCGCATGCCGCCGGCCGAAGGCGGCGTGGTCATGCTCAATCCGCCCTATGGCGAACGGATCGAAGTCGGCGGCGTGGCCCGCGCGGGTGCACGCGAAACCGCGCAGACCGAGGAGGGCGATGGCAGCGAGTTCTTCCCCCAGCTCGCCACCCATTGGAAGAAGAACTATGCCGGGTGGACGGCCTGGGTCCTCACGCCGGACCTGAAGCTGCCCAAGCAGATGCGCCTGAAGGAATCGCGCCGCGTGCCGATGTGGAACGGGCCGATCGAATGCCGGCTGTTCCGCTTCGACATGGTTGCAGGGTCCGCGCGGAAGTAGGCCTGTCGTTCAGGGCGGCACTCCCGCCGACGGTGGGCTCTGTTTCGCGAATGTCCTCCGGCCTGCGGCCTCGCCCTTGATTTCGCGAAACAGAGCCCACCATCAGCGTGAGCGCTTCAGAGGGCCGTCGATCAGCTATCTGGTGCCGACATTGCAAGCCGCGTTCACCGTGCGCGCGGCCAACTCGGGCGGAGCGCCGGGCAGCGTCATGGGGCGGATGTCGTCGTCCTCGAACTGCTTGATCGCCACCGGCTCGCCGACGAAGTTCGGCAGGCCGTAGTAGGTGGCGCTCACATAGCGCGCGGTGCGCGCCTCGCAGTCGACGGTGACCCGGGCTTCGAACGAGCGCAGCTTGAAGCCGTCCTTGCCGGTGAAGTCCCGCGCGAGGCTCATGCGCAAGGTCACGCCGCGGCGCGCGCCGTCGACCTCGATGCGGGCCGGGTCGACCTGCACGTAGCTGCCGTTCGCATCGCCGGGCGTGCCGCTCAGGGTCAGCCATTCGGCCCGTGCGAGCGCAGAGGCGAGCAGTGCGAGGCAGAACAGCGGGAGTCGTTTCATGAGGGAGTGAAGGCGGCGTGTCCGGAAGCGCGCGCGGTGCGCGCCGCAGCATTGTGGGGCGTCGCGCCCGACCCGCGGCTGACAAGGGGCGCACATGGTGCAACATCGGCGCTCCTCTCTTCGCCGCCATGACCCTTCCTCAAGAAACCGGCCTTGTCGTCATCGACACCAACATCGCGCTCGACCTGCTCGTGTTCGACAACCCCGATTGCCTGCCGCTCGCGGCGGCGCTCGCATCCGGCGCGCTGCGCTGGATCGCCACCGCGCCGATGCGCACCGAGCTCGCGCGGGTGCTCGGCTATCCGCTGATCGCGCGGCGGCTGGCCCAGCGGGAGATGGAAGCAACCCGCGTGCTCGAAGCCTTCGATGCCCGCGTAAATCTTTTGACCGACACGCCACCGCGCGCGCCCTGCGTGTGCAAGGACCCCGACGACCAGGTCTTCATCGACCTCGCGGTGGCGCAACGCGCGCGCCTCTTCAGCAAGGACCAGGCGGTGCTGACGATGCGCAAACGTTTGGCTGCGCAAGGCGTGGTCGTGGCGACGGTGCTGGCCGCTGCCTGAGTGCGCTGAAAGCGGTTGGCGTGGGGTCGTCTAGACAAGCATCGCCCATCGATCGCCTCGCCCATGGCCGCACCGGCGTGCCCGCGTGCAAAGCAGTTGTCTAGACAACGCTGGCGGTGCAAATCGGGTGCTTGCCGTGCGCGCATACGAATCTTCGTAGTCCGCATAGGGTCTGGCAATTGCAAGGCCCAAACAATATCTTCCGCCCCGCGAACCCGGCCCCTGCGCTCACCATGACGTGCCCGCGCGCCGCAGGCCTGTTTGCTCCCGAAGATGCCATTCATCGCCGCGTCGCCCGCGAATCCCAGGATCGCGGGCGTGTTGTCTCCTGTCAGTCCAACAAAAAGCCATGACGAGTTCCAGCCAACGATCCCCGCGTCAACTGCTCCCCGAAGTGGAGGTCGAGCGCAGCCGCTCGACCGAGCTCGGCTACGAGCCATCGACCGAGGTGGGGCTGGTGCGTTGCCTCGAGCACGGCTTTCCGACGCCGCTCGCGCGCTGGCATTGCCATGAGGAGTACGAGCTGCACCTGATCGTCGCCACCTCGGGCCAGGCCTTCGTGGGCGACTGGATCGGCGCCTTCGAACCGGGCCACCTCGTGCTGTGCGGCCCGAAGCTGCCGCACAACTGGATCTCGCTCGACATGCCGCCCGAGGGCGTGCCGCAGCGCGATCTGGTGATCCAGTTCCTGCACGACCCGATCTTCGAGGCGGCCCAGCGCATTCCCGAACTGCAGGAGGCGGTGCGCATGCTGGAGCGCGCGCGCTACGGCATCGAGTTCTTCGGCATGGCGGCCAGCGCCGAGGCGCACTGGCACCGCGTGAAGGACGCGCGCGGCCTCAAGCGCTTCAGCCTGTTCTGCGACTTCCTCGCCGACATGGCGATGTGCACCGACTACCGCCTCCTGTCAGGCATGCAGACCGACGGCGACCACGGCATCGAGGCCATCAACGATGTGGTGACGCGCATCACCAACGAGCCCGCAAAGGACATCAGCGCGGCCGACATCGCGGCCGAACTCGGCATGAATGCGGGGCGCTTCGGCCGGCTCTTCCGGCGTGCCACCGGCCACAGTTTTCTGGGCTATGTGAACGAGGTGCGCATCAACAAGGCGTGCCTGCTGCTGATGCAGAGCGAGCGCTACGTGACCTCGATTTGTTACGAAGTTGGTTTCAATAACGTCTCGAATTTCAATCGCCGGTTTCTCGAGATCAAAGGTGTGACGCCGACCGAATTCCGCAGGCAAAGCCAACTGCGTTTCGAAGGCGCGGGCAGTTTGGAGAACTAAAGAATTCCGAGTGTTTTGCGATCTTTTTACGAATGTTAATTTGTATCGGGATTCGCAAAAACTGTATCGAACACGCGACGGATGCGTCCCTACGATCCGCCTGTTCTTTCAGCCACCTTTCAGGAACTTCCCTCATGCAAATCCATCGTCTGACCCAGCTGAGCCGCCAACTTGCCTCGAAGATCAAGATCCGCGGGCAAGGCATGACCGAGTACCTCGTGATCCTGGGCCTCATCGCCATCGCCGCGATCGCCGTGTTCAGCTTCTTCGGCCAGACCATGCGCAACCAGGTCGCCGGCATGGCCAAG
Organism: Variovorax sp. W2I14; assembly: GCF_050435205.1. Taxonomy (NCBI): domain Bacteria; kingdom Pseudomonadati; phylum Pseudomonadota; class Betaproteobacteria; order Burkholderiales; family Comamonadaceae; genus Variovorax; species Variovorax sp. W2I14. The sequence continues at coordinate 4,747,578 of NZ_JBNDJX010000001.1, read as the reverse complement.
GAAGTGGGCGGCCAGTCGGGCGCCACCGAAGTCACGAACGCGCAGACCGCCGCCGGAAAGGCGTCGACCAACGCCCAGGTCAACATGAACATGAGCACCTACACCAAGGGCGGTGCCGAGGCCACGAAGTAAGGCTTTCCTCGACGTCCTGACGGCCTGACCGACATCGCGCGATGCCCCCAGCCGCCGCTTCGCTCCCCCTGGCCCCTGCCGGCGCATCCGCGCGCCGGCGGCGCCAGTCGGGCCAGGCGATCGTGTACCTGGTGGCGATGCTGCCGGTCATCTTTTTGAGCGTGCTGGTGGTCTACAACACCGCCACCGCGGCGCGCGAGAAGATGAAGCTGCAGAACACGGCCGATGCGGCGACCTACAGCGCCAACGTGCTCACGGCGCGCACCCTCAACTACCTGGCCTACACCAACCGCGCGATGGCCGCCAACGAGGCGAGCATCGCGACGCTGGCGAGCGTGCAGACCTCGATGGCCATGCTCATCACGAGCGCGGCCAACATCCAGGAAGGGCTGGTCGTCGCGGAGGCCATGAAGGGCATCCGCAACCTGGAGCGCAGCCGCATCCCGATCGTCGGCCCGATCTTCTTCCTGCAGTACCTGGGCAACCTGTTCAAGGCACAGCGCCTGCAGCGCACCGCCGACCGCATCGCCGGTTTCGTCGAGCCCTCGGCCAAGCCGCTGCAGATCGGCGCCGACATCCTTCGCGCGTTCAACCAGGGCATCTCGGCCAGCCAGGCCGTGATGCTGCTGGGCACGACGGCGCAGCTGCCGCAACTGGTGAAGGACGTCGTCAACGCCAACGATCCCGACGCCTCGGTCCCGCCGACCGAGACAGCGATCTTCGTCATCAAGTTCGTGGCCGACGTGGGGACCTACCTGAAGACGTACCACCAGTCGGGCAGCCTCGGTTTCGACGACGAGGAGTTCAACGAGGTGCTGCGCTTCGCGCACGCCGCGCAGGCCACGCGCGACGACTGGACCAAGAACCGCCGCTTCCTGCCCAACGTGCTCGGCTGGGTCGCCTCAGGCATGTCCGGCGCGCTGCAGGGCATGGTGTCCAGCAGCCCGAATTCGCCACCGGGCTTCAGTGACATCACCGGCGACATGATGGGCGGGCTCCTCGAGTGGAAGGGCGGCACCGAGCTGGTCGCGACCGAAGGCATCGTGGGCGACGAGACCGGGCGCATCCGCTGGCAGTCGGCCGATTCGATCGAGATCAAGCTGCCCATCGGCGTGCTCTACACCGACCTCATCGGCGGCTGGGACGACATCTTGCGCGGCCGCTTCGGGCTTGGTGCAGGCGCAGCCGCCGCGGGCGGACCCAACTACATGAAGAGCTGGGAAGGCCAGCGCCTCACCCTTCGCAGCTACGCCCGCGAGGGGCGCACCTACGGCGGCCTGAACGGCGAGGTCGGGGACACCGCGTACATGGAGCGCGAATCCTTCGAGCGCGCCGCGCGCGACCGCGACGGCGAGATCCTGCTGGCCCCGCTGGCGGTGCTGGTGTTCAACGCCAAGCTGCACTACAGCCCGCGCACCGACATCGGCATCGTCACCAAGAACTGGGCGATGCCCCGCTTCACCGAGATCAAGGACCATCCGCCGATGGTGGCCAACGAGTCGGACAACTGGCTCAAGGAAAACGGCTTCAGCGGCGCCAACCCGCTCAAGTGGGGCAAGAACACCGACAAGGGCCCGGCCTTCACGCTCGTGGTGCAAAAGGGCGGCGACAAGGTGCGCACGGGCGAGGTCGCCGGCTTCGGCAATTCCGCGGCCGACGGCAAGGCGGGCCTGCGCGACAACTTCCAGGGCCGCGAGATCAAGGCGCTGTCGACCTCGCAGGTCTACTTTCGCCGGCCGCAGGACCGCTGGGCGCGCCGCGACAACGCGGTGGCCGATCCCTCGACCATCGGCAAATACAACGTGGGCTTCGCCGGCGGCTACATCGAGCACCGCAGCCTCTTCAGCCCCTACTGGCACGTGCACAACGTGGAGCCCTCGCTGTGGGCGCGCGCCATCGCGATGGGCGGCGCGGCGGTCGGCGGCTCGGCCGACGAAGACAACGGCAACTGATGAAGGACGCCCGCGCATGACCCGCCCGCATCGACGCCCGTTTGCACATCAGGCTCGCGCGAGCGCCGCCGTCGCCGGCCACGCGATGGTCGAGACGCTGCTCATCGTGAGCTTCGCGGCCATCGTGCTGGCAGCGATTCCGGCCATTGCCGAGTACGGCACCAAGCGCATGCAGACGGTGGCCGCCGCCAAGCTGGTGGCCTGGCAGCGCACCGTGTGGATGCCCGAGGCGCAGGGCATCACCGCGGAAGAAGCCAAGGGCGCATCGGGCGCCATCAAGAAGACCGATGCGGAGGTCACGCGCGACCTGCGCCGCCACATCTTTCGCGACCGCTCGGCGCCCGGCATCTCGATCCACGCCGCCGATATCGCCGAGTTCGAGCCGATGCTGCCGGCCATCGACCAGCGCACCACGGCGGTCACCGCATCGAGCACGGCCGCGCCCTTGCCCTCGCTGCTCAATGCCAGCGACGTGGTGTTCGACGGCATCCGCGTGGCGCAAGCCGCGCTGGGGGGCAACGCGATCACCGGGCCGCTGGGCAAGTTCCAGTTCGTGAGCAGCGGGTACCTGCGCCACGAGGTGAAGGTGAGCCAGACCTATACCAAGTTCAAGGATGTGCCGGCGCTGGACATGACCGAGCAGGTCACCATGCTCACCGAAGCCTGGAACGCCGGCGGCACGAACCGCGAGGAAACCAAGATCCAGGGCCTGGTGCCGATGAAGCTGCTGGACGCCGCCTTCTACCAGCAGCTTCGCGGCGGCATGCACCAGACGGCCTACCAGATCAAGCAGATCTTTCCGGCCTTCGACATGAACAACCTCACCATGGGCTTCACGCCGGGCGACGCACTCGAGAAGACGCCGCTGGACCGCTTCGAGCGCATCCCGCCCGGCGCCACCGGCGAGACCGGCGGCGATGGCGAAGCGAACGGCGGCAGCGTGAAGGACCACTTCCGCTACTACCGCGCCTTCCCGCCGACCCCCGTGGTCAACACGCTGCCCTGATGAGCCTCGCCGCGCCGTTTCTGCGATGGATGCTCGCTGCCGCATGGCTGTGCCTGTGCGGCGCGGCAGTCGCGGCGCCGCCGCAGCGCGACTGGCCCGCGATTCCATCGCCCGCGGCGGCCAAGACCTTCTGGATCGCCGAGTACATCGAGCAGAACACCATCCCCATGCAGATCCGCGGCATCGAGTCGAGCGATCCGCTGGAGGTCGTCTCGCGCTTCTACGAGAAGTGGCTGGCCGACAAGACGGGCTACGGCGTGACCACGCTCGGCCCCATGCGTGTGCTCGGTGCGCGCTTCGGCCTGTACCAGGTCACGGTGCAGTTGCGCGCGGTTCCTTCGGGCACGGCGGGCCGGCTGGTGGCTGCGGTGGTCTACGACGAAGTCAAGAGCGAGCAGGCGCTGCGCGAGCGCGCCGAGCGCATCGGCAAGGGCTTTCCGCGCCCGGCCGGCTCGCAGGTGGTGTCGGACACGCTCTCCTTCGACGAAGGCCAGCGCAACCGCACCATCGTCGTCACCAACAACGTGAGCGTGGAGACCAATGCGCTCTACCTGCGCGAACAGATGATCCGCCTGGGCTGGACGCTGATACAGGACCGCACGCTGGAGGGCGGCACGCGCTCTTCGCTGGTGTTCCGCCGCAACAGCGAGGAGATGACCGTGGCCATCTCCAGGCGCGACGACGGCTACTTCATCGTCGCCAGCCAGACCACGCCGGAATGAGCGCGACCGCCATGCGTCCACGTCGCCCATGTCGCCCACGTCGCCCACGTTCTTCTTCCCGCCGCGCCCAGCGCGGCCAGGTCATCACCGAATACGTGATCGTCGCCGGCATCCTGGCCGTGATGCTGTTTGCCACCTTCCCGGGCGCCGACCGCTCGGTGGTCGCGCTGCTCATCAAGGCCTTCCGCGACGCCTGGTCGACCTACTCGTACACCCTTTCCTATCCTTTGTAGCCAGGCATGAAATCATCTCCGGGACTCCTCAAGTTCAAGCAAAGCGTCAAACGGCTGTCCCCCCTGATCGGTGCCCTGATGCTGGGCCTTCTGGCCGCCGGCCTGGGCTGGTATTACCTCAGGGCCAGCGAGCGCGAGATCGCTGCGAGCCTGGAGAAGGACGCCGACAGCCAGCGCCGCGACGTGGTCGTGGCGAACCGCGCGCTGGGCGACGGCACCACCGTGCTGCCCACCATGGTGGCCAAGCGTTCGGTGCCCAACGAGTACGTGCACAACGACGCGATCACGCCCGAGACCTTCTCGCAGTTCGCGGGCCGCCAGCTCTCGGTGCCGGTGGCCGCGGGCAAGCCGCTGCTCGCGTCGTTCTTCTCGGCGCCGCGCAAGGTGTTCGCGCAGGAGATCGAGCAGGGCGTGCGCGCCATCACCATTCCGGTGGACGAGATCAGCTCCATCTCGGGCATGCTGCGCGCCGGCGACCGCATCGATTTCATGTACATGGTGGAGAAGTCCGCGGCCAACGATCCCTCTGTGGTGGTTCCGCTCCTGCAGGACGTGGAGGTGCGCGCCACCGGCCAGATCACCTCGGAGCAGTTCGCCGCGATGCGCAAACGCTCCGACGTCTCGGCCGACACCGACCCCTACGCGCAGCAGCGCTACTCGACCGTGACCGTGGCGATCCAGCCGCAGGACGCGCAGAAGCTCATCCTCGCGCAGCGCCTCGGAAAGATCATCGCCACGCTGCGCAACCCCGAGGACCGGGCCACCATGACCAGCGGCGTCGACGCGGGCGACCTCGACGCCATCGTGGCCGGCTTCAGGCCGCAGCGTTCGCATGCGATGGCCGTGTCCAGCGGACCTTCGGGGCCGAGCGTCGAATACATCGTCGGCGGCAGCGGCAACCGTGGCGCTCCGCCCGCGCCCGGCCTGGGCGCCGCACTGCCGACCGGCGCCGCGTTGCCGCGCTGAAGCCTCGCCTCCCTGACCTGAACGTCGCCCTCCGGGGCCGCGGCCCGATTGACTGATCTCCAGAAAAGTTCGATGAACCTCAAGCGATGCACTTTGGCAGCGACGGCGCTGTGTCTTGTTTTCCAGGCCGAGGCGCAGGGTCCGTACCCCGGCGCGCCGGCGGCATCGCCCGTGCCGCTGGGCACCGTGGCACCCGCGCCGCTGGGCGCGGTGACGGCTCCGCCGGCGTTCTCGTCGCCGGGCGCGCCGGCAGCCGCCCGCGCTGAAACTTCGCCGGGCATCCGCCCGCCCGCGCCGCCGCCCTCGCAGGCCTCCATCACCGAGGCCGAGTTGCAGCGCATCGCCGCGCGCGCCACCGTGCTGCAGCGGCTGCCCGACCTGCTCACGCTCTATGTCGGCCAGATGGCACTGGTCAAGATGCCGGGCGTCTCGCGCGTGGCCATCGGCAACGGCAAGGTGCTGGAGGCGCGCGTGCTCGACGGCGCCAACATGCTCATCACCGCGCAGGACGCGGGCGACAGCACGCTGCATGTCTGGGACAAGAACGGCACCGTGCGCAAGCTCAAGGTGCGGGTGAACGTGGCCGACCTGGAACGCATCGCCGACGAGCTGCGCGAGATCACGCGCGGCATCTCGGGCGTGAACATCCGCCGCATCGGCGAACGCATCATCATGGACGGCAACAGCCTCGATCCGGCCGCGATCGAGCGCCTCAATACGGTGGCGCAGCTCTACGCGCCCGCGGTGGTGTCGCTGGCCACGGCCGACCGCATCCGCGTGGACCGCATGGTCGACATCCAGGTGCGCATCGTCGAGTTCAGCAAGACCGCGCTGGATGACCTGGGCGTGCGCTGGCAGAGCTCGGGCGACGGCTTCAATTTCGGCCTGTTCTCGGACATCGCCTCCAGCGGCAGCTACCGCATCCTGCCCGATGGCTCGGCCTTCAACACCTCCACGCCGCAGGGCACGGCGCTGCTGGGCCAGAACCGGCGCATGCCCGAGGCGTACTTCGGCATCGGCCTCAGCCTCACCTCGCGCATCAACCTCCTGGTGCAGCGCGGCAACGCCTTCTTGCTCGCCTCGCCCAACCTCTCCACGCGCAGCGGCGGCGAGGCCAAGTTCCTGGCCGGTGGCGAGATCCCGCTGCCCGCGCTCAGCACGCAGGGCGCGGGCTCGGTCGAGTTCAAGCCCTACGGCGTGCGGCTGAACATCAAGCCCATCGCCGACGGCGAGGGCAACGTGTCGGGCAGCATCCTCACCGAGGTGAGCAGCATCGACCGCAGCGTGGCGGTGCAGGGCATTCCGGGCTTGCTGATCCGGCGCACCGACACCGAGTTCAATGTGAAGGCCGGCGAGACCATCGTGCTGTCGGGCCTCTTGAGCCGCGAATCGACGCGCTCCAGCGACGGCGTGCCGGGCCTGCGCAAGACGCCGATCATCGGCCGCGCCTTCCGTGCCGACAACGACACCGACAAGGAACAGGAAGTGGTGGTGTTCATCACGCCGCGCGTGGTCGGCCCGGCGGACAGCCGCCCGCGCATCGAGCGCGCGCGCGAACTCGAACGCGACGTGGGAAGCAACTTCGGCACGCTGACCGAAGACAAGTCGGACCCCAACGGTTCGCGCCCGCCTGCTGCTGCCGCGGACATCGGCGGCATCCCCGCCGGCACGCCGGGCCAGCCCGTCGCTCCTTAAGACCCGAGAGTCCGCCACCATGCACAAGGTCTTCGTCAATTCCCCGCAGCAGGTCGTGCGCGAGATCCCGATCGATGTCTCGGAACTCCAGGTCGGCAAGGATGCCGGCAACCACATCGTGCTGTCGGGCTGGAACGTCGCCAAGCTGCACGCCCAGTTCGTGCTGCACGACGAGGAAGTGTTCGTGCAGGACCTGGGCAGCCTCTTCGGCACCTGGGTCGACGGCAACCGGGTGACGCGCTTCGGCCCTATGAAGGGCGGCGAGGAAATCATCATCGGCGGCCACACGCTGGTGGTGTCGCTCGACGTGGCGCTCAAGCCCGCGGGCGCCGATCCGCAGGAGGCGGCCGAGGCCGCGCAGTACGCCGAAGCGGCGCTCGCCATCGAGGACCCGCTGCTGCAATGGCGCCGCTCGCTGCACCGCACGCTGCTGCAGCAACTGGACAACCGCCGCATCGACACCGCGCAGATGAAGGACGAGGAGCTGCGCTCCAACATCCGCGCGCTGATCGCCGAGATCATCCGCGACACGCGCGACATGCCGCCCGAACTCGACCGCGCGTTGCTGAGCCAGCAACTGCTGGACGAAGCCATCGGCCTCGGTCCGCTCGAGGTGCTGCTGAAGGACGAGAGCGTGACCGAAGTGATGGTCAACCGCTTCGACGAAATATGGATCGAACGTGCGGGGCGCCTGGAGCGCACCAACGTCGCCTTCACCAGCAACATCGCGGTGCTGGGTGCCATCGAGCGCATCGTGACGCCTCTCGGCCGGCGCATCGACGAAAGCTCGCCGATGGTGGATGCGCGCCTCAAGGACGGCTCGCGCGTGAACGCGATCATTCCGCCGCTGGCGCTGCGCGGACCCAGCGTCACGATCCGGAAATTCCCCAAGAACCGCATGGGCCACGAGGGGATGATCCGCACCGGCTCCATCACCGCGCAGATGGTGGACTTCATGCGCATCGCGGTGGAAGAAAAGCTCAACATCATCGTCTCGGGCGGCACGGGCACCGGCAAGACGACGCTCTTGAACATGGTGTCGAACTTCATTCCGTCCAACGAGCGCATCGTGACCATCGAGGATGCGGCCGAGCTCTCGCTGGGCCAGCCGAACCTGGTGTCGCTCGAATCGCGGCCGGCCAACATCGAAGGCAAGGGCGCCATCGCGATCCGCGACCTGGTGCGCAACTCGCTGCGGATGCGGCCCGACCGCATCGTGGTGGGCGAGTGCCGCGGCGGCGAGGCCCTGGACATGCTGCAGGCCATGAACACCGGCCACGACGGCTCGCTCACCACGCTGCACAGCAACTCGCCGCGCGATGCGATGTCGCGGCTGGAAGTGCTGGTGACCATGGCGGGCATGAACATCCCGGTGGCGGCGATCCGCGAGCAGATTGCTTCGGCGGTCGATCTGATCGTGCAGCTCACGCGCTTTCCGTGCGGCAGCCGCAAGGTCACGCAGATCACCGAGATCACGGGCTTTGCCGACGGCATGATCCAGATGCAGGACGTGTACGCCTTCCGCAAGACCGGCGTGGACGACAGCTTCAAGACCATCGGCCACTTCACCGCCGCGGGCACCGTGCCCGAGTTCTTCACGCGCCTGCAGGAGCATGGCCTGAAGCTCGACCTGGAATACCTCTTCGGGGAGACCACGGCATGAAGGGAATGATCCTGCTGGCCTCCGTGCTGTGCGGCATGGGCTTCATCACGCTGTGCGGCTACCTGCTGCTGCAGCGCTCGCCGGAGCTGGTCGGCAGGATGATGAGCAAGCTGCAGGCGAGCGGCCGCCGCACGCTGAACCTCTCGGAGTTCCAGGCGCAGCACGCGGTCGCGTTCGCTTCGGGTCATGCATTTCTTGTGGCGCTGTGCGGCGCGATCGGCTGGCTCATCTCGGGCAACCTGATCGGCGGCGTGGTAGCCGCGGTGGTGCTGTACCTCCTGCCAGCGCGTTGGTTCGCATGGCAGCGAAAAAAGCGCAGGCAGCAGATCGAATCGGAGCTGCCCGATGCGCTGCTCTTCATTGCGAGCGCACTGCGCGCCGGCAGCGCGCTCTCTGTGGCCATCCAGGTGCTGGTGCGCGACCAGGTGGGGCCGCTCGGCCAGGAGTTCGGCCTGGTGCTCAAGGAGCAGCGCCTGGGCGTGAGCTTCGACGATGCGATCCAGAAGATGTCGCAGCGCCTGGGCATCCCCGACTTCGTGCTGGTGGTGGTGGCGCTGCGCGTATCGAAGGAAGTGGGCGGCAATCTCTCGGAGCCGCTGCAGGTGCTGGCCGAGACACTGCGGCGCAAAGCCATTCTCGAAGGCCGCATCAAGGCGCTCACGGCGCAGGGCCGCATCCAGGGGCTGGTGATGACGCTCTTTCCGCTGCTCCTGATGGGCGTGCTCTACCTGATGCAGCCGACCATGTCGCTCCTGTTCACCACGACGATCGGCTGGGTCGTGCTGACCGTGATCGCCATCATGCTGATGCTGGGCTACGCGATGATCCGCAAGATCGTCGCCATCGATATCTAGGAAGAATCATGCGCTCGCTGATCCTCCTGGCCATCATCTTCCTGTGCGCGACCACGGGCGTGATCCTGCTGCTCTACATGATCTCGCTGATCCGCAAGGCCAGGCCTTCGGAGCGCACGCACATGGACCCGCTGCCGCGCTTGCTGCGCCTCGTGTGGCCGGTGGTGAACATCCTGCAGTTCCATGTGTCGGAGATTGCGCCGACCTCGATGCTGGTCAAGCGCAAGCGCCAGTTGCAGCTCGCGGGGCTGGAGTTCGTGCTGAAGGCCGAGGAGTTCATCGCGGTGCAGTGCGTATCGATGCTCATCGTCGCTGCGCTCGGCCTCTGGACCGCTGGCCTGCTCGACGCAACGGCCGGCACCAAGATCTGGGTCACGCTGGCATCGTGCGTGACGGGATGGCTCTACCCGGTGATGTGGATGCGCGACCGCCGCAAGCGCCGCGAGAAAGACATCCTGCGCACGCTGCCCGGCTACCTGGACATGATCACGCTGTGCTGCCAGGCGGGCCTGAGCCTCACCGGCGCCATCGCGCAGGCGGTGCAGAAGGGCCCCGGCGGCGCGCTCGGCCAGGAGTTCGACCGGATGATGCGCGAGATGCGCACCGGCGCAAGCCGCATGGACGCGCTCAACGCGCTGGCCGATCGCCTGGACAACAAGCACATCAAGAGCCTGGTGTCGAACCTCACGCAGGCCGAGTCGCTGGGCGCGAGCCTGGCCGACACGCTCTCGGCCATTTCGGACCAGCGCCGCACCGAGCGCTTTCAGATGGCCGAGAAGCTCGCGATGGAAGCGCCCGTGAAGATGATCGGGCCGCTGGTGATCTTCATCTTTCCGGTGACCTTCATCATCATTTTCTTCCCGCTGGTGATGCAGTTCCTCGAAACGCAGAACCACTGACACCACCGCAACCGCCGACACCACCGATGCGCATCGTCTCCCTACGCTCTCCCCAGGCCCAGCCCTTCGGTCCCGTGCGCGTGGCCGAGCGCGGCTGGGACCGCACGCGCGGGCTGCTCGGGCGGCCCCGGCTGGCCGCGAGCGAGGGCCTTCTGATCATGCGCTGCAGCTCGGTGCACACGGTGGGCATGCGCTATCCGATCGACGTCGTCTTTCTCGACCGGCATGGCGGCATCGCGCGCGTGGTCGAGAGCCTGCGCCCGATGCGCGTGGCCATGTGCCTGCGCGCGGCCCACGTGCTCGAACTGGCGGCGGGCCAGGCGCGGCGGCTCGCGCTGCGTCCGGGGTCGAAGTTGTCGGGCTGGTAACTACACACAGAGGAGAACAGCAATGCATTCCACTCTCCAGCAGAACCAGAGGCGTCGCCTTGCGCGGCGCCAGCGCGGCGTTTCCATGACCGAGACCATGATCGCGCTGCCGGTGCTGATCCTGTTCGTGATGTGCGTGGTGCAGTTCGGCCTCATCTACCGCGCGCGCCTCACGCTGGAGTACGCCGCGCACGAGGCCGCGCGTGCGGGCTCGCTCAACAACGGCATGCCGCTGCCCTTCATCTTTCGCATGGGCAACTCGACCGTGCCGGGCCTCTCCACGCTCAACAGTGCGGCGCTGGAACTCACCACCAACGCGCTCACGCGCGGGAGCGTGTGGCAAGGACTGGTCAAGGGGATGATGCCGCTCAATGTGCGCGAGGCCAGCGTGGGCGGCATGTTCAAGGGCTGGATCGACACCAACACCGACCTCATCCAGTCGGCCTGCATCGAGTACCTGAATCCGACGCAGACCACTTTCATCGACTGGGCCTTCATCGAGAACTTCGGCCAGAACCGCTGGATCATGCAGATTCCCAACGACACCATGCGCTACCGGAAGCCACTGCCCTACGACTTCAAGGCCAAGGCCATGAGCACCACCGTGGGCATCGGCGATCCGCTGCCGCCCGATGCGGAACTGCGCGGCAACGTGTCGAACAAGACGCTGGGCGAAGCCAGCGTGCTGCACCTGCGCGTGCACTACGGCTACCGGCTCGGGATTCCGGTGGCCAACAAGATCATCCTCACCGCGCTCAAGGGCTACCAGTTCGTGGGCGAGGCGTGGTTCAAGCTCATGTCCACCGACGGCGCCACCGCGCCCGGCACCGATTTCCGCCTTAACCAACTGGATGCTTACTACATCGCCAATGGCAAGATCCCGTTGTCGGCCGAGGGCGTGGCGGGCATGGAGTCGCCGATGTTCTGGCACCCGTTCTATTCGTTCGGCCCGCGGGGCGATCGCAGCATCGAGCTGCAGTGGGACCCGGCATGGAGCAACAATCTGGGCATCAACGTGCTGGAGAAACCGCAGGACGCCATGACCAACATCTTCGCCTTCGTGCGCAACAACAGCACCGAGTGGGCTTCGCAGTTGCTGGCCAGCGGCGTCGACGCGCTGGCCGACAAGGTCGGCGACGGCAACTCCTTCTGCCCGGCCATCTGGGACGCCTCGGTCAAGGGCCAGCTCGACCAGGTGCCGAACCCGGGCAAAGCGCCCTGATGCAAGAGGCAGTGCACGACGGGCATGGCGCGGGCGCCGCGCAGGACGCGCATGCTGCGCGCGGCGCTGGCGCGCTGGCGCTCTGTGCATCGACGATCTTCGTCTCGGCCTTCCTGCTGTTCCTCGTCCAGCCGCTGATCGCGCGACAGATCCTGCCGTGGTTCGGCGGCTCGGCCGCGGTGTGGACGCTGTGCCTGGTGTTCTTCCAGGTCGTGCTGCTCGTCGGGTACTTCTATGCCGATTGGCTCTCGCGCCGGCCGCTGCGCACGCAGGCCGTAGTGCATGCACTCCTCCTGCTCGCGGCCTGCGCGATGCTGCCGGTGATTCCCGATGCGGCGTGGAAGCCGACCGGGCAGGGCGACCCCTCGGCGGGCGTGCTCGCGGTGCTGGCCGCCACGATCGGCCTGCCGTACCTCGCGGTGTGCACCACCGGGCCGCTGGTGCAGAGCTGGGTCGCGCGGCTGCATGCGGGCGATGCACCGCGGCAGGCGAAGGTCTACCGGCTGTTCGCATTGTCGAACCTCGCGGCGCTGGCCGCGCTCGTGGTGTATCCCTTCGTGCTGGAGCCGGTGTTCGCGCTGCGTGCGCAGGCCATCGCGTGGTCGATGGGCTTCGGGCTGTTCGCGCTGCTGGCGATCGTGTCCGTGGTGGCCGTAGGCAAGGCGCGACCGACGCAGACTCGCGCCGAAGCGGCTGCAACGACTGCCGCCGCACCTGCGGCACCGTTGTCGTGGGGTGACCAACTGCTGTGGCTGGTGCTGGCCGCACTCGGCACGGTCGCGCTGCTCGCGGTGTCGGCCTTCATCACGCAGGACATCGCCTCGGTGCCGATGCTGTGGATCGTGCCGCTCGCGCTCTACCTGCTGAGCTTCGTGCTGTGCTTCGACAGCGACTTCTGGTATCGGCGCTGGCTCTTCTGGCCTGCGGTGGTGGTGCTCCCACCGGTGATGGGCTGGTACCTGAACACGCCGCAGCGATCGCTGCCGATCGCCGCGGCCATCGGGCTCTATTGCGTCGGCCTCTTCGCGATCTGCATGTTCGCGAACGGCGAGCTCGCGCGGGCGCGGCCCGGGCCCGAGCGCCTCACGCGCTTCTACCTGCTGCTGGCATTGGGCGGTGCGGTGGGCGGCATCTTCGCTGGCGTGGTCGCGCCGCATTTCTTCAACGGCTACTGGGAACTGCCGGCGAGCCTCGCGGCGCCGGGGCTGATCGTGCTGTGGCTCACGCGCGGGCGCCTGCAATGGGTGTGGACGGTGTTCGCGTTCGCCGTCGTGGTGGGCTTTGCGGCGTTTCTGCGGATGGACGCGGTGGCCGTGTCGCTCAACGTGCTGTATGCGGCGGTGAGCGCGCTGGCGCTCTTCGCGGTGGGCTACACCGCGTGGCGCGCACGCTCATGGCCGGCTGCCGCGGGGCTCGCCGGCGCGCTGGCCGCGGTGGCGGTGGCCTGGCTCTCGGTGTACAGCGTGCTCGAAGCCGACAACCGCACGATGCTGCGCGTGCGCAACTTCTACGGCGCGCTGCGCGTGGAGCAGTTCGGCATTCCGGGCGCGCTCACTGCGTCGCGTCGGTTGATGCACGGCGTGATCTCGCACGGCGAGCAACTGCAGGGCGCAGTGCAGCGGCGCCTGCCGAGCACCTACTACGGGCCGAAGTCGGGTGCCGGTCTCGCGCTGCTCACGAACCGCAGCGAGACCCAGCGCGTGGGCGTGATCGGCCTGGGCGTGGGCACGCTCGCGGCCTACGGGCGTGCCGGTGACACGGTGCGCTTCTACGAGATCAACCCGCGCGTGACGGCGGCGGCGCGCTCGCATTTCACCTATCTTGCCGATTCGCCCGCGACGGTCGAAGTCGCGCAGGGCGACGCGCGCCTCTTGATGCAGCAGGAGCTCGATGCGCAGGGTTCGCAGCGCTTCGATGTGATCGTGGTCGACGCCTTCTCGGGCGATGCGATTCCCATGCACCTGATGACGCGCGAGGCACTGGCGCTCTACGGCAAGCACCTGCTGCCCACGGGCGTGATCGCTTTCCACATCAGCAACCGGCACCTGCTGCTCGCGCCGGTGGTCAAGCGCCTGGCCGAGGATGCGGGCATGCAGGCGCTGCGCGTGCATTTCGAGCCCGTGCCCAACAACCTCACGCTCGACCATTCGTCGGAATACGTGCTGCTCACGCGCGACCCGCGCTTCCTGCAGGACCCGGTGATCCGCGAGCGCGGCGAGGCCATCGATGCCGCGGGCGTGACGACGTGGACCGATGACCACAGCAACCTGCTGGGCGCGCTGCGGTGGACGGTCAAGCCTTGATCTAGAGAGTCAGGCGGCTGCGTCGTGCCAGCGACCGAGCAGCCGGGCCACCGCGCGCACGCGCTGCGTATCGCGCCCCCAGCGGCGGCTGGCGGGCAGCTTGCGCGCCCACTTCATGCGGCGCGCTGCATTCGCGATGCGCTCGCGCACCTCTTCGTTCACCGTGGCGAGCGCCGCATGCCAGTGCTGGCCGGCGGCTTGCGGCGCGGCGGCCTCCAGCATCATGGCCGTGGAGTGCAGGTAGCTGAGCCAGTCGCGCGCCTGGCATTCGGCCAGCGTCATGACCTCGGCGGGGTCGTCCTCGAAATCGATGTAGCCGATCACGCCGTCGGGGCACTGCACGAGGTTGCGGTCGAAAGCCTGGCTCAGGTGCTGGCCGCGCACATGCACGGCCGCGATGGCGGCAAGCCCTTCGCGCCATACCGCGAGCAGCGCGGCGGGGCCGGCCGCGGCTGCTTGATCGAGCCGCTCCTGCAGCACGACGGTGGCACGGCCGCTTTCGCCGAGGTCGGAGATCAGCAGGCCGTCGGGTTGCTGTGCCAGCACGGTCGGTACGCGCAGGCCCGCGGCCGCGAGTTGCTTCAGGCGCCGCGCCTCGGTGGCAATGGCGGCCTCGCCGCCCGGATTGGGCACCGGCTTGATGATGTCCAGCCGCGCCATCCGCGCGACCGCCGCCATCACGCGGTAACCCCACTTGCCGTGGCGCGGCCCGGCCTTCTTGAGCCACACGCGCTCGCTGCCGAGACGGTGGCTCGCCACGTTCTTCTCTTGCTTGGGCAGGGTGACGCGCAGGAACTCGGCGTAGTCGCCGGGCGCGGGCGGATTGGGCAGCGCGTCAAGCGGCGCCGGCGCGGAAGCCGCGCCTTTTGCGCTGTGCAGGCGCGTCGAAGCGCCTCGTCTCAGTGGATTCATCAGGTAGGTACCTCCGCACTTTGTGCTGCGGTACAAGCTTGCTTGGGGCGGCCCGGCGCTGCGCTCATGCGGCCATTGCAAAGCCCGGAACCAAGCCCTGCGGGCTCTGCGTCACGGGCTGAAAACTCTCTGCACTGGCCAGCGGCCAGTAGGTACGAAAGACATTGTGCTGCGCGTCGAGCGGCCCGAGCAGCGCGCCCGGCTGCACCTGCATCACCAGGTTGCTCAACAGGCGCACCTCGGTGTCGGAGATGCGGCGCACGATGTGGTGGGCGGTGATCTGCTGCGGATGATCGAGGCCCGCGGCCTGCACCAGCTCCTGCAGCGCATGCAGCGTGCTGCGATGGAAGTTGCGCACCCGGTCGGCCTTGGTCCGCACCACCAGCGCCTGCTGGCGCAGCGGGTCCTGCGTGGTCACGCCCGTCGGGCAGTGGCCGGTGTGGCAGCTCTGCGCCTGGATACAGCCCAGCGCCATCATGAAACCGCGCGCCGCGTTGCACCAGTCGGCGCCCAGCGCCATCATGCGGGCCACGTCGAAGGCGGTGATCACCTTGCCCGCGCAGCCGATCTTGATGCGGTGGCGCAGGTTCACGCCGATGAGCGTGTTGTGCACCAGCAGCAAACCTTCCTGCAGCGGCGCGCCCACGTGGTCGCTGAACTCCACCGGCGCCGCGCCCGTGCCGCCCTCGGCGCCATCGACCACGATGAAGTCGGGCGTGATGCCGGTCGCCTGCATCGCCTTGACGATGCCGAACCATTCCCACGGATGGCCGAGGCAGAACTTGAAGCCCGTCGGCTTGCCGCCCGAGAGCTCGCGCAGCTTCGCGATGAAATGCATCATTTCCGTCGGCGTGGAGAACGCGCTGTGCGAGGAGGGCGAGATGCAGTCCACGCCCACCCGCACGCCGCGCGCGGCTGCGATCTCGGCCGTGACCTTGGGGGCAGGGAGCACGCCGCCGTGGCCGGGCTTGGCGCCCTGGCTCAGCTTGAGCTCGATCATCTTCACCTGCGGGTCGCGCGCGTTGGCGGTGAAGCGTTCGGCGTTGAAGCTGCCGTCGTCGTTGCGGCAGCCGAAGTAGCCCGAGCCGATTTCCCAGATCAGGTCGCCGCCGTGCACCCGGTGGTGCTGCGAGATCGAGCCCTCTCCGGTGTCGTGCGCGAAGCCGCCCATCTGCGCGCCCTTGTTGAGCGCAAGGATGGCATTGGCCGACAGCGCGCCGAAGCTCATCGCGGAAATGTTGAACACGCTCGCGCTGTACGGCTGCGTGCAGACCTGGGCCGGGTTCGCGTCGGTCGGCTGCGGCGTACCGATCACGATCCGGAAGTCGTGGTTCGCGAGCTTGGTCGGCTGCATCGAATGGTTGATCCACTCGTAGCCCGCGATGGTCACGTTCAGCTGCGTGCCGAAGGGCCGGTTGTCCGGATCGCCCTTGGCGCGCTGGTAGACCAGCGAGCGCTGCGCGCGCGAGAAGGGGGCAGCTTCGGAGTCGCTCTCGATGAAGTACTGCCGCATCTCGGGCCGGATGAATTCCAGCAGGAAGCGCAGGTGGCCGATGACCGGGTAGTTGCGCAGGATCGCGTGCCGCGCCTGCCGCAGGTCGTGGATGCCGGTGGCGGTGAGTGCCGCGAAAGCCGCCACGCCGATCCACGCAAGCCACAGGTGCGGCGACACCAGCACGAAGGCCAGGCAGGCGACCAGGCCGACCACGCACAAGGCAAAGGCGCTGTAGCGCGCCGGAAACGGAATAATCGTGGGCATAGAAATAGATGACTCCGGGAGCCTGCTGCATCATAGAGGGCTGCCCCGAACCTGCCATGACGACTTCCCCCCCTACCCCCGAGACCCCACAGACGCCCGTCACACCCGCCCAGGAACCCCTCGGCCCCGACGATTTCGATGCCCTGGACACCGCGCTGGACGCCATGCGCGAGCACGACGAGGAAATCCCCCAGTGGGAGTTCTGCGAAGGCTTCATGGCCGCGCTGATCTGCACCCGCCGGTCCATCGAGCCTTCTGAATACTGGCCCGTGCTGCTGGGCGACAGCTTCGTGCCGGCCCAGCACATGGAGTTCGTCTGGAACTGGAAGCGCCGCTGGCGCGAGATCGAAGAAGGCCTGGACGCCCCCGTCGAAACGCTCGACGACGAACGCAGCTGGCAGCCCGAGGTGCTCGACACCCGCGGCGCCATCGCATCGCTCCCTGAGGAAGAGCGCGCCGAAGTGGCCGGCGAGGAGATCCCCTCGTTCGCCCAGGTCTGGGCGCTCGGCTTCATGTACGCCGTCGAGAACTGGCCTGAAGACTGGGCCACCCCGCGCGACAAGGACGCCGCGCAGATGCTCGACGACGCGCTCGACAACATCGTCGCGCTGACCGAAGACGACAAGGCCAAGCCCACGGTGTCGATGTACAGCGACGACGGCCCGCCCAGCGTGAGCCAGCAGCGGCTGGACGACTTCGGCGCCGCCATCTGGGCGGTGTACGACCTGCGCCAGCTCTGGAAGAGCCTGGGGCCGAAGGTCGAGACGATCCGCAAGGAAGCCACGCCGGGGCGCAACGATCCTTGCCCTTGCGGCAGCGGCAAGAAGTACAAGAAGTGCCACGGTGCCACCTAGCACTGGTCCGGAGAGCGCCGCGCCGCTGACGCCGCGCGCGGCCTGGGTGATGGTCCTGGCGCTCTGCGCCGGGGTCGCACTCAGTCAGGCCTTCCGCACAGTCGGCGCCATCATGGCCAGCCCGCTGCAGACGGATTTCAAGCTCTCCGCCCAAGCCCTCGGCATCTTCTCGGGGGCTTTTCATTTCGCCTTCGGCGCGATGCAGCTTTTCATGGGCATCGGCATCGACCTGCACGGCGTGCGCCGCACGGTGCTGGTGGCTTTTCCGATCGCCATCGCGGGCGCGCTGCTCTCGGCCGTGTCGTCCAGCTATCTCGTGCTGGTTGCGGGCCAGGCGCTGATCGGCGTGGGCTGCGCGCCGGCCTTCCTGGTGTGCACCGTCTTCATCGCACGGCACTTTCCGGCGGCGCGCTTCGCCACCGTGTCGGGCATGGTGCTCGCCATCGGCGGCATCGGCATGCTGGTCACCGGCACGCCGCTCGCGTGGCTGGTCGAGGCGTATTCGTGGCGCGCGGGGTTCCTTGTTCTGGCCGTTGCCGCCGCGCTTGCATGGCTCGCGATCTGGTACTGGGTGCATGAGCCCGCGTCCGCCGTGCCGCAGGTGAAAGAGTCGATTCCGGAAGCAATCCGCCAGTTCGGCGCGCTGTTCGCGATGCCGCACACGCTGGGCATCATGGTGCTCGGCGCGGTGACGTATGCGGCCTTCATCTCGCTGCGGGGCCTGTGGCTCGGGCCGCTGATGATGGAGCGCCACGGCTACTCGCTGGTGCAGAGCGGCAACGTCGCGTTGGCGGTGTCGGTGATCTCGCTCGTCGGCGCGCCGCTGTTCGGACGCCTGGACCGCGACGGCGCATCGCGCCGCCGCTGGATCGTGATCTGCGGATGGATCTACGCCGCGCTCTTCGCGCTCATCGCCGTGCTGCACTCGGCGTGGCTCGACATCTTCGGCATGGTGCTGATCGGCGTGCTATCGGGCTTCATCGTGTGGCAGTACGCCGATGTGCGCGTGGCCTATCCGGTCACGCTCACCGGGCGCGCGATGGCTGTCTTCACAATGGCGATGTTCCTCGGCGTCGCGCTGATGCAGTGGGGCACCGGCGTCGCGGCTTCCATTGCCACGGCGCATGGCGGCGATCCGCTCACGGCCGTGCTGGCCACCATCGCCACGCTGCTGGTGACCGGCATCGCGGCCTTCGCGTGGCTGCCCGCGCCGAAGGCCGTCAGCCTCAGATCTTGAAGGCGCGCTGAATGTCCGGCCGCACGAGGTCGGCGTATTCGCGGTGCTTGCGGATGTAGCCCGCGATGAACTGGCACACCGGAATCACATGCAGCCCCTTCGTGCGCGCCTCGCCGAGCACATGCTTCGCGATGCCCGAGCCCACGCCCTTGCCTTCGAATTCGGGCAGCACCTCGGTGTGCGTGAACATGATCGCGTCGGTCAGCAGGTTGTATTCGGCATAGCCCGCGAGCTTGCCGTCGATGGCGGCTTCGTAGCGGTGGGCTGCTTCGTTGGAAGTGAAAACGATGTCGTTGTTGCTCATGAGGGTTGGCTCGAAAGAAATTTGGAAAGATTGCCGGCCGCCGTGGCGCGCACCTTGTTGCGCAGCATCGGCGTCCAGCCCAGCAGAAGGCCCGGCGTGCCGAGCGCCTGGCGCGACCATGTCCAGAACGCAAAAGTATCGCGGTGCGTGGCGATCAGCCCCTCGGGCGTGAAGGTGAAGCGTGCATCGATGCTGTTGTCCACCAGCCGGCCCGTGGCGCTGAAGCGGTAGTGCGCGTCCCAGTGGGCGCTGCCGGTGGTGTCGTCGGCCTGCACGTCGCGAAAGGTCAGGCGCCACACGTCAGCGCCCTTGGCCTTGGTGGCGCCGGCCAGCATGCGCCACATGCCGCCCACCTCGCGCCGCCCGCGCAGGGAAAAGGCCTCGTCGTCGAACACCGCATCGGGCGCGTAGCAGGCCTCCATGGTGGCGGCGTCGAGCTTGGCGAACGCGCTGTAGAAGCGCTCGATGGTCTGGGCGTTGGTGGCTGCTGTCATGAGGCTTTCTTGGAGTTCTGGGGGACTTAGATCGACGCCGGGATGTTGCGCGCGAGGAAATCATAGACGGCGCGGATGCGCCGATCGGTGCGGATCTCGCGGTGCACCGCGAGCCACACCGGCAGCGACGGGATCTTCAGTTGCGGCAGCACGCGCTGCACCTGGCTGTCGGTGCGCGCGAGCGATTCGCTCACGAAGCCGATGCCCATGCCCTGGCGCAGCGCCTCCCAGTAGGCGCCCATGTCGTCGGTGCGAAAACAGAAGTCCTCGCGCTGCAGCGGCGTGCCCAGTTGCGCGGACATGCGAACGATGGTGTCGATGCGGTCGTAGCCCAGCACGTCGTGCCGCAGCAGATCGGCCGTCTGGCGCGGCGTGCCGCGGCGGCGCAGGTAGTCGGCCTGGGCAAATGCGCCGAGCGCGAAGCGCCCGATGCGCCGTGCCACCACCGTGGCGGTGGTGGGCTCGGTCATGCGGATCGCGATGTCGGCCTCGCGCCGCAGCAGGTTGCTGACCTCGTTGGTCGACACCAGCTCGACCTGGATCTCCGGCAGTTCCTGCCGCATGCGCACCAGCAGGGCCGGCAGCATCTGGCGCGCGGTGGCCTGGCTGGCCGAGATGCGCACCGTGCCCGCGGTGGTCGCATTGGCGCCCGACACGCTGCGCGACAGCGAGACCGCGCCGCTTTCCATGGCCCGCGCCGATTCGGCGAGCCGCGCCGCCATCGCCGTGGGACGGAGGCCCCGGCCGGTGCGCTCGAACAACACCACGCCCAGTTGGGTTTCAAGTTCGGCGATGTGGCGTCCCAGCGTCGGCTGGCTCGACCCCAGTGCGCGCGAGGCGGCCAGGAGGCTCCCGTGGTCGAGTGCGGCGAGGAAAGCGCGCACCAGTCGCCAGTCGAAATCGAGGTTGCTGTTCAGACCCACGTATTCAGTTCCGCATAACAGGTATCAAAAGTTGACGCATTGTGAATTGAAAGGCGTCTTTCGATAATGCGGGCAATGGACGAACGAAGAAATTTTGTCCGGCTGCTGGGAGGCGGTGTGGTGGTGGCGGCAGGCGCGGTTGCTCTGGCAACCTGGTGGCTGCACTCCGACATACCGGCTGCCGCACTCGAGATATGGAACGGCCCCGGCAACGAGCCCGATGCGCGCAGGCGCGCCGTGGCCTACGCGGTCACCGCGCCCACTGCCTACAACTGCCAGCCGTGGCTGGTGGACCTGCGCGAGCCCGAGGCCATCGTTCTTTACTGCGACCGCGAGCGCCTGCTGCCCAAGACCGATCCCTACGGCCGGCAGGCCCTCATCGGCCATGGCGCCTTCATCGAGCTGCTGGTGATGGCGCTGGCGCAGCAGGGCATCCTGGCCAGCGTGCAGCTGTGGCCGCAGGGCGAATTGCCGCTGGAGCCGCGGCATTGGCCGCACGTGCCGGTGGCGCGGCTGCGGCTGGCGAGTGGCGGCGCGCCCGATCCGCTGTTCGCGCAGGTGCTGCGCCGCCGCACGCCGAAGCAGCGTTTCGACACCGCCCGGCCGGTGTCGAGCGACATGCTGCAGGGGCTCACCGCCATCGCGCCCGCCGGCGGCACGGTGCAGGCCGACGGCACGGTCGACATGGCCCGCGTGCGGGTGCTGCGCAAGCTCTGTGCGGCGGCCGCGCGCGTGGAGATCGCCACGCCCGGCACCGCGCTGGAGAACCTGCGGATGCTGCGCGTCGGGCCGCAGGAAATCCTCGAACACCGCGATGGCTTCTCGCGCAACGATCCGGCGCTGCGCCTGGCGATCGCGCTGGGGCAGTTCGACCGCAACGTGCCCGCGCCGGAAGACAGCGAATCGTTCAAGCAGACCTTCCAGGTGTTCGAGGACCAGGCCAACACGGCGATGGGCTTTGTCTGGCTCAGCACGCGCGGCAACAGCCGCACCGACCAGATCGCCGCGGGTCGCGCCTATGTGCGCCAGCAGCTGCGCGCCACCGACCTGGGCGTGGGCCTGCATCCGATGAGCCAGCCGCTCGAGGAATTCGCGGAGATGGCGCCGCACCACGCGGCGGCGCACGACCTGCTGCTGGGCACCGAGCCGCCGCGCAATGCGCGCAGCCCGACGCTGCAGATGATGTGCCGGCTCGGCTACCCGATCTCGCCTGTGCAGGCCGCGCCGCGCCGCGCCATCAGCGATTTCATGATGGCGTGAATAGGCACTCCCCCCAGGCTACGCGCACTTCGTGTCGCTTCTCCAACCCCCTCGCCGGGGGCAACACCTGCGGCCCGGCAGAGCCGGTTCCGCGGTGTTCCACGAAGAAGACCGGACGGCTGCGAACAAGCGCAGGCGGCCTATTCCGTGAGCAGCGTCACCAGCGTCTGCAGCGCGTAGTGCACCGTGGCCGCGCGCACTGTGGCGCGGTCGCCGTCGAAGCGGCGGCGCTCGGTGCGGATCTGCCCGTCGACGCACCAGCCGAACCACACGGTGCCGACCGGTTTCTCGGGCGTGCCGCCCGTGGGGCCGGCGATGCCGGTCACCGCGATGGCCGCGCGCGACGGGGCCGAGCGCGCGATGGCGCCGAGTGCCATGGCGCGTGCCACCGGCTCGCTGACCGCGCCGTGGGCATCGATCGAGGCCGCATCGACGCCCAGCAGCTCGGTCTTCGCCGCGTTGGAGTACGTGATGAAGCCGCGCTCGAACCAGGCGCTGGAGCCGGCCAGCTCGGTGCAGGCCGCGGCGATCAGGCCGCCGGTGCAGCTCTCGGCCGTGGAGAGCATCCAGCCTTTTTGCAGCAGCCGTTCGGCCACCGCGGCGACCAGCGCGGGCGTGTCCTGGTCGGGGAGTGGCGACAACAACGTCGAAGGAAAAGAAGAATCCATGGTGTTCACCAGGCTCGCCACAGGGCAATGACCAGCAGCGTGCAGAAGGCCGCCACGAGGTCGTCGAGGATGATGCCGAAGCCCGCGCGCCACCAGCCTACCTGGGTGGTGTCGCGCTGCTTGAACAGCGCGTCGGCCCAGGCGACCGGACCGGGCTTGGCGGCATCGAAGAAGCGGAACAGGCCGAAGGCGATGGCCTGCGCGAAGAGCCCGGCCGGCGTGACCAGCCAGAGCACGATCCAGAAGGCGACGACCTCGTCCCACACGATGGCGCCGGGGTCGGCAATGTTCATGTCCCGCGCCGTCACCGTGCAGGCCCACCAGCCGATGGGGAGCGACGCCAGGATGATCCAGCCGATGGTGGCGGGCGTGAACCACAGCTGCATCACCGCGAAGGCGACCCAGGCCCAGAGCGTGCCCACGGTGCCCGGCGCGAAACGCGGCAGGCCCGAGCCGAAGCCCAGCGCGATGGCGTGCGCCGGGTGCCCGAACAGGAAGCGCAGGGTGGGGCGGCGGATCGAGGGTTGCGGCATGGCGCCGGAAGCGGTGGCGTGGGAGGAGGAAGAAGGGGAAGCGGCTTGCATCAGGCCCGAAGTGTCGCGCATCCGGGCTCCGGGCGATCAAGGGCTTCGGCCTTTTTATCAAAGCAATAGCTTGTTTAATTGGTCTTGGGCGCCTAGGATCCGGGCTCCTTTCCAGTCTTTCGGGTTCGCCATGCCGCCTGCCGCCGCTTCCTCCTCCGATCCTTCCTCGATCTCGCCGCCGGCCACGGCCGGGTGGGGCGAACTCTTCACCGGCCGCAACGGCTGGCGCGCGCTGGCGCTCACCGGCGGCGTCGCGCTGCACGCGGTCAACGTCCATATCGTGACCACGGTGCTGCCCTCGGTGGTGCGCGAGATCGGCGGGCTCGATTGGTATGCGTGGAGCACCACGCTCTTCGTGGTCGGCTCGATCCTCGGCGCCACGCTGTCGGTGCGGCTGCTCGCGGTGCTGGGACCGCGCGGTGCATGCCTTGCAGCGCTGGCCGTGTTCACCGCCGGTTCGGTGGGCTGCGCACTCGCGCCGGCGATGCACTGGCTGCTCGCCGGACGCACGGTGCAGGGATTGGGCGGCGGGATGCTCGCGGCGCTGAGCTATGGGCTGATCCAGTTGGTGTTCGCGCAGCGGCTGTGGCCGCGCGCGGTGGCGCTGGTGTCGGGCATGTGGGGCGTCGCCACGCTGTGCGGGCCGGCGGTGGGCGGGCTGTTCGCGCAATCCGGGCACTGGCGCTGGGCTTTCTGGTTCCTGCTGCCAGTGGCCGCGGCGCAGGCGCTGCTGGTGGCGGTGCAGTTGCGGCCCGGCGCCGGCGTGCATCACGCAAGGCCGGCGAACATGCCGCGCATTCCGGCGCTGCAGATCGCGCTGCTCGCGATTTCGGTGCTGGTGATCGCGGCGAGCGGACTCCTCGCCGACCTCGTCTTGCAGGCGGCGGGCGTGGTGCTCGGCCTGGGCATCGGCGTCGTCGCCACGCGCGTCGATCGCCAGGCCACGGTGCGGCTCCTGCCGACCGGCGCGTATGTGTTGAGCGCGCCGCTGGGCGCCATCTACGCGAGCGTGGCGCTGCTGCTGATCGGCACCACGACCGAAATCTTCGTGCCGTACTTCCTGCAACTGCTGCACGGCCATTCGCCACTTGCGGCGGGCTACCTCACGGCCGCCATGGCCGGCGGCTGGAGCGCGGGCTCGCTGTTGTCGTCGGGGCGCAGCGGTGCGGATGCCGACCGCATGCTGCGCGCCGGGCCGGTGGCCTGCCTGCTGGGGCTCGGGGCGTTGGCGCTGCTGCTGCCGTTCCCGGGACATCTGGGCGCGGGCTTCGAGACCGCGCTGGTCGCCGTGGCGCTCGCCGTTGTGGGCGCGGGTGTGGGCATCGGCTGGCCGCACCTCGTGACGCGCGTGCTGTCGCTGGCACCCAAGGGAGAAGAGGGGCTGGCCTCCGCCTCGATCACCACGATCCAGCTCTACGGCATGGCGGAGGGCGCCGCGGTGGCGGGGCTGGTGGCCAACGCGGCGGGCCTCACGCTGCCGGGCGGCGTCGAGGGTGCGCAGTCGGCGGCGGTGTGGCTCTTCGCGAGCTTCGCGCTCGCCCCAGCGCTGGCCGCGTGGCTGGCGTACCGCGTGGTCGCGGCACGTTCCTAGGCCACGCGCTCAGGCAGCGGCGACGACACCTTCCCAAGCCAGCGCCCGCTTGCGCTCGCGCACCCGCTTGGCATCGCCGCGCAGGATGGCGACGAAGTCGTACACGTCGAACGGCAGGTGCGCACCGCGCCAGGCGACGTGCTGGTCCGCGCGGCACAGCACCAGGCGGTGGGCGTAGACCTTGGGCACCTCGGCGGTCTCGATGTCGAGCACCGTGAGCGGCATGTTGTAGCTCTGCGCGGCGCGCTCCAGCGGCCGCACGTCGACGCTGCGGTCGAAGCGCAGCAGCGTGTAGCCGGGGCCGAACGCGTCGTACAGCGAGCGGCCGTCGGCCAGCCAGAAATGCGGCGCGCGGCAGCCCGGCACGGTGGACGGCGTGAAGTCGCCCATCGAGTAGGGCGGCGCGGTGTGCTCGCCGTCCGCGATGATGATCGGCGAGCCCGTGTAGAAGTAGCCGAAGTTCAGCCCCGCGCAGCAGAACTGCTGCACGTTGAGCGCGTAGGCCTCGCTGCCGATGTCGGCGCGCAGCGCGTCGCCCTCGGGGCCGGGCGCCTCGATGTTCTGCGGCACGGCGCGGCGCGCGCGGATCATCTTCTGCGCATGGTCCATCGCGAAGTTCGACACCTGCTCGGTGATCGGCTGGCGCTCGGCCTCGTAGGCGTCCAGCATCGCCTCGTCGCCCCAGCCCTGCACGCAGGCGCCGAGCAGCCACGAAAGATTCAGCGCATCGGCGATGCCCGCGTTCATGCCGTAGCCCGCGTACGGCACCCACAGGTGCGCCGCATCGCCCGCGAGGAACACGCGGCCGTCGCGGAAGCGGTTGGCCACGAGGCGGCGACCGATCCAGTCTTCCTTGCTGATGACTTCGTACTGGAAATCAGCGCCCACGCCCAGGATGTCGCGCAGCGCCTGGTCGCGGTCGACCGAATCGAACTCGGGCTCCTCGGCATTCAGGTGGTTGTGCACGAGCCAGGTCTCGTGTCCGTCGATGGCGAACATCGTGCCGCAGCGGCGCGGGTTCATCGCGTAGGTCGACCACGCGGGCTTGCCGGGGATCATGTCGCGCAGTTGCGGCGCGCGGATGAAGGTCGACTGCACGCGCTGGATGACGGCCGTGCCTTCGAGCTTGGCGCCGATTTGCTTGCGCACCATGGAGCTGCCGCCGTCGCAGCCGACCATGTAGCGGCAGCGGATGCTGCGCGTGACGCCACTGTCCATTTCGATGGCGATGGCGGTCACGCCTTCCCTGTCCTGCGTGAAGCCCGCGAACTGCGTGCGGTTGAGCAACTGCACGCCCGGCAGCGCCGCCGTGTGCTTCAGGAGGATGGGCTCCAGGTAGATCTGGTTGATGCGGTGCGGCGGCTCGGGCGTGGGCCACCAGGCGTCGGGGCCTTCGGTCTCGGTGTAGCGGTCGCGCCGGCACGGGATCGGAATGCGCGTGAGCTCCGTGCCCGTCACGGTGGTGCGGAACACCACGTCGTTGGGATAGTCGGCGGGGAGGCCCGCATCGCGCAGTTTCTGCGCCACGCCCAGACGCCGGAACTGCTCCATGGTGCGCGAGGCCACATGGTTGCACTTCACGTTCGGCGGTTCGGCGAAGCGGCGGGTCTCGCAGACGATCACCGAGACGCCGCGCGATGCGAGGTCCATGGCCAGCGTGAGGCCCACGGGGCCCGCGCCGATGATGAGAACGTCGGCCTTCAGTGTGGTGTCGTTCATGGTTCGTTCTTCCCTGTTGTCTCTGTCTGTCTTGTTCTGTACTGTCAGTCGAGCTTGATGTTGGCGACCTGGATCACCTTGGCCCACTTCTTCGTCTCGCTGCGGATGTAGGCCTCGAAGGCCTCGGTCGATGTCGGCGCGGGCTCCGCGCCGAGATTGCGCATCGAGGCCTTGATCTGCTCGTCGCCGAGCGCGGCGTTGAGCTCGGCGTTGAGCCGCGCCACGATGGGCGCGGGCGTGCCAGCCGGTGCCACCACGCCGAACCAGCCGGTCGAGTCGTAGCCCGGCAGGCCCGCTTCGGCCACGGTGGGCACATCGGGCAGCATCGGCACGCGCTGTGCGCTCGTCACCCCGAAGGCGATCAGCTTGCCGGCCCGGATCTGCTGCAGCGAAGCGGGCAGGTCGACCAGCGCGAGCTGCACCTGGCCCGCCATGGCATCGAGCGCGGCCGGGCCCGAGCCGCGGTAGGGCACCTCGATCAGCTTCACGTCGGCCATCTGCGCGAAGAGGGCGGTCGAGAGGTGCATCGCGGTGCCGTTGCCGCCGTGGCCCATCGAGAGCGTGCCCGGCTTCGCCTTGGCCAGCGCGATCAGTTCGCGCAGCGTGCGCGCGCCGATGGAGGGATGCCCGACGATCACGAACGGCGTGGCGGCGACCATGCCGACCGGCTTGAAGTCCTTCACCGGGTCGAAGGGCATCTGCGGATAAAGGTTCACATTGGCGGTGAGCGCCCCCGCCGCGCCGAGGCCGAGCGTGTAGCCGTCGGCCGGTGCCTTCGCCACCAGCGTGAGGCCCACGTTGCCGCCCGCGCCGGGCCGGTTGTCCACCACCACCTGCTGCCCCAGCTTCTCGTTGAGCCGGGGCACCAGCATGCGCACCACCGCGTCCGCGCTCCCGCCGGGCGGAAAGGTCACGACCATGCGGATCGGATGGGAGGGGAAGTCGGCGGCCGGGGCCTGTGCCAGGGCGGTCCCGGCCAGGAGGGTGAAGGCGGTGGCCAGCAGCAATTGCCTGCGAAGCGGTGGCGCCTTGCGGGCGATCGATGCTGTCATGGAGGGCTCCTTGATTGTCTTTTTACTTTGTTTGGAGCCATTGAACGATGCGGAAATTCATTCGTAAATCCAGAAATTTCGTATCAAATATCAGATTGCCTTATGAATGAAAACTTCAGTCCTACGTTCAGCCCGACGATCCGGCAACTGCGCGCGTTCCTCGCGGTGCACCAGTTGCGCAAGCTGAGCGCGGCTGCGCAAAGGCTCTTCGTCACCCAGTCGGCGGTGAGCATGCTGGTCCGCCAGCTCGAGGAGGGCCTGGGCACGCGCCTGTTCGACCGCACCACGCGCTCGCTCAAGCCGACGGCGGCGGCCAACGAAATGCTGCCCGTGGCCGAGCGCATCCTGCGCGACGTCGATTCGCTCTCCACCGGCTTTCGCGAACTCACCACGCTGGAGCGCGGCCGCGTGTCGGTGGCGATCACGCCCACGCTGGCCACCTTCCTGCTGCCCGATGCGATCCGCAGCTTCAGCCAGGAGCACCCGAAAGTTCGCGTGCTGGTCAACGACTGCGCGCCCGACCAGTTCATCTCGCGCATCCTCGGCGAGCATGTGGACTTCGGCATCGGCACGCCCGAGCGGCCCGGTGCCGAGGTCGAGGTCGAGCGGCTCATGCGCGACCACCTCGCGCTCGTGTGCCGCGACGACCATCCGCTCGCCAAGGCGCGCGTCGTGCGCTGGACCGACCTCGCCGGCCATCCCTTGATCACCGTGCGCGCGGGCTACGGCGTGCGGCCGCTGATCGACGGCACCGCGGCCGATGCCGGCGTGGCGCTCGACGTGGTGAACGAGGTGTCCTTTCTCTCCTCCGCGATCTGGATGACGGCCATCGGCATGGGCGCATCGATCATGCCCTCGGCCTTCGCCCGCGCCGCGGACGATCCGTCGCTGGTGGTCAAGGTGCTCAGCGCGCCGCGGGTCTCGCGCGACATCTCGCTGGTCATCAAGCGGGGACATTCGCTGTCGGTCGCGGCGCGCGCCTTCATTGCGGCACTGAAGAAATCTCTGTAGCTACCTCGCCGGTCCGCTCGGGCGATCGTGCGGCGCCTCTGAAAGCCATATGCCGGACGTATGCTTGACGACTCACATCCACAAAGAAAACACTCCCTCCATGAAGAACATCGTTCGTCTCGGCGTCCTCGGCCTGTGCCTCGCCTTCAGCTTCATGCTCGCGGCCTGCGGCAACAAGGAGGCTGAGCAGCGCACCGCCTTCATCGAATTCCTGCAGACCCGCGTGCTCGACAAGCCGGGCCTGCGCGTGCCGTCTCCGAGCGAAGAGCAGAAGAAGTCCTTCGGCGACTACGCCCAGCACTACGCGGTGATCACCGATTTCACCGAGGGCATGAACAAGTCGGTGAGCCAGCCGATGGGCGAGGTCATGGCCAAGGGCGCGCTGCGCTCCATCGGTGATCTCGCGACCCGCCGCGACGACCTCAAGGCCGCAAAGGAAGGCCTCGCGGGCCTTCGCACCGCGCTCGACCAGCAACTGGCCAAGGCCGATGCAGCGCGCGCGGCGCTCAAGCAGCCCGACGACCTCAAGCAGGTCTACGACAAGGCCTACGAGAAGACCGTCTCGACGCCGGCCGCCACCTTCAAGGAAGTCTTCCCCGCGCTCGACACCACCTTCGACGGCGCGCTGGCCGTGGGCGAGTTCCTGCAGCAGAACAAGTCGAAGATCCAGATCTCCGGCGCCTCGGTGACGGTGACCGATCCGGCCGTGCAGGCGGAGCTCAACAAGATGCTGCAGAACCTGAACGGCCAGTCCGCGGCGATCAACGCCGCACAGCGCAAGATGCAGGCGGTGGTGCGCGGAAGCTGATCAGACGAAGTGGTCGAACGAGCCGAAGCGCTGCGCCACCGGCGCGCCGCTTGCGTCGGCGATGCGGAGGCCCGCTTCCGCATCGATGCGACCGATGCGCGTCACGCGCGTGGCGCTGTCCTTGCCGGCCTGCTCCACCGCTGCGCGCGCCGAGGACGATGCGGTGAACACCAGCTCGTAGTCGTCGCCGCCTGACAAAGCGCAGGTGCGCAGCATCTCGACACTCAGGTCGGGCGTGCCGACCGCAGCCACGGTGCCCACGGCCGCATCCACATCGAGCGTGGCGCCCACGTTGCTCGATCCGAGGATGTGCCCCAGGTCGCCGACCAAGCCATCGCTCACATCCACTGCCGACGAGGCAATGCCGCGCAGGGCCTGGCCCAGCGCCACGCGCGGCGTGGGTTGCTCCATCCGCATGCGGGCTTCTGCGAACACCTCGGCAGGCAGCGCGATCGTCCCGCGGAACACTTCGAGCGCCAGCCGCGCATCGCCGAGCGTGCCGCTGACCCAGATGTCGTCGCCCGCCCGAGCGCCCGAACGCAGCAGCGCCGAGCCGGCCGGCACTTCGCCGAATACCGTGATGCAGATGTTGAGCGGGCCGCGCGTGGTGTCGCCGCCCACGAGTTCGCAGCCGTGTTCGTCCGCGAGCGCAAAGAGGCCGCGCGAGAAGCCTTCGAGCCAGTGCTCATCCACGCCCGGCAATGCGAGCGCGAGCGTGAAGGCCAGCGGCTTCGCGCCACAGGCCGCGAGGTCGCTGAGGTTCACCGCCAGCGCCTTGTGGCCGAGCCTTGAAGGCTCGACGGTCGAGAGAAAGTGCCGACCCTCGACCAGCATGTCGGAAGACACGGCAAGCTGCATGCCCGGTGCGGGCGCGAGCAAGGCGCAGTCGTCGCCCACGCCCAGCGGGGAGCGCTTGGCGGGACGCTTGAAGTAGCGTGTGATCAGGTCGAATTCACCCATGGGGGCTGCGTTTGTGCTGAGCTAAAGGGTCAGTCCGCGAGAACAAAGCGGGCATCTAGGCGGTCCAACATATCGAAGGTGTTGATGCACTCGACACCGTAATGCGCACAGACATTAGGGATCAAAAATTTCCGGCGGTTGTTCGCATCCAGTCGCTCGTGCGTGACCACTGTATGACCTGTGACGCGAGCCTTGGCAATCAACCAAGGGTCTGCACCGCCGAGAAATTCTTCAAGCGCTCCGACCTTCATGATCGCGGCTTGACCTGCAATATGCGCTGCAATCTCCGCAAACGCACCTTGTGTCGCTTCATCGGATTCCGGCAAGAACAGGTTGGTTTGTGTTGTCACCCATTGTGCGAGTTCATCATTGCCGCGGCGAAGCTCTGTGCTGACGCTTTCGACGCTCGCTAGTCTTCCCGCTTCTTTGGTTCGAGTCAGCCACGTCCAATAACCGGGACAAAAACGCATCTGGTAGTAGCGATTTTTTGCCTCGATGAGAGTGTTTGAATCTAGGAGGTAGCTCATATGCCGATTTGATCCGCGAATTCTCGAATCTTGTTTGGCTGCACTCCTAGCAAGCGCCCCGCTTCTCTGAGGAGCAGGCGGCCACTCAACGCTTCAGTCACAACAGCTTGCGCGAACCGCGTGCTGTTTTTTGCACCCGCAGTGCGATAGAAATTCCCGCCGCCATTCTCTTGATTTCTGAATGCTGCGAGGACCGCCAGATAGTGATCGTTGTACGTCGCGTGATCTACCAGGCCCAAATCAAATGCGCGGCGCATGATGACAAGACGACTGACGTGAAATCGTCGAGCTAACTCCGCTACCCGAAGGTCTAGCTCTGCGGGACCTCTTTGCCAATGCGGCAAGAATATTTCTTGAGGAACGAGAAACTCTCCGGCGACTGCATTGCAGAAAGCTTCCTCGCGACGGTTATTGCCAGGTGCACCGCTAGAAACACCACTGGTACCGATCCAGATGTGCGCCAGCTCATGCATCAGCGTGAAAAGTCTTGCTGCGGGTGCGTCTGCCGAATTGATGAAGACGACGGGCGCGAAATGGTCGCTGATCGCGAATCCCCGGAACTCACTGACGTCGAGCTTGCGATGCGTGTTGCTACCTACGATACCGCTACGCATTATCAGGACGCCTGCGCGCTCTGCAGCCTCTATGAGTTCACGGAAATAGATCTCCCAGGTCCTCTGACCTTGCTCGACGGTCACGTTCAAAGTATTTCTGATATCCGCTGCGACCTCGATCACAGGCGAGTCCAATCTAAAGCGCCCGACAAACGGGAGCGGTTCAAGACCATGATCCTTCTGGTAGTCGAGGTACCACTCGAGCCGCTGCAATGCGATGCGTACCGTTTCCAGCAGATCAATGCTGGGCCGCGGTACCGGAGCTCCGCCTACTGTCCGTAGATCAGGTAACGGAAGAGGCTCAGCAGGTGGCTCCTGCAGGAACAGGTAACCAAATGGAGCGTGATAAATATGCGCAAGATTCTGAGCTTGGCGGAACGTAGGGCGACTCTCCCCTTTTTCCCAAGACTCTAGCTGTGTTGGCTTAACGTTGGCACTCAGCGCAGCGTCTTCGAGATCAAGATCTGCGCGTTCCCGTGCCCAACGCAGAAGCGTCGGGTTGATGAGTGCTTGGGTCGCCATGGGCTAAGGATAAGGGATGCCGCCCGCAGAATGGTCAGGAGTACTAACCGAATCTACACGTCTACTACCGTCTCATGGGCGCAGTGAATCGCACCCTCTTGGAGTAGCTCCTCCGCTCAGGCCGCGCCCCTGAACCTCAACGCCGCCTGCCGCACCACCTCCGCCAGCAGCCGCTCCTTCCCCTGCTTCTCCCGCAGCCATCGCGCGTCATTGCGGTTGGCCTCCACGCTGGTGCGAAGTTCGCCCAGTGCCTGCGTGGCGTTCAGCGCCTCGCTGTGCCATTCGAGCTGCGTCATCGTCATCAGGATGTGGTCGCGCAGCGGCATGTGCTGGCCGCTGGCCGGGTCGACATACACCGCATCGAGCCCGAAGCGGCAGGCCTGGAAGCGGTTGTAGGTGTAGACGAGGTAGTCGTCCTCGCTCGGCTCGAAGGGCTGCTCCTGCAGGAACCATGCGGCGAGCGACTGCACATAGCCCGCGAGCGCGGCGGCGCGTTCCACCGTGAGCGGCGTGTCGAACACGCGGATCTCGATGGTGCCGAACTCGGGCTTGGGGCGGATGTCCCAGTAGAAGTCCTTCATGCTGCGCACGACGCCGGTGCGGGTCATGCGCTCGAAGTACGCCTCGAATTCTTTCCAGCTCGTGGTGAACGGCGCGCGGCCCGAAAGCGGGAACGCGAACACCGAGTTCAGGCGTGCCGAGTCGAACTGCGTGTCCTGCCCCTGCACGAACGGCGACGAGGCCGACAGCGCGATGAAGTGCGGGATGTAGCGCGACATGCGGTGCAGCATCAGCAGGGCCGCATCCGCATCGGGGCAGCCGATGTGCACGTGCTGGCCGAAGATGGTGAACTGCTTGCTCAGGTAGCCGTACAGCTCCGAGAGTTCGCGAAAGCGCGGCTTGTCGTATATGCGCCGCTCATGCCACTGCTGGAACGCATGCGTGCCGCCGCCGACCACCGCGATGTTGAGCTTGTCTGCGTTCTTGATCAGCGCCTCGCGGATCGGCGAGAGCTGCTTGATCACGTCCGCCGCCGAGTGGCAGATGTCGGTGGAGATCTCGATCATGCTCGAGGTCATCTCGGGCACTACGCTGCCGGGCAGCGGGGTCTGCGCCATCAGGCGCAGCATGTCCTCGGCGTAGGGCGCGAGGTCGTAGTCGTGCGTGTTCACGAGCTGCAGCTCGAGCTCGACGCCGAGCGACAGCGCCTCGGACTTGTTGAACGGCTCGAGCTTGACCGCGCGGCTGTCGGGGTCGGCCGCAAGCGGCGCCGAGCGCACGTCGTCGCTGTCCGGATCGATGGGGGTCTGGAGGGCGGTGCTCATCGCTGCGTGTCCTCGGTGGTGCTGAAGGCCTGGGGCGCCCAGGGCACCGAACTCTCGCCGACCGCATGGATGGCCACGGTGGCGAGCACGGCGCCCACCACTTCCATCAGCAGGATCGAGGGCAGGGCGACCTGCGTGATCATGGTGCCGAGCAGCGGCGACGCGGTGGCGAAATTCGATGCGATCAAAAGGGCGATCGACGACAGCGGCGACATCGCGCAGCCGACCCAGAAGGCCTGCTTCCAGCTCGCGCCGCTGCCGGGGTTGGCGATGGCCACGCCGGAGATCTTGGCGATCATGCGCACGCCGATCACGGCGAGCACCACGCTGGCCACCGGCAATGTCCAGTCGGCCTGCGCCGCCACGATGGAGACCAGCACGAACATCAGCATGGTGAGCAGCGACGCCGCGGTGCCGAGCTGCCGCTGCCACGCCCAGGGCTTGGGATTGAGCGTCTTGAGCAGCACGCCGCCGATCAGCGCGGCAAGCGGTGCCGAGCCGCCGACATGCGCGGTGAGCGCCGCGCCGGCCGCGATGATCGCGAGCAGCAGGATCGATGTGTTCTCGCTCGTCGGGCTCATCACGCGCAGCGCGGAGCGCAGCGCAAGCGCCATCAGCGCACCGACGACGAACGAGAGGCCGAGCACCACCGCCACCGGGTAGAGCTTCTGCAGCATCGTCTGCGGCGCGCGCTCGATGAGGCCGGCCTGCGCGTAGCCGAGTGCGAGCGCGTAGAAGGTGTTGAGCGTAGCCAGCGTCATCGCGCGCTCGGTGACGGGGCCCGCGGCGCGCGTGTCGATGATCACGCGGCTCAGCACGGCCGGCGAGGCGACGATGGCCATCAGCGCGATCGGGTTGGCCACGGGCTCGGGCAGGCCCAGCAGCGTGAGCACCCAGTACACGCCGAAGTAGGTCAGCGTGGCTTCGAGCAGGCTCTGCACCAGCACCATCGGGTTGTGGCGGAACCAGCGAAGCGGCAGCCGGCCGCCGGCCTCGAACAGCACCACGGCCACGCCCAGTTCAAGAAGGAAGAGGCTGATGCCGCGCAGCGGCCAGATCGCGCCCTCGAAGCCGGCAAAGCCGACGACCGCGCCGACCAGCGAATAGCCGATCACCTTGGGCAGCCCCAGGTAGCGTTGGACCAGGTGGCCGGAGGCCGCAGCGGCCGCCAGCAGCAGCGACCACAGCACGGTGGGCAGGCCCGCCGAAGGGCGCACCCATTCGGACCAGAAGCCCAGCAGATCGTTGATGAAGCTCGTCAAATTCATGCAGGTAGAAAAAAGCTCACAGGCCGGCTGCGCCAGCGCGCCCAGATGGCGCTGCGGATGCGGGCGCGGTCACCGAGGCTCACGCTGTGCGCACGCAGCGCAAGGCGGAATGCGAAATAGAAACTCACGCTCACATTGAGCGCGCCGATCACCGGGATCGCCGCCACCGCCCACCAGAGGGCGGGCTGCTGCAGCACCGACAGGCCCGTGGACGCCGCGGCCGCGGCAATCTGCCCGGCCGAGAGTGTCACGTGACGCACATCCAGCCCGAGCCCGAAGAAACCCGCGAACGCGGGCAGCAGGCCCAGCATGAGTCCCAGCGAGATGTTGGAGGCGAAGCCTGAGATGTGTGTGCGCATGAAGGTGGCCCAGCGGCGAGCCCGGGCGGCACCCAGAAAGGCGCCGATGCGTGGGTTGTAACGCATGGCGGAGTCCAGGCGATGCAGGACAAAGGCGTTTTCTGTCCATCCGGCGACGATGCTGGCCGAAAACAGCAGGATGCCGGTGATTGCCGCGAAAAGCGCGGTCGGCCCGGCGAGCGAGAGCGAATGCAGCGTGGCCGCGGCATGCGCCGCGTCCAGCAGCGGCCGTCCGAGCGCGTACTGCACCAGAAGCGCAAGCGCGACCATCGCCGGCACCACCACCAGCACGTTGCCCAGCACGGCGGCCACCTGCGAGCGCACGAGGTTGGCCACTTCGTCGACGAAATCGTCGACCGCGCCATCCGCCTTGATGTCGCGCAGCCGCGCCGCGAGCGCCGGTGCCGTCATCGCGGGTTGCTTGGTGGCCAGCGTCAGGTGCAGCAACTGGATCGCGACGAAGCTCGCCGCATACATCAGGCCCGAGGCGAGGCCGGCCCAGAAGGCCGACAGCGCCAGCGCGTAGATGCCGAACTTCAGCAGCACCGTCACTGCAGTGAGCGCGCCGCCGCCCGCGGCCTTCTTCACCATCTGCAGGTAACTCGCGCGGTCGCGGGTGATGTAGTGCTCGCCGGTCTCGGCGCTGCGCTCGGTCACCTTGGCCGCGAGCATCGACGAGTTCGTGGCAACGAGCGCGCGGATGCTGTTGCGCTCGCCGCCCGCCAGCACCAGCTTGCCGATGAGCCGCGCCACGCTCGGCGCGGGCGAGGGCGACATCAGGCAGTCGAGCAGCTCGCGGATGCGCAGCACGCGCTCGCGCAGCTGGCGCAGCCGGAACACCAGGCCGACCGAGATGCCGTTGTCCTCCAGGTGCGTGTAGACCGATGAGGCGCTGGCGCGGCAGGCGTCGAGCCGGTCGCGGAAGGCCACGAAGGCGGCCTGCAGGGCCTCGTCGCTTTCTTCGCCTTCGGGCTGCTCGAACATCTGCTCGCGCAGTTCGTCCAGGTCGGCCATCAGCGCGTGGAAGGGACGGTTCTCGTGGTGCTCCGCGCTGATGCGCAGGCGCAACTCGGGCGAGAAACCGGCCGCCACCACCTGGCTGCCGCAGTAGGTGACCGCGTCCATCACGGTATGGCGCCAGCGCGGCGAGCCGTCGGTGTCCACGGTGGCATCGGCCAGCAGCGCGCCGATGCGGGTGAGCTGGGTGTCATCGAGCAGCGCGATCCAACCCGCGTCGAACACGCCGGGCAGCACCATGCGGAACAGGTCCGAGGCATCGGTGGTCTCGGGCGTGCCGGGCAGGATCTTCCGGCGCAGCCGTTCGCTCAGTTCGCTCACGAACGCGGTGCGCGGCGCGAAGCCGTAGTCGGCCAGGAGCGTGGTCAGGTCGACCGATTGGGTGAATACGCGCCACCAGACGCGCAGCCGCTCGCGCAATTCGGGCCGCGCCTCGACGGCATCGAGCAGCAGCGAGACACGGCCCATGGCCGCCTGCGGCGAGGCGCGGTCACCGCGCAGCCAGTCGAAAAGATTGATGAGCCAGATGTGGCGCTGCGCCACATCGGCCGTGGGGTCGAGGCCGGCAAGCAGCCCCTGCAAGTCGCGCGATGCTGCGGCCATGGTGAAAGGAGAGGAGAGGAGAGGAAAGTCAGCGCGGTAACACCGCGGAGCCGGCTTCGCCGGGCCGCTGGTGCCGCCCCCGGCGAGGGGGGAAGAGGAGGCGATACGAAGTGTGCGAAGCCCGGGGGCGTGCCTAGTGCAGCACCCGCGAAACGGGTGCACCGCCGATGTCGGCTTCGAGCACGAACATGGGAACCGGCACGTCGAAGCGCTCGCCTTCCTCGGTCACCACGAAGAAGCTGCCGTGCATCGTGCCGCTCGCCGCCTGGAGCCGGCAGCCGCTGGTGTAGCGGAACGATTCGCCGGGCGCCAGCAGCGGCTGCTGGCCGATCACGCCCAGGCCCTTCACTTCCTGCGGATGGCCCGAAGCGTCGTTGATGAGCCAGTGGCGCGCGATCAGTTGCGCGCCCACCGTGCCCACGTTGGTGATGGTGATCGTGTAGGAGAAGGTGTAGACGTCGTCCTTCGGGGAGGACTGGTCGGCCAGGTAACGCGGTTCGACCTGGACGCTGAAGGGGCTGTGTGACATGGGGCGGATGGTAACGGAGGCCTCAAGCCTCCGGGGTCGAGGATGGCGCTACTTGCCAGACTGGGACGGAACCACGGCTCGCGCCAGTTGCCCGCAGATCGCCTGGGCCAGTGCGTCGCCTTGCGTCCCGGGCTCGATCGGCTTCATGGCCGCGGCGGCTTCATCGTGCGAACGGACCATTTCACCCACCACGGCGCCCCGACCCTGCGGGCTTTCGTACTTCGTGATCTTCTGATCCGCCACCGTCCGGCGTTTGCAGTCGAAGCGGGTGTAGCGCACGTCCGAGAGGTAGCGCTTGCCATCGAAGCGCTTGGCCCTGGCGTCGTCGAACATGATTCTCGCGTAGACAGCGCCTTCCTTGGCGGCCACGCTGGCCGGCTCGAAGAACGCCCCGGCCTTCGGATTCCCGGCCACCTTCCATTCCTGGGCCGCAGCGGGCGCGGCGAAAACCGAGCAGGCAATCGCGAGAACGCAGAGGCCGGCGGCGCGGTGCAGTGGGGGCGTGAGGGTGGTCATTCGTTGCCATGGAAAAAGCCCGCACCAGGTGGTGCGCGATGCCCGAATGTATCGGCAGGCAGGAAACCCCCAAAGGCTGAAAAGACGGCACCGGAGCGACAATCGCAGCCATGAGCACCCCGTTCCGCATCGCCCCCTCCATCCTTTCCGCCGATTTCGCGCACCTCGGCCAGGAACTGACCGACGTGATCGCCGCCGGCGCCGACTGGATCCACTTCGACGTGATGGACAACCACTACGTGCCGAACCTGACCTTCGGCCCGATGATCTGCCAGGCGCTCAAGCCCTATGCCAAGACGGCGGACGGCACGCCGGTGCCCATCGACGTGCACCTGATGATCCAGCCGGTCGACGCCCTGGCGGCCTCTTTCGCGCAAGCGGGCGCCGACTACATCAGCTTCCACCCCGACGCATCGCCCCATGTGCACCGCAGCATCCAGGCCATCAAGGCCGCGGGCTGCAAGGCGGGGCTGGTGTTCAACCCGGGTCTGGGGCTGGAGGCGCTGGACTGGGCCATCGACGACATCGACCTCATCCTCATCATGAGCGTGAACCCCGGCTTCGGCGGCCAGAGCTTCATCGACTCGGCCCTGCGCAAGATCGAACTCGCGCGCAAGCGCATCGAGCAGAGCGGGCGCGACATCCGCCTGGAGGTGGACGGCGGCATCAAGGCCGACAACATAGCGCGCGTGGCCTCTGCCGGCGCGGACACCTTCGTGGCCGGCAGCGCGATCTTCAACGCCAAGGACTACGGCGCGGTGATCGGCGAGATGCGCAAGAACCTGGCCGGCGTCAGCGCCTGACCTTGTCGTTGTAGACGCGGTCGGCCTCCGGCCCGCGGTCGGTGTCGACCACGCCGCGTTCCACGTCGTCATGCGCTTGGCGGCCCACCTTGGGCGGCCGGCCGTCCTGGGTCTGCTGGCTGTCCGAGGACTGGTCTCGTTCGTGCGGCAGGCGCGGCGCCGATTCGCCGCCCTGCTCGACCTTGGTCTTGCCGCCGCCCGCGTCCTTCGACGGGTCTTTCGGGTCGGTGGGCGGGGTCTTGCTGGTCTTGGCTTGGGTCATGCGATGGCTCCTTCGTGCGTTGCCTTGCAGCGTGCCCCGCAGGGCGCGCCCCGGCGGTAGGACATGCAAGGCAGGCCCTGTAGGTGGCCGCTCGGGCGCTATGAAACGGATAGCGGCTTTGCGCCGGCGGACGGGCCTCCGCAATAATCCCCGCATGTCTTCCGATCCTTTTGCCGGCGTGGCGACCGACAGCCTGCGCATCCACACCTTCGCCTCGCTCCAACCCGGTCCGCGCCTTCTCGTGATCGGCGGCGTGCACGGCAACGAGACCTGCGGCACCGCGGGCATCGAGCGCATCCTAGCCGAGTTCGATGCCGGCACGCTGCAACTGCAGCGCGGCGAACTAACGCTCGTGCCCGTGGCCAACCCGCTCGCGCGACGGCGCCTGCAGCGCGAGGGCGAGCGCAATCTCAACCGCCTGTTCCGCCCGACCGACGAACCCGCCGACTACGAAGCCCGCATCACCAACCGCCTTGCACCGGTCATCGCGCGCCACGAGGTGCTGCTCGACCTGCACTCCTTCCAGAGCGAGGGCGAGGCCTTCGCGATGATCGGCCCGCGCGACAACACCGGCACGCTGGAGCCCTTCGCCCGCTCGTACGAAGAGGGCCAGCTCGCGCTGCACATCGGCACGCCGATCGTGGTGGAAGGCTGGCTCGACATCTACGCCGCCGGCCTCGCGCAGCGCGCGGGCGGCGCGCCGGCCGACGAGGCCGCGCTCGACTTCGGCCGCGGCACCAACGAATACATCCGAAGCTGCGGCGGCTACGGCGTCACGCTCGAATGCGGCCAGCACGACGACCCCCAGGCGCCCGAGGTGGCGTGGCGCGCCATCCGCCGAACGCTCGCGCTGCTGGGCATGGCCGCCTTGCCGCCCGGGCTCTCGGGCGCGCCGGCGCAGCCGCCGAAGCTGCTGCGCCTGGCCAGCGTGACCGACCGCCTGCATGAAGAAGACAGCTTCGTGCGCGACTGGGCCACCTTCGACGAGGTGCGGCGCGGCGAGCCCATCGGCATGCGCCACGACGGCACGATGCTCAACGCGCCGGACGACGGCTTCATCGTGTTCCCCAATGCGCTCGCGCTGCCGGGCACCGAGTGGTTCTACTTCGCACACCCCAGCGAGCGCTTCCTCGGGCCGGTGACCGGCACGGCCTGAGGCCGCGTTCCTACACCGCGCGGCCCGGGGCGCGGCACACATTCCGAACCTGAAGGAGTGTGCCCATGCCCGTCTCGAAGAAAGCCCCCGCGCCGCGCGTCCTGTGGAAGGGCGCGATCAGTTTCGGCCTCGTCCACATTCCGGTGGCGCTCTATTCGGCCACCACCGACCACGGCATCGACTTCGACTGGCTCGACAAGCGCAGCATGGACCCGGTCGGCTACAAGCGCATCAACAAGAAGACCGGCAAGGAAATCACGCGCGAGAACATCGTCAAGGGCGTGGAATATGAAGACGGCGAGTACGTGGTGCTCAGCGACAAGGAGATCGCGGCCGCCTACCCCAGGACCACGCAGACGATCGAGATCGAGACCTTCGTGCCCGCGAACGGCATCCCGTTCGTGTACCTGGAGCGGCCCTACTACGTGGCGCCGATCAACAGGGGCGCCAAGGTCTACGCGCTGCTGCGCGAGACGCTGCAGCGCAGCGAGCGCGTGGGCGTGGCCCGCGTCGTGATCCAGACCAAGCAGCATCTCGCGGTGCTCGTGCCCGTCGGCCCCGGCCTCGTGCTGAACCTGCTGCGCTGGGGCGCCGACATCCGACCCTGGAACGACCTGCCGCTGCCGTCCGAAGATGCGAAGAAGGCGGGCCTCACCGACCGCGAGCTCAAGATGGCCCAGCAGCTCGTGGAGGACATGAGCGGCGAGTGGGACCCGACGGAATACAAGGACGAGTTCAAGGACGAGATCCTGCGGCTGATCGATCGCAAGGTGAAGGCAGGCCAGACCGAGACGGTGACGCAGCCCGATCCCGAAGAGGGCCAGTCCACCGAGGGCAAGGGCGCCAAGATCATCGACCTCACCGAGCTGCTGCAGCGCAGCCTGCGCAGCAAGGGCGGCAAGACGAAGGCCGTGGCCAACGATGAGGACGAGGACGAAGAAGCCGACGCGCCCGCGCCTCGCGCCAAGCCGCCGGCCAGGAAGCGCAAGCCCGCCGCAAAGGCCGCTTCGAAAGCGGCCTCGAAGACCGCAACTCGCCATCGCCGCGCAGCCTGAGGTGCCTTCGCCATGGGAACCCGCACCGCATCGACCGCGCGCAAGGCGCTTTCCCGCTACCACGGCAAGCGCGATTTCTCGCGCACGCCGGAGCCCAAGGAGGGCGGCCGCACGGGGCAGGGCGTGCTCTCCTTCGTCATCCAGAAGCACCACGCGAGCCGCCTGCACTACGACTTCCGGCTCGAACTCGACGGCACGCTCAAGAGCTGGGCGGTGCCGAAGGGCCCGTGCCTCGATCCGACGGTCAAGCGCATGGCGGTGCATGTCGAGGACCATCCGATTTCGTATGCGGACTTCGAGGGCACCATTCCGCCGAAGCAATACGGCGCCGGCACCGTCATCGTGTGGGACCGAGGCGACTGGCTGCCGGAGGGGGGCGGCGAAGCCGAGGCGCGCAAGGCGCTCGCGGCCGGCAAGCTCAAGTTCGAGCTGCGCGGCGAAAAGCTCAAGGGCCACTGGACGCTGGTGCGCATGCGCGGCAAGGGCGACGAGAAGCAAGAGCCGTGGCTGCTCATCAAGGAGCGCGACGACGC
The DNA here is from genome assembly GCF_050435205.1 of Variovorax sp. W2I14. NCBI lineage: Bacteria > Pseudomonadati > Pseudomonadota > Betaproteobacteria > Burkholderiales > Comamonadaceae > Variovorax > Variovorax sp. W2I14. The sequence continues at coordinate 4,706,338 of NZ_JBNDJX010000001.1, read as the reverse complement.
GGCGCGCGATCTTGCCGACTACGACGTGCTCGAAGACCAGCCCGCAAGCGTGCTGACCGGCCGCGGCGTGGACGAGGTGGACAGTCCGCCGAAGAAAGCGGCGCCCGCCAAAAAGGCCGCGGCGAAGAAGCCCGAGAAGAAAGCGGCAAGGAAGGAGGTCAAGAAGAAGACCGCCTTGCCCGCCACCTTTCAACCGCAACTCGCGACCCTCGCCGCTTCGCCTCCGTCATCGCCCGACGACTGGCTCTACGAACTCAAGTTCGACGGCTACCGCCTGCTCGCGCGCATCGACAAGGGCAAGGTGCGCTGCTTCACCCGCAACGGCCATGACTGGACCGACAAGCTGCCCGTCATCGCCAAGGCCCTCGCGAAGCTGCCCACCGATTCGGCCTGGCTCGACGGCGAGATCACCGTGGAAGGGGGCAACGGCGCGCCCGATTTCCAGGCGCTGCAGAACGCCTTCGACCGCGGCGCGACTTTATCCATCGTCTACTGGCTGTTCGATGCGCCCTTTCTCGACGGGCAGGACCTGCGCGACGAACCGGTCGAAGCGCGGCGCGCGCACCTGGCCCGCCTGCTCGGCAAGCGGCCGCCGGCGCCGCTGCACTTGAGCGAGGCCTTCGATGCGTCGCCGCGCGACCTGCTCGCGTCGTCCGCGCGCATCGGCTTCGAGGGCATCGTCGGCAAGCGGAAGGGCTCGCCGTATGTGTCGCGCCGCTCGGCCGACTGGATCAAGCTCAAGAACCAGCAACGCCAGGAGTTCGTGATCGGCGGCTACACCGCGCCCAAGGGTTCGCGCTCGGGGTTCGGTGCGCTGCTGCTGGGCGTGCACGACGACAAGGGGCGGCTGCGCTATTGCGGCAACGTGGGCACCGGATTCAACGCGGATCGCCTCGCCGACATCAAGGCGCGGCTGGACAAGCTGGCCACCGACGACTGCCCCTTCACGCCCACGCCGGACGGCGCGAATGCGAAGGCGCAATGGGTCAAGCCCACGCTGGTGGCCGAAGTCTCCTTCGGCGAATGGACGCGCGAAGACCGCGTGCGCCAGGCGGTGTTCCAGGGGCTGCGCACCGACAAGCCCGCGCGCGGCATCGTGCGCGAACGGGCGGCGCCTCCCGAGACATCGCCCGAGGCATCAGCCGACACATCAACCGACACAGCCGCGAAGAAGCAAGGAGCAAGGAAACCCATGGCGCTGAAGATCACCCACGCCGACCGCGTGATCGATGCGAAGAGCGGCATCACCAAGGGCGAACTCGCCGCCTACTACGACGCGGTGGGCACGCTCATGCTGCCGCACCTGCGCGGGCGGCCGGTGTCGCTGGTGCGCGCGCCCGACGGCGTGGGCGGCGAGCTGTTCTTCCAGAAGCACATCCAGAACCGCGAGATACCCGGCGTCAACCTGCTGGACCCCGCGCTCGATCCGGGCCACGAGCCGCTGCTGCAGATCGACAGCAAGACCGGGCTCATCGGCGCCGCGCAGATGAACGTCATCGAACTGCACACCTGGAACGCCACCTCGCGCGCCATCGACCGGCCCGACCGCATGACCTTCGACCTGGACCCCGGCGAAGGCGTGGACTGGCCGCAGATCCAGGAAGCGACGCTGCTGGTGCGCACGCTGCTCGACGAACTGGGCCTGCCGTCGTTCCTGAAGACCAGCGGCGGCAAGGGCATGCACGTGGTGGTGCCGATCCGCCGGCAATACGGCTGGGACGAGGTCAAGGGGTTCTCGCAGGCCGTGGTGGTGCACTTGGCGAAGACGATTCCGGAACGCTTCGTCGCCAAGAGCGGGCCGCGCAACCGCGTGGGGAAGGTGTTCGTCGATTACCTGCGCAACGGCTTCGGCGCAACCACGGTCAGCGCGTGGTCGGCGCGGTCGCGCCCGGGGCTGGGCGTGTCGGTGCCGGTGGCGTGGGAGGAGTTGCCCGCCCTGACCGGCGCCGCGCAATGGACCATCGCCAACGTGGCCGAGCGCCTCGCCACCGGCAACAAGCCGTGGGCGGCGATGGAGCGCAGTCGGAAAGGCATCGCGGCGGCGATGAAGATGCTCGACTACAAGCCGCGGTAGTGCCCGTTTTTCTCCCTCCCCTTCCGGGGGAGGGTTGGGGTGGGGGCACGACGGCCTGCACAACAGCACGGCGCCTCATTGAAGGCCTGCCCCCATCCCAGCCTTCCCCCGGAAGGGGAAGGAGCGAATACCGAACCGCCTACTGCAGCACTTCCTCCGTCGTCACATCGAAGCGCTCCAGCGTGTTCGCGCCGAACACCATCGTGATCGGCACGTCCGCCGCGTCGCGCCCCCGCGCCATCACGATGCGGCCGATGCGCGGCGTGTTGTGGCGCGCATCGAAGGTGTGCCAGCGATCGCCCAGGTACACCTCGAACCATGCGCTGAAGTCCATCGGATAGCGCACCGGCGGAATGCCGATGTCCCCCAGGTAGCCAGTGACATAGCGCGCCGGGATGTTCATGCAGCGGCACAGCGTGATTGCCAGGTGCGCGAAGTCGCGGCACACGCCCGTGCCCTCGCGAAAGCCCTCGAGTGCGGTGCGTGTGGCGCGGGCGTTCTGGTAGTCGAAGCGCAGGTGGCCATGCACGAAGTTGCAGATCGCCTGCACGCGGCTCCAGCCCGGGGCCAGGTTCGCGAAGTTGGCCCAGGCGAACTGCAGCAGTTCGCTGTCGACCTCGCAATAGCGGCTGGGCAGCACGAAAGGCAATGTGCCCACCGGCAGGTCGGCCGGCGCGTGCTCGATGGCCCCGAGGTCGACCGGATCGGGCGCGCCGGTGTCGAACACGGTCGCCGTGTTGCGCAGCCGCACGCTGCTCACGCCCAGGGGCACATGCACGCGCGCGCAGTGGTTGTCGAAGCTGTCGCGGTAATGGTCGGTGACCAGCGGCGGACTGATGGTGATGTGCTCGCTGCCCTGGATGTCGGCGGCGCGCGAAGGGTGCACCTGCAGCATGTAGATCAGCGCGGTGGGGGCGGTGACGCCCAGCTGGATGTCGTAGCCGATCCTGATCTGCATTTTGGATTTCTTCCCTGGATGAACCAACCGGTGAGGCGACCGGTGCGCAAGAGACGCCGAGAACACGACAAGCACGATCGGTGCCGTCTTCGGCCCATGCTATGCGACCGGGGGGAGGAAGCCGCGCGCCACATCCCGCAAACCCTCGTAGGCCGCCGCGAGGCGCCGAGGAACGTGTAGTCGCGCTCCTACCCCCGGGGCGCGCGCCCTCCCACATGCGAGGGCGGGGCGCCACTACGGGTAACAGACGGTGCAAAACATAACCTTCCAGATCTGTACAGATCGATTCCTTGGAGGGAAATCATGGAGTTCGCAACCCTGTTCGATTCGCTCACCGGTGCGTGGGGCGACGAAATCCTGGTGTGGGCCGTTGCCGCGGTCGCCGGCTGCATCTGCCTGGTCGCGGTGGTGAACGTGCTCGACATGTTCCTCGACAGCAACGAAATGGGCTGACGACCCCGGGGCCAGGCGCCTTTTTTTCTTCTCCCGTTTTTCCATGAAAGATTCCAGGTCCCCGATGACGCCACAGAACAAAGCCGCCGCAGGTCGCCGCGCCAATGCCACCAAGACCGCCAAGTCCGGTGATGGCCGCAACACCAAGCAGCTGCAGCTCGATGGCTTCACCACCGAGCATCCCGCGCACCTGACCACCAACCAGGGGCTGCAGATCCCGGACAACCACAACTCGCTGAAGGCGGGCGTGCGGGGACCCACGCTCTTAGAAGACTTCATCCTCCGCGAGAAGATCACCCACTTCGACCACGAGCGCATTCCCGAGCGCGCGGTGCATGCCCGGGGTTCGGCGGCGCACGGCTACTTTCAGGTCTACAAGTCGATGTCGCAGTTCACCTCGGCCGACTTCCTGCAGGACCCGGACGTGAAGACGCCCGTTTTCGTGCGCTTCTCGACCGTGGCCGGCGAACGCGGATCGGCCGATACGGTGCGCGATGTGCGCGGCTTCGCGGTCAAGTTCTACACCCGCGAAGGCAACTACGACCTCGTGGGCAACAACATCCCGGTGTTCTTCATCCAGGACGCGATGAAGTTTCCCGACCTCATCCACGCCGTCAAGCCCGAGCCGCACCACGCGATGCCGCAGGCCGCGAGCGCGCACGACACCTTCTGGGACTTCGCCTCGCTCATGCCCGAGAGCACCCACATGCTGATGTGGGCCATGAGCGACCGGGCCATTCCGCGCAGCTACCGGATGATGGAAGGCTTCGGCGTTCACACCTTCCGTTTCGTCAACAGCCACGGCGAGAGCCACTTCGTGAAGTTCCACTGGAAGCCCAAGCTCGGCATCCACGGCCTGGTGTGGGACGAGGCACAGAAGATCGCCGGCAAGGACGCCGACTTCCACCGCCGCGACTTGTGGGAAGCCATCGAGAACGGCGACTTTCCCGAATGGGAGCTCGGCGTGCAGGTCATTCCGGCCGACAAGGAGCACTCGCTCGGCTTCGATCTGCTCGACCCCACCAAGCTGATTCCCGAAGAAATGGTGCCCGTGCAGCGCATCGGCAAGCTGGTGCTCGACCGCAACCCGGACAACTTCTTCGCCGAGACCGAGCAGGTGGCTTTCCATCCCGGCCACGTGGTGCCCGGCATCGACTTCAGCAACGACCCGCTGCTGCAGGGGCGCTTGTTCTCGTACACCGACACGCAGATCTCGCGGCTGGGCGGCGCGAACTTCCACGAGCTGCCGATCAACAAGGGCGTGTGCCCGTTCCACAACTTCCAGCGCGACGGCATGCACCGCCAGACCATCGCGCGCGGCCAGGTGGCCTACGAGCCCAACACGCTGGGCAGCGGCACCGAGTTCCGCGTCGATGGCGGCAGCAACGGCTTCCAGTCGTTCCCCGAAGAAATCGATGCGCCCAAGGTGCGCCGCCGCAGCGCGTCGTTCGACGACCACTTCACGCAGGCGCGCCTGTTCTTCAACAGCCAGAGCGTGGCCGAGAAGGAACACATCATCGCGGCCTTCCGCTTCGAGCTTTCCAAGCTCGAGGTGCCGGCGATCCGGCAGCGCATGGTCGACAACCTCGCGCACGTGGACGAGAAGCTCGCGCGCCGCGTGGCCGAGCCGCTGGGCATCGGCGAGCCCGATGCCAAGGCGGCGGCGGGACGCGCGGGCTTTCGCGATCACCGCATCGCCCTGCCCATCGACGAGTCGCCCGCGCTCAGCATGGCGGACACCGGCGACGGCTCGATCCGCACGCGCAAGATCGCGATCCTCGTGGCCGACGGCATCGATTCGGCTTCGCTCAAGCCGATCCGCGAAGCGCTCGAACAAGCGGGCGCGCAATGCAAGATCGTCGGTCCGCGCCTGGGCACCGTGGCCAGCGCATCGAAGCGCCAGATCGATGTGGAGATGACCTTCTCGAACACCCCCTCGGTGATGTTCGATGCGGTGCTGGTGCCGGCCGGCGCCGACAGCGCGGCCACGATGTCGGCCACCGGCGATGCGGTGCACTTCGTCCTGGAGGCCTACAAGCACTGCAAGGCGATCTGCACGGTGGGCGAGGGCGTGAAGCTGCTCGCGTCGCTGGGCATCGGCGCGGAGGGCGATGCGCCCGCAGGCGTCGTCGTGGCCGCGACGCCTGTCACCAACCTGGGCGACACCACGGCGGCCCAGCAGATCGCGCAGGACTTCGTTGCGGCGATTGCGAAGCATCGGCATTGGGACCGGGCGAATATCGAGGCGGTGCCAGCGTAAATGTTGTAGAGGCGAACGGCGCTAACTGTCGATGATGGCCAGCGTCACATGCACGTGGCCCGAGGCATCCTGCCGATTGGCATCACCGATCCAATGCCACCGGATGTCCCTCTCGGCCACGGTGAGTCCTCCCGCTTCGTGCAGCGTGGTTGGCACCGGGAAGGGGTGGCCCTGCTCGATGTAGGTTTGCTGCCACTGCTCATGGAATACCGCGTAATGCGGGTGCTCCCTCTTCAGGCGTGCCGACCAGATACCGGTCTGCGGACAAAGAACGGTTCCACTGCAACTGCGGGGCGCTTCAGGTACCGGCACATATCGCGCAATGCCCTGTGCGACGTATGGATGGCTCGATGCAGCCTGCTGCACCGGCAGTCCCTTGTAGTGCCAGGACACCGCGCCATAGCCGGGTGGAACCTGTTCCGCCAGATTGGGTAGCGGCTCGCCGAGGTTGAAATTCCACGGCACCTGTGCCGCGTTCCAGTTGGCTTGCCAGTCACCCCGGATCACATCGATCTGAGGCAGCCAGTAGCCGGTGAAATGGGCGTGCTGCCTGGCCTTGAGGCTCCAAGGCCTGCCGTGGTTGTCGTAGGCGTTTTCGTCGGGCGGTGGCGCGATGTTGCCGGTCAACACATAGCCCTGAGGGATGTGGGTACGACCGGTACGGTTCGCGCCCGGCGTGGCCGGTGTTGGCTGCTTGACGATGACCGCTTTGGCCGCATCGATCAACGTCTCGCGTTTGCCGTCCCAGAAGGGCAGTGAGGCTGGTGGCAGGGGCAGGACTTTGTCGAGATTGGGGAAGCGCAGGTCGGGGTTGAGTTCGAGGGCATCGCCTAAAAGGCCGTAGCGCTCGGCACGCGTTCGATCAATCAGATTACCTGTAAGAGGGGTAACTCGCGTGAAATAAGAAGACAAGCCATTGGCAGCATCCACGCTGCCGAATTTGACGCCCTCGTGATAGATCAGCAGCGCTCGGGCGTAATCCTTGTCGATCATCAGCGTTTGCCCGAGCCTGTACGCGGCCTCGCCATACCCTTGTGCGAATCCACACTCCAGCATTTTCAGTCCCACCTTGCGGTTGCCCCAGATACCCATTTGCGCATCGTCATAGGCGGCATCCAGCTTGTTGCCGATATATGTCTGCGCTGAAGGACTCCCCATGTCTGCCGCCAATTGCCAGAACCCGTAGGCACGGTCAATGTCTTGTTTGACGCCGATGCCGCTCTGATGGTATGTACCCATCTTGTCGAAGGCACCAGGCACGCCCTGCTTCATCAATCCTTCGACGATCAGCACCGCTCGTTCGGTATCACGCTGCATACCCAGGCCACGCTCATGCAAGCCCGCGAGATTCATTGCGGCTTTCCAATGCCCCATGGCCGCAGCCTGCTCCCAGAGCTGTGCCGCCTTCTTATAGTCGCGCTGGTTTGGCCAGAGTTCATTGCTGGTCATCGCCATACCTCGCTGGAACAGCATTTCCGATTCGTTCGTGATCGGAGGCAGCTTGGACGCTTCGTGCAAGCAGGCGAAATCAGCCCGGTGCGGCTTGAAAGCCTTCAGATTCATATTGCGGGGCAGATCATTCATAGCACAGGAGGTCAAAGTGAAGAGAACCAGTAGCGCAGTCCATGCCGCACGCGGATAAGAGATGTTGCAAAGACGGAATAGCTTCAAGGTGATCAACCCAACCGGATGTTGCTGGTGCGTTCGTCGTGGAATGCGATAAGGAAACAGGATGGAGTTGCACCTCGAGCCTTCTTCTGGAGGTTCGTGCTGGCGTCTTCTTTCCAGTTTTTGAATGTCTCAGCCATCACCGTCTGATCCGTCGCCACCCCGCCCGCGAACTTCCCGTCGGTGTGCTGCCCCCACACCCGTTCGCGCAGATTCTTGGCAGTGACCGGATCGTCGCTCGCGATATTGATCTCGCTGTCCACCGCAAAGCTGCGCAAGTTCAAGTTCGCGCTGCCCAGCGTGAACATGCTGTCGTCGATGACCATCAGCTTGCTGTGGATGTAGATCTCGCGATAACGCGCCTTGAGCAACTGGTTCTCCAGATCCTTGATGTAGTTGATGCCCCCGGCGTAGCCGGGGGAGTTCGGGTCGTAGTTCGCCGACTTCTTCCATCCGTCGAGTTTGGCCAGCCTATCTCTCTGGGTGGTTTGCCAGTTCGTATCGAAGGTCCACAGGCTCGCCACCAGCGAGCGCATGGCGAACTGGCCCTCGAGCGCTTTGCGCGCCATCTCGTCGTCCTTGCCGCCGCCCGCGTCCTTGTAGGCTTGGGCGATGCTGGACAGCGGTTGGGGCGGAGGGATCATGAGCGGATCCCGACTGCGCCTGCGGGCCTCTTGTACGGCGTCGTAGCGCGCGATTTCCTCCTCCACCAACTTTGTCTGATTGGGCATGGACGAACCATGCCCCAGCTCTGTCACGGTGTCGTGCGTGCGCGGAACCATCTGCTTGCGCTCCGGCGTGGGCGTCACGACCATCACGTGTAGCTTGGGCACATCGGCCATGCCCAGCTTGCCTTTCTGGAAACCCGCTAAGTACTCCGTACGCAAGCGCTTCAGTTCCTTGACCCAAGCCGCATGTTGAAAGTACTGGTTCTCTACATACAGGTAGTGGCGTGCGAAGCTGATCGCATGGTTGTAGAGACGGTGGATGGATTTCTCGCTGCCATCGGTGGCAGGCGAGGTGCGCAGGATTTGCGCGCTCTGATGCGGAGCGACCAGGTTCCTGGTCAAGTTTGCAGGCGTGGCCTTGAGATTGAATTCACGGCTCACATTGCTGCCCGCGCCTTTGCCGTTGGCTTCGGCCTTGTTCCACGCGTCGGTGAAGTTTTTGCATACCGCCGCCAGCACCTGTCCCTCGACACGGCAGCCGTAGTCCTGATACGGCTTCAGGCCGGGCTCCGCGTCGTTCGCACCTTCCCAGCTCTTGCCGCGCCTGGGGTCGTCGAACTTGTGAACCGTGGTATCCCAATAGTCGGTGACCGAATTCAGGCCGAGTACATAACCGCAGGGTTTGTCGCCTTCATAGTCGATGACGATGGTTTTCTGATGATGAGTGGCCAGGTATTCGAAGCCCAGGCGCTCGATGCGGCCCAGGCCATTCATGCTCGCTTCACTCCTCAGACTGGTCATCACGTCGTCGTGAACGCCGCCGCGCGTACGCAGCGACAGGGCGTTGTGCTTTCCCGCCACAACATCCCTGTACCAATGCGAATTGAATATCTCCCGTCGATCACGCGCGGAAGGAGATGGAGGAAACAACAAACCCGGTTTGCTGCGTTCATCGAGAGACTCAGTCTTGTAGCCAGGCATGTTGTTCACCGCAGCGCTACCGATGAAGTCGTACCACACCAGAAGACGCACATTGACCGGCTTGCCGTTGTTGAACTTGCCCTGCGCAGCGCCCAGCAGCAAATCGCCCCAGGTGTCACCCCTCGGCCATTGGTCGGCCGTCTCGCGAGTGAGCTCCATCGCCGGATCGAAGCCCCAGCAGACGAGGTCGATGCTGTGCTGTGCTTTTCGGATGTCGGCCGCGATCTGTTTGAAGGTCTCCTCGCCGCATATGTAGAGGCGCAGATTGTTGTGATGAAAAACCGGCGTTTTCTCGTCTTCGCCCCTCTTCTCGAGAAACCATTGCGCGCTGCCGGTGGCGGTGCCTGTGGCCGCGCACAAGGGGACGGTCGATCTGTGTTGCGTGTCGTTCGTTGGTCGCAGGTCGCTCACGAATTTCCTTCGTCGTCACGGTGCCATAGGTAGTGCTGCATCCGGTTCTTCGTGTCGCGGTGAGCCGCGCGATAGCCGGAGGCTGCAAGCCTGTCGTCGTTGGATTTCAGCTGTGCCTTGACGGGCAATTCGTATTCGTTGCCATTGGCGAGCCGGACCTTGTAGGAGGTTGTGTCGCTCTGATGGTCTTCAATGAGTACTTGCCCATCGGCGTCGGTGACGCCGTCGGCCACATTCGCGCCGTCCCTGTACAAGGTGTAAGGTTCGAAGCCGAGCGGTCGGCCGTCTTGCGCGTGTGAACGCAGCACAAAACTCAGCGTCCCCTTTTTCTTGAGGTCCAAGCTCGATGTGCCGCTTACCGCCCGGGTCGGTGTGTTCTTCGGACCGACCATGCTGTGCACGGCGGCGTGCTCCACATGCTTTCCAGAGGTGGCATCTTCAATGCCGGCAGCATTCAGGCGAATGGTGCTTCCGCCACCGTTGAGCACGAGTTCCTCCTTGGCGGTGATGGTGATCCTGTTGGCGACCTGGACGATATCGAGCTTGGCCAGGATGTTGATGCTTTCCTTGAGCGCCTTGATGTCGATGTTGCCGCCGAATGCGAACAGTCTCATCCCTGCCTGGTAGGCAAAGAGTCGAACCGCCTGCTTGGCGCTGACCAGAAAGCTCTTGGCTGCTGAGATGCTGGTGTGGCCTCCGCTGGTCAGTGCGTTGTGTTCCGCGCTGGCGATATGGGTCGACTGCGACGTGGTGGTTTCGATGCCTGCGGGGCTCGCCAACACGAGATGCGGCTCGGCCAGTTCGGGGAAGCGGTCTTCGCCTGCCGGTGCGGTGCCCTTGATCGCGTCGTTCTGTGCCTTGAGCGACTGAATGACTTCATCCTGATCGCCCGTGGAATGCGCCTCGGCCTGCAGCGCCGAGCCGGACAAGCCGTCGTGCTGCTCGTGGGCCGCTGTCAGCCGCGCCGCTGTTTCGTCTATGGCCGTGATGTGAGCCCTGGCATTGGCTCGCCCCTCGGTGGTGATCAAAAGACCCTGGGCGGCACGAATGGCGCCATGACCATCGGTGCGCAGTTCCAAGCCTTCGCCTCGATGGTCCTTGCGCCCCGCGTTGTCCTCGATGCGCGTGATGTGCCCCAGGCTCAGTTGGCTGTGCTGGTGGTCGCTCTTGATCTGGACCTGGATTTTCCCCTTCGTGTCGTCCATCGCAATGTGATTGCTGCGCCCCGCCGAGCTGTTGCCCCCGTCGTCGGTCAGCTCCCGGCTCCTGTAGCCCGACAGCGCACTGTGGTGCGGCAACGCCCACGGTGGCTCGTTCGCCTGGTTGTACGCACGCCCCGTGCAGATCGGCAAGTCCGGATCCCCGCCGACAAAGTCGACGATGACCTCCTGGCCGATGCGCGGGACGTGGATGCTGCCCTGTTGGTTGCCCGCTCCGTGCAGGTTCACGCGTATCCAGCAGGAGCTGTGCTGGTCCTCGTTTCCGATGCGGTCCCAGGGAAACTGCACCTTGATGCGGCCCCACTTGTCGGTCCAGATGTTCTGGCCAGGAGGGCCGACCACCCGCGCGGTCTGGGGGCCGTGCGTGAGCGGCTTGGGTCGTGTGGGCACGGGGCGCAACGGCTCGGCCATCGGGTGCGCGGTGAAGTCGACCTCCACTTTCCATTGCTGCTTACGACCGGGAGACGCGTCGCCGATCTGGCTGTCCTGCGCGACGTCTTCGATCAGGAAGCGGGTGTCCAGGAGCAGGTATTCGGTATTGGCTTTCTGGCGCGGGTGCTTGGTCAATTGAAAGGAGCAGCCGGGCACCATGCCGCGCAAATTACCGCTGGCCCGCGCCCTGGCGCCATGGGTTCGCAACGCCTCCATGCGCAAGAGCGCCAACTGGTGGCCTTCGCCATGGGGATCGTTCGCCTCGGCACTGCCGGCCCTGGGTTGTGCATAGTGGCTGCCGGCGGCGCTGCTTTCATGCCACTGGTAGACCTCACCGTCGGCTTGTCCGGTGGAGCGCGGGTCTTTGCGGCTCTGGCCTAGATCGGCCCTGGGGCGCATGTAGTCGTACTCGCGGCTGGCGTACCTGCCGCTGGTCAGGTGGTGGTGCGGAACGAAGCTGCTGACGTATTCGGCATCGACCTTCCAGCCCGGCGCGTGGTACTCGACCTGCTGGTATGCAGCGCTGTCGTTCTTCCGGTAGGCCCCCATGTTGTCGATGAGAACCAGGCGGTGCTTGCCTTCACTGTGCTGGAAGAAGTAGCTGATTCCCCAGGATTGCGTCAGGCGCTCGAAGAATTCAAAATCGCTCTCGTTGAACTGAACCTGGTAATCCCGCGTCGGGTAGGTCTCGATCAGGCGCTTGTCCACGGGAAAGTCGTAGCTGGCAAGCAACTCGTCCAGGATCTGAATCACGGCCTTGTTCTGATAGATCCTGCAGTCGGTGGTGAGGGTGGCCAGGTGCAGCCAGGGACGCAGCGTGAGCTTGTATTGCACATGGCGCCCCTCTTCGCCCCAGACTTCCGCGTCGGTGATGAGCGCGTTGATCTGGCGCACGCCTGCGCCGATGTGGTCGACGGACTGTCCGGCAACGCCGGGAACAAACTGGCCCGCACCGTCGAGTTGGATCGAGCAAGTGATCTCGCGACCGATGAAGCTGTCCAGATCGAAGTCCATCGCGCCGCTGGCGCCAAGGTTCAGGGCATCGGGCGTCTTCAAGAGCAACTCGTACGCGAACAAGCTGTTGAGCCCTTCGTTTCCTGACAGCCGAACCGCTTCCAGCGTCGGCTGTCCGAGCAGGACAGGAATTGCAGGAGACTGAATCGAGAGCGTGCGCTGCATCGCGATCTTTCATGAGGGAAATGAGATCGCGCAGTTTGCGAGAGCGCATCCGCTCACATTGCGAACAATCGTCACCCATCCATGAATCCAGCGCATGCCGCCACATTTGCCGAGCGATATGTGAAGGAGTCGGCAAGTACCTGAAAACAGATACCCGATTGCCCGTAGTCCTTTTGCGCTAGACCGTATTGCGAATAGCCGCGAAAGGTACCCCCTCCTAGACTTTCCCCACGAGGCCTGAACGGCGCGCACTTCCGCGGCGTCGAGCATCTGTTACTGCAACCCAGCAGCAGGTGCACCGGCCGCGTGCGGGGGTCCAATGGCGTGGTTTTCTAGATGGGGATGGGAGCGCCCTGCACGTTGTCGTGCGGGAATCGCAGGCGCGCTCGGTCTGGCCGGCATTCTTCTCTTGGGCTTTGGCCCCCCGGTCTCGGCGCAGCCGAATGCCGAAGCCGCGGCCAGCAAGGCCGAGCAGGCGCGGCTGGCCGATACCGACACCTTGCTGGCACTGACCAGCGAAGGCGCCGTGCTCTACGGGCAGGACGCGGTCAAGCTCTCGGGCTATCAATACTGCAGCCAGGCCGTCGCATTGGCGGAGGCGGGCGAATTCCGCCAGAGCATCCGCGCCGCGAGCAAGGCGCTGCACCTGGCCAACGCCACGCGCGATCCGAACCTCATGGCGATGGCCAACCGCGACCTGGCGATCGTCTACAGCTACTCGGGCCAGCTCGAAAAAGCCGAGGAGTTCGCACGCGAAGCGCTCAAGCATCCGGCGCGCGATCCCAAGCTGGTGGTCGGCCCGGTGCAGAAGGTGATCGGCGACGTGCGCACGCGCCGCGGCGATTTCGCCGGCGCGGTGCTCAGCTACGACGAAGCGCTCGCCAACAGCTCGCCGCGCTATGCGCCGCTGGTGCAGGCCTCGCTGGTCAACGCGCTCATCGAATCGGGTGACGCCGTGCGGGCGCGCGAAGTGCTCGGCACCATGCCGCCGCCCAAGGACGCACCGCTCACCGCGCAACTCGACCGCACGCGCGCCCGCCTGCTGCTGGCCGAGAACAAGCCGGCCGAGGCGCGCGACATGTACCGCGCGCTCACCGCGCGGCAGGTCGGGGCCGATACCGAGTACTACCGCCTCTGGGCCTGGGACGGTGTGGCGCGCAGCGAGATCGCGCTGGGCCAGAAGCAGGCCGCGGCCGAGGCCGTGGGCCAGGCGCTGGGCGGCGTGGACAAGGTGCGCGCCAGGTTCCGCAGCGAAGAATTCAAGATGGGCCTGTTCTCCGACCTGCAGTCGGTGTTCGAGCGCGGCGTGTCGGTCTACAGCGATGCGGGCGATGCGCGCGCGGCCTTCGAGGTCAGCGAGCACAGCCGCTCGCGCGCGCTGCTCGATGCGGTGCGCGGGCGCGCGAAGGTCAGCGAGCAGGCTTCCAACACCGTCGACCTCGCCACGCTGCAGCGCACGCTGGCGGCCGACGAGCGCGTGGTGCAGTTCCATTCGCTGCCCGACCGGCTGGTGGTGTGGGTGGTGAGCCCGAGCGCGATTCAAGAGAAGACGGTGGCCGTGAAGCGCGAGGAGCTCAACGAGCTGGTCGAGACCTTCCGCAACTCCATCGTGCGCGGACGCCGCACCGCCATCACCAACGCCGACAAGCTCGGCGCCGCGCTGCTCGGGCCGCTCGGCCTCGCGCCGGGGCAGCGCCTCGTCATCGTGCCGCACGGCCCGCTGCACTACCTGCCGTTCCAGGCGCTGCGGCTGGACGGCCGCTACGTCATCGAGACGCACCCGGTGTCGGTCGCGCCGTCGATGAGCATCGCGGTGCAGCTCGCGCAGCGCACGCCGCGCGTGAACGCATCGCTCACGGCCTTCGGCAATCCGCGCATCGAGGACAAGTACGACCTGCCCGGCGCCGAGACCGAGGTGAAGCAGCTCGCGCAGCTCTTCCCGCGCAACACCGTGTTCATGGGCGCGGCCGCCACCAAGACGCAGTTCCGCGACGTGGCCGCGCGCTCGCCGCTGATGCACGTGGCCGCGCACGCCGAGGCCGATGCGGTCGATCCGCTGTACTCGCGCATCCTCCTGGCCAACGAAGGCGGCAAGCAGAACTTCCTCGAGGCGCACGAGATCCTGGGCATGCCGATGGACGGCACCGCATTGGTCACGCTCTCGGCCTGCGAATCGGGGCTCGGGCGCATCGCGCAGGGCGACGAGGTTCTTGGCTTCACGCGCTCGTTCCTTTCGGCCGGCAGCTCCAGCCTGATCGCCTCGCTGTGGCCGGTGTCGGACGACGCCACCGCGGTGCTCATGGGCACGCTCTACGGCGAACTCTCCAAGGGCCGCGACCTGCAGAAGGCCATGCAGGCCGGACAACTCGCCGTGCTGAAGGACCCCAAGATGTCTCATCCCTTCTTCTGGGCGCCGTTCAACCTGATCGGCAACTGGCGCTTGACCGTCGGGAGCTGATCCATGCGCAACGCCATGAACAGCAGCAACCGCTCCACCGCCCTCGCTCCACGCAGTGCACTGCGCCCCATCGCCTGGACCACCGGCGCCCTGGTGTCGGCCGTCCTCTTCATGGCGGCGGACCGCGCGCATGCCGAGAAAGTGGCGCAGGCCGAACAGCGAGCCGCACCGGTCAACGGTGCCGGCGATGCTACCGAACTGCTCCCCACCAAAGACCCGTGCGGCACCTGCGACCGTCCGCTCGCGCAAGCGACCGGCACCGTCGCACCGCAAAGCCTGCCCGCACCGCCGCGCCCCGCCGGCACGACGTTCAAGCTCAACGACCTGCGACTGAACGGCGTGAAGGCGCTGACCAACGCAGAGCTGCGGTCGATCACCGCACCCTACATCGGCCGCGACGTCACGCTGGGCGATCTCGAAGGACTCGCGCAGGCGATCACCGCGCGCTACAAGGAGCGCGGCTACTTTCTCGCGCAGGCCATCGTTCCGGTGCAGACGGTGCGCGACGGCATCGTCGAGATCAGCGTGATCGAAGGGCGCCTGGGCAAGGTCGACGTGGTCGTCGCGCCCGATGCGCCGCTCAGCGAGGCGCGCGTGCGCGGCTTCCTCGCGCCGCTGCAGCCCGGCGAAGCGGTCAGCGCGCAAGGCTACGAGCGCGCGATGTTGCTCCTGTCCGACCAACCGGGCGTGAAGGTGTCGTCGGGCCTGCAGGAAGGCACGTCGCCCGGCACCACCGACCTCTCGGTCGAAGTGGCCGCCGCGCCGCGCTGGGCCTTCACGGCCGAAGCCGACAACCACGGCACCAAGGAATCGGGGCGCTACCGCGTCGGCGGCACCGCGCGCTGGCTCAGCCCCTTCGGCATCGGCGACAACCTCGACATGCGCCTGATGGTGTCCGACAGCAACGACCTGCAGTTCGGCCGCATCGCGTACGAGGCGCCCATCGGCACCAGCGGGTTGCGTGCGGGCGTGGGCCTCGCGCGCGTCAACTACGAGCTCGGCGGCCAGTTCGCCGACTACGAGGCGCGCGGCCGCGCCAACGTGCTCGACTTCTCGCTCAACTACCCGCTGATCCGCCAGCGCCAGCAGAACCTGTTCCTGCGCCTGGGCGCCGACATCAAGGACCTGACCGACGAGGTCGGCATCGCCAACACCACTTCGCGCAAGCGCGTGCACGGCCTCAGCATGGGCTGGACCTGGGAGCGCCGTGACGAAGTGCTCGGCGGCGGCTACTGGGCGAGCACCGGCACGCTCTACCACGGCAACCTGTCGATCCGCGATCCGGAAAGCCGGCTGGCCGACCAGAGCCTCGGCGGCCACAACACCGAAGGCGGCTTCACCAAGATGACCTTCCAGCTCTCGCGGCTGCAGGCCATCGTGCCGCGCCACTCGCTGTACCTCTCGGTCGGCGGCCAATGGGCGAGCAAGAACCTCGACGGCTCCGAAAAGCTCGCGCTCGGCGGCGCGCGCGCGGTGCGTGCGTACCCCTCGGGCGAACTGCTGGTGGACCAGGGCGTGATCGGCACGGCCGAGTGGCGCTGGTCGTTCAACGAAGAGCTCACGCCCTTCCTCTTCTACGACGCCGCACGCGGAAAGATCGTGCGCAACCCCACGGTCTTCGACGGCCCCAACAGCCACAGCCTGCGCGGCTACGGCGTGGGCGTGAGCTGGTCGCGGCCGGGCAATTTCTCGATCAACGCCACGCTCGCCTGGCGCGCCGGCACGCCGCCGGCGCAGACCGACGGCGGTGGGCGCAATCCGCGCCTCTACGTGCAGCTCATCAAGGCGTTCTGACCATGAAGCAACGCAGCAATCCTTCCCGCCAACGGCCCCGCCACCATCGCGGCCTGCAACTGCGCCCCCTGGCGATCGCGCTCCTGTGCGCCGGCCTCTCGCCGGCCATCGCGCAGGTGCTGCCCACGGGCTTTCTTCCCATCGCCGGCGGCGTCACGATGAGCCAGAACGGCGCCGTGATGAACATCAACCAGCCGTTCGCGCGCGGCATTGCCAGTTGGCAGACGTTCTCGATCGGCGCGGGCGGCACCGTCAACATCGTGCAGCAGAGCGCCAGCAGCGTGCTGCTCAATCGCGTCACCGGCAACGAGCTCTCGACCATCGCGGGCACGCTCAACGCCAACGGGCGCGTCATATTGGTCAATCCCAACGGCGTGATGTTCAGCCAGGGCGCGACGGTGAACGTGGGCGGCCTCATCGCCTCCGCGCTGGCGCTGACGACCAGCGACAAGAGCTTCATGGACGGCGCCACCAAGCTCACCTTCGAGCGCGCCGATCTCAACTCGGCCGAGGTGCGCAACCTCGGCAGCATCACGGCCACCGGCGGCGGGCCGGTGGTGTTGATGGGTGCGGCGGTCGGCAACGGCAGCACCGGCGCCATCACCGCGGACAACGGCACGGTCGCGCTGGCCTCGGGCCGCAGGATCACGCTCGATCTCGTGGGCGACGGGCTCACCAACCTCGTGATCGCGCCCGATGCCATGGCCACCCATGCGGCCGTCAGCAACAGCGGCACGATCCAGGCCGACGGCGGACGCGTGGCGCTCGTCGGCAGTTCGGTCACCGCGGGCGAACTGGTGGTCAACCAGACCGGCACGGTGCGCGCGCGCAGCATCGGCACGCGCAACGGCGAGATCATCCTCGGCGGCGGGCGGGACAACCAGGTCGCGATGACCGGCGGCACGCTCGACGCCACCGGCGATGCGGCCAACGAGCGCGGCGGCAGCATCCGCATCGCGGCGGGGCAGGTGCAACTGCAGGCCAACGACAAAGGCCAGCAGGCGGTGGTCGATGCGAGCGGGCTGGCCGGCGGCGGCACGGTCGCGGTGCGCGGTTACGACGTGGCGCTGTCGTCGGGCTCGGTGCTGCGCGCCAGCGCCACCGGCGAAGGCGCGGGCGCGGGCGGCGCCATCGACGTGGGCACGGCAACGGGCCAGGTCCTGGTGGACGGGCTCACCGCGCCCGAGCGCATTTCGCATGCGCAGGTGTTCGGCGAACTGAGCGCGCGCGGCACCGGCAGCGGCGCTGGCGGGGCGATCACGACCTCGGGCGATTTCCTGCGCATCAACCCGTCGAAGGTGGATGCCGGCGGCGGCACGCAAGGCGGCGCCAACGGAAAGTGGACGGTGACCGCCGCATCCGACCTCAACGTCGTTTCGGCCGCCGACATTCCGGCCTACGACAGCACCTACCCGCCGTTGTCGATCACCAACGTGAGCGCGGAAGGCATCGGCGGCGCGCTCGGCCGCGGCACCGATGTGACGCTCTCCAGCAGCAGCATCGGCGACAACGCGGGCGTGCGCTTCGCCGCGGATGCCAAGGTCATCAAGTCCGAAGGCGGCACCGCCACGCTCAGGGTCGATTCGGCCGGCAGCATCGTGATGGCCACGGGCTCGGCCATCGATGCCCGCACCGGCGCGCTGCACGTCGACTTCAACGCCGACTCGACCGGCCGCGTCGCGCAGAACGCGGCACAGATCAACAGCGGCTCCGGGCCGGTCACCGAACTCGATTACGCAGGCTCGATTCGCCTCGACGGCGCCACCATCAACGCCAACGGCGGCTCGGTGCGCTTCTTCGGCCAGAGCGACGCGGCCAACGGCCGCGCCATCGGCGGGTCGGCCTCGCACACCGACGAGCCCGCCGATTCGTGGCGCGACGGCGTCTACCTGAACGCAAGCTCCGTCACCACGAGCGGCAGCGGCCAGGTCTCGATGCGCGGCCAGGGCCGAAGCTGGGTCTCCGACCCATCGGGCACCGGCGGCTTCTATGTGGGAAGCGGCGGCGTGGTCGTGACGAACGACAGCGCCGTGCAGGCCGGCACCGGCGGTGTCACGCTCGACGGCGTGGCGGGCTTCGGGGCGAGCGGCGTGGCGGTGCAGGACGGCGCCAAGGTCGTCGCCACCGGCGACATCGCGCTCACCGGACGCGGCGCCGCATGGAACGACACCTTGCCCGCCGCCGGCGCGGGTTCGAGCACCGCGGTGCTCATCGACGCCGCCTCGATCGCGAGCGATCGCAACGTGCGCATCGACGGCACCGGCGCCGACCTCGACGGGTTTCGCACCAGCAAGGTGTTTGCGGCACAGAACGACTTTGCCGGCAGCAGCCAGGGTGTCTCGATCTACGGCAGCGTCACGGCGGGCGCGGGCCAGCGCATCGACGTGAACGGACGCGCCGGCAACCAGAGCTTCACCTCGACGCTCGACGACAGCGGCAACATCGTGGTGACCCCGTTCGGCCAGGTCTACGGCGTCGTCGTGCGGGCCAACGAAGCGCTGCCGAATCCGCTGCGCACCTCGGGCGGCACCATCGCCATCGACGGGCAGGGCACCGACGTGTCGCTGCGCATGGAGACCTTCGGCTCGGGCTCCTTCGCGCTCGCCGCGGCACCAGAGCCGGGCGCGCTAGCGGCCCCACCCCAGCCCGCGCTGCTCTCGGTGATGAGCGAGACCGGCAAGGGCGGCAACATCTCGGTGCGGGGCCGCAACATCGTCATCGACGGCGCGGAGCAGTTCGGCGACGTGCCGCTCGTCGGGCGCCTGGATGCCAGCGGCGCCACCGGCGGCGGCAGCATCGACATCGCCGCCACCGGCGTGATCGCCGTGGGCGCCAACGCCAGCCTGGAAGCCAACGCCACCGGCTCGGGCAACGGCGGCAGCGTGAAGGTGGTCGCGGGCGACAGCCTGCGCGCCTACGGCAACCTCTCGGCGCGCGGCGGCGCAACGGGCGGCAACGGCGGCTTCATCGAGACCTCGGCCGCGCAGTTCGACCTGGCCGGCATTCGCGCCGACGCCTCGGCGCCGGTGGGCAGCGCGGGCTCGTGGCTGATCGATCCGTTCGACGTCGACATCGTGAGCGGCGTCGCCACCGGCTCCCTGACCGGCAACCCGTTCGATCCGATCGCCACCTCGACCATCCAAGACGGCGACATCAATGCCGCGCTCAATGCCGGCACCAGCGTGACGATCGGCACCGGCAGCACCGGCTCGCCTTTGCTCGGCGACATCCACATGTCGAACGCGAAGGGCGCGGTCAACATCAACTACAGCACCAACAAGGGTCCGGTGACCTTCCAGCTCGATGCCAACCGCAGCGTGCGCGGCGACGCGGGCACGGTGATCCAGTCCACCGGGGGCGGCGCGCTGAACGTGGTGTTCAACGCCGACGTCAACAACGGCGGCACGGCCACCGGGGGCGGGCAGATCAGCTACAGCGGCGACATCTACACCAACGGCGGCAACGTCGTGATGAACGGCAGCTGGGCCAACCCCAGCAACCAGGGCGTGAGCGTGCACCTGGACGGCAACGAGATCGACACCCGCGTGGGCCGCAGCGACGCGGGCGCGGGCGGCTCGGTCACGATCGTCGGCAAGAGCATCGGGCTGGGCGGCATCGGCGACGCCGCCGTCGCCGTCGACGGCGTGCACATCTCGACCTCGACCGGCAACGTGAACATCACCGGAACAGCCGAAGGCGCATCGGGCGTGCGCCTGGGCTCGCGCTTCGTCGCGACCGGCATCCCGAACCGGCAGACCGAGATCACGAGCACCACGGGCAACATCACCGTGCTGGGCGTGGGCAACAGCGTCACCAGCGCCGGCACGACGCCGGGGCACGGCGTGATCATCGACCAGTCGGCGCTGCGCTCGATCGACGGCGACATCACGGTGCGCGGGCTGCGCCAGGCCGGCGGCCCCACCGTCGGGGACGGCGTGCGATTGACCACCGGCGCGCAGCTCGTGACCAGCGGCACCGGCGACATCGAACTGAGCGGCCAGTCCGTGGGCAACGGCGCCGGCGTGCGGGTCGGCCCGCAGGCGGCGCTGGGCGGCGCGTTCCCGCCCGTTCTTGCGGACGTCATCGTGTCCGCCGGCGGCAACACCGTGCTGCGGGCCGGCAACGACGGCACCACCGATGCGCTGGTGATCGACGGCAAGGTCAGCGCCGCCAATGTGATCAACCTGCGGCCGGGCGGCGTCGATGCCGCGGGCAACGGCACGGACCAGACGGCCACGCCGATCACCCTCGGCGGCACGGCCGCCACCGGCTTCGCGGTCTCGGCCGCCGAGTTCGGGCGCCTCACGGCCCCCACCATCGTGGCGGGGAGCAACGCGCATGCCGCGAACATCGATGTCGTGGGGCCGCTGACCCTGCCGTCCGCATTGACGCTGCAGAACGGTGGCGGCGGCAACATCCAGCTCGGCGGCGCGATCACGGCGACGCGGCTCGGGCTGCTCAGCGCCGGCAACATCACGCAGGCCGCGGGCGCGCCCATCACCGCCGGCACGCTGATGGCGCGCTCCACCGGCGGCAGCGTGCTGCTCGACACGGCGCCGAACAACGTCAGCGCCGCCACGGTGGGCGGCGGCGCGGCCGGCGCCTTCCGCTATGTCGATGTCGACACCGTGCAGCTCGGGTCGGTGTCCGTCACGGGCTTCGATGCCGCGAGCAATGCACCGCAGGTGCAGTCGGCCACCTCGATGGCGGCCGACACCGTGTTCGTGCGCACGCTCGCCGGCGACCTGCTACTGGGCACCAACGTCAGCAGCACGAGGGGCACCGATCTCGTGGCGGCCTCGCGCTTCCAGAACCTCGGCGCCTACACGATCACCGGCGCGCCGTGGCGCGTGTGGGCCGACACCTGGGTCGGCGAAACGCGCGGCGGCCTCTTCGGCTCGGGCCCGCTGCCCAACCTGTACCACTGCGCGTACCTGGGGTTGTGCACCGTCACCGTGTCGCCGGGCGACAACCACTTCATCTACGCGCAGCAGCCCTTGGCCACGGTGGTGATCGGCAATGCGACCCGTCCCGAGGGCCAGGCCAATCCGCCCTTCACCTACACCGTCGCCGGACTGATCCTGGGCGACACGGCCTCGAGCTTCAGCGGCGCACCCGGCACGTCGGCAACGCCGGACAGCCCACCGGGCCTCTATGCGATCGATGGCAGCTTTGCTTCCGCCGCGGGCTATGCGGTCAACGTGCGGCCGGGCGATCTGACGGTGACGGAGGCGCCGCCGCCTTCAGTCGTGCTCCGGTTGCCCGACTTCCCCAAGCCCGACGTGCTGCGCGAAGTGCCTTCCACCTGGCTCTACGACCGCAACATCGGCCCGCCGCCGATCTGCTTTGCGACCGGCGCGCTCGAAGGCGACCTCGCATCGCAGGGCGGCGATGTGCTGGCGCGCGAATGGTCGCGCGTGCGGTCCCGGCCGAATCTTTCGAGTTGCGTAGACACCGAAAAGCGCAACGGCTGCGCCGATTTCTGACGGCGGCGCTCACGCCTTGTCAATCCACAAGAGCCGTTCGGCTGAGCTTGTCGAAGCCGCGCGCCCACCGCGAACAGCCCTTCGACAAGCTCAGGGCGAGCGGTGTCATGGGCGAATGGCCACCGCATGGTTCGAATTGCCCGACAACCGTTCGGGCTGAGCTTGTCGAAGCCTTGCGCCGACCGCGAACAGCCCTTCGACAAGCTCAGCGTGAACGGTTTTATCTTTTCGAACGCAACCCCGTATCAGCCGCCGCGCGCCGCAAGCAGTTGCAGGTAGCGCTGCTGCGCGCCGGCCTCGACCGCGCGGCGCTCTTCGAGCAGCAGCAGGCAGCGCAGTGCGAGATCGAAGGAGCCGTGGCAGTGGTGTGCCAATAAGGCCAGATGCCGCAGTTGCTCGTCGTCCATCGCCTCGGGGCGGCGGATGTCGCGCATGTAGACCAGGTCGGCCTCCAACAGCTGGCGCAGCGGCCGGCGCGGATCGCCATCCACAACGCAAGGCGCGATCGGCCACTGCTTCACCGCGGCGAAGCAATGCGGCACGAAGCCCTGGCTGCGCAGTTCCTGGTCGATCTCGCCCTGGGTCGGCTGGTCCTTGTAGAGCGTGACGAAGGACACCTCGGTCTGCACCATCACGGCTTGCGCCAGCCTGGCGCGGCCCGCGCGGAACACCGCGAGCTCGCTGCCCTGCACATCGATCTTCAGGAAATCGAGATGCGCGATTTCGGCGATGTCGTCGAGCCGCCGCGTCTGCACCGCGATCCGTTCGCGAACCTCGGCCAGCGGCTGCAGGGCCTCGAAGAGCGCGAGCGATTGCGCATCGGGCGCGAGCAGGCTGGTCATGCCCGGCGCTGCGCAGACATGCAGCGTGTGCATGCCGCCGTCGCCGAGCGCCCACGGCAGGTAGCGCTCGAGCGGGCCCTGCGCCTGTGTCAGTTCATGCAGCGCCGAAAGCTGCGGCTCGAAGCCCGTGACCCGGCACAGCCCGGCTTGCAACATCGCGAGATAGGGCGGGTCGCCGTCGATCGGGTTGGCCCCGACATCGACCACCTCGGTCAGCCGCTGCGGCGCGAGGATGTCGCGCAGGTCCGCGTCTGTGCGCGCGGTCTGCGTCACCGTGTTCACCGGCCTTCGCGCACGGACAGCGCACGGCCGAAGTGGCCTGTGTAGGTGCGCGTGCCCTGGTGCGACAGGTTGGAGCGGGCATCGATGAAGACCTGGCCCCCGATCGACTGCCAGCGGCGGCAGAACGCGAAGTCTTCCGCCAGATAGGCGCCGTTGTCTGGCTCGGCGAGCACGTCGAAGAAGCGGTAGTGCGGAAGGTCGCGTGTCGCGGGATCGGCGGCGCGCTCGGGTGTGTAGCGCAGTTGCGGATAAGCCGCGGCGAGACGCTCGAACACGCTGCGCGCGATCAGCATGAAGCCCGTGGGCGCATCCAGCACCTCGATGAATCCCTCTGCGTCCACCGAGAGGCGAGTGTCGAACGCATTGGCCGGAAAGCTGGCGTGCAGCGCCTCGAAATCCTCGCGCGTGGCGCCGGCCGGCAGCGGCTCGCGAAGCCCGCCCGCGGGCCAGCCGTCGGTCTTGTGCGGGTAGATGCCCGCCACCACGTCGCGCCCCGCGCACAGAAGCCGGAGGGCCGCCTCGGGTTCGAAGCCGATGTCGGCATCGATCCAGAACAGGTGCGTCCAGCGGGTGTCGGCCATGAACTCAGCGACGAGGCGGTTGCGGGCGCGCGTGATGAGACTGTCGCCATCGAGAAAGCGTGTCTGCATCGGGAACCCGTGTGCCCATGCCAGGTTGACCAGGCCCAGGAGGCTGCGCACGTAGAGGCTGGTCATCGTGCCGCCGTAGCTCGGGGTCGCGACGAAAGGGCGGATGTCTTTCAGGGCAGAGAGGTCGGGCATGGCGGGATGTCCTAGAGGGCGGTCTGCACGCATCGTGCGGTCGGCTGCGGGGCCACCATAGCACCCGCGCCGCGCGCACGCCCTCCCGGATTGCCCTCGGCCCGCTCGCTTCAGAAGGTGTGAATGAATTCGGCGTGCCCGAGCAGCCCGCCCAGGCGCGCCCGATCAAGGCGCAAAGCACAGCCATAGCTCGGGCTATGGCGAGCATTTGCAACGCCGAGCGGGTGTGTCTGGGCGGGATGAGCGGGCATGGCGGATTCGTTCACACCTTCTCAGACGCCGCGCGCGCGGCGGTTGGACATGACCACGTTGTCCTTCGCGATGGCTTGGCCTTCCTGCATCGCGGCGATCCACGCGGCGGTCGAGGTCACGGCTGCGAAGTTGCTGTGGAACACGACGCTGAAGACGCGGTGGATCTCTTCCGCCGTGACCTTGCCTGCGTCGTTTGCATACGGCAGTGCGCCGCTTGCGTCGGCGAGGAACTCCACATTCAGGCCGCGGTGCATCGCCTCGAACACCGTCGATGCATCGCAGTTCTGCGTCATGTAGCCGGCCACGCTCAGCGTGTCGATTTCGTGGCGAGCAAGCCAGTCGGCGAAGTCGGTGCCGGTGAACACGCTCGGGAAGGTCTTGGTGATGAGGTGATCGCGCGGACGGTTCGCAACCTCGGGGTGCAATTGGCCGTTGTGGGTGTCGGCCTGGAACACCGGCGCGCCCTTGGGCGCGTGGTGGCGGACCACGACGACGGGCACGCCGGATGCACGGGCGGCGTCCATCGCCTTGGTCACGTTGGGCAGCGTGTCCAGGATGGGCGGGTACTCGATCGGCAGGCCGCCGCCTTCGAAGTATTCGTTCTGCACGTCGATCACGACGAGGGCGCGGCGGGGTGTGGGGGTGTTGCTCATGTCTGGCTCCTTCTCGGTTGGTATGGCTTGATTGTTCGCGCTTTGCCGGTTCGTCGAAAGTGGCCCGATAGCCAATCATCGATAAGATCGGGCCATGGCCCGCACAACCACCATGACCACCGAAACCATCGCCGTCGTCGCCTTCGACGGCATCAGCCCCTTTCACCTGTCCGTGCCTTGCATGGTGTTCGGCGAAGACCGCACCGAGACTGGGGCGCCGCGCTTTCGCATGCGCGTGTGCGCGCCGGAGCCGGGGCCGCTGCGGACCAATGCGGGCTTCGATCTCGTGGTGCCGCATGGGCTGGAGGCGATCCGCCGGGCGCAGATCGTGGTCGTGCCCTCATGGCGTGACGATGGGCGGCCCGCGCCGCCTGCGTTGATCCGCGCGCTGCAGGCCGCGCACCGGCGCGGCGCCACGGTGGTGGGCCTCTGCCTCGGTGCCTTCGTGCTGGCCGAGGCGGGCCTGCTCGATGGCCGGCCTGCCACCACGCACTGGAACCTCGCGGCCACGTTCGCCAGGCAATACCCGAAGGTGAGCCTGCAGCCCGAGGTGCTGTACGTGGACGACGGCGACGTGCTCACCTCCGCCGGCACGGCCGCGGGCATCGACTGCTGCCTGCACCTCCTGCGCGTGCGCTACGGCGCCGAGACGGCCAACCGCGCGGCGCGGCGCATGGTGGTCGCGCCGCACCGGCAGGGCGGGCAGGCGCAGTACATCCAGCAGCCCATGCCCGCGACGGCGGAGCGCGACCGGCTCGCGCCGTTGCTCGAATGGCTGGGCAAGCACCTCGATGTGCCGCACGAACTCGACGAGCTCGCGCGCCGCGCGTTGATGAGCCGCCGCACCTTCACGCGGCGCTTCCGCGAATCGACGGGCACGACGGTGGGGCAGTGGATCCAGAACCAGCGCCTCGCCTTGGCGCAGCGGTTGCTGGAGACGACGGACCATCCGGTCGAGCGCGTGGCCACCGGCGCGGGCTTCGGCTCCGCGGTGTCGCTGCGCAAGCACTTCACCTCGGCGTTCAAGGTGTCGCCGACGGTGTATCGCAGGCAGTTCTCGCGGACCGAAGAAGCGGCTTGAGGCGCCACCACCGTTCGGGCTGAGCGCCGCCGTTCGAGCTGAGCGCCACCCTTCGGGCTGAGCGCCACCGTTCGGGCTGAGCTTGTCGAAGCCTCGCGCGGCGCTTCGACAAGCTCAGCGTGAACGGATCGGGTGGGGATCGTTTCCGAACACAAGCTGGCTTCAAGCCGCGTGTGCATGCCGCCGCGTGGTGAGCAGCGCGCGCAGCTTGGCCGGCGGCACCGGCTTGGTCAGCAGCATCACGCCGCCATGCCGCAGCCGCTGCAGCACCTCCGGCCCTGTCGCGCCCGACACCAGCACCGCGAGCGCATCGGGCTGCAGGCGCTTGGCGGCGTCGATCACGTCGACGCCATCGCCGTCGCCGGCGAGTTGCAGGTCGCACAGCACCGCATCGAAATGGATGTCGCCTGTGCCCATCCGCGCGATGGCCTCGGCGCCGGTGGCCACGCATTCGACCTCGCAGCCCCATTGCTCCAGCAGTGCGCGGCTGCCGTCGAGGATGGCGGGGTCGTCGTCCACCACCAGGCAGCGCAGGCCCGCGAGCGGCGCGGGCGCCACGGGTGCGGGCTCGGGCAGCACGACGTCGGCGGCGCGCGCGGCGGGCAGGGTGAAGGCGAAGGTGCTGCCGGCCTGCAGCGCCGAGCGCACGGTGATGCGGGTGCCCAGCAGCGTCGCGATGCGTGCGCAGATCGCGAGCCCCAGGCCGAAGCCGCGGCGGCGGTCGCGCTCGGTGTTCGCCACCTGGTAGAACTCCTCGAAGATCCGGCCCTGGTGGATCGGCGCGATGCCCACACCGTTGTCGCGAACTTCAATGCGAACGCCGGATGCGATGCGTCGCGCGGCCACCAGCACGGTGCCGCCTTCGGACGCATGGCGCAGCGCATTGGCCACGAGGTTGTTGACGATGCGCTGCAGCATCGCCGCGTCGGTGCGCACCGCCAGGCCCCGGTCGCTCCAGCGCAGCCGCACGCGCGCCTCGATGGCAGCGGCGGCATGCTGCGCATCGAGCTGGTCGAAGAGGGCGGCCAGCGAGATGCGGGTGATGGTCGGCGTGAGCACTTGCGCATCGAGCCGCGAGATTTCCAGCAGGTCGTCCAGCAGCACGCCCATGAACTCTGTGCTCTCCTGCAGCCGCAGCACGGCCGGGCGCTGCGCCGCGCTGGCGGTGGGCAGCAGGCCGTCGATGAAGAGGCCCATCGCATGCAGCGGCTGGCGCAGGTCGTGGCTCGCGGCTGCGAGAAAACGCGCACGCGAAAGCGCCGCCTGCTCGGCCTCGGCCATGCGCTGCAGCGCGACGGCGGTGGCTTCGCGCACCCGCTCCTCGCTCACCTGGCGGTTGTGCTGCAGGCGTTCGGCGAGCCGGTCGATGTCGTGCGCGAGCACCGCCAGTTCGTGCGAGCCGCGGGTGCCGCCCTCGACCACTTCGCAGCGCATGTCGAAGTGGCCCGCCTCCAGCGCGGCGACGGTGCGCGACACGCGCCGCAGCGGCCGCGCCACGGTGCGCGCCATGTGGCGCACCGAGGCCCACGCCGCCAGCAGCGCCACCAGCGCGATGCCGATGCCCGCCATGAGCGAGCGGCTGCGCTCGCGTGCGTAGGCGGTGGTGTCGCGGAAGGTCTGCACCAGGCCGATGGGGGTGTCGCCCGCCGCGGTGGAGCCGGCGGGCGCGAAGGCGCTGGCGCGCGAGGCCTCGCGCAGCGTGACCGGCGAGGTGAACATGCGCAGCTGCGCGAGCGATTCGTTCTTGGGCCCGGCCGTGACGTACACGCCCGCGCTGTTGCTGATCTCCACCCGCATCACCTGCCCGCCGCGCAGCGCGGCATTGGCCACGTTCTGCAGCGCCGGCACGTCGCCCGCGTACAGGCTCAGGTCGGACATGGCCGCCACCTGGCGCGCCACGGCCTCGCCTTCGGCATCGAACTGGGCTTCGAGCGTCTGCAGCCGGTTGTGGGTGAACCAGCCGGTGAGCGCGAGCGCCACCGCCGCGCACGGCACCACGCCCAGGCGGAACAGGTCGCCCTGCAGGTTGCCGCGCACGACCAGCGTGGACGCGGTGCGCGCCTGTGCTGCATCGTCGCCGGCGGGTGCCGGACCTTGCGGGGGCGGCACGGCGCTCATCGCGTGGCCGCGAGACGGTCGGTCAGTTCCCGTTCCTCCGGCAGGCGCAGGCCGAGTCCGCGTGCCACGGTGGCGTTGACGCGCACGGTGGCGGGCGTTGCCGCTTCCACCAGCGGGCTGTTGCTGCTGCCTACGCTGGCCACCTTCTGGCCCAGCAGGCGCGCTTGTTGTGCGAGTTGAGAAGGCGTCGAGACCGCCGCCGCCAAGCCGCCCGAGCGGACCAGCCCCTCGCTGGCACCGAACACCGCGAGGCCCGCGCTCGCGCCCGCGCGCAGCACCGACAGCGTGGCCGCCTGGTTGTCGCCGATCAGGTCGGGCAGCACCATCAATGCGTCGCTCATCGGCACCACGGTGCGCAGCGCGGCGGCAAGCGACCTGGCGTCGGGCGCGTACTCCACGCGCACCTCCCACGCCGGGTTGGCACCCTGCGCGGCGCGCTGCAGTTCGCGCACCAGCGGCTCCGATTCGGGCGTGGCGACGATGCCGATGCGGTGCTTCTGCGGCAGAACGGCATGGATGAGCGCGAGCTGGTCGGCCATCGCCGGATCGCGCAGCAGCACGCCCACGCGGCGGTCGCTGCGTTTCAGGGCGGGGCTCGCGGCCTTCAGGGCCTCGTAGTCGAGCCGGCTCAGCATCGCGATCACCAGCGGCTCTTGTCCGGGACGTTCGACGGCGGCCCGCGCGGCCGCGACGCCCACCGCCATGGTGAGGTTCGCGTCGGCGGCCGAGGGCCGCATGCTGCGTGTGCGAACGCCCGCATTGGCGCGGGGTTCGGTCTCGGCGCTGGCGGTCTCGATGCCCTGCGGCATCTCGCCGGTCGGCGAGAGGCGCACCAACTCGAAGCGGCCACCGGGTTCCTGGCCCGCGCGCAGTTGCTGCACGAATTCCGAATGCGCCGGGTTGTCGTCGCTCATCAGCACGGTGAGGCTGGGCGCCGCGGCTGCGCGGCTGGCCATCGACAGGCCGAGGAGGCCGATCGCCACGCCCGCGGTCAGGCCGAAGGCCAGCGCCGCACGCACGGCGCCGGGCAGCCTTCCGAGGAAGGGATGGAAGAGGTGTTTCGCGACGACGGACATGTGACTGCTTCTGCAGCGAGGGTGCATCACTCAATGTAAGGAGGCGCCCTGTTTCGCGCGATAAGGCGGAGGGGCTATGTCTGTCCCCGCGACCCTGTGTCAGCGTGATGAAGTGCACACCGCAGCGGCCGCACGGCCTATGTCCGATGGCGTAGGGCCGTTGTCAGCCGAGACGGGCCTTGACCTTGCGCCCCAACGGCTCTTGCGGCCCCAGCCCGCTCTCGCGGTGCTTCTGGCCGCCATCGCCGTGCCGGATGGCTGGCGCTGTGCTGTTGTTCTCATCTTGTCCAGCCGACAGCAGCCGATGTCGTTGACGTGCTGCTTGCGCAACTTGATTGCGCAACGCACGATGGGATCGAAGCGGCACACATAAGCTGAATCCGTGGGGCACATGCACGGAAATCACGATGACTCCTCAAGGAAATTGAAGATGAAATGCAAGAACTACGCTGCGATCGTTGCGCTCTTCCTCTTGGCACGGCCCGCTCTTTCAACGGAAATCCCGGAAGCCAGCGGCAAATTTCGGGCCCAGTTGATCAAGGAGAACACCGCCAGCTGCGTTGCAGGCATCGAGGTGAAACCTGAACTGCGAGCGCTGTTCACGCGCAAAACGATCGAGGCGTTTTGCACGTGCCGTCAGCGATACAGAGCGGATGTCATTGCACAAGCCGCGAAGACGGACAAGCGCGGCAAAGCTGTTGAAGACGAAGCGCACGAGTACGCGCAGGCGAAGTGCAATCACATCTTGACCCAGCAGCTTGAGCATGAATGAGCGTCACGTTCGGTGTGGGGCATCGGTCGTAGTTCCGTGTCTGATGCAGTGAGGCTTTGCATCCACGGGGCCCGGGCGGATTGCCCCTGTTTTCATGCGACGGCGACCCATTCGACAAGTTGGGTCTCATAGTGCGTCCCAAGCCTTTCCAAGACTTCAGGCTGTTGTTCGTAGTACTCGGAATCCTGTCGCTCGAATCGGTCTTCGGCTGCGAGGTCCGCATACGCTTGAAGTGACTCGGTTTGTGGGACGGGCGTGTTCGCGAGATCCGCCCAGCAGTCTCGCAGCAGCTCGACCTGCCTGTCTGCCCCGATCGTTCGCAGAGCTTCAAGTGTTTCAGGGACAGAGGCGCTTCCCCGGTTGTGAAAGTACTGAAGGTGCCCACCGTTTTGCACCTCTGCGTCGTAGATGTAGGCCAGCCAAAATGACTTCAAGCCTGGAAGCGTCTGCGCCTCTTTGTGTTCCGCGAGGTACATGATCAAGGCCCAAAGGCGAGCATCCTTGTCATTCGCGAGTTCCGACGATGGGATCGTGGTCAAAGGTGACATGAATATCTCATTGGTGATGGGTGACGCCGGCATTGGATCCTCTGGAACGCAGCCATTCAAGGCAGATGCCCGCCGGCACTGCTTGACTGCGGCTATTCCACGACGTTCAGCAGCGCCGCTGCGCGCTGCGCGTGAATCGATTGGCGCAGCACCCGCGGCGAGACCGGCTTGTAGAGCACCGCGATGCCGGCGCTCGCCACTTCGCGCAGGCGGTCGGGCTTGGTCTCGCCGGTGACCAGAAGGCGCGCCGTGCCGGGGCC
Organism: Variovorax sp. W2I14; assembly: GCF_050435205.1. Classification (NCBI taxonomy): domain Bacteria; kingdom Pseudomonadati; phylum Pseudomonadota; class Betaproteobacteria; order Burkholderiales; family Comamonadaceae; genus Variovorax; species Variovorax sp. W2I14. Next base: position 4,675,630 of record NZ_JBNDJX010000001.1, on the reverse strand, counting down.
GATGCCGTGCGGATGGCGCTCCAGCGCGGCGATCACATCGAGCCCGTTGTCGCCGCCCTGCAGCAGCAGGTCGCTCACCACCACGTCGGGCGGTTGCTCCCAGGTGTCGGCCAGCGCGAGCGCCTCGGCGCGGGTCTGCGCGACCAGCACCTCGGCGCCCCAGTTGGCGAGCACCACGGAGAGCCCTTCGAGGATCGTGCGCTCGTCGTCGATCACCAGGATGCGCAGGTTCGCAAGGCTCGGCTCCCCGTCCTCCATGCCGGCGGCCACCGGCGACGGCGCGGGCGACGGCAGCGCGGCCGGTGCCGAGCGCACCAGCACCCGCACGCAGGTGCCCTTGTGCAGCCGCGAGCTGAGTTCCACCCGCGTGTTCAGCAGTTCGGTCAGCCGCTGCACCGTCGCGAGGCCCAGGCCCATGCCGCGCGCGCCGCGTGCCGCCTGGCGGCCGGCCGGCTCCACCTGATAGAACTCCTCGAACACCCGCGTCTGATGCTGCGCGGCGATGCCCACGCCGGTGTCGACCACGTCGATGCGCACGCCCTTGCCGCGGCGCCGCGCGCCGATGAGCACGCCGCCTTCGAGCGTGTGGCGCAGCGAGTTCGACACCAGGTTGTTCAGGATGCGCGAGAGCATCACGTAGTCGCAGCGCACCCAGAGCTCGGTCTTGCGCGCCACCAGCCGGAGGCCCTGCTGCTCGGCCACCGGGCGGAAGTTGCGGCTGATTTCGTCGAACAGGCGGTCCAGCGGAAAATCGGCCCACTGCGGCTGCAGCACGCCCGCATCGAGCTGCGACAGGTTCAGCAGCTCCGAGAAAAGCCGGTCCAGCGATTCGACGCATTCGCGGATGTGGCCGATGCGCTGCAGCTTCACCGGATCGGTCTCGCCGTTGGCCAGCCCGTCCGAGAAAAGCGTGAGCGCATGCAGCGGCTGGCGCAGGTCGTGGCTCGCGGCGGCCAGGAGGCGCGTCTTGGCCTGGCTCGCCACTTCGAGCAGCGCGTTCTTGCGCGCCAGCTCGGCCGTGGCCTCGTTGATGCGGCTCTGCAGCAGCCGGCGGCTCTCGGCGAGCGCGCGCGCCGCGTGGTTGAAGCCCAGCTGCAGATGCTTCACCTCGGACGTGCCCTCGATCGCCACGCTCGCGTCCTCGCCCGCGCCCAGGCGGTCGACCGCCTTGCCGAGCGCGCGGATCGGCTCGCTGATGCGCCGCGCCGCCCACCAGCCGGCCAGGCCCACGCCCACCAGGCTGATCGCCAGCACCACCGCCACGTTGAGCCACACCGAGCGCCGGGCGTTCTGCACCGCGGAGAGGCTGATCTCGACCATCACCTTGCCGTTGTGGCGACCGTCGTCGGCCACGATCGGCACCACCACCTGCAGGCCTTCGCCGCGCGCGCGGTCGACGGTTTCGGAATTGGCCACGATCTCGCCGTCTTCCGTCCAGATCTGCACCTGCTGCACATGCGGCTGGTAGGTGCCCGACTGCGCCGTGCGCTGCAGGGCGCGCTTGTCCATGCGCGAGAGCGGCGCCTGCGCCACCGTGGCCACCTGCAGCGCCACCGTCTGCGCATTGGCGCGCATCAGTTCGGTGAGGTTGCCCAGGTGCTGGCGCGTCAGCACGGCGATGGCCGTCAGCGTGGCCGCGGTCGCCGGCACCAGCGCCAGCAGGATCAGCTGCTGGGCGAAGGTGAGGCGGGCGAGCCCACGCAGGACGCGGAAGTTCCAGTTCATCGAGGCCGCGAGCTTAGGAGCCCAACGCCAAACATGGAAGACAGGAAAAACATCACAAAATTAACTTGTATTTGCTATTTAATGGCGTCCGCATTGCCCATGTTAGACCCGCTGGTGCACAGCGGCCCTACGCCTTTCGGTCCTGAAAATGCTGGCTTCCCTGCGTCATTTCGCTGTCGTCCCCGCTGCTTTTTCCGCTGCTTTCCGGGCTGCGGCGCTGGCGTTTTTCGTCGGCCTGCCTGTCGTGGCCGCGGCCCAAACCGCCCAGGCGACACCGCTGGACAAGACCCCCGTGCGCTTCGGCATCCTGCCGCTGGGCGGCGCCTTCGAGTCGCGCAGCGACTGGGACCCGCTGCTGGCCGAACTGAGCCGCGCCATCCATCGCCCGGTGAGCGTGCTCTCGGTCAATTCGTACGAGGCGCTGGAGCAGGCGATCCAGCGCGACGAGGTCGACATGGCCTTTCTCTCCGGAAAGATGGCGCTGGACGCCGTGACCCAGCGCCGCATGAAGGTGGTGGCGCAGGTCGTGCGGCACGACGGCCTGCCCGGCTACCGCGCGCTGCTGCTGGCGCGCAAGACGCCGCCGCTCAATACATTGAAGAGCCTGATGGACCAGCCCGAACGCTGGCGCCTCGCGCGCGGCGAGAAGCAGTCGGTGTCGGGTTTCATCGTGCCGCAGCTGCAGCTTTTTCTGCCGAACCACATCGTGATGGAGACCCGCTTTTTGAGCGAGGTCGTCGGCACCCACCAGACCAACGCGCTCGCCGTGGCCAACAGCGAGGCCGACGTGGCCACCAACAACTCGGCCGACTTCGAGCGCTTCAAGCTGCGCTTTCCGGCCGAGGCGCAGCGGCTGCAGGTGCTGTGGGAGTCGGAACTGATTCCCCACGCGCAGATCGTGGTGCGACGCGAATATCCAGCCGAACTGCGCAGCCGCGTGCAGGCTTTCCTGACCGCCTACGGCCGCGGCAAGGGCCCGCGCGGCGACGCCGAACGGCTGGTGCTCAAGTCGCTGCACGACCTGGCCGGCTTCGTGGTCGCCGACAACAGTTCGCTGCAGCCCGCGGCCAAGCTCGCCTATCAATTGGCCAAGCAGAACGCCGTGACGGCCCAGTTCGTGAACGACGCGGCCAGGCAGGCCCGGCTCCAGCGCATAGAGAACGGCTACGCCGAGCAGGTCAGCGTGCTCAGGGACATCGCACCTTGACCGATCGCGCGACAGTCGACCGCCCTGAACAGCAGCACGCCTCAACAAGCCAAGCCGCGACATGCGCCCCGCACTCAAGCACCTGCTGACAGCCACCTTCATTGCAGCCACCGCGCTGCTCCCGCCATCGGCCGCCCTCGCACAGGTCGTGCACGAGAAACCCATCCAGTCCATCCGCTTCGGCGTGCTCCCGCTCGGCGGCACCGTCGAGTCGCGCGCCCTGTGGACGCCCTTCATGGCCGACATGAGCCGCTCCCTCGGCATTCCGGTCAATGCGTACTCGGTGCCGTCGTACGAGGAGCTCGACCGCGCCATCGGCAAGGACGAGATCGACATGGCCTTTCTCTCCGCCAAGATGGCGCTGGACGCCGTGATGCAGCGCCGCATGAAGGTCGTGGCGCAGATTGCGCGCCGGCCCGGCATGCCCGAGCACCGCGCGGTGCTGCTCGCGCGCAAGGCCGGCCCGCTCAACACCCTGGAAGGCATGCTCGCCCAGCCCGAGCGCTGGCGCCTCGCGCGCGGCGACAGCCGTTCGGTCACCGGCTTCGTCGTGCCGCAAAGCCAGTTGTTCCTGCCGAACAACATCGAGATGGAAACCCGCTTTCGCAGCGAGTTCGTCGGTACCCACCAGGCCACCGCGCTCGCCGTGGCCAACGGCGATGCCGACGTGGCCACCAACAACACCACCGACCTCGAGCGCTTCCGCCAGCAGTTCCCCATCGAGGCCGAACGGCTCCAGGTGATCTGGGAGTCCACCCCGCCGCCCGGCGCGCCGATGGTGGTGCGGCGCAACTACCCGCCCGAGTTCCAGGCGAAGCTGCAGAACTTCCTCATCACCTACGGGCAGGGCAAGGGCCCCCACGCCGATGGCGAGCGCGAAGTGCTCAAGAACCTGCGCGCGGCCTACGGCTATGTCGCGGCCGACGACAGCGCGCTGTTGCCCGAGGCGCGGCTGGAGTACGAACTCGGCAAGCAGCGCGCCATGGCCGCCGCCTGGGTGAACGAGGCGGCTCGCGCGCAGCGGCTGCAGCGCATCGAGAAGGCTTATGCGGAGCAGGTGCAGACGCTGCGTGCCGGCGGGCGCTGACACACCGCCGGGACGGCCCGCCTAGTCCCTTCGCCGTAGCTCCAAACCCCTTCGTCTAGGCCATTAGGCGGATTTGCCCGCCGCCCTCCGCGCCGGAAACTTCGTGTTTCTTTCAGGCAACCCTTGCCGTTGACGGAGTGCGGATGAGTTGGCGAACAAAAGTGGTCTGGAGCGAAGGGATGCTGTTGCAGCCTCAGCACCTGCAGCAGAGCGAGCGTCATGCCGACCATGCGAGGCATGTGCTCTTGCGTTCGACCACGCCCTACGCCTGGGGCTTTGCCGAACTCGAGATCGACCAGGCCGCGCTCACGCTGGGCAAGCTCGCGCTGGTGCGCGCGGTCGGCATCTTCGGCGACGGCACGGTGTTCGACATGCCGGCGGTCGATCCGCTGCCCGAGCCCATCGACATTCCTTCCACGATGCGCGACGAGCCGGTGGTGCTCGCGCTGCCGCTGCGCCGCGCCGGTGCGCGCGAGGCCGACGCGGAAGAATATGAAGAGCTGGTGCGTCACCGGGTGCTCGAGTCCGACGTGCCCGATTCCAACACCGCCGGCGAGCGCACCGCGATGCTGCAGCTCGGGCAGCTTCACACGCGCCTCATGCGCGCCAGCGAAGCCACCGACGCCTGGACCACCATGGGCGTCGCCCGCGTGGTCGAGCGCCGCACCGACAACCAGGTGCAGCTCGATCGCGGGATGCTGCCGCCGCTGCTCGACGTGGCCGGCCATGCGGTGATCCGCGCCTGGCTCGACGAACTGCTCGGCCTGCTGCGCCAGCGCGGCGAGGCGCTCGCCGGCCGCATGACGCAGGGTGGCACCGGCGGCGTGGCCGAGATCGCCGACTTCATGCTGCTGCAGGCGGTGAACCGCAACGAGGCCATCTTTGCGCACCTCGCGAAGAGCGCGATGCTGCACCCGCAGCACTTCTTCGAACATGCGCTCGGCCTCGCCGGCGACCTCTCGAGCTTTCGCGATACGCGCCGCGTCGCACGCTTCGGCCCCTATGTTCATGACGACCTCGCGCTGAGCTTCCGTCCGGTGATGGACGACCTGCGCCGCAGCCTCTCGATGGTGTTCGAGCAGTCGGCCATCCGCATCGAGCTGCACGACCGCAAGCACGGCGTGCGCGTGGCGATGGTCACGGACGTGGAGTTGCAGCGCAAGGCGACCTTCGTGCTCGCGGTGAACGCGAACATGCCGAGCGAGGCGCTGCGCGCGCGCTTCCCGACGCAGGTGAAGATCGGCCCGGTCGAGCGCATCCGCGACCTCGTGAACCTGGCACTGCCGGGCGTCACGCTCACGCCGATGCCGGTCGCGCCGCGCCAGATTCCGTTCCACACGGGCGCGAACTACTTCGAGCTCGAAACGCGCAACAGCGACCTGTGGCGCCAGCTCGAGCAATCCGGCGGCATCGCGATGCACATCGCCGGCGATTTCCCCGGCCTCGACCTCGCCTTCTGGGCCATTCGTTCATGAAGCCGCAAGCCGACCTCCACCCCGTTCGCCCTGAGCTTGTCGAAGGGCTGGGCATGGCGCGCAAGGCTTCGACAAGCTCAGCCCGAACGGCTGCTATCACCCAAGTGGCTGTTGCCGCATAGACGGCCCTGAGGTAAACCCATGAGCACACCTCCCGACCCCTTTGCCGCCTTCGAGTCGGAGCGCACGGTCATCAAGCCCAAGCCGCGCACGCCGGCCGGCACGCCGCCGGCCGCGGCGCCCGCGCCGTTCTTCGGCGGCGCCGATCCGACGCCGGCCGTGGAGGTCGGCGAGATCGGGCTGCTCAATCCGCTGGTCTCCGCCGCGGGCAAGCTGCTGGTGCTGATCGGCAAGCTGCGCAACCTCGCGCAGCCGCCCAACGTGCCGGCGCTGCGCGCCTCCACCGCCGATGCGGTGAACCAGTTCGACGCCAGCGCGCGCCGCTCGGGCGTGAGCAACGAATCGGTGCTCGCCGCGCGCTACGTGCTGTGCACCGCGCTCGACGAGGCCGTGGCCAACACGCCGTGGGGCGTGCAGGCCGGCTGGAACAAGCAGAGCCTGCTGGTGCAGTTCCACAACGAGACTTGGGGCGGAGAAAAGGTGTTCCAGCTCCTGGCCAAGCTCGCGCAGGACGTGCCCACGCACCGCCAGTTGCTCGAGCTCATCTACAGCGTGCTCGCGCTCGGCTTCGAAGGCCGCTACCGCGTGGTCGACAACGGCCGCGCGCAACTCGACTCGGTGCGCCAGCGCCTGGCCGACCTGATCGCCAAGGACCGTCCGGCCGTCGAGCCCGAGCTCTCGCCGCACTGGCGCGGCCAGGGCGCGGGCACGGTGCGGCTGCGCGAATCGCTGCCGCTGTGGGTGTTCGCGGCGGGCTTCGCTTTCCTGCTCGCGCTCGCGTGGGTGGGCATGCAGATCATGCTCAACCAGCGCTCCGACACCACCTACGCCGCGGTGTCGGGCCTGCGCGTGCCCAACATCCAGATCGCGCCACCCGCACCACCGGCAAAAACGCCGCGCCTTGCGCGCTTTCTCGAACCTGAAGTGAAGCAGGGCCTGGTCACCGTGACCGACGAGGCCGACCGCAGCGTGGTGCGCCTGCGCGGCGATTCCTTCTTCGGCTCCGGCAGCGCCGAGCCGATGGCCGCGTCGCTCCCGGTGCTGCGCCGCATCGGGCAGGCGCTGGCCGAAGTGAAGGGCGATGTGCTCATCACCGGCCACTCCGACAACCAGCCGATCCGGTCGCTGCGCTATCCATCGAACTGGCACCTGTCTGCTGCGCGCGCCGATGCGGTGAAGGGCGCGCTCACCACGCTGGTCGACCCCGCGCGCATGCGCTCCGACGGCAAGGCCGACGCCGAGCCCGTGGCCGCCAACGACACGCCCGCCAACCGCGCGCGCAACCGGCGCGTGGACATCGTGCTGCTGACCGAGCCCGAGCGCGTCGCTTCTTCCGCCGCGTCGGTCGCACCGGCCCCGGCTGCTGCTCCCGTTCCAGGAGCGACGAAATGATCAAGAAAATCTTCGGCTTCCTGTTCAGCCCGCTGCTGCTGACGCTGCTCGCGCTCATCGTCGTCGGACTCTTGATCTGGTGGATCGGCCCGCTGGTGAAGATCGGTTCGCTCGCGCCGCTCGAAAGCGAGTTGGCGCGCTGGCTGCTGATCGGCGCCATCGTGCTCATCGTGGTGCTGCGCATGGCGTGGCGGCGCTGGCGCGCGCGCCGTGCGAGCCAGCACCTGACCGACGGCCTCATGAAGGCGCCGACCGCCAAGACCGACGCACCGGTCAACGGCGAACAGAAGATCCTGGACACGCGCTTCAGCGAAGCCGTCGCCACCTTGAAGCAGATGCGCCTGCACGCCGCCGGAAAGAAGCCGGGCTGGCGCGACTGGATGTCGATCTCGGGCGGCAGTTATCTGTACGACCTGCCGTGGTACGTCTTCATCGGCGCACCGGGCGCGGGCAAGACGACGGCGCTCGTGAACTCGGGCCTCTCGTTCCCGCTCGCCGAGAAGTTCGGCCCCGGCGCGATCCGCGGCGTGGGCGGCACGCGCAACTGCGACTGGTGGTTCACCGACGAGGCGGTGCTCATCGACACCGCCGGCCGCTACACCACGCAGGACAGCCATCAGACCGAGGACAAGAACGCATGGGAAGGTTTTCTCGGCCTGCTCAAGAAGGCGCGGCCGCGCCGGCCGCTGAACGGCGTGTTCCTCACCGTGAGCGTGGCCGACCTGCTGAGCCAGGGCCCCGAGCAGCGCACGCAACTCGCCGCATCGATTCGCGCGCGTTTGCTCGAACTCGACAGCAAGCTCACCACGCGCCTGCCGGTCTATGTGCTCGTCACCAAGAGCGATTTGCTCTACGGCTTCACCGACTACTTCGACGACCTCGGCAAGGAGCAGCGCGCGCAGGTCTTTGGCTTCACGCTGCCGGCCGACGAGAACGTGCAGACCGAAGAGAAGGGCCTCTCCACCGCCTTCCACCGCGAGTTCGCGCTGCTGCACAACCGCGTGAACGACGGCCTCATTCCGCGCATGCAGCGCGAGACCGACGGCGGGCGCCGCGCGGCGATCTTCGGTTTCCCGGCGCAGTTCGGCTCCATCGGCTCGCTGCTGTCGGACCTGCTCGACCAGGTGTTCACCGGCTCGCGCTTCGCGCAGCCGCCGTGGGTGCGCGGCGTGTACTTCACCAGCGGCACGCAGGAAGGCAGCCCCATCGATCGCGTGATGGGCAGCCTGTCGCGCAGCTTCGGCATCGAGCGCGCGATGCTCGCGCCGCAGAAGTCGAGCGGCCGCAGTTACTTCCTCACATCGCTGCTGCGCGACGTGGTGTTCCCCGAGCAGCGCCTCGCGGGCGCCGACGTGAAGCTGGAGCGCCGCCGCCATCTGATGCGCATGACGGGCGTGGCTGCGATGACGCTGGTCACCGTCGGCCTCATCGCCGGCTGGGGCTACAGCACCTGGCAGAACACGAACTACCTGAAGTCGGTCGAGGCGCGCGCCGTGCCCGCGCAGAAGAGCCTGGCCAACCTGCCGGTGCAGTTGCAGAACCTGGTCGAAGTCGCGCCCGTGATGCAGGGCATACGCGACATCTGGAAGACGCCCGAGAACCGCCAGGGCGACGAGCCGCTCAGCATGACGCTGGGCCTCTACCAGGGCGACAAGCTCGATGCCGCCGCGCGGCTCGCGCACCAGCGCGCGCTCAATGACGTGTTCTTGCCGCAGATCGCCAAGCGCATCGAGGACCAGCTGCGCACCGCGCAGAAGGACAACCTCGAGTACACGTACGAAGCGCTCAAGAGTTACTTGATGCTCTACCAGCCCGAGCACTTCGACCCCGAGGCGCTGAAGGCCTGGATCACGCTCGACTGGGCGCGCAGCCTGGACCGCGGCATTCCCGAAGAGCAGCGCATGGCGCTCGAAGAGCAGCTCGACGTGCTCATCGCCCAAGGCCCGCCACGCTCGCCGCTCAAGATGGACGAGAACCTCGTGCGCAGCGTGCGCGCCGTGCTCGCGAGCTATCCGCTGGAGCAGCGCGTGTTCAGCCGCCTGAAGCGCCAGCGCGCGACCAAGGACATTCCGGGCTTCAGCGTGGCGACGGCCGCCGGCCCCTCGGCGCCGCTCGTGTTCGAGCGCATCAGCGGCAAGCCGCTGACCGAAGGCGTGCCGGGCATGTTCACCTACGACGGTTATCACAAGCGCTTTCAGAACGAAGTGACGGTGCTCACCGGCCTGCTCGCCGCCGAAGACCCATGGGTGCTCGGCCAGGACAAGGGCGCCGCCGACCGCCTGCGCGACGTGGCCGCGCTCGGCGCGCTGACCGACCGCGTGCGCCGCCTGTACCTCGCCGAATACGTGAAGCAATGGGAAGCGCTGCTCGGCGATGTGCGGCTGATTCGCGCCACGGGTCTCGACAAGAACATCGAGGCCGCGCGCATCCTCTCGGGCGTGAGCTCGCCGCTCGCGAACTTCCTGCGCGCCGTGGTGAAGGAGACCACGCTGATCCCCGCCGATCAACCGAAGGACGTGGTGAGCAAGGCCACCGCCACCGTCGCCAGCACCCGCAAGGGCCTGGAGGACCTGTTCGGCGGCGACCCCAACAAGCCGGTCGCGACCGGCAAGCGCATCGAGAGCATCGTGGACGACCGCTTCGAGCCGCTGCGCCGCCTGGTCACCGCCGCGGCGCCCGGCCAGCCCGCGCCGATCGACGATGCCTTGAAGCTCTTCAACGAGGTGTACGTGTACCTCAACGCCGTCGACACGGCCGTGAAGGGCCGCACCTCGCCGCCGCCCGGCGACGTGGCCGGCAAGCTCAAGGCCGATGCCGGCCGCCTTCCCGAGCCGGTGCGTTCGATGGTCGAGAACCTGAGCCAGTCGGGCGCTGCACAGGCGCAGGTGGCCGAGCGCGGCAACCTGAGCCAGGACCTGCGCCCCGTGACCGAGTTCTGCGCGCGTGCCATCGCGGGCCGCTATCCGTTCTCGCCCACCAGCAAGCGCGACGTGCTGCCCGAGGACTTCGGCCAGATGTTCGGCGCCGGTGGCCTGATGGACGACTTCTTCCAGAAGCGGCTCGCTGCATTGGTCGACACCAGCACGCGGCCGTGGCGCTACAAGCCTGTGGCTGAGCGCGGCGCGATCACCACGCAGGCGCTTGCGCAGTTCGAGCGTGCCGCGCGCATCAAGGACATCTTCTTCCGCGCGGGTGGCCGCGGGCCTTCGATGCGGTTGGATTTCAAGCCGGTGGAGATGGATGCGGGCATCACGCAGTTCATCCTCGATGTCGATGGGCAGCTGGTGAAGTACGCGCATGGTCCCGTGGTGCCGATGGCGGTGCAGTGGCCGGGGCCGAAGGGCAGCAACCAGGTGCGCATCCAGGTGAGTCCGCCGTCGACGACTGGCAGTTCGGGCTCGGCGGTCGATGGGCCGTGGGCGCTGTTCCGGGCGCTGGACGATGGGCAGCTTGAAGCCGGTGATGCGCCTGAGAAATTTTTTATCACCTTCCAGATCGGTGCGCGCAAGACGCGGTTCGAGGTGACGACGAACAGCGTGCAGCATCCGATTCGCTTGCGTGAGCTGCGGGAGTTTTCTTGTCCGGAGGGGTTGTGAGTTTGGCCACTTCTTCCTCTTCTTCATCATCTCTCTTTGCCTCGACTGAATTGCCTGGGTGGTTTGGCAAGTTGCCGGGGATGGGGGACTTTGCGCATCGGCGGTTGCCGGAGTCGTTTCGCACGGTGTGGGATCAGTGGTTGCAGCGGGGGCTTGCCCGGCTGCGGGATCGGCATGCGGACTGGACAGCGCATTACCTTGAAGCGCCGATCTGGTGTTTTGCGCTCGGGCCGCAGGTGGCCGGCGAGCGCGCGTGGATCGGGGTGTTGATGCCTTCTGTCGATGGCGTGGGACGGTACTTTCCATTCACCCTTGCTGTTGAACTGGCTGGCGATGTGTCGGATGCGCTTCAGGGTGAGGCGCTGGTTGCTGCGCTGCAGTGGTGGGCTTTGGGGACTCAGGCTGCGCTTGAGGGACTGGACGGGGATCTCGATGCGCTGAGATTCGATGCCGTGCTTGGACGGCTGTTCGTGGCTGCTGCTGCCGGTTCTGTCGATGGCGTCGAGTCGTTGGAAATGCCTGCGGCGGGGGCTTCTTTATGGTTAGGTGATCCGGCTGTTGAGGGTGGGGTTCGGATGCTTGCGACTGGGCTGCCTCGCGATGCGCAGTTCGAAGCCTTGTTCCTCGGGGGTGGGGAATGAATTCCTTGCTTCCTTTTACTTTCCGAGGCCGGGTCTCGCCCCGGCAGGCGACCTACTTTTCTTTGCTTCGCCAAAGAAAGGTAGGCAAAAGAAAGGCGACCCTGCTGTCTGCGACCCTCCGCTGCGCTACGGGCAACCTGCGGTGCTCGCGGTTCGCGGGGTCTCGCAGAACTCGCTTCGCTCAAACAGCTGCGAGCCCTGATCCGCGAAACGCTGCGCTCCTCGGCGCATACAGAAGGGCTTGGGGGACCAGCAGGCCATCGCTTTGCTCGGCTTGCAGTCGGGCCATTGCTTCGCTCGGCCACCGTGCCCCCACCCCGGTCCTCACTCGGGAGGGGAGGGAGAAATGCAAGACATGCGACGCCGGGCCTGATGCATTGCTCCTTCCCCTCCCGGGGGAAGGCTGGGATGGGGGCACGACGGCGCTCGCTACACAGGAGCGCCTCAACGAGCGCCGCGCGCCCCCACCCCAACCCTCCCCCGGAAGGGGAGGGAGCCAATCCAAGCCGAGCGAAGCAAAGGCCTGTGAGGTGTTGAGCCGAGCGCAGCGATGGCGCGTCGGTCCCCAAAGCCCTTCTGTATGCGCCGAGGAGCGGAGCGTTTCGCGGATCAGGGCTCGCCCTTGTTTGAGCGCAGCGAGTTTGGGCGAGACCCCGCGAAACGCGAGCACCGCAGGTTGCCCGAAGCGAAGCGCAGGGTCGCCTTTTCTTTGCTTACGTTCTTTTGGCGAAGCAAAAGAAAGTAAGTCGCCCGCCGGGGCGAGACCCGGCCTCCGCCCCTCGCAGGGGAAGCAAAGCGTTCAAACATCAGGAGCAGGTCAATGACCGACTCCCCAGAAACCCCCACACCGGAAGACGACCGCACAAGGGTCATCTCCAGGCCAACGCCGCAGCAGACAACAGGCACCGGCGACACCGCCGCAACCGTCATCAGCGCCGGTGTGACAAGCCTCTCCAACGTCCCGGTAACAACCCCCGCATCAGCAACCCATGAAGCCGGCCTCCTCCCCGTAGGCAGCCGCCTCGCAGAATTCGAAATCACCCGAGTCATAGGCCAAGGCGGCTTCGGCGTCGTCTACGAAGCCTGGGACCACGACCTCGAACGCGTCGTCGCCATCAAGGAGTACCTCCCGACGTCTCTCTCGACCAGGCAGAACGACGGCACCGTCGTCCCCCTCTCCGAGAGACACAGAGAAACCTTCGACCTCGGCATGCGCAGCTTCATCAACGAAGCCCGTCTCCTCGCCCAGTTCGACCACCCGTCGCTGCTGAAGGTCTACAGGTTCTGGCAGGAGCGCGGCACCACCTACATGGTGATGCCCTTCTACCGGGGCGACACGCTCCGGGAAGCATTGGTCGCCATCCCCGCGGGCGTCGACGAGTCATGGCTCATCCGCATCATGGATGGCGTGACCCAGGCGCTCGGCGTGATGCACAACGCCAACTGCTACCACCGCGACATCGCGCCCGACAACATCATCCTGCTCGAAGGCTCGGGCCGCCCGGTGGTGCTCGACTTCGGCGCCGCGCGCCGCGTGATCACCGACAAGACCCAGGCGATCACCGTCATCCTGAAACCCGGCTACGCGCCCATCGAGCAGTACGCCGAGATGCCCGACATGTCGCAAGGCGCATGGACCGATGTCTACGCCCTCGCGGCCGTGATGCACGTGGCTGTGTGCGGCCGCGCGCCGCCGCCTTCGGTGGCGCGGCTCCTGTCCGACAGCTACGTGCCGCTCGCGGGCAACGACATCCTTCGCCAGCGCTACAGCTTGAAGCTGTTGCAGGCGATCGATGCGGGCCTGGGCGTGCGGCCCGAGCAGCGGCCGCAGTCGATGGCTGACCTGCGCGCGGCGCTCGACCTGGAAGTCGGCCACAGCATCGCGCCGACGCCGCGCACGCAGCCGCCCTCGGGCGCGCGCACGGGTGGCGGGAATAACAACACGGGCTCGAACGCGAATGCCGCCACGGTGATCGCCGGCAAGAAGGCGCCACCGCCACCGGCGCCCGCACCCGGTAGCGGCAGCGGCAACAGCGGCGCGGGCAAGGGCAAGGCCGTTGCCGCCATCGCCTCGATCGCCGTCGTTGCCGCCGTCGCGGGCGGCGGCTGGTGGTGGTACCAGGGCCGCGCGGGCGGAACCGACAAGCAGGACGTCGCCATCGCCACGCCGCCACCGCCGCTGGAGAACGTGACGAAGCCGGACCCTCCGCCGCCTCCGCCACCACCCCCGCCGCCTCCGGCAGCACCGCGCACGCCGCTCGAATCGCTGCAGTCGCTCGCGGCCGGCGCCGCGCCGGGCTTCGAGGTCACGGCCACGGCGAAGAAGCCCGAGGTCAACATCGGCAAGGACAAGCTCGCCTTCGAGGTTCGCAGCAAGCGCGACGGCTTCGTCTACGTGTTTCTCCTGTCCAGCGGCGGCGAGATGTTCCTCTTGTTTCCGAACCTGCTGGACAAGTACAACAAGATCAACGCCAACAGCGCGCTCGCGCTGCCGCGCGCCTCATGGCCGATGGACGCCGGCGGCCCCGCCGGCACGAACCAGTTCGCGGTGCTCGTCAGCGAGCACGAACGCGACTTCAGTGCTTCCGGCGTGCAGAACGACGGCGTGTTTCCGCAGTTCCCGCTGCCGGTGCTCTCGGCGCTCGAAGCCACGCGCGGCACCGGCCCGTCGCCGCTGCTGGGCAAGCCGACCTGCGCGCCCGGCGCCCCGTGCAACGACGTCTATGGCGTCGCGAATTTCAAAATCGTCGAGAAGTAATCGTCTGTAGACGTTGGCCCATCGGCTCGATGGCCGCTTTTTTCGGACAAGGAGACTTTCATGCATACCTCACAGTCGCCACGCTTCACCTCCACGCTGCTTCGCTGGGCCGCGTTCGCGGCCGTCGCATCGCTGGCGGGCTGCGTCAACCCGCCGCCAGCCGCCACCACCACCGACACGACGGCCGCCACCGACACGTCGTCGACCAGCTCGCGCCCGGCCTCGACCGGCGCAAGCGTGGCCGGCCAGGCGCGCACCTTCTCGACGCAACTCGCCACCTACACCGCGGTGAGCTTCGATGCGATGCCGGGCTGGTCGCGCGACGACTTCTCCGAGACCTGGCCCGCGTTCCTCGGCAGCTGCAAGGTGCTCACAGGCCGCGGCGCCGAGTGGAAAGAGGTGTGCGACCGCGCCGGCAAGGTCGACGGCAAGAACCGCAACGCCATCCGCGGCTTCTTCGAGAGCGAGTTCTCGGCCTACCAGATCCGCGACGACGACCGCAAGCCCGATGGCGTGGTCACCGGCTACTTCGAGCCCGAGATCGCGGGCAGCCGCACCTACGGCGCGCCGTTCATCTACCCCGTGTACGGCCAGCCGGAAGACATGCTGTTCGCCGATGCGCGGAAGCTTCCGGCCGGCAGCGGCACGGTGGCCGCGAAGGTCGAGGGCCGCAACGTGGTCGTGCAGACGGGCCTCAGCACGCGCGACATGGGCGCGCCCGGCCTTTACGCGCTGGACCTCTCGGCGATCACCCGCGACACGCTCGACCGCAAGGTGCGCATGCGCATCGAGGGCAAGCAACTGCTGCCGTACTACACGCGCGAAGAGATCGAGACCAAGGGCGCACCCAACGCCAAGGTGCTGGCCTTCGTGAGCAGCGCCACCGCGCTCTACGAGATGCAGATCCAGGGTTCGGGCCGCATCAAGCTGGCCAATGGCGACACGATTCGCGTGGCCTATGCCGAGCAGAACGGCCAGCCGTTCCGTCCCACCATCGCGCAGGCCGCCAACGGCAAGCCGCGCAGCGCGGTGAAGGTGCGCGGCTCGTCGATCGAGCTGCAACTCGATGACGGCGACGACGACGATGTCGGCGGCGTCGACAGCAGCGTCATCCGCACGCGCGGCTTCACGCTCGCACGGCCCACCGCCAGCGGCGCGGTCGTGGTGCCGGGGCGCCGCACGGCCGGCGCGGTCACGGGCTCGGGCATCAAGGACCCGAGCTACGTGTTCTTCAAGGAATCGACCTCGCCCGCGGGCGGACCGGTCGGCGCCTTCGGCGTACCGCTGTCGGCGGGGCGCTCCATTGCGGTCGATCCGCGCAGCACGCCGCTCGGCTATCCGGTGTTCGTCTCGACGCGCACGCCCGGCAGCGGCGCGCCGATGCAGCGCCTGACCATCGCGCAGGACACCGGCGGCGCGATCCGCGGTGCGGTGCGCGCCGACTATTTCTTCGGCAACGGCCAGGCCGCCGCGACCAACGCGCGCCGCATGAAGGAGCGCGGCCAGCTCTGGATTCTTCTGCCGCGCGGCCTCGCCGTGGCACAGGCGGCGGTGTCGTCGGCGATCCGCACGCGCGGCGCCGCGGTAGGCGCGGGCTTGCCGCAGTGCCTGGTGCCGACCGAAGGCCAGTGCGTGGATGACTGACCGCGATTGACCCACGTGCCATGCAGGAAACACTGTCGTCCGCGGAAAGCACTGAACTCGTCCGCCTCTGGCGGCGGCGGCAGACGCTGTCCTCGAACGACATGGGCACCATGTACCGCATCGTTGGCGATGCGCTCGTGGCCTGCAATCCGCCCGAGCTGCAGATCCTGGGCGAAGGGCGGCAGGAACTGGTGGCGCAGTTCATCTATGTGAAGGTGCTGCGGCTCGACGCCGACCCGGACGAGGCCGACGAGCGTGCGAGCCACAGCGCGCCCTCGACCGCCTTCGCGCTCTGCGCGTACTTCCGGCGCTACCTGATCGACTGCACGCGGGCGAGCTCTTTCCGCCGCAAGCTCTCCATTGGCGACCAGATCACCGAGGCGCAACTCGAAGACGAGATCGGTGCCGGCGACGACCTCGACGGCTGCCTCGCCGAACACGGGTTGAGTGCACAGGCGGTGCAACTGGCCGCGCGCGCCTTTATCGCGGAACTGCCCGAGCCCGAGCGCATCCTGCTGTGCGAGGGCTTCGGCAAGGAAGCGGAGGGCGGGCTTTCGGGCATCGCCTCGCGCCACGCGATTGCCTCGTACCACTACCGCGCGGGGCGGCTGGGCCTCGTGCACAAGCGCGAGGGCCTCACCGCCGACTACGCCAAGACCCGGCTGGGCGGCTGGATCCAGCAGACCCTGGGCATCGCCATCGAGACGGAAAACATGGCGGCGATCCTGCAGGTTTTCAAAATCCTCGGTGCTGAAGCGTCTTATGCCTGAAGACATAGCCATTCAGGAACAGACCGCCATGAACACCGAACTCTGGCCCCCGCTCAGCGTGATCCGCAACGCGTTCGAAACCGGCCACGCCGCCGTGCCCGATGCGGCTGTTGCTGCAGCCGCTGGCGTGGCCACGGTGGCCATGCCGGGCAGCACGCCGCACGCCGCGTCGCGGGCCGCATCCGCAGCCACGCCCGCGCTGCAGGACCTGCTGCTCCCTCTCACCGAATTGGCCCGGCGCCGCGAGGCTGTCGCCCAGCGCGGCTTTACCGCACGCTGGGCGCCGGGCCGCCTCTTGAGCGTGCTGCACGAAGGGCGGCTGCTCGGCGTGCTGCTGGACCGCTGCATCCACGGCGATCTCTGGCAGGGCTGGATGGCCGCGGGCGAGGCCGATT
Organism: Variovorax sp. W2I14; assembly: GCF_050435205.1. Lineage (NCBI taxonomy): Bacteria > Pseudomonadati > Pseudomonadota > Betaproteobacteria > Burkholderiales > Comamonadaceae > Variovorax > Variovorax sp. W2I14. The sequence goes on along the minus strand of NZ_JBNDJX010000001.1, from coordinate 4,658,820 downwards.
GGGCTTCTGCCTTCGACGTGCTGCTCGAACCAGACGACGAGCCCTTCGAGCCGGCCTTCGGCCTCATCCAGGCCTGGAACGTGCTCACGCTCGAGCCCAGCCCGCAACTGTGCGCGCGCGTGCTCGGCGAGGTCTCGGCCACTCGGCTCGCGGCGATCCGCGCGGTGCACGACGAGTGGGCCGCGCAGAAGGTGCTGCCCATCGCGCCCGAGCCCGGCCACATCGCGCTGCGCACCGTGGGCGGCGTGTTCTCGGTGCTCTCGGGCACGCCGCTCGGCGCGCGCGACCCGCGCGCCGACTACCAGGCGCTGTACCGCACGGTCGGTCTGCAACTGGGCTCGGCGCTGACGCCATCGGCCAAGGCTGCACCGGCCGCGCCTGTTCCCCCGCGCGCCCGGCCGCAGGAACGGCCCGAGGGTGGCTGGTGGGGCAGCATCCGCCGCTGGTTCGGCGCCGATGGATGGATGCGCCCGGCGTTCGCGGTGCTCGCGCTGTGCGTGGTGGTGCAGAACGTGGGACTGCTCGGCGGGCGTGGATCGGAAGAGGACGAGGTGCGCTTTCGCAACGTGCCCACCGCGCCGGCTATGACGCAGGCCAATCTGGTCGTGCGCTGGAAAGATGGCGTGCGCGTGGACGAGGCCGACCGCCTGCTGCGCACGATGTCGGCTGAAGTGGTCGGCGGGCCGGGCACGAACGGCGTCTGGCGTTTGCGCGTGGATGATCCGGTCGGCGGGCTGTCGATGCTCGCGGCGTCGCCGCTGGTCGAATCGGCCGGGCCGGTTTCGGAGCGGCCATGAGTCGCGCCGTGCCGCTGTCTTTCTCCCTCCCCTTCCGGGGGAGGGCGGGGGTGGGGGCACGCGGCGTATCCATCGGGCGCTCTGCCTGCCCCCATCCCAGCCTTCCCCCAGAGGGGGAAGGAGCAATACGGGCGCTTTGCTTGCGGCTGTTGTTGTCGTTCGCGCTGCTCGTCTCCGGCGGCACCGCCTCTGCCACGCAACGCGCCCTGCTCGTCGGCGTCTCCGAACTCGTCAACCAGCCGCAGGCCCTGTGGCTGCAGGCACCGCGCAACGACGTGATGCTCATGCGCGATGCGCTGCTCAAGCAAGGCTTCGCGCCCGCCGACATCACCGTGCTCGCCGACGGCGTGAGCGGCTCGGTGCTGCCCGAATCGCAAGCCATCCACGAAGCCCTCGGCCGCCTGCTCGCACAATCGAAGAGCGGCGATTTCGTGCTGCTCTACTTCTCCGGCCACGGCACCCGCCTGCGCGACAGCAACAAGCGCTACCAGGAGCCAGACGGCCTTTCCGAGAACTTCCTCGCGCGCGATGTGCGCGGCACGCTCGGCGCCGACAGCGCCCTGACCGGCGATCTGCGCGATGCCGACTTCGACGCCTGGATCCAGGCCTTTCTCGCGCGCAACGTGTTCGTTGCTTCCGTCTTCGACACCTGCTCGGCGAACTCGATGACGCGCAGCACGAGCGATGCACCGGCCATCGCGGATGGCCCGCCGGGCGACGAGGTGCGCTGGCGGGGCCTGCGCACCGCGCAACTGATCGGCGCGCCCGGCGCCGCGGCGCGCGTCGCCATGACGCGCCCCATCGTCACCGACCCGGTGCCGCGCGCCCGCTACGTCGCGCTCTTCGCTTCGGAGAGCCACCAGATCACGCCCGAGCTGCGCCTGCCGCGCAAGAACCGCAACGCGCGCCCGCAGGGCCTCTTGACCTGGGCCGTGGTGGAGGCGCTCTCGCGCAAGCCCGCCACCTGGCGCGATCTGTTCGATGGCGTGCTGGCCGTCTATCCGCCGGTGATCGACGAACTCGCGCAACGCTTCCCAACGCGCGAACTGCCGTCGCCGGTCGCCGAAGGCAACCTCGACGCGCCGATCTTCGCCAATCGCGCGCAGGCCGTGACGACGCGCCCCGTCTGGCGCGCGCAGCGCTCGGGCGACACGCTCACGCTGCAGGCCGGCCAGCTCGATGGCCTGGTGGTGCAGCAGCCGCTGCGCGTGCTGGCCACGATGGACGACGGCACCGTGCGCAGCGCCGAAGGCACGCTCGCGCAGGCCTTCAACGACAAGGCGCGCATGGCGGTGCCGCCCGCGCTGCGCGAACTGCCCGGCGCCGCGCTCTGGAACATCACCCCGCTCGGCGAACCGGCCGCCGTCGCGCTGCGCGTGCGCGCGGAGCAGGGCTTGCCGCCCGGGCTCAGCCTTGAATACCCCGCGTCCGTCGTCGCAGTGAACGAAGTGGATGGCGCCGATGCGCGCTGGTCCGCCGGCCGGCTCGAAGTGCTCTCGCCGATGCTCGGCGCCGGCGCGAAACCCGCACCGGCCGATGCCGCCGCCGCGCGCCGGCGCCTCGAAGTGCTGGCCCGCCTCAAGTGGCTCAACCAGCTCTACACCATCGCGAGGGACGCGCAGTTCGACGGCTTCGATGCGGTGTTCGAAGTCTGGAGCGGCGACCGGCTCGTGCGCAGCGGCTCCGCGCAGCAGGTCGACGCGAAGCTGCTGCCGTTGCGCAGCGGCGAGCGCGCCGTGCTCAATGTGCGCAACACCAGCGCGCGCTCGGTGGACCTCGTCATCGTCGGCATCGATCCGCAGGGCGGTGCGCGGCAGGTCTACCCCGAGGACCCGGGCGAGACCAACCGCTTCAAGCGCGGCACGCGCGAGGCGCCCGCCACCAAGCGCTTCGAGCTGCCCTGGTTCAACGCCGAAGGCGGCCGGCTGCTGGTGCTGGCCACGCCCGCGGCGCCCTACAGCGCGCCGCGCCTGTTCGGCACGGGCGCGGGCGATGCGGTCGCCGAAGTGCGGGTGCGCGGCGCGCTGCAACCCGAGAGCGAGCGGCAGACCTTCGCCGCGATGGTTCATTGGGCGGACGAAGTTTCGACCGCCAAGTAACGACGGCACACCGCCGACCTGTCACCGAATTTTTCTCAGGAGATCGACATGAGCTGGACCTACGATGGAAAACTGGACCCCGACGAGGCCCTGCGCCTGCTCGACTACCTGTCGGGCGAATCGGGCAACGACTTCTCGATGATGATCGAGAGCAAGGGCTCGCCGATCGAGGGCGAGTCGGTGCGCACCTACGAAGACGGCAAGCAGCGCATGGACATCGGCGGCTACTCGTACAAGTCCGACGTGGTCATCCCGCCCGGCTCCAGCAAGGGCAAGCTGCGCAACTACTCCTTCATCGTGATCCGCGACTGCGATGCGGCCACGGCCTCCATCGCGAGCCTGCTCAAGAGCCAGGACGCGGACCTCAAGGTGACGGTGTCGGTCTTCAAGGCCGGCGGCGACAGCTCGAAGGACCTGCAGTCGCACCTGGAATTCGTGCTCGAAGGCGCGCGCGTGAACTGCCACGCCATCGTGACCGGCGGCACGCCCAAGCGGCCCTGCGACATCATCTTCTTCGACTACACGAAGCTGGAGATCCGCTCGGCGCCGCAGCAGAAGACTGGCGCGCGCGGGGCCGTGCGCACCTGCATCTTCACGGGGAACTGACATGGCCACCACCTCCGCCGAACTCATCAAGTCCGCCGACCCGGTGGCCGCGCTCAAGGCGTTGAGCGACGAGGTGCGCGCCAAGCCCTCCGACAGCAAGCACCGCGTCTTCATGGCGCAGCTGCTCTGCGTGCTGGGGCAGTGGGAGCGCGCGCTCAACCAGCTCACCGTCGCGGCCGAGCTCGATGCGCTCGCCGTCCCGATGAAGCAGGTGTATGGCGATGCCGTGCGCTGCGAGGGCCTGCGCGCCGAGGTGTTCGCCGGCACGCGCACGCCGATGATCTTCGGCCAGCCCGACGAATGGCTGGCGCTGCTCATCGAGTCGCTGCTGCGGCAGGGGCGCGGTGAGTCCGAACTGGCCGAGGACCTTCGCCAGCGCGCCTTCGACGGCGCGCCCGCCATCGCGGGCACCATCGACGGCACGCCCTTTGAATGGCTGGCCGATGCCGACATGCGCCTCGGCCCGGTGCTCGAAGCCTTCGTCAACGGCAAGTACTACTGGATTCCGTATGCGCGGCTCGCGCACATCAAGATCGAGCCGCCCGAGGACCTGCGCGACTGCGTCTGGATGCCCGCGCACCTGCAGTTCGAGAACGGCGGCGAAACCTTGGCGCTCATTCCCACGCGCTACGAAGGCTCCGAGAAGAGCGAAGACGGCGAACTGCAGCTCGCGCGCAAGACCGAGTGGCGCGAACTGCGCCCCGAGGTGTGGGCCGGCACCGGCCAGCGCGTGCTCGGCAGCGATGCCGGCGAATACGCGTTGATGGATGTGCGCGAGATCCTCTTCAACCCGGTCGCTTCCGCCGAAGCAGAAGCAACACCCTCGCAGGAAGGCACCGAAAGCGGAGGCGGCTGAAATGGGCGATCTCACCGCCCAGGAGCGCCTGCAGCCCTCGCTGCTCGACCGCCTGGTCGACAACGCGCCGACCGAAAAACGCGAGGGCGACGAGAAGCGCACGCTCACCAAGCAGGCGCTGCGCGCGGCCGTGCTGCGCGACCTGAGCTGGCTTTTCAACGCCACGGGTTTCGGGCTTGCGATGGACGACAAGCAGTACCCGAATGCGGCGCGCTCCGTCATCAACTACGGATTGCCTATGCTGTCTGGCCAGTTCACCTCGTCGGTGCAGCGTGTCAGCATGGAACAGGCTTTGAAGAACGCAATCCTGCAGTTCGAGCCGCGCATTTTGTCCCGCACTCTCGAAGTGGAACTCGTCATGGAAGGCTCGGCAATGGACTCGCACAACAGCATCGGGCTGCAGATCCGCGGCATGCTGTGGGCGCAACCCGTGCCGCTCGAGTTCCTGATGCGAAGCCGAGTTGATTTGGAAGAAGGCCGCATAGAGATCGTGGACATGGCGCAAAACCCAAGGTAAGTCCTGACATGGACCCTCGGCTGCTGAACCTGTACGAACAGGAACTGCGCTACTTCCGTGAAAGCTCTTCGGAGTTCGCGCGCGCGTTTCCGAAGATCGCGCACCGGCTGGGCATCGAGGGCCAGGAGGTTGCCGATCCGTATGTCGAGCGGCTGATCGAGGCGACGGCATTCCTGTCGGCACGCGTCAACCTCAAGCTCGATGCCGAGTACCCGCGCTTCACGGGGCATCTGCTCGACATCGTCTATCCGAACTTTCTCGCACCGACGCCCGCGATGGCGGTGGTGTCCTTTGCGCCCGACCTCGACGATGCCAATCTCGCGACCGGCCCGAAGCTGCCGCGCGGCGCCGGCCTGCGTGCACGGCAGGCCGTGGGGCAGAACACGCACTGCGAATTCCGCACATCGAGTGCGCTGCGCATCTGGCCGATGGAGGTGCAGCGCGCGCAGTACTTCACCTACGCACCCGACCTGCCGCTGGCCACACACCCGCAATCGCGCGCCATCCGCGGCGGCCTGCGCATCGCGCTGCGCACGACGGCCGGGCTCAAGTTCAACCAGATTGCGCTAGATGACCTGGTGCTGCATCTGGGCGGTGCCGAAGACGTCGCGTGGCAGCTGCAGGAATGCGCGCTGGGCCAGCCGATCGGCGTGATGGTGCGGCCGCTGTCGCCCACGGGCGCATTGCAGGGCGCGGCGCAGAGCCTGCCGGCCAGCGCGATCCAGCCGGTCGGCTTCGAGGACGACGAGGCGCTGCTGCCGGTCACGGCCACGGGCTTCTCGGGCTTTCGTTTGCTGCAGGAGTACTTCGCGTTTCCGCAGCGCTTCCAGTTTTTGCGCATCGCCGGATTGCAGGCGCTGATTGCGACGATGCCGGTCACAGAGATCGAACTCGTGCTGCTGTTCTCGCGCGGCGATGCGGCACTCGAAAAACTGGTGACCGCCGAGAACGTGCAGCTGCACTGCGTGCCGGTGGTCAACCTGTTCAACAAGCGGCTCGATCGCGTGCCGCTCACCGAAGGCGTGAGCCAGTTCCACCTGGTGCCCGACCGCACGCGGCCGCAGGACTTCGAGGTGCACACCGTCACCGAGGTGATCGGCCACGGCGCGCCCGGTGCCGATGCCGCGGCGGCGGAGCAGCCGTTCCGGCCGTTCTACTCGGCCTTCCACGGCACGCGGCACAACCACCCCGCGTACTTCACGACCACGCGCGAGCCGCGCATGCTGTCGGTGCGGCAGCGCACCGAGGGGCATCGCAGCAGCCACATCGGCTCCGAGGTCTACATGCAGATCGTCGATCCGCAGCAGGCGCCGTACGCGGCCACGCTGCGGCAACTGGCGGTGACCGCGCTGTGCACCAACCGCGACCTGCCGCTCCTGATGCCGCTCGGCCGCGACAACGATTTCGATTGCGTCGACTCTTTCCCGGTGCAGCGCGTGCGCATGGTGCGCGGGCCTTCGCGGCCGGTGTCGCCGGTGGTGAGCCAGGGGCTGGGCTGGCGGGTGGTCGATCACCTCGCGCTCAACTACCTTTCGATTTCCGACAGCACGCCGGAGCAGGGCGCCGCGGCGCTGCGCGAAACGCTGATGCTCTACGCCACGCATGCCGACGAGATGCGCCAGGGCCAGGTGCGCGGGCTCCTGTCGGTGAAGAGCAAGCCGGTGGCGCGCCGCCTGCCGCTCAAGGGGCCGATCGCGTTCGGGCGCGGACTCGAAGTGACGCTGGAGGTCGACAAGGACGCGTTCCACGGCCACAGCGTGTTTCTCTTCGGCGCCGTGATGTCGCGCTTTCTCGCGCGCCATGTGGAGGTGAATCACTTCGTCGAGACCGTGCTGCGTGTGGCGGGCAAGGGCGAGACCATGCGATGGAGGCCGCTGTGCGGGACCCGGCAGATTCTGTAGCCACGCGCGTCGATAACGCGCTGCGCGGATGGTCGGCAGAGCCGTGGTCGTTCGATTACTTCGCGGTGATGCGCCGGCTCGAATCGGTGGCCGCGACCACGCCGCGCTGGGGCCGCGCCTTGCTGCCGAGCGCCGAGCCGGTGCGCGTGGGGCAGGAGCCTTCGCTCTCGTTCGCACCCGCGAGCTTCAGCCGCTTCGAGCCCGCGACCGCGTATTCGCCGCCGCGCCTGCGCCAGCACTTCTTCAGCTACGTCGGCCCCAACGGCCCGCTGCCGGTTCACCTGAGCGACTTCATCCGCGAGCGCAGCCTGAACCATGGCGACCCCACGTGGCTTGCGTTTCTCGACAGCTTCCTTCATCGCTTCTCGCTGCACTTCTACCGCGCGTGGGCGCAGGCGCGGCCGGCGGTGGCGCTCGACCGGCCGGGCGAAGACCGCTTCAGGCTGCAGGTCGGCGCGTTCGTCGGCATGGGCACGCCGGGGCGCATCGGGCGCGACGAGGTGCACGACGATGCGCGCCTGCATTTCTCGGGCTGGCTCGCGCGGCGCGTGCACAACGCGGAGAGCGTGGAGTCGGTGCTGCGCAGCTACTTCGGCGTGCCGGTGACGCTGGAGCGGTGGGTCGGCCACTGGATGCGTGTGCCATCCGACGAGGTCACGCGGCTCGGGCGCGGCGAGAGTTCGCGTTCGATGGGCATGGGCGCGATGCTCGGCACCCGCGCGTGGGACCGGCAGCACCGCGTGCGCCTGCACATGGGCCCGCTCACGCTGGACCAGTACCGCATGTTCCTGCCCATCGGCACCGCGCGGCCGGTGCTGCAGCGCTGGATGCAGCAACTGCTGGGCGACGAACTCGAATGGGACGCCGAGCTGGTGCTCGAGAAGGCCGAGGTGCCGGTCACGCGCCTCGGACAGAAGAACGGCAACGCGCCGCGCCTGGGCTGGGCCTCGTGGCTCGGCCAGCGCACGCGTGCGAAGGACGCGGCGGACGTGCGCATCGGCAACAGCTCGATGACCGTCCGGGCCGCTGCAGGAGCTGCCGCATGACCGCGACGACGCTCGGATATGCAGGCACGGCGGCGCACGCGACCGCGCTGATGCAAGCGGCGGACCTGACGAAAGCGGGGAACCTCGACGCGGCCGACGAACTGCTCGCCCGCATTCTGGAAGCGGCGCCCGACGATCCCGATGCCCTGCACTACCAGGGCTTGCTGCGCCATGCGCAGGGACGCGACGGCGAGAGCATCGCGTTGATCGGGCGGTCGCTCACGCTGCAACCCGCGCAAGGCGGCGCCTGGAACAACCTGGGCAATCTGCTGGTCGAGGCCGGCCGCGTCGGCGATGCGATGCGTGCCTATGAAAACAGCGTGTCCTTCGCCAGCGGCGACGAAGCTGCCGACGCGCTGAGCAATATCGCGATGCTCGAACGCGGCAAGGGCCACTGGCAGGCCGCCGAGCGCGCCAGCCGCAGTGCGATCGAACTGCGGCCGACGTCCAGCGAGGCCTGGTACAACCTGTCGATCGCGCTGATGGAGCAGGGGCGCATCGAGGAGAGCGTCATCGCCAACAGCCGTGCGGTGCTGCTGCAGCCGCGCAACATGAGCGCGCGCTCCAAGGTGATTCGCGCGCTGGAGCTGCTCCGCGAGAACGAGCAGGCCATCCGCATGTACCGGGAGTGGCTGGCCGAAGATCCAGGCAATCCCGTGGTCGCGCATCTGCTGGCCGCCTGCGAGGGGCATGCGCCCGCGCGCGCCAGCGACGGCTATGTGGAGACGTTGTTCGACAGCTACGCCGGCAGCTTCGACGCCAGCCTGGAGAAGCTGCACTACCGCGCACCCGAACTGGTGGCGCGCGCGGTGCGAGACATGTTCGGCCCACCCGCCGCGCGCATTGCCGTGGTCGATGCCGGCTGCGGCACCGGGCTCTGCGCTCCGCTGCTGCGGCCCTGGGCCTCGCACCTGGCCGGCTGCGACCTGTCGGTCGGCATGCTGCAGCGCGCGGAGCAGCGCGGCGGCTACGACGTGTTGCACAAGGCCGAACTCACCCACTACCTGCACACCCAGCCCGGCTGCTTCGACCTCGTGGCATCGGCCGACACGCTGTGCTATTTCGGCGACCTGCACGAAGTGCTGGCGGCCGCCGCGCGTGCGCTGCGCCCCGAAGGCGGCGTGGCGTTCACGGTCGAAGCCATGGACGGCGGACCGAACGACTTCAGGCTCGAAGGCAGCGGCCGCTACCGCCATGCGGCCGCGCATGTAGAGGCCTGTCTTGCGGCCGCCGGTTTCGACGCCATTCGCATCGAGCCGATCGTTCCGCGCCGCGAAGCGGGGCGGAACGTGCAGGGGTGGCTGGCCAGCGCAAGGCTTTTTGCGCCATGAAGCCGGGCACGGACCGCCGAACTTCAAATTGCCCGAGATGAATCGTCTTCAACAGATACGGAGTCTTCCATGAGTGAAATCAGTCGCACCGCCCTCTTCGGCAAGCTCAATTCGCTGGCCTACAAGGCCATCGAAGGCGCCACGGTGTTCTGCAAGATGCGGGGCAATCCGTATGTGGAACTGGAGCACTGGTTCGCCCAGTTGCTGCAGGCGCAGGACTCCGACCTGCACCGCGTGATCCAGCACTACGGCCTCGATGTGTCGGTGATCGCCAAGGACATGACGGCCGCGCTCGACCGACTGCCGCGCGGCGCCACCGCGATCAGCGATTTTTCGCCGCACATCGAGAACGCCATCGAACGCGCCTGGACCTACGCCACGCTGCAGTTCGGCGAGGCGCAGGTGCGCACCGGCTACATCCTGGTGGGCATGTTGAAGACGCAGAGCCTGCGCAACCCGCTCTTCAACTTGTCCAAGCAGTTCGAGAAGATCAAGGTCGAGGACCTCGCCGACAACTTCCCCAAGGTGTGCGACGCCTCGCCCGAATCGCAGATGCGCGCGCAGGACGGCACCGGCATGGGCAGCGGCGCTCCCGGCGAAGACTCGGGCGCGATGGCGCCGGCCGCCATGGGCAAGGGCGATGCGCTGAAAAAATTTGCTGTCGACCTCACGGAGAAAGCCAAGAAGGGAGAGATGGATCCGGTGACCGGGCGGGACGAGGAAATCCGCCAGATCGTCGACATCCTCATGCGCCGCCGCCAGAACAATCCGCTGCTCACCGGCGAGGCCGGCGTCGGCAAGACCGCGGTGGTGGAAGGTTTTGCGCAGCGCCTCGCGCGCGGCGACGTGCCGCCGCAACTGAAGGACGTGAAGCTGCTCACGCTCGACATCGGCCTCTTGCAAGCAGGCGCGAGCATGAAGGGCGAGTTCGAGCAACGCTTACGCCAAGTGATCGACGAGGTGCAGAGTTCGCCGACGCCGATCATCCTGTTCATCGACGAGATCCACACGCTCGTGGGCGCGGGCGGCGCAGCCGGCACCGGCGACGCGGCCAACCTGCTCAAGCCGGCGCTCGCGCGCGGCAACCTGCGCACCATCGGCGCGACCACCTGGGCCGAGTACAAGAAGTACATCGAGAAAGACCCGGCGCTCACCCGCCGCTTCCAGGTCGTGCAGGTGCCCGAGCCCGACGAGGTGAAGGCGATATTGATGCTGCGTGGCGTGGCCAGCGTGCTCGAGAAGCACCACCGCGTGCAGCTGCTCGACGAGGCCATCGAGGCCGCAGTCAAGCTCTCGCACCGCTACATTCCCGCGCGCCAGTTGCCTGACAAGGCGGTGAGCCTGCTCGATACGGCGTGTGCCCGCGTGGCCGTGTCGCAGCATGCGACGCCGCCCGAGGTGGAAGACTGCATGCGCCGCATCGAGGGCCTGACGGTCGAGCAGGAAATCATCGGCCGCGAAGCCACCATCGGCATCGATGTGACCAAGCGCTCGGCGCAGGTGGAGGCGCTGCTGGTCGAGTCGAAGCTGCAGCTCGAAGCGTTGAATGCGCGTTGGCAGGAAGAGAAGGGGCTGGTCGACCGGTTGCTGGAGCTGCGCAGCAAATTGCGCGCGGGCAACAAGCCGGTGGACAAGGAGGCTGGTGCCACAGCCACCCCCGTTCGCACTGAGCCTGTCGAAGTGCCAGGCGCGGCTTCGACAAGCTCAGCCCGAACGGATGGAGATGCATCGAGCGGATCGGACGCTGCCCCCGCGCACGACCGTGCCGCGCTGCTCGCCGAGCTGCACGAACTGCAGGCCAGGATTCATTCGGTGCAGGGCGAATCGCCGCTCATCCTGCCTTCGGTCGACGAACAGGCCGTGGCCTCGGTGGTCGCGGACTGGACCGGCATTCCGGTCGGCCGCATGGTCAAGAACGAAGTCGAAGCGGTGCTCAAGCTCGCCGACACGCTGAACCAGCGCGTCATCGGCCAGAAGCACGGCCTGGAGATGATCGCGCGCCGCATCCAGACCTCGCGTGCGCGGCTGGACAACCCGCAGAAACCCATCGGCGTGTTCATGCTGTGCGGCACCTCGGGCGTGGGCAAGACCGAGACCGCGCTTGCGCTGGCCGAGGCGCTCTATGGCGGCGAGCAGAACATCATCACGATCAACATGAGCGAGTTCCAGGAGGCGCACACCGTCTCCACGCTCAAGGGCGCGCCGCCCGGCTACGTCGGTTATGGCGAGGGCGGCATCCTGACCGAGGCGGTGCGCCGCCGTCCCTACAGCGTGGTGCTGCTCGACGAAGTGGAAAAGGCCCATCCCGACGTGCACGAGATCTTCTTCCAGGTCTTCGACAAGGGCTGGATGGAAGACGGCGAGGGCCGGATGATCGATTTCAAGAACACGATCATCCTGCTCACCACCAACGCCGGCAGCGAGCTCGTGATGAGCATGTGCCGCGACCCCGAGTTGCTGCCCGATTCGAACGCGCTGGCCGATGCGCTGAAGGCGCCGCTCATGAAGGTGTTCCCGCCCGCGCTGCTGGGCCGCATCGTCACCATTCCCTACTACCCGCTGTCGCCGGACATGATGAAGAAGATCGTGCGGCTGCAGCTGGGCCGCATCAAGAAGCGCGTGGAGACCAACCACGGCGTGCCCTTCGAATACACCGAGGCGGTGATCGAGCAGGTGGTCGCGCGCTGCCAGGACCCGGAGTCGGGCGGCCGCGTGATCGACGCGATCCTGACCAACACGGTGCTGCCCACCATTTCGGTCGAGTACCTGCAACGCCTGGCATCCGGTGGAGAGATCCGCCGCGTCGCGCTGGACGTGAAGGATGCCGACTTCACCTACGCGTTCGACTGAGCTGCTCCATCTTCAAGAGACCGAGCCGCCTTCATCCTTCAAGAGTAAAAAATGGCCGACCACGAGTTCCGCATCGAGACCGATTCACCCGCCAAGGACGATTTGATGTTCTGGCGCATCGTGGGTCACGAGGCGCTCGCGCGGCCCTCGGCGTACGAGCTCACGGTGCTCTCGAAGAACAAGGCGCTCGATGCCAAGGACATCCTGGGCCGTGCGTTCGACGTGGTCATCGAGTTCCAGGACAAGGATGGCGGCAAGCACGAGCGCCACTGCCAGGGCCATGCGGTGCGCTTCGTGCGCGCGGGGCATGTGGGGCGGCATTTCGAATACCGCATCACGCTGCGCTCGTGGTTCTGGCTGCTCACCAAGCGCACCAACTCGCGCATCCTGCAGGACAAGAAAATCCTGGAGGTGCTCGACGCGGTGTTCGAAGACAGCCCGATCAAGCGCTTCAAGAAGACCAAGGCCGGCAACGTCATCGGCACCCACACGCCCCGGCGCTACTGCGTGCAGCACCAGGAGAACGACTACCAGTTCCTCTCGCGCCTGCTGGAGGACGAGGGCATCTACTACTGGTTCGATGCGCACGATGCGCCCGGCACCATGCACCTGTCGGACGCGAGCGACCTTGCGCACGAGAAGCTGCCGGTGGACGGCACGCTGCGCTACATGCCCAGCGATGCGAGCGAGGCGCGGCACAACGAGATCTCGCGCTGGATCAGCTCGCGCCAGTTCGACACCGGCAAGCAGGCCTCGCGCGACAGCGACTTCAAGGCGATCAAGAAGAAGCTGGGCGCCACCATCGACGTGAAGGACGACCATGAGCTGGCCGACTTCGAGGAGTTCGAATTTCCGGGCGGGTACTTCAAGGGCGACGAGGCCGAGAACCGCACCAAGCTGCGCGGCGACGAACTCAACGCGCGCCGCGACCGCCACTGGGCACTGACCACCTGGCCCGACGTGACGGCCGGGCGCAGCTTCAAGTTCGAAGGCGATCCCGACGGCACGCGCAACGGCGACTACGTGATCGCGGCCTGCACCTTCATGGCGAGCCACCCCGGCTACGAAAGCGTGAGCGCGAGCGCGGCAGTGCCCCAGCAGGTGCACACGGCACTGGCCGATGTGCTGCGCGACGACGCGGTGAACGCCGACACGCTCGAAGTGCTGCAAGACCTGATCGCCGGCACGCCGATGCTCAACACCTCGCAGCCGGGCACCAGCGCATTCTTGATCACCGCGATCCCGCTGGAGCGCGCCTACCGGCCGCCGCGCCTCACGCCGCGCGTGACCATGCCCGGGCCGCAGACGGCCATCGTGGTCGGCCCCGCTGGCGACGAGCTGCACGTGGACGACCACGGCCGCGTGAAGGTGCACTTCCACTGGGACCGCTACGACGAGAGCAACGAGAAGTCGACCTGCTGGGTGCGCGTGTCGCAGCCGTGGGGCGGCAAGGGCTGGGGCGGGTATTTCATTCCGCGCATCGGCCAGGAGGTGATCGTCGACTTTTTGAATGGCGATCCGGACCGGCCGGTGATCGTCGGCCGCGTCTACAACGACGACCAGCCCATTCCGTACAAGTCGCCCACGCAGAGCGGCTTCAAGACCCGCTCCACGCCCGGCGGCGGTCCCGCGAACTACAACGAGATCATGTTCGAGGACAAGAAGGGCGAGGAGAACATCAACATCCATGCCGAGCTGGACATGAGCCGCAGCGTGGAGCGGGACGATTCGACGAAGGTGGACCGCGACCAGTCGGTGGTCGTGAAACGCGACCAGACCACCACCGTGGTGCGGGACCGCAAGCTGACGGTGGAGAACAACGACACCACCGAAATCCAGCAGTTCCAGAAACTCACCGTCGGCAAGAACCAGGACAACCATGTGGTTGGCTTCCAGACCACCAAGGTCGACGCCGACCACGCGCTGCTGGTGAAGGGCCATCACAAGATCCATGCCGACGGCAACCGCACCGATTCCACCGGCGGCAACGAGACCCGTTCGGTCACCGGCACCCAGACCATCACGGTTCAGGGCGGAGTGAAGTACAAGGCGCCGACGATGCTGTTCGAGGCGGGTCACATGGAGTTCAAGGTGACCGGTGGCAACTCGATGAAGATCGATGCCAACGCCGCGCCGTATGCCGCGGCGTTCCAGAAGTACACGCTGGTGAGCAACACCGAACTCAACATGGTGGCCATCGGCAACATCAATACCGTGTCGGTGGGCTCCAACACCACGGTGCTCGGTCCCAACACGAGTGGCTACGTCGGCAACAACACCGACTTCAATCTCGGCGTCACCCGCTCGACCTTCATGGGACTGAGCATGGACAACGCGCTGGGCATCGCGATGTCGAACTTCCTGGGCCTGAAGATCGACAACACGCTGGCCGTCAGCATGGAATCGGTGGCCGGCCTCAAGATCGAGCGCGACGGCACGTCGGTGCGGCAGGCGCCGTTGCATTCGATCATGCCTGGTGCCGGTGCCGGCGCGGGAACGGCCGCAACGGGCGCGATGGCGACCGCCGGCACGGTGGGCGCGGTGGCCGGACTCGGGTACGGCCTCGTTTCCATGTTCAGCGGCGGTGTGTCGTTTGCTGAGCAATACAGAGACGCGAGGAAGCTGCTGAACGAGGTGCTGTCGAGCAGTGACATCGACAAGATTCCCGGAATGCGCGGAAGGCTGGAGCGCATGCGCAACCTGGTGGGCACCAACGTCAATGACGGGCTGCTGACGATCGGAACGGTCGGTGGGGCTGGTGCGGTGATCGCGCTGCTGGGCATGATCCCCGGCGTCAATGCCGTCGGCAGCGAGCGAGGCGCCAGCGGATTGCTCAGCCGCGATGAGGCGACCGGCAATCCCAACGGTTGAGTCCGCAAGCTAGCGCAAGAGGCCCTAATGCAAGTCGTCAAACCCCAGGCTGTCTGCCTGAGCACGCGTCCCATCGAGTACCGCAAGCGGTTCGGTCTCTGCGTGACGGCCATGCTGCACGTTCCCTTCACGCAAGCCCAGGGCGGTACGCTGTGGGGCGAGCAGTCGGCCTGGAACTTCATCGGACGCGAAATGCCGGTGCCCCTGGTCGACGAAGGCGTGGCCAAGCTCACGCCCGAATTCCTGGTGCATGGCAAGGCCTTTCCTCCGCCCGACCGACCCAACGCCTGCGCCGTGCGCGCGCGCCTGGGCAGCCGCAGCAAGACCTTGCTGGTCTTCGGCGACCGCCGCTGGGACGGCGCGAAGGCAAGCGCTCCGCTTGATTTCGACGCGATGCCGATCGATTGGGCGCATGCCTACGGTGGTGCCGCAGTGCCGGCCAATCCCGACGGCCTTGGCGCGGCGGCCGAGGGCGGCGTGCATCGGCTGCCCAACATCGAGCGACCCGACCAGCCCCTGCGCGATCCGGCCCAGAGCGTGGCGCCTGCCGGCTTCGGCCTGCGCGGACCGATGCACCCGGAGCGGGCACGTTTTCGCGGCACTTACGACGCGAGCTATCTCAAGGAGCACGCGCCGGGCTTCGCGCCCGATCTGGACTGGCGCTATTTCAATCTCGCACCGGAGGACCAATGGTTCGACGCGCCCCTGCGTGGCGATGAGTCCTTCCAGCTCGATCACATGCATCCGGCGAAGCCGTCGATCGAGGGCCGTCTACCCGGTTTGCGGGCGCGCGTGTTCGCCGACTACCGTGCCGCGAATGCCCTTGAGCCGCGCCTGCGCGAGGTGCCGTTGCGCCTGACGACGGTCTGGTTCTTTCCGCACGCGGAGCGTGCGCTGCTGCTGTTCCAGGGATTGGCCGAAGTGGGCACCGACGACGGGTCCGACATATATGGGCTGCTCGGCGCGGTGGAACGTATCGATCAGCCTCGGCCCGATGCCCACTACCTCGATGCGCTTGCACGGCGGGCCGATCCGCGCTGGGGCGGCGTCGAATGCCTGGACGACAGCGACCTGCTGCCTGCGGGCATCGATGTGGCTGACCCCGAAGCCGAGCGCGCCGCCGAAGCCTTCGCGAGCCAGGGCCTGCAGGCCGAGGCGCAGTACCGGCGGGCCGAGATCGACGTGGCATTGGCGCGCGAGGAACTGCGCGGCAGCGGCCGCGACCCGGATGCGATGGGTGTCGTCATGCCGCCTCGCGAAAAGCCATCCGCACCGGCGCAGCGCGTAGCCCATCTGAAGGAGAAGATCCGCGAGGCCGAGCAACAGCAGTTGTCGGCCATCGACGACGCACTGGATGCGCTCGAGAAAGCGGTGGCAATGCGCAAGGAGCACAAGGCAATGGAGCCGGTGCAACACCGCGGCCCGCCGCTCTTCAATGCCGATGCGGCACTGGAGCGTCTGAAAGCTGCGAATGCCGGCGCCACCGGCGCGTTCGATCTGTCGGCCGTACACGGCAAGTTGCTGCAACAGGAAGCGATGGAGCGGCTGGGCTACCTGCAGGGCGCACACGAGCAACCGCCAGCGCCTGCCATGCAGGCGGCACAGGCCGAGACCTTGCGAAAAGGCATGAAGGAGGCGTTGGCCGGGGGGCTGCGCTTCTTCGGCGGGATGGATTTCACGGGAGCCGACTTTTCGAGCCTCGATCTGCGCGGCGTCAATTTCGCAGGCGCTTGGCTCGAGAGCGTGGACTTCAGGCAGGCCAATGTCTCGGAGGCGAACTTCACGGCGGCCGTGATGGCGCATGCGAATCTGGACGGTGCAATCGGTGTCCGGGCCGTGCTCAAGGGAGCGAACCTCGGCCGCACGCACTGGAAGGGCGCCGTATTCGACGATGCCGATTTCAGCGAGGCGCAGTTGAGTCATGCGGACCTGGGCGGCCTGGCACTCAGGCGCGCGCGGCTCAAGGGTGCGATGCTGATCGGCACGCGCTGGGCCGGGGCCGATGCCCACGGGCTGCATGCGCCGGAGCAGCTTTTCTACCGGCTGTCGTTGCCGGGTCTTGCACTCGCCGAAGCTGAACTCGCGGGCTGCCAGTTCGTCGAGTGCGATCTCACGGGCGTCGATTTGCGCGATGCCGACCTCGCTGGCGCCAACATGCTCACCTGCAAGTTGGCCGGTGCGAAGTTCGGCGGAGCGCGCGGTCCGGGCATGGTGTTCGCACAGAAGTGCGACTTGAGCGAAGCGGATTTCTCCAAAGCGCAGATGCAGGGTGCCAACTTCGGCGCCGCGGACATGTCGCGCGCACGCATGGTCGGCAGCGTGCTGGATGGCGCCAACCTGTGCGAGGCGAACCTGACCGACAGCGACTGGCGGCTGGCCTCGGCCAAGGGCGCCTTGCTGCGCCGCACCGGCCTGCAGCGCGCGAAGCTGGCCGGCGTCAATTTCACCGACGCGATCCTGCAGCACGCAGACTTGCGCGGCTGCGACTTGCGCAACAGCAACCTGTTCGCGGCCGACCTGTCGCGCGCGCGGCTCGACGGCGACGTGCGCCTCGAAGGCGCGTTACTCAAGCGCACCCGCACCTGGCCGCGGCTGACGCCCGGACAGCAGGCCATGGGGGCGTGAGGGCGACATGATGAACGCAACGACACTGGCCTTGGCAGTGCTGCTCGGCGAGTCGGTGCCCGATCTGGACCTCTCGGGCGGCCACTTTGCGCGAGCCCGGCTGGCCGGTGGGCTGTTCGACCGGGTGAACTTCGCCAAGGCCGATCTGCGCAACGCCGATCTGCGCGAGGCCGTTTTCAACCAGTGCGACCTGCGCGGTGCGCTGATGGGCGGGGCGCAGCTTCAGCGCGCTGTGTTCAACCAGTGCCTGATGGACCACGTCGATCTGCGCGAGGCGGCCCTGCATGCGGCCGTGCTCTGCGAATGCGAGGCGCCGCATGCAAACCTGTCGGATGCCGACCTGAGCATGCTGGTGTGCACCAAGACCCGTCTCGATCACTCGATGCTGCGAGGCGCGCTGCTCGACGCCAGCGTGCTGACCGAGAGCAGCCTGGTCGATGTGGGCGCTGAATCGACGCGCTGGGTGCATGCGACGGTGGCCGGTTGCGATCTGCGACATGTCGCCTGGCGGGAGGCGAGCATGCTGCGCGTCGCGTTCTCCACCACGCGGCTGGCTGGCGTGTCCTTCGACGGCGTGGCGCTCGAGAGCTGCCAGTTCGCCGGGGCCGACCTGCGAGCCGCGGTTTTCAGCGGTGCGCCGCTGCGCCAGTGCAACTTTCAGGGGGCCACCCTCGACGAAGCCCGCTTCGACCGCATCGACGCGCCGCTCGCATTGTTTTGCGAGGTTCAAGGCAAGGGCGTGGATTTTTCCGGCGCCCGGCTGGCGCAGGCGCTGTTTACCGGCGCGAAGTTGCCGGAGGCGAACTTCAGCGGCGCCAACCTGTACCAGACCCATTTCGCCGGCGCCGTGCTCGAGCGCGCGCGCTTCAATGGCGCGGATCTCACCTATGCCGACCTGCGCCATGCGCGCCTGCACCAGAGCGACCTGCGTGGTGCGACCCTGCTGCGCGCATGCCTGCACCGCGCATTGACCGAAGAAGCGCAGATCGACGACCGCGCGCGCGCGATCGAAACCGACCCCCAGCTCGCGGAAGCCGAGGACTGGCGCCCGCTGCCGGCATGACACGCCATCGAAGCGACGCTCTTTTATCAATGGAACGACTCTCATGAAAACCACTGCCCACCCTGCCGTCCGCCGGAATGCCGCCGCGTCGCGCCGCGCACCGACGGCCTGTTCCGCAACTGCCGCGGCATCGGCCGATAAGTGCTGGACCGCGTTGCTCGAGGCGGGAAGCGACGGCCGGGTGTGCGTCCGCCAGGACGGCACGGCGCTGGAGGTGCGCACGGCCGCGAGCTGCCTGCTCGTTCCCGCGGCGGGCGACACGGTGCTGTGCTTCGGCACCGCGCGTGACGGCATCTGGGTGCTGTCGGTCCTTGAGCGATGCGCCGGGGCGCGGGAGCGGGTGCTCCTGTGCAGCGGCGACACCAGGCTCGTGGTCGAGGGCGGCAAGCTCGCGCTGGAAGCCGAGGACCTGCACCTGAAGTCGGAGCGCCTGGGTGTGCGCGCCGCGGCCGCGACTCTGTCGCTCGGCTCGACGGAGTTCGTCGGCGAGCGCGTGCGTGTCGTCGCCGGCACGGTCAAGCTGGTGGGCAGCATGCTCAGCACGGTGATGGACCGCATCAACCACTTCAGCCAGAACTACCTGCGCACGACCAGGGGGCTGGACCGCGTGGATGCCGATCACATCGAATGCGATGCGAAGCAACTCCTGCACCTGCGCGGCGAGCACGCGCTGATCAACGGCGCCAAGCTCGTGAAGACACGCGGCGCGCAGATCCATTTCGGCTGAGACAGCGTCATGTTCGCCAACTGCCAGATGATGGGAACGGACATGGGTTTCCCCGATGTCTGCATCACACCTGCCGCACCATCGCCGATTCCGGTTCCCTATCCGAACATCGCGATGGGCCCGATGGCCATTCCGAACTGTCCGACGATCCTTTTCATGGGAACGCCGGCTCACAACCTCGGCACGACCATTCCCATGACCAACGGTGACAACGCGGGCGTGCTTCTCGGCGTGGCGTCCGGAACGGTGATGGGGCCGAGCCGGCATCTGACGGGTGCCTTCACCGTGTTGCTGAATGCCATGCCCGCAACGCGCCTGACCAGCACCAGCCTGCAGAACAGCACCAATTGCCCTGGCGTTCGCACTGTGCCTAGCCAGACGCTGGTGCTGTTGTTGGCGCCCTGAGGCGCTGCCACGACGGCAGGCCCGGCGCCTGCCGCAAGAAGTCAGTGAACGAAGAGAACGGGAGAGGGCCTCGAGCCGAAGCACATGGCTGATCACGAGTTCCGTATCGAAAGCGATTCGCCCGCCAACGGCGAAC
This sequence comes from Variovorax sp. W2I14, assembly GCF_050435205.1. NCBI lineage: Bacteria > Pseudomonadati > Pseudomonadota > Betaproteobacteria > Burkholderiales > Comamonadaceae > Variovorax > Variovorax sp. W2I14. The sequence goes on along the minus strand of NZ_JBNDJX010000001.1, from coordinate 4,638,990 downwards.
TGATGTTCTGGCGCATCGTCGGCCACGAGGCGCTCGCGCGCCCGTCCACCTACGAACTCACCGTGCTCTCGAAGAACCGCGCGCTCGACGCCAAGGACATCCTGGGCCGCGCGTTCGACGTGGTCATCGAGTTCCAGGACAAGGATGGCGGCGTGCACCAGCGTCACTGCCAGGGCCATGCGGTGCGCTTCGAGCGCACCGGCCACGTGGGGCGGAACTTCGAATACCGCATCGGGCTGCGCTCGTGGTTCTGGTTGCTCTGCAAGCGCATCAACTCGCGCATCCTGCAGGACAAGAAGGTGCTCGAGGTGCTCGATGCGGTGTTCGAGGACAGCCCCATCAAGCGCTTCAAGAAGACGCAGACCAGCAACGTGATCGGTACGCACAACCCGCGGCGCTATTGCGTGCAGCACCAGGAGAGCGACTACCAGTTTCTATCGCGCCTGTTGGAAGACGAAGGTATCTATTACTGGTTCGATGCGCACGACGCGCCCGGCACCATGCACCTGTCGGACGCGAGCGACATCGCGCACGACAAGCTGCCCGTCGAGGGCACGCTGCGCCACGTGGCGAGCGACACCACCCAGGCGCGCCACAACGAGATCTCGCGCTGGGTGAGCGCGCGGCAGTTCGACACCGGCACCTACGCATCGCAGGACAGCAACTTCAAGGCGATCAAGAAGAAGCTGGAGGCCGCGGGCGGCGCGCCCGACAAGCACGAGCTGGCCGAGTTCGAGGCCTTCGAGTTCGCGGGTGGCTACTTCTCGGGCGGCGACGCGGACGACAAGGGCAAGCTGCGCGGCGAAGAGATCGTCGCGCGCCGCCAGCGTCACTGGGCGCTCACCACCTGGCCCGACGTGACCGCGGGGCGCAGCTTCAGCTTCGAGGGCGACCCCGATGGCGCGCGCGACGGCGACTACGTCATCGCGGCCTGCACCTTCGCGGCGAGCCATCCGGGCTACGAGAGCATTCCCCACAGCACGCCGCGCATGCCTATCGAGCAGGCGCTGCGCGAAGCGCTCGACGACGACGCGGTGAACGCCGAGGCGCGGCCCGCGCTCGAAGCGCTGATCGCCAGTGCGCCCGCGCTGCGCACCGACCCGCAGGGAACGAGCGCTTTTCTCATCACCGCACTGCCTATCGACGTGCCGTTCCGCCCGCCGCGCCTCACGCCCCGCGTGGTAATGCCGGGGCCGCAGTCGGCCATCGTGGTGGGGCCGGCCGGAGAGGAGATCCATGCCGACGACTTCGGCCGCGTGAAGGTGCACTTTCACTGGGACCGCTACGACAAGAGCGACGAGAAATCGACCTGCTGGGTGCGCGTGTCGCAGCCGTGGGCGGGCAAGGGCTGGGGTGGTTACTTCATTCCGCGCATCGGGCAGGAGGTGATCGTCGACTTCCTGAACGGCGACCCCGACCGGCCGATCATCGTGGGCCGCGTCTACAACGACGACCAGCCGATCCCGTTCGGCTCGCACACGCAGAGCGGCTTTCGCACGCGCTCCACGCCCAAGGGCAGCGCCTCGAACTGCAACGAGTTCCGCTTCGAGGACAAGAAGGGCTCCGAGCAGGTGTACCTGCACGCCGAGAAGAACCAGGACATCGAGGTCGAGAACGACGAGACCCACTGGGTGGGCCACGACCGCACCAAGACCATCGACCACGACGAGACCACGCACGTCAAGCACGACCGCACCGAGACGGTGGACAACAACGAGACCATCACCGTGCACGGCCAGCGCACGGAAACGGTGGACAAGAACGAGACCATCACCGTCCACATGAACCGCACGGAGACGGTGGACCTGAACGAGACGATCTCCATCGGGCAGAACCGCTCGATCACCGTGGGCGCGAGTGAAACGGCGACGGTGGCGCTGCAGCGCACGCACACGGTGGGCATCAACGAAACCATCACCGTGGGCGCGGCGCAGGAGATCACCGTGGGCGCGATGCAGGCGGTGACGGTGGGGGCGAGCCAGACGATCAACGTGGGCGCGAACCAGTCGAGCAGCATCGGGGCGAACCGGTCGGTGGATGTGGGGGCGGCGCTCTCGACGAACGTGGGCGCCGACGAGTCGCGCAGCGTGAGCGGGGGGCGCTCCACCAGCGTGGGGAAGGACGATGCGCTCTCGGTCGGCAAGAACCTCGTCATCAGCGCGGGCGACTCGATTTCGATCACGACCGGCAGCGCGAGCATCACGATGAAGAAGGACGGGACCATCGTCATCAAGGGCAAGGACATCACGATCGACGCCTCGGGAAAGATCAACGCGAAGGCGAGCAGCGACATCGTGATGAAGGGGTCGAAGATTTTGCAGAACTGATTTCCACAAGCGAGGACACGATGAGCAAACGAGAGTCGATCGACGAGTTGCTGGCTGCACGGCTGGAGCCGTTGCCCGGCTTGCCTGCCGTGGTGCTGGGAGAGCTGGTGGCGCTTGCGGACGAGGGCTGCACGCCGCTGGTGCTCTTCGCGGGCCGGCCGTCCGGTGCGGCCGTGCGCGCACGCACGGTGGTGGATTTGCACGGTGCCCACATCGGTCACCAAGTGACGCTGGCCTTCGAGGCGGGCGATGCGGCACGGCCCATCGTGACGGGCGTGCTCCGCGAGGCGCAGGGGTGGCCGCTCGCGGAGCTGCCGGGGCAGGTCGAGGTCTCGCAGGACGGGCGGCGCATGGTCGTCGGCGCCCGCGAGCAGTTGGTCATGCGCTGCGGCAGGGCGAGCATCACGCTCACCAAGGCCGGCAAGATACTGATCCGGGGGGCGTATGTCGCGAGCATCTCGAGCGGGGTCAATCGCATCAAGGGCGGATCGGTCCAGTTGAACTGAGAGGCTGAGAGGCAATGGAACTGATCAACGCCACCCGCATGGTCACCGGCTACACGATGGGCGTGGAGCCCAGCGGCAGGGAGTTGCTCGTCGTGGTGATCAAGGGCACTTTCGTGCTGCCGAGGCCCGGGGAAGCGGTGCGCCTGCACGACGAGCAGGTGCCGCTGCTCATGGCGGACACATTCAACGGTGCGCCGGGCTTCAGCGCGCCATTGCACGAGGCTGACTTCGCGCCCCGCAAACACCAATGCGATGTGCTGCTTGCCGGCAGCGCTCACGCGCCCGACGGCCGCCCGGTCACGCGCGCCCGCGTCGGGCTGCATGTCGGGCCGATGCACAAGAGCTTCGACGTGGTCGGCCATCGCGTCTGGGAAGCCGGGCTCGGTGCGGTTCGCGCGAGCCTGCCCTTGCCGTTCGAGACGATGAGCCTGAGCTACGGGTGCGCGTTCGGCGGGATCGACGAATCCTCCGAAGACCCCGCCGAGCACAGCGCCTATGGGCCCAATCCCGTGGGTCGCGGCTACCGCAAGCGGCTCAAGGCGTCGTGGGTCGACGGCACCCCGCTGCCCAACACCGAGGAGTCGGGCATCCTGGTGGATGCCCCCGACGGCGCCTTTCGTCCGATGGCCTACGGGCCGGTCGGTCGCGGTTGGCCGCAGCGCGCCTGCCATGCCGGCACCTACGACCAGGCATGGCTGGACCACGGGTTTCCGTTTCCACCGGAGGACTTCGACGAACGCTACTACCAGGCGGCGCCGCTCGACCAGCAGATTCCGATTCCCGAAGCTGCGCTCGAAGTGCGTCTGGAGAACCTCACGCCCGACGGGCTGCGTCATTTCGCGCTGCCCTTTTTCGAAGCGCCCATCCATGTCTTTCCGAAGAACAACGCAAGGCGCGAAGACCTGGTCGCCCGGCTCGACACCATCGTCTTCGAGCCCGACCAGGAGCGCTTCACCATGCAGTGGCGCGTCGCGCGGCCGCTGCGCGACAACATGTTCGAGGTGTCGCAGGTGCTCGTCGGCCGCAAGGGCGAGGACTGGTGGCAGGCGCGCGACGAGATGACTTTTCCGATCCGCGTCGTGAGCGCCCCGGCCGATGCCGATGCGGACCTGGAGGCGTTCGAATGACCGGCGTGGCTGTGGCCGGCGTAGGTCTCGTCACCAGCCTCGGCCTGGACGCAGAATCGACCTGCGCTGCACTGCGCGCGAGCGTCACCAACCCGTCGATCACCCGGTTCCGCGGGCGCGACGGCCAGTGGATCAATGCGCACCAGGTCGAGCTCGATGCGCCCTGGGTCGGTATTTCCAAGCTCGTGCAGATGGCCTTGATGGCCGCCGACGAGTGCCTTGCGGGCGCGCGGGACGCGTCAGCGGGCGATGCACTTCCGGTTCTGCTTTGCACGGCCGAGCAGCAGCGCCCCGGACGACTGGAAGACCTTGACGACGCGCTGTTCGATGGCATCCGGTCGGGACTTGGCGTGCGCGTGGACGAACACCACTCGGCCATCTTTCCGCTCGGACGCGTGGCGGCGCTGGCGGCGCTGGAGCGGGCGAGACGGTTGATCGCCGAGCAGGGGTGCGGGCAGGTGCTGATCGTCGCGGCCGACGGGCTGCTCTCCTGGCCCGCACTGAAACACTATGTGGACCTCGACCGTGTGCTGCGTGAGGACAACTCCAACGGCTTCATGCCCGGCGAAGGCGCCGGGGCGTTGCTGATTGCCGCGGCGCATGCCGGTGACACGCTGCGCTGCACCGGCATCGGCGCCGGCATCGAGCCGGCGCCCGTGTTGAGCGGTACGCCGCTGCGCGGCGACGGGCTCACCGCCGCCATCGCGCAGGCGATGCGAGAGGCGGGGCTGCTGGCGGATGACGTCGATTTCATCGTGGCCGATATCTCCGGCGAGCAGTATTTCTTCAAGGAGGCGGCGCTGGCGCGCTCACGCGCGCTGCGCGGGCATGTGCGAACGCTGGATCTGTGGCATCCGGCGGAGGGCATCGGCGAGGCGGGGGCGCTGGCTGGTGTTGCCGCGATCGCCGCCGCATGGACCGCAATGCGCAAGGGCTACGCGTGCGGGCCTCGGGTGCTGGTCCACGGCTCGAACGATGCGTCTTACCGCTTCGCTGCGGTGCTCTGCCGCCCGGACCCCCAGGCCGTGGAGGAGATGTCTTGAGCAACGAGGTCTATGCCAACAACATGGAGGTGTCGTGCAAGGCGGCGGCGGGCAAGTCGATCTGCGCCTTTCCCGATGTCTGCTTCACGCCGCCGCAGACGCCCGCCACGCCGCCGGGGGTACCCATTCCCTACCCGAACACCGGGCTCGCATCGGACTGCACCAACGGATCCACCAGCGTGAAGATCTCGGGCAAGGAGGTGATGCTGAAGAACAAGAGCTATTTCAAGAAGAGCACCGGCGACGAGGCGGGCTGTGCGCCCAAGAAGGGCATCATCAACAGCAAGATCACCGGCAAGGTCTACTTCAATGCCTGGTCGATGGATGTGAACGTCGAGGGCGAAAACGTCGTGCGCAATCTCGACCTGACCACGCACAACCACGGCAGCACGGCCAACGAGGCGGTTCCGTGGCCCTACCAGGACGCGATCGCGATGAATGTGAAAGGCCATCCGTGCAAGGCCATGGCCAAGGACATCAAGGACAACTGTTCGGGTGCCAACGACTACGGGCGCGACTGCTGCAAGGCGCGCAAATGCATGCTGGCGCCGTACTCGCCGAACACCTGCTGCAACGCGCCCAGCACCTCCAAGCAGATGACGCCGCACCACCCGCTGCCTTCGAAGGAGTTCGTGGCCCACGCGGGGCGCGGCAAGCCGGACCCGGCCACCAACTACGTGTCGAACAAGGCGCCGTGCGTTTGCCTGAAGGGCACCTCGCATGCCAAGCACACCGAGCACGGCAAGGTCGGCTGCAACTACACGGTCGAGAAGAACAAGTGGTTCAAGGACCCGGCCAACAAGGGCAAGAAATACACGCTGAAAGAAGGCATCAAGACCGCGGCCAAGTCGGCCCAGGGAAAGATCAATTCCGGGGATTCCAAGGGCTGCGACGAGAAATGCATGGCACGCCAACTGGCCCTCGGACACAGCCGCATGAAGCTCACGGTGAAGACCAACGACCCGCTGCCGCGATCCAGGCAGCACGCCTGAAAGGACCCGCTCATGAACCCGTTTCCCAAGGTGCTCAAGCGCCAGGACTACATCCAGGAAGGCGCCAACCCGGCGCTCGGCGTGGTGCTGCTGGGCTGCACCGTCGGCGATGACTACGACAACCCCGACAACCGCGTGCTGGTCGTGCGCGATGCCGCCGTCGCTGCGTTTTCCTTCGGAGGGGATGAACTCGTCTCCATCGATGCGGGTGCCGGTGGCACGGGCTACGCACTCGGCGAGAACGGCACGCTGATCAGCTTCGACTGGCTCGGCGGCACCACCGATGCGGCGCTTGCGCAGTCGCTGCAGCGATTTTCCAATCCCGCCGTGGAGGACCTCGGGCCCTTGCGGCGATTGCGGCTGCTTGGCGCGGACGTCGTCTGCGCGGGTTCGGTGGGGCAGGCCTATCTGTTCGCCGGCGGGCGCTTCGCGGCGCTGCCGCAACTCACGGTCGAAGGCGAGGACGTGACCATCGAAGACCTTGCGGGCACTTCCGCCTCCGATTTCATGGTCGTCACTTCCGACGGCTACGGCGCGCGTTTCGATGGCCGTGCCTGGCACAAGCTGGACTTGCCGGGCAATTCGAGCCTGAACACGGTGTGCCGGCTGCCGGACGGGCGCTTCGCCATCGGCGGCGACAACGACACGCTGCTGATCGGCGCCGCCGACCAGTGGCAGGCCCTGGCAACGGACGACATGGAGCGTGACTACTGGGGCATCGCCGCAGAGGGTGAGGCGATCTATCTGGCACACGTCGATGGCATCGACACGTATGACGGTGCATCGCTCCAGCCGCTGGCAATTGCCAAGCGGCAGAAGAACGAGTTCGTCGTGCTGCGCTCCGGTCCCGACGGCGTGTGGTCGCTGGCCGGACGCAGCGTGGGATTGATCGCCGCCGGTCGGTGGCAGGTCATGGTCTAGCCGCGAACGCCGCGTCATGTCCGTTGCCGAGCATCCAGCCGCCGTCGTGCGGCCACGCCGGACCCCGGTGCCGCTGGTGGTGCAGCAGCACGTGGAGGAGGCCGTTCAACTGCGGCGCGTGCGCTCGGTGCTGGTGCGCGCGGCGCACGTGAGGCTGCCTCGCCTCGCGCGCCTCGATGAACGCATTGCGGCGCACCTCGATGGCATCGGCGTCGCGGGCGCGCTGGGCGCGGCCTTGTGCCTGCAGGTGCTGGAGCGTCCGGGCGTGGCCGAGTTCTTCGCTGTCACGGTGCGCGCCATCGAAGACCGCGACACGGAACGGCTCTCCAGGCTGCTGGCCGCGGCTGCCGCACTGCCCGACGGGCGGGCAGGACTTCTGTCGGCGTTCGGTTGGGTCGAGGCGGCCGCGCTGCGAGGACTGGTGCAACCGCTGCTCGATGCTCACGATCCCTGGTGGCGCGAAGTGGGGCTGGTCGCTTGCGACCAGCACGGCGTGGACCCGGGAGACACGCTCGCCGATGCGCTGACCGACGACGATGCCGGCCTCAGGCAACGCGCGCTGCGCATGGTGGGCCGGCGCGGTCGCATGGATCTGCGCAGTGCCTGTATCGCGGCGATGGGAGATGCGAACGCTTCGTGTGCCTTCGAAGCCGCGCGTGCCGCCTTGCTGACAGGCGACCGCGGCGCATCGATGGCCGTGCTCGAAGCCATGGCGACCGGAGGCGGACTTCGCGCGCAGGAGGCGCTGTCGATCGTGTTGAAGATCGCGCCCCTCGAGCGTGGCCTGGCCATGCTGGCGGGGTTTGCGAAAGACCGCGCACATGCCAGAACACTGGTTCGCGGCGCTGGCGAGCTGGGCGATCCGCATGGCATCGCATGGCTCATCGAGCAGATGCACGACCCGAAACTGGCCCGGCTTGCGGGCGAATCCTTCAGCCTCGTCACCGGGCTCGACCTGGCCTTTCTGGACCTCGAGTGCGATGGGCCCGATGGCCTGGTGACCGGCCCTGACGACGATCCCGACAACCCCGACGTGGCGATGGACGAGGACGACAGCCTACCCTGGCCCGACCCCGGGAAGATCGGGGCATGGTGGCAGGTCAACGGCCATCGGTTCCCCGCGGGCCGGCGCTTCTTCATGGGCGAACCGCCGGGAGAAGGGCATTGCCTTCGCGTGGTGCGCGAAGGGAGCCAGCGCCAGCGTGCGGCGGCTTCGCTGCACCTGAGCCTGATGAAGCCCGGCACCCCGTTGTTTCCCACCGCGGCACCGGCCTGGCGGCAACAGCGATGGCTCGATGGCATGGGGGCGTGAAGCGTATGGCCGCGAAGCATGTTCTTGCCGCACTGGCGCTCGCCTTCCTCGTCGCCGCGGCGCTGCGCTGGTCGCGCAACGCCCGGCGCGTCGATGCCGCCACCCGCACCTGGCTCCTCATCGCCCTCATCTTCACCGCCATCGCAGCCTGGCTGCAATGGCATACCTCTTAAGGCGAGATTGCCAACCCGCCCCCCGGAATGAATACTCCTTCTGAGTTTTTTCGCCCGCGCACGCCCTGCGCGCCCGGGCTGTGTCCGGACATAGAAGGGCCTAGAGCCTCGGGGGCCGATTCATGATCCATATCGCTGTCATCACCCGGCAAGGCGCTCCGGCGGGGCAGCCCATCGCCGCCGATTTCGGGCCCAACGGGGGCACCATCGGCCGGGCCGACACGAACACGCTGGTGCTCGACGATCCGGACCGCACGGTCTCGCGCGTGCATGCCCAGGTGCTGTGCCGCGACGGCCAGTACTTCGTGATCGACCGGGGCAGCAACCCGATGCAGTGCAACGGCGTGTCGCTGGGCTCGGGCAAGGAAGCGCCGCTCACCGACGGCACGCGGCTGGTCGTCGGCAGCTTCGAGCTCAGCGTGCGCGCGACGGCCGCCGCGCCGCCGCCGCTGGCGATTCCCAACACCATCATGTCCGCGCCGGCCGGTGCCGCTGCTGCCGCGAGCACGGGCGACGATCCCTTCGCGGATCTGCTCGCGGGCCTCGGCTCGCCGCCGGCGCCCGCACCGGTCGCGTCCAGTGCAGCCAAGGCTGCCGCACCCGCCAGCGCCGATTCGCTGCTCTTCCCCGACCCGATGGCCACCGGCTCCCGCAATGCGCAGGCCGCACAGGTAGATCCGTTCGCCAACCTGCTCGGGCCCACGCCGAGTTCCGCGCCGGCCGCGGGCCTTGGCGCGCTCGACGATTTCTCGGACCTCGGCGCGCCGCCCGCGCATGGCAAGGCATCGGGTATCGACGAGCTCTTCGGTGGCATGAACAGCGGCGGTGGCATCGGCGGCGATCCGCTCGCGCTGTCGCCGCTGGCCGATCCGCTGCTGCAGCCGAACACGGCCTCGTCCGCGGACCCGCTGGCCGCGTTGCAGAGCGCGGCACCGTCCACGCCGACGCCGCGCTCCGACCACTTGCCGATCGACCAGTTCGGCTTCACGCCGCCGAAGGCTGTGACGCCTCCGCCTCCGCCTCCGCCGCCACCTCCTCCGCCACCTCCGCCACCACCTGCGCCCGCGCCGGCGGCCGCAGCGCCTGCGGAAGTGCTGCCGCAGTTCGACGACATCACGGGCCAGCCGATCCGCATCAGCGGCCCCGAGGTGGGCAGCAGGCCATTGGAGCCGCTGCCTCCGCTGCCGTCGCCACCGCCGCCGCCGGTTCAACGCGCCTCCGCACCGGCCGCGCCGCGCGCCGAGCGCACGGCCTCCGACGACGAGCTGCTCGCCGCCTTTCTGCGCGGCCTCGCCAGCACGCACCAGCCGCCCGAGATGCTCACGCCCGGCCTCATGGAGCGCATCGGCTCGATGCTGCGCAGCGCCACCGAGGGCACGCTGCAGCTCTTGCTCACGCGCCAGGAGTTCAAGCGCGAGGTGCGCGCCGAGGTCACGATGATCGCGGCGCAGGCCAACAACCCGTTGAAGTTCTCGCCCACGGTGGAAGTGGCACTCGCGCACCTGCTCGGGCCGGGCGTGCGCGGCTTCATGCCGCCGGAGGCCGCGATGCGCGATGCATTCAACGACCTGCGCGCCCACCAGTTCGGCGTGATGGTGGGCATGCGCGCGGCGCTGGCGCACGTCATCACGCGCTTCGAGCCCGAAGAGCTCGAGAAGAAGATCAGCGCGAAGTCGGCGCTCGACGCCATCTTCGCGGCCAACCGCAAGGCCAAGCTCTGGGACCAGTTCGTCGCGCTCTACGGCGGCATCGCGAGCGAGGCGGAAGACGATTTCCACAACCTCTTCGGCAAGGCGTTTCTCGAAGCCTACGAAGAGCAGATGGCGCGCCTGAAGTCCGACGGACAGTGACGACTTAGAAGAACAAAAAGCAGCAGAACGACGACCTCGGTCGAAGCCATCACCACAACAACACCAGCCATCGCGAGGCACCCCGCTTGGAAATCGAAATCGTCACGTTGTCCCGACAGGGCGGCCGCACCTACAACGAGGACGTCCACGGCCACTGGCATGACGAGCGCTACGTCGCCTGCCTGGTGGCGGACGGCGCGGGCGGTCATGGCGGTGGCGATGTGGCGGCAGCCACGGCGCGCAGCAGCGTGCTGGGCGGCTTCTCGGCGGCGCCGGGGCTGGACGAGATCACGCTGCGCACGCTGGTCGAGCAGGCCAATCGCGACGTGGTCGCGCGCCAGGCCGAGGGCGGCAAGCTCGCGGGCATGCGCTCCACGGTCGTCTTCGCGGCGATCGATCTCGAGAACCAGGCGCTCGCCTGGGTGCACAGCGGCGACAGCCGCGCGTACCTTTTTCGCGGCGGGGCCATCGTGGCGCGCACCACCGATCACAGCCTGGTGCAGCAGATGGTCGCCGGCGGCATGCTCGACGAGGAGGGCGCGCGCCTGCATCCGCAGCGCAACATGCTGCTCTCGGCGCTGGGCTCGATCGAGGAGGCGCCCGACATCGCGGTGTCCGACCGCATGCGCCTGATGCCGGGCGATGTGCTGCTGTTGTGCAGCGACGGCGTGTGGGAGCCGCTGGGCGACGAGTGCCTGGTCGACACGCTGCATGCCTCGCGCACGCCCAGCCAGTGGACCGAACAGCTCGACACGCAGATCAAGGCGCGCGCCAAGCCGGGCCACGACAACTACACCGCGCTCACGCTCTGGGTGATTCCCGAGGAAGAGGACGATGCGACGCGCCTGCTGCCGGTCGAGGAGCTCGCGCAGCCCGGGAGTGCCGGGGCTGGCAGGCAAGACGAAAGCTAGAAATCGGGAACCGGCCGACAGGGCCGGCCATCAACTTCAGAGGTCGACGTTGATGTGCAGGATCAGCTCTTCCTCGTCGGTCTTGTCGAAGACCGTGGTCACGAAATCCTCGATGACCTGCGCCATGTAGATCACGACCTGGTCGCCCAGCTTGGCCGTCTGCCCGCGCAGCGCATTGAGGAACTCGCTCTGGATCTGGCTCGAATTCTTGCTGGAATCGAAGAAGTACTTGAGCTTGATGTCGCCTTCGAGGAAGAGGGTGAAGTCCAGGCTGTAGGAGCAGATCGTGCCGAACCGCGCATCGGCGATTTTCTTGAACTGCTCCTCGATTTGCGTGAGCGTTCCGTTCCGGGCGGTCTGCTGGGTCTTGTTCGCGAAGTTGTCCGCGAGCGCGACGGCCTTGAGCGCGATCAGGCTGCCTTCGGTCCACGCCGATCGCGACTGCTTGAAGCCATAACTGCCGCGGGCTTTGAGTTCGAATCCGATCATCTCGGTCTCCTGGTCTGACGGCGGCAGCCGCTGCCGCTGCGGCAGGCGCGCGGGCGCCGTGCCGAGCGCATGGGCTCGATGCCGTCGAGGGTTGTTTGTTTGTTGTCGGGTGCCGTGGCGTGTGCCGCGGCCCTCCCCGTTGGCCAGGCGTCGGTGCCTGGAGGCGGGCTTCGCACCCGGCGCGGATGCCGGGGGAAGCTCTACGCCGCGGTCTGTGTCAGACCTTCTTGTTGGCCGCGATGTCCCAGCCCGTTTCCTTGGTGCCGTCGCCGGAACCGTCGGCCTTCTGGGGCGTGTACTCGTACTTGAACTTCGAGAAGTTCAGCGTCAGGGTCTCGGTCAGGCGGTCTTCGCCGCCGCTGCCGCCGGTCTGGATGCTGCTCACCAGGATGTCTTCCATCGTGAGCTTGACGTATTCGAGCGGCGTGGCGCCGGCCTTGCGCACCACCAGCGTGCCCTTCTTGATGTGCTGGCCATTGCAGCAATCCAGGAGCAGCAGGTGCGAGGAAGAGTCGACGTACTTGGTGATCGAGATGTCCTGCACGCTCACCTTGCCGGCGCCCGAGCCGCCGCCCACGTGGCCGGTGCCGGACTGGCTGGCACCCCAGCTCCAGGCGAGAACGTCGATTTCCTTCTTGTGCGAATCGTCCTTGGATTCGCCGTCGACGCCTTCGAGCTTCAAAAACATGTCTGCAGCCATGATGCTTACCTTTCAGTTGTGTGTGAGTCAGGGAAAAAGGGCTTCCGTGCGGTGCCTAAGCGTTGGTGCCCGGGAGCTATCAGGAGAACGAGCGGAGGGCCGTTTTTTCAAAGACCCTCCGAAGGCATATGCCTTCGTTACTTGCCGCCCTTGGCCGAGGGCAGCTTGGACACCAGCCGCAGCGACACGGTGAGGCCTTCGAGCTGGTAGTGCGGACGCAGGAAGAACTTGGAGGTGTAGTAGCCGGGGTTGCCCTCGACCTCTTCCACCACCACCTCGGCCGCGGCCAGGGGCTTGCGGGCCTTGGTCTCCTCGGACGAGTTGACCGGATCGCCGTCCACGTAATTCATGATCCATTTGTTGAGCCAGCGCTGCATGTCGTCGCGCTCCTTGAAGCTGCCGACCTTGTCGCGCACGATGCACTTCAGGTAGTGCGCAAAGCGGTTGCAGGCAAAGAGGTAGGGCAGGCGCGCTGCGAGGTTGGCGTTGGCCGTGGCATCCGGGTCGTCGTACTCGGCCGGCTTGTGCAGCGACTGCGCGCCGATGAAGGCCGCGAAGTCGGAGTTCTTGCGGTGAATCAGCGAGAGCAGGCCGGCCTTGGAGAGCTCGGCCTCGCGCCGGTCGCTGATGGCGATTTCGGTGGGGCACTTCTGGTCCACGCCGCCGTCGTCGCTCGGGAAGGTGTGCAGCGGCAGGTTTTCCACCGCGCCGCCCGACTCGATGCCGCGGATGCGCGATCCCCAGCCGTAGAGCTTGTACGAGCGGTTGATGTTGGTCGCCATCGCATACGCGGCATTGGCCCAGGCGTACTTGCTGTGGTCGGCGCCGGCGGTGTCTTCCTCGAAGTCGAACTCCTCCACCGGGTTGGTGTTGGCGCCGTAGGGCGTGCGCGCAAGAAAGCGCGGCATGCACAGGCCCAGGTACTTGGCGTCGTCTGAATCCCGCAGCGAGCGCCAGCCGGCGTACTCGGGCGTGAGGAAAATCTTGGTCAGGTCGCGCGGGTTCGCGAGCTCCTGCCACGACTCCATCTGCATCAGGTTGGGGCTCGCGCCGGTGATGAAGGGCGCATGCGCCGACGCCGCGATCTTGGACATTTCGCCGAGCAGCTCGATGTCGGGCGGGCTCTGGTCGAAGTGGTAGTCGCCCACCAGCGCGCCGAAGGGCTCGCCGCCGAACTGGCCGTATTCCTGTTCGTAGATCTTCTTGAACATCGGGCTCTGGTCCCAGGCCGCGCCCTTGAACTTCTTCAGGCTCTTGGCGAGGTCCGTCTTCGAGATGTCCATCACCCGGATCTTCAGGTGCTCGTCGGTCTCGGTGTTGTTCACCATGTAGTGCAGGCCGCGCCACGCACTCTCGAGCTTCTGGTAGTCGGGGTGGTGAATGATCTTGTTGACCTGCTCGGTCAGCTTGGCGTCGATCGCGGCGATCATGGCCTGGATCGACTTGGTCACGTCCTTGCCGATGACGGTGCTGTTGCTCAGCGCCTGCTGCGCGAGCGTGAGCACGGCGGCTTCGACGGCGCTCTTGGCTTCGTCGCTGCGCGGCTTGAATTCCTTTTGAAGGAGCGACGAAAAGTCGCTGCCCGCATAGGCAACGTCCTTGAGTGCGCTCTGCTCGAGTGCTTCGGCCATGGTGGTTTCTCCTCGTGTACCGGTAGGTCAGGCGTTGGGGCGTTTGTGTGTGGGTATCAGGCGGCCGGCTTGCTGCCGTCCTCGGGCTTGGCGGTAGCCGCCAGCGACTGCAGGAGGGCCGGGTCTTCCAGCACCTTGGCCAGCAGTTCCTCGGCGCCGTTCTTGCCGTCCATGTAGGTCACCAGGTTCGACAGCTGCGTGCGTGCTTCGAGCAGCTTGTTGAGCGCGCCGACCTTCTTGGCGACGGCCGCGGGCGAAAAGTCTTCCATGTTCTCGAAGGTGAGTTCCACCTTGAGTTCGCCTTCGCCAGTGAGCGAGTTCTCCACCGCGAATGCGGCGCGCGGCTTCATGGCCTTCATGCGCGAGTCGAAGTTGTCGACGTCGATCTCCAGGAACTTGCGGTCGGCCACGGGCGCGAGCGGATCGGTGGGCTTGCCCGACAGGTCGGCCAGCACGCCCATCACGAAGGGAAGCTGGATCTTCTTTTCGGCGCCGTAGAGTTCGACGTCGTATTCGATCTGCACGCGTGGCGCCCGGTTGCGGGCGATGAATTTCTGACTGCTCTTGGCCATGGCGATGCTCCTTGCGGGGGTAAATGGGGCGGTTGGATCAACAGGAAAAAAGAAAAACGAAAAGGAAGGATGCGGCGGCTACTCGGACGAACGCTTGCCGGTCACGTTCTCGATCGTGTCCAGCGCGCCGGGCGCGAGGTTGGCCATGATTTCGAGAAAGCTCACGCCGATGAGCTTCTTGGCGCGGTCGATCAGGAGCGGCGCGGGGTTGCCGGGCTCGGTCTGTTCGAGAAAACGGATCACGCGGTCCAGCGTCTGCAGTGCGTCCTGGCGGCTCTGGATCTCGCCGCGCGCGGCGGCAGCACGTGGTGCGCCGCCGGCTTGGGCGCCGTCGCCTTCAGCGCCTTCGGCCACGGCTTCATCGGGTGCGCCGATGGCCGCGCTGCAGGCCTTCTGCAGCATGCGGCCGATGCTGCGCAGCGGCGCCAGGTCGATCACGTCGGCACGGCCGGTGCGCTCGACCAAGAGCGCCTGCAGCTTCTCGACCAGGCCGGGCACGCCGATGGCCGCCTGGATCAGTTCGGGCCGTTCGGCATGCAGCGCTTCGAGGCCGCCCTGGATCTGCGCCGGCGAATAGGTGGCGTCGCCGCCCACCGCGTTCAATGCGTTGTTGGCCACCGCGATGTCGCGCACGCGGATCGCGCCCACGCCGGGCGCCACGCCCACCTGCGCGTCGTACAGGTCCTTCAGCACCATCGCCTCGTCGCCCAGCGGTGCCAGCGCGTTCAGGCGCATGGTCGGGTCGTTGTCATCGTCGGCATCGAGCTTTGGATGTATGCCTTCCCAGAATTTGTCGAGCAGGCCGGTGAGCAGCTCGAGCCCGGCGACGAAGCCGGTGATGCCCTGCAGGCGCGTCGATGCGCGCAGCAGCAGCACCGCAGGGCGCACGTCCTTGCTGCGGCGCAGGAGCGCATCGGACTGCTCGGCCACCTGGCGCCACTCCGGCTCCACCGCCGGGATGACGGTGTCGCCGAACTGTTGTTCGGGCTTGCCCTGCGCGGACGTGGTGAGCGCGGTGAAGTCCGCGTCGTACTCCAGATCGTCCCCGCATGGCGATGCCTCGCCAATGGGCGTGAGCAGTGCTTCGACAAGTTCGTGAGTCAGCATGTTGCCTGTTCGAGTTCGCTGGTGATAATCAAAGATGCGTCAGGACCGGTCAATGCAACGAAGGGAATAGCATGCGCACGCTGGGTACACACCATTCGTCCTATGAAGGCTTCTTCGCTGCGGCATCGCGGCGCCGTGTGGCGGGTCTCGGGCTCGCAATTGCGGGTCTCGTGGGCCTCGGTCTCGCTGGCTGCGCGAGCAAGCCGGTGGTCACGCCGGTGAGCATCACGCTCGTGGCCGGCGCCGATGCCAACCCCGATGCGCGCGGCCGCGCATCGCCGCTCACGGTGCGCGTGTATGCGCTCAAGTCGCCCGGTCCCTTCGAGGGCGCCGACTTCTTCTCGCTGTTCGAGAAGGACCAGGCCACGCTCGGCGCCGAGCTCGTGCAGCGCGAAGAAATGCTGCTGCGCCCCGGCGAAACCAAGAAGCTCGACCTCACGCTGCCGGCTGATGCCAAGTCCATCGCGGTGATGGCGGCCTTCCGCGACCTCGACCGCGCGCGCTGGCGCGAAGTGGTGCCGGTGACCACGGGCAAGCCGCAGACGCTCACCGTCAACTTCGGCGCGCGCCAGATCCGTATCGACGCCAAGTAAGGTCGGCGCACCTTGCTTCATGGCGCACCCGTCGCTGTGTTCGACGACGGACGTCCCGGCCGCACCAGGGGCTGATCGGCCGGCAGAAACCGCTCGAACAGATCGGTCACGAAGGCCCCGCCAGTTGCATCCGATGCGGCGGCCGTGAAGTAGAGGCCGCGCCAGCGTGGCGCACGAGAGCCCTTGCCGTGGCTCTCGAACAAGACCTCCGCCAGCTCGCGCAATGCGGGCTGCAATCCCTGCACCGCTTCCACGAACCCATGAATCGAAAGCCGCGCCGCGGCCCCGTGCTGCTCGCGCAGCAGCGCCATGCGAAGGCTCTGCAGTTGCGCGGCGATCGGGTCGAACAGCGCATCGAGCCGGTCGCCGGCCGGTGCGATGGGCGCGGCGAACGGGTCCGGCAGGCGATGGCCCAGCGCCTGCGCCAGCACCTCGGGCGGCAGCGTGCCGCGCAGGGTCGCGTAGCCCGTCAGATGCTCCAGGCCGGTGACGACGAGGTACATGGGCAACTGCAGGCGCAGGGTGTCGCCCGCCTCGTCGATCAGCCTGCGCATCTTCGCGGCAAGGGGGCGCAGGCTGTCGGCATCGGCCTGCAGCAGCTCGCTCGCGGAGAAGCACGCGACCACGCCGTTGAGCGGCAGGCGGTCGCGCCGCTCGGCCAGCGCCAGCAGCGCCTGCAGCCACAGGGCGCGCGTGCGCGGTGCGCCGGCGGCTTCGCCGACCGCCGCGGGTTGCACCTCGATGGCGGTCAGCGCACCGGTCAGCCACCAGCGCCAGCAGGGATCGTCGTCGGGGGCGCTGTCGGGGTCGCTGTAGTGCCGCGCGAGGCGCTTGCCCTGCGCGGTGGCCAGCAGCCCCGGCAGGTCGGCCGCCGCATCGCCGAAGAACAGGAACCACGGCACCGGCGCAGCCGGGTCGTGCAACGACCGCGTGGGCCGCGGCGCCTGCTGCCGCAGCGCCTGGCGCGCCTCTGCCATCGATTCCCGCAGCGCCCCGACGGCCGCCTCGTCCGTGGGCGCATCGAGCGTCTCGATGCGGCGCAGCAAGGCACGCCGCCGCGCACCGCGGCCTGCGTCGTGCACCATCGCGCACAGCAGCCCGAAGCCCAGCAGGCACAGCGCGAGCAGCATCCAGAAGAAGTGCGTGGGCGAGGAGAGCAGCGCGGTCATCGCGAGACCGTTTCGAGGAACACGAAATCGGCGATGAGGCGCTCGCTGTTCTTGCTGGCCGCGAGCGCTTCGCGCAGCCGCAGCAGGTAGGCCGAGGCCAGCTCGAACGGCGGGCGGTCCGAGGTCTCGGTGAACGGCATCGGCGCCGAGAGCACCGTGATCAGGACGCTGCCGAACGGCGGGCTCACGAGCCAGCTCGAGGGGATGTCGCGGCCCAGCTCCAGCGTGGCGCCGGTGTGCAGCGTCGTGGGCGCCTGCCCGGCATTGAGGTGCATGACCGAGCCGTCGGCGGTGTAGTAGTCGACCCAGATGTAGCTGTCGTGCCGCGGCGCCACCACCTGCACGCGCACGTTGTCGCCTTCGCGCAGTTGCTGGTTGTGGGCCGTGGGCACTTCCAGTTTCAGGCCGTGGCTCTTTTCCTTGTTGCGCGCCTGGTAGGGCTTCAGGATGGCGAACACCTCGCAGTGCGGCCAGACACGCAGGCCCACCTCGAAGCGCGGCGAGGTCACGCCCGCCATGGTGCTCACTTCGCGCGCCACGCGCGGCACGTCGTCTGGCAGCGAGACGAAGCCGCTCACCTGCGTGTGGCCGTCCTTGTCGACCGAGGCCGAGAGGTCGGCGCAGGCATAGCCCTGCAGGTGCGCGTCGATCCGCTGCGTCAATGCGGTCTGCGTCGTTGTGGGCCCGGAGGTCATGAGCCACAGCAGGTACACGAGGGGCAGCAGCAGGGCCAGTGCGGCGCTCGCGCGCAGCAGTGCGCGGTCGCGCCGGTGGGTGTCGTTGGGGCCGCGCGGATCGGCCACGCCATAGGGCTGGGGCGTGATGCGGTCCTGCGCGAGGCTGCCGAGCGGCAACGGCCGCAGGCGCAACTGGCGCCCGTGCAGGTCCTTGAGCTTGCCCAGCTCGCCCTGGTCGCCCTCCTCGAAGTAGTACTGGCCCTTGAAGCCGTGCGCGAGCGCGTGCCAGTAGACCTCGCGCACCTCGTCGTCCTGCGCGGCCAGCGCGGAGAGGTGATGGAAGAACTCGCTGTGCGCGTTGTTGGAGTTGAAGAGCTGCACCTGCAGCGGCGCGGCGCCGGCCTCCGCGCCGGGGTGGCGCGCGAGGATCTCGTCGATCCACGCCACCATCGCGAACACGGCGGATTCGACCTGCGCCGCCGGTGTGCCGGATGCCTCGGCCCGGGCGCGTGTCGCGTCGAGCAGGCGGCGTGCCTGTTGCTGCGCTGCGTCATGCGAGAGTGCGGGCCGGCCGGCCGCAAGGGAGGCGTCCAGCGCGAGGCCGAACGAGAGAAAGGGGGAGAAACAGTCGAGCAGCCGGGGCATGGAGGTGCCCGCTCAATACTGCATTGCGAAGGATGCCTTGCACCGGCGTCTGCATCGATGGCACATGCCCATGTCCCCGGTTCCTTCGAGTGGAAGTTCATTCTCCAAAGGGGTCCCGGCGGGCGCCATACCGCTTGGGGTCTATGCCGTTGGTGGGGCCGGGCGGCCTTGCTGCGCGGGGCAATCGCCGTTATCTTCAGCAATCGCTGACTTCCACGCAGCTGGAACAACGGAACCAAGCCATGAAAATCCTGATCGCCGACGACCACCGGCTCGTCATCGAGGCGGTCAAAGCCAAGTTGTCGGAGCTCGAGCCCGGCATCGAATTCGTCCTGGCGATGAGCGTCGACGAATTGCTTGCAGGCGCGAACGACGACCTCGACCTGGCCGTGATCGATCTCAACATGCCCGGCGCCGACGGCCAGGCGCACATCGACGAAATCCGCCGCCGCCATCCGGCCGTGCCGGTGATCGTGCTGTCGGGCTACGAAGACCCGGCCATCATGCGCAGCGCGCTCGAACGCGGTGTGCTCGGATTCATTCCCAAGGCCTACTCACCCGAAGTCATGCTCTCGGCCGTGCGCCTGGTGCTGGCGGGCGGCGTGTACGTGCCGCCGATGATGCTCACGGCGCTGCCGCCGGGCATCGTGGCCGGCGTGGCCCCGCAGGGCGGTGGTGCCGAGGTGCTGACGCGCGGCGGCGGTGGCGCTGGCCAGACGCTGGAGCACCTGCGCAGCGTGCTGACCGAGCGGCAGGTCGAGGTGCTGCAACTGCTCTCGCAGGGCAAGCCGAACAAGCTGATCGGGCGCAGCCTGGGCATCAGCGAAGGCACGGTGAAGATTCATCTGGCCGCGATCTTCCGGGCGCTGAATGTGCGCAACCGGACCGAAGCTGTGGTGGCTGCGCAGGCTTTGACTGAGGCGCAGCAGGCCTGAACTCCGGTTTGTTCGGGGCGGCGTGCGCAGGCCACCGGGTACTCCCCTCCGCGAATGTCCCCCGGCCTGCGGCCTCCTCCTTGATTTCGCTGCGGGGAGCACCCGGTGCCCCGCGCACCGGGGCACGCTCTGGGTGAACCGCCGTCAACGACTGCTCTGAGCTGCGCGTCTAGGCTGCTCGCAGCGCGGGCGCCGAGGGTGCCTCCATCTCGCTTCCGCGCAACCCCGTCTTTCTCTCTTCGATCGCCTCGGCGAGAAACTCCGCGTCGCGCGCCACGCCCGAGAAGCGGCCCGATCCCCAGGTGTGCAGCCACGGCAGGCCAAGGAAATACAGGCCCGGCTCGTTGGTCACGCCGCGCTGGTGCACCGGTGCGCCTCGGCCGTTGAAGACCGGCGCGTCCACCCAGGCGAAGTCGGGCGAGAAGCCGATGCACCAGACCACGCTCGTGATGCCCGCCGCCGCGAGGTCGAGCCGCGTGCGCTCTTCCGCCGGCTCCCACACGGGCGTGTAGACCGAGGGCGGCGGCGCCTCGAGGCCTTGCGCGGCGATGAACTTGTCGATCGATGCGTTGATGCGGTTGTAGGTGGCGTCGGCGCTGTCGAGGTTCTCGCGCAGGTTGGGCTGCAGCTCGAAGCTGCCGCCGTCGAAGCCGCTCAGGAGGCCATAGAGTTCCATGCCTTCGCGCGCGAAGCGGCGCAGGTCGATGTCGCGTCCGCCGTCGCGGCCGGTCACGTAGTGGTTGGTGTTGTCGCGCACGCCTTCGCGCAGCGGATGCTCGGTGACGGGCATGTCGTAGTACTTCATGTCGGCGAGCCAGTCGACCACTTCACGGCCGCGGTAGAAGCGCGCGCAGCGCGGCGCGTTGCCGGTGGCCAGGTGGACCTTGCGGCCGGCCAGGTGCAGGTCTTCGGCGATCTGCGCGCCCGACTGGCCGCAGCCCACCACGAGCACCGCGCCCTCGGGCAGTTGCGCCGGGTTGCGGTACTGCGCCGAGTGGTACTGCGCGACGGTGGCCGGCAGCTTCTCGGCCAGGCGCGGCACGATCGGGCGGTGGTAGCCGCCCGAGGCGACGACCACCTGGTCGGCGGTGTAGAGGCCGGTGTCGGTCTGCACCATGAAGCGGTCTCTCTCACCGGTGCCGGGGACGCGCGAGACGCGTTCCACGGTGACACCTTCGATGGCCGGCGCCTTCACGTGCGCGACGAAGCCGGCGAGCCAGTCGTTGATCTGGTCCTTGACCATGAAGCCGTGCGGATCGCTGCCGAGGTAACCCCAGCCCGGCAACTGGCACTGCCAGTTGGGCGTGACGAGGCAGAACGAATCCCAGCGCTGGGTGCGCCAGCTGTGCACGAGGCTGCGCTTCTCGATCACGAGGTGATCGATGCCGCGCTGCTGCAGGCAATGGCTCAGCGACAGGCCGGCCTGGCCGCCGCCGACGATGACGACGCTGTAGTGGCTGCGTCCGCCGTAGGGATAGGACATGGGGGTCTTCTTTCTTTCTCTCTGGATGTGGATGGCTTCGTTCGACAGCGTCAGTCGACGGCGACGACGGTGACCTCGGCGTCGGCGATGCCGGTGAAGCAGGCGGCGATGCGTTCGATCTCGGCGAGCTGGTCCATGGCCTGCGAACACGCGAAGCCGTACCTGGCGCGCACGCGTTCGGAGGCCATGCCCAGTGCCTGGCGCGTGCGCTGCAGGAATTCTTCGAGGGCGTAGCGTTCGCCCGGCGCAAAGAACTCCTGCACCACGGACGAGGGCGAGTAGCAGCGCGTTTCGCTGGCGTCGGGCCAGCGCACGTGGAAGTGCATCACGGGCATGCGAGTGCCTCCTGCTGCTGCTGATGTGGCCGGATGAAGGCGTCGCTGCCGAAGTCCCAGAGCAGGGCTTCTTCGCCGCTTGCTCGCAGCCGCACCTGCCGCGTTGAATCGACCTCGCCGACCACCGCGCAGGCGATGTCGCGCGCGGCGAAGCGGCTCAGCACCTCCGCCACCTGCGCCGGCTTCACGCTGAGCATGAAGCCATAGCTCGGGAAGGCCGAGAGCCAGCGCATCAGCGGCGCACCGCCCGGCCGCGGCAGTGCATCGATGTCGATGCGCGCGCCGACACCGGAGCACTCCAGCAGCATCATGGCCGTGCCGACGGCGCCGGCCATGCTGATGTCCTTCCCTGCGCAACAGAGGCCATCCTCGGCCAGCACGGGCAGCACTTCGAGGTCGGCACGCAGCCGCGCGGCCGGTGCGGTGGTCGATGCGTTCCAGTACGGAAAGGGCTCCTCGTACGCACCGCGAAGATCGGCCGCCATCACCAGCAGGTCGCCGGGTTTCGCATCGAAGCTGGTGAGCAGCTTGCGCGCATGGCCGAGGATCGCGACCGCGAGCTGCGGACGCTCGCTGCGGTTGTTGCTGTGTCCGCCGACGATGGGCACGCCATAGCGCACGGCCGCCTCCGCGAGGCCGCGCAGCACATCGTCGGCCGGGTTCATGCCGGTGCTCCAGAGCGCATCGACAACCGCAGTCGGACGCCCGCCCATCGCGTAGATGTCGCTCACGTTGACCATCACGCCGCAGTAGCCGGCGAACCAGGGCATGCGCACGATGAAGTCTTCGACCAGTCCCTCGATGGCGAACAGCAGATAGCCGCCATGGCCGTCGGGGATGGCGGCGCAGTCGTCGCCGATGGGCACGGCCTGCGCGAGTGCGGCGTGGCCGCCGGGCAGCGACCGGCCGAGTGCGGAGACCACGTCGCTGATGTCGCGCTTGTGGGCGAAGCCGCGCGTGGCGCGCAGGGACTCTGCGATCTCGTGGACGTCGATGCGCGTCATGCCAGCACCTTGGCGCGCGTGACGAAGCCGCTCACCGGGTCGTGGCAAGGCGCATACCAGCCGAGGTCGGCTTGCATGCGCGCATGCGGGCGGCCGTGCACGGCGGTTTCTTCCAGCTGCTGCCAGCCGAGCTTGCGGAACAGCGGCACGTTCTGCATCTGCACCTGCGCGAAGAAGGCGGCGCAGCCCAGCGCGTTGGCGCGCGAGACGGCCAGCCGGATCAGCGTCACGCCCAGATGCCCCTGGCTGCGAAACGCAGGGTGCACCGCGAGGCGGGAACCCCACCATTCGCCCTCCGCCTCGCCGCGATGGATGCGCACCGTGCCCACCACCTGCTCGGGCATGCCGCCGTTGCACGACATCGCGACCAGCAGTTGCGAGTGGTCGTCCGTCGCGTCGCGGTCATCGCGCGCGAAGATGCCCTGCTCGATGCAGAACACCGCGCGGCGCAGCGCCATCGCCTCGTCGCGCTCCCACTGCTGCGCGGCCTCGCGCACGAGGTATTCGACGGGCGCGTAGTGCAGGTCGAGTTCGCTCATGTCATCGATGCACAGCATGGTCAGATTTCGCTTTCTTTTTCGTAGATCGACAGCGACGAGCACGCGCCGCATTTGCCGCAGCCGGCCTTGATGTCGGCCGAGCGCAGGCCCGCGGCCACGACGCGTTCGCCCAGCGGCGCGAGCAGCGACTTCATGAACTCGGGCGAGGGCGCGGGATGGTCTTCGAGCGGCGTGCCGCTGATCGGCACGAAGGGCACGACGAAGGGGTACACGCCGCGCGCGAGCAATTGGTCGCAGGTGTCGAGGATCGCTTCGCGCGTATCGCCGAGCCCGGCCAGGATGTAGGTGCTGACCTGTCCGCGCCCGAACACGCCGACCGCCGCCTCGAACGCGCTCATGTAGCGCGAGACCGGCACGCTCGCCTTGCCCGGCATGATCCGGTCGCGCACCTCGGGCGTCACCACCTCCAGGTGCATGCCGAGCGTGTCGATGCCGGCGGCCTTCATGCGATGGAACCACTGGTCGTCGTCGGGCGGCTCGCACTGGCCCTGGATCGGGATGTCGACTGCGGCCTTGATCGCGAAGGCGCTCTCGCAGAGGACGGCCGCGCCGCGGTCGGTGGCGTTGGGCGTGCCGGTGGTCATCACCATGTGCTTGACGCCATCGAGCAGCACGGCCGCGCGCGCCACTTCGGCGAGCTGCTCTGGCGTCTTGCGGGCGATGGTGCGGCCGGCCGCGAGCGACTGGCCGATCGCGCAGAACTTGCAGCTCTTCTTGCGGCTCTCGTAGCGGATGCAGGTCTGCAGCACCGTGGTGGCGAGCACATCGCTGCCGTGCAGCGTGGCGATGTGCGAGTAGGGCACGCCGTCGAAGGTCTGCATCGCGTAGAAGCGCGGCTGCTTCGGGAAGCTGATGCTGGCGATGGGAATGGCGCCGCGCATCACGCGGCTCATGCCCTGCGCGTCGGGTGCTTCGGCGGTAAAGGGCGAGTGCCAGGCGGTGGAGGTGTGGACCGGCACCATGATCGTGTGGCCGTCCACCGTCACCGCCTTGTGGTCCGAAGGGCCCGCGCCGCCGCGGCGGCTCGCAACGCCGGCCGAAGGATCAACCAGCCGCAACCCGAAGGACTGGAGCTCGGTCATCAACTGCCGGCTGTCTTGCTGTTGCTGCTGCGTCGTCGTGGTGGTCATGGTCGGGGCTCCGTGAGGCAAGGGGTTGGGGTTGCGTGAGATGCATCGGCACCGTGGTCTGCGCCGGACGGTCGTTGATGGCGAGCGACAGCAGCTCGGGCCGTGCGTAGTGGCCGACCGAATCCATCATTCGCTTGCGCTTGGCGATGAGTGCCATGTCCATGTCGGCGATCACCATGCCTTCGCCCTCCGTGAGCGGCGGCGCGAGGTGCTTGCCCTCGGGCGAGACGATGGCCGTGTGGCAGCCGCCGCGCAGCGCCTTCTGCAGATTCGTGTCGGGCGTGACCGAGCGGATCTGCTCGTCGGTGAGCCAGCCGGTGGCGTTGACCACGAAGCAGCCCGATTCGAGCGCGTGATGGCGGATGGTCACTTCCATCTGCTCCGCGAAGATCGGCCCGACCAGCGAGCCGGGGAACTGCGCGCAGTGGATCTCTTCATGCTGCGCCATCAGCGCATAGCGCGCGAGCGGGTTGTAGTGCTCCCAGCAGGCAAGCGCGCCGACGCGGCCGATGGCGGTGTCCACCACCTTCAGGCCCGCGCCGTCGCCCATGCCCCAGACCATGCGCTCGTGATAGGTCGGCGTGATCTTCCGGCGCTTGAGCGCGAGCGTGCCGTCGGCATCGAACACGAGTTGCGTGTTGTAGAGGCTGCCGTGGTCGCGTTCGTTCACGCCGAGTACCACGACCATGTTGCGCGCGCGGGCCCGCTCGGCCACGGCCTGCGTGACCGGGCCGGGCACGACCACCGCGCGATCCACCAGTTGCAGGTGCGGCGCGCCCTGCAGCACCGGCGGCAGCACGAAGCTGAAGTAGGGGTAGTAGGGCACGAAGGTCTCGGGAAAGACCGCGAGCTGCGCGCCCTTGGATGCGGCCTCGTCGATGGCGCTGCACACCCGGTCGAGCGTGCCGTCGGGGCGCTCGAAGTCGGGCGCGATCTGGATCGCCGCGGCACGCACGATGCGGGGTGTGGAAGCCATCGCCGGGCCCTGCCTTACAGGGTCCAGGTGTCGAGGATGACGGCGCCGGCCTTCTTGTGCAGCAGCACGAGGTCGAGCACGTCGAGCGGGTTGATCGGCGTGATGCCCTCGATGAGCGCGCCTTCGCCGTGGCCGTAGAGCGCCTGCAGCGCGAAGCGGCAGGCATACACCTTGCCGCCTTCTTCCATGAACTTGCTGATCTGCTTGTTGAAGTTCTGGTGGCCCGGAAAGGCCTCGTCGCCCAGCGTCGGAAAGCCGCGCTGCACGCCCAGCGTGACGCCGGGGCCGTAGAGCAGCACCGAGGTCTCGTAGCCCTTGCGGCGCAGGCGCGTTGCCTGCAGCAGGTTCACGAAACCGATGGAGCCTTCGAAGGCGACGGTGTGGAAGGTGACGAGCGCCTTCTCGCCAGGGTCGGCCTTGACGTCTTCGAACACCTTCTCTTCGTAGTCGACGAGGAACTCGCCTTTCTCGTTGCGCGGGCGGGTGACTTTGGGCATGGGGGACTCCGGTTGGGTGGTTGGACACGCAGGTCTTGCGTGCCTTTTCCTTCGCAGGCGATGTGCCAGCGCGCGGGCGGGTGCGTGCGATCAATGCGCGATCAATGCGCAGTGGCGCGGGCCGCGTGCGGATAAAAATTTTTGGAGTGGCCGCAAAGAGGCATGAGGTGGCCGGCCGGCAGCCGGGTTCTGCACCGCGACGACGCATTCGCCATGCGATCAATGCACCCGATCAAGGGGGTTGATCGCACCTGATCGAAGCATCGGACCCCTCTGGAGCGGGCGCGATTCATGCGTGTTGATCGGTGGCCCGATGCAATCAATGGATGCAATCAACTCCGCACGATGACCACGATCACCGCCCATTGGAAGAAGCAGCTGCGCAACAGCGAGCGGCCCGCCTACCTGCTGCTGGCCGAGCTGATCGCCGACGACATCAAGACCGGCCGGCTGGGCGTGCGCGATCGCCTGCCCACGCTGCGCGAACTCGCGGCCGACCTCGACCTGAACTACACGACGGTGGCGCGCGGCTATGCCGAGGCGCGCAAGCGCGGGCTCATCGATTCGCGCGCGGGCACCGGAACCTTCATCCGCTCGGGCAGCCCGAGCCTGCGCCTGCGCGGCGGCAGCGGCGCCGAGATGACGATGAACATGCCGCCCGAGCCGGACGACGAACACCTGATGGCGCGGCTGCACGAGAGCGCGAGCCGCGCCTTCGCCGAGATCGACTTCCACGACCTGCTGCGCTACCAGGATTTCGGCGGCACCGCGCACGATCGCGAAGTGGCGATGCAATGGCTGCGCCCGTTCGTGCCGCATGCGAGCGTGGACCGCATCCTCGTGTGCCCCGGCATCCACGGCGTGCTCACCGCGCTGTTCTCGCAGCTCGCGCGGCCGGGCGAACTGATCTGCGTGGAGTCGCTGACCTACCCGGGCGTGAAGGCCATCGCGGCGCAGCTCGGAGTGCAGTTGCACGCGCTGCAACTGGACGACGACGGCCCGATCGCCGATGCCTTCGAGCACGCCTGCAAGACGCTCAAGCCCAAGGCGCTGTACTGCAACCCGACGCTCCTGAATCCGACCGCCGGCACCGTGTCGCGCGCGCGGCGCGAAGCGCTTGCCGACGTGGCGCTGCGCTACGCCATTCCGATCATCGAGGACGACGCCTACGGCATGCTGCCGCGCCAGACGCCCGCCACCATCGCCACGCTCGCGCCCGCGCTCACCTACTACGTGAGCGGGTTCTCCAAATGCTTCGGTGCGGGGCTGCGCAGCGCCTACGTGTGCTCACCGACGGTGGTGCAGTCGCAGCGTCTCGCGGGCGCGATGCGCGCCACCACCGTGATGGCCTCGCCGATCACCAATGCGCTCACGACGCTGTGGGTGGAAGACGGCACGACCGAGGCGATGCTGCAGGCAGTGCGCGCCGAATCGGTGGCGCGGCAACTGCTCGCGATGCGCCATCTGGGCGACAGCGGGCTGCAGGCGCACCCCGAAGGCTTTCATGCCTGGCTGCCGCTCACACCGGGGTGGAGCCCGGTGGAGTTCGCGTCTTACCTGCGCACGCAGAACGTGGGCGTGGTGGCGAGCGCGGCGTTCTCGACCGATGGCGATCCGCCGGATGCGGTGCGCATCTGCCTGGGCGGCCCGATGTCGCGGGAGCAGTGCGATCAGGCGCTGCGGCTCATCGCGGACACATTGGCGCATCCGCTGCATCCGCACGCGACGCTCAGGACGGGCGGTGGATGAAGCCTTGTGACGGGGCGATCCATTCGATGGCGTCGTTCTTCCCGGTCGTCACCACGTCGGGGCCCGTGAAAAGCATGCGCTCTTCGACCAGCAGGAACGACGGCGCAACGTCGCCGCTCTTCAATATCTGAAGTGTGGCGCCGCCGAGGTCCAGCGAGCCATCGGGCCAATCGCTTTGTGCCGTGACGGTCCAGCGCACCGGACCGGGCGCGACGGCGCGAAGGGCGTCGTCCAGGATCGCGGGGCCGATCAATGCCCAGCCTTCCGATCCGCCGACGAGATAGCTGTTGTCGCCGGCGTTTCCCACCACGCGGATCACCCTATCGGACAGCCGGGTGACGAGGCCCGCTTCGAGCGCATAGCGCGCATCGCCGCGGCCCTCGGGATCGAGGCGGCCGATCTCGTCATACGCGGGCTCCTCGATGTTCACCGCCCGGCGGCCTTCGGGGCCGTCCGCGAGCCTCGGCATGTTCAGCGGAATCTCGCGCAGCTGCCGCGCATGCGCCATGAATTCATCGGCGCGCTGAAACGCATCGAGCTGCTGCAGCACGCGCCGCGTCACGTTCATCAGCTTCAAGCCGCGTGCCGGGTCCAGTGCGTCGGCTGGGCGCAGCCACATGTGTTCGACGGTCTCGCGGCCGTCCGGCTGCACCTCTTGCCCGGCCGGCATCAGCGCGACGAAGAAGCGGGTGTCGAAGCGGCGCGGCATGCCGGGTGGCGTGAGCCAGTGGCCGAAGTAAACGACGCGGTCGCCGGCGAGGCACCAGCCGCGCTGCCTGCACATGGCGAGCAGCGCATCGGTGCCTTGCTCGGCGGCATCGCGCATCGTGGCGAGTTCGCCGGAGGGCAAGTCGACCAGCCGCACCGGCTGGTTTGCCGCATCGTTCGCGAAGAGAAGGCCGGCCTCTTCGAAGCACTCGCGGATCGCGGCCGCGTAGAAGTCGAGCCCGCCTTCGGGCACCGCGAGGCGCGCGCTGGCTGCGGTGTCGTCGAGGCCCGCGCACAGCGCATGCAGGTGGCGGTCGTGCGCATCGAGCACGCCGCCCGGGAAAACGCTGGCGCCGCTGTTCTGGTCATTGGCCTTCTCGGCCCGGCGCAGCATCAGGGCTTCGAGGCCTTCGCTGCCGTCGCGCAGGACGACCAGCGTGGCGGCGGTGCGGATGGGGCGGGGCGTGGGAGTGGGAATGGAAATGGGAGCAGGGGCGGGCGTCGTGGCGGTCATAGCGGCGCTATTGTGAACGCGTGAATGCGCGGACGCAGCCGCCGCGAACCAGCCCGGCGTGTCTACTCCAGCGAGATGCTGTTGTCCTTGACCACCTTGGCCCAGCGCTTCGACTCGGCCTCGATGACCTGCGAGAAATCCGCCGGCGAGCCGCCCACCGGCACCAGCCCGAATTCGCTCAGGTACTGGCGGTACTCGCCCGACTCGGCGATGCGGCGCGACACCGCACCCAGCTGGTCGATGACCGATTGCGGCGTTCCCTTGAGCGCAAAGACGCCGTGCCATGAATCGCCTTCGAAGCCGGGAAAACTCTCCGCCACGGTCGGCACCTGGGCCAGCGAGTCGAGCCTGCGGACACTGGACACGGCCAGGGGCCGGACCTTGCCTGCCCTGATGTAGGGCAGCACGTCCGCGATGGGCGAGAACGCCACGTCCACCCTGCCGCCGATCAGGTCGGTCAGGCCGCCGTCGCGATAGGGAATGTGGTTGAGCGCCAGCCCCGCGCTGTTGGCGAAATAGGCCATCGACATGTGGGGCACGGTGCCCATGCCGTAGGACGCGTAGCTCACCTGGCCGGGCTTCGCCTTGGCCGCCTTGATGAGGTCGGCCAGTGTCTTGTGGGGCGACTCCGTCGGCACCGAAACCACGAGCGGGATGGACAGCATGCGCGTGACCGGCACCAGGTCCTGCGGCTGGTAGGGCAGCTTCCTGTACGCGAAGGGATTGATCGTGACCGTGCCGCTCGCGGTGTAGAGCAGCGTGTAGCCGTCCGCGGGCGAAGCGACGGCGGCCTGCGTGCCGACGATGGTCGACGCGCCGGCCCGGTTTTCCACGATCACCGGCTGCTGCAGTTGCTTGCTCACCCGGTCGCCCCAATAGCGCGCCATCACATCGGGCGCGGTGCCGGCGGGGAACGGCACCACCAGCCGGATGGCCTTGGTGGGGTAGCGGTCCTGTGCGTGCGCAGAAGTGACGGCGATCAGGCCGAGCAGGGCGGCGGCCATGGCCGATCGCAGGCGAGTGGCTGGGGTGCGGTGCATGCTTGTCTCCGTTGTAGTTCGATGCGAGCGATTGCATCGTCTATCCCCAACGGCGCCAAGCTTGGACGCGGGAAACACTTTTCCAGTGCGCGGGGGTCGCGCGGGAGCAGGCATGCACCTGTGCCGCCAACTGCCCTCGTTCAGGCCGGGGTGGGGTCCAGCCGATAGCCCAGGCCGCGGACCGTCTGCAACAACGCCACGGGATGGCCGTCGTCGATCTTGCCGCGCAGGCGCCGCACATAGACATCCACGATGTTGGTCAGCGGATCTTCGTTGGTGCCCCAGACGTTGGAGAGGATGCGTTCGCGGCTGTAGACCCGGCCGGGCGCGGTCATCAGCAGTTCGAGGAACGCGAGCTCCTTGGCGGTCAGCGCCACGGGCTTGCCGGCCCGCGTCACCGACATGCGCTCGCGGTCGAGCACAAGGTCCGCCACCTGCAGCGTGGTGGCGCGGGGCCGCATTTCGCGGCCGCGGCGCAGCAGCGCCTCGATGCGCGCGAGCAGCTCCTCGAAGGCAAAGGGCTTGGTGAGATAGTCGTCCGCGCCCAGGCGCAAGCCGCTCACCTTGTCCTGCGTATTGCTGAGCGCCGTGAGCATCAGCACGGGCACATGGTGGCCCTCGGCGCGCAAGGTCTGGCACAGCTCGAGGCCGCTCAGGCCGGGAAGCATCAGGTCGAGCAGCAGCAGCGACAGGTCGCTGCCGCGCGCCAGAGCCAGGCCCTCGGGTCCGGTGCGGGCCAGCTGCACGCGGTAGCCCTCGGCACCGAGGCCCCGCTGCAGAAAGTCGGCGACGCGCGCGTCGTCTTCGACCACCAGGATGTTCATGTTTGTTGTGTCTGGAAGGAGAAATGGCACGGCAGCTCGACCCATACGGTCGTGCCCTGGAGCGGAATGCTCTCGAGCCGGATGCTGCCGTGGTGTGCATGGACGATGGCCTGCGCAATGGACAGACCGATGCCGGTTCCGTCGGCGCGATGCACGCGCGCCCGGCGGCCGCGCACGAACCGGTCGAACACCTTCGGCAACTCGTCCGCATCGATGCCGATGCCCTCGTCGACCACGCGCACGCGCACACGCACGCGGCTGCGTTCCTCTTCGTCTTCGCGAACGAGTTGCCAGCTCACCCGCACGGTGCCGTCCTGGCGCGAGTAGCGCACCGCGTTGTCGAGCACGATCACGA
The DNA here is from genome assembly GCF_050435205.1 of Variovorax sp. W2I14. NCBI lineage: Bacteria > Pseudomonadati > Pseudomonadota > Betaproteobacteria > Burkholderiales > Comamonadaceae > Variovorax > Variovorax sp. W2I14. The sequence continues at coordinate 4,608,135 of NZ_JBNDJX010000001.1, read as the reverse complement.
GGGCCTGCCGCAAGCGGTCGGCATCGGCTTGCAGCACGACCGGGGGCGTGTCGACATCGATGGCTTCGAGCAGCACGCGAACCTCATGGCGTGCACCCAGCGCGCTGGCCATGTCGGTGACATCGCCAAGAAGCTCCGGCAGATCGACTTCGCCGAACCGCATCGCCAACTGATCGGCCTCGGCCCGGGCGACCAGCAGCAGGTCGTCGATCACGCCGGTCAGTTGCTTCACGCCGCCCACGATGCGCGTCAGCGTCTCCCGGTATTCCATCGGCGGCTTTTCCGCGCCGCGCAAGGCGATCTCGGCTTCGCCGCGAATCGCCGTGGCGGGCGTACGAAGCTCATGGCTCAGGTCGGCCAGCAGTTGGCGGCGGCGCTGGTCGACTTGCTGCAGCGTCTCGTGCGCGGCGCTCAGTTCGCTGGTGCGTTCCAGCACGGCCTCTTCGAGGCGTCGGCGCGCGGCGTCGGCGTCCTGCCGGTGGCGCTGCAGTTCGGCCGCCATCGAGTTGAAGTGCTCGGCGACATGATCGAACTCGTCGTGCGAGCCGAGGGCGATGCGGTGGTCGAGCGATCCGGCACGCAGCGCCTGCGTGCCCGCGAGCAGGCGATCCAGCGGACGCTGCAGCCGGCGCTTGAGGTAGAGCGCAAGCACGATGGCTGCCGCGAGCGTGATGACTGCCAGGCCGATGGACTGCTGGCGCAGCTGGTCCAGCCCGCGTTCCGTGGCGGCGCGGGCCACGGGCACCACGTTGCGCTGCCGCTCGATGGCGCCGTTGATCAGTTCGCGAAGATCGCGGCCGCGCGCCTTGTCGAACACTTCGTTGAGTTCCTGCCAGACGCTGGCGAACTCGGCGCCCCGCTCCAGCGGCGCGAGCTTCACCAGCCGGGCCCTGACCGCTGCGATGTTGTCGTCGAGCAGGTCGCTGACCGCGGCGAGCTGATCGATCTCGGGCGGGATCGGCGTGCCCTCGCGCGCCGAAATCTCGCCCCAGAGCGCCAGGTCGCGCCGGGCGAGTTGCCGCAGGGCTTCGGTGCTGGCCTGCATGCGCGCCAACTGGCTGTCGCGCACCTCCGGCGAGGCGTTCGCGTCCATCAGTTGCTGGGAGGCCCACACGCGCAGCCTTTGCTTGCTGGCCGACAGTTCCAGCAGTTCCGAAAGGATGTCGCTGGCCAGGCGGCTGTGCTGCGCGTAGTCGTTGACCCGGTTCGATCCCCAATAGACGAAGCCGGCTTGAACGCAGACCAGTGCAACGAGAACGGCGAATGCGAGGGACAGGCGGAGGCGGAACATGGCGAACTTTAACGGCACCAGGTCGACCGGCAGATGAACATCAGATGAAGCCGCGGCCGCCGCTCATCGCCGTGCGTTCCGGTCCTCCAGCCAGATGTCTGGCCCGGCAGCGTTCAGTGCTCGTGAGGAAAAAGCCGCTCGATCGGGCAGTGCGTCTTGATGAACGGCGACTTGATGACGATGTAGCTGAAGTACTTCGAGATGCCGATGTTGCGTTCGAGCAGGCCCTCGATCACTTCCTGGTAGTGGTTCACGCCGCGGGTGAGAAAGCGCAGCAGGTAGTCGTAGCCGCCGCTGACCAGGTGGCATTCGAGCACCTCGTCGACCTCGCGGATCGCGGCCTCGAAGCGCACGAAGTCTTCGCGGTGATGGTCCTGCAGCGTGACCTCGGTGAAAACCGTGAGCGTGTCGCCGAGCTTCTCGAGCCGCAGGTGCGCGCCGTAGCCGGCGATGTAGCCGGCCTGCTCCAGCCGCTTGACGCGGATGAGGCAGGGGCTGGGCGACAGTCCGACCGCGTCCGCCAGGTCGACGTTGGTCATGCGCCCGTTCTTCTGCAACTGGGCCAGGATGCGCAGGTCGAGTCGGTCGATCTTGAAAGCTTCTGACATGGCGGAGCCCGATTACAGGAAAGGTCCGATTCTGCGTTGTCGGCCGGTGATCCGGGCGGCTTTGCGCGCCTTCCTGTTCAGGCCGCCAGCGCGGCGCGAACGTCGGGTGCCTCGAGCACTTCGTCGAGCGTCTTCTTCAGCCGGGCGAAGAGCTGCGCGAACTCGTCCTCGGTGAAGGTGAGCGCGGGCGCAAAGCCGAGGATGTGGTCGCCGAAGGAGCGGAACACCAGGCCGTTGCGGTAGCCGGCGGCAAAGATGCGGTCGGACAACCCCAGCGCCGCATCGAAGCCGCGCTTGCTGGCCTTGTCGCTCACCAGCTCCAGTGCGCCCAGCAGGCCGCGGTGGCGCGCATCGCCCACCAGCGGGTGCGTGCGCAGCGCATCGAGCCCGGCCGCGAAATGCGCGGCGCCGCGCTGGCCGTTGGCGAGCACGCCGCCTTCCTCGTAGAGCCGCAGCACCTCGAGCGCAACCGCGGCGCCCACCGGGTGTGCCGAATAGGTCGCGCCATGGCCGATGGACGCACCGGCGGGCGCGCCGTCGGCGATGCCGGCGTAGACCTTCTCGGACATCATGGTGGCGCCCATCGGCACATAGCCGGCGGTCAGTCCCTTGGCCATGGTCATGAGGTCGGGCTCCACGCCCTCGGCCTCGCAGGCGAACATCGGGCCGGTGCGGCCGAAGCCGGTGATGACTTCGTCCACGACGAAGAGGATGTCGAGCTCGCGCGCGGCCTCGCGCATGGCCTTCAGCCAGCCCACGGGCGGCACGATGACACCGCCCGAGCCCTGGATGGGTTCGCAGAAGAAGGCCGCCACGTTGTCCGCGCCCAGCTCGGCCACCTTGGCGCGCAAGGCCGCGACCGACGCGGCGATCAGCGCTTGCGGGTCGCCGCCATCGGCACGGCGGTAGGCGTAGGGCGACGCGATGTAGTGCTGCGTGGGCAGCGGCAGGTCGAAGCCGCGATGGAAGGCCGGCAGCGCGGTGAGGCCCGCGCCGGTGGACGACGAGCCGTGGTAGCCGCGCTCCAGCGAAATGAACTGCTTCTTGGAAGGCCGGCCGGTCGCGTTGTAGTACTGCACGATGAAGCGCACGGCCGCATCGACCGCCTCGGAGCCGCCCAGCGTCAGGTAGACGCGGGTGAGCGACGCGGGCGTGATCTGCACCAGCTTCTCGGCGAGACGGATGGCCGGCTCGCTGCTGAAGTGAAAGTAGCCGGTGGCATACGGCAGCCGGCGCATCTGCTCGGCAGCGGCCTGCACCACGCTCTCTTGCCCGTAGCCCACGTTCACGCACCAGAGGCCGGCGAAGGCGTCGAGCAGCTCGTGGCCGTTGCCGTCGGTCAACCAGGCGCCGCGGCCCGAGGCCAGCACGGTGGGGCCGCGCTGCTCGTGCACGCGCCAGGGCGAGACGGGGTGGATGAGGTGGGCGCGGTCGATCGCGTCGAGCGCGGCGTGGTGAGGCAATGCGGTGGGGTGCGTCATGGCGGTGTGTGTGAAGGCGAGAGCAAAGGAGGCTGTCGATGCCCTCAGCTTAGGCCGCGCATCGCGCGAGGTGGTGCTGCTTTGGGGGTGCTCCGCGAAGCAGGCTGCGGTTGTGTGCGGCGTCGGCAGCAGATCGTGCGGTCGGTCTTTTCGGCGTCTCGATGGGCGCTTCGATGGGGCGCTTCGATCGACGACTCAATACCCGCGCGCGCGATCGACCAAACCGACCATCGGCTCGCCGGCTTCGAAGCGCGCGACGTTGTCGAGCAGCGCCTCTGCGGCGCTCAGCGGCTGCGTCATGCTGGCAATGTGCGGCGTGAGCCGGATGCGCGGATGGCGCCAGAAGGCATGCTCCGGCGGCAGCGGCTCGGGGTCGGTCACATCGAGCACCGCATCGCCGATCTGCCCGCTGGCAAGGGCTGCGAGCAAGTGCGCGTCCACCAGTTGCGGACCGCGCCCCACGTGCACCAGGCCCGCGCCCGCGGGCAGCAGCGAGAACAGCCGCGCATCGAGAAAACCGCGTGTCGAGTCGGTCAGCGGCAGCAGGCACACGAGGATGTCGGTGCGCGCCAGAAAGGCCGGCAGCTCGTCGGCACCGGCATGGCATTGCACGCCGTCGACCGCATGCCGTGAGCGGCTCCATCCCGCGCAGTCGAAGCCCAGTGCGACGAGCTGCGCCAGCGCGGCCTGCCCGAGCGAGCCCAGGCCGAGCACGCCGATGCGCCGCTCGCCGGCGGGCAGCACGGGCAGCGGCTTCCACACGCCTTCGTCCTGCTGGCGCTGGTACTGCGGCATGTTGCGATGCAGGCCGAGCACCGCATGCGTCACGTACTCGACCATGCCGCGCACGATGCCGGGCTCGACCATGCGCACCACCGGCAACGCGGGCGGCAGCACAGCGAAGTCGAACTGGTCGACGCCCGCGCCCGAGGAAAACAGCACCTGCAGGTTCGGGAAGCGCTCCGCCATGTCGGGCGGCGGCTCCCAGGCCGCAAGAAAGCGCACCTGCGCCGGATCGCCGACGTCGGGCCAGATGCGAAAGTCGACATCGGGCCGGCGGCGGGCGAACACCTCGGCCCACTGGCGACCGCGCACGGGGTCGGACTTGTAGAGGAAGGTCGTGGTGCCCATCGGTTTCCCCTTCAGCCCACGGCCTGCGTGACGAGCGCGAACAGCGTCGGCCCGGCCGGCGGCACGGCGAGCGGCGCGCCGCGCACCATCGTCGTGGGCGCATCCACGCGCAGCAGGCCGATGCTTTCGAGCCATTCGGCCAGCCCGCTGTCGAAGTCGATGTCGATGCGCGTGAACTGGCCGGCATTCACGCCCGCAAGGTGCGCGATCAATGCCTTCGCGCCGTCCGCATCGGGGGCCACCACCGGACCGATGACATGGCCGCGCCCGAAGCGCCGCAGCATCGCGAAGCCGACGGGCTCGTTCTCGCGATCGAGCACCACGCAGGCATCGGCGCTTTGCAGCAGGTCGGCGATCAGCGCATTGCGCGGCATGCCGCGCGATGCCGCGTCGAGTGCCTGCAGCGCAGGCAGTTCGTTCAGGCCCGCGGGCCGAAGGCGCCAGCCCGGCTGCAACGCGACCAGCGGCGGCGACAACGCAATGCCCTGGTGCTGGCGCATCTCGCCGGTGCGCACGAAGCCCAGGCGCTCATAGAGTCCGCGCCCTTCGGCCGTCGCATGCAGCAGCACGGTGCGGTCTTCCAGGCCGTCGAGCAGCGCGGTCATCAGCCGGTGCCCGATGCGGCGGCCCTGGCAAGCGGGGGAGACGATCACCAATCCGATGGTCGCGTGGGCGGGCCCCCAGAGCCAGCGCTGGCCGGTCGCGACGATCTGGCCGTCGCGCTCGGCTGCGATTCCCTCGGCATGCGCGAACGTCTGCGCCCAGTCCGCCGGGCGATGCGGCCAGCGCAATTCGGCGGACAGTGCATGCACATGCGGCAGGTCGGCGGGCGTCATCGGTCTGAACACCACGCCGTCCATGGCGGGTGCATTCGGAATCGGATCGGGCATCGGAAAACTCTCTCTGTTGCGGTGGATTGCGCGTCCATCTTGGACGACAACGCAGCTGTGCACCAGAGCGAAACGGGCATCCACCGCAACTCGCAAGCTTCGCCTGCCGCATGCCCCGCTTTTGCAATTGCCTGCGGTGGCGCACCCGGCATACGCACACAAATGCTGCGGCAACCTGCCTAGCATCGGTCGCCATTCCCTTATGTATCGCCGCTCCTCATGCCAATGCCACACCCATGCCACGCAATGCCTCTGTCCACGCACATCCCGGTGGGCTGCTTCAGCAGTGCCAACGGCATCGGCAGGGCCTGGGATGCGAGCCAGCCGACGCGAGGCAGCGCTTCAAAAGCGTGCCGACCGGCTGTGCAGCGGCACATCAAGGTGCATGGCGGCACGCATCGAGGGCAGACCGCACGGCATGCCGTCGCCGCCCCCGCAAACCGCAGCTTCGTTGCGGCGGACATCGTTTTTCCACACATCCGTCACGCGACTGCGTGCTGCAATCACTTCGTAATGAGCTTGTCGCAATTCCCATCCATGTCCCAACTTTTTTGATCAAGGATTCGAGACCATGACCTTCCGTCCCAAATACGTGACCTTCGACTGCTACGGCACTCTCACCCGGTTCCGCATGAAGGAGATGGCCGCCGACCTCTTCGCCGACCGCATTCCGGCCGAGCGCATGGAAGAGTTCCATGCCGACTTCACCGCCTATCGCTTCGACGAGGTGCTGGGCGACTGGAAGCCCTACGAGGTGGTGCTGAAGAACGCGGTGCGGCGCCTGTGCAAGAAATGGAAGATCCAGTACTTCGACCTGGACGCGCAGAAGATCTACGACGCGGTGCCCACCTGGAGCCCGCACGATGACGTGGCGGCCGGCCTGGCAAAGGTCGCCAAGGAGATTCCGCTGGTGATCCTGTCGAACGCGTCCGACGACCAGATCCAGAAGAACGTCGCGATGCTCGGCGCGCCCTTCCACCGTGTCTACACCGCGCAGCAGGCGCAGGCCTACAAGCCGCGCCTGCAAGCCTTCGAGTACATGCTCGACTCGCTGGGCTGCAACCCGGAGGACGTGCTGCACGTGTCGTCCAGCCTGCGCTACGACCTGATGTCGGCGGACGACCTGGGCATCGTCAACAAGGTGTTCGTGAACCGCGGCCACGGCCCGGGCAACCCGGCCTATCGCTACACGGAAATCCAGGACATCGGCGGCCTTCCCGGCGTCGTCGGTCTCTGATCGCTCCGCGGCCCGCACGCCTCATCACGCCATGAAGCTCGACTCCTACTGGACCGATTCGGCGCCGGCCTTTGTCCCCGCGGCGTGCGCGCTGCCAGGGCAGGTCGACGTCGCGATCGTCGGCGGTGGCTTCACCGGCCTCTCGGCGGCGCTGGCATTCGCCCGGCGCGGTGCCCGCGTCGCGGTGCTGGAGGCCGGCGCGCGCGTGGCGGCGGAAGCGTCGGGCCGCAACGGCGGGCACGTCAACAACGGGCTGGCCGTGGACTATGCCGATGTGGCGGCCAAGGTCGGCGTTGAAAAAGCCCGCGCCTGGTACCACGCCTACGACGCCGCGGTGGACGCCGTGGCGCGGCTGGTGCGCGACGAGGAGATCGACTGCGACTTCATGCGGCACGGCAAGCTCAAGCTCGCCACGCGCGCCAGCCAGATGGACGCGCTCGAGCGCAGCGCGCAGCGGCTGGTCGGCGACGGCGTGGACACCGAGGTCGAAATCCTCGATGCGGCGCGGGTGCGCGGCGAGGTGCAGAGCGATCGCTTCCACGGCGGCCTGCTCTACAAGCGCAGCGGCCAGATGCACATGGGCCGCTTCGCCCACGGCCTGGCCACGGCCGCGCAGCGCCACGGCGCGCAGATTCATACAAGCACCGCCGTCGAACGCATCGAGCGCCTGGGCCAGGGCCATGCGCACAGGCTGCACACGGCGCGCGGCAGCGTCACCGCGCAGCAGGTGCTGCTGGCCACCGGCGCCTCGCGCCATGGCGGCTACGGCAGCTTCGGCTGGCTGCGCCGGCGCATCGTGCCGATCGGCAGCTTCATCGTGGTGACCGAGCCGCTGGGCGCCGAGCGCGCACACGCGCTGCTGGCGGCGCGGCGCACCTACACGACGGTCGCGAACATCCATCACTACTTCCGCCTCACGGCCGATCACCGGCTGGTGTTCGGCGGACGCGCGCGCTTCGCGATCTCCAGCCCGCAGTCGGATGCCGCGAGCGGCGAGATCCTGCGCGCGGGGCTGGCCGAGACCTTTCCCCAGTTGGGCGCGGTGCGCCTGGACTACTGCTGGGGTGGCCTCGTCGACATCACGCAGGACCGCCTGCCCCATGCCGGCGAGCGCAACGGCCTCTACTACGCCATGGGCTACAGCGGCCACGGCACGCAGATGTCGGTCCACATGGGCGAGCGCATGGCCGCCGTGATGAATGGCGACGCCGACGCCAACCCCTGGCGGGACCGTGCATGGCCCGCCATCCCCGGCCACTTCGGTGCGCCCTGGTTCCTGCCGGCGGTGGGCATGTACTACCGGCTCAAGGACAGACTGGCCTGAGCGCCCGCTGCCGATCTGCATTTCCCCCTTTCGATTTCTTCCACCCCACGGCCTCCCAGGAGTACCCACCATGAGCGACAGCAACAAAAAGAGCCTCGAACATCTCGTCGGCCCCGGCGAAAGCCTTCGCGTGATGGATTCGCTGAAACGCGGCGCCTCGCGGCGCGACATCCTCGCGATGCTGATGGCCGGCGGCATGCAGGCCACGCTGGCCGGCAGCCTCGCGGGCATGGCGGTGTCGGCCCATGCGCAGACGCCGCGGCGCGGCGGGCGCATTCGGGTGGCGGGCGCCACGGCCGCGGCAACCGACACGCTCGATCCGGCCAAGCAGTCGAACCAGACCGACTACTCGCGGTGCAACATGGTCTACAACGGCTTGACCTCGCTGGACGGCAGCCTCACGCCGCAACCCGCGCTGGCCGAATCGTTCACCACCAAGGACGCCAAGACCTGGGTGTTCACGCTGCGCAAGGGCGTGACTTTCCACGACGGCAAGGCCCTCTCGCCCGCTGACGTGGTGTTTTCGGTGATGCGCCACAAGGACCCGGCCACCGCGTCCAAGGCCAAGGTGCTCGCCGACCAGATCGAGAGCGTCAAGGCGACCGGCGCCAACGAGGTGACCTTCGTGCTCACGGCGCCGAACGCCGACCTGCCGGTGATCCTGGGCACCTCGCACTTCCAGATCGTCAAGGAGGGCACCACCGATTTCAACGCAGGCATCGGCACCGGCCCCTACAAGCTGAAGGAGTTCAAGCCCGGTATCCGCTCGCTGGTGGTGCGCAACGACGCCTACTGGAAACCGGGCAAGCCGTACCTGGACGAGATCGAGTTCGTGGGCATCGGCGACGAGAGCGCGCGCGTCAACGCCTTGCTGTCGGGCGGCATGGACCTGGTGGGCTCGGTCAACCCGCGCTCGGTGGACCGCGTGAAGGGAACGCCGGGCTTCGGCATCTTCGTCACGCAGTCGGGCCAGTACTCCGACCTGGTGATGCGCAAGGACGTGGGCCCCGGCGCCAACCCGGACTTCGTGCTCGGCATGAAGCACCTGTTCGACCGCGAGCAGATGAAGAAGACCATCGCGCTCGACTACGCGGTGATCGGCAACGACCAACCGATCGACCCGACCAACCGCTTCCACTTCGCCGGCCTGCCGCAGCGTTCCTTCGACCTGGACAAGGCGAAGTTCCACCTGCAGAAGTCGGGCATCACCGGCAAGGTGCCGATGGTGGCATCGCCCGCGGCGCTGTATTCGGTCGAGATGTCCCTGTTGCTGCAGCAGACCGCGCAGCGCGCCGGCCTGGAGCTCGATATCAAGCGCATGCCGGCCGACGGCTACTGGTCGAATCACTGGCTCAACAGCCACGTCGGTTTCGGCAACGTCAATCCGCGCCCGAGCGCCGACGTGCTGCTCACGCAGTTCTTCCAGTCGGGCGCGGCATGGAACGAGTCGCGCTGGAAGAGCGAGAAGTTCGACCAGCTGCTGCTCGCCTCGCGCGCCGAGACCGACCTGGCCAAGCGCAAGCAGATGTATGCCGACATGCAGACCATGATCCACCAGGACGCCGGCATCGGCATCCCGCTGTTCCTTGCGAGCATCGACGGCCACAGCGCCAAGCTCAAGGGCCTGTCGCCGATTCCGCTGGGCGGGCTCATGGGCTACAACTTCGCCGAGAACGTGTGGCTCGAGGCATGACGCGCGCAGGCCATCGCTCCATGGGGTGTTCGCCATGAACCGCGTGATCCTCAAGCTCCTCGGCCAGCGCATTGCGCTCGCGCTGCTGTCGCTGCTGGCGGTGTCGGTGGTCGTGTTCTCGATCACCGCGGTCCTGCCCGGCGATGCGGCGCAGGAGCAGCTCGGCCAGGACGCCACGCCCGAAGCGGTGGCGGCGCTCCGCGCCCAGATGGGCCTGAACGTGCCGGCGCCCGAGCGCTATGCGAAGTGGCTCTTCGGCATGCTGAAGGGCGACCCCGGCCTCTCGGCCACGACGCAGATGCCGGTGGCCGACCTGGTCGCCAGCCGCCTGCCCAACTCGCTGCTGCTGGCGGCCGTCACCGCGCTGTTCTCGGTGCCGATCGCGCTGACGCTGGGCATCGCCTCGGCGGTGTGGCGAGGCTCCTGGTTCGACCGGGCCGCCTCGACGAGCGCGGTGGCGGTGGTGTCGGTGCCCGAGTTCCTGGTCGCGACGCTCGCGGTGCTGGTGTTCGCGGTCAAGCTGCGATGGCTGCCGGCGCTTTCGTTCGTGAACGACATCGAGTCGCTGGGCCAGCTGCTGCGCGCCTTCGCCATGCCGGTGCTGGTGCTGTGCTGCGTGATCGTGGCGCAGATGATGCGCATGACGCGCGCCGCGGTCATCGACCAGCTCGAGGCGCCCTACATCGAGATGGTGCGCCTGAAGGGCGCCTCGCCGATGCGCATGGTGCTCGCGCACGCGCTGCCCAATGCGGTGGGGCCGATTGCCAACGCGGTGGCACTGAGCCTGTCGTACCTGCTGGGCGGCGTGATCATCGTGGAGACGATCTTCAACTACCCGGGCATCGCCAAGCTGATGGTCGACGGCGTCTCGCAGCGCGACATGCCGCTGGTGCAGACCTGCGCCATGATCTTCTGCTGCGCCTACCTGATCCTGGTGACGACGGCCGACATCTTCGGCATCCTCGCCAACCCGCGGCTGCGGCACCGCTGAAGGGAACACCATGGAAACCTCCACCACTTCAGCCGCCGCAAGCGCCGCGGTGCCCCCGATGCCCGCGGTGCCGGTGCCGCAGGAACGCCGGGGCCGCATGCTGCCTTGGCTCGGCGGCTTCGGCGTCTCGGGCCTGCTGGGCCTCGCGGTGCTCGTGTTCTGGCTGCTCGCGGCGCTGCTCGGTCCGTGGATGCTCTCGCACGGCACGGCCGCGATGGGCACCTCCAACGTCTTCGAGCCGATCAGCGCGGCGCATTGGCTCGGCACCGACTACCTCGGCCGCGACATGCTGGCGCTCATCATCGAGGGCGCGCGCTACACGATCGGCGTCGCGCTGCTGGCCACGCTGCTGGCCAGCGGAACCGGCACGACGCTTGCGCTGCTGGCCGCCGCCAGCGGCCGCTGGACCGATTCGGTGCTCAGCCGCGGCCTGGACACACTGACCGCCATCCCGAGCAAGATGTTCGCGCTCATCATGGTGGCGGGCTTCGGTTCGTCGGTGGCGATGCTGGTGGTCACCGCGGCCATCATCTACGTGCCCGGCGCCTACCGCATGGCGCGCTCGCTGGCCGTGAACATCAACGCGCTCGACTATGTGACCGTGGCGCGCACGCGCGGCGAAGGCACGCTCTACATCATGCTGCGCGAGATCCTGCCCAACATCCTCGGCCCGATGCTGGCCGACCTGGGCCTGCGCTTCGTCTATGTGGTGCTGCTGCTGGCGAGCCTGAGCTTCCTGGGCCTGGGCATCCAGCCGCCGGCGGCCGACTGGGGCTCGCTGGTGCGCGAGAACATCGGCGCGCTGGCCATGGGCGGCGCCTCGGTGATCGTGCCGGCGCTGGCCATCGCGAGCCTGACCATCGCGGTCAATCTGGTCATCGACAACCTGCCCGGCCGAGCCGCGCGCGAACGGGGGAAGCTCTGATGGGTGCCTCACTCACTGTCAAGGGCCTGTGCATCTGCGCGGGCACCAGCACGCTGGTCGACAACCTGAGCTTCTCGGTGCAGCCGGGCGAAGTGCTCGCGCTCATCGGCGAATCGGGCTCGGGCAAGACCACCACCGCGCTCGCGCTCATGGGCCATGCGCGCGACGGCTGCCGCATCTCGGGCGGCAGCGTGCGCATCGGCGACACCGACATGCTGGCGCTCGACGCCCGTGCGCAGCGCGCATTGCGCGGCCGCACGGTCGCCTACATCGCGCAGAGCGCGGCCGCATCGTTCAACCCGTCGCGAACGATCATGGACCAGGTGGTCGAGCCCACCGTGATCCACGGCCTGTGCAAGCGCGCCGAGGCCGAGGCCAAGGCGGTGCAGCTCTTCCGCGAACTCGCGCTGCCCGATCCGGAAGGCATCGGCGCGCGCTATCCGCACCAGGTGTCGGGCGGCCAGCTGCAGCGGCTGATGGCAGCGATGGCGCTCATCGGCGACCCCGACCTCGTGATCCTCGACGAGCCGACCACCGCGCTGGATGTGACCACGCAGATCGAGGTGCTGCGCGCCTTCCGCCGCGTGGTGCGCGAGCGCCGCGCCACCGCGGTGTACGTGAGCCACGACCTCGCGGTGGTGGCGCAGATGGCCGACCACATCCTGGTGCTGCGCAACGGCGGCATGCGCGAGCTGAACGCGACCGCGCAGATCCTCGCCGCGCCGGCCGACGACTACACCAGGAGCCTGCTGGCAGCGGCCCGGCCGGTGGTGCGCGCGTCGGCCAAGGCCGCGAACGACGATCCCGAGTTGCTGCTGGAAGTGCGCCAGCTCTCGGCCGGCTACGGACCGGTGGATGCGCAGGGGCGGCCGGCCAAGCCGATCCTGGAGAACATCGATCTCAAGCTCTACCGCGGCCAGGCCATCGGCGTGATCGGCGAATCGGGCTCGGGCAAGACCACGCTCGCGCGCGCCGTGGCGGGCCTGCTCAAGCCCAGCCACGGCAGCGTGCTGTTCCATGGCCGCGAACTGAAACCGACGCTGCAGCAGCGCGAGCGCGACGAGCTGCGCCGCATCCAGATCGTGTTCCAGATGGCCGACACGGCGCTCAATCCGTCGCAGACCATCGAGCGCATCCTGGCGCGGCCACTGCAGTTCTACAAAGGCCTGCGCGGCGAGCCGCTGCGCAAGCGCATCTGCGAGCTGCTCGACCTGGTGAAGCTGCCGCAGACCGTGGCCGGGCGCCTGCCGGGCGGCCTGTCGGGCGGGCAGAAGCAGCGCGTGAACCTGGCGCGCGCGCTGGCGGCCGATCCGGACCTCATCCTCTGCGACGAGGTGACCTCGGCGCTCGACACGGTGGTCGGCGCGGCGGTGCTCGACCTCATGGCGGAGCTGCGGCGCGAGCTGGGCGTGTCGTACCTCTTCATCAGCCACGACCTGCACACGGTGCGCGCGGTGTGCGACGAGATCGTGGTGATGCAGCACGGCAAGAAGCTCGCGCAGGTGGCGCGCGCCGACTACGACCGCGGGCCGCACCACCCCTACTACGAACTGCTCGCGCGCTCCGTTCCCGAGCTGCGCTGCGGATGGCTCGACGAGATGGACCGCGCCGTGACCGCGACTGCCACCTCCGCCGCCGCCACCATCGCCACACCATGACAAGGACCGAGATGACACCGACTTTTCGCGTTGCGCTGATCGCCGGCGACGGCATCGGCAAGGAAGTGATGCCCGAAGGCCTGCGCGTGGTGCTGGCCGCCGCGGAGCGCTTCGGCTTCGAACTCGATTGCCGCACCTTCGACTGGGCCAGCGCGGACTACTACGCCGCACACGGCCAGATGATGCCGGACGACTGGAAGGCGCAGCTCAAGGGCGTCGATGCGCTGTACTTCGGCGCCGTCGGCTGGCCCGCGACCGTGCCGGACCATGTGTCGCTCTGGGGATCGCTCTTGAAGTTCCGCCGCGAGTTCGACCAGTACATCAACCTGCGCCCGGTGCGCCTGTTCGAAGGCGTGCCCTGTCCGCTGGCCGGCCGCAAGCCCGGCGACATCGACTACCTCGTGGTGCGCGAGAACACCGAGGGCGAATACACCTCGCTCGGCGGCGTGATGTACGAAGGCACAGACCGCGAGATCGTGATCCAGGAGTCGGTGTTCTCGCGCCACGGCACCGACCGCGTGCTGCGCTACGCCTATGAGCTGGCCAACAGCCGCAAGCGCAAGCATCTCACGGTGGCCACCAAGAGCAACGGCATCGCGATCAGCATGCCCTGGTGGGACGGCCGCGCCGATGCCATCGGCAGCGAATACGCCGATGTGACGGTCGACAAGCAGCACATCGACATCCTGTCGGCGCGCTTCGTGCTGCAGCCCACGCGCTTCGATGTGGTGGTGGCGAGCAATCTGTTCGGCGACATCCTCTCGGACCTCGGGCCGGCGACCACCGGCACCATCGGCCTCGCGCCCTCGGCCAACCTCAATCCGGAGCGCAGGTTTCCGTCGCTCTTCGAGCCGGTGCACGGTTCGGCGCCCGACATCTACGGCCAGAACATCGCCAACCCGATCGCGATGATCTGGTCGGGCGCGCTGATGCTGGACTTTCTCACGCAAGGCCAGGGCGCCGGCCGCGCGGCGCACGACGCCATCCTCGGCGCGATCGAGGCGGTGCTGCGCGAAGGGCCGCGCACGCGCGACCTGGGCGGCACGGCTTCCACGACGGAACTGGGCATCGCCATTGCCGAACGCGTAGCCGCGGCCTGACGCGCAACCTGCAGACATCCCTCACCAACTTTTCGACCATGCCACTCACTCTCCAACGCCAGGACCTGCTGCCGGGCCTTCACCTCATCGGCGCCGAATGGCGCGACGCCAGCGATGCACGCCGCCTCGATGTGACCGACCCCGCCACCGACAGCGTCTTCGCGAGCGTGCCCGACGGCACGGCCGCCGATGCGCGCGCCGCGGTCGATGCGGCGCATGCGGCCTTCCCTGCCTGGCGCGCCGTGCCGGCCAAGCAGCGCGCGCGGATCCTCAAGCGCTGGAACGACCTGATGCTCCTGCACCAGGAAGACCTGGGCCGCCTGATCTCGCGCGAACAGGGCAAGCCGCTGGCCGAGGGCCGCGGTGAAGTGGCCTATGCGGCCAGCTATGTCGAGTGGTTCGCCGAAGAGGCCACGCGCGCCAACGGCGAGGTGATTCCCGCACCGGTGAGCGGCCGCCGCATGCTCGCGCTGAAGGAGCCCGTGGGCGTGGTCGCCGCGATCACGCCGTGGAATTTTCCGGCCGCGATGATCGCGCGCAAGATCGCCCCCGCGCTCGCTGCGGGCTGCACCGTGGTCTGCAAGCCGGCCGAAGACACGCCGCTGACGTCGCTCGCGCTCGTGAAGCTGGCCCAGGAAGCGGGCGTGCCGGCCGGCGTGCTCAACATCGTCACCGCCTCGCGCGAACGCACGCCCGAGGTGGTCGATGTGTGGCTGGCCGATGCGCGCGTGCGCAAGATCAGCTTCACCGGCTCGACACCCGTGGGCAAGCACCTCGCGCGCGCCTCGGCCGATACGTTGAAGAAGTTGTCGCTCGAACTCGGCGGCAACGCGCCCTTCATCGTGTTCGAAGACGCCGACATCGATGCCGCGGTGGAAGGCCTGATGGCCGCCAAGTTCCGCAACGGCGGCCAGACCTGCGTGTGCCCGAACCGTGTGTTCGTGCAGGCCAGGGTGCACGACGCCTTCGTCGACAAGCTGGCGGCGCGCGTCGGCGCGCTTCAGGTCGGCCCGGCCACCGAAGCCGATTCGCAGATCGGGCCGATGATCAACGCGCGCGCAGTAGACAAGATGGAGCGCCACGTGCGCGATGCCGTGTCCCGCGGCGCGCGCATCGCGGTCGGCGGCGAGCGGTTGCGTTCGGCGCGCTGCGACGGCCCCAACTACTACGCGCCGACCGTGCTGGTGAATGCCGACGCCAGCATGGAATGCAGCTGCGAGGAGACCTTCGGGCCGGTGGTTCCGGTCACGCGCTTCGAGACCGAGGCCGAGGTGATTGCCGCCGCCAACGACACGCCCTTCGGCCTCGCCTCCTACTTCTATTCGACCGACGCGCGCCGCATCTGGCGCGTGACCGAGGCGCTCGAATCGGGCATCGTCGGCGTCAACGAAGGCGCACTGGCCGCCGAGGCGGCGCCCTTCGGCGGCGTGAAGGAATCGGGCTACGGGCGCGAAGGCTCGGTGCATGGCCTGGACGACTACATGCACATCAAGTACGTGTGCCAGGGGCAGCTTTAACGGCGCATCGTTTCGCCCTGGTTGCGTCGAGAAAACCCAACCGTGGGCTACCGAACCAGCCGGTGGACCGCACCTCCTTCTCGACGCGCCAACGGCCACCGCACGATCCATCAGCGCACGCCCGCAAAGACATATTTCCCGCTGTTATCGACCGATGGTTCAGCATCAACGCAGCCGGAATTTTTCTAGCATTGGTTCACCATCCAACCAACGCGAACAGGGTTCCACATGTCCAAGCTTCTTGTCCCATTCAACCTCGACCAGCTCGGCGAACCGCGTGAATACCGGCCGCCGGCGGAACGCGTCATCGAGGGCGATGTCGTATGCCGCAACTGGGACGTCGACAGTGCGAAAGACGGCAAGGTCCGCGCGGGTGTGTTCGAGTCGACCGTTGGCGTCAATCACTCCATCAAGGGAGAAACGTGGGAGTTCTGCCTGATCCTTTCGGGCGTGGTGGAGATCACGGAGCAGGGCCAGCCCCCGTCGACCTACAAGGCCGGCGACTGCTTCATCATGAAGCCGGGCTATGTCGGCACGTGGCGCACCATCGAAACCGTCCGCAAGGTGTGGGTCATGGCTTGACCGGAAAGCGCCGTGATGACAACTGAACCACTCATGAAC
Organism: Variovorax sp. W2I14; assembly: GCF_050435205.1. Taxonomy (NCBI): domain Bacteria; kingdom Pseudomonadati; phylum Pseudomonadota; class Betaproteobacteria; order Burkholderiales; family Comamonadaceae; genus Variovorax; species Variovorax sp. W2I14. The sequence continues at coordinate 4,591,668 of NZ_JBNDJX010000001.1, read as the reverse complement.
GACGCCCGCTTCTACATCGATGGGTGCTGGCAAGGCCGCACCGATGTCGCGAGCATTGCGGTCGTCGATCCGTTTACCGAACAGATCATCGGGCACGTTGCAGCGGGCTCGTCGACGGATGTGGACCTGGCTGTCGCCGCGGCCCGGCGCGCTTTCGAGACGTTCTCACGCAGCACCGTGGACGAGCGGCTTGCGCTGCTGCGGCGAATCCTGGCGCTGCTGGAAGAACGCGCGGAGTTGTTCGCGCAAGCCATCGTGGCGGAGATGGGTGCGCCCATCGGATTCGCCAGGGCCGCCCATGTGCCCTTCGGCATCGCGCATGTTCGCGCGCAGATGGAAGTGCTTCAGCGCTACAAGTTTTTTTCCCTGGATGGCAGCACCGCCATTTCGAAAGAGCCGATCGGCGTGTGTGCACTGATCACGCCATGGAACTGGCCGCTCTATCAGATCACCGCCAAGGTCGCGCCGGCGATCGCCGCGGGCTGCACGGTCGTCCTGAAGCCCAGTGAGTTGTCGCCCTACAGTGCGCAGCTTTTCGCGCAGGTAATGCACGACGCCGGCACGCCGGCCGGCGTCTTCAACCTGGTCGGGGGCAGGGGAGAGGTGGTCGGTGCGGCGCTGGCCGCGCACCCCGATGTCGACATGATCTCCATCACCGGCTCGACGCGCGCCGGTGTGCTCGTGGCCCAGGCCGCTGCGGTGACGGTGAAACGCGTCGTGCAGGAACTGGGCGGCAAGTCGCCGAACCTGTTTCTGGACGACGCCGATTTCGAACAAGGCGTGGCCAAGGGCGTGCTGGCGGGAATGCGCAACGCGGGCCAATCGTGCAGCGCGCCGACACGGATGCTGGTGCCCGCGTCGCGGCTGGCCGAGGTGGAAGCATTGGCACGAGCGGCGGTGGCGGGCATCGCGGTGGGCGATCCGCACGACGAAAAGACGTCGATGGGTCCGATTGCAAACGCCGCGCAGTTTGCGAGGGTGCAAGAGATGATCGCCAGCGGAATCGAAGAGGGCGCCAAGCTCGTCTGCGGCGGTCCGGGCCGGCCCGCCGGCTTGACGCATGGCTACTTTGCACAGCCGACCGTGTTCTCCAACGTGACGCCCGACATGAGGGTGGCGCGGGAAGAAATATTCGGCCCCGTGCTGGTCATCATTCCGTATCGGGACGAGCAAGAGGCCATTGCGATTGCGAACGACACGGTCTATGGCCTCGGCGCCAGCGTGCAGTCCGGCGACCGGGAGCGAGCGCAGCGCGTAGCCAGGCAAATTCGCGCCGGCCAGGTGCACATCAACTATCCGGCGTGGAACAGCCATGCGCCGTTCGGCGGATACAAGCGGTCGGGCAATGGCCGCGAATACGGCGTCCATGGGCTCGAGGAGTACCTCGAAACCAAGGCCATCCTCGGCTATTGACCTTGCTTCCAAGAAACGAGGAAGCGAGGAAGCGGCGTCACGCGAAACCAAACCTGTCCTCCAGTTTTCACTGAACTTTCACCGGTATCACAAGCATGCCCGCACCTCTAGTTTCCGTCGAGTCCAGTCCAGAACTGCCGACGCACGCCGACGTTGTCGTGATCGGCGGCGGCATCATCGGCGTCTTTGCCGCGTACTACATGGCCAAGCGCGGGATGAAGGTCGCGCTCGTCGAAAAAGGACGTGTCGGCGCCGAGCAATCGAGCCGCAACTGGGGTTGGTGCCGTCAGCAGAACCGCGACGCCCGCGAGTTGCCGATGGCCACGAAGAGCCTGGACCTGTGGGAGCAGTTCGCCGCGGAAACCGGCGAGGTCACGGGGTTCCAGAGATGCGGGTTGCTGTACCTCAGCAACAGCGAGAAGGAGCTGGACGGTTGGGCGCGCTGGGGAGAATTTGCGCGCACCGTCGATGTGAAAACCCACATGCTGACGGCCGACGAGGCGGCTCGACACGGCCGGGCCAGCGGCAAGCCCTGGAAGGGCGGCGTCTTCTCGCCGACCGACGGCACCGCGGACCCTTCGCGAGCGGCCCCCGCCGTGGCGCGGGCCCTGATGAAGCTCGGCGGCACGATTCACCAGGGCTGCGCGGCGCGAGGTATCGAGACCGAAGGCGGGCGCCTGTCGGCCGTGGTCACCGAGCGCGGAACCATCCGCACCAAGGTCGCGGTGCTCGCCGGCGGCGCCTGGGCATCGTCGTTCTGCCGCCAATACGGCATCCGGTTTCCGCAGGCATCGATCCGCCAGACGATGCTGTCGGTTGCCACGGGCAGCAAGGAGATTCCGCCTGCGCTCCACACGACCGGCGTTTCCATGACGCGGCGCATGAACGGCGGATACGCGATCGCCATCAGCGGTCGTGGTCGCGTGGATCCGACGCTGCAGCTCTTGCGTTTTGCACCGCAGTTCCTGCCGATGTTCCAGCGGCGATGGCGCAATCTCGCGCCCGGCGGACTCGAAGGCGTCCGCTCGGGCCATGAAGCCTGGTCCCGCTGGCGGCTCGACAAGCCGACGCCGATGGAGCGGATGCGCGTGCTCGATCCGAAGGCGGACGCATCGGCTGTTCGCCTCACGTACAAGCGCGCCGTCGAACTGATGCCGACGCTGAAGGGGAGTTCGGTCACCGCATCCTGGGCCGGCTATGTGGACAGCACGCCCGACGGTGTGCCGGGCATCGGCGAGATCACGAACCTGCCCGGGCTCGTGCTGGCGGCAGGGTTCAGCGGCCATGGCTTCGGTATCGGTCCAGGGGCCGGGCACCTGATCGCCGACATCGTCAGCGGTGCAGAACCCCTTGTCGACCCGCGCCCGTATCACCCGGACCGATTCCTGTCTTCGGCCTGGGGCAAGGTTTCGGATTTCTAGACCACGCCATGACGCTCGACCCCTCTCGTGGGCTGCACCCACCAGCGCACAAGACGACGCCGCACCTGATCGCGCTGCGCGCCGATCATTTGCCGGACGCGGTCGAACAATCGGCCGCACTGGGATGGCCGTACCGGGAAGCCGACTGGCGCTTCGCCTTCGATCTCGGCAGCGGCTTCGCGGCGGAAGTCGACGGCCGCCTGGTCGCCACGGCGCTGTGGTGGCCCTATGGACAGACCCATGCCTCGATGGGCATGGTCATCGTCGATCCGGGCATGCAGGGCCGCGGCCTCGGGCGGGCCTTGATGGAAAAGCTGCTCGACGAGGCGCGCGATCGCACGGTGTTCCTGAACGCCACCCAGGAAGGCCTTCCGCTCTATACACAGCTCGGATTCGTCGCGCGCGGGCAGGTGTTTCAGCATCAGGCCGTACTGCCCGCGGAAACCGTTCTTGCCACGACGCCGGCGAGCGTGCGCCCCCTGCGAGCCGCAGACGACGAGAGCGTGCGCCGCTTGGACCTGGCCGCCACGGGGATGGACCGGACTGCATTGCTGAATGCGCTGTTCGCGGCCGGGACGACGATGGTCGTCGATCACGGTGCCGGTGTGTCGGCCTACGCCTGCGCCAGGGAATTCGGGCGTGGCGTGGTGATCGGCCCGGTGGTCGCATCGGGCGTAGACAGTGCGGCGGACGCGATGGATCTCATCGCCGCACTGGCTGGCCGAACCCGCGGCCGGTTCCTTCGCATCGACGTGACCGGGAGCAGCGGTCTCTCTGCTTGGCTGAGCGACATGGGGCTGCCCTGCGTCGGCCATGCGGTGCCCATGGTGCGCGACATCCAGGCTCGGGTCATCGGTGCAAATGCAGAAGCAGATGCGGATGCGGACGCGCGCCTGTTCGCCCTTTCCAACCAGTCGTTCGGCTGACGCCGCGACCCACCTCGCAAATTCGTCCCGGAGACGATGAAAGTTTGTCCATGAAGCTGATGCCCTACTGGCTCGATACCGCGCCCAGGTTCACCGCCGCACAGACCGAAGCGCCCAGCGGCGACGTCGATGTGGCGGTGGTCGGTGCAGGCTTTACCGGGTTGTCCGCGGCCATCGCGCTCGCCAAGAAGGGTGCGAGCGTTGCGGTGTTCGACGCCAGCACCGTGGGCAGTGCCGCGTCCGGCCGCAACGGCGGCATGTGCAACAACGGCTTCGCACAGGACTACGTCGCGTTGTCGGGCGGGCTCGGACGAGAGCGCGCCAACATGCTCTATCGCGCCTTCGACGCGGGTGTGTGCAAGGTGGAATCGCTGATCGCGGAGGAAGGCATCGACTGCGACTTCAAGCGCGTCGGCAAGCTCAAGCTCGCTGCCAAGCCGGAGCACTACGACAAGCTGGCCCGCGCGCAGGCACTGATGGAGAAGGAGTGCGATCCGGACACCCACATGGTCACGCGGGCGGACCTGCGCAGCGAGATCGGGTCGGATCGGTATTTCGGCGGCATGGTCTTCGGCAAGAGCGCCGGCATGCACGTGGGCCGCTATGGCCACGGGCTTGCCGTCGCGGCAGCCAGGCGCGGCGTGCGCATCTACGAGAACGCGCCAGTCGTCGGCCTGCAGCGCCAGGGCGGTTCGGTGCATCAGGTCGAAACCCCCAACGGCAGCGTTCGCGCCAAGCAGGTGCTGCTCGCGACCGGAACGTCGGCCATAGGGCCGTTGGCATGGTTCCGCCGCCGCATCGTGCCCGTGGGGGCATTCATCATCGTGACCGAGCCGCTGTCGGTCGAAGTGCTCGACCGGCTCACGCCGCGGCGCCGAATGACGACGGACACGAAGAACTTCGTCAACTACTTCCGCGTCACGCCGGACAACCGCCTGCTGTTCGGCGGCCGCGCGCGTTTTGCGGCATCCAACCCCGCGTCGGACATGAAGAGCGGTGCCATCCTGCAACGGTCGCTCGTGGAAGTTTTCCCCGAGCTGAAAGACACCCGCATCGACTACTGCTGGGGCGGCATGGTCGACATGACACGCGACCGCCTGCCGCGCGCCGGCGAGCGCAACGGCCTTTTCTATTCCATGGGCTACAGCGGGCATGGAACGCACATGTCGACCTACATGGGCGCGGTCATGGCGGAAGTGCTGGATGGCCGCGCCGACCTGAACCCCTGGCGTGATTTCGACTGGCCTGCGATTCCGGGCCATTTCGGCAAGCCATGGTTTCTTCCCATCGTCGGGGCGTATTACCGCTTTCAGGATCTGGTGCGCTGAGCGGATTCGGCGACGCGAACAGGCGTCGGCGAGATTCAAGATGGCGACAGCAGGTTTGCGCGAGGCGCGCCCATCGGCGTGTCTTGCGTGGCAAAGCGAATGATGGTTCTGCCGCCAAGTCAGCGTTCGGTACGCGGCAACCCGAAGAACAGCGCCGCCAAAAATGCCAGGCCGCTCGCGCATTGACCAAGAATCTGCTCGGTATCCACAGCGATATGGCATCTCCTGCAGAGGGGGCAAACCTAGACTTGTTTCCTCTCAACGCAGCAGGTCTACCGATGATCTTCAAACCCAAATTCATCAGCTTCGATTGCTATGGCACGCTCATCAATTTCGAGATGGGCCCGACGGCAAAGGTCTTGTTCAAGGACCGCGTTCCAGCCGACCGGATGCCGGCATTCCTGGACAGTTTCAAGGCCTACCGCCTCGACGAGGTGCTGGGCGACTGGAAGCCTTTTTTCGACGTGGTGCAAAACGCCATCCAGCGCACCTGCAAGGCGCACGGCATCGAATGCCTGGCATCGGATGCAGTCGCCTTGTACGCCGCGGTGCCGACCTGGCAGCCGCATCCGAACGTGATCGAAGTGCTGGAGGCGATTGCGCCGCATGTGCCGCTGGTGATTTTGTCGAATTCGATGGTCGACCTCATTCCCCACAGCATCGCGCACCTCAAGGCGCCTTTCCACGCGGTCTACACCGCCGAGGAAGCGCGCGCCTACAAGCCGCGCATGCAAGCCTTCGAGCACATGTTCGACCGACTGGGATGCGGGCCCGACCGCATGATGCATGTCTCCTCGAGCTTCCGGTACGACCTGATGACGGCGTCCGATCTCGGCTTCATGGCCAAGGCCTTCATCGACCGGGGCCATGAGCCCCCGTCGACCGAATACGGCGTGAACCGCCTGACAGACGTTCGCCAGCTTCCCGCACTGCTCGGACTCTGATGGCCAGCCTCGACTCCTCCCCTGGCCGCCAGGGAGCGGTGCCCGAAGATCGCCCGGGCGAGGCCGCCGAACTGGGCACCGCAGTGCCCGACCTGGCGCCGGCCGAGGTCCAGGCGCTGGTGGCGCATCTCTACGGCATGGATGTCGGCGTGAAGGCACTGGCCGGCGAGCGCGACCAGAACTGCGCGCTGGAATCCTCGGACGGCGCGCGCTACGTGTTCAAGATCAGCAACCCTTCGGAGCCGGTGTCGCTGGTCGATTTCCAGATCGCCGCCATCGAGCACATCGCGCGCACCTCGCCCGGCCAGCCGGTCCCCCGCGTCGTGCGAATGCTCGATGGACGTGCGCGCGGCACCGTGGCGCTCGCCGACGGCACCCCCACCACCGTGCGCATGCTCACCTACCTGGAGGGCGTCCAGATCCGCGAGACGCCGCGCACCGCCGCCCAGCGCATGGCGATGGGCAAGGGCCTCGCCGAACTGAACCTTGCCTTGCGGGACTTCACGCATCCCGCGGCCACGCACGATCTGCTGTGGAACGTGTCGGCAGCACACCGGCTGACCGTGCAGCTCGACAGCCTGGCCGAAGAACCGCGGCGTGCGCTGGCCCGGTCGTTCATGGCGCGCTTCACCGCGCATGTGCTGCCTCGCCTCGCATCGCTCCGGGCGCAGGTGATCCACAACGACTACCACCTCTACAACGTGCTGGTCGCGCCCGATGACCCGGCGCGCATCACCGGCATCATCGATTTCGGCGACATGCTCCATGCGCCGCTGGTGGGCGAGGTGGCGACGGCTGCCGCCTTCCACATGACCGGCAGCGCGGATCCGTTCGAAGGGCCGGCGCAGTTCGTCGGCGCCTACCAGTCCGTGCTGCCGCTGACCGCGCCGGAGCAGGAAGTCGTGGCCGACCTCATGGCGACGCGCCATCTCATCACTGCGTTGATCTCGGAGTGGCGCGCCCTGCGCTATCCCGAAAACCGCGCCTACATCCTGCGGCACAACCCCGCGGCCTGGGAGGGGCTGGCGCAGATGGCAGACCTCTCCCGCCACGAAGCGCGCGACCGCTTGCTGACCCCCACACGAACCGGAACCTCCTCATGAAAACCACTGCCGACTTCAACATGGTCAACGCCTACATTCCCGGCCGCGCCAACGTCGGGCCCGCCACCGAGGCGATGATCGAGCGGCGCAATGCGCTGCTCGGCCCGGCCTACCGGCTGATGTATGAACACCCGCTGCACATCGTGCGCGGCGACGGCGTCTGGTTGATGGACCCGGAAGGCCGCCGCTACCTCGACGTCTACAACAACGTCACCTCGCTCGGCCACTGCCACCCCGCGGTGACCGAGGCGATCTGCCGCCAGGTGCAGACGCTCGCGACCAACACGCGGTACCTGCACGACACCATCCTCGCGCTGGCCGAACGCCTGATCGCCAGCGTGCCCGGCACGGACCTGGCCCACCTGATGCTCACCTGCACCGGCAGCGAGGCCAATGACCTGGCCTACCGCATCGCCAAGGTGCGCACGGGCGGCACGGGTGTGATCGTGACCGACACGGCCTATCACGGCATCACCGACGCGGTGTCGCAGTTCTCGCCATCGCTCGGCGTGACGGTCGCCCTCGGCCCGCACGTTCGGCTGGTGCCGGCGCCGCGCCTGTACCACGCCGAAGGCGCCGACCTGGGAGAGCGCTTCACGCGCGACGTGGAGGCAGCGATTGCCGACCTGCAGCGGCACGGCATCAAGCCGGCAGCCCTGATCGTCGATTCGCTTTTCACCAGCGACGGCATCCTGCCCGAGCCCGCGGGCTTCCTGAAGGGAGCGGTCGAGGCGATCAAGCGCGCCGGTGGCCTCTTCATTGCCGACGAGGTGCAGCCAGGCTTCGGCCGGACCGGCGAGCACATGTGCGGCTTCCAGCGCCATGGCGTCGTTCCCGACATCGTCACGCTGGGTAAGCCGATGGGCAACGGCCAGCCGATCGCGGGGCTTCTTGCGACCGCCGACGCGCTGGCGGAATTCGGCAAGCACTCGCGCTACTTCAACACCTTCGCCGGCAACACGGTCTCTTGCGCGGCCGCGCTGGCGGTGCTGGAGACCATCGAACGGGAGCGGCTGTTGCCGCACGCCGCCCAGGTCGGCAAGTTGCTGCGCGACGGCATCGCCGGCCTCGCCGCAAGGCACGAGGCCATCGGCGACGTGCGCGGCGCGGGGCTCTTCGTGGGCGTTGAACTCGTATCGGACCGCGCGACACGCGCGCCGGATCGCGGCCTCACCAGCCGGGTGGTCAACCTGATGCGCGACAAGGGCGTGCTGCTCAGTGCCTGCGCGCAGGGGCACAACGTGCTCAAGATCCGCCCGCCGCTGGTGCTGTCGGCGGAGCAGGCGGGCATGGTGATCGAAGCGCTCGACGCCTCGCTCGCCGAGGCGCAGCGCACGCCGCAAGCGTCGGCTTGAACGTACGATGGCGCGATGAGATCCGCAGTTTCCTTCGACCGGTTCGACCTCAAGATCCTTGTGCATCTTCAGCGCGAGGGGCGCTGCTCGAACGTCGACCTGGCCGAGTCTGTGGGCCTGAGCCCGAGCCCGTGCCTGCTGCGCACCAAGCGGCTGCAGGAGACCGGGCTGATCCGCGGCTACGGCGCCGACATCGCGCTGGAAAAGCTGGGCGACCACGTCATCGTGTTCTCGGAGGTCACCATCGGCAGTCACCGCCCGCACGATTTCCGCAAGTTCGAGGAGGCCGCCGCGAAGTACGAGGAAATCGTCGAGTGCTACAACGTCAGCGGCGGCTACGACTACCTGCTGAAGATCGTGGCGCCGGGCATCGGCTACTTCCAGGCGGTGATGGACAAGATGCTGGAAGAAGACATCGGCATCGAACGCTTCGCCAGCCGGATCGTCCTTCGCCACTCGATGGGACGGCGTGGATATCCGCTGGGCATCATCGCGACGCAAAAGCGGTGGGAGTGAGGTTGTGGGTCTCACGCCCGATGCGAGGAGTGGCAGGATCGCACCGTGCGCCTCTTCATCGCTGGGCTCGACGTTGTTCAGCTTGCCGGATCTTTGCTTCACATCACGGTCTGGGGCAGTGTCCTGTTTGATATCGGCGGCGTTTTGAATGGGGAGGCGTGCAGTTGGAACAGTGCGCATCCCGACCATGATTTCACTCGCTTGCCCTGCGGTTCTTTTTGAGGCCAGTAAAGTACCGGGCAACTTTTTGAACTCTGCTTGTCTGCTTTGAACTCCACCAGCCTCGACCTCATTCATTTCGATGCCGCCATCGTCGACCTCGACGGCACCATGGTCGACACGCTTGGCGATTTCGCCGAATCCCTGAACCGCATGCTGCGCGACCTCGACCTGCCGCCGGTGGCGCCCGCCGCCATCGAACGGATGGTGGGCAAGGGGTCCGAGCACCTGATTCACTCGGCGCTCGTGCATGTGATGACGCCAGCCGGGGCGGTCGATATCCAGGCCAGGGCACAGGCGCTCTTCGAGCGCGCCTGGGACCGCTACCAGCACCACTACCTGGCGATCAACGGCCAGCACTCGGCGCTGTACCCGGGGGTGATCGCGGGGCTGGAGGCGTTGCGCGCGCGGGGCTTGCGGCTGGCCTGCCTCACCAACAAGCCGACCTCGTTCGCCAGACCGCTGCTGGCCGCGAAAGGTCTGGATGGCTTTTTCGAGCTGGTGTTCGGCGGCGATGCCTTCGAGCGCAAGAAGCCCGATCCGCTGCCGCTGTTGAAGACCTGCGAGGCGCTGGGCACGGTGCCGGCGCGCACGTTGATGGTCGGCGACTCGAGCAACGATGCGCGCGCCGCAAGGGCCGCCGGTTGCCCGGTCGTGCTCGTGACCTACGGCTACAACCACGGCGAGCCGGTGCGCGGCGTGGATGCGGACGGCTTCGTGGATTCGCTGGCCGATCTCTAGCCTCCGGCGGCTAGGAGGTCTTGCCGAGCAGTGCGTCCTTCAGCTTCCAGTCCGCGGGGCTCGGGCCGAGCCAGATGCGCAGCAGCGCGTTGAAGAAGGCCGGCTCCTTCACCGGATCGGGCTGCGGCACGCCGCGCACCGTGATCACCGTGCCGGTGCCGGGCAGCCAGTCGATGGTGAAGGTGTCGCCGGTCTTCAACTGCTTCTGGTCCGCGAACATCTGGCCCATGCGCAGCAGGCCCGGAATGAGGTTGACCATTTCGCTCTTCGGCGAGTTCTCTTCCACACCCTTGGTGAAGAGCTTGCCCAGTTCGTTGGCGTCGATGTCGCGCAGCATCGTGATCGCCACGCGCTTGGGGCCGGGGGCGGCCAGCGCCTCTTCGGGAGTGGACACCTTCTTGCCGACATACAGGCCGGCCGTGTAGACCTTGAAGATCGCCTTGAAGCGAACGCCCGCGCCGTTGAGCTGCAGCGGGGTGCCGCGCAGGTCGAGGTGGTCTTCCAGCTTGACGCCGGCGACATCCACTTGCGCAGCCGAGGCGCCGAGCGCCGACGCCAGGCAGGCCAGCAGGGCGAGACGCGAGAACACCTTGGGGATCGAGAGTGCGGGCAAGTGGAGCCTCCTTGAATTTGCGAACGGTCGTGCGAATGTATCTTTTCGTGTTAACGCCAAGGCTTCGGGGGAACCCTGAAACCGGCTTTATTGCTCAATCGGCCGTTTTCGTGGGCTAAACTCCCGCTTCCATGTTCGTTCATCACATCAATCAAACAGGTGAAGGCAGCCGGGGAGCCTGGCCCTGGCGTAGCCATACTTCGCTGACTGTTTGATTGCACGGCGCACGCCGTGCGCCCGCGGCGCCGGATCGATCCCCTCGACTCCGGGCCACCAGTGAATGACCTTGCCACCGACCGAAGAAGCGTCGGCCGGCAATTGGAGAACGAATCCGTGATCACCGAACTTGAATTCAAGAGCCTCAGCGCCCAGGGCTACAACCGTATCCCGCTGATGGCCGAGGCCTTTGCCGACCTCGAAACGCCTCTTTCCCTTTACCTCAAGCTCGCCCACTCGCAGGGCGGCGGCAAGCACAGCTTCCTGCTCGAATCGGTCGTGGGCGGCGAGCGCTTCGGGCGCTACAGCTTCATCGGCCTGCCCGCACGTACCTTGCTGCGCGCCAGCGGTTTCGGCGCCGATGCCGTGACCGAAGTGGTGACCGACGGGCAGGTGGTCGAAACCGCCGCCGGCAATCCACTCGACTTCATCGCCGACTACCAGAAGCGCTTCAAGGTGGCGCTCAGGCCGGGCCTGCCGCGCTTCTGCGGCGGCCTCGCCGGCTACTTCGGCTACGACACGGTGCGCCACATCGAGCGCAAGCTCGAGAAGAGCTGCCCGCCCGACACGCTCGGCTGCCCCGACATCCTGCTGCTGCAGTGCGAAGAGCTCGCCGTCATCGACAACCTCTCGGGCAAGCTCTATCTCATCGTCTACGCCGACCCGAAGCAGCCCGAGGCCTATGCCAATGGCAAGCGGCGCCTGCGCGAACTCAAGGAGAAGCTCAAGTACTCGGTCAGCGCGCCCATCGTGAAGCCCACGCAGGCGCATCCGCCCGAGCGCAGCTTCGCCAAGGCCGACTATCTCGCGGCCGTGGAGCGCGCCAAGGAAATGATCGCCGCCGGCGACTTCATGCAGGTGCAGGTCGGCCAGCGCATCAGCAAGCGCTACACCGAGTCGCCGCTGTCGCTGTACCGCGCGCTGCGGTCGCTGAACCCGTCGCCCTACATGTACTACTACCACCTGGGTGACTTCCATGTGGTGGGGGCGTCGCCAGAGATCCTGGTGCGCCAGGAGAACACGGGCGATGGCGAGCAGAAGATCACCATTCGCCCGCTGGCCGGCACGCGCCCGCGCGGCGCCTCGCTCGAACTCGACAAGGCGGCCGAGGAAGAACTGATCAACGACCCGAAGGAGCGCGCCGAGCATGTGATGCTGATCGATCTCGCGCGCAACGACATCGGCCGCATCGCCAAGACCGGCACCGTGAAGGTGACCGAGGCCTTCGCGGTGGAGCGCTACAGCCATGTGATGCACATCGTGAGCAACGTCGAAGGCACGCTGAAGGACGGCATGACCGCCATCGACGTGCTCAAGGCCACCTTCCCGGCCGGCACGCTGACCGGCGCGCCCAAAGGTGCATGCGATGGAACTCATCGACCAGCTCGAGCCCACCAAGCGCGGCCTCTACGGCGGCGCCTGCGGCTACATCAGCTATGCGGGCGACATGGACGTGGCGATCGCGATCCGTACCGGCATCGTGAAGGACCAGATGCTGCACGTGCAGGCCGCGGCCGGCGTGGTCGCCGACTCGGTGCCCGAGCTGGAATGGAAAGAAACAGAGGCCAAGGCGCGCGCACTCCTGCGTGCCGCCGAACTGGTCGAGGAAGGTTTGGAATGAGCGCAGCGCCGGGCCGCCCCAAGCAAGCTCGCACCGCAGTGCGCAGCACGGAGGTAATACGATGAATTCCGCACCCGATATTCAGAACGACTTCTCGCACGAGATCATTGGTGCGGCCGTCGAAGTACAGCGCGTGCTCGGTACGGGGCTCGATGAAGGCGCCTACGCCGCGGCGCTGGCCATCGAACTGGCCGAACGCGAGATTGGCTTCACGCGCGACGTGGCGCTGTCGGCCGCTTACAAGGGCCGCTCGCTCGGCGAGGTGTACCGCGCGGGTTTCGTGATCGAGCAGTCGGTCATCGTCGAGCTCAAGGCGGTCGATGTGCTGACCGACCTGCACCGCGCCCAAGTGCTCGCGGCACTGCGTCTCTCGGGCCTCAAGCTGGGCCTTCTCATCAACTTCAACGTGTTCCCCGTCGTCAAGGGCGTGCACCGGATTGTGAGCAAGCCATGAAACTGCTGATGATCGACAACTACGACAGCTTCACCTACAACATCGTCCAGTACTTCGGCGAGCTGGGTGCGGATGTGCAGGTGCATCGCAACGACGAGATCACCGTCGCGCAGATCGGCGAACTGATCGCCTCCGGCGTGACGCGGCTCGTGGTGTCGCCGGGGCCGTGTTCTCCGGCGGAAGCGGGCGTCTCGGTGGCGGCCATCGAAGCCTTCGCGGGCAAGCTGCCGATTCTTGGCGTGTGCCTCGGCCACCAGGCCATCGGCGCGGCGTTCGGCGGCAAGATCATTCGGGCGCAGCAACTGATGCATGGCAAGACCAGCGAGATCACGACGACGCAAGAGGGCGTGTTCGCGGGGCTGCCCGAGAAGTTCATCGTCAACCGCTACCACTCGCTCTCGATCGAGCGCGAAAGCTGCCCGAAGGAATTGGCTGTCACCGCGTGGACCGAAGACGGCGAGATCATGGGCGTGCGGCACACCGGATTTGCGCATGACGTGCGCATCGAAGGCGTGCAGTTCCACCCCGAATCGATCCTCACCGAGCACGGCCACGCCATGCTCAAGAACTTCCTGGACTGACCCACCATGACCGAACGCACTTCCGTCGTCGACCTGCGCAGCGACACCGTCACCCAACCCACCGCTGTCATGCGCGAAGCCATGATGGCCGCGCCGCTCGGCGATGACGTCTTCGGCACCGACCCGACTGTCAACGCGCTGCAGGAAAAGATCGCCGCGCTGCTGGGTTTCGAGGCGGCGCTGTTCGTGCCGACCGGCACGCAGAGCAATCTCTGCGCGATCCTGTCGCACTGCGGCCGCGGCGATGAGTACATCGTCGGCCAGCAGGCGCACTGCTATCGCTGGGAAGGCGGCGGCGCCGCGGTGTTCGGCAGCGTGCAGCCGCAGCCTCTCGACCACGCACCCGACGGCACGCTGCCGCTCGCGCAGATCGAGGCGGCGATCAAGCCTGACGACGCGCACTTTGCGCGCACGAAGCTGCTGGCGCTGGAGAACACGCTGGGCGGCAAGTTGCTGCCGTTCGAGTATGTGCAGGCCGCAACGGATCTCGCCAAGAGCAAGGGCCTGCAGCGGCACCTCGACGGCGCACGCCTCTTCAACGCGGCGACAGCGCAGGCCGCGCTGAACAAGCGCAGCGACATCCGCGCCGAAGCCCGGCGCATCGCGCAGTGCTTCGACAGCGTGTCGGTCTGCTTCAGCAAGGGACTGGGCGCGCCCGTCGGCTCGGCGCTGGTCGGTTCGCGCGAGTTCATCGCGCGGGCGCACCGCATCCGCAAGATGGCGGGCGGCGGCATGCGTCAGGCGGGGCTGCTGGCTGCGGCTGCGTCGCATGCGCTCGATCATCATGTCGATCGGCTCGCTGACGACCACGCGCTGGCCCAGCGCCTCGCGCAGGGGCTCGAAGGCATTGAAGGCCTGACTGTCGAAGCGCCGCACACGAACATCGTGTTCGTCGATCTCACGGGCGCCGCGCAGGCGCGTTCGTCGGAACTGCTCGCGAGCCTCAACGGCCAGGGCATCCTCGCGACGGGCCTCTATCGCCTGCGCTTCGTGACGCACCTGGATGTCGACGCGGCGGGTGTGGACCGGGCGGTTGCCGCGATCCGCGCGTTCTTCAAGTCCTGAAGCCTGCGAGGACGCGATGCCTGATCTTCCCCATCTGCTCGCCTTCATCGCCGCCGGCTGGCTGCTGAACCTCACGCCCGGGCCCGACGTGCTCTACGTCGTGACGAACTCGCTGCGCTCCGGCGTGCGCGCCGGCATCGTGGCGGGACTGGGCATCACCGCCGGCTGCTTCGTCCACATCTTCGCGGCGGCGGTCGGCGTCGGCACGCTGATGGCGACATCGGCGGCGGCCTTCACGGTGCTCAAGTACATCGGTGCGGCCTACCTGCTGTACCTCGGCGTGCGCATGGTGCTGTCGCGACCAGCGCCGCCTGCAGATCTCGGCAGGGCCGCAGCAGGCGGGGAACGCGGCCTCAAGGCGATCTTCCTCGGCGGCTTCTGGACGAATGTGCTCAACCCCAAGGTGGCGTTGTTCTTCCTGGCCTTCGTGCCGCAGTTCATTGCACCCGGCGCTGACGACAAGGCGCTGTACTTCGTGCTGCTGGGCGTGCTGTTCAATCTCAACGCCATCCCCGTCAACGTGGGATGGGCCGTGGCGGCCGGCTGGATGGCGCGCCGTGGCGCTGTGCAGAGGGGCATGCACTGGCTCGACCGCGCGGCCGGCGTTCTCTTCATCGGCTTCGGCCTCAAGCTCGCGTTCACCGACGCACCGGCCGTTCGTGTCGGCCACTGACCACAGACAGACACCAGGAGACTTCCCATGATCACCCCCCAGGAAGCGCTGCAGCGCACCATCGAGCACCGCGAGGTCTTCCACGACGAGATGCTGCACATCGTGCGGCTCATCATGAGCGGCGAATGCTCGCCCGTGATGATGGCCGCGCTGATCACCGGCCTGCGCGTGAAGAAGGAAACCATCGGCGAGATCACCGCCGCCGCGCAGGTGATGCGCGAAGTGTCGACCAAGGTGCCCGTGATCGACACCACGAACCTCGTGGACATCGTGGGCACCGGCGGCGACGGCTCGCACACCTTCAACATCTCGACCTGCTCGATGTTCGTCGCGGCCGCGGGCGGCGCGAAGGTGAGCAAGCACGGCGGGCGCAGCGTGTCGAGCAAGTCGGGCAGTGCCGACGTGCTGGAGTCGCTGGGCATCAACATCAACCTGAAGCCCGAGCAGATCGCGCGCTCCATCGAGCAGTGCGGCATCGGTTTCATGTTCGCGCCCAACCACCATCCGGCGATGAAGAACGTCGCTCCGGTGCGCAAGGAATTGGGCATCAAGACCATCTTCAACATCCTCGGGCCGCTGACCAATCCCGCGGGCGCGCCGAACATCCTGATGGGCGTGTTCCACCCCGACCTCGTGGGCATCCAGGTGCGCGCGCTGCAGCGCCTGGGCACCGAGCACGCGCTCGTGGTCTACGGGCGCGACGGCATGGACGAAATTTCGCTGGGCGCCGCCACGCTGGTGGGTGAGCTCAAGAACGGCGAGATCCGCGAGTACGAGCTGCACCCCGAGGACTTCGGCTTCGCGATGTCGAGCAACCGCGCGCTGCGTGTGGAAACGCCCGAGCAGTCGAAGGCGATGCTGCTGGGGGTGCTCGACAATCAGGCCGGCCCGGCGCTCGACATCGTGCTGCTGAATGCCGGCGCGGCGCTGTATGCGGCCAACGTGGTCGACTCGGTGGCCGCGGGCGTCCAACGCTCGCGCGAAGCCATCGTGTCGGGCGCGGCGAAAGCCAAGCTCGCCGAGCTGGTCAAGGCCTCCGCGACCGTCTGAGCCTCTGAAAAAAGAAAGCATCACAAGCCATGTCCGACATCCTCGACAAGATCGTTGCCGTCAAGCGCCAGGAAGTGGCGGCGGCGCTGAAGCGCGCGCCGCTCGAAGCCGTTCGCTTCGACGCCGAAAGCCGCGTACTCACGCGCGATTTCGAAGCCGCCCTGCGCGCCAAGATCGCTGCGGGCCAGGCCGCCGTGATCGCCGAAGTCAAGAAAGCCAGCCCGAGCAAGGGCGTGCTGCGCGAAGACTTCATTCCAGCGGACATCGCGCAGAGCTACGCCGAGGGCGATGGCAAGGTCAGCGCGGCGTGCCTCTCGGTGCTGACGGACAAGCAGTTCTTCCAGGGCGGCGTGGACTATCTCAAGCAGGCCCGCGCCTCGTGCGACCTGCCGGTGCTGCGCAAGGACTTCATCATCGACGCATACCAGGTGTACGAGTCGCGTGCGATGGGCGCCGATGCCATCCTGCTGATCGCCGCGTGCCTCGACGACGCGCAGATGAAGGACTACGAAGCCATCGCGCGCGGGCTCGGCATGGCGGTGCTGGTGGAGGTGCACGATGCGGCCGAACTCGATCGCGCGCTGAAGCTCAAGACGCCGCTCATCGGGGTCAATAACCGCAATCTGCGCAACTTCGAGGTGTCGATCCAGGCCACGATCGATCTGCTGCCGCGGCTTCCGACCGATCGGTTGCCGGTGACCGAATCGGGCATCGGCACGCGTGAAGACGTTGCCACGCTGCGTGCGGCGGGCGTCAACGCGTTCCTGGTCGGCGAAGCGTTCATGCGCGCCAAGGAACCCGGCGAGGCCCTCGCTGCGTTGTTCGAATGAACCGGCCGGATCAGCTGTCGAGCAGCGATCCTGCCGACTGGCCTGTGGCGCCGGGCTGGCAGCCGTTGGTCGGCGATTTTTTTGCGGGCGTCGTGGGACAGAAACTGCTCGGCTTCCTGCGTGAGCGTCTCGATGCGCATGCCGTGATCTTTCCGCCGCAACCGCTGCGGGCACTGGAATTGACGCCGCCTGAAGACGTGCGAGTCGTGATCCTGGGCCAGGACCCGTACCACGGGCGCGGACAGGCCGAAGGACTCGCGTTCTCGGTGGCGCCCGGCGTCGCGCTGCCGCCGTCACTGCGCAACATCTTCAAGGAGCTTCAGCGCGACCTTGGCACGGCGCCGCCGCAGTTTCCGAATCCAGGTGGCAGCCTGGTGAAGTGGGCGACGCATGGCGTGCTGCTGCTCAACACCTGCCTCACGGTGGAAGAAGCCCAGCCGGCGAGCCATTCAGGGCGGGGGTGGGAAGTGCTGACCGATGCTGTCATCCGACATGTATCGGACGGCGCAAAACCTGTTGTTTTTATGCTGTGGGGTTCGCATGCGCAAAGTAAGCGCGCGTTGATCGACGTTGGGCGCCACAAGGTGCTGATGTCGAATCATCCGTCGCCACTTTCTGCCTTGCGCCCGCCGGTGCCGTTCATCGGATGTGGTCATTTCGGCGAAGCGCGTGCTTGGCGGGAGGCGCATCAGGGAGGCGGCTGAATTCGCGGATAATCCGCGCAGTTCATGCCTCGGGCAGTTCTCTCGCTTCTTCTTGGTGCTGGGAGTTCTGTGTAGTCACAAAACCGTGCTATATTTCGAGGTTCGCCGGAGAGGTGGCCGAGTGGTTAATGGCAGCAGACTGTAAATCTGCCCTCTTACGAGTACGCTGGTTCGAATCCAGCCCTCTCCACCAGCGATGAATTTGGTTTCTAAGAGCGATTGGATCTAGCGCTTTGGGTGCCTTGAAGTGCCCCCGATGCGGGAGTAGTTCAATGGTAGAACCCCAGCCTTCCAAGCTGATGACGCGGGTTCGATTCCCGTCTCCCGCTCCAGAGACCCGGTTCGACGCCGGAAGCGATTGGTTAGACAAAAGCCCTTTTGGCTCAGTGGTAGAGCACTCCCTTGGTAAGGGAGAGGTCGCGGGTCCGATTCCCGCAAAGGGCACCAGTTTCTGGGGGTTGCAACGGCAGGTTTGCAACCCATCTGCATACGTTGAAATCGTTTTTTTCGGAGTCGAAAAATGGCAAAAGGTAAATTCACCCGCACCAAGCCGCACGTGAACGTGGGCACGATCGGTCACGTTGACCACGGCAAGACGACGCTGACGGCTGCGATTGCAACCGTTCTGTCGGCCAAGTTCGGTGGCGAAGCCAAGGCTTACGACCAGATCGACGCAGCGCCCGAAGAAAAGGCTCGCGGCATCACGATCAACACCGCGCACGTCGAGTACGAAACGGCCAACCGCCATTACGCACACGTCGACTGCCCCGGCCACGCCGACTATGTGAAGAACATGATCACCGGCGCCGCTCAGATGGACGGCGCCATCCTGGTGTGCTCGGCCGCTGACGGCCCGATGCCCCAGACCCGTGAACACATCCTGCTGGCTCGCCAGGTGGGCGTGGGCTACATCATCGTTTTCCTGAACAAGTGCGACATGGTCGACGACGCCGAGCTGCTCGAGCTGGTCGAAATGGAAGTGCGCGAGCTGCTGGACAAGTACGAATTCCCTGGCGACGACACCCCCATCATCCACGGCTCGGCCAAGCTCGCCCTGGAAGGCGACAAGGGCAAGCTGGGCGAAGAAGCCATCATGAAGCTGGCTGAAGCGCTGGACACGTACATCCCGACGCCCGAGCGCGCCGTGGACGGCACGTTCCTGATGCCCGTGGAAGACGTGTTCTCGATCTCGGGTCGCGGCACTGTGGTGACCGGCGCTGTCGAGCGCGGCGTGATCAAGGTCGGTGAAGAAATCGAGATCGTCGGCATCCGCCCGACCGTCAAGACCACCTGCACCGGCGTGGAAATGTTCCGCAAGCTGCTGGACCAGGGCCAAGCTGGCGACAACGTCGGCGTGCTGCTGCGCGGCACCAAGCGCGAAGAAGTCGAGCGCGGCCAAGTGCTGTGCAAGCCCGGCTCGATCAAGCCGCACGTGCACTTCACCGCCGAGGTGTATGTGCTGTCCAAGGACGAAGGTGGCCGTCACACGCCGTTCTTCAACAATTACCGCCCGCAGTTCTACTTCCGCACGACGGACGTGACCGGCGCGATCGAGTTGCCCAAGGACAAGGAAATGGTCATGCCTGGCGACAACGTCAGCATCACCGTCAAGCTGATCAACCCGATCGCGATGGAAGAAGGCCTGCGCTTCGCCATCCGTGAAGGCGGCCGTACCGTGGGTTCGGGCGTCGTGGCAAAGATCCTCGACATCTAAGCCGAGCGAAAAGAGTACCGGAGGGGTATAGCTCAATTGGCAGAGCGTCGGTCTCCAAAACCGAAGGTTGTAGGTTCGATTCCTACTGCCCCTGCCACCTAGGTGGCACTCCGAAAAAGCCCATCGTGACCCGATGGGCTTCGGCGTCTCAAGAGGCGCATTGAATTGAAGGTCGAAAGACCACAGGAAATCAGCCGAACATGGCCACTTCTCAAATCGAAACCGTGAGCACGGGCGCCGACAAGGCCAAATTGGCCGCGGCCGTGGTGCTGGCAGTGGGCGCCATCGTGGCGTTCTACCTGCTGTCGCGCCAAGGCTCGCTGGTGCAATGGGCTGCGCTGCTGGTCGGCTTGGCCGCGGCCGTGGGCGCCTTCGGCAGTTCGGAGAATGGCCGTCAGTTGTGGGCCTTCGGCCGCGACTCGTGGCGCGAGGTCAAGAAGGTCGTCTGGCCGACCCGCAAGGAAGCGATGCAGATGACGGCCTATGTGTTCGCCTTCGTGGCGATCATGTCCGTCTTCCTCTGGCTCACCGACAAGACGCTCGAATGGGTGTTTTTCGACCTCATTCTGGGCTGGAGAAAATAAATGACCGACGACGTAGTTGAAACCACGCCGAGCGCACCCGAGGAAGAAAACACCTCCGTGCTGGCTCCCGCCGCCAACCCCGATCTGCGTTGGTACGTGGTGCATGCCTATTCGGGCATGGAGAAGGCCGTCGAGCGCAACATCACCGAGCGCATCAACCGCGCCGGCATGCAAGACAAGTTCGGCCGCATCCTGGTCCCAACCGAAGAAGTGGTCGAGATCAAGAACGGCCAGAAGCGCACCACCGAGCGCCGCTTCTTCCCGGGTTACGTGCTGGTCGAAATGATCATGGACGACGAGAGCTGGCACCTGGTGAAACACACCAACAAGGTGACCGGCTTCGTGGGCGGCGCCAAGAACCGTCCCGCCCCGATCTCGCAGAAAGAGGTCGAGGACATCGTCAGCCAGATGCAGCAGGGCACCGAGAAGCCGCGCCACAAGGTCGAGTTCACCGTCGGCGAATTCGTGCGCGTCAAGGAAGGCCCATTCACCGACTTCAATGGCACGGTGGAAGACGTCAATTACGAGAAGAGCAAGGTCAGCGTGTCGGTCATGATTTTCGGCCGCTCCACGCCCGTTGAACTCGAATTCAGCCAGGTCGAGAAGACCTGAGCCTTGGGCCGAGAGGCCTGAACCATTTCCGGCTGCGCGCTATCCGACTCGGCGCGCGGCCTTGAGCAGAAGAGTCGTTAAACCCCGGGGAGCCACGGCGAAAGCCAAGGCGATATCACCCGCAAGGAGCAAAAAATGGCGAAAAAAATCGTCGGCTTCGTCAAGCTGCAAGTGCCAGCTGGCAAGGCCAACCCATCACCACCGATCGGTCCCGCACTGGGCCAGCGTGGTTTGAACATCATGGAGTTCTGCAAGGCGTTCAATGCGCAGACGCAGAGCTACGAGCCGGGTCTGGCGCTGCCGGTGGTCATCACCGCGTTCGCCGACAAGAGCTTCACCTTCATCATCAAGTCGCCGCCCGCTGGCGTGCTGATCAAGAAGGCGATCAAGCTGGACAAGGGTTCGGCCCGCCCGCACCTGGACAAGGTCGGCAAGATCACGCGCGCTCAGCTCGAAGAAATCGCCAAGACCAAGATGAAGGATCTGACGGCCGCCGACATGGACGCCGCGGTTCGCACCATCGCCGGTACTGCCCGCTCGATGGGCGTGAATGTGGAGGGCGTGTAAATGTCCAAGATCACCAAGAAGCAAAAAGCGCTCGAAGGCAAGGTCGACAGCAACAAGCTGTACCCGCTGGCTGACGCGATCGTCATCGTCAAGGACGCCGCCACCGCCAAGTTCGACGAATCGATCGACGTGGCCGTGCAACTGGGCATCGACGCGAAGAAGTCGGACCAGGTCGTTCGTGGCGCCGTCGTGCTGCCCAACGGTACCGGCAAGACCAAGCGCGTGGCTGTGTTCGCCCAAGGCGCCAAGGCTGAAGAAGCCAAGGCTGCCGGCGCCGACATCGTCGGCATGGACGACCTTGCTGCGATGGTCAAGGCTGGCGACATGCCTTTCGACGTCGTGATCGCTGCCCCCGATGCCATGCGCGTCGTCGGTACGCTCGGCCAGATCCTCGGCCCGCGCGGCCTGATGCCCAACCCCAAGGTTGGCACCGTGACCCCTGACGTCGCCACGGCAGTGAAGAACGCCAAGGCTGGCCAGGTTCAGTTCCGCGTCGACAAGGCCGGCATCGTGCACGGCACGATCGGCCGTCGCTCGTTCGACAACGACAAGCTGCAGGGCAACCTCGCCGCGCTGATCGACGCTCTGGTCAAGGCCAAGCCGGCGACCAGCAAGGGCGTGTACCTGCGCAAGGTGGCTGTGTCGTCGACCATGGGTCTGGGTGTCCGCGTGGACACGCAAACCATCTCGGCGAGCTAAAGAGATTGGCCCGGCTCCGAAAGGAGCAGGGCGAATGTGGTGGGTCGCGGCAGCTTCGGTTGCCGTGAGCCATCCAAGACCGCTGGTGTGCAGGGCGCTGCACTTAATGGCCGGATCGATCCTTCCGGTACCCAGCGCAGATGGCGATCCCGCTGCGAGGAATTTGATTTTTGTTCCGAACAGTTGGTCGCTGCATGAAGCGCGATCCGAGGCCCCGGCCGAAGGTCGCATTAAAAGGAGTAGACCTTGAGTCTGAATCGCAGTGAGAAAGAAGCGGTCATCAGTGATGTGACCAGCCTCGCCGCTAAAGCTCAAACGCTCGTGATGGCGGAATACCGTGGCATCACGGTTGCCGATATGACCAAACTGCGCAGCGAAGCTCGCAGCAAGGGTGTGACCCTCAGCGTGTTGAAGAACACGCTGGCACGCCGTGCTGTCGCTGGTAGCGCATTCGAAGTCGTCGGTGACCAGATGACCGGTCCGCTGATCTACGGCTTTTCCGAAGACGCAGTGGCCGCCGCCAAGGTGGTGGCCGACTTCGCGAAGACCAACGACAAGTTGGTGATTCGCGGTGGCGCGTTTGGCGGCAAGGCCCTGGACGTCAACGGCGTGAAGCAGCTGGCCAGCATCCCTTCCAAGGAAGTGCTGCTGTCCCAATTGCTGGGCTTGATGCAATCCCCCGTTTCCCGCACGGCACGCGTTCTCGCGGCGCTGGCTGCGAAGCGTGGCGAAGGCGAAGCTGCACCCGTCGCCGAAGCACCGGCAGAAGCGCAGGCTGCTTGAGCCTTGCGTTTGAAGTATTCAACCCAATTGTTAGGAAACAAAAATGGCATTCGATAAAGACGCATTTCTGACCGCGCTCGACAGCATGACGGTCCTGGAACTCAACGACCTGGTCAAGGCCATCGAAGAGAAGTTCGGCGTGAGCGCCGCAGCAATGGCCGCTCCGGCCGGCGCTGGTGGTGGTGCCGCTGCTGCAGCAGTGGAAGAGCAGACCGAATTCAACGTCGTGCTGGCCGATGTCGGCGCGAACAAGGTGTCGGTCATCAAGGCCGTGCGCGAAATCACCGGCCTGGGCCTCAAGGAAGCCAAGGACCTGGTGGAAGCCGCTCCCAAGGCTGTCAAGGAAGCCCTGTCCAAGGCTGACGCTGAAGCCGCCAAGAAGAAGCTGGAAGAAGCCGGCGCCAAGGTGGAACTGAAGTAATTCAGACCCCCTAGAGGGCTGGAGGCGCCTGAAAAGGCCCTCCAGCCTTTGCCGCTTTCAGAGCGCACCCAAAAGCCGGCTTGATGCCGGCTTTCCCGGAGACCATCAAGGTCGACGGAAAAGCCGGCATCAAGACGATTTTTGAGTGTCTTCTGACCCCGACTGCAGAAGACCCCTTGGTTCGGGCGATGTGCAACGCATCGCTGTCCGCCAACGGCTGGTAGTGGCCAGCCGCCAAGCAGTGGTGCCGTTCGTCCCGGCATTGCTGACAAGTCGCTGAAGATCTCAAGCTCCGGAGCTCTCATGGCCCAATCGTCCGCGTACAGTTACACCGAACGCAAGCGCATCCGAAAAAGTTTCGGTAACCGCGACAGCGTCGTCGAAATCCCCTACCTGCTGCAGATGCAGAAAGACGCGTACACCGCGTTCCTGCAAGCCGGCATCGCCCCCAAACAACGCACCGTCGAAGGCCTGCAGGCCGCGTTCGACGCCGCGTTCCCGATCGTCTCGCACAACGGTTTTGTCGAGATGAAGTTCCTCGAGTACAACCTCGCGAAGCCGGCTTTCGACGTGCGTGAGTGCCAGACCCGCGGTCTGACCTTCGCCTCGGCCGTGCGCGCCAAGGTCCAGCTCATCATCTATGACCGCGAGTCGTCGACGTCGCAGTCCAAGGTGGTCAAGGAAGTGAAGGAACAAGAGGTCTACATGGGCGAAGTGCCGCTCATGACCGAAAAGGGTTCGTTCATCATCAACGGCACCGAGCGCGTGATCGTGTCGCAGCTGCACCGTTCGCCCGGCGTGTTCTTCGAGCACGACAAGGGCAAGACGCACAGCTCGGGCAAGCTCCTGTTCTCGGCCCGCGTGATTCCTTACCGCGGCTCGTGGCTCGACTTCGAATTCGATCCGAAGGACATGCTGTACTTCCGCGTGGACCGTCGCCGCAAGATGCCGGTCACGATCCTGCTGAAGGCCATCGGCCTGAACCCGGAATCGATCCTCGCGAACTTCTTCGTGAACGACAACTTCCGCCTGATGGACAGCGGCGCGCAGATGGAGTTTGTCTCCGAGCGCCTGCGCGGCGAAGTCGCGCGCTTCGACATCACCGACAAGTCGGGCAAGGTCGTGGTCGCCAAGGACAAGCGCGTCACCGCGCGCCACACGCGCGAGCTGGAGCAGTCGGGCACCACGCACATCAGCGTGCCGGAAGACTTCCTGGTCGGCCGTGTCATCGCCCGCAACATCGTGGACGCCGACTCGGGTGAAATCCTGGCCAAGGCCAACGATGAACTGACCGAAGCACTGCTGAAAAAGCTGCGCACGGCCGGCGTGCAGGACATCCAGGTCATCTACACGAACGAACTGGACCAGGGCGCGTACATCTCGCAGACCCTGCGCATCGACGAAACCGTCGACGAGTTCGCAGCCCGCGTGGCCATCTACCGCATGATGCGCCCCGGCGAGCCGCCGACGGAAGACGCGGTGCAGGCCCTCTTCCAGCGCCTCTTCTACAACCCGGACACGTACGACCTGTCGCGCGTGGGTCGCATGAAGTTCAACGCCAAGGTCGGCCGCGACGAATCGACCGGTCCGATGGTGCTGACCAACGAAGACATCCTGGCCGTGGTCAAGATCCTCGTTGACCTGCGCAACGGCAACGGCGAAGTCGACGATATCGACCACCTGGGCAACCGCCGCGTGCGTTGCGTCGGCGAACTGGCCGAAAACCAGTACCGCACCGGCCTGGCACGTATCGAGAAGGCCGTGAAGGAACGTCTGGGTCAAGCGGAGCAAGAGCCGCTGATGCCGCACGACCTGATCAACAGCAAGCCGATCTCGGCCGCGCTGAAGGAATTCTTCGGTGCCTCGCAGCTGTCGCAGTTCATGGACCAGACGAACCCGCTGTCCGAAATCACCCACAAGCGCCGCGTGTCGGCCCTTGGCCCGGGTGGTCTGACGCGTGAGCGTGCAGGCTTCGAAGTGCGCGACGTGCACGTGACCCACTACGGCCGCGTCTGCCCGATCGAAACGCCCGAAGGCCCGAACATCGGCCTGATCAACTCGCTGGCCCTGTACGCCCGCCTGAACGAATACGGCTTCATCGAGACGCCGTACCGCCGCGTGATCGACAGCAAGGTCACCAACGAGATCGACTACCTGTCGGCCATCGAAGAAGGCAAGTACGTCATCGCCCAGGCCAATGCGGCCCTGGACAAGGACGGCGTGCTGACCGGCGACCTGGTCTCCGCGCGTGAAGCCGGCGAATCGATCCTGGTCGGTGCCGAGCGCATCCAGTACATGGACGTGTCGCCCGCGCAGATCGTGTCGGTGGCTGCCTCGCTCGTGCCGTTCCTGGAGCACGACGATGCGAACCGCGCGCTGATGGGCGCCAACATGCAGCGTCAGGCCGTGCCCGTGCTGCGCCCCGAAAAGCCGATGGTCGGTACCGGTATCGAGCGCGTTTCCGCGGTCGACTCGGGCACCGTGGTCACGGCTTCGCGCGGCGGTATCGTCGACTACGTCGATGCGACCCGCGTGGTGGTGCGCGTGAACGACGCCGAAGCGGCAGCCGGTGAAGTCGGTGTGGACATCTACAACCTGATCAAGTATCAGCGTTCGAACCAGAACACCAACATCCACCAGCGTCCGATCGTCAAGCGCGGCGACAAGATCGCCAAGGGCGACGTGATCGCCGACGGCGCATCGACCGATCTGGGTGAGCTGGCCCTCGGCCAGAACATGCTGATCGCGTTCATGCCCTGGAACGGCTACAACTTCGAAGACTCGATCCTGATCTCCGAACGCGTCGTCGCCGAAGACCGCTACACCTCGATCCACATCGAGGAACTGGTGGTGATGGCTCGCGACACGAAGCTGGGCGCGGAAGAAATCACGCGCGACATCCCGAACCTGGCCGAGCAGCAGCTCAACCGCCTCGACGAATCCGGCATCATTTATGTCGGCGCCGAAGTGCAGCCGGGCGACACGCTGGTGGGCAAGGTCACGCCGAAGGGCGAGACCACGCTGACGCCGGAAGAGAAGCTGCTTCGCGCCATCTTCGGCGAGAAGGCTTCCGACGTGAAGGACACCTCGCTGCGTGTGGATCAGGGCTCGCAAGGCACCGTGATCGACGTGCAGGTGTTCACCCGCGAAGGCATCACGCGCGACAAGCGCGCCCAGCAGATCATCGATGACGAACTCAAGCGCTTCCGCCTTGATTTGAACGACCAGCTTCGCATCGTCGAAGCCGACGCGTTCGACCGTATCGAGAAGCTCCTGACCGGCAAGGTCGCCAACGGCGGCCCGAACAAGCTGGCCAAGGGCACCAAGCTCGACAAGGCCTACCTGTCGTCGGTCGAGAAGTTCCACTGGTTCGACATCCGCCCGGCGGAAGACGAAGTGGCGACCCAGCTCGAATCGATCAAGAACTCGCTCGAGCAAACGCGCCACAGCTTCGACCTCGCGTTCGAAGAAAAGCGCAAGAAGCTCACGCAGGGCGACGAGCTGCCCGCGGGCGTGCTCAAGATGGTCAAGGTCTACCTGGCCGTCAAGCGCCGCCTGCAACCCGGCGACAAGATGGCCGGCCGCCACGGCAACAAGGGTGTGGTGTCCAAGATCGTTCCGGTCGAAGACATGCCCCACATGGCCGACGGCACGCCGTGCGACATCTGCCTGAACCCGCTGGGCGTGCCTTCGCGGATGAACGTGGGCCAGGTGCTCGAAGTGCATCTGGGCTGGGCCGGCAAGGGCATCGGCCAACGTATCGGCGACATGCTGCAGCAGGAGGCCAAGGTGGCTGAAGTGCGCAAGTTCATGGAGCAGCTGTACAACGGCTCGGGCCGTCCGGAAGACCTGAGCCAGCTCAGCGATACCGACGTGCTCGCCATGGCGGCCAACCTGCAAAGCGGCGCGACCTTCGCCACGCCGGTGTTCGACGGCGCCTCGGAAGAAGAAATCCGCGGCATGCTGAAGCTCGCCTACCCGGACGACATCGCCAAGCTCAAGGGCCTGACCGATACGCGCACGCAGGCCTACCTGTACGACGGCCGCTCCGGCGACCAGTTCGAGCGTCCCGTCACCGTGGGCTACATGCACTTCTTGAAGCTGCACCACTTGGTGGACGACAAGATGCACGCCCGCTCGACCGGCCCGTACTCGCTCGTCACGCAGCAACCGCTGGGCGGCAAGGCGCAGTTCGGCGGCCAGCGTTTCGGGGAAATGGAAGTGTGGGCGCTGGAAGCTTACGGCGCCGCCTACGTCCTGCAGGAAATGCTGACCGTGAAGTCCGACGACGTGCAAGGCCGTACCAAGGTGTACGAAAGCATCGTCAAGGGCGAGCACTCGATCGAAGCCGGCATGCCGGAATCGTTCAACGTGCTGGTCAAGGAAATTCGTTCGCTGGGGCTCGACATCGAGCTCGAGCGTTCTTAAGTTGAAAAGGGAAAGAGTCTTATGAAATCGCTACTCGACCTGTTCAAGCAATTCACGCCCGATGAGCATTTCGATGCCATCAAGATCGGCATGGCTTCGCCCGAGAAGATCCGTTCGTGGTCTTTCGGTGAAGTGAAGAAGCCAGAGACGATCAACTACCGCACGTTCAAGCCCGAGCGCGACGGTCTCTTCTGCGCCAAGATCTTCGGCCCCATCAAGGACTACGAGTGCCTGTGCGGCAAGTACAAGCGCCTGAAGCACCGCGGCGTGATCTGTGAGAAGTGCGGCGTTGAAGTCACGCAGACCAAGGTGCGTCGCGAGCGCATGGGTCACATCGACCTGGCCGCGCCCTGCGCCCACATCTGGTTCCTGAAGTCGCTGCCGTCGCGTCTGGGCCTCGTGCTCGACATGACACTGCGCGACATCGAACGCGTGCTGTACTTCGAAGCCTATGTGATCACCGATCCCGGCATGACCCCGCTGAAGAAGTTCGGCATCATGTCCGAGGACGATTACGACGCCAAGCGCAAGGAATTCGGCGATGAATTCGTTGCCAAGATGGGCGCCGAAGGCATCAGGGATCTGCTCGAAGGCATCGAACTCGACAGCGAGATCGAGCGCCTCCGCGGTGACCTGACCGGCTCCGAAGTCAAGGTCAAGAAGAACTCCAAGCGCCTGAAGGTGCTGGAAGCCTTCCGCAAGTCGGGCATCAAGCCCCAGTGGATGGTGCTCGAAGTGCTGCCCGTGCTGCCGCCGGACCTGCGTCCGCTGGTGCCGCTGGACGGCGGCCGCTTCGCGACCTCCGACCTGAACGACCTGTATCGCCGCGTCATCAACCGCAATTCGCGTCTGCGCCGCCTCTTGGAGCTCAAGGCTCCGGAAATCATCGCGCGCAACGAAAAGCGGATGCTGCAGGAGGCTGTCGACTCGCTGCTGGACAACGGCCGCCGCGGCAAGGCCATGACGGGCGCGAACAAGCGCGCACTCAAGTCGCTGGCCGACATGATCAAGGGCAAGAGCGGTCGTTTCCGCCAGAACTTGCTGGGCAAGCGCGTGGACTACTCGGGCCGTTCGGTCATCGTGGTGGGCCCGACGCTCAAGCTGCACCAGTGCGGCTTGCCCAAGCTGATGGCGCTCGAGCTGTTCAAGCCCTTCATCTTCTCGCGCCTGGAAGCCATGGGCATCGCGACGACGATCAAGGCTGCCAAGAAGGAAGTCGAATCGGGCACGCCGGTGGTCTGGGACATTCTGGAAGAAGTGATCAAGGAACACCCGGTCATGCTGAACCGTGCGCCTACGCTGCACCGTTTGGGCATCCAGGCGTTCGAGCCGATCCTGATCGAAGGCAAGGCGATCCAGCTGCACCCGCTGGTTTGCGCCGCCTTCAACGCCGACTTCGACGGCGACCAGATGGCCGTTCACGTGCCGCTGTCGGTGGAAGCGCAGATGGAAGCCCGCACGCTGATGCTGGCCTCCAACAACGTGCTGTTCCCGGCTTCGGGCGAACCGTCGATCGTTCCTTCGCAGGACGTGGTGCTGGGTCTGTACTACACGACCCGCGACCGCATCAACGGCAAGGGCGAGGGCCTGATCTTCTCCGACATCGGTGAAGTGCAGCGCGCGCTGGACGCCAACGAAGTCGAACTCACCGCCAAGGTGGCAGTGCGCATCACGGAGTACACCAAGGACAAGGAAACCGGCGTCTTCACGCCGTCGAC
This sequence comes from Variovorax sp. W2I14, assembly GCF_050435205.1. Lineage (NCBI taxonomy): Bacteria > Pseudomonadati > Pseudomonadota > Betaproteobacteria > Burkholderiales > Comamonadaceae > Variovorax > Variovorax sp. W2I14. The sequence continues at coordinate 4,562,369 of NZ_JBNDJX010000001.1, read as the reverse complement.
CTCGCTCGTGGACACCACCGTGGGCCGTGCCCTGCTGTCCGAGATCCTGCCCAAGGGCCTGCCGTTCTCGAACATCAACAAGGCGCTGAAGAAGAAGGAAATCTCCAAGCTCATCAACGTCTCGTTCCGCAAGTGCGGCCTGAAAGAGACCGTCGTGTTCGCCGACAAGCTGCTGCAAAACGGCTTCCGCCTGGCGACCAAGGCCGGTATCTCGATCGCGATCGACGACATGCTGGTGCCCGCCGAGAAGCACGGCATCATCGAGCGCTCCGCCAAGGAAGTGAAGGAGATCGAACAGCAGTATGTCTCCGGTCTCGTGACCTCCGGCGAGCGCTACAACAAGGTGGTGGACATCTGGGGCAAGGCCGGCGACGAAGTGTCGAAGGTCATGATGGCCAAGCTCTCGAAGCAGAAGGTCATCGACCGCCACGGCAAGGAAGTCGAGCAGGAGTCGTTCAACTCCATCTACATGATGGCCGACTCCGGCGCCCGCGGTTCCGCAGCGCAGATTCGCCAGGTGGCCGGCATGCGTGGCCTGATGGCCAAGCCGGACGGCTCGATCATCGAGACGCCCATTACCGCGAACTTCCGCGAAGGCCTGAACGTGCTGGAGTACTTCATCTCCACCCACGGTGCCCGTAAGGGTCTGGCCGACACGGCGCTGAAGACGGCGAACTCGGGTTACCTGACCCGTCGTCTGGTCGACGTGACGCAAGACTTGGTCGTGACCGAGCAGGACTGCGGCACGCACGGCGGCTACCTGATGCGCGCGATCGTCGAAGGCGGTGAAGTGATCGAGTCGCTGCGCGACCGAATCCTCGGCCGCTCGGCTGCGGACGACGTGCTGCACCCGGAAAACCGCTCGGTGCTGCTGAAGGCCGGCGAGATGTTCGACGAAGACAACATCGAAGTCCTGGAAGCCCAGGGCGTCGACGAAGTCAAGGTCCGCACCGCGCTGACCTGCGAAACCCGCTTCGGCATCTGCGCGACCTGCTATGGCCGCGACCTGGGTCGCGGCGGCCTGATCAACATCGGCGAAGCCGTGGGTGTGATCGCGGCGCAGTCGATCGGCGAACCCGGCACGCAGCTGACGATGCGTACGTTCCACATCGGTGGTGCGGCATCGCGTGCGGCCATCGCTTCGAGCGTGGAAGCCAAGTCGAACGGTTCGATCGGCTTCAACGCCACGATGCGCTACGTGACCAACAGCAAGGGCGAGCTGGTCGTGATTTCGCGTTCGGGCGAGATCGTCATTCATGACGAGCACGGCCGTGAGCGCGAGCGCCACAAGGTGCCGTACGGCGCGACCCTGGCCGTCAAGGCCGACCAGCAGATCAAGGCCGGCCACGTGCTCGCCAACTGGGATCCGCTGACGCGCCCGATCATCACCGAGTTCGCCGGAAAGACGCAGTTCGAGAACGTCGAGGAAGGCCTCACGGTTGCCAAGCAGGTGGACGAAGTGACCGGCCTGTCGACCCTGGTCGTGATCGATCCGAAGCGCCGCGGCGCTGCCAAGGTCGTGCGCCCGCAGGTGAAGCTCATCGACGCCTCCGGCGCCGAAGTGAAGATCCCGGGCACCGACCACTCGGTGACGATCGGCTTCCCGATCGGCTCGCTGGTGCAGATCCGCGACGGCCAGGACGTGGGCCCCGGCGAAGTGCTGGCGCGTATTCCGGTCGAAGGCCAGAAGACCCGCGACATCACCGGCGGTCTGCCGCGCGTTGCCGAGCTGTTCGAAGCGCGCTCGCCGAAGGACAAGGGCATGCTGGCCGAGATGACCGGTACCGTGTCGTTCGGTAAGGAAACGAAGGGCAAGATTCGCCTGCAGATCACCGATCCCGAAGGCGGCGTCTACGAAGACCTCGTGCCGAAGGAAAAGAACATCCTGGTGCACGAAGGCCAGGTGGTGAACAAGGGCGAGTCGGTGGTCGACGGTCCGGCGGACCCGCAGGACATCCTGCGCCTCTTGGGTTCGGAAGAACTGGCGCGCTACATCGTGGACGAAGTGCAGGACGTGTACCGCTTGCAGGGTGTGAAGATCAACGACAAGCACATCGAGGTGATCGTTCGCCAGATGCTGCGCCGCGTCGTGGTCGACAACATCGGCGAGACCGGCTACATCTCCGGCGAACAGGTCGAACGCAGCGAAATGCTCAACACCAACGACGCCCTGCGCGCCGAAGGCAAGATCCCCGCGACATTCACGAACCTGCTGCTGGGTATCACGAAGGCATCGCTGTCGACCGACTCGTTCATCTCGGCTGCTTCGTTCCAGGAAACGACGCGCGTGCTGACCGAAGCCGCGATCATGGGCAAGCGCGACGAGCTGCGCGGCCTGAAGGAAAACGTCATCGTCGGCCGCCTGATTCCCGCAGGCACCGGCATGGCTTACCACCAGGCTCGCCGGGCCAAGGACGCGATGGACGACGCCGAGCGCCGCGCCATCGCCGAATCGGAAGCTGCCGAACTGGCGGGTTCCTCGAGCGATGCGACGAGCACGGCCGACGCCAGCGAAGGCGCTGCGACCGAATAAGCGGCTAGCATCACCGGCCATGACCGGTACCCCACGCCCCCCGACCGCCTCCGGTTGGGGGGCGTTTTTCTTTGTGCTTTCCTGATGATGAGGTGTCGTTTCCGATGAGCGTGTTGCCCGAATCGCTGGCCAGCTGGATCGTCATCGCGGTGCTGTTGTTCTGGTTTGTCGGCGCCTACAACCGGCTGGTGCGCCTGCGCGCGGCGGTGCTGCAGTCCTATGCGACGCTCGACGCGGCGTTGGGCAGGCAGCTCGATTTCGTCCAGGCCAGCATCAGCGCCGCCCCACAGACGGGGGAACCGTCGCAGGAGCTCCTGTCGTCGATCGCGCCGCTGCAGGCGGCCACCACCCAGCTGGCCACCTTGCTGGGAGCGACGCGGCTTCATCCGCTCGATGCCGGCGGCATGGCCGCGCTGGGCACGGCGCTGCAGGTGCTGATTTCCGCCTGGCAGCGCCAGCATCCGGATGCGGTGACGGTCTTCGATGCCGACGGGACGCTGTCGCGGCCCGTGCCGGCGCAGCCCGGCGCTGTCGCTGTCGCCGCGCCGAATACGGCCGAGCCGATCGCCTGGCCCGAACCCTCGGCCGCCGCGGAAATCGCACGCAGCCAGTTCAACCTGGCGGTGCGGAACTACAACGAGGCGATCGTCCAGTTTCCGGCGCTGCTGGTGGCATGGGCCGTGCGTCTGCGTCCGGCCGCACCCTTGCGCTGAGAGGCTGACAGGCCGTCGTTTCCTTTTTTACATTGCATGGCGTAGTGCCTTTGGCCCGCCCCTTACCATCCGCCCCAACTTGTCCGAACTACCTTCCGATTCCCCCGGCAACGCAGCGCCCTCGCTGCAGCCACCGCTCTGGCGCCAACTGCAATTGACGGCAGGGGCGCTGGCGTCGATTCGCGCCGGCACCTCGGGCTCCGTCGCGTTCGAGGCCGTCGAGCCCGCGCTGCGCCCCGGCGTGCAGGCGCTCGGCTTCCAGGTGCTGCGCTGGCTCGGCCGCGCCGAGGCACTGCGCCGCCACCTGGCCAAGCGCACGCCGCCGCCGCTGCCCGACGCCTTGCTCTGCACCGCGCTGGGCCTCGCCTGGGACCCCGAACGCGCGCCCTACGAGCCCTTCACGCTGGTCGACCAGGCCGTCGAAGCGGCCAAGCGCAACCCGGCCACCCGGGCGCAGGCCAGCTTCATCAACGCATGCCTGCGCCGGTTTCTCCGGGAGCGCGACGAACTCGTCGCCATCACCGACCAGGAACCCGTCGCGCAATGGAACCATCCGCGCTGGTGGATCGAGAAGCTCAAGCGCGATCACCCCCGCGACTGGCAGCGGATATTGAATGCGGACAATGCCCAGGCGCCGATGACTTTGCGCATCAACGCCCTGAAGTCCACGGCCGCTGCTTATTTATCAGAGCTGGGGGCCGCAGGCCTTGCGGCCACGCGCGTCGGCGCCAGCGGTCTTCAGCTGGGACGCGCGCGGCCGGTGCAGCAGCTGCCCGGTTTCGCCGACGGTGCCTGCTCGGTGCAAGACGCGGCCGCGCAGATGGCGGCGCCGCTGTTGCTCGAGGGACTGCTGCCGGCGAAGCCCGGCGTCGCGCCCCTGCGTGTGCTCGACGCCTGCGCCGCCCCGGGCGGCAAGACCGCGCACCTGCTCGAACTGGCCGGCCCGGGCGCCGCTGAAGTGATCGCCCTCGAGGTCGACCCCGTCCGCAGCCGACGGATCGACGAGACCCTGGCCCGCCTCGGCCTGCAGGCCAAGGTGGTGGTGGCCGACGCGGCGCGTCCTGCCGACTGGTGGGACGGCACGCCTTTCGACGCCATCCTGCTCGACGCCCCGTGCACCGCCTCGGGGATCGTGCGGCGTCATCCGGACGTCCGGTGGCTGCGCCGCGAGAGCGACACCGCCCAGTTGGCGGGACAGCAAGCCGCGCTCCTTGCCGCGCTTTGGCCGCTTGTAAGACCTGGCGGCCGGCTCCTTTACTGCACCTGTTCCGTCTTCCGGGAAGAGGGCTCGCAACAAATTGATGCGTTCCTTGCACACAACACTGACGCACGATTGCAACCGTCCCCGGGCCATTTGCTGCCCCAAAGCGGGGGGAATGTCCGTGGCGTCCCGGACAATCCCTCAGGTGACCACGACGGCTTCTTCTACGCCCTGCTTGAAAAACGCTGAGTCCGCTCGGCCGCGCCGAGCGGTCCTGCTGGCCGTGTTCCTGCTGGTCTGGGCGCTGATGCTGGCCTTCCTGCCGGCCCCGGCGGCCGCGCAGAACCGGCCGGGCGCGGCGATCACTCAGATGCGGCTGGAGCAGTCCGACGACGGCGTCTATCTCAGCGCTGCCGTGCAGTTCGAACTGCCCTCGCTGGTCGAGGAGGTGCTCGACAAGGGCATTGCCATCTACTTCGTGGCCGAGGCCGAGATGTACCAGGAGCGCTGGTACTGGACCGACCGCAAGGTCGCCCAGGTCACGCGCCACATGCGGCTGGCCTACCAGCCGCTCACCCGCCGCTGGCGGCTCAATGTGTCGCCGGTGCCGATCACCGGTACCGCCGGTTTCGGCATTTCGCTGAACCAGAATTTCGACAGCCTGGGAGATGCACTGGAAGCCATCAAGCGCATCGGCCGGCTGCGGATGGGCGATGCGGCCGAGATCGGCGACGACCCGCTGCACCAGGTGACGTTCCGTTTTCGCCTCGACACCTCGCAGCTGCCGCGGCCGTTCCAGATCGGCGTGGTCGGGCAGGCCGACTGGAACATTTCGGCCGAACGCACCGCGCGTCTCGCGCTGGAGAAGCAGCGGTGAGCAGCAAACCGCGCAGCGGCGCAGCGGCCACACCCGCCGCGCGCCGCTCGCGCGCGATGCGCTGGGCTGTGAGCGTCGGCGCAGCCATGGTCACGGCCATCGGCCTGGTGCTGATGTTCCTCTTGGCCCAGGCCACCAACAACCGGGAGCTGTACGAGCGCTACTACGTGCGCCTGTTCGGCATCAACGTCGTGGTGGCGGTGCTGCTGGTGCTGGTGATCGGCTGGGTCGCCTTCCGGTTGTTGCGGCGCTTGCGCCAGGGCAAGTTCGGCAGCCGGCTGCTGATCAAGCTGGCGGCGATCTTCGCGCTCGTGGGCGTGGTTCCGGGGGCGCTGGTGTACGTCGTCTCGTATCAGTTCGTCGAGCGCTCGATCGAGAGCTGGTTCGACGTCAAGGTCGAAGGCGCGCTCGATGCCGGCCTGAACCTCGGGCGCGCCACGCTCGATTCGCTCTCCGACGACCTCGCGGCCAAGACGCGCACCGCCAGCGCCCAACTCTCGCAGGTGTCCGATGCGAGCGCCGGCCTCGCGCTGGAGCGCATCCGCGACCAGCTCGAGGCGAGCGACGTGGTGCTGTGGACCGGGACCGGCCAGCTCATCGCCGGCGCGGGCACCTCGCGCTTTCAGCTCAACCCCGAGCGGCCGACCGCGCAGCAGTTTCGCCAGGTGCGCCCCGACCGCCCGCTTGCGCATATCGAGGGTCTGGACGAAGCCGCCGCGCCCGGCGCCACCCAGCCCGTCGCGAGCGTGCGTGCGCTCGCCATGGTGCAGCGGCCCGGTTTCGATTTCGACACCGCCCCGCGATACCTGCAGGTCACGCGGCCGCTGCCGCCGGCCGTGGTCAAGAACGCGCTCGACGTGCAGGAAGCCAATCGTGAATACCAGGAGCGGGCGCTCGCGCGCGGGGGCCTGCGCCGCATGTACATCGGCACGCTCACGCTGAGCCTGTTCCTCGCGGTGTTCGGCGCGGTGCTGCTGGCCGTGCTGTTCGGCAATCAGCTCGCGCGTCCGCTGCTCGTGCTGGCCGACGGCGTGCGGCAGGTGGCGGCCGGCGACCTGCGGCCCACCGCCGTGCTGCAGGGCAAGGACGAACTGGGCGGCCTCACGCGCTCGTTCGCCGTCATGACGCAGCAACTGGCCGACGCCCGCGGCGCGGTCGAAAAGACCATGGGCCAGCTCGATGCGGCCCGCGCCAACCTGCAGACCATCCTGGACAACCTGACCTCGGGCGTGATCGTGCTCGATGCCAAGGGCACCGTGCTCTCGACCAATCCCGGCGCCACCCGCGTGCTGCGTGCGCCGCTTGCGGCCTACGAAGGCCAGGCGCTGGTCGACGTGCCCGGCCTGGCCGACTTCGGCGCCAAGGTGCAGCAGCAGTTCGACGACTTCCTGGTCGAGCGCATGCAGCACGGCCTCGACCACTGGCAGCACGCCTTCGAACTGCACGCCACCGGCATGGACCTGCCGCAGCAGGACAGCGCGATCAACATCGTCGCGCGCGGCGCGGAGCTGCCCGGCGCCGCGCGGCTCTTGGTGTTCGACGACATCTCCGAGATCGTCTCGGCCCAGCGCGCGCAGGCCTGGGGCGAGGTGGCGCGGCGCCTGGCGCACGAAATCAAGAACCCACTCACGCCGATCCAGCTTTCGGCCGAGCGGCTCGAGATGAAGCTCTCGGGCAAGGTCGCGGCGCCCGAGCAGGCGATTTTGGTGAAATCGGTGAAGACCATCGTCGACCAGGTCGATGCGATGAAGCGGCTGGTGAACGAATTCCGCGATTACGCGCGACTGCCCGCGGCCGACCTGAAGCCGGTCGATCTCAATGCGCTGCTGGCCGACGTGCTGCAGCTCTATCACGCCGAGAACCTGCCGATCGTGCTGCGCTCGGAACTCGATGTGCGCTGCCCGCCGATCCGCGGCGACGAGCAGCAGATCCGCCAGGTCATTCACAACCTGCTGCAGAACGCGCAGGACGCCGCGGAGGCAGCAGCCAGCAGCACGGGGCGCGCGGGCGAGGTCGTCATTCGCACCCGGCTGGGCGATTCGGGCCAGCGCGTGCGCCTCACGGTGCAGGACAGCGGCCCGGGCTTTGCAGAAAACATCTTGAAGCGCGCCTTCGAACCCTACGTCACGACGAAAACAAAAGGTACCGGTTTGGGGCTCGCGGTGGTCAAGAAGATCGCCGACGAGCACGGCGCGCGCATCGAGCTTTCCAACCGCGTTGTCGACGGGGCTGTGGCAGGGGCGCAAGTCTCGCTATCATTCGCGCTGGCAGGCGAGCCGCGGGCAGCGGCCGCTCACACCGAAGACTCGAAGTCTTCCACCGCCTGAGCGCCAACGAATCCAGCGCGAGGGCGCTGGACAGGCCAGCGGACAAACACATACCAGCGCACACAACAAGCAGCACTCATGGCAAACATTCTCGTGGTCGATGACGAGCTGGGCATCCGGGACCTGCTCTTCGAAATTCTCAATGACGAAGGCCACAACGTGGAGCTCGCGGAGAACGCAGCCGAGGCACGCGCCGCACGTCAGCGCGCGCGGCCCGATCTCGTCCTGCTCGACATCTGGATGCCCGACACCGACGGCGTCACGCTGCTCAAGGAATGGTCCACCGCCGGCCTCCTGAGCATGCCCGTCATCATGATGAGCGGCCACGCCACCATCGACACCGCGGTCGACGCGACGCGCATCGGCGCCTTCGCCTTCCTCGAAAAACCCATCACGCTGCAGAAGCTGCTCAAGGCCGTGGAGCAGGGGCTCGCGCGCGAGAGCGCACGGCGCGCCGCGGCAGGCGTGGTGCCCGCGCCGGTCGGTGGCCATCAGGCGGCAGCGATCACGACGACGGGCGACAGCATGCTGATGGCATCGCTGGCTTCGGTGCCGGTTCCGGATGCAGGTCCGCAATCGACCCAGAGCTTCGACCTCGACCGCCCGCTGCGCGATGCGCGCGATGGATTCGAGAAGGCGTACTTCGAATTCCACTTGGCGATGGAGAACGGTTCGATGACCCGCGTCGCCGAGAAAACCGGCCTGGAACGCACCCATCTTTATCGCAAGCTCAAACAATTGGGCGTTGATCTTTCAAGAGGGCGCAGAAGCGCTGTATAATCTAGGGCTGCACACAAAGGCCCGGTAGCTCAGTTGGTAGAGCAGCGGATTGAAAATCCGCGTGTCGGTGGTTCGATTCCGCCCCAGGCCACCATTTTTCTTTCTCGGTAGATCCCAAGACAGCTCAAAAGCCCTTGTACATCAAGGACTTAGCCTCAAAAAGGCGGCTCAAGCGGCATCACCGAATCTCACAAAGTCCCGTTCTTGCGCGTACCCCACGGTGTACCCCAGACTGCTTTTCAATCGCAGTCGATTTTGGGTACACCATGGGGCAACTCAACGAGCTTCAGATCAAGGCGGCAGCGCCGCGGGACAAGGAATATTTGCTGGCGGACGGCGACGGTCTCTACCTTCGCGTGCGCCCGACCGGCAAGGCGTGGGTTTATCGCTACAAGCGGCATGGCAAGGAGGCCAAGCTAAGCATCGGGCACTACCCGGTCGTGACGCTTGCGGCTGCGCGCAGGAAGGCGCGTGCCGAGGCCGAGAAGCGCGCCGAGGGTGTCGACCCACGCGAGGCACGGCGGGTGGAGGGAGAGCGTGTTCGCGTCGCCCGCCTCAATACCTTTGAACGGACTGCCCGTGCATGGCACGCGCAGGCGTGGAAAGACCGCACATGGTCCGCCGGCTATGCCGAGAAGGTGATGCGCCATCTCGAATTGCACATCTTCCCGTGGATCGGTGCGCTGGCCATGGAGGCCATCTTGCCGACCGAGGTCGTCCGATGCCTTCACCGCATCAAGGAGCGCGGCAACCTGGAGACGGCGCAGCGCGTTCGTGAGGCGGTGCAGCACGTGTTCCAGTACGCCGTCGATGTGGGCGCGCTTGAGCCGGCAAAGAACTTCGTCAACAGCCGTACGGCTGGCTTGCCGCCACCTCGAACGCGCCACTACGCAGCCATCACGGACCCGCAGAAGCTCGGCCAGTTGCTTCGTGACATACGTGCCTACAACGGCAACGTCATCACCCGCGCGGCGCTGCAGCTCTCGCCCTTGTTGTTCCAGCGGCCAGGTCAGTTGCGGCTGGCGCACTGGGAAGATGTGGCTCTCGACCAGGCGCTGTGGCGTTGCCCGCCCGAGAAGATGAAGCTGCGGGAGTGGAAGAAGCGCGACGTACGCACGCCAGCTCACCTCGTGCCGCTGCCGAAGCAGGCGGTCGAGATCCTGCGTGATATCCATCCGCTGACCGGTCCCAGTGGGCCGATTTTCCGCAGCATGTCGAAGCGTTCCGAGAAGACGCGCTACATGAGCGACAACACCATCAACAGTGCGTTGCGCACGTTGGGCTATGACACGAAGGAACAGATCACAGGCCACGGGTTCCGCGCCACCGCCCGGACCCTGATTCGTGAACTGCTGGGATGCGATCGTGAGGTGATCGAGCGGCATCTGGCACATGGCTCCGATGAGGAACTGGGTAGCGCCTATGACCGCGCCACTTTCCTGAATCAGCGGCGCAAGATGATCCAGTTGTGGGCGGATCTGCTGGACGACCTAGCTGCGGGGAAGACGTTGGAAATGCTCTCAGATACGGAGTTCGTGACAGCAAGACGAAGCGAGATGCGCGTGGTGCAGGCGAGCTCTTTTGCCGGAACGTTGCCGATCTTGATTCCCGATTCCGGGAGCAGTGTGGGCACGTTGCAATCGCACACCCTCACCGGATATCGATCGGAGGACATCAAGTCATGAGGAAAGAAATTTCTTCCTCCAAGGCGAGCGCTGCGACCTTGCCGAGCGGGTATGCCGGTATCCGAGGTGGCATCGTCGAGTTGCTCGATGCCGCAAGGCACGTAGCTGCTCGGAGCGTCAATTCATTGATGACGGCGAGCTATTGGGAGGTCGGTCGCCGCATCGTCGAGGCCGAACAGAAAGGCAGGCGGCGAGCGGGCTATGGCGAGCAACTGATCGAGCGGCTTTCATTGGACCTGACGGAGCAATTCGGTCGAGGGTTCAGCCGCCAGAACTTGCAGCAGATGCGCTCATTCGTCCTTGCTTGGCCAATTCGCCAGACAGTGTCTGGCGAATCTCCCCAGCTGCTTACGCAAGAAGGTGTTTCGCAGGCGCGAGCATCCGATGCACCTCTGTCAGCGGGCACCGGCGCTGTCGAGCCTTTTCGATCATGGCGGCTTGAGGAGTTGGCGCCGCTTTTCACGCTACCTTGGTCGGCCTACGTCCGCTTGCTCGCAGTCAAGGACAGTAGTGCCCTCCGGTTCTACGAAGCAGAGGCGCTGCGCGGAGGCTGGAGTGTGCGCCAGCTTAATCGCCAGATCAGCCGGGCGCGCACTTGAGTACTGCTGATCGGCGCCGATTGGCTCGGGCAGTTCTCGGCGGCGAATAGCGATTCAGGGCTTCAGCAAGCTACTTTTCTAGCTGGTAAGCTTCGTCTTTGAGAGGCGACCATGACAGCAAAACCATTCGCGAACCCGGAAGTTATTGTGGAGAGAGTGGGGAGCGCTTTCATCCATCGAGGAGATTCGCTCAAGCTCTATGAGCATTGGCCTCAACCGACCTGCATCATCGCGGATGGGCCCTACGGCCTAGGAAAATTTCCTGGCGAGCCTTCAATAGTCGGTGCTCTTCCTGCTTGGTATGCGCCGCACGTGGCGGCTTGGACCAAGCATGCAGCTACCGACTGCACCTTGTGGTTCTGGGGCTCGGAGTTAAGTTGGGCGACGGTACATTCGGTGTTGGATCTCAATGGCTGGCAGTATGAAGAGACGGTCATCTGGGATAAGGGGCTGGCTCATATCGCCGGCAACGTCAACAGCAAGACGATTCGAGGGCTGCCTATCGCAACTGAAGTGGCGGTCCGCTACACGCGCAAGAATCTTCTCCCGGATGCAGATGGAAATCTGCTGACGCTCAAGGAATGGGTCCGTGCAGAATGGCAGCGCAGCGGTCTGCCCATGAACCGTTCCAACGAGGCATGCAACGTAGCGAACGCGGCTACGCGCAAGTATCTGACCCAATGTCATCTTTGGTACTTTCCACCTGCCGAAGCCATGGAGAAGATGGCTGCTTACTGTGCGAAGCATGGTGCCAAGGCATCGCGCCCTTATTTCTCCCTTGATGGCAAGTCTTCATTCGACGGTAAGCGCTGGGAGCGCATGAGGGCCAAGTGGAACCATGTCCACGGGCTGACCAACGTATGGCAGGAGCCGCCGGTACATGGTCGAGAACGAGTCAAAGATGACAAGGGCTATCTTCACGCCAACCAAAAGCCGCTCGGGCTCATGGAACGGCAGGTCCAAGCTTGCACGGACGAAGGCGACGTCGTATGGGAGCCTTTTGGCGGCCTATGCAGTGCCACCTTAGCAGCCAGTAGGCTGGGCCGTCGCGCGTTCGCTGCGGAGGTCAATCGCCCATTTTTCGACGCAGCGCTTTCTCGTCTACAGTCTGCCTATTCCGGTCAGACCAAGTTGAAGAAAGCTGCGTAGATGCCCACTCCCACCCAGATCCCGTCAGCACCTGCCAAACCGGCACCTACTGGCGGGCCCGCGGGATGGGAGCATCGTGCTCTTTATGAAGCCGTCAAGAAGACGCTGTTCGCACTTCCGGAAGAGTTCACGTCCTCGCTCGTTATCCGAGACTTCCGAGCGACTGACATCTTCACCTTGAACTCTGCGCTCGGCGCTTCCATCGAGGATTCTGTAGTTACCAGCCTCAACCGCCTTCGTGAGGTTTGGGATCCGGACGGCAAGTACTCGGTCTACAAGTTTGAACGTCAGGCTCAGGCTTTTCCTGACGTCCGCCTAGTCACCGATGCTGAGGGGCTGCCTTCTCCGCTTATGGGCATCGAGCTCAAGGGGTGGTTCGCAATGGCAAAGGAGGGTGAGCCGACGTTTCGCTACACGGTTACCGCCGATGCGTGCGCGCCGCAGGATCTTCTTGTCGTGTTCCCGTGGGTTCTGAGCGACGTGGTTGCTGGTAGCCCGAAGCTGCTGACCCCGTTTGTTGGCGAAGCGAAGTATGCGGCCCAGTTACGCAACTATCACTGGCAAACCGTTCGCTTGGCAAAAGGCGGGAACGCTGGCATTACGGTGGCAACGCACCGGACGCCCTATCCCGCCCAAAAGGCGGATCAGTCGAGCGACCGGGCTGATGGCGACGGGAGCGGGAATTTCGGTCGCATCGCACGCTACGGCCTGCTGGATACCTTTGTCGTTGCGACGGTCAAGCATCTCGTCTCGGGCATTCCAGTTAAGGCGTGGCTGAAATTCTTCACCGTATTCAGCGACAACAACCGGGAGACCGAGCAGGTGTCGATCGATGTGGAACGAGCATTCCGGATCGAATTGCTGGAGTCGCAGGAGCAGAAGGACACCATCGTGCGTGTCTTGGAAATGCTTGCTAGCAAGCTGCAAGACACACCCGTTAAGCAGTCTGCCGCCGCAGTGGCGAGCGTCGCTTCAGGAAAAGTAGCAAAGTAGCCTCCGGCGAACTGAGCTTCATTTGTTCGGAACAGAGGTGGTGAGGCCTCTATTGCGCTTTGCCGCTGAGAGGTTGTGCTCATGCTTCCGTTTCAACAAAATTTGCCAGTCCCTCATCAGATGCGCTCGCTTCTCGAGCAGGTCGCCGGGCCGGTAGGCTGCCTCGACCTTGTTCCCCACTGCGTGAGCGAGCGCCATCTCGGCGACTTCGTCCGGGTAGTCCGTCTGCTCCGCGCACCAGTCCCTGATGGTCGAGCCGAACCCGTGCGGCACTGCGTCCACCTCCATCCGGCGCAGCACGGCCGTCAAAGTCATGTCGCTGAGCATCCCACCCCTCGGAGCGGGGAACGCGAAGTCGCTATGGCTGATCTTCAGTTGGACTCGCAGCAGTTCCACCGCCCGCTCCGACAGCGGCACTCGATGCTCCTTCTTCGCCTTCATCCGTTCGGCCGGTACCACCCACAGCGCGCCATCCAGGTCGAACTCGCCCCACGTCGCCCCGCGCACTTCGCCCGAGCGCGCCGCAGTCAGGATCGCGAACTCCAGCGCTCGGGCGCCCACCCCTTCCGCCTCCCGCAGGCGGGCCATGAACTCGCCGATCTGCCGGTACGGCAGGGCGCGGTGGTGATCAGTCTTCGCGATCTTCCCAGGTGCTGGCAGCAGCTTGTCCAGGTGCCCCTTCCAGCGGGCCGGGTTGGGCCCCGTGCGGTAGCCCCTTGCCGTCGCCCAGTCCAGCACCGACTCGATCCGCCCGCGCAGCCGGGAGGCCGTCTCCGTCTTCACTCGCCAGATTGGTTCCAGCACCTTGAGCACCTGCGGCAGTTTACGTCGCGCACCAGCAGCGACCCGATCTCAGGCTTCGCGTAGGTCTCCAGAGTCTTCTCCCACTGCTGCCGGTGCTTCGCGTTATTCCACGAGGCTTCGTGCGCCTCGATGTAGAGGGTCGCAGCCTTGGAGAAGGTGATGGCCGCGGCGGGCGACGCGATGAGCGCGCTGCGCAGCTTCTTGCTCTCCTCGATGGGGTCCAGCCCCAGTCGCATCTGCGCCCGAGCCTCACGGGCAAGCTCGCGCGCCTGCGCCAGCAGTACGTCGGGGTAGCCGCCCGGCCCCCATATCCCGGCGGATGCCCCCGACCCGGGCCCGCAGGACCCAGCTGCGCGAGCCGCCGGCGTTCACGTTCATGCCGAGGCCAGCAACGCGCCCACGAAATCCATCCCGCGCCCGGTGATCCGAGACACCTCCAGCGCACCCATGTCCTTTGCCTTACCCATCTATATCCCCATCAGTGAAAACCGGATTCGATCCAGCGAGTTTCACGAGGTTTCCGGGCTGAGTACACAGGCAGTCACGCGCGTGACTTGGTATGAGGCAGGCGTGAGACTGTCCGTCGAACTTTTCTAATTCACTTGTGGCACTAGAACGACGTTGTGAAGGGGTGTTCGGGGTACTGAGCGTGGTGGCGCTAACTGAGGCATCGGGCAGAATCCGCTCCACATGGCTGAAGAATTTCACTATCCACCCCACGTCCTTGAATTGCTTGTCGAGACAATCGCCCGCCTCAATCGAGGAAAGAAGGGCGTAGTTCTGTTTCTGCAGGGCGCAGGGGTGGCTGCCGAAGATCTCGCAGAGGTTGCCGCCATTGTTCGCACCAATCCTGGATCGATCAATAAGTTTGAGATTGTGCGCAAAGTGCTCGCCAACGTGAACGCGCGGGGCGATAGTGGGCTGCGTCCGCGACGCGAAATCATCAAGCGGGTCACCGAGGTCGAGAACTTCGACACTTGCTGGGAGGAGGATCGCCTTAAGGCCAAGGGCCTTGTTGCGAGTGTGAGGGAGGCCGTGAACGCGAAAGACTCGTTCACGAAGATGAAGCAGCAGCGGGACGAAGATCGCGAGGCGGCTTTGGCGCCAGCGCGCGCCGCGAAGGCTGCTGCTGCCGAAAAGCAAGTAAAGGTTGAGGATGTTGGCCGCCGGCTCGCTGCCCTATTCGGGATGGATGACAAACCCCAGGAACGCGGAAAACTTCTGGAAGGGGTGCTCAACGACCTTTTCAGGGCGTACGGGATCTTGGTTCGAGAGGACTTTCGACGGCAGGATCCAGACACGTCGACTACAGTCGAGCAAATTGATGGGGTGATCGAGATCGACGGTATCGTTCATCTCGTAGAAATGAAGTGGCTCAAGGGGCCTGTCGGGACGGGGGATTTCTTTCCTCATCTAGGGCGCCTCTTCCTCAGAGCGAATGCCCATGGCATCTTGATTTCTTCATCCGGCTTTACCGAGCCGGTTATCAAAGAGTGCACCACCGCGCTGGCCCAGAAAACTATGACGCTGTGCTCGCTAGAGGAGATCGTGATGCTGCTGCATCGACAGGGCGATCTCGTCGACTTTCTTAAGGCCAAGCACCGGGCCGCCATCGTCGAGAAAAATCCGTACCTGCGAATCCTCGGATGAACCGTAAGGCGATGCTGTAGCTGCGGCAGACGGGTCGTTTGTCGTTGACCCATCCTGCCTGCTTCCGCCTGATGGTCACGTGGAGCGCATTAAGAAGATGGGCATCATCGAAGGGCGAGGAGTTCGCCAAGGGATGCCGCGATCACCCGCACGCGAATGTCGCCGGTGTCGAGCAGCCGAACGTAGACGCCGTCGCCCGGTTGAAGGCCCGCGGCCTCCATCCCGGATGCGGGCAGCCGCAGGCCCGTCGAATTGCCCCGCCGCGTCAGTCTTTGCATGATCTTGATCCCTTCCACCAAATGTGGGCGTCACGCTTGCTGTGCGTCATCGGTGGCTGCGCGACTTCTCCGAGAAAGCGCCGAGAACCGCCTGGTTTGAGCGTCGCAGCTCGCCGCCCTTCCACGAAGGCGCCAGCGTTTCCTTTATGCCTTCGAACAAAGTGGGGAGCGTGATTTTCAGGCAATAGCACAGCGTGGCCAGCGTCAACAGCGAAGGGTTGATGTGTCCTCGTTCTATCTTGGAGATACGCGAGCGCTCCACCTCCGCATCGAAGGCCAGTTCGACTTGCGTGAGCCCTGCCTGCTCGCGGAAATACCGCAGGTTGCGCCCGAGGGCCAGGGTCACTGCGTTGGGCAATGTGCCCCGCGCAATGCCAGATGGCGTCTCGGTTCGTGTGCCTGCAATCATGTGGACGCAGGCTCGCCGAATGTGCTTGTGGAGGAAACGTCTTAAAAGACACATAATCTAGCTGTGCATGTTTTTAAGAACACGGTGCAGCAACTATGTGGAATCAGAACTGCAATCTTCCGATTCGCCACCTCAGTCATCTCGGCGGTGGCGTCCGCATGATCGGCGGAATCGAATGACGCGAAGACACGCCGCCTCGCCCCTGCCAACGGCACGACCTCTGCGGCTGCCGGTCTCGGTGACGCGTGTCCGCCCGAGGCAATCTGCACCTGTCGTGCGCAGCCTGTCTGCGGCTCGCATCGGTGCGCAGGTCAGGGCGCTGCGCATGGCGGCAGAGGTGTCTGGCGGCGAATTGGCCAAGACCTCGGGGATTTCTGCCTCAATGCTTTCGCGCATCGAGCGCGGTTTGGTCTCGCCTTCGGTGGAGACCTTGGAGCGCCTCGCGCAGGGCCTGCATGTGCCGACATCACGCTTCTTCGGTGATCAGGCGCGGCGCACTGACTTTTGCCATGTGCGTGCAGGGCATGGTGTCTTGGTCGATCGCATCGGCGCCGTGGCGGATTACCGCTATGAGTTGCTGGGACACTTGCTGTCAGGCAATCTGTTTGTTGAGCCCTATTTGGTCACGCTGTTGCCCGGTGCCGATCCTTATGTGACCTTCCAGCATCCGGGCCTCAAGTTCCTGTACTTCCTGTCCGGCGAGATCAGCTACCGCTACTGCGGCAAGGTGGTCGAGGTGAGAGCAGGGGACTCGTTGCTGTTCGATGCGACGGCGCTCCACGGCATTGAGGCGATCCAAGTCCAGCCGGTGTCCTACCTGTCGGTGGTGTTCACACTGCGCGAGTAGGCCGCTCGCGGCGGCGGGACGCCCTCGGGGAACTTCGAAGCGTAGGCGTCTTTGCGTTTCCGATGTTCGGCATGCCGAACGTGGGAGGCGAATCCACCACTGCACCGTACCGCGGCGCACGAAGCCCTTCGGGAGGCAGTGCGGCGCGCGTCCGTCGGTCCCCACGACGTTGTTGCCCCGAACGATCCCGAATGTTCGGCATGCCGAACATTCGGGACTGCGTGGGCGCCTGCGCCGTCGGCCCTAGCGGTGGAGGAAGGTGGAAACGAAGAGAGAGCAAAGCCCTTGTACGGCTAGAAGGGCAGGATAGACTGGCGTCAGACATTGTTTACTGCAACGGCGTTGCAATGACCAAGACCTCTCAACCCAGCCGCGTGATAGGTACACGGGTGCCGCCCGAAACGAGGGCACGCTTCGCCGCGCTGGCGGCGCGGCATCATCTCAGTGCGTCGACTCTGCTCGCGAAGATGGTCGACGAAGTGCTCAAGACCAACGGCGACATCTCGCCGGACTCGGTTGGACAGCGCTCCTCACGCGAAACGGAAAGCGGCAATGGCGAGGCGGATCGCATCACGCTGCGGCTTCGCAAGGGCGATAGAGCTCTCGCGGCCGCACGAGCCCGTGCCCGCGGAATGAAGGCCGGCAGCTACCTGGCCCTGCTGATCCACAACCATGCGCGTGACGCGGCCGTGCTGCCACCGAACGAACTGGACCAGGTCAAAGTGACCGTCGCCCGACTGGCCGCGTTGCAACGGCAGCTTCGAACGTTCGGCATGCCGAACATTCAGGCCGAGCCGGGGGCATCGGACCTCAGCGAAGCGATCGCGTTGGTCCGGCGGGAAGTCGAGGCGGCACGCGAAGCCACGGCAGCCATCGTGCGCCGCAACCTCATCAGCTGGGAGACCGGCGAAGGGAACCGCCATGCCTAAGCAGATCGTGCGCGTGGACAGAAGCGGCCACGGCTCGGCCGGAGGGTCGCGCGACATGACCCTGGACATCGTGAGCTACGGTCGGCGAGGGCCGGGTGCCACGCTGCGCCTCGGCGCCGACCAGATTGCGCAAATTCAGCGCACTGTGGGGCGCACACCCGAGGTGATGGTGAAGGTCTCGGGCGGCGGACGGGACGTCGGCGGCGTCGAGGCCCATCTGCGCTACATCGGCCGGCACGGCAAGCTGCCGATCGAAACCGACGAGGAACTGACGCAGCAGGGGCGAGGTGCAGCCAAGGAGATTACGGCCGACTGGCAGCTTGAGCTTTGTAGAAGCCAGTACAAGCCGAGACCCGCGCCGGGGCAAAAAGATACGCGTGCGAAGTTGGTCCACAACATCGTCTTGTCCATGCCTGCCGGCACGCCACCGGAAAAGGTACTGGCTGCGGCGCGTGTCTTCGCACGCGAGAACTTCGCGCTGCAATATCGCTACGCCATGGTGCTGCACACTGATCAGCCGCACCCGCATGTGCATCTGGTGGTCAAGTGCGAGCACGAGTTCGAGCCCGGCAAGCGTCTCTACATCCGTAAGGACACGTTGCGCCAGTGGCGCGAGCAGTTCGCCGCGCTGATGCGTGAGCAGGGCGTGGCGGCCAATGCCACACCGCGCCAAGTGCGAGGGCAGACTCGCAAGCCGTACAGGGGTGCAATCCATCATCGTCTTCGCGCGCTGCGGGCATTTGGGCAACTGCCCCCCAGCGACCGGGCCAAGCATCGGCCGCCGAAGACCTCGACCTTCATCCGGGCCAAGCTGGACAGCGTGCTCAAGGCCTTACAGACACAGCGAGGCACCCTGGACGCCGGCAAAGAGACCATGCAGCGCACGCGGCAGGAGATGGTGGCGGGCTGGCACGCAGTTACGGATGCGCTTCGAAGTCAGGGCCAGGCTGAGTTGGCCGACCGGGTGGAACGCTTCGTCGCACGCATGCCGGCCGTGCAGACTGATGCGCAGCGATTGGCGGATCGATGGAGGGAGACAGAGAGAAGTCGAGCGCCGGAGCGCGCGGATGCCAACTCGTCTAGGCCACGTGTCCGATGATGGTGGAGTCGTCGAGCCATAGCGGGTGGCGATTCAATGGTGTGTATTCCGTAGCGAACGGGCAATCAACTTCAATGCATATCGAACGGGAATCATGCGGAACGCATGCGCGCAATGCGTTGCCCGACCTACTGAGCTCCTCCCGAGTCAAGAACGTCTTGTATCGAGGGACGCTGAACGTTCTCGAAGCATTTACGTGCACAAGATGGTGAGCTTGGTTAGGTGCTTCTCGTCCGCGTACCGCTGCGATGAGCCCGGCGGGGTGATGCAGTAAAAACTGGGATGTATGTGGTTTTAGCCGCTCGACTGAGAACGCCAACGGGTTCGTGTGCGCTATCGGCGGGCCGTAGTCGGTGTCCTTCGCGAGCACGACAAAGCGGCACTCGGGATGTTTGGCCGCCAAGTAGCCAAGATAAAAGACCAGATGAAAGTCCAGCGAGTTCGCTCCCGGGCGCGCGATCGGTACGAGCGTGGAGCGGGGGCTGTCGGCCTCGAAAGCTGCCTTCCGCTTGAGCTGGTGTGGGCCGTAGAACGCCCATGCCTCACCGGCTTCGCCTAGCCATGCCTCCACCTCCAGCGGGGACGGCTGGACGTTTTCCAGATCGATCAGCAAGTGAACGCCGGTCTCCATGTTCAGGCCGTGCCGCGGCAGCGCGGGTAGTCCGAACATCCCCAGAACTCTTGGCCGGCGTTGGTGCCCTTTCGCGCTGTGCGTCGCACCATGGATTGGGCGCACCTGGGGCAGCTCGGCGCGGTTGTCTTCGCAGCTTGGAGTGCTGCGCTGCGGGCCTCCCTCGCTTGGTTGCGATCATCAGGCTTTGCAGAAGAGCTGCCTCGGGCCTGCTTCAACAGTCGGTGCAACTGCTGGCCATCGAGCAACCGAAGGTTTCGCCCGCTGGCGAACGCTTCGGCTTCCGGCGTAAATCGACCGGACGTGACAACGAATCCACCAGCGGCTCCCTTGGCCGCCATGGCGCCGTAGAGTTCGCGCACCACGGGCACACCAACCTTGAAGGCCCGCCATTGCTTGCACTGCACCAGGTATTTCTCTCCGTCCTTGCGAAGCATGAGATCGATGCCGTCGTCCGGGCCCGGCTCGAAGTTTTCCACGACCTGATAGCCCTGCAGGCGGAAGCCTTCGCCGACGAGCACTTCGAACTCCCGCCAACTCATGCCTTGAAGAACGTCTGACGCGTCCGAGTCGGTCACGTTGTCCACGAGCACTCGACGTGCGCGGCGGCGCCAAGCGGAAATCGCTGCGCCGGCGAGGCAGAGGATCGGCACGACATACTGCCCGGCAGTCGCGAGGCCACGGCCGACGGCTCTAACCATCGCATTCCCAACCTCGCCAGGGCCCATGGTGCTGGCAAGGGGTGCTGCCGCAATACGGTGGAGCAGCAAATAGCCGGCAACGGCCAGGATGACCCCGACATACCAAGGCAAGAGTGCGATCAGGTCGATCAAGTCTTCCGCGGGGCTGGTTCTTTTTCGGCGGGCCATCGTGAACTCCTCCTTCGGGCAGATTCTGCCCAAAAGCGATCAAACTCGATACAGTCGGTTACGTGATGCTGGCGGCCTGCGGACGGGCTGCAGCCTAGAACGCTGCCGCTTGCATTTCCTACGACGCATCACAGCAACCATCGTCAAGACGCATGCCTCTTTTTCAACTCTCCGAAAACAACCTCACCGCCGTCGCGCAAGACGACTTTGTGGACGAACGAACGCTCCAGCACCTGATCGAGAGAAACCTCAAGGTGGTTTTCAACTCGCGATTCATTGCAACCGAATTTCGCACGGGCCAGGTGCACGCGGGGCGGATCGACACGCTGGCTCTTTCGGAGGACGGCAATCCCGTCATCATCGAATACAAGAACGTTCCCTCCTCGGAGCTGATCAACCAGTCGCTTTACTACCTTGCCTGGCTGAGAGACCATCATGGCGATTTCGAGATTGCCGTGCAGAAAGCTCTGGGGTCTGGTGTCGAAGTCGATTGGTCCGAGATACGGGTGATCTGCCTCGCGCCCAGCTACAAGAAGTACGACCTGCACGCCGTTCAAGTGATGGGTGCAAACATCGAGCTGTGGACCTTTCGACGTTTCGCAAACGGTGCCATTTATTTGGAAGAGGTCTTTCAACGGTCCGTGTCCGAGACCACTGCGACTCTCGAAGGCAAAGACCCGGTGATGGTGGCGGCCGGCAAGAAGGCGGCCCTGACAAGAGCACGGGGCGGTTGGACTTTCGAGCAGCACCTGGAATCCAAACCACAGCAAATCGCCGATCTGGCCGTCGAGATTCAGGAGTTCATGCTGGCACTCGATCCTACGATCGAGGAGGCGCCCAAGAAGCTCTACATCGCATACCGCTCTTCACAAAACATCGCGTGCGTAGAAGTTCAGCAGAAGAAGATTCTCGTCTTCCTGAAATTGGATCCTAAACAGCATGCAGGCCCACCGGGAATATTCAGAGACGTGTCCGACATTGGGCACTTTGGAACTGGTGATCTTGAGGTGTCTATAAAGACGCAAGCGGACTTTGAACTCGCCAAGCCCTTTGTCAAACTTGCATATGACAAGGTTGGCGGTTGATCAAAAGTCAAGCGGATCACTTCAAGATGGAAATCAACAGAGGCGCGTCGAAACACAGCCTCGAACAAGAGCGGCCGTTGAAACTGTCTTACCAATAGTCCGCCTTAGACTGGTTGCAGTCTTTGAAGTTTTTGTGGCCACGGTGCCAGAGAGTTAGATCGCGGGACTATGCAAGCCGTTTTGGCCTAGGACATTCGGGGACCGAGCTTTAAAGAGCTTCAACGTTTCGGACAATCCTATCGAGCGACACGAAAGACATTGAGTTTGCGTCGGCAGCCCGCACTACCTCTGACGCAACGCCGTACGGTTTAAGCTTGCGGACCATGTCGCTGATGATGGCAATCGCCTCAGCTCTGCCGTACAGCTTTTTCCGGCGCTTTGCGACGTCTTTGGCAAAGTTGGAGATCAACTGTTCGGATTCTGATTCCCCAGCCTTATTGTTCTTTTTTAGGATTGTCAATAATGAATTGCAAGCAGATTCGGCCTCGGTGAATATCCGTTCGGCAAACGCAATATGAAGGTTGTCGCAGCACCTTGAAAGACCGCTAAGGTAAACCCGCGCATTCTCAACCATCAGAGAATTGGTCTCAGACTGATCGCTCAACGCATGCGCGGCGAGGAGTGCATTCTCCGTTCTGTGTCGTAGCATCCCTTCGCAAACGCCCCATTCAAAATAAAAACCGCGATGAGTTGGTTTTGTATCGAAATTTCGGAAGAGCCTGACCGCCTCATCGGCATTCCCCTGTCGGCGATAGAGAGATGCGAGCTTGGTGAGTTGGTGAAAGGATGCATCAGTTTCGTAGATTCTCCGGGCGATGTCGATCGCAAGTCGTGTCTTGCCGGACACGAATAGCTTCTCTGTCATTTCAAATCGCCAAAAAGTCAAGTCAATAACTTGCTCTCTTCTAGAGCGCATGACTTCGGAAATTGCGAGATTGATGTAGTACTGGGAAATGTCCTCGTTAAACCTTGTTTCAAGCACTTCAACTAGAGCGGCAGCAATATATTTGTGCCGGGTGAAAATGCTTGTCGCCGTGCTAGTGGCAGCAGCCTCCTTACCGAGCTGCCGAAGGACCTCGCTCTGCAATTTAGGGATCGACAGTTCCAAAAGCCCAGCGAGCGTAGCGAAGCTGAGCTTGTCGAATCCCTCGACGTGCATTGCAGCGATATAGCCGAGCACGTCCTTCAACGTTTGTCCGGTCGGCAACTCAACCACTGCCAGCTTCTCAAGCATTGATTGTGCATGTTCAATCAAGTCGTTACCGTGCCGGGACATTAAGAGCGCACCAAAAAAAGCGTCGGAATTTCCCTTTGACTCCTTCCTAGCATAAAAGCGTAGTTTCTCTGCGCGCTGATCTTCCGGCAGCAGTGCGAGCTCTTCGCCTAGTCCTTTGCTTCCAAACGCTCCCCAGGACTTGACGATGAGATCTGCGTCTCTGAGGCTGAGATCTTTCAGGATCTCTTCCTTGAACTTCGCCTTGAACGTCCAAGCTAGGCTCTTCGCGCCGGACGCTTGCCAATCTGAATCCCTGCTCGCCAGCAGGAAATCAATGCGCCCGGTGTAACCGTCGAATCCGACGTCGATGAAGCGCAAGACGTCTTTCGCGACCTGATCTGCTTCATCGATCACGAGCAGCCAGTCGTCGTGACTGCGGAAGGTCTCCAACAACTCCGCACCGTTGAATGGGCGAGTGTGATTTGTTCGGAAAAGTATTTTTTTCGATTTATTCGCGCGCAGTATTTCTAGGCCACACTGCAGGAGTGCTGTTGTCTTGCCTTCGCAGCCCGCACCCAACAGGACGCAAATAAATGGCGTCGTTGTATCGTGTCGATAATTGTTCGACACCTTGCCGACAATTTCTCTTCGAGGAATCGAATCCGACAGCGCGATAGACCAACTGGGAGTCGCGCCATCGAAATATGCGATCGACTCGTCTTCATGGAGCTTCTCGGTGCAGCGCTCGAGGGTGGTCAGGTCCTTGATCTCCCACCCCACAAGGCGTTGGTTCTTCTGCTTTGGCGCGTAGTCTGGCTTCGTTCGCGCACGCGGCGCCTCAATTTCCCACCAGTCGCCATTCCTATAATTTTCATGGAATCGGGCGCCGTCCAGCGCCCAGCACTGATTGGGGAAGCTCCAGGTGAAAGGTTGAAACCGCATCAGACCGGACTCAAGATCAGCTGCTCCCCACATAAATCCGTTCTTCCACTTCCCGCCCTCTGGGCATTGCCAGCCGGCTCCGGACTGGACGGCAAGAAACTCCCCTGCGCCATTCAGAGTGTTCGAAAACGACTCTGCGTGCATGTGGCCATGCAAATAGAGAGCCTGTTTGGCTGCCAAGAGTGAGTGGACGGTTTGCCTATGGGGCGGGTAGATCCAGTCGAGCGGATGGTGCCCAAGCACAAACGTGAGGGCACAATTCGGAATTCCTTCAAGCGCGTCTCGCAGAATGGCGAAGCCCGGGGTGAGTGCTTCCTTGTCCTTTTCCCCATCGCACAGCCAAGCAGTGTTCAGTCCGATGATTCCGATCTTCGCCGAATTGATAGTTCTCTCGACCACGAAAGCGCCACGGTCAGATTTGATTTCCGTCGAGTTTACGCATAAATTGTGTTCGAAAAAATCTTCGAATCGCTTGGTGAGCATTTCGCGCCGCAGCGCTGATCCTTGGTCGGTATTAAATGCGCGAGATTCCGATCTGACGAACTTCTCTTTGCTGAATTCCTCGTTGACGTGACGATTCAAATCGTGGTTACCTGGAACGGTAAAGATATTGTCCAAAAACTCGCTTCCAAAGAGCTCGATGATCGGCGCAATGAGGTGCTGAACAAATTGCTCGTACTCAGACTTCTTCCCAGAATTAGCGACGTCGCCCGTGATGAAGATGAAGTCAGGAGTAACTCCCTTGGCCTGAGCTTCCTTCAGGTGCTCGATGATTTTCTTTGCAGAAAAGGCCTGATCGTAAAGGTGGATGCCGAAGTGAAAATCGGAAAGATGAAGCCATTTAACCGAGTCGGACATCGTCTTGTTCTTTCTTAGTTTTGTGGTGCTTCATCAGGCACCCGCGAAAAGCGCTCATCTGCATCGTTGAGCCTTACGCCTCCACCCGATCAAGTTGACCTGAATAAAGCTACCCACTTGTGCGCCGATTGTGCCAAACCATGAATAGGAGCAATCGGGCGCCAAGTTCGACGATGCGAAAGCCGCAACCACGGCGTTGCGGCGCCGTTGGCGGCGCGACGCCTACCGCTGCGTAGCCGCCCCTTCAGGTATGCCCGCTCCAGACTGAGAGCCGCCGATCACCTTTTCAACATTGAACGACTGCTGCTCGCATGAGCGGGCATTCGGAATCTGCCGCGGACAGGCTTTGAACATCAGTGCATGACACAGCTAGCGTCCTCTGCGAGGGAAAAGCTTAGGCGTGAAGAGACGCAGGTGCGCGCGACCGGCGCCTAAGTTCGTCGAGTAAAGGCAGTTTCGCTCCTTTTGTTTGGCAACGCAGAGCACTCATCGGCGGCGTCCTGTAGGTCCGCCTTGTCTAAACGATGGATAGTTGCCGTGGTCGCAGCGCGGTACCAGACGTGCATGCGCCTGTGCGAGGCCAGGGGGCCCGTCAGGCTCAAATGCCGTTGAGAAACTCCGATGGGCCGTTGTAGAACCTCTTGCCATTCGTCAGGTTTTCATCGAACCCGCTATAGAGCAGATGTACTTCGTCGCGGGCCCGGGTCACACCGACATAAAACAGCCTGCGGGCTTCTGCCATTTGCTCCGGTGTCCTGTCGAAGAATTTAGGAGATGGCAAGTGGCCTTGGTCCAAACCCAACATGATGACCACGTCGTACTCGGTGCCCTTTGCGGAGTGCAGGGTGAGCAGATTTAGCTGCTTGGGCGCGCCGTCGCGCCGACCGAGTTCCGCCTTAGCGGTGCCCTCAAGCACGCCACCCTTTCCAAGCGCTCCGTGCATGGCGTCGAGCTGTGCCACTTGGTCGGCAAGCTCCGGGCGGGTCGCTTCCAACTCCGTGAACAGCTCCTCCCGTAGCTTCTGAACGAACTCCAGCGCAGTGCCCTTGCCGCGGTTGGACCACAGGAAGCGAGTGAGCCTTGCGCGAGCGTCTCGGGCGCGGGCATCGCTCAGGCTGCCGTGGAAAGAGCGCCAACGCCCTTGCAGGTCGCGCAGCGGTGGAGACGCTATTTCCCAGCCGTCAGCACACCAGCTTGCGCAATCCTCAATCCACCCGGTCAGCGGTACCTTCTTGTATGGAGCCGCATTGTCAATGCGGACAAACGGACGACCGGCTCTGGTTGCCTCGATGGCAGCGATGTCGCCGACGTTTTTGTTTCGGTAGAGAACCGCGATGTCACCAAGCTGACGACCCCGGCGAGCCTTCAGAGCCGCCGGCACAAGTACCTTCATCGCGTAAGCGGCTTGGTCTCGCAAGCCTTCGTCGCACTTATGCGTCTTGACGAACGCCTGGTGGCTCGGGTCCGAGGACTCGTAGCCGCGGTCCTTCCCAAGCGCCTTCTGAGCGACCTCGATGATGCCGGTGCCGCTTCGGTAATTCACCTTTAGGGGGATGGTTGCGATACCGTTTAGCTTGGAGAGGTCCTCCAGAAGCTCACTGTTGGCACCTGTGAAGCCGTAGACCGACTGGTCAACGTCTCCTACGGCGATGAGCCGCACGCCTCCGTCGAAGGTAAGCCGCCGCACGATGCGGTCAAGCGCACCGCCAAGGTCTTGGTACTCGTCGACGGCGATGACTGGGAACTTAGCCCGGATGACATGGAGCACCCAGTCCTGCTCGTAGACCAGGCGCTGGCCGTAATGCACGATGTCGTCGAAGTCAATGAGACTGTGCTTTCTGAGCGCAGCTTCGTACGCTTCGGCCAAGCCCGTGAGTTCCTCGTTCTGCTTCCAGGCTTTGGCTTGCCGGTCTAGATGGACTCTGCGGTGCAGGTCGACTTCGTCCTTGCGCGTGGGCTGGCCGATGCCGCGCAGCTTCTCGGCCGCGTTCTTAAAGATTTCGCGCGCTTGTGACTCGGTTGCAACCTTCAACGGATGCGGCAGCTGCAACCCCGCCAACCGGGCCAAGGGCAGCAGCAGCTGCATGAGGCAGAACGAGTGCACCGTTCCCACAAACAGGCGCGGGGACTGCTCCAGTCCGAGTTGCCGCAGCCGGCGCACAAGCTCTCGCGCCGCCTCGTTGCTGAAGGTGATGCAGGCAACACCACGCGGCGCCCGCACGTCCTCGGCCATGACGCGCGCCAGCTTGGTGACAAGCGTCTTGGTCTTGCCGCTACCCGGGCCCGCGAGGACGCAGACGTTTCCGGTCGACTCATAGGCCGCCCACTGGCCGGCGTTGGCGCGCAGCTGCTCGGCAGCTTCGAGGTACTTAGGACTCGACTGGGGAGAAGCCATTCTGGATGAAGGTGAAGGCCTTCTTCATGTACTCGGGGCAGTGCGCCGCCTTGACGTGACCTGCAAGTGCTTGCGCGAAGCGCCCCTTGCCGACATTTTCGACCAGGCCGAGGAACTTGTCTTCATCCAGGCTGGCCGGGTCGTCGAGCCACTGCTTGACCATGGCCTGACGTTTGGGCCCATACGTCGAAGCAGCCTTCGCGAAGACCGCGGCCATCGCTGCGCCCATGCCTGCCTCGAACAGGTCGACCTCCAACGTGGTGGAGTTGACGAAGATTCCGTCGTTCTCCGCGTACTCGAACAAGCCGTCGGCGTCGTACTCGTCCAAGTCCTCGTCGTCCATGCCAAGGTGCTTGAGCAGTTTGCTCACCCTTCCGTACGCCAAAGGCGAACCATCGCCCACGGGGTCGCGGTCGGTCAAAACGATGAACGGGATGTCAAGACTATCCGGGCCGACCAGCTTCACATACGGCAGGAAGTTGGTGCCGGCGACGGAGCACACCGTAACGCCCAGCGAGTCCAAGTCCAGACCGCGGGCGGTGGCAAACGCCGGCACGAGGAACCGCTCGGCGTCACCTTCAACGAAGATAATGCCGCGCGCGAAGAACAGCTCACCGCGCGTCACGTCGATGTAGCGCTGCAGGTCGTCTTCGTCGTCGACAGTGAGCTCCACTTTCGCCGCAGAGGTGATGACGGTTGCTTCGTCGCCCGGGTCTTCGCGCAGCAGCACGATTGAACGCAGCGGCGCGACGCTTGCGATGTGCGGCGAGTGCGTCGTGAGGATGGTGGTGACATTCTCAGGTGCGTCGCCGTCCGCACCCAGGTAGTGCCGGTAAACCAGGCGCTGCACATGGGGGTGCAGGTGAGCCTCAGGCTCTTCGATGGCCAGGAAGGTGTGGCTGCGTTCACCAGCTTTCACTGCCCGTTCGAGTTCCAGCGCTTTGAGCGTCAGGAACAGGAGGTTCGCGGTTCCGAGACTCGCGTCACCGATGCCGCGGGCGCCGCCGTCGATTAGCAGGCGCAGGCTTCGGAGCAGGACGTCGACATTGGTGGGGGCGACGCCTAGAGCGAGCGACACTGCGTGCTCATCGCCAACCATCTTCTCCAGACGCTGGGCCACCTTCTGCGCGGCCGCAGCCACCTCAGGACGGGCGGCCAAGCCTTCGCTCGCATCGTTCACGAGCTTCTGCAGCTCCGCGCGCGCCTTGTCGTCCAGGTTAGCCGTGAGCTCCTCGATGATGGGTCGAAGCGGCGAGCGCCGCCAGTTCAGCAGGTCGCCTTCGGCATCACGCAAGGCGAACAGGTAGTCCATCGGCAGCTCGCGCCTTTGGAGGGCCGTGAAGACGTTGTCCTCATCCGTCCCGCCGAATACCAAGAACTCGTAGTCCGCCAGACTCTCGGGCTCTTTACCTTTCAGGTCAGCTTTGGGCCGGTAGAGATAGGTGAGCCGAGCCACGGGCGGCTCCTTCTCAACCAGGCATCCCGCCAGTACCGCCAGCAGGTTGTCGTTGTCCTCAAAGTCGGTTAGTTCGACCACGACCTCCACCTCGTAGCCCAGCTTTTCGTCGCCCAAGCCGTCCCAAAAGTCCTCGAGACCAAGTTGCCGCTCGCGGTCGGGCAGACTTGGGTCCAGCACCAGCCGCAGTGCCTTGAGAAGGTTGCTCTTGCCGACCTTGTTCTCGCCAACGACGACTAAGCTGTCATCGGTAGCGAAGTCTACCGAGTCAAAGTTCGCGAAGTTCTCGATTGCGATGCGACAGATCCGCATGACCTTCTCCTGGTGGTATCTCTTTAGTTCGTGTCAGTCTATCGCTTGCCCCGCTCGGCGAGCAGTTCGGTGACCCGCTTGATTCGTTCCAGTGCCTCCTTGAGGACCGTGGGCGTCACACGCTTTGGTCCTGCAGTTCTGACAATTGGTCCTCGGCGCGGAGGATCCGGTCTTCCCGCAGCAGGTTGAGTGCAGCCGCTTAGTGCTAGAGAGCGGTAAATCATCCGCTGGCTGCCAGCGACAGCAACCGCTGCAAAGCAGACGCCACCATCGAAAAAATGCGAACGAGCCTGGCACCCTCGCCGCCGAATCGCGCAATAATCCATCAAGACCAGCCAAGTGCACCACCTGCAATTTGCATTGCACAGGTCTTAGATGGTCTGGTGTACCCGAAGTTGTACCCATAGAACCGGAACAGAGACTGAAAGCAAGTATTGGCGCAGGTCGCGAACGATTTTTCGATTCCGCCCCAGCTTGAGCGGGGCTCGAACTGCTTACGAGTTTTCGAAGAATCAATAACTTACCGCTGCGATTCACGGTTTGTGATTCGATTCCATGTTTCGTTGAGGCTGGCTTTCATTGGTCTTTTCAAAAGAGCCTTTCTTGCAAGCAGTACCCCTGGCGTTCCACTCAAGCAAGCCGAATGAGCAACTTGGCCAAGCGATCCGGGGACGTGATCATGGCATCGTGTCCCGTTTGCAATCCTGATAGATCCATGATGCGTCCGCGCGGATCCGTGCCTTGGCCGAATCAAAGACAGGGAGTCGCGGCGACTGACACGCCACATAGCTACGCCTGATGCCGACGCCCAATCTGTTGTCGAGCCGAATGGGTTGGAAGTAGTTCGCCGCCGGTTGCGCGGTGAGTCTGGCCTGCACCCACGCAACATCTTCGGGTTGTTCGAGGCCGAAGAACTCCGCCCGTATCGGCGGATAAGCGGGATCACCCATCGCGAGCGTTGCGGCGAGTTTTGTGCGCGCCTCCTCTGGCATGTAGTCGGAAGCCTTCTCGCCTTCGGACGGTACGAATGCATCCACGTAGATCAGCGAGCGAAGCTTGCCAGAAGCAGCAAGGCGGTCTGCGGCGCCGCGAAGAACAACGCGAGCAGCGGCTTGCCGGCAGCCACCCGGCACGGTGAGCTGGCGGCCCGCGAACTGCGCGATGAGCAATTCGCTCCAGTCGCCCGAGAAGATCCAGGCTTGAACAGATGCCGTTCGAAGTGCCCTTGCTGAGATTCTTGGGAACGTTGTTGCTGACGAGCAGCGGCCAAGAGTTCCGAGGCTCGTCTTGGACCTTGCCATCAAGAATGAAGTCCATATCCGGGCCGCGCTGCGTCTTGCGCAGCCAGGCGCGAGTCGCAGCGTTAGGCTAACGTTCTCATCGTTGCTGCAATGCAGCGATCGTGAGTGATGTAGTGCTCGAGAGCCCTCCTTCTGCGCCTGCGAGTACTTGGGGACCAGCCCGCATGGCCGCAGGCAAATCGAGCCGCTGCTCGTATTCGCGGTGCCAGCCCTTCAAGGCATTCTTGGTCGGATAAACCCAGCTGAAGAATGTTCGCCCTGACGCGTTTGCCGAGCTTGCATCCCCACCACCATGCGAAGCTGGGGTGGCTACAGAATCAAGGCGTGCTGCCTTAGCCTGAAGGCCGCAGAAGTTAAGGCGCTCGTGCCATTGCTGCTATGGAGCTAAGTCGCTGGCAAGTGACCGCTGTCCCGAGACGATCCTATGTTGCCAACTTGATGAACTCGGGTATCGACTCAAGTTCGACGGCCGGAACGAGCCAAATACTTTTGTCTGTAAGCACCAAAGCTAATTCAAACAAGCGAAGGAAGTCGATGCCAATGAGGCACTGACAATCCATGTTTGAAATCGTGGCTACACCTTCTCGACTCCGGCCCCCGAAACCGACGGTCGTAAGTGCCATGATCATGGCCGTCTGGCTTCCGTTTGCCAGCGTGGCCAACGTCGTGCCGATGGGCTGGAGTCCGTGGGGCTCGGCTTGCGGCTGAGAGATTAGGAGGAAGCCACTGAACCCCGTATCCACCGTGACCGTAAGCTGCTCAGGATGCCCGCGTGTTCCCGCGACAAGAAGGTCAACGCAAGGCTTCTTGCCTTTATAGAATCCGCGCCGCGCCGGCATCATCAGAGGCAAAGAAAAAGCTCATTCGGTAAGCGCTAGCTGATCCGATGCGCACCAAGTGCACAACACATTCAGGAATGGACGCTCTTGCCTGTTCGATGGCTTCTTCTGGGTACTCTGCGACGAAGGCCTGTTGAGAATGAATGTCGATCGCAGCAAACTGTGCTGGATGTTCGGCTTCAAACCGTTGTTTGTACTTTTCCGCGTAAATCTGTTCTCCAAGCAAGGCGATAGCACGCGGATCGTCCAGTTCAGCGAGTGCGCTCATACGCGCCGCGCTGCGGTGAGTTTCATCTTCATGATGGGCCTTTTTCGCAGAGTTAAACCGATGCGCAAGCGCGCCATTTACGGCATTTGAAATCAAGTTCACGCAGTTGCAAAGGTATTTATCCCTAGGAAGTCCACAGAGTTATCCACAAAGTTTGTGGATAACTTTGTGGATACGGCCAAAATTGCAAGCCCCGACCGGCATTTGGGGAGGTGTGGTGCAGTGGATACTTGCTGAAAGAGCGCAGCGCGCTGTATCGACGTAGCCACGAAAGCATCAGAAATGACGCAGCCAGAACCGCGAATCGGGTGTGGGCTAGCAATCGTGCAGACGTCTGCACGCCATCTTCGAAGCCGTTGATCGAGAGGCGCTATGTGCCCAGGGTTGTCTTGCTGCCATATGTGACAACGGGCTAGGCCCGTAGAGACCAATGATGGCGTCCAGCCCTGTTCAGTGAGAGTTGCAGCTGCGCCGCTGCATTTTGCAACAGGCGGGACATTTTGGGATTTGCCGGTACTTTTGTCGGTACTTTTCCGAGTCGAAGTTGGAAAATCTAGTACTCATGCGGCTTGAAGCCTGTTTTGTCGTTCCTGGCGGCGGACCACATGCACAAAGCAAAAGGCCGGGAGCTTCCCAAAGCTCCCGGCCTTTCTTTTTTCCCTCATTAAGAATGATTCTCACGCGCAACTTTAGAATGGGCGCCTCCGAATCGCTCTGAATGCTGTGCGCGTCCTGCGCACGCGCTGCTCCATGCACAAGTTTCCATTGGCCAGGCCACTCGCGCTCGCGGGGACCTTCTCTCTTGCTTCTCTCATCTCGCCCGTTTCTCACGCGCAGACGGCCGATGCCGCCGCCGATGTGCCTGGACAGCTCAGCACCGTCACAGTCGAATCCAGCGCGACCAACGGCTTTGTTGCCAACAGCGTGGAGGCCGGCACATTCAGGGGCGCCGGCATCCTGGATGTCCCTGCAACGGTCAACACCGTCACGCGCGACGTGTTCGAGCTCCAGGGCGCGGCGGGCATCTACGACGTGCTGCGCAACACCGCCGGCGTCACGCGCCAGCAGAACGGCGGCGACACCTTCGACCAGCTCGTGATCCGCGGCATCGCCGTCGAGAACCGGACGAACTACCGGCTCAACGGTTCACTGGCGATTCCCAACATTTCCGAGATTCCCATGGAGAACAAGGAGCGGGTCGAGGTGCTGAAGGGGGCCTCGGCGCTCTACTACGGCTTCACCACGCCGGCCGGCATCGTCAATCTTGTGACCAAGCGAGCCGGCAGCACGCCGGTGAGCTCCGTCGGCCTCACCGTCGACGACAAGGGCACGTTGCAGGCCTCCACCGACATCGGGCGCCGGTTCGGCGACGAGAACCAGTACGGCCTGCGAATCAACGCGGCCGGCGGCCGCATCGGCTCCAACATCGACGGGGTGGACGGCAACCGCCGGTTCGTGTCGGCCGCCTTCGACTGGCGCGTCAACAACCGCCTCACGCTCAAGGCCGACGTCGAGAACTACCGCAAGCGCATCACCGAGCAGGCCGGCATCGCGAGGCCGGCGGCCGCCAACGGCGTGATCACCTTGCCCGCGCTGCCGGACCCGGACAAGCTCTTGGGCCCGGCCTGGGCGGTCTTCGACGCCGAAGTCACCAACACCCAGCTGCGCGCCGACTATTCGCTCGGCGGCAACTGGGCGTTGATGGTGGAGGCCGGCCACTCCGAAGCCGAGCGCGACCGCAGGCTCGCCAGCTTCAGCAACTACAACGTGCGCACCGGCGCAGGCCGCATCACCGGCAACGACCAGAGCCTGAAGCAGACGTCCGACCTGTTGCGCACCGAGCTGTTCGGCACCTTCTCGACCGGTAGCGTGCAGCACGAGCTCACGATCGGCGCCGCGCAGAGCAAGAAGACCCAGGACCCGATCTTCCAGCGCAACTACGGTGGCGCGAGCACCGTGCAAAACCTCTACAACCCGGTCGTCATCGGCTACCTGCCGCTGACCGCGTTGCCGACCCGGCCCACCACCGGCGCGCAGGACAGCCAGGAGCTGGGCCTCTACGCGCTCGACCGCATCACCTTCTCGCCGCAGTGGCAACTGGTGGTCGGTGCGCGCCATACGCACTTCGAGAGCACGCAGGGTGCCAGCGCCACGATCCCCTCGATCGCCTTCGACGTGCGCAAGACCACGCCGCTCGCAGCGCTCAGCTACAAGTTCACGCCCGACCTCGTGGGCTACGTGTCGTATGCGCAGGGTGTCGAGGAGGGCGAGATCGCACCCGCGGGCACCGCCAACCAGAACGCCCACATGCCGCCCGGCATCAGCAAGCAGAAGGAGATCGGCCTGCGCTGGCTCACCGGCGGCGGCATGCTGCTGTCCGGCGCGGTGTTCGACATCGAGCGCCCGGGCGCCTACACCAACAGCGCCAACACCTTCGTGGCCGACGGGCGGCAGCGCTACCGCGGTCTTGAAATCTCGGCGCAGGGTCGCCTGACCCGCGCCCTGGCGTGGCAACTCTCGGCCCAGTCGCTCGATGCCGAGTTCCGCGACATCAACGCGCAGTACAACGGCAAGCTGCCCGAGAACACCGCCCGGCAGACGGCCAGCGCTTTCCTCTCGTACGACATCGCGGCGGTTCCCGGCCTGTCGGTCAACGGCGGGGCGTACTACACGGGGCGGCGCCCGGTCGACGACCTGAACCAGGCGTTCATCGGCGGAAACACCATCTTCGGCCTGGGCGCGCGCTACGTGACGCAGCTGTTCGGCAAGCGCACGCTGTGGCAGGTCAACATCGACAACGTCGGCGACAAGCGCTACTGGGCGGCGGCCGGCACGCGGCTGGCCGTCGGCGCGCCGCGTTCGATCAAGGCCACGCTCAAGATCGATCTCTGACATGGCACTGCTGCGGCGCGTCTGGTTCCAGATCCACTGGTTCATCGGTATCACGGCCGGGTCCGTGCTCGTGGTGATCGGGCTGACCGGCGCCATGCTTTCCTTTCGCGCCGAAATCGTCGACGCGATCAATCCCGAACTGCGCCATGTGTCCAACCTGGCTGGCGCGGCGGCGCTGCCGCCCGCGGCCCTGGTGGAACTTGTGCAGGCGGCTCATTCCGAGCACCGGATCGCCGCGCTCACGGTATTCGCCGAGCCCGGACGACCGGCGCGCGTCAATTTCGCGC
Source organism: Variovorax sp. W2I14 (assembly GCF_050435205.1). Classification (NCBI taxonomy): domain Bacteria; kingdom Pseudomonadati; phylum Pseudomonadota; class Betaproteobacteria; order Burkholderiales; family Comamonadaceae; genus Variovorax; species Variovorax sp. W2I14. The sequence goes on along the minus strand of NZ_JBNDJX010000001.1, from coordinate 4,528,145 downwards.
CACCGCCAGGCCAGCGCCAGGGGGAGGTGCGGTTGGTCGACCCCTTCACGGCCGAGTTGCTGCCCGAGCCGAAGGGCGATGCCTTCTTCGAGTTCGTCGAGAGCCTGCACCGCTGGCTGCTGCTGCCTCGGGATACGGGCAAGCCCGTCACCGGCACCCTGGCCGTGGGCCTGTTGATCCTGGCGTTGTCGGGTCTCTATTTGCGCTGGCCGCGCCGCCCGCTCGCCTGGCGGGCCTGGTTGAAGCTGGACTTCGCGCTCACCGGCCGCGCCTTTCTTTGGAACCTGCATGCGGTGGCAGGCACCATTGCGCTGCTGGCGTACCTGGCGTCCAGCCTCACGGGCATGTACTGGGGCTTCGATGCGCTGCGCACGGTGGTGGACAACGCGGCGGGCGAGGGGCGCATGGTCCGCTCGCAACGCATGCAGGCCGACAGCACCGCAGCCAAGTTGGCCAAGGCGACCGCAGTGCCCAAGCCCGACCTGCAGCGCGCGTGGCAATCCTTCCTGCAGGAAACCCAAGGCGACTGGAGCCAGGCCACGTTGCGCCTGCCGACGCGCAATGCAACGCAGATCGAGGCAACCTACCTGCGTGCCAATCCCGAGCACGAGCGCGCACGCAATCGCCTCTATCTCGATGCGGCCACCGGTGAAGCCACGCGGCATGACCGCTATGCCGACAAACCGCTGGCAGGCCGGCTGGTCAACAGCATCTATCCGCTGCACATGGGAACCTACTGGGGCATGCCGGGCCGCATCGTGATGATGCTCGCCAGCCTGGGCCTGGCGTTGTTCGCGATCACCGGGTGGATGCTCTATCTCGGACGTCGGCGCACGAAGCGGGCGGTGCGCGACGAGCGCGCACGGCTGAGCCCGGCCCTGCCGCCTATCGGCCGCGGCGCCGAACCCGTGCTGCTCACCTTCGCGACCCAGACCGGCCACGCGGAGCGCATCGCGCTGCAGACGGCGGCGGCGCTGCAATCGGCCGGCGTTGCGGTGGTGCTGCAGCCGCTGGTCCGCTTGAGCGTGGATGCGCTGCAGCGCTATCGCAAGGTGCTGCTGGTGGCCAGCACCTTCGGCGATGGCGATCCGCCGGACAGCCTGCGCGCCTTTGCGCGCCAGTTCGCGCGGCAGACCGGCTCCGGCCTGCAGCACGTGCACTACGGGCTGCTCGCGCTGGGCGACCGGCACTACGCCAACTTCTGCGGTTTCGGCAAGGCGCTGGACCAGGATCTGCGCGGCCATGGCGCGCAGGCGCTGTTCCCGATGATCGAGGTGAGCAATGGCGATGCCGGCGCCCTCGAGCGCTGGCGGCAGTCGCTGGCCGACGCCTTCGCGGTGCGGGTCGATACCTTGCAAGCGCACCAGCAAACGCATCAGCCGACGGCGGCCCCCTTCGAGCCGTGGCGCCTTGTGCGCCGCACACTGCTCAATGCAGGCAGCCAGGGCGATCCTCTCTTCGAGATCGAACTGGCCCGCCCCGGTGCCGCCGCGTGGGAGCCCGGCGCGCTCGTCGAACTGCTGCCGCGCCAGTCGGGCCCCGCGATCGAGCGCTTCCTGCGCGACGCCGGGCTCGACGGACGAACGCTCGTTCGTTGCGATGGACTCGAGCGCACGCTCGAAGACGCCCTGGCCCGCAGCGCGTTTCCTGTTGCGTCCGCTGCCACAGCGCAGGCGTTGGCAGACACGCTGCTGCCGCTGGCGCCGCGCAGCTACTCGGTGGCATCGATCACCGCCGACGGCTATGTGCAATTGCTGGTCCGCCAGGCCCGCCGCAATGGCGAACTGGGACTGGCATCGGGCTGGCTGACCGAGTGGGCACCCGTGGATGCCGCTGTCGAATTGCGCCTGCTGCCCAATCCCGCGTTTGCATTGGTCGACGACGACGCGCCCTGCATCTTCATCGGCAACGGCTCCGGTTTTGCCGGCCTGCGCGCACATCTTCGCGAGCGTGCGCGGCGAGGACACGGGCGAAACTGGCTGGTGTTCGGCGAGCGCAACGCCGCACACGATGCCTTCTGCGCCGCGGAAATCGCGCAATGGCAAGCGGCCGGCGCGCTGGAGCGCGTCGACCTGGTGTTCTCCCGCGATCAGCCGCAACGCCTTTACGTGCAGGACAGGTTGCGCGAGGCGGCCGACGCGCTGCGGCAATGGATGGTCGATGGCGCTGTGATCCATGTCTGCGGCAGCCTCGAAGGCATGGCCCCGGGCGTCGATTCGGCGTTGCGCGAAGTGCTGGGGGCATCGGCCTTCGACGACCTGATCGCACAGGGGCGCTATCGGCGCGACGTCTATTGACGTGTCAAGGCACGGGGCCGGCCGCGAACTATCATTGCCCCTGTCTTTGAGCCGTCCCCGAGGCAGGCTTTTTCTTTCCCCCGCGACGATTCACCACGCGCCGGCATCGCCGGCGTGCACATGCAAGATTTCCACCCATGACGGAGTTGACTGATCTGGACGAGGCCAGCCTGGCAGAACATGCCGCGGAGTGGCGCAAGCGCGCCCTGCGCGGCGAGAAGCAGGCGCGCGGCATTGCGCACGCTCTTGAAACCGAAATGCGCCGCCGCTCCGGCGACACGGTCACCCAGAACATCGACCTGGACACCCGCCCGCAGGCGCTGCGTCTCGCGCCACGGCCCTGGTGGAAATTCTGGTGAGCCGTCTCTTCTTCAGCGCCGCGGCGCGTGAAGGACCGCGGCGGTTGCAGGGCTGCACAGACCCTGACACCATGGCCGCATGCCTTACCAACTCCATTACTGGCCCACGATCCAGGGCCGCGGTGAATTCGTGCGGCTCGCGCTCGAAGCAGCGGGTGCCGACTATGTCGATGTGGCGCGGCTGCCCGAATCCAAAGGCGGTGGCGAATCGGCACTCGGCGAGCGGCTCGGCGATCCCAACAACGCCCGCGCCGCCTTTGCGCCGCCCTTCCTCGTCGACGGCGACATCGTGGTGGGCCAGACCGCCGCGATCCTGCTGTACCTCGGGCCGCGGCTGGGGCTCTCGGGCGTCGGCGAGTCCGACGGCCTCTGGGCGCATCAACTGCAGCTCACCATCGCCGACGCGGTGGCCGAGGCGCACGACACGCACCATCCGATCTCGACCGGTGCGTACTACGAAGACCAGCGCGATGCGGCCGTGCAGCGCGCACGGGCCTTTCGCGAAGAGCGCATTCCCAAATTCCTGAACTGGTTCGAGCAGGTGCTCCAGCGCAATCCCGCGGGTGATCTGCATCTGGTCGGCGACATGCTGACCTATGCGGATCTCTCGCTGTTCCAACTGGTCGATGGCTTGCATTACGCGTTCCCGAAAGCCACCGCGCGGGCGCTGGCCCGCACGCCGGCCGTCGAGAAACTGCACGCCAACGTCAAGCGCCGCCAGCGCGTGCACGACTACCTGCAGAGCGCGCGCCGCATCGCGTTCAACGAGGATGGGATCTTCAGGCGGTATGCGGAGCTGGACGGTTAGCCGCCCGGCTCGTCATTGCCGTCATTGCGAATACGCAACGCCGTCTCATACAGCGCATTGCGCGGCGCTCCGCTGATCTCTGCTGCCAACCTCACCGCGGTCTTCACCGGCAGTTCGGCCAGCAGCAGACGAAGCACGCGCTCGCCTTCAGCGCCGCCGTCGCCGCTCACCGCGACCGGATGCAGCACCAGCGCGAACTCGCCACGCACGCGATCGCGATCGGCGGCAAACCAGTCGGGCAGGGTGCTGGCCGCCACCGTCGCGATGTCCTCGAACTGCTTGGTGAGCTCGCGGCCCACGGTGATGCGGCGCTCGCCCAGCACGGCCAGGGCGCGCGCGAGGCTTTCGATGCGGTGCGGCGCTTCCAGCAGCACCACCGCGCGCGGCTCCTGCGAGAGCGCCTGCACGGCGGTGTCGCGCTCGCCGGCCTTGCTCGGGAGGAAGCCCGCGAAGACGAAGGCGCTGCTCGCGTTGCCGTCCGCACCATCCGCCACCAGTCCGGCGGCGCCGATCAGTGTCGTGACGCTGCTCGCGCCCGGCAGCGGCAGCACGCGCTGGCCCGCCGCGCGCACGGCCGCGACGAGCCGCGCACCGGGGTCGCTCACGCCGGGCGTGCCGGCGTCGCTCACATAGGCGATGCGCTCGCCTTGCGCGAGCCGCGCGACCACGGCCTGTGCGGCCTCGGCTTCGTTGTGCTGGTGCACGGCCAGCAGCCGGGCGCCGGGGCGGTCGATGCCGTAGGCGCGCAAGAGGCTCTGTGTGTGGCGCGTGTCCTCGCAGGCGATCACGTCGACCAGCTGCAGCACATGCAGCGCACGCAGCGTGATGTCGGCCAGGTTGCCGATCGGCGTGGCGACCACGTAGAGCGTGGCCTGCGGATAATGCTGCGCACCCGCGGCGTCGTGCGCGGCCGCAAGGGCGGCGCCGAAAGAAGCAGGGGCGAGTGAGGCCAAGAGGTTTCTCCGTGAGAGCGAACGACAAAAAAGAGAAGACGGCAGGGAGCCATGAAGACCAACACCACAACGAAGCGCCGCGGCGATGCGGCGGAAGACGCCGCGCTCGAACATCTGCAGGACGCCGGCCTCGCGCTGATCGCCCGCAATTATCGAACGCCCGGCCGCGGCGGCGGCGAGATCGACCTGATCATGCGCGATCCGCGGGGTTCCGGCGGCGGCACGCTGGTGTTCGTCGAGGTCCGCCAGCGCAGCGCTGGTACGCACGGCGGTGCGGGCGGCAGCATCACCGGGACGAAGCAGCGGCGTATCGTGTTCGCTGCGCAGCACTACCTCGGCCGGCTGCGCTCGGTGCCGCCATGCCGCTTCGACGTGGTGCTGGTCGAGGAGAAAATCACCTGGCTCCAGGCGGCGTTCGACGCGGCCTGATGCGCCGGACGAGGGAACTGAAGCCTTGCTGAAGGCTCCACAACTCACACGTTCTGTTTCACAGCCCCCAGTTATCATCCCGCCCCATGCTCGAGCAACGGATTCAGCAGCACTTCATCGACAGTGCCGACCTCAAATACCAGACCGGACCGGTCCTCAGCAAACCCATCTCTCAAGCGATGCAGGCCATCCTGGCCTGCGTGACCAGTGGCGGCAAGGTGCTGGCTTGCGGCGCCGGCGTGTCGGGCCTGCTGGCCACGCAGTTCGCCGCGCAGTTCGTTGGCCGTTTCGAACGCGAGCGCCCTGAACTGGGCGCCATTGCACTGCCCGGCGATGCCACAGACCCGAACGCCGACAGCGCGAGTGCGCTCGATGCCGACCGCTTCGCCCGCCAGGTGCGCGCGCTGGGCCAGGCCGGCGACGTGCTGCTCGCGTTGAGTGCCAGCGGTCAGTCGGCCGCGGTGCTCGCCGCCGTGCTGGCGGCACATGAGCGCGACATGACCGTGGTCGCGCTGCTCGGCAACGCCGTCTCGGGTCCGCCTGCGGCGCCTGGTGCAGGCAGCAGCGGCACCGGCGGCGTCATCGGCCGTGCGCTGCGCGAGACCGACGTCCAGATCAGCGTGCCGCACGAGCGTGCGGCGCGCATCCATGAAGTCCACCTGCTCGCACTGCATTGCCTGTGCGACGGCGTGGATGCCCAGTTACTCGGAGAACAGGAAGCTTCCTCATGACCATGAAGACCATGACGGCCACGTCGACCCAGCGTTTCGCCCTCGCACTCACCCTGGGTGCCGCCCTGGTCGCAGGCCTTTCGGCCTGCGTGCCCCTCGTGGTGGGCGGTGCCGCGGTGGTGGGCGTGGGCATGGTGGCAACCGATCGCCGCAGTTCGGGCGCCCAGCTCGACGACCAGGGCATCGAACTGCGCGCCGCCGCCCGCGTGCGCGACATCGCCAACGACCAGATGTACGTGAGCGTCACCAGCTTCAACCGCCAGGTGCTGCTGACCGGCGCGGTGGGCAACGAGGCCGACCGCCGCCGCGTCGAGGAAGAAGTGAGCCGCGTGGTCAACGTGCGCTCGGTGGTGAACGAGCTCACGCTCGGCGCGCCCAGCACCTTCCAGGACCGCTCGAACGACCTCTACATCACCGGCAAGGTGAAGGCCTCGCTGCTCGATGCGAAGGACATCTTCGCCAATTCATTCAAGGTGGTCACCGAACGCGGCGTGGTCTACCTGATGGGCATCGCCACGCGGCGCGAGACCGATCGCGCAACCGAGATCACGCGCGGCGTGGGCGGTGTGATGAAGGTGGTGCGCGTGGTCGAGGTGGTGAGCGAGGCCGACCTCGCCGCGAGCCAGGCGGCGAACCAGGCCGCGGCACAGCGCGGCGGCACGGGCCCTGCGCCGGTGAGCAACGCGACGCCTTCGGCGCCTTCTTCTTCATCCTCTTCCTCGCGCGTGCCGCTGCCGCCGATGGAGCCGCTGCCCGCGCCGGGCTCGGCGCCCGCGCAGCCGGCGGTGACGACCTCGCCGGTTCGCTGAAGCAAGAAGGCCCGCTTCCGCGGGCCTTTTTCATTTGAGGCGGATGATCAGGCTCGAGGTGTCCCAGCGCCTGCCGCCGGCCTGCTGCACGTCGGCATAGAACTGGTCGACCAGCGCCGTCACCGGCACGCGTGCGCCGTTGCGCTTGGCTTCGTCGAGCACCAGGCCCAGGTCCTTGCGCATCCAGTCGACGGCAAAACCGTAGTCGAACTTGCCGTCGATCATGGTCTTGCCGCGGTTGTCCATCTGCCAGCTCTGGGCCGCGCCCTTGCCGATGACCCCGAGCACGGCTTCCATGTCGAGGCCGGCGCGCTGGCCGAAAGCAATGGCCTCCGACAGCCCTTGCACCAGGCCCGCGATGGCGATCTGGTTCACCATCTTCGCGAGCTGGCCCGCGCCGCTCTTGCCCAGCAGCGTGACCGCGCGCGAAAACGCCGCGGCCACCGGCTTGATGCGCTCGAACGCGGCCGCGTCGCCGCCGCACATCACGGTCAATGCGCCGTTCTGCGCACCGGCCTGGCCGCCGGACACCGGCGCGTCGATGAAGTGCAGGCCCAGCGCCTCGGCGGCCTTCGAGAGTTCGCGCGCCACGTCGGCCGAAGCGGTGGTGTGGTCGACGAGCACGGCGCCCTTCTTCATGCCGGCGAAAGCGCCGTCGTCACCCAGCACCACGGAGCGCAGGTCGTCGTCGTTGCCGACGCAGCAGAAGACGATGTCGGCGCCCGTCGCGGCTTCGCGCGGGGTGGCGGCATGGCGGCCCGGCGGACCGAATTCGGCGGCCCAGGCCTCGGCCTTGGCCGCCGTGCGGTTGTAGACCGTGACGCTGTGGCCGGCCTTGGCGAGGTGGCCGGCCATCGGCCCGCCCATGACGCCGAGGCCGAGAAAGGCCACCGTCTGCGCGGGGATGGATTCGTAGGTTCGGGTGTTGATGCTGCTCATGGGGCGAGAGCTTAAAGCCATTCGCCCGGGCGCCGCAGCCTGCCGCGGCGCCACCCCGCGCGCCGGTCAGACGATCGCGAAGTGCTCCGTGCCGGCCGCCAGATCGGTGCTGCGCGCACGCTGGCTGTTGAGCTTGATCTGCAGCCGCAGGTCGTTGGCCGAGTCGGCGTTGCGGATGGCGTCTTCGAAGGTGATCGAGTGGCTCTCGAACAGGTCGAACAGCGCCTGGTCGAAGGTCTGCATGCCCAGGTTGCGGCTCTTGCGCATGATCTCCTTGATCTCGCCGACCTCGCCCTTGAAGATCAGGTCGGAAATCAGCGGCGTGTTCAGCAGCACCTCCACGGCGGCCACGCGGCCCTGGCCGTCTTCGGTCGGCACCAGGCGCTGCGAGACCAGTGAGCGCAGATTCAGCGACAGGTCCATCAGCAGTTGCGCGCGACGTTCTTCGGGGAAGAAGTTGATGATTCGGTCCAGCGCCTGGTTGGCGCTGTTGGCGTGCAGCGTGGCCATGCACAGATGCCCGGTTTCAGCGAAGGCCACCGCGTGCTCCATGGTCTCGCGGTCGCGGATTTCGCCCATCAGGATCACGTCGGGCGCCTGGCGCAGCGTGTTCTTGAGCGCCGCTTCCCAGCTGTCGGTGTCGATGCCCACTTCGCGCTGCGTCACCACGCAGTTCTTGTGCGGGTGAACGAATTCGACCGGGTCTTCCACCGTGACGATGTGGCCGTAGGAGTTTTCGTTGCGCCAATCGATCATCGCGGCCAGCGTGGTCGACTTGCCCGAGCCCGTGGCGCCCACCAGGATGGTGAGGCCGCGCTTGGTCATCGAGACATCCTTCAGGATTTGCGGCATGCCCAGGCCGTCGATGGTCGGCAGCTTGGCGGGAATGGTCCGCAGCACCATGCCGACCTTGCCCTGCTGCACGAAGGCGTTGACGCGAAAGCGCCCGATGCCGGTCGGCGAGATCGCGAAGTTGCACTCCTTGGTGCGCTCGAAATCGGCCACCTGCCGGTCGTTCATGACCGAGCGCGTGAGCGCCAGCGTGTGCTGCGCGCCCAGCGCCTGCTGCGACACCTTGGTGACCTTGCCGTCGACCTTGATCGCGGGCGGAAAGTCGGCGGTGATGAACAGGTCGCTGCCGTTGCGGCTCACCATGAGCTTGAGCAGGTCGTTGATGAACTGGCTGGCTTGATCGCGTTCCATGATGTCGATGCTCCGATGGGCTGTTGTGGATCAGCCGGGAAAATTTTCGGGAATCTTTGCCTTTCCGCGCGCTTCGGCAGCGGAAATCGTGTTGCGGCGAACCAGTTCCATCAGGTTCTGGTCCAGCGTCTGCATGCCGGAGCCTTGGCCGGTCTGGATGGTGGAGTACATCTGCGCGACCTTGGCCTCGCGGATCAGGTTCCGGATGGCGGGCGTGCCCAGCATGATCTCGTGCGCCGCCACGCGGCTCTGGCCGTCCTTGGTCTTGCACAGCGTCTGCGAAATCACGGCCTGCAGCGACTCCGAGAGCATCGCGCGGATCATTTCTTTTTCTTCGCCGGGGAACACGTCGATGATCCGGTCGATGGTCTTGGCGGCCGACGAGGTGTGCAGCGTGCCGAACACCAGGTGACCCGTTTCGGCCGCGGTCATGGCGAGGCGAATGGTTTCGAGGTCGCGCAACTCGCCCACCAGAATGGCGTCCGGGTCTTCGCGCAGGGCCGAGCGCAGCGCGTTGGAGAACGACAGCGTCATCGGACCCACTTCGCGCTGGTTGATGAGGCACTTCTTCGATTCGTGCACGAATTCGATCGGGTCTTCCACCGTGAGGATGTGGCCGTACTCGTTTTCGTTGAGGTAGTTCACCATCGCTGCGAGCGTGGTCGACTTGCCCGAGCCCGTGGGGCCCGTCACCAGCACGAGCCCGCGCGGCTTGAGCGCCAGTTCGCCGAAAATCTTCGGCGCATTCAGCTGCTCCAGCGTGAGGATCTTCGAAGGAATGGTCCGGAACACGGCGGCCGCGCCGCGTGCCTGGTTGAAGGCGTTCACGCGGAAGCGGGCAAGGCCGTCGATCTCGAACGAGAAGTCGACCTCCAGGAACTCTTCGTAGTGCTTGCGGTGCGTGTCGCTCATGATGTCGTACACCATCGCGTGCACGCCCTTGTGGTCGAGCGCATCGACATTGATGCGGCGCACGTCGCCATTGACGCGGATCATGGGCGGCAGCCCGGCCGACAAGTGCAGGTCGGAGGCTTTGTTCTTGACGCTGAATGCCAGCAGTTGGGTGATGTCCACGGGGATCCTCGGCTCGAGTTCGGTGACGTTTTGATACGATTTTGGACGATTATGACGATGATTGGCGACGACCTCCAGCAAGTAAAGAACCGGATCGAGGCGGCATGTGTAACGGCCGGCCGCGACCCGGCCGGGGTCCGGCTGCTGGCGGTGTCCAAGACCTTCGGGGCCGACGCGGTGCGCGATGCGCATGCGGCGGGCCAAACGGCCTTCGGCGAGAACTACGTGCAGGAAGGGCTGGACAAGATCGAGGCGCTCGCCGATCTGCGCGCCTCCCTCGAATGGCACTGCATCGGCCCTCTGCAAAGCAACAAGACGCGGCCGGTGGCCGAGCAGTTCGACTGGGTCCACAGCATCGACCGGCTCAAGATCGCCGAGCGCCTGTCGGCGCAGCGACCGGTCCATCTGGCGCCGCTCAATGTATGCCTTCAGGTTAACGTGGACGGGGGTGCGAACAAGTCCGGCGTGCCGCCGGAAGAGGCGCTGGAGCTCGCCCGCGCTGTGGCGGCGTTGCCACATCTGCGGCTGCGCGGGCTCATGGCGATCCCCGAACCGGCGACGGATTTCGCGGCGCAGCGCGATCTGTGCCTGCGGGCGCATGCGGTTTTCGAATCGATCAGGGGAGCGGGCATTGCACTCGACACGCTGTCGCTCGGCATGAGCGCCGACCTCGAAGCGGCGATCAGCGCCGGCAGCACCATGGTGCGGGTCGGCACCGCGATCTTCGGTGGCCGAGCCCGAAAGCCCGCCTGAACGGCCGGCTCTAGATTCCGAGCGGCAGCCGTGCGCTGCTCTTCACCTCTTCCATCACCGCATAGGTCCGCGTCTCGCGCACGCCAGGCAGTTGCCACAGCACCGTGCCCGCGAAGTCGCGGTACGCGGCCATGTCGGCCATGCGGGTCTTGAGCAGGTAGTCGAAGCCGCCGGCGACCATGTGGCATTCCATGATCTCGTCGCGCACCTGCACCGCGGCCTTGAACTGGTCGAACACGTTGGGCGTGGTGCGGTCGAGCAGCACCTCGACGAACACCGTGAAGCCGCGGCCCAGCTTCTCGGGATCCAGGCGCGCCTCGTAGCCGAGGATGAAGCCGTCGCGCGTCAGGCGCTGCACGCGCGCCAGCACCGCGGTGGGCGAAAGCGCCACCGCTTCGGCCAGCTTGAGGTTGGTGATGCGCCCGTCCTCCTGAAGGATCTTCAAGAGGCGCAGGTCGATGCGGTCGAGGTCGAGCATCGGAGAATTATCCGGTCCACGCATCGATTCATTGCAGAAGATGCGGCCTATGGTGGCTGGCCATAGGAGATAGAACCAAGGAAGTGCCCTGTGCCTACCTGCGTCGCTCCTTCCCGCGGTACCTACCCGGCGCCTTGCCGCTCAGCGAACGGTGGCACGCGACTGCGCGGCCGCCTGCTGGCTCGCGAACTGATCGACCAACGCACCGTAGGCGGGGCTCGCACGCAGCTTGGTGTATTCGGCCATGGCCTGGCGGTAAGCAGGCCGCGTCGTGTCGGCGCCGGCTTCGCCGTTCTGCAGCGCGGCGAGGCCCGATTGGATCCACAGCCGCGTGTCGGCCGCCACGGCGGCGCGGCTGTTCGCGGAAACGACGGCGGCCTGCGACGCATAGCCGGCGGTGTAGCCCTGCGTGGGCGCGCTCTTCAACCACTGTTGCGCATCGGCCGCGACCTCAGCGCGCGTCGTGGACGAGACGAGCGGCACCGGTCGCGGATCGCCTTCGGCGTAGTTGCCTGCAAGGCTCGGTGCCGAGGCGATGGCCAGCAGTGCGGCGACGGTGGCGGTGCCCAGGATGCGGGTGGTGGAAGCTGGCTTCATTCGTGACTCCTTGATGTGGGTGGTTGGTGAAGCCAACTCTATGAAGCGCATCCGCGCGATCGATAACCGGTCGATGACAGTTTGGTTATCTGCCGATGCCCGCTGCGGTCTGCCCCCGGAACAACGCCGCCTAACGTCTCTTGCATAACCGCCAGCGCGGCGCGCATAAGCCATGGCGCGACGGGCGCGAGAGGTCTATCGTTGCGGCCACCTCAGTTCCAACCCAAGGGATCTCTCATGAGTGAAAAACTCTCCTTCGTCTCCCCCACCGCCAACAGCCCGTGGGGAACGTACCTCTCCCAGGTCGACCGTGTCGTGCCGTACCTCGGCCCGCTGGCCCGCTGGGTCGAAACGCTGAAGCGCCCCAAGCGCGCACTGATCGTGGACGTGCCCATCGAAATGGACGACGGCACCATCGCCCACTTCGAGGGCTACCGCGTGCAGCACAACATGAGCCGCGGCCCGGGCAAGGGCGGCGTGCGCTTCCACCCCGATGTCACGCTCGAAGAAGTGATGGCCCTGTCGGCCTGGATGACCATCAAGACGGCCGCGGTGAACCTGCCCTACGGCGGCGCCAAGGGCGGCATCCGCGTCGACCCGAAGAAGCTCTCGCTGCAAGAGCTCGAAAAGATCACCCGCCGCTACACCAGCGAGATCGGCATCATCATCGGCCCGCACACCGACATTCCCGCGCCCGACGTCAACACCAACGGCCAGATCATGGCGTGGATGATGGACACCTATTCGATGAACGTCGGCGGCACGGCCACCGGCGTCGTCACCGGCAAGCCGCTGCACCTGGGCGGCTCGCTCGGCCGCGTGAAGGCCACCGGCCGCGGCGTGTTCGTCACCGGCCGCGAAGCGGCGCGGCGTCTGGGCATGGACCTGCGCGGCGCGCGCATCGCGGTGCAGGGCTTCGGCAACGTGGGCTCGGTCGCGGCCGAACTCTTCGCCGAAGCGGGCGCCAAGATCGTGGCCGTGCAGGACCACACCGGCACCATCGTCAACACCAATGGCCTGGACCTCGCGACGCTCATCCCCATCGCCAACAAGGAAGGCGTCATCGCCTTCAAGGGCGGCGACGTGGTGCCCAACGAAGCCTTCTGGGACACGGCCTGCGACATCCTGATCCCGGCCGCCCTCGAAGGCCAGATCACCGCCGAGCGCGCACAGAAAACGACCGCCAAGCTGGTGCTCGAAGGCGCCAACGGCCCCACGGTGCCGACGGCCGACGACATCCTCGCGGAGCGCGGCGTGCTGGTGGTGCCCGACGTCATCTGCAATGCCGGCGGCGTGACGGTGAGCTACTTCGAATGGGTGCAGGACTTCTCGTCCTTCTTCTGGGACGAGGACGAGATCAACGTGCGCCTCGATCGCATCATGATGAACGCGCTCAACCAGATCTGGGACACGGCCGACAAGCACAAGATCACGCTGCGCACGGCAACGTACGCGGTGGCTTGCGAACGAATTCTCACGGCGCGCCAGGAACGCGGCCTGTACCCATGATTTTTTGACAGGGCGGGGCGGTACGCTCGGGGCATGACCACCATGCCCGTGCAAAACCTCCCTTCCATTCCCGCGGACGGCCTCGGCCGTCTGCGGGCCCTCGTGGCCAGCGGGCAGCGCAAGCTGCTGGGCCTGGTTGGTGCGCCGGGCGCGGGCAAGTCCACGCTCGCGGCGGCTCTCCTCGAAGCGGCCGGAGCCGATCGCGCGCAGGTCGTGCCGATGGACGGCTTCCATCTCGCCAACGTCGAGCTCCGGCGCCTCGGCCGGGCCGACCGCAAGGGCGCGCCCGACACCTTCGATAGCGCCGGCTATGTCGCCCTGCTGCAGCGGCTGCGCGAGCAGCGCCCCGACGGCGACATCGTCTACGCCCCCGAATTCCGCCGCGAGATCGAGGAACCGATTGCCGGCGCCATCGCGGTGCTGCCATCAACGCAACTCGTCATCACCGAAGGCAACTACCTGCTGCACGACGCCGGCCCGTGGGCCGGCGCGGCGGCGATGCTCGACGAGGTCTGGTACGTCGACATCGACGACGCGGTGCGCGAGCAGCGCCTCGTCGCACGCCACCAGCAGTTCGGCCGCAGCGCCGAGGCCGCGCGCGGCTGGGTAGCCAGCACCGATGCGCCCAACGCGCGGCTGATCGCCGCCACCAAGACGCGGGCGCATCACGTGCTGATGTGGTCCTGAAAATTTCCGCCGCCTGGGAACGCCGGCACGCCGCCGCGCTCGAAGCCTTGCCGGCGGAGGTGCCGGTTAGCATTCGCCGCGCCATGCCGTCCCACTTCAATTCCTTTTCTTCAGCTTCTTCCCTCCGCACGCCGGTTCTCGTCCTGAGCCTTCTATCCGCCCTCGTGCTGGCCGGCTGTGGCAGCGCTTCGCGGCGCGTGTCGTACGAGCCGGAGGAGTTCGACTCCACCACCACCCACACGCGCAACTACGCCGCCACCGAGGCCCAGACCTGCGAGGCGGCACGTCGCGCGCTGCTGAGTCAGGGCTACATGGTCACCGCGGCCAACGCCGACCTGGTGACCGGGCGCAAGAGCTTCCAGCCGGCGTCCGAGGTGCATGTCGAAGTCGAGTTCCGCGTGGTCTGCGCGCGGGAGGGCGGCAAGGGCGGCAGGTCTGGCAAACAGAGCACCGTGGCTTTCGCAACCGCGCTGCAGGACCGCTACGGCATCAAGAAGGTCAACAACTCGGCCAGCGTGGGCGTCGGCGCCTTCGGGTCGCTGTCGCTGCCCTTTGCCGGCAGCGACGACGCGATGGTCAAGGTGGCCAGCGAAACGCTGACCGACGAACGTTTCTACGACCGCTTCTTCACGCTGCTCGACCGCTTCCTCGAGGGCGGCGGTGCCGATGTGCCGCCCGACATGCCGGCCGAAGCGCCGGCGGCAGCGCCCGCACCCGCCACCAGCTTCCCGGTCGCTCCCTCGCCGAACCGCGGCTGATACCAGGTTGCGTTCGAAAAGAGAAATCCGTTCACGCTGAGCTTGTCGAAGCGCCGCGCGAGGCTTCGACAAGCTCAGCCCGAACGGTTCTTGCTGATCGAACGCAAGATCGTATGAGCGCGCGGTCTACCGCACCAGCGTCGACTTGCCGAACAGGCTCTCGATCAGTTCCACGGCGATTTCCGCTGTCTGGTTGCGCACATCGAGCGCGGGGTTGAGTTCCACCACATCGAGCGAGCACAGCCGCCCGGTGTCGGAGATCATTTCCATGCACAACTGCATCTCGCGGTAGGTCGGGCCGCCGCGCACGCCGGTGCCCACGCCGGGCGCGATATTGGGGTCGAGGCAATCCAGGTCGAAGCTCACGTGCAGGTGGGTGTCGTCGTCGACATCCTGCAGCGCCTCGGTCATCGTGGTGCGCATGCCGTGCTCGTCGATGTGGCGCATGTCGAACACGTTCAGGCCGAGCGTGCGGATGGCCTCCTTCTCGTCCGAGTCGACGCTGCGGATGCCGATGAAACGGATCGCCTCGTGCGCCAGCGCCGCGCGCTCGCCGCTCCAGCCGGTCAGTTCCGCGGGGCCGTGGCCCAACAGGCACGAGACCGGCATGCCGTGCAGGTTGCCGCTGGGGCTCGTCGTCTCGGTGTTGACGTCGGAGTGCGCATCGAGCCACAGCACCCGCAGCTTCTTGCCGCGCTTGCGCGCATGCCAGGCCACCGCGCTGATCGAGCCGATGGCCAGGCAGTGGTCGCCGCCCAGCATCAGCGGCACATGGTTCAGGCCCAGCGCGGTGTCGACGGCGTTGTAGACCGAGCGATTCCAGGCGATCACCTCGGCGAGGTGGCGCAGGCCGTTGGCCGGCGGCGCCCAGGGCGTCGCCGGGCCGGCGAGATTGCCACGGTCGATGACCGTGAAGCCCTGCCCGGCGAGCGCCTCGGCCACGCCGGCCACGCGCAGCGCGTCGGGTCCCATGCCCGCGCCGCGCACGCTGGCGCCGATGTCCGTCGGCGCGCCGATCAGTTCGAGGGTGGTGTTCATTCGGGTGACCTCCGTGCTTCATACTGGGTTCGGCTCGCCTGGCGGCTCATGCCGGCTTGCCTATGTGCTGCCAGAGATACGCATAGCCCAGCGCATCCATGAAGGCAGACTCCTTGTTGTCCGTCGCCGCGCTGTGCCCGCCTTCCATGTTCTCGTAGAAGCTGGTGTCGTGGCCTTGCGCGGCCAGCTTCGCGTGCATCTTGCGCGCATGCACCGGGCCCACGCGGTCGTCGCGGGTCGAAGTTGTGAAGAGCGCGGGCGGATAGGTCTGATCGGCTTTCGCGTTCTCGTAGGGCGAGAAGGTGCGGATGAAGGCCCACTCGTCGGGCTGGTCGGGGTCGCCGTATTCCGCGATCCACGAGGCGCCGGCCGACAGGTGCGTGTAGCGCTGCATGTCGAGCAGCGCCACCTCGCTCACGATCGCGCCGTAGAGCTGCGGGTAGAGCGTGAGCATGTTGCCCATCAGGAGACCGCCGTTGCTGCCGCCCATGGCGCCCAGGTGTTTCGGCGATGTGATCCCGCGCGCGATGAGGTCTTCGGAGACGGCTGCGAAGTCTTCGCAGGTGCGCAGCCGGTTCTCCTGCAGCGCGGCCTGGTGCCAGCGCGGGCCGTATTCGCCGCCGCCGCGGATGTTGGCGATGACGTAGACGCCGCCTTGCTCGAGCCACGCGCGGCCGATGCTGCCGCTGTAGCTCGGCTGCAGCGAGATCTCGAAGCCGCCGTAGGCGTACTGCAGCGTCGGATTGGTGCCGTCGGCCTTCAGGTCCTTGGGCGCGATCTCGAAGTAGGGCACGCGCGTGCCGTCCTTCGACACCGCGAAATGCTGGCTCACGCCGTAGCGCGAGGCATCGAAGAAGCCGGGGCTGTCCTTCAGCACCTCCGGCTCGCCCTGGCCGATGGTGCCGATGTAGAGCGTGGTCGGCTGCAGGAAGCCGCTCACGGTGAGGAAGTAGTCGTCGTTCTCGTCCTCGTCGATGCCGCCGGCCGCGATGGTGGAGAGCGCGGGCGCGCCGCCCAGGCTCTCGCGCTTCCACGGGCCGCCGTCCTGCGGCGTGAGCACTTCGAGCTTGTTCACCACGTCGTGCATCACGTTGAGGATGAGGTGGTGGCGCGTCCACGAATGGCTGTCGAGCGCGGTCGTGTCGTCGGGCGCGAACAGCACGGTGAGCTCGCGCTTGCCGGCCATGTAGTCGTCGAACTTCGCGGCCAGCAGCGAGCCCGACTTGTAGGTCGCGCCGCCCACGCTCCAGTCTTCGCGGGGCTCGATCAGCATCCACTCGCGGAAGATGTCGGTGTTGGAGTCGTCGGGCACGTCGATCTTGGTGAGCGTGCCGCCGGTGCCGCGCAGCCAGGTTTCGCTTTCGTAGAAGTCGATCTGGCGCGAGACGAAATCGCGTTCGAAGCCGGGCGTGTTGTCGCGGTAGGCGCTCACGGACATGTCCTCGTGCGCGCCTTCGTACACCGTGACGGCGGCCTCGAGCGGCGTGCCGCGCTTCCATTCCTTCACGATGCGCGGATAGCTCGAGCTGGTCATCGAGCCGGGGCCGAAATCGGTCGCCACGTAGAGGTGGTCGATGTCTTTCCAGCCCACGTGGTTCTTCGCCTCGGGGAGCGTGAAGCCGCCTTCGACGAAGCGCTTGCTGTGCAGGTCGAACTCGCGCACCACGTCGGCATCGGCGCCGCCGCGCGAGAGCGAAATCAGGCAGCGCTTGTAGTCGGGCTCCAGGCAGTCGGCGCCGTGCCACACCCAGTTCTCCGTGTCGGCCGCCGCGAGGGCGTCGATGTCGATCACGGTTTCCCAGGCGGGCTGGGGCTTGCGGTACTCGGCGAGCGTGGTGCGGCGCCAGAGGCCCTTGGGGTGCTCCTTGTCGCGCCAGAAGTTGTAGAAGAAGGGGCCGATCTTGCGGACCATCGGAATCCGTTCGTCCGAGTCGAGCACTTCGAGGATGCCCGCCTCCAGCGCCTTGAAGGCGGGCGACTGTGCATACGTCTGCACGGTTTTCGCGTTCTCCTGTCGGGCCCAGTCGAGCTGGGCCTTGCCGTCGATCTCTTCGAGCCAGAGGTGGTCGTCTTGGGGAGTTAGGGAGGGGGTGGATGTCATGGATGGCAGTGTACGAAGCCCCCGTGAAAAAGGCGCTGCGAGCCGCCGGTGCGGTCGCAGCGACTTTTTCATTACCCGGGAAAACCTCGGTGGAAACACTGAAGGAGGCGGGGCCCACGAACGCCATGTGCGGGGTATCCTGCCGAACGGCGCATGCCCCACCAAGGAGACACAACACATGAAACACCTGAGCGGACTTGATGCCACCTTCCTGCACCTGGAAACGCCCGAGATGCCGATGCACGTCGGCTCCCTGAACGTGCTCGATTTGCCCAAGGGCTACAAGGGCGATTTCTACGAAGACGCCAAGCAGTTCATGGCCAGCCGCATCCACCTGGCCGATGTGTTCACGCGCAAGCTCGCGCTCATGCCCTTCGACATGACCAACCCGGTGTGGGTGGAGGACGACGACATCGACCTCGACTACCACGTGCGCCACATCACGCTGCCCAAGCCCGGCACCAACCGCCAACTGCAGCAGTACGTGGCGCGGCTGCATTCCACGCTGATCGACCGCAGCCGCCCGATGTGGGAGTTCTTCATCATCGATGGCCTCAAGAGCGGGCAGGTCGCGCTCTACACCAAGGTGCACCACGCGGGCATCGACGGGCAGGCCGGCGTCGAAGTGGGCAAGGCGATCTTCGACCTGGAGGCCACGGGCCGCGTGGTGAAGCCGCCGCGCTCGCGCCCGCGCGCCAGCGGCTACCAGCTGGGCATGGCCGAACTCGCGACCGCCGCGCTGCGCAACACGGCGCAGCAGTACGTCAAGCTCTTCAAGATGGCGCCCGCCATCGCGCGCGCCATCGGCGGCCTCGCGAAGCCCGACGAGAAAGCGGCCGAGAAGGCCACCGCCACCGCGCCGAAGAAGTTCAACCTCTTCGCGCCGCGCACCTCGCTGAACGTGTCGATCACCAACCAGCGCACCTTTGCCGGCCGCACCATCTCGCTGGCCGAGACCAAGTACATCGCCAAGCACTTCGGCGTGTCGCTCAACGACGTGGTCATGGCCACCGTGGCCGGCGCGCTGCGCCACTACCTGGCCGACAACAACGAGCTGCCCGCCAAGCCGCTGGTGGCCGGCGTGCCGGTGAGCCTGCGCGAAGCGGGCGACGACACGGCCAACAACCAGGCCAGCATGATCCTGGTGAGCCTGGCGACCGACATCACCGATCCGATTCAGAGGCTGAAGGCGATCAATGCGTCGTCGAACAGCTCCAAGTCGACGATGAACCGCTTCAAGGCGGTGATGCTGGACGACTTCCCGACCTTCGCCGCGCCTTGGCTGGTGTCGGGCATTGCCTCCATGGTGGGCCGCTCGGGGCTCGTGAACCTGCTGCCGCCCACGGCCAACGTGGCCATCTCCAACGTGGCGGGCGCGCCGTTCCCGATGTACTTCGCGGGTGCGCTCGTCACTTGCTACTACCCGGTGTCGATCGCCAGCCACGGCACGGCGCTCAACGTCACGGTGCAGAGCTACAACGGCCGCATGGACTACGGCCTCATCGCCTGCCGCCGCGCGGTGCCCGACATCACCGAGATCGGCGACTACATGCTGGCCGAGCACAAGCTCCTGATGGACCTGACGCAGAAGCACCCGTCCGCCGCGGGTGTCACGGCGCCCAAGCCCGCACCCGTTGCAGCCCATGGGCCGGACGTGGAGGAGGCCGCACCCGCCGCCGCGAAGAAGCCGGCGGCACGCAAGAAAGCGGCGGTGAGCGCAACCGCCAAGAAGGCCGCGCCGGTCAAGGCCGCCGCAGCCAAAGCGCCAGCGAAAAAGGCGCCCGCCAAGAAGACGGGCAAGGCGACACCCATCAAGACGACCCCCAAGCCCGTAGCCCGAAAGGCCGCACCGGCCAAGCGGGCCAGTGCCTCTCCCAGGGCGGCCGCGGCGTGATCGAAGCGAAGTAGGGGCGCCAGGCCAGAAAATTGGGGCAGTTGGACTAGTTTTCCGACCGTTCTAGTTTTGCAGGCCTAGGCCCTTCGGAAGAAGATGGGTCCATCGCATCCAGCGACCCATTCAACTTCAAGGAAATCTTCATCATGTCCACGCAAACCACCCTCGCTTCCGCAGCCATCCACGTCGTCGGCCAATACAACGACGCGGGCAAGACCCTGGTCGGCGCCTACCGCACCGGCGTGCATCGCCTGCTGGGCGGCGCCGCCACGCGCTACAGCAACTTCCTGGGCAGCCGCCAGATTCCGCTGGTGAGCGAGCAGATCAAGGCCAACCTGATCGGCGCGCAAGAGAAGGTCAACGGCTTCCTGGCCAACCGCCTGGACATCGACACCAGCCGCATCGTGAACGTGATGGACCGCGTTGCCGCCGGCACCACCAGCGGCATCGAAACCGTCGCCGGCCGCGTGGCCCGCGTCGAATCGCCGGTCGCCACCTCGGTGCTGAACACGCTGAACGCCATCAACCAGCCGATCGCCACCGTCTCGGTGCAGATCGCCGACCGCATCGCCGCCGGCGCCAAGCAAATCGAAACCCGCGTGGCCGGCGTGGACGGCGACATCGCCAAGCCCGTGCGCACCGTGAAGGTCAAGGCTGCCGTGGCCAAGAAGCCGGTTCGCCGCGCTGCTGCCCGCAAGGCGGCCTGATCCCCGAGGCGCTCTGCGCCTCTTTTTCTTTCTGCTATCTGGAGCACCACTGAATGGCGACCCGCACTGACGAAACTGCAAAGTTGAAGAAGAAGGCGACGCCTGTCAGAAAAGCTCCGGCCAAAGCGCCGGTTGGGAAGAAAGCCGCGGCGCCCCGCAAGGCGGCGCCCGCGGCCAAGAAGACCACCGCCGCCGCACCCGGCAAGGCCGAAGGCCTGCTGCGTGCCGGCCTCAAGGCGCTGGACACCGTGCGCAACGACGTCGCCAAGCGCCAGGCCAACGTCATCGAAGGCCTGCTCGGCATCGGGCAGGGCAAGGTCGATGCGGCGAGTGCCAAGGCGGCGCTCACCCGCGGCTTCCCCAGCCTCGACAGCTTCGGCATCCGCAAGTTCGAGGACGTGTTCGACCAGCGCGTCGCCACCGCCCTGCAGCGCCTGGGCATGCCGAGCGCGGAAGAAGTGCAGGCGTTGCGCGACGAGGTGACGCACCTGCGCGAACGCCTCGCGCGATTCGAACGTGGCCAAGGCAGCGAAAGCAGCGGCAGCCCGCGCCGCAGCACCAGCAAACGCTGAGCGACGACAACGCAACCCGGTTGTGGCCAGCTCCAACACCACGCGCGATCGCATCCTGCAGACCAGCCTCGCGCTGTTCAACGCGGAAGGCCTCGCGGCCGTGTCGACGCACAAGATCGCCGCCGAGCTCGGCATGAGCCCCGGCAATCTGCACTACCAC
Organism: Variovorax sp. W2I14; assembly: GCF_050435205.1. Lineage (NCBI taxonomy): Bacteria > Pseudomonadati > Pseudomonadota > Betaproteobacteria > Burkholderiales > Comamonadaceae > Variovorax > Variovorax sp. W2I14. The sequence continues at coordinate 4,507,289 of NZ_JBNDJX010000001.1, read as the reverse complement.
TTCAAGGCCAAGCAACTGATCGTCGAGTGGCTGTTCCGGCGCTTCGAGCAGCGGCTCGAAGCCCTCAACGGTTCGTCGACATCGATCTCGGCCATCGACGACCTCTGGCTCGCGCTGCATCTGCGCTTCGAGGCCATCGACGAATACCGCTTCATCTACCGCGACATGGCCTTCCTGGCCAGCGAATACCCGGCCCTCGGCCAGCGCGCGCAGGCGCTCACCGCGCAGAACCTCCTGGCCGCGCAAACGCTGTGCGAAGGGCTGGTCGCCTCGGGCGTGATCGAGACCAGCGCCGAGCAGGCGCGCATCCTCGCGCTGCAGATGGTGTTCACCACCACCTGCTGGCTGTCGTTCGAGCGGCTGGTGCCGGGGCGCGACGCGCTGGCGCAGGCCGATCCCGGTTTGGCGGCTTTCTACACGCTCACTCTTGTTTCTCCGTATGTTTCCAGCGAATCGAGGGCTTACCTTGATTACCTGAGGGGCAAATACCTCGGATAAATGGCGTGTCGTCCGACGGGAGAGTGCAATCATGGCCCCTCATGCTCGTCTTACAAAAGAGAAAACGCCCAAGACCCGAAAGGAAGCCACCCCCATGACCACCGCCACCCACGATCACATCGCACCGCCCTCGCGCCTGCTGCTGCTGGCCGAAGCGCGCGCCCTCTGGGAAACAGGCGCCGGCATCGCCATGTGGCCGCTCCTGCAACTCACGCCGCGCGGCGACGGGCACCCGGTGCTCGTGCTGCCGGGCCTCGTGGCGAGCGACGTTTCCACGCTGCTGCTGCGCCGCTACCTGGCGAGCCGCGGCTACGACGCCCACGGCTGGGGCCTGGGCCGCAACCTCGGTCCGCGCGAAGGCGTGGAAGACGGCATGGTCGAGCTGCTCAAGACCCTGAACGACAAGAGCGGCCAGAAGGTCAGCGTGATCGGCTGGAGCCTCGGTGGCGTCTATGCGCGGCTGCTGGCGTCGGCCCATTCGGGCCTGATCCGCAACGTCATCACGCTGGGCAGCCCGTTCTCCGGCAGCCCGCGCGCGACCAACGCCTGGCGCGTGTACGAGGGCGTGAGCGGCCAGAGTTCGCACGACCCGCGCCGCATGAAGTTCGTGCAGCCTACGCCGCCGGTGCCGACCACCTCGATCTTCAGCCGCACCGATGGCGTCGTCGCTTGGCGCTGCAGCATCGAGAAGACTGGCCCGCAGTCGGAAAACATCGAAGTGATGGCGAGCCACCTGGGGCTCGGCGCGCATCCCGCGGTGCTCTATGCGGTCGCCGACCGGCTGGCGCAGCCCGAGGGCGAGTGGAAGCCGTTCAATCGCGGCTTGCTGGGGCCGCTGGTGTATCCCGATCCCGACCGCGACATGTGAAGCGCGTTCGATGAAGAAGCCGGCACCCGCCGGCTTTTTCAATGGCCTTCCCGCGGCTGCTCATGTGCCGGCCCATACGTCCAGCACATAGCGCTGGTCGGCAATCATCTTGTCCATCCAGGCGTTGCTGTCGTGTCCGTGCTCGCGCGCGATGTCGGTCAGCGTGCGCCGCACGTCGGGCTCCATGCGCGAGCCGTCGCCGCACACGTAGATCACGCCACCGGCTTCGAGCAGCTTCCACACGGCCGCGGCCTGCTCGCGGATCAGGTCCTGCACATACACCTTGCGTTCGCCCGAGCGCGAGAACGCGGTGTGCAGCTTCATGAGGCCACGGTGCGACCAGCCCTGCAGCTCCTCGGCGTAGATGAAATCCTGCTCCGGGTGGCGGCAGCCGAAGAACAGCATCGCCTCGCCCAGCGCCTCGCCGCGCTCGACCTGCGCCGCGCGCTCCTGCAGGAAGCCGCGGAACGGCGCGAGGCCTGTGCCGGGGCCGACCATGATCAGCGGACGCATTGCGTCCTCCGGCAGTCGGAAGCCTTCGGCCGTGGTCTCGCGGATGACGCCATGCACCGTCTCGCCCGCCTCGGCGCGCGCGAGGTAGTTGGAACACACGCCCTCGAAGATGCCGTTGCCCGAGAGCGCGGGCTCGCTCACCACGCCCACGGTCACGCTGCAGCGGCCCGGTGTCATCGAAGGCGAGGACGAGATCGAGTAGTAGCGCGGCGACAGCGGCGACAGCATCTCCAGGAACACCGCGAACGGCACCTGGCAGGCGCGGTGTTCTTCGAGCAGTTCGAGCAGTGACTTGCGCTTGTGCAGCACCTCGGCCTTGTACGCGGCTTGCGAGGCCTCGTCGCTGCCCGAGAGCGCCACAAGCTTCGGCTTGGTGAACGGGCATTCGGTATACGCCGCGAGCGTGGCGATCTGCTTGCGCGTGGCCACGTCCTGCAGCTCGACGTAGTCGCCGAGCAGGCGGTCGACCGCGATCACCTGGTCCACCGGCAGCGCGGTCTTGCGGCCCGGCGCGGCCGACAGGCGCACATGCGCCGAGCGGTCGAAGCCGAAGCGCGCCATCGCACGCTCGACCTGCGCGGGGCTGTTGCGCGGCACCACGCTCAGGTGGTCGCCGGGCACGTAGTTCACGCCCTCGGGCAGCATCAACTCGACGTGGCGCGTGGAGCGGCTCGTCCCGGCATCGCCGCCGGGGCTTTGCAGTTCGCGGTTCTCGACGACGCGCAAGGCGACGGCGCCCAGCGCATCGACCAGCGCGTTCTTCTGCGGCGGCGGCAGTTCCTCGAGCGTGTAGAGCGGCTCGGCCTCGGCCGGCGTGTCGGCGCCGGCCTTGATGCCGAAGGCCTTCACCAGCTCGGGCCAGAGTGCATCGCTCCAATCCTGGAAGGCGCCGTCCATGTCCTCGCGCGCATCGCCTTCGCCGCGCGGATGCACGCGCGTGGCGCCCAGCGTTTCGAGGCGCTCGTCGATGCGGCGCGGCACCGCCTGGTAGGTGGCGGCCCAATCCGTGTTGCCGCAACCGAACACGCTGAAGCGCACGCCGTTGAGCGCGTCGTCGGCCTTGTCCAGCCAGCGATGGAACTCGGCCGCGTTGTCAGGCGCCACGCCGTTGTACGAGGCGCAGACGATGGCCACCGCGCCATTGGCCGGAAGGCGCTCGGCGTAGTCGTCGAGCGAAGCGACCTGCGTGGAAAAACCGCGCAGTTCGCCCGCCTCGGCCAGCTGCCGCGCGAGGTCTTCGGCGGTGCCGAGGTTGGAGCCCTGCAGCACCAGCAGCGAGGTGCCGTGGCGTGCCGCCTGGGGCTTGCGTGCGACCGGCTTGGCGGGCGCATCCGGCGCGGCGGTCGTCTCACCATTGCCGCGCGGGCGCGAAGCCGGATCGCGCAGCACCGCCTTGATCTTGAAGTTCTCCGGCTTGATCGTCAGCGCTTCCTTGATCTTGAGCTTGTAGCCCGTGTGATCGACCAGGTTGAAGCGCTGCAGGATCATGCCCAGCGTGAGCACGGCTTCCTGCAATGCGAACTGCCGCCCGATGCAGGCGCGCTGCCCGTTGCCGAAGGGCTTGAAGGCATTCACCGGCCGCTCGCGCTCGGCTTCGCGGCTGAAGTTGTCGGGGTCGAACTGGTCGGCGTTCTCGCCCCAGATGCCCTTGTCACGGTGCAGCGCGAGCGCATGCATGATGACCATGTTGTTCTTCTTGATCGTGTACTGGCCGCCGATGGTCGTGTCTTCCTTGGCGCGCATCGAGATCGCGGGCGCGGTCGGGAACATGCGCAGCGACTCCTTCAACACCTGCATCACGTACTGCAGCCGATTGACCTGCGCATAGGTGGGCTTCTGCGAGGTATCGCCGCCGAACACGCTGTCGACCTCGGCCTGCGCCTTGGCCATCGCCTCGGGGTTGTTCAGGAGGAAGTAGATTGCGAAGGAGAGCAGGCCGCTGGTGGTCTCGTGACCCGCGATGAGGAATTCGATGCACTCGTCGCGGATCATCTTGTCGGTGAGCTGCTCGCCGCTCTTCTTGTCCACGCCCGCGATCATGTAGCTCAGCAGGTCGGGCTTGGTGGCGATGTCGGCACCGCTCGCGCGCCGCTCCTCGATGATGTCTTCCACCATCTTGTGCATGTAGCGGATGTCCTTGCGCTGCTGCGCAAGCTCCTTCTTGAGCATCAGCTCCTCGAGCGGCAGGCCACGGCGGTTCTGCACCGTCTCCAGCGTGCGCACCATCGCATCGACGAAGGGATGAAAGCCCTCGCGGTAGAACGAATTGAAGCGGTAGCCGAAGCCGCACAGGCCGATGGTGTCCAGCGTGAGCGCGGTCATGTCGCGCACCACGTCCACCTCTTCGTCGAAATTGAGCCGCTCCCACTTGGTGACCAGTTGGCCCGCGATGTCCAGCATCATCGGGTGGTAGGCCTGCATCGCGCGCTGGCTGAAGTTGGCCAAGAGGATGTTGTGGGGCTTTGACCACGTCTCCTCGTGCGTGTCGGAGGTGAAGAGGCCGTGCGATGCGGCGCGCAGCCGGCGCAATGCGCCGCGCGTGCTCTTGTCGAAGCGCGCCTCTTCGCAGAGCTCGTCGACCAGCGCGGGCGACGACACCACGATCACTGGCATGCCCGGCATGTCGAGCCAGTAGATGCCGCCCAGGTCCTGCGCGATCTTCCACATGTCGAGCACGGGAGAGTCGGAGCCGATCGACAGCAGGTTGCCGACGAAGGGTTTCTTCGCCGGATGCGGGATCGGATAGAGCGAGTTTTTTCCTGCCATGGGTGCCTTGTTGTGCCTTCGGTATGGACCCGCTTCGGATGTCCGGGATGCGAATCCGGAGTATCCCGATGGCACGGCGGTGGGCGGGACGGGGTTTCCCTAAGGAGGAGTTCTGGGAGTTGAGGATGCGGGATGTTCAGGGCGGCGATCACGCCGACGGGGTACCTTGCTCCGCGAATGTCCCCCGGCTTCGCCTCCTCCTTGATTTCGCTGCGCAAGGCACCCCATCGGCGTGCTCGTTTCAGAGCACTGGTTGATCAGCGATACACCCGCAGCGCGTCCAAGTGCGCAGGGCATCGGGTGCTCCTCGCAGCGAAATCAAGGAGGAGGGCGAAGCCCGGGGGACATTCGCGGAGGGGAGTACCCGGTGGCCTGCGCACGTACCCCGAAAGAACTCAATCAATCAGCCCCAGGCAAAAGCCCTCAAGGCCGGACCATCCTGCACTCGGTCCCCTGTGCCAGCTCGTTCCCGCTGTAGACCGCATCGGTGCGAAAGCCGTAGTTCGTCCCTTCCCAGCCGACCTTCACCGCCTTGCCGTCCACCGGCGCGATGGTGTTCACCACCTGCGGCAGCAGCAGTTGATGGTCTTCGGCCCGCATGCGTACCGTGCCGACCACCGAATCGAAGCTCAGGTCTTCGAGTGCACGGGCCACCTTCACGGTGTCGGCGCTGCCGGCCTTGTTGATGGCCAGTGCCAGCAGGCGCGGTGTCATGTCGATGCGCGGCGCAAGAAAATCCTTCCCCGTCTTGGCCTTGTAGGCCTTGGCGAGCGCATCGGCCTTCGGCGTATCGGCCTGGCCCGGATGCCACTCGGCCACCCAGGTGAGCTGTCCCGTTTTCGCCTGCGATACGGCAGTGACCGTGCCCGGCACCGAGCCCGCGCTGTGGTTGAAGTAGCGCAGGTTGTAGCCCGCATCGCCCGCGGCCTTGAGCAGCAGCGTCATGTCCTGCCCCCAGTTGCCGGTGATGACCGAATCGGCGCCGCTCTGGCGGATGTTGGCGATGTAGGGCGCGAAGTCCTTCACGCGGCCGATGGGGTGCAGCGCCTCGCCCACGAACTGCACGTCGGGCCGCGCGAGCGTCACCATCTGGCGGCCGTAGCTCGCCCACTGCTTGCCATGCGCGTAGTCCTGGTTGAGAAGGTAGACCTTCTTCACGTCGGGCGTCTTCTTGATGTAGTTGGCCAGCGCCTTCATCTTCATCGCGGTGTTGGCCTCGGTCTGGAAGTGCCAGAAGCTGCAGCCCTTGCCGGTCATCTCGGGGTCGATGGAGGAGTGGTTCAAGACGATGAGCTCCTTGCCCGGATTGCGCTGGTTCCAGCGCGCCACCGACTGCACCAGCGCCGTGACGACCGAGGAGCCCGAGCCGCCGGTGACGATCGCCTTCGCGCCCTGGTCGATGGCCGCCTGCAATGCGCTCTGGCTTTCCTGCGCCGAGAGCTTGCTGTCGAACTGCAGCAGTTGCAGCTTGGTGCCGCCGAGCACTCCCCCCTTGGCGTTGATGTCCTCGATGGCGTACTGCGTGTGCATCAGCATCAGCTCGCCGACGTTGGCGAAGGGGCCCGAGAGCGGATCGATGTAGGCGATCTTGTAGGTCGGCTGTTGGGCATTCGCGGCACCTGCGATGCAAAACAGGCAGGCAAGGGCGATCCGCGCCGAGGGCTCCTTCTTGAGCTTCATGGTGTGTCTCCGGAGGTTGGGAATCAGTCTTTGGCGCGGAGCCCGATCACGCGGCTCGCGAGCTTCGTGAGTTCGGCCACCACCTCGTCGGGCGAGAGCCGGCCGCCGGGGCGGTACCAGCTGTAGAGAAAGCCCGGCAGGCTGCAGGCCGCGAGTGCGGTGATCTTGGTCTCGCCGAAGTCGAGGTCGCCGTCGCGCCGCGCCTCTTCGAGCAGCGGGCACAAGAGGTCGTAGAAGTGGTGTGCGAGCTTCTTCTGTGCGGCGATGTACTCGGGCCGGTACACCTGCGGCTCGCGGTACGCGAAGAACGCGACGGGGTGATGCGCGATGGTCGCGCGAATCAGCCGCTCGATGCCTTCGAGCACCTTCTCGCTCGCGCGGCGCGGGTCGTCGGCAGCGAAGTCGAGCGCGGTGAAGCAGTCGACCGCGGGGCGCCACGACAGCGTCTCGAAGATCTCCTGCTTGTCGCGGAAGTAGTAGTACACGAAGGGCTTGGTCACGCCGAGCGCGCGAACGATCTGCGCCATCGTCGTGTTGGCGTAGCCCTGCGCGGCGAAGAGCTGCGCGGCCGCCTGAAGGATGCGCTCGCGCTGCGTGTCGGTGCTCTGCGTCGCCGCGCGCTGGCGGCCCGTGCCCTGGGGCAGATGCGGTTGTGCCGTGGTGACGGTTGCTGTCTCGTCGGCTTTGTCGGCCCCAGAGGGTTTGTGCCGTGTCGCGGAAGTTATACCCATGGGTAGGATTGTTCGTGCACCATGCACCCATTGGCAAGCGCCTGCCCCGTGCAGGCGGCTATCGATAACCCTGAGAAAGAGACGCCATGGAGACACTGCCCGACCGTCCGCAACAACCCCTGCACGAGTACCTGCGCACCCATGCGCGAGAGCGTGGCGAGCGCGCCGCCTGTATCTGGTACGGCCATGCGATGAGCTGGTCCGAACTCGACCGCGCAAGCGACGCCTTCGCCGCTCGGCTGCAGGCCATCGGCGTGAAAAAGGGCGAGCCGGTGGTGCTCTTTCTCAACAACTGCCCGCAGTACCTGGTCGCGCACTTCGGCATCCAGAAGATCGGCGCCATCGTCTGCCCGAGCGGTCCGCTCAACAAGGAGCACGAGCTGGCCTACCAGGTCAACGACCTGAAGGCGCGCGTGATCGTCGCGGCCGCGCCGCTGTTGCCGGTGGTGCGCAAGGTGCAGCCCGAGAGCGCGCTCGCGCATGTGTTCGTGGTGCACTACGCCGACCTGCTGCCCATGCCGGCCGCGCTCGACCTGCCGGCGGAACTCGCTGCCGAGCAGAAGCAGAAAGCCGAACGCAGCGTGCCGTCCGATTGCGAAGACTTCCTCGCCGTGATGAAGTCCGGTGCAAAGCCGGAGCCCGTCGCCATCGACATGGACGACGTCGCGCTCATGACCTACACCTCGGGCACCACGGGTCTCCCCAAGGGCGCGATGCTGAGCTACGGCAACGCGCTCTTCAAGACGCGCGCGGTGGTCGACTGCAACGGCGTGCGCCCGGACGACGTGCTGCTTTCCATCGCGCCGCTGTATCACATCGCCGGCATGCTGATGGGCGTGAACGTGCCGGTGTTGAGCGGTGCCACCTCGGTGCTGCTGCACCGCTTCGATCCGCGCGCGGTGCTGCAGGCCATCGCCGCGCACAAGGTGAGCTGGTGGTACAGCATCGCGCCGATGAACGTGGCGTGCATGCAGGTGGTCGACATCGCGAGCTTCGATCTGTCGAGCCTCAAGATGAATCCGGTGACCAGCTTCGGCATCACTTTCACCGAACCGCTGGCCGCGCAGTGGCGCTCGCATGCCGCGAACTGCAGTTCGTTCGAAGCCGCCTACGGCCTGAGCGAGACCCACACCTGCGACACCTACACGCCGCACCATGCGCCGCGCTGGGGAACACAGGGCATTGCGGTGCCGGGCGTGACGATCCGCATCATCGACACCGATACGGGCGCCGACATGCCTATCGGCGAAGTCGGCGAAATCGTGCTCACCAGCCCGGGCTCCTTCAAGGGCTACTGGAACAAGCCCGAGGCCACCGCGGCGACGCTGCGGAGCGGCTGGGTGCACACCGGCGACATGGGCAAGCTCGATGCCGACGGCTACCTCACCTTCATCGGCCGCTTCAAGGAAATGATCAAGGTCTCGGGCTACAGCGTGTTCCCGGAAGAGGTCGAGACCATCCTCATCAAGCATCCCGCGGTGGCGCAAGCCGCGGTGATCGCGCAGCCCGATGCCGAGAAGGGCGAGGTGGTGAAGGCGTTCATCGTGCGCAAGCCCGATGCCGAGCTCGACGCCGATGCGCTCATCGCCTGGTCGCGCGAGAACATGGCCAGCTACAAGGCACCGCGCGCCGTGAGCTTCATCGACGCATTGCCCACCACCGGCGCCGGCAAGGTGCTGCGCCGGCTGCTCAAAGACAAGAACTGAAAGACATCGCGTGTTCTCCAAAGTTTTGATTGCCAACCGCGGCGAGATCGCCGTGCGGCTGGTGCGCGCCTTGCGCGATCTCGGCATCGCGAGCGTGGCGGTGCATGCGCGCGACGATGCGGCGGCGCTTCATGTGCAACTGGCCGATGTGGCGGTGGCGCTCGATGCCACCGGGCCGTCTGCGTATCTCGACGTGGCCGCGCTGATCGCCGTCGCGAAGGCAGAGGGCTGCGATGCGGTGCATCCTGGCTACGGCTTCCTGAGCGAACGCGCGGATTTCGCCGAGGCCTGTGCGGATGCGGGGCTGGTCTTCGTCGGCCCGACGCCTGAACAGCTGGGCCTCTTCGGCGACAAGGCGCGCGCACGCGAACTGGCCACGCAATGCGACGTGCCCGTGATGCCTGGCAGTGCAGGCGCCGTGACGCTCGCAGAGGCGCAGACCTTCTTCGCCGAGCAGCATGCGCAAGGTGCGGGCGTGATGGTCAAGGCGATTGGCGGTGGCGGCGGGCGCGGCATGCGCGCGGTGCTGAACGCGGCAGATCTGCCCGAAGCGCATGCGCGCTGCATGTCCGAGGCCAAGGCGGCTTTCGGCATCGAGGGCGTGTACGTCGAGCGGCTGATGCGCAATGCCCGACATATCGAGGTGCAGGTGCTGGGTGATGGGCAAACCGTGGCGAGCCTCGGCGAACGTGAATGCACCCTGCAGCGGCGCTTCCAGAAGCTGGTGGAGATCGCGCCCAGTCCATCGCTGCCCGAAACACTGCGCGCGCAGGTCACGCAGGCGGCGTTGCGCATGGCCAAGACGGTCGGGTATCGCGGACTCGGCACTTTCGAATTTCTTGTCGATGCGGCATCGGCGACGCTGCCGTTCGTTTTCATCGAAGCGAATCCGCGCCTGCAGGTCGAGCACACGGTGACCGAGGCCGTCACCGGGCTGGACCTGGTGCAGTTGCAGATTGCCGTCGCGTCTGGCGAATCCCTCAGCGCGCTGGGCATCGAGGCCGACCGCACGGCGCCGCAACGTGGCTTCGCGGTGCAGTGGCGCATCAACGCCGAGACGCTCGATGCACAGGGCAACGCGCGGCCGTCGGGCGGCACGCTCGCGCGCTTCGACCTGCCGAGCGGGCCGGGTGTGCGTGTCGACACGCATGGCTATGCGGGTCTCGCGCCTTCACCGCACTACGACACGCTGCTCGCCAAGCTGATCGTGCATTCGCCGTCGCCGAAATTCGCCGATGCGCTGCGCCGCTCGCTGCGCGCGTTGGACGAATGCCGCATTGATGGCATCGCGACGAATCTCTCGCTGCTGCGCGCCATCGCCACGCGGCCCGAGTTCGCGACGCAGGCGGTGCACACACGCTTCGTCGAGGCGCACCTGGGCGACCTGTTGGCGGCTGCGGCGTCGATCGAAAAGCATGCGAAGCAGATCGCTCCTGTCGCTGCAGAGGCCCTTACTTCGGCGGCCGACGACGCAGACGACCTCACCGTCAAGACCCCGATGCCCGCAAAGCTCGTGCAGTTCGAAGTGGCCGTCGGCGATGTGCTCCCTGCCGGCGCGCAGCTCGGCGTGCTCGAAGCCATGAAGATGGAGCACCTGCTGCACGCCCCCTTTGCGGGCCGCGTGGTCGCGCTGCTCGCGGAGCCCGGCGACTACCTCGTCGAAGGCCAGTCGCTGGTGCGCCTGGAGGCCGTCGATGCGCAAGCCGTCGAAGCCGAGGCGCGCACCGAGCACGACCTCGATGCGATCCGCCCCGATCTGCAGAAGGTGATCGACCGCCACGCACCCACGCTCGACGCCAACCGCAAGCCGGCCGTCGACAAACGTCACGCGCAAGGCGGCCGCACCGCGCGCGAGAACATCGCCGACCTCTGCGACACCGCCGCCGACCCGGGCAACTTCATCGAATACGGCGCGCTCGCCATCGCCGCGCAAACGCGTCGCCGCACGCTCGAAGACCTGATCGCCAACACACCGGCCGACGGCATGGTGACGGGCCTCGGCAGCATCAACGCGAAGCAGTTCGGCCCCGAGAAATCGCGCTGCGCAGTGCTGGCCTACGACTACACGGTGCTCGCCGGCACGCAGGGCATGCGCAACCACCACAAGACCGACCGGCTGCTGGCGGTGGCGCATCAGCTCAACCTGCCTGTCGTGCTGTTCGCCGAAGGCGGCGGTGGCCGTCCCGGCGACACCGACATGCCGATCGTCGCGGGCCTCAACAATCACACCTTCAGCCAGTTCGCCGCGCTCTCGGGCAAGGTGCCGGTGGTCGGCATCGTGCATGGCCGCTGCTTCGCGGGCAATGCGGCGCTGCTGGGCTGCGCGGACGTGATCATCGCCACGCGCGGCAGCAACATCGGCATGAGCGGGCCCGCGATGATCGAAGGCGGCGGGCTCGGCACCTTCGCGCCGGAGCAGATCGGACCGAGCAGCGTGCAGTCGCGCAACGGCGTGATCGACATCCTGGTGGAGGACGAGGCCGCGGCCGTCGCAGCGGCGAAGCAGTACCTCTCGTACTTCCAGGGCCCGACCACCGACTGGCAATGCGCCGACCCGCGCGCGCTGCGCCATGTGGTGCCCGAGAACCGCCTGCGCGTGTACGACGTGCGCGCCGCAATGCGCGGCGTGGCCGACACCGGCTCGTTGCTCGAACTGCGCGCGGGTTTCGGCGCGGGCATCGTCACAGCGCTCGCGCGCATCGAGGGCAAGCCGGTCGGCCTCATGGCCAACAACCCGCACCACCTCGGCGGCGCCATCGATGTGGAGGCGGCCGACAAGTCCGCGCGCTTCATGCAGCTGTGCAATGCGCACGGGCTGCCCATCGTCTCGCTGTGCGACACGCCGGGCTTCATGGTCGGGCCCGAGATCGAGGCACAGGCGCAAGTGCGCCATGTCTGCCGCATGTTCATGGTGGCGTCGCATCTGCGCGTGCCTTTCTTCGCGGTCGTGCTGCGCAAGGGCTACGGCCTCGGCGCGCAGGCGATGACGGCCGGCGGCTTCGATGCGCCGGTGTTCACTGTCGCCTGGCCCACGGGTGAGTTCGGCGCGATGGGGCTCGAAGGCGCGGTGCGCCTGGGCTTTCGCAAAGAGCTTGCGGCGGTGCCTGAAGGCAATGAGCGCGATGCGCTCTTCAAGAAGCTCGTGGCGCAGCAATACGCGAACGGCGAGGCGATCCACATGGCGCAGACGCTGGAAATCGATGCGGTCATCGATCCGGCCGAAACCCGCACTTGGCTGGTGCGCGGTCTGGCTTCCGCCACGCGTGCGGCAGCACCTGTTTCTTCCTATGTAGACACTTGGTAACCACGCGCTAGACCCCGTCGCGCCATAGGGCAAGGCGGCTCCGTAAACTGGGCCGCTTTGCACGCATGAACCTCGTTTTCCGCGGCCTTTATCGCCTTCGCGAAGTGGCACTGGCGCATTGGGTCGCCGCGCTGTGTCTTGCCGTGTTGGCGGTCGGCGTGCAGGCCGTGCAGCCCGACCATCGTCCCAAGCAACCCGCCGACGCGCATTGGGTCGGCAGCTGGGCCGTGGCACCGCTGGACTTTCGCGAGCTGGCCGCGAACCCGGCCGTGGCGCACAAGCCCGCGCCCGGCGGCGATCAATTCCGCGGGCAGACGCTGCGCCAGCAACTGGCACCCACGCTCGGCGGCGAGCGCATCCGCATTCGTTTTTCCAACCGCTTCGGCAAGGCGCCGTTGCGCATCGCGGCCGCGAGTGTGGCGCGCAGCACGGGAGGCGATGCGATTTCTCCGTCGACGTTGCGCGTGCTGCGTTTCGGCGGTCGCGGCAGCCTGACCCTCGCGCCCGGCGCGGAGGCGTGGAGCGATGGCTTTGACCTGAACATCGAGGCCGGTCAGACGATGGCGGTCAGCGCTTTCTTCGATCGTGCGACGCCCTACGGCACGGTGCACCTGCTGTCCGTCGACACGAGCTGGGTCGCGCCGGGCAATGCGGTGGCGGCGGCGAAATTGCAGGGTGCGACGACGCTGCCGCTGAATCACATCGTGACGGGCCTGGACGTACTCACCACGAAGTCAGTGCGCACCGTGGTCGCGTTCGGCGACTCGATCACCGCGGGTGGCGGCGAGTCCGGCGATGGTGCGTACCCCGACATGCTGGCCACGCGGCTGCGCAACAGTCCGCAGGCGGCGCACGAGGTGTCGGTGCTCAATGCCGGCATCGGCGGCAATCGCCTGCTGGTCGATGGCATCGGGCCCCACGGGCTCTCGCGTTTCGCGCGGGATGCGTTGGGGCAGAGCGGCGTGACGCACACGATCGTGCTGCTGGGCACCAACGACATCGGCCGCAGCGTGTTTCTGGGCGTGCCCGGGAACCCGGACACGGTGCACGACCTGCCGACCGCCGAGCGCATCACAGATGGGCTGCAGCAACTGGTGAAGCAGGCGCGCGCCAAGGGCGTGAAGATCCTGCTCGGCACGGTGCCGCCGTTCCGGAACACGCCGTACTGGAACGAGGCCAACGAGGCGATGCGCACCGCGGTCAACCGCTGGATCCGCAGCCGCACCGACGTGGATGGCGTGATCGATTTCGATGCCGCGCTGCGCGACCCCGCGGACCCGCAGGCGTTGAATCCGCAATTCGACAACGGCGACCATCTGCACCCCAACAAGGCCGGCCATGCGGCGATGGCCGCGGCCATCGATCTGAAGGAATTGCAGGAGTGAGCGCTCGCAAGAGCCAAAAAGTAAGAAACAGGTTTACACAAGATTTCGTGCACCGCTTACAGGCGGTTCACACGGCCCCGGCAGCATGAAGGCTCACCAACAACTCATGAGGGGTACCCCATGAAAAAGCTCGCAATCTCCTTCGCTGTCGGCGCTGCCTCGTTGCTCTCGATGGGCGCTGCAATGACCATTCCCACGACCGCGCAAGCGCAGCCCGTGGTCATCCAGGTCGCACCGCCGCCGCCGCGCGCGGAACGCGTGCCGCCGCCGCGCCGTGGTTATGTGTGGGCGCCGGGGCACTACGAATGGAAGCGCGGGCACCACGTGTGGGTCCGTGGCACCTATGTGCGTGCCCGTCCGGGCTACGCGTACCGTGCGCCGGAATGGCGCGAGAACAATGGCCGTTGGGAATACAACCGCGGCCGCTGGGACCGTGACGGCGATGGCGTGCCGAACCGCTACGACAACCGTCCGAACAACCCGAACCGCAACTGATGCGGAGCCCCGGCGCGATGCCGGGGCTGCGGGACTCTCTAGCGGATGCTGACCAGCTCGAGGGTCTCGCGCACCTGGAACGCACCGCCGCTGGTGCCGCCGCGCGTCTGGGCTTCGAAACGGATCACGCGTCCGAGTTCGGACGAGTACCAGACGTCGGCCTTGTAGGCGCCGTATTGGTTGCCGACCACCGCGCCCGCGTTCGCGAAGCGCTGCGTGAAGCCCCGGTACTCGATACGCACCGCCTTCATCTCCTTGCCGCCGACCGTCACCACGGTGTCTTCCATCACCGTCGCGTTGAGGTCCATGTTGATGCGTGAGCCTCCGAAGACGGACCCATAGCTTGTCCGCCAGGCGGCCTCCTCCTTGAGATTCGCCTTGCCCCAGCCGCCGGGCGGCATGGCCGAGTCGAACTCGCCCGCGATGGCGGTCGTGATGCTCACAACCTCGCCGCCGGGCTTCTCGATCCATCCGCCGTTGTTGAAGCTGATGCGATCGTCGGTGGCCGGGTCCGCGCGGTAGATCACCTTGCGGTAGGTGTTGGTCAGCCGGTCGTGCAACTGGTACTCGATGACGCTCGGACGGCCCGCTGCAGCGATCGCGCCCGTCGTGGTCGTGCCGCCCGTCGCTGCCATGGGAGGCAGTGCAGCGAGGCGTTCGACGGCCACGCGGCCGCGCGCCGGCAGTTCGGCGATCCATGCAGACGGCATCGCAAGATTTGCCATGGGTGTCGTGCCCAGCAATCCCACCAGCCGTCCCTGTGCGTCGAAAAGTCCGGCGCCGCCAAGCCCCGCCTCGGGGGGCGATGCGAGTTGCAGCGCTTCGAGTTCGCCTGCGCCGCTGCGCCGCATGCCGGCAAGCATGCCGATGCCCAGCGTGAGTTCCTTGCCTCTCGGCGCTCCGACGATGTAGAGCGGCATGCCGACCTGCAAGGTCGTCGTCGGCGCAATCGCCGGGGTGGGTGGCGTGAAGTTGGCGATGCGCAACTGGCACAGATCGCGTTCGACATCCGGAAATTCCAGTGTCGCGCCGTAGCTCACGTTGTCGCGCTTCAGCGCTACCGAGCTGGCTTTCGCGAGCAACTGGCAGCTCGTGACGGCCGTGCCCGGTCCGGTGGCTACAGCGCTGCCGGTGGCGAGGGTCTTGCCTTGCGCATCGCTGGCCTGCACCACCCAGACGGAAGGGGACACCCGCGCGAAGAGCGCATCGGGTGCAAGCGGGACCTGGGCCGACGCAGGAAGCGAGACAGCCAGGGTCAGCGCAAAGGGGGCGAACAGATGTCTCATCGGGCGGGCTGCAGGAGCAGTCGGAGATCGTTGACGGGCGTCTTGGCGAAAGGCGTGGCCTCGGGGGCCGCGGGTACGGGTGGAGGGCTGGGTGTCGCCGTCGGCTGAATGGCGGCGACGGTTGCTGGCGCTGGCAACGGCGCATTCGGCGTGACGGCCGCCTGCCGGACTGGTGTCGCGGCTGGTGTCGAGGCGGGGGGCGCTGGCGTTGCGGGGAGCGGTAATGCAGGCGGCGTCGCGCTCGCGGCCTTGGCAGAGACCGGCCCCGTGCCGCCGTAGGCCAGCGGCGGCAATGCGCTGCGGCCCTCCGTTTCGCCGACTCGAGCGAACGCTGGGCGGCCGACGAGAAAGCCGATGCCGATGCTCATCCGCACGTAGGCGGTCTGCTTGGGCCGCAGCACGATGTCGATGCTGCCCTCGGCCTCGGTCTGGGCGGTGGCCCGGTAGGTGCCGGCCGGCCTGTCGATGAAGAAGAAACTGTTGGGCTGCGACTTGCCGACGACCTGGCCGTTGACCGAGACCTCGGGTTGCACCGCCATACCCACGATCGAGTCGCGATAGAAGTAGATGCGCCCCTCGTTCTCGCCGAGCGAGGGGAGGCTTTGCGAAAGCTCCGAGAAACGCGGCCCGGTGGCCGAACATCCGAACAGACAGGCTGAAAGAACAGCCAGCAGAAACCCACCGAACCAACGTCGCATTGCGCCTTCTCCTCTTTTGGCGCCGGATGCTACACCCGCCTGCAGCGGCGGATGCCGCGGGTTTTCAGCGGAACACGACCGTCCGATGCCCGTTCAGCAGCACGCGGTGCTCGCTGTGCCACTTCACCGCGCGGGCCAGCACCTGGCTCTCGGTGTCGCGGCCGCGGGCCGTGAGGTCTTCGACGGTGTCGGTGTGGTCGGCGCGGGCCACGTCCTGCTCGATGATCGGGCCCTCGTCGAGATCGGCCGTCACATAGTGGGCGGTGGCGCCGATCAGCTTCACGCCGCGGTCATGCGCCTGGTAATAGGGCTTGGCACCCTTGAAGCTCGGCAGGAACGAGTGATGGATGTTGATCGCGCGGCCGGCCAGGCTCTTGCACAGGTCGTTGCTGAGCACCTGCATGTAGCGCGCGAGCACCACGAGTTCGGCGCCTTCGGCTTCGATGATTTCCAGTTGCTTCGCCTCGGCTTGCGGCTTGGTCGCGGCCGTCACCGGGATGTGATGGAACGGCACGTTGTAGCTGGCGGCCAGCTGGTAGAAGTCGCGGTGGTTCGAGATGATCGCGCGCACGTCGATGGACAAGAGGCCGCTCTTCCAGCGGAACAGCAGGTCGTTGAGGCAGTGGCCTTCCTTGCTCACCAGGATCACCGTCTTCATCGGCTCGGCGGCGGCATGCAGCTGCAGGTTCATGCCGAAGCCGGCGGCGAAGGTCTTGAGTTCCTCGCGCAATGAGGCTTCGCCGTGGTCGCCGCAGGCGAAGCGCACGCGCATGAAGAACAGGCCCGTGCCGTGGTCGTTGTACTGGGCGGCCTCTTCGATGTTGGCGCCCCGCTCGAGCAGGAAGCCCGAGACGGCATGCACGATGCCCGTGCGGTCGGGGCACGAGAGATTGAGGATGTAGGCGGGCGTGGCGGACACGGGGGGCGTTGGGGTCGTCATGAGGGGCGCAATTGTCGCAGGGGTGCCAGAATCGCGATTTTCCCTCGACAGATAACCGCAGGAGCGAGACATGGCCTACCAGGACTTCAACATGGGCAACCAGTGGCTGCCCTTCACCCCCAACCGTCATTTCCAGAAAGACCCGCGCGTCTTCGTGGCGGCCGACGGCATGGAATTCACCACGCACGACGGCAAGAAGGTGATCGACGGCGTCTCCTCCCTCTGGTGCGTGGGCGCGGGCCACAACCGCAAGCCCATCAACGAGGCCATCAAGACGCAGCTCGACACGCTCGACTACGCCACCGCCTTCCAGGTCAGCAACGACAAGGCCTTCCGCGCGGCCGAGATGATTGCCGCCCTCGCCCCGGGCGATCTCAACAAGGTGCTGTTCTGCAATTCAGGTTCTGAAGCCGCCGACACCTCGATGAAGGTCGCGCTGGCCTACCACCGCGCGCGAGGCGAGGGCCACCGCAACGTGTTCATCGGCCGCGAAAAGGGCTACCACGGCGTGGGCTTCGGCGGCATGTCGGTGGGCGGCATTCCGGGCAACCGCAAGGTGTTCGGCTCGGCTTTTCTGCCGCGCGTGGACCACATGCGCTTCATCCACGACCCGGTGAACCATGCCTACATCCACAACGAGGAGCCGGTGTGGGCCGAAGACCCGCTGGTCGAACTCGAAACCCGCATCCTGCCGCTGCACGACCCGAGCAACATCGCCGCGATCATCGTGGAGCCAGTGGCGGGGTCGGCCGGCTGGTACCTGCCGCCCAAGGGCTACCTCAAGCGCCTGCGCGAGATCTGCGACAAGCACGGCATCCTGCTGATCTTCGACGAGGTCATCACCGGCTTCGGCCGCATGGGCACCAACTTCGCGTCGGACTATTTCGGCGTCGTGCCCGACATGCTGAACTTCGCCAAGTGCGTGACCAACGGCGTGATTCCACTCGGCGGCGTGATCTGCCGCGACAAGCTCTACGACGCGATGATGTCGACCGACGCGCCCGAGCACGTGGTCGAGTTCTTCCACGGCTACACCTACTCGGGCCACCCGGTGGCCTGCGCCGCAGCGATCGCCACGCTCGATCTCTTCAAGGAAGAAAACCTCTTCGCCCGCGCCGGCGAGATGGGCAAGGTGCTGGGCGATGCGTTCCACAGCGCCTTCAAGGGCCTGCCCAACGTGATCAGCATCCGCAGCCTCGGCCTCGCCGCGGCGGTGGAACTCGCGCCCATCGCGGGCAAGCCGGGCAAGCGCGCGTTCGACATCTTCCTGGACTGCTTCCACAAGGGCGCGCTGGTGCGGCCTGCGGGCGACGTGCTGGTGATGGCGCCGCCCTACATCGTGGAGAAGTCGCACATCGACACGCTGGTGAACACGCTGGCGGATTCGATCAGGAAGCACGCCTGAGCCGCCTGCCTGCACCCCTTCTGCGGTTCATCACGAACTGCAGAAAGGCGGCCGGTCATGACGCAGCGTTCGCCTTGTTGGCCGGGCGGCGCAACTCGGCGCAGTAATCCTTCTCGGGCAGCGGCGGCGTCAGCCAGGTCTTGTCGTAGTCGCCCGCTTCGACAGTGTTCGTCGCCGAGGCCAGCAGCCGTACCGAGGTGACCTTGACGTCGTCCGGCAGGTGCTGCGGCACGCCGAGCGTGCGCAACGTGTGGCCGGCGCCGGCGATCAGCAGCACGGTCTTGCCTGGCTGGCGCGCCTTGATGATGGCCTGTGCCATCGCGCGGTCACGGCCCACCTGGATGCGCGTCATCGGAATGATCTGCAACTCGGGCAGCAGCTTGCAGTGGCCTTCGCGCACGGCGTCCTGCTGCGCGGTGTAGGCCTCACCGTTGAGCTGCACGTCGAGCGACACGTCGGCCATCGCGTCCTTCATGCGCGCACGCGGCAGGTTGGCGCCCACCACCGGCACGCCGGCGCGCACGGCCGCCATCACGACCGGGCCGTAGCTGGCCCAGGGCCAGGCCTTGTCGCTCCAGCCGAGGGCGGTCTGCACCTGGGCTTCGCTTGCGGTGGGCGCGAGCTGCGCGGTGCTGCGGCCTTCCTCGGCCATTTCGAGCGCGAGCGCGGCGAGTTGATTGCGCGCGGCCAGCGCCTCGACGGTTTCGCGCTCGATCGCGTGGTGCTCGGGCGCATCGTGTTGCTCGCCGAGCAGCAGCGCATCGACCGGCAGCAGCGCAGAGACGCGCTTCGCGACGGGCGCAGCCGGACCGGGCGGAAAGAGGCGGGACGGGGAGCACGCCGCGAGCGCGGCCGCGGCCAGGAGCGGGATCAGGAAACGTGGAGCCCGCGCGGGCCAGCGTTGAAAAAGCATCGGGCCATACTATCTGCGCGGTGCATGCGCGCCGTGCCATCCAATTGCGCTTTTGCCTGTCTCCTTTCCCCTGTTCCCCGTGCCTTTTCGCTTTCTCGTTCGCGTGCTGGCCACGCTGCTGCTCGCACTGGCCGCGGCGGGCGCCTGCCTCGCATTGCACACGCCGCTGCCCTGGATGATCGGCCCGCTGCTCGCGGTGTCGCTCGCCTCTATCGCGGGTGCGCCGACCGCCAGTTCCACGCCGCTGCGCAACGCCGGGCAGTGGACCATCGGCACCGCGCTCGGCCTCTACTTCACGCCGCATGTGGTGTCGCTGGTGGCGGGCATCTGGTGGGCGATTGCGCTGGCCATTGCGTGGGCGCTGCTGCTGGGCTGGGGCTTCGGGCGCTGGCTGTACGGACTGCATGCGCCGCGGATGCCGCATGTGCCGCCGCGTGCCATGAGAGCCACGACTTACTTTGCCGGCGCCATCGGCGGCGCCTCGGAGATGACGCTGCTGGCCGAGTCGGCCGGCGCCCGCACCGACCTCGTGGCGGCGGCCCACAGCTTGCGGCTGGTGGTGGTGACGGTCACGATCCCGTTCGCGATGCAGTGGAGCGGGCTGCAGGGCCTGGAGATCAACCCGCCGGGTGTGCGCGAGGTGAATGCGGGCGGGCTGGCGCTGCTCGCGCTGGCCACCGGAATCGGCGGTCTTGTGATGCGGGCGCTTGGGCGCACCAATCCGTGGTTCATCGGGCCGCTGCTGGTGGCGATGGGGTTCACGATCGCCGGGCAGTCGCTGTCGGCGGTGCCGACGTGGATGTCGAACGCGGCGCAGCTCGTGATCGCGGTGAGCCTGGGCGTGCGCTTCAGCCGGGAGTTCCTGCACACGGCGCCGCGCTGGCTGGGCTCGGTGGCACTGGGCACTTTCGCGATGCTGGTCTTGTGCGGCGGCGTGGCGTGGCTGCTGGCCCGGGCGACCGGGCTGCATCCGGCCACGATGCTCTTGAGCACTTCGCCGGGCGGCATCGCCGAGATGGCGATCACGGCCAAGGTGCTGCAGCTCGGGGTGCCGGTGGTGACCGCGTTCCAGGTCTGCCGGGCTGGTGGCGGTGCTGCTGCTGGTCGGGCCGATGTTCCGGTGGATCTACCTGGGCAGCAAAACCGCGCGCCCATGAAAAAAGCGCCCGGCGGGGGCGCTTTCCTTGCTGCGGGTAGCCGGGCGTTCAGTGCACCAGCACAGGGGTGTGGGCCAGTTCGGCGTAGCCCTCGAGGGTGTCCTCGACTTCTTCCTGCGTGGGGGTGTTGAGCTGCCAGGCGGCGATCTGCTGCTGGAACAGTTCGGCCCAGGAACCGTCGAGGTAGACCTCCTTGCCCGAGCGCTTGTCCACGATTTCGAAACCGTGGCGCTCCAGCACCGGCACATTGGGCTTGGCAGGCTCGTCGCCTTCATTCGGCTGCACGTGCACGACGACGAAGGACTCCGAGTCGTAAAGCATGTTCATGGCGGGACCGGTGAGGATGTCGATGGCGTTCATGGTGTTTACATAGCAATCAACGCGCCAGTTTCAAGAAGCGTTGTCGCCGAACGTTTTGGCATGTGAATCTTTTTGCCTCAATTGGCGGGCGCCTCGGGTAGGGGTTTGCGCAATTGGGCGTCAGCGAAATCGCCGTTTGCCTCGGTTTGCTTGATGCGAACCGGCAGGTAGCCGTACCTCGGCGCCAGCCAGAGTTCCAGTTTCCGGTCGAATTCCTTGCGGGGCGTGCGGGTGAGCTTGCGCGCGGTGTATTCGCCGGCCGGAAGCTGCAGTTTTTCCTCGTCCCCGACCACGAAAACCCAGACATCGCCGTCGCGCACGCCCACGGTCTGGACCGAGATCCGGGTGCCTGCCGGGTAGCGCTCCGGGCTGGCCGCCAGCAGGCCGCCCAGCTGCATCATCACGCTCATGCGGTCCTGCGCGCCGGGCTGCAGCGGCACGGGCGGGGCGTTGTTGCTGAAGATGATCTGCCCCTGGTCGCGCACGAAATGCGAGGCCACCTCGGCCTTGCGGCTTTCCGAATAGCGCTCGGGCTCCAGGCCCGAGGGGCCGATCTTGCCGGTGCTGTGCCAGTTCAACAGCGTGAAGAACACCGCCTTGAGCGTGAGCCGCCCGTCGTAGCGGCTGCCGTCCTGCAGCCAGACCAGTTCGCCGAACACGCCGCGCTGCGGGGAGGCGCCGGTCTGGCCCGTGGCTTCGAAATCGAGGGTGACGGAGCCGGGAATCCGCAGCGCCTGGGTGCCGGCGATGGTGCCGGAGGCTTCGCTGCCGCCTGCCGTTGTGCCGCCCGGCGTGCCGCTTTCAGTGCCGGCCGCCGCGGCAGGTGCGGGTTCGGGGGCTGCCGGTGCGCTGGCAGGCGCTTCGGGCGATGTTGCTCCTGAATCGGTAGCGGCCTGCGCCGTCAGGTCGGGCGTTTCCGGGGTAGGTTGTGTCGACGCGTCCGGTTCGGGAAACGGCTTCGGTTGCGGCTTGGGCGGCGTCGGCGCCCGCGGGCGCCGGGGCTTGGCGGGAGGCGGCGGCTTGGCCTCGACGGGCGCGGCGGCAGCGGCCGGCGCCACAGGCTTGTCCGCCGCGGGCGGCGCGATCACGATGGTCCGGGTGATGAACTTGTTCGCGAGCGGCGAAGGCTCCGGCCCGACCGCCATCGGCGCGACCCCTAGCACCAGCAGGTGCACCAGCGCGACCACCAGCGTCAGCCCGATCAGCACCCGCCAGGACGGACGCCCAGGCAGGCCTGTAGGCAGCAAAGACCGCGAAGGAGGAGCGACGAGCGTCGACATCAGGTGTGGAGTGGGCGCAGGGCGCGGAGGTTCAGGAAGACCACCTCGGTAAACTGCCGCCCGTTCAACCAGTTTAGTGGGAGCGGCGCCCGGCCTTCGGGTCCGCCCGCGTCCCTCATCACGCACCGCATCATGAAACTCGCCACCCTGAAGGACGGCTCGCGCGACGGCCAGCTCGTCGTTGTCTCGCGCGACCTCACGCTCGCCCACTACGCCACCGGCATCGCGAGCCGGCTGCAGCAGGTGCTGGACGACTGGGGCTTCATGAGCCCGCAGCTGCAGGACCTGTACGACGCCGTCAACACCGGTCGCGCGCGCCACACCTTTCCGTTCGACCCCGCGATGTGCATGGCGCCGCTGCCGCGCGCCTACCAGTGGGCCGACGGCTCGGCCTACATCAACCACGTCGAACTGGTGCGCAAGGCCCGCAACGCCGAAGTGCCCGAGAGCTTCTACACCGACCCGCTGATGTACCAGGGCGGCAGCGACGACTTCCTCGGTCCGGTCGACGACGTGATCGTGCCCAGCGAAGCCATGGGCATCGACTTCGAGGCCGAGATCGCCGTCATCACCGGCGACGTGAAGATGGGCGCCACGCCCGACCAGGCGCTCGACGGCATCCGCCTCGTCATGCTCGCCAACGACGTGAGCCTGCGCAACCTGATCCCGGCCGAGCTGGCCAAGGGCTTCGGCTTCTTCCAGAGCAAGCCTGCCACCGCCTTCAGCCCCGTGGCCGTGACGCTCGACGAAATCGGCGAAGCCTGGCAGGACGGCCGCGTGCACCTGGCGCTGCAAAGCAGCTGGAACGGCCGCAAGGTCGGCATGTGCGACGCCGGCCCGGAGATGACATTCCACTTCGGCCAGCTCATCGCCCACATCGCCAAGACGCGCAACGTGCGCGCCGGCAGCATCGTGGGCAGCGGCACGGTGAGCAACAAGGGCGTCGAGAAGAAAGATGGCCAGATGGATTGGCCCAAGGGCTACTCGTGCATCGCCGAGAAGCGCTGCATCGAGACCATCCAGACCGGCGCGCCGGTCACCGAATTCATGAAGTTCGGCGACACGATCCGCATCGAGATGAAGGGGCTGGATGGGCGCTCGCTGTTCGGTGCGATCGATCAGGAGATCGTGTCGGTGAACGGGCGGCCGAAGGAGGCGCCGGTGTCGTTGGTGAAGCCGCAGACCGAGGACGCGGCCGAAGACTGAGGGCAGGGCGGCAGTACCCCGGGTGCCACTGCTTGCCGGTGCCGCTCGGACCGTTTTGCCATGGCTATGATCCAGCGGCTGCCCTGACGCGTCATCACCGCGCGCGGGGCAGCGCGTCCGGCGGCTGCGCTCCGCGGCCGCCATTCATACCAAGAAAAACCGGGAGTATTCCTTGCGTTATTTGCCTATTGCCGCCGCCGTTGCGGCCTTCGCCCTTGTCGGTTGCGAAACCATGAAGAACGCCGATACCGGCGCGCTCGCCCAGGCGGGCGGTTCGGCCTTCAAGGCCATGTCGCTGAGCGACGCCGAGGTCAGCACGATGTCCGACCAGTCCTGCGCCGCCATGGACCAGAAGAACCAGATCGCGCCCGCCGGCAGCCGTTACGCCACGCGCCTTACCCAGGTCATCAAGCAGATGCCCACCACCGTCAACGGCAAGACGGCCAACTACAAGGTCTACATGACCAAGGACGTGAATGCCTGGGCCATGGCCAACGGCTGCATCCGCGTCTACAGCGGCCTGATGGACCTGATGAACGACGATGAACTGCGTGGCGTGATCGGCCATGAAATCGGCCACGTGGCGCTGGGCCACTCGAAGTCGCGCATGCAGACCGCCTACGCCGCCTCGGCCGTGCGTGGTCTGGCCGGCGCTGCCGGCGGGGTCGCGGCGCAGTTGTCGCAGTCGCAGGCCGGCGACCTGGGCGAGAAGTTCGTCAATGCGCAGTTCTCGCAAGCCAACGAAAGCGCGGCCGACAACTATTCGTTCGACCTGCTGACCGAGCGCAAGCTCGAGC
Source organism: Variovorax sp. W2I14 (assembly GCF_050435205.1). Taxonomy (NCBI): domain Bacteria; kingdom Pseudomonadati; phylum Pseudomonadota; class Betaproteobacteria; order Burkholderiales; family Comamonadaceae; genus Variovorax; species Variovorax sp. W2I14. The sequence goes on along the minus strand of NZ_JBNDJX010000001.1, from coordinate 4,483,301 downwards.
GCAAGGGCTTGGTCACTGCCTTCGACAAGCTGGCCAAGCTCAGCGGCGGCGCCACCGGCAGCTCGATCATGAGCTCGCATCCGCCGTCGGCCGACCGCTCGGCGCGCATGCAGAAGCGCCTGGACGCCGCCAAGTAAGTAGAGAGCGAGAGAGCGCGCGCTACGCGTCTGCCGTGGCGCGCAGCAGCAGCTCCTTCTGCGAGCGGATGCCCAGCCGCCGGAACGCCCGGTACTGGTGGGTGCGCACGGTGGTCAGCTCGACGCCAAGTTCGCGCGCCGCTTCCTTCGCGGTCTTGCCTGCCATCAGGTGCCCGATGACTTCGCGCTCGCGCAGGCTCAAGGTCAAGAGGCGCGAGGCGAGCGCAGGCACCACGGACTCCCGCACCGCCATCGCGCTGCGGCCATGTGCCGCGGTGGCGTCCGCGAGCAGCGTCGCATGCGCCTCGATCCGCGCGAAGTCGCCCGCATCGAACTCAGGCTGCGCGAGGCTGCGGTAGAAGCTCACCGCCACGCGCTGGCCGGTCGGCAGCAGCAACAGCACCGAGGCGCGTTCGCGGATGCCGACATCGCCATAGCAGGCGGCGCGATAGGCCGGGTCGGCCACCTCTTCGGCGCGCTGGTGGCCCAGCCAGAGCTGCGCGCGTTGGGGCAGCTTGCGGGCCGCGAGCCAGGCCATGTTGGGATCGAGGAGGTCGAAGCGCTGCTCCACGTAGCGCTCGGTGGTGCGCTCGGCCGTGCTGCCGTAGCTGCTGGCGGCCGACACCGCCTCGATGCGGCCCGTGCTGCTCACCGCGAACACGGTGCAGAAGGTCACCGGCATCACGCGCTGCATCGCCCGGAGATAGCTCGTGGCCAGATGCGGCGTGCCCACGCCGGAGAGCACGTCGCCGACGACGGCTGCGGCCAATGCCGCGTCGGTGGGATGGATGCGCCAGCGTCTCATGCGTTCGGGTGAATCGAGGGTAAATACTTCATACGAAGTTATGACATTGGCAGCCGCTGTGCATCGGGACAATCCCGTTGCATGACGAACCCCACCGTTGTTGTTGCCGCCGATGCCGCGAGCGGCCCCGTGCCGCCGACCTTGAGTGCGACCGAACTGCCGCCCTCGGTCGGCGCCTTCGACTACACGCGCTACAAGGTCTGGACACCGCCGCTGGAGCAGGGTGGCATCGAACCTGGCCGCCATCCGGTCGTGATCGCGGGCGGCGGGCCGGTCGGCATGGCGCTCGCACTGGGGCTCGCGAACCACGGCGTGCGCTGCGTGATCCTCGAAGCCGACGACACCGTGTGCGTCGGCAGCCGCGCGGCCTGCATCTCGCGGCGCAGCCTGGAGATCCTGGAGCGGCTCGGCGTGCGCCAGGCGTTCATGGCCAAGGGCCTGCCGTGGACCGGCGGGCGCAGCTACTACAAGACGGCCGAGGTGTTCCGCTTCGAGATGCCGCACGACGCGCAGCAAAAGCTGCCGCCGATGATCAACCTGGAGCAGTACTACGCCGAGCACTACCTGTTGGAGGAAATCTTCCGCCGCAACGAGGCGACGCCAGGGCTCATCGACATCCGCTGGGGCACCGAGCTCACGGGGCTCGCGCAGGACGCCGATGACGGCGTGACGCTCGACGTGCGCAACGCCGAGGGCAGCTACCGCCTGCAAGGCCAATGGCTTGCCGCCTGCGACGGCGGCCAGAGCTTCGTGCGCAAGGCGCTCGGGCTCTCGCTCGAAGGCACGGGCTACGAAGGCCGCTACGTGATCATCGACATCGAGTTGCACAGCGACCATCCGACCGAGCGCCGCGCGTGGTTCGACCCGCCGTGGAACCCGGGTTCGACCGTGCTGATGCACCGCCAGCCCGACGACATCTGGCGCATCGACTACCAGCTGCGCGCGGGCCAGAGCACCGAAGAGGCGCTGCAGCCCGCGGCCGTGGCCGAGTTCGTGCAGCGCCATCTCGATGCGATCGGCGAAGGGCACCTGCCGTGGAAGACGGTGTGGACGTCCGTGTACCGTGCCGGCGCGATGACGCTGGAGAGCTACCGCCATGGCCGCGTCGTATTCGCCGGCAATGCGGCGCATGCGATGCCGATCTTCGGCGTGCGCGGGCTCAACTCGGGCTTCGACGATGCGGACAACCTCGCGTGGAAGCTGGCGCTGGTCGCGCGCGGCGCGTCGGACGCGGCGCTGCTGGATTCGTACTCGCAGGAGCGGATCGCGGCTTTCCACGTCAATGCCGAGAACGCGATGCGCAGCACGGAATTCATGTCGCCGCCCTCGCGCGGCTTCGACCTGCTGCGCGAGGCGGCGCTGTCGCTGTCGGAGGCGCATCGCGGCATCGCGCAGCTGATCAATCCGCGGCAGACGCAGGCGGTGCGCTATGCGGAATCTCCGTTGTCGAGTGAGGGCGATGCGTTGCCCGCAGGTCCGCTGCCGGGCGAGGTGATGCCGGAGCAGCAGCTCGAACACGGCCATCTCACTGACCTGATTGCGCCGGTCTTCACGCTGCTGGTGCTGCAGCCGAATGCCGATGCAGCGCCGCTGCCCGAAGACGATGTGATGCGGGCGCAGCAAGGCGTGTTGCCCTTCGCCGTCCGCACCATCGCCGCCCCCGGCATCGCCGGCGCCGACGCGCATGCGAACCCCGCCGTCTTCGAAGCCCTCGGCGCGCGCGACGGCGCTGTCTACCTGCTGCGCCCGGACGGCCACGTGGCCGCGCGCTGGCGCCGCATGCCCTCCGGCGCGCTGCAGGGCGCGCTGGCCCGCGCCGCCGTTTCACTGGAGCCCGTCGCCGCATGAGCACTGCACCTTCACTTGACCCTGACGCCCGCGACCGGCTCTACGCCGAGTGCGCGCGCGCCATCACCGAAGCGGGCGCCGAGCGCGAATCGCTGTTCCTCGCACGCCTGGCGCTGCTGCTGTTCGAGCAGGTCGGCGACGAGGCGCGCTGCCGTGCCGCGCTCGCCGATGCGCTGCGCGCGCTGCCCGTACCATCGCTTTCCGCAACCCAATTACAACCAGGAGACTGATCCATGGATCGCCGCACCCTTCTCGCCACGCTCGCATCCGGCGCCGCCGTGGCCGCCTCGCCTTTTGCCCATGCGCAGGAGTACCCCGCGCAACTCATCAAGTGGGTCGTGCCCTACCCGGCGGGCGGCGGCACCGACGTGATCGCGCGCGTGCTGGCCGAAGCCATGCGTCAGACGCTGGGCCAGCAGATCGTGGTGGACAACCGCCCCGGCGCCTCGACCAACATCGGCGCCGACATCGTCGCCAAGAGCAAGCCCGACGGCTACACCATCCTCTCGGCCGACAACGCCGTGCTGGCCTTCAACGAGCACCTGTTCAGCAAGCTGCCGTTCAGCCCCGAAAAGGACTTCACCTACATCGGCGCCATCGGCAAGTTCCCGCTCGCGCTGGTGGTGCATCCGGACTTTCCGGCGAAGAACTTCAAGGAGTTCCTGGCCTACGTGAAAGCCAACCCCGGCAAGGTCAACTACGCCTCGCCCGGCAACGGCTCGCCGCACCACCTGGCGATGGAAATGTTCAAGGTGCGCACCGGCACCTTCATCACCCACATCCCGTATCGCGGCGCCGCGCCCGCGATGGCCGACGTGATGGGCGGGCAGGTGCCCTGCATGTTCCTGGACCTGGCCTCGGGCCTGCCGATCATGCAGAGCAACAAGGTGCGCGTGCTCGCCATCGGCTCGGGCGCGCGCAGCAAGCCGCTGCCCAACGTGCCGACGCTGGCCGAAGTGGGCGTGCCCAACACGGAGGTGTTCGCGTTCCAGGGCATCCTCGGCCCGGCCGGCCTGCCGTCTGCGGTAGTGAGCAAGCTCAACGGCGACCTGAACAAGGCCTTCGGCACGCCCGCCGTGCAGAAGCGCTTCGACGATTTCGGGATGGAAGCGATGCCCGGTACGCCGGCGCAGTTCGCGGCGCTGTCGCGTGCGGAGTCCAAGCGCTGGGGGCCGATCATCAAGCAGGCCGGCATCAAGCTGGACTGACGCCAGCGCCAGCCGCGAAGTCTCGCTCAGCTACTGGGTGAAGGCCTTTCGGGAGCCGTCTTCAAAGACCTCGTCGTCGCGCTGCAGTTCGCCGTTCTCGTCCCACGCACGTTCACGTGTCACCCGTCCCTTGGGATCGAAGTGCGATTCGGCCAGCAGCGTGCCCTTTTCGCTGAAGCGCTGGTGCGTGCCGATGGGCAGCTGCCGGTTGCGGCTCGGCGCGAGAAAGCGGCCGTGGGCGGCGCGCTGGCCGCTGTCGTAGTACTCGGTGACTTCGACCGTGCGTGCGTTGCCCGCGCCGCTGTACACCGCCTTGCTGCGCGGCTGGCCGTTCAGATAGAAGCTGTCGTCGCGCAGCGGCTCGCCCACCGGCGTCCAGCGCTGGTCGCGCACCACGGTGCCTTTTTCGGAGAACTCCTGCTCGCGCTGCCGTATGGCGCTGCGCTCGGCCAGCAGCCACACGGTCTCGCGGCGCTTGACGCCTTCCGATGAAAAGCTGCGCTCGATGCGCTGGTTGCCGGTGGTCTCGTCGAGCGTCGAGGGCTTGCCGTTGTCGTAGAACTCCTGGCTGCGCACGCGCTTGCCCGCGAGGTACGACACCCGCGAGCGCAGCGTGCCGCGCGCGTCGAACAGGTCGACCTGCGATGCGCCACCGCTGGTGAAGCCGCACAGCTTGGCGTCGTCGGCCACGGGCGCCAGCACCGGCGCCTCGCCGCAGCGCAGCATCGACATCTGGCCGCGTTCGGTGAATTCGACGACGGCGCGCTCGGGACCGGCGCCGGTGTTGGGATAGAAGGTGGCGCGCCGCAGTTGGCCGCCGGGGTAGAAGCTGCGCACCAGCCCGCGCTCCTGGCCGTCGTCGTACACGGCCTCGCGCAGCACCTGCCCGCTGGGCGAGAACTCGCGGGCGCGGCCGTGCATGTTGCCCTTGGCGTTGGTGGTGTGTTCGCGCGCGAGCTTGCCCTTTTCGTAGAAGCGCACGAGGCCCGTGAAGACGCCGTTCTGCACCTGCTGCTCCCGCTGGAGCTCGCCGGTGGTGCCGTCCTTGCAGCGCATGAGGCCGGTCTTGCCGGCCGTGGTGCTGCCGTTGGCAGGGCTCACGCTCTGGCCGTTGAGTTCGCAGACCTGCACCGCCTGCGCGCCGCTCGCGCCGAAGAAAAGCGGCAGCGGAATCAGCGTGGCCAGCGTGACCCGGAAGATCCGTGCCGCCAGATGGGGCTCTGCGAAGAAAGGCATTTGGACAGCTACCTTCCCATTTCCGATGCCAGCAGCTTGACGCCGCGGATCATCATCTCGACCGACACGGCCACCAGGATCAGGCCCATCAGCCGCTCGAAGGCAAGCACCAGGCGCTCGCCGACCAGCCGCTGGATGCGCTCGGCCAGCACCAGCACGATGGCGCACACGGCCATGGTGACGCTGAGCGCGGCCACCCATTCGAGGCGCCGCTCGGGCGCCTGCGACACCAGCAGCATGACCGTGGCCAGCGCCGAGGGGCCGGCCAGCGCGGGCACGGCGAGCGGCACGATCAGCGGCTCTTCGGTCGGCGTGGCGACGGGCACGGCGCCGTGTTCAGGCGGAAAGATCATGCGGAGAGCGATCAGGAACATCACCACCCCGCCCGCGATCTGCAGCGAGAGGCCCGACAGGCCCATCACCCTGAGGAACCCGTCGCCCACGAACATGAAGACCAGCAGCAGCGCGAAGGCGATCAGCACCTCGCGCACGATCACCCGGGTGCGTCGCTCGGGCGCCACGCCCTTGAGCGCATTGGCAAAGATCGGGATGTTGCCCAGCGGATCGGTGATCAGCAGCAGCAACACGGTGGCCGATGCGAAGGTGTATCCCACGTGGCTTCGGCTTTACTTGTCGTAGATCGTGGCCAGCGAGCGGAAGCCCTTGACCTCGATCGGATTGCCGAAGGGATCGCAGAAGAACATCGTCCACTGCTCGCCCGGCTGGCCTTCGAAGCGCACCTGGGGCTTCAGCACGAAATCGGTGTTCGCGGCTTCCAGCCGTTCGGCCAGTGCCTGCCAGTCGGGCAGGGCCAGCGCGAGGCCGAAGTGCGGCATCGGGACCATCACGTCGCCGACACGGCCCGTGCGCGCGGTGGCGAAGGGCTCGCCCAGATGCAGCGAGATCTGGTGGCCGAAGAAATCGAAATCGACCCAGGTGTCGGTGCTGCGGCCTTCGGCGCAACCGAGGACGTCGCCGTAGAAGCGGCGCGCACCGTCGAGGTCGCGCACGTGAAAGGCAAGGTGGAAGATGCTCTGCATGGTTTCGGATTATGGGCAGCGGTGCTGTGAGAATGCCGGACTTTCTTTCATCATGGAGCAGGCCTTGCGGATACGCCGGATCCTCTCTGCGCTCAGGCGCACCACTGATTTTTCGGGACCTCTGCGCCGGGCGCGCCAGGTCCTCGCGGGCGTGCTCTGCGTGTTCGCGGTCGCGGCACAGGCGGCGGATTGCCCACCTTCGGCCATCGCCAGCCTCGCCAAGCTCGGACCGGGCGTGCGCAACGGCGTCGACCGGGGCCTGCTCTGGCGCATCGAGCGCGACGGGCGCACCTCCTGGCTGTACGGAACCATCCACATCGGTCGCGCCGAATGGGTGCGGCCCGGCCCCACCATGCAGAAGGCGCTGGCGCAGAGCGACGCGCTTGCGCTGGAGATCGATTCGCGCGACGAAGCCACCGCCCGCGTGATGGGCCAGCCGGCCGATCCGGCGCTGCTTTCGCGCATGCTCAGCGGCGAGCGCGCACGTCGGCTCGACCGCCAGAACACCGAGGCCTGCGTGCCGCCGGGCGCCACGGCCAAGCTGCAGCCGATCCTTCAGGTGTCGGCGCTCGCCGGGCTCGTGGCGCGCGCCGACGGGCTGTACCCGGAATTCGGCGTCGACGAGACGATGGCGGTGTCCGCCCGCAACGGCAACAAGCCGATCTTCGCGCTGGAGAACGCGGCCGACCAGATCAAGGCGCTGACCGGCGATTCCGAAGCGGAAGAAGCCGAGCAAGTCGATGCGGCGCTCGACGAGCTGGAGTCGGGCCAGCTGCGCGGACAGATGAAGGAGCTGGCCGATGTCTGGGCGCGCAGCGACGCCGACAAGCTGGCCCGCTATGCCGACTGGTGCGACTGCCTTCGCACCCCCGCCGAGCAGCGGCTCATGAAGCGCCTGCTGGACGACCGCAATCCGGGGCTGGCCAACGGCATCGAGCGCCTGCATGCAAGCGGCAAGGGCGTGTTCGCCGCGGTCGGCGCGCTGCACATGATCGGCCCGCAGGGGTTGCCGGCGCTGATGGCGACGCGCGGCTTCACCGTGACACCGGTGCTCACGAGCGCGCAGGCGCAGACGGCGGTGCCGATGCCGGCGCTGTCGGCGCCCGAGCCGGCGCCGCGCGCCGTGCGTGGCGGCAAGGCCGTGAAGGGACAGAAGGGGCAGAAAGCCCAGAAGGGCGCGGTCGCTGCCAAGGGAGCCAAGGGGGCGAAATCCTCGAAGGCCGCGCCGGCTTCCAAGGGCGCCAAGGCCCCGGCCAAGGCGGCGCCCAAAGGCAAAGTCCGCAGATAATCGCGACCGCCATGCACCTGCAGCGCCCCCACCACCCCCGCTTCCTCGGCCAGATCGGCCAGGTCGGCCGTTGGGTGCTGCTGTGGTTCATGCTGTCGCTGGGCGTGGCGGTGGCCTCGCCGCTCGTGCACCCGCAGGCCATGGAGCTGGTGTGTTCCAGCGCCGGCTCCATCAAGGTGGTGGTCCACACCGAGGACGGCGTGCAGGAAATGGGCGCCTCGCACATGGACTGCCCGCTGTGCGTGCTGACCGGTGCACCGCCGCCAGCCCTGGCCGTCGCCTCTTTCGACCTTCCCCTCCCGCTGGGCCGCGTGGTCCAGCCGATTCCCGCCGCGCGACTTGCCGCGGCCACCGCGGCGCCATTGCCGGCGCGCGGGCCTCCGAACCGCTCCTGACGCTTTCCAACCCTTAGCCGCGTGCGCCCGATCGATGAGGGCGCCTGCGGCCTGTCCGGCTTGAAGTTCGTGGAGCAGGTTCCCAGTGAAAAAGCATTCCCGCGCCTTGGCGATCGCCATGGCATTTCCCCTCAGCGCGCCCGTGTGGGCGCAGCAGCAACCGGGTGCCGATGCGCCTGAAGGCGGCACCGGCCGCGCCCTGAGCACCGTCACCGTGACCGGCGGCCAGCCGACCTCGCTGCCGGCGCAGATTCCCACCACCATCGAGGGCGTGACGCGCGAGCAGATCGCCGAGACGGTCAACGCGACCGATGCGGAAGACGCCCTCAAGTACCTGCCGAGCCTGGTCGTGCGCAAGCGCTACATCGGCGACTTCAATCACGCGGTGCTTGCCACCCGCGCCTCGGGCACGGGCAACAGCGCGCGCTCGATGGTCTACGCGGACGGCATCATGCTGTCGAACCCGTTGGGCAACGGCGCCACCTACGCGCCGCGCTGGGGCATGGTGTCGCCGGAAGAAATCGAGCGGGTCGATGTGCTCTACGGGCCGTTCTCGGCCGCGTACCCGGGCAACTCGGTCGGCGCTGTCGTCGACTACGTGACGCGCATGCCCACGGAGCTGGAGGCGCACGTCAAGCTGAGCGGCTTTGCCTCGAACTTCGACCAGTACGGCAGCCATTCGTCGCCCGCCGGCCAGCAGCTGGACCTGTCGCTCGGCAGCCGCAGCGGCGACTGGTCGTGGTGGCTCAGCGCCTCGCGCACCCACAGCAAGGGGCAGGCACTGGTGTTCGGCAACCGCCTTCTGAGCGCCGGCACCGTTGGCAACGCGGGCACGCCGGTTACCGGTGCGGTGCTCGGACTGAATCCGTCGAACCAGCCGTGGTGGCTGGTGGGCGGCTCCACGATCTACGACACCACGCAGGAGCAGGCCAAGCTGAAGGTCGCCTACGACTTCTCGCCCACGCTCCGCGCCACCTACACGCTGGGCGCCTGGAACAACACGACGCACGGCGGCGTCGATACGTACCTGCGCAATGCGTTCGGCCAGCCCGTGTATTCGGGACGCGTGAACATCGCCGGGCGCACCTACAACCTCGACGCGCCCAGCGCCGCGCTGGCCCCGACCGAGACCGCGCTCACCCACTACATGCACGGCCTTTCGGTGAAGAGCCACACCGGCGGCGTGTTCGACTGGGAAGTGGCGGCGAGCCTGTTCGACTATTCGAGCGACACCTCGCGCACGCCGACGACCCCGCTGCCGGGCGCCTTCAACGGCGGCCCGGGCCGTACCACCGACATGGGCGGCTCGGGCTGGAACACCTTCAAGGCGGCAGGCACCTGGCGACCCACCGGCTCAGCCGAAGGCGTCGGCGCGCACGTGGTCGACTTCGGCTTCCAGCAGGACACGGCGCGCCTTCGCACCAGCGTCGGCAACACGCTCGACTGGATCAACGGATCGCCCGTCACGCCGTTTTCGGCCTTCAACGGCAACACCCGGCTGCAGTCGCTCTACGTGCAGGACACCTGGCGCTTCGCCAAGGACTGGAAGACCACGCTGGGCCTGCGCCACGAGCGCTGGCAAGCCTACGGCGGCCAGCTCGGCAATGCGGCGCGGCTGCTCGACTTCGCGCCGCGCAAGAACAGCTACGACTCGCCCAAGGCGGCCGTCGCCTGGCAGGCCACGCCCGACTGGCTCTTCAAGGCCTCGACCGGCCGCGCGGTGCGCATGCCGACGGTGAGCGAGCTCTACCAGGGCTCGATCGACGGCAACCGCATCGTCAACACGAATCCGAACCTGCGTCCCGAGCGCTCGTGGACCACCGAACTCACCGCCGAGCGCGACCTCAAGGGCTGGGGCCTGGACGGCATGCTGCGCACCACGTTCTTCTTCGAGAACACGAAGGACGCGCTCTACAGCCAGGCGCTCAACAACCTGGTGAGCACCGTGCAGAACGTCGATGCGATCCGCACCCGGGGCTTGGAGGTGGCGCTGAACGCGGTCGACGTGGGCGTGAAGGGATTCGACCTGAGCGGCAGCCTCACGCTGACGAACTCGAAGATCACCGCCAACAGCGGCTTCCCCGCGAGCGTCGGCCGCGAGCAGCCGCGCGTGCCCAAGGTGCGTGCCTCGCTGCTCGCGACCTACCGGCCCGATGCCAAATGGAGCTACACCGTCGGCATGCGCTACAGCGGCAAGCAGTACGGTTCGCTCGACAACAGCGACCCGAACGGCTTCGCGTACATGGGCTTTTCGAAGTTCTTCGTGGTCGACGCGCGCATCCGCTACCGGATCGACCGGCAGTGGAGCGCGGCCTTCGGCATCGACAACTTGAACAACAACAAGTACTGGGCCTTCCACCCGTACCCGCAACGTACCTACGTGGCCGAACTCAAGTTCGACCTGTGACGCTTTCATTCATTCATTCATTCATCCTTCAGAGGACACGCCGACATGAACACCCCCGCCTTCACCCTCAAGACCGTGGCCGCTTGCGCCATGCTGGCCGGCGCCGCCGCCGCGCTGGCCCACGTCACCCTGCCGCCCGGCAGTGCCACCGTCGGCAGCGACTACAACGCCGCCTTCCGCGTCGGCCACGCCTGCGAAGGCGCCACGGCCACCACGGGCCTCGCGGTGCGCCTGCCCAAAGGCTTCGTGCTGACCGACGCCCAGGCGCGCAAGGGCTGGAAGCTCGACGTGCAGAAGAACGCCGGCGACGGCGAAGTGCGCTGGACCGCCGAGACCCCGCAGGACGCGCTGCCCGGCAAGGAGCGCAGCGAGTTCGTGCTGCGCGGCAAGGTGCCGGGCACGCCGGGCACGCTGTGGTTCAAGGTGCTGCAGACCTGCGACGTCGGCGTCGCCGATTGGGCCGAAGTGCCGACGTCGGGCAACTCGACCGCGGGGCTCAAGTCGCCGGCCGCGAAGCTCAACGTGGTGGCACAGGGCGTGGCGACGGTCGATGTGCAGGGCGGCTGGGTGCGTCAATCGGTGCCGGGCCAGAGCGGCACCGGTGCCTTCATGAAGCTCACCGCGCCCACCGGCGCGAAGCTGGTCGGCATCTCGACGCCCGCGGCCGGCGTGGCCGAGGTGCACGAGATGAAGATGGAAGGCGACACCATGAAGATGCGCGAACTCGCCGGTGGCCTCGACCTGCCCGCCGGCCAGACCGTCGAGCTCAAGCCCGGCGGCTACCACGTGATGATGATGGACCTGAAGGGCGCGCTGGCCAAGGGCGCGACCGTGCCGTTCACCCTGAAGTTCGAAGACGCCAAGGGCGTGAAGACCGCGCTGGACGTGGCGCTGCCCGTGGGTGCGCCCGAAGGCGCCGATGCCGGCGGCGCCCACCAGCACAAGCACTGACCGGGTCGGCTACAGCAACTGGTCGGGCGCCAGTGGGCCGAAGAGCTTGAGCATCAAGCGCAAGGTCGCGCTGGCGTCGGGCTCGGTGGTCGTGTCCGCGAGGCCGCTGCCTTCGGGCGCGTGCCACACCAACGCGCCGTTGACCAGCTCGACGTGCCAGGAGCGCTCGCGCATCCCGCGCTCGATCTGTTCGCCGGCCACGCGCGAGAGTTCGTCGCTGCGTATCAGCAGCGCGATCTCGGTGTTCTGCAGCTGGGAACGCAGGTCCAGGTTCATCGAGCCGACCACCAGGAGCCGGCCGTCCATCACCAGCACCTTGGAATGCAGCATCGCGCGCGATTCGCCGGGCGGGCTGCTGCCGCCCGAGGAGCCGAAGACATTGCCGAAGCTGGCCTGTTCACTGCGCAGTTCGTAGAGCTCGACACCCATCCTGAGCAGCTCTTCCCGGTGCCGCGCGTAGCCGACATGCGCCACCGGCGCATCGTTCGACGCCAGCGAATTGGTCAGCACGCGGATCTTCACGCCGCGGGCGCGGGCTGCCGCAAAGGCCTGCTTCATGTCCTGGCCGGGCACGAAGTAGGGCGAGATGATGAGGAGGTCGGAGCGCGCCTGGCCGATCAGTTGCAGCAGGCCCTCGACCACGGTGTCGCCGCCGGCGGCTGCGTCCGATGCGGCTTCGAGCGAAGCGGGGCGGCGCGAGGGCGGCGACGCATTCGAGGCACGAGGGGCGCGCGCGGTGTTGGCGGACTGGCTCACCACGAGGCCCGGGTCGCGCGTCGCGCCGGGTCCGGTGTCGGCCGGGATCTTGCCGGGCTGGTCGGCGAGCATCACGGCCGGCGCCCAGACGAAGGTGGCGGTGCGCAGGTCCAGCGGTTTCTCGTCCCAGACGCGGGCGCGTTGGGCGGCGGTGGGTGGGGCGTCGGGCCCGGGTTTGCTTTCGGGCGCGCCGGGGTCGTTCTTCTTCGCGGTTGCCGCTTCGTCGCTCAGTTCCTTGTCGGCCTTGCGCGCGCGGTCGCGGATCTCCTGGAACTCCTCGCGCGAGACCAGCGACTGCACGGGGTAGGCGCGCTCGTTGTTCCAGTAGCTGTCGAAGCTGCGCGAGAGGTCCTGCACGATCGGGCCGGCCGCGAGCACGTCGAGATCGACGAAGTTGCCGGTGGTCGCATTGCCGAAATAGGCATCGCCGAGGTTGCGTCCGCCGGTGACGCCGAGCACGTTGTCGGCCAGGAACAGCTTGTTGTGCATCCGCTGCTGGATGCGCGAGGCGTCGCCGATCGAATTGAAGAGTCGGCTGAAAGTGGAATCGCGCGCGCCCGCAAGCGGGTTGAACAGGCGCATCTCGATGTTGGGCACGAAAGCCAGGCCGAGCACCAGCGCGTCGCGGCCGGTGCTGTGGAAGTCATCGAGCAGGATGCGCACGCGCACGCCACGCTCCGCGGCTGCGCGCAGGCCGCGCACGAGACGGCCCGTGCTGGCATCCGCGTGAATGGCGTAGTACTGCAGATCGAGCGTCTTCTGCGCGCCTTCGATCAGCGCGAGCCGGCTGCCGTAAGCGGCGGGCGGGCCGCCCAGCAGCAGGAAGCCCGATTCGAAACGGGCCTTCTCGGCCTGGCGGCGCTGGCGGACCAGCGCGCCGAGCGCGGTGTCGTTCGGCGAGGCGAGCGCGGTCGAGACGGGACGGTCGACGTCTTTCGGCAATTGGGCGCAGGCGCCCAGCAGCAGCGCCGCGATGAGCACGGCATATCGGCCGAAGAACGTGAAGGGTGAAGGCATGCGGCGATTCCCGGAGGATTGGGTAGCCGCATATATAGCCTAGTCGGCGTCCGCCCGGCGTGGGACGGGCGGACGCGAACCGGAGGGCTTCGGCGCCTGATTCGCCTAACGCGCGGCGCCCAGCTCTTCCTGGCGCTCGAGGGCGGCGAGCAGCTCTTCGTCGATCTGGGCGTGGCGCTCGCTCAACTCGACCGCGCGCGAGGCGTCGGAGGCGTAGATGGCGCCGCCGTCGAGTTCGAGCATCTCGGTGATGCGCTTCTGCTCGGCTTCGAGGGCTTCGATCTGCGCGGGCAGGGCTTCGAGTTCGCGCTGCTCCTTATATGAGAGCTTCTTGCGGGGAGTGGTCGCTGCCTTGGGGGCCTCGACAGCTGGGGCGGGTGCGGCGGCAGGCGGCGGCGGTGCCGCAGCGAGCCGCTGCGCGGCAATTTCGCGCGCGCGCTTGGACTGGATCAGCCAATCCTGCACGCTGCCCTCGTATTCGCGCCAGCGGCCGTCGCCTTCGAAGGCGATGGTGCTGGTGACCACGTTGTCCAAAAAGGTGCGGTCATGGCTCACGAGGAACACGGTGCCGTCGTAGTCCTGCAGCAGGTTCTCGAGCAGCTCCAGCGTGTCGATGTCCAGGTCGTTGGTCGGCTCGTCGAGCACAAGCACGTTGGCGGGGCGGGCAAAGAGGCGCGCCAGCAGCAGGCGGTTGCGCTCGCCGCCGCTGAGCGATCGCACGGGGGAGTTGGCGCGGGCGGGGGAGAACAGGAAGTCGGAGAGATAGCTCTTGACGTGCTTCTTCTGCGAGCCGATTTCGATCCACTCGCTGCCGGGGCTGATGAAGTCTTCCAGCGTGGCGTCGAGGTCGAGCTTGTCGCGCATCTGGTCGAAATACGCGACCTGCAGGTTGGTGCCGCGGCGGATCTTGCCGCTGTCGGGTTCGAGCTCGCCGAGGATGAGCTTGAGCAGCGTGGTCTTGCCCGCGCCGTTCGGACCGAGCAGCCCGACCTTGTCGCCGCGCAGGATGGTGCCGCTGAAATTGCGGATGACGGTCTTCTCGCCGAAGGACTTGGTGGCTTCGGTGAGTTCTGCCACGATCTTGCCGCTCGATTGGCCGGAGGCGACGTCCATGTTGACGCTGCCCTGCACCTCGCGGCGGGCGGTGCGGCTCGCGCGCAGCTCCTGCAGGCGGGTGATGCGGCTCTGGCTGCGGGTGCGGCGGGCTTCGACGCCCTTGCGGATCCAGATCTCTTCTTGCGCAAGGAGCTTGTCGGCCTTGGCGCTGATGACGGCTTCCTGGGCGAGCTGCTCTTCCTTCTGTAGCAGGTACTGCTCGAAGTTGCCGGGGTAGGAGCCGAGCTTGCCTCGGTCGAGCTCGACGATGCGGGTGGCGACGCGGTTCAGGAAGCTGCGGTCATGGGTGACGGTGACGACGCTGCCCTTGAAGTCGATCAGCAACTGCTCCAGCCATTCGATGGAGTCGAGGTCCAGGTGATTGGTGGGCTCATCCAATAGAAGCACATCGGGCGCGGCCACCAGGGCTTGGGCGAGGGCCACGCGCTTCCGCGTGCCTCCGGAGAGGGAGCCGACGCGAGCGTTGCGGTCCAGGTGGAGGCGGTGCAGCGTCTCTTCGACGCGCTGCTCCCAGTTCCAGGCGTCGTAGGCTTCGATCTGGGACTGGAGGGCGTCGAGGTCCAGGCCTTCGGCGCCTGACAGATAGAGATCGCGTACGGCAATCACGCTTCCGAGACCCTGGCTGGCCGCGGTGAATACATCCGCATCCATATCGAGCACGGGTTCTTGCGCGACGTAGGCGACGCGGAGGTTCTGCTGCAGTTGCAGGGTGCCGTCGTCGGTCTTCTCCAGACCGCCCAATATCTTGAGCAGCGAGGACTTGCCCGCACCATTGCGGCCGATTAGGCCGATGCGTTCCGATTCCAGAAGAGAGAAGTCCGCATGATCTAGCAGCGGGACGTGACCGAACGCGAGTTGGGCGTCGAGGAGTGTGATGAGTGCCATGTGGCACGGATTATCGGAGGAGCCTCCTCTTCGTCCTGGGGCGGCGCGAAGCGCCGCCCCAGGACGAAGAGGTTCCGATGTCGATTTTGTTCAGCGGGGTCTTGCGAGGCCATGGATTTGGCATATACTCGTGGGCTCGGCTGACAGCGCATTGATGTGTTGTTCGGTGGTTGCCCTGGAAGGGGTGGTTGCTGAGAGTTGGCTGAGAAAAAGATTCTTCGAAGTTGACTGGATTGCAAAAAACAGTGCATAATCGAAGGCTCCGCTGAAACAGCTTCAGCGTCTCGCAGCGAAGGTTGCGGGGTGCAAATAGGAAGATGTTGAAAGCGAAAAAAGTTTGACGGTTCTGTAAAAACCGTGATAGACTACAAGGCTTCGCTGATCGCAGCAAAGCAAAACGAAGTAAACGATAAGTTGCTTCGGTGATCGTTAAAAATTTACAGCCGATAAGCGTGGGCGTTTGAAGGTAATTGCGTAAGTTCTTCGGAACAAGTCGCAAGACTTAAAAACGCTCATGAGATAGAAGTGAAGTTCACTTTAATTCTTTTTTTATGAGTTTTGCTTGACCGCGAGGTCAGGCGCAAAAATCAAGATCGAACTATAGAGTTTGATCCTGGCTCAGATTGAACGCTGGCGGCATGCCTTACACATGCAAGTCGAACGGCAGCGCGGGAGCAATCCTGGCGGCGAGTGGCGAACGGGTGAGTAATAC